>NZ_CM149686.1:0-4297935 GCF_056173695.1 Anaerobacillus sp. 63XJN7_5_ISO-PGPR-S23-430 | reverse complement strand
CGAAGTCCCTCCTTTTGTTCAAAAGTAAATAAAATTAATATTGTGAGCTTAGTTCGGGCCTCTGAATGATTCTTATCATCAGACCGGGTGACATTGTAACAGACCCTTATGTTTTTTCACCAAAATAAAAACAGGCTGTATTCGCTGACGATAGTCGCCTAATGTGCCAACGTACAACCTTTGTACAATCATTTGAATATTCACGAATAATTATACTGTCCACAATATCAAAGCGGATCATATAATATAGAAGAAAGTCGAATTATTGACTGTGTTCACATGGTTGTGGACATAAAGAATAACATACCTGAATAACTGTCCACATAATTATCCACAGACTGTGGACTCTTTTTAATCCACTCTAGCTTATTCACGAGTTAAAACACAAATATCATAACAAAAGAATAGCTTGTTTGCAATGTTTTTCGGGAGGTTATCCACAGAGGACATATCTTGTGGATCAAAACTGTCCACAGCACTAGATTTTGTGTAGAACCTGTCGATAAGTGATGTGAATAAGTGAAAAGTGTCGAAATGAGTTATCCACACGGGTGTTTTAAGAGGTTTGTAAATGATTTGATCAATCTTTATTTGGTGGAGATCATCGTAGATTTAAATGATTGCTTTTAGTTAAAGTGTGTTTGATATTTTAATTAAACTTGACAATTCCCCATGTCTTTTCTTATAATTACTTGGACTGTCTTTATACAGTTTATCCTCAGGGAGGTGTAATAGAATGAAAAGAACGTTTCAACCAAACACACGTAAACGTAAAAAAGTTCACGGTTTTCGTGCACGTATGAGCTCAGCTAACGGACGTAAAGTCCTTGCTCGTCGTCGCCGTAAAGGTAGAAAAGTATTGTCTGCATAGACCACTGATCATCAGTGGTCTTTTTTTAAGATAAGGTTTATAATATGCTTATCCAAGTAACACTGGGAGTGTGCGGATTGAATAGCAACTACCGGATTAAAAAGAATTCTGAGTTTCAGAACGTTTTCAAAAATGGAAACTCAACTGCAAACAGACAATTTGTTGTGTATGTATTAAAGCGAAATGATCAGCCTCAATTTCGATTAGGTCTTTCAGTAAGTAAGAGGATCGGCAATGCTGTGACACGAAATCGTGTGAAGCGACTTGTGAAAGAATCATTCCATCAGTTGTCAGATCAAATCAAATTCCCTTACGATTTTGTCGTAATTGCACGAAAACCTACTTCAGAGATGAGTTTCGAGGAAGTGAAGAGCAGCTTAACTCATGTGCTTAATAGAGCTCGTGTGTTGAGAGGTGTGAAACAAGTTAGTAAAGGAAGGGATTCTAAATGAAGAAAGTGGCTTTGATGCTAATTCGCGTCTATCAGAAGTTTATTTCTCCATTAACTCCCCCATCTTGCCGTTTCTACCCATCCTGTTCTCATTACAGTTTCGAATCTTACCAGAAGCATGGATTTATTAAGGGCTCCTGGTTGACGGTTAAAAGAATTTCAAAGTGCCACCCCTTTCATCCTGGCGGTTTTGATCCTGTACCGGATAAAAGGGACTAGTGGCATGCTTTTACTACATAAATCATTGTCGAGATATGATTGCAAGGAGGATGAAGCGTGAGGAAAAAAATAACCCTCGCATTTCTATTGATTGGTCTCGTTGCGGTCCTTTCAGGATGTAACATTAACGAGCCGATTGATGCAGAAAGCACGGGATTTTGGAGCGAATACATTGTATATCCGCTTTCCGCAGTCTTAACATTTTTCGCTGATTTGACTGGTGATGGAAATTATGGACTGTCTATTATTATTGTTACGATTTTAATTCGACTTCTACTACTTCCATTGATGATCAAACAAACGAGAAGTTCAAAAGCGATGCAGGAACTGCAGCCAGAAATGCAGAAACTTAAAGAAAAGTACAGCAGTAAAGACCAGAAGACGCAACAGCAGCTTCAGCAAGAAACAATGCAGCTCTTTCAACAGAATGGTGTTAACCCGCTTGCAGGTTGTCTACCAATCTTAGTGCAAATGCCGATTCTTTTAGGTTTTTACCATGCTATTATGCGTACACAAGCAATTGAAACACATACTTTCCTCTGGTTTAGCCTTGGCTCTCCAGATATAATTCTGGCAGTCACTGCTGGTATAACAACCTTCATTCAGCAGAAAATCATGATGGGTAGCGGTGGAACGGTGCAGCCTCAAATGAAGATGCTTCTATACGTTATGCCAATTATGATTATTGTCTTTGCTATTAACTTCCCTGCAGCGCTAGCGCTATATTGGGTTGTAGGTAACATCTTTATGATTGCGCAAACTTACTTTATTACGAAACCTACCATTAAAACCGCTGATACGAATACGGGGGGAGCGAAGAAGTGAGAAGCGTTACGGTAACGGGAAAAACGATTGAAGATGCCATTGAAAATGCGCTGAATCAAATCGGGACTGTTCAAGAGAATGTTAATATTGAAGTGTTAGAAGAGCCTAAAAAAGGATTTTTAGGTTTTGGAGGAAGGCCCGCCCGCATCAAAGTAAGCGAGAAACCTGACATCATAGAGCAAACAAGGGCTTTTTTAGAAAAAGTCATTAGCAATATGGGAGTAGAAGCCAGTATAGAAGGTAGAAGAGAGGATCGCGATCTTTATTTTACTCTATCTGGTGAAAAAATTGCGATATTGATAGGGAAACGCGGCCAAACTCTTAATTCTTTGCAATATTTGACAAATCTTGCCGCGAATCGATTTTCTGACCGATTTGTCCGTGTAGTACTCGATGCTGAGAACTACCGTGAAAGACGTGAAGAGACGCTAAGAAAGTTAGCCGATCGTCTTGCAGACAAAGCGATGGTTACGAAAAAGGATATACAGCTAGAACCGATGCCGTCGTTAGAACGTAAGGTAATTCACCTTTATTTGAAAGAAAAGAAGGGGATTTCCACTCACTCAGATGGAAAAGATCCACATCGCCGTGTGGTTATTGTTCCACGTAATAAATGATATGAAACCTTCGGGCACTTTGCCCGAAGGTTTTTTTGAGGAAAGATTGGGTTTTCTTTACTAGAAATCTCCATTCTTTTCACCCTTCTTAGGCTGGTTGTATGGAAAGCAAACTTATTTCTTTTTTTATGAAAATGGGTTACACTAAAAGGTATTGTGGATTAGTCTGTAGCTTTAAGATATGAAGTTATCCACTGTGGATAATTGGTTAAACTAATACTAGCTTATATTATATAGAAAACGTAAATAAATAGAATAAAGAAGTGTGATTAGAGAGGTGAATAACTTTGGAATATGAAACGATTGCTGCAATATCGACTCCAATGGGAGAAGGGGCAATTGCGATTGTCCGACTTAGTGGTTCAGAGGCGGTTGCGATAGCTGATCGGCTATATAAGGGCAAACAGGCGTTAGAATCCGTTGATTCTCATACGATTCATTATGGTCATTTGATTGATCCTGATACTGAGCAGGTTGCTGAAGAAGTGATGGTTTCAATTATGAAAGGACCCCGGACATTTACGAGAGAGGATATTGTCGAGATCAACTGTCACGGTGGACTGGTATCTGTAAACCGTGTGCTTGAGTTGGTTTTGCGTAGTGGTGCACGCCTTGCAGAGCCAGGTGAATTCACTAAACGAGCTTTTTTGAATGGTCGAATTGACTTGTCGCAAGCAGAGGCTGTTATTGATTTGATTCGAGCAAAAACGGATCGAGCAATGAATGTTGCGTTAAATCAAATGGAGGGTCGCTTATCGACGCTGATTGCTACCTTGAGACAGCAACTCCTTGAGACAGTTGCTCATGTTGAAGTGAACATTGACTACCCTGAATATGATGCAGAAGAAATGACGCAAGATCTTTTAACCACGCAATTAAAGCAGGTGGCTAAGGAAATTGAAGGTATTCTAATTACAGCACGACAGGGAAAAATTTTGCGTGAAGGTTTATCTACTGTTATCGTGGGACGGCCAAACGTTGGTAAATCATCCTTATTGAATAGTCTTGTTCACGAAAACAAGGCAATAGTGACAGACGTTCCTGGTACGACCCGAGATGTTATTGAGGAATATGTTAATGTAAGAGGCGTGCCTTTAAGATTAGTGGATACAGCGGGAATTCGAGAAACGGAAGATCTGGTCGAGCGAATAGGTGTTGAACGTTCACGTGAACGCTTGAAACAAGCTGATCTCATCTTGCTTGTGCTTAATTATAATGATGAGTTGACGCATGAAGATGAGAAGTTGTTCGAAGCGGTAAAAGGCATGGATGTTATTATTATCGTGAATAAAACGGATCTAGATGAGAAACTAGATTTAACTAAGGTAAAAGAATTAGCAGAAGAGCATCCAATGATTACGACTTCATTAAAACATGAACAAGGCGTTGATGAGCTTGAACAATCCATCTCTGAACTGTTCTTTGCAGGTGAAGTAGAGTCACAGGATTTAACATATGTATCTAATTCACGTCATATTGCTTTGTTAGAACAATCGCGAAGAACGCTTGATGATGCGTTAGGCGCTGTTGAAGCAGGAATGCCGGTTGATATGGTACAAATTGATATTACTCGAACGTGGGAAATTCTTGGAGAGATTATTGGTGATACAGTATCTGAGAGTTTGATCGATCAGTTATTTTCACAGTTTTGTCTTGGGAAATAAGATGATAAAAGGAGGAATACGGCAATGGGTTATAAAGCCGATTCTTATGATGTTATAGTCGTCGGAGCAGGTCATGCCGGTGTGGAAGCGGGACTCGCTTCAGCAAGAATGGGTGCGAAAACACTCATGCTTACACTTAACTTAGACTCTGTCGCTTTCATGCCATGTAACCCGAGTGTAGGAGGTCCTGCAAAGGGAATTGTTGTGCGGGAAATTGATGCACTTGGTGGAGAAATGGGACGAAATATAGATAAAACGCATATTCAAATGCGTATGTTAAATACAGGTAAGGGGCCTGCTGTACGTGCACTGCGTGCACAGGCTGATAAAGTACTGTATCAAAGTGAAATGAAACGAACCATTGAAGAACAGGATAATCTTACGCTCTTACAGGGCATGGTTGAGAAACTAATCGTTGAGGATGGCGTCTGCAAAGGAGTTATTACGAAAACGGGTGCAGAGTTCGAGGCGAAATCTGTTGTTTTAACAACTGGTACGTTCATGCGCGGTCGCGTTATTATTGGAGATCTTTCATATGAAAGTGGCCCTAATAACATGCAGCCTTCCGTTAATTTGTCGCACCATTTGGAGGAATTGGGCTTTGAGATGGTTCGTTTTAAGACAGGAACTCCTCCGCGTGTAAATAATAAATCTATTGATTATAGTAAAACTGAAATTCAGCCCGGCGATGAAAAACCGCGTGCATTTTCATATGAAACAACAGAATTTATTACAGACCAGCTGCCATGTTGGTTAACTTATACGGGTGAAGCAACGCATAAGCTCATCAATGATAACTTGCATCGATCTCCGATGTATTCAGGTATGATTGAAGGGACGGGCCCAAGGTATTGCCCATCAATTGAAGATAAAATTGTTCGCTTTAATGATAAGCCCCGTCACCAAATTTTCCTTGAACCAGAAGGACGCAATACGAAGGAAGTATATGTGCAGGGTCTTTCAACAAGCCTTCCAGAGGATTTGCAGCAACAAATTCTTAAAACCGTACCTGGTCTTGAAAATGTTGAAATGATGCGTGCAGGCTATGCCATCGAATATGATGTTATTGTTCCGACCCAATTGTGGCCTTCACTTGAAACAAAAACAGTGAAAAACCTCTTTACTGCAGGACAGTTAAACGGTACTTCAGGATATGAAGAGGCAGCAGGTCAGGGAATCATGTCTGGTATTAACGCTGCAAGGAATGCACAGGAGCGTGAAGCGGTGATTCTGGATCGTTCTCAAGGGTACATTGGCGTTATGATCGATGACCTTGTGACGAAAGGAACGAACGAGCCATATCGTCTATTAACATCACGAGCAGAATATCGTCTTCTTCTTCGTCACGATAATGCAGATTTAAGACTAACAGAACTCGGTTATGACATCGGCATGATTCCTAAAGAACGCTATGATCGTTTCCTTGCTAAAAAAGAAATGATCGAGCAAGAAATGAAGCGTCTTGCGAAGATTGTGATTAAACCAGGCGAGCAGGTTAATGATGTTCTTCCGGAGAATAGTACTGAATTGAAGGAAGCTATTCACGCAGCTAATTTATTGAAGAGACCGGAAGTAACTTATCAAGAGATTCATCAACTAGCACCAGCAGACTTTGAAATTCCTGAAGATGTTTCAGAACAAGTTGAGATTCAGATTAAATATAGCGGCTATATTAATAAAAGTCTTCAACAAGTGGAACGTATGAAGAAAATGGATGAAAAGAAAATTCCTGAGGGCATAGATTATTATGCGATTGGTGGTCTTGCAACTGAAGCGAAGCAAAAACTTGATGAGGTTCGCCCTCTTTCAATTGGTCAGGCTTCGCGTGTATCAGGAGTTAATCCAGCTGATGTATCGATCTTACTTGTGTATATCGAACAGGGGAAAATCGCTAAAATTGCAAAATAATGTACTAGTGGAGGGTCTATGAACGAGCAACAGTTTCAGGAGTTGTTAGAGGAGAAAGGGATTACTCTTTCTCCTGAACAGCTTCAACAATTTCAAACATACTATGAAATTCTAGTTGAATGGAACGAGAAAATGAATCTGACAGCTATCACTGATAAAGAGGAAGTCTACGAAAAGCACTTCTTTGATTCAATCATGGCGGCGTTCTCATTTGATTTCTCTTCTGACTATCATATTTGCGATGTGGGAGCGGGCGCAGGTTTCCCAAGTTTGCCTATTAAAATTTGTTTTCCACATTTAAGCATCACTATTGTCGATTCACTTAACAAGAGAATCGGTTTCTTAGAACACCTTTCATCAAAACTTAAGCTAACAAATGTGTCATTTTATCATGACCGTGCTGAATTATTTGGTAAAAACAAAGATCATCGTGAAAAGTATGATGTTGTCACAGCAAGAGCCGTTGCAAGACTTTCTGTCCTTGGTGAGTTGTGTCTTCCTCTCGTTAAACCAAACGGTTATTTTGTTGCGCTAAAAGGCCCAGGTGTAGAGGATGAATTAGAGTCTGGTAAACAGGCGATTAAGCTTCTTGGTGGAGAAGTTGTGAAACGAGATACGCTAACACTACCTAAAGAAAAGAGTGAGCGTAATATCGTTACAATTAAAAAAATCAAAACAACTCCAAAAAAATATCCAAGAAAGCCAGGCACACCAAATAAAAATCCTTTATAATAAAGATGGACTGCATTTGAACGGATAGGTGTTTCACATGGAACGCTGCTACGACGGAAGGAATTCGGTTTTGAAGCAGCGAATCAGTTAAGGAGTCGATTAAAGGTGGTGTTAGGCGATGAAGCATACGTTTTCACGTCTTTTCGGTTTGAACGATGAAAAAAGCGAGACGATGGAAGCAGAACAAGAGGAAGTGAAACAGCTTCTTGTTGAGGATATTATCCCAAACCGTTTCCAACCTCGAACAATTTTTATAGATGAGAGAATTACTGAACTATCTCAGACGATAAAGACCCATGGAGTTATTCAGCCGATCGTGGTTCGAGAACGTGAAGGCAAGTATGAAATTATTGCCGGGGAAAGACGCTGGAGAGCAGTGAAAAAGCTAGGTTGGGAGCGAATTCCTGCCATTATTAAGGAATTTAACGATTCTCAAACAGCCTCTATTGCGCTTATCGAGAACCTGCAGCGTGAAGAGCTAACAGCTGTTGAAGAAGCTATGGCTTATGCCCAGCTTATTGAGCTACATGATTTAACTCAGGAGAGCCTCGCTCAGCGACTTGGCAAAGGGCAATCTACTATTGCGAATAAGCTTAGATTACTGAAGCTCCCCGAGCCTGTTCAAAGAGCGCTTCTCGAGAAAAAAATCACGGAGAGACACGCTCGTGCTTTGATTCCACTTAAGAATCCTGAGAATCAAGTAAAAGTTCTCACAGAAGTTCTTGAAAGACAATGGAATGTGAAGCAGACGGAAGAACGTGTTGTTCGTATGCTAGAAGGCACTGTACCTAAACCGAAGCCTAGAAAAAAATCGGTTAGTAAAGATATGAGGTTGGCTGTCAATACGATCCGTCAATCGCTTGATATGGTAACAGAGACTGGTTTAACGATTGATACAGATGAAGAAGACCATGACGAATACTATCAATTTACGATCCGAATACCTAAAAAGAAGTAAACTCATCCAAACTGGATGAGTTTTTTTTGTACATATAAAACGTTAAACAGATAGTATTAACTTCAAATATGCTGAGCTGTTTTCTGTTTCTATCTCTTTCAGGGAGGAAATGGAATTTTATTGAGAATACCGTCCGGCTAATAACAAACGTGATAAAATAGAAAGAAAGAATGGTTGGAGAATGGGGTGACATCTTGGTGAATATTGTTGCTGTAGCAAATCAAAAAGGCGGAGTGGGAAAGACGACCACTTCAGTGAATGTAAGTGCCTGTCTCGCCTATCTTGGTAAAAGGGTCTTGCTTGTTGACATTGATCCTCAGGGGAATGCAACAAGTGGCGTTGGGATTGAGAAAGGCGATATTGAAAAATGTGTGTATAACATCCTCGTAGATGACCTAGATGCTGGAGACATTATTCAGGAGACGATTGTTGAGAATTTGCACGTCATTCCTTCAACAATTCAGCTTGCAGGAGCAGAGATCGAACTTGTTCCCACCATTTCCCGGGAAGTAAGATTGAAAAGGGCGCTAAATAAAGTTGAAAAAAACTATGATTATATTATAATTGATTGTCCTCCATCGTTGGGGTTATTAACAATTAATGCTCTTACAGCCGCAGATGCAGTGCTTATTCCTGTCCAATGCGAATACTATGCACTTGAAGGACTAAGTCAGTTACTTAATACAGTACGACTCGTCCAAAAGCATTTAAATACAGAATTAAAGATTGAAGGAGTACTGTTAACAATGCTTGATGCAAGGACAAACCTTGGTATTCAAGTGATTGAAGAAGTTAAAAAGTACTTCCAAGAAAAAGTCTATCGAGTGATCATACCAAGGAATGTACGTTTGAGTGAGGCGCCAAGTCATGGGAAGCCAATCATTGTCTATGATCCAAAATCTCGAGGGGCTGAATGCTATTTAGAACTTGCAAAGGAAGTGTTAGTCAATGACTAATCGTGGTTTGGGTAAGGGAATTAACGCCTTTTTCCCTTCCCAAAATGAGAACGAGACTGTGAGGGATATTCCCGTTAATGAGCTTCGTCCTAACCCTTATCAACCGAGAAAGAAGTTTAGTACTGAAGCGATTGAAGAATTAAGTGCTTCGATTCAAACTTTCGGTGTCCTCCAGCCATTAATCGTTCGTCAAAGCATTAAAGGCTATGAAATTGTTGTAGGTGAGCGGAGGTATAGGGCTTCTTTAGAAGCAGGTCTTACAACCGTTCCAGCTGTTGTGAAAGATTTAACAGATCGAAAAATGATGGAAATTGCCTTAATTGAAAACTTGCAGCGTGAGAATCTAAATCCGATTGAAGAGGCGCATGCTTACCAGAAACTGATGGAAGAAACAGATGTGACACAGGAAGAATTGTCAAAACGCCTGGGTAAAAGTAGACCGCATCTCGCTAATTTCCTTCGTCTTTTACAGTTACCTTCTGAAGTACAGGAGTATATTTCAGACGGAAAGCTCACGATGGGGCATGGGCGGGCGATACTTGGATTAAAAAATAAAGAAGCTAGAAAGCCACTTGCGGATCGAGTTCTTCAGGAGAAATTAAACGTTCGCCAGCTAGAGAAGTTAATTACGGAATTGAATCAGAATGTTTCACGTGAAACAAAGAGAAAAGAGAAGTCAGATCCGTTTCTTAAGGAAAAGGAAGATCACCTTCGTGAGCGATTTGGAACGTCGGTTTCAATTAAAAGAATGAAGAAAAAAGGTAAAATAGAGATTGAGTTTTTCTCAGAAGAAGATCTAAATCGCATATTAGAAGTGTTAGAGAAAGAAGATAACGAATAAAAGCATAAACTGCCATTCAGTTTATGCTTTTATTCTAGCTTAGTAGAATTTGAAACGAACTTAATGGGGTGGTAATGTGATTTATCTTGATCAAGCGGCAACGTCCTTTCCTAAGCCGCCTGAAGTTGTTCAGGCTATGACTGAGTGTATGACCGAATACGCGGCAAATCCAGGTCGTGGTGGACATGCTTTATCCAAGCGCGCTGATAACATGATTGTACAAGCACGTGAACAGCTGGCTGATTTTTTTGGCTTTGACCAACCTGAACGCGTTTGTTTTACAGCAAACGCTACAGGAGCTCTTAATCAGGCAATAAAAGGTTTTTCCTTCAATGAAGGGGATCATGTATTAACCACTTCTTATGAACACAACTCAGTACGTCGTCCTTTAGAATATATGAAGAAAACTTCAGGAATTGAAGTGGATTACATTAATCTGGAGACGACTGAGGAATTTGATGTCGAGGCATTCTGCAATGCCATACGATCTTCTACAAAAATGATTATTGTTTCACATGGCTCTAATCTAACTGGTAAAATTATTCCTATCGATGAGATTGGAAAAATAGCCAGAGAACAGGGAATTACGTTTCTCGTAGATGCCTCCCAAACAGCTGGTATTATTCCTATTCATATGGAGCAAATGAGCGTTGATCTATTGGCTTTCCCAGGTCATAAAGGTTTACTTGGTCCGCAGGGTACAGGTGTACTAATGGTTAGCAAAGCGGTTGAGCTTAATCCTATATATCATGGCGGTACGGGGAGTAGTTCTGAGTTGGTCGATCAGCCACTAAAATACCCTGAACGCCTTGAGAGCGGAACCGTCAATACACCAGGAATTGCCGGGTTATTAGCAGGTCTCAATGCAGTGAAGAAAATGGGTCTTCATAAAATAAGAATGCATGAACTGCATTTAACTGAGCATCTAATAAATGGATTAAAAGAAATTAATTATGTGAAGGTGTATGGACCTAATAAAGAACGCCTTGGAGTTATCCCTTTTACTATTGAAGGAATTGATGCTCAGGAAATTGCAATTATACTTGATCAGCATTACGAGATTGCAGTAAGAGCAGGCCTACACTGTACTCCACTTGGACATGAAACGATCGGAACGACCACTACTGGAGCGGTACGATTAAGTGTGGGACCTTATAATTCAATAGATGAAATTAATAAAACCATCCAAGCAGTAGAAGAAATTGTTGAGGGGTACTTTGGCTGAGGAGATGTAGGAAATGGTATTATTAGGAACAGTTGTGAATGGTGCAGCCATTATTGCGGGTACGCTGATTGGCACGGTTAGCAGTCGCATCCCTGAACAAACGAAAACGACAATTATGCAGGGCCTAGCTTTAGTTGTTTCTGTTATCGGACTACAAATGGCCATGAAAAGCGAGCAGTTCTTAATTGTAATTGGCAGTCTGGTGCTGGGCGGTATACTAGGTGAGTATTGGAATCTAGAAGGAAAGCTGAATGGTTTAGGGAAGTGGATTGAGAGAAAAACTGGTGCTGCTTCGGAAGGCAGCGTAGCTCAAGCTTTTGTAACAGCTACACTCGTTTACGTTGTTGGTGCTATGGCTATTCTTGGGGCACTTGATAGTGGCCTACGAAATGATCACTCAATATTATTTACAAAGTCTTTAATAGATGGTTTTACTGCAATTATGTTTACAACAACGCTAGGTTATGGTGTATTGTTTTCAGCAATACCCGTAATGCTGTATCAAGGAGTTCTTGCTCTCTTTGCTGCACAGATAAACCAGTTTGTCCCCCAAGCCCTTCTCGATGCGTTTATTGCAGAGGTAACTTCTGCAGGAGGAATTATGATTCTAGCAATTGGATTGAACTTGCTCGGTATTGTTAAAATTCGAGTAGCTAACTTTCTCCCTGCTTTATTAATTGCAGCTATTCTTGTCTCAAGTCTGTACCTGATGCCTTCGATGTTTTAGAATGCGATTATTTAATCAGGTTTTGTTAAGCAGTCAAAAATCAAGAAACCATATGATTTAGTAACAGAGATCTATATTAAAAAGACCCGTACTCTGGTTTTGTAAATGACCAGGATACGGGTCTTTTTGTCGACGTTATGGAAGTTGAAGAAGGTCATCTCCCCAATTTAAGGCATTGTTCTTCTCGAGTGACATATCTGATCCATATGCTTCAATAGATTGATGAAGACTTATAGCCATAACATCAGCCATTTTCATAACTAAATTTAATCGTGTATTTTGCAAAACAAAGTATTCCATGAATCCACTAACATTCACGATCCCTGTTAAATGAATATCCCCAACTTCTGGGAGCTCTTTTTTTACTCCCGCACCTGGCTTCACAGGGCCCTCTCCTGCCGTAATAATTCCAACAGAGTGAAGACGTCCGAGACAAGCATCAATTCCGATAATAAATGGACGAGTGTGCGTCTGTTCAATTGATGTCATCACTTCATTTAAATTCACAGCATGAACTGGTGACTCAAGCGTACCGTATACTGTTGCTTTTGGCTGAAGCTGCTGCAATTTGCTTCCAACAAGCGGGCCTAAAGCGTCTCCCGTTGAACGATCCGTTCCGATGCAAACGATCACAATTGAATCTGTTCTTCTCGTTGGCAGCAGAAGCGAAATCCTCTCACTAAGTGTTTCTATAGCAAGATCATCCTCATGATGGATTCGATATACAGCAGGTTTTTTTTGAAAAAACTTGTCTCGAAGATTCATAGGATTCTCTCCTTTGTAATAGTAGTAACAGTATACGGAATTTTGACGTGATCTATACATACAAGATCATTTCTGCCGTGGATTTTACTTCAATTTCGTATTGAGTAAGACTAGGAGGGAATGCCATGATAAGCGGTGGAATGAAATGGTTGTTTCTTATATTAGGAACGATGATTGGTGCAGGCTATGCATCAGGGAGAGAACTGTGGCAATTTTTTGGTCATGAAAGCGTACTGGCTATCATTTTATTTACAGTCATGTTCTCGATTTGTTGTTATGTGATTATGAAAATAAGTTACGAAACGAAATCCACTCATTATTTGCCGATTTTGGAACGACTTGTGGGCAAAAAGTTAACCGGAATCTATGATTTACTCATTATCCTGTATTTGTTTACAACAACGATTGTAATGTTTGCAGGTGGTGGGGCAACGATGGAAGTGGTTCATCTACCTTATTGGTTAGGTATTTGTATTCTTGCTGTATTAGTTATTATCCTTTTCTTCTGGGATATCAACGGGATGTTATCAATGAATGCCATTATTCTTCCTTTGCTTATTATTCTCTTACTTTCAGTACTTGGATTGTTCATTCACTCGAATCCCTCAGCTATGCTTTTTAATTGGACAAAACAAGCGAACTGGCCAGCGGCTTTTACGTTCACAGCGCTAAATATTTTACCACTTGTCGCAGTCCTTTCAGCCGTCGGTCATCAAATTAAGCATAAAGGAGAAATTTGGATTGCGAGCCTTGGAAGTGGATTAATTCTCGGGGGAGTGTCTTTTCTTTATAATCAATCACTCATACAGGTGGCTCATGACCTTCTTTTATACGAGATCCCATTGTTTGCGATCTTAAAAACGTATCCGTACTATATGATTTTGATTATGTCTGTCTTACTATGGTTAGCCATATACACTACAGCTGTAAGTGGAGTCTTTGGTCTTACATCGAGATTTCGAGATTTGCTTGGTCTTCCTCTATGGATTGTCGCTTTTATTATTGTCATGATTATGCTTCCGTTTACTGCGTTTGGTTTTTCTACACTAATTGCTTTTTTATACCCTCTGTACGGTGTACTAAATCTCTATATTTTAGCATCTATCTTGATTTTCCCAGTTCTTAAACGGTATGATTTGTTATCATAGTACTAAAAACTGGGAGGTATGTGGATTGGATTGGTTCGATTCTTTGTGGACGCCTACATATCAGTATTTATCCAATCGTGAGCTTTGGGGGAATATGGTCAAAAGTGCACTTACTATTTTAGCTATTTTAATTGGTACATGGATCTTTTTGCGAATAGCAAAATCAGCATTAGGTCAGATTTTCTCTATTCGTTTAAAAAGCCCCCTCCGGTTATCGGAACGTAGAGAAGCGACTCTCATAAGGTTGATTGAGAATGTTCTAACCTATGTTACTTATTTTGTTGCACTAGTTATGATTTTGAGTGAATTTGGCGTAGACGTTCGGACCCTAATTGCTGGAGCCGGAGTGGTTGGTCTTGCTGTAGGTTTCGGGGCACAGAACCTTGTGCGTGATGTTATTACAGGTTTCTTTATTATTTTCGAAAAACAGTTTTCTGTAGGCGATTATGTCCGTATCTCTAGTGTAGAAGGATTTGTTGAAGAAATTGGACTACGCGTTACGAAAATTAAAAGTTGGACAGGAGAACTTCATATCCTACCGAATGGTAACATTAATCAAGTAACGAATTATTCTATTCATAATAGTATTGCCGTTGTTGATGTGAACATTGCGTATGAAGAACATATACAAGAAGCCGAGAAAGTGATCATTGATTTAATGGACGAGCTGTATGAGCAGTTTGATGCTATGATTGTGAAACCGGAATATCTTGGAGTCCAGGATTTAGGGCAGTCAGAAGTAGTTCTTCGTATTATCTCAGAAGTGCATCCAATGGAGCACTGGGTCATAGGGCGAGAAATCCGAAAAGCGGTTAAACAACGTTTTGATGAAATTGGTATTGAAATTGCTCTGCCACGCGTTGTCATGTATCAGCGTGATGAGCAAAGTGAAGTAAAAGAAAAAGCATAAAGGGGGAATCCTTATGTCTGATAAAGACTTTGGCTTGAATGACATTGTCGAAATGAAAAAAGCGCATCCGTGTGGAGAAAACCGTTGGAAAGTAATTCGAATGGGAGCAGATATCCGAATCAAGTGTCTCGGATGTGACCATAGTGTGATGCTTCCAAGAAAAGAGTTCTCTAGAAAATTGAAAAAAGTTCTTGAGCATGCAGAATCTTGACCGTCCATTTTGGGCGGTCATTTTACTTATAGAGAAAGGGGGATGCTTGTTTTTTTGCTTCGTCATCTCTATAATTGGTAAGGTATGTCGTTCGTTGAACAAGATGATCAAAAAAGTCTATTTATGGCTCATTTAGCCATCTTTATTTTTATAAAAATCGCCTTCTGAGGCAGATACTTTAAAGGAGTGACCGAGATGGCATTAACCACCGGTATTGTAGGACTTCCGAATGTTGGGAAGTCAACTTTATTTAACGCAATTACACAGGCAGGAGCAGAGTCAGCTAACTATCCGTTCTGTACAATTGATCCGAACGTTGGAATTGTAGAAGTTCCAGATGAGCGTCTTCAAAAGCTAACTGAGCTTGTAAATCCAAAGAAGACTGTACCAACAGCTTTTGAATTTACAGATATTGCTGGGATTGTTAAAGGGGCAAGTAAAGGCGAAGGCCTAGGAAACAAGTTTCTTTCTCATATTCGTCAAGTAGATGCGATTTCTCAAGTTGTTCGCTGTTTCGATGATGAGAATATTACACACGTTTCTGGTAAAGTAGATCCCATTTCTGATATTGAAACGATTAACCTTGAGCTAGTCCTTGCAGACCTTGAATCAGTAGAAAAGCGCATCGCCCGTGTTCAGAAAATGGCGAAGCAAAAAGATAAGGAAGCGCTAGCTGAATTTAACGTTCTCACAAAGCTTAAGGAAGCATTTGAAGAAGAACAGCCTGCTCGAAGCGTAGAGCTAACGGAAGAAGAAGAGAAAATTGTTTACGGCTACCATCTATTAACGAAAAAGCCTGTTCTTTACGTAGCAAACGTTGACGAAGATGATCTTCTGGACCCAACTGATAATGAATATGTGGCTAAAGTTCGTGAATATGCTGCAAAAGAAGGCGCAGAAGTTATCGTCGTTTGTGCGAAGATTGAATCCGAACTCGCTGAACTTGAAGGCGAAGAAAAAGATGCATTTCTTGAAGACATCGGAATCTCTGAGCCGGGATTGAATAAATTAATCCGCGCTTCCTATGACCTTCTTGGACTAGCTACTTACTTCACAGCTGGTGAGCAAGAAGTTCGTGCGTGGACATTCCGTCTTGGAATGAAAGCTCCACAAGCAGCTGGTATTATCCATACAGACTTCGAACGTGGTTTTATCCGCGCAGAAATTGTAGCTTATGATGACCTAGTTGAAGCTGGGACAATGGCTATCGCGAAAGAAAAAGGAAAAGTTCGTCTTGAAGGAAAAGAGTACATTGTAAAAGACGGAGACGTGATTCATTTCCGCTTTAACGTTTAAGATATAGGTTCTTTTCTAAAAGATTGTTGTTTTGAAAGGGTTTTGTATAAAAAATCCACACGTAGCTGATTGGAGCGGAAGGTGCTCACCGCCCGCTTCGCGGAAAGCGAGCATCCTGAAGCGGAAATCAACCAGTCTATAGATTCAATTTCTACGGGACTTGCTAATAAAGAATTAATTTGGTATAATCTAAAGCTGTGAGTAATTATCTTTGTATACTTACTCCTTGCTCTTAATTACCATTGAGAGCCGTTAGACCAAAAGGAGGTGAACGGAATGCGTAACTACGAAATTATGTACATTATCCGTCCAAACATTGAAGAGGATGCACAGAAAGCTCTTGTTGAGCGTTTCAACGGTATCCTTACAGACAATGGTGCGGAAATTAATGAAACTAAAGAAATGGGTAAGAAGCGTCTTGCTTATGAAATCGAGAATTTCAACAGCGGGATCTACATGCTTCTTAACATTAACAGTAATACTGAAGCGATTGAAGAGTTCAGCCGTTTGATGAAAATCAACGACGATGTTCTTCGTTTCATGACGATCAACCTAGAAGAAGCTAAAAAGTAATTGTTTTATAAATAGGAGGGGTTCTGATGCTGAATCGCGTCGTATTAGTTGGACGTTTAACAAAAGACCCTGAATTGCGTTATACCCCTAGTGGCGTAGCGGTTGCGAACTTTACACTTGCTGTAAATCGCCCGTTTACGAATCAGCAGGGAGACCGCGAAGCTGATTTTATCAACATTGTTGTATGGCGCAGACAGGCAGAAAATGCAGCCAATTTCTTGAAAAAAGGCAGCCTTGCTGGTGTAGATGGACGAGTTCAGACTCGCTCTTACGATAATAGCCAGGGACAGCGTGTGTTTGTGACAGAAGTGATGGCTGAAAGCGTCCAATTTCTCGAGCCTAAAGGTGCAAACCAGGGCGGTGGCGGAAGCGGCAACAGTAGCAACTACGGTGGCGGCAACCAAAACAGAGAAACCGGCGGTTACGGGAATCAGAACCAAAATCGTGATAACAACCGTGATCACTCCAATTTTGGAGATGACCCGTTTGCGAGCGATGGCAAGCCGATCGACATTTCAGATGATGACTTGCCGTTCTAATACTCTCTGTTTCGAGCGGTGAAAACAGAGATCGAATTTTAAATGCAAAGGAGGTAACTACCCATGGCAAGACCAGGTGGACGCAGAGGTCGTCGTAAAAAGGTTTGTTTCTTCACAGTAAACAAAATCACTTACATCGACTATAAAGATACAGATCTTCTTAAGCGTTTCGTATCTGAGCGTGGAAAAATTCTTCCACGTCGTGTAACAGGTACTAGCGCTAAATATCAACGTCAATTGACTCGTGCGGTTAAACGTGCTCGTCAAATGGCTTTACTACCATACGTACTTGGTGAGTAAGTTTTAAAACAGTGGGACATTGTCCCACTGTTTTTTTTCTATACAAGTTTATTCTGAAATAATGTTTTTTTACATTGTTGGAGAATAAGTGGTTTATGACTTCACATATTGAGGGAATAAGAACCTTACAAGAGATCTGTAAGGAGGAACCACAATAATGAAGAATGTGGAAACAACAACAATTAATCTGACAGAGCAGCTTAGTATGAACTCCCTTATGGCATTCGTAAAAAAAGCGAAATCGTTTAACAGTCACGTGTCACTCTATCGTAATGGTCATAGCATTAACGCAAAGAACTTAACAAGCTTAATAACGTTCAATCTTACGGTGAAAGAAAATGACTCACTTCTTCTTATTGCTGACGGTGAGGATGCTACCGAAGCATCTATGCAATTAGAAAAATGGCTTCAAAATGAAATGGATAGCGCAAAAGAAGAGTCTTTATCTCTTATGTAATACATAGTAGGCTGTTGAGAAAACAGCCTTTTCTTAATGCTTACTATTCAAATTAATGAAACATTTGCTGAAACGGGCAGAAATTCTTACAATGTAGTAAGGGGATTTCGACCCGTTTTTTTGAATTTCATAAAAGGTAGTTTATTGAATTCGTGTAAATACTGGTATGGTAGGGCGTGAGACTGAATGTAGATTTATTTAGTAGTCGAACGTTATCGTTCGCTTTACTGATCTAGCTGCAGTGGCCAGTCTCTCGATCA
This sequence comes from Anaerobacillus sp. 63XJN7_5_ISO-PGPR-S23-430, assembly GCF_056173695.1. Taxonomy (NCBI): domain Bacteria; kingdom Bacillati; phylum Bacillota; class Bacilli; order Caryophanales; family Bacillaceae; genus Anaerobacillus; species Anaerobacillus sp. 63XJN7_5_ISO-PGPR-S23-430. The sequence continues at coordinate 4,279,482 of NZ_CM149686.1, read as the reverse complement.
CTTCACCTTTTCCTCTGAACACAAAGACCGTGTTCAAATGAAAAGGTTCCAGTGCTTGTCGAGCCTAATCGGCCACTTCCGCTTTACTGATCCAGCTGCAGTGGGCAGGTCCTCGAGTCGCTTCAACCTTTCATCCGAACACAAAGACCGTGTTCAAATGAAAGGTCTCCAGCGCTTGTCGGACCTAATCGCCCACTTCCGCTTTATTGATCCAGCTGCAGTGGGCAGGTCCTCGAGTCGCTTCAACCTTTCATCCGAACACAAAGACCGTGTTCAAATGAAAGGTCTCCAGCGCTTGTCGGACCTAATCGCCCACTTCCGCTTTATTGATCTAGCTGCGCGGGCCAAATCCTTCGGCTGTTTCGCCCAATCGAATGAGACAAAAAGCGCCTCAGTCTCATGGGCTCCAACAGCCTGCGGATTTTAGCAGGCCCGCTCCGCTTTACTGATCCAGCTGCAGTGGGCAGTCTCTCGATCACTTCACCTTTTCCTCTGAACACAAAGACCGTGTTCAAATGAAAAGGTTACAGTGCTTATCGAGCCTAATCGCCCACTTCCGCTTTACAGAAAAGGAGTTAATGATGAAGAATCGTGCTGTTGTACCGTTAGTTGAAGGGGCTGCGCTTGCGGCTGTGTTTGCTGTTTTATTTTTGGTAACGATGTATGTACCCGTTGTTGGTGTAATTACTTTATGGGCTCTTCCAGTGCCGTTTATTTTAATGGTAGTTCGGAATGGGTTGAAGAGTGGATTGGTGATGTGGGCCGTAACTATTGTTATTGGGGTATTAACAGCTGGTATACCTTCGTTTGCTTTTACCTTAGTATTTAGTCTTGGTGGTTTAACTGCAGGGTACTTATATTATCTTCGTAAATCTGCGCTTGCTGTTTTACTTGGAAGTACCATTGCCTATGTTGTTGGTTTGGTTATCATTTTCATTTCAAGTATTTTACTTATTGGTCAAAATCCAGCAGATTTATCTATGGAAATGATGAATCAATCTTTTCAACAGGCTGAGTCAATGGCGAAAGCTTTAGGAGGGAATTCGGATCAAATTGCTCAGGCTAGGGAGCAAATTAGTTTAATTCGATATCTTATCCCAACTGTTCTTGTATTAATGGGGGCAGTTATTGCGCTTATATCTCAACTTATTTCAGTGCCGATTTTAAAGAGGGTAGGAAATTTTCATCCACCAGTCTTTCCACCAATCCGAGAATGGTCATTTCCGAAGAGTTTTTTATGGTATTATTTAGTTGTTACTATTGTTATGATGGTAGGATTAGAAGAAGGATCTGCTGTATTTGTTGCATCCATTAACGTTTACTTAATACTCAACGCACTGATATTTGTTCAGGGGCTTGCAGTCATTTACTTTTTTAGCCATCAAAAGGGGTGGCCCATCGTCGTGCCAATTCTGTTAACGGTTCTTGGCTTCGCACTAACATCATTTATTGTTATTATTGGAATCATTGATCTTGGTTTCGAATTGCGAAGGAGAATGAAATCATAGGTAGGAGCTGAAAGTATGCCAAAGTTTTTAACGAAACGGTGGCATGGTTATCATGTGGTAGCCTTGTTCGTCATTTCCATCCTGTTTATCGGCATCATCACCTATTACAACTGGATATTAGGGGTTGGAAGCGTAGTGGTCATGACGCTTCTTGTTTATACAGCGATTCGAGCTGAATCTTTATTTCAAGCTGCACTCAGGGATTACGTATCAACTCTGTCTCACCGTGTGAAGAAGGTGGGAGACGAGGCTCTGATGGAGATGCCTTTTGGAATATTGCTGTATGATGAGGATTATCACATCGAATGGACCAATCCATATTTGCCTATCATGATGGAGAAAGAGCAATTGATAGGACTTTCGTTGAATGATATATCGGAGCAAATTATTCCCTTTTTGAAGTCAGAAGCGAATGAAGAAATTTTAACGATCCATGATCGTAAGTACAAAACGTATTTCAAACAAGAAGAAAGACTTCTCTATTTCTTCGATGTGAGTGAAAAGGTAGAAATACAACGTCTTTATAGCGAAGAAAAAACGGTTGTTGGGATTGTTTATCTGGATAACTATGAAGAAGTAACCCAGGGACTTGGCGATCAGGTGCGTAGTAACTTAAACAGCTCTGTTACCTCGATTCTGAATAACTGGGCTGATGAGCAGGGAATATTCTTGAAGCGAAGTTCATCTGAGAAATTCTTTGCTGTATTAAACCAAAAGATCCTTCAGGATTTGGAGAAAAATAAATTCTCTATCCTTGATGAGGTGCGTGAAGCTACTTCGAAAGAGAACATTTCCATTACATTGAGTATTGGTATTGGTAGTGGTCACAGTACACTTACGGAACTTGGTCAATTAGCTCAGTCTAGTCTTGATTTAGCGCTTGGACGTGGTGGTGACCAGGTGGCGATTAAGCAGACAACCGGGAAAGTGAAGTTCTATGGAGGAAAGACCAATCCGATTGAAAAGCGGACAAGGGTTCGAGCACGAGTTATTTCTCACGCTTTAAGAGAACTTGTACTGGATAGTGATCAAGTCATTATTATGGGACACAAAAATCCCGATATGGATTCCATCGGCGCTTCGATAGGTATATTAAAAGTAGCACAGGCCAATGGAAAAGAAGGTTCTATCGTTTTTGATCAAAATCAGCGGACAAGTGGTGTCTCAAGATTAATGGAAGAGATTGAAGGGAATGACCAACTTTGGGCTCGCTTTATTGATCCTGAAGATGCGCTCGAGAATTGTACACCGAATACGCTTCTAGTTGTCGTCGATACCCATAAACCTTCTCTTGTAATGGAAGAGCGCCTTTTACAAAAGCTTGACCATGTGGTTGTCATTGATCATCATAGACGTGGAGAAGAGTTTATTGAAGATCCAGTTCTTGTTTATATGGAGCCATATGCTTCTTCTACAGCTGAACTTGTAACGGAACTCTTTGAATACCAGCCGAAAAGGCTCAAAATGGACATTATGGAAGCAACAGCTCTTTTGGCAGGGATTATTGTGGATACAAAAAGCTTTACGCTTAGAACCGGCTCTAGAACGTTTGACGCTGCATCCTATTTAAGGGCACATGGAGCTGATACTGTTCTTGTACAGGAATTTCTACGTGAAGACATTGCACAGTATATTAGGAGAGCCAGAATTATAGAGAAATCGCACATATATCGAAGCGGTATTGCGATTGCACTCGGTGAAAGAGACCAAACATACGATCAAGTATTGATTGCACAAGCCGCAGACACGCTCTTATCAATGAGCGGCGTGATTGCTTCTTTCGTTATTTCGAAACGAACTGATGGTAAAATTAGCATTAGCGCAAGATCGCTTGGTGATGTTAATGTTCAGATTATAATGGAAGGCCTTAATGGCGGTGGACATTTAACCAATGCTGCGACGCAAATTGATTCTGGATCAATCGAAGAAGCAGAAGAATTGCTTAAGGAAACAATTGATAACTATTTGGAAGGGAGCGAAGATGAATCATGAAAGTGATTTTCTTAGAAGATGTAAAAGGTAAAGGTAAAAAAGGCGAAGTGAAAAATGTGGCAGACGGTTATGCTCGTAACCATCTGTTGAAGAATAATCTAGCTCTAGAAGCAAATAATGCAAATATGAAAACTTTAAAAGCAAAACAGCGCAGTGATGATAAAAAGGCTCAGGAAGAGCTTGATGAGGCAAAAGCGCTGAAAGAAACAATCGAAAGCCTTGAAGTTGAATTGGAAACAAAATCTGGTGAAGGCGGCCGTTTATTTGGATCCATTACAAGTAAAAATATTGCTGAAGAACTGAAAAAGCACGACATCAAAGTGGATAAACGTAAAATCGAGCTTGATGAACCAATCCGTTCACTGGGATACACGAATGTACCCATTAAATTGCACCATGATGTAACAGCAACTGTTAAAGTACATGTGGTAGAGCAATAATAGGTGATCACGGGTGGAAAATAGCGAAATGCTCAGGGGGAAAACAACATGAGTGATTTATTTGCTGATCGTACGCCACCTCAAAATATAGAAGCTGAACAAGCGGTAATCGGTGCTGTTTTCTTAGAAATTGATGCACTCACAACAGCAACGGAAGTATTGCAGCCAGAAGACTTTTATAGAGCGGCACATCAGAAGATTTTCTCTGTCATGATTGATCTCTCCGAGAAGGGTGAGCCTGTCGATCTTGTCACGGTTACATCAGAGCTGCAGGACCTTAAAATTCTTGAAGAAATTGGTGGAGTATCTTACCTAAGTGATCTGGCTAATTCAGTTCCTACGGCTGCGAACGTTGAGTATTATTCTAAAATTGTGGAAGAGAAATCAATCTTAAGAAGACTTATTCGCGCCGCCACAGATATAGCTTCCGATGGCTATGCGAAAGAAAATGAGATTGAAAACCTTCTATCAGAAGCTGAGAAATCCATTATGGAGGTTTCTCAGCGAAAGAATACAGGAGCTTTTATATCTATTAAAGATGTTCTTGTAACTGCCTATGATAATATTGAAATGCTACAAAACAGTACTGAAGATATTACAGGCATTCCTACAGGATTTTCTGAGCTTGATCGAATGACCGCAGGCTTTCAACGAAATGACTTGATCATTGTTGCAGCAAGACCTTCTGTAGGTAAGACAGCTTTTGCTCTTAACATTGCTCAAAATGTCGCTACGAAGACGGATGAAAATGTTGCGATCTTTAGTCTTGAGATGGGTGCTGAACAGCTTGTCATGCGTATGCTCTGTGCTGAAGGGAATATTGATGCACAACGTCTTCGAACAGGTGGACTGACAGGAGATGACTGGCAGAAGCTGACGATGGCTATGGGTAGTCTTTCAAATGCCGGTATTTATATTGATGATACTCCTGGTATTCGAGTTGGTGATATTCGTGCTAAATGTCGACGCTTGAAGCAGGAGAAGGGCCTTGGCATGATTCTAATTGATTATATGCAGCTTATTCGTGGTAATGGATCTGGGGAGAACAGACAACAAGAAGTTTCCGAAATATCGAGGTCCTTAAAAGGCATTGCACGTGAACTTGAAGTACCTCTCATTTCACTATCACAGCTCTCTCGTGGAGTTGAGTCGAGACAGGATAAAAGACCAATGATGTCTGATATACGTGAATCTGGAAGTATTGAGCAGGATGCTGATATTGTCGCGTTCTTATACCGAGATGATTATTATGATAAGGAATCGGAAAATAAAAACATCATTGAAATTATTATTGCAAAGCAGCGAAATGGTCCAGTTGGAACAGTAGAGCTTGCATTTGTGAAAGAATACAATAAATTCGTTAACCTGGAAAGGCGTCATGATGAAGGTGACATGCCACCAGGTGCCTAAAAAAGCCTCTTTTATGAGGCTTTTTTATTATAGTTCACAAAAATGAGCATAATAAAAGCACTACATTTGTCTTATTTTTATTCGAAAGGAATAACTAAATAACGAACATAATTATATTTATTTATATAATTGTTCGGGTTTGTTGACTTACAACCATCAAATTGGTACACTTACCCTGGGTTTTTTAAAAAAAGAAGTATGCTTCTTGATGAATTAATCGTAGGAAGCATCTGGAGGTGCTCAAATGCCATCAGTAGTTGTGGTAGGAACACAGTGGGGCGATGAAGGTAAAGGAAAGATTACGGATTACCTCTCGGAAAATGCAGAAGTTGTCGCTCGTTATCAGGGTGGAAACAATGCAGGACATACAATTGTATTTAATGATACGAAGTACAAACTTCACTTGATTCCATCAGGAATTTTTTATGACGATAAAATTTGTGTCATCGGAAACGGAATGGTTGTTGATCCAAAAGCTGTTCTTGAAGAACTTGCCTATTTACATGAACGCAATATTAATACAGATAACCTGCGCATTAGCAATCGCGCACATGTTATTCTTCCTTATCACTTGAAGCTTGATGTCGTGGAAGAAGAGTACAAAGGCGAAAATAAAATTGGCACAACGAAAAAAGGAATTGGCCCAGCATATATGGACAAAGCTGCAAGAGTGGGAATCCGTATTTGTGATCTTCTTGACAGAGAAGTATTTGAAGAGAAGCTGGAGCGTAACCTAACTGATAAAAATCGTCTTCTAGAGAAAATGTATGAAGTTGAAGGCTTTAAAAAAGAAGATATTCTTGAAGAATACTACGAATACGGCCAAAAGATTGCAAAGTATGTTGTAGATACTTCAGTGGTCCTTAATGATGCCATTGATGAAGGGCGTCGTGTTCTATTTGAAGGTGCACAAGGTGTCATGCTTGATATCGATCAGGGTACATACCCATTTGTAACGTCTTCAAATCCAATTGCTGGTGGGGTTACAATTGGTTCAGGTGTAGGACCTAGTAAAATTAATCATGTTGTTGGTGTTTCGAAGGCTTATACGACACGAGTAGGTGACGGCCCGTTCCCTACTGAGCTTCATGATGAAGTAGGCGACCAAATTCGTGAAGTAGGAAATGAATATGGTACAACGACTGGCAGACCGCGCAGAGTTGGCTGGTTCGACAGCGTTGTAGTACGACATGCACGCCGCGTAAGCGGAATTACCGATCTTTCTCTAAATTCCATTGATGTACTGACTGGCATCGAAACGCTTAAAATTTGTACAGCCTATAAGTACAAAGGTGAAGTTATTGAAGAGTTCCCAGCAAGCCTTAAGGTTCTTGCTGAATGTGAACCTGTTTATGAAGAAATGCCTGGTTGGACAGAAGATATTACTGGTGTGAAAAACCTTGGTGATTTACCACCTAACGCACGTCACTACATTGAGCGTGTTTCACAATTGACAGGTATTCCATTATCAATCTTCTCAGTAGGTCCAGACCGTAATCAAACAAATATGATTCGTGGCGTTTTTGCTTAATTGATCGAGCTGGCAGCTGAGACTGCCAGCTTTTTTTAGAACATTAGAAGTTGGAAAATTCTGCAGAAAAACGATTTTTGTGGTAAACTTGGACTATCAAAATTGTTAAACTTTGATGAGGTGTTCGCATGAGTCGGAATAAAAGACAGGTCTTTCGTCAGCAGCTTGACGTTCCTTTTGCTGCAAGGATGAGAATTATTGAAAAGAACACACCTGTCGCTACGGATTTTAACCATAAAATTTATATTCATGATATCGGACTCGAAGGTATTGGTTTTTCTGTAGATTTTGAAGCGCCAATGCATACGAATATGGAGTTTTCGATTAAGTTAAATGATGAACCATTTCGCATTACAGGTGAAGTGGTGTGGGGGAAGCCAAACGACCCTAATGATCCAAACACAAGAGCAAGCCACTTTTTTGGTGTGAAGTTTCATCTCAAAACGGATAAGGAATCCTCACTCATTTTTCAAGAGGTCAATCGTTTCGCCATTAAACGTCATCGTCGGAAACAAGAAATTCGTGAAATGATGAAAGAGCGATTAAATAAACAGGCAAAGGGGTAAATTAAGACAGGGTTAACTTACTCCATGGCTGTTTTTTTATTTTCTTTTCAAGATCTCTTGCTTTTTATGAAATCCAATGATATGATAAATCTTGTCGTCGTTACAAGATACTTATGACGAGCCATTAGCTCAGTTGGTAGAGCATCTGACTTTTAATCAGAGGGTCGAAGGTTCGAGTCCTTCATGGCTCACCATTTTCTTTAGATGAAAATGATACATATCGTCGCGGGGTGGAGCAACGAGCGTTACATCATTGAATCAACATCGAGTTGTTTCGACGGATACGCTTCGGAGCATAATCTTGCAGAGGAAGAAACAGTGCACAGCATAAAGAAGCAGGTGCAGCAATCTTTCATTCATATCGTCGCGGGGTGGAGCAGTTCGGTAGCTCGTTGGGCTCATAACCCAAAGGTCGCAGGTTCAAATCCTGCCCCCGCAACCAAATAAAAATTTTAACTACGTCGATTAAACATCGATGATAAAATTTAATGGTAGTCCCTTTAGGGGCAACCTAAACTCACTGCTAGATGTAACTACTTTCTAACGTAAGTGAGCAAAATACACTCATAACTTGGTCTCGTGGTGTAGCGGTTAACATGCCTGCCTGTCACGCAGGAGATCGCGGGTTCGATTCCCGTCGAGACCGCCATTTAATCTATTAAATGGAATTAGTAATATGGCTCTGTAGCTCAGTCGGTAGAGCAACGAGCAAAGCTTAATCGAATTTCCGACGAGTTGTCCCGACACAGCTAGCTTCAAAGCAAGGCTTGTAGAGGAAGGGACAGAGGTTTTACACAGCATAAGCTGATGGACAGTATATCTTATATGGCTCTGTAGCTCAGTCGGTAGAGCAGTGGACTGAAAATCCACGTGTCGGCGGTTCGATTCCGTCCGGAGCCACCATTATTTTTCAATTAACAACGTACATATATCGCATATCTCTCATTGAGGGGTATGCGTTTTTTTGTTGTTGATTTTTAAAAGCGAACTATTTCCTGCAGTCGTGATCCTTATTTAAAGTGTAAGGTAATCGATGAAGAACCTTCCAGTTTTCTGGTATGAGTTGCCACGATCGTGACGAAATGACTACATTTTTATTACAAGTTGAGTATTTGTACCCATGTGACTTCCTGTATATGATAAAGTGCGAAACGTGAGTAAAAAAGATAGTTTTAGCTATAGCAGGGGGAAGTCGCATGAAAAAAATAAATGTACGTCGTTTTATACAACTTTCAGTCATTGTAACGAGTGTTAGTACACTTTTTTGGATAGAACCAGTTGGTGCATCAGTTTATAATCTCATGAAGCCTGTTTATCACGTTTATATAGATGGAGAAAACGTAGGCACTGTAGATAGTCGAGCGGTATTGAACGAAAATATAAAGGAATTAAAAAACGAACAAGAGGCAAATGGTGTGAAGTTATCAGTTGAGAATGACGTGGAGGTTGTGACGGAACGCTTATTTAAACCTTCAGTTGACAATAAGGAAGCACTCGAGCAATTAGATGAAGAAATTACGTTTACTGGTGAAGGGTATACCCTCTCTTTTGATGGAGAGCAGGTAGGGAGCTTCGTAAGTGAGGAACAAGCAAAAGATGCTCTATGGGAGTACGCTAAGTCCTTACTTACTGATGATAAAGTGAAGGAAATTGAGAGAACAAGTCTGAATGTATTCGAATCAGGTGATAAGCCTCATCCGATCGATGCTGTTGAGCTCTCACAACCATTTACAGTTGAAAAGAATGAAGTGAACCCAGAGGATATTTTAACGGAGGAGGAAGGAGTGTCCCTCCTTAAATCAGGTTTTGAAGAAGAGGTAACATATAAAGTTACAGAAAACCAATCTCTTAAACAAGTAGCTAAAAAGTTTAAGATGGATGTTAAAGAATTAATGGAGAAAAATAACCTTTCTAGTGAGGATGAGATAAAGAAGGGTGATCAATTAAACGTTCTTGAGAAGAATAAATTTGTAAACGTGATGGAAACGGTAGAAATTGAAAAAACAAAAGAAATTCCATATCAAGTTACTAAAAAGAAAAGTGATTCTCTCTTAAAGGGTGAGAAGAAAGTAACGCAAGATGGAGAAAAGGGTAAGAAGACTGTTACTTATAAAGTAAAACGTGAAAATGGAAAAGCCGTTGAAAAGAAAGTTGTGAAAGAAGACGTTTCTAAGGAACCTGTAGATGAGGTAATTAAAATTGGAACAAAGGTAATTCCATCAAAAGGAACTGGTTCATTTGCATGGCCTGCTGTAGGAGGAACAATTACAAGTAAGCAGGGCGATCGCTGGGGATCTTACCATAAAGGAATCGATATTGCGGGGGTATCGGATAAAACAATCCGTACAGTGGATAATGGAAAGGTTACAGCTGCAGGTACGCGAAGTGGTTATGGGAACCAGGTTACTGTTAATCACAATAACGGTTTAAAAACAACTTATTCTCACCTGGCGTCCATTTCTGTCTCAGTTGGCGATACGGTTCAGAAAGGTGACAAAATTGGAGTTATGGGTACTACAGGGGATTCAACAGGTATTCATCTTCATTTTGAAGTATATAAGAACGGTGATCTTGAAAATCCAATGAATTACGTGAAAAAATAACCTTCAGTGAAAACTGAAGGTTTCTTTTATGGCTTCCTGGCGAAAGATGTGTTTGAATGGCGAATGCATTAGTAGGACTTCATAAAGCCATTAGGTAACGGTGTTATAAGACGAAAGAGAAAGGACGTAGCGTTTCTCTTATAGAAGTTAAGGGAAGAGCGGTAGGGAATCGTAATAAAACCTACATAATATGATAAAATAGACAAAAGTATGCATGTTTCATATCAACGGTAAATTGATATTGTCATATCAAAGAAGGAGCGTTCATAATGGACAAGAAAATTCTTGTTGTAGATGATGAAAAACCAATTGCAGATATTCTGCAATTTAATCTTGAGAAGGAAGGCTTTACGGTGGTTTGTGCTTACGATGGAGACGAGGCCATTGCTAAAGTTGAGGAAGAGAATCCGGATATGATTCTTCTTGATATCATGTTACCTCAACGTGACGGAATGGAAGTTTGTCGTGAAGTTCGTAAAAAATATGAAATGCCAATTATTATGCTAACGGCAAAGGATTCTGAAATTGATAAAGTGCTAGGTCTTGAGCTTGGTGCTGATGATTATGTGACAAAGCCTTTCAGTACACGTGAGCTTATTGCGCGTGTAAAAGCCAATTTGCGCCGTCGTCAGCAGGAGCCTGAGAAAGAATCTTCACCGAACTCGCTTATTAAAGTGGGTGCGCTAACGATTCATCCAGATGCTTATCTTGTTACGAAGCGTGAAGAATCAATTGAGTTAACACATAGAGAATTTGAATTGCTACATTATTTATCAAAACATATAGGTCAAGTTATGACCCGAGAGCATTTGTTACAAACTGTTTGGGGATATGATTATTTTGGCGATGTTAGAACAGTAGATGTAACAGTACGTCGATTACGCGAGAAAGTCGAAGATAATCCAAGCCATCCGACATGGATTATTACAAGACGTGGCGTTGGCTACTATATGCGTGAACCGGAACAGGAGCAGTAAACTTTAGATGGGAAAGGTCGGTTTTTTTAAATCCATTCATTTTAAGTTTGCGATTGTTTATGTCCTTCTTATTCTTGTTGCCATCCAGTTTATCTCTGTTTATTTTAACGACAAGTTAGAAGAGCAGTTTCAGAGTAACTACGCTAGTTCCATTCGCGATCGTGCTGAGCTTCTAGCTGATAATGTCTCTGATCAGGTGAACAGTAAGAGCGATGAAGAAGATGATACGATTAATAACTTGATTAGAAATTTTAGCCAAAATGAAATTCGTCAAATTCTAGTAGTTGATTCATTAGGTCAAGTAGTCGGTACGCTTAATGATGATGGTCTAGAAGGAACACGTGCAACGAATGATTTCGTGGATAGTGCATTAAATGGTGTAGCTGAACAAGAAATCCTTCTTGATAGTGAAGGAGAGCGGTTTTTAGCTTATGGCTATCCTATTAAAGGTGAAACAAACACTACTGTTGGAGCGGTTTACATTCAGGCAAATATGAATCAGGTATTTGAACAAGCAGATGAAGTGAATAGTTTATTGGCTCAATCTGCCTTGATTGCCCTGGTACTGACAGGCCTACTTGGTATTATTATCTCTCGTACGATAACAAGGCCAATTTCGGATATGAGAAAACAAGCACTTGTGATGGCCAGAGGCGATTTCACTCGAAAAGTGAAGGTGTATGGAGAAGATGAGATTGGACAGCTTGCGCTTGCCTTTAATGATTTAACAAGAAGGCTTCAAGAAGCTAATGCCATTACAGAAGGTGAGCGACGTAAACTTACATCTGTGCTTGCTTATATGACGGATGGTGTTATTGCTACAGACCGAGAAGGTATGATCATTCTAATGAACGATCGTGCTGAGGAAATGATGAACGTTTCACGTGAAACGGTTCTTGGAACATCACTAAACAAAATTCTTCAGTTCGCTGAAGAGAAGACGTGGGATGATGTTTACAATGGTCCTGACTCAATGATTCTAGATTTAAGTGATGATCAACAAACGTTTATTATTCGAGTTAACTTTTCTATTATCCATAAAGAAGACGGTCCAATTAATGGGTTGATTGCTGTCCTTCATGATATTACCGAGCAAGAACAGCTTGAACAGGAACGACGTGAATTTGTAGTGAATGTGTCACATGAGTTACGTACGCCTCTTACAACGATGAGAAGTTACCTTGAGGCGCTTCAGGAGGGAGCATTACAGGATCCTGAAATTGCTCCGCGCTTCTTAAGCGTCACGCAAAATGAAACAGAGCGTATGATCAGGTTAGTTAATGATCTATTACAGCTTTCTAAAATGGATAAGAAAGAGTATCATCTTGAGTTTACGGAAGTCGATTTCGTTGAGATGTTTGATCATGTGCTTGATCGCTTTGAGATGTCGAAGCGAGAGAATATTGAAATTGTAAGGCAGCTTCCGCGTTTAGCGATTTACACAAAAGTGGATAAGGACAAAATGACACAGGTGCTTGATAACATTATTTCTAATGCGATTAAGTACTCCCCGGATGGAGGTACTATCACAGCAAGATGCTGGACGATTGGGAAGAAGATCCGAATCAGCATTAGTGATGAAGGTGTTGGCATACCCAAAAATAATCTTTCGAAGATCTTTGATCGGTTCTATCGTGTAGATAAAGCTCGCTCACGGCAGCTTGGAGGAACTGGACTTGGTTTGGCTATTGCCAAGGAAATGATCCATGCCCATCATGGGGATATCTGGGCAGAGAGTAAGTGGGGACATGGAACAACGATCTACTTTACTCTCCCTTATAAGCGAATAAGGGAGGTCGAAGACAAGTGAGAATGACGAAGAAACAATTTGAGAACTTTAAAACCGTTTTACTAAATGTTCTCGTTTTAACTAGCTTGTTTCTAACGTGGCAGATTTGGACATTCGAACCTGAGTACGAAAAGGAAGCTGCTCCTACAGAAGCAAGTCCTGTTGGTATTAAGGAAGTAAGTATCAATGAAGTTGTAAAACCAAATCAGCTCGTTTATCACATTGATAATCAACATTTTACTTCCTTTTATTCCAATACCATTGATTCTTTTTACAATGAATTTATCTCCGGAATGAAAATCAAGTCCTTTACGATGGAGAATGATATGAAAAGTATACGGGAGACCGGCAATAGCGTAGAGCTTATTTTTCCAACATTGCTTTCAAATGACGTTTTGAAGAAACTAGTGAGCATTTCGAAAGACGATATTCCTTTGTCGACATTCGATCGCATTATCATTCCGTCTATTGCATCAGGTAAAAACAATGAAATCATTTTCCTCAATACATCCAATGGTGATGGAATGCGAGCTACGGTTGAAGCTTCGAATGATATAAAAGAATGGTATTCAAACGTCTTCTCTTCTTTTGAGGTTAATAGTAGTGAAGCTGAAGAAAATAAGATCTTTCGTGCCAAATCGTTTCAAGTTTCTGACGAGCTACCGACTTTTTATATTCCGATACAAGGTCCTTCTTTAGCGGCGTTCGGAGGAAGTTCCGATGAGCTAGCAAATGAAGAAGATTTTAAAGAAGCGCTTTTTCCTGAACAAGATCGTGTTGAGAAGAACTCATTCAACAATATTTCTGATCTTTATACTGACGGTAGCCGAGACTTAACGTTTAGTCATGAAAATGAATTTATGGTGTTTAAGAATCCACCTTCTACAACAAGTCGGTATGTATCGAATGAATCTCCTATTCTGGATGCCTATGGATTTATCAATAAGCATTTTGGTTTTCGTATCACCGATTACGATGATGATGAATATGTGCTGAACGAATGGATCAGATCTTCTGATAACAATACAGATCAAATTACCTTCCGACTATATACGGGTGGCTATCCAGTCTATAGCTCTTCAACAGAAGATCTTGATGAGATTGATGTAACTCTTGAAAATGATGATGTTAGCACGTACAAGCGAATGTTGAAGGTTATTCAATACGCTAGAGAAATTGGAGATCGTAAGCTACCGAGTTATGAAGAAGTCCTTTCTCTACTAGACGAGGGAAGTTTTAAGAAAACCGAAATACAAAACATAACAATGGGTTTCACAATTGATCGGTCAGCAGAACAAAATTATGAGTTTACGCTTATTCCCCAATGGTATGTGAAGTTGAACAATTCCTGGACACCGCTACAATCCATTAGCAATGAACAGGGAGGGGAATCAGTTGGATTGGAATAGAACGAAAACGATATTAATATTAACGTTTCTTGTGTTTAATATCTTTCTAGCTAGTGATTTATTTAAGAAGCAAACCGAATTAAGTGATCTCGAGCAGTATGAGCAGGTTACGATTGAAGATCAATTAAAGAATTTAAACGTCACGTATGAGAAAAACCTTCCTGTTCAAACGGAGAAGATGTCTTTCATTAGTGGAGACGTTCATGAATTTACAGAGCAAGAAGAGAAAACGTTAGAAGAGGGAACAAGTCAGGACATTACGCTTGATGGACGAAAGTTAATCTCCACTCTTAAGAAGCCGTTCCCGATAAGCGATCCGGACGAGCCTTCTGCCTTTTCAATATTTCTAGAGACGTATGTGTATGAAGGTGGGAAGTATCAGTTTTACGCCCGTGATGAGAATAATCCAAACATTATTTATTTCGCGGAAACCTTTGAAGATCGTCCTATTTATAGCCAGGATTCAGGTATGCTAATTGTTACGCTTGAAGATGACAAGGTTGTCTCTTATACGCAAACATACTTGAACTTAAAGAAAATCGGCAAAGAACGTAAAATCGATCCAGCTTCTGAAACGATTGGGCTTCTTGTGAATCAGCAGGATATTTCTTTAAATGACAAAGTAGAAGACATGTCAATTGGCTATTACACAACGGTTACGAACGAGGATGACCGCGATACATTTGTTTTCGTTCCAACGTGGCATGTTGTCGTTAAGAACGAAAACAAGGATAAACCAATTCAGAACTATTATGTCAATGCGATTGAGAAAACAGTCTTTAGTGATCCTAAAGAGGTCGAAACCAATGAGCAAGAGGATGAGGAGGATTCAGATGACAGTGAGAAACCGGATCCTTCTAAGCCTAAAACGGTAACAAGCGATAAGTAGGAGAGGAATGGAATATGTCTCTTGAATTTAGTGTGCTTGCAAGCGGAAGCACTGGTAACGCCATTTATGTTGGTACTGAGAAGCATAAGCTTCTTGTAGATGCTGGATTAAGTGGAAAAAAACTTGAAGAACTGTTCGCAAAAGCCCATCTCGATCCAAAGGATCTAGATGGGTTGCTTGTGACTCATGAACATAGCGATCATATTAAAGGTCTTGGCATATTTGCAAGAAGGTATAAGCTGCCTATATATGCAAATGCAAAAACGTGGGAAGCGATGTCAGGTCTAATTGGTGCAATACCAGTAGAACAAAAGTTTCAGTTTGATATGGATACTATGAAAACTTTTGACGATCTTGATGTCGAATCATTTGGTGTCTCCCATGATGCAGCCGAGCCGATGTTTTATGCCTTTCATCACGAAGGTAAGAAACTTAGTATCGCGACAGACCTTGGATATGTGAGTGATCGAATCAAAGGAACGATTCGCAATTCAGATATGCTTGTATTTGAGTCAAATCATGACATCAATATGCTTATGATGGGGCGCTATCCATGGAATGTGAAAAGACGAATTTTAGGTGACATGGGTCACGTTTCTAATGAAGATGCGGGAGCTGCCCTATCAGATATAATTGGTGATCAAACAAAGCGTATTTATTTAGCCCATTTAAGTAAAGATAATAACATGAAAGACCTGGCAAGACTTTCTGTCCAGCAAACCCTTGAACAAAACGGCTTTGCAGTCGGGGAGCAGATTGCTCTATATGATACAGATCCTGCTGCGCCAACACTTGTTACGAAGTTATAACGAGAAGCTTGAGTGAGGGCAAGTAAGATAGATTAGTCTTGATTCTGAGGTCTCCTTTTTTAACTGAAAGGATTGGTGAAGGATTTGGGCTATTATGATGGTGATGAAAACAATCGACCGATGCGACAGAAAGGTAATCGCGGCGGCGCATTTATGGCTGGACTGATTGGTGCCATTCTAGGCGCATTACTTATTCTCTTTACTGTGCCTGCTCTCTCGGATGTAGGCGTGCTGCCTGATATTCAACCACCGCAAGATGAAGAAGCGGAAGTGAAGTCGGAACAGCGGGCGATTACTAAAGATATTAGTATTGATGTAACAAATGACATTACGTCAGCTGTTGCGAATGTAAGCGAAGCGGTTGTCGGAGTGATTAATTTACAAAAAACAGATTTCTGGGCAGAGGATTACGGAGAAGCTGGAGCAGGATCAGGCGTTATTTATAAAAAAGAAGGCGGAGAGGCATTTGTTGTTACTAACAATCACGTGGTTGAAGGTGCAGGGCAGCTTGAAGTGAGCTTAAACGCCGAAAAGCGCGTTTCTGCAGAGCTTGTAGGCACTGACCCTCTAATGGACCTTGCCGTCCTTAAAATCCCTTCTGAGGCCGTTACAATGGTTGCTGAATTTGGTGACTCGGATACTCTCAAGCCAGGTGAACCAGCTATAGCCATCGGTAATCCATTAGGCTTTCTTGAAGGGACCGTCACACAAGGTATTATTAGCAACCCTGAGCGTTCATTTCCAGTAGATACCGATCAGAATGGGACAATTGATTGGAATGCTGATGTAATTCAAACAGACGCTTCTATTAATCCAGGTAACAGTGGAGGAGCGTTAATTAACATCTCAGGTCAATTAGTAGGGATTAACTCAATGAAGATCGCTCAATCAAGCGTAGAGGGAATTGGCTTCTCGATTCCAATCAATATCGCTGAGCCTATCATTAATGATCTAGAGTCGTATGGCGAAGTCAGAAGGCCTCAAATAGGAATAGGAACAAAATCACTCTCAGAGATTCCTACCTATCACTGGAGTGAATCACTAAAGTTGCCAGATAAAGTGGATTATGGAGTCGTAGTTATGAGTGTTTTTCCTACTTCTTCAGGTGATATTGCGGGCTTAAAAGAGCTTGACGTTATAACAGCAATGGATGGAGAAAAAATTAAGAATTCAATCGACCTTCGTAAATTTCTTTACACAAAAAAAGAAATTGGAGACCGAGTGAAATTAACAGTCTATCGTGAAGGTACGAAACAAGAAGTAGAAGTGACACTTGCCGAGCAGCAAAGCTCTTAAATAGTGCAGGAGGGGGAACTCTCCTGTTTCTTTTTGGAGAAACTTATGCACAGTGGATAAGTGAAATGAAGGAGAGGTAGAATGAAAATATATTGCTGTAAAGATCATGTTGAATTGGCTCTTGATGTAATGGTTGATGAAACAGAAAGTTTCCCTGTATTAGAAGAGCTTGAGAAAGAATCAAATGAGTTGTCCACAACATGTGAGTATTGCAAAAACAGCGCAACATATATGGTATCGAACTAATATTCGGTCACGACATGTGGGTGAAAAATGTGTATATGTGGATAATTTCTGTGGATAACTTGTTTATCTGCTGTGGATTTAAGAAAAAAGGATAGGTGTGGATAACTTTTGAACATAAGTATTGTTACTGTGGGGAAACTGAAAGAAAAATATTTAAAGCAGGGGATTGCGGAATATACGAAACGTCTCGGTCCTTTCGCAAAAGTAGAAGTGATCGAGGTCTCCGATGAAAAAGCTCCAGAGAACCTAAGTGACACTGAAATGCTTCAGGTGAAAAAGGCGGAAGGTGATCGCATTATGAGCAAAATTTCACCTGATGCTCACGTAATTGCCCTAGCTATTGAAGGAAAAATGAAAACTTCTGAACAGTTAGCACGTGACCTTGACCAGCTCGCAACATATGGAAAGAGTAAGGTAGCTTTTGTTATTGGAGGCTCACTTGGTTTAAGTGATGATGTTCTCAAGAGAGCAAATGACACGCTTTCCTTCTCAAAGATGACTTTTCCTCATCAGCTAATGAGGCTTATTCTAGTTGAGCAGGTTTATCGTGCGTTTAAGATTAATAGAGGCGAACCGTATCATAAGTAAATGTGGATATAAAAGAATAGAGTCAAAATCTCAAGTTTTTCCGGAGAAAACTTATTACTTTGTTCTCATTGTATTCAGTACAGTAGGAGCTAAACTTGGCTAGACCAAACAATCTCCTAGGGTCATCATGTCTCTTTTAATTTCATATAGAAGCAAATATCCCCCTCATCTTTTAAAGTGAGGGGGATTTAAGGATTTCTATAAATATTTTATTTAATGGCTATGCTCACTTTTAACTTCTTTGCTTTGATAGTCGCATTCTCCATGGCCTGTAGAACTAGTGAGCCCTTGCCATTTAGAATATCTACATAGGACATATGATCATGGATGGTTATAATGCCGATATCCTCTGCAGTGACTCCAGAGATTTTTGCGATCGTTCCAACAAAATCAACAGCACGAATTTTCTTCTTTTTACCGCCGTTGAAATGGAGTTTCATAATATCTTGATTGATGCGGGCTGTTTTATTATTTCTTACAATGCGTCTGCTGTTAAGTTTTTCTTCGAAAGCTGCTTTTTTTCCAGCCAGTTCCAGATGGCTTGGAGCTTCTATAACTGGTAGCTCAAAGCCGATGTATCTTTCAATTGCTTTAATGAACTTTCCTTCAAAAGGTGTCGAAAACGTAATGGCTTTTCCTTTATTTCCAGCGCGACCGGTTCTTCCTGTTCGGTGTACATAGCTCTCTTTTTCCATAGGAACGTCGTAGTTGATAACAAGTGTCACATTATCAATATCAATACCTCTCGCAGCTACATCGGTAGCCACGAGATAGCGGAAGTTCCCCAGTTTGAAACCTTCCATAACGGAGAACCGGTCTTCTTGTTCTAGCCCCCCATGGAGTCTCTCGCAAGGGTATCCAGATTTCTCTAGTTCGCTATACACAGAATCAACGTGTTCTTTGGTTCTGCAGAAAATGAGGCAGCTGTCTGGATTTTCTACAACCGTGATGTTTTTAAGGAGTGAGATCTTTTCTTCTTCTCTCACTTCAACTAAAGAATGTTCAATGGTATCGGCTGTCATCCCGTCCGATTCAATCTCAATCTGAATCGGATCGTTCATATATTTATGGCATAGATTTTCAACATCTTTAGGCAAGGTAGCAGAAAAAACCATTGTTACTCGGTTTGAAGGCAGCTCTTTCATAATCGCTTCTACTTTATCGATAAAACCTCGATTAAGCATCTCATCAGCTTCGTCTATGATAAGATACTTTATTTGATCCAAAGCTAGAGTTTCTCGTTCAATATGGTCCATGACCCGTCCAGGAGTACCAACGACGCAATGAGTTTTTTGTTTCAATTCATCCTTTTGTTTCGTAAAAGGTTCTTTGCCATAAACGGACACTGCTTTAATGCGTTTAAACCTTCCGATATTCGTAATGTCTTCGCGGACTTGAACCGCAAGCTCCCTAGTAGGAGTAAGAATTAAGGCCTGTGGTTTTTTTTCTTCCCATTCAATCATATCGGAAACAGGAATACCAAAGGAAGCGGTCTTTCCACTTCCTGTTTGAGCTTTTACGACAAGATCTTGATTTTCTAATGCTAATGGAATAACTTCACTTTGAACTTCTGTTGGCGTTTCGTATTTTAGCACAGCTAGTGCTCTTTTTATTTCTTCGCTTAGATGATATTCTGCAAAACTTTTTTTACTCATTTTTCAACCTCGTTTTTGGTTTTTCGTCATATGTATAGAATTCTCTCCAAGAAATATTATATGCATTATCAGAATATGGTCCATTATACTTGAAAAGTGCGGGAGAAACCGGCTTTTATATTAAATTTTTAAAAGTAACAGATATAAATTGTCTGACATTACATCTGATAAAGCTTTAAAGAAATGGGGTCAAGCCTCCATATTGAAGCCAGACCAGCTTTCTTCTGTTGATTCTTGGTTTTTGCTCAATGCGATTGCTCATCACAGAGTCTCAATGAGGAAAAATCAAAATGGTTTATTAACATAGTCTTATAAAAAAGAGAGAAAAGCACGAATGGCTCTCCTCTCCTGTAACAATCTAAGAACGATTTGGTTCAAATGACTCAAACTTTACTCAAGAAATAGAAAAATTTTCACTTTTGTTTGATCTTTCTTTTTCTTTAAATTCATCAAGAAGAGCACGCACTTCATCAGTGGATTCAGTGCTCATAAGCTGATTCCTTAATTCACTTGCGCCACGGAATCCTTTTACATAGATCTTAAAAAAGCGGCGAAGCGTTATAAACTGACGCGTTTCTAGTTCTGCTGAATATTTATCATGTAAATCGAGCTGCAATCTAAGAAGATCAAGCAATTCTTCACTCGTATGCTCTTTCTTCTCTGTTTCAAAAGCAAACGGATTATGGAAAATCCCACGCCCGATCATAACGCCATCCACGCCATACTTCTCAACAAGTTCAAGTCCCTTCTGACGGTCTGGAATATCGCCGTTAATCGTCAGAAGCGTATTTGGGGCAACTTCATCTCGAAGTTTCTTGATCTCCGGAATCAGCTCCCAATGCGCATCAACATTACTCATTTCCTTTTTCGTACGAAGATGGATGGAAAGATTAACAATATCCTGTTCTAGAAGGTGCTTCAGCCAGTGACGCCATTCTTCCACTTCCGTATAACCAAGGCGAGTCTTTACGCTGACGGGCAATCCCCCCGCTTTCGCTTCCTGGATGATGTCCGCTGCAACATCAGGACGACGAATGAGTCCGCATCCCATCCCTTTAGTGGCAACATTAGGAGCAGGACAGCCCATATTGATATCCACTCCACGATAACCCATTTCTGCCATGCCAATGCTCATTTCTCGGAAGTATTCGGGCTTGTCTCCCCAAATATGGGCAACAATTGGCTGTTCATCTTCTGTGAATGTCAATCGTCCTCTTAAGCTGTCTTTTCCTCTCGGATGGCAGTAGCTTGCAGTATTGGTGAACTCTGTAAAAAACACGTCAGGTCTCGCTGCTTCACTCACAACATGTCGAAAAACAACATCCGTCACAGCTTCCATTGGAGCAAGAACAAAAAATGGTCGAGGCAACTCGTGCCAAAAATTATCTTTCATAGTATATCTGAACCCTTTCCTTAAGGGAAAACAAGTTCCCAAAATTAAAAAGTAATAATGTTTCTATCTTATCCATTACTAGTTAGACTGAATTTAACCATTATATACTTTAAAAGCATTCAATGAAAAGTGCAAGAGGAAGAGTCGTCTTGTGTTTAAGTAAATCGACATAGAAACAAATCAAAACTCTATAACCTCTGGATAAGAACAAACAGACTTCAAAACGGTTAATGACGGGGCTAAAAGGGAAAATGGTTAGTGTGATTCCAAATAAGAATTTGGTTTGTTAGGAATTCTATCTTGGATAATATTTATTTTTCATGGTAGAAGTTGGTCTTTAAGCTACCTGGGATAGTAAATTTTTTTAAATAAGAATGATCCTACCTTATTTAACTTTATAATTTCCGATGTTAGTTTCTGTATTGTTTTTCAAGCCTCTTTTTCTTCAA
Source organism: Anaerobacillus sp. 63XJN7_5_ISO-PGPR-S23-430 (assembly GCF_056173695.1). Classification (NCBI taxonomy): domain Bacteria; kingdom Bacillati; phylum Bacillota; class Bacilli; order Caryophanales; family Bacillaceae; genus Anaerobacillus; species Anaerobacillus sp. 63XJN7_5_ISO-PGPR-S23-430. The sequence continues at coordinate 4,257,932 of NZ_CM149686.1, read as the reverse complement.
ATAACGTGTAAAAATTAGTAAATACGCATCAGATTATTAGATATTTTTTCTACAATTATAACAATTGACTATGATAAGGTATAATTAAGATAGAACATGTTGTGTACCTAAGAGTCGCCTTGCTTTTTATGACATGTGAGCATGAGCGCCTATTCTTTTTATTACAAATAAATGAGACAAGGAAGGGTATCATGAGCAAGAATCAAAAAAAAGACATTATCTTAATTGGTGCTGGAGTCATGAGTGCGACTTTGGGATCATTACTGACAGAATTAGCACCTGATTGGAACGTTAAAGTATTTGAAAAACTAGGAAGTGCAGGAGAAGAAAGTTCTAATGAATGGAATAATGCGGGGACAGGCCATTCTGCACTATGTGAACTAAACTATACTTCTGAAAAGACCGATGGGTCGATAGACATTGAGAAAGCTGTCAAAATCAATGAGCAATTTCAGCTTTCAAAACAATTTTGGTCTTATTTAGTAAACAATCAATTGATTGATAAACCACAGGACTTTATCAAGCCTCTTCCTCACATGAGCCTTGTACATGGGGAAGATAATGTAAAATTTTTGAAAAAGAGATTGGAAGCGTTGTCAGCTAACCCATTGTTTAAAGGAATGGAATTTTCGGACGATCCTGAGAAACTGAAAGAATGGATTCCACTCATCATGGATGGAAGAACGTCAGATGAACCGATTGCTGCGACAAAAATTGACTCTGGTACAGATGTCAATTTTGGAGCGTTAACGCGCATGCTGTTTGAGCATTTAGAAGGTGAAAATGTAGAACTTCACTATAAGCATAGCGTAGAAGATATTAAACGAAATAGTGATGGCATTTGGGAAGTAAAGGTAAAGGATATCGACAACGATAATCTTGAGTATCACACAGCTGATTTCGTCTTTATCGGCGGTGGAGGAGGTAGTCTACCACTACTACAGAAGACTGGTATTCCTGAGTCAAAACATATTGGCGGATTCCCGGTAAGCGGACTCTTCATGGTATGCAATAATCCTGAGGTGATTGAGAAGCATCATGGAAAAGTGTATGGAAAAGCCAAAGTTGGCGCTCCTCCTATGTCTGTTCCTCACCTTGATACAAGATATATTGATAACAAAAAAAGCTTGTTGTTTGGACCATTTGCGGGCTTTTCACCAAAGTTCTTAAAAGGCGGGTCAAATTTGGATTTAATAGGCTCAGTTAAGCCCAATAATGTGTTAACAATGATGGCTGCTGGTTTAAAAGAGATGGGCCTTACAAAATATTTAGTGCAACAAGTCATGTTATCAGATGAAAAACGTATGGAAGAAGTACGTGAATTTATTCCAACTGCCAAAAGTGAAGATTGGGATATCGTAACGGCTGGTCAACGTGTGCAAGTAATTAAAGATACGGAAGGTGGAGGAAAAGGAACGCTTCAATTTGGAACAGAGATTGTTAGTTCCTCTGACGGTTCCATTGCTGCGCTTCTTGGCGCTTCTCCAGGTGCTTCTACTGCTGTACACGTTATGCTTGAGATATTCGAGCGATGTTTCCCAGAGATGATGGCTGATTGGGAACCCAAAATTAAAGAAATAATACCTTCATATGGCAAGTTACTAGGAGAAAATCCTGAATTATTCAAGGAAATCAATGCCTTAATAGTACAGACGCTTGCTCTCAATGAAAGTGAGCCCGCTTATAGTTAAGTTGTGATGAAATAGAGGAGGATTTGTAGCCTAATTTGCTAGAGAAACCCTGATTATATTTGGCTTAGTGGAAAAATACACAAAAAAAGCATGTAGCAATTAATTGCTACATGCTTTTTTTAATGGAATAAAATCAATGCCACTCTAATAAATTCAATTATGTAAAAAAATAGGTTTCTAAAAAGAGATGATTTTTAGGGGGGAATTGATATGGAAGGAAATGTGAATGTAGCTCCACAACCAGAGAGCAATGGTCTCGCGGTATCTTCGATGGTGTTAGGTATTATTGGACTTGTGCTTTTTCTAGTGCCAATTATTCCTTATCCTTTGGCAATATTGGCCATCATTTTTGGAGTAATTGCGAAGAAAAACCCTCTTAAGAAAGGATTTGCCGTTACAGGGTTAGTTACGGGAATTGTTACGTTAGGTTTGAAAATATGGTTTTGGGCAGGAGTTGCCTCATTAATGTAACGTGTTTGAAGGGAAGGGGAGGGATTAGTTTCTCTCATCTTCCTTTTTCAATTTCTACTTCCGAACCTTTACAGAAAAGACTTAGTTTGTTTTACTCTTCCTTTCTTTAGGATTTCAATAAGTTGATTTAGTGTTGCTGCTTAAAATCTATAGATTGTAAAGAATATTAGGGGAACTTAAAAAGACGAGTAGAACTTAAAAAGTAATGTATACAGAAAACGTACACATGAAAACAAAATCGTATACTTGTAAACGAAAAATGTACACAAGTATACAAAAGTGTACGCATGTTGATTTATAGGGATGTAAACATAATTGTATACGTGTATACAGAAAATGTACACATGTAAACGTATTTGTGTACAAGTACACAAATTTGTAAACTAGATAGAATGACTCATTGACTTCATTTGCAAATTTCTATAAATTTTAAGTTAATAGTAGAAATACTAGATTTCAAATATGAAAGGATGGATTATTTTATGAGTAATTCAAGAATTGCAGCAGTCGATGTAGGTAACGACTCGTTAAAAGGAATCTATGGAAAACTTGAATCTGATCTATACATACCAAACGTAATTGCTAGAGATATAGAAGATCGCCCTGTAATTGGAATTGAAGAGTTGGATACTAAAGATCCGCTTGATGGCATTCATATTCGTGTACACTCCCCTGCTCTACAAGATAACAACGCGATCTATCGGGTTGGCAATCTGGCGACTAAGAGTGACAACCCAACAGAATTAGATCCAGGAAGCGCAAAATCAGAAGAGGATCAAACTCTTGTAATGTTGTTTGCATCACTTGCTCTAGATGCTGTTGATCCAAAGAACTCAGCAAATTTCAGAAATCAGAACGGCGTTGTGGATGCGAATTACACGCTTGGTACAGGACTTCCACTACGTGAAGTGAAAGAAGGAAAGGACGTTGGATATCGCTCAAGACTTCTAGGATCCGTCCACCAGGTAGAATTTCTTGTAACGCCTAAGTACCAAGGAAAGAAAGTTAATATTAAATTTGATGAAGTGAAGGTCTACCCTGAAGGTTTTGCTGCTTACATTAATCTTGTAATGGACAGCGATTTAAACATTATTAATAAAGACTTAATTGATAAGCGTATTTTGATTCAAGATATCGGTGGTCTTTCTACTGACATCGCGGTTATTAAGAATCGTAATGTCGACGATGATAAGGCGCAGGGCTTTAATCTTGGAGTTGCTGAGTCACTAGAAGCCATTCGTGAGGAAATCCGCTCTAAGCATGGTGTGGAGCTCGACAGCCGTCGAGACGTAGTAGATATTATTACGAAGAAAAACGATCGTAATCATATTATGGTTCGCGGAAGTCGTACAAGCGTTCATGATATTACGGATCGCATTTTACTAGAACTAGCTAAGAAGCAATATCGCCATCTTCGTAACGTTTGGCAGAAGAACTCTCAATCTGAAATCTGCTATTTCGTTGGTGGTGGCTCCATTGTTCTAAAAGATTACCTTAAAACATTGAATAACAACCTTGATGGCTACAATATTGATTTCTTTGAAGATGAAAAAGAAAGCATTTGGATGATGTCGAATGCTTACTACAAGCTCATCTCTGACTTTAATCGTAAGAATAATAAAGACAAGCCCCAGGAAAAGAGAGAAGAAAAGAACAAGGTCAAAAACTAGTAGGGTGATTTGATGAAAAAGGCGGGGATGACGGGGATTCAGAGAGGACAGGCGATTACATTTCGTCTTCCCTCTGATACACCTGATCATATTCTAAAGCAGCTTCAGAAGTTAAAGGACGAAGAAAAGCGTAACTTCTCAAGCCGCGTTGCGGAGTATGTGTTAGATGGTGTCACGCAAACGATAAGGCGCGATAATGATGCTATTACTGTGCCTTTGCCTAAGGGATTAAGCAAAGCCCAACGAGATTGGCTTAAGCATGAGCATTCAGAAGCGCTTCTTGGCAACATCGTTTACCAAATTTTATCTGATCCAGTGCGGGCTGCATCACTCCTTGCATCTTTTAACAGCAACTCGATTGATATTGATCAGGCGCTTTATTTGCAAGATGAAGTTTCGAAAAGGACTATGCCAAAAGACGTTTATGAACCGATTGAAGCACCTTCCAAGTCGTCTGATGATGATTTGATGAATTTTGATTGGGATCAGGCGCAACAGGAGCAAAGTTCAGCGGTAGAGGAAGAAGAAAGCGCAGATGATTTGCTCGGCGGATTTCTTGATAAAATGAATAAATAAAAAAAGAAAGGCAGCGGATATCCGCTGCCTTTCTTCGTTTTTGGCGATTAATCAATCGAAATGATTCCACTATCGCCTTGATTAATATTACCGGATTTTTTGATTTTCAACTTTTGTAAATTCGTGAAAATGACTGGAGTTGCAACTGAAGGTACGGAACGTCTGACGCTACTTAAATCGACCGTCATAAGCTTATCGCCTCTCTTAACTGTATCCCCTTCGTTTACAAGTGTTGTAAAGCCTTCTCCTTTTAAGTTGACGGTATCAATTCCTACATGGATCAATATCTCAACGCCGCTATTCGACTTAATGCCGATTGCATGCTTTGTAGGGAAGATGCTTATAATCTCACCATCAACCGGTGAAACGAAATGTCCGTCTTCAGGAAGAATTGCGAAGCCATCCCCCATCATACCTGCAGAAAACACTTCATCTGGAACTTCCTGCAGTGGAATAATTTTTCCTTTGACTGGCATGACGAAATCTTGCTCAGCTAGCGTTTTTGTAAGATTGATAGTTGTATCGTTGCTCTCTTTAGAAGCATGTGAATTTGTTCCGCGCATTGCATCTGCAACAAATTCCACATCAGTTCCTACGATGATCTGCAAGTTGCGGTTGTTAACTTTCACTACACCTCGAGCACCGTGACGCTTTAATTCTGCTTCGTCTACTTTTGCCATGTCATTCATTTGTAAACGGAGTCTTGTTGTACAATTATCAATAGATGAGATGTTATCAATGCCACCAATGCTGCGGATAAAGTGACCTGCCATTACATCGTATTTGTCTTCTTTTGTAGCTGGTGCATTTGTTGGATATGACATGTCTTCATCTTCACGTCCAGGTGTTTTGAGATTTAATTTTTTAATAAGGAAATAGAATACAACAAAATAGATTCCTCCGTAAATGATCCCAATAACAAGGAGTAAACCTGCCTTCTGTGCCAAGCCGTAATTCAGGAAAAAGTCAATGGCTCCTGCAGAAAAACCGAAGCCGTGATGGATATCCAGCACATACGCCAGAACCATCGAACTGGCAGTTAATAGAGCGTGAATCCCATACAATAATGGTGATAAGAACATAAAGGCAAATTCAATTGGTTCAGTAATCCCTGTTAAGAAGGATGCAAATGCGATTCCGATTAACATTCCGCTTACTTCTGCTCTTCTATCCTTTTTAGCAGCTGCAATCATTGCAAAACACGCTGCCGGAAGTCCGAACATCATAATTGGGAAGAAACCAGCCATAAATATACCAGCGGTTGGATCTCCAGCAAAGAATCGATTCAAGTCTCCAGTTGCTCCGTTGTAATCACCAAAGACAAACCAAACTAAACTATTTAGGACATGGTGTAGTCCGAATGGAATAAGGAGTCGATTTAAGAATCCGAATGCACCAACACCAAGTGCTCCTGCATCGATAATCCATTGTCCGATCGAATTAATGCCCTCTTGAATCGGAGGCCAAACAAATCCAAATATCCCTGCTAGAATAACCATTGCTGTGGCTGTGACGATAGGGACAAAGCGTCGTCCACCAAAGAAACCAAGCCAGGTTGGAAGTTTAATATCATGAAATCGATTATAAAGAAGTCCCGCAACGATACCAGAAAGGATTCCTCCAAGTATCGCCATATTAATATTCTCATTAACTGCTTGAGTCCCCTGTGTAAGAACAAGATAACCGATGGCACCGGCTAGACCGGCCGCACCATTGCTGTCTTTAGAAAATCCAATGGCTACACCTATTGCGAAGATAAGTGCGAGATTATCAAATATGGCTCCCCCTGCTGCTGCTACAAATGGAATACCAAGTAAGTCATCCTGCCCTAACCTCAATAGCAAGGCAGCAGCCGGAAGTACAGCAATTGGTAGCATTAAGGACTTACCAATACGTTGTAAAGCTCCGAGCATTTACGTTCAACCCCTTTCGAAATTTGAAAACGTTTTATTGTCATGTTCATCATAACAGCACTAAATATAGTTGTCTATACCAATTTCCTCGCACAGGACGAATTTGGGTTTATGCTGGTATAGACAACTGTACTTATTGGTGGTACGATTTTAATAACAAGATGAACCGAAAAAAGGAGTGTCTCATCGTGAATGAAACGTGTTTTGTTATTGATCATGTGACAGTTTATAGCGAAGAACAAACGATTCAAAACGGCTATCTTAAAGTCGATAACGGTAAAATTATTGAAATAGGACATACAGATGAACGTACTATAGCAGGACAAGAAAAAGTCTATTCGTTTAATGAAAGCGTATCTGTGCTTCCTGGAATGATTGATGTCCATATTCATGGCGTGAATGGAGCCGATACGATGGACGCTTCTACTGAAGCGCTTGATACTATTACGAAAGCACTTCCAGGTGAAGGAACAACGAGCTTTCTAGCAACGACTATTACTCAAGAAGCAAAGGCGATTGAGCGTGCTATTCAGAATGCAGGCGAGTACTTAATGGAGAGACAACAACCAGGACATGCGGAAGTACTTGGCATTCACTTAGAAGGTCCATTCCTTAATAGTAAGCGGGCAGGTGCACAGCCGCCACATGCCATGCAGCGACCAGATGTGGATGTATTTAAAACGTGGAATAAACTAGCAAACAACACGATTAAGCTAGTTACCCTGGCACCTGAAATAGAAGGTGGCATGGAACTTGTTCGATATTTAACAGAAAGAGGTATTGTGGCTTCAATTGGTCATTCCGATGCCACATATGAGCAGGTCATGAAGGCAGTTGAATGTGGTGCCTCTCACGTTACCCACCTCTATAATGGGATGAGAGGTCTCCATCATCGTGAACCGGGTGTAGCAGGTGCTGCTCTGTTAAGTAAGCAATTGAAAACAGAAGTGATTGCAGATGGGTATCATGTGAGACCTGAAATGATTAAGTTAGCTTATTTTCAAAAATCAGATGCTGGGATGATTTTAATCACCGATGCGATGAGAGCCAAATGTCTAAAAAATGGTCGCTATGATTTGGGTGGACAAGATGTTGAAGTGAAAGATGGTAAAGCGCTATTAGATAATGGAACTTTGGCAGGTAGTGTGCTGAAAATGAAGGATGCACTTGCTAACATCCAGGCTTTTACCGGCTGTACTCTTGAAAACGCGATAAAAATGGCATCGGAAAATCCTGCGAAACAGCTTGGTGTTTTTGATCGAAAAGGAAGCCTTGCCGTGGGAAAAGATGCAGACTTTTTCTTACGATCCATTGATGGAGAAGTGATGATGACATTTTGTAATGGACACCTTGCATATACGAATAAAGGGGATGTAGAAAATGAGAATCATTGAAGCACATGACTATGAGCATATGAGTGAACTGGCAGCGAATTATCTTATTGATAAAATCCATACAAATCCAAGTATGGTTTTGGGACTTGCGACTGGAGGAACTCCGCAAGGGACTTATAAGCATTTAATTCAGGATCATCAACGAAATCATACTACCTACAAGGAGATTACTACTTATAACCTTGATGAATATGTCGGTTTTTCAGCTGATAATCCGAACAGCTACCATGCTTTCATGTATGAGAAACTTTTTGGGGAAATCGATATTCCAAGTGCGAATATACATCTTCCAAATGGTACGGCGATTGATCTTAATGATGAATGTAAAACATATGAAGAAAGCATTAAAGAGTCAGGTGGAATTGATGTGCAACTACTCGGAATGGGTAGTAACGGGCATATCGGATTTAATGAGCCTGGGACTTCTTTTGAAGCTACAACACAAATAGTTCAGCTAGCTCAATCTACTAGAGAAGCCAACGCTCGTTTTTTTAACGATATTAACGAAGTACCACATGAAGCTATTACGATGGGGATTGCAACCATTATGAAAAGCAAAGAGATTTTGTTACTTGTTGCTGGTGAAGCAAAGAACGAGGCAATGAGGAAATTGGTTGAAGGTGAAGTGGACGAATCCTTTCCTGCATCGGTGTTAAACAGGCATTCTCATGTTACAATTATTGCTGATAAAAAAGCGTTATCAGGCGTAACAGTGCGCTGAAAGGAGTTATTTCCGATGATTGATAAGACGTCCCCATTACCTATTTATTATCAGTTAGTTGAGTGGATAAAAGGACTGATTGAAAGAGGCGAGTTAACCCCAGGAGATTCGCTTCCATCCGAGCGAGAATATGCAGAGCGCTTTGGCATTAGTCGCATGACAGTAAGACAGGCCATTACAGAGCTCGTTAATGAGGGTTACCTCTATCGACAAAAGGGAGTAGGTACCTTTGTTGCTGAGAAAAAAATTGAGCAACAGCTGATGGGGTTAACAAGTTTTACCGAAGATATGAAATCACGTGGCATGGAACCAAGTAGTAAACTAGTAGGGTTTGAAATTGTACCTGCTCCACCTTATATATCGGAGCAGTTAAAAATACAGGATCACGCACCTGTTTACGAAATTAAACGGGTCAGACTTGCTGATGGTATCCCAATGGCACTTGAGAAGACGTACATCTCGGCTAACCTCGTAAAAGGGTTGACGGAAGAAACTGTACAGCACTCTTTATATCATCACATTGAAAATCAGCTAGCGATCAAGATTGAGGAAGCGACCCAAGTGTTAGAGTCTTCTGTAGCAACTCAGCAGGAAGCAGAATACCTAAATATACAAAAAGGAGCACCGATACTGCTCATTCAGAGGAATACGAAACTAGCGGATGATACACCGCTTGAAGTAGTGAAGTCTTCGTACAGAGCAGATCGGTATAAATTTATGATTACACTTAAGCGTTAATTTCATTGAGGAGGCGTTCATTTGTTTCATGATTACTTCAACAAAATTAGAACATCCCTTCAAGTAATTGAAGAGAAAGAAGCCGTTTCTATCGAGCGAGCAGCAGTCGCTCTAGCTGATAGCATCGAAAACGGAAAAATCATTCATGTATTTGGATGTGGACATTCTCACATGATGGCGGAAGAAGTTTTTTACCGTGCAGGTGGGCTTGTGCCAATTCGTCCTATTTTTATTGAAGACTTAATGCTCCATAGAGGCGGAACGAGATCTTCTGCTCTAGAGCGAACGAATGGATTAGCCCGGGAATTCATGGCGGACCAGGATATTCAAAAAGGCGATGTAGTGATCGTTGTATCGACGTCAGGTCGTAACCCGGTTCCGATTGATGTTGCCCTTCTTAGTAAAGAAAGAGGAGCGTACGTTATCGGCTTAACCTCACGAAAAGCTTCAAATGGACAATCATCTCGTCACAAAGAAGGAAAGTACTTGTACGATGTAGTAGATCAAGTGATTGATAACCATGTTGAGGTGGGTGATGCGGTGATTCAAGATACAGAGAATCAAGTCTCATTTGGTTCAATCTCTACCGTTATAGGAATGGGGATCCTCAACGGTATTACTGTAGAAACTATTCATCAGTTGATTGAACGGGGAATAACTCCTCCTGTGTTTAAGAGCGGGAATGTAGACGGGTCAGATGAATCGAATCAGGCATTGATTGAGAGATACAAATCACGTATTCCGCTCCTCGAAGGCAATCAAGATTTTTAGCAAAAAAATCTCTTATTTTAAAGACTATGTAATTGAATGTTGTTGATATTAGACTCATTTACGCCCTGTGGTGACCAATCGGATTGGTCATCATAGGGCGCCCTTTCAGCAGAGCTGAAAAGTGGTTTTTTTCTTTATAGCGAGGTATTTTGTAAGCTTGCTTTGTATGCTTTGTTTCTGATTTCTGAATGAAGAGAATGCTCAAGATTCCTATAATGGTAATGAGCGTTCCACCGAGTATAATTACGAAGGCAGGGCTATAAATATTACCTAGAACATGTTAAGGAATATTTTCATGGAAATAATTTGGTGATGTGAAATGATAAATGCCGTTAAAGTAACCGACGAGTAAACCAAATCGTTTATTTTCCATTGAAAACTCAAAAATAACCTGCCATCCTATTGGAAAGCAGGTGTTCCTTTTTAATAAACGCTGGCGCTTCCGCTTGAAAGGGATATCTTCACGTGATACTTCCCTGAACCATGTACTCCTGATATTTCCTTATTGCTAATCGTCTGCTCTTCTAAAGTGAATTTGGTTGAGATGTCCCCGCTGCTTGCCTCACTATCCAATGTGAAATCAGCATTGTCCGGAAGGTCCAAATCGACATCACCTGAACTAAGGTCAAACGATACATCCCCTGTTAACTGATCCATTTGAACTTTCATGTCACCTGATGACATTTCTCCCTCAAGTGGGCCAGAATAATGGGTTAAAATCACGTCTCCAGAACTTATATCAAAGCTTCCCTTCTCGGTTGAAAGTCGATCGATGATAAGACGACCAGATGAGCCGTCATGCTCGAAGCTTTTTGTTTCCAGGTTGGAAAGTTCAACATCACCCGAACTCATATCAATATCTACTTCGTTTAAAATGGTAGGATTTTCTTCATTATTGAAGACAACACTTCCTGAGCCAACCTCAAGCTTGAGATCGTGTTTAAAGTCTTCTGGGAGGTAAACAGTAACATCTGATCCCCCGTTAAAGTTAAAAAACTTATACCACTTTCGCTTCACTTCAACTTCAATCGCATTTCCCTTCTTTCTCACCGAAAGCTCTCCACTACCATTTAAGGTTGCTTTCACATCATCACGTGATTCAGTGACTATGTTCATATCACTGCTGTGCGTCAAAATACTAACTTGATTAATTCTTTCACTTAACTCAATGCTGTTCTCATCACTTCCTCGTGCAAAAAGAGAGGTGTTTTCAAATAAAATTAATAAAACCGCCCCTACTGCAAGCAACCCAACAATGACCATAAATCCACTTCTCACTATATTTCCTCCCCGAGTTTCCGTCGTTATGCTATTCCCTATGGTAATCTTATAGTAGTTCAAGTCATCTAAACATCATCTAGAGTATTAAATTGGAATAAGACTTGAGACGTAATGACGTATATTGGAGGCAGGCGCATGTACCTCACTATTAAAGAAACGGCAGAATATTTATCTTTACCAGAATCCTATATCGAAACGCTCATTCGAGAGAAGCGCGTTCGCACCATTTTTGATGGTGAGCAATATTTGCTATATAAAGAGCAGTTTAATACTCATTTTGAACAGTTGGAAAAAATGAAGAGACGATTAGAAGAAGAAGCCAATGAGCCGCTTCCAGAAGATCCAGATGTAAAAGATGAAGATTAAGTAAGGTTTAGAACTCAAGTAAGAAAGGATGCCACCGGCATCCTTTCTTTATTTTGTTAGCACTTCACTCATGATGGCATGTGTGTTTTGCTCACTATCTTCAAAAAACGCCATCCACGTTTCAACGTCATCTGTTTTCGCAACTAGGTGAGGTTTACTAATGAAAATCACCCCATTCTTCATTAAACGTTCGTAGCTTTTCTCAATATGACTTACTTCAAAATAAAGAACTGAACTTGCATGTGCGAAAGTTTCTTTCTCTGGAAGACTTAGTAGCAAGCGCAGCCCATTACAATCAAAAAAAGCCATCTGATTTGTTTCAAATAATAATTTAAGTTCCAAATGCTCTTTGTAGAATTGGACCGCTCGCTCCATCTTTTTGACGGGAATCGCTATTTGGCTCACCTGTTTGATCATAAGAGAAATCGTCCTCCTAATTATCTGGTTATTTTCTAGTTCTCTCCAGTCCATTGAATCTCCTCTAATCTTTCGTTTAGGTAATAAGAAATCGGGAATAAAGGATAGTACTAGAGGAGGGTATCCTTTTATGAGAAATTTGATTAAAAAAGCGATTAAATACGGTCCCATTATTTATCCGATTGTAAAGAAAATGCGAAATAAAAGAAGAACAAGGTAAGCTAAAAATCCCCGGGAAATTTTTCCCGGGGATTTTTAATGATAGTTAATAAGTGGTTACTTGGAATAATTTTTGAAGAATATACATGAAATATTTATAGGGGGAAAGAGAGTTTTGATATTTTTCGTAGTCAGCTGTATAGGTTCCATCTTTATTTGACCAAATTCGCTCAAAATAGCGGTCAACATCCTGGACGACTTTAGTATCGTTAGGTGCTTTTAAATGAATATTCGTTTCCATATTGTAATCATCCAGGTTTCTAGAGGTATAGTTGCCTGATCCACCGATGATTGTGCTCTCTTTATTTCCTTTTATATACAATAGTTTTGTGTGAAATTGCTCTTTATTTGTGTCATACCAGCGAATTGTAAGATGCTCACTTCCTTGTTTCTCTAGCTCAGCTGTCACAGGAAGGTTAGGTAAGCCGATTTTTTGCTGTCCAAAGGCATTTTGATTGGGATCTAGTACTAGACGTACGTCGACCTCTCGTTCGGTTGCGTCAACAAGCGCATCAACGATATCCCGGTCTGCCAGATAAAACATTCCAATATAGATAAGCTCTTCTTTTTTGGCATCATCAATAGCTGTCACAACTCTATCCTGAATTTTACTTTCTGTCACAATTTGAGCTTTAACATTAGAAGCAGCCTCGGGACTCTCATCGGTCAACTTAGTGTCTGGAAATGACGATACGTTTCCTCCAGAATAGGCGGCAACTGCTTTTTCAGTTTCGATAAGGTCATTTAGAATCTCGCCTTTCACTTTAAAGGCAATGTTAGAATGAAAACCGCTCGCATCATGAGGATTTGCAGACATGATAATACCCGCATCTTCTGTAGTCACCGTTTTACGATGGTTCGCTTTCACATTAAGCAATTCTAGATAAGATCGTGCAGTGACTTTTGGTGCTGAAGGTGCCATTGGGTTTGGAAGCCATCCTTTGCCTTCTTGCCCAAACCAGGTGATCCCCATTCTCCAAAGCCCTGAATAAAATAAGTTTGGATCTCGCAGCCGATCAAGATCAGTGAAAATAACTTCGGCGCCCATTTCCTTAATTTTATTTATTTGGTCAGCCTCGTGAGATCCATATGTTGTGTTCACTTCATCGCTAATGAGGACAACCTTCAGGTTAGGCTTCGCCTTCATTACTTCAACTACTGTATTCGCTAAGTCTTCACTGATTTTTGGATAATCTCTTTTCCCATCCGTGTATCCGTTAAATAAGAAAAGGTCTAAAATAAGGAAATCATCGGCTTCTTGAATCGTACTGTTGATTTCATCAAAAATACTATGATCATAAACTTCTTTCTCCTTTTTGTCGTAAGTTAAGTCAAAAAGAAACTCGATGTCTTCATCATTTATTTGATGAACTTCACCTGCGTAGGATACGCCTTCAGGTAAAGGCTTGAAGCGGTGATAAGTGATAACGCCTACATAAATAACTAAAAATATAATGAATATCATCCAACGTTTTTTGCGATACCATGATCGTTTCTTCAATTGCAGTGCTCCTCAATTTCTATTTTCTCTTTATATACCCCGCGCCGTACAAATGTATCCCTCCTCTGAATGTGTTTTTTTGCATGCTGTAAGGTTGTTTCCATACCAATTTCCGCCGTATACTGTTGGATAAACAGCTGAAAGACAGAAAGCGGGTTTTGCATAATGACAGTTGAACATCATACTTATCATTTTGATGCCTATCCGATGTTTGCGTTTGTTCCAATGGGAAAGAAAAATAAACGAATTAGAACGGTAGGTCAGAAAGTACAAAAAGGCATGATTCATCGTCTTCACGAACATGTGAAACGGAAGATTGGCGCTCTTATCCAGGAAGAGAAGCAGAAGTTGCAAACGTTTCTTGAACAGGAAAACGAAGCCGTTTTACCTATTCCTTTAAATAAAGAAGATGAGCTTTACCCACATCTTATCAAACCAGAGCAATTATTGTGGCAAACTTTTTCACCGATGCATGGCCTCCCCATCCATAACAATTCTACTTATCAAGAGTTTTATTTACAGTTATCAACGGAAGATCTTGATCGTCATCTCGATCGGGTTATTCGAGATTACCTTTTTTGCGCGGAGTTAGCTGAAAAGTCTCGTGTAGAATGGGAAGAGCGCATTATAGAGGCGTATCAACTTCATCCGTTTATTCAATTGGCTAGAGAGAAAGAAAACGTTGTAAAAGCGGTTGAAAGGATGAATCACTCGCCTCTTATCTCCCTTTTAAATTCTCCTGAAGATCTTGCTTACTGGCGACACCGAGTCGACATTGTGATGAGACCTTACCGCGAAGTTCCAGATGAATGGTTATGGACCGAAAAGGGAGTTTGTCATCATGAGAAGAAGATGATGCTTCACCCTTCTAGTAGTGATGTTGAATTTTATTGTGAGGCCTGCGGATATGCGATTTATTATGATATAGAGGAAAACCATGTCCATTTTAAAGAGGAAATTGACATGGACCGTGCGAAGAAACGTATCGGAACGATTGAACGACAATTCAATAAAATGGTAGACAAGACTCCACGTTTAGTAGAAAAAATAGAGGAAGTGTCTCAAGCGATTCAAGCATTCAAGCCGTATGCACCGCTTTATGCTGAAGTGCTACAAGTTCAGCATACTTTATCAGAAGAAGAACTTGCTTTATTTGAAGCGCCATCTACGGTTACGGTTTATCAGCAGCTCAAAAGCGTGAGACTGCCAGAAGATCGAGCAGGCTCACCACTTATTTGGTTTTCCCATGTATTAACCGATACCATAGCACCTTTTAAGCCTCGGACAGTTTTTCCGGATTTGGATCAAAGGGAAATCACCTTTGTTCGAGACTACCTGGAAAAAGTAAAGTCAATCAGTCAAAATGTCCCTTCGAATGAGGAAGAGTACATGAATGTAAAGAAACATACGATGACAATTGGCGAGATGAAGTTATTGCTTCACTTCATTATCAGGCATGAAAATGAGCCACTTCATGTGCTCTCAAAAGTCTTTACCGGACAAGCAACAAATGCGATACGAGCACAGAGACTACATGAAAATGAGGTGTTCGGTCTTTTACAGAATTGGCAAGAAAAACATGTTGTCAAAGGGATCAAATACATGGAGAAAGACGGCTTGCTGCTTAAAATCTCCAAAGGCTATGGGCTGACAGAGAAGGCCAATCGAATGTTAAGTAGAGAGGGCGAATAGCTGGAAAGACGATGTGAGTAGCATCGTCTTTTTTGTTGACGAAATGAATTTTCGGTGGGAAAGTACCTGATTATACTACCTAAAGGGTTTGTGGACAGGATGAAACCTTTTATCGTAAGTTTCGTAGAAATAAGTAGAAGTTTACATATGGAGGGGATTGTATGGAACACGGACCGGGAAAAGTACTTTCTTTGAAAGGATTGACGAAGTGGTACGGAGAAAAGCTCGTTCTAGATAATATTGATCTTGATGTTTATGAAGGGCAAATTATTGGTTACATTGGTCCGAATGGGGCTGGTAAGAGTACCACCGTTAAAATCATGCTCGGATTAGAAGCTACTTACGCTGGTGAAGTTGAGATATTTGGAGAAAATATTAAAAAGAATAGCGTTGATTATAAAAAGAGAATCGGGTATGTTCCAGAATCGGCGGACCTTTATGATAACTTATCTGCGCAGGAGTACCTAACGTTTACAGGTGAACTCTACGGATTAGATGCTGATACAGCGGAATATAAAGCTAGATTGCTGATGAGAGTGTTTGAGCTTGAAGACGTTTATGAATCTCGTATTTCATCCTACTCAAAAGGTATGAAGCAAAAAGTCTTACTGATTTCTAGCTTGCTTCATGACCCTGATATTCTTTTTCTCGATGAACCGATCAATGGTCTTGATGCGAATAGTGTCATGGTGTTTAAAGAAATCCTTGCTCAGCTTGCGGCTCAGGGGAAAACGATTTTCTACTCTTCGCACATTATGGAGGTCGTTCAGAAAATTAGTAGCCGTATTCTCCTTCTAAATGATGGCAAGATTGTTGCGGATGGAAGCTTTGAACAGCTTCGTCAAAAAAATAAAGAGGGCTCACTTGAGGAGATATTTAATCAATTAACAGGTTTTAATGAGCATCAAAATCTTGCGGAGGATTTTGTGCAGATCGTGCAGCGTGAAGATGTATGAAGAACTTTCCAACACTAAAGATTCTTGACCTCTTTCGGTTCCTATTTGAGCGGCTGGATATTGATTATCCAACCTTGCGTCGAATACTTCAGGTAAAGCTAACGATGGATGGGAGACGCCCTACTACGATAATGAGTCAGAA
This sequence comes from Anaerobacillus sp. 63XJN7_5_ISO-PGPR-S23-430, assembly GCF_056173695.1. Lineage (NCBI taxonomy): Bacteria > Bacillati > Bacillota > Bacilli > Caryophanales > Bacillaceae > Anaerobacillus > Anaerobacillus sp. 63XJN7_5_ISO-PGPR-S23-430. The sequence goes on along the minus strand of NZ_CM149686.1, from coordinate 4,241,413 downwards.
CATGAGTGGGAACAAAAAGAAAGATTCCAACCAGTTTCTGAAATCACTCTGGTTTTATGCTTTTATTGGCCTAACGTTGATTCCGATCCTGTTTTTTGGTGACAATTTTATGTTTCAGATGAGCTTGATTTTCGGTGTTTTAATGTTTTTAATTATGACGGCGATGATCTCAGATTTCTCTTCTGTTCTTTTAGACGTACGAGACCAAACGGTTATTGGCACAAGACCTGTCGATCGTCGTACGATCAGTGCAGCACGGGCTGTCCACGTTACGATATATTTATTTTTCTTAACGGCTGCGATTGTTGCTGTTCCACTTATTGTAGGAACTGTGCAGTATGGAATTTTATTTGGAGTGTTATTTGTCGTTACAGTGTTTTTTAGTGATTTGTTAATTGTTGCGCTTACAGCGTTGCTGTATTACATCATTTTAAAATTTTTTGGCGGAGAACGCTTAAGAGATGTCATTAATTATGTGCAAATAGGGTTATCGATCACCATCGTAGTCGGTTATCAAGTACTTGCTCGTGCTTTTGAATTTGCGGGATTACAGGTAGGCTTTTCACCAACATGGTGGAATCTCCTTTTACCGCCAGTTTGGTTTGGCGCACCGTTTGCTGTAGTGTTGAATGGGGCTAACGGAGCTTATTACTATATCTTTATCGCATTAGCTATTTTGATACCACTAATCGCTCTGTGGCTATATTTATCATTGTTACCTACGTTTGAGAAGAACCTTCTTAAGCTCATCGATCAGACTGGCCCATCGAAAAAGAAGACATTTAAGGGAATGGAACGTTTGGCTTCATTTATCACGCGAAGCAGAGAAGAGCATGCGTTTTATCAATTTGCGGGGAGAATGTTAAAGAATGAACGTGATTTAAAACTGAAGATCTATCCTTCTCTTGGGTTTGCTATGATCTTTCCTTTTGTTTTTCTGTATAATAGCTATTCTGCTGGGCAGTCATTTGAAGCCCTTACTTCAGGTAACTCCTATTTAACGATTTATGCGAGCATGATGATGGTTCCGGGAATAGTGATCATGCTTCAATATTCGAGTAAAAGTAAAGGGTCATGGATTTATCATGTCACACCTATACAAAATTCTGGAGTGATTATTAAGGGTACGTTAAAGGCTTTTCTACTTCGCCTATTTGCACCTGTGTTTGTGGCTATCAGTGCGATTTATACCTTTTTATTCGGTGTTCGAATTATTCCAGATTTGATCATCGTATGCTTAATCGCTCTTATTTATAGCGTCATTTGTTTTCGAATATTGAAAGGCACGCTTCCTTTTTCGGAGCCTTTTGAATCAGCCGGGCAAAGTGATGGTTGGAAGACTATCCCGTTTGCGTTATTGATCCCTGTATTCTGGGGAGTGCACTTCATTCTAACAAAAGTTCCATTCGGTACCTGGGCGTATCTCCTTGTTCTCGCGCTTATCTTACCGCTTATTTGGAATAAGGGATTGAAACATAGCGAGTGACAGGCACTCCCCGATTCCTGTCGAATCAATAACCCACCTCATCATGAGGTGGGTTATTTAGTCTCCTAGTGCTTAGATGATCTATACTGAGGTTTTCAATTTGCGGGCGTATATCCACATGATGATGGCTGATAGTGCCATTAAGATAAATAAGAAGATATACGTTAGCTGGAATGATTCTGTGCTATATGTTAATCCGTTAAGTTCAAGCATGATCCCACCAGCTACAGATCCTGAGGCGCTCCCGACAAATTGTATGAGCTGTTTCATACCAATGCCAGTGGCGATCTCTTCAGAAGGAAGAATGCGCGACACCTCGTTCGTTGTACTAGATGAAAGGCTTGAGAAGCCAAAGCTTGTGAACATATAGCCAATCATAATCATGTATTCATTTAGAGGTGATAGGAAATAGAAAATCACGGTGGAGATGAGAAGCAGACCGTGAGCAAGATAAATCACTTTAATGTTTCCGTATCGATCAAGTAGTCTACCAACATAAATAGCGGCAACTGCGGAAAGCATGGCGCCTGGAAAAATAATATACCCTACGACAGAAGGTCCTTTTTCATAAACGTTCTGAAGCATGAGTGGCATAAGAAGTAAAATGGCAAAGTGGGTCGTGAACCCAAGGTAGCTCATATACAATAGCTTTCGATATCCTTTGTTTTTAAAAAGAGACGGTTGAATAAAAGGGATATCTGTTCTTGTAATTCGAAGCCAGAGGAGTCCGCCTACGATAATGCCCAGAGCTAAAAACAGCCAATTAAAAGTTGAAATATAGAGTAGAAAGCTTGTAACAGTAGCCCCTGTCAATAGTCCTCCTATAATGTCAAAGCTTCCTTTACGAACCTCCTCTTCCGGAAGACGACGAAAGAGAATTGGTATGAGTAAAACTACAAATAAAGTTACAGTGAAAAGATAATTCCAATCAAGATACTCCGTTACGACTCCCCCAACGACAGGGCCAAGTCCGAATCCGAGCGATGATGCTGAAGCAATCATGGCCATCGCCCGTCCGCGACTTGAAAATGGAATAAATCGTCCTGCAAAAACCATAGATAGTCCAGGTATGGCAGCTGCTCCGGTTGCTTGTAAAAGACGTGCAGCTAATAGTAGTGGAAATGTCTCTGAAAAGAAGCCAAGAACTGATCCGAGTCCAAATATGACAATCCCTGCAATTAAGAGGCGTCTGATCGGTAGATAATCCGATAGACGAGTATACGTAATCGTGAAAATTGCGAGGATAATGGAGTATCCAGACACAATCCAGGCGCCATCTGCAGGGGAAAGGTTAAATTCAGTTAATACATTTGGTAAAGCAACATTAAACATTGTTGTATTCATGACAACAAGCCAGACCGCCACACTTAAAAGAAGAATGGTTTTGAAATAGCTTGAAGTTGTTTTCTCGTTCATTAAAACCCTCCTGATGCGTTAGTAAAGCACCAGCTTATTGTAAACGATAAGCGCATGATTCGTCTCATTTCACGGTTTCAATGAAATTAACTCTTTTCTTTCTTCATCTTTTTAGCCAACATTTCTTTTGCCTGGTTATAGGTAAGCCCTGAATTTGCATTAAGACGTTTCACTGTCTCAATATCCGTTCCTGTTTTCGTTTTCACCATTCATCACCACCTTTCGTCGTTAGTTTCTGAATGAATCAATCCAATTATCCAGAGGGAAGTTCGGTTTATGGAGCAGGTAGGTTACGTGATATAATGCAAGCAGATTAAAAAACTCGAAAAGTTAGGATGACACGATGAGGAACGAACGAAGCGTGCAGGTGCAAGCAAAGCATCAAAAGAAATTTTATAAAGGATATCCCCTTATATTCAAGGAAGCGATTGTGAATGCAGACGTCTTGAAAGAAGAAGGGACGATTCTAAGACTAGAAGATGAGAAAGGTCAGTTTATTGCTAGAGGCTATTATGGAAGGCAAAACAAGGGGTATGGCTGGGTGCTCTCACAAAATGAACAAGAAGCAATTGATCAGGACTTTTTTGTGAGGAAAATCCAGCAAGCCCTTCGTCATCGTACTTCGTTCTTTGAAGATCCAACAACAACGGGATTTCGCGTGGTGAATGGTGAAGGAGATGGCCTGGGAGGCGTAACCATCGATTATTTCGACGGTTATTACCTTATTAACTGGTACAGTGAAGGGATTTATTCGTTTAAAAATGTTGTAGTAGAGGCGTTAAAACAGCTTGTGGATTTTAAAGGTATCTATGAGAAGAAACGCTTTGATGCGAAAGGTCAGTATGTAGAAGATGATGATTTTGTTGAAGGAGAACGCGGCGAATTTCCGCTAATTGTGAAAGAAAATGGCGTGAACTTTGCAGTGTATTTAAATGAAGGTGCCATGGTTGGAGTATTTCTTGATCAGCGCCCTGTTCGAAAGCTAATCCGTGATCAATACGCGAAGGGAAAAACAGTATTAAATACGTTCTCCTACACAGGTGCTTTCTCGGTATTTGCGGTTGAAGGTGGTGCGACGGGTACAACAAGCGTTGATCTTGCTAATCGGAGCTTGAATAAGACGATCGAGCAGTTTAGCGTCAACGGCATTGATTATGAAGAGCAAAACATCCTCGTGATGGATGTATTTAAATACTTCAAGTACGCCGTTAAAAAGAATTTATCTTTTGATATGGTGATTCTTGATCCTCCAAGTTTTGCACGTTCTAAGAAACATACATTTAGTGCTGCTAAAGATTATAAAGATCTGTTGAAAGATGCAATTTCAATTACGGAAGATAATGGTGTGATTGTCGCTTCAACGAACTATAGCGGCTATGATATGAAGAAATTTAAGGGGTTTGTTGATCAGGCATTTAAAGAAACGAACGGCAAATATGAGCTGCTTGAAGAATTTACACTACCTGAAGATTTTCGTACAATCAAAGAGTTTCGTGAAGGAAACTATCTTAAGGTTGTTTTCATAAAGAAAATAAAATAGGTTATTCGCGTTTCACTGATATCTATTAACGGGGATAAAAAGGTAAAGATCGTTGAATAGAGAGAGAGGTCGTACTCATGAAACTAATTGTATTCGGAGCTACAGGCGGTACAGGAAATGCTTTTGTGAAACTGGCCATTGCAGCGGGCCATACCGTCACTGCATTTGTTCGAACACCTTCAAAACTTGAAACGACTCACAAAAATTTATCAGTTGAAATTGGCGATGCGATGCAGTCTGCTGATGTGAAGCAGGCGATAACTTCTGACGTTGATGCCGTTATTTCATGTTTGGGTGCTAATGGACTTGGAAAAACAACAGATCTTTCTACAATGACGGCAAATATCCTCGATGCGATGAGCATTCATGATGTAAAGCGGATCGTTTATATGGCTTCTGCTGGGATTAATAAAGAGATTCCTGGAGTGACAGGGTTTGTTGCAGGCAAGCTGTTGCAGAACGTCCTTGCTGATCATCGAAGAGCAGTCGACCTTCTTGCTGCAAGTGAAGCAGAGTGGACAGTGGCTCGTCCAATGGGATTAACGAATGATGATCGGACTGGAGAGTATCGGAAAGCGCGAAGTGGCATTCCAAAAGGCGGACGTCGCATCGCTCGATCAGATGTAGCTGATTTTATGCTTCATACCGTAACAGATCATCTCTACATTCGAGAATCGATCGGACTTGCATACTAAGAACCGTGAAGCTTAAGCTTCACGGTTCTTTCGTTATACGGATACCTTCTGGGAATGAATGACGCGCTCGCCAACTGCACGAATTAATTCTGGTGGAAGTGGATAATTGAGAGCAGCAGGATCCATTTTTACCGCTGCGATTGTAGCGTCAAGTGCATCAGGCTTAATGTCATAATCTTTGAAATTAGCTGGAAGACCAACGTTCTGCTGCATTTCTTTTAGTTTATGAATGACAGCTTGTAGCAACGTGTCATTATTCTTGCCGGTTGTCTCTAAATGAAGGGCACGAGCAAGTTCCTTTATTTTTGGAAGATAGAGATCAGGGAGCATTTCCATCACAACCGGAAGAAAAACGGCATTCGCAAGGCCGTGTGGAATGCGGAAAAGAGCTCCATACGCATGCGCAAAATTATGCACAGGAATGGCATTAAGGGCGAAGCTAAATGCCGTTATACCCATCATACTCGCTTGGAGCATTTCCATACGTGCTGTGAGGTTATCTCCCTGGTTGACGGCAGTTGAGAGATGTGACTCAATCAAGCGAATAGACTGGAGGGCATAAGCATCAGTTAGCGATGTGGCTGATGGTGAGACGAATGCTTCAATTGCGTGAGTTAACGCATCAAATCCAGTAAAAGCCGTAATGATAGGTGGTAATCCCGTTGTCAATTCTGGATCCAATATAGCCATATCGGCATTAATAAATGGATGAATAATGTTTGTCTTCATCTTGATTTCTTCGTTATAAATCACGGCAATAGGAGATACCTCTGATCCTGTACCAGCGGTTGTAGGGATCGAGATGTGCGGAATTGGTATATGAGTGGCCTCTGGCCAGGATAAATAGAGAAGTCCTCCTGGAGTAGCTTCTTTAATATCTGTTAATCCGTTGTGAAGGGCGTATTTCACCCCTTTCACGGTGTCCATCACGCTGCCACCGCCAACAGCGAGTAGCCCATCCGCACTTACTTCCCTGGCAAATTGAAGCGCTGCATTAACATCATGACTCCCTGCATCTTGATTGATATCAAGATAAATCCCTGCAAGTTCAGGGCCAGTCCCATGTGGTGTCAGCTCGAATATCTCTTTGATCTTTTCAACGACACCAGCTTTTTCAAGTCCGTGGTCACTAAAGAGAACCACACGCTTTGCTTGAAGTCCTCTGAACAGATCGGGTACAAGTGCCCGAGTTCCTGCCCCGCTATGAATGGCCGTTCGAAGCATATATTGAGAATATGTTAATGTCATACAGTTTTACCTCCTTTATTAAGATTGGTTAGAAAAGAGAAGACTGTACCAATTTCTCCGTTCGATTTCTGGCACCATGGAGGTGTGCACATGCTTCACCTGAGTATATGCGTCAAGAGAATGCTTGCCCATTTCTCTACCAATGCCACTTTGTTTGTATCCGCCAAACGGTGCATCATTTCTGAGCATATGCCAATCATTTATCCAAACAACACCGGCACGCAGTTTTCTTACGACCTTATAGGCTTTATTCACATCAGTTGACCAAACACCTGCTGCTAGTCCGTAAATCGTATCGTTCGCCATACGGATGGCATCATCAACATCGCTATACCGGATAACAGAAAGCACAGGCCCGAAGATTTCTTCTTTGGCGATCGTCATGTCGTTCGTGACATCGGCAAAAATTGTTGGAGCAATAAAATGTCCTTTCTCACAGCCCTTCACGTTAACTTCATTCCCGCCACAAATAAGACGAGCCCCTTCCCGCTTACCTTTCTCAATGTATGATAAGATCGCTTCTTTTTGCGTAGCAGAAACCACCGGACCCATATCTGTCGCCGGATCAATTGGATTTCCAATCACAAGCTTCTCAGAAAGCTCTTTGAGTCCATCGATTACCTGATCATACAGTTTATCTGGCACAAAGAGTCTCGTTCCGGATTCGCACAATTGACCAGAGTGAAGGAAGACGCCGAACAGACTGCCAGGAAGGGCGATTGAAAGATCTGCATCATCCAGGATAATGGAAGGTGATTTCCCACCAAGTTCAAGCGTTGTGTTCTTCACTGTTTTAGAAGCTAGACTCATAATGTGACGTCCCACTTCAGTAGAACCAGTGAAAGCTATCTTATCGACTTTAGGGTGCGTAGCGAGTGGTTCACCAACGTCTTTTCCACTACCCGTGACAACATTTATCACTCCTCTGGGAACTATTTCAGAAATAATTTCAGCGAGACGGAGCGTTGTAAGTGGTGTATAACTCGCTGGTTTAATAACGATGGTGTTCCCCATGGCAAGGGCAGGTGCGATCTTCCACGTTGCAATAAGCATAGGCATGTTCCATGGCGTTATGGCGGCACAGACGCCGATTGGCTCACGCCAGATAAAGTTATGAGCTGGTCCTGGAAACGGAGGAGATGGCAGTGTTTCTGAATAGGTGTAATCGAGCACAAATTTACCGAGAGTCTGGAATAGATCCACCATCTGAATGATGTCATTGGATCCAAGTCTTCTAACGGTGCCACCTGAAGAGAGCGCTTCTAAGGCAACAAGTTCTTCTGCATTTTCCATGATTTTCTGAGCGATGGAATAAAGGACTTTCGATCGCTCTTTTGGAGGCATCTCACGCCATTCTTCATTATCGAATGCTTTGGATGCTGCCTCTACAGCTCGATCAACATCTTTAGCGTTACCGCTCGTTACTTTTGCGATTACATCTCCAGTAGCAGGATTCATCACCTCGAACAGTTGACCACTTTCTGAAGGAGACCATTCTCCATTAATAAAAAGCGGAAATGACTTTATTTCTACGTTTACTGACATAGCTCTTCCTCCTTTACTTTAAAGAACGCCAACATCGGATTCAGAAGTACGGTAAATCTCGTTGATGTCTTTTCCTTTTGCGCGTGCAAGGATGTTCATCCTTATCGATAGCTGTTTCATAGAAAAGGCCATTGTGGCATCAAGTGTATTTCCGAATGCGCTATGTGTTTTTTCTCCTATTCCTTCCTGTGTTAACTGCTCTGCAAGTGGGGCGAGCTGATTCATCTTATTTTGCACAATCTCAAAGAGGTGGGGATGTTCAGCAATCAGGCGCTGTAACAAGAAGGTTCCATAGCCGATATGACGTGATTCATCTTTTTTAAGCAATCCAACGCCTTTCATTAATCCTGGCATAACCTTGGCTTTATCAAGAGATTCGTAGAAAGAAAAATAGCCCGTTTCAGCAAGAACCCCTTCCACAAACATATTGTAGACAGTAGAAGCTTCAGCTAGCGCTTCAGGAGAATGGTCCTGGTGGAGTTTCCCCATTGCTTCCGGTAATATAGAATAAAAAATTTCACGATAGGTGTCGGAGTGAAAACGGGACAGGTCCCCGGTTTGACCAATCTCATTTAGAAATACACGAAAGAACTCCGTGTGCTTTGCTTCCTCAAAAAGAAAAGTTGTTAAGTACATCTCTTCTTCTAATCTTCCTTCTTTTGCGATCACCATGATTAATGGCAGAAGGTCCAATGTGACTGCTTCTTCACCAGCCTGAAATTGAGAAATAAGTCTCAGTATCTCTTCTTGTTGATCCCCGGTTAGAAACTTCCAATCTTTTACGTCTTGAGTAAAATCAATCTCTCTTGGGTCCCATCCGCCAAATTTCTTCGCTTTTTGATAAAAACGAAATGGCAGGGAATCTTCCTGAAGTCCGCGGTTGCTTGTCGTTATCATTTCTTTCCGCATCTTTGACCACCTTTCAATACTTGCGATTTAATCTAGCAAATTTTATAATGAAGGAGCTATCAGAGAAAGCGCTTACATATACAGTTTAACGATTTTTGTACGGCAGTTCGATTCCTGAAAAGATAGGGGTGAATCATGTCGATGCATGAGGAAACGTGGATGCGATCTTTTCATCGGATATTAGAGATGAAAGATCCGATCCAACGTTGCGAAGTAATGATTAAACAATGTCTTGCCCATTTTCCATTCATGCGTGCCAGTCTCTTTACTTTTTCCTATTTTACAGGTGTTGGAGAAGGCATTCTTCGCGTTGATCGTAGTGGAGTGTTTTCTATGAGCGCTATACGTGAGGATATACGGCGCATCCCACCCATTCAACGAGTCCTTCTAAGTAACAAGCCTTCTTTCCTGGTGATGGATCAGCATCATCAGCTCTTCCCCACAGAATATATCGAAGCTTATGATTTAACATCTGTCTTAATTATTCCATTAAGCATTGAGCGAATTGCTATTGGCTGTGTCCTAATTGATAAAAACGAAGAGGGTGTTACGGTTCATCAAGGGCTTATTGATGATGTGATGATTTATTTTCAACAGGCACTTGCTTATATGCTCCCACCAATCTCTCAGTCACCCAATCCCTTAAGCAAACGTGAAACAGAAGTTCTTCAATATGCAGCTGATGGCTACAGTACGAAAGAAATGGCCAGGTTATTACGAATCAGTGATTTTACAGCGAGAGATTATATAAGTACGGCGATTCGAAAGTTACAAGCTAATCATCGTGCCGAAGCAGTTGCAAAAGCATTAAGAGAAAAATGGATTCTGTAACTAACGGAATCCTTTTACTTTCGCTTGAATAGTGATGGAATTTTCAGTAAACTTTAAATACTAACCAGTTGGTATTTAAAAGAACATAAGGAGGAATATGCGATGACCACTGCGGAGGAGAAGATTCACTACCGTACTTGCCCGCTCTGTGAAGCCACATGCGGCTTAGAAATTCACACGGTGAATGGAGAAGTAACGCATATTGAGGGTGATAAGAAAGATCCTTTCAGTAAGGGATATTTGTGCCCGAAAGGATTTAGTTTAAAAGAACTTCATCATGATCCAGAGCGCATTCGAGAGCCAATGATTCGAAAAGGAACAGAGTGGTTTACAGTAAGCTACGAGGAGGCATTTAAGGAAGTTAGGAAAGGGCTTCGTCGTGTGATTGAAAAGTATGGTCGCGATGCAGTGGGCGTCTACCTCGGTAACCCTAATGTTCATAATCTCTCAGGTTTACTTTATTTACCTCTCTTTCTTCGTGCTCTCGGTAGTCGAAATCAATATTCAGCAAGCACAGTCGATCAGATTCCAAAGCAGCTAGCAGCTGAGTTTATGTATGGTAGTGATTTCAGTATACCGATCCCTGATATCGATCGAACACAGTATTTTCTTGTGATTGGAGCGAATCCAATTGTTTCAAATGGTAGCTTAATGACAGGACCAAATATGAGAGGAAGGCTGAAGGCATTACAAGATCGCGGTGGGCGTCTTGTTGTTGTTGATCCCATTCGTACAGCCACAGCTAAAGTAGCAGATGATCATCATTTTATTAAACCAGGAACAGATGGTTATTTTTTGTTTAGTATCCTCCATACGTTGTTTGATGAAAAGTTAGCGAAGGAAACTCACCTATCGGGTCATGTGAATGGACTTGAAACAGTGAAAGAGCTCGCGAAAGATTTTCCACCTGAAAAGGTTGCTTCGATATGTGGTCTCGATTCAGAAACGATTCGCACCATTGCAAGGGATATTTCTTCCGCAACGTGTGCTGCTGTGTATGGAAGAATGGGGACATGTACACAAACATTTGGCACAGTAAATAGCTGGTTGATTGATGTGATCAATGTTGTGACAGGTAATCTTGATCGCGAAGGTGGTGTTATGTTCACAACTCCTGCAGCCGGTGGCAAGACATCTAAGAAAAAAGGCTACCGATTTGATCGCTTTAGAAGCAGAGTGAGCGAACTGCCAGAAGTACTCGGTGAGCTTCCAGTTGCGTGTTTAGCAGAAGAAATGGATACGCCAGGGGAAGGACAGATCCGTGCATTTGTAACTGTAGCTGGTAATCCTATCTTGTCAACACCAAATAGTAAGCGCTTACAAAACGGCATTGAAAATCTCGACTTTATGGTAAGCATTGACTGTTACCTGAATGAAACAACAAGAAATGCTAACGTGATTCTTCCAGCTCCTACACCACTTGAACGCTCACACTATGATCTTTCATTTTATCAACTGTCTGTTCGAAACATTTCTCACTACTCGCCTCCTGTTTTCGAAAAGAAAGAATCCCAGCTGGATGAGTGGGAAATCCTCCTAAAGCTTGCGACATTAGTTGGAGAAGAAGAGCCTGATGACAATGCAGCAGCGAAATTAGATGAGAAATCGATTCATTACCTCATTAAAAAAGACGTGCAAAATGAACAATCGCCCCTTTTCGACCAGGATCCGAAAGAAATTATTAGCGTCCTTGAGGGCAGAATTGGTCCAGAGAGAATGCTTGATTATATGCTTAGGTCAGGTCCTTATGGAGACCATTTCAAAAAGCAAGGTGGTTTAAGCCTAAATAAACTTGAACAAAACCCGCACGGAATTGATTTAGGAGCGTTAAAGCCAAGAATTCCTGAAGTATTACTGACTCACACAGGTAAGGTTGAGTTAGCCCCTGAAGTCATTGTAAAAGACGTGGCAAGGCTTAAAGAAGAATCGTCTGACCAAGTAGATATGGTATTGATCGGTCGAAGAAATTTACGATCAAACAATTCCTGGATGCATAATTTGCCTGTTCTTATGAAGGGGAAGGATCGCTGTACGTTATTGCTTCACCCAGAAGATGGCAAGCGACTTGACCTTCAAGATGGTGACCTCGCACAAGTTCTATCAGATACAGGTAGTCTTGAAGTAAATGTAGCATTAACAGAAGACATTATGCCTGGAGTAGGCAGCATCCCACATGGATATGGTCATAACCTAGATGGGACGAAAATGACGGTGGCTAAGGAAAACAAAGGCGTCAATACGAATATATTAAGTAATGAAAAAAGACTTGATGCTGTTTCAGGAACAGCTGTATTAAATGGTATACCGATTGTCGTTAGAAAAGCAAAAAGTGGGAGGAGTGAACATGGCTTTGTACGCTCTGAATCTATTTAACGTAAAAGATGGAGAAGAATATGCTGAATACGCAAAAAGGGCAGAGGAGCCAGTACGTAAATACGGAGGGAAGGTTGTTGCGATTGGCAAGCTACATTCATCACCAGAAGGGGATATCGAGCCGAGACAAGTGATGATGCTTGTTGAATGGGAATCCAAAGAAGGTATATACAAATATGTAAGTGATCCAGATCTTGAGGATTTGCATCCACATCGTGAGCTTGGGGTCGATGATTTTGTCTGGCATTTATTTGAGAAGTTAGAGGATTTGAGACCCGTCCTAAAATAAGCAAAGCCCCCGCACTTTAAAATGCGGGGGCTTTGCTATTTTCTATTCTTCGATTGGGAACCAGCCTGGTACGCTAAAAATGGCATTCCAAAGTGGATCAGGTAATACAAGTTCTTGCTGAGCGTCTTTTCGTAACGTCACTCGAATGCTATCTTCGTCACCGTTTTGAACTTTCTCAACCCAGTTCGGTTCCATAATCATTTCACGGCCAAGAGCGATAAGAGGTACACCAGTCTCAAGCGCTTCTTCCACTTCAACAGGGGTATGAAGTGAGCCGACACCAATGACAGGAACGTTGTGACCAATTCGTTCTTTAATCATCTCCATGCGTGGTGTAGCATCTTCTTCGCGCATTGAACCTTGATAGAAGTCGGATAGTGAAACGTGAACATAGTCCAAGTTCCGTGAAGCAAGTTCATCAACAAACTGAAGCGTATCATCCATTGAGATTCCAGGATTTTCGCGTTCTTCAGGTGAGATCCGATAGCCAAGAACGAAAGCGCCATTAGCATGTTTTTTGATTGCTTCCTGAACAGATTCTAGAACAGCTAATGGGAATTTCATACGATTTTCAAGGCTGCCACCCCATGTGTCTTCTCTGCGGTTAGAATGCGGAGAAAAGAACTGTTGAAGAAGGTACGTATTGGCACCATGAAGCTCAACACCATCAAACCCAGCTTCGATAGCTCTTCGCGTTGCTTCGCCGAAAGCACGGATTGTTTCTTGAATTTCGTCTTCTGTCATTGCACGAGGAGTTTTCGAACCTTCCCGCTCAGCGGGTACAGCACTTGCGCTAAGAATTTCTTCATTCGGAACGAGCTCAGGAGGGCACATTCTACCTCCGTGGAATATTTGTAGAATCGCCTTTGCACCTTCTGCATGAATGGTGTCAGCTAATTTCTTCAAACCAGGAATCTGTTCATCACGGTTAGCGCCAATTTCACCAGCAAAGCCTTTCCCGTGTGGGAGCACATAAGCACATGCCGTAATAACTGCGCCAACTCCACCAGAACGCTTTTCATAATAAGCAAGCTCTTGTGCGGATACTGTACCATCATCATTTGATAAGAAGTTTGTCATTGGAGCAAGCATGACACGGTTTTTCAATTCTACGCCAGAAGGTAGAGTATAAGATTGAAGCATTTTTCGATTCATAGTCATTGTTGTCCTCCTTTTAATACACGTACTGTAATTCCAACTCTTACAGTTTAGCATGACAGCTCATTTCTTGTCTTTCAATGTGCTTTTATGATGTGTTAGTAAAACTTATAAAAAAACCGCCAATGATGGCGGGTTTTAGTATGAGGCTATATTCGTTTAGAAGAGATTGCCTCTCGCATAAGCTGAAGAGAGTGCTTAGATTTTTCTTTTCGAGCGATCATGACGTTCACATAAAGCGCATCAACGAGACTTAGCTGTGCAATTCTTGATGCGAGCGCTTCAGAGCGGAAATCGGTTTCTTGTGAAACAGTATAAAGAGGAATATCAACTTTTTTACTTAGTGGAGATGTCGCCAGGTTTGTGATGGCGATCGTCGTTGCACCTGTTTCTTTTGCGATGTCAGCAACACGAAGCATATCTTTGTTCGTTCCAGAATGAGAAATTAAGACAGCCACATCGCTACTTGATAGCTGAGAAGCGGACATGATTTGTAAATGTGCATCACTGTATGATGTGGAGCGTAATCCTGTTCGAATAAACTTATGCTGGGCGTCCATCGCAATAATCCCAGAACCACCATTTCCGTAGAATTCAATATGAGTTGCATTTAATAAAATCTGTACAGCTTGATCAATGGTTGCGTTATCGAGTATGTGATACGTATCTTCAAGCGTTCGTATGTTGGAACGGAGGACCTTTTCTGCTACCTCTTTCGTTGAATCCGTTTCTGTGATGGTCTCATGGATATCCTGAATGGGATTCACGATTTCCGCAGCAAGGGCAATTTTCATCGCTTGAAAGCCTTTAAAGCCAATTCGCTTACAAAAGCGGAAAACGGTTGCATCTGCAACGTTTAAATCTTCTGCCACCTGATTAATGGTACTATGGATAATTTTATTAGAATGGTTCAAAATATAATCCGCCACCTGTCGTTCTTTTTCGCTAAATTGCGAATAGGAAGAGCGAATTCTTGGAAGGCAGTGACGGGTTTCCGTATCGGACATTTACATTCTCCTCTCTATCAATCCTGATTGTATAATTGTAACCGATTACAATTAAGATGAAAATAGATTCCACTCAACCAATTGAAACAAAAAATATTTAATGTATAATTAAATTATAGGAAAAAATATTTCATTCACTTAAGGAGTTTTTAATATGAACGTCGGATTAATTGGTTTAGGTAAAATGGGATACAACCTTGCTTTAAACTTACGTGATCATGGACATAACGTTGTTGTAAATGATGCTAATGATGAGCAAGTACAAAAAATGAACGAAGAAGGTTTTAATGGGAAGTCTTCTCTTAAGGATGTTGTAGAAGCGCTAGAAACGCCTCGGGTTCTTTGGATGATGGTTCCTGCAGGTGAGATTACTCAAGCTGTGACAACAGAATTGTCGACACTTCTTGATCGTGGTGACATTGTCATTGATGGAGGAAACTCTCACTACAAAGATTCAAAAAGCCGAGGTGAGATGCTCCTAGAAAAGGGAATTTCTTTCTTTGATGTTGGTACAAGCGGTGGTAAGTCAGGAGCTCGTAATGGCGCTTGTACAATGATTGGTGGAGATAGCGAAGTTTTCAAAACGATCGAACCACTGTTTAAAGATATTTGTGTAGAAGATGGTTACCTTTATGCCGGAGAATCAGGTAGTGGACACTTCCTAAAAATGGTTCATAACGGCGTGGAATACGGTATGATGCAGTCCATTGCAGAAGGATTCGATCTATTAAGCAAAAGCGAATATGATTTTGACTACGAGAAAGTAGCGCGCGTATGGAATAACGGTTCTGTTATTCGCTCATGGTTAATGGAATTAACAGAGCAGGCATTCTCTAAAGATGCTAACCTTGATGAGATTCGTGGTGTTATGAACTCATCAGGTGAAGGGAAATGGACAGTAGAAACAGCTCTTGATCTTCAGACAGCAACGCCTGTTATTGCTCTTGCATTAATGATGCGCTATCGTTCTTTAGAAGACGATACATTTACAGGTAAAGTTGTAGCCGCGCTTCGTAATGAGTTCGGCGGTCACGCAACTGAAAAAAGCAATTAATTTGGAAGATAAAGGAGGAAGCATGTTTGTATAAACATGCTTCCTGATCTTTTCTTACCAAAACATCTTGCGTTAATTGAACGCGCTTACAGATTACCATCTTAGGCAAGTTCGTAATAAGGACTACGAAAAGCTATACTAGTCAGTGAATAGGTCGATTACAATAACGATGTAGGAGGAATGGCTCATGACGATGAACAAGCATTATATGATCGGTGTAGATATCGGTACGACGAGTACAAAAGCCGTTCTATATAAAGAAAATGGGCAACCCGTTTCAAAACATAACGTGGAATATCCATTGTATACACCAACACCAGCAACAGCTGAGCAAGATCCTGAAGAAATTTTGTTAGCTGTAGTGGAGTCGATTCGAAAAGTGATTCAAGATAACTCATTAAAAGGGGAACAGGTAAAGTTTGTTTCATTTAGCTCAGCTATGCACAGCTTAATTGGGGTAGATGAAAAAGGAAAACCACTTACAAACTGTATTACGTGGGCAGATAACCGAAGTGCGAAGTGGGCAGAGAAAATAAAAAATGAGATGGACGGTCATGAAATTTACCGCCGCACCGGAACGCCTATTCATCCAATGTCTCCCCTGTCCAAGCTTGTTTGGCTAAAAAATGATGAAACAGAATTGTTTCAATCAATATCAAAGTTTATTTCCATTAAAGAATATGTTTTCTACCGCTTTTTCGAGGAATATGTCATTGATTATTCCATTGCTTCAGCAACAGGATTATTTAATTTGGAGCAGCTCGACTGGGACGTTGAAGCATTAAAAATCGCTGGGGTGACAGCAGATCAACTATCAAAACCCGTTTCAACTACTCATATGATGACTGGTTTAAAAGCGCCTTATATTGAAGAAACAGGATTAACTTCTTCAACGAACTTTGTAGTTGGTGCAAGTGATGGTGTGCTTTCAAACCTTGGCGTTAACGCAATTGAGCCAGGTGTCGTTGCTGTAACAATTGGAACAAGCGGAGCGATTCGAGCGGTAACAGATCGCCCTGTAACAGACCCTAAAGGACGAATTTTCTGCTATGCATTAACAGAAGATAAATGGGTAGTTGGCGGCCCGGTGAATAATGGAGGAATCACATTCCGCTGGGTTCGTGATCAATTCGCCGCATCCGAAACAGAAACGGCGAAACGACTTGGGATTGATACGTATGAAATCCTAACAAGAATTGCAGAGCAGGTTAACCCTGGTGCCGATGGACTTCTATTCCATCCTTATCTTGCGGGTGAACGTGCACCACTATGGAATTCCGATGCACGCGGAAGCTTCTTTGGTCTTGCCATGCACCATAAAAAAGAACATATGATTCGAGCAGTACTAGAAGGCGTAATTTATAACTTATATAGCGTTCTTCTTGCATTAGAAGAACTAATAGGAGAGCCTAAACAAATTAAAGCAACAGGCGGCTTTGCACGATCCGCACTATGGCGTCAGATGATGGCTGATATCTTTAACCAAGAAGTAACCGTTCCAGAAAGCTACGAAAGCTCCTGCCTCGGTGCAATCGTTCTCGGTAAAAAAGCACTCGGCGAAATCGATTCACTAAGCATCGTATCCGACCTCGTCGGAGATACATTCAGCCATCAACCAAAAAAAGAAAACGTAGAAACCTACGCCGAACTACTACCAATCTACATCAGAATCTCAAGAAAACTAACCGAAGAATACACAGCCATAGCCAACTACCAAAATAAAAAATTGGGGAAAAACTAAAGCGTATGTGCCACGCTTAGACCCGTCAGGCACTGGAGGCCTTCAAAATGAACACGCCCTTTGTGTTCAGGTTGAAGGCCGAAGTGACCGAGGGTCTGTGGCACAGGAGCTGGATGAAAACTAAAGCGGAAACACACCGTTTAGGACCGGCAGGCGCTGGAGCCTTTCAATATGAACACGTTTTTTGTGTTCAGGTTGAATGGTGAAGCGACCGAGGTTCTGGTGTGTTGTAGCTGGATGAAACTAAAGCGGCAAAACCCCGTTTAGACCCGTCAGACACTGGAATCCTTTCAGCACCACACAAAAAGACAGCCCGATTGGGCTGTCTTTTGTTATCCATCAAGCATTAATGCTTAATGGCTTCCTTCAATATTACCGTTGCTTGATCTAACTCGACGTCTTTCGTCAAAACGATCTCGCTTATGAGAAACTGCTGGGCATTCTCCAGTAGTTTTTTATCGTCAGTTCCGAGCGGTCTTTTCTTGTTAAGGGCTACGAGCTCACGGATCACTTCCACGTGATTGTGGATGTCTCCAGTTTTAAGCTTGTTCATATTATCCCGGTAACGCTGGTTCCTATTAGCACTGGGCTCTTCTACGTCAACTTCTTCATTAAAAGAAGTTAGCACTTCGTCCATCGTACTGACATCAGACACTTCACGAATCTTCAGGTTTTCCGTCTTACCTTTTGGAATCATCACCTGAATATCACGAAAAGGCATATTAAGAATATAATAGATCTGAGTTTCGCCCAGTATTTCTTTTTCCTCAATTGCTTCGACTATACCTGCACCGTACATGGGATAAAAAATCTTATCGCCTACCTCAAACAAGCGCCCACCCCCAAATTTATAAATTATAGCACATCTACTATTATAACATAAACAATTAATTTGTACGAATGTAATATTTTTTTCGTTGTAGCGGTATGTTTGATTGATCAGTGTAAACTCCATTACAATAATAGACATATATGGGTTTAACTAATAATGGAGGCGTTTACAAAATGAGGATTGGAATGATTAGTTTCTGGCACGTTCATGCAAAAGATTATGCCAAAGAGGCGCAGATTCACCCTGATACAGATATAAAAGCGATCTGGGATGAGAACGAAGAACGTGGAAGAAAAGAAGCGCAGGAAAGAGCGGTGGAGTACATAAGTGATCTAGACGTCCTTCTTAATCGAGAAGATATCGATGCTGTTGTAGTGAGCTCACCTACAAACATGCATAAGGAGATCATCATTCGAGCAGCGAGGGCAGGAAAGCATATCTTTACTGAAAAAGTCCTAGCGGCTAAAGAAAATGAGGCGCTGGAGATTCTAGAAGCGGTGAATGAGACTGGGGTAAAGTTATTTGTTTCTTTGCCCCGCGTTTATGATGGTTATACGGAAGCTATTCAGCAGTTGATTGAGTCAGGTGATCTTGGCGACATCACACAGACACGTGTACGCCTTGCTCATAATGGAGCGACTGCTGATTGGCTTCCACAGCATTTCTATCAGAAAGAAGAGTGTCAGGGCGGAGCATTAATCGACCTTGGCTGTCATCCATTGTACTTAACGAGGCTATTCCAAGGAATGCCGCAAAGTGTCACAGCTCAGTTCGGTTATGTAACGGAGAAAGAAGTAGAGGACCAGGCTGTCGTGACATTTGGATATCAAAGCGGTTCCTACGGTATTGCAGAAACAGGGTTTGTAAATGATCACTCCCCATTTACCATTGAAATACATGGCACTAAAGGATCAGCGGTATATGGCATGCCAGAGAAGGTTTTACTAAAGAAAGTATCTGATCAGTCGGAAGAGGTAGCGGTTCCAGATGACCGCCCATCCCCATTCTTTCAGTGGATCGACCACATTCAAAAGGATATCAAAACTGATGAAAACCTAGGACTTGCCCTTGAATTAACAGTGCTGATGGAGGCTGCTTATCGTGCGGAGGAGCAAAGGCGTGAAGTCGTCATCACTAACCGATAGTTTAACGTACGTTTTTAGGAAGTGAATGTGTTACACTAACTTCGACTAAAGATAATGAGGTGTCTTATGAATACATTTTTACAATACAATCCAACTCGTCTTTATTTCGGGAAAGATCAGATCACTCAATTGCAAGGTGAACTTAAATATGGTGCGAAAGTTCTTGTTGTATATGGTGGAGGAAGTATTAAACGAAACGGCGTATATGATGCTGTCATGTCAGAACTTAAAAAAGTAAATGCAGAGGTGCATGAGCTTTCTGGTGTTGAACCAAACCCACGTTTAACAACAGTTGAGAAAGGTTCTGCCATCTGTAAGAAAGAAGGAATAGACTTCCTTCTAGCCGTTGGTGGTGGCAGTGTAATTGACTGTACGAAAGCGATCGCGGCAGGTGCCCATTACGAAGGTTCTGCATGGGATTTAATTACGCAGAAGGAGCCGATTGAATCAGCTCTCCCATTTGGTACGGTATTAACCCTTGCTGCAACTGGATCTGAGATGAATTCAGTTTCAGTTATTACAAATTGGGAAACAAAAGAGAAGCTCGGTTGGGGTTCTCCTCATGTATTTCCGACGTTTTCGGTACTAGATCCTACTTATACATTCTCGGTTCCGGAGAATCAAACGGTGTATGGCATTGTTGACAGTATGTCACATGCGCTAGAGCATTACTTCCATCGTACAAACAATACACCAATGATCGATGGATTTATTGAATCACTTCTTCGCACGGCAATTCAAACTGGTCCTAAGCTACTAAATGATCTTGAATCATATGAACATCGTGAAACGATGATGTACATTAGTACAACAGCCTTTAACGGAACATTAAGTAATGGTACAGATGGTGGGGACTGGGCAACACATCGAATCGAGCATGCGGTATCTGCTGTTTACGATATTCCTCACGGAGGCGGATTGGCGATTCTATTCCCGAACTGGTTAGAACATGTTCTTAAAGAAGATCCTTCCCGCGTGAAACAGCTAGCGGTAAACGTTCTTGGCGTTTCATCAGAAGGGAAAAGTGATCAAGAAGTAGCAGTTGAAGGGGCGAAAGCGCTTCGTGAGTTCTGGAATTCACTTGGCGCTCCATCACGTCTTGTTGATTACGAAATTGACGATGCTGAATTTGATGGTATGGTTGAAAAAACATTTATTAAGCCAGGCGTTGGCACTTATAAAGAACTGGATCGTGAGAGCGTTCGAGATATTTTACAACGTTCTCTATAATTCAAAAGCAGCATGGCGATTTTGCCATGCTGCTTTCTTCATATCGTCTATTCATCTATATTAATATGGCGAAACTCTCCTACATGAAAAAGTCCGAGGTCCGTTAATTTTAGCTCCGGAATAACAGGGAGGCTTAAAAACGAAAGGGTAAGAAAAGGATTGAAGTGATCTGGAGCACCAATTTCCTTTAATGCTTTTTCGATTTCTTCAAGTTCCTCTATGACAGTAGGATAGTCTTTATCCGAAAGTAGTCCAGCTATTGGCAGCGGTAGCTTACCAATCACTTTCTTTCCTCGAATAACAGCCAACCCACCTTGCATTTCCTGAATAACTTCTGCAGCCTTAATCATGTCTTCATCGTTCGTTCCTGCCATAATTAAGTTGTGCGAATCATGACCGACGGTTGTTGCTATTGCCCCATCATGAAATTGAAAACCTTTCACGACCCCAAGGCCAATGTTGCCTGTATGATGATGGCGCTCAATCACAGCAAGCTTCATAAGGTCTTTTCTAGAACAAGAAACAAACCCACCATTTTCATCATGATCAACCGTTAATTTTCTGGCCTTTGTAACTATTTGATTAGGAATGAGTTCAATAACATTCGCTTCTTCCTTCGAAACGGCTAGTTTCAGGTGATCTTTTCTTAGTGTGGGGAGGTGAACAGAGCTTGTAATCCGATTCGAAGGAGTAACCTTTGTTCCCATTTTTGTCTTTCCAGACTCTGCAACAAGTTCTCCAGCACGATAAACATGAGAGATAGAAAAGGACTCGATGTCATCGAGCATAAGAAAATCAGCATCAAGGCCGGGCGCAATAGCCCCTTTCGTTGATAACCCAAAACATTCAGCCACATTTAATGATGCCATTTGAATGGCAAGAAGTGGATCTACCCCTTCTTGAATAGCAAGTCGAATATTATGATCGACGCTTCCTTCATTGATCAGGTCATCGATATGTTTATCGTCTGTACAAAACATGAATCTTCTAGCATTTCGTTCAGTTACAGCGGGAATGAGTTGTTTTAAGTTTTTGGCTACGGACCCTTCGCGAATGAATACATACATCCCACGTTTTATCCGCTCGAGCGCTTCTTCAGCCGTGATGCATTCATGATCCGTCGTAATTCCTGCTGATTTATAAATGTTTAGAGCATTGGAATGGAGCCCAGCGGCATGTCCGTCTATTTTCTTGTTTTGCGCATCGAATAACTTTTGCATCATAGAAGGTGAAGTATGAGCGACTGAAGGATAATCCATCACTTCAGCTAGGCCAAGGACGCGGCTGTGCTCATAGAAAGGTTTGAGATCTTCGGCAGAAAGGGCCGCGCCTGAATTCTCAAAGGAGGTAGAAGGCACACTTGAGGGAAGCATAAAGAATATATCCATCGGAACGTTTTCAGAATCCTGAAGCATATAAGAAATACCTTCGGATCCGCAGACATTCGCTATCTCATGGGGGTCAGTGACAATTGTCGTCACTCCACAAGGAAGAACAGCATTGGCGAATTCGGAAGGGGTGACCATTGCGGATTCGATATGAACATGAGCATCGATTAGTGATGGTACGATGTATTTCCCATCCGCATCAATAATATGATGACCTTCGAAATCTCCAAGTCCAGCAATCACACCATCAACAATAGCTACATCTGTCTTAATCAGCTCTAGGTTGTAACTATCTAATACAATTCCATTTTTAATCACAAGATCTGCAGGGCGTTTCCCCGCAGCTGCTTGAACTCTTCTGGTTAACTTCTCCATTATTATTCTCCTCTCATTTAGACAGAGGATGACATATTCACATTGCCAGAATTGTCATCGTAGTCAAACCATTTACGGTAGTTTGGTAGAAACCTTTGGACCTTATCTCCAAATTTATACGAAACCTGGTACGCATTATTAGCGTATTCTATAGATCTCTTGAACTCTCGTCAATAGCATCTGTCATCATCTCGAAAAAATACTTTCATATTCATATTGATAAATGGGTGGAATACAAGTAAACTACAAGTAAGAACATCTAAATAGACAAAAGAAAGCGTTTTTTTTTATCGAAAATTAGGCAAACGTTTGCACTTTACTAACTTTAACTAAAAGATGAGGGTGTAGAGACATGAATAGAATCTGGTGGAAAGAAGCAGTAGGCTATCAAATTTATCCTCGTAGCTTCCAGGATTCAAATGGTGATGGTATAGGTGATTTACAAGGGGTTATTCAAAGACTCGATTATATAAAAAATCTTGGCATTGATGTAATTTGGATTTGTCCCATGTACAAATCTCCAAACGATGACAATGGATACGACATTTCTGATTATCAGGATATAATGGAAGATTTCGGTACAATGAAAGATTTTGATGCGCTTCTAGAGGAAGTGCATAAGCGAGATATGAAGCTGATTATTGATCTCGTATTGAATCACACAAGTGATGAGCATCAATGGTTTATCGAGTCACGGTCCTCGAAGGAAGATCCGAAGCGTGATTGGTATATTTGGCGTGACGGTAAGAATGGCAAAGAACCCAATAACTGGGAAAGCATCTTTGGCGGTTCAGCATGGGAATACGATAGGAAAACAGATCAGTACTATCTCCATGTTTTCTCAACAAAGCAGCCAGATGTAAATTGGGAAAATCCCGCTGTTCGTGGAGCGCTTTATGATGCGGTGAATTGGTGGCTTGATAAGGGGATTGATGGTTTCCGTATTGATGCCATTAGTCACATTAAAAAACGCCCAGGATTCCCGGATATGCCCAATCCTGCAAATGAAAAATACGTCTCTTCCTTTGATATGCATATGAATCAGAAGGGTATTCAAGAATTTCTTCAAGAATTTAAGGATGAAACGTATTCTAATTATGACGTGATGACAGTTGGAGAAGCCAACGGCGTAAGCATTGATGAAGCTGATCAATGGGTCGACGAAAAAAATGGGAAAATGAATATGATTTTTCAATTTGAGCATCTTGGATTATGGGATGCAGTAGATAAACCTGAACTTGATATCGTATCTCTCAAGTCGGTGCTGACACGCTGGCAGAAAGGGCTTGAAAACAAAGGGTGGAATGCATTGTTTGTTGAGAACCATGATAAGCCACGTGTAGTATCAACATGGGGGAACGACAAGGAATACTGGCGAGAAAGTGCGACTTCAATGGGAGCGATGTACTTCCTCATGCAAGGAACGCCTTTCATTTATCAGGGACAGGAAATCGGCATGACAAATGTTCAATACCCTTCTATTGAAGATTATGACGATGTTGCAGATAAAAATCGCTATCGCATCCAACGTGAAGCTGGTGTATCACACGAATCGATCATGAAAGTGATTTGGGCTTCTTCTCGTGATAATAGTCGCACACCAATGCAGTGGAACAGCGACTATAATGCTGGGTTTTCTTCAGGGACCCCGTGGCTAAAAGTCAATCCGAATTTTGTAGATATTAATGTACAAAAGCAAGAGAATGATGCCAACTCTATTCTAACTTTCTACAAAAAAATGATTCAGCTGAAGAAAGAAAACCTAGTTTTCACTTACGGGACCTATGATTTGCTTCTTGAAAAGCATCCGCAGCTTTATGCCTATACGAGAACAACAGAAGAAGATCAAGTTCTTGTTGTGACGAACCTATCAATAGAGCCAGCTGTATTTGAAACAGGACTGGTTCTAGAGCAAGATCAATTGCTTCTGAATAACTATCCTGTTGTGCAAGAAGTAAATGATTCGATTAATTTAAAGCCTTATGAAGCGAGAGTTTATCGAATAAATCGCTAATACAGACAGCCGATTCAATCGGCTGTTTATTTATTTTATAGAAATCATTTACATTTATAAACGATAAATGCAATCTAATAATTTCCAAAAATGTAGAATAAAGAGGGTAAAAAAGAATAGATTTCTTGAAAAATTTACCGTATAGTGTTGATTAGTGGGAAGTATGACCCAATTCTATCTTTTCACAGAATACGAGTTTACTAGGGGAGGATTAAAATGAAAAAGTTAATCGTAGCTTTATTCTCAGTAGTTGCACTATTTATGTTCATGGGTACTGGAACTTTTGCAGCAGAAAATGATCACAGTGATATTTTACAGAAAATTGAAGAAACAAATGTTAAGATTGAAGAAGAGATTCAAACAGCACAGGTTAAAGGTAACAAACTATTGTCAACGCTTTCTCTTGAAACAACTAAGCTTGATGCTACACTCGCTACCGCTCGTCAGGATGGGAAATCAGACGCTGAAATTGCTAAGATTGAGAAAGAAGTAAAGACTAAGAAAGCTGAACTTACTTCTAAATACAATCAAGAACTTGATAAACTAATTGACAATCTAATTGATAAAACAAACAAAATGACTGCAGACATGATTGCAGAAGCTGCTAAAGAGGGCATTCAGGCTGAATGTTCATGGGTGTACGTACAAATTGGAGACCGCTGGGTATGGGTTGATCCGATTAAAGTTATCGGGCCATGACCAAAAAAGGTGCATCAATTTCATGATGTACCTTTTTTGTATCTTAAAAGCACTATATAATGAATACATATAAATCTATTGTTCCGCACTCGAGGAGGGTAAATGGTGAATGGTCTTGTTGTTGGAAGAAAGAATTCATATCTTGAAAGTGTAGAACAAGAATCAGCCTCCCTAAGTTTACTAGCTAAGGGAGCAGGCCTTGAATTTATGATCCATACAATAAATGAAAACACGGCTTTTTATATTTATCCTGGTAAGAACCCTGATGCATATGAGTTTTTCTATATTCTTAAAGGACAAATAAAGTGTGAGGATCAGGACCTCGTTTTAAATGAAGGAGATTATTTTTCAGTTAAAGCTATAACAGAATTAATATTCTTTGAGGTTATAGCTGAAGCGCATCTTCTTTGGGTTATTAATGAACCTACATTTAGATTGATTAGTGAAGACATCATTAAATTGATACAAAATGTTAAGAGCGTAGGGGAAAAAGATAAATATACAAAAGAACACAGTGAACGTGTACAAAGTATGAGTATGAAAATTAGTAAAAAGATGAATCTATCTCCAGAAAATGTTGATAATTTAATTGTTGCGTCGATCCTCCACGACGTAGGCAAAATTAATGTCCCTGAAGAAATTCTCAACAAACCCGGTGGGCTAACCGATGAAGAATATGACATTATCAAAAAGCATCCAGCCGATGGAGCAGAGATGATAAAGGACACATATTATGCTGATGTCAGCAACATTATTCACCAACATCATGAGAGACTTAATGGTTCTGGTTATCCAGATGGTTTAAAGGATGAAGAAATTACGATTGGCGCGAAGATCATCGGTGTCAGCGATTCCTACGACGCGATGACAGACGATCGTTCTTATCGAAAAGCGTATACGCCAGAATACGCCATGAATGAATTAAAGCGTCTTTCAGGTGTCTTATATGACGCTGAAGTCGTTGATGCTCTTGAAGAGGTTTTAATTGAAGATGGCATACTTAATAAGGTTTAACAAAAGGGGAGATGGGATAACATCTTCTTTTTTTGTATGTTCATCTATCTTCTACAAATTTTATAGTGAAAGAAACAGTATGATATTTCCATTGTTTCACGTGTAACATCGAAGCTGGTATGATAGTAAATAGAAAAGAATCGATATTTGAGGAGATTGGTATTGTGGGTAAACAGCTCATTCTTGCAGAAAAACCCTCTGTTGGACGAGATATTGCGAGGGTATTGAATTGTACAAAAGGTGGAAATGGTTTTCTTGAAGGAGACCGTTATATCGTCACATGGGCGCTTGGTCATCTTGTGACACTAGCTGATCCAGAAGTTTATGATGAAGCATACAAGACGTGGAAGCTAGAGGACTTACCGATGCTTCCTGCCCCACTGAAGCTAGTTGTTATTAAAAGAAGTGGGAAGCAATTTAGCGTTGTAAAAACGCAAATGAATCGGAAAGATGTTAGCGAAATTGTTATTGCCACTGATGCGGGACGAGAAGGGGAGCTTGTGGCACGATGGATTATTGAAAAAGCACGTGTCCAAAAACCGTTAAAAAGACTTTGGATTTCTTCTGTAACGGATAAAGCGATTCGTGATGGTTTTAAGAATTTGAAAGAGGCAAATCAGTACAAGAACCTATACCAGGCAGCTGCAGCTAGGTCTGAAGCGGATTGGTATGTAGGTCTTAATGCAACTCGAGCGCTTACGACAAAATACAATGCACAGCTTTCTAGTGGCAGAGTACAAACACCAACGCTTTCGATTATTGCAAAGCGAGAGGAAGAAATAAAAGCCTTTGAGCCTGAACGCTATTATGGGATTTCTGCTGTTGTAGATGGTTTTACATTAACTTATCGCGATGCGAAATCGAATGATTCGCGCGTATTTGATCGAGACAGAATAGATACTTACCTCAAGAATTTATCGGGCAAACCAGCTCAGATTGAAGAAGTGAAAAAAGCTAAAAAAAAGACGTTCGCTCCAGGTTTATATGATTTAACGGAATTACAGAGAGACGCTCACAAACGCTATGGCTTCTCTGCAAAGGAGACTCTTTCAGCTACACAACGCCTGTACGAGCAGCATAAGCTCGTCACATATCCTCGAACAGATTCTCGCTTTTTGTCTTCTGATATGAAGGATACGTTAAAAGAACGACTAGAAGCAGTGGCACCTTATGAGAAAACGGCTAGAAAAGTACTTGGGAACCCAATTCAAACTGGAAAGCACATTGTTGACGATCGAAAAGTTTCTGATCATCATGCCATTATTCCTACGGAGCAAACACCCATTATTCGCGAGCTTAGCGATAAGGATCGTAAGGTTTATGATCTCATAGTAAAGCGATTTGTGGCAGCACTATACTCTCCATTTGAATACGAACAAGTCACGGTTGTTGCGAAGATTGGCCAAGAGCGTTTTGATGCGAAAGGCAAACGTGTTCTTTCAGCCGGTTGGAAAGAAGTTTACGATACTGAAGAAGCGGATGTCATTCTTCCAGAGCTAAAAGAAAAACAGGAACTTCGAGTTCTTTCTCTTACAAGAACCGAAGGAAAAACAAATCCGCCGTCTCGTTTTAATGAAGGAACTCTTTTAACTGCAATGGAGAAGCCAGCTCAATTTCTTGGTAATCAGGATAAGAAGCTAGCCCAAACCCTTGGTGAGACAGGTGGGCTAGGAACCGTTGCAACGCGTGCAGATATAATTGAGAAATTATTTAATAGCTTTTTGATTGAAAAGAATGGCAAAGACTTAACAATTACATCTAAAGGAAAGCAATTGTTAGACATTGTCCCAGACGAATTACAATCCCCGGCTCTAACGGCAGAATGGGAACAAAAGCTTGAAGCGATTGGAAAAGGCGAACTATCGAAGCAGGCATTTATTGAAGAGATGAAGGCTTACGCAAATGAAACGGTTCAGAAGATCAAATCAAGTACGAAGAAATATAAGCACGATAACGTGACGGGAACGAAATGCCCCGAATGTGGTAATTTAATGCTCGAAGTGAAAAGTAAGAAGGGGAAAATGCTCGTTTGCCAGGACCGAGAATGTGGGTACCGTAAAGGGAAAAGTAAAGTAACGAATGCTAGATGTCCTAAGTGTAAGAAAAAGCTCGAGCTTCATGGCCAGGGAGACGCACAGACATTTATATGCAAGTGCGGTCATCGTGAAAAGCTATCGACGTTTAATGAACGACGGAAAAAGGAAAAGAATACCAAAGCAACGAAGAAAGACGTATCAAAATATATGAAAAACCAGGGCCAGGATGAACCAGTTAATACAGCTCTTGCTGATGCTTTAGCGAAATTAAAACTTGATCAAGATAAATAACAGGAAGCAGGGGGACCTGCTTCTTTTTTCATAGCGATGTTAATATTGTAATGACAAAATAATAAGATGGGGGGAATAGGTTCGTTTTGTAGTTTAGAGGGTAATACTCCATTCACAGTACATCCCTTGTCAGTAGGAATTCATTACTAATAAAAGAGTAGATAGTTGCCTTTAACAGGTAATTACGTATAAAATGACGGCAGGTAATAGACTTTCCATCTTTTTTACTAATATATACAAATTAGAGTATATTTTCAAACATTTCTGTTCACTTCGATTATAGTGAAGTTATATACAAAGGACAGAATAGAAATGAAGAACTAGCAGTTGTTAAACATAAGGAGGCTATCCATGGTCGATTCGATTTTATTTAATATTATGCTTGTGGGTGCCCTTGGCATCTTTTCACAGTGGATTGCCTGGCGTTTTCACTTCCCTGCCATTGTCGTTATGTCCATCATTGGATTGCTTGTCGGTCCGCTTTTTGGATTACTTCATCCAGAAGATGTATTTGGTGACTTATTTGACCCGTTTGTATCTATCGCAGTTGCTATTATTTTATTTGAAGGAAGTCTAAATCTTGATTTTCGTGAGATTAAAGGGCTTGGAAGACCGGTTGGAAGAATTGTAACGATAGGAGCTTTTCTAGCGTGGCTCCTTGGTTCGTTATCAGCCCATTACGTTGCAGGTCTATCTTGGGGCGTAGCATTTGTTATTGGTGGATTATTTATTGTCACTGGCCCTACGGTCATTTTGCCGTTATTGAGGCAAGCCAAACTAAAACCAAGACCCGCGAAAATATTAAAGTGGGAAGGGATTATCGTTGATCCACTTGGAGCTCTTCTTGCTGTATTTGCATTCGAAATTATTAAATTCTTAAAAGTAGAAGAAGCAACGGCAACCGTCCTACTTGTCTTTTTCTTAGGATCCCTTTTTGCGACATTATTTGGCTTCTTATGTGGTCGCGGAGTAGGTTGGATGTTCGAGAAAGGTTATGTACCTGAATTCTTGAAATCTCCAGTCGTGTTCGCAGTGGTGATTCTTTGTTTCGCAGTGGCTGATGAAATCACGCATGAAACTGGACTGCTTGCTGTTACGGCAATGGGTATTACTCTTGCCAACATGCATATCTCTTCGATTGATGATATGAGGCATTTTAAAGAAAATATATCAGTGCTATTGATCTCGACGATTTTCATCATGCTAACAGCTTCTTTATCAGTTGACACTTTGCTTGAAATTTTCCATTGGCAAATACTAGTATTCGTAATTCTGATGTTATTTGTAGTAAGACCACTATCCATTTGGTTATCAACCATTGGAACGGATTTATCATGGCAAGAAAAAACGCTTGTTGGCTGGATTGCGCCGCGAGGTATTGTAGCATTAACCGTAGCGAGCTATTTTGCTAGTGTTTTACTTGATGCAGGATTTGAGGATGCAAAAATATTAATGTCGCTTACGTTTGCATTAGTATTCGCTACTGTTGTGGTTCACGGCTTTTCTATTCGTTGGACTGCTGAGAAGCTTGGACTAGCGAGTGATGGCCAGCCCGGCGTTCTGATTGTTGGGGGTAGTACGTTCTCTACGGCATTATCCAAAACGCTGAAAGACCTTAAAATCCCTGTATTAATTACAGACTCATCATGGCAAAGGCTGCTTACAACGAGAAAAGCAGGAGTACCTTTTTATAGAGGAGAAATACTCTCTGAGCAAACAGAGTATCGCCTTGATCTCACCCCTTACGAGTATATGCTTGCAGCTACGGAGCTCGATTCTTACAATGCGCTCGTTTGTACGACGTTCGTTCCGGAGATTGGTCGTAATAACCTCTTCCAGTTAAGCTTACGTAATGATCGAGGAGATGACCTTGAGGAGCTTGTTCACACGATCGGTGGACGTGTAGCCTTTAAAGAAGGAGCTACATGGGAAAGCCTGAATCGTAAGGTAGAAAGTGGGTATGTTTTCCGTAAAACAAACATAACTCAGCAATATGCTTATGATCAATACCTTGAAGAAAGAGACGATGAAACGATCATGCTCTTTGTGAAAAAGCCATCTGGAAGTTTGGAGTTCTTCGCCCATGACTCTCAAACGAGAGCTGAAGCAGGTGATGTTATTGTTAGTTTGATGCCACCTAGTAAAGAATTTAATCGGATTAGAGAAAAGCTTGAGAAGCAGCGATCCGATGAGAAACTAGAAAAAGATAAAGAACAGAAGAAACAGAAGGAAGAAAATGAGTAACAGCCCCCATTTGGGGGCTTTTTGGTTATTTTCATTTAGTGTTTAGGCTCATTAGAGTGACAGGCACCGGCTAAAAATCCCTCTAAAAATCGGCCAATTCTTTCTTTATAAAATTCACTCGGTCTCGGATGTATTGAAGTATAAAGTCAGGTTCGGAATCAAAGTAGCTTAGTTTATTTTTTAGAAAAGTATCGTTAAGGGCATAAGGTCTCAAAGTCTGGTGAAGTTCATTGATCTCTTTTTCAAGTTCTTTGGTGGTAAAGAATGTTTCGATTGTTTGCTCAAGTTTTAATTTGTATCGAGCTCTAAAGGTAGGACAGGCTAGTAGTCTCGCTGTAAGCGTATTGTAGCCACTGATGGGGATATAGTCATGTTCCATCATTCTTCCGTTAATATCTCGCCCCCACGTAGCGTCATAATCCCATGGAATAACTTCAAACCGATTGGTTTCTCTGTTTTGGTAAAGGGCGTAGTTTTGAATAAAGGCGTCAAAGTTTTGTGTGCAAACGACGCCACATAGCCAGTTTAAATATTTTTCAACGTCTATTAAATTGTTTATTTCAGTTATAAACTTTTCTTGTGATAATGTGTTGATTTTATATAGAAGAATTTCAACTGAATGATCGTCTGATTCCAATCCATATTTTCTCATATATCCATCAAGCAATGATTTCTTCGGTTTGTAATCATCAGGTCGAAGGAGTGAAAAATTGGCGTCATCATTTTGAGCATAGTAAATGGGCCCATCTGGTAGGTTATGATTGTTAAGGTAAAATTCATCTATCGAATCCAGTTTTAAATAGATGCTTGAGAAGAGGTTATTGTGTGTGAGCATAATGTGTTCAGCATTAGGAGTTAGTACATTCAATTTATGAAATAAATTGAAAGAAAGCTTACTTCTTAATAATGAATAATCATTGAATTCGGCATTTAAGTGCAGTGTTTTTTGATGATGAAATAAGTTCTTGTCATTAAACTCAACCATATAGGATTTTTTTTTGAATTTACGCGTGTGTGCGCCACGATAAGTTGTTTTCACCTCATAATTCGTTTGGTCTACTTGTAAAACAGCTGGTACAAGTTGATCGCTCCATTTATCTTTCTTTAGCTTTTTCATACCTTTTTTATCGATCGATAAATGATAGTGTGGAATGCTCATACGTCACTTCCTTTATCCTTTTCCTACTCATAACAAGATATGAGGTCATATGAGATCATGCCACTTAAATGGGAGAGAGTGGAATTTTCCGTAGGAACTGAACAAGCTCTTCATTTCTTCATATCATATAGTAATGCTAAAGCAGAAGATAAGGGAAGGGAGCAAACAGTGTTGAAGAATGTTTCAATGAATGTAGAGGTGCTATTACAACAAGCTCAGGAAGCAGGTCTTGATGAGTTTCTTATTCAAAACCCGATCGAAGCTAGAGGTGGAAAGCGTAAGTCAGGGAAGAAATCTGGTCGTCGTTCAGGTAAAGGTTCAAGCGGTTGTCGTAGTCGTCGCTCAAGTGGAAAACGTAGCTCAGGGAAGCGTTCACGTTCAGGACGTCGTAGCTCAGGAAGACGTTCAGGTAGGCGTTCAAGCGGCAGACGTAGCTCAGGCAAACGCTCGTGCGGCGTGCGCTCTGGACTTTTCTCGACAGGGAGACGTAGCAACCGACGCAGCCGACGCAGCCGACGCTCAGGTAGGCGTTCGAGCGGCAGATGTAGCTCAGGAAGACGATCAAGTGGCAGACGTTCAAGAGGACGTCGTTAGATAATATTTGCTTTCATTTAAAGGACTGATTTTTAGAGATCAGTCCTTTTGATGTGGTATGCTTTTAAATAAAAAGAGTGGAGGTAGTGCCATGTACGATGTCACGATCATTGGAGCTGGAGTTAGTGGTATTTTTATGGCATATCAGTTAACAGAGCTACATCCAGAATATAAAATTATGTTAATCGATAAAGGAAAGAAGCTTACCGACCGAAATTGTAGGGCTCGTTCACAACAAGAATGTTCTTGTGACGTTTGTGACCAATACATAGGGTTTGCTGGGCTAGGTAAATCAGAAGGTAAATTTAATTATACGAATGATTTTGGTGGAAGTCTCGGTAGAAAAATAGGTACTGCTCAGTCGGAAAAATTGATGTGGGAAGTCGACCGCATTCTTTGTTCTTTTGGCGGGGACAAGGCTGAGCTCTATCATACATACAGTTCGGAGTTAGAGGAGAAAGCCAAAAACGTAGGATTAGATGTGTTCACGACATCAGTTAGACACCTTGGAACAAACCTTTCTTTTGAAGTGTTTCAAAATTTGTATGAGTATTTGTTAGAAAGAATCGATTTAAGATTTGAAACGGACGTTTACTCGATTGAAAAAGCAGAATACTTTGACATAGATACCTCAAAAGGAATCATGAAAACAAAAAATGTTGTTATCTCGACAGGCAATAGCGGAAGTGAGTGGATGTATGCCCAATGTGAACAGTTTGGTCTCGTGCCTGGTCCTGCTCGCCTTGATTTGGGTATTCGAGTAGAAATGCGAGGTGATCAGCTCACATCCATCTTGAAGGATACGTTCGAAACGAAGCTTCATATTCAACGAGAGGCATTTGAAGGAACGACGTACTGTATGAACCCAAATGGGCGAATTATAAGGAAATATCAACACGGGCTTGTTATGCCGGATGGACAGAATAAAAGAGAAAAGAATGCGCCAGGAAACAATTTGAACTTCACCTTATTTGTTCCTTCTTTTTATTCTTCGAAAGAGGAAGCGGATAACACTGCACAGCAAATTATTGGAGGGATTAATAGAGGTGGGGAGCGAATTGTGGTCCAGCGTCTGCGGGAATTAAAAAAACAAGAGGCTACAACTTCGACAATTCTAAGTTCGAATTCAATTGTTCCTTCCCTTGATGGAGAAGCTGGGAACTTGATAGACGAAGTGCCGAACATCTATCTTCGTGCGCTTCAGGAGTTTCTTTATTGCCTCGAAAAGCTGATCGGTGAGCCAATTGATGGAGAGACGTTACTATATGGTATGGATGGAAAGTTTTACGAAGCAAAGATCCAGACAAATGATCATTTTGAAACAGAAGTAGAAGGTCTCTTTTTGATCGGAGATTGCTCTGGTGAAACGCATTCTCTATCACAGGCAGCAGCAAGCGGTTTATATGTTGCAAATTTGATGTAAGAAAAAGATCGGCTCTATGGCCGATCTTTTGATTGCTTATTAAGACGCAGATGATTCGGATAGTGCTTTTTCACGTTTTGATAGAAATTTCAACGTGAAGATGGCAAATGCGAGCAGAGCAATACAGGTTAACCCAAGGTACAAGTTACTAAAAATGAGATTACTTCCTGATCGTGAAAGTGGATTCATCGAAAAAGTAACGTTTTTCATTTCAAGAAGCCTTCCGAAAATAGCTGAACTAAAAGCGCCAGCAAGGAAGTTCAATAAATTGAAAACCCCCATACCTACACCATTTTGGTTATCAGGTAGAATGGAAGACAGGAGATCAGCTGTTGAACTCTGGATGAGTGGAAACCCAAGGTAAGCTATTAATAGACACGGTGCAATAACCCATGCGTTGTAACCTGAAAACGTTGAGATGAAAAATGTTCCACTTGCGATCAGAAGAAGCGCTATTTTTACAACAAGTATTGCGCCACGCTGTTCGATGATTCTACCACCGATTTGGCCGATTAACCCAGCAGCCATTGCCCCGGGAAATAAGACAAGACCGATATTTAAGGTTGATAGCCCGTTAAGCTCTCGCAACATTATTGGGATGACGAAGATCAATCCAAAGAGCGCGGAAGTTCCAAGGAAACTAGTTAACACGGTGATCGTGTATTTGGTATTTTTCAATATAACGGGATCGATAAATGGGTGTGTAATCGTAAACGTTCGCCATAAGAATAGAATGAAAAAGACGGTAAAGAGGACGAGTAAATACCAAAGGAACGTTGTAATATAGAACAACAATGATGCTACCGATACGGCCATAAGCGCAGCACCTGGTAAATCAATGGATCCTGAACGCTTTTCTTCATTCGGTAGCCATTTTCTAAAGAGCGGAATGGCAAATACAGTCGCAACAGAGAAAAGGAAAAGGAAGCGCCAATTCAGCGTACCTCCTACAACACCACCGATTATAGGACCGACACCTGAAGCAAAGGCAACGGTGGAAGAGATCAATCCAAACACTCTTCCTTTTTCTTTAGGGAGAAACCGAATTGGAACAATAAAGGCAAGCGCTGGAATTGTTGCGCCACCAATTGCTTGAAGTATTCGTGCTGCTAGAAGAGTAGGATAGTTGGGAGAAAGAAAACCAATAAAGGCCCCTGTAGCAAAAATACTAATCCCTATAGTAAAAAGAGTTTTGATTGGATAGATATCCGCTAGCTTACCGTACATAAGGGAGCCAATGGCAAATACAAGAATATATCCAGTTAACACCCAGCTTACTTCTGATGGACTGAGATTAAAAGATGCAGCAATATCGGGAATGGCAACGTTGAACATCGTTCCATTCATAACGGCAAAAGCTAGAATCGTACAGACAAGAATAATTAGCTTTTTCCGCGCTGATGCATCTAAATTTTCATGTTCATAGTGGTCTGTCATAGCAGCCCTCCTTTAAATAAAGTTATTTTTTTGGAGTATCTATTAACGCTATTTATTTAGTATCACGAAATAACACACACTCTTCTACATCATAGAGGGCATTACATTAGAAGTAAACTGAGGAGACTTACAAAATCGGTCCTCCCTACACATATTTCCAGTTATAGACAACAGCAGTGAGATCGATTATGATGAATTAAGGAAAGACTGTCATGATGGAGGAACGGTTATGCCAACAATTAAGGATGTAGCAAAACGAGCAGGTGTTTCACGAACAACAGTCTCGCGAGTGCTGAATGACAATGGTTATGTTAGTCATGAAGCAAGGCAGCGCGTCGTTGAAGCAGTGGAAGAGATGGGATATATTCCGAGTGCACATGCGAAAACAATGCGTACGAAGCGTTCGGGCGTTATAGGCGTTATTCTGCCAAGAATCAGTACTGAAACAGCCAGTCGTGTTGTTAATGGGATCGAGAATGAGCTTGCGGCCAACGGTTATCAGATTCTTCTAACCAATACCCAATTACAGCCTGAGAAAGAAATACAAAATATAAAGCTATTAAAAAGTCGTCAGGTGGACGGTATTATTTTGCTTGCCACAAATCGGAACCAAGAATTACTTGATACCATTTCAGATGCTTCTATTCCTTTTGTTGCAATTGGACAGGAATTAAATGGCGTCATGTCTGTCGTATACGATGACTATCATTCTTCATATAGTGTGACAGAGTCACTTATAGAAAAAGGTCACCGCCACATTGGTTTTATAGGTGTACCAGAAACAGACCATGCTGTTGGGATCGTGAGGAAACAGGGTTACCTTGATGCAATGAAAAAGCACGGTTTAACAGTGGAAAAAGGTTGGATTCAATATGGGAACTTTACATTTGAGTCCGGATATGAAGCTGCCAAACAATTAGTGGAGCAATCTGAATTAAAACCAACCGCTATTTTTGCCGTAACGGATCGCATGGCGATTGGAGCGCTTGGCTTGTTGAAAGAGCAGGGGATTCGCATTCCAGAAGATATGGCATTATTCGGTATCGGTGCTTCTGACTTATCCCGCCACGTGACGCCGGCATTATCAACTGTGGACTATTTTAATGAAGATGCTGGACAGAAAACGGCTCAGCTTATTTTAGAGCAGCTATCAGGGAAAGTTTT
The DNA here is from genome assembly GCF_056173695.1 of Anaerobacillus sp. 63XJN7_5_ISO-PGPR-S23-430. NCBI lineage: Bacteria > Bacillati > Bacillota > Bacilli > Caryophanales > Bacillaceae > Anaerobacillus > Anaerobacillus sp. 63XJN7_5_ISO-PGPR-S23-430. The sequence goes on along the minus strand of NZ_CM149686.1, from coordinate 4,205,076 downwards.
GGAAAAGAAAAAGCTTAAACTTAACTATAGACTTATTGAAAGGGATAGTGTATAGTAACTAGTGAAAGCGATGTCAATTTCTTTTTAACCAATGTGGAATCGTTCACATATCACTCATTATTTAATTACTTAACGATAGACTAAAAAGAGCGAGGAAATGAAAACGCTCTTATTTCGCCAAATATGGAATCGATACCATGCGCAAGATATAATGTGAAGGGAGTTAATGATATGGCTACAAACCGTGAGATTGCTCAGGAAGTCATTGATGCTATTGGTGGACAGGAGAATATTCAATCTGTTGCCCATTGTGCAACAAGACTAAGAATTATGGTACACGACAAAGAAAAAATTGATCAAGAAAGAGTAGAAGGGGTAGAGAAAGTAAAGGGTGCCTTCTATAATTCTGGACAATATCAGGTTATTTTTGGGACAGGGACTGTTAACCGAATTTATGATGAGGTGACAGCGCTAGGAGCAACTGGTTCTACTAAGTCCGAAATTAAAGAAGAATCATCGAAGCAAGGAAATGCGTTTCAACGTGCGATCCGCTCATTTGGTGATGTGTTCGTTCCAATCATTCCAGCGCTTGTAGCAACAGGGTTATTTATGGGACTACGCGGTCTTGTGCTTCAAGAAGAGATACTTGCTCTATTCGGGTTAACACCAGGGGATATCTCAGATAACTTTATTCTATTTACACAAGTTCTAACGGATACAGCATTTATCTTCCTACCAGCGCTTGTAGCATGGTCAACCTTCCGAGTGTTTGGAGGAAATCCGACGATCGGTCTCGTACTCGGATTGATGCTTGTTACGCCTGCTCTTCCGAACGCATGGGAAGTAGCGGCAGGAAATGCAGAGCCACTTAAGTTTCTAGGGTTTATTCCAGTAGTAGGCTATCAAGGTTCGGTTATTCCCGCTTTTGTTGCAGGTTTACTCGGAGCAAAGTTAGAAAAACGAATTCGTAAAATAGTACCAGAAGCACTAGATCTTATTTTAACTCCGTTCCTAGTATTGTTAATTATGATTACTTTGTCGCTATTTGCGATCGGACCTATTTTCCATACGGTAGAAGAGTACATCATGGATGGTACGATTTATATTCTTGATCTTCCATTTGGTCTAAGTGGTTTAATCATTGGATTCTTCCATCAAATTATTGTTATTACAGGTGTTCATCACATTTTCAACTTCCTTGAAATTCAGTTGTTTGAAAACCTTGGCTACAATCCATTTAACCCAATTATTTCTGCGGCAATCGCAGCTCAGGGTGGGGCAGCACTTGCTGTTGGCCTGAAAACAAAGTCTAAGAAATTGAAAGCATTAGCCCTTCCATCTTCTTTATCTGCTTTTCTTGGAATTACAGAGCCGGCTATCTTTGGTGTCAATCTCCGGTATATGAAGCCATTTATCATGGGATTAATCGGTGGTGCAGTCGGGGGATTCCTCGCATCACTCTTTAAGTTAAAAGCGACGGGCCTTGCAGTTACTGTTATCCCAGGTACATTACTATTCTTGAATAGTCAGATTGTATTGTATCTACTTGTTAACATCATTTCGATTGGGATTGCCTTTGGTCTTACATGGGCATTTGGCTACAAAGACGGTATGCTAGATAAATAATAGCGAAGGGGATCCTCAATAAAGCGGATCCCCTTTTTCAAAATTTTAATGAACTAGGTGATTTTTATGACGGATCGAAACGAGCAGCTAAAGGATCTTGCAATGAAAGAAATAGAGGCACAACGTGAAACAGTTGAAAGTGACTACCGCCGCTCAGCATTTCACTTAATGCCACCTGCAGGGTTATTAAATGATCCAAATGGTTTTATACAATGGAAGGGCGTTTATCACGTTTTCTTTCAATGGATGCCTTTTAAAACGGATCATGGCGCTAAATTCTGGGGACATTATACGTCGACAGACCTCATTAACTGGGAGCTTGCCCCAATTGCCTTAGCCCCTGGGGACTGGTACGACAAGAATGGCTGCTATTCGGGAAGTGCGGTCGTCTCTGAAGATAAATTGATGCTTTTCTATACTGGGAATGTAAAAGATGAGCAGGGAAATCGTGAAACCTATCAGTGTCTGGCTGAATCAGAAGATGGGATTCACTTTGATAAAAAGGGTGTAGTATTAAACTTGCCTGAAGGATATACCCCCCATTTTCGAGATCCAAAAGTGTGGCAGCATTTAGAGAAATGGTACATGGTGGTTGGTACGCAGAACCTAAATGAAGAAGGTCGAGTCGCCTTATTTGAATCAACCAATATAAAGGACTGGATGTTGAAAGGGGACGTCACAGCTTCTGGGGAAGAACCGATTGGTGATTTAGGATTCATGTGGGAATGCCCTGACTTATTTGAGTTAGATGGGAAGGATATTCTTCTCTTTTCCCCACAAGGGCTAAAGCCTACAGGATACTTGTACCAAAATGTCTATCAAACAGGGTACCTTTCTGGAGAAATGAATTATGTGAGTGGAAAGATGAATCACGGATCGTTTACAGAGCTTGATCGAGGTTTTGAATTTTATGCACCACAAACGACACTTGATGAGAACGGAAGAAGGCTGATGATTGGTTGGATGGGTGTGCCTGAGCAGGGAGAAGAGCATCATCCAACAATCGAACACAAATGGATACACATGCTAACCATTCCAAGAGAGCTTTATTACGAAGGGGATAAACTTATCCAACGTCCTGTGAAGGAATTAGAAGCGATGCGACAGAATGAAGTGAAAAAAGAAATCACGCTTTCTAATGAAGAAAAGGAATGGGAGGAGTTTCACGGAACCACATATGAATTACTTCTTCATGTGCAGAAAGTGGAAAACTCGTTTGCTGTTAACTTCCGAAACAATGCCGAAATGATTTATGATGCTGATAAAGGAATATTAACGTTTAAACGAAAGAGTTTTGTTGATGGAAAGGATGAGTCGCGAAGCTGCTCCATCGATGAAGTTTATAACCTTCGATTCTATGTCGATTCATCCTCGATTGAAGTGTTTGTAAATGATGGTGAGGAAGTGTTCACATCAAGGTTTTTCCCTGAAGAACATGATGTAAGTCTTACCTTTAAAAGTAACGGCTATGTAGATGTGCAAGCGACAAAGTGGCTACTTGAAGCAAAATAGCAAAAAACCCCTCTGACCAAGTCAGAGGGGTTTTCATATTGGGTGGTGCTATTAAACGGAGCGAATAATTCCGCCCTCTACACGCTGAGCTGATCCATTTATCGCTGATGATAATGGTGACGCGAGAAAGGCTACTGTGTTTGCCACTTCTTCGACTCGTGCAAAACGTTGAATTAACGATGTTGGTTCGTTGTCTTTAAAGTAGTCTCGTGTAAAGTTATCAAGATCTTTCTTTTCTTCGGCAGCTGCGCCTTCCATGAAGCTTGCTACGCCATCTGTCCATGTTGGACCCGGTAGTACAGAGTTAACAGTAACATTTGAGCCTTTTGTTATTTCAGCAAGTCCGCGTGATAAGCTAATTAAAGAACTTTTCGTTACCGAGTATGGAAGCATTTGGGATAGTGGTTTAACTCCTGCTTCACTCGCGATATTCAGGATTCGTCCTGTATCCCTTGATAGCATAGTAGGGAGAAATTCGCGACTCAGTCTCACGGCACTAATGACGTTTGTTTGGAAATAACTCATCCACTCTTCATCTGATACGTCTGTGAACGGCTTAACTTCAAATGCCCCCATATTATTAATTAAGATGTCGAGCTGACCAATCTTGTTTACTTCTTCAATGAGTTGCTTGCTTTCGCCTTGCTTTGAAAGATCTCCAACAACGCCGTGTACATTCCCGAGTGATGATAGTTCCTTCACCACATCCTGTACACGCTCATACGTACGTCCGTTTATAATAACTTCTGCACCTTCTTTTAATAGTACTTCCGCAATTCCTTTACCTATTCCGGATGTTGACCCTGTAACAAGTGCTAGTTTGTCAGTTAATTGTAAGTTCATGATAAGCTCCTTTCAAAATACAGTCATACTTTATCAATTAGTCTATTGAACAGACAACGATCGTGCTTGAAGAAAAGCAGAGACAAATGAAGCAAGCGCTGTTATATCCATTAAAGTTAAATCATTCCACAAATTTGAACAAAATATGTATGAAATGTGACAAAAAAGTGATAAATACATGAGCAACTTTTGACATCTTGTGACACCTGTCACATTTATGAAAGGAACCTGCTACAATAGCCAATGGTAACAGTTGTTTCTGTCATTTTTTGTTTAAAATCTACTTAACTAATATATAGGAAGAAAGGAAGGTGGCCTGGCGGTGAAGCGAATGAAATCATTTTTTGCGCTCAGTATGTTTCTTGCAGTGATGGTATTGAGTGGCTGTAGTAACTTAACCGTTCTTGATCCAAAAGGACCTGTAGCAGAACAACAAGCGAATTTAATTCTTTTCTCTATTGGCTTTATGCTGTTTATTGTTTTGGTCGTGTTCGTGCTATTTACACTCATCCTTGTTAAATATCGTGAGCGTAAGAGTGGTCCTGAATACGAACCTCCACATATCGAGGGGAATGTGTTCCTTGAAATTGTTTGGACTGTAATTCCGGTAATTATTCTTATTGTCCTTGCAGTGCCGACTGTACAAACGATTTTTGCACTAGAAGAGGCACCGGAAGCGACGTCTCATAAAGATCCAATCGTGATTCATGCGACATCAGTCGATTGGAAATGGGTGTTTAGCTATCCAGAAGAAAATATTGAAACGGTGAACTATCTTCATATCCCGGAAGATCACCCAATTCTATTTAAATTAGCATCGGCAGATTCAATGGGATCATTTTGGATTCCGTCACTTGGTGGGCAGGAATACACAATGTCTGGCATGATGACAGAACTTTATTTGCAAGCTGATGAAATTGGTGAGTATCGCGGACGTAATGCCAACTTCACTGGTGAAGGATTTACTGAGCAGGTATTTACTGTAACAGCTGAATCTCAAGAAGATTACGATCAGTGGGTAGAAGAGGCGCAAGACGCACCTGAACTTACTCAAGAGAAATACAATGAATTGATGCTTAAAGGTCATACAGAAGAGCAGACATTCTCAGAAACTCACCTTCAGTGGGTTGATCATGGAATGGACGCTGAATACGCAACAAAGGTCCGTAATGGCGAATCAACTGATGAAGATGAGTCCTCAGAAATGGATCATTCAGAAATGAACCATGAAGACTCTGAAAAAGATTCCGAGGAACACTCGCATTAAGAGAGGAGGAAGACACCATGAAATTGGATGAATTTTTTGTCACCGGGGATCCGCTGATCTATGGGGCGGATGTATCAATTGCACTAACATTGATTGGCGCAATCTTCGCCTTAACGTATTTCAAAAAGTGGAAATGGTTATGGACGGAATGGCTAACCACTGTTGACCATAAAAAACTCGGTATCATGTATATCATCGCAGCAGTTCTTATGCTTTTCCGCGGTGGTGTAGATGCCATGCTCATGAGGGCGCAATTAACGGTTCCAGATTCAAGCTTTTTGGATGCGAACCACTATAATGAAATATTTACAACGCACGGAACAATCATGATTATTTTCATGGCTATGCCGTTCTTAATTGGTTTAATAAACGTTGTTGTACCATTACAAATTGGTGCACGAGACGTTGCTTATCCGTTTTTAAACGCAGTAAGTTTCTGGACTTTCTTCATGGGGGCTATGCTCTTTAACATTTCATTTGTTATTGGTGGATCTCCATCTGCTGGTTGGACAAGTTATGTTCCATTAGCTGGTCTCGAACTAAGCCCAGGAGTAGGGCAGAACTATTACTTACTCGGCTTACAAATTGCAGGTATCGGTACATTATTAACGGGTATTAACTTCCTCGTTACGATTTTGAAAATGAGAGTACCATCTATGAAGCTTATGCAAATGCCTATGTTTACATGGTCTTCATTAATTACGATGGTTATCATCATCTTTGCATTCCCGGTTCTTACCGTGGCACTTGCACTTATGACGTTTGATCGTCTGTTTGGAAGTCACTTCTTTACAATGATGGATGGCGGTATGCCAATGCTTTGGGCAAACCTCTTCTGGATTTGGGGCCACCCTGAAGTGTACATTGTTATTCTTCCGGCGTTTGGTATGTTCTCAGAAATTATTAGTACATTTGCACGTAAGACACTTTTCGGTTATAAAGCAATGGTTTATTCCATGGTCGTTATTGCCGGACTAAGCTTCCTAGTATGGGTTCACCACTTCTTTACGATGGGAGCAGGTGGAGCAGTTAACTCATTCTTCTCCATCACTACGATGTTAATCGCCGTTCCGACAGGTGTGAAGATCTTTAACTGGCTATTCACTCTGTACAAAGGGCGAATACGATTTACGACAGCGATGCTTTGGTCGCTTGCCTTTATCCCGAACTTCGTTATCGGTGGGGTAACAGGTGTTATGCTAGCGATGGCAGCTGCTGACTATCAGTACCACAATACGTACTTCCTAGTTGCTCACTTCCACTACGTGCTCATCTCGGGTACTGTGTATGCTTGTTTCGCAGGTCTATACTTCTGGTATCCAAAAATGTTCAATCACCGTTTGAACGAGCGTCTTGGTAAATGGAGTTTCTGGATTTTCGTTGCAGGATTTAACTTATGTTTCTTCCCGATGTATTTCCTAGGTCTTGCAGGAATGCCTCGTCGTATTTACACTTATGGAATTGGAGACGGATGGATGAGCTTGAACGTACTTGCTACGTTCGGTGGTATGCTAATGGGAATCGGATTCTTGATTCTTGTTTATAACATCTACTATAGCTTCCGTTACTCTCCACGTGAAACAACTGGTGACCCTTGGGATGCTAGAACACTTGAATGGTCAACACCAGCTCCAGTACCGCATTATAACTTCGCTCATCTTCCTGAAGCGAAAGGACATGATGCATTCTGGATTATGAAAGAAGAGAAGAAACAAGGGAAAACACCTGAGAAGAAACCTTATAAACCAATTCATATGCCTAGTTACTCTGGCGTGCCGATTGTGATGAGTGTATTCTTCTTTATTGCAGGATTTGGTATGGTATTCTCTTGGACTTGGATGTCTATTCTTGGGCTAATTGGTGTCCTTGCAACAATGGTGATCCGTTCATTTGATTATGATAAAGGTTTCTACGTTAGCGTAGAAGAAATAGAAGAAGATGAGAAAAAAACTACTTTATAAAGGAGGCGTGAAGCATGGAATCAGTCGAATATTCTCCTAACACGCCTTTAGAATATCAGTCGGAAACTGGCCGACTGAATATTCTAGGCTTCTGGATTTTCCTCGGTGCCGAAATCGCTTTGTTCTCAACGCTGTTTGCCACTTATCTAGTATTAGTTGGTCGTACAGCTGGCGGTCCAGGACCAGAAGAGCTTTTTGAAATTAGTGGTGTGTTAATTGAAACATTTTTGCTACTAACAAGTAGTTTCACATGTGGACTTGCTATTCACTATATGAGAAATCATTCTCTTAAAGGATTGTTTCTCTGGTTAGGTATTACACTCGCATTAGGTTTAGGATTCCTAGGGTTTGAAATTTATGAATTTGTTCATTACATTCATGAAGGTGCTGCACTAACAACTAGTGCCTATTGGTCTGGCTTCTTTGTATTAGTCGGAACGCACGGTGCCCACGTAACAATGGGTATTGCATGGATTTCACTTATTTTGATTCAATTGAAGCAACGCGGATTAACACCTGACACAACAAGGAAGGTCTTTATTTCAAGTTTATACTGGCACTTCCTTGACGTTGTGTGGATCTTTATCTTCACAGCAGTCTACTTGTATGGGATGGTGATGTAAGATGGCCTCAAACAACGAGCAGACAAATAGTCATAGCCACTTCCCATGGAGCCACTTAGTTGGTTTCGGTCTATCGATCGTTTTAACACTACTTGCTTTATGGGTCGGATTCGCTTCAGACTTTAGTTTTAGAACGATTATGATTATTGTTGTCATCCTGGCATTGATTCAGGCAGCGATTCAGCTCTTAATGTTTATGCATATTACTGAGAGTGATAGTAGCCGAATTCAGGTCGGAACGATTCTTTACGCAGTTTTCATTGCGGTTGCAGTCGTTGCCGGTACAATCTGGGTTATGTCATTCGGCATGCACAATATGAATATGTGATTCAAAAAAAGCTGTTCACCTCAAGAGGTGAACAGCTTTTTTTAAATTGAAATTTTGTAGAGATTTATGAATCTCCACAGTACTGTTGAAAATTTAGTCTTCTATTTGTGACATTTTCTTTGCAAGTGAACGTTCCTTAAGGAATGGGCGAGCAAAGATGAGATAAGCCGCTAAATGAGCGAAAAGAACATTAATCGCGAAAAGAGTAATAAAGAGTGTATGTGCTACTGGAGTCATACCGCCACCAATGTAGAAAATAAGTAGCGCCCAGATTGCCACAATAAACGGTGTGTGTAAGAAAGCAAGCTTCTTATAATCCTGCCACAGAAACAACGGTGTAGCCGTGATAACGAAAAGATAGACCATATAGACATCCATAGTTAACAACTCCTTTTTATGATACCGCTTACAAACTAAACTTATGTCGAAATAAAGAATAATTTGTGAATGTTTTGTTACAATTAGTATACCACAATTGTTCGAAAATTCTACACATATTTGAGATTTTTTCAGGATAACTTTATGATTTAGAAAGATAAAGAGGAAAGAAGGTGCATGATGAAGAGATTCATCTTACTTATCATATGGCTTGGGTTTATACTGTATTCAGTTTTTCTAGCGCCAGAAGGAAATGGTCCTTATCTTTCTGAATTATTAACGATGAATCAACCCGATCCCAGTTTGCTTGCCATGTTTTCACTACTCGGAGTATTTCCTGCTGTTTTTGCTGTATTGCTGTTACGGAGCGACCGTGGTTCAATACCAGCATGGCCATTTGTACTTGGTTCATTTGTAGCTGGGGCATTTAGCTTAATGCCATATTTTATTTTAAATAAGAAGAAGGATGCCCCCAATCGAACGCCAGATAAGTTGAGGATATTACTTCAATCTCGTGGTCTTTCCCTTGTCCTTATTATGATAGCTCTTGGTTTAATGATTTACGGACTAGTGGCTGGAGATGCTTCTATTTATCAAAAAGCTTTTCTAGAATCGAATTTTGTTCATGTGATGACGATCGATTTTCTAGTTTTAACAGGACTCTCTATTCTGGCTTTACGTGAACGCGACCATGTGTCAGGAATACATGGTGTTCTACCGATTATTGTTCCACTCATGATTGTAATAAAAGGAAAACATTAAAATAGGAGGCTTAACATGCGAAGATTAGAAAAAAGCGAAGTAATTGATGCCGTACGACTTTCAGAATATGCTTTTCAATATAAAGTTCCTGATAAAGATTTAGAAGAAAAAATTAGGGGCTATAGTCAACATGAAATATGGGGAGATTTTGAAGGCGACGAGCTTGCCGCTAAGCTTCATTTAATTGATTTTGAAACAAGGATTGCTGGGAAAAAGTTCGCTATGGGCGGTATTGCGTCGGTTGCAACATACCCTGAGCATAGAAGAGGTGGGAGAGTAGCACGTTTACTACAAAACGCCCTATTGGAAATGAAGAATAGAGGACAAACAATCTCTTTTCTCCATCCTTTCCAAATTCCCTTTTACCGTAAGTTTGGTTTTGAAGTTCTGAATGACTGGAAAAAGTTAAATTTTAAGAAGGAAGATTTCAAACTGTTACCACGTGTAAATGGTAAAGTTCGACGAATTGCACTAGAACACGTTTACGAAACGCTTAATCCAGTATATGAAGAATTTGCTAATCGATTTAATGGCATGCTTGTTCGAACGGAAAGCTGGTGGCGGGAACGGGTATATTCAGAAGGATTTCAGTTTGCGGGATATCGAAACGAAGAAGGCAGATTAACAGGATATGTGTACTATCAAGTAAAAGATCGTTCGATTGAGGTAGAGGAATTGGTTTGTTTGGATGGTGAGGCGAGACGAGGGCTTTGGAATTATATCTGTCAGCATGATTCCATGATTGATGATGGAACACTTCTGACGAATGTAGCCGATCAACTTCCTTTCTTGCTAAATAATCCTAAAGTGAAAACAATAGTTGAAGCCTATTTCATGGCACGAATCGTAGACGTAGAGAACTTTCTAAAACAGTATCCATTCAAGTTAGATAAGAATGAATCATTCTTTCTACATATTACAGATGAACATGCACAATGGAATAATGGGAGCTATCATATTAGCGCGGAGGGAGTTAATGTGTACAAGGGAGATAAAGAAAATGCCGCTTGTACGCATCCACCTAAACGTGGACTACGATGTAATATTAATACGTTGACAGCCCTTCTAACTGGCTATCAGATGCCGGAATTGCTTTATGAAGCAGGTTTACTGCAAGGATCAGAGAAGGAAGTAGCCATTCTGCAAAAAACAATACCGAACAGAGAAACGAATTTTATGGATTTCTTCTAATAAGTCCACCTTGGCCTGCTGCTTTCTCAATTGTTGAGGTAAATGAATTAATAATCGCTTTTGTTTAATTGAACCGTTTTTCATTAAAAAATCCCCTCTTTCAAATAATGAAAGAGGGGATTTTTTTGTTGATCTTCCTATGGACCGGATTTTTAAATTGATAATGTGCGAATCTTATCATCTTATTCCGTTTTAACTGTTCGTAATCTATATATCAGTTTGTTTGCATGTTTTTTACGTTAAAGCTCAAGCGGCTTCATTCTATAGGAATAAGGGTATGCTTCTTAATTAAGAATAGGAAACAAAGAGTGGTCGACCAACTGAGATTATTGGAAATATGCGAAGGCTTTTTTATCGGAAGCGCTTTGGAAGTCACAAGTTCAATAGAAAACAACATGAGAGGCGAGAAAACAATGACACGAATAGGAATTGGCTTTATCATCATTGCACTCATTGGATCAATCAGTTTGGTAAGTGCAAAAGGATGGCCTTCATCAAATAATAGTGCATCAGAAGAGAGTGAGTGGGTCGGATCTTGGACAGCAAGCATGCAGGCGCCTGCTCAGGATGGAAACTCGCATGAAGGTTTTAAGGATCAAACAATCCGCTTAATACTTCGTCCCCATATGGATGGAGATCAAATGCGTATTCGACTATCTAATGAATTTGGTTCATTACCTTTATCTATGAAAGAAGTAAGGGTTGCTGTCTCCAAAGAAGGTGCGAGCGTAGACGGCGAGACAGATCAAGTTATCACGTTTAACGGAGAGAAATCCGTTACAATTCCTCCAGGTGAAAAGCAGTATAGCGATTCGATTGAATTCCCTGTTGGTGCGGATCAGAATCTTGCTGTCAGTTTATCAGTAGATGGTGAGACTGGACCTACAACATGGCATCAGCGTTCAAACCAAACGGTGTACATGTCGGAGGAAGGGAATCATGCTGGGGATACGGAAGGTACATCATACACTTCAAAAGAAGAAGCCTGGTTCTGGCTAGATCGATTAGAGGTGGTTTCAAATAATTCAGTAGATGGTGCACTCGTCATAATGGGGAGTTCAATAGCGAATGGCAATTATTCAACTATGAATGCGAATAACAGATGGCCAGACTATCTTGCCAATCGAATGAATGAAGAAGAAGCTCAAGTGAACATGTCTGTCTTGAATGCAGGGGTATCTGCGAATCATTTAATTAATAGCGAAGAAGGAAAAGGCGAGAACGCATTAGCTAGATTAGATCGAGATGTTTTAAGCCAGGAAGGGATAAAAGCGGTTCTATTGCACGAAGGTATAAATGATTTAAGACACTATCCTGAATATGATTCAGAGAAAATCATTGATCGAATGAAAGCAATTATTAAAGCAACTCATGAAAAGGGTCTTGATATTTATGGAGGGACGTTAACACCATATAAAGATTCCGATATGTATACAGAAGAAGGGGAGAAAACACGTCAGGAAGTTAACGAATGGATCCGGACAAGCGGAGCCTTCGATGATGTAATTGATTTTGATAAAGCATTGAGAGATCCTAACGATCCTGCGAAATATCTCTCGAAGTACGATTCTGGAGATCATTTGCACCCAAATGATGAAGGGTACGAGAAGATGGCAGATACGGTTGATCTATCGATGCTTGAATGAATTAGGACTTTTTATCTAAGTTAACATAAATAGTTAACGCCATTGACAATAACTTGAATAATTGATATTTTTATTAAAATATATTTTCTTATCCAGAGAGGTGGAGGGACTGGCCCTTTGAAACCTCAGCAACAGGTCCATCGGATACTGTGCTAACTCCAGCGGGTGATAAACCTGATAGATGAGAGCCTTCGGTTTTATTTTGTCAGCAACGCACTCATTTTGGGTGCGTTTTTTTGTTTTCTGGATGGAAAAGTAAGGAGAAATAAGATGGAAAGCAAGCATGGTTTTCAAAGGGAAATGAAGTCAAGACATGTGGTGATGCTCTCACTAGGAGGGGTCATAGGTACAGGGTTGTTTCTAAGCTCTGGTTATACGATCCAGCAAGCTGGTCCTATTGGAACGATACTCTCTTACTTGGTTGGAGCATTGGTGGTTTACCTTGTAATGCTATGTTTGGGAGAGCTTTCGGTACATATGCCTGAAACAGGTGCTTTTCATAGCTATGCCGCTAAATATATTGGAGGAGGAACCGGTTATACGGTTGCGTGGTTGTATTGGCTAACCTGGACAGTAGCGCTAGGGTCTGAGTTTACAGCGGCTGGAATGTTAATGCAGCGATGGTTTCCGTTCATCAGCGTATGGGTATGGAGCGCGTTGTTTGCAGGCGTGATCTTTGTTGTTAACGTCTTAACAGTTAAATTTTTTGCAGAAACGGAATTTTGGTTTGCTTTAGTAAAAGTGTTGGCGATCGTGCTGTTTATTATCATAGGTGCAGCGTCCATCGTAGGGTTTATTCCAATGGACTCTGGAACAAACGCTTCATTATTCTCGAACTTTACAGATGAAGGAATTTTTCCAAATGGGGCATTCGCCATTTTAATGACGATGCTGGCAGTGAATTTTGCTTTTTCTGGTACAGAACTTATTGGTATTGCAGCGGGAGAAACATCAGATCCTGAACAAACCATCCCAAGGGCTATTCGCACAACATTAATTCGGTTAATTCTATTCTTTGTCGGTTCAATTTTTATCTTATCAGCTCTTCTACCCGCTTCGGAAGCAGGAGTGTTAGAAAGTCCGTTTGTAGCTGTGCTCGAACGAATTGGTGTTCCATTTGCAGCTGATATTATGAATTTTGTTATCCTAACGGCCATTCTATCGGCTGCAAACTCAGGGTTATATGCTTCATCAAGAATGCTCTGGTCACTTTCGAACAAGCAAACGATATCACCTGTTTTTGCTAAGCTCAACAAAAATGGTGTCCCTCTTAACGCTGTGATTTTTAGTATGGTGGGTGGAGCACTTGCGTTATTTTCAAGTATTATTGCACCAGATACTGTTTATGTTGTTCTAGTCTCTATTTCTGGACTTGCCGTTGTTGTCGTATGGATGAGTATTAGCGTCTCACAGTTTCTTTTTAGAAAGAGGTACTTAAAAGAAGGAAATTCATTGAAAGAGCTCGGTTATCGCACACCTTTTTATCCTGTTGTTCCAGCTCTAGCTTTCTTACTATGTCTTGCTTCACTGATAGGCATTGCTTTTGATCCTACCCAGCGAGTAGCGCTTTATTGTGGAATACCGTTCATTGCGCTGTGCTATGGAAGTTATTATTTAACAAAACGAGTAAAGAAAAGGGGGATAATTGATGCTACAAAAACACAATCCTATTAATGCTATTTTAGAAGATTTTAATATTGTGATATTGGACGGGGCTCTTGCGACAGAGCTTGAAAAATATGGGTGCGACTTAAATGATCCGCTATGGTCTGCTCGCGTCTTGCTTGAAAATCCAGAGCTCATCTATCAGGTTCATTTAGATTATTTTCGAGCAGGGGCTGACTGTGGGATAACATCAAGTTATCAGGCTACGATCGAGGGGCTGAAATCTCGAGGTCTGAATGAAGAGGAAGCAGTAGAACTAATTAAGAAAACCGTCCTTCTTGCCCGTAAAGCACGCGACGATTTCTGGGAACGAGAGGCTCATTTGAATCGTCCCAAACCTTTTATTGCCGCTTCCGTAGGCCCATATGGCGCATACCTGGCTGATGGATCTGAGTATCGAGGCGATTATCACGTTAGCGATGAGATGCTTATCGCATTTCATCGACCAAGAATAGAAGCATTGATCAGTGCAGGAGCTGATATAGTAGCTTTTGAAACAATTCCATCTTTTCAAGAAGCGAAAGTTTTAGGATCATTGATACAAGAGTTTCCTGATACTCATGCCTGGCTGTCATTCACCATTCAAAATGAAGAAAAAATTAGCGATGGTACTGCTTTAAAAGAATGTTCCAGATATTTTGAGGAGAACGAACAAATAGCTGCGATTGGTATCAACTGTGCTTCTCCATCGTTTGTGACAAGAGTGGTAAAGGAGATAGCTGGTCAAACGGATAAGCCAATTATTGTCTATCCAAACTCTGGAGAAGTCTATGAATCGAATTCAAAAACGTGGCAGGGGAATGAAACGTGTGATGAGATCGTAGATGGATCAAAAGAATGGTTTCAAGCAGGAGCGCGGTTAATTGGAGGATGCTGTCGTACAAGTCCGGAAGAGATCGAACGACTTTATGGAAAGTGGAGAGGTTGAACTTTTTTTCATAATGAAATAAAAGTCGGTCAGAGTGGCTTAATGACCGACTTTTACTTAATAAATTTAGCTTAAAACGGATTCGTCGCCCACTGCAATGACTGCTTGATGAAAATGCGAGGGTGCAATTTCAACTGGCCAACCATATATTCAGCGAGATCTTCAGGTTGCATATACTTTTCCTTATCCTGTTCGTCGAGCTTGTTGCCGAAGACGAGTTCAGTAGCAACAAGGCTTGGATTTAGTGTGAAGACGCGTATATTATTTCGGCGAACTTCTTGCATGAGGGCTTCGGTCATGCCCTGGATGGCAAACTTAGAAGCACTATAAGATGTTGAGCCAGCTGTTCCTTTTAGGCCGCTACTTGACGAGATTGTGATAATATCACCGCTATCATTATCGATCATTTGGGGAAGAACAGCCCGCGTTACATGATACGTCCCGTAAACATTTACTTCGAGAGTTTCCTTCCAGTCATCGGGCTCCATTTCTAAGAATGAGCCATATCGCCCCATACCAGCATTATTGATCAGAATATCTGCCGAGCCGAGGTCGTTTTTTAAGTGATCAACGGCTTTATTAACTTCATCAATCTCTGCAATGTTAGCAGGAGCAACAACGGCTTTAATACCGTAAGATTCTGCTTCCGCAGCGACTTCTTTTAGCTTGCTTTCTGTTCTGGCAATCAAGCCAACATGAACCCCTTCACTTGCAAGTTGAAGAGCCGTCGCACGTCCAATACCGCTACTCGCCCCAGTAATATATGCGATTTTGCCTTTAATGGATTGTCCCATAATTGATCATCCTTTCTTCACGTCTCTATCTAATAGTCTAAAGCTAGCATACCCAGAATTCAAAAATAAGCAATCGCTTACTCAACTTCATAAAAGCATCCGTATGTTTAACTATAGTCCTTAACGGTTACAGTTACTGTGGAAGCAGAGATAAGCTAAATGATATAAATCGATTAAACATAAAAAGGAGTTTTACATCATGCGTAACCAATTAAAACATTACATTAACGGCGAATGGGTTGAATCTACAGGTTCAGAAACACATGACGTAATCAATCCAGCAACAGAAGAAGTCATCGGCAAGATTAGTTTGGGAACGAAAGAAGATTTGGATAAAGCAGTTAAAGCAGCTCGTGCGGCATTCCCTTCTTTTTCTCAAACAAGTCGAGAAGAACGTGTGAAAATGCTTGAAGATATCGCGGCAGAATACGCGAACCGTAAAGAAGAAATTATTGACGTGATTACACAAGAACTAGGTTCTCCTCGATCCATTTCAGAGAAAGTTCATTACAATATGGGCTATCAACATTTCTCTGAAGCAGCGAAAGCACTGAAAGAGTATTCTTTCTCAGAAGATCGTGGCGATCATACAATCTTTAAAGAAGCAGTTGGTGTAAGTGGCCTTATTACACCTTGGAACTTCCCGACAAACCAATCGTCTACTAAGATTGCGAGTGCATTTGCAGCAGGTAGTCCAGTTGTCTTAAAACCAGCTGAGATCACACCATTTGCTGCAATTATTTTAACAGAGATCTTTGATAAAGTTGGCGTACCTAAAGGCGTATTTAACCTTGTGAACGGTACAGGCGAAACGATCGGTGACGGCATTAGCTCACACCCTGATATCGATTTTGTTTCGTTTACAGGATCAGCAGGCGTTGGTGAAAAAGTAATGAAAAACGCGGCAGAAACAATCAAGACAGTGGCACTTGAACTTGGAGGTAAATCTCCATTTGTCATGCTTGAAGATGCGGACATTACAAAAGCTGCTAAAGCTGCTGTAAGCCACATTGCAACAAACTCTGGTCAAGTATGTTCAGCTGGTACTAGAATGATTGTTCCTGCTTCTAGAAAAGAAGAATTTGAAGAAGCGGTAAAAAATGTTCTTCCTGAATTCCCAGTTGGCGATCCGAATGGAAATAACTATGTAGGACCACTTGTTTCTGAAAAGCAGTGGAATACCGTGCAGTCTTATATTCAAAAAGGAATTGACGAAGGCGCGACACTCATCGCAGGTGGAACTGGTAAGCCAGAAGGTCTTGAAAAGGGCTATTACGCACAACCAACTATCTTTACAGACGTGAAGAATGACATGGTCATTGCGCAAGAAGAGATCTTTGGACCAGTTATGTCGATCATCACATATGAAACAATTGATGAAGCGATCGAAATTGCAAATGACGTTGTATATGGCCTGGCAGGTTATGTCTTTGGTGAAGATAAAGAAACGCTTCGCAAAGTTGCAACAAGCATCCGTGCTGGACGAATTAAAGTGAACAATGCAGATATGGACTTTGCAGCACCATTTGGTGGTTACAAGCAATCCGGTATCGGACGCGAGTGGGGAGACTTCGGAATTGAAGAGTACCTTGAAACGAAAGCCGTACTAGGATTCCCTTCTTAAGTGAATTTGATAAATTATGAAAGAGAGCAGTTGCCATAATGGCAGCTGCTCTTTTTTTAGTAGGGTTGTAGTTAAAAGTAGCGGAAATCACTTATTAAGGTCTGTAAAGAAACAACAAAACCTTTTAATTTTGCTCACAACTCCATGTTAGACGTAAGAAATGATAAATTAGTTTTGTATGAATTTAGGAGGTGCGAGATGTTTCTCTTTTTTCTTATCGTAGCGAGCAGCGTAGTTGGACTTATATTGTTGCCATTGAATGAGATCGGACTCATCATTGGATTTGGTATTATCGTAGGTTGCTTGCTCCGAGGGCTTTATTTGCTTCATGAAATTAATCGTAAGCTTGATCGGGAAAAGATGTAATAGTCTGTAAACTATTCTTTTAAATGGAATCGACTATAAAGGTGCTAAGTTTTTATTAATCCAAGAGTTAGAGATGTCCATTAGAAAGAGTTTAATCTTTGGCACGCAAATTGGAATGGCTGATTTTTCAACGTTAGAGAGAATGTATTTCCAATGGCTAGGATCAGCTAGTTTATATGGTAACTGCGGAAAAGTATTTGGCGTAGTATGAAAGAGGCTGGGACATAAATAGCCTAAATTACTGAAAAAAAGGTCCCGTTCATCGGTTTTTGATGAACGGGACCTTTTTTGGCGTGTTTGTTCCTATTCTTTTTAGCTTTGTCGGTAATCTTGGCGGTGTACTTTCTCAAGTTCACCGCCATGAGCGCAAAGCCTAATTCATTTTTGACTTTTTCTTTGCCCCTAACGGACATTCGAGTAAAACCCAAATTAGCCTTCAGAAATCCAAAAACTGGTTCTACGTCAATTTTCCGTTGACCGTAGATTTTTCCCGTTTTTTCTTCTGAAAGCAGTTCTCGAATGATTTTCTTTTGCTCTTCCCATTGGGCATTATAATAGATCTTTCGATTGTTCCCTTCCTGCGCTTTGGTACACTGCGAACGAAGAGGACAATCTGAACAGTCATCACATTCATAAACCCTGAATTCCCGTGTGAAACCTCCACGATCGGTGCGATGAGAGAGGTGACGGAACATCAACTGTTGTCCGTTCGGACATATGAACGAATCCCTTTCCTCGTTGTAGGCCCAGTTGGCTGTGTTGAATTCATTCTGCTTGAAACGCTTCTTTTTCTCGGTGCGATAGGTACTGTATGTTATCAGTGGCTTGCGCTCACGATTCTTCAAAATATCCTTATAATTTTCTTCGCTTCCATAACCGGCATCGGCGACGATATAGTCAGGGAGTGTAAAAAAGTCGTTCTCGATATGGTCGAGAAAGGGACGTAATGTACGTGTATCCGTCGGGTTTGGAAAGATATCGTAAGCGAGCGTATATTGTCCTTCTGTCGCAATTTGGAGATTGTAACCAGCTTTTAATTGCCCGTTTTTCATGTGATCTTCTTTCATGCGCATGAAAGTGGCATCGTGATCAGTCTTCGAATAACTGTTGCGTTCTTCGAAAATGGCCATGTCGGTCTCGTATTTCTGTTTGCGCCCTACGATATCTTTCAACTGCTTGAGGGATTGCTTCGGCCCTTTTCGCTCGGACCGAAGTTTTTTTCGCTCGTTTACCTCTTCACTGGCGTCAATCTTCTCACTCAATTCCTCCACCTTATCTTCCAGCTTTTCTTCGATTTTTAAAAGCTCTTCAATGGAGAGTTGTTCCGGATTTTCTCGCTTGATCTCAGGAATGATTTCGTTTTCAACCAACTCATCATACATTTGGTTCGATTTTTCGATCAGACTGGCACTATACCTTTCAACAGACTTGCGCCAAACAAACGTAAATTTATTGGCGTTCGCCTCAATTTTGGTTCCATCAATAAAAATCGCTTCCTGATCAATCGCCTCTTCTTTAACCAAATGACATCGAAACTGAACGAAGCACTCGCGAAGAAGCTCCATAGCTTCGGGATGGACACGGAAGCGATTGATCGTACGGTAACTCGGTTCATAACCTTGAGACAACCACATCATGCGAACGCTATCGTAAAGAAGGGCTTCAATCTTTCTTCCTGAAAAAACCGATTGCGTGTACGCACATAGAATCACTTTCATCATCATACGTGGATGATAAGAGGGACATCCTGTATCGCGTAAAAAACGTGAGAAAGCTTCATCTGGAATCTGTTCGACCAGGTCGTGAACGGCATAGGCAATATCATTTTCTTGAAGTTTCATTCCTAAATCCATAGGTAAAATCACTTGATTCATGTTATACTCTTTAAACATAAGGGCACCTCCGATGGTTATTGTGTGGTAACTTTAATTTTATCAGATGGTGTCCTTATTTTCTTATTAATATGAGATGAAAAACATAAAAAGAGTGGCCCGCGAACAACTACGTTGTTCGCGGGCCACTCTTTTTTTAATTTACCGGGTTTTGTCCCAGCCTCTTTCAATCATCTACATAGCTTCATGTTTTTCTTCTAAATTATTCTTCGCTGAAGAACGTTTAATTAAGCCAGTCCCTACAAATACAGCAATTAGTATCGCAGCAACGATCACAAGGAATAGAACGTTAGAAGATAGCAGTTCAATCAAGCCACCGAGAAGGAGTCCAACTACACCGAAATCTGAATCTCCGAACGTCGTTCCTTGAAATCCAAGTGAACCAAGCACTGGCAGAAGTAGTGCTGGTAAGAAACTGATGATTACACCATTAGCCATCGAGCCAAATACTGCTCCTTTACGCCCGCCAGTCGCATTACCGAATACGCCAGCTGCGGCACCGGTAAAGAAGTGAGGCACAAGACCTGGGACAATCACTTTTAGACCTAAGATCGGTAGAAGGAACATGCTGAGAAGTCCTGCGACAAAGCTAAAGAAGAAACCGATGATGACCGCATTGTTTGCGAATGGGAACACAGATGGAGCATCAAGTGCTGGAATCGCATTTGGTACGATTTTATCTGCAATTCCTTTAAAGGCTGGCACGATCTCAGATAGGAGCATTCTTACACCCGCTAAAATGATGTACACTCCAGCTGCAAACGTTAACGCTTGCATAAATGAGAAGACTAAGAAGTTTGTTCCACCGCTTAGCTCGGATTCGATGAACGCAGGCCCTGTGAAAAGAGCGACTACGAAGAAGAGAATCGCCATCGTAAGAGAAACGGATACAGATGTGTCTCGCAAGAAATTAAAAGACTTAGGTACTTTAATTTCCTCAGTAGATTTAGAGTTTTTACCAACTGCTTTTCCGACAGCAGCTGCGATTAGATAACCGAATGAGCCAAAGTGGCCGATCGCGAAATCATCGCTACCTGTAATTTTTCTTGTGTAAGGTTGCAGTAAGGCAGGTAAGAGAACCATCAGAGAACCAAGAATAATTGAACCAGTGACGATCATTGTTACGCCGCTAAAGCCACCAGTTGAAAGAATAACAGCAATCAGACATGCCATGAACATGGTGTGATGACCAGTTAAGAAGATATACTTAAAAGGGGTAATGCGTGCTAGAAGAATGTTTGCTACCATTCCGAAAAGCATAATCATCGCTGTTTCTGCGCCGAACGCATCCTGTGCTAATGCAACAATCGCCTCATTATTCGGAATGATTCCTTGAATTTCAAAAGCGTGATCAAACATACTACTAAAGTTATCAAGGGAGGCGACAAGCACGCCAGCGCCTGCCCCCAGAATGACAAATCCCATGATCGTTTTTAATGTTCCTGATATAACATTTGCGACGTCTTTCTTTTGAAGAAGGAGACCAATAAGGGCAAATAACCCTACAAGAATCGCCGGTGTTCCTAGAATATCTTTCATTATAAGATCGACCATGATGTTATGCCCCTTTCAAATTTGCTTCAATCGCCGTCCTTAGTTCCTTTTTATCCATCAAATTATTTAGCTTAATGACATTTCGCTTGCCGTCTTCTAGATTTTCAACAATCTCTGTTGAGCCTAAGAAGTAATCGGCGTTTTCAGATTTACTAGTTGTGAGATCTGTATGATCAACCTCAGCTTCAATTCCAAGCTCGTTTAGAATACTTTTCACGTTCATTTCTACGATAAAGCTGCTTCCTAGTCCATTACCACATACAACAAGAATTTTTTTCATTTTTATTCTCTCCCTTAGTTTGAGTATTTTGATACGAGTTTAATAATTTCTTCTTTTTCCTCTGCACCATAAATCATTTCTAGGTTTTCTTCTTCTGACAGCAGCTCCGAAAGTTGAGCAAGAGCTTTTAGGTGCGTTTCGTTATCTACTGCAGCGAGTACGATTAACAACTTTACCTGATGCTTTTCTTTAGATGAAAAGGGAACCTCTTGATCTAATCGAAGCAAGCTCATACCAACCGTATTCACACCTTCTTCTGGACGGGCATGAGGAATAGCGATTCCTGGAGCGATGACTACATAAGGCCCCAAATCTTCTACATTTTTGATCATGGCATCGATATAAGAAGAGGTGATTTGCTCTGTCGCAAGGAGCGGCAGAGCTGCTGTTTTGATCGCTTCTTTCCAATCTGCTGTCTGCGTAGCAAATTGAATGGTTTCTTCATGTAGTAAGTCATTTAACATAGGTCGTTCAAACCTTTCTATTGATAAGCTGGTTGGTGATGGAGCAAATAACTGATGTAATTCATTTCTTAGTTCTTTCTCATTCGTAATCGTGCCATGTTTTTTCATGATTTCAACGATCACATCTGGGTTCAAGTCAGTTTCTTCATGAGAAGTTGTTTGTACTTCCTCCATCCAATGAAGGATTTTCTCTTTTCCCTGCTGTGTCAAAATGGGATTCACCGTTAAGACAGGTAACGTGTCATGTTCCAATGATGATGTTGAGAAGACATAATCCACGTCGTAGTGGTTTTGTATGAATTGTCTTCTTGATACTGTCCCGATGACTTCCACATTTGTGAGAAGCTTTTCAAGCTGTCCTCTTAAAATATTTGATGTACCAATTCCTTTTTCACAAACGATAATCGCTTTTCCGAACGTCACTTCCGGAAGCTCTTCCTTCTGCATCCATGCTCCAAAGTGCATCGCTAGATAAGCGAGCTCATCATCTGGTAGCTTTTGAGACATCATCAATTCGATCGGCCAAACGGCACGTTTCGTAATGGAAAAGACATCTGGATATTCCTGTTGTACCGACTCTGTTAGTTCGTTTGTAATTGGAACATGATATTTCAATCGATAGTACGTTGGTTTAAGGTGAAGAAAAAGAGCTTCCTCTAGTTCATTGCGCTGTTCGAATAAGACACAAGCGTAAACTTGAAATTCATTAACGATCTCTCTAACAACTTTTCTAAGCTTGTTACTTTCAAGACTACCAACAGTGCCTACTTCAGAATAATTGACCCTTGAGCCAAGAAGGTGCATCGTGATAAAACCTATCTCATCCATTGATAGTGAGAGTTTGAATTGAACTTCTAATTCTTTTGCAATGCTCTTTGCTGCTTCAAATTCTCTCGTTGAACAAACAGCGTGTTTTTCATCTGGATCGAGCTGGATGCGATGCTCGCCTTTCAAACGTTGAAGAAGAACGACAAGCTGAATGGCTAGAACATGGATCGTATCGTCCGTTAGCTCTACTTTTAGAATCGGCTCCGCATTCATGATGATTTGCTTCATCGGTATGAGGTGCGAATAGGTGTGTTCATCACCGTTCTTTAAGAGCGGATAAAGAAAGTTCGTCATTTCGGTTAATTGTCCGTTGGTGAGAACCTCGGACAGAAAACGACTCAATATTCTCCGCTTGTTTTCCTCTTTACCTTCCACAACATAGCCGGTTGTTCTTTCAAATTGTAAAGTTAATGTTTCCTCGGCCAGAACTTTTTTCACAAGCTTTAAGTCCTTAGCGACTGTGCCGCGACTTACTTGAGTACGTTCCATAAAGTTCTGCATAAAGACTGGTTTATCGTTTGTTAAGAGTTCAACGCCAATTAAGGTGATGCGTTCCGGTTGAGAATAGTGGTACTGCCATTCTTTTAATTCCTTCATCAATTTAGGAACGGTCTGTATGGTCTCTTCAGAGAGATAGTATCCCATTCCTTGTTTTGTTTGGATAATGGGTAGCTTGTTCTCATCTAGCCAATCGTTAATTTTTTGTAGGTCATAATGAACCGTTCGTTTTGATATTCCTAATTGGTCAATGACATGATCAACCGTAACTAACTCTGTTGCATTCACGAGCTTTGTTAGTAAAAATGTGCTTCTTTCATCAAGTGACATGGAGATCTCCAACTCCCTTACAATTGCAAAATGATACGGATGAAACAAATCATGATTTGATATTGCTAAGTATATAGGCGATAGAGTTAATATGAAAGGGTTTGCAATGTGTTGTTTTTGTATTTCGTCAATTTGCAAAAGTGAACAGATGTGGAATTGGAACGTGTTTGAAGAGAGAAGATTGAATCAATTCTTAGAAATAACCGTATATGTATGGAGTCAGTAGATTAACAAATAGGTAGGTGATATACTAACCAAAGTATTAAAAGAATCGATTCATTCTTTAGTTTTTCCACCCCCAATTTTCCTAGAACCTTTTTAGATAATAGTCTTATAACTTCGCTTTATAAGGAGATGGAATACATGAACATATCCCAAGAAAACTTTGGAACGTTAAATGGTCAGGATGTAACATTATTTAAGTTGCAAACGAAAAGTGGTTTTGAAATTTCTTGTATTGATTATGGTTGCATTATTACTCGCATTCTCAGCCCAAATAAGAATGGACAACTTGAAAATATAGTACTGGGTTATGACACCCTGGAAGAGTATCTAACTTGTTCCAATTATTTTGGAGCCGTTATTGGGAGAGTAGCTGGAAGAATTGAAGGCGGTTTCTTTGAATTAGATGGAAAAGAATTTCAATTACATAAAAACGATGCTAACAACCATCTTCATGGAGGTAGTAGAGGGTTTAATAGCGCAATTTGGAAATCCAAAGTGATTGAAAATCATCATGATGAGGGGACTATTGAATTTAAATATCATAGTGCTGATGGAGAAGAAGGTTATCCGGGCAATGTTGAAGTTGTTGTACGCTATACATTAAATAATCAAGATGAATTAACGATTCATTACAGTGCTACTTCTGACAAAGATACGATCATGAATTTAACAAACCATACTTATTTTAATTTAAGTGGGGATTTGAACGAAGATGTGTTAAATCACTCTTTAAAGTTAAAAAGCAACAAATTTCTTGAGTTAAATCACGACATGATACCGACTGGAAAACTAATAAACGTTGAGGGAACGTCTTTTGATTTTCGGGACAGGAAAAAATTGAGTGAGGGTGTGAATGATCCTCATGAGCAGAATTTATTAGTAGGCAAAGGGTATGATCATCCTTTTATTCTTGAAGATTACCCAGAAATTGAATTAAGTTCTGAAGGGCGGAAGCTGACCGTTGAAACGAGCGAGCCTTGTGTTGTTCTATATACAGGCAACAGCATAAGTGAAGGTTTCAAAATAAGAGAGGTTCCTTCAAAAAAATATTTAGGGGTATGTCTCGAGACGCAAAAACATCCCAATGCTATTAATCAACCAGAATTTCCGTCTGTTGTGCTAAGTGAAAACACACCATATGAATCAAAAACACGCTATAAATTTCAAACGAGGTAACCATAAATCCTCATCAAGTCCTTTTATATACAATGGTGTTAAAAGTACTATTTGTATCTCATATAGGATCTACCTTGATGTTATTGGAATCTTTTCTGATTCGTTATAGTTTGTCTCTCAAAACCAAGAAGCCTTTTATTCGGAGGCTCCTTGGTTTTTTTCATAAAAAAATGTTTCGATTCATTTGAACTGGGAAATTAAGGTATAGGTGAAAGAAACTGGTGATTCAAAAGACCATCAGGTAGTTCCATACATATTGCAACGTCAGATCCCTAGCCTTCTCTTGCCAAAAAAATGAATTGGAGTGTTTGGATGTTAAAGAAGTTAGCCCCACTATCGTTAGCGGCAGTTGTTTTTGTAGGTGTCCCGTTTCACACCTCTGCAAAGGAAATGAGTGCGACGGACATTCTAAAGCAGTCGAATGAAGCAATGACTGAAATCGAGAGCTATTCTACAAAAACAAATATGGAACAGTCGATTCCTCTTAAAGGTGAAACGATGTCCATTTCTAGCGAATCTGAAGCGGACATAACGCTGAAGCCTTTCGCAACGCATCAGGTTGTGACAACACAATCGCCTGAGGAAGGTGAAGTCTCACTAGAGTCTTATTGGACAGAGGAAGGTTTCTATCAGGAAGATCCTGAAAAGGGCTGGATTAAGATGCCTGAAGAACTGACGCAAGGTTTAGAAGAGCTTCAAAGCATGACGATGGTGGAAGGTCAGATGTCGCAAGCCGAAGAACTTGGTGAAGAGATGAGCGTTGAAGAAACTGGCGAAGGATTCGTTTTAACATATGAGGGCGATGGCAAGACGTTAATGGAAGCATCTATGAAGATGTTTGAAGAGAGTATGTCAGGTGAAGACTCCGGGTCAATGAAAGGACTTATGGGGCAGATGACGATTAATGATTTTAACTATGAAGTGACGATCGATAAAGAGACTTATTACATGAAGCAATTAACAATGGACATTGATATGGATATGGAAATCGAGGGAGAAAGCATGAATATGACTCAATCGATGGAAATGTCGGTAGACAACTATAACGGTGTTGATGAAATTAACGTTCCAGCTAATGTGATTGATTCGGCGAAGCCATTGGAGGGCGGACAAATGCCTGAAACGGCTACTGCCAATCCTATGCTTGCCTTAGGTGGAGCGTCTCTAGCTGTAATAGCAGGTGGCCTATTGGTTTTCAGAAGGAAAACACGTACTCAATAATCTGTTGTGAAGAACCGCAAAGCATGATGCGGTTTTTTCCCTTTCTATAGGACGAGCAATTGAGGTGGAGAAATGAACAAAGTTTATGTTGTTTTGATGTGTGCAGGTCTATTTATAGCAGCCTTCTATGGCTATGAGTGGTGGCAGTCCACGCAAGCAGTTGAGGAAGTAGCTGCTGAAGAGACGGAGCAGTGGAATACCGAAGAAGCAAGCACAGTTCAGGAAATAGAAACGACTAGTAGCCAATCAAAAGAGCAAGACGTGATAATGACTAATGAAATAAATGCTAATGAGAAGGGCGAGGAAGTTGGTCGACTAATTATCCCTGCAATTGAAAAAGGATTTACTACTTATTGGGGAACAGATGAAGAAACGTTAAGTCAAGGTGTTGGGATGTACGTAAGTCAGTATACAACGACACCTGATCAGGGCCGCCATACCGTATTAAGTGGACATCGGGACACCGTTTTCACTGGTTTGAATAATGTTCAGAAAGATGATCCAATCTTTTTTGAATTCGATGGAAAACGATATGAGTACATCGTTGTCGGAATAAAGGTTGTTGATGAGGACGACAGGACGGTTATTGTCGACAAAGAAGAGGCGACATTAACGTTAACGACGTGCTATCCTTTTGAATTCATTGGGCACGCCCCTGAACGATATGTGATTCAATCTGAACTAGTGAACGTGATGGATATGTAGGTAACCCCGCCAGATAAACGAATGAAGCATATAAAAAAGTCCTGCCGTCTAGCAGGACTTTTTTATATGCGGGAAAGGGATGTAGATGGTCGTAAACGCGGTCTGATCTCTTGGACAAGATGATCGCCTTTTCCTAATTCATTTAATTGTAATAAAGTATGCGCAATGTTTTCTTCTACTTCATACGTTAGCCCTGTGTTGTAATCAATTAGAAAATACATCTTTCCATCTTCAACTGTTCCGGATAAGAGCTCATACTTATCGTATTCAAAATGGACCTCTGTTCCGTATTGGGTCATCTCAAGATACGTTTCGAAAGGGGTGACGGGGAATACTTCTAATTTACTCATGTTCATCCTCCAGCTATTTTAATAGATTTTAGTAAGCAGTCTATCCGAGTTTATCCTTCTCTATACATGAAAAAGAGATTTAAAGAATGAAAGTTTTGTAGAGTGGGTTATGCTCAGATATTTGGAGGTTAAAGCTAAGATTTTGACTTATAGCTTATAGTGCTGTATCTTATTCCCTAGTAATTATATATGAATAATTAACATTCCTTTATTAGGAGGGAAATTATGAAGAATGTAATGAGAGGCTATTTGAATGCTTCGTTAATAGTAAAAATCACCGTTGCGCTAGTTCTCGGTATTATAGTTGGTCTTGTTTTTGGCAAGGATGCGGCCATTCTCGCTCCGCTTGGAGATTTATTAATTAAATTGCTATCGTTTCTTATTATCCCATTAATTCTATTTACATTGATTGTTGGTGTCAATCAAACGAAATTGAATAATCTCGGCCGTATGGGAGGTAAGGTGTTTCTATACTATGTTTTAACATCTGCTTTAGCTATCATCGTTGGACTAACAGTAGCGACATTATTTAATCCAGGTGCAGGATTATCAATCGATCCTAACCAATCATTTGACGTTCCGGATAATCCTGGGATTGTAAGTGTTCTTTTAAATATCGTACCATCAAACATCGTTACAGCGTTTAACGAGATGAACCTACTTGGAATTATTTTTACTGCTTTTGCTTTTGGTATCGCGATTTCTGCGCTGCGAAACTCAGAAGAACACGGTCAGCTCGGTGAGCATCTATATAAAGTAGTTGAAGGCTTGAATGAAGCGACTTTTAAAATTATGAATGTGATTCTGCAGTACGTTCCAATCGGAATTTTTGCAATCATTGCGAAAACAATTGGAAACCAGGGGTTGGATACGATTCTCTCACTCGGAAACATGATAGCTGTCCTTTATATTGCTTTAATTGTACAGATCGGAATATATGTACTGTTCTTGCTATTCTTCAAAGTAAGTCCGAAAGAATTTTTTAGTAATGCAAGTAAGCCGATGATCACCGCTTTTGTTACGCAAAGTAGCTCTGGCACATTGCCACTTACGATGAACGCGGCGAAAGGGCTAGGGGTTTCGAAAAGTTTATATAGTTTTAGTTTGCCACTAGGCGCCACGATTAATATGGATGGAGCGGCAATCCGAATTGCGATATCTGCGGTGTTCGCTGCAAATGTCGTTGGCTCACCGCTAAGCTTTACAGACATGTTGATGGTCGTCATCGTTGGAACACTTGCCTCAATTGGTACAGCAGGTGTCCCTGGTGCAGGAATCGTCATGATCGCCACCGTGTTTGCTCAGGTTGGGTTACCGATGGAAACCGTTGCTTTATTAACAGCCGTGGATGCCTTAGTTGGAATGGGTGCCACTGGTCTTAATGTAACGGGAGATCTTGTTGGTGCTTCGATTATTAATCGAAAAGAAAGATTGGCAAAAGGGAAGACAGCTGAGTAATAAAAAGTCGGGCGATGCCTGGCTTTTTTTTCTGCTAAATTTTATCTTAAAAAGGATAAAGACGATAGTGCATGTATTTGTATCCGCTTCCTAAAAAAATTCAGGCTAAATCTCACCCCGTGTGTAAGAATAATCCATTTACTTTTAAGAATCTAAATATTAAGATAACAATAACTTTAGAGCTTTCATGCAGAAAAGGAAATGGGGGATATGGGTGTCAGATCAACTTAAGGGGATTTGGAAAGATTGGAGATTGCATTTACTTGTGTTTGGAATTGTTGCGTTAACAGAATGGATTGGCGTTTTTCAATTTACAGTAGGGCCAGGCGTTATTCTATTATTGCCAATGCTGTACGCCATGCTTATTGGACTCGGTCTGTTTTTTACACCAGTTGTTAAAAAAACGCAGGCGCTTCATGCTGAACCGTTAATTGTGCTTGGGGTAACGTTACTTATCGCAAAAATCGGCGTGATTATTGGACCGTCCTTACCGAAATTAATCGAAGCAGGTCCCGCTTTGCTTCTGCAGGAATTCGGAAATTTAGGTACGATATTCATTGCTTTGCCAATTGCTGTTTTTCTTGGACTGAAGAGAGAAAGCATTGGCATGGCGCATTCTGTAGCAAGAGAGCCAAACGTTGGGCTGATTGTTGATAAATACGGCTTTAATTCACCTGAAGGACGAGGCGTTATGGCCATTTATATATTTGGTACAGTCTTTGGAGCTGTATTTATGGGAGTGATATCTGGGTTCCTTGCGACAATTACACCGCTCCATCCATTATCGTTCGCAATGGCTTCTGGTATTGGAAGTGGAAGTATGATGGCCGCGGCAAGTGGTTCGCTCGTTGCTGCTTTTCCTGCATTTTCAGACGACATTATTGCATTTGCAGGTGCGAGCAATTTGCTGTCGCTCTCAACAGGCTTATACATGAGCATTTTCATAGGTCTTCCTTTAACAGAAAAAATGTATCAGCTGCTAACAAAAGAAAAGTCACCTAAGGCGAGCATGAGGAAAGGAGCATAAGATGCTATTAAAAAATGTACAAGAGTGGACGTTATTATTAGTGATTTTCGGCTTGATTGCAGCTGTGGGAAACTGGATTGGGTATAGTGTGTTTCCGGTTTCAGCATTACCTGGTATGCTCGTTTTAATTGTCATTTGTTTAGCTGGGCTTATTCTTCAGCACGTTCTTCCTGTGAATATTCCAAGTGTTGCTTACATTGGTATTATTGGAATTCTTCTTTCGATGCCAATCATGCCAGGTTCTGAATATGTCGTAAAGTGGACGGAAAATATTAATATCCTTGCCCTTGCGACTCCTATATTAGCTTATGCTGGTATAGCAATCGGACGCTCCTGGACAGATTTTGTTAAGCTAGGCTGGCGAAGCGTAGTGGTCGCTATGTTTGTCATGGTAGGAACGTTTCTAGGTTCTGCCCTCATTGCTGAAGTAGTTTTGAGAATGCAAAACATTATCTAATCAGAAAAAGCTTCCCGTGCGGAAGTTTTTTTATTGGAAAAGAACGGGTCTTTTATATGCGACAGAGTTTTTCGAGGCATTCAATTGAGTGACAGTAGGTTTTCGCGACGTTTCCTGTCAAATCGGGAGCGGGTAACGAAAATAGAGACAGGGCTGAATCATTTGTAAACCAATCCTCTCGATTGGGGGGCTCGTGACTGACTTCCTTCCAAACAGATAAAAGAGGGCTATAAATACGCGGGCCTTCTGTTACCTTGCACTTTTCGATGGTGCGCTTTTCTCCTGGTATTCCTTCCTTTACCGGATGGAAAAAATGTGGCCAAAAGTCTTTACGTGAACCAGTATGCGGATGATGTGATGCCCAATCTAAAATGTCGTTGAGGATTTCTTGCTTAGAAAATAGAATCTGGTAGAGACGCTTTCCAAGATGGATTCGTTCCTTAACATAAAGAAAATGATTGGCAGTTTCACCAATTAGCTGAATAGAGGTATTATCATTCCTCGGAAATAATATCACGTTCATATTGAAAACATTTTGTAGTTGAAAAGGCAATGTTTTAAAAACTGATTTATGGAAGACATCATCCTTTATTATGCGTGAATCGATGTAGTGTTGTTCATTGATAATCAGGGCTGTTGAAAGGATATCACGGTCTTTTTCAATCCAGAACCTTCTCCATACAACACTCATAAAAGAAGAGACGTGAAAAGCAGATAGTAGGTGAAAAAGTGGTTTCCTTCTTTTAATACTTTCTTGATAAACAAGAAGCTGAGGATAGGCATCCTGAAAAATAAGCCAGTTTCCTCGTTCCAAAAAAGAGAAGAAGGATATCTGCTGATCTACTGATAATAGGTGGGGGAGATATTCACCTTGTAGATCAGTCATTGTCCATCCTGCATTCCGAGATACGAGATGGGCAAGGAAAGCCCAATGAATTTCTGGATGTTGGAAAAAGAAACTCAGATAAGCTTTGGTTCGAGTGACGTTATTTGCATTTGCACGCTCTGTTTTTTCAAGAATGAATTGAACGAGCTGCTGATCCTCCGCCGAAAATGAGGTGGGAGTTGAATGAGTTTTGATCGCGTTTTTTAACTCGTATATGAGAGGAGCAGATAGACTCTTTTTCTTTTGTGGTAGAAAGAATGATATTAAGGACTTCACAACTTTTCCACTCCCTTGTTTGCCTTTCTATATACGTATGAATGTAGAATCAGGAAAGAAGAAAGTCTTTCGAATGGTTTTGTTAACAAGGGATGCCTACTTGGGTGAGTGAGATCAAATTGTACCTATTTGCAACACAAAAACTGGGTGTGATTGTGGGTTTTCTATCTTCCTTTATCTACCACTAAACTTTGGATAAGTGTATGATAGAAGTATTCATAACAATTGCACGTTCATATTTTACTATTTGGCTCATTCACACGAGTAGAAATGAGCACGTTGAAGGAGGCCTAATTGCTACATGTCTCATGGCCGATTAAAAAGAGAGCTTCATTCTGAAGAGCTTCTCGAAATTATCTTTGATTATGCGTCTCGTATCACGATTGAGAACAATCTGGACCGACTTCTGATGCTTATGGCTGATATGGGGAGGGATATGACGGTTGCTGACAGATGTACGCTCTGGCTATATGATGAGAAAACAGATGAATTGTTGGCAAGAGTTCCTCATGGTATGGAAAAAATTCGTGTTCCTGCTACGAGCGGACTTGTAGGCTACGTCTATCAAACAACAAAGTCACTCGTAATCGATGATGCTTATGAGGACAAGCGGTTTTGTGCAGAGTTGGATGTGAAGACAGGCTACCGAACGAAGTCAGTCATGATCATTCCTCTTACGAATAAGAAGAATCAAAGACTTGGAGTCTATCAGGTCATCAACAAATTAACCGCTGATGAAGTATTTACAGCTCAGGACGTAAAGTATTTGAGCCTTGCAGCTTCTTATACAGCTCAAGCGCTCGAAGCTGTGTTAATGAACATAGAGATGGAAGAGGCTCAACGAGAGATCATTTTCAAAATGGGCGAAATTGGGGAAGTTCGTTCACAGGAAACAGGAGCTCATGTTAAACGAGTAGCGGAGTATGCAAAGTTTCTGGCGATGAAATCCGGATTGAGTGAAGAAGAAGCAGATCTCATTAAAGTAGCTTCACCGATGCATGACATCGGGAAGGTAGCCATTGCCGATGCGATTTTAAATAAGCCTGGTAAACTATCGGAAGAGGAGTTCAATGCGGTAAGGGAACATGCTAATATCGGCTATAACCTTTTGAAAAATTCTAATCGCAGTATACTAAAGGCAGCGGCCGTTATTGCCAAGGAGCACCATGAGCGTTGGGACGGCAAAGGTTATCCAGAGGGACTAAGTGGCGACGACATCCACATCTATGGCCGGATTGTTTCTGTTGCTGATGTTTTTGATGCGCTTGCTACGGATCGTCCTTACAAAAAAGCGTGGAACTCAGAAAAAATTCTCGCTCATTTTAAAAAGGAGCGAGGAGGCCAGTTTGATCCCAATCTTATTGACGTTTTTTTAGCAAATATAGACGATTTTCTCCAGATAAAAGAGCAATACAAAGATTAAGAAGCAAGAAGAGCGCCCACGGCGCTCTTCTTTATTTTTGTAGAGAATGAAGGTTAGAAAGTTCCTGTGCAAGCGTTTCAGCGATGGCTTTCATCCCAGAAATACCTGCTTTTTTCTCTGCATCGGCATTGTAGTTCGTATTTGTGTTCACATCATAAGTAAACAAATCGCCACGCTCATTTTGAATGCATTCAATTCCTGCAAAGGCGATGCCGTTCGCTTTTAAGAATGCTTCATAATTGTTCAAAACAGGATGATCGAAGTTTTCAATGATTTCAAATTTAGGAGCGGGTTCTTCTGTTGTCGGACAAAAAGAATCCCCAACCTGACAAGCATCAGCTGGACATAACTCAAAACCTTCAGATGTATCGACACGAACGGCATAGAGGAATTTTCCGCCTACAAACTCACAGCGAGTAATCGAAGCGTCAGGAGCCTGAATGTACTGCTGAAGCAATGTGATCCCATCAATCGAATCTTCAAACGCATCACTCATCACATAGCCCTTCAACGTCTCTGGATTGTTAAATAGCTGAACGCCGAGTCCTTTTCCAGCTCGGTTATGCTTCGTAATAAATGGCTCAGAAAATGCATCAGCTGCGTTCACAAGATGATCCTTTCCGACAGCGGCAATCGTTTTTGGTGTAACGACCCCATGTTTTCTAAGGGCTGCGTATTGGGCAACTTTACTGACTTCAAGGGCTAGTGCGCGGCTATCGTTTAATACTCTTCGCCCATGACTCTCAAGCCATGATAGTACTGCTGCAGTATATTCGGGTGCATAGCGATGATCACGAGTGTGGGAGGATGCACTCATCCGATTATAGAAAACACCATCTGGTGGTACGTCACTTAAGTCGAAATTTCCTTCGCTCAGAAACCAATCTTCATATGGGACGTTAAGCTGTTCAAGTTCATGCTTAAGGGGCTTTGTCCATTCCTCGTTCTCATGAATGATATATATTTTTGCGCTCATGTAATAACCTCCTTTTTTATAACCGTTAAAACCTATCATTTTACTCAAGTATAAAGGAGTTTTCATCATAATCCCAGTGAAAACGTTCTATCACCTGTCCCAAAATAAAAAGCAGAGCTCGTTTGCTCTGCTTTAAAAACTAAATTGCCCAGTTTCCTTTGCGGAACACTGGTTCACTTGTCCCGTCTTCTTTAATTCCATCAATATCCATTTCTTCTGAACCGATCATAAAGTCGACATGCGTTACACTTTCGTTAGCTCCTGCCGCTTTAAGCTCTTCTTTAGACATGTTTTTTCCACC
This sequence comes from Anaerobacillus sp. 63XJN7_5_ISO-PGPR-S23-430, assembly GCF_056173695.1. Classification (NCBI taxonomy): domain Bacteria; kingdom Bacillati; phylum Bacillota; class Bacilli; order Caryophanales; family Bacillaceae; genus Anaerobacillus; species Anaerobacillus sp. 63XJN7_5_ISO-PGPR-S23-430. The sequence goes on along the minus strand of NZ_CM149686.1, from coordinate 4,171,235 downwards.
TTCAAGACAGAAGGAATAAGCATTCCCAATCGCAAGGTGATTCGAAGCATTTTCATCGAAAAGCGTGTTGAAGAAAATGATTTCTGCATTCGAGATCGGTGAATCATGAGGAACGAGCGCTACTTCACCGAGATAGTGAGCGCCTTCATCCGTTTCGATTAGATGCTGTAGTGTTTCATTGCCGTTCTTCGCTTCTGCTTTTACAATGCGTCCTTTTTCAAATGTAAGCGTGAAGTCCTCAATGACTGTTCCGCCGTAGCTAAGGGGCTTTGTTGAGGACACAACACCGTTCACACCAGTTTTATTCGGAATTGTAAACACTTCTTCTGTTGGCATGTTCGCAACAAAATGATCGCCTTTCACATTCTCACTGATTCCGCCAACCCACTGGTGAGCCTTTGGAAGTTCAATAGAGAGGTCTGTTCCCGGCGCACGATAGTGAAGTTTGCTGTAATGCTTATTGTTTAGGTAATCTACCTTTTGTTCAAGGTTAGCACTGTGCTCTTTCCATGCCTGAACCGGATCGCCAGTTGAAACACGAGTGGCCTGGAAAATAGCTTCCCATAACTTGGCTTCCTGTTCTTCCTCTGGTGCGTCAGGGAACACTTTCTGAGCCCATCCTTTAGAAGGAACGGCAACAACTGACCAGCTATTATGATCAGACATCATATAGTTGCGGTACCCTTCCATCGCCTTGCCTGCTGTTTTGCTTGCATTCGAAATGCGTTCAGGATCTACACCTTTTAAAAGGTCTGGATTAGAAGAGGTGATTGAGAGAAAAGCCGCTCCGTTTTCTGCCATCTCTTCAAAGCCCTTCGCTTTCCAGGTCGGAAATTCTTTGAATGCTTCGTCAGGTGCTTTGTCAAACTTAATACGAGTTAAGGTTTCATCGTTCCATTCAACATGGACATTTTTAGCTCCAGCTTCATAAGCGCTTTCAGCAATGTTTCGAACAAATTCGGCTGATGTCAGAGGAGCGTTTACAACAAGAGTTTGTCCTTGTTGAATATTTACTCCTACTTTAACCGCTAGATCTGCGTATTTCTGTAGATTCTCTTGAAACGTAGCCATAGTCGAAGATCTCCTTTTTTCACGTAGTTATACTTCTAAATTGTAGCAGATTTCTTGATTTTTAGTAAATTATTCCCTGATTACCTACTCATAAAGCAAGTTTCTGGCAATAAACCGTCCATTTCGGATATGTTATATGTAAAGTGAATACTTCCATCAGGAGGAGGTGGTTCATTTCCTTCTGATGGTTAGACGAACCAATCGAACCTTTAGTAGCACTTAAGGGTAGAATAAATCTTCTATATTGGAGTGGTAGAGAATGAGTATGAATTATGAGCTTGCAACATTTGCTGGAGGATGTTTCTGGTGTATGGTTGAGCCATTTGAAGAAATGCCAGGCATTCAAAGCATCGTATCTGGCTATACAGGCGGAGAGAAGCCTTATCCAACATACGAAGAAGTCATTTCGAAAACTACCGGTCATGTTGAGGCCGTTCAAATTACATTTGATCCTAACGTCTTTCCATACACTAAACTACTTGATCTATTTTGGCGTCAAATTGATCCAACAGATTCAGGCGGGCAGTTCTTTGACCGCGGTGACACGTACATCACAGCGATTTATTATCATAACGAAGAGCAAGAGAAACTGGCTGAAGAGTCTCGAAAAGAGCTAGAAGAAAGTGGACGCTTCTCAAAACCGATCGTGACAAAAATCCTCCCAGCCAAGCCATTTTACCCGGCTGAAGATTATCATCAGGATTACCATAAGAAAAATCCTGCCCACTACAATCGCTACAAAAAAGGATCAGGTCGCGCTGATTTCATAGAGAAAAACTGGGCGTATGAGAAAAACGATGACGAACTTCGCAGTCGTTTAACAGATATTCAATACGAAGTGACACAAAAAAATGGAACAGAGCGTCCGTTCCAGAATGAGTATTACGATAATGCCAAACCAGGTATCTATGTTGACGTTGTTTCTGGTGAACCACTGTTTAGCTCAACGGATCAATATGATGCTGGCTGTGGCTGGCCGAGTTTTACGCAGCCGATCAACAATCATTTTGTGAAAGAAAAGAAGGATTTCAGTCACTTTATGATTCGAACAGAGGTGCGAAGCAAGGAAGCCGATTCTCATCTCGGTCACGTATTTAATGATGGTCCTTTAGAGAATGGTCTTCGCTATTGCATTAATTCAGCAGCAATGAAATTCGTTCCAAAAGAAAGTCTTGAAGAAGAAGGATACGGCGAATACCGAGTTCTATTTGAATGAGAAAAGTTGATGTTGCGATTGTAGGCGGCGGTGTTGCTGGAATTCTTGCAGCAAGGAAATTAACCGAAGACGGGATTAATGTCTTAGTACTTGATAAAAGCAAAAGTGTCGGTGGCCGGCTCGCAACGAGAAAAATAGGAGATGGTCGAGCTGATCATGGGGCACAATTTTTCACCGTTCGAACAGATCAGTTCCAGCAATTTGTCGATGAATGGGAACAGAACCAATGGATATCAAGGTGGTTTGGAGACAAACATGCAAGATACAAAGCAACAAACGGTATGAATCAATTAGTAAAGAATCTTGCTAGTGGAGTACCGCATCAATTAAATAGTAAAGTTGAGCAAATTGAGCGGGCTGAAGAAGAGTACGTCGTTATTTCGGAGAAAGGTGAGCGAGTCCAGGCAAGCCTTGTACTACTTACTCCACCAGCTCCCCAGACGCTTCAGCTTCTTGAAGCGAGTGATGTTCAAGTATCGGATCAATCGCTTCAATCGCTCAACCAAATAACATTCGATCCTGCGGTAGTTGGCCTTCTGACTTTTAAAAAAGAAGACGAAACCAGGCTACCTCCTGAAGGGCATAAGGATTCAGATTTGCCTGATGGCATCGAGCGTATGGTTGATAATCGTGTAAAAGGTATTTCGGATGAACGTATTATAACGGTCTATGCAACTCCTGATTTCTCAAAGAGTTTTTATCATTATGAGGATGAAGCTGTTTTAGCTGATATCCTGAAAAAGATAGAGCACTTGCTTCCCCTTGAGTCGTTGGTGTCTCAACAATTAAAAAGATGGCGATATGCTCAAGCAGTTCACGTTCATAATCATCCGTTTCTAAACGTTTCTGATAAAGAGGCTATCTTTGTAGCAGGGGATGCATTCTTACATGAAAATGATCAAACCGGACGAACGCGAATCGAAAGTGCTGTATTATCAGGATTAGCTGTAGCAGAAGAAATAAAGCAGTTGATGAACAGGAAGACTTCCACGTGAAGTCTTCCTTTTTTCTGTATTCATCTTGTTCGAAAGTTTTGAAAACAGCCTATTGTTTCGTAACTTTTGCGTTATAATAAATGTAGTGGAAAAATTTTCATACTTGAAATAAATCAAGGTGAAAAGGGTGAAATAATGAATGTGATAACAGAAAACGACCATATAATTGAAAAGATTTTATCGCTTTTTCGATGGGTTTTTCTCCTCATTGCAGGGGCATATTATTATATTTTATTACAGGGAAATAGCATCGCTTTTTTGAGTTTGCTTATATTTGGTTTTGTTTATATGGCAGTCGCTGAATATGCGCTTCATCGAACGCCTTTAAATTCAAAACGATACCACTATATGACGAAAGTGAGTGTCGCTTTTGATTACGTCGCTTTTCTATGGCTTATTGTGTTAACTGGAGGCGGAGGGAGTCCACTCTTTCCCATCGGATATTTAATTATCCTCCATGTTGCAGTGTATTGGAAATTTAGCGGAGGTATGATTGCAGCGCTTTTTCTAGGTGTTGGTTATACAGGAGTTCTTATTTTTAGCGGTTATTCGTTTACGGGTGAGGACCTGATTTCATATCTTCTAGATTTTATGTTCCTTATATTTATGGGGATTCTTGGCGGGATTATCGTTTCAAGAGAACGGAAGATGCGCTCCAAGAATACTCAATTAGAAGACATTGCGCGGAAAGATTTTTTAACAGATCTATACAATCATCGCTCCTTTCAAGAAGATTTACGTTACTGTGCTGAGCAGGAGAAGCCAATTCTTGTTGTTCTTGCCGATTTAGACTATTTTAAATCGGTGAATGATCAATTTGGGCATCTAGTTGGCGATAATGTGCTCCGTAAAATAGGCGAAGTATTAAAGAAACAAATTGGAACAAAAGGCAGAGCATATCGATATGGCGGAGAGGAATTAGCGCTTTTGTTGGATGCTGAGGATGTAGAAGAAGCGAGAGAATGTTTGCTACATATTCAGGTACTCATCAGAAACATGACCTTCACTGCAAAGGGCGAATATTTCAGTGTGACAATGAGCTTTGGAACAGCACTTTATCCTTTAGAAAATGGCATTATTCCATGCATGAAACTCGCAGATGAGCGGTTATATCTCGCAAAAAAACAGGGGAGAAATCGAATTTATTGGTATGATCAATATACTGAAAAGGATCACGTCTACTAGCGTGATCCTTCTTTATTTATGATCGAGGTAACGATATGTTTAGATGAATTTTCGAAAAGTGAGAAGTAGTTCAGCACATGGCGACTTGGAAACAATTCTTTCTGAATGACGGATGCCGGCTTGCCATCCTTATGTTTTGCAAGAACCTGGTCTTGAATGGAAAGAAGATAGTAAAGCTTTTCCTCTAATCGTCTGCGCCCGTTTTGTAATATACCAGCATGCGAACAAAAAACAGTCTTAAAGTCTTGTGATAGTACTTTTTGGAGTGATTGAATGACGTCTGGAATTGATTCAAACGCGAAAATACTTTTTGGTTGACTCATGACGTAGAGATCACCTGTAAACAGCCACCCTCGTTCCTTCTCAAGAAGAGCCAAGTGATCTGGCGCGTGACCAGGCGTGTGAAGTAAATCAAATGTATGATGCTTTGTTACGACTCGGTGCTCGATTCCCCTAGCTTCGAATGGTTTTCGGGAGCCCCAGAAAACGCGCCTATAGAGTGGGAGGTGAGGTCTCGCACGACACAAAGGAATGCCTTCAGGATGAATATACATCGGTATTCCTGAAGAAAGCATCGAAGCATTGCCTGTATGGTCCTCATGGTGATGCGTTAAGATTATTTGGGTATAGTTCTCCTTAGAGAGAAAATCCATTATTTCTTTTTGAAGGCGGCTAGGTCCGCAGTCGATCAAGAGCTCATCTACAAGGTACATATATACGTTCATCCGAACGCCCCCAAGCTGAAAAGTCCCTTTTACAGCCTTAACCCCCTCGAATTCTGAAACGGTGAGCACAATCCATCACACCTTCCGCTAATCTACTTCTAGTATAGCGATTTTTGAGGAGAAAAAAACCTTCTCTCCTAGTTGGAGTGGTGTGTTTCTGGTGGAGTGGTGTGGATATTGGCTAAAATTTGATTTTATTGTCCGAAATCGAAATTTATTGGCCAAATATAGATTTTATTAGCCAAATTCCATTTTTATTGGCCAAAACGCTCAAACAGTAAAAAGAGCTGCCGACACTCGGCAGCTCTTTCCAGTGATTGAAGCTTACTTCGCGATTGCTTCTAGCTCCACTTCCATATTTCCGCGCGTTGCTCTTGAATAAGGGCAAGTTTGGTGTGCCGATTCAACAAGTTCGTTTGCTGTTTCTTGATCGACACCTGGAATTGTAACGTGTAGCTTCGCACTAAGTCCGAATGCGCCGTCTTCTTCTTTTCCGATTGATACGTGCGCTTCTACTACCGTATCTTTGATTTTAATTCGCTTCATGCGTGCGACCATATTTAAGGCGCTATCGAAACAAGCTGCATAACCTGCTGCAAACAATTGTTCAGGATTCGTTGCTTCTCCTCCCTGACCGCCAAGTTCTTTTGGCATACGAAGGTCCATGTTGATGACGCCGTCCGATGATTCTACTTTACCCTGTCTGCCGCCGTGTGCTGATGCTTTTGCAGTATATAACGATTCCATAATAAAATTCCTCCTAATAATTTAAGTTGTGCACAATTTAATTTTACAAGATTAAATATATCTCATCGTTATTTATCTGTCAACAGAAAGCGATCATGTTGACATAACAGTCAAATCGGGATAAGTTGATTGTGCACAACTTATTGAAAAGAAGGGGTTATCATGAACCATAACGAACAATTAAAACTAGAGAATCAGCTCTGTTTTTCTGTATATGCTTGTTCAAGGGAAATTACGAAGATGTATCGTCCTTATTTGAACCAGCTTGATATTACGTATCCTCAATATCTCGTTCTCCTTGTTCTTTGGGAAAAACATGAAACAACCGTGAAGGCGCTTGGCGCAGAGCTTTATTTGGACTCAGGCACGTTAACTCCCCTGCTAAAAAGAATGGAAGAAGCGGGTCTTGTGATGAGAGAGCGTTCGAAAGAAGATGAGCGCAGAGTGATGGTTCGTTTAACATCAAAAGGGGAAGGGTTGAGAGAGGAAGCTTCGATCATTCCAAACGCTTTGGCGGCAAACAGTGGTTTATCAAAAGAGGAATTCACGAAGGCATTATCTGGCTTTCAACAGCTGTTGGACCATATTCATTCCGTGAATGAAAAATAGTAGCAATTTTCCAGATTAAGTTGACATAAGTTATTGGAATTAAGTATAATTATCTCGAATTCAAGATATTAGAAGTTAAGGGTGAACGTTATGAATGATAAAGATCGTGAGCTTTCACTAAAGCTATTCATTGTCCTGGCTAGATCGAATCGCTCTGTTACCGATCATATTAAAACGGATATTCAAAGCTATGGATTAAATCCAACGGAATTTGCCGTGCTTGAGTTGCTTTATCACAAAGGAAATCAGCCGCTACAGCAAATCGGTGAGAAAATTCTACTTGCGAGTGGAAGCATCACCTACGTTGTCGACAAGCTTGAAGGAAAAGGGTATTTGAAGCGCAATCCATGTCCGAATGATCGACGGATCACACATGCTGTTATCACGGATGAAGGTAAAAAGTTAATGGATCGAATTTTTCCTAACCATGAGAAACAAGTCCAGTCGATCTTTGCCGGTTTGGATGAGTCTGAGAAAGAAACGGCCATTACACTACTGAAAAAACTCGGTCACTATGCAGAGGAGCTATAAATTCCTCTTTATTTCTTAATATGATCCAAAAAACCAGCTTCTCACATTATGTAGAGAGGCTGGTTTTTTTGAGTACTTTTGTTTCCTGCATCGCGGTCACGCCAAGCAGGCCAAATAAAGAGAAGCCAAATGTGTTCACGAATCCATGGAAAAAGACCATTAAAGGAATACCGAGAATAACGGTTTCATTCACATGAGCAAATCCATAAATCATAGCGGAACTCATCGAGAATAGCAGAGAAGCGAATGAAATTGAGAGCAACATTTGAACGGAATAATCCAATGTTGGTACTAAATAGACGAGACAAAGAATCGAAAAAACGATGAGCGGTGTTACGAATTCAACGACTGAAATAAACTCAAGAACGGGCCACGAATCCGATAGTGTAATACCAACCGCAATGAAAGGTGGTCCGAATAGAACAAAGTTCGCAATCGTTTTAAACCACGGCTGAATGGAAGGTGCTTTTTTTAGAAGCATTTTCCCGATGAACGCCATCGTAATGGGTGTAATGAAAGCGGCATAGTGGAAATGAATAGATGTGAGCAGGACGATTACATCACTAAAATGGAGAATCTGGATGCCTGACCGATGTAGAATGAGCCAGAGTCCCCCAATGCTTATGTACATCAACCCCAGTTGAATGAGAACTTCAAAAATTGTGCTTCTCTTCCATGTTTGGAGGAGACGAGAAAATCCGTAGAGCGCAATTAAAATCGTCGTAAGAAACCACGGAACGGCTAGAAGTACAGCGAGCGTTCCCTGTTCAATAAAGAAGGAAACACCAGCAAAAACAGCTGATGGAAGCTGAATCCAGGTGGCATAACGATAAAAGGAGTTCTTTCTCTGTGGGACGAGATTTAAGGTTAACGGCACAAGTACAAGATAAGCGAACATTAATAACATCATGACATATTGAAGTGTATCGATTGGAGTTGTGAGTAATTTCGTGACAACGAAGGCTACCCAAAGAAATAGACCGGCAAAACTGCTTGTTTTCATTATGATTTCACCTCTCTTTTAGTGTACGATGAAGAGAAGTGATAGAAAAGGAAATTCTGGGAAGAGAGGCGATTGAAATGGATCGAAAGCCAGTACTAGGTTTTGTGGGGATTGGTGTAATGGGAGAAAGCATGGTTCGGAACTTAATCAAAGCGGGATATCGCACGCTTATCTCAACGCGAACAAAAAGCAAGGCAGAACCGCTTATTCAAGAAGGGGCAGAATGGCAAGATGAAGTGAAGGACGTGGCAGCGAATGCTGACGTAATCATCACTATGGTCGGCTATCCTAAAGATGTAGAAGAGGTCTACATAGGTGAGAAAGGGATACTAGAACATGCTAAGCCGCATTCGATTCTAATTGATATGACAACTTCTAGCCCGGCTCTTGCTGAAGAAATCTATCAGCATGCTCTATCAAAACAGCTCTACGCGCTTGATGCTCCTGTATCAGGAGGAGACGTTGGAGCGAAGGAAGGGCGACTATCCATTATGGTCGGTGGAGAGTTAGAAGTGTTTGAAAAAGCTCGACCGATTTTCGAAGTAATGGGACAAAATATTGTTCTTCAAGGCCCAGCAGGAGCAGGACAACACACAAAAATGTGTAATCAAATTGCCATCGCAAGTAACATGATGGGTGTTACTGAAGCGATAGTTTATGCGGAAAAGGCAGGGTTGAATCCGACAACAGTTCTTGAAAGTATTGAATCTGGCGCAGCTGGCAGCTGGTCGCTAAGCAACCTTGCGCCAAGAATGGTTTCAAATCGATTTGAGCCTGGCTTTTACGTGAAGCATTTTATTAAAGACATGACGATTGCTCTTGAATCTGCCAAGCAAATGGGCATGCTGACACCTGGCCTTGAGCTTTCAAAAAAGCTCTACGAAGATCTTGCTGAGCGTGGAGAAGAAGATAGTGGTACACAGGCACTTGTGAAACTATTTCGCGATGCCTAATTGAAAACGAAAGACCCGGAGCATATGCACCGGGTCTTTCGTTGATTATAAAGGGAAGTTTCCCTCTGCTATCGAATAAACTGTGGTAAACGCTTATTTATCTTCTTTTTGGCGTTTGTCGATTTCTTCTGTTACAACAAATGCAAGATCATCATTTCCGAAAAGAGAAAGGACGCCAATCACCGTTTGATCTGGGATATGCTCTGATTCTTCTTTTGGTACAACGAGTTCAATGCTTTGTTTAAGAGCAGGGTTATTCACCTGATCTGGATAAGCTTTTGCGTAAAGCGTTTCTGGATTTAAGTCATTGTTTACACACCACTGAGCAAAAACAAGAATCATCATGTTTTCATCGCGCTGGTAGTTTTCAATAACTTTGTCTTGAATTTCTTTTTGGTCCATAGGACGACCTCCGTTTCATTACTCTACCGCTAGTGTACTCGCAGCTAGAATATGTAGCAAGTCTGTCATTTGTAAAATGATCATGAAGAATGTTCCAGCCTGAAGAAAGAGGTGTCACGACCTGCTATGCTGAAAGGAATTGAACATCATGGAGGCAAAAAGATGAGAAAAAAAGAGATTCGTAGCTGGATGATGTATGATTTCGCTAATTCTGCTTTTGCAACGACGATGATGGCAGCAGTACTCCCTGTCTTTTATTACGATGTCGCTGCCAAGAATATTGACCAAAGCCTTGCCACATCATATTGGGGCTATTCGCAATCCATTGCCGTTCTAATCGTAGCTTTTCTTGCCCCGATCCTTGGTGCTATTGCTGACTATTCTAATTCAAAGAAAACATTTTTGCGCTTTTTTGCTTATATGGGAATGATTGCGAGTGTTTTAATGGCTTTCGTTGGTGAGGGCGGATATTTATTTGCTTCGATTCTACTAATCTTTGGAACAATCGGTTTCTCAGGTAGCAACGTCTTTTACGATGCATTCTTACCCGAGATCGCAAAAGGGGAGGAGATGGACCGCATCTCAGCAAGAGGCTACGCTTTTGGCTATATTGGCGGCGGGCTTCTGCTTCTCGTTAACCTGATGATGATCTTAAATCCATCCTGGTTTTTTCTTCCGAATACGCTTGTCGCGACGCAGCTTTCATTCGCAAGTGTTGGGGTCTGGTGGTTTGTTTTCTCGATCCCAATGTTCAAAAACGTGCATGAAGTTGAGCATAGTCAGCCGAAATTAAGCGGCTCCTACGTGACAATCGGTTTTAAAAGACTTCGCACAACCTTTAGGGAATTGAACCACTATAAACAGCTGCTTCTTTTTCTAGTCGCTTTTTGGTTATTTAATGATGGCATTTCCACTATTATTAAAATGGCGACGATCTATGGAAGAGATATCGGAATAGGAGCGAATGATTTGATTGCAGCGCTCCTCATTACGCAGTTTGTAGGCATACCGTTCGCCTTCTTGTTTGGCTACTTAGCGAAGAAAATTCGCCCGAAACGAGCGCTTATGCTAGCACTATGGATATATGTGGGCATCGTTTTACTAGGATACTTTATGACAACTGCTACGCATTTCTATCTACTTGCGATCATGGTTGGCTTCGTTCAGGGGGGTGCCCAAGCATTAAGTCGTTCGATTTTTGGAAGTATGGTTCCGGATCATCGTCATGCAGAATTTTACGGTTTCTATGGGATTTCAGCTAAATTTTCAGCGATATTCGGTCCGTTTCTCTTTGCCTTCGTTGGTCAGGTAACAGGCTCAAGTCGACTTGGGATCGTATCGTTAGTTGTCTTTTTTCTAGCAGGCATCTATTTACTTAGTAAAGTGAATATCGAAAAAGGGAAAGAGCAGGCGAAGGTTGTGATGGTGAATGAAGGGGTGGATATGTAATTAGCAGAATCGCGGAATTAATAATGGTTTTCGCGGAAAAAGTGAGATATCGCGGAATTATTGAGAAAATCGCGGAATTAAGTGGTTTTCTCTACAGTTCACCAGGTAACAGACCACAAAAAAGGCTCTGAGCAGTATAACACTGCTCAGAGCCTTCCTATGACATGAAACCCCTTACAAAATGGGGTCGAAGTGCTTTAACTCAAGTGAAAGCGTGCAATCTTTTCCTGTGTCATATGAGCGGTTGCCGATTTGTGTTTTTAATTCAGTTAGGCAGTTTTCTTCGTTGTGCCAGTAATCATGAATAAGAGGCAGGATACTTGTTGCTTCTTCTTCCGCTTGCTCAAGCAGCTCTTCAAAGGTCGCGGTGGATTCCTCGTCTTTAATAGCTGGATGGATCCAAGTGGTGCCTTCACGATTTAAATAATCTTCATTGCCAATTTGTTTTCGATAGGAAAAGGAAGAGACTTGTTTCTTTAAAAGTTGATTTTTCCATCCGTGTGGATCGAATAATATTTTTAGCGCAAGTACCATATCCCGATAAGATTGAGTAATATAGTCGTCTGGCATACGTTCAGCTGTTTCTGGATAAAAGGTTTGGATCAATTCATACAGCATGAGTTCAATAGGAGGATAGAGTGATTTGCCAATGTGAATCTCTTGGTAAACGGGTGTTTTCCACGTTTCTACATCTTTGTATTCTTTCATCAAAATGGTATCTATAATAATTTCAAGCTGTTGATGTCGGTTGCCTTCAAGACCGGCACGATAGTGGATATAAGGATGCGTGTTTCGATCAAGAATATGATGCGTCACAAAGCCAAGGATATATGCGCGAAGCATCGGATCGTCCTGCTTTCCGTATTCAATCATCTCCATGAGGAATGAACCACAATGATCTTGATGAAGAACTGATCCCGCTTCTTGAACAGGCTTATTCTTTTTCCAGGGCCAGAAATTATGATAAAAGAAAGGGTCAGGTCCCTGTGCACCAAGTCGAAAGAAAGGCAGGTCACCTTTGATCGTATTCCATATGCCGGCTTCCATCGCAGCTTCTTCTCCGAATAAAATATGTGTCCAGACATTTGGCATCGATTTATCCCCTCCTTATATGTCTTTCTATTAGTATACCTGAAGAGAACCTGTCTTCTTGCCATAATCTTCAGAAAACATTTCTCTTTCTTTTTCCCTTAAATTCATAAATTCAAGCATATTAAAAGCCCGGCGCAGGCCGGGCTACACTTATTTCTTTATTTACTTAGAAAAACGTCTTCAATATCATCAAGCATCAAGTTAGCCGAAATGACGCCACCAGACGTATTCCAGATCGCATCACTCACCTCATGAACGTTACCGTCTTTGACAACTTGAAGATTGTTCCATAATGGATCATTTGTCCATTCTTCCGCAGTGGAATTCGCTTCGCCATCTCCCGCTTCATACGTGAAGTAGAAGAGCACGTCGCCATCCATTTCTGGAATACGTTCTTTCGTTACTTCTTCAGCAAAATCTTCTTTTTGCTGTGATTTTGGACGATCAAAGCCTAGCTGCTCAAGGATAACGCCAGAGAACGAGTCTTTGTAATAAATTCTTGTTTGTCCAGCTAGAAAACGAACAACCGACACTTTTTGATCAAGCTGATCGCCAAGTTCTTCACTCATGGAGTCAATGCGGTCGGTGTAAGCACTCATCACTTCTTCGCCTTTGTCTTCCATATTTAGTGCTTTAGCGTAGAATTTGAAATTCTCCTGCCAGTCGCCTTTCAACGTTTCTGAGTAAACGGTTGGAGCGATCGCGCTAAGCTGATCATAGATGTCTTCTTGACGTAATTTATTTCCGATTATGAGATCAGGTTTAAGTGCAGCGACAGCTTCAAGATTCACTTCACTTTCTGTTCCAACGACTTCAACATCTTTCATATCGTCCGAAATATGCTCATACCACGGGTCGCCGAGCCATGATTGTACTGCCCCAACTGGTGTTACTCCCATAGCAAGTAGTGCTTCTGTTCCTTCATTAGTTAAAATAACAACTTTTTCTGGCTTCTCTGGCACTTCTGTTTCACCCATTGCATGTGAAACCGTTCGAGTAGACTCTTCTTCTTGCCCACTAGAGTTAGTAGCGTTTTCATTATTCCCACCTGTGCCGCACGCAGCAAGGATCATAAGTACACTTAGACTAACGATGAGCCATCCTTTTTTTAACATATGTATATCCTCCTTGTCATTGATAATCGTTTTCATTTACGATGTAATCATACTGAATTGTCACAAATTAGTCAACAGTTAAATGAGAGTGATTCTCATATTCATTGACACGTTTTCATTCTTTTCTTAAACTTAAAAAGGATGATAAAGAAAGGGATTAACCTTTATGACGCATAAATTACACTCGATGAATAAAAAATGGTTCGGATTAGCAGTTGGCTTGTTGCTTGTCATAATACTGATGCTTGCGAGCGTGGTCTATGGCTTAACAAGTATTACATGGACAACGGCCTGGCAAGCCTTTACGCAGTTTAATGGAAGCAATGAACATATTATCATTATCGAAAATCGCGTTCCGAGAGCACTGATCGGGGCTGCCGTAGGCGCAAGTCTTGCTGTCGCGGGTGCTTTGATGCAGGCGATTACTCGAAATCCTCTTGCTTCGCCGTCCATATTAGGCGTAAATGCGGGGGCGAGTTTTGTGATTGTGATTGCGGTCACCTTTTTCTCTGTTACGTCACTTGCAGCATTTAGCTGGTTAGCGTTTCTTGGAGCTGCGTTCGCCTCCATCGTCGTGTACGTGCTTGGCTCATTTGGTAGAGAAGGGCTTACACCTATGAAGCTGACCCTTGCCGGTGCGGCAATTGCGGCGATGTTTTCCTCATTAACGCAAGGAATGCTTGTGTTGAATGAGAAAGCGCTTGAAGATGTTCTCTTCTGGCTTGCTGGCTCGATTGAAGGGCGCAGTCTAAATATGCTTTACTCGGTTATTCCTTACATTGGACTTGGCTTAGTCGGTGCGCTTTTGATCAGTCCGAAAATTAACACTCTGGTGATTGGAGAAGATGTCGCAAAAGGACTTGGGCAACGTACCCTGCTTGTCAAAGCTTTCGCAGCACTTTTTATCGTTTTTCTTGCCGGAGGATCAGTAGCCGTAGCCGGACCGATTGGTTTTATTGGCATCGTCGTACCACACGTTGCTCGTTTTTTTACAGGACCGGATTATCGTTGGGTCATTCCGTACAGCGCAATCATTGGGGCGATTCTTTTGTTATCAGCTGATATTGCCGCTCGGTACGTAATTATGCCACTTGAAGCGCCGGTTGGTGTACTAACGGCTGTCATCGGAACGCCATTTTTCATTTATATTGCTCGAAGGGAGTTTAAACAGCTATGATGAAATACACTTCCTTTCGAATGAAAGCTGTTTCTTTTCTACTAGATCGCCGCTCGCTTTGGGTAATAGCAGGACTGACTGGCGCTGTTATCATCATCGCATTACTTAGTATTGGCCTTGGGGAGATATTTATGACCCCGGATGAAGTGGTGAAGGCGCTATTTGGTTATGGGAATGAGATGAATGAGCTTGTTGTGAAGCAGTTCCGCTTTCCTAGAATCGCCATGTCCATTTTGGCTGGAGCGGCCCTTGCTGTATCTGGCGCTATTCTTCAAGGAATGATTCGGAACCCACTTGCGTCACCTGATATTCTTGGCATCACTTGGGGCGGTGCACTTGCGACGATTGGTTTTCTTACGATCTTTAGTGATAAAGCGAATGCCCTTACGGTAAGCATTCAATGGTTGCCGCTCGCTTCCTTTATCGGCGCTATTTTAGCAGGATTTCTTGTGTTTGGATTATCATGGAAAAATGGTATTTCACCGATTCGATTAGTGCTGATTGGGATAGGGTTAACGGCATTGTTGCAGGCGCTAACGACATTATTGATGATTATCGGTCCTATTTACAGAGCGTCTGATGCAAACATCTGGATAACGGGAAGTGTTCACGGAACGAACGGCCAGGATGTTCTGACGCTGCTGCCGTGGGTAGTCGTTCTGATGATTATTTTAATGGTTTACTCAAGACGGGTGAATTTGCAAGAGCTTGGTGATGATGTAGCAAGAAGTGCAGGAGCAATGCTTTTAAAAGACCGCATTGCGTTACTGCTAATTAGCACGGCGCTTGCAGGAGGGGCTGTTGCATTTGCTGGTGGAGTCGGATTCGTAGGTTTAATGGCACCGCATATTGCGAGAAAGCTCGTCGGATCGTCTTTCGGTGTAGTTGTGCCGGTGGCTGCGCTTGTTGGTAGTATACTTGTGATGATTGCTGACTTAATTGGCCGCACGCTTTTTTCACCTTTGGAGGTTCCGGCTGGTGTATTCACAGCGGCGATTGGAGCACCGTATTTTATCTATTTATTGATTCGATCGAGAAACAAATGATGAGGAGGTGGCGACGTGTACGCACTGCAAACGAAAGATTTAACGCTTGGATATGGAGAACAAACCGTTATCGATCAGCTGAACTTATTGATTCCTAAAGGAGAGATGAGCGTTCTCATTGGTGGAAATGGATGTGGCAAATCAACGCTATTACGAAGTCTAGCTCGACTTCTAAAGCCGCATTCTGGAGGAATTGTTCTTGATGGAGAGGCTATTGCGAATAAGCCAACAAAGGAAATCGCTCGGAAAATGGCTATCCTTCCACAGTCACCAGTCGCACCTGAAGGCCTCACAGTTCTGCAGCTCGTTAAGCAAGGACGATATCCTTATCAAACGTGGTTTAGTCAATGGTCTGAAGCGGACGAAGATGCCGTTCAAAACGCGCTAATAGCAACGCACATGGAAGAGTTTGCTGAGCGTAATGTTGATTCCCTCTCTGGAGGACAGCGGCAACGTGCCTGGATCGCGCTTACCCTTGCTCAGGATACGGATATTATATTACTTGATGAACCAACAACGTACTTGGACCTCGCTCACCAAGTGGAGGTACTCGATTTACTATTTGAATTGAATAAAGAGGATAACCGGACCATTCTAATGGTTCTTCACGACTTAAACCTCGCTTGTCGCTATGCCGACCATATTATTGCTGTGAAGGATAAGGGCATTTATGATCAGGGGAAACCTGAAGAGATCGTGAATGAAGAGCTTGTGAAGCATGTGTTTGGGCTTCAATGTAACATTATCGAGGATCCGCTATTCGGTACACCGCTTTGTGTACCACATGGCAAAGGGAGGAAGGTAAATGGTCGCTGAGCACCCGGTGTTTACGAGAGACGAGAAAGAAAGACTGAAACAGTTTCGCCTCACTGTGGGTGAAAGCAGTGCAAGTTTAGTGCAGCTACACGATGAGCATCACTTAAAAGGTCTTCTTGAAAAGCTCGTGGAGGATGGCCATTTTCCATCTATAATTGTGGCGGGATCACAGTTTATGAAAAGATATGGTTTTATGACGGTTGTGCCGATACTGTATGCTTTTACGATGTGGGATAAAGCGATTCTGGCTGGAACTGATGAGCTTTGCTATGAAGTTAATACAGATGCGGAGCCCTGGATGATGAATCTTATGATTGATAACGGCGTAGACGTCACCACTAATCAGAAAGATCGTGTTGAAATAAGAGTAGCACTTGCCAATAAACTGATTAACGAGAACCTTGCTCCGTTTGTTGAAGCAATGGTGAAAGCGACGAAATTATCAGCGGCGATTCTATGGGAGAATGTGTCCATTTACTTGTTCTGGCTCTATGAAACTCTGATCCCATCTGAAGGAAATGAGGAACAAGTGCGTCGAGCTAAAGAAGACTTTCATTTCCTTCTCAAGGAGTTTAACTGCACAAGTTTCACCTGCGGCGCAAACCCGTTCATGCCGTATTATTCAGAGAAAGTGAAGCGTGAAGATGGAGAGATCCGCTTCCGCCGTACTTGCTGTTTGTACGATCAAGTATCGGAAGGTGGCGCGTGCTGTAAGACGTGTCCTAAAGCGCGCTAGGAGTAGTGACAGGCACCACCCGGTTTAGCACGAATGCTGTCGAAATAGCTTGGCGTCCCCCGAAAGGGGGACGCCAAGCTATTTTTTCGGTTTTCTTTTGTAGGTGTAGCTTCTTATAAAGAGATAAAGACCGGTAATGATAATTCCGCCACCAATCCATTGCATCGTATGCAATGTTTCGCCAAGGATAAAATAGGCTAGAATACTAGCGCCGATCGGTTCAAATAGGATGCTCATTGAAATGACATTCACGCTCACCCACTTCACTGCCCAATTTAATAGAGAATGACCGAGAAGCGTTGGGAATATCGCGAGCAAGATGAAATATCCCCAGTCTGGAGCTGGATAAGAAAAGAACGGGTAGCGTAATACAACGTTATAAATGATAAGCGTAAGAGCAGCGATCCCGTAAACGATAAAGGTGTATGGCATCAGATCCAGCCGCTTTCGAATGTTTTGACCGAACAAGAGGTATCCAGTTACCATGGCACATGCCGTCAGGGCTAAAAGATCTCCCCACAGAGCCATTCCACTAATCTTGAAATCCCCCCAGCTGATCAGAATAGAGCCGGTCACAGCGGTCACCCCTCCAGCAATAGCTAGAAGGGTGAGTTTTTCTTTGAAGAAAAGATACGTACCGATAAAGGCAAACAGCGGCTGTAATGTGACAAGAACAACAGAGCTTGCAACGGACGTGTAGTTGAGCGACTCAAACCAGAGAATAAAGTGAAAGGCGAGACTAACGCCTGCAAGACTTCCGAATCCCCAATCAGAAGCTTTAATATGACGAAAGGCGTTTCGATAGCTTCGTAGGATAATCGGTAGCATAATAAGTATGGCAAAAACGAGACGGTACATCGCAATAATCGAAGCTTGAGCAGTTGCTAGCTTGACGATGACGGCGGAAGTGGAGATAAATAGGATCGCGATTATAATGGCGATGTATGGCTTCGTATGTTGGTTTTTAAACAATGGGATTCAATCCTCCATTACGACTTAAACGAGTTCTGCTTCAGCCTCGGCTTTTTGATCATGCTGCACACAGCGGTTATACCCGCCGATGCGCTGTTCAATTTGCTCCCCTAGCTGAAAAAGCGCTTCTTCATGACCAACGCGGCTTACTAGCTGTACACCGATTGGAAGGCCTTCTTTACTAGTTCCGATTGGAATTGTAAGAGAAGGGAGCCCCCACACATTCGCATACGCAATGTAAGGCATATAGTTCAAGAAGGTTTTACGAATGGAGAAAAGTTCTTGATACAATTCTCCGTGAAGCGGTGCCGGTGAATGATAGACTGGCATAATTAAGATTCGGTCGTCCAAATAATCTTCTAAAATCTCATCTCCACGCTTTAGCGAAGCATGGATTTGTTTAATTTGTTTTTGGTTAGGCTTGAAAAGCTTCGTTCCAATAAGCGCCCACGATAAGTAGGGATGTACATCTGAACTACGGAAAAGCTTTTCCTTCATGTATTCACCGATTGGACTTGCTTTATCGTTTTCTAACATAAGCTTAGCCATATCGGCTCCCCCGTCGATCGACATCATTTGTTGCCACATAAGAGCGGCTTCTTCAAAAAATGGGGGATTTGCCTGCTCTTCAGAAAGCTCGCCATCAAACGCATCCTTTATGGTTGTGATCAATTGAAACGTTTCACGATTAATCGGATAGCGATGGTGAGGAACTGGGTAGACGAGTTTAAAATCTGCAAGGTTACGTTCAGGTGGTTGTTCATGAGCGATAATCTGGTTAATTAATCTCGCATCTTGAACAGACTTGCTCATCGCACCAATTCCTAGCATGCGTTCTTGCTCTGGCTTGTCAACAAAAGGAAAATTTCCTTCTTGAGATACCTGACGATTGCCGGATTTAAAGCCAATAATGCCATTAAAATGTGAGGGGAATCGAATCGAGCCGCCGATGTCAGCACCGAGACCAACTGCGGCACCGCCTGCAGCGATCAAAGCACCTTCCCCACCGCTGGATCCACCTGCTGTTCTTGAGGTGTCCCACGGGTTATTCGTTCTGCCGTAATGCTTATTATCCGTTTCCTGACAAAAACAAAGGGAAGGTGTATTCGTTTTTCCGAGTATGATGGCACCTTCTTCGCGAAGGCGTCTGACAACCTCAGCATCTTTCTTCTCGCGAGATCCTGCACGATACCCGAGGCCACCTGTTGTCGTCATGTTCGCTACATGAAAGCACTCTTTTACACTAATTGGAACGCCAAACAGTCGCCCTTTAGCATCTCCTGTAGTGAGGGTATAATCTGCTTTTCTAGCTTCTTCTATAGCTTGATCAAAGCGATCTTCTACAAGGCAATTTAAGGCTGGGTTAATGGCATTCAGGTGTTCAATATACGTTCTAACGGCATGGTACGATGAAATTTCTCTGTTGGAAATCTTCTTCGATAGGGACAAGGCATCCATTTCTAATAGTTTCATGCTATCCCTCCATATTTTACCGGCCTACCCTCCGGCATCAGTACATTACTGTATTCGTCTTGAACGTACAAAATCCTTTAAATCGAGACGTCACTCAATAGAAAGGCATTTCATCTATGTCGAAATGCCTTTTCCCTTCAGTCTTACAACGCAACGGAAGATTCTGAAGGAAGAACACCATAAAACACGTTACGCTCATTTGTTTTCGGATGATAGTAAACGAGTAAAATGGTTTTCTGTATTTGCCCGTCTTCTGAGCTCGGTAACAGATCGATTACTGTATGCTTATACAGTTCTCGTTCTGATAGGTTTAACACTTGATAGTCTTCTCCAAGCAAAGCTGGTTGTTCATTTACAAGCTTCAATAGGGCGTTTTCTTCTTCTTTCTCAAGGCGATCACGCCACCACACCGTACGAGGCTTCTTTTTGGACTTTGATAAGTAATCGATTTTCATAAGTGATGTGACGCGGTCATGATGAGCTGGAGCATGCTTCTCAATAAAGTCAGCCAGGCGTCGGAATAAATCTTCTAGCTGATGACCAATTCGTGACCAGCCTTTTCCTTCCCAATGGCTGCCGAAACCTTGGAAGAAATCAAATGGAGATTGGAAAACTTCCGTAACAAGATACTCAATTGTTGCGTCCATACGATGATCATTCCAGTATTTTTCTAGCACGTCTTCTACCTGCTTAATGCGAATAACGTCATCAAAGGAAAGAACGTTATTTCCAAGAATTTCATAAGGTGCATGATCCATGTAAAGATAGCCATGTTTCTCAGCGCTTAGACGGACACCTGTGCCGCGTAGCATTTTCAAAAAGCCAAGCTGCAGCTCTTCCGGACGGAAGGAGAAAACGTCGTTAAACGTTTTTCGGAAAGAAGCGTAGTCTTCTTCAGGAAGTCCAGCGATTAAATCAAGGTGCTGATCAATTTTGCCGCCGTCTTTCACCATTGTCACCGTTCGTGCCAACTTCTCGAAGTTTTGCTTTCGCATCACGAGTTCATTTGTTGCATCGTTGGTTGATTGAATACCGATCTCGAATCGGAAGAGTCCGGGCGGAGCTTCGCGATTGAGAAATTCTAGTACTTCAGGTCGCATAATATCAGCCGTGATCTCGAACTGAAACACACAGCCAGGGCGGTGTTCATCAATAAGGAATTGAAACATATCAATCGCGTAGTTTCGTCTAATGTTAAATGTTCGATCAACGAACTTAATCGTTTTTGCCCCATTATCCATTAAGAAACGCAGCTCTTCCTTCATTCGATCTACAGGAAAATACCTTACGCCAACTTCAATAGAGGATAAACAGAATTGACAGGAATAAGGACATCCCCGACTCGTTTCAACGTAAGTGACGCGGCGACCGAGATCAGCAAGGTCTTCTTCGAATCGAAAAGGCGATGGAATCTCACTTAAGCTTAGTTTTGGTGCTGGTGGATTAATATGATTACTTCCATCTTTTCTGTAAACAATCCCTTTTACGTTTTCAACTGATTCTCCTGTTTCAATTGATTGAAGCAGTTCTTTAAACGTCACTTCTCCTTCTCCCATAACAATATAATTAGCCTGAGGAATACGATCGAGCCACTCATACACATCATATGAGACTTCAGGACCGCCAAGTACGATCGTGAGCGATGGATTTACTTTCTTTAACATTTCAATGACAGGAATCGTCTCTTCAATGTTCCAGATATAGCAGCTAAATCCAATGACATCAGCTTTCATACTGTGGAGGTCACTTACAATATTCATAATCGGATCTTTAATCGTATATTCTGCCATTTGTACATCATAATCTGGGGCAGCAGAGGCTTTCAAATACCGTAATGCGAGACACGTATGGATGAACTTCGCATTTAACGTACTTACTACAATCTTCATTCTTTTCCAACTCCTGATCGTTAATTTCTCTATTATATCACCTTCATCACAAATAATTTAGATAGGTTATCGTGATCATTTGTCGGCATATTCGTAAAATGTTTGTAATGAAAGCGTTTCCGTGAGAAAATAAGTGAAAAAATAAGGAGTGAGCTAATTGGAACTTGCTTCATTAACGCCTGAACACCCTTTTTCGGAACAAGACTTTGAATACACAGCATTACTGCCGAGTTATCGTGTCGATTTAAGGAATCCGAGGAATGAACAGCTCGATCGCTTTGTGAATGCAAATATGGTAAGCGACTGGTCGCAAATGTCTTGGAAACAGGTAGGAAGGCCGTTTGAAGTGAAGAAGCTCGCGAAAGAGCGTCTAGATTGGGAGTCTGAACATAAGCAGGATATGCCTGTGAAAACCTCGTGGGAGTTTTTTAATCGCTCATTTCACAATCTATTTATGCAAGATGTACCTGCCGAACAGCAGCGCTTGAAGTCTTCTCTAAAAGATAGCTTCAAAGGCTTTCATCTTCGTGATGTCAAGAATGGCCTGGGGGAGATGGTACGCTTATCTCTCTGGAATTATGTGCACCGCATCGAGGATGGGATTTGGGATCCGCGTGGAAAGCGAGCGCTTTTTGAAGGACTTGATGTAAAAAATCCTCGTATTCTCTTTCTTGGTGCTGCCGAAGGGTATGAAGCGATGCAGCTTCATGCGATGTATCCGGGTGGAGAAGTTGTCATGGTAGATTACGATGCCTTCTGTAAAACAGATCGTTTTGCTCATTTTCCGAATACGTATCCCTTTCTTGGAACAAATCCACAAACGGGCGGACCAAAAGTTTGGTACAAAGATCAAATGAACATTAGCTATCTTGTAAAAGACATTCGTGATCTCGATTTTCATAAAGAGTTTGATATTGTTCTAAGTGTAGGCTTGCTTGAACATGTGCCGGATGAACATAAACCAGCCATTTTAGAATGGCATCGCAAATTTGTAAAAGATGATGGATACGTCATTATGACAACACCTCGAAATCAGATGAAATCACGTCTTTATTATCATGTGATGGCTGATATGATGAATCATACGTATCGTGAGCTAATGGATATCCGTCAAATGGGACTCTATGCGTATGAAAACGGCATGGATATTGTAAGGCACGGCTATATTAAAGTGCATAACGGCATTATTGCAAGAGCGCGCTGATTACTAGCGATTCTTGCTTAACTATGATAAAAGTGAGGTGAGACAACGAATAGGAGGGATAAAATGAGTGTGCATTCATTCACTGCAGAAACGCTTCAAGGGAAAGACATGCCGCTATCAGAATATAGCGGAAAGGTTCTTTTAATCGTCAACACGGCTAGTAAATGCGGGTTAACACCACAGTATGAAGGACTTCAGGAGCTGTATACGTCGCTTGAGGACAAGCCGTTTGAAATTCTAGGCTTTCCTTGTAACCAATTTGGAGAGCAAGAGCCTGGATCGAAGGATGATATTGAGGAATTTTGCTCCATTAATTATGGCGTGAGTTTCCCAATGTTTGCGAAAATCGATGTAAACGGTAGCGATGCTCATCCTCTTTATCGCTATTTAACGCACGAAGCGCCAGATGTTGAACACGGCGACATTCCCTGGAATTTTACGAAGTTCCTCGTAAATCAAGATGGTCATGTCGTGAAACGCTATGAGCCAAAGACAGAACCAGCCGCTATTAAGAAAGATATTGAGGAAATGCTCTAAAAAGGTTCGGAATTTGTCGAAACGGGGTATATCATTTCTGAGGTGATAAATCAAAATGAAATGGTGGATTCCGTTTTGCTATATGATTGGCACGTTTTCAGGAGCGATGCTCAGTGGATGGAGCATGGACCGTGAATGGGATGTGTTTCCTTCATTTGCGATGGCAATTACAGCATTTTTCTTAAGCACTTTATATATTGTCGTTCGCGACGTCGTTCCAAAAGTCTTTGATGAGACCCTACGCAATTAGTGCGCAGGGTTTTTTAATTACCTATTAACAGCTCATGTCGAATGGATGGAAAGGTGGTTTGGCTTCGTATAGAAATTCCGATCGACCATGCTCCCATCTCCACGTAGCATAAGCAGCAAGACACGCATCAAAAGAATGCGTTGATTCGAGTGCTTTTTCTGGAATTCCTGTTACCCCCTCTTGCTCGAGAAAGTACTTTAGCTGATAGCGATGTTCCATTTCTGATTTATAAGCGAGAATAGATTCGATATTGGCTGCTCGCAAACCGATCGCGGCTCCAGGATGCACTTCCACAATAGTAGCATGTGGTGAAAGCGTCCTCGAGAGTGAGATTCCTCTAAGCGTTAAATAAACCATTCGCGTCATCGTTGGCGTCATAATCGATCCGCTTCGCATCCCGATTTTAACGATCGCTTTTCTGAGTGCTCTGTCTGCAGGTCGATCGCCACCACCTGGTTGGTAAGAAAGCGGGGCGTCGATTCCAATGATTGTGTTATGTGTAAGCTTTCCTTGCTGATAAATGTCCTCATCTGTTGCCCCTTCGATGAGCTGATGAAAGGAAAACGCGGAATCATCTCCATGGAAGATCGCTATAGAGGTATCCTTTGTATTGGATGGTCCTGATAAATCAATTCCGATAAAGCGTTTCATAACATCTCTCCTTTCGCTTAATTAAACAATAAGTGGAAAATGGGTTCATGTAAACGAGTAGTGTACGTTATAATGGAGGAATAGAAACGGACTGATTCGTATGATAGATATCAAGCACAAAGTATTTAAATTTGTTGGTGGACGAATTCTTAAGACGGGACTAGCTGCATTTCTGACGGCGTGGATTTGTGATGCGCTCGGCCTTCCTGTTCTCTTTGCTGTGATCACGGCAATTGTAACAGTCGAACCAACCGCATCGGATTCCATTAAAAAGGGTATCGTGCGTTTTCCAGCCGCTGCAATCGGGGCTGGATTTGCAATGCTATTTGAATCTATGCTCCATCAATCACCCTTCACTTATGCGCTAGCCGCAACCTTCACACTTATTGCCTGTCATAAGCTTGGACTTGATGACGGTATGCTTGTTGCAACGCTAACAGCAGTTGCGATGATTCCCGATACATCAGGAGAGTATATGATATCTTTTGTAGGAAGGTTGAGTACGACGCTCATTGGGATTGTTGTTTCAACAGCAGTAAACTACTTTGTTATGCCACCGAAATTCCATACTATGATCAATCAAGGTGTAAAGCGACTGTACCGCAACGCTGGTGATTTACTAGATCAAATTATCGCAGATCTTCCGCATGCCAAAAGACAAACACTCGTATATCAGCGCTTAAGTCGTGACCTTGAACGAACATACAAATTAATTGCCTATCAGCGGGAAGAGTGGAAATACCGCAGGCATAGCATTCATGAAGTTCGCACCTTTTCTGTTGTTCTTAAAAAACTGGAATACTTGCAGAAGATCCTTTACCATCTTGGAAATATGCTATTTACCGATACGAAAAATGGCATCGATCCCGAAGATCATCGCATCATTATTGAAGCCGGTCGTTCGATCTCCAAAGCTTTTCATAACCCTTCTACGCAGCTGACACAGGAGCATATCGATAGCATTGAAAAGCTCGATCAGCTATTTCATGATCTTGATGATTCAAGAGATGAAGCGACAGACCCCCGCCATCATTTTACAGGAAAAATGATTGTGATATTTGAGTTGCTTTCCTTGAATGATGTGATTGATGATTTGTCGATTCTAGAAGAAAAAGAGAGTAGGTACATGAACAGAGGTGAAAAACGTGACGCTGATCTTTGAAGAAAAGTGGGACCGTACGATAGCTGACAAAGATCGTAAACGAATCCAGGAAATTTATGAAGAGAACCCGATCCAAGAAGGAAAGCTTCAGTTTGTTCCAATTCGAGTGGCTTTTAATCATCGAAATGAACTGCTGGCTTCTGTTTGTATTCTAAATGGTATGGGTGATTGGAAATTAGATGATCGCCTGCTCTCTTATTTTGAAAATAACCGCTTAGTGGCAACAGAACGGTTTACCCATAAGTTAACCGTTCCATCTCATTCAGCTGTACCATGGACGTTTATTTTTCCGCCAGAGACGATGATTCGACAAGCTTCTCTCAAGAACTGGAGTATTTCCTGATTATTTTACAAACGAAAACAAATTTTAGGCCACATTTTACTATATTTCGTTTTCATTCGACGTTATTGATTTGAATCGGTAAAGTCGAATGCAAACGAAACGAGTAGAAATGTGGCTTTTTTTGTTTTATAACAGTTTTCCTTTTTAGAGGGTGTTCTAATAACCTGTACCAATTAAAGGAACAATATGATATAGTAAATTTGAAATTTTCTAACTATTAAAGGGGGAGAAGTTGCATGGGAAAGAAAAGAAGACTTAGTTTATTCGTTATTGTACTATCTATAGCGATGGTGCTTGGAGCTTGTGGAGGTTCTGATTCAGACGGAGAAGCAAACGGATCTCCTTCAGAGCTTAGTTTATTAACGGGAGGAACGGGAGGAACGTATTTCCCACTTGGCGGTGAACTAGCAAATATAATTCAAGATGGAACTGATATTGAAAGCGCCAATGCTCAGTCATCAGGTGCTTCTGTTGAAAATATGCAAATTCTCCAAGATGGAGATGCGGATATTGCATTTACTCAAACAGATATCGCGGCATATGCAACAAATGGTGAGTTAATGTTTGAAGATGGAAAAGTGGACAACATCCAGGCGATTGGAACACTATATCCTGAAACGATTCAAATCGTAACCCTTCAGGAGAGCGGAATTGCTTCTGTGGATGAATTGAAAGGAAAGAAAGTTTCCGTTGGAGCACCAGGTAGTGGAACATATGCGAATGCGGAGCAAGTGCTAGCTGCTCATGATATTACGATGGAAGACATCGATGCTCAGCATCTTGCATTTGATGAGTCTACTGAAGGCATCCAGGATGGCACAATCGACGCTGCTTTTATTACTTCTGGTACACCGACTGGTGCAGTAGAAGGTTTGTCTGCAGTGAAGCCAGTGAACATTCTTCCAATCGAGCAGGATAAAATTGATAAGCTGATTGAAGAGCACCCGTATTATGCAGAAGATACAGTCAAAAGTGGAACGTACGGTCTTGAAAGTGATGTGAAAACTGTCGCAGTTCTTGCGATGCTTGTAGCTCGTTCAGACCTTGATGAAGATTATGTGTATCAAGTAACGAAAGCGATCTTTGATAACTCTGATAAAATTACTCACGCTAAAGGTGAGTTTATTACAGCTGATACAGCGCTAGAGGGTGTTGGCATTGACCTTCATCCTGGTGCTAAGAAATACTTTGATGAAAAAGGTGTCGAGTAAAGTAGCGAATCTACAAAAAAAGGATGTGATGGACGCAGGTGAAAAGCCTGCGTCTTCTTACTATGAAACCTTCCGATTCAACGAAACAATTCATGTACCAAACGACAATTGCAGTTGCCCTTATTTTAGTCGTATTTCTTTACCCATTTTTTCCTGTGATGGCGCTCGAAAAAGGAGAGTCAGGCAAAGTTCTGGCATATGTTCCTTTTGAGGATGATGCGGCTAACTTCGACATTCGCTATACGCATTCTGTGCACAAAACACCTGTTCAGGAGTCTTATTATGTATCTGAATCTGGTGAGATTGTGCAATACGAACTCTCATACGAGAATTTTGCCATCGGAATGCCTTCAAATGCGGATGCAGGGGAACGATTTGTCCAGGATAAGGATGGATACAAGATTAAAGATATGAACAGGAAATTTCCGTTTATTGATATGAGAACGGGTCAGGTCGTCGCAAATCACGTCCTTCTTGTCCAAGATAAAGAGATTGAATTAAGTCGGATCATTGAGCCTGGTTCATGGCTTCACCTTGAATCAGATACAATCAGTTTATGGCAGTGGATGAAAGGAGTGAACGTGCTTGAGTGAGAAAGATCAGCCTCCGAAAACGAAGCAAGACAAAGAGCAGATGACAGATGAACAAACGCAGGAATTAATGGCGAAATTCGATCCCGAAGCAGGTCATCGTAGGCTGACAGGTATAATCGGATGGATCTCACTTGTTGGTCTCGTAGGCTTCTCCGTTTTCCAATTATACACAGCTATTTTCGGCGTTTTTACAGCACAGCTTCAGCGATCCATTCATTTAGCGTTCGCGCTCGGACTAATTTTTCTATTATTTCCTGCTTCCAAAAAGAAGCTGCGTAATAAGACAAAAGGGAAGTTTCAAGTTGCCTGGTATGATGGTTTACTAGCCATTATTGGTGTTTACGTTGGGATGTATTGGCCTTTAAATTTCGATGAACTTGTGTATCGGATTGGACGCCTTACAACGCTTGATTTAATTGTAGGGCTTTTAGCTATCCTGCTTGTTCTTGAAGCAACGCGACGAGTGGTAGGGCTTCCGATTACCGTGATTACGTCTATTTTCTTGCTTTACTCTTATTTCGGACCTTATATGCCGGGGTTTTTGCAGCATCGTGGATTAAGTATTGATCGCATTATTCGCTCGATGTACTACACGACAGAAGGAATTCTTGGAACGCCGCTTGGGGTCTCTTCCACATTTATTTTCCTTTTCCTCCTCTTCGGAGCTTTTCTCGTCAAAACAGGGGTTGGTCAGTACTTCAATGATCTTGCTCTCGTTATCGCAGGAAAACGGGTTGGAGGACCGGCAAAGGTAGCCATTTTCTCAAGTGCGCTTCAAGGAACCATTAGCGGAAGCTCAGTTGCGAATGTTGTGACCTCAGGTTCATTTACGATTCCAATGATGAAGCGACTTGGGTATCGGAAGGAATTTGCTGGTGGAGTAGAGGCAGCAGCATCTACAGGTGGTCAGCTTATGCCGCCAATTATGGGCGCAGCGGCGTTCCTAATGGTCGAATTTATTGGTGGTGGCATCACCTACTGGGAAATTGCCAAAGCGGCTGCGATTCCTGCACTCCTATATTTTACGGGTATTTGGATCATGACTCACTTTGAAGCAAAGCGCATTGGATTAAGAGGTTTGACGGAAGATGAAATGCCAAACCGAAAAGCTGTACTTGCGCGGATCTATCTTCTTTTTCCAATCGTCGCTGTTATCTTCTTCTTAATGTCAGGCACGTCCGTTACGCGTGCAGCTCTTTATGCGATTTTGTCAGCGATTATCGTTGGAGCAATTAATAAGGAAACTCGTATGGGAATCGGTGATTTCATTGATGCCCTTGCGAATGGGGCAAGAACCGCACTTGGAGTGGCGGCTGCAACCGCTGCAGCGGGGATGATCGTAGGTGTAGTAACTCTAACAGGACTTGGGTTAAAGCTTGCGAATAGTCTTGTTTCGCTTTCTGGTGAAAATTTGTTGCTCACCCTTTTCTTTACGATGATTGCCTCCCTTATTCTTGGGATGGGGTCTCCAACGACCGCAAACTACGTTATCACGTCAACAATTGCAGCTCCGGCTTTGATTGTATTATCTGTCCCCGAGCTATCGGCGCATATGTTTGTGTTCTATTTCGGTATTGTCGCAGATATTACACCTCCGGTTGCACTCGCTGCTTTTGCGGCTGCAGGTGTATCAGGGGGTGAGCCGCTTCGGACGGGGGTTCAATCAGCTAAGCTGGCGATTGCGGCGTTTATCATTCCATACATTTTTGTGCTCTCACCCGAGCTCATGATGATTGATACAACGTGGCAAAGTCTTCTTTGGGTACTTTTCACGTCATTAACGGGAATGATTAGCATCGGCGCAGGTATGATTGGTTATTGGTACCGTCGAACTGTTTTAGTTGAACGGATCGCTGCTGTTGCGGCAGGCGTAATGCTTATTTATCCAGAAGGTTCTACAGATCTTATTGGACTCGGGCTATTTATCACTCTGTTAGCTCTTCAGTTCTTGATCAAGCAGGACGGTGGAAAGAAAGAAGTTGCGAATGCATAAATCGAAAAGTCGCTCCTACTAAGAGAGCGACTTTTTTTATGTGAAAAACGCTAAGGTCTGCTGATTCCCGGTAGAAGAAGAGTGTGATATGATGAAAGCGTCGTCATAAATAGAAATTCGTTTGAAGAGAAAGGAGTTCCCTTCTTTTTATCGAAGTGGAACCTGTTAGCTTATACTCTGAAGGAGGATCACAATGGATTATCGAATTGAACGAGACACAATTGGAGAAATCAAAGTACCAGCAGATAAAATGTGGGGTGCTCAAACTCAACGAAGCAAGCAGAACTTTAAGATCGGTAACGAACAAATGCCGCTTGAGGTTGTGAAGGCATTTGCGATTTTGAAGAAGAGCGCAGCACTTGCAAACCAGCGTCTTGGCAAGCTTGAAGATGAGAAAGCTGAAGCCATTGTGAAAGCAGCGGACGAAGTGATCAACGGCGATCATAATGAACATTTCCCACTTGTTGTGTGGCAGACAGGAAGCGGTACGCAGTCCAACATGAATATGAATGAAGTACTTGCATACCGTGCAAATGAACTTTTACAACAACAAGGAAGCGAAGCACGTGTTCATCCAAATGATGACGTGAATAAGTCCCAATCTTCCAATGATACATTTCCAACAGCACTGCACGTTGCGGCAGTACTTTCTGTTGAGGATCATCTTTATCCAACCCTTATTGAATTAAAAGAAACGCTTTATCAAAAAATGAAGGATAATGAACATATTATTAAAATCGGACGTACTCATCTTCAAGATGCTACGCCACTAACGCTTGGACAGGAAATTAGCGGCTGGCATCGCATGCTTGTAAAATGTGAAAACATGCTACTTGAGAGCGTTAAGTATATGAAAGAGCTTGCGATCGGGGGTACGGCGGTTGGAACAGGATTGAACGCACATCCGAAGTTCGGTGATATGGTGGCCGAGGAAATTAGCAAAATGACGGACAAGACGTTCGCATCTGCTGAGAATAAATTCCATGCGCTTACAAGTCATGATGAAGTAGTGCATGTCCATGGTACGTTGAAAGCTCTAGCGGCTGATCTTATGAAAATCGCAAACGATGTGCGCTGGCTTGCAAGTGGACCGCGCTGTGGTATTGGAGAAATTACAATTCCAGCTAACGAGCCAGGAAGCTCGATCATGCCAGGCAAAGTGAACCCAACACAAAGTGAGGCGCTCACAAT
This sequence comes from Anaerobacillus sp. 63XJN7_5_ISO-PGPR-S23-430, assembly GCF_056173695.1. NCBI lineage: Bacteria > Bacillati > Bacillota > Bacilli > Caryophanales > Bacillaceae > Anaerobacillus > Anaerobacillus sp. 63XJN7_5_ISO-PGPR-S23-430. Next base: position 4,140,898 of record NZ_CM149686.1, on the reverse strand, counting down.
GGTAGCGTCCCAAGTGATGGGGAATGACGCGACAATTGGTTTTGCAGCAAGTCAGGGGAACTTTGAGCTGAATGTCTTCAAGCCAGTCATTATTTATAACTTCCTACAGTCTTCTCGCCTCCTTGCGGACGGCATGAAGTCGTTTAATGATAACTGTGCAGTTGGCATTGAGCCAAATGAAGAAGTGATCCAAGATTACTTGAAGAATTCACTTATGCTTGTGACTGCTTTGAACCCACATATCGGTTATGAGAACGCAGCGAAAATTGCGAAAAAAGCCCATGAAAATGGAACAACGCTACGTGAATCTGCCCTTGAGAGCGGTTTGCTCACAGCGGAGCAGTTCGATGATATCGTACGTCCTGAAGATATGATTGCACCAAAAGAATAATAGGAAAAAGCGGGATCTCTTTGATCCCGCTTTTTTGTACGGCGAAAGCAGCCCAAAACCTCCGGCTGTTTCACCCTTTAGATTGAGACAAAAAGCGTCTCATTCTAAAGGCTTCCAACATCCTACGGTTTTAAGCGGGCTGCTTTCGCTTTTCATGTCTAGCTACAGCAGCCCAAATCCTCTGGCTGTTTCACCTTTTAGATTGAGACAAAAAGCGTCTCATTCTAAAAGGTTCCAACATCCTACGGATTTTAACGGGCTGCTTTCGCTTTTCATGTCTAGCTACAGTGGCCCAAAACCTCCGGCTGTTTCACCTTTTAGATTGAGACAAAAAGCGTCTCATTCTAAAAGCCTCCAACATCCTACGGTTTTAAGCGGGCCACTTTCGCTTTTCTTTCAGGAGTGGAAAGCGTTTACACTTTCCGAGGTAAAATGGCCATGATGCCTTTGTAGATCAAGACAAGTGCAAATAGCAGCGCTGCTAGAAAGCCAACAACTTCGAAGACCGGATTAAGACTCTCGAGGAATGAATCTGCCTCAGACAAACGAAGTAATGCAAACCCAGCAATCATAGCGGCTACGAAAAGCAATGTTCGATCCAACATATCAGCACTCCCTTTGAAAGAAATATTTTTAGTGCCCTACAAATATATGCAGTGTGAGACGAGCGAAGAACTATTTTATTTTGGGGTCTGTGAGCTTACCCCTGTCGTTCTTTACTATATGGGTGGCTATTCGATGGGGAAATTGCTTCGATGTTAGAACGCTCCACCTCTGCAATTGAAAGTTGTATTCGAAGAGCTAGATCAAAAATGAAAAAGGAGCTGTTTGAAATGGTTGAAAAGAATATGAGCGAGCAAAACGTTGGGGAAGAATTTGAGCGAAAAGTGTTTAAGGAAATACGTCTCCGTAAGGCGCTTTTCGATCAAGTTGAATTAACGAACGCAAACTTCATGAATTCGAACTTAGCACAATCAATCTTTTCTGACGCTTATATGGTAGAAGCGACCTTTACAAATATGAATATGAGCGGTATTTCTTTCCGAGATATTGACCTTAGCGATCTTAAAATCGAAGATGCACAAATGGGAGGGGCTGTTTTTCGTAATATCGGATTACCCCCTGAAGATCACTTTGCGGCAGGAAGAAGAGAGGAGCACATGCCAATTCTTTTCGAAAACTGTGATCTGCATGGGAGTACGATAACAGATTGTAACTTAAAAAATGTGAAGATCGAGAAATCTGAGGTAGAAGGTATGACAATTGATGGGATTTCGGTGGAAGAGCTGTTGAAGGTTTATGAGGAGAAGAACGAAAAATAAAAGAGCCGTTGATCTCAACTGAGATTAACGGCTCTTTCTATATCAATCATTACTTCTTACTTCCACTCTTTCACTTTATCAGTGTCTGTTACAAATAAGAAAACCTTACCTTTGTCCATTTCTTCTTCATAGCGTTCAGATTCATCTTTGGAAAAGCCGATTTCCTGCATTTTGGTGCGCAGTTCGTCGCCTTTCTTACTAAAGACATTTTTCAAGCTGCTGAGACCCATTTCCTTTTTGCCGATTGTATTCGCATCAACGCTGTCTGCTACGCGCTCTGTGCGGTCATCGTCATGGGAAAGCACGTAAATATCATCGTTAGCTACACCGATATTTTCTAACTCTTCAATGTCGCTTTTTAATTTCTCATCATTCTGGTATTCGCGTACTACTGGTCTACTCACAATATTGCCTCCTTCAAAGATTGTTCTGCTTTTTTTAATCTCACATGTACTATACACGCTCAGAAAAAGTTCTAAACGGGAAAATTACACATCAATGTGCTGCGTGATTATAGCAATGTAAGGCATAATAAGTTCAAAAGGTATTGTGATAGGGTATAGAAAGAATAGAACAATCCAATCAGGAGGCGATCGAAATGAGTTCAGAACAATTAGGCGTAAAAGAAGGGAAGCTTGCTCCCTGTCCAGATAAACCAAATTGTGTGTCGAGTCAAAGCACAGATGAGAAGCATGGGATGGAACCTATTTCATACAATGGGACAGCAGAGGAAGCAACCGCAAAATTAAAAACAATCCTAACCAATCGAAAGCGAACAGAAATTGTTGAAGAGAGGAAAAACTACATAAGAGCGGAGGAGAAATCAAAGCTGTTTAAATTTGTCGATGATATTGAGTTTTACATTGATACAGCAAATGAGAGCATTCACTTTCGTTCTGCTTCACGGACTGGATACTCAGATATGGGAGTTAATAAGAAGCGAATGAATGAAATCAGAGAAGAATTTCAAAAAGCATAAAACAACAGGTGCCTATGTGGCACCTGTTGTTGATTTATCAGAAGTCATTCGCTTCCTCATTTTCTTCTTCTAGTGTATCTTCATTCTCATCTTCTCGGTCGTCTTCTTCTCGTTCTGAAGAAAGGAACCAGCCTCCTAGTGCAATCGCAACAAGAACGCCCCAGAATGTGATTTTCCATGCGGGTTCTTTCGGGAAATCCTCAGCAAGAATGCCGAGGTTTGGATGAGCGAGCGTATAAATCGCAAGCTTAACCCCTACCCATCCGACAATCACGAAAGCGGCGGTTTCTAAACCTGGCTTACGGTGCAAAAGCTTCACAAAGTAATTAGCAGCGAAGCGCATAATGATTAGCCCGACAATTCCACCGGTTAGAATAACGAGAAATTGTCCACCATCCATACCTCCAATTTTTGGTAGCGTTGTATGAGGTAGCGTTAGAGCTAACGCTACAGCAGCTAGAATGGAGTCCACGGCAAATGCGATATCAGCAAGCTCCACTTTTAAAACCGTCGTCCAAAAACCAGGTCCCTCCTCGGACTTTTGATTTTCCTTGTTCTTCTCTTTTCGATCGCTGAGTAAAAATTTTTTCACGATGTGATTTAAACTGAGAAACAAAAGATAAATCGCTCCAATGGCTTGAACTTGCCAAATATCAACGAGAAAGGAAATGATGAAGAGAGAACCGAAGCGGAAAACAAATGCTCCTCCAAGGCCATAAAACAATGCTTTTTTACGTTTTTGTGGGTCAAGATGCTTCACCATTATGGCCATGACAAGGGCGTTATCTGCTGCCAGCACACCTTCAAGACCGATTAGAACAATGAGCACCCACCCGTATTCCAGTAAAAGACCAACATCCATGGTTATCTCTCCTTTACCTTCTCATTAGTATTCCCAGTTGGACAGTCCCATACTAGAAAATACATGCTTTAAAAGGTAGATCTATCCTATATACGATTCCACTCGGAAAATCCTTTGAAATCTTTTATCGTTTTGAAATGATGCCAAAATGGTATAAGGTAAAGAGTGGAGGTGGAAACATGCGTTTAGAAAATAAAAAAGTAATCAGTCTTGTTCATCATGAATTTGAAGATTTGGAGCTTATTTACCCTTACTATCGTTTAATTGAAGAAGGGGCAACGGTACATTACGTTGGTGAGAAAGCAGGAGAGAAGTATATTGGTAAATATGGTGTTCCCGTGGTTGCCGATTATGCTTATGAAGATATTAATCCTGCCGATTACGACGCGATCCTTGTTCCTGGTGGATGGGCGCCTGATAAGATTCGCCGTTTCCCTGAAGTATTGAAAATGGTTCAGCATATGGAAGAAAATAAGAAGCCAATCGGCCAGATTTGTCATGCTGGTTGGGTATTAATTTCCGCAAAAGTACTAGAAGGGAAAAAAGTGACAAGTACGCCAGGCATTCGTGATGATATGGAAAATGCCGGTGCGACTTGGATTGATGAGCCCGTTGTTGTTGACGGACATCTTGTATCTGCGCGTCGCCCGCCAGATCTTCCACAGTACGGAAAAGCCTTTGCTGATATTTTAGCGAAATAATATAAAAAGCTCACTCCTCATAAAATAGGAGTGAGCTTTTTATATTATTCTGTTACGCGATCCAGCTTTCCAGTTGCAGGGTCAATCACAAGCCCGTGAACAGGAAGATCCTTTGGAAGAAGCGGATGATTCTCAATCATCGATACGCTACCGCGCACGCCATCTTGAACCGTTGTAAATCCTTGTAGCCATGAGTGAAGGTCAATCCCTACGTGCTTCATGGAAGAAACAACTTCTTTTGTTACACTGTCTTCCATTTTGTGTAGCAGCTCATCTGGATCTACTTTGCCCATGCCACAGTCATGATGCCCAATAACCCAAACTTCTTCCGCCTGAAGTTCATAAACGGCTACAAGAATACTACGCATAATACTGCCAAATGGGTGACTCACGACAGCACCGGCATTTTTAACGATTTTCACATCACCGTTTTTTAGATTCATCGCTCGTGGAAGAAGCTCTACAAGACGCGTGTCCATGCAAGAGAGGATCACGATCTTTTTATCGGGAAGACCTGTTGTTTCATAAGGGACATACTCTTTATTAGCGACAAATTCCTCATTAAATTTTAATACTTCATGAAGGGTATCCATAATATTATCTCCTTGTCCTTTTAATTTTTTTCATTTGGCATGCAGTTTGGTACACTAGTGATAAAGATCCTTCACTTAAAGGAGTTTATCGATATGAAAGATATACCAATTGATCAGCTGGTTCAACAAATGAATGCACGAATGAAACAGCTCACATACAATGTGGAAGAAAATGATGCAGATGTCGATGGCATTCGAGAAGAGCTGATTGCCATTAAAACTTATTGTGACATGCTGCTCCAAGCATCGGGAAGTCATAGGCCTAAGCCTGCCGCCAACGCTGGAGTTAAACCGCTTCAGCAGCAAGCTGCCGCACCAGTTCAACAGTCGCTTTCATCAAAGCCGATGAAGGACGATGATGCGAACGAGGACTCGATTTTTGATTTTTAAGCGAAGCCGCCAAAGAGCGGCTTTTTTGTTTGCCGTTTTTAAATGCCGAACGCATTCGGATAAATAACTTCTCCGCTAACATCTTTTAGCGCGTCTTTCTTAAGTTCTTTTACCATGAACGCATCTCCTGCATCAAATGGACCAGAAATGTTTTGCTCAGAAGCAGGGGTGAAGCCGAATCGTGGATAATAGTCCTGGTGGCCAAGCACGAGTACGTGACGATATCCAAGCGAAGTAGCTCTCATCATGCCATCTTTGATCAACATGCTCCCAACTCCTTCTCCCTGTAATTCGGGAACGACTGCGACAGGAGCAAGGGCTAGGGACGTGAGCTTTTCTTTTTCTGTTGAAATGGTGATTTCACTAAAAAGGATGTAACCAACCGGATCCCGTCGATTATGTAGCGCGACAAGCGAAAGCTCAGGAACAAAGTGCGCAGACTCCCGAATCCTACTGACTAGCTTAACCTCATCTTCTCCACCAAATGCTTTTTGTAATATGGTTGAGATGTCCTCATGATCTTGTAACTTTTCTTCACGAACTTCAATCATGTTTCCATCTCCTTTTCTCTATCTTATTTTTTCAAAAATGAAAATAAAAAGCAACAATATTGCCGTACATATCTTCTTACCACTATTTCCCGGGGAACCAATTCAAATTCAAACAAATTTACGCTACCGAAAAAAAGCCCTCGAACGAATTGAGGGCTTTCATGTGCTTATTGGAAAAATGGATATTGACGGCGTTCTTGTTGAACAGAAATCCATTTAACAGTTGTGAATTTATCGAGTGCCCATTCACCACCGAAACGGCCAAGACCTGACTCTTTTTCACCACCGAATGCCATATGTGCTTCATCGTTCACCGGCTGGTCGTTAATGTGTACCATGCCCGTTTCGATTTGCTGAGCAACCTGAACACCGCGGTTTAAGTCGCGAGAGTGAACAGAGCCACTAAGGCCGTATGGAGAGCCATTTGCAATTTCGATCGCTTCGTCTACTGTGCTAAATTTAATGATTGGCGCAACAGCACCGAAAATTTCATCTTTTGCGATCGGCATGTCATTCGTTACGTTTGTTAAAATAACCGGATGCATCACGTTACCTTCCACTTCGCCACCAAGAATTTTCTCAGCGCCCTGTTCAAGAGAAGCGTTAAGTGACTCTTGAATGCGTTCAACTGCGTCATTGTTGATGAGTGGGCCAACAGCTGTTTTCGCATCAGAAGGGTCGCCTACTTGAAGTGAAGCTACTTTTTCTTTGAAAGCTTCAACGAATTTGTCGTGGATGCTTTCATGCACGATAATGCGGTTGATCGCCATACAAATTTGACCCTGATGCAAGAATTTACCGAACGCCGCTGATTCAGCTGCCTGATCAATATCGGCATCATCAAGAACGATAAACACGTTGTTACCGCCAAGCTCGAGCGCCGTTTCTTTAATGTTCTTACCTGCAAGCTCACCGATATGTTGACCAACTTCGGTTGAACCTGTGAAAGAAATCAACTTCGGAATCGGGTGTGTGACGAACGCATCGCCAATTTCAGAACCGCGTCCCGCTACGACGTTTAGTACGCCTTTCGGAAGTCCTGCTTCTTCAAATAGTTCAGCAATTAAGAACCCAGCGGTTACTGGCGTTTCAGATGCTGGTTTTAGAACAACCGTGTTACCTGTTGCGATCGCTGGTGCAACAGATCGCATGGAAAGGTGAAGAGGGAAGTTCCACGGTCCTATGACACCGATGACGCCTTTTCCGCTTTTATATATGCGGTTTTCTTTACCTGGCGTATCTGAAGGCGCGATTTGTCCCTTCATACGATATGGGAACGATGCAGACTCTTTTACAACGCGAGTGGCTGCTGCCCATTCGACATTTGCTTTGATTTTCGTACTGCCAGATTCTTTCACTAGCCAATCAATGATTTCTTCTTTTCGTTCTGTCATAAGCGCCGCTACTTTATCAAGAATTTGTTGGCGCTTGCCCGGTGTTGTCTGTGCCCATGATTTTTGTGCTTCTTTTGCCGTTTTATAAGCTTTATCTAGATCTTCTTCAGATGCTGAATTTAATGTAAAAATTTCCTCGCCGGAAAATGGATTATAATTTGTTACAGTTTTGTCACTAGAACCTTTAACCCATTCACCGTTAATATATTGCTTCGTATATGTGTTAGCCATGAGTCATCCTCCTTTAGTGTACGTTAGAGAAGGTTCCCGAATGCTTAAAGGATTAAACATACTAGCGTATAAGAATGTTTTTCCAACATAAAAAAGGCGTGAAGGGACAAATTGATAGTAATCCCTAAAGAAAGGAGGGAGACAGAATGCCGGAACCAATCCCGTTTTTTTATCCAGCAGAAGCTGATGCTATAAAAAATGCACATGATGCTTATAACGTATATGTAAACGACGATTATGTGGGCGATAAAATTTTGTTCTCTCACTGTGAGAAAATTGAAGATCTAAGCGAATATTTGAATCAAAAAGGCTTCTATAATTTCCAAGCGGAGGTTGAAGGAGATCATTACCACCTGCAAATGAACGAGCAGGATCAGGGGGAGCTTGTGAAGGATGAGCTCCACAGCTACCTCCGACTGCACTAGCGTTGGATTCGCTCCCAAATACGAAGCTTTCGCTCAGTCTGTCTCGCCGCTTCCTGTGCTTCTTCCACCGTTACTTCTGTAAAACGGATCTTCCCACCAGGTGGTAGCTGAGCAATAAGTGGCAAATCAGGACCAATCACCGTTCCAATCCGTGTGTACCCACCTGTCGTCTGTCGATCCGCAAGCAAGATAATCGGCTGACCGTTCCCAGGCAGCTGGATGCCGCCAACCGGAACTCCATCAGAAATGACGTTCGCTTCATGATTTGTTTCCAAATCAGAATGAAGTCGATAACCCATTCGATTGGATTGAGGTGAAACTTCATGAGTGGAAGCGAAAAATTGTTCCACAATGTGAGCTGAAATCTGTTCATGGTGTGGTCCTTTCACGACGCGCACTTCAATATCACGATCATAATCAGGAATCTCGGTGAAAAAAAGCCCGGTTCCTGCTTTTTGTTTCACAGGTTTACCAACGAGTTCTTCTCCCTTTTGAAGGGGACGTCCGAGACCAGCTGGCTCATAAACGGAGCGACTTCCCATATATTTTTCTGAGTGGAAGCCACCTGAAACGGTCAGATAAGCACGAACCCCATGTCGCGGCTGACCAAATTCTAGCACCTGTCCTTTTTTTATATGCACAGATTTCCAGAGCGGAATCCGTTTTCCGTTCACCATGGGAGACAAATCCCCTCCCGTTACAGCGACCACAAAAGACTCTTCTGCAATCAGTTCAGGTCCTTGCATCGTAACCTCAAGTCCTGCCGCATCGCGCTTATTCCCGACTAGAATATTGCCAACCTGAAGGGCAAAGCGATCGAGAGCTCCGGAAGCGGGCACCCCGTACTTCAAAAATCCAACCCGTCCTAAATCCTGATACGTCGTATACAATCCTGGCTTTTCGACTGAAAATAACTTCATCGGTTTCCGATCCTTTCCATCACGATGTTTTCTTCACTAAATCGTTTCCGAAGTGCTTTAATAAACGCAAGCGCCGATGGTTCATCTCCATGTACACAAACGGTATCAGCTTCGATCGGAATGATTGTACCATCCACAGCCGTTACCGTTCCTTCTTTCACCATTTGAATCACTTGTTCAATCGCCGCTTGCTCGTCTCGAATGATAGCATTCTTTTCAACGCGAGGGGTAAGCGACCCGTCAGGCTGATACGTTCGATCCGCAAAAACTTCAGAAGCATAAGGGAGTGCAGCGTCCTGCGCAGCGCGAATCAATTCTGAATTCGCAAGCCCAAATAGAATGAGCTCTGAATCAAAATCCTTTACGGCTTGCGCGATCGCATTCGCAAGCTCAGGATCCTTCGAAGCCATATTGTAAAGCGCCCCATGCGGTTTCACGTGCTGAAGCGGCACTTGATGCGCCCTGCAGAACCCGTGCAGTGCCCCGATCTGGTAAAGAACAAGGGAGTAAGCATCCTCTGGCGTGATGTTCATGTGTCGGCGTCCAAACCCAACTAAGTCTGGAAATCCAGGGTGCGCCCCAATCCCAACGTGGTGTTCCTTCGCCCACTCCACTGTTTTATTCATAATATGCGGGTCGCCGGCATGATAGCCACAAGCCACATTCGCTGACGATACGAGCTCAAGAACCTGTTCATCCTGACCGACCACATAGGTGCCAAAGCTTTCTCCAAGATCGCTGTTTAAATCAATGCGAAACGTCATTCGAACCCCTCCCTGCGTTCAAATTCGTAAGTGCCATCTTCAACCTCCCGCTGAATCCGCTTGTACTCTTCTTCATTAATCGATTTAAAACGTAAATAATCTCCCTGTTCAAAAAGAAATGGCTCGTCTTCTTCAGGATCGAACAATCGAAGCGGTGTGCGGCCAATTAAGTTCCATCCTCCAGGAGAGTCAAGCGGATAAATGCCCGTTTGACTCCCCGCAATGCCAACAGATCCGGCTGGCACAGACTTCCTTGGACTCTCAAGACGAGGCATAGCGATTTGTTCATCAAGCCCGCTTAAATAGGGGAATCCTGGTAAAAAACCAATCATGTTAATAAGGTAGCTTGCACCTGTATGTAGGTTAATGACGTCGGTAGGACTTAGGGAGTTGGTGTTGGCGAGATTTTCGAGATCAGGTCCATAGTCGCCACCATAAAAGGTAGGAATGGTGATCACATTTTTTACTTGATGGCTCTTTGTGTCAATTACAACCGCTAAGTTTTGAAGCAATGCAGTGATCTTCTCATAAGAAGTATCCCATGGATCGTAGTAAACAGCGACAGAATCATAAGCAGGAACCCATTCTATAAGACCAGTACCTTTTTGTGAACGTAGCTTCCGACAAAACGCTTGAATTTGATCAGTAAGAGCAGGCGATATATCCTCCTGAAAACAGCATTTCACAGCCGCTTCACCGAGTGGTTGAAAGGTGATCTCCATGATTAGTGCTCCTTTCGTTAATCTCTTTTTATAAGTTAAGAATAGAACTTCGAAGAGATTCCATTTTTTACACCAGTTGATCGGATTTCTGTCCCTTTAAGTTTACCGAAATTTCAAAAAGACAACAAATTATCCATGGAAAAAAGCGCCATAAGCCTTATAATGAGGGTAGACACTGATCAGCAAAGGAGATCGCTATGAAATTACATACTGCACGCTTTGGAGAAATGGACGTCACGGATGATCGTCTGATCACATTTGAAAGTGGCATTCCCGGCCTTGAGCACTTTAGAACTTACTGTCTTTTACCCGCCGACGACAAAGATGAGTCTCCTTTTTACTTTTTACAATCAACTGAAGAAAGCGGTCTTTGCTTCTTTCTCGCAGATCCGTTTTCCTTTTATCCAAATTATGAAGTAAACCTTGATGACAGCACGCTCGCTCAGCTCAATTTAACCGATCCAGCCCATGCACTGGTGCTCTCGATTCTTACTGTTCAAGGATCATTAAAAGACGCAACAATGAATCTAAAAGCTCCGCTCATCTTTAATACAGCGGAACACACAGGAAAGCAGCTCGTACTGAAGCAGGAGTACGGCATCAAAGAACCTCTATTGAAGCAAGTCACCACAGAGGAGGGTGAATAAATGCTCGTACTCGGACGTAAAAAGGGCGAATCGATTGTCATTAACGATGAGATTGAACTCAAGATTATTAGCATTGAAGGTGACACGGTGAAGCTTGGTGTAGAAGCGCCAAAGAATATCGCCATCCACCGAAAAGAAGTATATGAAGCGATTCAATCGGAGAATAAGCTTGCGGCGATGCAGGAGTTTAGCTTAGAGGATTTGAAGGAGTTTCAGAAGAGTAACAGTTCAAAGGGACCGAAGTCATAAGGCGGCGGTTCTTTTTTATGTTTTAAGAATGACTCTCCATTTTAGGACTAAAACATTAGCAATACGATGGCTATCGCTAGAATTTGACACCAATCCAAGTTTTTCTAATTATTTTTCAGAAAACTATTAAACATCTAAAAACCCCTGCCGATAATAGTGGTGTTAGGAAGTCCAAACGGATGTGGATTTTCTTGATAAAACCAATTACATGGAGGTAGATTTAGAATGATTATTAATCATAATATTTCAGCAATGAATACGTACCGTCAGATGAATGTAAACCAAAATGCAGCGAGTAGTTCAATGGAGAAGTTGTCTTCAGGTTTGCGTATCAACAAAGCGGCTGATGATGCTGCTGGATTATCTATTTCAGAAAAAATGCGTGGTCAGATTCGTGGTTTGGAACAAGCTAGTCGAAACTCCCAAGACGGAATTTCGATGATTCAAACTGCTGAAGGTGCTTTAACAGAAACTCACGATATGTTGCAAAGAATGAGAGAACTTGTTGTTCAAGGTAACAATGACACAAATTCAGATGAAGATAGACAACAAATTCAACAAGAAATTGATCAATTATCCACAGAAATGACAGATCTCTCTAATAGAGCTGAATTTAATGGAAAAAAATTATTAACTGGAACACTAGGGGTTAAAGACGCTGGAACAGGTTCAGCGGAAGTAGGTCTTGCCGCCGCAGGAGTAAGCATTAATGCCTCATCTGCCGCTACAGGAGCATCCTTTACTATTACAGCTGATACAACTGCTGGATCTAATTCCATTTCTTTATCTGATGGATCAGTAACTCAAACAATTTCAGTGACGGACGCTACTGGTCATTCTGGAACTCTAGATTTTGATAAGTTAGGTATTAAGTTGAATTCAACAGCTACTGTAGATTACTCGGCTGTTGCCATTGATTCAAATACTATTGAAACCACTGGTAACTCAGCTACACTACAAATTGGTTCCAATAAAAACCAGACACTTAATTTGCAATTTAACGATATGCGCTCTGAAGCATTAGGAACTGGGGCGGGTGCAAATGTATCTGATGTAGATGTTACCGATTCAGCTCAAAACTTTAATTCCAGACTTCAAATTATCGATGATGCTATTAAGCAAGTTTCAGATGAACGCTCAAAAATGGGTGCATATCAAAACCGTTTAGAACACACAATTAACAACCTAAATACATCTTCCGAAAACCTAACAGCTGCGGAATCACGTATCCGTGACGTAGACATGGCAAAAGAAATGATGACAATGACGAAGGAAAACATCAAGGCTCAAGCAGCACAGGCAATGATGGCACAAGCCAACCAGGCTCCACAACAAGTTCTTCAACTTCTTCGTTAATTAACTAAATTCACCGAAAGACCTTAGATCTTCTTCTAAGGTCTTTTTCTATAAAAAGGAGTGACGCTCTATAGATATAGCTGCCCTTTCAATCGTATTAAACCAATCCAAAGTCCAACAGCAAGTCCAAACATCCCTGACGAAAACTGCTATGAATCAAGCTGAAAATCAATCCAATGACCTTATTAAAATGCTGGAGCAATCGGTTCAGCCGCATATTGGGAACAACGTGAACATCAAAGGGTAGAACCTGGCCTCCTAAGATAGGGAGAGAACACGATGGAAGTATCCAAAATTCCACCTACTTCGGGGATGATACCCCACATAAAACAAACGGAAATTCCAACTGAGCCCCAAAGTCCCCAAAACACTGATAGTGAAGAAATTTTATTTACAAAAGAAGCTTTGGTTACTCGATTAAAAGAACTGAATGACTTTATTGAACCTGCAAAAACAAACCTCAAATTCCAGCTTCACGATAAATTAAATGAATACTACGTCCAAGTCATCGACACGAACACGGACGAGGTGTTAAAAGAAATACCTTCTAAAAAATTTCTTGATCGCTATGCGGCCACAGCTGAACTACTCGGTTTTCTAGTCGATCAAAAAATATAACTTCTCTGGAACTCTCAAGTTGAGAGTTCTTTATTTAGGTCTAATTACACCTTAAACTCTTAGGTTCCCCTGCCGATAGTATGAATAAGAGGAATGAACGGAGGAGATGTTCATGAGGATTTCCGGCTTAGCGACGGGAATGGATATCGATCAGATGGTGAAAGATCTGATGACGGCGGAGCGGGTTCCGCTCGATAAGCTATCTCAACAAAAACAAACGTACGAGTGGCAAAAGGATTCGTACCGTGAGCTAAATACAATGATGTCTGATATGCGAACTGCAGCTTCATCGATGCGTTTGCAGTCTGGCTACAATGCGTATAAATCGACTTCATCTAGTACAGCTGTAAAAGCAACGGCAACCTCAGCCTCGCTAGCAGGTTCCTATGACGTAACGGTGAATGAGCTAGCGCAAAGTGCGAAGCTAACTTCTGGACAGGCGATTATGAATGATGCAGGCACAGCAGCAAAAGGAACAGATAAAGTATTGAAATCAACTGAGACAGCATCGTTTCAGATAACGAACAGCAAAGGTCAAACGGCATCGATCAACATTACCGCTTCTGATACGTTCAAAAGCCTTGCTGAAAAAATCGCTGGTGCTGTAGATGATGGCACAGGCGAATCGCTCGGTATGAGAGCGAGCTTCGATAATACAACGTCGCGCTTTTTCATTTCTTCTAAAGCAATGGGTGGAGATGAATCATTTACGCTAAGCGGGTTTAGCGACACAAATATAGAAAATCGCATTCTCGGCGGTGCAGCGAATACAGCTCAGGGGAAGTACGGTTCCGTTACGTTTGATGGAATTACTGTCGATAACCTGAAGACAAATGCGACAACGATTAATAACCTGAAGCTCGATCTCGTTCAGAAAGGAACAGCAACTGTATCCGTTCAAAGTGACACGCAGGCGCCGTTCGATATGATTAAATCGTTCGTTGAGAAATACAACGAGTTCGTTGATAAAACGCAGACGCTATTAACGGAAAAGAAGTATCGAGATTTTCCACCACTAACGGATGCGCAGCGAGAAGATTTAACGGATAAAGAAATTGAGCTTTGGGAAGAAAAAGCGAAAAGCGGTTTACTTCAAAGCGATTCAACCGTTCGAGGCATTGTAAGTGATATGCGTAATGCCTGGATGTCTCCTGTAAGCGGTGTTCCTTCCGGTGAGCTAAATATGCTTTCCCAAATCGGAATTAACACGGGCGCTTATCAAGACGGCGGGAAGCTATTTATTGACGATGCGAAGCTAAAGAGCGCGCTTGAACAGAAGCCTGAAGAAGTGATGAATTTGTTTACGAGTGGGACTGATGGCATTGGTGACCGGCTTTACGATAGCGTCAACAAAGGCATCGATCAGCTTGGGAAGAAGGCTGGAACCCCGGGAACACTCATTGATAGTAGTTTTCTAACAACGAGATTAAAAAACTTAGATGAGCAAATGAATACATGGGAAGATAAGCTTGCGACAATTGAAAGTCGTTACTGGAAACAGTTTACGGCAATGGAAACGGCAATGGATAAAATGAATCAACAAAGTATGTGGGTACAACAAAACTTATTTGGTGGGATGTAGAAGATGAGAAGAATTGATGCACTAAATCAGATGCACGTTGTGACAAATCAAATTGCAAAATCGCTTGAAGAATTGAATCCTTCGATGGATGATAATGAACTAAATCAGCTTGAGGGGATTAATCATATGATTAACCGTCGAGAAGAGACGATTAAATTGCTTGATCTAGCTATGAAAAATGAAGGAGATCAGTGGTCAGAGGATGAGAAGCATTTACTTGAGCAACTAAGTGGTCTTGAAGAAACCATTCAACCAAAGCTTTCTGAGCTCTATGCTGCTTTTTCAGATCAGATGAGACGATTTCAGCAGAGCAAATCAGCTACGAGTAAGTATAAGAGCGGACAGGCTTACAGCGACGGCGCATTTTTCGATCAGCGTAAATAGGAGGAACGGATATGGCAATGAAAAATCCTTATCAAACGTACCAGCAGAATGCAGTGACAACCTCATCTCCACAGGAATTAACATTAATGCTGTACAACGGATGCATTAAGTTTATTCGTCTTGCAGCGATGGCGATGGAAAAGAAGAACATCGAAGCGAAGAATACGAACATCATTAAAGCGCAAAACATTCTTCAAGAGCTTCGGAGTTCGTTGAACATGGAAATTGAACTATCGTCGTCGCTCGATCCACTCTATGAGTATATGATTTCGGAGCTCGTTTCAGCTAATATAGCAAATGATTTAGGTAAGTTAAAAGAGATAGAGGGATTAGCTGAAGATTTCCGCAACACGTGGAAAGAAGCAATGGAACAAATGAAATAACGAGAAACAAAGAGGGTGAATGCAATGGAAAAAACATCTCTGTTTGGAGTACTGCTTGGCTTTTTCGTTCTGATAGGAGGACTTATTCTAAAAGGAGCGAATCCAGCAGCTCTATTAAACCCCGCTGCCCTCGTCATCATTTTTGTTGGGACAGCAGCGGCCTTATTAATCGCTTTTCCATTCTATGAAATTAAGAAGTTTCCAACGCTATTAAAAATTATTTTCTCAAATCAAAAGCTTGTAACCGAAAAAGAGCTGATTCCAATGTTTCGTGAATGGGCAACGGTTGCTCGACGTGAAGGACTGCTTTCACTTGAAAATAGTCTTGAGAAAATCGAGGATCCTTTTTTGAAACGTGGCTTTCAAATGGTGATCGATGGGCATTCTCATGAAGCGATTGAGGAAATTCTAGTAGAAGACATTGAAGCAATGAAAGACCGCCACAAAATGGGAGCGGGTATTTTTACACAAGCGGGTACATACGCTCCTACACTTGGAGTACTCGGGGCTGTTGTTGGGCTTGTTGCTGCGCTTAGTCATCTTGGAGATATGGAGCTTCTTGGTAAGTCGATTGCGGCAGCTTTTATTGCAACGTTGTTTGGGATCTTCACAGGGTATGTGCTCTGGCATCCGTTTGCGAATAAGCTGAAGCGTAAATCAAGCGCAGAAGCGCACATTAAGATGATTATGTTAGAAGGATTGCTAGCTGTGCAATCTGGCGCATCTCCTACAATGGTTGAGGATAAACTACTTGTCTATTTACCAAGTAAAGATCGTAATCTGGAAGAACCAAAGAAAGGGAACGAGGCCGGAGTAGGAGAAGGGGTAGGCGCTGATGCGTAAGAAACGGCATGAGGAGCATGAAGAACATGTTGACGAAAGCTGGCTCATTCCTTACGCAGATATGCTCACTCTTCTTCTAGCGCTCTTTATCGTTCTTTTTGCGGCAAGTACGGTTGATGTGAAGAAATATGAAGCGATTACTCAATCTTTTGAAGAAGTGTTGAATGGCGGAACTGGAGTCATGGAAAGCGAGCCTTCTACAATGCAGCCACAGGATGGATCGTTCGTCGGGTTAACAGAAGACGAAGACCCGGATGAGAATGACGAGAAGGAAGAAGAGCGGGAGGAAGAAAAGCTAGAGCAGGATCTGAATAAGCTTGAAGCGCTTAAAGGGCGAATTGATGAGTATATCGCAGATCAAGAACTCGACTCGTTCCTTCAAACGAAATTAACTGAAGAGGGCCTATTGATTACGATTAAAGAAGCTGCATTATTTAAAAGTGGGAAAGCTGATTTAACAGGAAATGCGAAGGAGCTTGCGAAGGAAATCTCTTCTCTTCTTGTGACAGACCCACCTCGTCGTATTACTGTTACAGGTCATACAGATGATCGGCCCATTAAAACGTCTCAATATGAATCAAACTGGCATTTGAGCTCTGAACGAGCGCTGAATTTTATGACAGAGCTATTAGAAAATAATAAGTTAAACCCAAAGCTATTTAGTTTTACAGGTTATGGAGAGTATCGGCCGGTGACGACCAATCAAACACAAGAAGGAAGAGCGAAGAACCGTCGTGTTGAGGTTTTGATTCTTCCATATAATGTTCAGAATTAACATAATGGGGTGGATAAGGTGAAACGAGTCGTAATTATCCTCCTAGCGGCACTAGGAATCGTTGGTGCAGGAGCGATAGCAGCCGTGCTTTTTCTTGATATCAATTTAAAAGAAGTGATTGCACAGCAGGAGAAGGAACCAACTGCGGAAGAACTGGCAGAAAGAAGTTACAGTATGGAACCATTAACAACAAATTTATCTTCAGAAAACTATGCGGTTGTTCAATTAAATTTACTTGCGGATAACGAAAAAAGTTACAAGGAGTTAGAAGTACGTAACCCTGAATTAAAAGCTATCGTTATTTCGATACTGGCTGGTTTATCGAAAGAAGATCTCAAGGGTTCAGAGGGTCTGAAGCGGTTTACCTTAGCAGTTCAAGCAGAGATTAATACTGTTCTACAAGATGGAAAAGTAGAGCGTGTTCTTGTAACGGACTTTAAAATTCAGTAAGCGGTTAACTTTTTAAGAAATTTTCCGATAATAACGGTATAATCCTCAAATTAGGGTACGAATAATAGAATAGGAGTAGTATTATAAATTGTCGGAAAGAGGTGACCGGATATGAATGTCAATAAACCGTCAGCACCACCTATTGTAAACCCTTACCAGAAGCATAATCCTGTTACGAAAGTGGAGCAGGTCAAAAAGGCTCCTCGAGAAGATGAGCTTCAAATCTCAAACAAAGCGAGAGAACTATACGACATGAAAACGGAACAAGAGCGTGAAGCCAAAGTAACCGCAATAAAGAAGCAGATTGAAGAAGGTACGTATCGTGTCGATAGTCAGAAAACAGCAGAGAAGCTGTTTGATCAGTGGTTCTAACAGGAGGCGGCACGATGGGGCAAAAGTTAATTACGGTTTTGAGCGAAATGATTCAATTGCATGAGACATTAATACCGCTATCTGAACGGAAGCATGAAGCGATTATTGAACGGGACATGGAGAGCTTAACAGATATTATGAAGAGTGAAAAAGATCTTCTTTTCCAGTTGAATTTATTAGAAGAACAACGCCAGCAGCTAACCTCTGAACTTGCAGGAGATCAGGAGCAAACGCTCAAAGAAGTATTGGGTAAGCTTAGCCCAGCTGTCAAACGAATGGTCGAAAGTAGAGCCAACGAGTTAAAGCAGCAAGCGGAGAAGCTAAAAGGATTAAATGAACAGAATGAGGAGCTTTTGAAAGATGCAATGGCTTTTATTCACCATATGATCGGTCATTTGACGACTCCGAGAGAACAATCGATCACTTACGGCAGGCCCAATCAAAAGAAGACAGCAGCACCAAGAGGTTACTTTGATACAAAGGCCTGACAGATCAGGTGAGGAAAGGGACGTGAAAGCATGACATCAACATTTCATGGTTTAGAAATTGGGAAAAGAAGTTTATATACGCAGCAGGCTGCTTTAACAACGGCAGGTCATAACATATCGAATGCAAATACACCTGGGTATTCAAGACAGCGTGTTGATATGCAGTCAACTTCTGCCCTCCCTTATTCCTATCAAACAGGAAGTGTTTCCTCTCAGCTTGGTACTGGTGTAAGTGTTCAATCGATTGAAAGAATTCGTTCCGAGTACCTCGATGGTCAATACCGCGAGCGGAACGCCATGCTAGGTTCTGAATCTATGAAGCTAGATACGCTGCAGCAGATCGAAGCGTTATCGGGTGAGCCAGGAAAAAATGGACTAAGCGCTTCATTGGATCGATTTTGGTCAGGGTGGGAAGATCTCGCTTCGAATCCAGATAGTAACGCAGCCAGATCCGTTGTTGTGAGTCGAGCAGAAGAGCTCCTTGATCAAGCGAAGTCGTTTCAATCAGGACTAACAAACGTAGCAGATAGTTTAAGTAAACAACAAGCCGCTGTAAAAGACCAAATCAGCTCAATTAATTCTCAGATTGATAGTTTAAATAAAGAGATCGTGAAGAACGGAAACGCAAACGACTTAATGGACCATCGCGATCAGCTTATTGATGAATTATCCGGCCTTATCAACGTTAATGTTCAAAAACAACCGAATGGAGAAATGTCGGTTACGTTTGATCAAACTAATCCTACTGGCGGGAAATTGAAGGGCATTCAAGATTCCCTTACGACAACAAATCAGCTTAAAAATGACCTGAACGGAATGTTTGAGCAGCTAGTTAAAGGACAGGATACGGTCGATGCAAGTGGGAAAACCGTTCATACTTCAGGAATGAATGAATTGTTATCTTCAGGGTTTTCGTTGGTTAGAAATGCAGATGGAACAATGCAACAAGGTAAGCCCCTCTTTGACACGAATGGGACTGGAAACACGTTTCTTGAACAAACGACCATCACGAAAGACGTGAAAGCGAATCCTGCTACGCTTGGCGCCTCTTCAAGAAACGATGCTCCGAGCAATGGTGACATTGCAATGGCGATCAGCAATTTGAAAGATCAGAGCTTTACGTTTGATATCTCTGGATCTAACGATAAGGTACATACGAATGTCAACGATTTTTATAGCACGCTTGTTTCACGTCTTGGCTCAAATGCGCAGTCTTCTGAGCGTACGGTGAATAATCATGAGTCCGTTCTTCAGTCCATCAATAACAACCGAATGTCAATCAGCGGTGTTTCACTTGATGAAGAAATGGCCAACCTCGTTCAGTTCCAACATGCTTATAACGCTGCAGCACGATATGTTAGTACGACTGATGAACTTCTAGATGTGATTATTAACCGGATGGGCGTCTAGCCGGAGAAGGAGTTATCGAATGCGAATTACTCAACAAATGTTATCAAGTAACATGGTGACACAAATGAATCGAAACCTTACCAATCTCGAAAAAGCCAATCAGCAGGTTTCGACTGGTACCCGTATCAACAAGCCATCTGATGACCCAATGGGTACGGAAAAATCACTGAAGCTATCGTCGCAGCTGGCTGATAATGAACAGTATGAGAGGAATACCGATTATGCGATGTCATGGATGGAGATGACGGAACAATCGCTTAGTAGTATTTCGAACTTGATGCAGCGAGCTAGTGAGCTTGGCGTACAGGCTTCGAATGGCACAAATTCAGCTCAAGAGCTGGAAACAATGGCAAAAGAATTTAAGCAGTTAAGGGAAGAACTCAAAGGTTTAGCCAATACGAAGCTTGATGGAAAATACATCTTTAATGGACAGAAAACGGATCAACCCGTCGGAATTGACCAGGATGGGAATGTATCTTTTGATAACCAGTCCATCAATCAGCGAATTTCTCCATTTAGCGATGTGAAGATTAACGTTGATGCGGGGGAAGTATTTGATGGTCAGGTGAATTTATTCAAAGTACTTGATGAATTTTCTACGGCATTATCAAGTGGAGATAAAGAAGGCATGAATACCGTCCTTGGAAAAATAGAAGAAGGCGCAGAACAGGTTCTGACAAGCTGGACCGGTATGGGCGCTCGTCAATCTCGAGTGGAAAGTATGAACCAGCGTCTGAAGGATGAGAATCTAGCCGTTCAATCATTCCTTTCTAAAAATGAAGATGTGGATCTTGCGGAATCCATCATGAAACTTAAAACGGAAGAAAGCGTCTATCAGGCATCCCTTGCGGCAAGTGCCAAGATCATTCAGCCTTCTCTATTAGACTTTCTTAGATAACCAAAACCCCTCTCACATTTGTGAGAGGGGTTTTGGTTATCTAGTTCATTTATCTCTTAATCGTATTCGCCAGTCCCATCATTTCATCGGCCATCTTTATCGCCTGGCTCTGGAATTGAAGTAACCGCTGGGTTGAGATCATCTCGGTCGTTTCGTTCGCTAGATCAACGTTCGACATTTCGAGAAATCCCTGTCTCGTTTTAAATTCTTCCCCAGGAGCGACAAGCTCAAGCTGCTCATTATCTTGAAGAGAGAATTCATTTCCTCCCACATTGGTGAGAGCCTCGGGCCGATTAATCTTGGCGATGCTAAGTTGATAGGTTTGTTCATTTCCAGTTGCATCCGTCCCCACAATTTCTCCAGTATCAGAGATGGCAAGTTTAGCCGGATCGCTGTTAAATGTAATCGCATTTCCGCTCGTGTCTAGAATCGGGTTACCGCTACTATTCACGAGTGACAAAGTCCCATTCTGATTTTGTAGTTCGAATGATCCGTCCCTTGTGTAGTGAATACTATCACCATTTTGAGTTCGGAAATAGACGTTCTCTCCTTCAAGCATGACGTCAAGATCTCTGCCAGTTTCTTGTGCTGATCCTTGTTCATTACGAAGGGTTGTTAAGCCGATTTTTGAGCCGAAACCAACGCGAAGATTTTCTGGTGTTTCTCTTCCAGGCTCCGTCGCCTCACCTGTTTGGTTCGCATACGTTTGAGTTAATAGATTTTGAAACGTCGCTTCACGGCTTTTGTACCCTGCTGTATTCACGTTCGCAATATTATTTGCGATTGTATCTATTTTCTTTTGTGTCTGACTAAGTGAAGAAGAGGCTGTGGCCATCTGGATATTCAATCGTAACCCTCCTAGTAAACGCGACCAACATCATTGACTGACTTGTCGATGCTTTGATCATAAGTTTGTAGTACTTTTTGGTTTGCTTCATATAAACGATAAGTATTCAGCATATCGGTCATCGTGGTCGTCATATCAACGTTCGATCCTTCGAGAAATCCTTGCTTCACGGCGTACTGGTTGATGTCTGTCGTCTGGATATTTCTCGGTGCATCATTTTCATTACCTTCCCATTCGAAGACACCATTTCCTTGCTGTGCTAGCTTGGATGGATCGCCCGTATAGCCAATCCATATTTGTTGCTCATTTCCGTTTCTTTCACGAATTGTTCCATCGTCGGTCATTGTAAAAGAATCATCATTGAGTTGAATTGGCTGAAGATCTTCCCCAAGAACTTGGTATCCTTCGCTCGTTGTTAGAAATCCATCTTCATTTACTGAGAAATTTCCATTTCGTGTATAGCGAATGTCATTATCTTCAAGGCGAACACCGAATAAAAGTAGGCCTTTTTTACCGGTTTCTGCATCAATTGGAAGGTTCTCATCGTTGAGAGCCATGTCTGTTTGTTTGCTCGTTTCTTTAAGGGAACCGTTTGAGAAATTAGGAATGCCTTCTTGTGTATAGACGCCTTGTTGAAGAGTGCCAATGGAAGAGTTAGGGGTAGGTGTGTTCGTATTTCTTTCTTTTAGTAGATATTCAGGGAAGGAACGGAAGGTTGCTTCATCCTGTTTGAAGCCCGGTGTTTCGGCATTTGATAAATTATTCGTTAAGAATTGTTGCTTTCGCTCGCTTGCCATCATACCGGATGTTGCCGTATACATGCCTTTAAACATTATTTCGCTCCCATCGTAGTACTATCGAACGCGTACATTGAATTTTGTAACTCTATTATACCGTTTAAATATGGGAAAATTAAGTGAAAAAAGTCGTTTTTTAGGTTAAAACACTCATTTACTATTATTTTTGACAATGCTATGCTATCACTAACGAAAAAATTGTCGAATGAGTATAACTATGGTTTTGTATCCATTTTTTAACTTTAAAAACAGTTTTATACAAGGAGTGTGAAAAGCTTCGTGAACGTTTTTCAATCGATTAGACCGCTTGAACAAGCATTGAATGCGTCGATGGTGCAGCAGCGTACTATCACATCAAATATATCAAATGTTGACACCCCTAATTACAAACGTCAAACCGTTTCATTTCAAGACACCCTGCAGGATGCAACAAAGAATCTGCAGAGCTACAAATCCAACCCCAAACACGTCCCTTTTAGTAACGAAAATAATGCATCAAAGACCGTTGTCAAAACGGATCAAAATACACTTAATCAATCAAATGGCAATAACGTCGACACGGATGTTGAAATGGCCGAACTTGCCAAAAATCAACTCTGGTACAATGCGATGATTGAAAAGACCAACAGCCAGTTCCGTGA
Organism: Anaerobacillus sp. 63XJN7_5_ISO-PGPR-S23-430; assembly: GCF_056173695.1. Taxonomy (NCBI): domain Bacteria; kingdom Bacillati; phylum Bacillota; class Bacilli; order Caryophanales; family Bacillaceae; genus Anaerobacillus; species Anaerobacillus sp. 63XJN7_5_ISO-PGPR-S23-430. The sequence continues at coordinate 4,117,913 of NZ_CM149686.1, read as the reverse complement.
TTTACAGAAAGCAATTAGAGGGAGCTAAATCATATGAATTTATTTAATGGGTTCAATACGAGTGCTTCAGCTTTAACTGCAAACCGTCTTAGAATGGATGTTGTTTCATCCAATATCGCAAACGCTGAAACGACTCGCTCTGAGCTCGTCGATGGGGAATGGCAGCCATACAAGCGAAAAGTGGTAGAGCTTAAGGAAAATTCGTTCGAGAGTAAGCTTCAAGCCGCAATGGGAAATGGCGAAGCGCCAACAGGAGTGAAAGTGTCGAACATTAAAGAAGATAATGCTCCTAATAAACTAGTTTATAATCCCGCTCATCCCGATGCGAATGAAGAAGGTTATGTGGAAATGCCAAACGTGGATATGGTGAAAGAAATGGTTGATATGATGTCAGCATCTCGTTCCTATGAAGCGAACGTAACAGCGTTAAACGCAACCAAAAGTATGTATATGAAAGCGCTCGAACTTGGTAAATAACGGTCGGGCATAGGAGGATCTTATGAACACAATTAGTGCACTTCAGCAGCTTCCAACACAAGCGAAGTCTCAGGTTACTTCGGGTGAAGCAACGGCTGATTTTGGTCAGATGCTTCAGGATGCGATCAAACAGGTGAACAACAATCAAGTGGCATCTGAACAGATGACGAATAAGCTTGTGACTGGAGAAGTTCAGGATGTTCACGAGGTTATGCTTGCAGCACAAAAAGCCTCACTATCTCTAAATTTAACGGTAGAAGTGAGAAATAAGGTTATTGAGTCATACCAAGAAATCATGCGTATGCAAATGTAGTATGTCAGGGATGGATAAGAGATGAACCAACAACTACTAAATTTTACAAGTCGCTGGAAAGAAACATGGGGTAGCTATTCAACGAAAACCAAATGGCTCATCGGAGGGACTTTTCTGGTCACTCTTCTTCTGCTTCTATTCCTTGTTTTTTGGATGTCTAAACCTAATTTAACTCCGATTTATTCTAATTTAACGCCGACAGAAGCTGGTGAGATCAAAGGGGCCATTGAGCAGAAGGGAATTCCGGTAGAAGTTTCAGCGGATGGAACAACGATCAGCGTGCCAAAGAATCAGGCGTCTGATTTAAAAGTAAGTCTAGCGGCTGAGGGTATTCCAAAAAGTGGTAACGTTAACTACAGCATCTTTAGTGAAAACATGGGCATGGGGATGACAGATCGCCAATTCGATGTTGTAGAGCGAGATGCGATGCAAAATGAACTGAGTTATTTAATTGAGCAAATTGGCGGTATTCAGGAATCAAAAGTGATGATTACCCTACCGGCTGAAAGTGTTTGGCTTGATGAAACAGGTGAGACAGCTTCTGCCTCGATCGTCCTTACGAGGGATCCTGGTGCTCAGCTTGACCAGGGCCAAATCACAGGCCTTTATCATCTTATAAGTAAAAGTGTTCCGAATCTCCCTGTTGAAAATATTGTCATCATGGACCAGAACGGAACTGCTTTTGATTACGGCGAAAGTGGCGGCGTTGATACAACTTTATCCGCTTATCAGCAGCAAGAGGACATTCGTAACGGCATCGAAAAAGACATGCAGCAAGAATTACAGCAAATGCTTGGCATGATTCTCGGACAAGATAAAGTGGTTGTTTCTGTAATGGCTAGCGTGGATTTCACAAAAGAAAAGCGCACGGAAGACCTTGTCGAACCTGTTGATGAAGAAACAGGTGAAGGCATTGATATTAGCGTTGAGAAAATCATGGAATCCTATTCTGGTGATCAAGCTGCTGCCCAGGATGGAACGGGTACAGATGAAGGCGAGATTCCAAACTATAATGCAGATGACCCAGATGCCAAGGGCGACGGCTCTTATGAAAAAGTAGAAGATCGCATCAATCGTGAAGTGAATCGTATTCATAAAGAAATCGAAGAAAGCCCTTATATGATTGATGATATTACAATTAACGTTGGTGTAGAGCCACCTGTCGCTGACGATATGACTAGTTTAACAGCAGCTCATATAGAAGATATTCGCACTGTGCTCAAAAATGTTGTCCGTACGTCTTTGAGTGAAAGTGATGTTCCGCTTGAGGATGCTGCTCTTGAAGAACGTATCTCTGTATTTGCGAATGAATTTAGAGGGCGTACGGACTATGAAGAGCCAAAGCCAGACATCTTTTCTTCTGTTCTAGACAGTGTTCCAAGCTGGGTGATTTATGCGGTAGCTGGTGGCGTTGGTATTCTTCTAATTGGTGGAATCATTCTTCTCTTCCGCCGAAAAGGAAATAAGGATGAGGACGACTTCATGGAATTTGAACAGGCGTACAGTGTACCAGAGGATCACTACTTGCCGAGGGAAAAAGAAGAACGTGAAGTGGATATGACCCCTGATGCACTAATTGGAAAAGATGAAATTGAAACTCTCGCAAAAAATGATCCGGAAGAGTTTGTGAAACTACTAAGACTATGGATGAACGAAGAGTAGGGGGATTGGATGGTGAGTAGTTTAGAAGAATTAACAGGAACTCAGAAAGCAGCGATCCTTCTCACTTCTTTAGGTGCTGACCTTTCGATTCAAACATTTAAACACTTATCTGAGAAGGAAATTGATCAGCTTGCGCTTGGCATTTCAGAGCTTCGCAAAGTTGAGCCCGATGAGCGAGAAGCCGTCGTGGATGAGTTTATCCAGATGGTAAAAGCAAAGGATTACATTGCCGTCGGAGGAATTGAATACGCAAGACATATCCTTGAGCAAGCGCTAGGACCGAAAAGGGCAGAAGAAATTTTGTCTCGCTTAAGCATCAATTTAAAGGTAAAGCCATTTGCATTCGCAAAAAAAGCAGATCCTGATCAAATTCTAAACATTTTACAGCAGGAGCATCCCCAAACGATCGCTCTTGTCTTATCTTATCTTGATGCGAAACAATCTTCCAAAATTTTATCCTCGCTACCTCAAGAAAGTCAGGCAGATGTAGCAAGAAGAATTGCGCTGATGGATAGTACCTCACCAGAAGTGATTAGTCAGCTTGAAAAGATCATTGAAGGTAAGCTTAACGCTAGCGGTTCGCAGGACTATGCGTTTACTGGTGGTGTGGAATCAATAGTTCAAGTTCTAAGCAGTGTTGATCGAAGTACGGAAAGAACAATTCTTAGCTCGCTTGAGAAAGATGATCCAAGCCTAGCAGAAGAAATTAAGAAGCGGATGTTTGTCTTTGAAGACATTGTTACGCTTGATGACCGATCCATTCGCCTCGTCATTAGTGAAGTGAAAGATGAAGATCTTTCTATAGCGCTTAAGGTAGCGAGTGACGATGTGAAGGATACAATTTTCCGAAACATGTCTAACCGCCGGGTAGATACGGTGAAAGAAGAGATCGAATTGATGGGGCCACTTAGGCTTCGTGAAGTGGAAGAAGCGCAAACACGCATCGTTTCTGTCATCCGTTACCTTGAAGAAACAGGTGATGTCATGATTGCACGCGGTGGAGGAGATGATCTGATTGTCTAATATCATCAGAAAAACCTCTGGAGAGAAGCGAGCCGTTCCGAAAGTAATTGAGCAGCGAACGGTCGCAGAGCCAAAGCGAAATCGCATATTACCTTCTCGTACTACGACAATTGAAGAAAAGAAATCGCAGCTTCTTGAGATGATGATCCGGCTAGAGGATCTTTATCATACAATTCGAACAAGACTTGGAGATGAAGAAGCGAACGTTCATCAAAATCTTGAGAAAAAGCAGGAACAAAAAGAGCTTGAGTGGCAGGAAATCACGAAGAAAACGTATCGAGAAGCAGAAGAAAGCGGATATGCAGCGGGTTATGAAGCAGGCATGCAGCAAATTCATTTCGAGCTCGATGAAAAGAAGAAGGAAATGGAACACTTGGTAAAGGGCGCTTATGACAAGAAGGAAGAATTAATTCAGGATGCTGAACCGTTTCTTCTATCGCTAAGCACAGCCATTGCGAAGAAAATCATTTTAAAAGAAATGGAACAAAAACCAGAGACGCTGCTTGGCATGGTGAAAGATACGCTAAAGAAAATAAAGGATCGTGGAGAAGTCATTGTTCAAGTTTCAACAGAAGATTATCAGCATGTGATACCAATGGTTGACGAGCTTGAAAAACAACTTGATGTGAATGCGAGCTTAAAGCTTGTGCCGATGAGTGACTTGGAAGTCGGTTCAGGACTTGTTCATACGCCGAGCGGGTCGTACGATATTTCGATTAACAGCCAGCTTTCTGAGATGAAGAAACAGCTGCTTGCTATGTTTGAGGAGCGAACTGTCGATGAGCATTAATGTTGAGCCATATCTTTCGCAGCTTCATTCGATGGAAACGGTCCAGAAGTATGGCAAGGTGACACAGGTTATTGGGCTAACGATCGAATCACTTGGTCCAGAGGTTAAAATTGGTGAGCTTTGCTACCTTTATCCAGGACCATCAAAAGAACCAATTGAAGCCGAAGTAGTTGGCTTTCGTGAAAATCGTGTTCTGCTCATGCCGATGCATGACCTATCAGAAATTGGTCCAGGTTGCCTTGTAGTGGCGACAGGACAGCCACTTGAAGTGAAAGTGGGCTATTCACTACTTGGAACGATTCTCGATGGGCGCGGCAGACCTCTTGATCACTCGGATCTCCCTGGTGGACTGAAGGCTGTATCCACAAATCGAAAGCCACCAAATCCAATGACGCGTCCCCGCATTACGACCCCCTTTCAGCTTGGTGTTCGCGCTATTGATGGGCTGTTAACAGTCGGTCAAGGACAGCGGATCGGTATTTTTGCCGGAAGTGGCGTTGGAAAAAGTACGTTAATGGGAATGGCGGCTCGAAATTCAGAAGCCGATGTGAATGTGATCGCCTTGATCGGTGAACGAGGACGGGAAGTAAGAGATTTTATTGAGCGTGATCTTGGTGAAGAGGGTCTTAAAAAATCGGTTGTCGTTGTGGCAACATCTGATCAGCCTCCACTACAGCGGATCAAAGGGGCGCTTACGGCAACGGCGATCGCGGAGTTCTTTCGTGATCAAGGAAAGAACGTCATGCTAATGATGGATTCTGTGACACGTTTTGCCATGGCACAGCGGGAAGTTGGACTGGCAATTGGAGAGCCACCAACTAGTAAGGGATATACGCCAAGCGTATTTGCTCTTTTACCCAAATTGTTGGAACGATCTGGCACAGCTGAACAGGGATCGATTACAGCTTTTTATACCGTTCTAGTTGATGGTGACGATATGAACGAACCGATTGCAGATGCGGTGCGAGGGATTCTAGATGGGCATATTGTTTTGGATCGGAAGCTCGCTCAAAAAGGCCAATATCCAGCGATTAACGTTTCAGAGAGTGTTAGCCGTGTGATGAAAGAAATTGTGACTCCAAAGCATATGAAGTCTGCAGAAGAATTTAAGCGACTTCTTGCTGTGTATGTTTCTTCTGAAGACCTTATTAATATTGGCGCTTATAAAGCTGGAACGAACAGCAATATTGATAAAGCGATCTCGATTCATCCGGAGATTGAGAAATATATTAAGCAGGGCATTGATGATCAGGCTTCATTTGAAGAAAGTCAGGACTGGCTTTTATCCCGATTTGGAAAGGATGACTAACCATCGCAGCTTTTCAATTCCCATTTCAACGGATTTTGGATGTAAAAGAAAATGAAAAATCACAGGCACAGCTAGACATGGCGGAATCACTCAAAGCACAAGTGGATATCGAGCATTCCATGCGTGATCTTGAGCAAGCGGTTCTTTCCATGCGTCAGAGACTGGAAGAGCGTCAACAAGAAGGGGTTTCCATTATAGATCTTCTTAAGGAAGAAGAGCATATTACCTATCTTGAGGGGCAGCTCCACCAGAAAAGAAATCAGCTGATTCAAGTTGAACATCAAGTGAGTGAGCAGCAGGACACACTTGCTTCTAAAGTAAGAGAAGAGAAAACGTGGCAGTCAATCAAAGAGACGAGAAAAGAAGAGTTTTATCACGATATGAAAATGATTGAACAAAATGAGCTAGATGATTTAAATACCGTACGTGCGTATATGCTTGCAAGAAACGGCTAAGGGGTGAGGGGAATGCGAAAGCGACAGAAGAGTTCATGGAAAGAACGCATCATCCACGGTTTTCTCTTGCCGCTCGCGTTTATCGCTACGGTTATGCTTGTTGTTCTTCCGTTTCTTGGATACGATCTGTTCGCAATGGCCACTTCACTTAGTAAGAAGCCGATCGCATATGTGGAAGATAATTTTACCGCTGAGGCTACTGATCAAAATCAAGATGAAGTGCTAGAACAAGAAATCAATCAAAAGGATGGCGAAATCTCAGACTTGAAAAAGCAGTTAGATGAGCAAGAAATCGAGCTGAAGAAAAAACAGTCTGAGCTGGAATCGTTAGCTGAAGAAATGAAGAGCGAATTAGCTGACAAGGAAGAGCGTCAGAAGAAGCTTCAGGAGTTAGCAAAAACGTATGAAGGAATGTCAGCATCGAAGTCCGCGACGATTATGGAAAACCTTACGTTAAACGAGGCAGCTCTCCTGCTTGATGCAATGGGAAGCACAGAGCAAGCCGCTGTACTAGGCAAAATGAATGCAGCTGTAGCAGCAGATTTAACGATCGCGTTAAGAGATATTGAAAAAGCAGACGATCCTGAGATTGCTGCAATGCAAGAGAGAGTAACGCTCCTGATGAATGCGATTGATCGCGAAGATAGTTCGCTTTCTGTTTCAGACGTAGCTCATAATTTGTCAGAAATGACTGACGAAGAAGCGGCCCAAATCCTATCGGAGATGGCTCAGTCTAAAGAGGAGAAAGAAGTAGGGCTTTCCATTCTGAAAGAATTTGATGAAGAGAAGCGTACAGGGTTACTTGGAGAAATGGAAGAATCGATTTCTTCTAGTTACATAGCTGATTTAGCCAATTAAAAGGAGGTGAAATAGTGAACGCTATCCAGTCACTTGGAAAAAACATAATCGTTCAGCCTAAGGTTCGAACTGAAAATAGTCCAACTGGATTTTCAACGTTATTAAGTGCTTTAGGAAAAAAGCTTAATGTGAGTGAAAGTGAGCATTCAGAGACACATAACGAAAGCGAGTTAGAAGAGGGAGACAATAAGCCAACAAATAGTAGTGGTGAAGCCCCCGCGCACCTTCTCATGATGGGTGCTGTCAATGTTCCGCCAGTTCAACATGATCAAAACTCTTTATCGAAATCGCTTGCCCAACAAGGAACTGACATGAGTGGTGAACCACTACAAGTGAATGCTAATCGTATACAGGAGGAAGTAAGTCTACCCGGTTTTACAAAAAGTGAGTTTGTAGAAATCGAGCAAGTCTTACAAAATGAAGAACAAGTTCTTTCTGAAACGTTTGAGGTAGAGACGAAACTTCCATCTAATGTTATGAAGCTTATGCAAGAGTTGAAGATGAAAGAGCCGAAAGAGCTTCTTTCAATGATGGAGAGAATGGCGACTGAACCGAAACAAGATCAGAAACTTGTTATGGACTCCGATCAAAACGTCCAGTTAGATGGAGAAGTTATTGAAGTTCAAGTAGAGACTCCAAAACAGAGTGTTCCTGAAGGAGAAGAAACAAAGGCACTCGTCGAAAAGAGCGTATCTGGAGAAGTAGCTGATAATCAAGAGAAGCTTGTGACAGATCAAATGTCTGGAGATGAAATTCAGATAGACGAGAAGCCAGAAGCGCTTCCGCTAGCTAAAGGTAATGAATCTCAAACAACCATCAAGGAATCGACTACACCAGTTCCGGCTCGTTATGTTGCATCGGAGCTAAGTGAAATGATTACCGAGCGCATGCAACTATCGAAAAATGGAGATGAAACAAACATAAGAATTAAGCTTTCTCCAGAAAATCTCGGTCAACTTGATATTCGGCTAACAACTTCTGATGGGAAAGTGACAGCGCACATTATAACAGCGACTTCAGGGGCAAAGGACATGATTGAATCACAGCTTCACCAGCTACGTCATACGCTCATTCAACAGGGCATCCAACTTGATAAAGTGGAAGTCGTTCAACAGCCGCAGGGCTCACAACAATCGTTCATGCAGGATGGTCGCCAGGAGCAGGGTCAGGCGTTTCAACAAGGAAAGCACCGACAAGGGCGAAAAGGTGAATATGAATTAGAAGAGAATCCACTCGTAACGAATGAGCAAGAAGAAGGCGCATCTAGTGGGATTAATTACGCTATTTAGGAGGGGTGACATGAATACAGGTTCTGTCACAGCAACATCAGCTGTTCAAACACAAAAAACAGAGGCACCTGGTCAGTTAGGAAAAGATGATTTCTTGAAAATTCTCGTTGCTCAGCTCTCAAACCAGGACCCGATGCAGCCGATGCAAGATACTGAATTTATCGGGCAGATGGCGCAATTTAGTTCACTCGAGCAAATGACAAACATGAATAAGTCGATGAATAAATTTTTCGATAGTCAGTTACAAAGCTCGATGAAGGATTACGCACATTTAATTGGTAAAAGCGTTCAGTGGCAGGAGAATAACGAAGCGAACGCAGGTAAGGTAGAAGCTGTTTTATACAAAGAAGGCAAAGTACTCGCAGAACTTGATAGTGGCAAACAGGTAGATATCTCCCTATTAGAGCGTATCGAAACGGGGGAATAGTATGGTTCAAATCAATCAAGTTTATTATCCAAAGCAACCGATTCAACTAACTACAAAACAGGAGAATTCAAAAAATTCTTTTGCTGATCAACTAAAGCATTCGATCGATTCACAGATTTCATTTAGTCACCACGCACAGGTTCGACTTAAGCAAAATGGGATTTCCCTTTCGGACAATCAGCTCCAAAAGCTAAATGATGGAGTAGAAAAAGCGAGAGAAAAAGGATCAAACGAGTCGCTTATGTTAATGAAAGATCTCGCCTTTGTTGTTAGCGTCAAAAACAATAAAGTCATTACTGCTATGAAGCAGGATAGTATGGAGAATCAAATCGTCACAAACATTGACTCAGCACTTATTTTATAATGGCCGGACCGAGCAGGAGGCCGATTCGCTGTGGACCGATTGAAGCAGCGAAACAATTAGAGGGGGAAACAACTTGTTAAATTCAATGTACTCAGGCGTTTCAGGAATGAGAGGCTTTCAAACAAAGCTAGATGTTATCGGGAATAATATTGCGAACGTAAATACAGTAGGTTACCAGAAAAGTAGAGTGCTGTTTGAAGATCTACTCAGTCAGAGCGTGGCAGGAAACTCCGTAAATTCGAAACAGGTAGGTCTTGGTTCATCCGTATCGGCGATTAATATGGTAGATAGTCCCGGATCACCAATGACGACAGGGGTACAGACGGATTTGAGTATTCAGGGGGATGGGTATTTTACAGTAAGAAGTGACGGAACTGATTACCTTGCTCGTTCTGGGTCTTTTCAGGTTGATGCGACAGGAAATCTTGTGACAACACAAGGCTACGCAGTGTTAGATGATCAAGGTAACCCTATTCAGCAGATCGGTGAAATTAAAAGTATTGATCGTAATGGGGTTATCACTTATACAGATACTCAAGGAAATGAACAACAAACTTTGAATCTAGGGATAAGCACAGTGCCAAATCCAGGTGGGCTTAATAAAGTAGGTAACTCACTTTTTCGTGAAACAGAAAAATCTGGGGATGCAGTACCAGGGCTTCCTCAAGACTCACGCGTCGTCGCTGGTCAACTCGAAATGTCCAACGTTGACCTAACCGAAGAGTTCACTGAAATGATTGTAGCTCAGCGTGGCTTCCAGGCGAACTCAAGAGTGATTACAACTTCAGATGAGATCCTTCAAGAAATCGTCAATTTAAAACGATAGGGGGTAAGGGCTGAGGAGTTTCCTCGGCCTGCTCTGTTCATATGATACCGTTAACTAAATTAAACCGTGAAGCGATGATGTTGAATGCCATTTACATTGAAACGATTGAGTCAACGCCGGATACGATGATTCTATTAACGAATGGAAAACGCTACGTTGTGATGGAGACAGTCGAGGAAGTAAAACAGCTTGTTACGGAATTCTATCGTGATATTCACGTATTAGAGAAATAATAGAAGAACGGGGGTGACCATGTTGTCTGATATGCTATCGCCAGCAACAGTTGATGCACTTCTTTCTGCCATCGACGATAAAGGGCAAAAGAAGTCAATGAAGGATAGAAAAGTGCAAACATATGACTTTAAAAGAGCGCTTCGCTTTTCTCAAGATCACATCAGAATTTTAACTCGTATCCATGAGAACTACGCACGTCTCATGACGACGTATTCATCGGCTCAGCTTCGGACGATCATTCAAGCCTCCGTTCATTCTGTTGATCAGATGCCATTTGAAGAATTTGTGCAGTCGATTACAGAGAATTCAATTCTTAGTCTCTTTGTTGCTTCACCATTGCAAGGACAGATGGTGCTTGAAGTAGCACCGGAGCTTGCCTATGCAATGCTGGATCGAATGCTTGGAGGTCAAGGGAATCAGCCTGAAAAACTGACACACTTAACGGAAATTGAAACGGTTGTTATTGAGCGGATTTTCGGTAAAATCTTAGAAAGCTTTCAAGATGCCTGGACATCGGTACTGAAGCTAAAAACTGAGCTTAAAGAGCTTGAAGTTAATCCACACTTTCTTCAAATCGTATCTCCAAATGAAACAGTCGTCACCGTGACACTGAATGTAAAAGTAGGCGAAGTAACAGGTAATATCCGTCTTTGTCTTCCACATGTTGTACTTGAGCCGATTATGCCAAGGCTTTCAGCTCATCACTGGCTTTCGAATCAGAAAAAGGATCGGGAGCCTCAGGAAAGTAAGGAACTTGAGAAGAGACTTAAGAAAACTAATTTAGGCATTATCGCTGAGCTAGGCCACTCTGAAATCACGATTGAAGAATTTTTAAATCTAGAAGATGGAGATGTGATTCGGTTGGATCAATCCGTCTCAGATCCATTGATTGTGAGGGTCGATAACCGGGTGAAGTTCCATGGACAGCCAGGGACTTCGAAAGGTCGGATGGCCGTACAAATTACAGAAGTGAAGGAAGAGGAGGAAGTAGGCCATGACGGATAATCGCCTTTCAAAAGATGAAATCAACGCATTATTTCAAGAGACAGCAGCAGGAAGGGAGGAACCTAACGTGTATTTTCATTCAATTGAAGAAGAAGCATTAAATGAACTTTTTAGCGTTGCGATCGGAAGCCTTACAACAACATTATCTTCCGTTTTCATGCAGGACGTTTTTGTATCAAATGTTCAGATGAACATCCTTCCTGACGATCGCTTTAAACAAGAATTAGCCCTTCCTTATGTTGAGGCCGCGATTCGCTATGAAGGGGCATCTTCCGGCGAATCGATCATTATGCTCAATCCACCTGATGCCCAAGATATGGCTGACATCTGGCTTGTGGCAAAGGGTGATGAAGGTGACGAGAGTGTTGATAAGAGTTTAACTGCTGTTATGACAGGAATGATGGAGAGCATACATAAAGGACTGAGCATGGCATCAGGTTCTTCATTTACAGGAACATTTATGAATCTTCAAGTTGTTTCAGAACCTGCTAATTCTATGTTATTGGAAAAAGCCGCTGAATCAGTGTATATGAACGTTTCGTTTGAACTTTCCATAGGATCGATTGTTCAAACGGTTGTACACCATGTCCTACCTGCATCTGTAGCAAAGCAAGTGAGTGAATTACTAATAAGTGAAGAAGATCTTCGGGAAGCCGTGCAGGAACAAGAGACACAGCAGGTAAAGGAGCATGAAGCTGAATTGCAGCAACAGCACCCATCGTCACATCAACAAAAGAATCATGAGGAAGAAGAAAGAGAATCGATGGATTCATTTGCGACGCGTGAGAAAGAACATGAACCGAATATCCAAAACGTGCAGTTCACAAATTTTAGCCAGCAAGATCATCCGTACGGGGAACAAAGAAATTTGAACATGCTCCTAGATATTCCTCTTCAAGTAACGGTGGAGTTAGGGCGAACAAAGCGTATTGTAAAAGACATTCTTGAGCTCTCACACGGATCGATTCTTGAGCTTGATAAGCTTGCGGGAGAGCCAGTTGATATTTTGATCAATAGTAAACTCATTGCCAAAGGCGAAGTTGTCGTCATCGATGAAAACTTTGGTGTTAGAGTAACGGATATATTAAGTGCAGCAGAGCGTTTATCAAAGCTGCGTTAGAAGGAGTGCTTAAAAGTGAGACACCTTGTGATTGGCATCATGACACTCCTCAGCCTTGTCTTAGTAATGCCGCTTAACGCCATCGCAGCGGCAGATAATGGAAGTGTGAAAGACTGGCTCACGGAAAACGGGGAAGACCCTGCTGATATAGAAGAGCAGCCTGCTGAAGTGGAAGGTTCAAACACAAATATTTTCTTTCTACTAATCAAGCTCGTTTTCTATACGATCGTCGTGGTTGGCCTCATTTATTTGCTGATTCGCTTTCTGTCCAAACGCCAACAAAAGCTTCAGCACCATTCCGTTTTCACTCAAATTGGTGGAACACCGCTTGGTAACAATAAATCCGTTCAAATGGTCAAGGTCGGGGATTCCCTCTACATGCTTGGGGTTGGAGATAACGTGAACCTTCTTAAGGAAATTCAGGGTGAAGAAGTGAAGCGTATTTTAGATCAAGCTGAAGAACAGCGGTCGGGCTTTACGTTTATGAATCAAAAGCAAGCAGGAATTCAAGAGATGATTCAGGCAAGTTTTAAGAAGCAAAGAAACAAACGTAAGGATTATTGGGATGACGGAAGCGGAAGGGACGATAAGTGATGGATTTACTCATAAACTTAACGATCCCAGGACTAGATTTCGGTTCAAACGCTACAGAAGATGTTTCCGTTACGATTCAGCTTGTCCTGCTTCTAACTGTGCTATCGCTAGCTCCTGCCATTCTTGTATTGATGACGTGTTTTACACGAATTGTAGTTGTCCTCTCCTTCGTACGCTCGGCGCTCGCAACACAATCTATGCCGCCGAATCAAGTGTTGGTCGGACTAGCACTCTTTCTAACTTTTTTCGTGATGTCCCCTGTTCTTTCAGAGATTAATAGCGAGGCGTTACAGCCTTATATAAACGAAGAGATTGGACAGGAGGAAGCGCTCGATGCCGCAGAGCTTCCGATTAAAGAGTTTATGGCAGGACATACACGAGAGAAAGACCTTGCCCTTTTTTATAAATACGCTGAGCTTGAAAAGCCCGAGTCGATCGAAGATATTCGGTTAACCGCACTCGTTCCAGCTTTTGCGATTTCAGAACTGAAAACGGCGTTTCAGATTGGATTTATTATCTTCATTCCATTTCTTATTATTGACATGGTTGTGGCCTCAACGCTTATGGCGATGGGAATGATGATGCTGCCGCCTGTCATGATTTCACTACCATTTAAAATTCTACTATTTGTGCTTGTCGATGGCTGGTATTTGGTCGTCGAATCACTTCTATTAAGCTTCTAAGGAGGACGACGATGACGCCGGATATGGTCATTTCACTTGCAGAAGATGCTGTTTATACCGTGATTATTATTTCAGCTCCGCTTCTCTTAATCGCACTTGGCGTTGGGTTAATCGTGAGTGTGTTTCAGGCGATGACGCAAATTCAGGAACAGACGCTTGCGTTCATTCCCAAAATCGTTGCCGTTCTGTTAACGATCGTTCTGTTTGGACCGTGGATGCTCACAACGCTACTCGATTACACAACGAACTTATATCAAAATCTTTATAGGTTTATCGGCTAGATATGGAAAGTGTCATTAACGCCCTTCCCTTATTTTTGCTTGTGTTTATGAGGGCGACATCTTTTTTTATAACAGCGCCGATCTTCTCAACACGAAGCGTTCCAAACCGCTTCAAAATTGGACTTGGTTTCTTTTTTGCGTTAATCGTCACGGCCGGATTAGGTTCTGATGCAGAGCTAACGCTTGATCTCGCGTTCGTGATCATTATTTTAAAAGAACTTTTTGTCGGGCTATCACTTGGATTTATTGCCTCCCTTATCCTGTATACAGTTCAGGTTGCGGGAGCGTTTATTGATTTTCAAATGGGCTTTGTTATGGCAAACGTAATCGATCCCCAGACAAGAGCTCAAGTACCGATTATCGGGAATTTCAAATACATGCTTGCTCTTCTCTTTCTAGTCTCCGTTGATGGTCACCACATGATGCTAGACGGGCTTGTTAGAAGCTATGAACTTCTACCAGCTGATGAGCTGCTGAGTCAGGCGGATAGTCAGTCCCTTGCAAAGTTTATCGCTGAAGTATTTGCAGGGATGTTCTTCTCAGCATTTCAGCTCGCGCTACCGATCGTTGCTTCCCTTTTTCTTGTGGATGTGGCGCTCGGCCTTCTTGCGAGAGCAGTACCTCAGGTGAATATTTTCGTTGTCGGTTTGCCGTTAAAAATCTTTGTCGGTTTCGTGCTTATTCTAGTGACGATTCCTACATTTTTCTTTTTACTGCGAGGGATTTTTCAAGAAATGCTCGCTACGATGGGGCAGCTTATTCAAATACTGGGTGGGTAGTACGATGCGAACTTATCGCTTACAAATGGATCTCCAATTCTTTTCACAAGAAAAGACTGAGAAAGCAACACCACAAAAGAAGCAAGAATCTCGTAAAAAGGGTCAAGTGGCGAGAAGTGCTGAGATTCCATCCGCCTTTATGATGATTGGTGTGTTTTTGTTTATGTCTTTCATTGATGGGTGGATGATTGAAAGCCTCGAATCCATGATTCGAGGCAATCTTGTTCAGATTACAGATTGGACGCTCACAGAACAGAATGTTGATCGCATGCTGAAAGAAAATGTGTGGCAGGCGGCAATGATCGCAGCCCCGCTTATGGGAATTTCGCTCGTCATGGGAGTTCTAGGAAATTATATGCAAGTGGGATTTCTCGTTTCCACAGATCCCCTTCAGGCAAAGCTTGAAAGAATTAACCCATTAAAAGGTGCGAAACGAATATTCTCAGCTCGAACGCTCGTCGAACTATTAAAGTCGTTAATAAAAATTACGTTTATCTCAGCTTGCACCTTCATTGTTCTTTGGAATAAACGAGACGAAGTGATGCTCATTTCGCAAAAGTCGATCGGTGAAGCAATGGCACTTGTTGGTTCATTGATCGTTCAAACGGGCTTAGCTGTTGGAATTCTATTATTATTCCTTGCCCTATTAGACTATGTTTATCAGAAATATGACTTCGAAAAAAACATCCGAATGTCGAAGCAGGACATTAAAGATGAATATAAAAAGAGCGAGGGCGATCCGCTCATTAAATCAAAAATTAAAGAAAAGCAGCGCGCACTTGGAATGAACCGGATGATCTCGGAAATTCCCCATGCTGACGTCGTCATTACAAATCCAACACACTTTGCTGTTGCGCTTAAGTACGATCCAAAAGAAATGGATAAACCGACAGTTGTGGCAAAAGGAATGGACTTCGTTGCGCTAAAAATTAAAGAAAAAGCAAAAGAGCATGACATCATAACATCAGAGAACGTCCAGCTAGCTCGAGCGCTCTATCACCAGGTAGAGATAGGTGACGGCGTCCCTGAGGATCTTTTCAAAGCTGTTGCAGAAGTGCTCGCGTACGTTTATAGCATAAAAGGCTACCCGGGAGGAGGGAACTAACAATGAAAATAAAAGATTATGCCGTGCTCGTTTCTGTCATTATGATTGTGATCATGATGGTTATTCCGTTCCCTCCGCTCCTACTTGATTTTCTTATTATGCTGAATATTAGTCTTGCTTTAACAATTATCCTTGTCGCCATGAATACGAGAGAAGCGCTACAATTTTCGATTTTTCCATCGCTTTTATTGCTGACTACTCTCTTCCGACTTGGTTTGAACGTCTCGACTACAAGATCCATTCTGACGAATAAAACAGGTGGACAGGTTATTGAAACGTTTGGTTCTTTCGTTGTTGGCGGAAGTGTTGTCATCGGACTCCTTGTTTTTCTTATTCTTGTTATTATTCAATTTATCGTTATTACAAAAGGATCCGAACGAGTAGCAGAGGTTGGTGCTCGATTTACACTTGATGCCATGCCGGGGAAACAGATGAGCATTGATGCTGATTTAAATGCAGGAATGATATCAGATCGCGATGCAAAAGAAAGACGTCAGAAAATTGAGCGCGAAGCTGATTTTTATGGGGCAATGGATGGGGCCAGTAAGTTCGTAAAAGGGGATGCGATTGCTGGAATCGTCATTACGTTGATTAACATTATTGGCGGATTGATTATCGGCATGGTTGTGCACGGCATGCCAGTTGGTGATGCGGCAACTACTTTTACGCTGCTGTCGATTGGTGATGGTCTTGTCAGTCAAATCCCAGCTCTTCTTATTTCGACTGCTACAGGTATCGTCGTAACGAGAGCGGCATCAGACGGCAATCTAGGTTCAGATATTACTGCACAAATTTTTGCATATCCAAAGCTGCTTTACGTTGTTGGAGCGGTTATTACGCTCCTTGGACTTGCAACTCCCATAAACCCGCTTCTCACCTTTCCAATCGCAGGATTACTCGTCTATGGCGGCTGGACGATGCAGAAGAATCTTGATCAGACGAAGGAAGTTGAGCTAGCTGCTGGTCAAGAAGAAGTAGAAGAAATGAAGAAGCCTGAAAGCGTCACAAGTCTTCTTCAGGTCGACCCGATTGAGTTTGAATTTGGCTACGGATTAATTCCTCTTGCTGATCAAAAGCAAGGCGGTGATCTTCTTGATCGCGTGATTATGATTCGAAGACAAATCGCACTTGAGTTTGGAATTGTTGTTCCAGTTATTCGCATCCGCGATAATATTCAGCTTGAGCCAAACGAATACGTTATTAAAATCAAAGGAAACCGTGTTGCAGGTGGAGAGGTGCTATTAAACCAATATCTTGCGATGAGTAGCGGACTTGAAGATGAAACAGTCTCAGGGATCGAAACAGTTGAACCAGCCTTCGGACTTCCTGCTTTATGGGTAACAGAAGAAATGAAGGATCGCGCTGAGCTATCAGGATATACGATCGTGGATCCACCTTCTGTAGTATCAACGCACTTAACGGAAGTTATTAAGCGTCATGCGCATGAGCTGTTAAGTCGCCAAGAAGTGAAGCATCTTCTTGATAATGTGAGAGAATCGTCTCCTGCAGTGCTTGAGGAGCTAATCCCTAATATCCTTACAATCGGGGATGTTCAAAAGGTGTTGATGAGACTACTGAAGGAGAAAGTATCCATTCGTTCGCTCGATATGATTCTAGAATCGTTAGCTGATAACGGAGTTCGAACGAAAGATACGGATGTGCTAGCTGAATACGTGCGGCAGTCGCTATCACGCCAAATCACATCTCAGGTCGCCGTGCCTGGCGAAGCGGTTAAAGTGTTAACAGCTGGGGCCAGATTGGAGAAGCGATTCGCAGAATCTGTTCAGCAATCTGATCAGGGAAGCTACCTTGCGCTTGATCCTGAAACGTCACAGGCCATTTACCAGGAAGTACTTCAACAAGTAAGCCGCCTGCAGCAGTCAGGTATTCAGCCAATTCTACTAACGTCACCAGCGATACGCATGTATTTACGTCAGTTTCTCGAACGTTACATGCCGGAGCTGATGATCCTTTCCTATAGTGAATTAGAACCCGATGTAGAAGTCCAAAGTGTAGGAGTGATTAATCTACCATGAAGATTAAACGCTATGTAGTCAGCCATCTTCGCGAAGCAATGCCGCTGATAAGGCAGGAGCTTGGTCAGGAAGCCGTTATTTTAAATACAAAAAAGGTGAAAGTGGGCGGGATCTTTGGTTTTTTCCAAAAACAGCGTCTAGAAGTGCTCGCTGCCCTTGATGAAAAAAAGGTAGAGAAGGAAGAAACTCGAGAATTTGCCACGCTATTGCAATCTGAAAAAAAGCGTCGTGAAGAAACGCCTGAACGGGTTGAAAAAAGTCCAGAGGTGATTCAAGAGAAACAAACGCCGCCACGACGGGAGGCGCTTGAAGCCAATGTACTTGATGAGCTGAAGTCTATGAAAGAAATCATGATGCAGCTGATGGAAAATGAACGGCTACCAAAACAGTTAAAGCCAGTTCAAACGTATTTAGAAGCACAGGAATTCTCTCATGCGATTCGTTCAGGAGTGATGGCGGAACTATTGATTAAATCAAAATCATACCCTACTTACACGAAAGAAGATGCTTTTGAGTGGATAAGACAGGAATTCGCAAAGCGAATCAAGAATTATCCTGATATAGGAATAAAAAAGAAGAAGCTAAGATGCTTCGTTGGCCCAACAGGCGTAGGAAAAACCACAACGATCGCAAAACTAGCAGGTCATTTATTATTAAAAGAGCGTCAATCTGTGGGACTGATTACATCAGATACTTATCGGATTGCAGCAGTTGAACAGCTTCGGACGTATGCTGATATTCTCGGTATTCCACTAGAAGTCGTTCAGTCTCCTGCGGATTTGGGTCAAGCTCTAGCGAACCTTTCATCATGTGATGTCATTCTAATGGATACAGCGGGACGCAACTATCAGCAGTACAGCTACGTTTCACAGCTTGAAGAACTGCTATCCGGTCAAGAATTATCGATCACGCTTATGTTAAGCCTCACACATCGCTATTCTGATATGAAATCGATCACCGATAATTTTCACTCTCTTGGTATTTCTGAGGTGATGATGACAAAGATGGATGAAACAAAAGTTCGCGGCCCCATTTTTAACTTGATGGAAGAATACAAACTTCCGATCTCGGTTCTAACGACAGGACAAAATGTACCTGATGATATGGTGACAACAACACCGGATTTCCTTCTTGATCTGGTCATGAGGGAGCGAGTGAATGTCTGATCAGGCAAACCAATTGCGGGAAGAAGTGATGAAGCGAATTCATCCGAATGCTAGTGGGAAAAAGACGAAGGTTATTGCTGTGACAAGTGGAAAAGGCGGCGTAGGGAAGTCGAATGTATCACTGAATTTTGCCCTCAGTCTTGCAGCGCTTAATAAGAAAGTGATGATTTTTGATTTAGATGTTGGCATGGCGAATATTGATGTGCTCATGGGTGTAACGCCTAAAGAAACGCTTATTTCCATGCTGGAAAAAAAACTCTCTTTAAATGCTGTCATTGAAACAGGAGTAAATGGTCTTCAATACATTGCTGGTGGAAACGGAATTGGAAAGATCCTAACTATAACAGGCAATCAGCAGAATCACTTTTTCCAGGAATTTGGCTCTCTTCAAGGCAAAGTCGATTACATTATTCTCGATACGGGAGCGGGCCTTTCCTATGAAGGGATCCGGTTTTTGCAGGCAGCGGATGACGTTTTTCTTGTGATTAATCCAGAGCCACCGTCTATTACAGATGCCTATGGCGTTCTAAAAGCATTACATACAAGAAATGCTCAGTTACCTGTTAAGTTAATTGTGAATCGATCTACTAATACTGAGGAAGCAGAGCGTACAGCGCGCAATTTCCAAAAAGCCTCTGCAAAATTTTTGAATAAGTCGATTGATGTACTCGGATGGATTCCGGATGATCCTATCGTTCGTAAAGCGGTGATTGCTCAGTCGCCTTATCTACTAGAGTATCCAAATTCCAGAGCAGCGAAGGCCATAGATGATTTAGTTCATGCTTATCTAGATTTTCCTTCAAATTATAAGCTTGGTGTAAAAGGATTTCTAACAAAGATGCTGTTTCATAAATAAGTGGGAAGAATTTTTCAGGTGGTGAACTTCATGAAACCCAAAATGGATAAACAGACAATCGAATATTGGAGAGCATGGAAAGAGGAGAAGAATGAAGAGGCTGGTAACAAATTGATTGCCCTTTATCGTCCGCTCGTTGATTTCGCTGTACAGCGCTATGCGGCAGCTCTTCCGTCATCCGTTCAGCGTGATGATCTTAATAGTTTCGCGTATCAAGGGCTTCTTGATGCACTTGAAAAATTCGAGCCAGAACGTGATTTGAAATTTGAAACTTATGCCAGCTGGCGCATTAAAGGGGCCATCATTGATGGGCTTAGGCAGAATGATTGGGTGCCACGCTCCGTTCGTGACAAAGCACGTAAAATTGAAGAAGCCTACGCTGCTTTAGAACAGCAAAATAAAACGTCAAGCAGCGACCATGATGTAGCAGAGTATCTTGGTATGACAATTGAAGAAGTACAGCGGGTGATTCAAGATGCTTCTCTGTCTACAATGGTTTCCGTAGACGAGCCCGTGCACGATGACGATCAGCAGCAAATTGAGCGTTATAGTGTAATTGAAAATGAACAAGCTGATTTACCAGAAAAGCATTTGCACCAACATTTTATTAAAGAGTTACTAGCTGAAACGATTGAACGTCTACCTGAGAAAGAAAAACTTGTTGTCTCTCTTGTTTATTTTGAAGAGTTAACACTTACAGAGATTGCAAGAATCTTAGGTTTATCGACAAGCCGAATTTCGCAACTACACTCGAGAGCGCTCCTTCGGATGAAGGGTGTCCTCCGAGCTAATAAAGAACACGTTCAATCAATGTAATCGGAGTGATTTCCATGTATCCATTCATCTTTATAAGTATTGCCCTTCATCTCGTGAGCTTTCTATGTATTGTTCTCTTGTTTCTAAAGCAAACGAAGAGTTCAGATGTAAGTGAAGAGATCGCCACGGGGATGGAAGTGTATATTGAACAGCTAGAGGAAGAAAATGATCGACTGATGACTGAAGTGAAATCTTACGTTGATAAACGTGAAAACCAGCTTGATACGCGGCTTCGTGTGTTAGAACATGGGAAGACCGTATCGCCTGAGGTGGAGGAGCAAATGAAGCCGGTCATTATCCAGCACCCTTCTGCTAACAACGAACGCAATCAAAAAGCTCTTCAGCTTCATTCACAGGGTTTTTCGGTGACGGATATTGCAAGAATCCTTAATTGTGGTGTCGGCGAAGTTGAGCTGATTGTGAATATTCACGGAAGGTCTGAACAGCGATGAAAATTCAGCAGCATGGCCAAACGTCACTGGACTCTTTAAAAATGGATCTCCCAAAAGGTAACAAGCAGGTAGCGTTTCAATCGGTGATTCAGGAAGCATCAAAGGAACTGAAGGGAGCAGAACTAAAGCGACTGCTACAGCAAATTGATCGTCAGGGGGAGCTGCTTGGAAAGGAACGAACGTTTCAGAACTTATCGGCATACAAGCGAATGGTGAAACAGTTTCTTGAGGAAGCAGTAAGTCAGGGGCTAACGCTATCTGAGAAAAACAGCATGGACCATTATGGAAGAAATCGAACGTATAAGCTTGTGGAAACAGTAGAGAACAAGCTCGTTGAACTGCAAGAAGAGATGAGAGAAAAAGAGAAGAATGGTATGACCTTGTTATCGCTTGTTGGTGAAATAAAGGGGCTACTTGTTGATCTTTCTCTCTAGTTCAAACGACCCATCTAAAAAAGGAAGTATTGACTCATGGTCATTTGCATGAGTTTTTTCTATAATTAAAACAAGAACATACGTTCGAAATGATGGTTGTGATTTCTTGCTTCCAGGATACTTTCATTCCTACAGACAGAGAAAGGAGAGGTGAGGATGAAGAATGGATGTCGTTTAACAAATCAAATGTATGATGATTTAAAAGGAAATCTCCTATTTAAGTCATTCATTCAAGAAGAGAAGCATTGGACAAGCTTTATGGAGGCATATGCATCAGAGGATCGTGAGGCGGTAAATAAGCTCAATTCACTTTTTCAAAAGTACTATACAGAAATTCGTTTTATTGCTTACGTCACGAAGCTGATTCGCTACACGGCCATCAACTTTGACCGAAAGCGAAGACTTGGGCACCTTCGCTTTCCTCTTATGCTCGATCAGCCTGTAGGTATGTCTGGTGATGCCTGGATTGATTTCATTGAAAGTACGGAAACGTGTGGTGAAACGATTTCATTTGCCGAAAGTTTTCAGCAGAAATCACTTTATTTAGGATATACCCGATTAACGCCAAAACAGAAGGAAGTTCTTGAACTTTTTTACCGATATGAAGCTTCTGATACGGAGATTGCAAAAATGGCGGGGATTTCTCAACAGGCAGCGAGCAGAAGGCGTAAACGTGCGCTTGAGAAGCTAAGAGAAGCAGGAAAGGAGGGGGATAAATGAGCATAACTACGGTGATTAATGCCATTATTGGAGATCTTGGATTTCCGATCGTCGTTTCACTATATTTACTCGTGCGGCTAGAAAAGAAAATTGATGATTTAACAAGTGCGGTGGCGGATCAGGAAACTGACAAGAAGGGATGACTATGGAGAAAAGACTATATACGCTTTTACAACAGGCAAAGCAGGAAGAGAAAGAAGAACTCGGCGCCATTATTCATCAATTTGAGAAGAAAATTGAAGCAGAGCTCAGGCAAACTTCCCCTCAAAACAGAGATGATTTGCGTCAGGAATTAGTATTAAAAGTTCTTGAAGCGGTGGAAAAATACAATATGGAGGATGTGCCAAACTTTGAACAATTTATTGAAGATCAAAAAGGGAAGGGGTAAGAAACTTTTTCCCTTTTTCTTCCGTATAAAGAGGTAGAGGTGAAGCGGATGCTTAAGGTTGAAATCGAACAAGCAGGTTATGAAAAGAAAGATAGCGCCATTCGTCTGATCGAATTTGAAGTGAAAGGCGGCGAACTTCTGGGGTTATTAGGGTCAAATGGAGCTGGGAAAAGCACAACAATCAAGACGATATTAGGGCTACTGAAAGAGTGGAAAGGAAGCGTGACGTTTGAGAAAGGGTCGCGCTATGCGTATGTGCCAGAGCAACCCGTCTTCTATGATAGCTTAACGCTGTGGGAGCATTTGGAGCTTGCTGCAGCGGCGGTTCTTGGAGACGAGGAATGGGAAGAGCGAGCTCAAGAACTGATTCGCTATTTTCAACTGGAGCACGTAATCCATAACCTACCGTCAAGCTTTTCAAAAGGAATGCGACAGAAGGTGATGCTCATAACGGCTTTTATGCTCAAGCCGGATATTTATATCATTGATGAGCCTTTTCTTGGACTAGATCCGCGCGCTACGAAGGATTTTCTCGCGCTTATTGAAAAGGAGCGGTCTCGTGGAGCAGGTATTTTAATGTGTACGCATGTGCTTGATACGGCAGAGCGAATTTGTGATCAATTCGTTCTGCTCGCAAACGGAACGCTTCTTGCTCAAGGTACGCTTGAAGACATGCGTGAGCAGTCAGGCGCTCGGGAAAGTTCACTTCTTGATTGTGTTGATGCCTTTATGGAGCAACGAATATGACGTCGTTCCAGCTATGGTGGCAACGCGAACGTGACGATCAGCGTTATAAAATCCGAGATCTTCGCTCAGCACTCGATTGGACGGTATGGCTGTATATTCTTATCCCAGGTCTCGTGATTGGAGTGGCGTACTACCGCTCCTGGTGGATTCTTCCGCCTGAATGGCTCGCGGAAGTACCGGAACAGTTGGCGGTTCTGCCGTTATTTATAGTTGCAACTTTCTGGACATTACGACTGTATACAGAAGAAGCTGATCAAGTCTATTTGTTGCAAAATGTGAGTCTTATGGACGGATTAAAGAAATGGGGAATATGCTATTCTCTTCTAAAAGGACTGGTCGCGACGATCATTGGAATGACCCTTGTTTTACCCTTGCTTATTACAGGATGGGGGTTGGGCATAGAGCAATGTGCCGTCACAGGCCTATTTGTCCTTTTAGTCAGTTGGAATATAAAAACTAGCCGGTATTTTAT
Source organism: Anaerobacillus sp. 63XJN7_5_ISO-PGPR-S23-430 (assembly GCF_056173695.1). Taxonomy (NCBI): domain Bacteria; kingdom Bacillati; phylum Bacillota; class Bacilli; order Caryophanales; family Bacillaceae; genus Anaerobacillus; species Anaerobacillus sp. 63XJN7_5_ISO-PGPR-S23-430. The sequence goes on along the minus strand of NZ_CM149686.1, from coordinate 4,094,232 downwards.
AGAGTTATTTGTTCCTTCTATTTGGGTGAAATGGCTCCCGATTGGTTTAGTGAACCTGATCTCGATCATCGTATTGCTTCTCATGAGTGGGATAGGATGGCGGTATGAATGGGCAGTTGCTCTTGGAGGAGGAAGTTTGCTTCTCCTTTTACTTGTTCAGTTACGAGCACGAATGAATATGCAAGGGACTTTTTTCCATGATGTGGTGATGGAGCGCGGGCATAAGCAGAGCGTGACGAAATTTTTGATGGGGCGAGTAGGTGTTGCGCCAATGCCCCTTTTCACTCGAAAGCAGCCTATGCTTTTTAGAGGATCTGGGCGAATCAGTAAGAAAAAGTCTCCAGAAGTTAGAATGAGAGACGTTTATTTGAAATGGCTTCTTCGATCAATGGGGAAGGTTCAGTACTATATACAAGTCATTGGCTGGGGTACAGCGGCGATATTACTGTTACCTCTTATTGTCAAAGTGGTCGTGCTTCTATTTGCGCTCTATGCGCTGATTGGCCTTTCAAGGGCAGACTGGAGTGAATTCTCATCTAGCTGCTATGCCAATCTATTTCAATGGCATCAATCGATCCAAGAGGAAGCGGGGAAAAAAGCATTAAAACTAGTGTCGATGCCAAGTTTTCTTCTACTGTGTATCGTGACAGGGGTTGCTTTCCCAGGTTGGCTAGGAGTTGTACTCTTTCCGCTAGGCGGATGGTTTGTATTTAAGGAGAGTCTCCAGATCGTTCATAGAAACATGCAATCACATAGAGGTTTTTTATCATAAATCGAAAGGTGTATGAACAATTCGAGATTTCGTTGCTTCGATCAAGCGCTTTCCGCTATGATGGGAGAGTAGATTCAGATGAAGGAGCGGATAATGTGATAAAGGTATTTTTAATTATTGGTGCGATTAATGCTGCACTTGCAGTTGGACTGGGCGCATTTGGGGCACATGGATTAGAAGGAAGACTATCAGAAAAAATGCTAGAGACGTTTAAAACCGGTGTACAATACCACATGTATCACGCTCTTGGTTTAGTTGGTGTAGCCATTGCTGCTGACAAGCTTCAATCAGCAGGGCTCATGCAATGGGCTGGATGGCTCATGTTTGCTGGGATCGTCCTCTTTTCCGGAAGCTTGTACGTGCTTAGCTTGAGCGGAATTAAGATCCTTGGTGCAATTACTCCACTAGGCGGCGTCGCGTTTATTACAGCCTGGATTTTGGTTGTTGTGGCTGCGTTTAAGGCGTAGAGGTGCGGCGGTCGATGGTGCCTGTCACCGCCAGCTATTTGTCGAACCGTGGCAGGCCGGTGCGGTTTATTGGCCAAAATCTCAGGATATTGGCCAAAAACTGATTATATTGGCCAAAATCAAAATATATTAGCCAAATTCCATTTTTATTGGCCAAAACAAAAAGCTGCCGGAAATCCGGCAGCTTTTTCTATACCCGCTAACGCGGAGAATATTGCGTCGTTTGTTGAAGAGGGTAGTTGTATTCAAGCTCTTCATCAAATGTAATATAGTCCAAATAAACCATGAGTAGAATATACCGCTTGCCTGTTTGAGGATCGGATAGAATAATATGATCTCTTCCGGCTGCTTCTACAATTCCTTTAAATACTTTGGCGTTCCATTTCTCATTGTTCTCGAAAGTCATGTACACGGTGGCGATTTTTCCAAGGTTTAGGCGCAGGATGTTTTCAATGTATGATTGCTCGACGGGTAGCTGTCCTGGAAAGCCTCCGCCTCCCTGTGTTGATGCTCCCTGAACCTGCTGGCCTTGAGGATAGCCTGAAGGATACTGTGCCATCTGTCCGCCTTGCCCTTGCTGCGGCATTTGACCATAGCCGCCCCCCTGGTTTTGTGACGGTGAAGTGTTCCAGTATTGATTGTTCATCATAACCCTCCTTAAGCATTCTCTTAGAAGCTGTTGTACACGTCTGCACATTCACTTTCGGTAGGCTTGTAGAAACAGTGGGATTTGAAGCGTCCTGCATTCCACTGGTTATACCACTGGTCAGGGCAGGTGCCGCCTGGTTTAAAGAACCAGAGAGAGTTGCTGGCAGGATGGTATTTCATCCCTTTGATGGCTTTGCGAGCAAGACGCTTATCTTTTTCGCGTGCTCGTTGGTAAAAGTAGCCTTTCTGAGTCGCTTCAAAACCGCCGGGACTCTGATAAACCATGTTGTTCATCGTGTTGATGTTCTTAAAATCAAGGCATCTCACCTTTACACGGTTTACCCCTACATTGCCTACCATCAGCATACCTAACTGCCCCTCACCTTCTGCTTCTGCACGCATCAAGCGAGCCAAAAGGTTTACATCATTTTCGTTCGTCTGAATCACCGCCATAACAACACCTCATCTCAGTTGTACCCATGTGCAAGAAGTAAGAAAGATGCCATGACTCTACGTAACTCATTGTATGTACGATTTGAAGGAATATGACTTTGACATAGACCACTCAAATACACAAAAAATCCCTTCAGACAATAAAGTGTCAGAAGGGATTTTCTCTATTAAACGTATAGGAATTGAGGCAGGCGCTCTTTCGGTAGGTGCGTTCCAACGTAGAAGCTACCAAATTCACCAAAACGAGCGCTTACTTCATCGAAGCGCATTTCGTAGACAAGCTTTTTAAACTGAAGCACGTCGTCTGCGAAAAGCGTAACGCCCCATTCCCAGTCATCAAAGCCAACAGAGCCTGTGATAATCTGCTTTACTTTGCCAGCATAGCTACGTCCGATCAGTCCGTGACTACGCATCATTTCACGACGCTCGTCCATTGAAAGCATGTACCAGTTGTCGTTTCCTTCGCGTTTTTTGTTCATTGGATAGAAGCACACGTAAGGAGCTTCTGCTAATTCTGGCTTCAAACGGGCCTGAATGCGCGGGTCATTATCAGGGTCGCTATCTTTTCCAGCCATATAGTTACTAAGCTCAACGACAGATACGTAAGAGTATTCTTTCACCGTATATTCAGCTAAAGTCGTTTTGTTAAAAGCATTTTCAATTTCATTTAACTCTTCCATAGTCGGACGGAGAAGCATTAACATAAAGTCCGCTTTCTGACCAATGATGGAATAAAGCGTATGACTTCCTTGTTTATGGCCTGCTGTGACTTCCCATTTTTCAAGGAACGTTAGAAATTCATTCATCGCAAGATCACGTTCTTCGCTTGAAAGCTGTTTCCATGCCGTCCAGTTCATAGTACGGAAATCATGAAGGCAATACCAGCCATCAAGAGTAACTGCTGCTTGATTCATATCTGATTCACTCCTTATCTTTTATCACACCAATAAGGCAGGTTACGTTTATACAGCAACTGCTCCTAAAGGTCCGATTGGTTCAACTAACCATCAGAGCAAATCAAACAATGCCCACTTTGATGGAAGTTTCCCTATATCCACTACCTACTATACCAATACTTGTACCTCTTTAAAAGCGATTGAGAGTGACGATTGAATGAAAAAGATATTCAGAAATCCGATGGTAAATCAGTACCAATGTTTAAATACGATTACGTTAGCTTATATTTAGAAGAGAATTAAGATTGAAAACTACTATAGTCCCTTTTGATTCGTCTGAAAAATAGAACTTTTGCATGCAAAGGCTTACACTTGCGGATTTATTTTCGTTTTTCGGGAAAAAGGGTTATCGTAGGAGTTGGATATTAAAAATAATGAGGTGAAACCAATGAGTGATCTTTTTACAAACATGAAAGACCAGGTTAAAGCAGGTTATCCGACAATCGTTTTCCCTGAAGGAACAGATGAGCGCGTATTAGCAGCAGCAAACCGCCTAGCAGAGGATGGCATCCTTAAGCCAATCGTTATTGGAGGAGAAAATGCAATCCAGGATAAAGCGTCAAGCCTAAGCCTTACATTGCACAGCGACCTTACAATTATGGATCCAGCAACGTATTCTGAAATGGATGCCCTTGTGGAATCATTTGTTGAGCGTCGTAAAGGTAAAGCAACAGCTGAACAAGCGCAGGATATTCTTCTTAACGTGAACTACTTCGGTACAATGCTCGTTCACACAGGCAAAGCAGATGGCCTTGTTAGTGGTGCGGCTCATTCTACTGGTGATACAGTTCGTCCAGCGCTTCAAATCATCAAAACAAAAGAAGGTGTGAAGAAAACATCTGGTGCTTTTGTAATGGTAAAAGGTGATGAGAAGTACGTTTTTGCTGACTGTGCAATTAACATTTCTCCTGACAGCAATGATCTTGCTGAAATCGGTGTAAGCAGTGCTGAAACTGCAAAAATGTTTGGAATGGACCCTAAAGTAGCGATGCTAAGCTTCTCTACTAAAGGTTCTGCAAAATCTCCTGAAACAGAGAAAGTTGAAGAAGCAACACGTTTAGCGAAAGAAATGGCGCCAGATCTAGTGATCGACGGCGAATTCCAATTCGATGCTGCTTTTGTTCCAGAAGTAGCACAAAAGAAAGCACCTGAATCACCACTTAAAGGGCAAGCAAATGTATTTGTATTCCCAAGTCTTGAAGCAGGTAACATTGGCTACAAAATGGTTCAACGTCTTGGTGGATATGAGGCCGTTGGTCCAGTCCTTCAAGGATTAAACAAACCAGTAAACGACCTATCTCGCGGATGTAGCGAGGAAGACGTGTACAAGCTAGCATTGATTACAGCAATGCAGAGCCTATAATAAACGAAAGCCCCTGAAGGCACGCCTTCAGGGGCTTTATTTATTAGCCAAGTGCTTTTTCATTACGAGTAAACACTCGCTGGTAGTTGAAATCGTAAAGAGACAGCTCTGGAATGGAAAGCTGTGCCGTTGTTAATGATTCGGTATACTGCTTAAGTGTTTTAAGAGTTATCATCATGATGTCGGAAACGCTTAGCTCTTCCCCAATGAGTTCACTTAACGAAGCCATCGTTTCGGGAACAATTTCAGGATAAGTGAATTTTGTTGGTTCTCCGTTCACGCCCCGCTTATAGAATTCCTGAATGACAGATGCGCGCTCTGATCCACTTCCATCGACACAAAGGTAAACTTGAACAGCGACTCCGCCGCGAAGTCTGCGTTGCGAAATGCCGGCAAATTTTTTGCCGTTAATGCTTAGGTCGTATCGACCTGGACAATAAGATCCTACAATTTCCCTATCTTCAATAGTCAGGTTATATGGCGACAAAATTTCCTGAATGAAATCGACCATTGCTTCGTACCCCGTATCAATGTCAATATGCTGCTGCTTTTCAGCTAAAACAAGTGACAGATTTAATACCCCTGCATCAAGGACGACAGCAAGACCTCCAGAGTTTCTCACAATTACGCGATAACCTAAACTTTCTAAATAGTGAACGGCTTCCTCAAAGTTGGGAAGGCGTGTATCTTGTATGCCGAGAACTATCGTATTGTGATGCACCCATGAGCGCAAAATCGGTGGGGATTCACCACTTCCAGCAGAATTACAAAGGGTATCATCCATCGCAAAAGATTGCAGCGCATCAAAGGATGGGCCTAGTGTTGATTGATCTATAATCCGCCATTTTGGCTGAAAAAGTATGGAATCGTTTGTTGGCATTTTCTTATCCCTTCTTCACTAACTAATCGTATTTATTATAGCAGAAGAAATGAGACATAAGACATCATCCGACAGTATTTCCCGGGTGATGACAAAACACTCGTCCTTTTTTCCTAATTTACTTCTTATTTTCCCTTTAAAACTTTGATTTTATAAAGAAATATATCTATTACGAAAAAAAGGAAATTGCGAGAATTGTCTAAAATGATATAATCATAATTACGGTAGTTTCAAGTTAGCGAGCGAGCGGGTATATACAGTAAAGAAATGGGAATGTATGTAAGAGCTTTCATATATGACTAAGATCATACGAAGAATCTACATATAGGAGAAACAACCAGCGTTGGATCGTTCTTCATGAACAGGAAACGGTGGTATTTACGTCGATTTGACGAAAGGGGACATGTTTATGAAGCTAACAGTTAAAATTATTGCAGGTCTAGTTCTAGGTATTATTGTTGGTGTTATCTTTAACTTATTTGCACCAGATGCATTTGGACCTGTCGATCAATATCTATTTGGTCCTGTTGGACAAATCTTTCTTAACTTAATTAAGATGCTTGTTGTACCAATTGTATTCTTCTCAATCGTGGTAGGAACGGCTGGAATAAGCGATCCGAAGAAGCTTGGACGTATGGGTGGGAAAACCGTTGCGTTTTTCCTTGTCACAACAACCATTGCTATTTCCATTGCGATGGCGCTTGCTTACTTAATTAAACCGGGTGTTGAAGGTTCATTCTCAGGAAATGCTGATTTTAAAGCAGAAGAAGCACCTCCTGTGTTGGATACCATTATTAATATTATCCCAACGAATCCGATATCGGCCATGGTTGAAGGAAACATGCTCCAAATTATCGCATTTGCTATCTTCATAGGTTTTGCCCTTGCGATTCTTGGCGAGCGTACGAAAGCCTTAAGTAATCTTTTTGAACAGGGTAACGACGTTATGATGTATCTTGTTAAGATTATTATGGAAACAGCGCCATATGGTGCATTTGCACTTATTGCTTCCGCTGTTGGTGGACAAGGTAAAGAAGCGTTACAGTCAATGGGAATGTATTTCCTAGTAGTACTTGGCGCACTCCTCATCCATTTTCTCTTCACATATGGTAGTGCGATTTATTTCCTTTGTAAAGAGAATCCAATTAAATTCTATAAAGCTTTTGCACCCGCAATGGCTGTTGCCTTCAGTACATCTTCAAGTAGCGGTACGCTTCCTGTATCTATGAAAACCGCTCAAGAAAATCTGAAGATTCCTAAGCAGGTGAGTAGTTTTGTACAACCGCTTGGGGCAACAATTAACATGGACGGAACGGCAATTATGCAGGGTGTAGCTACGATCTTTATCGCTCAAATTACCGGGGTTGATCTTACCTTTACACAGCTCATCATTGTTGTCGTCACAGCAACGCTCGCTAGTATAGGTACAGCTGGTGTGCCAGGTGTAGGACTTATCATGCTCGCAATGGTTCTAAAGCAAGTTGGATTGCCAGTAGAGCCAATTGGATTGATTCTAGCAGTTGACCGTCTACTTGATATGACACGTACCGCTGTTAATATTACAGGTGACGCGGCTTGTGCGATGTATATTGCAAAATCCGAAGAGAAGCGTGAAGGAAAAGAAGCAGAGACTGTTCTATAACATCATAAAGTATGAGATTCGAACCTTTTAAATGAAAAAAGGAAACATTTTCTCGTATATATAGCTATTGTTAGTCGTTCCATTCTTTCCATATGCCCGTTCAACAGGAGCCTTCCCTCATGATGTGTTTGATCACAAAGTGGGGGAAGGTTTTCATTTTGGAATGGGTGTTATATAATGAATGAATGATTTTGACGGAAGGAGCCTATCGCGGAATGCTCGAACGATTAAGCGAAGAAAAAGTATTTAAAGACCCTGTCCATCGCTATATTCATGTCCGATACCGTTTAATCTGGGAGCTAATTGGTACTAAGGAATTTCAGCGTTTGCGAAGGGTTCGCCAGCTCGGAACAACGTATCTAACTTTTCATGGAGCAGAACATAGTCGCTTTAGTCACTCGCTCGGTGTATACGAGATTGTAAGGCGTATTAACGAGATTTTTTCACAATATGATAGCTGGAACGAAGAGAACAGGCTATTAAGTATGTGTGCTGCGCTGTTACATGATGTAGGTCATGGACCTTTTTCACATTCATTTGAAAAAGTGTTTAACCTGGACCATGAAGACTTTACTCGGATGGTTATCCTTGGGGACACTGAAATCAATCAAGTGCTTCGAAAAGTAAGCGATGATTTTCCGTTGGAAGTGGCTGATGTAATCGCCAAAACACATAGCAACAAGCTTGTGGTTAGCTTAATTTCAAGTCAAATTGACGCCGATCGAATGGATTATCTTCTTCGTGATGCCTATTTTACTGGAGTGAGCTATGGACAATTTGATATTGAACGAATTTTACGCGTCATGCGACCTGGTGATGATCAAATTGTGATTAAACAAAGCGGTATGCATGCAGTTGAAGACTATATTATGAGCCGCTATCAAATGTATTGGCAAATTTATTTCCACCCTGTGACACGAAGTGCAGAAGTGATTCTAAGTAAAATTCTCCATCGTGCGAAAAGACTGTTTGAAGAGGGTTATCATTTTCAACACGATCCGATTCACTTCTATTCACTATTTAAAGAAGATATCCGTCTAGAAGACTTTCTTAAGCTAGATGATTCTGTCGTTATGTTCTATTTCCAGATCTGGCAGGAGGAAGAGGATGATATCCTAAGAGACCTCTGTGAACGATTTATGAATCGAAGACTGTTTAAGTACATTGAATTTAACCCAATGCAGCAAATGAATGCGTGGAGAGAGCTTTATGACTCTTTTCATGAAGCAGGTATTGATCCAGATTACTATCTTGAGGTTGATTCATCTTCTGATTTACCGTATGATTTCTATCGGCCTGGAGAAGAGGAAGAACGTTTGCCGATTCATTTGTTGAAACCAGGTGGAGATTTGCGTGAGCTTTCTCGTGAATCTGATGTGGTTGAAGCGATTTCTGGTAAGAAGCGAACAGACCACAAGCTGTATTTCCCTGCAGATTTCATTCTTGAAGGGAATACAGATGCTACTCGTCGTATTAAGTCATTGCTTCAAATCGATTAGCTGTTCAAAAAGAAAAGTGATCCTGGCATGAAGATTACTTCCGCTACAGGTATCGCTAAATAGTGGTGTTTAAAACGTTGAGTATAATTTGGGAGTGAGCTCCCGTTTCAACTGAACGTTTAAGCATCTTCTAATAGATAAGAAAGCTTTTTGGACAACCTGTAAAAAGTACATGGGAGGGGTGCAGGTTGCTAGAAGATCACGCGAAAGTGATAGCTGTGTTGAAGGAAGCCGGAGAGGTCATTGGACGTAAGAAATTACAGAAAATCATTTACATTTGTAAGAAGCTACAGTTTCCATTTAACGAGAAGTATCAATTCCATTTCTATGGACCGTATTCAGAAGAATTGACGCTACGAGTGGAAGAGCTTTGTAACCTTGGTCTTGTTACAGAGGTGAAGGAAAGCAAAGGTGGCTATTACCAATATAAATACACGGTAACAGATGAAGGTCATGAATTTCTCGGTCATTATGATTTCCAAATGCCGGAATTACATCAATGCATCGATGAAATCAATAGTCAAAGTTCACGTTTTCTTGAGCTTGTTTCAACCATTCTTTTCTTCGATCGCCTTTCAAAGGAAGAAGTGGTTGAGAAGGTTCATACCATCAAACGTAAACAGAATTATTCTGATGATGAAATTACTGAGGCCTATACATTTATAGAAAAGCTAGGATGCTAATGGTCATTTGTATCTAGTTTAATAGAATAAGATATTTCTACAAACAAAAGGTGCCCTTAGGGGCACCTTTTGTTGCGGAAATTAACTTTTTATCGAAAATTTCTTCTGACTCATTTCAGAGAGTTTTGTAAGGTCGACTTTTGAAAGAATGACACCAGCAACAATGATTGCAATCATTTGGAGAAAAGAGAATACCAGTGTGCTGATATAAGGAAATAAAAGTTCGGATATGTTAGGCAAGGTTCCTGCCATCATAAAGACTAGCGTAAAAGAAGAGACGGTATGGAAGGTTATCCCTGAAATCAATGCAATTGTATGTCTCGTTTTAAGAAGGGTAGGAAGCCAGAATGTCGAAAGTAGAAAGTAGCCGACTAGGATAATAAGTAGTGAAAAGAAACCTGCTAGTCCCGTATACTGATAGCCTCCGGCTGCTAAAATAATCGTATAAATAAGGGACGCAAGTAGGCCAAGTGAGAAGCCAATTGCGGGGGAAGAATAAAGATATTTTTTCATAATCATACCACCTTTTACAAATACTTCGAGTTCTCTACGTAAATACCCGTTTGATGATTAGTATAATCGTTTCTCTATATCAAAAGTTGGAAAAACAAGTCGAGAAAATAGAACTTATTTGTCGAATTAAAAAAAGGGTTCAAAAGTCTTACATTATTGAAATGGAGTGAGCGAGATGAAAGAAGTGAAGGTAGGGTTAGTTGGATTTGGTTTTTCGGGAGCGACTTTTCATGCGCCAGTGATTGAATCTGTACAGGGGTTAACCATCACAAAAGTGGTTTCTTCTAATCCGAAGAAAGTAATTGAGCAGTTTCCAAAAATGGAAGTGGTCGCTTCAATAGACGAGCTTTTAAATGATAGAGAAATAGAGTTAGTCATTATTACGACACCGAATGAATTTCATTTCTCAATGGCGAAGCAGGCTCTTGAAGCAGGGAAACATGTTGTTCTTGAGAAACCATTCACGGTAAGTGTAGAAGAGGGAGAAGAGTTAATTCAAATAGCTAAAAACCATGACAGATTGCTAAGTGTGTATCATAACAGAAGATACGATAATGATTTTCTTACGATTCAGAAGCTCATAAAAGAAGAGGAGCTTGGAACGGTCATTTCGTACGAGGCCCATTATGATCGGTACAGTGAGGAGGTGCATGATCGTTGGCGAGAGCAGGATAAGAAGGGATCTGGTATTCTCTTTGACCTGGGTTCTCATTTAATCGACCAGGCACTGACTCTATTTGGCGAGCCTGAGGCCGTATATGGAGATGTTTTGACTCAAAGAGAAGAAGGGATAACAGACGATTATTTTCACCTAATTTTGCATTACGGAAAAAGAAGAGTGATTCTCCACGCTGGCTCTCTCGTAAAAAAACACGGACCTCGCTATCAAATTCATGGAATAAAGGGATCATTTATAAAATGGGGTATTGATCCTCAGGAAGAAGCGCTGAAAAAGGGACAATTACCAGGTGATGAGCACTGGGGAGAAGACGAGAGCGATCAGTACGGCGTACTAACGAAAGATAATCGCGATAGAGTGATTCCAACCATACCTGGTTCTTATCAAACATACTACATAGAACTGCACCAAGCGATTTATGAACAAAGTACTGCGCCTGTAACAGCAAGAGAAGCCCTTACAGTGATCAAAGTGATCGAGCTTGCATTAAAGAGTAGTGAAGAGAAAAGATTAGTGAAATGGGTATGAAAAAAGATCTGCCCTGAATGGGCAGATCTTTTAGTTAAGCATGTGGTAGGAAAGCGAGCTGATAGAAGAATAGCACAGCGAAAAGATAAAGAAGCGGATGAACCTCACGCCATTTCCCTTTTACGATCTTTAAAATGGGGTACGTAATAAACCCAAGCGCGATTCCTGTAGCAATACTTGCCGTAAGTGGCATTGTGAGAATGATCAAGAAGGCAGGAAACGCCTCATCAAATTCACTCCAATCAATTTTACCAACGGCGCCAATCATTAAGCTTCCGACGATGATAAGAGTGGGAGCTGTGATGGCGGAAAGTCCAGATAGAGAACCGACAAGTGGTCCAAAGAAAGCTGAGACGATAAAGAGTACAGAAACGACAACTGATGTTAAGCCAGTTCGCCCGCCGGCAGCAACACCAGCAGAGGATTCAAGATAAGCACTAGTTGGGCTTGTTCCAAAGATCGCTCCGACAGTTGTTCCGATCGAGTCAGCAAGAAGTGCCTGACGTGCACGCGGCATTTTCTTTCCTTTCATCAAACCTGCCTGTTCTGCCACACCGACCATTGTTCCTGTCGTATCGAAGAGTGTAACGAGTAGGAATGAGAAGACAACGGCATATAATCCGTATTCAATCATATCCTTAAAGGCCTGAAGTGGACTTCCGAAGATGAAAAGTTCGGGAGCAGATGGAGCTTGCATGAAGCCTTCCTTAAATTCAAGCTGTCCTGTAAAAATAGCAATGATAGCTGTGATGATCATTCCGAAGAAGAGTGCACCTGGAACATTTCGAGCCATTAGAATAAGTGTGATCATAAGGCCAACAAGCGCTAGAAGAACTTCAGGGGAATGAAGATTTCCTAGACCAACAAGGTTTTCTTCATCTGCGATGATAATCCCTGTCATGCGAAGTCCGATAAACGCGATGAAAAGTCCGATACCTGCTGTAATACCAAGCTTCAAATTCGTAGGAATGGCTTCGATAAGCTTTTCACGAAACGGTGTTAATGAAAGAATAATGAACAGTAGTCCGGCAATAAATACGGCACCAAAGGCAACCTGGTAGGATACGCCTGCTTGTCCACCTACTACGGAGAACGCAAAATAGGCGTTCAGCCCCATACCGGGAGCGATCGCTATTGGATAATTCGCGAAAAGTCCCATCCAGAGTGTTCCAACAACAGCTGCAATAATCGTGGCGATGAAGACGGTATCGAATGGCACGCCAGTTGAAGATAGTATAATTGGGTTAACTATTACAATATATACCATTGTCAGGAATGTCGTTAATCCTGCAAGGAATTCTGTTTTAACGTTAGTTCCATTTTCTTTTAACCGGAAAAAGGAGTTAAACATGATAATACCTCCATTAAATACGAACGTTTTTTAAACACAAATACTATAATATTCGTAATAAAGCTGTTTGGCAAGGGGTAATCTAAAATAGTTGATGATAAAAGTGTGAATGGCTGTCGGATGAATACACTAGTTCAATTGTGATAAAATGATAGCGGACAATTGTGAATGAAGGAGGTACAAAGAATGGCAAATGAAGAAGAACAAAAACCAAAAAAGAAACCTTCAACAGGTTTTAATATTTTAAGTGGGGACTCCACAGATGGACACGGCGGTTATGGAGTAGGAACGATCAACCTCGATAACGTTTCTCCAGTGATTATCGATCCGACAACGGATGAAATTTATGTTGATGTTGGCGCATTGCATGCACGTAGTGCCCTTGAGAAACGGAAGAAGCTCGTTAAGACGCGTGAAGAAGTACCTGATGGCCATACTGCTTGGATCGTATGGGTTACCCTTCAACGAAGTGAAGAAGGTCCTTTCTATTACGGCATTGGTGCCTGTGAATTCTTCTTAAATGCCGAAGCGAAGCGGGCATGGAAAAGCATGCCAGAGCATGTGAATAATATGGATAAATCCATGAAAGGTAAAGTGGTCGTGGACCATATGGATGACAAATCCAAGAAAATGCTTCGTGAGTATTTGATTGAGTTCGATAAAGACGTCTATGAGCGTTCAAGTGATGACGTGAAATTAGGACTTCAAGACTAACTTTCAGATCGTTTTCTGACTAATTGATAAAATTACTTGAGGTTTCTTAAAACTGAGCGTAAACTTATGTATACGCAACACATATAGCTAGGACCCAAAGCAGCCCGGGGAATCTTCCCCGGGCTGTTCTGGTTGTCTGGGAGAATGAAGTGAGCGCTTCCATGTTATACTCATATATGTAGAAAGGGTGAGCTAAATGTGGAATCAAATCCCTCGTGAGAAAAAGAAAGAGCTTATTGAGCGCATTCAATCATATTTCTATGATGAACATGATGAAGAAATAGGTGAGCTCGCAGCAGAGAATTTTCTCCATTTTGTTATGGCAGAGATCGGGCCAACTCTATACAATGCCGGTATTTCAGATGCAATTGGCATGACAGAGCAGAAGTGGATGAGTATTGAGCAAGACCTTGAAGCATTAAAGAAAGCAGATCCAAAATAAAGGGCTAATCAAAAGACGGATGTACACATCCGTCTTTTTTAACGGACCCATTGGAAGAAACGCTCCAAAAGTCCTTTCTGTTCATTTTCTTTTCCATTAGGGACCGTTCCGGGATGATCTTCACAAAGGTGAGTTGGTTCGGTTCCTTCTATATAATAAGTTAAGCGTTTCACAGGACAGTTTTCAGTAGCGATTAAACCTGTTTGCGCATCAATTTCGACACCGACAACATTTTCAGGCTCTTCAAAATCGGTCGCTTTTTCTTCCGCCAGTGCATCCTCAATGAAATTCACCCAAATTTTCTTCGTATACGAACCATCGTTTCGATGATTTAGCTTCTCTCCTTTGTCATAACCAACCCAGACGGCCGCTGTTAACTGAGGCGTAAATCCAACCATCCAGCTATCAGTTGAAGTAGAACCTGTTTTAGCAGCAGCTGGACGTGTTAATAGATGATCAACGCCTGAGCCTGTTACGCGTGTATAATCATTTAAGGATTCATCGAAAACACCCGTCATCATGCTTGTTGTGACAAAGGCAGCATCAGGATCCAATACAAGTTCAGATTCAGATTTGTGTTCGTAGATGACCTTTCCATCTCGATCCGTGACTTTTTCAATATAATAAGGTGAGACACCATATCCACCGTTTGCAAGCATACTATAGGCTTCCGTCATTTCCATCATGCCTACGGGCTTAGTGCCGAGAGCTAATGAGGGAATAGCAGACAGCTTACTTGTAATGCCGAATGATTTGGCTGTATTCACGAGCGTTTTTTCTTCTAGAAACATGTGTGTTTTCACAGCGACTATATTATCTGAAAGGGCAAGTGCCTGGGCGAGTGTGATTTCATCATTCGCGTAAACATCCCCATAATTATGCGGTGAGTAGGTTTTGCGTTCATTATCATAGTAAAAAGTTGTAGGTTCACTGCGAATAAGCGTAGACGGCGTAAAGCCATTTTTGATTGCGGCATAATATAGCAGCGGCTTAAACGTCGATCCTGGTGTCCTTTTGGCCATCGTTGCTCGGTTGAATTTACTTTCTGTATAATCGCGGCCACCAATCATCACTTTTACAGCTCCTGATGTAGGCTCCATCGCTACGAGTGCAGCTTGTATGTCGCTTTTTTTATCAATACTTGATTCTACCCATTTTTCGGCAGCTTTTTGCATTGATGCATCAAGCGTTGTATAAACGTGTAATCCTCCTTGCTCAATAACACGTTCATCAAGTAAAAGTATGGACTTTAATTGCTTCTTAACCTCCTGTGCAAAATATGGAGCAATTTCAGGCTTAGTTTCTTCTGTAAAGGTTTCGAGAGCCATCTTTTCCATTTCTGCCTGGTTTGCTTCTGATTCGGTTAGAGCATGATTAGTTACCATCGCTTGAAGTACCGTGCTTTGTCGTTCCTCTGCTCTTTCTGCATCAGCATAGGGAGAGTAATAACCTGGTCCTTTTGGAATGCCGGCGAGCATGGCAGATTCAGCAACCGAAAGATCCTCAGCTTTTTTTCCGAAGTACGTCCTTGCGGCTGATTCTATTCCGTATGAGCCGTGACCATAATAAATCGTATTTAAATATCCTTCTAGAATGTCTTCCTTTGAATAATGAACTTCAAGTCGATAAGCATAGAAAGCTTCTGCGATTTTTCGTTTCCACGTTTTATCATGTTCCAAAAATAGATTACGGGCGTATTGCTGCGTAATCGTACTTGCTCCTTGAACCTTCGCCATCGCTTTTATATCAGCGAGAATAGCCCCGCCAATGCGTTTGAAGTCAAAGCCCATATGATCATAGAAATGCCGATCTTCAATGGCAATCGTGGCATCTATGACATGAGGAGAAATGTGATCAAGGTCAACCCAGTAGCGATTCTGACCGTCTTTATTACTCTCGCTAATTACATTTTCTTTATGATCATAATAAATCGTTGTTTGCGGTACTTGAAGCTCAGGAGCTCCCATGAAAACAGTTAGCAAATAGAGCGATCCAACGGATAGCCCGATTATTACAATACATATCATCATTAGCCTACTTAGAAGCATTGTCCAACGCTTCCAATAATGGAATCGCTCAGTTCTGAGCCATTTCATGTGGTTCACCCCCACATCATCTTAAATCTAGTATGTGACAATCTAGAAACTCTTAAACACGTTTCTCTTCGGTAATTGTCCTTTTTATCCCACGCGGATAGGCTAGATTGGGCGAATGCGTTTCTTCAGATGAACAAGGGAAAATATTTGTCCAGCTTTTGAATAGGATGAACTATAATGAATGTTACTGAGAGCAGGGAGAGAAGAGTATGGAGATGATGATTGCGATTATCCTTGGAATTGTAGAAGGGATAACGGAATTTCTGCCCGTTTCATCTACAGGTCATTTGATTTTAACGGGATATTGGCTTGGTTTTACTGGTGAACGGGCAAAAACATTTGAGATTGTGATTCAGCTTGGCTCTATTTTAGCTGTGGTAGTGATGTATCGGCATCGATTTGCGGATTTATTATCACCAAATAGCGAGAGAAAAGGATTAACCCTGATTCATCTTATGTTTGGAATGATTCCAGCTGTCGTAGCAGGATTTCTTCTTCATGGCTTTATTAAAAGTTATCTTTTCTCCCCTTACACGGTTGTGATCGGACTTGTGATTGGTGGCGTGTTAATGATCATAGCTGACTTGAAAAAGGGGGCGCCAATTAGCTGGAGCCTGGATGAATTAACATGGAAGCAGGCTTTTTCTATTGGAGTATTTCAATGTCTTGCTCTCTGGCCTGGATTTTCAAGGTCAGGTGCAACGATCTCAGGTGGCGTCTTGCTCGGAACAACGCATAAAACAGCTGCTGAATTTTCATTTATTCTAGCTGTACCAATGATGGTAGCTGCGAGTGGGTATGATTTATTGCAAAGTTATCAGTATTTATCTGTATCCGACATTCCTGTGTTCCTAACAGGCTTTTTAACAGCCTTTTTAGTGGCGCTTTTGGCTATTGTAACATTTATTAAATTCATTGAACGCGTCCGTCTCATCCCTTTTGCGATTTACAGATTTGTGCTTGCTTTTTTTGTTTGGATGATTTTATTTTAGTGTTAATAGAGTTGTTCACTTAAATAACTTTTTGAACCGACAGTTGAAAGTATAAAATTCTCTTGCTTTTTACACAGAGTCGACTATACTTTTCTTGTACTTTAAGAATGCTTAGATACATTTTTTTGCTATATACTAATGGTGTTTGGACCTATGTGGTTCGGGAACGGACTTAGTGTAGCAATGACATAGAGGAGTGGTTTACATGGAATTATGGTACACAGAGAAACAAACGGAACGCTTCGGCATTACGGCGAAAATTAAGCAGACGCTGCATACGGAACAAACGGACTTTCAGCGTCTTGATATGATTGAAACAGAAGAATTCGGTAACATGCTCGTACTCGACGGTATGGTTATGACAACGGAGAAGGATGAGTTTGTTTACCATGAGATGGTCGCACACGTGCCCCTTTTCACACATCCAAACCCGAAACACGTTCTTGTTGTTGGTGGCGGTGATGGAGGCGTTATTCGTGAAGTATTGAAGCATCCGTCTGTTGAAAAAGCAACGCTTGTTGAAATCGATGGCAAAGTGATCGAGTATTCGAAAAAGTACTTACCTACTATCGCAGGAGCGCTAGATAACGAGCGTGTTGAGGTCCTCGTTGATGATGGCTTTATGCATATCGCGAAAAGCGAAGGCGAGTATGACGTGATCATGGTTGATTCCACTGAGCCGGTAGGACCAGCTGCAAAGCTTTTTGAACGTGGTTTCTATGAAGGTATTTCAAAAGCACTAAAAGAAGATGGTATTTTCGTTGCGCAGACGGACAACCCTTGGTTTAAAGCAGACTTAATTACGCAAGTATCAAAAGATGTAAGAGAAATCTTCCCGATTACGCGCGTATACACAGCGAACATTCCAACTTACCCGAGTGGCCTGTGGACGTTTACGATTGGATCTAAAAAGAATGATCCGCTTGAAGTACCTGAAAGTCGCTTCCACGAGATTGAGACTAAGTACTATACGAAAGAGCTTCACAATGCTTGCTTCGCACTTCCGAAATTCGTACAGGACCTTGTAAAATGAGCATGAAATTCGATGAAGCTTATTCAGGTAACGTGTTTATTCTAAGTAACCCATCCTTCGACGAAAGTAATGTGGTTATCTATGGTATGCCAATGGACTGGACAGTTAGCTTTCGTCCCGGATCTCGCTTTGGGCCAGGACGCATTCGTGAGGCTTCATTAGGACTTGAAGAATATAGTCCTTATGCAGATCGTCATCTTGAAGAAATTCGTTATTTCGATGCAGGAGATATTCCACTTCCATTCGGTAATCCTCAGCGAAGCATAGATATGATTGAGGAATATCTTGATTCTTTGCTTGAAGCGGGAAAATTCCCACTTGGTATGGGTGGGGAGCACCTTGTAACGTGGCCCATTCTAAAAGCTTTTCACAAAAAATACGATGATCTTGCGTTGATCCATATCGATGCACACGCGGATTTGCGTGAAGAGTATGAAGGAGAGCCTCTTTCTCACTCCACACCTGTTCGTAAAATTTGTGGATTGATTGGTGCTGAGAACGTATACTCATTCGGCATTCGTTCTGGTATGCGTGAAGAGTTTCAATTCGCAAAAGAATCCGGTATGCACATGCACAAATTTGAAGTAGCAGAACCACTTAAAAAAGTCCTACCAACGCTTAGAGGACGCAATGTGTATGTAACGATTGATATCGATGTTCTTGACCCTGCTCATGCGCCTGGGACAGGCACAGCTGAAGCAGGTGGGATCACATCCAAAGAGTTGCTTGAGGCGATCTCAGCCATTGCTGGTTCTGAAATAAACGTCGTTGGTGCGGATCTTGTTGAAGTTGCACCAGCTTATGACCCATCCGAACAAACGCCGATTGCGGCTAGTAAATTTATCCGTGAAATGCTTCTCGGCTGGACTCACAAAAAATAATCCAGAGAGGCTGTATTCATTTTGAATACAGTCTTTTTTTGTTTGGATGCTCTGTATGTTCCGTGCGCGACTTTTAGCTTATTTGAGTGAAACCTTAGTTTTACACTGCATATATGAGCTAAAAATCAACACAGAAAATGAGCTGGGGTGGACAAGGCGCTTCCGCTTTTGATGATCTAGCTTCAGCGCCTACCCCCTCGAGGTCTTAAGTCATCTCTCATTGTGACAAAGAACGTCACATTGAGAGCCACCTTAAGCTGGTCGGGGGTGGACAAGGCGCTTCCGCTTTTCTTATAATAAGAAAGTTAATGATTTAGTAAGGACGTGAAGTGATGAGTGATCATCCGATTGAAATAACCATTGATTCCCGTATCCAATCGGGAAAAGAAAAAGAATCTACAAACTATTCCGTGCAGGGAAACCTCGTTGAAAAGGGAGAGGCGCTTTATTTACGCTATGAAGAAAGCCTTGAGATTGGCAAGGTTTCAACTACTGTTAAAATAGATAAAGAGCAAGTGACCGTGATTCGAAGAGGAGCGCTATCGATGCGTCAGCAATTTGCGCCAGGACAAGTGTCAGAATCTCTATATAAAACACCGTTCGGATCGATGCCGATGCAAATTCGGACGGAACGAATTGAGCAATTGGTGGACAAGGAGAAGCACAAAGGACGCCTAACGCTTCGCTATTTGCTTAACCTCGAGGAAGATGAAACGCAGCGACACGAACTGTCGCTAAGCTGGAAAGGAGCAAGTCAATGAACAGTGTGGAACAAAAGAAAGAACAGCTAAAAGAAGAAATCAAGCAGGCCGTATTAAAGGCTAGTCTTGCATCAGAGAGTGAAATGCCGGAAGTGATTTTGGAATCACCTAAAGACAAGGCTCACGGTGACTATGCGACGAACATGGCGATGCAGCTTGCTCGTATCGCGAAAAAAGCGCCGAGAGCTATTGCTAAGGATCTTAAAGCAAATCTTGATATGACAAAAGCAGGGATTAAGCAGATTGATATCGCTGGTCCTGGGTTTATTAACTTTTTTATGGATACTGCTTATTTAACAGAGCTCATTCCAACGATTCTTGATAAAGGAAACAACTATGGCCGATCTGCAGACAAGAATGAAAAAATCCAAGTAGAGTTCGTTTCAGCGAACCCGACTGGAAGCCTGCACCTTGGTCATGCACGAGGAGCGGCTGTAGGTGATACGCTTTGTAATGTGCTTGATCGTGCCGGTTATGATGTTTCGCGTGAATATTACATCAATGACGCTGGGAACCAGATTCATAATTTAACGGTTTCTCTTGAAGCTCGCTACATGCAAGCACTTGGAAAAGAAAAGGACATGCCTGAAGATGGCTATCAAGGTCAGGATATCGTTCAGTTCGGGAAAGATCTTGTCGAGAAGGAAGGCGACCGTCTACTTCAACTCGATGAGAAAGAGCGCTATGCTTACTTCCGCGAGTACGGTCTTGAGCGCGAGCTTGAGAAGCTAAAGAAGGATTTGAAAGAATTTGGTGTTGAATTCGATGTCTGGTTCTCTGAGACTTCTCTTTATCAATCAAGCAAAATCGATGATGTTCTTGCGAAGCTAAATGAACGCGGTGAAACATTTGAGCAGGACGGTGCTACGTGGTTCCGCTCGACTACTTACGGCGATGACAAAGATCGCGTCTTGATTAAAGGCGATGGTTCTTATACGTATCTAACTCCGGATATTGCTTACCACCAAGATAAACTTTCTCGTGGATTCGATAAGCTGATTAACATTTGGGGAGCTGACCACCACGGCTATATTCCAAGAATGAAAGCGGCAATCGAAGCACTTGGTTATAAGCGTGAGCAGCTAGAAGTGGAAATTATTCAAATGGTGAACCTCTTTAAAGATGGTGAAAAAATGAAGATGAGTAAGCGAACAGGTAAAGCTGTTACGCTTCGTGAATTGATGGATGAAGTCGGTATCGATGCAATGCGCTATTTCTTCTCAATGCGCAGCTCAGATTCTCACCTTGATTTTGATATGGACCTTGCCGTATCACGCTCGAATGAAAACCCTGTGTATTACGTGCAATATGCGCACGCTCGCGTATGCAGTATTCTTCGTCAGGGAGAAGAGATGGGGCTAACAGAAGATGCGGATCTATCTCTCATTACATCTGAGAAAGAAATGGACCTTCTTAAGAAGCTCGGTGAATTGCCTGAAGCGATTGCGGAAGCAGCGGATAAGCGTATGACGCATCGCATTACAAACTATTCATTTGAACTTGCTCAAGCACTACACAGCTTCTACAATGCTGAACGAGTTCTTGATCCAGAAGATCTTGCGAAAAGTGCGGCTCGTTTCAAACTTATGAAAGCCGTTCGTCAAACGATTCAAAACACCCTTGAAATCATTGGCGTAACTGCACCAGAGAAAATGTAATAAAAAAATCCTATCGCATGAGCGATAGGATTTTTTTATTTATGCGAATGATACGTTGATTAATTTTAAACTAATTTCGTAGGTTAAAAACTCTTACACGTTCACATTTTTTATAATGAATCGGTCATTCGGTCATACTTTAAAAAAGGGGTGATGTGATGAAGACAGTTTTGATTGCAACATTAACAGGATTTTTGGTCGGGTTAATTTTTGCGTTTTTGAAGCTACCCATCCCAGCTCCACCTGCATTCGCAGGCATTGCTGGGATTGTTGGGATATACCTTGGATTTAAGGCGTATGAATGGTTATCAGGGTTCTGGTCACTGTAAATTGAGATTTTTGATAGCTGCATCGATAGCGAAATAATTTTTTATTTCCATAATACAGAACCTCCACTAAGTCTTTTGACGCCACGTATCGCTGAAAGATCGTCGACAAGCTGCAGAGCTGCGAGGTCTTTTTTCTTTGCTTCAATCATGATGTCAGCATCTTCTCCGTATTCTTTCAACATGTCTATAAATGGAATGGCAAACTCACTGTCCACATAATCTGCATGACTCCGGTAGGCGCTAGCAGATTTGGGAGAGGAAAGGTGGTATTTCGGTAGAAGTCCTTTTGGTTTCCATGTTTCATGAACGCGTTCAAAAAAGCGCTCAGGTAGTCCGTCGCCTGGATTCGCTAGATGATGATGGTAATCGAAAATAAACGGGACGCCTGTTTGCTCACATGTCTCGAGCGTTTCTTTCGCATTGTATGTTTTATCATCATTTTCAAGCGTCACATGCGAGCGAAGATGAGAAGGAATGGAATCAAAATTCGCGTAAAAACGCTTAAGGGTTTCCTCTTTATCTCCGTAAGCTCCACCAATATGTATATTAACGATGGAGCGAGAGTCTAGTCCCATCGCATCTAGCATAGCAACATGATAGTCCAAGTCACCTATAGCATTGTCCGTTACGTGTTGTTTTGGACTTGTAAAAAGAGTGAATTGGTTCGGGTGAAAGCTCACACGAAGGCGGTGCTTTTGAACAAGCTCACCGATCTCTTCAAACATGTCACGGAAAGGCGTAATGTAATCCCATTTTGCTTCAGGATGCGTCGCAAGCGGAACAATGGAAGAAGACATACGATACAAATCAATTTCATGTGCAATATTGTAGTGTAGCGCACGTAACGTACTCTTTAAATTCGTTTCTGTAATTGTATGAAGCTTCTCTGAACGTTCTTCTTCAGAAAGCTTTGACCAGGTGGAAAAAGTCATTGTACGCGCCGGTGAAGCTTCGTGCAACGCAAGTGCGTTTGATACATATCCAAATCTGAGCTTCATAATAAGTGGTCTCCTTTCAAAAAAAGGGCTGGTCATTTCTTTCCCTGTGCAAGCGAATTGAAACAAAGGAAAGCACATCGAACTTTTTAAAGAAACGGACTGAAGAGTCTTGCTAGTGGAGCAAGCACTCGGTTTCCGATCGTTCGATCTTGAAGCCTCTTCAAGTCGAGACGTTCACATTGAAGAATGTCTTTTTGGATCGCTTCTTTGATTTCAACGATGAGAGAAGGAGTGCTAATAATACAGTTGATTTCGCCATTAATGTGGAAGCTTCGTTGATCAAAATTCGCTGTACCAATGTCACACAATGTCTCATCAATGATCATAACTTTAGCGTGGTAGAAGCCGTTCATATATTGATAAACTTCTCCACCGGCACGAATCAGTTCAACGAGGTAATCATATGAAGCTTCTTTTACGAGAGGATGGTCGGCACGCATTGGCAAAATAACCTGGACTTTAATACCGCATTTCAGGGCGCGTAGCAGGCTTGTTTGAACAGTTTGTCCTGGAATGTAATAGGGGGAGCCAATGATAATAGATGTTGTAGCTTTATCAATATAGGAGGCAAAAGCTTCCTCTACACTATTACCATTCGTAATATGAAACGAGACTTTATGCTGACCTGTTTCAAGCGGCGGTATATAAACGTTATCCTTATTAATAGGGGAGTGACTCTCTTCCCAATCAAGGAAAAATTGATCTTGAAGTCCTTGAACGGCTTCGCCAGTCACGCGAAGGTGATAGTCTCGCCAATATCCAAACTTAGGATCCTTCCCTACATATTCGTTTCCCACGTTAAAGCCACCAACATAGCCAATCTCTCCATCAATAACAGTGATTTTTCGATGATTACGCTCATTTATGGAAGTGAAAAATCGAGGGAAAGAAATTTTTCTGGAATAGGAAAAAACGATGCCACAGGAGGTCATTTTTCTTATGGTGGTTTTCTTTAAGCTGTGACTACCTCCATAGTCCACGAGTAAATAGACAGAGACGCCAGAGGTTGCTTTTTGACAAAGATGCTCGATAACCATATGTCCCGTGGCGTCATCTCGAAAAATATAAAACATCATATGAATTTGATAGACTGCAGCATCAATATCATTTATTAGTGCTCTAAAAAAATCATCTCCATCATTAATGAAAGTCAGGTTTCCCGTCATTTTTTGACGTGAAGAGGAAGGAGCGAGTTTTCTTTTCTTATTGCCTGTATGAAGGTCGGTTATTAACCACAATATGAGTGCGAGTAGGACTGTTAAAAAGATCTCCACGATTTTCCCCTCCTTTCAATAGTTACTGTTGACTTAGTTTGTCCTAAACTTAAAAAAAGTAAAAAAAAATCTCTGACTGAATGCTCATTCAGTTATTTATGTGTTATACTGAAGTCAGAAAATTACTTTCATTCTGACTTAAAAGCGTTTTCATAAATTGTTTGAACTGTCGGGGAGCATCTTTGTTCAAGCATCACGAAGCGGCTAAGAAGGAATGACACGAAAGGAGAGGTTTGCCAGCATGGATGTTTTATTGATCGCTAACTGGATTGCTTTCATTCTTGTAACCGCTTACGCGTTCTTCTTGTTTGGGTATGTTGTGAAGACTCGATATGAATACATTAAGCTTGGAAAGAAAGCAGAATTTGATCATTCCATGAAAGAACGACTAGAAGCTATTGTAGTCAAAGTGTTTGGGCAAAAGAAATTACTTAAAGATAAGAAGAGTGGAACCATCCATGTGATGATGTTCTACGGTTTCCTTCTCGTTCAATTCGGTGCAATCGATATGATTGTGAAAGGTTTATCACCGGGGTCACATCTTCCTCTTGGACCGCTTTACCCAGCGTTTACGTTTTTCCAGGAGCTCGTGACGCTAATGATTTTAACAGCAGTTGTATGGGCATTCTACCGTCGCTATATTGAGGCGATCGCTCGTTTAAAGAAAGGTTTTAAAGCGGGACTTGTACTATTGTTCATTGGACTTTTAATGATATCCGTTCTTTTTGCAGGCGGTATGGAAATTATCTGGCATGATGCTGGTTATTCTTGGAGTGCGCCAGTTGCTTCGGGAATTGCTTTCTTATTCTCATGGATTAATGAAACAGCAGCGATTGCGCTATTCTTCTTTTTCTGGTGGATTCACCTGCTCGTGCTTCTTACGTTCATGGTGTATGTACCGCAATCCAAGCACGCTCACTTAATTGCAGGACCAGTCAACGTTTTCTTGGGTCGTACAAACAAAGTAGGGCAGCTTGCATCTATTAACTTTGAAGATGAAAGTCAAGAAACTTACGGCGTGAATACGATTGAAGATTTCAATCAGAAGCAGCTTGTTGATTTGTATGCCTGTGTGGAATGTGGACGCTGTACGAATATGTGTCCAGCAACGGCAACAGGAAAAATCCTTTCTCCGATGGATTTGATCGTTAAGCTTCGTGATCACCTGACAGAAAAAGGCGCAGCCGTTACATCAAGAACGCCGTGGGTTCCTGCATATGCATTTTCTAACACAGCAGGAAATCAAATTGCTTATCAATCACGTGCTCAGCAGGAAACAGCTGCAGCAGCTGAAGGGCTTGTGAGCGATGGATTAATTGGTAACGTGATTACAGAAGAAGAAATTTGGGCTTGTACAACGTGCCGTAACTGTGAAGATCAATGTCCAGTTGAGAACGAGCACGTTGATAAAATCATCGATATGCGTCGTCACCTTGTCTTAATGGAAGGGAAGATGGATAGCGATGTACAGCGTGCGATTACGAACATCGAACGTCAGGGCAACCCGTGGGGGATTAGCCGTAAAGAGCGTGAGAACTGGCGCGATATGCGTGATGATATCGTTGTTCCAACAGTAAAAGAAAAAGAAAAAGCAGGCGAAGAATTCGAATATCTCTTCTGGGTTGGCTCGATGGGCTCTTACGATAATCGTAGCCAGAAGATTGCCGCTTCCTTTGCGAAGATCATGAATGAAGCTGGCATTTCGTTCGCTATTCTTGGTAACAAAGAAAAGAATTCTGGCGATACGCCACGACGTGTAGGAAACGAGTTCTTGTTCCAGGATCTTGCACAGAAAAATATTGAAACGTTCCAAAAGCATAATATTTCAAAAATCGTTACAATCGACCCTCATGCTTATAACTCACTTAAAAATGAGTATCCTGAGTTTGGACTTGAAGCAGAGGTTTATCACCATACCGAATTATTGTATGACTGGATCAAAGAAGGAAAACTGAAGCCGAAACACGAAGTAAACGAGAGAATCACGTATCATGATTCCTGTTATCTCGGACGTTACAACGAAGTATACGATCCACCACGTGAAATTCTTCGCAGTATTCCAGGCGTTGAAGTGATCGAGATGGACCGCAACCGCGAAAATGGTATGTGCTGTGGCGCAGGCGGCGGTTTGATGTGGACGGAAGAAGATACAGGATCTCGCATTAACGTAACGAGAACGGAACAGGCACTTAGCGTGAAGCCATCCGTTATCGGAAGTGCGTGTCCTTACTGCTTAACGATGATGAGTGATGGTACGAAAGCGAAGGAAGTAGAAGAAGAAGTAGCAACACTAGATATTGTCGAGATTTTAGAACGCTCCATTGTTCAAAAAGAAACTGTTCTCCAATAGACTGTTTGGCAAAGGGTTAGCTTATGCTGGTTTTTACGACCGGCATGAGCTCTTTCCTTTGTTACTTTGTCGGTAAGGTGAGCGAGCGTTCAGTCGCAATTTAATCAATTATGGTAGCGTTTTCAAAAATGAGAGGAGAGGTTTTTGTGGGCAAAACGGTCATTGTTAGCGGTGTGAGAACGCCGTTTGGAAAATTTGGTGGGGCTCTTAAATCAATAGAAGCATCTAAGCTTGGTGGAACAGCGATTAAAGAAGCTTTGGTTCGCGCTGGAATTGATCCGGCAGATGTAGGAGAAGTGATTATGGGGTCTGTCCTTCAAGGTGGTCAAGGTCAAATTCCATCTCGTCAGGCAGCAAGACACGCTGGTATTCCTTGGGAAGTAAAGACGGAAACGATTAACAAAGTATGCGCTTCAGGTCTTCGTAGCGTGACGCTCGCTGATCAAATCATTCGCTCTGGTGATGAAGAAGTCATTGTTGCCGGCGGAATGGAATCGATGAGCAACGCCCCATACATCATGAAGGACGCGCGCTGGGGCATGCGAATGGGCGACAAACAAGTGGTTGATCTCATGGTGCATGATGGCTTAACGTGCTCGTTTGATGGTTGTCACATGGGCGTTTATGGAAACACGACAGCGGAAGAGTATGAGATTTCTAGAGAAGAGCAGGATCGCTGGGCGACAAGAAGTCAGGAGCGTGCTGTGAAAGCGATGGAATCGGGGATTTTTGCAGAAGAAATTATCCCTGTTAACGTGCCACAGCGAAAAGGAGATCCTCTCGTCGTTGAACATGATGAAGCACCTAGAAAAGGCACAACAGAGGAGCAGTTAGGAAAGCTAAAGCCAGTCTTCGGTGCCGACGGAACGATTACAGCTGGGAATGCACCAGGTGTAAATGATGGAGCTGGGGCGCTTGTCCTTATGTCTGAAGAACGTGCTTCAAAAGAAGGCAAAGAAGTCATGGCCACAATTCTTTCTCATACAGCAATTGCTGTTGAAGCAAAGGATTTTCCTAAGACGCCGGGTCTCGTGATCAATGAGCTATTGAAGAAAACAGGAAAATCAATTGAAGAAATTGATCTATTTGAAATCAATGAAGCGTTCGCAGCTGTAGCGCTAACGAGCGGAAAAATTGCCTCACTCGATGAAGAAAAGGTCAATGTGCACGGTGGTGCAGTGGCGCTTGGTCATCCAATTGGAGCAAGTGGTGCACGCATTTTAATAACACTTATTCATGAATTGAAGCGACGCGGCGGTGGCATCGGAATAGCAGCGATCTGCAGCGGCGGTGGTCAAGGCGACGCTATTATGGTTCAGGTATAGAAGGGAGCATGATGATGGAAATAAAAACAATTATGGTGATTGGTGCAGGACAAATGGGAGCTGGAATTGCACAGGTGTGTGCAGCTTCTGGCTATACAGTTTATTTAAATGATTTGAAGCAGGAGTTTCTTGATAAAGGACTTGAGAGAATTGAGAAAAACCTCTCGAAACAAGTTTCCAAAGAGCGGATTACGCAGGAAGATCTAAGCGGAACGATGGAACGTTTGAGAGCGACGACAGATCTGCAGGATGCAAAGCATGTAGACATCGTCATTGAAGCAGCTGTTGAGAACATGGAAGTGAAGTGTAACCTTTTCGCACGGCTGGATGAAATTGCGCAAGATCATACGCTTCTTGCAACGAATACATCCTCTCTCCCAATTACGGAAATTGCAGCATCAACAAAGCGCCCTGAGAAAGTGATTGGTATGCACTTTATGAATCCGGTGCCTGTCATGAAGCTTGTTGAAATTATTCGCGGTCTAGCAACAACAGACGAAAGCTACCAGGCCGTTGAAAAGCTAGCGATGGATCTCGGTAAGACAGCGGTTGAAGTAAACGACTTCCCAGGATTTGTTTCCAACCGAATTTTGATGCCAATGATCAACGAAGCGATCTACACCGTTTATGAAGGTGTGGCATCCCCTGAGGATATCGATAGCGTGATGAAGCTCGGCATGAATCATCCAATGGGACCATTAACTCTCGCAGATTTTATCGGTCTTGATACGTGTCTTTATATTATGGAAACGCTTCAAGAAGGATTCGGCGATGATAAATACCGCCCATGTCCGCTATTACGTAAATATGTAAAAGCTGGCTGGCTCGGACGTAAGACAGGAAGAGGCTTCTACCAATACCAGGATTAACACCACGAGGAGGAACGAGCATGGAGCTTGTATTTACGGAAGAGCAGAAGATGATGCAGAAAATGGTGCGTGATTTTGCGGAAAAAGAAATCGCGCCAATCGTTGAAGAAATGGAAGAGACGGATCGTTTTCCACGCGAAGTGATTAAACGAATGGGCGAGCTTGGTTTAATGGGGATTCCGATTCCAGAAGCTTATGGCGGAGCGGAAATGGATTATACGTCATACATCATTGCAATCCATGAGCTCTCAAAAGTGAGCGCCACGGTCGGCGTAATTCTATCGGTTCATACATCCGTTGGGACACTGCCGATACTAGCGTTTGGTACAGAAGAACAGAAAAAGCGCTACATTCCGAAGCTAGCAACCGGAGAATACCTTGGTGCGTTTGCGCTGACGGAACCGAGTTCAGGATCAGATGCAAGCAGCATGAAAACGCGCGCTGTCCGAGATGGCGATCACTACATTTTGAACGGCTCAAAGATTTTCATTACAAACGGCGGCGAGGCGGATACGTATGTTGCCTTCGCAAGAACAAATCCTGAGGAAAAAGGAAGCAAAGGCGTAACTGCTTTTATTATCGAACGTGACATGCCTGGATTTAGCGTTGGGAAGAAAGAAAAGAAAATGGGGCTAAACGGCTCGAATACGGTTGAAATCATTTTCGAAGATTGCCGTGTGCCAGTTGAGAATCGTCTCGGCGAAGAAGGTCAGGGATTCAAAATTGCGATGGCAAACCTTGAGAGCGGCCGCATCGGGATCGCGGCACAGTCACTAGGAATTGCTGAAGCGGCGCTAAATTACGCGACGGCTTACGCGAAAGAGCGTCACCAGTTTGGTAAGCCGATCGGGCAAAATCAAGGTCTCGGCTTCAAGCTTGCCGATATGGCAACAGAAGTAGAGGCAGCGAAACTCCTAACCTATCGTGCGGCTGACCTGAAAAACCACGGGATCCCTTGCATGCAGGAAGTCTCGATGGCGAAGCTCTTTGCATCGAAAGCAGCCGTGAAAGCCTCGATTGAAGCGGTTCAAGTCTATGGCGGTTACGGTTACACGAAAGATTACCCAGTAGAACGCCTATTCCGAGACGCGAAAGTATGCGAAATCTACGAAGGAACGAGCGAAATCCAGAAAATCGTCATTAGTCGGAACTTGATGAAATAGAGAAAAGCGGAAGTGACCGTGTAGACCCGTCAGGCACTGGAGACTTCCAAACCGAACATGGTCTTTGTGATCGAGTTGGAAGGTGAAGTGACAGAGGGTCTGGTCACAGCAGCTGGATCAGAAAAGCCAGGTATATCCGTTTTATTGTCCAAAAAACCATTATATTGGCCAAACTTCATTTTTATTGGCCAAATTCGAGATATATTGTCCAAAATCAACTTTTATTGTCCAAACCACCAAAAAGGAGAGAAACAGGATGAATTTTCAACTATCAGAAGAACATGAAATGCTACGGAAAATGGTGCGCGACTTTGCGAGGAAAGAAGTAGAACCAACAGCGGCTGAGCGTGATGAAGAAGAACGCTTTGATCGAAAGCTTTTTGATCAAATGGCTGAGCTTGGTTTAACGGGCATCCCATGGTCAGAAGAGTACGGTGGCATTGGCTCAGATTACTTAAGCTATGTGATTGCAGTGGAAGAGCTATCACGCGTTTGTGCGTCTACAGGTGTAACGCTTTCTGCACATACCTCCCTTGCAGGCTGGCCGTTGAATGCATTTGGTACAGAAGAGCAGAAGCAGAAGTTCTTGCGTCCAATGGCAGAAGGTAAGCTAATGGGAGCTTACGGACTCACAGAGCCAGGGTCAGGATCGGATGCGAGTGGGATGAAAACGACGGCGAAGCTTGATGGCGATCACTACATCTTAAATGGCTCGAAAATTTTCATTACAAACGGCGGCGAAGCGGAAATTTATATCGTGTTTGCTCAGACCGATAAAGAAAAGGGTCATAAAGGGATTACTGCGTTTATCGTTGAAAAAGGAACGCCAGGTTTCTCTATGGGTAAGAAAGAGAAAAAGCTCGGCATTCGTTCTTCTCCTACGCTCGAAATCATTTTTGAAGACTGCCGTGTACCTGTTGAAAATCGTCTTGGCGATGAAGGACAAGGATTTAAAATCGCGATGAAGACGCTTGATGGTGGGCGTAACGGAATTGCGGCTCAAGCTGTTGGCATTGCACAAGGCGCGCTTGATGCAGCCACAGCTTATGCGAAGGAGCGTAAGCAGTTTGGCAAGCCGATCGGCGCAAATCAAGGTATTGGCTTTAAACTCGCTGATATGGCAACGAAAATTGAAGCAGCTAGACTATTAACTTACCAGGCTGCATGGAAAGAAAGTCAGGGCCTTCCTTACGGCAAGGAATCGGCGATGTCTAAGCTATACGCTGGAGATATCTCGATGGAAGTAACAACAGAAGCAGTGCAAGTCTTTGGTGGCTATGGATATACGAAGGATTATCCAGTTGAGCGCTATATGCGTGATGCGAAAATTACGCAAATCTATGAAGGTACAAATGAAATTCAGCGTCTTGTTATTTCAAGAATGCTGATGGCTGATTAAGAAGCGCTATGCATCCACTCGCAGAACGACTTTCAAATCAGGATGAACGTGCGCTCGCAAAGGCGATCAGTCTTGTTGAAAATGATGCTGAAGACAAACTGGAATTACTGAAGGATATCCACCCGATGACGGGGCGTGCCCACTATATTGGGATGACCGGATCACCCGGTGCCGGTAAAAGTTCGCTCGTTAACAGGCTGATTACCCACCTTAGAAAACAGGATCTCACTGTTGGTGTTGTGGCCGTTGATCCAACGAGTCCGTTTAGCGGGGGCGCCCTTCTAGGAGATCGTGTCAGGATGGCGGAGCATTTTACCGATCCTGGTGTCTTTATCCGAAGCATGGGAACACGAGGGAGCCTTGGGGGGCTTTCTCGAACGACGAAGGAAACGGTTCGCTTAATGGACGCGTTTGGATTCGATGTCATTTTAATTGAAACGGTTGGGGTTGGGCAATCAGAGCTCGATATTATGAAGATCGCGGATACGATTGCCGTAGTGTTGAACCCAGGTAGCGGGGACGTTGTGCAAGTCTTTAAAGCTGGCATTATGGAAATTGCGGATCTTTTTATCGTCAATAAAGCAGATTTACCAGGTGTCCCCAAGCTACTGGCTGAGCTTGAAAGCATGCTCGATCTGGTGAAGCATGATGCGCCGTGGCGTCCACCGATTGTGAAGGCGATCTCTGTTCAAAATCTAGGTCTTGAGAATGTTTGGAAACGAATGAAGGAGCATTTTGAATACAGTAAGGAGTCTGGTGAGCGCGATGCTAGACGCAAAACCTCACTTGAACGAGAAGTGATCGAAGTGGTGCATGATGAAATGATGAAGCAGCTTATGGAGCGCGAAGCAGAGGATAATGGCTGGATTGATGAAGTGAAAAGTGGCGCCATCGACCCTTACTCAGCCGCTGTGAAGCTGCTTCAGGATTATATGGGCAGCCTTGAGAGGAAGGGGATGGGAAGGTGAAGAAAAACGTTCCTTCGATGGTAAAGGATGAAAAGCTCATTCAGAAACGACGTGAGCAAATGATTAAAGCAGCGGTCTCCCTTTTTAAGGAAAAAGGGTTCCATCGTACGACAACGCGAGAAATTGCGCGTGTTGCTGGCTTTAGCATTGGTACGCTGTATGAATACATTCGCAAAAAAGAAGATGTGTTATATCTCGTTTGTGACAGCATTTATGATGAAGTGAGAGAGCGTCTAGAAGATCAGCTTAAGCCTGACATAACAGGAATCGAGCGTTTAAGGCAGGCCCTTCATGCGTTTTATCATGTGATGGACGATATGCAGGATGAAGTGCTTGTTATGTACCAGGAAGCAAAGTCCCTTCCGCGGGAAACGCTCCCTTATGTATTGAAAAAAGAGCTAGGCATGGCAGAAATTTTTGAGCGATTGATTGAAGAATGTGTAGCAGAAGGAAAACTTCGGCTTACAGAAGAGGAAATTTACGGAGCTGCTCATAACATTCTCGTGCAGGGACAGATGTGGGTGTTCAGGCGCTGGGCGCTTCGGTCTCATTATTCCATTGAAGAGTATACAAGAATGCAGGAGGCTTTTTTGATTCAAGCTTTAAATCCTGTAGAAACTACGAACCGATAGAGGAGGAACAGCAGTGAGTGTAGTCGAAACGTATAAACCAGTGAACCATGTTCGTTTTGTAACCGCTTCAAGTTTGTTTGATGGTCATGATGCATCTATTAACATTATGCGCCGCATTCTACAGGCGAGCGGTGCAGAAGTTATTCATCTCGGACATAACCGCTCTGTTGAGGAAGTCGTGAACGCTGCCATACAGGAAGATGCGCAGGGAATTGCAATCTCGTCTTATCAAGGCGGTCATATGGAATACTTTAAATATATGTATGACCTTTTAAAAGAAAAAGGCGCTTCACACGTTAAGATTTATGGCGGTGGGGGCGGCGTTATTATTCCTAAGGAAATTAAAGAGCTGCATGCTTACGGAATTTCTCACATTTTTTCACCTGATGATGGAAGTGATCTTGGTCTACAAGGGATGATCGATATGATGATCAAGGAATGTGATTTTCCGACGTTTAAACAAATTGATAACCAGATTGATCGCTTGCATGAGCGCGATCCGCAGGCTGTTTCGAGTCTCATTACCCTTGCTGAAAGCTATGGAGGAGAACGTACAGAAGAGACGGCGGCCGCTGCTGAGCAAGTGTTTGATAAGCTTAAGAATATGGCAACCGACTCTCCAGTTCTTGGGATTACTGGTACTGGTGGAGCTGGGAAAAGCTCCTTAACTGATGAGCTCGTACGCCGTTTCATTAATGAATTTGATGATAAGACGGTAGCGATCCTTTCCATTGATCCGACAAAACAAAAGACTGGCGGCGCACTGCTCGGTGACAGAATCCGTATGAACGCTATTCACAATGACCGCGTGTTTATGAGAAGTCTCGCAACGCGAAAATCAAAAACTGAGCTTTCACTTTCAATACGTGAAGCGTTAACCGTTGTGAAAGCGGCTGGATATGACTTGATCATTATTGAAACAAGCGGAATCGGCCAGGGGGATGCCGAGATCGTTGAAATTTCTGATGTTTCGATGTATGTGATGACAAGTGAATTTGGTGCGCCTTCACAGCTTGAGAAAATTGATATGATCGATTTTGCGGATTTGATTGTGATTAATAAATACGAACGCAAAGGCTCTGAAGATGCTCTGCGTGACGTGAAGAAGCAATATCAGCGTAGTCACATGCTGTTTGAGCAAAATCTAGATAACATGCCTGTCTACGGCACGATCGCAAGTCAGTTTAATGATCCGGGCACGAATACGCTTTTTAAAGCATTGGTTGATACGATTCATCGTAAATGTCGAAATGACTGGGCAACAAACATTGAAACAAGTGACATCGTAGAAAAGCTGAATCTCATTATTCCACCGCAGCGTCAGCAATATTTACAGGACATCTCTGGTTCCGTTCGTCGTTACCATGAATACGTTGAAAAGCAGGTTCAGCTTGCAAGGAAAGCATTCCAGCTTCAAGGGACGATTGAGATGCTAGAGAGTGCGGGAGACAATGACGAGACGATTGCAATGCTCTCTAAGATGAAAGATGAAAACATGGACGATATGCATGGGGAAACGCGTAAGATTATCGAAAGCTGGCCTGAAGTGAAAGAGAAATATAGTGGAAAAGAATTCATTTCCGTTATCCGCGAGAAAGAAATTGTAACAGAACTAACGACGAAGAGTCTTTCAGGATTGGATATTCCAAAGGTTTCTCTACCGAAGTATGAAGATTGGGGAGAAATTGTGCGCTGGGTATTGAAAGAGAACGTGCCGGGCTCATTCCCGTATACCGCTGGCGTCTTTCCATTTAAACGAAAAGGAGAGGACCCGAAGCGTCAATTTGCAGGCGAAGGAACGCCTGAGCGAACGAATCGACGGTTCCATTACCTCTCTGAGAACGAAGATGCGAAGCGCTTAAGCACCGCTTTCGATTCTGTGACGCTTTACGGAGAAGATCCTGACTATCGTCCTGATATTTACGGAAAAGTTGGCGAGAGTGGCGTGAGTATTTGTACACTCGACGATATGAAAAAGCTTTATGCAGGCTTTGATTTATGTGCACCATCGACTTCAGTATCTATGACGATTAATGGCCCTGCGCCGATCATACTCGCAATGTTTATGAACACGGCGATTGAGCAGCAAATTCAAGGGTTTGAAGAAAAAGAAGGTCGTAAAGCAAACGAGCAGGAGCTTGCTGATATTAAGGCAATCACGCTTAGCACGGTTCGTGGTACTGTTCAGGCGGACATTTTAAAAGAAGATCAGGGTCAAAATACATGTATTTTCTCAACAGAATTTGCGCTTCGGATGATGGGGGATATTCAGGAGTACTTCATCAATGAGAATGTGCGCAACTATTATTCAGTGTCAATTTCCGGTTACCATATTGCCGAAGCGGGTGCGAATCCTATTTCACAGCTGGCGTTCACGCTTGCGAATGGCTTTACGTATGTCGAGTATTATTTAAGTCGCGGTATGGATATCGATAAGTTTGCACCGAATCTTTCCTTCTTCTTTAGTAATGGACTTGACCCAGAATATACCGTTATTGGAAGAGTGGCGCGCAGAATTTGGGCGACGGTAATGAGAGAGAAGTACGGGGCAAATGCTCGTAGCCAGAAGTTAAAGTATCATGTGCAAACGTCAGGACGTTCTTTGCATGCGCAAGAGATGGACTTTAATGATATACGCACAACATTGCAGGGCTTAATGGCGATTCATGACAACTGTAACTCGCTTCATACGAATGCTTACGATGAAGCTGTCACAACACCAACAGAGGAATCCGTTCGTCGAGCTATGGCAATTCAAATGATTATTACGAAAGAGCATGGACTGACGAAGAATGAAAACCCACTACAAGGTTCATTCATTATTGAAGAATTAACAGACCTTGTGGAGGAAGCTGTTCTTAGTGAATTTGAGAAGATTAACGCGCGTGGCGGTGTATTGGGTGCAATGGAGACACAGTACCAGCGCGGTAAAATTCAAGAAGAGTCTATGCATTATGAGATGCTAAAGCATAGCGGTGAGCTTCCGATCGTTGGAGTGAACACGTATAAGAATCCAAATCCACCTGCAGAAGAAGAGTGGAACATGGAGCTTGCAAGAGCGAGTAAGGAAGAAAAGGAACAGCAAATTACAAACTTAAAGCAGTTCCAAGAAACGCATTCGGATACGACAGAAGATGCGCTGAATCGCTTAAAGAAAGCAGCGTTAAGTAAAGGGAATATTTTCGAAGAATTAATGGAGACGGTGAAAGTAGCAAGTCTAGGACAAATTACAACCGCACTCTATGAAGTTGGTGGAAAATACCGTCGAAATATGTAGACCGTTAAGAACTTGTCAAATGCAAGCGTTCATATTATTGTAGGAGGAAGGAGTAGCCTTCCTCCTTTTCGTACGAAAAGGTACATCATTTGAAGGTGAAATCCTTCTATTTCAATAGATTTGTTTGAAAATCGTAGCATAGATTGCGTAATTTTGTTTATAATGAATGGTATGTTTTGTATTAGGATTTACAAGTAGCTTGAAATAAATGCTATCGTTTAAAAATAGTGATAAGCTAGTTTCTCAAATTAGCAGCTATTATTCATAGGAGATAATTGAAAGGGAGTGCCGATATCGTGAATAGCTTAAAGCAGCTGTCTGCTGAAGACATCCAAGAAACATCCATGATTGATATTATGTATTTCATCCTGCAGGACGAGAAAAAACCTGTTTCTTTCTATACGTTAATGGAACAAATTGGAAAAATGAAAGGTCTAACTTCTTCTCAGCTTCAGGACATGCTTGCAGAAGTTTATACAAACTTGAACACAGACGGTCGTTTCGTAACGCTTGGAGATAACCAGTGGGGCCTTAAGGGCTGGTATCCTGTTGAGCAATCTCAAGAAGAGCTTGCAACGACAATTAAACCAAAGAAACGCAAGAAATCAACTGACGATGAGCTTGGTTTCGATGAAGATGATGAAGACGATCTTGAAGATCTAGAAGTAGATGATCTTGACGACTTTGACGATGATGACTTCGATGATGATACAGAAGATTTGGACGATGAAGACATTGATGATGACGATGATGACGACGTGGAAGACGACGAAGAAGAAAAGAAATAATTTCTGTCGCTTCTTGACTTTCGGTAGTGAAATCGGTAGAATCATTTTTGGGCTTCACCAAAATACTAAACTAATTTATAGATACGATATGAAAACAAAAGTGCCCCCTCATTTATGGGACAGGTGCCACTTTTGTTTTTTTTGTTTTTTATACTTTAAGGATTTTAAGCTTTTTAAAGGGCTAAAGTATAAGAAGAACGATGGCTTCTGTTAGAACCTGAGGGCAAGTTCTTCTAATGAGCTCATTGATGAAATGCATTGAGAAGCTGGAATTTAGCCAGTACGAGTGGACCTTCCGATTAAGTTAAGAAAAATGTAACCATCTGCATTGATTTTATTAAAAAACATAAAATCTCTCGTTTCAGATGAATCCCCTTCCTTTCTTGAAGGGCAGAATACAAACCATGAGGGGGCAGAAAGATGACAGCAAAACATAAGAAGTACATCTTTGTAACAGGCGGTGTTGTTTCTTCGCTTGGTAAAGGAATTACAGCAGCTTCATTAGGACGACTTTTGAAAAATCGCGGCGTGAGCGTAACGATTCAAAAGTTCGACCCATACATTAACGTTGACCCAGGGACAATGAGTCCTTATCAGCACGGTGAAGTATTCGTAACAGATGATGGCGCTGAGACGGATCTTGACCTTGGACACTACGAGCGCTTTATTGACATTAACCTTTCTAAAAATTCAAACGTAACAACAGGTAAAGTCTACTCTACGGTTCTTCGTAAAGAGCGTCGTGGCGACTATCTTGGAGGAACAGTACAGGTAATTCCTCACATTACGAATGAAATCAAAGAGCGCATCTTCCGCGCAGGTAACGAAACAAGCGCTGATGTAGTTATTACTGAAATCGGTGGAACGGTTGGAGACATCGAGAGTCTTCCATTCCTAGAAGCGATTCGTCAGATCAAGAGTGACATCGGCAAGGAGAACGTTATGTACATTCACTGTACGCTTCTTCCTTATCTTAAAGCAGCTGGTGAAATGAAAACAAAGCCAACACAGCATAGTGTGAAAGAGCTTCGCAGCCTTGGTATCCAGCCAAATGTTATTGTTGTTCGTGCGGAACAGCCAGTTCCACAAGAAATGAAAGACAAAATCGCTTTGTTCTGTGATATTGATGAGCATGCGGTAATTGAAGCGCAAGATGCTGATACGCTTTATAAAGTTCCTCTTGCTCTACAAGCACAAAAGCTTGATGAGATCACTTGTCAACATTTGAAATTGAACTGTCAAGAAGCGGATATGACTGAATGGAATGAGCTTGTTGAGAAAGTTCAAAACCTCTCAGGCAAAACAAAAATTGCGCTTGTTGGGAAGTATGTCGCTCTTCAAGATGCTTATATTTCCGTTGTAGAGTCGCTCAAGCACGCAGGCTATGCATTTGATGCTGACATTGACATTAAGTGGATTAATTCTGAAACAGTTACGCAGGAAAACGTTGAGGAACTTCTTTCTGACGTAGATGGCATCCTCGTTCCAGGTGGATTCGGCGATCGTGGAATTGAAGGTAAAATCACTGCGATTCAGTACGCGCGTGAAAGCAAAGTACCTTTCTTAGGAATCTGTCTTGGTATGCAGCTTGCTTCTGTTGAATTTGCACGTAACGTTCTGAATCTAGAAGGTGCTCATTCAGCTGAAATTAAGCCAACAACGAAATATCCAGTCATTGACCTTCTCCCTGAACAGAAGGATGTTGAAGATCTTGGTGGTACACTCCGTCTCGGTCTTTATCCATGTAAGCTAACGGAAGGTACGAAAGCATATGCAGCTTATAACGATGAAGTAATTTATGAGCGTCACCGTCATCGCTATGAGTTCAGCAATCAGTATCGTACTGAAATGGAAGAAGCAGGCTTCATCTTCTCTGGAACTAGCCCTGATGGCCGTCTTGTAGAAGTCGTAGAAGTGAAGGATCACCCGTGGTTTGTTGCATCACAATTCCACCCTGAATTCACATCACGTCCAACTCGTCCACAGCCGTTATTCAAAGAATTTATTGGCGCTTCTATCGCTAACAGCAAATAATTACAAAAAGCCTCTTCTCCGTTCGGAGAAGAGGCTTTTTTAGGAGAAAGTAGCATTAGAATTCGTAGCCATGCTCTTCTAATATTTCCCTCGTAGTTAAATAAAGAGCATGATAAATGTATAAAGAAGTGAGTAGAGAAGGGTAACCGATTCGTTC
Organism: Anaerobacillus sp. 63XJN7_5_ISO-PGPR-S23-430; assembly: GCF_056173695.1. Classification (NCBI taxonomy): domain Bacteria; kingdom Bacillati; phylum Bacillota; class Bacilli; order Caryophanales; family Bacillaceae; genus Anaerobacillus; species Anaerobacillus sp. 63XJN7_5_ISO-PGPR-S23-430. The sequence continues at coordinate 4,055,658 of NZ_CM149686.1, read as the reverse complement.
CCCATCATCATTTGGCACGAGACCGGAAGTAAGCCCGGTGTTAATGTGAAAATGAACGCTTTGCTCAAGCAGAGGATCAGTTTCTTTCTTTGTTGCTGATATGCCTACAACCTGAGCTCCTGTTGCTTTGAATTTCTCAGCATGCTCAGCCGCTAGTTTGTCATCGTTAAACCGTGAAAATAATATCACGCAGTCATTTTCAGTTAATGTGGCATGGTCATGGAGAATCGCACTTGAAGGAAGCTTCTCAGATCCGTACACTGCTTCAAGAGCAGTACCCTGGAGCTCATGCTCGCCAAAAAAATAAACCGTCCCGCCTCCTGTTATCGTCTGTGCGAACAATCGGGATATATCTTCAATCACCATCTCATGCTGATCTTGAATAATCTTAAACTTCCCCATCAGCTGAGTCGTAAAAATCTTAAGCATCTTATCACTGCCTTTCAAAGTTTTTATAAAAAAGAGAACTGATTTTTGGTTGTATTTTGATATAAATATATGAATAAATCTCATTATATCTAAAGAGGAGATGAACAATTTTTTTGCTCATTGCAGGTTCCTATTATAACGAAACTACATGACACTTGCGAATTACAGCCCTCGATGTATAATCAGGAAGGGATTCAACAATTTGAAGCGAACATAAACAGTAAGACTAACTGAAAAGAAGGTGCTCTCACATGAATGAAAAAATTTTAATCGTAGATGATCAATATGGAATCCGAATTCTTCTAAATGAAATCTTCCAAAAAGAAGGATATCAAACATTCCAGGCAGCGAATGGCGTTCAAGCACTATCGATCGTAAAAAGTGAGGATCCCGACTTAGTCATTCTCGATATGAAAATACCAGGAATGGACGGACTTGAAATTCTAAAGAGAATCAAAAAAATGGAAGCAAGGGCGCTTGTCATTATTATGACTGCCTACGGTGAACTAGATATGATCCACGAAGCGATGGATCTAGGAGCAATTACCCATTTTGCGAAGCCTTTTGACATTGACGAGATACGAGCAGCAGTAAAAAAAGAATTAGCGTCGCTTTCATAAAGAAAGGTAACGCTTACATAAACAAATCCCATTAAATCAAGCTTTTCCCCTTCTTTTATGAAAGTGATATGCTATAATAGAACCGTGTTTTTGGAGAAATTGTAGAGCAAATGAATTCAGTTTAGCGGGAAGTTCTTGGACGACGGCATACATAAAAACATCGCGTTTGTGCCATCTTGAAGAAGACAGTTTTTCTGGATACATCTGCATGCTTCAATGACAAGTATTCGTTATTAAGATGTTCCAGGTATCATCCTGGCAATTTTAAATTATATTGAGGAGGATTTACCATGCCTTTAGTTTCTATGAAAGAAATGCTCGAAAAAGGTAAAGCAGAAGGCTACGCAGTTGGCCAATTTAACCTTAACAACCTTGAGTTTACTCAAGCTATCCTACAAGCTGCACAAGAAGAACAATCACCAGTTATCCTTGGTGTTTCTGAAGGTGCTGCTCGTTACATGGGCGGATTCAAAACAATTGTTACAATTGTAGAAGCGCTTATGGAAGAGTACAAGGTTACAGTACCAGTTGCTATTCACCTTGACCACGGTTCTAGCTTCGAGAAGTGTATGCAAGCGATCAACGCTGGATTCACTTCTGTTATGATCGACGGTTCTCATTACCCACTAGACGAAAACATCGCTCTAACTACAAAAGTAGTAGAAGCTGCACATGCAGTTGGTGTTTCTGTTGAAGCTGAGCTTGGACGCATTGGCGGACAAGAAGACGATCTTATCGTTGACGATGCTGAAGCTGCATACGCAATCCCTGAAGAGTGTGAGCGCCTTATCAACGAAACTGGTGTAGATTGCTTCGCACCTGCACTTGGTTCTGTTCACGGCCCTTACAAAGGCGAGCCTAACCTAGGATTCGACCGCATGGAAACAATCAGCAAAATGACTGGTGTTCCTCTAGTACTTCACGGTGGTACTGGTATTCCAACTGCTGACGTTAAAAAAGCGATCAAATTTGGACATGCTAAAATCAACGTGAACACTGAGAGCCAACTTTCTTCTGCTAAAGCAGTTCGTTCTGTACTTGAAGAAAAGCCAGATCTTTACGATCCTCGTAAATACATGGGACCAGCACGTGACGCGATTAAAGAAACAGTAATCGGCAAAATGCGTGAGTTTGGTTCTTCTAACAAAGCGTAATAACTTCTTAAAATCGGATCATCAAAACCGCTCTATTATGAGCGGTTTCTGATTTCCGTTTTTTAATCCCCTAACTACTACCTTGCGACTATTTTTCATTTATTTACAATCAAATCAGCTAACTTAAAACAAAATATGTTAAAATCTTTCTCGTAACCGCTTTCTAAAATCAAAGGAGGACGAACATAATGAAAATTTTCATAGATTCTGCAAACCTGAATGATATTAAAGAAGCACACGATATGGGAGTAGTAGCTGGAGTAACTACGAATCCATCTCTTGTTATGAAAGAAAAGGTGAATTTCCATGATCGTCTTCGTGAAATTACAAGCCTAGTAACTGGCTCTGTTAGTGCAGAGGTTGTTTCAACAACTGCTGAAGAAATGATTGAAGAAGGAAAACAACTAGCTGAAATCGCACCAAACATTACCGTAAAGGTTCCAATGAATCGTGAAGGGATGAAGGCGGTCAAAGCATTCTACGAAGCAGGAATTAAAACAAACGTAACGCTTGTTTTCTCTGCTAACCAGGCTTTGCTTGCAGCACGTGCTGGTGCGTCTTACGTTTCGCCATTCCTTGGACGTCTTGATGATATTGGTCAAAATGGTCTTGATCTCATCTCTGAAATCTCCGAACTGTTTGCGGTACATGGAATTGAGACTGAAATTATTGCTGCGTCCATTCGTCACCCAATGCATGTAACAGAAGCGGCTCTTCGTGGCGCTGACATTGGCACAATGCCACTTAAGGTCGTTCTTCAGATGCTAGAACACCCGCTAACTGATAAAGGAATTGATCAATTCCTTTCTGACTGGGAAGAAGCGAAGAAAGCAAATAAATAGTCTTATTAAATTGGCATGAACTTCCTGTTTTTGCCCATACTATTCTTAAGAAGTATCAAAATTCGACAGAAACATGAACAGGAATGAGATGCGGACGAAGAAGGGAGACCGTTATGGAAAAGTTGATGATCGCTGGAGGCCACCGATTAAGCGGTACAGTTCAAGTGAGCGGCGCCAAAAATAGTGCGGTTGCATTAATTCCGGCGGCTATTCTAGCAGATTCCACTGTCACAATTGATCATTTGCCGAACATTTCTGACGTGGGAATTCTCCGTGATTTACTAGAGGAAATCGGAGGACAAGCTGAGCTCGATGGAAATACATTAACTGTGAATCCACAGGACATGATTGCCATGCCACTGCCGAATGGAAAAGTAAAGAAGCTTCGTGCTTCTTATTACTTGATGGGTGCGATGTTGGGTCGTTTTAATAAAGCGGTTATCGGACTTCCAGGCGGTTGTAACCTTGGACCGCGTCCGATTGATCAGCATATTAAAGGCTTTGAAGCTCTTGGTGCAAAAGTAACAAATGAGCAAGGTGCGATTTACCTTCGTGCTGATGAACTGAGAGGGGCCCGTATTTACCTTGACGTTGTAAGTGTAGGAGCTACGATTAATATTATGCTTGCAGCCGTTCGTGCAAAAGGACGGACAGTCATTGAAAATGCAGCGAAAGAACCAGAAATTATTGATGTTGCCACACTGTTATCTAGTATGGGAGCGAAGATCAAAGGAGCAGGGACAGACGTCATTCGTATCGATGGTGTTGACGAGCTAAGTGGCTGTTACCACTCGATCATACCTGACCGCATAGAGGCGGGCACTTACATGATTATGGCAGCGGCGATGGGAGACGAAGTCGTCATCGATAATGTCATCTCGCAACATCTTGAGTCACTTATCGCAAAGCTGCGTGAGATGGGTGTAAAGGTAGAGACGAATGAAGACCAGGTTTATATTCGTTCACCACGCGAAGGCTGGAAAGGCGTTGACCTCAAGACACTCGTCTATCCTGGTTTCCCAACAGACTTACAGCAGCCGTTTACATCGCTCTTAACAAACGCAGAGGGTAGTAGCATTGTGACCGATACAATTTATGGTGCAAGATTTAAGCACATTGATGAACTTCGCCGAATGGGTGCGAATGTGAAGGTGGAAGGACGTTCTGCCATCATTAATGGAGCTGTTAAGCTTCAAGGTGCGAAGGTACGTGCTTCTGATCTGAGAGCTGGTGCGGCCCTTGTCGTTGCTGGATTAATGGCAGAAGGCGTTACGGAAGTTTCAGGACTTGAGCACATCGATCGTGGGTATGAACGACTTGTAGAAAAGCTGAGCAATCTTGGCGCGAGAGTCTGGCGTGAGAAATTAGATCAAGAAGAGCTTAAAGAAGTGGAAAGTTCTTAAGAATGCAGAACAGGCGGTGAAAACCGCCATTCTGTCATCTTTTCGTGTAAGCGTTTAAAAAATAGAGATCGTGTAAACTTAGGGGGAAGCATGATGGAAAGAAGTTTATCGATGGAACTTGTTAGAGTGACCGAGGCAGCTGCGCTTGCTTCAGCGCGTTGGATGGGAAGAGGCAAGAAAGAAGAAGCAGATGATGCTGCAACGACTGCTATGCGTGACGTTTTTGATACGGTTCCGATGAAAGGAACAGTTGTCATCGGGGAAGGCGAGATGGATGAAGCACCAATGCTTTATATCGGTGAAAAGCTTGGAACTGGATATGGTCCGCGTGTCGATGTTGCTGTCGATCCTTTAGAAGGAACAAATATTGTTGCGGCAGGAACATGGAATGCCCTCGCTGTTCTAGCGGTAGCCGATCACGGAAATCTTCTTCATGCTCCTGACATGTATATGGACAAAATCGCAGTTGGACCAAAAGCAGTAGGGAAAATCGATATTAATGCCTCCGTACACGAGAATCTAAAAGCAGTAGCTGAAGCAAAAGGAAAAAATATTGAAGACTGCGTGGCGGTCATATTAGACCGTAAGCGCCACGAAAAGATTATAGAAGAAGTGCGTTCTGCCGGAGCTAGAATTAAGCTTATTTCTGATGGAGATGTAGCAGCAGCAATTAACACAGCGTTTGATGATACGGGCGTCGATATTTTGTTTGGATCTGGTGGAGCACCAGAGGGTGTCCTTGCTGCAGTAGCACTGAAATGCCTTGGTGGAGAAATACAGGGTAAGCTGCTACCGCAAAATGAGGAAGAATTAAACAGGTGTAAAGAAATGGGAATTGAAGACGTCTCCCGCGTTCTTCATATGGAAGATCTTGTGAAGGGCGATGACGCCATTTTTGCAGCGACAGGTGTTACTGATGGTGAATTGTTAAAGGGAGTTAGGTTCCAGGGAACTTCTGGTACAACGCAATCCGTTGTCATGCGTGCAAAGTCAGGAACAGTTCGTTTCATCGACGGAAAACATAGTTTACAAAAGAAGCCTGATCTGGTCATTCGACCTTAAATCACTATAAAGGAAGCGAGATCTCATGCAACATTGGTTTTTACATGTTGAATATTCCTAAGGAATCTGGTAAAACTATAAGGTGCTGTATTATTGTTAGTATGTTTAGTTACCGAAACTATAATGTGAACGAAATAGATAGTAAACTAATCCTGGCTCATTCGATCTGTGGAGAAGAGGTACTTATACTCGCCGTGCTTTCTTTTGCAAGTTGATCATGAGCCAAAGATGACGCTCGAACAAGCCGAGAATTATCAGAGTAACGATTGCTAAGCAACACCTTCGTTGTGCACTTCCTCTACTCTCACTTAAGAGATGCCTGAATGGATAGCCTCTCACAGGATCTCAACAAACTCTTTCTCTCTTTATTTATTTTCTCAACCGTCAAATTGGTCAACTCTATACAACGTACTTACGTTGTGAAAGCAAACCTCTTTGCGCACTCATATCATTTTCCAGCCGTTAGGGTCAAACCTATTATTATATAAAAAGTGTGGTGTCAACATGGCAGTAAATATATCAGAATTAGAACAAATGACGTTAAAAGATCTATACGAACAGGCAAGACTATACAAAGTCTCATATTATAGCAAGTTGAATAAGCGAGAACTTGTATTTGCCATATTGAAAGCGCAGGCTGAACAATCAGGCCTTCTTTTCATGGAAGGTATTCTAGAGATTATTTCCTCTGAAGGATTTGGATTCCTACGACCGATTAACTACTCAGCTAGTGCAGAAGACATTTATATTTCCGCTTCACAAATTCGTCGATTCGATTTACGTAACGGTGATCGCGTATCGGGTAAAGTAAGACCCCCTAAAGAAAATGAGCGCTACTACGGTCTCTTACACGTAGCCGCAGTAAATGGAGAAGACCCTGATTCTTCTAAAGAACGCGTGCATTTCCCAGCGCTTACGCCGCTGTATCCTGAGAAGAGAATGAACTTTGAGAACAAATCAGGCAATCTTTCAACGCGTATCATTGATATGATCTCGCCTGTCGGGTTTGGACAGCGTGGTTTAATCGTAGCTCCCCCAAAAGCAGGGAAAACAATGTTGCTGAAAGAAATTGCTAACAGCATTACAACGAATCATCCTGACACAGAACTTATCGTGCTTCTCATTGATGAGCGTCCTGAGGAAGTAACGGATATCGAGCGTTCTGTTGATGGGGATGTTGTTCATTCAACTTTTGATGAAACACCGGATAATCACATAAAAGTAGCTGAGCTTGTGCTAGAGCGAGCTATGCGTCTTGTTGAGCATAAGAAAGACGTTGTGATTCTTCTTGATAGTATTACACGTCTTGCTCGTGCTTATAACCTTGTTATTCCTCCAAGTGGACGTACACTTTCAGGTGGTATTGATCCTGCTGCTTTCCATCGTCCAAAACGATTCTTTGGTGCGGCAAGAAACATCGAAGAAGGTGGAAGCTTGACGATCTTAGCGACAGCTCTTGTGGAAACAGGCTCTCGTATGGATGACGTTATTTATGAAGAATTCAAAGGAACAGGCAACATGGAATTGCATCTTGATCGACGTCTTGCAGAACGACGTGTTTTCCCAGCGATTGATATTCGTCGCTCTGGCACGCGTAAAGAAGAGCTACTTCTTCCAAAAGAACAGCTTGAAATGCTTTGGACAATCCGTAAGAGCATGGATGACTCATTTGAATTCGTTGATAATTTCTTGAAACGCCTTAAGAAAACAAAGGAAAACAAAGAATTTTTCGATCTATTTGAGAAAGAAAAAAGCGGTTCATCTCGCTAATTAGGGATTGTTTCGTCACAGGATGATCAATTGCATTGTCTCTACCTCCCTGCTATAATACTTCTATGTGTGCAGAAGCTAAAAGGTAATGCCTTTTAGCTTCATTTAACTCTGGTTCCTCAGGAATCAGGGCGGAAGGAGATGAAATTCATGAAACAAGCAATTCATCCTGGTTATGAAAACATCAAAGTTAGATGTGCTTGCGGTAACGAATTCGAAACTGGATCTACAAAACAGGACGGCGTCAGCGTAGAGGTTTGCTCTGAATGTCACCCGTTCTATACTGGACGTCAGAAGTTTAATGACGCTGGTGGACGCGTAGATAAGTTTAGAAGAAAATACAACCTAAAAGGTTAATGATAGAACAGGCAAGTTTTTACTCCTTGCCTGTTTTTTTACTCAATATTCTTAGTGGAAACAACGCACTTTTTATAAGGTAGGGGAAGATTTTTGACTCACCTCCGCACTTGTAGGAAGAAACGGCTCGAGCAAATAAATTTGCTCACTCGTTTCTTCCTACAAGTGAGTAAGTCAATGAGTGAGATCATACCCGATGAAATTATAAACGTTTAAAATCAATAATTGGATGAAAGTATACGCAAAATAAAGACTGTGCTGATCAGTCATTTTTTAATGCTTATGCTGGAGAAAGGAGAAGCGGTTGAATGCATGTCATGAAGCACAGCGGCTGGATTGAGGTTGTTTGCGGAAGTATGTTTTCCGGAAAGTCGGAAGAATTGATTCGTCGAGTGAAGCGAGCGACTTATGCAAAGCAAAAAGTCCAGGTGTTCAAGCCTAAAATTGATGATAGATACAGCGAAGAATCTGTTGTGTCTCATAATGGAATGTCCGTTATCGCTGTCCCAGTTGATCATTCACAAGCGATCCTGGACCGCGTCTCAGAGGATACAGATATGGTTGCGGTAGATGAAGTACAGTTTTTTGATGAAGAAATCGTAGATGTGGCTCAGCAGCTTGCTGATGAAGGCGTTCGTGTAATCGTCGCAGGACTCGACCAGGATTTTCGCGGCGAAGCATTCGGGCAAGTTCCTAAGCTTCTTACGGTTGCTGAATCAGTTACGAAGCTACAAGCAATCTGTGTTGTATGTGGTTCTCCAGCAAGCCGTACCCAGCGTTTAATTGATGGGAAGCCCGCGCATTATGAGGATCCGATTATCCTTGTTGGTGCGTCAGAATCCTATGAACCACGCTGTCGTCATTGTCACAAAGTACCAGGGAAACCAACGGCGCGAGACAATAAAGAGCAGCAAATATCAAAATAAGTCCGGGAAACCGGGCTTTTTTTAATGCGCGAAAACATCTGGTTTCATTTCCATAGAAGAGGAGAACGAGAATCTAACCAGTCATCTTTGGGCACCTTAAAACGAGGAGGTGACTGACTGATGAGAAAGGTTTCAACTATGATGATTGCATTCCTTTTACTTGTAGCTGCTTGTTCGCCATTAAAGCCACCAGAGGCGGATGGACAAGCGGGAGAAGGCCAGAATTTAAACACAGATATTAACTTGAATCCTCAGTCCTATCGCAATATGAGTGTTGATAAGCCAACAATTAGTGACGATCAAGATAAGATTCGTGAAGTCGTCGAGACAGAAGGTTTCGATGCTGGAGTCGTTTCAATTACAGGAAATCACGCGTGGGTCAATGTGAAATTTAGCAATAAAAATGAAGCGAGTTTAAATGAACAGAAAAAAAACCTCGCTGCTAAAATTTATCAAGCCGTACCGAGGTACAAAATTCATGTACGAGCAAGATAAACCCTCTCATGCGAGAGGGTTGTTTTGTTTTATTAGTGCTGGGCGCGTCGCGCTGCCTGTTGCAATGGATCCCAAACGCTATTGTAAGGGGGAGCATATGCGAGATCAAGATCCTCAATGTCATGAAGCGTCATCTGGTGGTAAAGAGCCGTTGCAAGCACATCAACTCGCTTATCAACGCCGTACTTTCCAATAAACTGTCCACCGATAATTCGTTCGTTATCATCTCGGAAAATAATTTTCACGCAAAGTTCACGAGCTTCTGGGTAGTAACCCGCAATGTCAGTTGCCTCGGTTGAGCAGCTTGAGAATGGTAAATTTAATTCTTTTGCTTCGTTAGTAGAAAGGCCTGTGCGGCCAAGAGTTAATCCGAAAAATTTAATAACAGAAGTGCCGACAATCCCCTTAAATGTATTTGGTTGCCCAATCATGTTAAGGCCAGCAATGCGCCCCTGCTTATTTGCCGTTGTGCCAAGAGGAACAAAGTCATCTCGTTCTTTAATGCGATGATAATGGGTTGCACAGTCTCCAGCTGCATATACGTCCTCTTTACTTGTTTGCATGTAGCGGTTCACCTGAATAGCACCGTTAGAAGTTGTATGAAGACCGCATTCTTTGAGGAAACCAGTATTCGGTTTGACGCCGACTGAGACGAGAACAAGGTCTGCATCATATTCTCCTTTGTCAGTCACGATTTTTTTGACGCGCTTATCCCCTTTGAAAGACTGAACGCCTTCATTTGTATGAACCGAAACATTGTTTTGCTTGGCTTCTTCGTGTATAAGCTTAGCCATATCGTCATCAAAAATACTGGCAAGGTGCGGTCCTAACTCAATGATGCGTACATTTTTACCGAGTTCACGGAACGTTTCGGCCATTTCAAGTCCAATGTATCCACCGCCAATGACCGCCACATTTTGTACGGAATCATCAAGATCTTTTATCACTTTTTCAGCATCGGGAATGGTCTTTAATGTATGTATGCCGTTAAGGTCGATGCCTTCCCAGTTTGGTTTAACAGGACTTACTCCTGTAGCGATCAGGAGCTTATCGTAATTTTCTTCAAAGTGATCATTCGTTTTTAAATTGATTCCTTTTACAATTTTGTTTTCAGTATCAACGTTTGTAACCTCATGGTAGACACGTGCGTCAATTCCATACTTTTCTCGAAATGTATCGACGGATCTTGCAATCAGTTTATCCGTAGATTCAATTTTTCCGCTAATGACATAAGGTAGCCCGCATTGGCCATACGAATAAATATCTCCCTTTTCGAGCGTCACAACTTCCGCTTCCTCATCGTTTCTAATAATTTGCATTGCTGCACTCATACCAGCCGCATCTCCGCCAATAATAACAAACTTCATCTATAAGCAGCCCCTTTCCTAATCGTTCAGTCTAGCCTACTTTCAGTTTACCCTTAAAAAATGATGTTAAAGCTATTTTTGCTTTTGACTGGCGAAATGTCCTATACTATAATTAGAATGTTATGCAACGAAAACGAGGTGAAAGATCTTGTTAGACCGTTTAGAAATTGTAGAAGAACGTTATGATAAGTTAAATCAGTTGTTGAGTGATCCAGAAGTCATTAATGACACGACGAAACTCCGCGAATATTCCAAAGAGCAAGCTAGCCTTGAGGAAACCGTTCAGGTGTATCGTGAATATAAGGAAATTCTCGAAGGCATTCAAGACGCGAAGGCGATGCTTGAGGAAGAAAAAGATGCAGAAATGCGTGAAATGGTGAAGGCAGAGCTTTCAGAGCTTACACCACAAGAAGAAGAGTATGCAGAGCGCTTACGAGTGCTACTTCTTCCTAAAGATCCGAACGATGAGAAGAACGTAATTATCGAAGTTCGAGGAGCAGCGGGTGGAGACGAAGCCGCATTATTTGCTGGTGACTTGTACAAAATGTACAGCCGCTTTGCTGAAATGCAAGGTTGGAAGTCTGAAGTCATCGAATATAGTTCAACAGAACTAGGTGGTTATAAAGAAATTATCTTTATGATCAACGGTGCCGGCGCATATTCCAAAATGAAGTATGAAAACGGCGCACACCGAGTGCAGCGTGTTCCTTCAACAGAATCAGGTGGACGTATTCACACGTCTACGGCCACAGTAGCCGTGCTTCCTGAAGCGGAAGAAGTGGAAGTTGAAATCCATGACAAAGACATTCGTGTTGATACATTTACTTCAAGTGGACCAGGTGGACAAAGTGTTAATACAACGATGTCAGCTGTTCGCTTAACCCATACGCCAACAGGTGTTGTTGTATCGTGTCAGGATGAGAAGTCACAAATTAAGAACAAAGAAAAAGCGATGAAGGTTCTTCGTGCTCGTGTGTATGATAAGTTCCAACAAGAAGCACAGAAAGAGTATGACGATAACCGTAAATCCGCTGTTGGAACGGGCGACCGTTCTGAACGAATCCGTACGTATAACTTCCCACAAAACCGCGTGACGGATCATAGAATTAACTTAACGATTCAGAAACTTGACCAGATTCTTCAAGGGAAGCTTGATGAGTTCATTGATGCGCTAATTACAGAAGAGCAAACGCGCTTAATGGCAGAAGCTGGAGAGTGACCTTATGAAGACTGTATTCGAAGCCCTTAAATGGGCTTCTTCTTTTTTAGAGAAGCATGGACGTGAAGCGTCAGCAGCTGAATGGCTGATTAAGCATGAGTTAAATGTAACAAGAACGGAATTGCTCCTTCGAATGCAAGACGAAATGCCTGATTATGAAAGTTTTGAAGCAAAAATCCAGGAGCATGCAAGCGGCATTCCTGTTCAGCACATTGTCGAAAAGGAAGAGTTCTATGGTAGAACGTATCGGGTCAACCATCATGTTCTCGTTCCAAGACCTGAAACAGAAGAGCTTGTGGAAGGCATCCTTACAAGAGCGAAGAAGCTATTTCTTGATCCGACAAAGGCAACGATTGCTGACATTGGAACGGGAAGTGGGGCAATTGCAATTAGTCTAGCGCTTGAACTTCAAAATCGAGAAGTCACTGCGGTCGATATTTCTGAAGATGCTCTAGAAGTTGCGAAGGAAAATGCGCGACAGCTTAAGGCGCCAATCTCGTTTCTTCATGGCGATCTACTTCAGCCGTTAGCAGGACGTAAGCTTGATATCGTTGTCTCAAATCCTCCGTATATTTCTGAAGAAGAATACGCAACTCTTGACCCGTTGGTTCGAGATCATGAACCTATTCAGGCACTCGTTGGAGGAGAAGATGGATATGAGCTTTATCGAAGACTTGCGGAAGGTCTCCCTAGTTTGATCTCGTCTCCAGGATTAATTGGATTTGAAGTAGGAGAAAAGCAGGCGAGAACCGTTGCTACAATGCTTGAATCATCTTTTGGTGAGGACATTGAAGTGGAAGTTGTGAAAGATATTAGTGGGAAAGAACGGATGGTATTTGGTGTTGTAAAATAACCCTGTCGATTCTACTCGCATTCTGGTGAAGAGTTCTACGTTTAAAACGTTCGATTCTGGCCAGAATGAGAGCTAGAAGGGACGGGATACAAGATGAATCAAAGAGGACTTATTAATCTATTAATCTCATTTTTTATTCTTGCTTCAAGTCTCCAGAGTTCGGGAATAGTAACAGCAAATCAACAGGTTATTCCAGACGAAGCGATTCGTCTTCGCATTTTAGCCAATAGCAATAGCAATGAAGATCAAACCGTGAAACGCAGCATTCGTGATGAAGTCAATGAATCGATTAATGAATGGGTTGCTGATCTAACTTCTATTGAAGAATCTCGTCATGTGATTAAAAGTCGTCTAGCCGAGATTGAAGCCATCGTAAGCAAGCAATTAGAAATGATCGGTAGTCGTGAATCTTTTTCCGTTACGTTCGGAGAAGTGGCTTTTCCAACGAAGCTTTATGGCGACTTCGTGTATCCAGCAGGTGATTATGAAGCTGTGCTCATTACGATTGGGGAAGGACTTGGGGATAACTGGTGGTGCGTATTGTTTCCACCGCTTTGCTTTCTTGATTTCTCAAATGGTGATGCCGTCCAAGCTGAAAGTGATGTAGTGGAAGAACCATCTGAAGAAGTAGAAGTTGAATTCTTCCTCGTCAAAATTATTGATACGATTGTTGAATGGTTTAAAGGGATTTTCAGTTAAAAGGTCTATTTTCCTCCTTCAAAGCATAAGACCATAACAGAACGGTATTGTGCTCAAAAAAGAATTTGAAGGAGGAAGATTCAATTGTTTCTAGTTAGAAAAGCAACTACTGAAGATGTCGCCGCAGTTTGGGATTTTGTGAAACGCTCTGGACTCGAAGTGGACGGGCTACCTAAGATTGAGTCCTTCCTTATCGCAGAATCAGAAGAGAAGGAGCTATTCGGTGTCATTGCCCTTGAAACGTTTGGTAATGCAGGTTTACTTAGAGCTCTCGTCTTAAACAGCTCCGAATCCACCTCAGAGCGTTTGCTACGTTTCTTTGATCAGGTGATTCAATTGGCGAAGAAAAACCAATTGGACGAGTTATACCTTACGTCAAAAGAAGAATCCTTTTTCTTTCAAGTTTTCGGTTTCTCGACAATTCCTGTAGAAAATATCCCAACAACGTTGAAGACAAATGAGTTATTTACAAATCATTCAGATCAGCGAGTGATTATGAGAAAACGGTTAACGTAGGGGATCTCATCAACAAGGTTATACACAAAATAAGCATTCCTTATCCACACAATGTGGATATTAGCGTAATAAGACGAAGGAAGCGTTTTTACGAATCGTGTAGAATCCTGTGGAAAGATCACATATCTCCCCGAAATAACCGGGCTTATTAGTATTTATGATATAAGAAGGTGTATAACATGGAAGGTATCCACACAAATGTTTGGTATGTGGATGAAAATGTGGATAGCGAAAAAAGTTATCCACAAATTGCGGAAGCAGCAGAATGTTTAAAACAAAATGAAGTCGTTGCTTTTCCTACTGAGACGGTCTATGGGCTTGGTGGGAATGCTTTATCTGAAGAAGCCGTCGCAAAAATTTTCCAAGCGAAGGGACGACCTGCAGATAATCCGCTTATTGTGCACGTTGCCTCTCGTCCACATGTGGAAAAGTTAGTAACGAGTATTCCGAAGCAAGCGGATGATCTGATGAATGCATTTTGGCCGGGACCTCTAACAATTGTTTTACCTGGTGGACAGAGTGTGGCTAGAAATGTAACAGCAGGACTCGATACGGTAGCCATTCGCATGCCAAATCACCCTGTAGCACTGGCCATATTAAAAGCTGCGAACTTACCTCTTGCAGCGCCAAGCGCGAATCTATCAGGCAAACCAAGTCCGACGTCAGCCGATCATGTCATTCATGATTTGAGCGGAAGGATCGCTGGCATTGTGGATGGAGGGTCAACTGGTGTTGGTCTTGAGTCTACTGTTGTGGACTGTTCTGGAGATGTCGTGACAATTCTCCGTCCAGGTGGTGTCACGAAGGAGCAGTTAGAAGAAGTGGTCGGCGAAGTGAAGGTTGATCCAGCATTAAGTGATGATGGCCAAAAGCCAAAGTCTCCTGGTGTAAAGTACAAACACTATGCACCGACAGCTCCTGTTACGCTTGTGGATGGCTCAGAAAAGCATTTGCAAACGATCGTGGACAAGCGTAGAGCAGAAGGATTGAAAATAGGCATCCTGGCAACAGAGGAATCAAAGTCATTATATCAAGCAGATATCATCATTCCATGTGGATCAAGAGATGACCTTATTTCTGTAGCGAATCGTCTTTATGATGTATTGAGGCAGTTCGATGAATCCGATGTGGATGAAATTTATAGCGAAATATTCACACATGAGGGAGTAGGAGCAGCGGTTATGAACCGGCTATCAAAAGCTGCAAACAATCGTGTGATGAAAGAATAGTAAAAGAGGCTGGGACATAAATAGCCTAAATTACTGAAAAAAAGGTCCCGTTCATCGGTTTTTGATGAACGGGACCTTTTTTGGCGTGTTTGTTCCTATTCTTTTTAGCTTTGTCGGTAATCATGGCGGTGTACTTTCTCAAGTTCACCGCCATGAGCGCAAAGCCTAATTCATTTTTGACTTTTTCTTTGCCCCTAACGGACATTCGAGTAAAACCCAAATTAGCCTTCAGAAATCCAAAAACTGGTTCTACGTCAATTTTCCGTTGACCGTAGATTTTTCCCGTTTTTTCTTCTGAAAGCAGTTCTCGAATGATTTTCTTTTGCTCTTCCCATTGGGCATTATAATAGATCTTGCGATTGTTCCCTTCCTGCGCTTTGGTACACTGCGAACGAAGAGGACAATCTGAACAGTCATCACATTCATAAACCCTGAATTCCCGTGTGAAACCTCCACGATCGGTTCGATGAGAGAGGTGACGGAACATCAACTGTTGTCCGTTCGGACATATGAACGAATCCCTTTCCTCGTTGTAGGCCCAGTTGGCTGTGTTGAATTCATTCTGCTTGAAACGCTTCTTTTTCTCGGTGCGATAGGTACTGTATGTTATCAGTGGCTTGCGCTCACGATTCTTCAAAACATCCTTATAATTTTCTTCGCTTCCATAACCGGCATCGGCGACGATATAGTCAGGGAGTGTAAAAAAGTCGTTCTCGATATGGTCGAGAAAGGGACGTAATGTACGTGTATCCGTCGGGTTTGGAAAGATATCGTAAGCGAGCGTATATTGTCCTTCTGTCGCAATTTGGAGATTGTAACCAGCTTTTAATTGACCGTTTTTCATGTGATCTTCTTTCATGCGCATGAAAGTGGCATCGTGATCAGTCTTCGAATAACTGTTGCGTTCTTCGAAAATGGCCATGTCGGTCTCGTATTTCTGTTTGCGCCCTACGATATCTTTCAACTGCTTGAGGGATTGCTTCGGCCCTTTTCGCTCGGACCGAAGTTTTTTTCGCTCGTTTACCTCTTCACTGGCGTCAATCTTCTCACTCAATTCCTCCACCTTATCTTCCAGCTTTTCTTCGATTTTTAAAAGCTCTTCAATGGAGAGTTGTTCCGGATTTTCTCGCTTGATCTCAGGAATAATTTCGTTTTCAACCAACTCATCATACATTTGGTTCGATTTTTCGATCAGACTGGCACTATACCTTTCAACAGACTTGCGCCAAACAAACGTAAATTTATTGGCGTTCGCCTCAATTTTGGTTCCATCAATAAAAATCGCTTCCTGATCAATCGCCTCTTCTTTAACCAAATGACATCGAAACTGAACGAAGCACTCGCGAAGAAGCTCCATAGCTTCGGGATGGACACGGAAGCGATTGATCGTACGGTAACTCGGTTCATAACCTTGAGACAACCACATCATGCGAACGCTATCGTAAAGAAGGGCTTCAATCTTTCTTCCTGAAAAAACCGATTGCGTGTACGCACATAGAATCACTTTCATCATCATACGTGGATGATAAGAGGGACGTCCTGTATCGCGTAAAAAACGTGAGAAAGCTTCATCTGGAATCTGTTCGACCAGGTCGTGAACGGCATAGGCAATATCATTTTCTTGAAGTTTCATTCCTAAATCCATAGGTAAAATCACTTGATTCATGTTATACTCTTTAAACATAAGGGCACCTCCGATGGTTATTGTGTGGTAACTTTAATTTTATCAGATGGTGTCCTTATTTTCTTATTAAAATGAGATGAAAAACATAAAAAGAGTGGCCCGCGAACAACTACGTTGTTCGCGGGCCACTCTTTTTTTAATTTACCGGGTTTTGTCCCAGCCTCACTCTTTTTTTAATTTACCGGGTTTTGTCCCAGCCTCTTTTTCATCGAGGCTAATTATTATTGCGTTTCTTTTCCACAAACTCTTCTACCATTTTCGTTGTTACGTAAGTTCGTGTAGGGATACTTCCTTGTTTAGCAAGTTCATTAATTTGAAGTGAAAGTTCATTGATCCGTTCAGTTGTATAAGATTTGTTCGCTTCACATTGTTCAACAGCATGAGCAATCGCTGCTTCGCGCTCTTTATCTAACTGAATAAACAATTTAATTTCACGATTTTTTTCATTAAGCTGATTTGAAATACCTTTGTGAACGCTCATCTAATTAGTTCCTCCATTTCGGCTCATTCCATACTAGAACATTACCCTTAACGAGCCCTTCTTAACCTATTATTCCTCCTTTCCCTTCTATTTTCAAGAGGACGTGCATAAAAGTTGAATAGCACGTCCCGGGAGGAGATGAAATGTTTTCCACTGCATTAATTGGTGAGCTCGCAACGTTAAGTATAATGGCATTTGCTCTCGGCATGGATGCTTTTTCAGTTGGACTAGGCATGGGTATGATCCCGCTCCGGCTTCGCCAAATTGCCAAAATCGGCGTTGTGATCGGACTATTTCATATGGGGATGCCACTTGCCGGTATGATCATCGGGCGCGTGCTTTCCGAGCATTTTGGCACGATTGCAACAATGATCGGCGGCGGTCTATTGCTTTTACTAGGTATTCAAATGGGACTATCATCACTTTCATCGAGCGATAAACCATTTGTCACTCCAGTGGGGTTTGGTTTACTTATTTTTTCTTTAAGCGTTAGTCTTGATAGCTTTTCCGTTGGGCTAAGTCTTGGCATTTACGGTGCAAGAGTGGTTATCACGATCTTATTATTTGGGCTTATTAGCATGCTCTTAACGTGGTCAGGCTTAATGATGGGTCGGAAATTTCAGAGCTGGATCGGCTCGTACAGCGAACTTCTCGGCGGTTGCATACTATTTGGGTTTGGGCTGAAGCTTTTGATTTTGTAATGTGCAGTTAAGTGTGTTTGGCCAATAAATCCAAATTTCAGCCAATAAAAAGCTCCAGGGAAGGCTAAGGTACTTGCGGACACCCTCCCTGAAGCTTAAGATAAGCTGAATTACTCCGTTATCCCCTGTAAAAGCCTCGCATAAGGAGAGTTTGCTGGGAGCATGATCACTGTTTCGTCGTTCAAAGTCGTTTTATACGACTCAAGCGTGCGATAAAGCTCGTAGAATTCAGGATCTTTACTAAATGCTTTGTTGTAGATTTTAGCCGCTTCAGATTCTCCCTCTGCGCGAATTTCTTCCGCATCGGCATCTGCTTTAGCAATTATGGTATCGACCTCTTTATCTGTTTCCGCCTTGATTCGATCGGAATCCGCGTCACCTTGAGATAAATACTCCTGTGCTTTGGATTCACGCTCTGAAATCATTCGCTGGAAAACGGACTGTTCGTTTGCGTCAGGGAGGTCGGTGCGCTTCATGCGCACATCCGTTACCTGAATGCCGTACGCATCGCGATCGAGGAGTTCATTTACTCGCTCCCGAACGTTATCGTTGAAGCTACCACGGTTAGATTTCTCTTCGTTTATGATTTCCTCATATTCAAGCTGACCGAGCTCAGATCGGATGACTGAGAAAATAAATTCACCCATTTTCGCTTCGGCATTTTCAATTGTTCGTGCATTAGTGATCATATCTTGTGGATCGCTGACAGACCAAACGGCGTAGTTATCCACAGTCATCCTCTTTTTATCTTTCGTTGTAATTTCCTCTGGATTGACATCGTAAAGCATTTGATACTTTGGTAGCGTCGTAACTGACTGAATGAACGGTACTTTAAATTTTAGTCCGGGTTCTGTTTCGATTTTAACGACGTCACCAAATTGACGAATGACCTTGTACTCGCCTTCCTTTACAACAAATAGTGTGCTGAAAAGCCCGCCAATCATAATGAGAAGGAGAACGATAAGTATTGCGGTTTTTACAATTTTTCTAGGACTCATCTTACGCCGGTGTTCATCCATATTAAAAACGTTCTCACTCATTCTTTTCACTCTCCTTTGGCTTTGGGGTTTCAGCTGTTTTTTCTTTTGCTGGCTGAATCGGTAAGTATTTGACGGTGTCTCCACCTTCGTCGGTAATGTAAATTTTCGTATCAGGAAGAACTTCTTCTAACGTCTCTAACACAAGGCGCTGTCTTGTAATATCAGGATTGGTTTTATATTCATTATAAAGAGCATTGAAGGTAGCAACGTCACCACGGGCTTGCTCGATTCGCTGAGCCTTTTCACCCTCAGCTTTCGAAATACGAGCATCCTTTTGACCTTCTACAACATTGAGCTCCTGGTTTTTGTATTTCTTCGCACCGTAGATTGTCGTTTCTTTTTGTTCACGGGCATCGACGACGTTTGTGAACGCTTTACGTACTTCATCATTTGGCAGTTCAACGTCTTGAAGCTTCACATCAAGAATGGAAATTCCTATTTCGTAACGATCAATTAATTGGGTGAGAATATCGCGAACATTTCCTTCGATTTCCGCTTTACCTGACGTAAGGGCTTCGTCTATTTCTGAGCTACCGATCACACCTCTTAATGAAGCGGATGTAGCATTATAGAGAATTTCTTTCGGTTCATCAGAGTAGTACAAATATTGTTTAGGATTCGTAATTCGCCATTGCACAACCAGGTCGGCGAGTACGATGTTTTCATCTCCAGTTACCATTTTTGTTTCCTCTGGAAAATCCACAATTTCTCCATCTTCCTCATCATATCCAAACGTTAAGCTGAACGTCTCTCTTGGTAAAATATCCACCTGTTGGATCGGCCATGGCAGTTTAAAATGAAGACCAGCCTCGCTTATTTCTTCATCTACTTTCCCAAATGTCATAATGACAGCTTGCTCTGATTCATCCACTGTATACCAGCTTGTAACTAGAATGACCCCCAGGATAAGAAATAGAACAACCGCACCTGACAGGATGACAATTTTTCTTTGTGACATCTAACTTCCCCCCTCGATTTTCTTATAACAAGTATTACGTGCAGATAACAAAAAGGTTTCGTAATTCCCATATTTTTTCACAATAACGGTTGGGCGATAGAGGGTGGATTTATCCCCCTTCATCTCTCATAATAGGAGGAGAAGGGAAGTGGACATGGTGAGAGTTTTATTTGTATGCACAGGTAACACATGCCGCAGTCCAATGGCGGAAGTGATTCTAAAAAATAAAAGCAAAGAAGTTGAAGCGAAATCAGCAGGTGTTTTTGCAGCGAACGGTGCTCCTGCGAGTCGTCAGGTTGAAATACTTCTAGAAGAGAAAAATGTTCCATTTGCCCATACGGCAAAAATGCTAGATCGACAGTTAGCAGAATGGAGCGATCTCCTTCTTACGATGACTAGTAGTCACAAAGCACTTGTACTTCGTGATTTTCCAGAGCTAGCTGATAAGGTTTATACATTAAAAGAATATGCAGCAACAGAAGATGAGAAGAAATACGATTCTTATCAAGAGAAAGCGGCTGAGATTGAAATGAAGCGAGCGGCTTTTCATCATGAGATTCAAAACGTTACAGGAGAAGATGAACAGCAGAAGCGCAATCAATTCGAAGCGGAAATGAAAAAAGATCTTGGAGAATTGCAAGCGCTTGAACAAGGTTTGCCTTCAATGGATATATCCGATCCATTTGGCGGTACAATAGAACAGTATCGAACAACTTATACAGAAATTGAGACAGCGATTGAGCAAATGATGGAACGGATCCGTCAAGAAGACATGGAGGGGTAAGAATGAAAGTAGCCATAGGTGCAGATCATGCGGGCGTTAACATTAAGGGTGACATCATCAAAGTAATTCAGGAGCTTGGTATGGAGGTCATCGATCTTGGGTGTGATTGTCACGATTCCGTGGACTACCCCGATTATGCGATTCCTGTCGCAGAAAAAGTAGCTTCAGGAGAAGCGGATCGCGGCATATTGATTTGCGGAACAGGGATTGGAATGTCGATTGCAGCAAATAAAGTCAATGGTATCCGATGTGCGCTCGTACATGATCTTTTTAGTGCGAAAGCGACTAGACTACACAACGATTCCAATGTTCTTGCGATGGGCGAACGTATCATTGGCCCTGGCCTTGCCACGGAGATTGCCAAGGTCTGGCTTGAAACCGACTATGAAGCAGGACGCCATGCTAGAAGAGTCGGCAAAATTACAGAATACGAAGTAAAAGAATAAGGGGGGCGTTACCTGTGGATGAACAAACAGCGCGTCAAATTACTCGGCATACGCTTGAAGCGCTCTCAGACCTTCAGAAAGATGCCCGTCTGACAGATCGTCACTTGCTCGTCATTGGGATGAGCTCTAGCGAAGTGATCGGTCAGCGCATTGGGACTGCTGGGACCGTTTCGGCAGCGGAGGCTATTTATGAAAGTATTGATGTGTTTCAAAAAGAAACAGGTGTTCAGCTTGCTTTTCAATGTTGTGAGCATTTAAATCGAGCGCTTGTCGTTGAGCGAGAAACGGCTTATGACAAGGGTTATGAAATTGTAGCGGCTATCCCGACTGCGAGAGCAGGCGGTTCGATGGCGACGCATGCTTATGCTCAAATGAATGATCCAGTTCTCGTTGAGTTTATTTCAGCGGACGCAGGAATCGATATTGGCGATACGTTTATTGGTATGCACATCAGGCATGTGGCAGTACCAGTTCGAGGTAGGCACACGTCAATAGGTGAAGCTCACTTAACAATGGTTCGCTCAAGACCGAAGCTCATTGGGGGAGAACGCGCCTCATATCTTGGGAAAAATGAGCATTGCTTTTAGCCTCAAAACCGAACAATAAATTAGTTCGTTTAAGTAATATACGGATCCAAACTTCTGTGGTACAATGCAATCGAGATTGCATCACAACTGTTCGTGTTGACGAATGGAAATATGTGTGGGATGGAAAGGGGATATCAATGCAAAACCTAGCAAAGCAGGATCAAGAACTTTTACAGGCAATGAAAGACGAGCTTGGTAGACAGCGCAGCAAGATTGAACTTATCGCATCAGAGAATTTTGTATCAGAAGCCGTTATGGAGGCGCAAGGATCAGTACTAACGAACAAGTACGCGGAAGGCTATCCCGGTCGTCGTTACTATGGTGGCTGTGAATATGTCGATGTCGCTGAAAATATTGCAAGAGACCGTGCGAAGCAGCTCTTTGGCGCGGAGCATGTGAATGTTCAACCTCACTCAGGGGCACAGGCGAACATGGCTGTTTATTTCACGATTCTTGAGCAGGGAGATACTGTTCTCGGAATGAACCTTTCTCATGGTGGCCATCTTACACACGGAAGCCCTGTTAATTTCAGTGGCGTGCAATATAACTTCGTCGAGTATGGTGTAGATAAAGAATCACAGCGTATTGACTATGATGACGTTCTTGAGAAAGCCAAAACCCATCGTCCGAAATTAATTGTAGCAGGTGCAAGTGCTTATCCACGCGAAATTGATTTCAAACGTTTCCGTGAAATTGCGGATGAAGTGGATGCTTACCTTATGGTCGACATGGCTCATATCGCTGGTCTTGTGGCGACAGGTCATCATCCAAACCCTGTACCACATGCTCATTTCGTTACAACAACAACACATAAAACCCTTCGTGGACCTCGTGGAGGAATGATTCTTTGTAAAGAAGAATTCGCGAAGAAAATTGATAAGTCTATTTTCCCAGGAATTCAAGGCGGTCCGTTGATGCATGTGATTGCAGCGAAAGCCGTAGCATTTGGTGAAGCACTTTCTGAAGAGTTTAAAACTTACTCCGAAAAAGTGATTGCGAATGCGAAGAAACTCGCTTCAGCACTTGAAAAAGAGGGGATTAATCTTGTTTCTAATGGTACCGATAATCACCTTGTTCTTCTAGATCTACAGAGTCTTGATATGACAGGGAAAGTAGCTGAAAAAGCACTTGATGATATCGGGATTACAACAAACAAGAATACGATTCCTTTTGATCCACAAAGTCCTTTCGTAACGAGCGGTCTCCGTATTGGAACAGCAGCTGTTACCTCACGCGGCTTTGGTGAAGCAGAGATGGAAGAAATCGCTAGTATTATTGGTGACGTATTGAAGCATCATGAGAACGAAGACGAGCTTCAAAAAGCAGAGAAACGTGTTCAGGAACTTACGGATAAATTTCCAATGTACGAAAGTATTTCCTACTAATATAGATGTACACGCCGGGAGCCTATGAACTTCCGGCGTTTTTATAGAGAAAAAACGACGAATCGACACCAAGAAAGAGTCTTGCTAACTTAATAGGAAGAGCGTGAATATTTCATCATCTTATAAAGCCTTGAATCAAACCGTGTTTTTATGTAGAATTGCGAAGAAGATTTAGGAACGAAACCAAAACGAAAAGGGGAGTGCATACGATGGGTAAAGTATACGTGTTCGATCATCCGTTGATTCAGCATAAGCTTACATACATTCGTGATGAGAAAACAGGAACGAAGGAGTTCCGTGAACTTGTAGACGAAGTGGCAGCACTTATGGCTTATGAAATTACAAGAGAACTTCCGACTGAAGAAGTGATGGTGAAAACACCTGTAACAGAAGCGAAATCAAAAGTTCTCTCTGGTAAGAAGCTTGGACTTGTTCCAATTCTAAGAGCCGGTCTTGGCATGACAGACGGCATTCTGAAACTAATCCCAGCTGCAAAAGTTGGACACGTAGGGCTATATCGCGACCCTGAAACGCTTCAGCCTGTAGAATACTACGTGAAACTTCCTGCTGACATTGAAGAGCGCGAATTTATCGTGATCGACCCAATGCTTGCAACAGGCGGTTCAGCTGTTGAAGCCATCAACTCCCTTAAAAAGCGCGGAGCTAAAAACATCAAAATGATGTGTCTGATCGCAGCACCTGAAGGCGTGGAACTTCTGAACGAAGCTCACCCTGACGTTGATATTTACATTGCTGGTCTTGATGAGAAGCTAAACGAAAAAGGATACATTGTTCCAGGTCTTGGTGATGCAGGAGACCGCTTATACGGAACGAAATAAAGGATTCCAAAACCTCTTCCCTAAACGGAAGGGGTTTTTTGATTGGAAGTAAGGAAACACGATTTAAGAGGAGTGTCTGAAAGGTCAAGAATGGTTCAATGAATCGGTGAAATAATGTGCGGATGACGACAAATGTGAAAAAAAGGTGACAAATTCCGCTGTATTTAATAGGGAATGATTCCCTGTTTCGTCTAAATAACACATCTCTGCTCGTGTAAGCGTTACTATCCTTGGTATTACTGGGTTTTTTGAGTGTTTTTCTATTTGTGAATTTGATCACACCATTTCCCCTAAACGCATTGACATCAAGTACACCCTATTGTAGACTTACAAAGGGTATAGTGATAAGGTTTTCATTTGCTCAAAATATGCTTTTCAATGACTCACCTTTATAGCAAAGGGGCGCTTGATTTGAAGGCGATGGCACTCTATACAACCATTCTATCTTATCTAGTTGGATCGATCCTTACTGGGGTGTTCCTAGGCAAGTGGATGGACAGCCTATTCGACACCTTTCCACTTTTTCTTATTATTGGCCTTTTGCTCGGTTTGGGCGGAGGGATTTATGGATTGGTTCGTCTTCTACATAAGTTTACAGGGGAAGATTAGATGACAGAATATACTCAAAGTTTCCGCCGTTACATGCAACTCACCCTGTATTTGCTCGCCATTTTCGTGATGGGTTGGGGAATTACCTCATATAAAGCATTATTCCTCGGGTTAATTCTTGGCACTATTTTCAGTATTTACAACCTATTCAATATGTTCCGAAAGATTAATCGTCTTGGTGAAGCGGCTGCAGAGGGTAAGAAGGCAAAGTCACTCGGTTTTTTAACGAGACTGGCCGTTGCTGGACTAGCCGTTGCAATTGCAACAAGATATCCGGAACACTTCAGCTTGCTAGGTGTGGTAATTGGGTTAATGATCACCTACATTATCATTCTCATAGATTCAATATCCAAAATACGCTTTAAGTAGGAAGAGAGGTGAAAAGCTGTTGGAACATCATGCACCTACACATGACTTTCTAGGACTTACTTTCAATCTTTCCAATGTTCTTATGATTACAATTGCTTCTGCTATTGTATTTATCCTTGCTGTTGTAGCAACTCGCTCGTTAGCAATGCGTCCTACGGGATTGCAGAACTTCATTGAGTGGGTGATGGACTTTGTTAAAGGACTTATTGGAAGTACGATGGACTGGAAAACCGGTGGGCGCTTCCTGTTTCTTGGGATGACGCTACTCATGTACATTTTTGTATCAAATATGCTTGGTCTTCCATTCGCCATTGCAGTCGATTCAGAACTCTGGTGGAAGTCTCCAACTGCAGATCCGACAATCACGCTAACACTAGCAACGATGGTCGTGGTTCTTACACACTATTACGGTGTGAAAATGAAAGGACCTAAGGAATATGGAAAAGGATTTTTCAGTCCTCTTAAATTCTTATTCCCGTTTAAGTTAATTGAGGAATTCTCCAATACATTAACACTTGGTCTACGTCTTTACGGAAACATTTACGCCGGTGAAATTCTGCTTGGACTTCTCGCAGGACTTGGTGGAGCATCATTCGCTGGAGCGCTTGGAGCCTTTCTTCCTATGCTCGCATGGCAAGGATTCAGTATCTTTGTCGGTACAATTCAAGCGTTTATCTTTACAATGCTAACGATGGTTTACATGGCACACAAAGTGGCAGATGACCATTAAAAAAAGGTATCAATGAGTTTTCATTATATAAAAAACTATTTTATGAATTATAAGGAGGAAGTTTAGCATGGGTTTAATTGCAGCTGCAATTGCAGTAGGTTTAGCGGCAGTAGGTGCCGGTATTGGTAACGGTCTTATCGTAGGACGTACAGTAGAGGGAATCGCTCGTCAACCAGAACTTCGCGGAACTCTTCAAACAACAATGTTCATCGGTATCGCACTAGTTGAAGCATTGCCGATCATCGGTGTTGTTATTGCCTTCATCGTACTAGGTCAATAATTTAAGAACTTTATAGTAATTTTGGATCGTTTCATGATGGCGGAGAAAGTTTCGAAATGAAACCTTCGCCATTCGTTTTGTATGACCTCTGAAGGGAGTGAACACGGTGTTCAATAGTTTAATTCTAGGAGCAGGATTTGCTGCAGGAGATATTATTTTCCAACTTTTTGCATTTTTAGTGCTTCTTGCATTATTAAAGAAGTTTGCATGGGGACCTCTTATGGGCATCATGAAAGAGCGTGAGCAGCACGTTGCGAACGAAATTGATGCGGCTGAGAAGAACCGCAAAGAAGCGGAAGCATTCTTGAATGAGCAGCGCGACGAAATGAAGCGTGTTCGTCAGGAAGCAAAAGCTATGCTTGAGAACCAAAAGCAAATGGCTGACCAAAAAGGTCAGGAATTGATCGAAGCGGCTCGTATTGAGTCTGAGCGTTTGAAAGAAGCAGCTACTGCTGAAATCAAGCGTGAGCGTGAAAGTGCAGTTGCCTCTCTACGTGAGCAGGTTGCATCACTATCCGTTATGATCGCTTCAAAAGTTGTCGAGAAGGAACTGGATGAGCGCGCTCAAAAGCAGCTGATCGATGAGTACCTTGATCAGGCAGGCGATCAGAAATGAGTAGAGATCTTGAAGTAATCGCAAAGCGTTATGCCGGTGCTCTTTTTGACATCGCTCGTGAGAACGATAACGTCGAGCAAGTCAAGAATGAGCTTGTCGTAGTAAAGGATGTTTTTCATCAAACACCGAACCTAATGAACGTGTTTGAACATCCGAAATTTACAGAAGCACAGAAGAAAGAGCTTATCCAAACAAGCTTTGGATCTTCTCTATCAGCACCTGTTATGAATACGCTTCTTACATTGATCGAACGAAAGCGTGTTGCAATCGTTTTTGATCTTGTTAGTCAATTTGAAAGATTTACTTATGAGCAGCAGCAAAAAGCGGCAGCGAAAGTTTATTCTGTGAAGCCTCTAACGGAAGAGGAGCAGATGAAGGTCTCTGCAGTATTTGCGAAACGAGTAGGCAAAACAACGCTTCTGATCGAGAATGTGATCGATCCTACTTTAATCGGTGGTATTAAAGTACGTATTGGCAATCGCATCTTTGACGGTAGCATTAGCGGAAAACTTAAACGCATGGAACGAGAATTAGTTTCAGCGAAGAGCTAGAAGATAGGGGTGAATATGCATGAGCATCAATGCTGAAGAAATCAGTGCGCTGATCAAGCAGCAAATCGCAAATTATCAAACTGATGTTAAAGTTGATGATGTTGGTACCGTTATCCAAATTGGTGATGGTATTGCTCGTGCCCACGGTCTCGATAACGTGATGGCAGGAGAGCTTGTTGAATTTTCAAACGGTGTTATGGGTATGGCTCAGAACCTAGAGGAGAGCAACGTTGGTATCATTATCCTTGGACCATACACTGAAATTCGTGAAGGCGATGAAGTACGTCGTACTGGACGCATCATGGAAGTTCCAGTCGGTGAAGAGCTTCTTGGCCGTGTTGTAAACCCACTTGGACAACCTGTTGATGGACAGGGCCCACTTGGAACAACAAAAACTCGTCCGATCGAAAGCCCAGCACCAGGGGTTATGGATCGTAAATCAGTACATGAGCCACTTCAAACAGGAATCAAAGCAATTGACTCTCTTATTCCAATCGGACGCGGACAGCGTGAGCTTATCATCGGTGACCGTCAGACTGGTAAGACTTCAATTGCGATCGATACAATTTTGAACCAAAAAGACGAAGATATGATTTGTATCTACGTTGCGATTGGTCAGAAAGAATCTACGGTACGTGGCGTTGTTGAAACGCTTCGTAAGCAGGGTGCCCTTGATTACACAATCGTTGTAACAGCTGGTGCATCTCAGCCATCTCCGCTTCTTTTCCTAGCACCATATGCTGGTGTAACAATGGGTGAAGAATTCATGTATAACGGCAAGCACGTTCTTGTTGTATACGATGACTTAACAAAGCAGGCTTCTGCTTACCGTGAACTTTCCCTACTACTTCGTCGTCCTCCAGGTCGTGAAGCATATCCAGGGGATGTATTCTATCTTCACTCACGTCTTCTTGAGCGTGCAGCGAAGCTTAGTGATGCAAAAGGAGCAGGTTCACTAACTGCCCTTCCGTTTATCGAAACACAAGCTGGTGACGTATCAGCTTATATCCCAACTAACGTAATCTCCATCACAGATGGACAGATCTTCCTTCAATCTGATCTCTTCTTCTCGGGTGTACGTCCAGCGGTTAACGCCGGTCTTTCTGTATCCCGTGTAGGTGGTTCCGCTCAGATTAAAGCGATGAAGAAGGTTGCGGGTACACTACGTCTTGACCTTGCATCATACCGTGAGCTAGAAGCATTCGCTCAGTTCGGATCTGACCTTGATAAAGCAACTCAAGCGAAGCTGAACCGTGGTGCTCGTACGGTTGAAGTTCTAAAGCAAGGACTAAACAAGCCACTTGCAGTTGAGAAGCAAGTTGCTATTCTTTACGCACTAACTCGTGGATTCCTTGATGATATCCCAGTTGGCGACATTCAGCGTTTTGAATCTGAAATGATGACATGGATCGAACACAATAAGAAAGACATTTTCAATACAATTCGTGAAACAAAAGCTCTTCCTGATGAAAAAGAATTCAACGGTGCAATCGAAGAATTCAAAAAGAGCTTCGCAGTATCTGAATAAGAGGGATGCGGCGGAAACGCCGTGGCCAGCTTAAAAGGTGGTGAAATGAGTGGCATCTTTACGCGATATTAAGTCGAGAATTACGTCGACTAAGAAAACAAAGCAGATTACAAAAGCGATGCAGATGGTTTCCGCTGCGAAATTGAACCGTGCTGAAATGAATGCGAAGTCATTCGTTCCATACATGGAGAAAATTCAAGAGGTTGTCGGAAGCATTGCAAATGGGTCAAGTGGCGTACGTCATCCGATGCTAGAAAGCCGTGAAGTGAAGAAAACGGGCTATGTGGTTATCACATCAGACCGTGGACTTGCTGGAGCGTACAATAGCTCGGTACTACGTCATGTGTATAGAACAATTAATGAGCGTCACAACTCTACAGATGAGTACGCAATTATCGTAGCTGGTAAAGTAGGACTTTCCTTCTTTAAAAAGCGCGGAATGCCTGTCGTAGAAAGCATTGTTGGTCTTTCAGATCAGCCTGCCTTCGCAGACATTAAGGATATTGCATCTCGAACAGTAGGTATGTTTGAAGACGGAGCTTTCGATGAGCTTTATCTTTATTACAACCACTATGTAAGTGCCATTCAGCAGGATTTAACGGAGAAGAAACTTCTTCCGTTAACGGATATTGAGACGGGCGAAGGCAAATCACTCGCAAGCTATGAGTATGAGCCATCTGAAGAAGAAATTCTTGAAGTACTACTTCCTCAATATGCCGAAAGCTTGATCTACGGAGCGCTTCTTGATGCGAAAGCAGCCGAGCATGCATCTCGTATGACAGCGATGAGAAGTGCGACGGACAATGCGGACGATCTTATCGGCGATCTTACACTTTCTTACAACCGTGCTCGTCAGGCTTCAATCACTCAGGAACTTACTGAGATTGTAAGTGGAGCGGCAGCGTTAGAATAGCGGAAGTGGCCGTTTAGGCCCGACAAGCGCTGGAGGCTTTTGGAATGAACACGCACTTTGTGTTCAATCGAAAAGGTGAAGCGACTCGAGGGCCTGGCCACTGTAGCTGGACAGACGAAAAGCGGAACGAGCCCGTTTAAATCCGCAGGTTGTTGGAAGCCATGAGAATGAGACGGTTTATGTCTCAATCGAATGGGTGAAACAGCCGGAGGATTTGGCTCGTGTAGCTGGACAATACTACGATAAACCATAAATGCTATTTGAAAGACTTACTTTCAAAGGCAGCTTAAAGCAAGTTAGGAGGGAACAGGATGAACAAGGGATACATTACCCAGGTTATGGGTCCGGTTGTAGACGTTAAGTTTGAGAGCGGAAAGCTTCCAGAAATCTACAACGCCCTTAAAGTTAACTATATCGCTCAAACTGGTGCCGAAGAGAGCATCGAATTGACGCTTGAAGTCGCGCTTCACCTTGGCGATAACTCTGTTCGTACCGTAGCAATGGGTTCAACAGACGGTCTTGTACGTGGAGTTGATGCTCTAGATACAGGTGCACCAATCTCCGTTCCAGTTGGGGATATTACACTAGGACGTGTATTTAACGTACTAGGTGAGAAAATTGACCTTAATGAAGAACTTGGCGAAGTTCGCCGCGATCCGATTCATCGTCTAGCACCAGTATTTGATGAACTTTCAACAACTACTGATATCCTTGAAACAGGAATCAAAGTAGTAGATCTTCTTGCACCATACGTTAAAGGTGGTAAGATCGGTCTATTTGGTGGTGCCGGTGTAGGTAAAACGGTACTTATCCAGGAACTGATCAACAACATCGCCCAAGAGCACGGCGGTATCTCGGTATTCGCAGGTGTTGGTGAACGTACGCGTGAAGGTAATGACCTTTACTACGAGATGACTGATTCTGGCGTTATTAAGAAAACAGCAATGGTATTCGGTCAGATGAACGAACCACCAGGTGCACGTATGCGTGTTGCCCTTTCAGGTCTTACAATGGCAGAGTACTTCCGTGATGAGCAAGGACAAGACGTTCTTCTCTTTATCGATAACATCTACCGCTTTACACAAGCTGGTTCAGAGGTATCGGCATTGCTTGGACGTATGCCATCAGCAGTAGGTTACCAGCCTACACTTGCTACTGAGATGGGTCAACTTCAAGAGCGTATTACTTCAACTAACAAAGGTTCTGTTACTTCAATTCAGGCAATCTACGTACCAGCCGATGATTATACTGACCCGGCTCCGGCAACGACGTTTGCTCACCTTGATGCAACAACTAACCTTGAACGTAAACTTTCTGAGCAAGGTATCTACCCAGCGGTGGATCCACTTGCTTCAACTTCCCGTGCGCTTTCTCCGGAAATCGTTGGGGACGAGCACTATAATACTGCGCGTGAAGTGCAACAAACACTTCAGCGCTACAAAGAACTTCAAGATATCATCGCTATCCTTGGTATGGATGAGCTTTCTGATGAAGATAAGCTAACTGTTTCCCGCGCTCGTCGTATTCAGTTCTTCCTTTCTCAGAACTTCCACGTAGCTGAACAGTTTACTGGACAAAAAGGCTCTTACGTACCAGTTAAAGAAACGATCAAAGGATTCAAAGAAATCCTTGATGGTAAACACGATGATATTCCAGAGGACGCGTTCCGTCTTGTTGGAACAATTGAAGAAGTAGTTGAGAAAGCGAAACAAATGGCGTAAATAAAAAGTAGGGTGGAGACCTATGGGCCTTCGCTCCCACTTTTGGCTATTTGGGCGATAAGCCAGCTTTTCTAATTACGATCACACCCAGGGAGGGGTACAATGAATACATTGGATGTCAGTGTAGTCACCCCTGACGGCCCGGTATACGAAGGGGAAGCTGAAATGGTCAGCGTAAAAGGAACTAGCGGTGAGCTAGGAATTTTACCTGGACACATTCCACTAGTTACCCCTCTTACAATCAATGCAGTTCGCTTCAAAAATGGAGCTGACACGCATGTACTGGCCGTTAGCGGTGGGTTTGTTGAAGTAAGACCAAAGCAGGTAACGATCCTTGCTGAGTCTGCAGAGCTACCTTCCGATATTGACGTGGAACGTGCACGTGCTGCGAAGGAACGAGCAGAAGAACGCTTAAATCAAGCGAAGCAGGATAATGTTGATTTCAAGCGTGCTGAGCTAGCGCTTAAGCGTGCAATCAACCGCCTGGATTTGGCAGGTAAATAAGGAAAAAGCACCAGAGGAGACGTTCCTCTGGTGCTTTTTTTCGCGGAAATATAGGTGTTAAGTTACATTATTAGGGAGCATGTCAGCTATCTTATTAATGGTTTTCCAATTTCGAATTGTTGCGTACTCATTGACTCGAGTTAAGTAGGTCGCAAGCTTTGAATTTCGAATACTATCATGAAACAGAAGGAAAACGTCTCTTCCGATCAGCTCACATTCTTCTTTCTCAGAAGCATATGAAACAAGTTTTTCTTTAGCATCTGCCCGGAGTGGTTCCGCTAACATAGCTACATAAAGGCTTTCTCCAACAGCCTTTTCTTGCGCTTTTGCAATTTGTTCCTCGTGAAACGGACAACTCTCGATCATGCTTTGCCACTCTGTTGCAGATCTTATTAATACAGGCACTTTCAATCCGAACTCGGTGCTGATGATTTGTTCCATTCTTCTCCTTGAACCTTCTTCCGATTCTTCTGAATCAAAAAAGACATTTCCACTTTGTATATACGTTTTCACATGTAGAAAGCCTTCCTTTGTCAGGGCATCTCGTAACTCAGCCATCTTTAGTTTGTTTTTTCCACCAACGTTAACCCCTCTTAATAATCCAATATAGCTCGTCATTCTTGTCCCACCCTTTATTCACTTTGATATGCCTCAGATTTGAAACTAGTCATGATTTAATTACGATGTGCTAAAGCGATAATCCTCCACAATTTCAATTATTTCATTTAGAATAATCATTTCTAGAAATTGTTTTTAGTTGTTTTTGATCATATACTTCATTCCACTTCCTGCTCGTTTGCACAAAGGTGCTTTGTAACAAATAATCGGATGGGTACTTTTCAAGTAATACGGCAAGATGGTTACGAATGCTTTCAATGTCTTGATCGGTTAGGGGCGATGATGGAGTGATTCGTAGATTCAACATTATAAAAAAATCTTCTTTTTCCTGACTTGTTGCCTGTTTTTTGAAATAGCCCCACATATGTTGGAGTGTTGTCCGCATACCCTTTTTAGTATAGGGGAGACTTAAGCTTTCACTGATGAGATCATAAACATCAACTAGCTCTTCATGAGACTGAGCGTTTTTTAATGCTTCTCCCACCTTTTGATAATGTTCATATCCCTTTGCCATCACGGTATATTTGTTTTTTGCCCACAGTTTCTCTGTAAGCGTTCTGATTCTTTTGTCTGGCATATGATCACCTCTGTTCGAAATTTAAAAAAAACTTACAAATAAAAGCAAGAATAAGAGTTGGGATGTTGAATTAGTATACAAGACTAGCAACTTTACAGCACGATGAGAGGAGAGACCTGAATGGGTGAATCGCTTAACGTGTACCAAAATAGTTATCTCTTCGTAATGATGTTTCTTTTCCTTGGCCTTCTCCTTCCAGCTGTTGCCCTAACAGCAGGAAGATTCCTTCGTCCTTCAAAACCAACACCGGAGAAACAAACAACCTATGAAAGCGGCATAGAGCCGTTTCACCAGAGCTGGATCCAGTATAACGTTCGCTATTATTTATTCGGACTGCTTTTTGTGATATTTGATGTCGAAACTGTTTTCTTATATCCGTGGGCGGTTGCTTATCAAAAGCTTGGTTTCTTTGCGTTCATCGAAATGATGATCTTTATTGTCATGCTCTTAATTGGCTTACTATACGCATGGAAAAAGAAGGTGCTGAAATGGATATAAATTTAGAGAATATTACACCGGAAGAATATGAAGAAATGAAGCAGAATGTGTTCCTGGCAACGCTTGAAAACGTAAAGGCATGGGCCAGGAGTAATTCGCTTTGGCCGCTTACTTTTGGTCTCGCATGCTGTGCAATTGAAATGATGGGTTCAGGGGCTTCCCATTACGACCTTGATCGCTTTGGAACATTTTTTCGAACATCACCAAGACAGTCTGATGTCATGATTGTATCAGGAACCGTAACGAAGAAAATGGCTCCTGTACTAAAGCGTCTCTATGACCAAATGCCTGAACCTAAATGGGTTATCGCCATGGGTTCGTGTGCCACAGCTGGTGGCCCTTATATTCATTCCTACGCGGTCGTCAAAGGGGTCGATCAAATCGTACCTGTCGACGTATATATCCCTGGATGTCCACCTAATCCAGCGGCACTTATCTATGGAATTAATAAATTACAGGAAAAAATTCGATATGAAGCTCGAACCGGAAAGCGGGTGACCAATCGATGACAGATGGCAAAACACCTGAAGAGCTAGCAGAAGAAAAGCGGATAGCGGTTGAGGAGGCAAAACGGAAAGCCGCTGAGTTACGACAAAAGAAGGCTGCTGAAGCTGAGAAACCTGCAGACGACCTAGAGCTTCAGAAGAAAAAAGCAGTGGCTGCTGCAAAGGCGAAAGCAGCTGCTCTTAAGAAGCAAAAAGAACTGGAAAAAAATGAATCAGTGAGTGAAGAGTCAGACGACCTAGCGTTAGCGAAAAAGAAGGCTGTCGCAGCAGCAAAAGCCAAAGCAGCAGCTCTCAAGAAGCAAAAAGAATTGAAGCAGGATGAAACAGCCAGCGAAGATAGAGACGCTGATCTAGCGAAAAAGAAAGCAGTAGCAGCCGCAAAGGCGAAAGCGGCGGCTCTCAAGAAGCAAAAAGAAATGCAGCAGAATGAAGCAATAAGCAAGGATATGGATACCGATGCCGATCTAGTAAAAAAGAAAGCAGTAGCGGCTGCAAAGGCCAAAGCTGCAGCACTTAAAAAGCAGAAAAAGGATGGAGCGTCTGATATTTCAGATGAGAAAGCGAAGGCGGCTGCAAAGGTGAAAGCAAAAGCATCTGAAGAAAACGAAGAGCCTGTAGAAGAGACCCCTTCACCGAATCAACCTGTCCTTGACCGCTATCTTCACATCATTCAACAAAATCTTGGTGACGATCTTTTAGAAGACGCTTATATTAATCGTCTTGCAAAAGACGTTCCGACGCTCGTTGCTAAAAAACACACGTACTTGAAGCTCGCCCAATTTCTTAAACACAATGAGCTTCTCGCTTTTGACTATCTTTCAGAAACGCATGGAACAGATTTTGAATCGCATATGGAAATTTACAATCATCTTTACTCCTATCAGAACAGCCAGAGCGTAGCGCTCAAGGTGAAGATAGATCGAGACGAACCAATTATTGATTCCCTCACGTCCCTTTGGGTAGGGGCGGACTGGCCCGAACGTGAGGGATTTGATTTACTAGGCATCGTGTTTAAAGGGCATCCCAATTTAACACGAATTATGATGCCTGATGACTGGGTAGGGCATCCCCTTCGAAAAGATTATGAGCCGTATGATGTGGAGGTGTAGCAATGATACGGACAGAGGAAATGCTTTTGAATGTAGGACCTCAGCATCCGAGCACTCATGGTGTCTTTCGCATTGTTCTCAAAATTGATGGAGAAATCATTAAGGAAGCTAAGCCGGTTATTGGTTATCTGCACAGGGGAACAGAAAAAATTGCGGAGAACCTTCAATATACGCAAATCATCCCATATACCGACCGGATGGACTATTTGGCTGCGATGACGAATAATTACATCCTCTGTCATGCCGTTGAGACGATGATGGCAATGGAGCTTCCAGAGCGGGCAGATTATCTTCGCATTATTGTCATGGAGCTTGGACGAGTAGCGAGTCATCTCGTTTGGTTCGGAACATACCTTCTCGATATTGGTGCGATGAGCCCATTTCTATATGCATTCAGAGAGAGAGAAGTCATCATTAACCTATTAACCGAAATTTCAGGTGGTCGTCTTACTTTTAATTATATGCGCGTAGGCGGAGTGAAGTGGGATGCGCCAGATGGATGGCTTGATAAAGTTCGTGCTTTTGTTCCTTATATGAGAGAACAGCTTGCTGGCTATCACGATCTTGTAACGGGGAATGAAATTTTTATGGCAAGAATCAAAGGAGTAGGTGCTTATTCGAAACAAAAAGCACTTTCGTATTCCTTGAGTGGGGCAAACCTGCGGTGTACCGGTGTGAAATGGGACCTTAGAAAAAACGAACCGTATTCGCTTTATAACCGCTTTGAATTTGATGTTCCAGTCTTCCGGGAAGGCGATGCGCTAGCGCGTTACCATTGTCGCATGGCTGAGATCGAAGAAGCGTTGAAGATTGTAGAACAAGCGGTAGAGCAAATCCCATCTGAAGGACCTGTTATGGCAAAAGTACCGCGGATTATTAAACCGCCTGCAGGAGAGACGTATGTTCGAATTGAATCACCACGTGGCGAAATCGGGTGCTACATTGCATCAAAAGGAAAGAAAGAACCTTATCGCCTAAAGTTCCGCCGTCCCTCCTTTTATAACTTACAAATACTACCTGAGTTGTTAGAAGGGCAAAACATCTCGAACTTGATTGCGATTCTCGGGGGCATTGATATTGTGCTCGGGGAGGTGGATGGGTAATGATCAACAACATGCTTGGATCTACACCGAGCTACTGGCAGACACTTGGATTTTTCCTCGTAGGTGCTGCGATGTTGATGGTCGTACTCGGTTTTGTAACGTACGCTATTTTGGCAGAGCGAAAAGTACTGGGCTTTATGCAGCTCCGCCATGGTCCAAACAGAGTAGGGGGAAGGTTCGGTTTACTGCAAACGGTAGCGGATGTGCTGAAGCTTTTACTTAAAGAAGATACCATCCCAAGAGACGCAGATCGTCCATTGTTTATCATTGCACCGGTTGTCGCGTTTGCCCCAGCCTTTATTGTGATTGCCGCCCTTCCATTAACAGAACGAGTTTCGTTTGCGAACATTGGCGTTGGTTTGCTTTATTATATTGCGATTTCTGGCATTTCTACGATCGGAATCCTGGCAGGGGGCTGGGCATCAAACAATAAGTACGCTCTTCTTGGTAGCATGCGCTCGGCGGCTCAAATGATTTCCTACGAAATTCCACTTGTCATGAGTGTGATCGGCATCGTGCTTCTGACAGGTTCGCTTAATTTAAACACGATTATTGCCGAGCAGGAGAGTGTGGCATTTCTTTTTAAGCAACCGCTCGCCTTTGTGATTTTTCTAATCGCTTCTGTTGCTGAATTGAACCGTACGCCGTTTGATTTACCTGAGGCGGAATCCGAGCTCGTAGCCGGATATCATGTTGAATATTCTGGCTTCCGCTGGGCGTTCTTCATGCTTGCAGAATACGTATATTTATTCGCTATGGCTTCGCTAACGACGATTCTATTTCTTGGTGGCTGGCAGGCGATTCCTTACTTATCTTTTATTCCAGGACCAGTCTGGTTTGCACTGAAATTTATCCTAGTCGTCTTCGTGATGATCTGGATTCGCGGTACATTCCCTCGACTAAGAGCGGATCAACTCATGTCCTTTGGCTGGAAAGTACTATTGCCACTCGCACTATTGAACATTTTTCTAACGACCGTTGTCATTGAAATCATTCGTTCATTCTAGATAAGGGAGGAAGCCCAACATGCGAGGACTTGCGAAAGGTTTAGCTTACACCCTCAAAAATATGACGAAAGAGAAAGTAACCTATAACTATCCGGATCAGCCACTAGCCTTACCAGATCGATTTCGTGGCATTCAGAAGTTTTATCCTGAAAAGTGTATTGTCTGTAATCAATGCGTCGCCATATGTCCAACTGACTGCATCACCTTATCAGGTAAGAAGCATCCAGACCCAAGCAAGAAAGGAAAAATCATCGACACGTATGATATTAACTTCGAAATTTGCATTCTTTGCGACCTTTGCACAGAGGTATGCCCGACCGAAGCGATCATTATGACGAATAATTTCGAGCTTGCCGAATATAGCCGGGATGATCTTTTTAAGAATTTAGAATGGCTCGATGAAAATGACACGAACCTTCGAAAGGAAAATAAAGTATGACCGGAGAGCTGCTCGTCTTTCTTTTCCTATTTCTTGTGACGATTACTGGCGGCTTGCTGATGATTAATCTAACGAAAGTGATTCATATGATGATGGCGTTAGTGCTAACTTTTCTCGGAATTGCTGGACTTTACGTGATGCTTTCAGCAGAATTCGTGGCTGTTGTGCAAGTTCTGATTTATTCTGGCGCTATTACGATCATCATGTTATTTGGCATCATGCTCACGAAGCATTCTGAAGAAGAATCGAAAACAAGCTGGGCAAAGAAAGGGCTCGTTTTAACTGGGATCACCGTATTCTTTCTGATCGTCTTTAAAGGCATTCGTACTGTTTCTCTCGGGCCGCAAGCAGAGAGCTTGCACGAAAATAATACGGAGCAAATAGGTATGATGTTGTTCACAGATTACGTTATTCCATTTGAACTTGTATCTGTGCTCCTACTCGTCGCTCTTGTCGGAGCGATCATTATTGCAAAGAAAGATGATCCCGATGATAAAGAAGGTGAGCAGTCATGAGCTCAATCCCGCTTTCGGCTTTTCTATTAACGGCGTTGATTCTTTTTTGTATCGGTCTCTACGGGGCGTTAACGAAGCGGAACGCCGTCATCGTCCTCATCTCGATCGAGTTAATGCTGAATGCAGTGAACTTAAATCTTGTAGCTTTTGCAAAATATGGCGTAGGTGCTTCGATTCGGGGTCAGGTATTTTCTCTTTTTACCATTACAGTCGCTGCAGCGGAAGCCGCTGTCGGCCTTGCCATTCTCATGGCGCTTTATCGGAACAGGGCTACCGTCAATGTAGATGAAATGAATACACTCAAAAAGTAGCGAAGGGGGTATAAAAGTGGACTATGTCTGGCTTATACCAATGTTGCCGCTTCTATCGTTTCTCATCATTCTATTCACTAGGCCGATTCTTTATCGAAAAGCCGGCGTTGTGGGCACCGTTCTCGCTGGTGCTGCCTTTATTTGTTCCCTTCTCGTGCTTTACAGTCATTTCGTTCAAGGGAACTATCTCGTAGAACACAACTGGCTCTCCATCGATTTAGTGGTGATTACGGTGGGCCTTGAAGTGAATCCGCTAAATGCTTTGATGCTCGTGATCGTCACGCTTGTCAGCTTTCTCGTACATATGTATTCGATCGGTTATATGGCGAATGACGAGCGCTATGCAACGTTCTTTAGTTATCTTGGTCTGTTCACTTTTGCGATGACGGCTTTCGTTCTCTCACCAAACCTCCTTCAACTTTATGTTTTCTGGGAGCTAGTTGGTGTTTGTTCCTTTCTACTAGTAGGTTTTTATTTCTATAAACCAGAAGCAAAGGCAGCTGCAAAAAAAGCTTTTATCGTCACAAGGATTGGAGATATTGGTCTGCTTATTGCGATTTTCCTTCTCTTTTGGCAAACAGGAAGCTTTGAACTCGATGTCATTTTTGAAGCGGCTCAAGCAGGCGATATTGCCCCTTCAATGGTCACGCTAATAGCGATTCTTATTTTCGTAGGGGCGATAGGAAAATCTGGTCAGTTCCCGCTCCACACATGGCTTCCTGATGCGATGGAAGGTCCAACCCCAGTCTCGGCTTTAATCCATGCAGCGACAATGGTTGCTGCGGGTGTTTATCTAGTTGCTGTCATGTATCCACTCTTCGCAAGTTCAGAAACGGCTATGACAACCGTTGCCATAACAGGTGGATTCACCGCCATCTTTGCAGCGACAATCGCCCTTGTCCAGAAAGACATTAAACGCATACTTGCCTACTCAACCATTAGTCAACTAGGGTATATGATGCTTGCCCTTGGTGCAGCGGGCTATACAGCAGGTATTTTCCACCTGACAACTCATGCGTTCTTTAAAGCCTTACTCTTTCTTGCTGCAGGAAGTGTGATCCATGCGGTCCATGAACAAAACATTCATAAAATGGGGGGACTTCGAAAAAAACTGCCTATCACAGCAGTTCTCTTCTTAATAGGTTGCTTATCCATTTCTGGATTTCCGCTATTTGCAGGTTTTTTTAGTAAGGATGAGATACTTGTCGCGACTTATGCGGATGGGCGCTACATTTTATTTGCGATTGCTTTAGTAACCGCTTTTCTGACAGCGTTTTATATGTTTCGCCTTTACTTCCTCGTCTTTTCTGGCACAGGTTCGAGTGAAGCGAAAGAGTCTTCTCGGGTGATGTTGATTCCAATGATTGTCCTTTCGGCTTTGGCTATTGTTGCAGGGTATATTCAGACAACGTGGTTCGGTTCGTTTCTTGGTGACTGGCTAGAAACGAGTCCTTATCCGATATTAGCCAATCATCATTCAGGACCCTCGTGGATTCCGGTCAGTGCGAGTTTGTTAGCCATTGCAGGAATTGGACTCGCCTGGTTCATATATGTAAGAAAAGGCATGGCTCCAGATGAAGGGAGCGAAGTGCATAAGCTGTTAACGCATCAATATTATATCGACGAAATATACGAAGCTACCTTTATAAAAGGAACCCGCGTGATCGGTTATTTCTGGTTGTATTTTGATCGCTTTATTATTGAAGGAGGCGCTCAAGGCATAACGGGAATTGTAAAGCACTTAGGAAAAGTAGGAGCAAGAATTCAATCCGGTCAGGTTCAAACATACGGCACCGTAGCATTCTCTGGTTTAGTGGTCGTGCTCCTATTAATAGCGGTATTTGGGGGGTATTTCTAATGGATGAGTCTTACTTGCTAACGATCTTGATTTTCTCCCCACTACTTGGTGTCATCGTTCTTGCTATGATGCCCTCACAGCATCAATCAATTAAAACAGTTGGCATTCTTGGCACTGTGCTACCACTAACGTTAACGATTTTTGTATTTAGCTTATACGATCGAACAGTATCAGGCGTTCAATTTGCGGAAACACATCAATGGTTTGAGTTAATGACTGCGATTAGTCCCAACGAGCCTTACCCAGTGACTTATGATCTTGGGGTGACAGGGCTATCGCTTCTTTTTCTAATGCTATCTTCATTGATTACG
Organism: Anaerobacillus sp. 63XJN7_5_ISO-PGPR-S23-430; assembly: GCF_056173695.1. Classification (NCBI taxonomy): domain Bacteria; kingdom Bacillati; phylum Bacillota; class Bacilli; order Caryophanales; family Bacillaceae; genus Anaerobacillus; species Anaerobacillus sp. 63XJN7_5_ISO-PGPR-S23-430. The sequence goes on along the minus strand of NZ_CM149686.1, from coordinate 4,015,139 downwards.
TTTCTCGCCTCACTTGCGGCCCTTCGCATTCAAGAAGGTGTGAAAGGATTTTATATCCTCTTTTTGATACTGGAACTTGGCATTCTCGGCGTTTTTTCAAGCGAAAACTTGTTTTTGTTTTTCTTATTCTTTGAAATGACTCTTGTTGCGATGTTTCTACTTGTAGGGAAATGGGGCGGATATGAGCGGGAAAAAGCAGCCTTCTCTTTCTTAGTTTACAACGGGATAGGCTCGATCCTATTGTTGATTGTCATTATCGTTCTCTTTGTTGAGACGAGAACGACTAATATTAGTGAGCTAACCTCCCTCTTACAAGAGATAGAATCCTATGAAATCATATCTGGAAACACTAGAATGTGGCTGTTTGCCCTGCTGTTACTGGCATTTGGTACAAAGCTTCCAATCGTACCGCTACATACGTGGATGGTACGAGTACACGTGGAGGCTCCAATCGCCATTGTGATGATTCACGCCGGTGTATTACTTAAAATAGGCGCATATGGACTCATACGTTTCGGAGCAGGATTCTTTCCAGAGCAGCTAAAAGAAACGGCAGTTCTTCTAGCTATTCTTGGCGTCATTAATTTGCTGTACGGTGCTTTTATTGCCCTAGTTCAAACAGAACTTCGCGCTGTTCTAGCCTATTCCTCGATTTCGCATATGGGAATTGTCATTCTTGGCGTTGCTTCATTTAATACCGCGGGTCTTCAAGGGGCAGTGTTCCAAACAATTTCTCATGGTCTTATTGCAGCGCTGCTGTTCCTGCTTGTTGGTGTACTGATCGATCGTTTTCACACGACAAAACTTGGAGAATTAGGTGGTATTGCAAGTCAGACGCCCCTTTTTGCAGGTTTTTTCCTGGCAGCCGGGCTGGCATCACTTGGATTACCTGGAATGAGCGGTTTCATCAGTGAATTTCTAGCTTTTTTAGGCTTATTTGAAACGATGCCTGTAATCGGAAGCATAGGCGTGATTGGTCTCATTTTAACAGCGGTTTATATGCTTCGCGCCGTTCTTGCGGTTACTTTTGGTGAAAGACGCCCTGCGTTTGATAAGGAAAGAGATCTATCTGCCGTTGAGCTTGTTCCATCAGCTATTCTTCTCAGTATGATTATTTGGATTGGTGTCTATCCTGCAGTGTTATCTAACACACTTCAAATCGCTCGTACACTCGGGATCGGAGGTTAACGAATGGATATCGATACGTTGCTAGCGTACCAATGGAGCAGTATGATGCCAGAATTCACTATACTAGTAACAGCAGTTGCACTCTCGTTGATCGATCTCTTTATGGATAAAAGGCGAGATAGGTCTATTCTCGTTTGGCTCGCAATCGTCGGCATCGCACTAGCCATTGTCTTTCTTATTTTTCAGTTTGATAATGGAGTTGTCACGATTCTAAATCAAACTTATCGACTGGATTCTTTTGCGAAAGCGTTTAAGCTTCTTATGCTAATTGGGACTGGTTTCGTTATGCTTCTAGGCTTGAAAACGAATGATCTAAGCGAAGTGAAAGGTGAGTACCACTACCTTCTTCTAACGGGTTTACTAGGTGGTATGATGATGGCTTCGAGTGCAGATCTGATTACGCTTTTTGTAGGTCTAGAATTATTAAGCCTATCTTCATATGTTCTAGTGGGAATTCGAAAGAAAGATAAGCTCGCAAATGAAGCGGCGTTTAAATATGTTGTTAATGGCGGTATAGCGACTGCGATTACGCTGTTTGGGATGAGCTATTTATTTGGACTTACTGGAGAGACGAATATATATGAAATTCAAGCGCTAATGGGAAGCGAAGTCGTGACGGAAAATCGTTATCTTGCCGTTTTTGCTTTTCTCATGATATTCGTTGGTCTAGCCTTTAAAATTACGGCCGCTCCGTTTCATATGTGGGCACCAGATGTATACCAGGGAGCCGAAACACCGATTACAGCTTATCTAAGTGTTGTTTCTAAAATAGCCGGATTTGCAATCACACTTAGACTGCTAATGGTACCGTTTGTCTTTGCACCTGGTACGGGAAAAGTGATTACACCAGAGGGAATCAGCTATGAAACGCTACTTGTATCGGTTCGACCTTATCTTGTTCTATTAGCTGTTCTAACAATTCTTATAGGAAATGTGATGGCACTAAGACAGCTGAATGCAAAACGACTTTTGGCTTATTCCAGCATTGCGCACGCAGGGTATCTTCTTGTACCGTTAGCCGCTCTTTCTGAGTTAGTCTTTGATGCGGTGTGGTTTTATCTCGCCGCTTATCTGTTGATGAATCTGGGGGCTTTCGCTGTCATCCATGCCTTGACGGAAAATGATGAGGAGGTCACGGTGGCTTCGTTTGCAGGACTATTTCAGCGAGCGCCGTATGTAACCATTGCTATGACCATCTATCTTCTATCTCTCGCTGGTATCCCGCTCACAGCAGGTTTCATCGGTAAGTTCGAGATTTTCATGAGTGCCCTTGGAACCGAACCGAAGCGATATTTTTTAGTGGTGGCTATGCTAGCGGGCACAGTGCTTTCCTATGTTTATTATTTTGGGCTGTTTATTCAAATGTACTTTCGACCTTCCCAAACAAAAAGGCCGGTTTTGGCATCAAATGGCATCGTCACCGTGCTAGCCATAACGGCAGCTGGAACCGTTTTACTTGGGGTTTTCCCTTCCATTGCGTTATCCTTTATACATGATCATTTTCAATTTCTAGAGATTTTTAATCCTTAGAACAGCAGATCATTCTGCTGTTTTTTTCATGAATGAGTGCATTCCTACCAGATTATGACGAAAATGACTTATTTTGAATTGAAATAATCCCTTTTATAGTGGGAAAGTAGGGTATTCATTTGAGTGGAAATCTTTTATAATAGGCTCTTAGATGGAAAAATGTACGTTTGTCGAATGGTGCACTTGCAGATGGGGGGTAGAGAAGATGACAGAAGCACTGGCGCAACAATCGATTTTAACGATTGTCATTAACCTGGTTTTCATTATGATCACCTGGTGGGCGCTACAAACCGTTCGGTTCGATGTATTCTTTAAAAAACCGAACAGTCCACAGGCGAAAGTCCTCATGATCTTACTAACCCTAAGCATCGGCTCCCTCGCAAGCAGTTTCTTCCTAGATTACTACAACTGGTCACTCCGTCTACAATATTTCTTTTGAAAAATGAAAAGCGAAAACCCCCGTTTAGGCCCGACAAGCGCTGGAACCATTCAGAATGAACACGTTCTTTGTGTTCATTCTGAATGGTGAAGCGATCGAGGGACTGGGGGTTGTAGCTAGACAAAGAAAAGCGAATGCGCCCGTTTAAACCCGACAAGCGCTGGAACCATTCAGCACGAACACATGCGTTCAATCTGAAAGCCGAAGCGACTTAAGGGACTGTGGGCGCAGCAGCTAAACAAACACACCAGCGTTAACATACAGAAGCTTCGTACGGAATTTGTCGGGAACTGACTACAACTTCCATGTATGCACTCCCTCCTCGTGGTCACACTGAAAGATAAGAAGACCTGAACGGGGAGAGGGTTAAGATGAAGCTTCTAATCGGAGTATTATCTATTTTACTTTTAGTGAGTTTTTCAAATGGTACATCGGTCTCAATTGAAGATGACACGGAAGTAAAAGTAACCGAAATGGCGAATGTTTTATTAACCCACAATTATTCAATTGAGGGCTGGTCTCTTTACACACGAGAAAAAGTGAGTTTCATCAAGGAGTCCTTAGGGTACAAAGGTATTACGTCTAAGCTTACAGAAAGAGCACCCGGTTTTTCATGGGGTGATCTGGTAAAAAATGATGGAAATGTAAAAGTAAGTGGGACAAGAATTGATTCTAAGCTAGGTACGAAAGAAACACTGACACTCGTGTCTTATCCAGAAAACAATCGCATTAGCTCTTATCTTATTTACAAAATGGAAATAACAGGATTTTCTCAGGAGGAATGGCGAACAACGTACGAACGTTTTAAGGCACAAAAGACACAATTATACCCGCAAGAATCACCAGTTTTCACTTGTTTTGTAGGCGAGAAAAATGATACAATGAACATTGTTTTGTACAATGAAGCAGACAAGCTGTTAGGAGCTTTTTCCGCTTCAAAAGTAGAAGAAATCAATGAAGAGACGTTTGTATCTCTTTCCGCATACCATGAAGAGTGGGAAGAAGATCTTGTAACGAACAACAAGAGAATGAACATACAAATAGCATTACGCAATACAGGAATAGGCGGCGGAATAACCGCAACAATTGGCACACCAATAATTACGACTGAATATTAATATACAAATAGGACGCGGAGGGGAATACGTTGGAAAAAATCATCGTCCGAGGTGGCAGGAGATTGTCTGGCTCTGTGAAAGTTGAAGGAGCTAAAAATGCAGTCTTGCCCGTCATCACAGCATCTATTTTAGCAGGAGAAGGCACGAGCACGTTAAAAGATGTGCCTGCCCTTTCAGATGTACACACGATAAGTGAAGTATTAAGCTATCTTAATGTTGAGACGCAAATAGAAGGCAACACGATTAAAGTAGACGCAACAAAACCTTTGGAAACAGAGGCACCATTTGAAGCAGTTCGTAAAATGCGAGCTTCGTTTCTTGTAATGGGACCACTTTTGGCCCGTGTGGGTCATGCTCGTATTGCACTACCTGGAGGTTGCGCAATTGGTTCAAGACCAATTGATCAGCATCTTAAAGGGTTTGAAGCGATGGGTGCAGAAGTTACGATTGGTAACGGCTTTATTGAAGCAGGTATTAAAGGAAGACTTCAAGGAGCAAAGATTTATCTTGATTTCCCAAGTGTAGGCGCCACTGAGAACATTATGATGGCTGCTGTACTTGCTGAAGGTACGACAGTAATGGAAAACGTTGCTCAAGAGCCTGAGATCGTTTGTCTTGCAAATTATTTGAACGCTATGGGTGCGAAAGTTCGCGGTGCAGGTACTGCTACAATCCGCATTGAAGGCGTTGAGAAACTAGTTGGAGCAGAGCATGCTGTCATTCCAGACCGTATTGAAGCAGGAACATTCATGGTAGCTGCTGCAATTACTGGTGGTAACGTTCTAATTGAGAATGCTGTATCTGAACATCTTCGTCCACTTATTGCAAAAATGGAAGAAATGGGCGTAGAAATTACAGAAGAAGGTCAGGGACTTCGTATTGTTGGACCTGAAACGCTTAAGCCTGTTGATTTAAAAACAATGCCTCACCCTGGATTCCCGACGGATATGCAATCCCAGATGATGGCGTTGCTACTTCAAGCGAAGGGTACAAGTGTGATTACTGAAACAGTATTTGAAAATCGGTTCATGCACGTGGAAGAATTCCGCCGCATGAATGGTAACATTAAGATTGAAGGACGCGCTGCTATTATCGAAGGGCCTTCTACACTTCAAGGTGCAGAAGTATCCGCTACTGATTTGCGCGCTGGAGCTGCTTTGATTCTTGCAGGACTTGTAGCTGATGGCTACACTCGCGTTGATGAGCTTAAGCACTTGGATCGCGGTTACGTGAACTTCTCTGGAAAGCTTGCAAGTCTTGGAGCTGACGTTGAACGCGTAACAGTTGATGAAGATGCAAAGCCTGCAACAGAAACAACTGAAGAGCAATCAGTTAACATGAAACCAAAATTTGCATAATCTAATAATAAAGAAAAAAAGGAGGCCACTGGCCTCCTTTTTTGTATGCAACCAAAATAAATACTATATTTAATGACTGACAGATTATTGGTAAAAAACGTTTTGGCTGCTAGCATTTCTGTTCTAAATGGTTGTCCAACTCCATACGATGATAGGGGTAAACAATCGAGAAGGAGGCATGCGGATGAAGCGAATGGTAGGTTCACTTATTCTATTTGCAGCGATTCTAATCCTTCTTCCATCTATCCTGGTTTTACCTTTTGGAACAACGGAGATGAAGCAACCAGTAAGTGAAGGAAATCAGATGGCTGAGAAGAAGGTGGCAGAAGTGGTGGAAGTGGAAGTTCCGGTCTATCGTTCAGCAAAGACTGTGACGACGAGCATACCGATCGAAGATTATGTAAAAGGCGTTGTTGCTGCTGAGATGCCTACAGATTTCAATATGGAAGCTTTAAAGGCTCAAGCTCTCACAGCGAGAACATTTGTCGTAACAAAGCTCACAAACCCTCCTGCGGACCTTCCCGATCAAGCGGTTGTAACGGATACGGTTCAGGATCAGGTATATAGAGATGAAGCCGAGCTTAAGAAAGCATGGGGCAAAGACTTTGAAGAGAAATATGCAAGAATAGAAGAAGCAGTTCAAGCCACGGCAGGGCAAATTTTAACGTATGATGGGAATCCGATTTATGCTTCCTTTTTCTCAACAAGCAACGGCTATACCGAGAATTCGGAAGATTATTGGGAAAATAAAGCTCCGTACTTAAGAAGTGTCGAAAGTCCTTGGGACGTTGATTCTCCAAAGTATGAAGACAAAGCGACGTTTACAGTAGCCGACTTCGAAAAGAAGTTAGGAGTCACGCTCACTAATGACCAATCGATTGGAACGATCAAAAACTTGACGGAAGGTAAAAGAGTTGCGGAAGTTTCAATAAATGGGAAGCAGTTTACAGGAAGAGAAGTCAGGGACCTTCTTGGCCTTCGTTCTTCTGACTTCACATGGGACCGGAGCGGCGATACGATTACTGTTTCCACGAAAGGATTTGGGCACGGCGTAGGCATGAGTCAATATGGAGCTAATGGAATGGCTGAGGACGGCAGTGCTTACTCTGATATCGTTAAATATTATTATCAAGGTGTTGCCATTAGTGAAATGGAAAAATACGTGACGAATTTTACAGCCCAAAGATAAAAGGCCGCATTTAATGCGGCCTTTTATCTTTGGGTAAGTTTTGTGAATAGCTATTATTTGAAGAAGGATAACTTAAATTTTTTCTCTTGTTTTCCGATAAGTGTTGTCCAATTTTTTACGAAAGCTGGCTCACGGTACTCCTTATCTACTTCGATCTTGCCAAATAATTTATCCTTAACTTGTACCATTGCTTCAGACAAAGCCTCAATATTATTTTTTTCAACCATAAGTCCGTTTTCCTGGTCTTTTATTAAATCTCTTGGTCCGTATTTAATATCATAAGCTACAACTGGGCAACCATTGTTTAGGCTTTCCATGATAACGAGTCCAAACCCTTCGTACTGACTTGGCAGGAAAGATGCTTTTGCAGTAGCAAATACGCTTTCTGGGTCATCTGTTAGCCCTTTTAAGAAAATGTGCTTTTCAAGCTGATATTCTTTGATTTTTTCTTCGAGCTTTTCTTTCATCGGGCCTTCACCATATATATCAAGAGTGAAAGTAGACAGCTGTTCTCTAGCCAATTGGAAGGCTTCGATTAAATGGTCAGGTTGCTTCACATCAGTTAAGCGACCGATGAAAACAAATTTATTTTCACGCTCTCCCTTCAGATTTAAGGTTGATGGCGCGATAGAATGCGGGATAATGCAAATCTTTTCATTGTTAAAAATTAAATGAGAGAGATCGTTTTTTTGCTCTTGGGTTAACGCGACGATATGATCAACTTCATCTGCATGGTCGATAATATATTGATAAGATGATTTGATATCATTGATATCTTCACTTTGTAAGTGTGTATTATGAAGAATTGCGATTTTCGTAAGATCGTTACCTTTCAGCTCACACATAGGTTTATCAAGAAGACGAGCGTCATTGATAATGGTAGAAGAATCCTCAATCATCTGCTCCAGGCAATAGCGGAAGAAATCTTTTTCTGTTTTAAATTCAAGGATGCCTTTTTCAGTGAAATGATGGATACGGATAATCTTGTTGTCACTCGTCCCATCGTATGTTTGGTTAACATAAGCATGTCCGCGATCATCATAATAGATTTCTTCAAGCTTATTTGTCGTCCCTTGTTTGTAATTGATCTTCCGATGGCATTTTCCTCGTTTATTAAATTCCTTTCGACACGCACGTTTGCGATTATAAGGATCCATAAAATCAATGAATTTAAGTGATCCATCTTCCGAATCGTAACTCTTATAAAGAACGTATTCGCCGTTTTCAAAATAGCGATAGGCTTTATTCTTTTTAATTTCACGATACGTAAGTCCTTCTTCCTCAAGTGGTTGTTCGACTCTATCACCAGAATAAGAACGATCGGCAAGATAGTCGTAGATGTTCATCATTTTCACCGAACGCGGTACTTTGTTTTCACTATAATATTGCTCATATATGTCCCCATAGTAAGGATTATAATTTGTTGTAATAATGGTATAGTTCAGGTCAGCCTGTTCTACTAATTTCTTAGTACGATCGAGGAGGGACTTTGTTCTGCCTCCAAATTGCTCGGGCAGTGTTGATGTAATGACGTAATTCATAATAGAGTAATCCCCTTCATTCTCGTCTTGAATAAATCAAAACGGATTTTAGTGCCAAAAGTGTTGTTAAAGGTTATATACCCTCATATTCAAGTAATCATTCTTACAAACAGATAACAAAATATAAAACAAGAAATAATGGCATATATAGAAAAATACGCCTAAAATCGTAAGTAAATACTGGGAAAACCGAATTCATGAATAAAAACATCCCCCTTATCAAAAAATAAATAGACATTTTTTTAGGAACATGTATATAAATCTCGCAACCTGACCACAATGTTGCTGAGGTGATGAACAAATGGGAGACGAAAAACAACGATCTCATCCTGTTGAAAAAAGCGCTTCTAAATGGCAGAAGCTAGCAAGGAAACGCTGGATCTATCCGGCAGTCTATCTTGGTTTTGCAGCAATTGTTCTTGCAGCCGTTCTTTGGATGCAAGGTGGGCAAGAAAATGCTGGCCCGAAAGATTTAAGCGGAATTGATGAAGAAAGAAGTGCCTTTGACACTAATGACGAGTCCGTTCCAGTCCTTGGTGATTCAGAAGTCTTTAAAGTACCTGCATCCGAAGATAGTGGTGTATTTGTGCAGAAACAATTCTATGACACATCAGCTAGCACGCAAGAACAACAAGCAGCCCTTGTTTTCTATAATAATACCTACTACCAAAATGCAGGAATTGACTACGCTAGTGAAGATGGAGCAAGCTTTGAAGTTAAAGCTGCTATGAGTGGAAAGGTTGTTAAAGTATCAGACGACCAGCTGCTAGGAAATGTAGTTCATTTAGAACATGCAGATGGGGTTGTTACTGTCTATGAATCGCTTGAAGCAGTTGAAGTGGCAGAAGGCGATAAAGTGAAGCAAGGCGATAAGCTTGGTAAGGCTGGAACAAACACATTTGATACAGACGCTGGTGTACACGTACACTTTGAAGTTCGTAAAGATGGTACTCCAGTTAACCCACTTGATGTTTTTAATCAACCTTCTTCAGCAATTGAAGGTCCAGAAAAAGCTGGAAATGAAGTTTCCAACCCATCAGCCTCAGAAGGTACTGATGTTGAGAACAAAGACAACAGTACAGAATCCGAAATGGATGCTGAGAAAGACGCCGAAGATGATGCAAAGAGTGCTGACGAGGATAAATCCGACGAGCAAAATAACAATGAGCAGAAATCGGATGATCAAAAATCAGATACAAAGGATTCAGAGTAACAGAAATCCCCGAGCAATCGGGGTTTTTTTATTTGTTTACAATTCAACATGACATCGTTCGACCTTTCCCGGGAAATAGCATGCTAATTCCAGTTTTATTGCTTAAAAAAGCATTGAAATTGCTCTGAATCTTGAGGATTAAAGAAATCAATTAGTAAATAATCGCATGCAAAGATGCGAAGAGAAATTCTATAGAAGAGGTTCTTTTAGGAAATGATTTAGCATACAAAAAAGGCAAAAATCGCTCATTATAAGAAAATTTAAATAAAATCCCTTGTCCCTCTTGACTTTTTGGTATATAACCACCTTTGCCTTAATAAAATGTTACAAAACTTAGTAAATGAGGGGCAGAGGTGAGAAGTTGTGGTAAGGCTTCGAAGTATTCTTGCATGCAATACTCCTGACATCATGTAGGTCGACCTGATGACTAGAGCTTCGTAGCATGATCACTTTATCAGTCTCATTTCGCATCTCTCACATCCAATTTAGGGAGGCGAGTGGTGTGCACGATTACATCAAAGAGCGAACCATCAAGATTGGAAATTACATCGTGGAGACTAAGAAAACGGTGAGGGTGATCGCCAAAGAGTTTGGAGTGTCCAAAAGTACCGTTCATAAGGATTTAACAGAACGGCTTCCCGAAATTAATCCGGACCTCGCCAATGAGGTGAAGGGGATTCTCGAGTATCATAAATCGATACGCCATCTCCGCGGCGGCGAAGCGACGAGAATAAAATATAGAAAGGATACGGAAAAAGAAGAAGCTGTCAAATAATACGCCTGAAAACGACATTTTTTTCTAAATACTTTCTTCCTGGTTCTTTATTTGTGGTACAATATACTAATGGATAAGTAGTTTAAACATACTAGGACTGAGACAATAGATGAGTGAAAGAATACAGGGAGGATAAGTCATGTTTTCACGTGATATTGGGATTGATTTAGGTACCGCGAACGTACTGATTTATGTGAAAGGCAGAGGCATAGTGTTGGATGAACCTTCTGTCGTGGCATTAGACACTGGTACTGGAAGAGCACTTGCTGTAGGTGAAGAAGCAAGACAAATGGTTGGCCGGACTCCTGGAAACATCGTTGCAACACGTCCATTGAAAGATGGCGTTATTGCAGACTTCGATATTACAGAAGTGATGCTGAGACATTTCTTGAACAAAATTAATGTAAAAAGCTTTCTATCTAAACCGCGTATTCTAATTTGTACGCCAACAAACATTACGTCTGTTGAAAAGAAAGCGATTAAAGAAGCTGCTGAAAAAAGCGGTGGAAAACAAATTTTCCTTGAAGAAGAACCAAAAGTAGCAGCGATTGGCGCTGGTATGGATATATTTCAGCCAAGCGGTAATATGGTTGTGGACATTGGCGGTGGAACGACGGATATCGCAGTTCTTTCAATGGGCGATATTGTCACCGCCTCTTCCATTAAAATGGCAGGGGACAAGTTCGATTACGAAATCCTGGATTACATCAAGAAAACGTATAAGCTTCTCATAGGGGAGCGGACAGCAGAACAAATTAAGATTAACGTAGCAACGGTATTTCCAGGCGGCCGGAAAGAAGAACTTGATATTCGTGGACGAGATATGGTTTCAGGACTTCCACGCACGATCACAGTGAAATCTGATGAAATTCAGCAGGCCCTTCAGGAGCCAATTACACATATGGTAATGGCCGCGAAGAGCGTACTTGAAAGAACTCCTCCAGAGCTTTCAGCAGATATTATTGACCGTGGTGTCATCATGACAGGCGGGGGTGCTTTGCTTCACGGTATTGATCAGCTATTCGCTGAAGAGCTAATGGTACCTGTACTCATTGCCGAAGAGCCAATGAGCTGCGTTGCAAAAGGGACAGGCCTCATGCTTGAGCATATTGACAAAATTGCAAAGAAAAAATTAGTCTAAATTAGAACGGAAACTATTCGTAAGGGTGTAATCATAATGGCGAACAACCATGAAAAGGTGAACCAGACCTCAGAGCATAAGGAACTTCCTAATGAAGAGGCCATAAAAACGAATAAGAATAAAGAAATTAAAGAGCGTAAGCCAAGGATTCGGTTAATTCCAATCTGGCTACGCCTTCTTCTCGTTGCCCTATTGCTCGTCGCTTCACTTGTAGCAGGTGCGATGATCGGTTACGGTGTCATTGGAGACGGAAGCCCTGCAGACGTCTTTAAGAAGAGTACATGGGTAAAGATTAGTGATATCGTCAAAAAAGAAGAGTAACAGTTAGGAGAATGAATTATGTTAGATAGTCAGGACATTAAGAAGATTATCCCGCATCGTTACCCTTTTCTGCTCGTTGATCGAATTCTTGAAGTAGAAGAAGAAGTAAGAGCAGTTGGTATTAAGAACGTAACAGCGAATGAAGAGTTCTTTAATGGACATTTTCCAGATTACCCTGTTATGCCAGGTGTGTTAATCGTTGAAGCACTTGCTCAGGTAGGTGCTGTCGCGATGCTGAAGAAGGAAGATAATCAAGGCAAGTTAGCTTTCTTTACTGGTATTGACAAATGTCGCTTTAAAAAACAGGTTAAACCGGGAGATCAGCTTCGTCTCGAAGTTGAAATCATTCGTATCAAAGGACCGATCGGCAAAGGTAAAGCAACAGCAACAGTGGACGGCGAAGTTGCAGCTGAAGCCGAGATTATGTTTGCATTGAAGTAGGACAAGCAAACCCCTATTTCCGTAATTTATACGGAAATAGGGGTTTTTTGGAGTGTGAAGTTCACTTTAGTAGAGGCTCGATGATGACTCAAATGTTGATGTAATGTTAAACGATCATAGAGACTATGTAAATTCTAACAAATACCCTTTTTTACCTGCTATGATTTACTCAACCGCTACATAGCGGTAAAACTTATCGAGTTCAGGGAGGAATTTTGGAAATGAATAATAAGAAATTCATGCTCAAAATTGCAACTTCGTTAGTAGCTGTAATGTTAATCACAGCGTGTAACAGCGGTGAAAATGATTCTGAGAACGGCAATAACTCTATGAACAATGGAACCAACACCGAAGAGCCAACGGCTAACGAAAACTCTGAGAACTCTGCTGAATAAGAACTTTCTCTCCTGTCCTTCGTGGACAGGAGTTTCATATTTCAATAGAAATTCGATTTTAAGTAGTTGTTTTATTCATCATTGCCATGATGGAGTTGCCACTTTTTAAACTCTAAATAGTCTGCGAAATCTTTTTTTGTAATACCTGAGCGCATCGCTTCTTCGATTAATTCTTTCCACTCCGTGTCGAGTGCCGGCTCCTCGTGATCTTCTTCTAATATGAACACTTCCATAGGAACCTTTAATTCTGCCGCTATTTTTTCAAGAAATTGAATAGAAGGATTAGCCTGTTGATTTCGTTCAATCGAACTTAAATAAGACTTGGCAACCCCTGCCCGTTTAGCGAGTTCAGTTAAAGACAGTCCCATACGATTCCGATAAAGTTTAATTTTTTCCCCTATCATCCCTTTACCTCGACTTTATCATTATTTATTGTGTTAATTTTATCAAGAACAATTTGTTCTGTAAACAGAACAAATGTCGTGTTTTTATATTAATTTTCTAAAAGTCTCTTTGAACAAAATATTTAAAATTTAAGAACGAGAGAGTATTTGGTAGGATATAGAAGATTATAAGCTGATAACAGTCTTATATAAAGAATTTTCAGTCTTTTTAATCTTCCAAAATAAGACTATATTAGATGTACATTCTAAATAAAGAACAAAACGTTCTTTATTAATGTCGTTTATTGCTGAATTATATAAGGGGGATGGGGAATGAAAACGTATACTGACGAAAAATTGGATCAGGAATGGGTGACCCTTATTTCAATTGCAAGAAGAATGGGATTATCTAAGGAGGAAGTGAAGGATTTTCTAATCAATTCCTCAAAAAAATAAGGAGGAATGATGGTGATCAAATTAGGGGAAGGGACTTTTGTCTCTTATATTTTAGGGAAGAGGATTAAAATCATTGCGGTTGATAAACAGATCGCCAAACTCTACATCAATGACGAATATAAAGGGAAGTGCGATTTATCTTTTATTCTAGAGAAAATCCACGGACTTGAAAATAAAGAACAAGACATCAAAGGAATAATCCGAGATGAACAGAAAATGTACGATGAACTTAGGGAGATTATACAAAACCAAAATATATCGTCTCATTATGAATAAAGGGAAAACGTAGGAGCAGTTTTTTGTTATTTATTTAGCATGGATTAACGCTCTTGATGGATTTATCACATATTGTGGAGTTCAAAATGGATGGATCGGAGAAGTGAATCCATTAATGCGAATGCTATTTCAAATGGATCCACTTGTTATCCTAATGTATAAATAGGTTTGTCTCTTTTTTTGATCGCCTTACTTTTAAAATTTCATCACTTTAAATCCGGTTTAATACGGATTTTATTAATCGTGGCTTCAACATTATATTCTTTCATATTGTGTATCCACGGCTATTAGGTATATATCCTGTTAACTAAATAGATAAGAGCCTACTGGAAGATGTCGGCTCTTAAAAAAACAATTTATTGATCAGATCCCTGTTTGGCACGCCACTTATTAAACTCCAGAAACTCCCTGAACTGGTCCTTACTTATACCAGACTCCATTGCTTCTTTAACGATCTTTTTCCATTCCGAGTCTAACTCACTCTGATGAATAGGATCATCTCCCTGAAGTAGTACCTCTACCGAAACATCAAGAACATTAGATATTTTATCTAGGAATTGGATAGAGGGATTTGATTGTATATTTCGTTCAATTGAACTCAGATATGACTTGGCCACATTCGCACGTTCCGCTAATTCTGAAAGAGATAACCCTTTGCGTAAACGATACTTCTTTACTTCTTCACCTATCACGTGTATCCCTCCGATGCTTCGACAAAATTCTTTGATTGTATGTAATTATACCAGTATGTTATTGTTCCGTAAATAGAACGAAAGCGGCGTCCGTTCCGCCGCTTTCGTTCAGGTTACATTCCCTCATTTTTGAGAAACGCTTTGATTTCAGAAATTTTGATGCCCAATTCCTTCGCTTCTTTCATTAATTTAATCCATTCCTCGTCCAGATTTTCTTCCGTATGTACGCCCATGTAACTCCTCCTTAAACTCTTTCCAGGTAGTTCAGCCATCATAGAAGCCTTCTATCAACAAGCTTCCTTAGATCTGTTTACTTTGCGCCCACTTTTTTTCAAAAATGGTTGCCCTTTTCTGGAGGATACTTTGTACGATCCATCATATATTTATGAAAATCCTACTATTATAATAGGCCATTAAACCTACGAAATGTGTTGTAATTTGTAAAAAATATCAAAAATATATGACTTTTTTTGTAAATAAATAGCTTTTTTTAAATTTGGTGTTAGGAAAATACATACATCCACTTGAGATGGTCAAAATAGGACTATTACAACGATGGAGGTTTTTCTATGAAAAAGTGGATGTTGTTACTGATGACGATGTTTCTTTCCCTGAGTATTGCGGCTTGTTCGAATGCAAATGAAGAAGAAGGACCGGTAGAAGATCCCGAAATGCAAGAAGATACACCAGAAGATGAAGAGAATGTTAACGAAGACGATGGAACGATTGATCAGGAAGACGATGATACAATGAATAAGGATGGTTCAGAAGAAGGCGATAAAGATGAAGATGGTAACATGGATGAAGGGGACATGGACGACACTGAAAAGCAACCGAATGATGAAACTGAAAACCAGCAATAGGGACCTTAACGGGTCTCTTTTTTTAATTCTCTTATAATGATGTTTCAAATTATATATAATGGTATTATATATAATTTGAAACATCATTTATAAACATTTTTTACTCGTTACAATGTAAAAGCTTTTAATACTATTTGAAAAGGGTTGGGAAAAATGGAAGAACGAAAACCAAGTAAACAATCGTTAGTCTCCTTAAAGGATAAAGTTAAAAAAAATTTAAGAGATGATATTATTTTAAACAATCTAAAGCCTGGAGATCGAATAGTGGAAACAGAAGTAGCAAAGAAGTTTGGAATAAGCCAGGTTCCTGTTCGAGAGGCCTTAAGAGGATTAGAAGAAGAAGGGCTTATTCGCACGGTTAAGTATAAAGGAGCTTTCGTTACTGAAATTGATAAGGTGGAAATGTACCATATATTTTCAATGAGAGCAGAAATTGAAACGAATGCATTAGAAATTATTTTACCTAATTTGAGAAAAAAAGATATAGGAGAACTTTATGACATTGTGGATCGAATGAAGTTCGGTAAGCCGGAATATTTATTGCAATCTGATTTAGATATGGAGTTTCACCGAACCATTATTCAATGGTCCAAAATAGAAGTCTACACTAGAATATGGAATATGCTAACTGGACATATCAGGAGGTATATTACAGCGCTCAATCCTAAAGTTCAAATCCGTCCTGATGAAGTATATAAATATCATTTAGATCTGGTGAAATTAATGGAAAAAGGTGATGTAGAAGAAGTTCAGGAAGCTTTCAGAGAACATATTATGAAAATGGTTAAATAAGAAGTCAGAAGAAATCATATAAAAAATCACTAATATAATAGTGGGATTATATATATAATCACTATATATTATATATAATCCCTAGACATGCCATTAATTATTATATATAATCACTATATATTATATATAATAATTAATGGCTTTTATTATTGCATAAGTAAAGGGTATAACAATGATTAAATTTTCTACACTTTGTAAGCGCTAACAGGTTTGCGCAATAAGGGTTAATCTACATAGTGAAAGGTTTTTGAAATTTGGTAGCTACAGTAATTGACCATTGCTGTTTTATACAATTCTATTTACCTGGAGGGAAAAAGATGGGGAGAAAGTTTAAGGGTATTTCAATTTTCTTGTTAACAGTCGTTCTTACGATCAGTCTAACGGGGTGCGGTGCGAGTGAAAGCAGCACATCAGCTGGGGATGGAGAAACTATTAGGCTTAAGTTAGGACACAATCAACCTACTAGCTCCCAATTTCATGCTGGTGCTGAGAAATTTGCAGAATTAGTTGCAGAAAAGACAGATAGTCAAGTGGAGATAGAAGTATACCATGATAGTCAGCTAGGAGATGAGGGTGAGCTGGCAGAGGGCACTAAGATGGGGACAGTGGATATTTCTCTAGTTGCTTCAGGTAGCGTTACAAAATATTATCCGCGATATTCTATATTCGATCTTCCCTTTCTTTTTAGAGACGCAGAGCACGTAGATAAGGTTTTGCAAGGAGAAGTTGGACAATTACTTGCGGAAGAGGCTGAAGAAAAGGGTGGCTTCAAAGTCATGAGTTATTGGGAATCGGGGTTCAGACACTTTTTGAATAGTGCTAGACCTATTGAATCTCCTGAAGACCTTAAAGGATTAAAGATTAGAACGCCAGAATGGCCAGTATTGATTTCAACGACAGAAGCTTTGGGGGCAAATCCTGTGCCGATGCCATTTTCTGAATTATACATGGCTTCCCAACATGGTGTAGTGGATGGACAAGAAGGACCAGTATTTGCAATTAAAAGTTCTAAGATGTATGAAGTACAGGATTATATGGTCCTTGATGGCCACACGTATACGTCAATGTTGCTCATTATGAACCCTAAGAAATTCGATAAGCTCCCTGCCGATATTCAAGAATCTTTATTGGAGGCTGCCAAGGAAGCGGGAGATTATGAAAGAAAATTGATCCGTGATAAGGAAAAGGAAGAGATCAAGTTTCTTGAAGATACTGGAGAGTTACAAATTGAGAAGGACCCCGATAAAGATGCATGGAGGAAATCCGTACAGTCTGTATACGAAGAGTACGGTGAGGAATTTGGAGAAGATTTAATTCAAAAGATAATTGATACAAAATAACAAATCTAGGGGCGAATTCATAAGCGCCCCATCTGTTATTTCATTATTACAGTCAGGGGGGAGAAGCTTGAATAAAAGTGCCGCAGTAGGTAATCGAATAGAAAGCATTATGGGGAAAGTTATTTTAATTTTAATGTTAGTCCTTGTGACTTTGGTGTTTATGCAGGTCGTTCTCCGATATGTTTTTTCAAGCGGAATGGTGTGGGCGGAAGAGCTCGAAAGATTTATATTTGTGTGGTTAATGTTCTTAGGCATAACGATGGGGATCTATAAACAAAGACATATCGCGATAACATTTGTTGTTGAAAAGATTGAGAAGTATTTTAAGGGAGTGAACGTGGTTATTCACATCATCACAGGGGCGTTCTTCTGTGTGCTAACCTGGCAAGGGACTATGTTTGTGATTGAAAACTTTTCAGGAACTGCTTCGGTATTGCCTATTGGAATCGGTTATATTTATTCAATTATTCCCCTATCAGGCATTTTGGCGATTATCTTTATTATTCTCATAAACGTTAGAGGGAAGGAGAATTTATGATAGCGCTTTTATTTATTTCGTTTTTTCTACTCCTTATTTTCGGTGTTCCAGTAGGTATTTCTTTAGGTGTAGCATCCATTTTTACAATATTGTATGAAGGTTCAATTCCGTTATTGGTCGTTCCACAAAAGATGTTTATTTCAATGGATAGTTTTACGTTATTAGCCATTCCTTTCTTTATGCTGACAGGTGTCATTATGGATAAAAGTGGATTAACGCAAAAGCTTGTAAACTTTGCTGACTCGATCATTGGATGGACGAGAGGTGGGATGAGTTATGTAAGTGTTTCCTCGGGTATGCTGATGGGTGGAATATCTGGCTCAGCACCTGCTGACACGGCTGCTTTAAGCAGTGTTATGACGCCAAGTATGGTGAAAATGGGCTTTCCTGCAAGGTTTGCTGCTGCTCTACAAGCGGCATCTGGTTCGATCGGGATTATCATTCCCCCGAGTATACCAATGGTTGTCTTAGGTGGAATAGCCAGTATTTCAGTTGGAAAACTTTTTCTAGGCGGGATCATCCCAGGGTTACTAATTGGTATTTTGCTTATGGTAGTGTCCGGATTTATTTGTTCGATAAAAAACTATGGATCTTCTGAAAAGAAAAGATTTTCTATTTCTTATTTTATAAAGAGTTTTAGAAAAGCAATCTTACCTCTAATGGCACCAATTATCATTGTGGGAGGAATATTAACCGGGATTTTCACACCTACTGAGTCTAGTGTTATCGCAGTAGTCTATACGCTAATTCTGGGTTTGGCCGTCTATAAAAGCATAAAATTTAAAGATATGACTGGGATTTTTGTTGAAGCAATTATCAGTTCTGGAAATGTGTTGCTTATCATTGCAGCTTCATCTTTGTTCAGTTGGATTCTCATAAGTCATAATTTCCCGCAGATTTTAAGCAATCTTATTTTGAGTATATCAGATAACCCTATTTTTATTATTTTAGTTATCAATGTCATTTTCATAGTCGGTGGGATGTTTATTGAGGGACTTGCTTTATTGATTATGTTTGTCCCTATTATGTTACCGATCGCTATGAGCGCTGGTATGGATCCTGTTGTTTTTGGTGTGATGATTGTTATTAATATTGCGATTGGCACGCTAACTCCACCAGTAGGAGTATGTTTATTCGTCGCATGTTCATCTTCAGGTGTAAAACTGGACCACGCTATGAAGAGTGCAGTTCCCTTTGTAGGAGTTCTATGTGTCGCGCTATTACTTATTGTCTTTTTCCCGACAATTGTTACCTTTATACCTAACTTAATAGAGTAGTGGTTAATAGAAATCGAATAGTCAACTAAAAAGGAGAATGGAAATGAGCTTACAGTTGTTTAATCTAAAAGGTAAGGTAGCTGCTATTACAGGAGCTACAAGAGGGATAGGCAAATCAATGGTAGTAGCATTAGCGGAAGCGGGAGCAGACATTGCTCTCCTTCAAAGAAACCCGGAGCAATTAGACATAAAGAATGAAATAGAAACTCTAGGAAGAAAGTGTGTGATTATTCCCTGCGATTTGGAAGATCAAGATCAGGTGAAGAAAGCAATTCCAAATGTCATCAATCATTTCGGTAGAATCGATATTTTGATCAATAATGCTGGAATTCAAAGAAGGTCACCTTCTGTAGACTTTTTAGAATCAGACTGGGACGATGTGATTAATATTAATCTAAAAGCCGTATGGCTTCTGTGCCAGGAAGCTGGTCGATACATGGTGCCTGAAGGACATGGGAAAATTGTGAACCTGGCTTCTTTACTTTCATTTCAAGGGGGGGTTACCGTACCAGCTTATGCGGCCGCTAAAGGTGGGGTGGCTCAGTTAACGAAGGCGCTCTCAAACGAGTGGGCAAAACATAACGTGAATGTGAATGCGATAGTCCCAGGTTATATTGCAACGGATATGAATACGGCAATATTAGAAGATGCTACCCGAAACTCCCAAATATTAGATCGTATTCCAGCCGAGAGATGGGGCGATCCAGAAGACTTTAAAGGTACAATTTTGTATTTAACTTCCGCGGCGTCTGATTATGTACATGGACATCTATTGGCAGTAGATGGAGGATGGTTAGGTAGATAGAATGAGAGAGGCAGAAAAGTGTTCCGTTTATCGATAGTGGATAAACGGAACACTTTTTGTTCGATCAAACAATCTTCGTTTCTTGATAAATATTGGTCTTAAAAAGTTGGATTGCGGGAATAGTCAGAAAAAAGGAGAGTGCTAAATATGAAGAAGGTAGCCGTTATAACAGGTGGTGGATCTGGAATTGGAGAAGCCGCAGCTAAACGCTTTGCAAAAGAAGGCGTTCGAGTTTGCTTATTTGATTTGAAGGAAAGTCGAGCAGAACAAGTGAAGGAGTCGATCGTAAAAAACGGGGGAGAGGCGTTTGTCCTTGATGTGGATGTGGCCGATGAAGAACGAGTTACATATGGTTTGAAGCAAGTTGTTAACAAATGGGGACGCATTGATATTCTGTTTAACAATGCAGGAATTAATGGCACACTGAATCCGATTGAAGAAATGAAGGTTGATGAGTGGGATCAGACGATTGAAACAAATTTAAGAAGTACTTTTCTAATGGTG
This sequence comes from Anaerobacillus sp. 63XJN7_5_ISO-PGPR-S23-430, assembly GCF_056173695.1. Lineage (NCBI taxonomy): Bacteria > Bacillati > Bacillota > Bacilli > Caryophanales > Bacillaceae > Anaerobacillus > Anaerobacillus sp. 63XJN7_5_ISO-PGPR-S23-430. The sequence continues at coordinate 3,994,564 of NZ_CM149686.1, read as the reverse complement.
AAACATACAATCCCTTATATGAAAGAAGATGGAGGGAGTATCATTATTACTAGTTCCATAAATGGCAATCGGACTTTTTCGAACTTTGGCATGTCTGCTTATAGTACTTCAAAAGCAGGACAGGTAGCCTTTATGAAAATGGCTGCTCTTGAACTAGCTCAATATCACATTCGCGTAAACGCCATTTGCCCTGGGGCAATCGATACGAACATTGATCAAAACACAGACAAAAAAGATGGTGTAGAAGAAATTGAAATTCCAGTAGAATATCCTGAAGGAAGTCATCCGCTTGAGCAAAAACCAGGTTCGCCACAACAGGTGGCAGACGTCGTTTACTTTCTAGCTTCTGATGCATCCAGTCATGTAACAGGGACAGAGATGTATGTAGATGGGGCGGAATCGCTGTTATAATGACTAGCTGCTCGGTTTTCTTATTGACGACGCTCATTTGTCAGCTTATCGTTTAGGTTGAGGTGAAGCAAATGTTTACTAAAGTGCACCATGTTGCGATTATTTGCGGAGATTACGAAAAATCAAAGGAGTTCTATGTAGATACACTCGGTCTTAAGGTTATCGAGGAAACTTACAGAGAAGAACGAAATTCATACAAACTTGATCTTGCCGTCGGAGATCATACAAGAATTGAATTATTTTCATTCCCGAATGCGCCAGAGAGACCAAGCTACCCTGAAGCAATGGGATTAAGACATATCGCTTTTGAAGTATTAGACCTTGATAAGACCGTTAATCATCTAACAGAAAGAGGAGTATCTTCTATTGAAGATGTAAGAGTGGATGAGCTTACAATGAAGCGCTTCACCTTTTTCAGTGATCCAGATGGTCTACCGATCGAGCTGTACGAAAAATAATGAAATTTTCTAAAAATAAGTTGATTACTTCCAAATCCTGTGGCAAAATAGATCTTGAAAGCGTTTGCTGGTATTTGGAACAGTTAGCTTATTTTTTTATTTGTAACTGCAAACGGTTTCCTAAAATTTACGGTTTTGTGCAAACGGTTTCACTAATCGTATTTTCAAGGGGGGAAAAGGATGAAAAGGGGTAATCGAAGGAGATTTTCACTGTCACTCGTCGTCGTTCTTTTGATTCAATTGCTTGCTGGAGCTATTCCTGGAGCAGTGAATGCGGCAGCAGTTAGTCCTGTCATAGACGGATCATCAGCTACGTTTATTTATGAAGGAGATGGGAGCGAAGAATCGGTCCTTGTTGCAGGTGATTTTACAAATTGGCAGGAAGGGGCACTTCCACTCGAGAAGGTAGATGACGTCTGGGAGTTAACGATAGATGATCTATCCGATGGACTTCATCAGTACAAATTTATCGTGGGAGATGAATGGATGAAAGATCCTTTAAATCCAAATGGTAGCGATAATAGTACCTTTACGATTGGGGAGGTGACAGACGAACGAATTGTCACCCTTGTTGGCGATTTGCAGGACGAGCTCGGTGCTTCAAAGGAATGGGATCCAACAGCTGAGGAAACAAAGATGGAAGCCATGGGAGGAGGATTTTATGAATTCTCTGGTGAACTTCCAGCAGGGAGTTATGAATATAAAATAGCGATCAATCAATCTTGGGGAGAGAGCTATGGTGATGGTGGAAACAATCTTAAATTAACACTGGATGAGAAAACAAAAGTAACGTTTTATTATCATGATGGAACACATGCGATTGCAGATTCAACTACTTACACACCGCTAGAAGAAAAATCACCTAGACTTGTTGGCTCGATCCAGCCTGCCATTGATGCAGGAGCAGAGTGGAGCCCTGATCAGTCAACAGCGCTTCTGACTGATGATCAATTTGATAATGTCTATTCCTTTACGACAAGCGTACCAAAAGGGAATTATGAGTATAAAGTGGTGCTTGGCGATAAATGGGGAGACGATTATCCAGCAGAGAATGCAAAGTTGAACGTCATTGAAAAGGCAGACGTCACGTTCTTTTTCAATGCCGATTCAAAAGAAGTAAGCACAGATTATAGTGCTGAAGGGTCAGATGGTGCAGTAAATAAGGCAAGTCTTCTACATAACTCATGGGAAGAAGCTTATCGTGCTCCGTTTGGTGCTGTGAAAGAAGGAAAGACGGTGACGCTACGTCTAGCAGCAAAGAAAGATGATGTAGCGAAAGCCGACCTCTATATCAAGAATCAAAATACGGGTACAAGCAAGCTGATCTCAATGGAGAAGGCAGCCACAAATGATGGGAAAGATTTTTGGGAAGCGAAAGTAACGCCTGAAGAAAAAGGACTTTACGGCTATAAATTTATTGTGCGTGATGGTTCAGCAAAAGCGGAGTATGGAGAAGATACGAAGCAAGGAGCGGCTGGAAAAGCAGTTGATACGAATGCTGAACTTTATCAATTAACGGTCTTCGACCCAGGATACGAAACGCCAGACTGGATGAAAGAAGCTGTTGTGTATCAAATTTTCCCTGATCGATTTAATAATGGAAATGAAGAAAACGATGATGCAAAGGAAACCGCACGTGGTCATGAACCAATTGAGCACCAGGAGTGGGGAGAGCTTCCCGATAATCCAAGGCTTTCGGACAGTGCAGATTATGATGGAGATAAGATATGGAGTAACGATTTCTTTGGTGGGGATATCCAAGGCATTCAAAAGAAGCTTGATTATATTCAATCCCTTGGTGTAAATACCCTTTATTTAAATCCAATTGCGAAGGCAGCATCAAATCATAAATATGATGCAGCGGATTGGAAAACGATTGATCCAATGTTTGGAACACCTGAGGAATTTAAAGCATTTACCGATGAACTTGAAAAACGTGACATGCACCTGATTATGGATGGCGTATTTAATCATGTTGGGGATGACTCCATCTACTTTGATCGCTATAGTAAGTACGATGTCGTTGGGGCTTATGAATATTGGTCTCGTATTTATGACCTAATGAATGACGAGGACATGAGTGAAAAAGATGCGAAAGTAGAAGCACGAAAACAGCTTGAAAAAGAAGGCCAAACGTTTAATGACGAATATGGCTTTCATAACTGGTTTAATATCAAAAATGAAAAAGTGAAGGATGAGAATGGGAAGGAACGCTACGACTATCAGGCGTGGTGGGGATATGATTCTCTTCCTGAAATCAAAAGCGTTGAAGGAGACGCAGTTGATTATGATAGTGAGTTAAACAATGAGAAATTCTCTGATTACATTATGTATGACAAAGATTCTGCATCGAAATTATGGTTAACAAATGGGGCTTCCGGATGGCGCCTTGATGTCGCAAATGAAGTCGATATGGAATTCTGGCGTGAGTTCCGTGATGAATTGAAATCTGAAGAAATGGCCGGTGCCGGAGCAACGCTGAAGGATGGGGAAGAGCCGCTGATTCTAGGTGAGATCTGGGATGACGCATCAAAATACTTCCTTGGGGATCAATATGATTCCGTGATGAACTATCGTTTCGAAGGTGCTATTCTTGATTTCTTGAAAAATGGGAATGCAGCAAGTACAGATGAGAAGTTGATGGCAGTACAGGAGGATTACCCTGATGAGGCGTTTCATGCGCTCATGAATTTAATGGGGTCTCATGATACGCCGCGTGCAATCTATGTACTTGGTGGCGGAACTGACACGTATGAACGAGCTGAATTTGATCCGAATTACGATCACGAGCTTGGCGTGCAGCGCTTAAAGCTGGCTGCGGTTCTGCAAATGGGTTACCCAGGTGCCCCAACGATTTATTCCGGTGATGAAGCAGGTGTAACGGGTTCTAAAGACCCTGATGATCGTCGCACGTATCCGTGGGGAGACGAAAATGCAGACTTAGTAAAGCACTATCAAGCTGCAGGAGCTGTTCGTACTGAAAATGCAGATCTTCTTGCATACGGGAAGCTCACAACTCTGCATGCAGACGGGGATGTCTATGCATTTGCTCGTACGAATGATGACGGTGCAGCAATTATTGCAGTGAACCGCGGTACTAAGGCGCAAACGATCGAGCTAAATGTGAAGGAAGTTGTGAAAAACAACATTTCATTTACAGATGGACTCGCGAAAGATGACAGCGTAACGGTGAAGGATGGTAAGGTTTCGGTAACGATTCCTGCGATGACTGGCCGCATGCTAATAGCTGACGAAGGTCAGAATTTTGAGCGACCAAAAGCGGCTAGCGATTTGAAAATTTCTGCTGGAGAAGGAAGCGCAACCCTTTCTTGGACAGGAGATGCAGCGAAATACAAAGTGTATCGCTCAACGCTACAAGGGGCGATGTATGAAGAAGTGAGTGTAACGGAAGACAAGGAACTTACCGTTGTTGGATTAACTAATGGCCAATCTTACTTTTTTGCCGTAACGGCGATCGATGAGGATGGCAATGAATCGGTAAAAGTGGAAACGAAGGAACCAACGATTCCGCACATCGAGTGGAAAGAAGGAAAATACGAAATTTCTTCAGTTTCAGTCATTGATGATCAAGTGTTGGATCTATCAAACACTTTCGCAATCGAAGCCAGTGTGAAAATAGATGGCGCAACGGAATCAGGCCTTGCAGAAGGATTAATTGGAAAACTTCAAGTGAAGCGTGACGGTGAGTGGCAAGAGTCTAAAGCGACTTACACAGGACAGGAAGAAGAGGCTAATGGATTTAAAGCGGAATTCCGCCCAATTGAGAAAGGAACATACGCTTACCGACTAGCTTTTTCAACTGATCGTGGGGCTACGTGGAAAACAACGAATACAGAAGAAGTCACGTTCTCTCAAAATGAGGATGATACGAAGGCCCCTGCAGATGCTGTGAAGCTTGAAGAGCCGTTAAAGGAATCTGGACAGGTAACATTAAACTGGGCACTTGAAGGAGCAGACAACCCTTACTTATTAGCGGTTGAGCGGGATAGTCAAACGGTTGAACTTCTAGATAATGCAGAAGCAGTGACGTACACCGACTTCGCTGTTGAGAACGGCAAAGCGTACACCTATCGCATCGTAGCGTATGACAAAGCTGGAAATCAAACCGCTTCTAATAAAGTAACGGTAACTCCGGATATTGTGATGGTAGACGTAACATTTAAAGTGCATGCCCCTGACGATACACCGCTTAGCGCAAAAGTAACGATGCCTGGTGATCAAAATGGGTGGAGTACAAGTGCATGGGAAATGTCTCGTAATGGAGCGGTATCACCGGATTGGGAACTACAAAAATCTTTCCCGGAAGGAACGGTCTTAACGTACAAATATGCAAAAGGGGAGTCATGGGATCAGGAAGGACTTGCCGACCATACGCGTAATGATAAGTCTGATGATGACGTCAGCTTCTATGGTTACGGAGCAGAAGGTACAGATCTTAAAGTGACGGTAACTAACCAGGGCAGTAATAAAATGGTTGTACAAGATGAAATTTTCCGTTGGATCGATATGCCCGTTGTCGTAAACTCTCCTGAAAATGGTGCCGTTGTGGAAGGCGATACGGTAACTTTTAGAGGAAATGCGATCAAAGAAGGAAACCTAACAATTAATGGTGAGAAAGTAAAAGTGAATGAAGATATGACGTTCACACATGAAGTAAAGCTAGTAAATGGTGAAAATGAAATACCAATTACAATTGAACCATCTGAAGAAAATAAATCTAAAATTTTCAATAACGATGGTGGAGCGATTGGAAAGAATACGAAGAAATATACGTGGAAAGTAACATCTGATGCTGGTGAAGCGGAATCGAAGGAACCAGTGAGGATATTTGGAGATAATCGCTATGATACAGCTGTTGAGATCTCAAAAGAAGGCTGGGACGAAGCGGATACTGTTGTTATTGCACGAGGAGATAACTTTGCAGATGCGCTAGCAGGGGCACCACTCGCGTATAAATTAGATGCACCTATTCTTTTAACGCGTGAAAAGGGGCTTGAGAAATCGGTCATAAGCGAAATTAAGCGCCTTGGTGCGAAGAAAGCGATTATTCTTGGCGGGACATCAGCCGTACCGAAATTTATCGCTTATCAGTTAGAAGGACTCGATTTGAAAGTGAAACGAATTTACGGAGATGATCGTTTCGAAACAGCTGCTAATATCCAGGCGAGTCTTGGTGGCAATCCTGATAAAGCTGTCGTAGCAAGTGGGATGAACTTCCCTGATGCTCTTTCTGCCGCATCTTACGCAGCAGAAAATGGCTATCCGATTTTATTTACGAAACAAGACACTGTTCCAAAAGCAACGGAAGTAGCCCTTCGCAGTGTCGACCAGGCGATCGTCGCTGGTGGTGAAGCAGTGGTTAGTGAGAAAGCGTTCAGCAAGCTACCGTATGCGAAGCGCTATGCTGGAGAAAACCGTTTTGGTACAGCGGCGTCAATAGCAACTGAACTTAACCCATCTCAGCACGTGTTCATCGCAACAGGCATGGACTTTGCTGATGCGTTAACAGGTTCCGTTCTAGCTGCCAAACAAGGTGCAGCGATGCTTCTAGTAAAGCCAGATGAATTGCCGTCTGAAACAGCTGAAGCCATTGAAGAACTACAAGCAGATACGTACACCATTTTAGGTGGAGTCAATGCGGTTAGTGATGATGTGGTGGAGGGATTGAAGTAGGAAATGCTTACTGGGGTCAGGCTCGCGCCTGACCCCATCAAAAGACAAAACACCAAAAAGTGTCCGCCATAGGTGGACACTTTTTTCGTTGCAAATGAACCTTGAATTGCATTGAATCTATAGTGGATAAGGGTTTAACGGTATGGGGTGAATGAGGGGGTCAGGTACGTACTTGACCCCCTCATTCACCTCTATTACCTCCCTCTCCATTTTCCTTCTAAATGAATTAAAAAATATTTCTGAATAATTTACCAATTAACTATTCCCAAATTCTTGAAAGGTGGTATACTACAATTATTAACCCCGATATGGTAGAAATTCCCCATTTTCCTTACTAAAGGAGCAATTCGAATGGCTCGTAAGAAACGCAATTGGTTCCCTGGTGCTAAGTACCATATTATCTGTCGAGGGAATCGAAAAGGACCACTTTTTGAAGAGCGTATTGATCGTCTGAAGTACTTATTACTTTTAGAACAAGCTCGTCTCGTTTTTCCGTTTCGCCTACACGCATACTGTCTCATGACTAACCATGTGCATCTCTCCATCGAAACCTTCGATCATCCCCCTGGTGAAATCATGAAAGTGATCAACTCCAACTATGCAAGATATTTCAACGACAAATATGAGTACACAGGACATGTCTTTCAAGGTCGCTATTTCGCTGAACTTCTCGATTCGATTGATTATGAAATTGACGTGAGTAAATACATCCACCTTAATCCAGTTAAAGCTCGTATGGTAGTAAAGCCAGCGGACTATATGTGGAGCAGTTATCGTGCGTACATTTCTGATCGCAAGAATCCACACGCTTTCCCGGATTACATACTCTCACTTTTTCAGGAACCTTCCCGGGAAGCTTACCAGCTTTATGTCGAGAATAGTGAATCCTCAACACCACCAGATCTTGTTAAACAATGGCCAGAGCGAAAAGGTAGCAAAGTGTATGTGCTCTCCAAACTTCCAGAGTAACGATGGGAAAAAATCCTGCCATAAAAATTAATCACGAAAGAGAAGTGAACGAATGGAGCGCTGGATCTGGCTAAGTTCGATTCCGCATGTGGGTCCGGTGACACAAAAAAAGCTGTTGACCGCTTTCGGAACTCCTGAACGAGTCTATGATGCCTCTCTCTCTGAACTTCAGAATGTCCGTGGAATCTCTCGTCTTGCACGCGAAGCAATAATGGCTACCCGTTCACTTGAGAAACCAAAGCGCATTCTCGAACTTGTTCAGCAAAAGGAGATCTGGCTATTACCCCGAGATGACCCGCTTTACCCTGTTTATGCAAAAAATGTTCCTGAATCGCCCGTTCTCTTATATTACAAAGGTCATATCAAGCCAAGCTTACCTTCTGTCGCAATAGTTGGTTCCCGTTCTTGTTCTAATCAGGCGCGACGTGCTGCGAAAGAGTTATCCACCAAACTCTCAAGCCTGAACATCCCTGTTATTAGTGGTCTCGCTAAAGGAATCGATCATGCTGCTCACACTGCCTGCCTCGCAAATTGTGGGCAACCGATTGCTTTTGTTGCAAATGGAGTTGATACTTGTTACCCGAAAGAGCACCGCTCGCTCTTCGAAGCAATATCAATTGAAGGCGCTGTCATATCGCAGTATCCACCTGGCACAGCACCTACACCAAAGCAATTTATTCAGCGAAATGCGTTAATCAGTGCATGGTCAAGTCATGTCGTGATTATGGAAGCTAAAGTGAAAAGTGGTGCTATGACGACAGCTCACTTTGCGCGGAAGCAAGCAAGAAACGTCCTTGTTTTCAATAGCAATGATGCTCGATTTAGGCAGGGGACAAACTGTCTAATGAAGCAAGGTATACGTCCTTATAATGATTTTCATTCATTTGAAAACGAATTAGAAAACCCATATACTCTTGAGTCACCAAACTAGTATACTCCCCGCTAGACTAACGTGTAATGATCCCTCAAGGATCTTCAAGATCATCTCCCCGACTAGAGCATGATGGATCCAATCCATCAGGGAAGAGATGTAAGAAAGAAGAAGATAAACCTGCCTCTTAACCATCCAATCGAGCCATCGATAGGGTGGTTTTTCTTTGTGATTGGAAACTAGTACTTTAGACTAGTATGTGAGCAGAAAATGAAAGAGTAAGGAAAAATGAAATCTATCGTTATATATTAATTTCACCGTTTCTTTACAATGTGAAAGATTGAAGAAAGAGTTTTCTAGGAACAATTAGTCTCCCGTGAACGCGGACAAAAGCAGCGAAAACAGCGGTTTTGTATGTGAAGGGGGTCAGGCTCGCGCCTGACCCCTACCACAAAATGAAAGCGCCATCTAAATTTAGACAATTTACGCTATTTTTACACATCTGGGTCAAAAGTTATTGTATACTGACAATTGGTGGTATCATCACCAAAATTCGACTACATATCCGGGGGGATGAAATTTGAAACGAAGGTCAACCAGTCGTTTTATTAGCTTTGCGCTAATATTCTCAATGGTTCTTAGCTTTTTCGCATTACCAGTTTCGCAGCTTTCTGCTTCTGCCGAAGGAACAATTTCCGTTAGTGAAGCAATCGCAAATAATACTGGTTCTGCAACAGTAGAAGGGTATATTGTAGGAACAACTTCTAACGGACCATCTTACAACTTAGAAAATGCTAATAACGTAGAAACAAATATTGCTATTGCAGATTCTGCCAATGAAACACAAGCAGAAAATATTATTCCGGTACAATTACCAAAAGGATCTCTAAGAGATGACCTTAATTTAATCGCTCATCCTGAAAACAAAGGTAAGAAGATCCAAATTACTGGAAACCTCGCAACGTACTTCGGTGTTCCAGGACTCAAAGAGCCTTCAGCCTACACATTTCCTGACGGCACAGCTCCAGAACCGGACCCAGATCCAGAACCTATCGAACTCTCAACAATCACTGATGCTAGAAAAGTAGCAAACGGTACACAAGTGAAAATAAAAGGTATTGCCACAGCATCCTTTGAAACTGGCGGCCAAACGAACCTGTTTATACAGGATGACACTGCTGCCATTATTGTGCGTGCTGCAGGCATTACGGCTCAACCAGGTGATGAAGTAACTGTAGAAGGCGCCATGTCAGATTATTATGGCATGCAGCAAGTACAAACTAGTGCCTCTAATGTAGCCATCACAACGGAAGACAAAGGTATCCCGTCCCCTCAGTCACTCATATCCACTGATCTTTCCAAAGATAACGGTGAACAGCATGAAGCTGCATTCACCCAATTTAATGATGTCACTGTTAAGTCAGTCGATGGCAATGGTAATTTCACTGCTGAAGACGCTTCAGGTGAATTTGTCATTAAACCAACAAATAAGTCTCTACTTGAAGTAGGTAAAACCTATGAAATTCTTAAAGGTGTTATTGACTACAACTTTAACGAATACAAACTCGTACCTCGAAGCGCAGCTGACATTATCGAAACAGCTTTCTCAGTAACGGCAAATCCTGCATCAGGATCTGTTATTGAAGGTACGATGGTGAAGCTTGCGACAGCAGAAGAAGGTGCGACGGTTCATTACACAACAGATGGTAGCGAACCGACAGCTGAAAGCACAGAATACACAGCGCCAATTGAACTAACTGAAGATACAACGATTAAAGCCGTAGCAGCCAAAGACAATAAATTAAGTGAAGTCGCCACTTTTGATTACACTGTTTTAAAGTCTGCTGATGGCATTAGCATTCACGATATTCAAGGTTCAGACCACACTTCTCCTTATGAAGGAATGGCTGTTACGAAAATCGCTGGGATCGTTACGGCAAAAGACGGCAATAACGCCTTCTACATGCAAGAAGAAAATCCCGACGATAGCAACGCCACTTCAGAAGGAATCTATGTTTATAAAAGCGGCGGCGCTGGCGTAAACGTTGGCGACAAAGTAGAAGTAGACGGTCAGGTGAAAGAGTATAAAGAAGGTGGTTATAGTGACGCGAAAGACCTTCTCACTACTCAAATTACTGCCTCTTCCATTACAGTTGCTTCTTCCGATAACACATTGCCAGAAGCGATCGTAATCGGAACAGACCGCACGCCTCCAACTGAAATCGTAGAAGATGACGAAATGAAATCTTTTGATCCTGAAACAGATGGACTGGACTTTTATGAAAGTCTTGAAGGAATGCTTATTGAGATTCCGGATGCAAACGTAACAGGGCCGGTGAAATACGATGAGCTTCCTGTATACGTAAACACAAGTAAAGATCAACTTCTTACTCGTGCCAACGGACTGTTGCTTTCAGCAGAAGATCCAAACCCTGAACGACTCTTAATTGACGTTGATGGTATTGATATTGACGTAACGACTGGTGATCGTCTCGATGGCTCCGTCACTGGAATCGTGAGCTACGATTACAGTAATTTCAAAATCCGTCCAACGGGCACATTCCCATCCGTGATTGATGGTAATACAGAACGTGAAGTAACGAAAATGGAGTCATCAGAAGGCGATCTAACTGTTGCTTCTTATAACATTGAAAACTACTATCCTGGTGTTGGGGAAGAGAAAACAGCCAAAATTGCTGAATCGATTGTAAAGAACATGAAAACACCAGACATCGTTGGTTTAGTCGAAGTACAAGATAACAATGGTCCTACAGATGACGGCACGACAAGTGCAAACGAATCTTATGAAGCGATTATTCAAGCGATTGAAGAAGCAGGCGGCCCAACATACAAGTTTACTGAAATCGCACCTGAGGATAAAACAGATGGCGGACAGCCTGGTGGAAATATTCGCGTTGGGTTCATCTATAATCCTGATCGCGTTAATTTCTCTGAGAAGAAATCTGGTGATGCAACAACTTCAGTTGGCGTCGATGAAAACGGACTAACGCTTAATCCTGGACGCATTGATCCAACAAATGAAGCGTTTGAAGATTCCCGTAAATCACTTGCTGCTGAGTTTGAATTTAATGGTGAAAAAGTGGTTGTTGTAGCGAACCATTTTAATTCAAAAGGCGGAGATGGCGCACTCTTTGGCGCTGATCACCCTGTTGTTTTAGGAAGTGAAGTACAGCGTGTGAAACAGGCGTCCATCTTAAACAATTTCGTAAATGACGTCGTGACGAACATGGATAATGGCAAGGTTGTTGTTCTAGGTGACTTGAATGACTTTGAATTCTCAAAGCCAATCCAAACGCTTGAAGGCGACGTACTAACGAATATGGTCAAAAAGCTTCCAACAGAGCAACGCTACTCCTACAACTATCAAGGAAATGCGCAGGTGCTCGATCATATTCTCGTATCGAACAATCTAGCAAACCGTACGATGATTGATAGCATTAACATTAACTCTGATTTTAGTGAAGCAGATGGCCGCGCAAGTGACCACGATCCAATGCTTGCGAAGATTCAAATGAACAACAGCGTTGACCGCACTTCAGGAGAAACACGTTATGAAACAGCAGTAGAAATTTCGAAAAAAGGATGGGAAAGTGCTGACACAGTAGTGATTGCAAGAGGCGATGAGTTCCCGGATGCACTTGCAGGAGCACCGCTTGCGTACAAATACGATGCACCGATTCTTTTAACTGAACAGAATAAGCTAAATCCAGCTGTGAAGAAAGAAATCGAACGTTTAGGCGCGAAAAAAGCGATCATCCTTGGCGGTACGTCAGCGATTTCTTCATACACGGAATATGAACTAAAAGGTCTTGGTCTAAAAGTGGATCGTATCGGAGGAGAAACGCGTTACGAAACAGCTGTGAACATTGCAGCGAAGCTTGACGGGACACCTGAAAAATCGATCCTAGCGAATGCCTTTAACTTCCCAGATGCCCTATCTGTTGCGTCATATGCAGCCAAAAATGGCTATCCAATCGTACTAACGGATAACGACAAGCTTCCTGCTGTGTCTAAGAAAATATTAAACACAACAGACGAGCAAATTGTCGTTGGTGGAAAAAGTGCAATCAGTGAAAAGGTTGTAAACAGTCTTTCCAATGCAGTTCGAATTAGCGGAGATGACCGCTATGCAACATCAGCAACGATCGCAACCGCTCTAACACCAGATGCAGACACAGCTATAGTAGCAACAGGAATGAAGTTTGCTGATGCGCTTGCTGGTTCAGTTCTTGCTGCGAAAGAAGATGCAGCGATCCTGCTCGTTAAGAAAGATAAGGTTCCAGAGAAAATTGCTGAAGCCATTAACGAAAATGACATGCACAACTTCCACATCCTTGGTGGCACGAATGCTATTAGCGACGACGTAATGAATGAATTAAAGAACAACTAAAGTAGGAAAAAGGCGGGAATTCTCCGCCTTCTCCTTTTCTATGAAACTAGTTATAAAGTAATGTTTTGAATATGTTAACTATTGTGACAAAAAGGACCATTCACCTAGTAGGCTAGTATATAATGAAAATCGCGGAGACATTCCGACAAAATTTGAGTTTTCGAAAGGGAAGGGATTACGTACATGAATATGAAAAAACCTCTTTTCGGCGTTCTATCAACAGCGGCATTAGCAATGGGAATTGCAGCAGCTTCACCGTCCACACCTGTAGAGGCGGCAGGCGATTTTGATCTTACAATTATGCATACAAATGATACACATGCGCATCTAGATAATGCTCCAAAAAGAGTAACAGCTGTAGAAGAAATTCGTGCAGCTCGCGCCAATACAATTTTATTAGATGCTGGTGATGTTTTCTCTGGTACACTCTTTTTCAATAAATACAAAGGTCTCGCAGACGTACAATTTATGAACATGATGAAATACGATGCGATGGTACCGGGTAACCACGAATTTGATGAGGGTCCAAAGACGTTCTCTGAGTTCGTCAAGCAAACGAAATTCCCGATCGTAAGCTCAAATATTGATTACAGCAAAGATCCTTATCTTAGCCCTCTATATAAAAATGAAATGGCGATGACTGGTGATGATGGTACCATCTATCCAGCCGTTATCCTTGATGTAAACGGCGAAGAAGTGGGTGTGTTCGGTCTAACGATTGAATCAACAGATGAGCTATCAAGCCCTGGCGAAACGATTTCATTCCAAAATCATCAGGAGCAAGCTGAAAAGATGATTAAAATGTTCGAGGATAAAGGCGTAAACAAAATCGTAGCCCTTACTCACCTCGGAAAAGCGGTTGAAGTTGAACTAGCTAAATCAGTAGAAGGCATCGACGTTGTTGTTGGTGGTCATAGCCACACAACAATTGAAGAAGCGGTTGTAGTTGATACATTTGAAGATCCAACTCTAGTTGTACAAGCAAATGAATATAGCAATTTCTTGGGTGATCTTGAAGTGACGTTTAACGAAGAAGGCGTGCTAACTGATTGGGATAATGAACTTCTTGATTTGGGTAGTAAAAGTAAGTTCGAGCCTAACGAAGAAGCAAAAGCTCTCTATGATGAACTGAAGAAACCACTCGAGGAAATTGAGAAAGAAGTAGTCGGTCAATCTGACGTTTATCTTAATGGAAAACGTGCATCCGTTAGAACAGGTGAAACGAATCTAGGAAACTTAATTACAGACGGCATGCTTTACAAAGCTCAGCAGTTTACTGATGCAACAATCGCAATCACGAACGGCGGAGGAATCCGTGAATCAATCGATGAGGGACCAATTACGTTAGGAGAAGTTCTCACAACGATGCCATTCGGTAACAACCTCGTCACGCTTGATATGACTGGTGCAGAAATCATTGATTCATTGGAGCATGGGGTAAGCGGTGTCGAAACTCAGGAAGGTCGCTTTGCTCAAGTAGCAGGACTTCGATATTCCTTTGATAAAGATCTTCCTTCTAGTGAACGAATTTTAGATGTAAATGTGAAAACTGAAAACGGCTATGAAGATATTGATCTAGAAGCGACTTACACTGTTGCAACTAACGCATATATCGCTCAAGGTGGCGACGGATACGATGCAATGGGTGAAGCTGCCGCTGACGGTCGTATGAACGAACTTTTCTTCGTAGATTTTGAAGTATTTACAGAGTATCTCGATGAAATTGGAACAGTTAAAGCGAAAGACGAAGCACGTATCGTTGAAGCAGATGCTGAGCGTATCCAGGGTGAAACGCGCTATGAAACGTCTGTGAAAATTTCGCAAGAAGGCTGGGAAACTGCAGATACGGTTGTTCTCGCACGTGGCGATTCCTTCCCGGATGCACTAGCAGGAGCACCACTTGCTTATAAATACGATGCGCCAATTCTTTTAACAGAAAGCGGATCACTGAATAAAATGGCGAAAGAAGAAATTGCACGTCTTGGTGCGAAAGATGTCATTATCCTTGGTGGCACAAGTGCGGTAAGCAATTACGTGAAATTCCAGCTTGAAGGTATGGGAATTGAAGTTGAGCGTATTGCAGGGGACAACCGATTCGATACAGCTGCAAACATTGCAGCGCGTCTTGGCGGATCTCCAAATAAAGCGATTGTAGCAAACGGCATGAACTTCCCGGATGCTCTTGCAATTGCGCCATACGCTGCACAGAAAGGTTATCCAATTCTATTAACAGAAGCGGATGAAATTCCATCAGCAACTAGCAATGCGCTTAAAGGCATTGATGGATCGATCATCGTTGGTGGCGAAACAGCGGTTAACGGTAAGCTCGATGCGAAGCTACATGCTGAAGATCGCTATGCAGGGGACAATCGTTTCGGTACAGCAGCTGATATTGCTACAAATCTTAACCCTTCAGCACGCGTTTACGTTTCCACTGGCATGAACTTTGCTGATGCCCTTTCAGGATCTGTTCTTGCAGCGAAACAAAATGCTGCAATGCTATTAGTGAAGCCGAATATGCTTCCGAAAGAAACAGCAGAAGCGATCGAGGACATGGAAGCTTATGACTTCAACGTTCTTGGTGGAGAAAATGCTGTAAGTAACGACATTTTAGATCAGCTCAAAAAGTAATCCATTTATTAAGAAAGCGCGGGGAACGTCTCCTGCGCTTTTTTGATATTTATTTTATGAATAAGCAGGTATTGAAGAAAGGAAAGCTAATTGTATACGTAACGATTCGTTATAACGAACTATTTTTGGGGAGGGTTCTGATTGAAGAGGTCGGGAAAGCGAAAAATCAGTCCGCTGCTGCTATTGATTCTCGTGATAACCATGCTTATGCCGTCTCAAGCGTTTGCCACTGCCAGTCTCGATGAAGAAAAAAATAATGTCTATTATGCTGCCCTTGGTGATTCACTCGCGGCTGGCGTCATGTCGAACAATACTCTCGGTTTAAGTTATGGCGACTACATAGCTCAGGATCTAGATCGCGTAGGTTTATTAGGAAGCTACGAAAAACCTTTTGCGGTGCCTGGAGCTACTTCTAAAGATTTGTTGAACGCTTTAATGGATCGTGACATGCAAGTTAAGATCGCCTCCAAAAATATGATAACGATTACGATCGGTGCGAACGATTTTCTTCAAGTACTCGGTTCGGAACCGGAACGATTGAAGGACCCAGAAGAAGTCAAAAAGATCATCACTGAACTATCGGAAAATTACGCTTCTATTATGGGAATTATAAGAAGCGTTAATGCGTCTGCGGATGTTTATTTAATGGGATACTACAATGGTTTCTACGCGTTCCCTGAGGCTGATCAGCGTCCGCTCGTGGAACTGACAAAGACGGTGAATGGGATCATTAAGCAGATCGCGGCCGACTCATTCAGCCACTATGTTCCTACCTATGATGCCATTTCAACGGATTATGCAACCTATTTGCCAAATCCTAAAAACGTTCATCCGTCGGCAGCAGGTTATATGGCGATCGCCGATGAATTTTGGAAGCAAGTGAAATTGAATTTGCCAACAAATGTTGATAGAATCGCTGGAGCTAATCGGTATGAGACAGCAGTGAAAATTTCTCAGGAAGGGTGGAAGCAAAGCGCGCAAGGAGTTGTGATAGCAAGAGGCGATGATTTTCCTGATGCGTTAGCTGGTGCTCCGCTTGCCTATGATTTAAATTCCCCTATTTTATTAACACACTCTGACGGTCTTGATCAAATTGTAAAGGATGAGATTGAACGACTCGACCCAGAGTTCGCGATTCTTCTTGGAGGAGAGCAGGCTCTTTCCAAAGATGTTGAAGATGAATTAGGCACAATGAAAATTCCAGTTGAACGAATAGCAGGAGCGGATCGCTATGAAACAGCTGCAATGATTGCAGTGAGTCTTCCTCCATCAAATAAAGCTGTTATTGCGAACGGCATGAAATTTCCAGATGCTCTTGCAATTGCTTCTTACGCAGCGGAAAATACGTATCCTATCTTGCTAGCAAAACAGAATGAGCTTCCAGAAGATACGGCCGAAATTCTCAAACAATATCCTGAGAGCATTGCCGTGGGCGGTACGGCTGTTATTTCGGAAAGCCTTTTCGAAAAGTTACCAAAAGCAAAGCGATACGGGGGGAAGAATCGTTATGAAACAGCTTCAATTATTGCAATAGAATTAAATCCATCGCATAAGGCTTTTGTCTCAACGGGTCTTGAATTTGCAGATGCGCTAACAGGAAGTGTTCTTGCTGCCAAAAGGGACAGTAGTTTTTTGTTAGTAGATCCATATAATATGCAGGATGCGGTCATTGAAGCAAAAGAAAAGTTAGGCATCTATCATTTTACGATTCTAGGAGGTCCGAAAGCGGTTAGTCCTTCCATTGAAAGGGAGCTTATTGGAGTTGAATAGTCGAATAATGATTTCTGAGGGATCAGCTTACGAGCTGGTCCCTTTTGTTACCGAAAATTGCAGAATTATGGCAATTTTTTACTCGCTAATGGTAGACTTGTAGAGTATAAAATCTACTGAAACACTTTGGTCAACTATAGGGGGAGCAGGATGAAGAAAAGCATCTATGGAATCAGTTTACTTTTATGTAGTCTGTTCATCATTTTGGGAGCAGGCAAGGCAAATGCCATGCCTGCGTTACAAGAAACGCAGGAGCTCGTTCAGCCTTCAGGAGAGACATTTAAGGCGTCACTCAGCGGCAATGAGAATTTTCATTGGTGGACGGCGAACGATGAATCTGTGATTAAAATAGGGGAAGACCAATACTGGTATTACACTCGTATTGTTGGTGAACGTCTAGAAGTTACACAAGCTAGATTTGCTATTAATAAAAAGCCTTCTGACGCGGCAGAGCTTGAAGATGTGAAGAAGCTCCAACCGACTGAAGGAATGAATACAAAGCAAAAGGAGATTCCAAATACGGATGATTCATTTGATTTATTGAGTGCAGGAGCGAAGGAGGACACGCTTGTTTTATTAGTTGAATATAGCGATGCAAAAATCACTTATTCAGATGCAGACTGGCGTAACCGATTCTTTGGCACTAGTGGGAGTACGCTTAATCACTATTATGATGAAGTTTCAAAAGGAAAGCTCGGTTTTAAAGGGGCTGCCGAATCAAGCGGAACAAATGATGGAATCGTAAGGGTCACATTACCGTATGCTCACCCTCGTCCTGAGACGGCAACAAATCCAGATAGTACATACTCACAAATCATAAAAGATGCGCTAAAGGCATCGAATGATAAAGTAAACTATGCTCAATTTGATCAAAATAAAGACGGTTCTATATCCTCAGAGGAATTACATATTGTCACCATTGTGGCCGGTGGTGAAGCAAGCTATGGAGATACGGGGAAAGTGGTTTGGGGTCACATGTCGAGCCTTTATGAAAGCGAAGCTCCTCGTCTTGATGGAGTAAAAGTAGGCTCTTATCAAGGGAACGGCGGCTACACGATGTTTGGGGAGAAACATGGCGGACATATGGCAACCGTTGGAATTATTGCACATGAAATGGGCCACGATCTGGGGCTACCGGATCTTTATGATACGGACGGCACTTCAGATGGTGTTGGCATCCACAGTTTAATGGGGAGCGGTTCTTGGACAACCCATAACAATGAGTACGAAGGAGCTTATCCAACTCATCTCGATCCATGGTCCAAAATGGTGCTTGGCTTAGAGCGACCTATTGAAGTGCAAAATAATGGCTCATATGAAGTAGGGAATTTCACTACTGACGACTATTCCATATTGAAATTAAAAACAACCGATGAATCGGAGTACTTTTTAATTGAGAATCGTCAGTTTACTGGCTTTGATATCGGATTAGCTGATCAGGTGGCGTCGCCTGGAATTGCCATCTGGCATATTGATGAGCAGCAGCTGAAAAATCGTCAAAACAACAGAGATGAATCACATAAAGCGGTGGATGTGGAAGAAGCAAATGAAAGTAGATTGGGTTACCCGGAGTTAGATCAAGATCCAAATACGCGATTATACTACGATCATTATTATAGCGGGAATGGCTACAGTCGCTTTAATAGCTCTACATCACCAAATAGCAAAGTGTATTCAGGGGCTAGTTCAGGCGTTTCAGTTACAGTTGTTGATCCGAATAGCGATACAATGACGGTTTCAGTGAAAGTGCCACAGGGAGACGATCAGCTTCCACCTGTATGGGCTAAGAACGCAGAGCTTACGGCTAGCTCTATCAAAAATGACAGACTGACATTAAATTGGTCAGAGGCGACAGATGCTTCTGGCGTTGAATCTTACATTGTCTATAAAAATGATCGCGTGTTAAAAGAAGTGGAAGCAACGACAAGAAAGCTTACCGTTCAGGGGCTTACTACGAATAAAGCCTATAACTTTCGAGTAGAAGCGGTGGATAAGAAAGGCTATGTTACAACGAATGGCCCAGAATTGACCGTGAAAACGTCAGCAAACACAGTAAAACGAATTGAAGGTGCGACTCGTTTTGATACGGCAGCGAATGTGAGTGCAAAAACGTATGATAAGGCGGATACGGTCGTAATTGCGAGAGGTTTAGATTTCCCAGACGCTCTCTCTGGTGCGCCCCTTGCTTATCAACTAAAAGCGCCTATTCTCCTTGCGAAAACGAACGAACTTCCAAAGGAAACGGTAGATGAAATCGACCGACTCGGGGCGAAAAAAGCGATTATCCTGGGTGGAGTTAACGCGATTTCACCTGCAACGGAAAAGAAAATTAAGTCACTCGGACTAGAGGTTGAGCGGATTAGCGGGGATAATCGCTATGATACTTCAGCAAAAATTGCGAAGCGCATGGGAGGAGATCCTGAGAAAGCCGTGATCGCCTACGGTCTTAATTTTCCAGATGCCCTTGCGATTGCACCATATGCTGCGCAAAATGGCTATCCCATTTTGTTAGTGGATAAAGAGAAAATCCCTGCGGCAACAAAACTCGCGCTGAAAAACATTGATGATACGGTTGTCATCGGTGGTGAAAGTGTGATTACAAAAAAAGTGTATCAAGGTCTTCCGTCACCAGAGCGTATCTCAGGTGCCAATCGGTTTGAAACGGCAGCTAAAGTGAAAACCACCTTTTATCCAGAAGCTAAATCAGCTTATTTGGCGACAGGATTTGGTTTTGCCGATGCCCTTGCAGGCTCTGTGCTAGCGGCGAAAGATGGCGCACCACTTTTGCTAGTGAAGTCTGATGAGCTTCCAAAAGAAACGGTAGAAGCTATGAAAGGTATGAACGATTTCAACTTGCTAGGCGGTCAGTCAGCTATTAACGGAAAAGTTGAACAGCGCTTATTTCAGGAATAATGCGACAAAAAATACTTTCCAATAGTAAGAGATACAGGGAATTTGACCTGTATCTCTTATTTTTTGTAATAAATAACAGGATATCTCTTAAACTTTGTTGAATTATAGCCGATAGTAAAGACAGAGTGTCGATATTTGTGGCAGCAATTTAATTGGAATGAGGAGGATCTGGATGCAACCTTCATTGGTCAAGAAAGCAATAACTGGTTCTGCGCTTGTCGCTGGAGTAATGTTTGTTCAACCTGATGGTGCAGAAGCAGCGTTTGGGGATCAAGAGCTTAAGCAAGGCATGAATAATCAGGACGTCAAAGAGCTACAGGATGTATTGAAGGCGAAGGGGTATTTTACTTACCACACGTCAACAGGATACTACGGTCCAATTACAAAGGATGCAGTCAGCCAGTTCCAACAGGCTGTCGGGTTAAAGGTTACGGGGGTAGCGACAACGGATACCCTTCAGAAGCTAGGAGGAACATCAAAAAGTCAATCGTCAGCTGCGTCGTCTTCATCCACTTTGCAAGTCGGATCCCGCGGGCAAGAAGTAACTGATCTTCAGTCCAAACTGAAAGCGGCTGGCTACTATTCCTACAACGTGGATGGGATTTATGGTCAAATTACACAGAAAGCTGTACAGGATTTCCAAAAAGAAAAGGGGCTTTCCGTAACAGGGAAAGCAGATTCTACAACGATCAGTGCCCTTGCAAACGCAAGTTCATCAAGCTCAAAATCATCAAGCTCTTCTTCCGATATTTCCATCGGGATGCGGGGGAGTGCAGTAACGGATCTTCAGTCAAAGCTGAAAGCAAAAGGCTATTATACATATAATGTAGATGGCATTTTTGGTCAAATCACGAAGAAAGCAGTACAAGATTTTCAAAAGGCAAAGGGACTGTCACAAACAGGCGTAGCGGATAGTAAAACCTTATCGGCCCTGTCAGAGAGCGACGATGCAGCAAAACCTGCGAGCGGCCTTACCATTGGCTCTCGAGGAAGTGCCGTAACAAATCTTCAGCAGCTATTGAATGATCGTGGCTACTATTCCTATAACATAGACGGGATCTTTGGTAGTATTACGCAAAAAGCGGTCAAAGAGTTTCAAAGTATCGTAGGTTTACAGGCTACAGGCATTGCGGATGATAAAACGATCGATGCTTTGAAATCCAGAAGTCAGCAAGAGACGTCAACAGTTCTTAAAGTTGGTTCAACCGGGAGTGCTGTAACGGATCTACAAAATAAACTTAAAAAAGCAGGAACGTTCCACGTTGAGGCGACAGGCTACTTTGGCCCTGTCACTGAAAAAGCGGTCAAGGACTTTCAAAAAGCAAAAAAACTGCAGGTGACAGGCACTGCAACAAAGGAAACAATGAATGCGCTTGACGGCTTAACAGATAAAGTCGAGTCATCCCCTTCAACTGGAGAAGATTATGGTGATTTGTTAAAGAAAGGCTCAACAGGATCACTTGTGAAAGAGCTTCAATCTAAATTACAAGCGATTGGTTTATATAGCGGTCCGCTTGATGGCGATTTTGGAAATGGAACAGATCGAGCTGTTCGAAACTTCCAATCACGCAACAAGTTAACGGTTGATGGTATCGTCGGACCAGCAACATGGGAAAAGCTAAAGCAATCGACAGGATATGAAGGGAATAGCATTGGGGACAGCGGAAGCGGGAGCAGCAGTTCCAACTTTAGCGTGATGGACCTTATTGCAGATGCATCTGTATACATAGGTGTTCCTTATGTGTGGGGTGGAAACACGCCAACACAGGGCTTTGACTGCAGCGGATTCCTCGTCTATGTGTTTAACAAGCAGGGCGTTTCATTGCCAAGAACAATGGCACAAATGTGGAACGTTACAACAGCTGTTAGCTCTCCATCCGTAGGAGATATCGTGTATTTCACAACATACAAACCAGGTGCGTCACACGGAGGCATCTACATCGGAAACAATAAATTTATCCACGCCGGCTCTTCAACAGGCGTCACCATTAGCGACATGACATCAAGCTACTGGGCACCGAGGTATTTAGGGGCGAAGCGCGCGCATTGATTTTTCAAAAGGGGTCAGGTACGTGCCTGACCCCGCTTAAAGACAAAACCAGCAAAAGTGTCCTCCTATAGCGGACGCTTTTGCTGGTTTTTTTATTCATAAGATCACCTTGGGGTAGGGGTCAGAGAGGTACCTGACCCCCACCCACACATAAACAAAGGAGACGATCCGATGTTCAAACTCTTTCTTTTCCTTCACATTTTCGCAGGGTTTAGCGCCCTTCTCACATTTTGGCTACCCCTTGTTCTAAAAAAAGGTGGTAGGTGGCACATACGAATCGGCTGGTTCTTTGTTGCGATGATGGCGATTGTAAGTGTGACAGCAGCTGGAATGGCTTTTCTTCGTATTTTCATTCAACCAGATACTTCCCCAGAACGTTTTTCTTTTTCGATTTTCTTGCTCTTCATTGCAGTTCTTAGTTCATCGACCGCATACTATGGTTTGCGCGTTCTTCGCTTTAAGCGCAAAGCCGATCAGCATCGTCACCCTGGTGATCTTGCTTTCGCAAGCTTACTATTTCTATCAGGACTCGCCTGCTCCATTTACGGTTTTACATCAGGAAATACGCTCATCTCATTTTTTCCCTTTCTCGGTATTTTTCTAGGTCTTGGTCAATTAGCATATTGGCTTTGCCCAATGCCTGTGAAAAATAGCTGGTTGCTCGAACACATACAAGGCATGATCGCCTGTTCCATATCAACCGTGACGGCTTTTACCGTGTTTGGAGCTCCCCAACTATTAGGTGGAGGGTTTCGGAGTATTTACCTTTGGATTTTGCCTACGATTGTACTCGTACCGCTTATTTTTTATTTTAGTCGGAAGTACTCAGTTCCTAAAAGATAAATCTATTAATTTTATGATAAAAATTGGAAAAGAAACCAGTGAATGCTAGAATGAGAGATGAGTTTACGTATGAAGTCGATAAGGGGGAAATGATGGGTAAAAAAATGAGAAGTCTACTAGTAATGATGCTGATTCTGACACTTTCCTTGCCATTAATGGCAGGTGCTGAGGGGAAAGGAAAAGTTACATACAATGATATCAATCGGATGATAACAGAGAGTGCGTTAGAACATAATATTCCACCAGAAATTGCGAAGGCAGTGGCGCTGAAAGAGAGCGCGTGGACGCAATGGTCGGATGACGCGCAAACGGAACCATTCGTTAATGCGAAAGATGGCGGCATTGGTTTAATGCAAGTAACCAGTCACGTATGTGAAGGTGATGAAACAAAGGATTGCTATAACCCTGAACAGCTGGGAAATGATGTACGATACAACATCGATGCCGGTTTAGATATTTTAAATGAAAAGTGGAGCTACGGTGTGGATGGGATTATTCCAACGATTAACACAAATGATCGAGATATTCTAGAACACTGGTATTTTGCGATTATGGCCTACAATGGCACTGTCCCTGTTAATAGTCCATATTTCCGCGATGCTGACGACGGAACGAGAAATCTAGATACGTATCAAGATAGGGTCTTCACTCTTTTAGAAGATCATAATTATTTAGATCTGAATACGGAAGCGATCATCTTTGAACGCGATGATTTTTCTTATGACCCTAAGGAAGATGATCCTATAGAATTTAATAAAATGCATTATGCCGTTGATGAAGAATTGACTCGCTCGAGAACACTATTAAAAGAAGGCGATAAAGTTTCAACGGTAGCAGGTAAAATAATGAAGAATTCTCCAAGCGGTACGAATGAGGGTAAGATTAAAGAATCACACATTGCAACTGTCTTAGATAGCCAAATTTATGTGGATGAAACAAAGAACAGTCCTATTGAACATTGGGTTCGCTACCATGTACAACTCGCTGATGGAAGAACAGGATACATGGCTTCAAGCAGTCTGAATCCGATAACTGAGCGTCTGTCAGGTAGCAACCGGTACAACACATCCATTGAAATCTCGAAGGATGGTTGGCAAGACGGTGCAGATACAGTCGTGATCAGTCGTGGTGGTGACTTTCCAGATGCTTTAGCAGGAGCGCCCCTTGCTTATCAAGAAGATGCCCCAATTCTGCTAACACCAGATAATAAGCTAACGAATGAACTTAGAAACGAAATAAAACGTCTCGATCCGAAAACAGCCATCATTCTCGGAAGTGATAATGCTGTTAGTCCAGATATTGAAAACGAACTTTCCAAGATGGGAATGACAATTAACAGAATCGGTGGCGACGATCGATTTGAAACAGCTGAGCTTATTTCGCAACAACTTGAGTCAGATAGCAAAGAAGCAGTTGTCGCATTAGGAATGGATTTTCCAGATGCTCTTGCAGTAGCACCTTATGCTGCGAAAGAAGGCATGCCAATTCTATTAACGAAGAAAAACTCGCTCCCGGAATCGACTGAGGATGCGCTATCTGATATTAACAAGACAATTGTTGTAGGTGGGTCAGATGTTGTGAACGAGAGCGTTTATAACCAACTGTCGGATGATCGCATTCGCCTTGCAGGCTATGACCGATTCAGCACGGCTGAAGAAATCATGAATTACTTCGGGGATGGAGCTAAGACAGGCTATGTAGCAAATGGCTTAGGATTTGCTGATGCTCTTACAGGAGCCGTTCTTGCTGCTAAAAATGACGCGCCGTTAATTCTTTCAAAGAAAAATGAGTTGTCTGCATCAATGGAAAAATCAATCGATGCTCAGCAACTAAACCGCTTTGTTCTTCTCGGCGGTCCGGATGTTATCCATGTTGATGACGACCTCGCTAAACTTACGGTAAAATAATCTTAACTGCCTTCTGATTTCGGTCAGAAGGCTTTTGTATAGCGTAAAGGGGTCTGACCCCTCTCTGTCCCCCACTACAGTAAAGGAGTGAAGGAACAATGACCATAGCCGGAAAAACAATTAAACAGTGGAAAAGTGACCATCCATTGTTAAACGATCTTCTTCAATTAAAAGAAGTATATTGGAGAAATCCGCAAAAAGGAAAAATCGCTCCAACAACTGAGCTTTCGATGATAGACATTCAAGATGCTGAAGCTCGTATGAAACGCTTTGCTCCTTATTTTCGCAAAGTATTTCCAGAAACGAATGGCATCATTGAATCTCCTATTTCAGATATTACCAAGATGAAAGAGAAGCTAGAGAAAGAAGAAGAGATCAGCATTCCAGGGGATCTTCTTCTAAAACGGGATGATATTCTCCCTATCGCCGGCAGCATTAAGGCGCGTGGAGGCATTTATGAAGTGCTCAAACATGCAGAAAAACTTGCGATCGGACATGCGATTTTAACGAAAGATGACGATTATTCCATTCTAGCTTACAAAAAGTTCACTGAGTTCTTCTCAGCCTTTTCGATTGCGGTCGGTTCAACAGGAAACCTCGGTTTAAGCATCGGGATCATGTCAGCGAAACTCGGCTTTAATGTCACGGTCCATATGTCGAGTGATGCAAAGCAATGGA
Organism: Anaerobacillus sp. 63XJN7_5_ISO-PGPR-S23-430; assembly: GCF_056173695.1. Taxonomy (NCBI): domain Bacteria; kingdom Bacillati; phylum Bacillota; class Bacilli; order Caryophanales; family Bacillaceae; genus Anaerobacillus; species Anaerobacillus sp. 63XJN7_5_ISO-PGPR-S23-430. Next base: position 3,968,958 of record NZ_CM149686.1, on the reverse strand, counting down.
AGAAAGACCTTCTTCGCGAAAAAGGCGTTCAAGTTGTGGAGCATCAAGCAGACTATGGTGCTGCTGTAGAAGAAGGCCGAAAGCAGTGCGAGAAGAAGCTGACTTGTTATTTTATTGATGATGAAAATTCAAAAGACCTCTTTCTCGGATATGCAGTAGCAGCGCTTCGGTTGAAAAAGCAGTTCGATGAACGCGGCGTAAAGGTGGACGCTGAGAACCCGCTTCACGTGTATCTTCCATGCGGAGTAGGCGGCGGCCCTGGCGGCATTGCTTTCGGGCTTTCTCAGGTATTCGGAGAACACGTGCATTGCTACTTTGCAGAACCGACGCATTCCCCGTCAATGCTTATCGGCTTAATGACAGGCTTACACGATCAAGTATCCGTTCAAGACTTTGGGATCGACAACATCACTGCGGCAGACGGTCTTGCTGTAGGAAGACCATCAGGATTTGTTGGACGCGTAGTTCAACCAATTCTTAATGGTGTTTACACCGTCACGGATGAGCGGATGAAAGAAATGCTCGACTGGATTTATGAAACCGAGCAAATTAAGCTTGAGCCTTCCGCTCTCGCAGGAATGAGTGGGCCACAAGTAACAGCGGTAGATGGAAAGAGTATGCGTGGTACGCATCTTGTATGGGCAACAGGTGGGAGCCTTGTGCCGGATAAGGTGTGGAGAGAAGAGTAAAAGGGGTCAGGTGCGAGTCAGACCCCCAATAAAGACAAAACCACCAAAATAAGCTGAAAAGTCCCCACATTGAGGACACTTCAGCTTATTTACTTCCTGCAACTTATGAAACAATACGACCTCCAAATTCGTATCTATATAAAGATTGGTCAAAAATGTAAAATGATCTTATTTGAGGGGGCGAGGAGTTGGAATTGTTCTTAGAGATGTTAGGATTAGCAGGTGATCTTATTTTTTGGAGAGATCCTCCAGATGGGCAGCGGATCGAAGCGAATATTGCCGCACTGATGGCATATAGTTGGTTCGTCGAGCTTATTGAGAACCCTCAATATAACAAGTTAATTCAAGAAAATTCTTCTGTACGAAATGTAATTGGAAAAATGAACATAAAAAAGCTTGAAAAATCACCGATGTATGAAGATCGAAAAGAACGGAAATTGAAAAATGTAATCCAAAAACAGTTAGCATCCGGTTGAGAAAACAAATGAAACCGATTTCTGTTTCACAACCGAATGAGTGCGGAGGGAAACAAAGTGAACTTTTACATTGCATCGAGTTTTCAAAACAAACAACACGTGCAAACACTCGCTACAGAATTAAAACGTCACGGCTTCAAGCATACATACGATTGGACGAAAAATGAAAAAGCCGCTACGTTCGATGAACTTGCTTCAATCGGAGAAGCAGAATTAGAGGCAGTAAGAACAGCTGATTTCCTAATTGTTCTGCTTCCAGGAGGAAAGGGAACTCATATTGAACTTGGGATTGCATTAGGTCGAGACACCCCGGTTTACCTATTCAATGAAGATGGATTCCATAACGCAAAAGAAGCGAGCACTTTTTACCATACTAGCGGGGTAACGAGAGTGGAAGGGAGTCATGAGCAACTCGTTAAAACCATTTTAGAAAAGCAGCATAGCTATTAAAAGAAAGGGGGTCAGGTTCGCACCTGTCCCCCATTTTAACTTGCCTCCTCCATCAAACCGTCTCAGCTCTCACTCTACGCCCACGCACCTCACGCACTACTTTCCAAATCACAAACATACCAAGTCCAATAATTAAAATACTGAGGGTGTACGTCAGCTGCACTGGTTTATCATCTTTCACAAAGATGCCAAAGTAGCCCCATAAAAACACGATTGGATAGATCAAATCGTCGTTGTAAAGACTGAAGTAGACTGCAAGTCCTGCACCGATAATGAGCATGATAATCGTCCAGGTTAACTCATTCATACCAAAAATCAGCGATACGTTATTTTCTTGCGCGACGACGAATGCATCCACGATCGTTGCAATCGATGTCCAAGCGAGATAGAAAGAGAACGGTACGCTAAAAAAGGAAGAGCGCTCAGAATTTTTCGTAATAATAGCGTAAAGGATAGACAGAGTAATTAATGAACCCGCGATAAACAAGAGCGCAACCGATTTACTTACAAGGAGAGCTGTTCCTGATAACAGCATGCTAGATGCAAAAAGATAGGAAACTTTCACATAGAGGACCTGATCACACTCACTCGCTGTGAATTGTCTAACGAGTGAAATGAGCAAAAGTAAATAAATTAATAACCAAATCGCGAATGTATAGCCGGCGGGGGCAATCAGTACATCATTAGTACCCGACATATCTCCTGAGAAGAGGAGTGAAGAGGCGAGCAAATACAAGTAAGCAGCAATCGTAACGAGCTTCATGGTCATGACCGTTCCTCCTTCATAGGTCTAGTTACTCGTATGCTACCCCGATTGGAGGATTCCTATTAAACGAAAAAAGAGAAGGGGGTCAGGCGCGAGCCTGACCCCCTTCACAAACAAAAGCAATAAAGTGTCTCTCACAGAAAGACATTTTGCTTATAGAAAGTTTCATTTTCCCTAAAATAACTCATCTCTAATAAATGGAAAACCAGAGGGGGAAACTAAATTTATCTCCCATACCCCAATTCATCTAACAACTGCCCTGCATGCTTTATAAATAGCGCTTCAAGCTCGCCGTTCAATTCTTCACGCCAGCTGCCGATTTTTCCTTTTCGGAACGTAACGGATTCCTGTGGTTTGATGTTTGCCGTCATTTTCGTGATCAGTTCTTCACGATTGTAGCTATGCGCTGTATCACCCCAAAGAAAATCAATAATCTCCCCAGTGGCTTTTCTTCTGTTCTCTTCTGATGACATCAGGTCTTCAAATCGAACAGAGTGAACGTTTGGACGCCCCATCCACTCACTAAAACTTCGGTACCACTCAGCAAAATGAGGTTGCACGGCAACAAAAGGCGTGATCGGAACGCCCCCTTCGATTAGAAATTGAATCCGATCGTTGTGCGTAAATCCTTCCTGCATAAACGTTTCATAGAGATGGTGAGCTGGCACCTTTGGAATAAAATGTGCGTATGAAATGAGCACGTCACGTGGATCTCTCAGTACAAAAATTTGTTTTAACTTTAAATCTTCAAAAAATGTCTCCCACTCTTTGGAATAATGGAAATGTCCATTTAAGAAGCTGTGGTTAGGAAACGCTCTTGCAGTGGCCAATTTTTCCGCCGTTTGGTAATGATAATGTCCGTACATACCAATAAACGGATCATTTTGCATACCAGGTACACCGAGCAGTAGTTGTTTTAAAAGATGCGTCCCGCTTTTCGGAATCGAATTTAATAAAAAGCGTGGTAGCTTTGTGTCAGTCAATCGTGTAAACCTCCTTTAATAAGCAAACGTGGTGGACTTGCTTTACTATCCTATGAAGAAGAATGGTAAGAGGAGTGGACAGGGGGCCCGCCTGTTTACACATTTAAGTACCCGTTTTTCACCAAAAAGGATTTAATCGATTGAACAGCTTCTTCAATCGTTTCCGTTTCCGTATCGATTGTAAGCTCTGGCGAAACCGGAGCTTCATAAGGCGCGTCAATTCCTGTGAACTGACGGATCTCACCTTTTCGTGCTTTGGCGTAAAGGCCTTTAGGGTCACGGTTCTCACACGTTTCCACACTGGCTTTCACATAGATTTCAATAAATTCTTTGTCTCTGAAAAGTCCTCGAATCTTATCTCGCTCTTGCTGAAAAGGGGAGATGAACGCAGCAAGTGTCATAAGGCCAGCATCAACAAAGAGACGAGACACTTCTCCAATTCTTCGCATATTTTCAATCCGATCCGCATCAGAAAAGCCAAGGTCTGCGCTCAACCCGTGTCGAACGTTATCACCATCTAGCCTGTAAGTATGCACGCCTGCTGCATGTAAGGCATTCTCAAGCTCAACCGAAATCGTTGATTTTCCTGACCCGGATAGTCCTGTGAACCAGAGGACAGCGCCTTTGTGCAACTTCATTTTTTCACGATCCTGTTTTGTCACGTTTCCTTCATGCCAGGTGACATGTTTTTCTTTCATTTATTCGTCCTCCTTTCATTAAATCATCACAATAAACCGAACGATTAATAGCGTCGTTACCATAACGATCAGCGTTAATGGGAAACCAATTTTCAAAAAGTCGTGGAAGCGATAGCCGCCGGCGCCATAGACGATCAAATTCGTTTGATACCCAATCGGCGTCATAAAACTTGCGGAGGCTGCAATTGCGACAATCATCGCAATGGGGAGGAGGTCAATCTCAAGCGTATGGGCAACCTCGATGGCAATGGGAAACATAAAGACAGCGGCAGCACTATTTGTCATCATTTCTGTAAAGATATTCGTTAACACATAAATGCTTAGCAACGTTGCAAGAAGTCCGAGCGGCGCTGTTAGTTGGATAAGGAGACCTGCCATCGAAGCGGCTACACCTGAATTCAGCAGCGCTGTACCAATACCAAACGAACAAGCGATCATAAGGAGAACGTGCCATTGAATCAAATCACGCGCTTCGCCTGGCGTCACAACCTTTGTTAAAAAGAGAAGCAGCGTCGTAACGGCCATAGCAGTTAGCATGGAGAGAACGCCAATCGTAACGAGAATAATCATGACACCAAGCAACCCGATCGAAAGCCAGCCTAATCTGATTTGACGCTGCGTAACGAGCTTATGATCGATTGGTGTAATGTCGTAGAAATCCTTTTTCTTATGAAACTGCTCACCCGCGATCATTAAGAGAACGTCACCTGGTTTTAAGACAATATCACCAATTTTCGATTTCAGGCGCTGATTTTGGCGATGAACAGCGATCACGGCTGCTTGATGCTGGTGTCTGAAATTGGTGTCCTTTATCTTTTTGAAAAGGTGTGACGAATGAGGTGTCACAATCCCTTCAATAAGCTGGTGATTTTCTGGAAAATAAGAGCCGGAGCTTCCCTGTAGCTGTAGTCCCTTCATCCGCTGGATCTCAGCGATCGTTGAGATGTCACCACTAAAAACAAGCCGGTCTCCTTCCTTCAGAATCGTCTCGCCTGATACAGGCGCGATCGCACGCTCGTGACGCATAATGCTGACGAGAAATAACCCCTTCAAGCTCCGTAGCTGCGCTTCTTTTACAGTGCGATTGATATAGGGGAATTGTTCTGTAACAAGCACTTCACCGGTGTATTTTTTGAGCAATTCAGGTTCAGTGAAGGATGAAGAACGTCGATCTGGAAGCAGCTTGTTACTAAAGAAGATCAAATACGCGAGACCGAATAGCGTGATCGGGATTCCGACCGCACTAAGCTGAAAAAAAGAAAAACCAGCATAGCCGTTTTCGAGTAGCAGTCCATGAACGACAAGGTTTGTCGACGTACCAATTAACGTAATGGTGCCGCCAAGAATCGTAGCGTAGGAAAGCGGAATAAGAAACTTCGAAGGAGACACCCTGTTTTCATCGCACCATTTTTTCACCATTGGCGTAGAAGCGATCACGATCGGAGTATTGTTCACAAATGCCGAAATGATGGAGATTGGAAATAGCAATGTAGTCAGGCGTTTCTTTGGCGAATGCGAGCTTTTTAGGAGACGTTGAAAGAGGCGATCCACAATGCCACTTCGCTGAATGCTTCCAGCCACGATGAATAGAAGGGCAATCGTAAGCATCCCTTCATTCGAGAATCCGGCCGTTGCTTCCTCAGGCGTAATAATGCCAGTGAATAGAAATAAGACGAGAACCGAGGCTAGAATGACCTCAGGTCGTCCTTTTTCAAAGAAAAGACAGAAAAGCATGATGCTCATCGTGATCATAACGAAATAGAATGCCATCATTCAGCGCGCGCGGCATCATTCGTCTTCATGATCGTGCTGCACCTCATCTAATAAAATCTCAATCACTTCAGGGCGAGAAAACTCTTTCGGAGGTCTTTGGCCATTTTTCAGCATCTCTCGAACCTTTGTGCCGCTTAGATGAATGTGAAATTCGCCATCGTGTGGACACGTTTTGGCAGTAGCCATGCTCGAACACTTGATACAATAAAACGCGTGCTCGAAGGCCATAATCTCAATGCCGATTTCGTCTTTTGCAAATTGGTGAAAAATGTTCTGCGCCGCGAACGTATCGTAATAATCGCCAACACCTGCGTGATCACGGCCGACGATAAAATGTGTGCAGCCAAAGTTCTTCCGAACGAGACTATGAAAAATCGCCTCGCGCGGGCCAGCATACCTCATCGCGGCTGGGAATACGGAGAGAATGACGCGATCAGACGGATAATAGTTTTCTAAAAGAGCGCTGTAGCTTTTCATCCGAATATCCGCTGGAATGTCATCTTTCTTCGTTTCGCCAACGAGTGGATGGATGAGAAGGCCATCAACGGTTTCAAGTGCCGTCTTTTGAAGGTATTCATGTGCGCGATGAATCGGATTGCGCGTTTGAAAGCCAACGATTGTTTTCCAGCCGCGCTGTTGGAATGTTTCTCTTAATTCTGCCGGCGTTTGAAAATGGTCTTGAAGAGCTGTTGGGTGCTGAAGGAGCGTGATTGGGCCACCGAGGTTAAACGCTTCCTGCTCGTACGTTTTTTGAACGCCTGGATGCTCAGCGTCGTTCGTTCCATAGACGCGTCGAGCTTCTTCTGTTTTGTCTGTTTCATAAATATCTTCTACTTCCATTAATCCATAGATTTCCCCGTCTTCACCCTTCAGGCAAACAGTAGGACTAGTAAAAATCTTGTCACGCGTTTCTTTGGATACAGAAAGCGTAATAGGCAAGCTCCAGATTGTCCCATTTGCGAGCCTCATTTTAGTTAAAACGTGCGTATAATCTGTTTGATTCATAAAGCCCGTTAACGGACTAAAAGCACCGATTGCGATCATATATAAATCGGATAAATTCCATGGTGTTAAGGTGACGACCGGAAACATTGTGGCCTTCTCGAGAAGCGCCAGGCGATCCTCTTCACATGGAATGCGGTTTATTAGCTGACCGCCATGTGGTTCTATCATAAATAAATCTCCCTTCTTGCTTGTTCACATATAGAGTTGCTACTAGCTTATGAAAGAAGGAGAGGAGAAGAGAGGGCTAATGAGAAAAATGGATGAGGGGTGTGTTTTTAAAGGGGGTCAGGCGCGAGCCTGACCCCCTTTAAAAACAACTGTCTCCGCACGAAAGACACTCCAACACATTCGAAGATATCCTCTCTTTTCCTTCTTGACCCTACTATCCTTTTGGACTACACTGTGTAGTGTGAGGTGGAAGCGATGAAAATTCATCAGTTCAAAACGAATGAAACAGGGTTAAACCGCTTTTTCGGCTCTCTTGAAGCGAAGGTTATGGACATACTCTTTGAAGGTCCAGAAATGACGATCAAAGATGTGAAACAGAAGCTTGATCAAGAGAAAAGTACGAACTTTAACACGGTTATGACGGTCATGAATCGTCTCGTGGATAAAGGAATTCTAGTAAAACGAGTTGAAAAGCGCACGTCAATGTTTAAGCCGCTTCTATCGAAAGAAGATTTTTTACAAACGCAATCGAAGGAATTAACAAAGGATCTAATGGATGAATTTGGTCCGCTTGCTGTGAATCATATGCTTGATGCGCTCGATGAAGCGGATCCAGTTTTGATCGAAAAGCTTGAGCAAAAAATCAAGCAGCTAAAGGAGAAGTAAGATGAGAATAAAACAGCCGCGATTTTTGTTTATGCTGTCTTTTTTTCTTGTAGCCACGATGATTGTTCAAATGTCACTATACAGTCTGCATTTATATTCGAACTGGACGCTTATGTTAAGCGTACTTGAAGCCTGCCATAATATGCTTCGCGCGATCGGTTTATCATCTATGAACATGCTATTAGAAGTTCTGATTCTCTCAACATTTTCATTAATCGTGATGATGATCGTGAAGCAAATTTATCGATATGTCACCTTTTCGAAACGGCTGTCGCTTCTTCGTGAAGACACTGTCACACAGGTAGTCATTCGGAATTTCGATTTAGGAAAGCAGGCACTCCAGGTGATTAGAAGCGATGAGCCTATCGCGCTTACATATGGAATGATTAAACCCAAAATAGTTCTTTCGACTGAACTAGTTAGCCTGTTGAGCAAAGAAGAGCTGCGCGCCGTGATTTATCACGAAACTTTTCATCAGCAGCATCGTGATCCATTGAAAAAATTTATCATCACCCTTCTCGTCCACGCGCTTTGGTACGTGCCGATTTTGAAATGGGTATCAAATCACTATCACACGCTACGCGAAATTGCCGCGGATCGGTTTGCGATGAAAGAAGCAAATATGCTTGATCTTAGTAGCGCGTTATTAAAACTATTAAAAAGCGATCACAGACAGCGTCATGCTTTTGCTGTATCTTTTGCGGAAACGTCTGTGAACGATCGCATACAACATATTCTTGCGCCAGAAAAAGAAGTGCACGTAACGTTGCCTGTTGGGACAGTACTTTACTCACTTTATATTGTGTTAGGGTTATCCATCATGTTTATGGTGGCGACACCCTAATTCTTTTTCGGAAACAAACACTACATATCGTAGTGTTAAAATTAGGAGGGAATTAATTTATGAATTTATCACAAAACGTTGCCCTTGTCGTACTACGAATCGTTCTCGGTCTTATTTTTACGGTTCACGGCCTAGATAAATTTGCTGGAGGGATTGGAAATACCGCTGGATTTTTCGAGAGCATTGGCATTTTGGGTGGTTTAGCGTATGTCGTTGCAACGATTGAACTAGTCGGAGGTCTTCTTATGATCGTAGGACTAGGCACACGCATTGTTTCTTTGCTTTTCATGATCGTCATGCTAGGAGCGATCTTTACGGTTAAACTAACGACAGGATTTATCGGAGGGTATGAATTGGATCTTGCTCTTCTCGGTATGTCAGTCGCTGTTTTGATTAGCGGAGGTGGAGCCATTTCCGTTGATTACAAATACTTTTCGAAACAATCATAGGAGGAAGAATCATGGCAAATAAGAATAAGAAAAAGCAACCGAACAAGCAAACAATAGCTAATGCGCAGAAAAAATCGAAAGCATGGATCTACTGGTTAGTGGCCGCTGTCGCTGCAGTTATCGTAATCGTGATCGTCGTTTCAAGCGGCTCGAGTTCTGATGGTTCAGAGGAAAAAGCGATGGAGCAACCATTTCTCGGTGATGAAAATGCGCAGGTAGAAGTGATTGAATTTGGAGATTACAAATGTCCTTACTGTAAAGCATTCGAACAGTCTTTTTTCCCGCAAATTGATCAAGAGTTAATTCAAACAGGGGAAATCAAATTCTCGTTTATCAACTATCCATTTATTAATGTTGATTCCGATCGCTCAGCGGAATTTGCTGAAGTGGTGTACCAGGAGCTTGGGAATGACGTGTTCTGGGAATTCCACTCATTAATGTATGAAAAGCAAACAGAAGGCACGGAAAAGCAGGACATCTACACAGAAGATTACCTTGTAGACACGCTAAAAGAAGTGACTGATGAAGAAAAAGCTGAACAGGTTCTTGCAGCTTTTAAAGATGGCGAAGGAGAAGCGGCGATCGACTACGACTTATCGAAAGCCCGTGATCTCGACGTTACTGGCACACCAGCTCTCTTTGTGAACGGCGAGCCGTTTGAAGGACAAACAATTGATGACCTGAAGAAAATGGTAGAAGAAGCGAAGGAAGAGTAAAGGAATTACCATCATTGTCCACCGTGGGTGGACAATGATGGTTTTTTGTTTGTGAAGGGGGTCAGGCGCGAGCCTGACCCCCTCAAAACACAACTGTTCCCCCCACTCCCGCAATCATGTATAATAAACCTGTTACCAATTACATAGTGATCGATTCAGGTGTCTTTTCAATGAAGACTTAATAGGGAAGCTGGTGCAATTCCAGCGCGGTCCCGCCACTGTAAATGGTCGCCTGCTGCAGAATCCACTGTTCGTAACAGCGAATGGGAAGGAGCAGCATGCGATAACCATGAGCCAGGAGACCTGCCTGAGTCTAGCGCGAACAGCCTACGAGGATAGGGATGTGCGAACGGATTCAGGTGCTGCCTTTGGCACACCGTTACTTCCATTCGACCATCTTCATGCCCTCGTGCGTGGGGATTTTTTAGTTTAGAGACATCAGAAAACAGGAGGAGAAACACACATGAAAAAGCTTTATTCACTACTCGTTTTACTTTTTCTCGTTACAGGAATCATCGCAGGTTGCGGAGCGAGTGAAGAGAACAGCGCGACAAATGAAGGAAATGCGAATACAGAGCAAGCTGAACAGTCAGAAGATAGCGCTTTCCCAGTAACGATAACGGATGCATTGGACCAGGATGTTACGATCGAAAAAGATCCTGAAAAAATTGTCTCCTTAATCCCGAGTAACACTGAGATCCTTTTCGACCTGGGAGCAGGGGAAGAAGTCGTTGGCGTATCTGACTTCGCCAACTATCCGGAAGAAACGGCTGATATCGAAAAAATCGGCGGCATGGAATTTAACGTGGAGAAAATCATTTCTCTAAAGCCTGATCTCGTACTTGCACACGGCTCAAGCGCACATAACTCAGAAGCAGGTCTACAGCAGCTTCGTGATGCTGGAATCACCGTACTCGTTGTGAACGATGCGAAAAGCTTCGATGAAGTGTACGCTTCCATCGAAATGATCGGACAAGCAACTGGTGAAACGGAAGAAGCGGAAACAACGATCGATGAAATGAAGCAAGATCTTGAAGACATTCAAGCAAAAGCAGAAAGCATTAGTGAAGAAGATCAGAAAAATGTCTTCGTCGAAGTTGCCCCTGCGCCTGAAATCTACTCTCCAGGGAAGAATACGTTTATGGATGACATGCTAACGATGATTCACGCGAAGAACGTGACGCACGATCAGGAAGGCTGGAACCAGGTGGATCAGGAAGCGATTATCGAAGCGAATCCTGACGTGATCATCACAACGTACGGCTACTATACAGAGAAGCCAGTTGAACAAGTGTTAAGCCGCGACGGCTGGCAGGACGTAACGGCTGTCAAAGAAGAGCAGGTTGTTGACGTACACTCTGACCTCGTTACGCGCTCTGGCCCTCGTCTTACTGAAGGAGTAGAGGAACTTGCAAAAGCGGTTTACCCGGATGTTTTTGCTGAATAAACGGTTCATTGCCTATCCGATTGCGATAGCACTCTTAATTGGTGCCATGCTCCTTGGCATTTCAATCGGTACTGTTTCAGTTCCAGTGCTTACCATTCTAAAATTAATCGGAAGCGAAGTTTTGCACCTTCCATTCATAGGCAAAACCGATCCAATGTTTACAACAATTGTGATGGATATTCGCTTGCCGCGCGTCATTTTGGCAGGTCTTGTGGGGGCGTCTCTTGCGATAGCAGGGGCCGCCTTTCAAGGTCTTTTGCGTAATCCACTAGCGGATCCGTACGTGCTCGGCGTTTCATCCGGAGCATCAGTTGGAGCGGTACTCGTGCTGTTTTTCAACCTGTCCATTCCGTTTGTCGGCATGTTCACCCTACCAGTTATGAGCATCGCTGCATCGATTCTCACGATTTTTCTCGTGCTCTTTTTCGCACGACAAATAGAGCGATCGATGCGCGTGGAGACGATCATCCTAACAGGAATTGTGTTTAGCTCATTTCTTGGCTCACTTCTGTCACTTATGATCGCTTTAACTGGAGAGGAGCTTCGTCAAATTATCGGCTGGCTCCTTGGAAGCGTGTCGATGCGAGGATGGGAATATATCGGAATTATTCTTCCCTTTTTCATCATCGGCTCAGGGATCCTGCTCTTTAGCAGCAGGGAGCTGAACGCAATGTCGTTTGGTGAAGAACGCGCTCAGCATATCGGCGTGAACGTCGCGAAACGAAAGCTTTGGATTCTCATCGGCGGCTCGATTTTAACAGGGGCAGCTGTTGCGGTTTCAGGAACGATTGGTTTCGTTGGCCTTGTGATTCCGCATTTAACGCGCCTTCTATGGGGCCCGGATCACAGGCATTTACTGCCACTATCCATTTTACTTGGAGCTGCTTTTCTGATCATCGCTGATTTGATTTCACGAACGATCATTTCACCAACTGAACTACCGATTGGCGTCATCACATCGCTCATCGGTGCCCCGGTGTTTGCCATTATTTTAATACGAAGACGTAAGGAAAGAAGAGGATAAGCATGCTAAGCGTACATTCTGTTACAGGAGGATACCCCGGTCACGACGTACTTGATGACATTTCGTTTGATGTGAATCAAGGTGAGCTTCTCGGGATCGTTGGACCAAACGGAAGCGGCAAAACGACTATTTTTAAAATGGTTAGCGGCATTCTAAAGGCAAAGTCCGGCTCAATCATGCTCAAAGATAAGCCGCTCTCAAGCTACTCAGCGAAACAGCTAGCGCGCGTGCTCGCGGTTCTTCCACAGCATGCGGATCAGGCTTTTCCTTATACCGTTAAAGAAACCGTTTCGCTCGGACGCTACGCCCATCAGACGGGATGGTTTCAAATGTGGAGCGAGCATGACGAGGCGGTTGTACAGCGTACAATGGAGCAAACGGGAATCGCCGCCTTCGCGGATAACTACGTGAACGAACTCTCAGGCGGTGAGCGTCAGCGCGTCTTTCTCGCACAGGCGCTTGCGCAGGAACCCGAGATTCTCTTATTAGACGAGCCGACGAACCACCTCGACCTTTCTTATCAAAAAGAACTGCTCGATCTCTTAAAAAAATGGACGCGCGAACAGGGGCTAACGGTGATTTCGATTTTTCACGACTTGAATCTGGCAGGTCTGTACTGTGACCGCCTACTTCTTCTTGAAAATGGGAAAATCAACATGCACAACAAGCCAAATGACGTCCTAAACGAACAGCGCATTCAATCGGTTTATCGGACAAAAATTGAAAAGCATCCGCATCCGACCGTTCCAAAGCCACAAATGCTCTTATTACCAGAAAAACAGGCAGAGGATCAACGCGATCTCACTATTGATGAGCGCTACCTTGAGCGGTCAGAAAACATGATCACGCTCACGACACCATTTCCGCTTCGGACGATGTCTTCGGGTGTTGTAGGATCTGGTACTGGCTGGTATCGCACATTCGTCAACCGCCACGTCCCTAAAAGCTACAGCTGCTCAGATCATAAAGAAGAAATGGCGACGTTTTTAGAGGAGCATGACATCGATCCGACAGAAACAGTTGGCATGATGACGGCTGTTCGACTAGAGGATGTCTCTTACCGCTTAATAGAAGATGAAGGCGTTTCGGTGTTTGTCGTTGTAACGGCAGGCGTTGGAAACGCCGTCGATGCATCGAAAAGCGCAGAGCACGTATACGAGCCGCTCCCTGGAACGATCAACACGTGGATTTTCGTGAACGGAACGCTCACAGATGAAGCATTCATCCAAAGCATCATGACCGCAACGGAATCAAAAGTTAAAGTCATGCACGACCAGCAAGTAAAAGACTCGGTGACAGGCACCATAGCAACAGGTACTTCTACAGACAGCATTCTGATCGCCGCGACACAGCGTGGACAGCATCAGGCATACGCGGGCACGATCACAACGCTCGGAAAATTGATTAGCCTCGGCGTTTACAACTGTACGACAGAGGCACTTGAAAAGTACCGTACGAGGCTCTCGCTATGATCATGTATCACCTTCTTGCGATTAGCCTGGCTTTTTTTCTAGATCTGCTGATTGGCGATCCACCAAAATGGCCGCATCCAGTGAAGTGGTTTGGCTCACTTATCAGCTTTCTCGACAAACGCTGGAACTATGGTGCGAACCGCAAACAAAAAGGTGCCCTCATGACGCTCACCGTTCTTGTCGTCGTGATCACTCTAACCGGTTTGACCGTTTTTCTTGCTTACAACCTTCACCCGCTTGTGGGGATTTTCTTTGAAGGTATTCTCATCGCAACTACGATTTCGCAGAAAAGCTTGCGACAGGCGGCACTGGACGTATATAAGCCGCTTCAGCAAGGCGATATGACAGAAGCACGACGCAAGCTTTCCTGGATCGTTGGTCGTGATACAGATCATCTCGATGAAAGTGAAATCGTGCGAGGCACTGTTGAAACGGTCGCTGAGAACACTAGCGACGGCATTACAGCACCGCTATTTTGGGCGCTCATCGGCGGTAGCGTTGGGGCGGTGGCCTACCGAGCGATTAACACGTGTGATTCAATGGTTGGCTATCGAAACGAAAAATACGAAGCATTTGGCTATACCTCTGCGAAGCTTGATGACGCTGTGAACTGGATTCCAAGTCGCATCACAGGCTGCTGTATGATGCTTTCCATAAAGCCGGAGCATACCGCAAGAAGCCGCGCCTGGCACGTTCTATTTCGCGATGCAAAACAGCATCCGAGTCCAAACAGCGGCTGGGGTGAAGCGGCAACGGCAGCGCTTCTCGGCGTGCAGCTTGGCGGGATGAACACATATAAAGGCATCGTTTCAAACCGTGCGCTTATCGGTGACGCCATCATTAAGCTAAGCGCCATACATATTGCAAAAGCGATTGCGATCATGAATCGCACGAGCATTCTTTTTCTATTTATTTTATGGATCGGAGGGCTTTTCATTGCTACCATCACACGGCTCTAATCCGCACTATTTATACGATTCGCTGAGCATCGCACAGCCCGAGGAGACACTCGATTTCAGCGCAAATCTGAATCCACTCGGCCCTCCACAGACGCTGATCGAAAAGTGGCCAGACGCTTTTAACCTCGTCACAACATACCCTGATCCCCACGCCGCCTCGCTAACGAAAAAGCTTGCAGCGATGCACAGTACGGAAGTAAGTCACGTTCTCGTAGGGAACGGTGGTGCTGAGCTGATTACGCTCGTCGGCCGTTTTCTTTTTCATAAACGAGTTTGCATCGTGCAGCCTGCTTTTTCAGAGTATGAAGAAGCGTGCCGTAGTGCAGGCTGCGAAATCACTTACCATACGCTTGAAGAGGGGTGGCGTCTCGATCCAAACCCACTTATTGAAAAAATGAATCACCTTGACGCCATTTTTCTCTGCACGCCAAATAACCCAACTGGTGTTTCGTACGATGCTGAATTAGTCAGAACCTTGATTGCTGAAGCGGAAAAGCGAGATTGCTACCTGATCATCGATGAGGCCTTCGCTGACTTTTTACAAAAAGAGCCCAGCTATACCTTCGAGCTTATGACAAATAAGAAACTCATCATTTTGCGCTCGTTAACGAAAATGTTCGCCATTCCAGGCTTGCGTCTAGGTTATATGATGGCGGATTCTGAAGTGATTAGCGCAGTTAAAAAGCTCAAGCCACACTGGAGCGTCAACGCTTTGGCGCTTATGGCTGGTGAGATTTGTATCGAAGAACAGGCGTATACGACGGCAACGCGAAAGTTCATTGAGGAAGAGCGGGAGAAGCTCCAGCTCTTTTTTGAAAAGCATCGCTATATTTACTCACGTTCGAGCGTGAATTTTTATTTGCTAAAAGATCCTGATCAAACCGATCAAGCGCCGCTCATGCACTACTTGATGAAAAACGGCATCGTCCCAAGGCATACGGAGAACTTTCCAGGTCTTAACGGGCGATGGCTCAGATTTGCGATTCGAACATCTGATGAAAACGACCGACTCATGGAGGTGCTAGCATCATGGCGAAGCTAATCTTTATAACCGGTGGCGTGAGGAGCGGGAAAAGTCGTTTTGCGGAAAAACGAGCAGCTTCGGTCCGGACAGCAAATAGCACGCTTCATTACATCGCCTGCGGTCAGGCAAGTGACGTAGAGATGGAAGCGCGAATTCGCCGTCACCAGCAGGATAGGGAAAAAGCCATCGTTCCATGGCAAACAGTCGAATGTCCAAAGGATGTAGGAAGCGCGACCTCACACCTTGGGGCAAACGCGGTTGTTTTGCTTGATTGCGTGACAACGCTTCTATCTAATGAATTGTTTCAAAACAGAGACTGGTCAAACGCCATCTTTCAGGAACAGACGAAACAGAAAATTCAGCTTGATATCGAAAAACTTAACGAAAGCTCAGAAGCCCTCGTCATTGTTAGCAATGAACTTGGGCATGAACCGTTAGATGGGGAACTTGTCTCCGTTTATGCGCGATTGCTTGGTGAGATTCATCAGTGGATTGTTAGCCAAGCGGACGAAGCTTATCTGATTGAAATGGGCCTGCCGCAGGTTATGAAGGGAGACGGAATCACATGAAGGGTGTCATGATTCAAGGCACGGCATCAGACGTTGGCAAAAGCTTGATCGTGACGGTCCTCTGCCGTCTTCTTGCAAACGAAGGCTATGCCGTCGCTCCGTTTAAATCACAAAACATGTCGAACAATTCTTACGTAACAATGGAAGGTAAAGAGATCGGAAGGGCACAGGGCGCGCAGGCAGAAGCCGCTAGAACCGAAGCGAGCGTCTGGATGAATCCGATTCTCCTAAAACCAAGATCCGATCAGCATGCGGAAGTGATTCAGTTCGGAACCTCTTACCGTACGCTCTCGGGTAAAGATTACCGAGAATCGTACTACGAGATGGGCATAGAAAGCATTGAGCGTGCGCTCGAGCATCTACAACAGAACTATGATGTGGTTGTGATGGAAGGAGCGGGCAGCCCGGTTGAAGTCAATTTAAAAGATCGCGAGCTCGTGAACATGAAGGTGGCTGAAATGGCCGATGTACCTGTCATTCTTGTGGCGGATATCGATCGCGGTGGCGTGTTTGCAAGCATCGTCGGCACGCTTGAGCTCCTGGATGCTCACGAGCGCAAGCGGGTAAAAGGCATCATCATTAACAAATTTCGTGGCGATCCAGCGCTCTTCGAAGATGGCATCACATGGCTTGAAGAGCGAACCGGTCTACCAATGATCGGCGTCCTTCCTTACGTGGAGCATCATGTGGAAGGGGAGGATTCTCTCTCGCTTACCGATCGGTTTACACAGAAAAAGGGCGCGCTTGAAATCGTCGTGCTTCAGCTACCGTTTGTTTCGAACTATAGCGATATAGAGCCGTTTAACGATGAGGACGTCACGGTTCGCTGGGTGCAGCACTCGGATGAAGTTGGCGAGCCAGATGCAGTCATTATTCCTGGAACGAAAAGTACCATCCGTGATTTGGATTGGTTGAAGGATCGAGGTTTTAACGACGTGTTACAAAGCTACATAGCACGTGGCGGAAGCGTTGTTGGCATATGCGGCGGCTATCAAATGCTAACGGAGACGCTGATGGATCCTTATGGCGCAGATACAGGGGAGCCTGGGAAAACGGTTGAAGGAATGGGGCTCATTCCCGCGCAAACGTCGTTTCATAAAGAAAAAACTATTGTACGAGTGAGCGGTTCACTGCATTCAGCTACTAATTTAGCAATGCCAATCGAAGGCTATGAAATTCATCTAGGGGAAACACTTTTTGCTCATACATCAAAACCTTTTCTCCAGATCGAGGGTCGGCCTGAAGGCTACTATGGTGAAGGAGGTCGCGTGATTGGTACGTATTTGCATCATCTTTTTCATAACGATGAATGGCGAACCGAGTGGCTGAATCGTCTGCGAACGCGGAAAGGATTACCGCAACAAAAGCAACTCAACCGTACTAGTATGAAAGAGAAAACGTACGATCATCTCGCTAACCAGCTGAAGCCACACTTGAACTGGGAGCTTATGAAAAGCATCATGTTTCAGCGTGAGCGCCAATGAGTTTGTGGCAAGGATTTCTTATTAATGTGCAATTTTTCACCGTTATCCCGGTGCGACGCGAACTTCCAATGGAGCGGGAGCCGTTAACGCGCTCGGTTCAAACGTTTCCGATTCTTGGACTGCTTCAAGGTATGCTATCGGCAGCGCTTCTCTACGGGCTCATCGAATGGACGCCTTTTTCATCACTAGCGATTGCGTTCATTACATGGGTGTTTCTGATGGCGCTAACGGGTGGTCTTCATCTTGACGGCTGGATGGATGCAAGCGATGCGTTTTTCTCGTATCGCGATCTAGGGAAACGTCTTGAGATTATGAAGGATCCACGGACAGGGGCTTTCGGCGTGCTGTCGGTGATTGTGCTTCTCTCGGCAAGGTTTCTTTTTCTTTATGAAATCATTCAAATGGCGACGTTCAGCTCGTATCTCCTCATTGCGTCCATCCCCTTTTTTAGCAAAAGTGTGATGGGATATTTTCTGTTAAGCATTCAACCTTCGAAACAAGAGGGGCTTGCTTACTTTTTTCAGAAATCGATTCAGCGATCAAGCTTATGGATTTATCCGATTTATTGGATCATGCTCATCGGAATGATGGTGCTACTCTCACCGGAGGTTTCTCTAGGCATGCTGTTGTTAAGTGCAATGACAGTTCTTTTTACGATCGCGATGAGAAGAAAGATACTTAGCTGGTTTAAAGGCGTAACCGGAGATGTGCTCGGCGCGAGCGTTGAAGGGATGGAGGTGATCTTATGGATGAGCGTGTGGCTATTACATTATTTCGTCATGGGATAACGGATGATAACAAGCGCGGGGCTTATATTGGCTGGACAGATACACCGCTTAATGAAGCCGCTGAACTTGCTACAGTCGACGCTGATCAGTATGATCTTATTTTCACGAGCGACTTGCAGCGATGCATGCAAACAGCGAAACGTCTCTTTCCGAATCGGAAAAGAATTCCCGTGCCGCTGTTGCGGGAAATCCTGTTTGGGGAATGGGAAGGAAAAACGTATGCCGACCTTGAACATGATATCCAATACAGAAGCTGGATTGATGATCCATTCACCATCTCTCCACCCGGAGGTGAGAACTACGCTCAATTTGGTCAGCGAGTTGAGGAAGGGTTCAAATCGGTTGTCGAACAGGTCATTGAATCACAGAATCAGAGAGGCATCGTGATTACACATGGAGGCGTTATTCGCTATTTGCTTACCAAGTATGCCCCAGAAAAGCGTTCGTTTTGGGAATGGAAAGTTCCCCACGGTTCAGGAATTGAGTTTGAATGGAAACGAGATGATTTAAGGAGGGATATGCGATGCACTTCGTTACAGGAGGTGCCTATAACGGCAAATCGAAATGGGTGAAAACGTTCTATGGATTAACGGAGGATCACTGCTGGAGATCCGCTTATGACCAAATGAAAATCCCGCTTAATGTAAGTCGCTTCTACGGAGATGTCGTTGTTCTTGAAGGTGTAGAACAGTGGATTAAAGGACTTACGGCTGACTCGGGACATGAAGAATGCCGGGCGATCTGGCAGTCGCTACTAGGCATCTGGCGCTCGTGGGAAAGCGAGCAACATGAGCGGACGGTCGTGATCATAGGCGCGGATATTACTAAAGGAATTGTACCAATGGAAAAAGAAGAGCGTGAATGGCGTGATTTAACAGGATGGGCGTACCAGGATTTAGCGGCCATAGCGGACCGTGTTGATGTGATTTGGTACGGACTCAATCAACAGCTAAAATAATCGAGGGGGAATAGGGATGAGAATTTATACACGAACAGGTGACGAGGGAAAAACGAGCATTATCGGGGGAAGAGTCGATAAAGACGATGTACGAGTAGAAGCTTACGGCACGGTAGATGAAGCGAACGGCTTCGTCGGACAGGCAATCGTAGAGTTAAGCGAGCTTGGCTCCGATAAATTCACGGATCTTCTAGAAGATTTGGAGAAAATTCAGCACGAGCTTTTTGACTGTGGCGGCGACCTTGCGAACGTCTCACCAAAACGAGAAATGAAGCTAATGGAAGAGTCGATTACGTACCTTGAAGGACGCATCGATGAATTTATTGAAGAAGCGCCAGCGCTTGAGAAATTCATCTTACCAGGTGGAAGCAAGCCGTCCGCAACGATTCATATCGCTCGCACAATCACACGTCGCGCCGAGCGCCACGTCGTTACGTTAAATAAAGTAGAA
The DNA here is from genome assembly GCF_056173695.1 of Anaerobacillus sp. 63XJN7_5_ISO-PGPR-S23-430. NCBI lineage: Bacteria > Bacillati > Bacillota > Bacilli > Caryophanales > Bacillaceae > Anaerobacillus > Anaerobacillus sp. 63XJN7_5_ISO-PGPR-S23-430. The sequence continues at coordinate 3,949,099 of NZ_CM149686.1, read as the reverse complement.
GAAAACATCCCACCCGTCCCTATGAAATACTTAAACCGCCTATCAGATTACTTTTTCGCCCTTGCTCGCGTGATCAACTTCCGTTTGAACGTAAAAGACGTGGAGTACGCAAGAAGCGCAAAAGTGTTCCGTGGCGGCAAACGTAAAGGAGAGTAGGCATGTCGGGAAAACGCGCAAGCCTTCTCGCTATGTTCATTGCACTATCCGTTGTTGGCGCGCTTATTAAAATTCCTTCCGTTATCGGAAGCGTTGCGCTCGATGCTTTTCCAGCGCTCGTAGCCGCCGTTCTCCTCGGAAGCAGGAGCGGTGCGCTGATCGCAGGATTCGGTCATTTACTATCTGCGCTTATTGTCGGCTTTCCGCTCGGTCCCATGCATCTGCTAATCGCGGCAGAAATGGCGGTGCTTGTTTGGTTGTTCGGTGCGCTTTATGAGAAAAGTAAACGAAAAACGGCTGTTGGACTCTTTTTAATAGGAAACGGAGTTGTTGCTCCATTACCGTTTCTTTTTATGCTCGGCACGGGGTTTTACATGGCGATTATGCCAGGACTAGTTGTTGCGTCAGCGATCAATCTCGTACTTGCAATGGCTCTTATCCCACGCTTAGCGACGATTTTTGAGAAAAAAGGACTTGCGAGCTTATGAGAGACGGTACGGTCATCCCGCTCGATAACGAATACCTCGTGATCACAAGCGATAACAGCGGAGGCATCGGAGAGAAAGAGCATGATATCGTGAACGTGCCATATGATGTGCTTTCTTACTTCGCTTTTCGCGTTGCCATAATGGAAAATATCGCGCATGGAGCAACGCCACTTTCTGTCGTTTTACATAACTTCTGCGGCGGCACAAAGTGGGAGGAGCTTGTAAGCGGCATCGAGCGAGGAAAAAGAGAATTAGGCATGAACAAGCTTACGATCACAGGAAGCTCTGAAACAAATATGGCGCTTCTTCAATCAGCACTTGGCGTTGTGGTAATTGGACGGAAGCAACGTAACGAACTTCCTGAAGTATCGCTAAGTGACGGTATCCGATTCGCCGTAATCGGTAAACCGCTCGTTGGAGATGAAGTGATGAACGAGCCGAATGCGATAGCACCACTTGATCTTTTTCAGTGGGTGAGTGAGCAGGAAGGCGTTCGAGCTGTGCTACCTGTTGGATCAAAAGGAATATTGTATGAGTTGAATGAGCTTCTAGCTGAAGATGAAGTGACGGCTGAAAAGATACAGGTAGAGCTAGATGTTCATAAATCATCAGGACCTTCTACTTGTTTTATTGTCGCTTATCGAGAAGAGGTAGAGGAGCAGCTACGTGAACGAGCGGGTAGGCTTCTTCATGTAGTGGAAATAAAAAGGGGTCAGGCACGTGCCTGACCCCACATACAAACAAAAACCGCGCATTGTCCGCCTGAGGCAGACAATGCGCGGTTTTCTATCTATTGAACTACTCTTCACAATGTTTTCATACGATTTTCTCTCTCATACTTCTTCTCAAGCTCAGTTAAGGTAAGGCTATGAAGTTGAGTAAGGTCTTCTCGATTGTGTGGTGAATTTAGTAACTTACGAATTAGGTAGGTTCGACGATCAATCATGCCTTTTCGGAGTTGAACTCCCATGAACACAACCTCCTTCCTTTACTATCACGTTTGACTCTAGCATAACGCGTTTTGCTTCTTTTGTGTGTTAAGAAATTGTGAAGAAATTAACAAAGAATGTGGGAAAGGAGCGTTGTGAAATGAAGGCGGTGCGGTGAAGGGTGAAGGGGGTCAGGCGCGCGCCTGACCCCCTTCACATACAAAAAAGAAGCAAAGTCCATCTCACACGGACTTTGCTTCTTTCAATCCATTATTCTCTACCGCGCATACACATGCTGCCCAATCGTCTTAATCACATCACGCGAATAAATCCATTCATCGGACACGCCACTCGGGTTGTAGTAATACGTTGCACCTCCAGATGGATCCCATCCGAAGTACGCATCCTTAGCAGCGCGATAAGAAGAAGCATCAGGCGTGAGCCAGTACTGGCCATCATTCAAAGCGGTAAACGCATTCTGCTGATAAATCACCCCGTATGTACTCCCTGGAAACGAAGAGGATTGAACGCGATTCAAGATAACAGCGGCGACCGCAACCTTACCTTCATAGAGCTCACCACGAGATTCACCATGAACAACATGTGCGATCATCTCAAGATTGCTTAGCATGTTCAGCGTATTCGTACCCGCTACGCCATCTGCGCTAAGTCCAAAATCCGCCTGGAAATCACGAACCGCCTCTTTCGTAACCGATCCATAATAGCCCGTTGGCGTCGTATGGAAGTAATCGAGCTTCTCTAAAATTGACTGCATGTGCTGAACTTCTGATCCTCTTGATCCCGTGTCCATCATTGCTGATGCATTGTCCTCTAAGACGAATAAATAAAAGCATGATGCAAGGATAAGAGAACCAAGTACATTTAAGAATTTCATTAGCAAGCCCCTCTCAATTAAGATAACTTCCATTATAGTATAGGAAAACGAGGAAAGATATGGAACAGAATACCTCAACTTAAATGAAAGAAAATAACATCGATAATCTAGTTTTAACCAGAATAAGGAATAGTAGAGGTTCATTCTACCTAATCACTTTCCAATCTGCACTCTTTTATAAAAGACAAGCGGTCCACTCCAGGCGCTCAAATCTTCTTAGAAAATGAAACATGAAACAGCAGCATAAATGTTCTTGGTGGGAAGAATGCTGTCGGAGAAGGTGGTGAGGACGACCTTAAGATCTTATTTGGTTAATGAATAGGGAAAACTCAGACCCACGTCTGAGCTATATATTTAATCGAAGAAAAAACTTCCTATTCGACAAAAACAGCCTATAGCGCAACACTCGTTTCTCCTATATAATCCTCTTAGTGTAAAGAAATGGAAGGGTGATGAAGGAGCAGGGACATGCTCGTTTTGCTTAAAAAATGAGAATGATAGGGGAAAAGATCCGAATGAAAAAAGTACTTGGACTAGTATCAACCGCACTCCTGGCAGGAAGCCTCATCGGTGGGCCAGTTGCCTCTGCCTCCACCCACGATGCGCTTATGAAAAAAGCGCAGAAAATGACGATGAACGAAGGTAATGATGACTGGGAATACATCTCTGAAGTCGAACCAAATAATAGTTTCAAAGAAGCAAATCCCTTCATAAATGATGACGTCATGACCGGTAAATTAACCGATCAGGATCAAGATTTCTATAAATTCGAAGTCGAAGCAGACGAGCCAGTCTCCTTATCTTTCGGTGCAGGTACGGATGAAGAAGAGCCAACAATGGAGCTTTGGGTTGATCTTTATGATGAGAATCAGAAGAAAATCACACCTGATTACGAAGAAGGCGAATACGGTTACTACGGAGGGATCGAGGAGCTTGAGCCTGGAACCTACTATTTCAGAGTCACGGATTCCGCTAATAAAAATAATAACGTAGACTACTATTTTTCCGCCTTCACGTACTCCAATGATCCAATCGTTATGAGGATCGCAGGGGAAGATCGCTACGAGACAGCGGTTGAAATCGCCAAGACAGGATTTGAAGAAGGCTACACCAGACACGTGGTTCTTGCGACAGGACAAAATTTCCCTGACGCCCTTGCAGGAGCGCCACTTGCTTATCAATATAGCGCGCCAATCCTTCTCACCCGAACGAAAGAGCTACCTGCTTCTGTGAAAGAAGCACTAACCTATTTTGGAACAGAGCACGTCACGATCCTTGGTGGGCAAACAGCTGTTTCAAAAAATGTGGAAAAGTCCCTCACAAAAATGGGCATCACATTCGATCGTATTGAAGGAAAAGATCGCTACGAAACAGCTGCCAAAATTGCGAAAGAAATCGATCCATATTTCAGTGATACAGCGTTTGTCACCTACGGAGGTAACTTCCCAGATGCGTTATCTGTCGCCTCCATTGCAGCTTTTCAAGGAAGTCCGATTTTATTAACAAAAACAAAAGAAATTCCAGCTGTAACAGCAAAAGCATTAAAAAAGTACAATGACACATACGTTATTGGCGGAACGGCCGTTGTCAGCAACACGGTCTTCAACAAGCTCCCACATCCAAAGCGGATCTCAGGAGAAAACCGCTATGATACATCTGTTCAGGTGGCAAAGCAACTCGATACGTCGGGGTATGCAGTTAACCTCGCAACGGGTGAAAACTTCGCAGATGCTCTTTCCGGCTCCGTTCTTGCCGCAAACTTCTACGAGCCTGTTCTCCTAACGAGAAAGGACGAGCTACCTAAGGAAGTTAAAAAACTATTTATGGATAAAGATACATTCTTCTTCACGATCTTCGGTGGGCCGAATGCGATTAGTGAAGATGTAGAGGATGAGATTTGGGAGATGTTTGGAGAATAGGAGAGCATAAACAAAATATAAGTAAAATGAAAGAAGGACAGTGCCCGGGCACTGTCCTTCTTTCATTTTATATCAACTTACTACGCTTAACATAATCTTCGCCCACCCAAACAATGCGATCCAGAGAGGAATACTTAATGAGACGCCCCATACCATTCCTTTAGCAAAATTGCCTTCTTCCTGGTAATGCATATGCTCATCCCCTTTGACTGAAAGTCCATCCGGTTAAGGCAGGGTGACTTTCATCTATCATACATGAAAACGCAATCATAATCTGTCGTTCTACGAAAAAGAATCAGGCGTGTTTTGGTTCATTTTGTTTAAACCCTCTTACTAGAGTATACCCCGTTTAAGCAATTGATATACCGGTTAATAGAATGTAGAGAAGAAGCGCTAAATAAATTTACAGATAATTAACAATCATTCTATGGAAATTACTTGAAAACGGTGGTATAATCGCCAAATAGTTTACTAGAAAACGGAGGATTTGGAATGAAAGGGAAAGAGAATCAAAACCCGATGTGGGATGAATTACAGCAATTTGTGCAGCAGGTTGAGGGAGAAGCGAAGCAGGCAGGCGAGGCGAAGCCTTACATAGACCAGATTCGAGACATCCTATCAAAGAACATGTCACTATCAAAACTAGAAATAGAATAGCAGAAAGAAAGCCTCTTCCATTTCAATTGGAAGAGGCTTTCTTTTACTAATTAGCTAGCTAATTTCAAGATGGTCCTTCAGCTTCTGTGTAATCGACTGCTTCTCTTGATCAGATACGATGTAATACCAGAGACCGTCAATCATCTCACCGCTGCCATCAATTTCGAACGTTTCCATGTTATTGCGAGCGCCTTTGTAGTTCTTAAAAATATCATTCATTTCTTTAAACGTCATGTTCGTCTTAACGTTGCTACCGACTGCTTCAAGCAGGTCATCGATTTTATTAATGCTTCCAACGTTAGCGCCTTTGTCGATAATGGCCTTAATGATTTCACGCTGGCGATCGTTTCGTCCAAGGTCACCTTTCGGATCTTCATAGCGCATGCGAGAGAAAGCGAGAGCTTCGTCTGCATTTAAGCTTACTTCACCTTTAGGGAAGGTGTAGCCACCGTAGTCGAACGCAAATGGATTGTCTACTGTAACGCCATTCAATGCGGATACCACATCTTCAAATGCTTCCATATTTACTTTAAAATAATAGTCAATCGGAACATCGAGGAAATTCTCAACTGTATCCATTGCCATTTCAACGCCACCGTATGCGTAGGCGTGGTTCATTTTCTCAACAGTACCGCGACCGATAATTTCCGTTCGCGTATCGCGTGGGATATTGAACATGATCATTGAATTGTCATTTGGGTTTACTGTAATCATAATCATTGTGTCGGAGCGCCCCTGATCATTCTCTCGTTCATCAACCCCCATTAAGAGAATCGAGATCGGGTCTTTCTCCTTCGTCTCTACTTTATCCGCTCTTAGTGTAGAGGTTTCACGGCTAATGGGCTCATGCATATCGCTTGCAGTGTCTTTGACGGAGTCATATAAATAATAGGCGTAGCCACCACCTGCTAGTACAAGAACACCAAGAATGACACCAACAATAATAAGGAACTTCTTCATTTTACATTCCAGCTTTCCATAGAGTAGTTGTCTGATTGAAAGGTTAAAAGTCTATCTTTCATTATAAGTCGAACTATTTTGCAAAGTAAATACCTACCAGAAAATGATCAGCTTGAGATGCACAAAGTTGAAGATTATGGTAACATCATAAAAAGACGTTCTTCAAAAAGAACATGCCGGTTTCTATAAAACAATGAATAGAACATGCTACAGCAAAGAAAGGGGAATGGGGAAATGATTGATATCCACTGTCATATCTTACCCGGAATCGATGATGGCGCCCAAGAGTTAAAGGATAGTCTTGAAATGGCACGTCAGGCACAATCGCAGGGCATTACCCAAATTGTCGCAAGCCCTCACCATAAGAATGGAAGCTATAATAACAACTTGCAAGACATTCTGTCAGAAGTAAATCTACTAAACAAAGAACTAGTGAGAGAAGGAATCGATCTAGAGATTCTTCCTGGTCAGGAAGTTAGAATATACGGAGAGATGGAAGAGGATCTTAATGTGGATCTTCTTACCGTTAACAATTCAGGGGTTTACATGCTAATTGAATTTCCATCAAGCCATTTGCCGCGCTATGCAAATAAGCTCCTATTTGATCTTCAGTTAAAAGGGGTCGTTCCCATTATCGTTCATCCCGAGCGAAACCGCGAGATCATGGAAGATCCGTCGAAGCTCTATCGTTTAATTAAAGAAGGCTCGCTTAGTCAGGTAACGGCATCGAGTGTAACGGGGAGGATGGGAAAGAAGATTAAGAAATTCTCGCTTGATTTGCTTTCTCATAACCTGGCCCACTTCATCGCATCCGATTCACATAACACGACAACGAGGCCGTTTGATTTAAGGGACGCTTATGAAACGGTTGAAAAAGAGTTAGGGACATCTTTCCGGTACATGATTCAAGAAAATCCAGAGGATATGATCAAAGGGAAGATGATCGACAAGGACATTCCGGAACGAATCAAAAAGAAAAAAGTTCTTGGACTGTTTTAATAGCGAAAAAACACGAAAATCCGCTTGTTTAAAAATGAGCGGATTTTTCCTATGAAGAAATTTCGTTAAATTTTTGTAAAGGAAGCGTTTTCTTCGACACTATTCGACACCGTTCTATGTATCTATCTTACTATTTAAGGAATTAATGGTTTTGACGTAAAAAAAACCCTAAATTTTACTGATTTTCTGTGTTATAGTAAAACCTGTAATTCTTTCTGTACCAAAATAAATTACGATTGCGTTGGAGGCACCTTATGGAAGAAACGATTAGTTTAAAGGAAATATTCGAAGTACTCAAAAAACGTCTTGCACTCATTCTACTTATTACTCTACTCGCTACAGCAACGAGCGGTGTTGTCTCTTATTTCTTTCTTACCCCAATTTATGAAACTTCAACCCAAATTCTAGTAAATCAAAAAGCAGATTCCGAAAATGGATTTGACTATAACCAAATAAAAACAAACGTGGACCTTATTAATACATATAGCGTCATTATTAAAAGTCCAACGATTCTTGACGATGTAAAAGAAGAACTCTCTTTAGATATGACAACAAGTGAGCTTAATAACAAAATTTCAGTAAGCAATGCGCAAAACTCTCAAGTTGTTTCATTATCTGTTACAGATCCTGATCCTGCGGTTGCGGTTGATATCGCGAATAAAACAGCAAGCGTATTTGAAAAAGAAATTAGCAACATTATGAATGTCGATAACGTTAGCATTCTTTCAAAAGCTGGCTTTGAAGGCACACCTTCTCCAGTGAATCCAAATCCGGTCTTGAACATGGCGATCGCATTCGTCGTTGGATTAATGATTGGTGTTGGACTAGCATTCTTACTTGAATACCTGGATAACACGATTAAATCAGAAGAAGATATCGAGAAAGTACTTGGTGTTCCTGTACTTGGAACAATCGCCGTCATTGAAGACAAGGAAGCAGGCATCTCCAAGAACAAAGGCAAAAAGTCAGTAAGGGGTGAAGCAGTTGAGTCGTAAAGAGCGTGGAGCTATTAAAGTTGACAAAGAAAGAAGTCTTTTAACGCATCAAAACCCTAAGTCACCAATTGCAGAGCAATACCGAACGATCCGAACGAATATTCAATTCGCTTCCGTTGAAGAAGACATGCGTACGATCATGGTCACTTCTTCTGGTCCAATGGAAGGGAAATCTACAACGATCGCGAACCTTGGTGTTGTGCTCGCACAGCAAGGAAAAAAGGTTTTGATTGCTGATACGGATCTTCGTAAACCAACAGTTCACTATACATTCCGCGTAATGAACACAAGAGGATTAACAAATGTGCTTACGCGTCAAGCGGAGTTAACGGATGTTACGACTGCAACAGAAGTACCGAATCTAGACGTGCTAACAAGCGGTCCAGTTCCACCGAATCCATCTGAACTTCTTGGTTCAAAAGCAATGGATGCACTAATAGAAGAAGCACTTACGCACTATGACATTATACTCTTCGACTGTCCTCCAGTACTTGCGGTGGCAGATTCGCAAATTATCGCGAATAAAGTTCAGGGAACAGTACTTGTCATTAGTAGCGGAACGACCGAACGAGAAGCGGCAGTAAAAGCAAAAGAGCGACTTGATTCAGCTAAGGGGAAGCTGCTTGGGGTTGTGCTTAACCGTAAGAAAATGAAAGATGGTAGCTATTATTACTATTACGCGCAGAAATAAATAGGAAAATACTTCTTTAGGGAAGTATTTTTTTGGGAGAATAGCGTGACTTAAGATGCGCGCCTTAAGTCACCGGAAGCGTTTATCAAAAGGGGGAGTGGTGAAATGAAGGGGACGGATCAATTGCCTAAATCGATTCGAAAAGCCATTCGGTACATTAAGCAAGATGCACCAGATCAGAAGCTGCTAGAAATTCAGGGGTTATTGAACAGATCCATTGAAGAGCGTATAACAAAATCAAAAGTGGGGTGCAAGTAAATGACATATCGAAAGCGGTTATCGTCGTTAATCGTGATAGATTCATTGATTGTAGCTTTTGCGATTTTTATTAGTAGCTTTCTTTTAAATTATCATGATTTTCTATCATCAAAACCTATCATAGCTAGCTCGATTGTACTTTTACTTGGGCATCATTTCTTTTCATACTATTACAAACTATACAAACGAGCATGGCAGTATGCGAGTATCGGGGAACTAGTCGTTATTTTCCGGGTTGTGACATTTTCGATCGCTCTAGCAGCAGTAGCACAGTTTGTTATGCTACAGGATATCTACTTCCGAGCACTTTCGATCACGTGGATGATTCATATGCTACTGATCGGTGGATCACGCTTTGCATGGCGAATGTTCCGAGATACGTATATGAATACGAAGAATAAGAAAAAGCGCGTTCTCGTTATCGGTGCTGGCTCAGCAGGTCGAATGATCGTTAGGCAGTTAAGGCAAAGTGTTGATTCTGACTTGAATCCAATTGGCTTTATCGATGATGATATCCGAAAACAAAACTTAGAAATCATGGGCGTTCCTGTACTTGGCTCTACGGATGATATCGAAGGACAAGTGAGAAAGCTTGAAATCGATAATATCGTTATTGCGATTCCATCTCTCTCTAAAGGTGAGATGAAACGTATCTATGAAGAATGCTCGAAAACAAAAGCGAAAACGCAAATCATTCCAATGATTGAAGACTTAATGACGGGTAAACTGTCGATCAACAGCTTCCGTGATGTAAAAGTAGAAGATTTATTAGGCCGCGAGCCGATTAAATTGGATACGGATAATATCGCAGAAACGCTAACTGGGAAAACCGTTCTCGTAACGGGTGCTGGCGGTTCAATCGGTTCTGAAATCTGTCGCCAGGTATCGAAATTTAATCCAGATCAAGTTGTTCTACTCGGTCACGGTGAAAACAGCATTTATACAATTGAAATGGAACTCCGCAATACATATGGTGATACCATTACGTTCATTCCAGTGATTGCGGACGTACAGGATCGTGAACGCCTTGGCGAAGTGATGAAAACGCACCGTCCAAATGTTGTGTATCATGCAGCAGCACATAAGCACGTTCCTTTAATGGAAGCAAACCCGCATGAGTCGGTGAAAAATAATGTCATCGGGACAAAGAATGTTGCCGAAGCCGCAAGTGATGCGGATGTTGATACGTTCGTGATGGTATCAACAGATAAAGCCGTTAACCCAACAAGCGTCATGGGGGCAACGAAGCGTCTGGCGGAAATGATCGTCCAACAAATGGACAAGATCAGTGCAACAAGATTCGTAGCGGTTCGATTTGGTAACGTTCTTGGAAGTCGGGGTAGCGTTATTCCACTCTTTAAGAAGCAAATTCAAAAGGGTGGACCAGTTACCGTCACGCATCCGGATATGGTTCGTTACTTTATGACGATCCCAGAAGCGTCGAGACTTGTTATTCAAGCTGGCGCCATGGCAAAAGGCGGAGAAATTTTCGTTCTTGATATGGGAGAGCCGGTTAAGATTGTGGATCTTGCGGAAAACCTCATTAAATTATCCGGTTACTCCGTTGATGAAATCGGGATTAAATTTGCAGGCGTGCGACCTGGGGAGAAGCTGTATGAAGAGCTTCTTGGGAAAGATGAGGTTCATGACGAGCAGATTTATCCGAAGATTTATGTTGGGAAGTCGATTAATGCGGATTTGAGCGTTGTGATGGATTTTGTTGGTAGGTTTGAGGGGATGGATAAGTTGGGTGTTCGAGAGAGGGCTTTGGATATTGCGCATAATCGCATAACTTCTCAAGAAGAATTGTTATATGCAAAGTAATCCTTCTCTAATTATCTAATTTTAAAAGTTAAGGTGCTGAGTGGTCATCCACCCAGTGCCTCTAACTTTGCTGTTTTAGTGGATTAGTAGTTAGTTTGAAGAAAACATATTCAGTTAAGTACTAAGCAACTAAACGTAATGCAATGATACATAGTAATAGACTACAGCATGGAAGGAAGTACTTAACAATGAGAGATCGGATTTTTCTCGCATCACCTCATATGAGTGATGAAGGATATGAACTGCAATATGTGAATGAAGCGTTTGAAACAAACTGGATCGCACCGCTTGGAACAAACGTAAATGAATTCGAGAATGAGCTCGCTACAAAAGTAGGATCTAAATCAGCAGCTGCTCTCTCATCAGGAACTGCAGCAATTCACCTTGCCTTAAAAGCAGCTGGAGTGGAAGAAGGCGACATTGTTTTTTGCCCAACTCTCACGTTCTCAGCTACAGCTAATCCAATTATTTATCAACATGCGACTCCGGTCTTTATTGATAGTAATGAAGAAACATGGAACATGTGTCCGAAAGCGTTGGAAGAAGCTTTTACGAAATATCCTGAAGTTAAGGCTGTTATCGTTGTTCATCTTTATGGACTATCAGCAGATATGGATCAAATCGTAGCACTTTGCAAAAAACATAACGTAACACTTATTGAAGATGCTGCGGAAAGTCTTGGTACTTATTACAAAGGCCAGCATACGGGAACATTTGGTGATTATGGCATTTTTTCTTTTAACGGTAATAAAATCATCACTACTTCCGGTGGCGGAATGCTCGTTTCGAATAATGAAGAGAAAATTGCTAAAGCGAGATTCTGGGCTACGCAATCTAGAGATACGGCGAGACACTATCAGCATAGTGAACTTGGGTTTAACTACCGAATGAGTAATGTTGTTGCTGGAATTGGTAGAGGCCAGCTTAAAGTCCTAGATCAGCGAGTTGAAAAGAAACGAGCGATTTATGAGTTTTATAAAAAGGAACTTGGCGAGCTTGAAGGTGTAGAGTTTATGCCCGCAAATGAGTGGGATTATGCTAACCACTGGTTAAGTGCGATGACGTTGAATGGTAGTGTTCGACCACTTGATGTGATGGAAGCATTGGAAGCAGAAAATATTGAATCAAGACCGATTTGGAAGCCGATGCATTTGCAGCCGTTTTTTGAGAAGTATGATTTTGTTGGCACGGATGTTAGTGAGTGGTTGTTTGAGAATGGAGTTTGTTTACCGTCGGATACGAAGATGACGGATGGGGACTTGGAGAGGGTTGTTGATATTGTTAAGGGGTTGTGGTGAGGAAGATGCAAAAGTCTAGTAATGGGATCTATCAAAATTACATAAAAAGGCTTATGGATATCTTCTTATCTCTTCTTGCAATTATAGCTCTTAGCGTTGTTTTTATCGTCGTTGCTCTGTTAGTTAGGTTCAAGCTAGGTAGTCCAGTTCTTTTTACACAAAATAGACCTGGTATGAATGAAAAAGTATTTAAGATGTATAAGTTTAGAACGATGACAGATGAAAGGGACAGTAATGGAGAGTTACTTCCAGATCACATAAGACTTACTAAGTTTGGTAAGTTTTTAAGATCGACTTCACTTGATGAGTTACCAGAGCTATTTAACATTTTCAAAGGTGATATGTCGGTTGTTGGGCCGAGGCCACTGTTAATACATTACCTTGAATTATATAACGAGCAACAAAAAAGACGTCATGAAGTTCGACCGGGACTTTCAGGATTAGCTCAGGTTAATGGTAGAAACGCCATTAGCTGGGAAGAAAAGTTTAATCTTGATGTGAAGTATGTTGAGAGAGTTAGCTTTGTAGAAGATTGGAAGATTATTTTCTTAACGATTAAAAAGGTTTTTGTTAGAGAAGGGATTAATTCGGATTCTTCTGAAACGATGGAGCCTTTTAAAGGGAATAAAAAGGATGAGGAATGATTTGAAAGAACGTCTTATTATCATAGGGGCGAGTGGTCATGGGAAGGTCGTAGCTGATATTGCTTTGAAAATGAAAAAGTGGAAAGAGATTGCTTTTTTAGATGATGATGAGCAGCGTAAGTCGGCACTTGGGTTTGATGTTGTGGGGAAATCACAGGATGTAATTAACTATGTTGATAGCTCAGATATTATGGTTGGTATTGGAAATAATGAAATTCGTCATAAGATACAGAGTGAGATAGAGGAAATGGGTGCTAGTATTCCTGTGTTAATTCATCCCAAAGCGGTGATTGGGGAAGAGGTTGAGTTTGGTGTTGGTACGGTTGTAATGGCTGGGGTTGTGATTAATTGCTCTACTAGGATCGGTAGAGGATGCATTATTAATACAAGTGCTTCGGTTGACCATGATAATTTTATTGAGGATTTTGTGCATGTTTCGCCGGGGGTTCGGTTGGCTGGGACGGTGGAGGTTGGCCGTGGGACATGGTTAGGAATAGGGAGTGTTGTTAGCAATAATATAAGCATTCCGGAAGACTGTAAAGTAGGGGCAGGTACTGTTGTAGTTAAAGACATAATTGAAACTGGAACATATATGGGAGTTCCTGCTAGAAGGAAATAAATAGTAAGTTTTGACTGAGGTGGCTTGAATTGAAGAAAAAAATATGGTTGTGGAATCACTATGCGACGGATATGTACAAAAATCGCGGCGGCAGACATTACTGGTTTGCAGAAAACTTAATAAAACAGGGTTATGATGCGACTATTTTTTGTGCGAATACATACCACAATACAACTGAATTTATAAATACAGAGAATAAAAAGTATACTACGGATACTCTGGATAATATTCCTTTTGTTTTCATCAAAACTACGACTGCCTTAGGTAATGGGGTTGATAGAGTAAAAAATATGGGGATGTTTTATCTTAATTTGTTTTCTGTTGTAAAAGATTATATTAAGTTAAATGGAAAACCAGATGTAATTCTTGCCTCAAGTGTTCATCCTTTAACAATGGTTGCGGGGATCCAAATAGCTAAGAAACTTGGAGTTCCATGTATATGCGAAATTCGCGACTTATGGCCTGAAGCTATTTTTTCTTTTAACAAAGCAAAAGAAAAGAGTCTAGTAGGTCGTGTCTTAACTTCAGGTGAACACTGGATTTATAAGAAATCAGATGCTCTTATCTTCACTAAAGAGGGAGATACTGATTATTTAAAAGAAAAGGAATGGGATACAAGGCAAGGTGGCAAAATTAATCTAAATAAAACTTATTACATAAACAATGGTGTAGATTTAGAATCATTTGAAGTATCTTCTAATGCAAATAAGGTGGAAGATAAAGATTTAATGGAAGATAAATTTAATGTAGTTTATGTTGGAGCAATCCGTCCAGTTAACAATGTAGGTAACTTGCTTGATGCTGCGTCGCTTTTAAGAGATAAAACAGATATTCAATTCTTAATTTATGGGGATGGGAATCAAAGAGAAGCTCTTGAAAACAGAGTAGCTCAAGAGAATCTAACTAATGTGAAAATAAAAGGACATGTGAATAAGCGCTCGATTCCATATATTTTGAGCAAATCATCTGTCAATATACTAAATTACTCACATACTCAATATAACTGGGCCCGCGGAAATAGCTCAAATAAACTATTTGAATATATGGCATCAGGTAAACCAATTATATCCACCGTTAAAATGGGCTATTCGATATTAGAAAAATACAAATGTGGGATTGAATTGGAAACAAGTACACCAGAAGAGTTGGCCAGTTCAATTTTACATATCAAGCATATGTCTAAAGCTGATTATACTAAAATGTCTCAAAATGCAAAACAGGGCGCAAATGATTTTGATTTCAAGAGATTAACTGAGAAATTGATTAACGTAATAGAGCATGTTAATTAGATCAAAGAAAATGAGGTATTGTTATGATTAAATCACTAGTAACTGAATATGGTTTGCCATGGGTTTTTAATCGCTCACTTTATTCAGCAAAGTTGAAAATGATGAGATCAATACCAAACAGTGATAAAGTCTTCGAGAAAAAAATTTATATTCAAAGAGTAAACATCTTTAATTTAGATGTAGAGTATATCGAAAAATTTTTGAATGATTTATCTATCCAACAAAAAGAAGAAATTATTTCTAAGGCAAATGATGCAGTAGTAGGTAAAATAATGGCCTTTTCTTCGATTGAGCTGGACTATGGTAATCCTATGAAATGGCATTATAACCCGATTACTAAAGTTGAAGTTGAAAGGTCTTTAAAATGGTATCAGATCCCAGATTTTGATCCGGTAAGAGGGGATATTAAAGTCATTTGGGAAGCATCGAGGTTCACTCACTTTTTCTATTTTATAAGAGCATATCTTATTACTAAAGATGACAAGTATTTCAACGCTTTTTCTGAACAACTCGATAGCTGGCTACAGGAAAATGAATATTCGTTTGGATCTAATTACAAATGTGGACAAGAAGCTACGCTTAGAATGATAAATGCGTTAATGGCATATTCCATATTTGATTCTTATGGTTTAACTACAGCAAAAGATAATGAAAATATTAGAAAGTTAGTGGAAGGCAGTTACAAAAAAGTATTATCAAACTTTTTCTATACTTATAAATGTATTAAGAACAACCACACTTTATCAGAAATTACGGGGCTTATAATTGGGGCCTGGGCTTGTAAAGATAACATTAAAGTAAAAGAAGCCTATGAACTTTTAAATAAGGAGATTGAAAAGCAATTCTTTTCTGATGGAGGTTATATACAGTATTCCTTTAACTACCAAAGGTTGGCACTTCAACTGATGGAAGCAGTTTTCAAAATCAGTGAGAAAACAAAGGTTGAGTTATCCAATCGTAGCAAAGAGCTAATAAGAAATAGTGCAGAATTAATCTATCAAATGCAAGATGAAACTGGAGACGTTCCTAATTATGGATCTAATGACGGAGCATTGATATTTCCGGTAACAACCTGTGGTTATAGAGATTTTAAACCAATAGTTAATACTATTTTTGCTTTGGTTGATGGGAAGCGTTTATATAAACCTGGAGATTATGAGGAAGAGTTAGTTTGGTTTGGAAATAAGAAAATAAAAGATATACCAATCTCAACCATTGAAAAGAAGAAGTCAGCTTTTAATAATTCAGGCTTTTATTCAATCCGTCATAATGCAGGATTTTTGATGACTGTTTTACAAGACTTTAAAACTCGTCCTGCTCAAATGGATCAGTTACATGTCGATTTATGGCATAGAGGTGTCAATGTTTTTTGTGATAGTGGTACCTTTTCTTATGCTTCAGAGATTGGGAAGCAAATGGCATTAACAGAAGCGCATAACACTGTTAAAGTTCCTGATAAAGAACAAATGAAAAAGCGTGGTCCATTCTTAATCTATGATTGGACTAAAGGTATAACGAATCAGGCTTCTAATGGTAGTTTTATAGGGAAAATGATTTCTAAGAATGGATATGAACATACCAGGAGAATAGAAAAATCTAAAAGTGGCTACGTAATTACAGATGATGTTAGCAGCAATGGAGATTATTGTGAATTTAATTTTCATACACCTTGTAAAGTGAGCGTAAGTGATAGTGGGCTTGATCTTTCTCATAAGGGACAACTAATCGCTAAAATAGTTACAAAAGGAAAAATAGAAATAATGAATTCTTATAGAAGCTTATATTATATGCAAAAAGAGGAGATTAGCTGTATTTCAGTTAAAGTTCCTATCGTTGATAAGAAATGCAGCACTAAATTTAACGTAGAATTAGTTGGGAGGTAGTTTTAATGATTAATATTATAGGTCTCGGATATATAGGGTTACCCACCGCGCTTATGTTTGCAAAGAGTGGAGTTAAAGTAGTAGGTACTGACAACAATACTAATCTTGTTAACTCGTTAACAGATGGGAAACTAACATTTGAAGAAGAGGGATTAGAAGAACTATTTCAAGACGCAAGATCGAATGATATTGAGTTCTCAACAGAATATCAAAAAACACATACTTATATTCTTGCAGTTCCTACTCCATACATAAAGGAAAGTAAAAGACTTGATCCTAAATATGTTATTTCAGCTCTTAAGAGTGTCTTAGACGTATGTGAGAAAGGAGCAGTGTTGATCATTGAATCGACAATTGCTCCAGGAACCATTGATAAATACATTCGTCCTGAAATAGAAAAACGAGGTCATATTATAGGTGAAGATATTCATTTATTACATGCCCCCGAAAGAATCATTCCTGGTAACATGATTTATGAATTGAAACACAATTCAAGAACTATAGGTGCAGATAATGTTGAAATTGGAGAAAAAGTAAAAGACTTATATTTGAATTTCTGTGATGCAGAGATTGTTGTTACGGATATAAGGTCAGCAGAAATGTCTAAAGTGGTTGAGAACACATTTAGAGATATCAACATTGCTTTTGCAAATGAATTAGCTAAAATTTGTCGGACAGATAACATGGATGTATATGAGATTGTACGAATTGCAAATAAACATCCACGAGTGAATATCTTACAGCCCGGTCCAGGGGTAGGCGGACACTGCATTTCAGTAGATCCCTGGTTTTTAGTTGGTGACTACCCAGATTTAACCAACCTCATCTTGACTGCAAGAAAAACGAATGACTCTATGCCAAGACATGTGTTAAGTAGGATAAGAGATATTATGAGAGAAAAAGGCATTAATGATATTTCAAAAGTGGGTCTTTATGGATTAGCTTATAAAGAAAATGTAGACGATACAAGAGAAAGCCCAACGCTTCAGTTGCTTGAGCGTATGGATGAGCACCTTGCGTTTGGAGTAAAGGTATTTGATCCACTTGTTAAAACTAGAATTGTAGATCATCAATTTATGAACTTTGAGGATTTTTTAAATGAGATAGAGATTCTTGTCGTTATGGTGGGACATGATCACATTAAAAAAAATATAGAGTCTTTAAAGGGGAAACTAGTTCTAGATACGAAAAATATTATTGAAATTGATGATGCATTTAAACTATAAGATGAGGGTGAAACTATGAATAAGAAAGTAATGGTGGTTTTTGGAACAAGACCTGAAGCGATAAAAATGTGTCCTTTAGTTAAAGAGCTGAAAACTCGTGATAATCTTGATACAGTTGTCTGTGTCACTGGTCAGCATAGAGAAATGTTAGACCAAGTATTAAATGCTTTTGATGTAAAACCAGACTATGATCTTTCAATAATGACTGCAAAACAAACGTTATTTGATGTAACTATTAATATATTAGAAAAAATGAAATCGGTACTGGAAAAAGTAAAGCCTGATGTAGTCTTAGTTCATGGTGATACTTCAACAACATTTGTGACTTCATTGGCTTGTTTTTATCTTCAAATCCCGGTAGGGCATGTGGAAGCAGGTTTAAGAACATATAATATTTATTCTCCATATCCAGAAGAATTTAATAGGCAAGCTGTAGGTATTGTAGCTAAGTATAATTTTACGCCAACAGAAATGTCAAAAAATAACTTACTAAAAGAGGGGAAAGATCCAGCCACAATTTATGTTACTGGTAATACAGCAATTGACGCCCTTAATACTACTGTAAAAGACGAGTATTCTCATAAATATCTTGAATGGGTAAATGGTAGTAAACTCATTATGATTACAGCACATCGAAGAGAAAATTTAGGCGAACCAATGAAAAATATGTTCAAAGCGATTAAGCGGATTGTAGATGAGAGGGCCGATATTAAGGCGATATATCCTATTCATATGAATCCAACAGTCAGAGAGGCTGCTGAAGAAGTCTTAGGAAGCTGTTCAAGAATAAAAATAATTGAACCATTGGAAGTTTTGGATTTTCATAATTTCCTGTCACATTCACATTTGATATTGACGGATAGCGGTGGTATTCAAGAAGAAGCACCGAGCCTTGGAAAACCTGTATTAGTTATGCGTGATACAACGGAAAGACCAGAAGGTATTGATGCTGGTACTTTGAAGTTAGTTGGGACAGATGAAGAGATTATTTACCAAGCATTTAAATTATTACTTGAAAATGAAGATGAATATGAAAGAATGAGCCAGGCTAGTAATCCATATGGAGATGGATTTGCATCTAAAAGAATAGCAGATGAGTTAGAGTGGGAGTTAAAAAATTAATTAATAAAAAAAAGATATTGGAAATTAAGAGGTGTTTACAATGAATATCTTGGTTCTTACTTCAATTTATCCACAAGAAGACGATGAAAAAAATATAGGTGTTACACCTGTGGTTAAATATTTTGCCAATGAATGGACAAAGGCTGGGCATAATGTAATAGTAATTCATAATTCTAGTAGATACCCTAAACCATTATATTTAATACCAGATGTATTTTTAAAGAAAATTAATTCGAAGTTTGGAATTGTAATTCCAAATCGTTATCAAGGAGATAAAAAATATACTGAAGAAGGAGGTGTGAGATGTTATAGAATTCCACTGCTTAAGATGATACCTAAAAATAAATATTCAAGAGTGCAAATCAAAGCACAATATAATGAGATACAAAGAATAATAAAAAAAGAGAATTTTAACCCTGATTATATAATTGGACATTGGGAGAATCCACAATTGCCTCTTCTGGCGATGTTAAAAAAAGAAGTTAAGGCTAAAACTGCTTTGGTGTTTCATGGAATAGTTTATGTAAATCAAAAAAGATATAAAAATTGGGCGAAAAAACATATAAAAAATATAGATGTAATTGGTGCTAGGTCAGTAGCTATAGCTAATGAATTAAAGAAGACTTTTAATTTAAAAGTAGATCCATTTATTTGTTATTCAGGTATACCTGATAAATATTTTAGTACTGATATATATCAAACAATTGATTTTAAAGATAAAGAACCTAATTCTTACTTATATGTGGGTAGACTTATAAAAAGAAAAAATATTGAAGAAACTATAAGTGCTCTAAACGAGGTGTATCAACAAAAAGGGTTTATTTTTAAAATTATTGGAGAGGGTGCAGAAAAAAATAATCTTTTAGCACTAACAAGTAAGCTAAAACTAATCGAACAAATTGAGTTTTTAGGTTATAAGAAGAGAGATGAGATTATTAATATTATGAACACTACGGAAGTTTTTATTATGATTAGTGATAATGAAACTTTTGGTCTTGTTTATATTGAAGCAATGTCTAGAGGATGTATAGTGATTGCCTCTAAAAAAGGAGGTATGGATGGAATAATAACTCATGGAGAAAATGGTTATTTATGTGAGCAAGGAAATGAAATTGAATTGAAAGAAATTTGTAGCGGAATAAATAGCATGTCCATGGAAGAAAAATCAATGATTTCAAAAAATGCGATAAAAACTGCGTCTGAATTCAAAGATTCAACTGTTGCAAAAAAGTATTTAGAGAGAATTTAAAAACATCAATTTTCATTTTGAATATTTATAAGTGTTATTTAAAGTATGCTTTCTTCTAAAAGCTCATTTTACATTCTTTTTTGTGTTTTCTTTGCAGTTTGTAAGTTTAGAAAGGAGGATAAGATTGAACACTATTTTCCAGGAAGAAATAATTCTTAATCATAGCAAGAAAACAAAAGGTAAATATTCTTATTCTATCTTTGTAATATGTTTTGTGTTTTTATATGTATTATTTGCGCCTGACAGAATAAAAAGTCTGTTTTCTTTGGAAATAGATGGTATTAAAACTACGAATGAGATTTGGATTATACCACTCTTGAGTTTGTCGATAGTTTTATTTGAGAAAAAAACAAAAAGCATCTCTTTGGATATATACAATAAACTATTGTTTATATTGATTTTTAGCATTGTATTTATAATTGCACTTGGAGGCTTTTTTTCAGTATCAATACATCAATACATATATGCAGGGTTAATTTTTATATTACCTATCCAAACGTATTTTTATATGTCTCGATTAAAGCATGATTATTATAATGTTATAATAAAATTTATTATAATTCTTTGTTTGATTTATGCGATTTTAGCAATTATTTTATCAACTAATTACGCCTTTTTTATGTCATTAGTAGGTAATGAGGTGAATTACAGATATTTTTCTCAGTACAGAGCATCAATGATGTTAGGCACGAGCATAACTGTTAGCTACTATTTCTGTATGACTTTACCTCTATGTCTTTACATGTTCTATAGTTTTAAGGAAAAAAAATGGCGGCTAATATCAATTATTACTATTGTTGCAAGTATATCAGCTACTTTTATTTTATTATCAAGAGCAGCTAGCCTTTGCGTGGTTCTTATTCTCATATATTATTTTTTATTTGTTAGAAGTAATAGTAATAACCTGGGGAAAAAAATGTCTTTCATTGCTGTATTAACTCTAATTATTATTTTTATTTTTAAGAATTATGATTTGACAAGAATACTTTCAGGGTTTGATGCTTCAGGTAGTTCAGTAAATGCAAGACTGTTAGCAGGTAGTTTAGGGTTATATATTTTTGCTAATCACCCTATATTAGGATCTGGCATGGGACGTTTTTTTGAAAGAATTTATACTGAAAGGTTTATTAATGTTGATCATTTAAACGGGTTAATAGATCCTCACAACATGTATATTCTGTTATTGAGTGAATTAGGTATATCAGGTTTTGTTTTGGTTTTTACTATATTTGTAGTATTGTTATTCAACTTTTCACATATACAAGAGAAGTCTCTGAGAAGAACAGCCTATATTACCATTCTTTCGGTGTTATTCAATTCATTTGGTGGTTCACATTTAATAAATGAAATAAGTTTTTCAATTATTTTTTGGATGTACATGGGTTTGTATAGCGGTATTTCTAATAGTGATAGGCGGAATCTAGGAAAAAGGTAAGGAATAATAATGCGGAATAAATTAGAAATTTTAAAAAGTAAATTGGGTTACTGGTCAAGGAGTAGATTGTTTAGAAATATGTCATGGTTATTCATATTGAATTTTTCTAACACAATAATTCCATACTTCACTTTTCCGTATATTACCAGAGTGTTGCTTCCAGAAGGATACGGAATAATATCTTTTGCTCTTGCATTTTTTACATACTTCATTACATTTATCGATTATGGTTTTAATTTAACCGGTGCGAGAAAGATTGCTACGGCTGAGGACGACTCACATAAGCTTTCAAAAATATACTCGTCAATACTAGCAACAAAACTGTTTTTTTTCTTAATATCAGTACCTATTATTATTATACTAACCTTTTTGAGTGACAAACTACATGAAAATCAAAGCATATTATATATATTTATTATCTTAGCGTTTAGTTATGTAATTATGCCCACATGGTTATTTCAGGGACTTCAAAGAGTTAGAGATATGACATTAATAAGTTTAATTATTAGGATCATTTTCCTGATTTCTGTATTTAGTTTAATAAAGTCTCCAGATGATATAGAACTTTATGCAATTTTGTATTCATTATCCTTTTTATTAATAGGGATTGTTTCATTATTAATTGTGAGAACTGAAATAAAAGTGAAATTCAGTAGAGTCAATATAGTCGACGTTAAAGAAATGATAATAGATGGATATTTTATTTTTACATCAAGTGCTGTCATAAAAGTAATGGCTACATCTGGAATTTTTGTTTTGGGTATTTTTCATAGTCCCATTCAAGTAGGATATTATTCAGGTATAATCAAAATCAACCAAGTTATTACTGCTTTATTTTATCCAATTGGTCAGGCTTTTTTTCCTTATCATAGTAAAAAATATATGGAGTCTTTTAAAAGTGGGTATTCTTCTGTCATTAAAGTTTCTAAATTAATAGTACCTGTATTTGGGATTATAGCCATATGTATTGTTGCTTTCAGGAGTATTATTGTAGAAATTGTTCTAGGAGAGAACTTCTTAGAGGCAGCAGACCTTTTAATTATCTTATCGTTTTTACCGATGTTAAGTATTATTTCTAATTTCATGGGTACCCAGATCTTAGTTGCAAGCGGTCATACAAAAGAATACAGCAGGGCATTTTTAAGAGGGTCGTTAATTTCTATATTATTATATGTTGTACTAGGATACTTCTTTGTTACTTGGGGTGTAGCTTTAGGAGCTTTACTCGGAGCTATTGTAAATTTAATATTCTTATTTATAGAGGTCAGAAAAATTAAAGAAAAATACAAAGAAGATAAATGAATTTAAATGAAGGGAGTACCAATTATGAAAATTATGTTTATAGTCTATCACGACATTAGAACAGAAGCCCGAAGTCAAGAAATATTAGAATGCGCTACTAAGCTTGGTGAAACAATTCTTGTTTCATATTCTAAACCTGTAAATAGTAGTGTATGTAAGTGTATCCAAACTGGAAAAGGAGAGAGAAAATATTTTTCTTTTATAAGGGATTCTATAAAGGCAATTAAAATGGAGAAACCTGATGTTGTTATTCTACATGATAACTACACGTCTCTAATCCTCAGGTGGATAAAAAGACACAGGAAAAATATAAATGTGATATATGATTCTAGCGAATTATATATAGAAAAAGTTAAAATGGATTCAATAAATTCTATAATTGCTTCACACATGAAATATTTTGAAAAAAAGTATTTGAAATATGCTAATACCGTAATTGCAGCTAATATCGAAAGAGCTGAAATAATGAAGGATCATTTTAACCTTAAAGAAATGCCACTAGTTTTTGATAATATTCATAGAATAGATGATAGCTACAATTTCACTGAATGTAATAATAAATACGGACATTTGTTTAACGAAGATACATTCTCTATAGTATACGGCGGCGGAATAGGTAAAAGAAGGATGACTTTTGATCTTGTAGAAGCAGTTAGTGCACTAGGACAGAATTTTAATCTTATCATTGTAGGTGCAGCAAGTGAAGCTGACAAAAATCTTTTTTATTCAATTAAAAATGAGAAAAAAATAGAGAATATTTATTACTATGGGTTTGTACCTCGCCATGAGTGGAGGTTTTTATTAAGTAGAACAAACATAAGCGTTTCGGCTTTTGCTCAAGATACTGTTAATAATATCAATTGCGCTTCGGGAAAATTATACGAAAGCCTATTTGAAGGGAAACCTATTCTAACAACTGAAAATCCTCCTTTGAAAAGAATTTGCAAAGAAAATGGAGTGGGTGTAAGCACTAATGATTTTAAAAAGGGTATATTAGAATTAAGAAATAACTACGACTACTATTCAAATAATGTTCGTAAATATGCCGAGACCTTAGATGTAGAAGGTAGAATAAATATTTTAGCAAATCAAATATTAAACAGAATAAAATAATCTTAATTTTTTTGGGAAATCTACTTCATTATAAATTTGAGGTTGTAGATGTGAGGGTTAAAATTTTTTTATTATACTATAAATGTAAGTAGTATTTTAAACATTCAAATCACCTATTTATTAACCTCCACTTTATGAAATATATGGTTTTAAAGAGGGAGTTTTATATGAAAATAACAATTGCAGGAACAGGCTATGTGGGTTTATCAAATGCCGTTTTATTAGCTCAACATAATGAAGTTATAGCTCTTGATATTATTCAAGAAAAAGTTGATATGATAAATAGCAAAAATTCTCCAATTGTTGATAATGATATTGAAGAATATTTAGCAACAAAAGAATTAAATTTAACTGCAACAACAGATAATTATAAGGCATTTAACAATGCAGAATATGTGATTATCTCAACACCAACTAACTATGATCCAGAGAAAAATTATTTTAACACAAGAACGGTTGAAGCAGTTATTGCTAATGTTTTGTCAATTAACCCAGATGCTGTAATGATAATTAAATCAACAGTGCCAGTAGGATACACCGAAGAAGTAAAAAAAAAATTCGACACTAATAACATTATTTTTTCACCGGAGTTTTTAAGAGAAGGTAAGGCTTTACATGATAACTTGTACCCTACAAGAATTGTTCTAGGAGAGAAATCAAATCGAGCTGAAATTTTTGCTGATTTATTAATTGAGGGTGCAATAAAGGATAAGATTGATGTTTTATACACTAATTCAACCGAAGCTGAAGCTATCAAACTTTTTGCAAATACATACCTTGCTATGAGAGTGGCTTTCTTTAATGAACTAGATTCTTACGCCGAAGTAAGAGGACTAGATTCTAAACAAATTATTGATGGGGTCGGTCTTGATCCTCGAATTGGAAATCATTACAATAATCCTTCTTTTGGGTATGGTGGTTATTGCTTACCGAAAGATACTAAGCAGCTATTAGCTAATTATGAAGATGTTCCTAATAATATTATGGCATCTATCGTTGATGCTAACAGAACAAGAAAAGACCATATTGCGGAAATGATTATTAAAAGAAATCCGAAGATTGTAGGTATCTATCGACTTACTATGAAAATGAATTCTGATAACTTTAGACAATCGGCTATTCAAGGAGTTATGAAGCGTATTAAAGCGAAAGGGATTGAAGTAATAATCTACGAACCAGTTATTGTTGAAGAAGAATTCTATAATTCGAGGGTTATTAATAACTTTGAAGAATTTAAAAAAATATCAGATGTGATAGTGGCTAATAGATTATCGGATGAACTAAGAGAAGTGAAGGAGAAGGTATATACAAGAGATTTGTTTAGTAGAGATTAGGAGCTGGGAAACTCTTTTAAGCTTCCCTTAAGGGACATGGGGACAGGTTGAAGCCACTGAAAAACGGCTCCTGGAATCACGGGGACGGTTCTCGTGATTCACTTCAATGTTTGATTAAATCTCTTCAACCTCAAAGATAACCACCAGGCGCTAATCTACTGATTAGCTCACCTGGTCTTTTTGTATTTTGTGTACAAATGAATTAGTAGAACTGTCCCGATGATTAGGATCCGATAATACGAAGGTTGAAGGGTGTTGAGGGGATGTTGCAGAAGCAGATGCCGAGGATATTGGGATTTTCTCAAACTTTGATTTATAGGACTTGAATTAATAAGTCCACGTTCAAGGTAGATTAGGATTGTAAAAGTGTTTAGAATTCGCTTTATAATAGGTGAGAACATTAAAGATGAACAGAAATGTATTGCTAATAATAGGGAATCACGGGGACGGTTCTCCTGATTCACTTCCAAGTTTAATTAAAGCTTTTCAACTTCAAAGAAAAACCAGGTGAACTAATCTACTGATTAAATCACCTGGTTTATTTGTACCGAACTAATCAGTAGAACCGTCCGGCTGGTTCTAAAGGCAACTGCATGTTAACTACAGATCTTATTATCATATTGTTCTTTATCTATATTAAGTAAATGAGTGTATTTTTCGTATAAACTATTGTGTTCCTTTTGATCAATATCTTCATTCCAGTTACAACTTTCAACTTCCATCTCAATCTTAGAAATTTGATGTGATATATCCTCATCTATAATTTCGAGCCTTTCATATAATATTGGTCTTATCTTCTCCTCATATAACGGTATATTGAAGTGGTGGCCCGAACGATTTGGATGCCACTGGGCAATGGGGTATCGCTTAGACGTTGCCAGAACTCTATTGTAGATATTGAATTTATCAGTCTTATTTTTATTATTCTCATTAATCTTCCACAGTTCAACTTGATGTTGATGTTGCTTATCAAAATTTTTTCTTTGCATCCAATAAGTTAGCACTGACCCAAGCATAGCGCTAATAACCGGTATAATCGCTTCCGAAATACCCAGGATAATCCCTCCAATATTCAAGACGTATAGTAATCAAAGCCGATTGTACCATAAATAGTGAGTATTGCGGAACGAAAAAGCCACTTGTGCGAAGTTTTGAGCCATCAATTGCGGAGAATGGAGCCAGTGAATGCATAGAAGAGAGCCACCGGGTAAATTTCACTAGTGACTCTCTTCTTTAATATGGTCAACGAGGAGCGACTAAACTATGCCTTTCACGCATTGATATGTGGCCATCGATTAGTATTTTATAAGAGTCATGGACAATCCGGTCAAGAATCGCATCAGCTACCTGGGCTTGTTGTTTATTGCAATATAGAAGTGCAGACCTTTGCAACAGAAAAATGCAGAGTCCTGCACTTATTTTAATAAGGGCATAAAAAAAAGACTTGCCAGTCACCCCAAGTCCCTCTAACGTAATTGGTGTCGAATCAATACGTGGAGGTAATGGAAGGATGCTAGCAATGTCTGATGTTAATTGTATCAAAAATTTAAGAAACAACAAAGGTCTATCAATCTCCCAAATACAGAAAATATTAGGGGTTAACTGGCGCACCGCAAAAAAATATGCAGATGAGGACCAGATACCAAATGAAACCCTCAAGACTAGAAAAGGAATGATGTATGAGGAAAAATGGGGAGAAATGGTCGCTGATTGGTTGTTTGAAGATCAACGATTAAAACGAAAATCTAGAAGGACAAATAAAGAGCTACATAACGAATTGATGAAATATGGTTTTACCGGATCCTATCGAACAGTATGCAATTTTGTAAAAGAGTGGAAGAGCAGTCATCAAGAAGAAAAGGATAAAGGACATGAAAGATTAACGCACCCTCCGGGTGAGGCACAAGTGGACTTTGGAGTAATGGAAGCTGTTCAAGATGGAGATTTAGTAGATGTTCGAGCACTGATCATGTCTATGCCCTATAGCAACACTGGCTTTGCCGTACCTCTGCCATCTGAGAATCAAGAATGCTTTTTGTATGGATTGCAGCAGCTGTTTATTCAAGCAGGTGGAGTGCCAAAATCAATAAGAATTGACAACTTAACACCTGCAGTAAAACAAACCCGATCAAAAATGGAAGAAGCAAAACTAACAGATGAATTTATGCAATTTCAGAATCATTTTGGATTTGAAGTTCAGGTTTGTAATCCGAGAAGTGGCCATGAGAAAGGGAATGTAGAAAATAAGGTGGGCTATATTCGATACAACTTTTTCACCAAGGCACCAGTGATGAAAAGCTTTGAAGATCTAACCTTGAAGTTGAAGGAGCAACTGCATGAAGATCGTAAAAGGCTGCACTATGAGAAAGAAGTTCTAATCCAGGAGTTATGGGAGCAAGAAACCAAGTACTTACTAGCTATGCCCGCAAGGGCATACCCAGTATTCAAAAAAGACTTGGCAAAGGTAAATAAGTACAATGAAGTGAAAATTGACAAGTCCCTTATACATGTCCCGCGTGCTTATAACTACAGTCAATTACACTTAATCCTTAGCTGGGATCAATATAAAGTTGTTTCACCAGACGGTGAAATTCTGTTGGAGGACTTCCGTCCTTACATGAACAAGCGAAAAGGACTCCCGTGGCAATCCATTATAAAAACATGGATTCATAAACCAAGGGTTCTAAACTATTCGCGATATTGCGACTACCTTCCTGGAAGAGTAAAGGAATTTCTACTAACGGACAACCTGCTTATTCGTCGTAAACGTTTAGAGTCCCTCTCTACCCTGTTAGTTACTTACGATATGAAACGAATCAATGAAGAGTTTTATGACTTGATTGAGAAAGAACGTTTAAACGGCGATAGCAATCCTTATGAAGTGGATTGGAATCAATATGATTCCCTCACTCCAATTGAGGAGGTGGGCAAATGAGTGATCAGTTACGAAGTAAGTGCAAGACTCTACGTTTGGCCCATATAGCAGAAATATATGATCAAATCCCCTTCGAGAATAAGGAGTAATATCTTAATGACTTATTTGACGAGGAACATAAGTTAAGAGAACAAACAAAATCTATCAGATTAATAAAAAAGGCAAAGTTTTTGGATAAGAAGGATCTTCATACCTATGAATGGACAGAACAAATTCGGTTTCCACCTCACACGTCTAAAGAGGAAATATGCAGTTTGAGTTTTATTGAGAAAGGAGAAAACGTTGTATTGGTAGGGTCTCCTGGAACTGGGAAAACCCATCTAGCGACGGGATTGGGAAGGAAGGCTTGTGAAAATGGCTATGAAGTCCGCTTTTACCGTGTAGCTCATTTAGTAGAAGAATTAGAGCAAGCCTTAAGGTTGAATAAGCTCTCAACATTTCGTAAGAAATTAGAGAAGGTGGATTTAATCATCCTGGATGAAATGGGCTACCTGCCGTTTAGTAAAGAGGGCTCTGAGCTACTATTCCAACTTATCTCTGAATTCTACGAGCAGAAGAGTTTAATCATCACGTCAAATTTAGAGTTCAGTCAATGGAACAGAATATTTGTAGACTCTAGATTGACCGCTGCATTGGTGGATCGGCTGATTCACCATGCCCATATCATCTCTTATCAAGGAGAGAGTTACCGCTTAACAAATGCATTATCTAAAAGAAAATAAAGAGAAGTATTCCGGGTGACAAACCTCTGCACTTTTCTTTGCATTTTCCTGCACTTTTCTATTGCAAAATACACTTGTCCGAGTTTGGAATGCCACCCTTCGGGTGAGAACTGGGAACAAAAGATGGTAGAAGTCCGCTTGAGCCTCGCGTCGATAATTTCTAAAACGTGGAGTACTTGATCTTGAGACAGCTCACTCAGGAGCCATTCATCCAATATCAATAAATCAATCGATCTGTACTTTTTAATCAGTTTGCGAAAACTTCCATCTGCCTCATGTTTGGCAACTGCGAGTTCATCCAATAATTCGGGCAATCGGATATATTTCACCTTGTAGAACTGCCGGCAGGCCTGAATGCCGAAAGCATTTGATATCCATGTCTTTCCATTGCCTGAAGCGCCCATAAGGATAATATTATGATGCTTCTGAAGATAGGTGCCGGACGCCAGCTCTAAAATTAACTGCTTATCCAACTTACGGTCAGCGTGATACTCGATCAGTTCAACGGCTGCGCTCGAGTCATCAAATGTGGCTTGTTTAATCAATCGGTCTAACTTATTCGACCTTCTGCGATCATATTCCGTATCCACCAATAGGTTAAAACGATCATCAAAATCCATGCCTTGGAAGTCTTTATTTTCATTCTGTAGTTGATATAAGTCCGCCATTCCACTCATCTTCATGTCCATTAACTTTCGTAAGGTTTCTTGGTTGATCATTTTTTATCCCTCCCAAAATAGGTAGCGCCTCTGGTAAAACCATAGTCCTCTGTCTGCGGTTCCCCAACTAGCTGTTTGTTCGCTTGCTTTTTCTTCTGCCTCTCCAAGATGCTTTTAAGAACGGCAACGGTGGGATGGGAGGATATCTCCAGTAAGGTCTTGGTCGCTTCCTCAAGCTCTGATTCCGTTCTTTTAGAGGCTGTACTTCTCAATCCGTTCAATATATTCAAAGCTTTCTTTTCAACATTTGTTTTCAAGATATGTTCAACCAGACGTTGCGTATTCGGTCCGACAGTCCTCGCCCATTTACGGTTGTTTTCTGGATTGTGATCGAGATAAAGCCGATGGTGGTCTGGCATGTGATCCGGATTTGTGGCATACGAATCTTCTGATTTTTGTTTACGTGGATGGGATGCAATCCGCACATCTTTAAAGTACAATTCAATTACATCCGCAGTGATTCGGACATCGACATCCTCGCGGACGTATTCATAGGGGACGGAATAGAACTTATAGTCCACTTGAACGTGGTAGTTCGGTTGAACTTTGGCAGTTGCCCATTCCGTCATCTTGAACCGTGTTGGAGGTAGAGGATGAAGGTGGCTCTTCTCCTCTTCTTCAAACACTTTGAACCTAGAACCCTCGCGCTTTTGGAAATTCATCGTATTGATTTCTTCCAGCTTTTCAAAGATTCGTGCATTCAAATCCTCGAGATGAAAACACTGATAGTTTCGTAATGATGCAATGATCTGCCTTGATATGTATCCGACAGTTCCTTCTACACTCGCTTTGTCTTTCGGCTTTCTGACGCGACTGGGCACCACAACCGCCCGGTAGTAATCGGCTAATTCCCGGTAAGCTTCATTGATCATTGGGTCGCCCCGGTGGGGCTTAGTCACGCCCGTCTTCAAATTATCAGGTACCAATGCCTCGGTAACGCCTCCAAAATATTCGAATGCATGAATATGTGCACGCAGCCAGGAAGTTGATTTCATATCAAGAAATGCCTCTACATAACTCAACTGACTGTAGGGAAGAGTGGCAATGAACACATACGCTGGTATAACCTCTCCGGTCGAATTATCCATGATTTTAAGCGTCGTTCCTGCCCAGTCCACCTCTAAAATCTCGCCTGGCTTTCTTCTAATTGGCATGGTCAGCTTATGCTTCTTTGCGAAGTTCCCATATTTTTCAGCGAATGTCCGATAGGCATATGGGACTTTTCCATCTTCTCTAGCTGCACTTGCATATTCGTTGTGCAGAAGCGTCAGGGTGACATTTTTCTTTTGTAGTTCTTTGTGAACCCACTCAAAATCAACGGGGCAGTATCCCTTTTCAATTGCTTGTTTCTCCGGGAACAAGTAAGTCCCAAGCCACTGATTATTCATGGAATCCTCTAACCCCCTTAACCCTCTTTCCTTAGCCCGCTGGACAACTTCAGCGATTGTATTTCGCGAGTGGCCGGTACTGGAACTGATCGTCCTCTGGCTTATGCCATCGAACTCCATCCCCAGAATCTTCCGATAATTAACCATAAAAAAATCCTCCTTCTACACAAGTGTCATGCTTTATAGGCATGTCCCTTAAGTATACCGGAGGTATATTGTGAAAATATGTTTTTGTGGCTCTCTACTCCGCAAATGGTGGCTCTATCTTCCGCAATCGGTGGTTTAATTTTGCGCATAAGTGGCTCATTCACCATGCAATATTCAAATAGGGAGGATGAGAAGGAATTGAGGAGACTATTCTCGTTATTCATTTAAGATTTTAAAAGTTTTCCACATATTTGAAACAAGGAAAAACCAGGAGACTAATCGTGATATTGTTTATTTCACCTTGAAAGGCCATGGGGACAGGTTCCTCGTCCCACTAAAGAAGGACATGGATCACAGACCCACTTCTGCCATCTTTTTGATCCACTCGTGCCATATGTGAGCCACTATCACAAATGATAGTGGCTCTAATACTAATTTTGCAGGATGCGACGTTGAAAGAGACAGATTAATTGTTCCAACTATAAACATAAGAATAAGATTTCGAATGTTCGCTGGATTGAACTTTATACTCCTAATTAGGTTATGTCATAATAAAGAGAGCGTAAGAAAGTATGACTTAATTAAGGGAGATACCTATGAAAAAATGTGATCGTTGTCAGAATAGAGAAGCTACAATTGTTTTGACAGATATTAATCAGGAGCACCTTTGCAATCGTTGTTTTAACGAGATGGTTTCTGATGAAGTAGGTGTTAGGTTAGAGTCTATACCTGAAGAAATAGAGGTTATCGATCACTCAGGAACTAGAAGTGTCTTTACGGTCCAACCGCGACTTTATCCGAATGGGATATTCTTGGAGGCTACTGAGGATATAGAATATGGGTACGAGTTTTCTGTGCATGGTGAGCTAGAGTGCAATCAAACTGAGTTATATGAAAGACTGGTAGATAAAGTAAAGCGTGGTGTTTCAAAACGGTTTATTAAAGTAGGAGAATTTCCGAATGGTCAAAAATATCAATCGATCATTGATGATAAGGTAGTCGGACGTATTGATCACGATGAGATGAGCCCTTCTTTCCCTATGGTTGTGATAGATGGACAACCTTATACTTGGGAACAATTCGGTGAGATGGTGAAAAGCTTTGAGGGACATAGGGACAAGTTCCTCGTCCCACTAAGAAGGACTTGAATTTGACCCACTACTGACATAAGTGATCCACTATTACTTTATAGTTGTTAGGATGAAAATATTACAGGGTCTGACGCTTACTTATGAAATACACGTGGGAATTGTTCACCTCTGCTAGTTAATAGTAATTCCCTGTATTCTACATATGAACACACCATATTAACGTAACCTTGTTATTGCATAGGATAAGTCTACTACGTAATACAACTGTTAATCTATGTATGTAGTTGGAAATAGTCTGTCATTCTGCGGTAAACAATATGTCAGCCGATTTAACTTCCTGTATGGTTTGCTATTTCTTTACGCCAGTGGCTTCCTGTTTCCGCTTTGCTCGCAGCAATCACCGAATAAATATCGTCCTTTCATTTCATCAGATCCGCTCCGCCGCTTTCTACTGTCCCATTGTGTTTACAATTTTGGTTTCCAAAACATGAATACTAAAGATATATAGAAGAACCATACGAGATATTATTTCCATTGTTAGACATAAAGAAAAACCAGAAGATAATCGTCCAAATGATTACCTCCGGGTTTTTCGCTTTGGGTTAACGAGTGATCACCAGCAACGTCTAGGTAAAGCCTAAGTTATTGTAATAGGCGCTTTATGAAGACTTAAAATGTTAATATTTTATTTGTAATGTTAGGTGATTCGGTTATATAATTTTAAAAAAAGGTTATAATTTAAAATAAGAGAGGTGATAATTATGCAATATGAGAGATTATCAAAACTTTTTTATAAGGAAGGCAATGAATATTACAAAAATGAACTTGAAAAAAGAAAAAATAGTTACGGTAGCTATTTATCGTCCCTAAAAATCAGAGGTTTTCGAAAAGGACAAATACTAAATGAAACTTACCATTTGTTTTATGTTAATACTCATAAATTAATGTCTTTAAATAACAAAGTCCTAATAAATAGTTCAAAAATATCTACTCTGATCAGTAAGCTTCCTAACTTTGTAATTGAGCCTTATTTCCACAAATTAATTGTTAATGAGGCACAAAGTAATAATGAAATCGAGGGTATACGTAGTACAAAAAAAGAGTTAAAAGATGTATTAGGTGATTTAATGAGATCAGAGAAAAAACATAAACGGTTCAAAGGGCTTATGAAAACCTATTTATTTATTGA
This sequence comes from Anaerobacillus sp. 63XJN7_5_ISO-PGPR-S23-430, assembly GCF_056173695.1. Taxonomy (NCBI): domain Bacteria; kingdom Bacillati; phylum Bacillota; class Bacilli; order Caryophanales; family Bacillaceae; genus Anaerobacillus; species Anaerobacillus sp. 63XJN7_5_ISO-PGPR-S23-430. The sequence goes on along the minus strand of NZ_CM149686.1, from coordinate 3,915,623 downwards.
TAAAATCGAACCTTTTACAGAAATATCTGATTTTAGAATGTTGTATGATGATTTAGTATCAGATGAAATAGATACAGATGATGAACCTGATGGTGAATTATTTAGAAAGGGATATGTAGAAATAAATGATGGAATAAATACTACACATATAGGAGTAAGTTCTGAAGTTAAAATTATTGAATCTCTAAATGCTTTAGTAAATTATCTTGATGATGAACAACATTCTGAATTATATCGCTATATGGTGGCTCATTATTATTATGAATATATACATCCCTTCTATGATGGGAATGGAAGGACAGGACGTTTATTAGTGTGTAGTTACTTATCAAGATATTTAGAGAGATATTCTGCTATTACTTTTTCATATGCAGTTAATAAGAACAAATCTAAGTATTATAAAGCACTTGAAGAAATACCTTCCCCATTAAATAAAGGTGAAATGACATTTTATTTGGTAGATATGCTAGAATTACTTTCAACTGGACAGGAAGGTATTATTGAAGATTTAGAGATAAATTTGTCAAAAATCGAACGAATTAAAGAATCATTTAATAATAATACGTGGGCTGAAAGATTAGAGGAGGCTGAATTATTAAAAATAATGACTTATTTAAGTGTTTTTGTTAATGATGAAGCAATCTTTCCTGTAACTAAATTAATGGAAATCACTAGTAAATCAAGATATAAAATAAATCAAATAATGAATAAACTAGAAGAAGAAGATTATGTTAGAGTAGTTAAACAAAGACCCAAAGAATATAAAGTTACTGACGATTTTTTAGATAGGATCCTCGTTGATTACAGTTAGAGCCATAGAGCCAAGGGACATGGGAACAGGTTCCTTGTTCCAACCAGTGAAGAAGGACATGGGATAGACTAACCTCTGCCATTTATTTGATCCACTTAGGACAAGAAAATGATCCACTAGTGCCATAAGTGAGCCACTATCACATGATAGTGGCTATGATACTAATTTTGCAGGATATTAATTCAAGAGCTAAAAGAGTTAAAACTGATTTGACCACTTTGGCTATTTATAATTATGAATTACTAGGATATAAGGAAATAGAGGATATCAATAAACATTTAAGTATTAAAACAGCTTACTATTTAAGTGAAAAAATTAAAGATACGGTTTGGAATAATGCTATTTAATTTGTTATACATACCAAAAATGGTACTGGAATAATTGGATTATCTCCTTTTATTAATTCAATTATGCCAATAGTAAATAGGTATATAAGTCAAAATGGGGTTACTTTTGGTGATGATAAGGAAATAATTAACCAAATTGATTTTGAAGCACAGCATATAGCAGAATTTATTAATAGAGGATGGAATGTTGTTAGAAATAAGTGGGGATTATGATTTGAAGAAAAAATAATAAAAGACATTGATGGTAGTTACATTAAAACTTTTTATAGTAATGCAAAAGACCACAGGAACAAGTGCAATAAATGAATTATTGGATTTGCAGTTTGGAGAACATGGATTTGAGGATACTGCTTTTACAATGTTTGAAGGCACTTTAGAAAAATGCCGAGTTAAATCCGAAGATTGGATAGTAGGGGGGGCCAGAATCACGGGGACGGTTCTGGTGATTCTATATTGCAATAGCAGCATGAAAAAAGCAATTAATTAGGACTAGCATTGCCATATTATTGCTCCACCATAGCCATTGTGAGTGTGAGGGTCGACCTCCGCTGCAATAGACTCCCACAACAAGGTGCAAGTCTATTACAGCGGAATTTTTTTGTTCTAAATATCAAGAACCATAAGTTGTTGGAATTAAGGGAGCGGTTATGATCATTCACTATCATTTTTTTGCAAGCAAGTGAAGCAGTAGAACCGTCCCGGTGATTCTGTTTTAGTTAAATGGAGGAGTACTTGCTTCAGTCATATCAAGCTTCTGCCCCTATACCATGTCTTTCATTAGAAATGTCCCCGTTTATCATAATTTGGTAGGAGTCATGTATAATGCGATTCAATAATGTCACCATTGAATCGAGAATCCTGATTAATGTCTGCCCCCATTCGTATTTCTTTCCAGTCAGATGGTTTGACGGATACCTTTGTCAATGTTGCCGATTATAAAAAAAGATTGATTTTTCGTTCTTCCCGTTAATATATCTCTTTTTCGAACAGCTTGCCGTTGGCTTTTTTTTTTATTTTCAAATAAAAGGACTTCCGTTACCTACATTTTTATAGTGCCATGAACATCCAAAATCTTATCACTATTAAATATTTTCGAGTTAAAATTAAAAATCAAAATATTAAATCCAACTACTAAATATCTGAAAATTATATTAGACTAGAAGAAGATGGAAGAGTATCTTTTTTTTAAAACGTTATGTTCATTATAATTTTAGAGAGGTGAATTTGTTGGATATATTTCTATTGGTAGAATCACGGGGACGGTTCTCGTGATTCATTTCCCAATATAATTTCCACAAATATCATTCAAAAAGAAACCCAGGTAAACTGATTATAATATTGTTAGTTTGCCTGGATTTTTTTGTTTATGAGTGAGAATCAGCAGGAACTGTCCCGTTGATTCTCAAATACAAGAGGACAGCTTCCTCGTCCCACTAAAGAAGAAAAAGCCATACCTCTGTCCTCTTTCTGATCCACCAAGGACAATAAAATGATCCACTCGTGCCATAAGTGAGCCACTATCTTAAATGATAGTGGCTATGAAAGTAACTTTGCAGGTAGTATTTTTAGAAAGGCAGACTACTGACCTTAACAATAACCATAGTAATTTGTTTCCAGTGTTCATTAGGTTGATCTTTATACTTCTATTTAGATTATGTCATAATAAAGGAAATGCAAGAATAGTATGACTTAATTAAAGGAGATATCTATGAAAATGTGTGATCGTTGTCAGAATAGAGAAGCTGCAATAGTTTTCACAGATGTTAAACAGGAGCATCTTTGCAATCGTTGTTTTAACGAGATAGTTTCTGATGAAATCGGAGTTAAGTTAGAGTCTATGCCTGAAGAAATAGAAGTGACCGACCATTCAAAAACTAGAAGAATCTTTACGGTCCAACCGCGACTTTATCCAAATGGGATATTCTTGGAGGCTAGTGAGGATATAGAATATGGATACCAGTTTGCTGTGCATGGTGAGCTAGAGTGCAATCAAACGGAGTTATATGAAAAGCTGGTGGATAAAGTAAAGCGTGGTGTTTCAAAACGGTTTATAAAAGCAGGGGAATTTCCGAACGGTCAAAAATATCAATCTATCGTTGATGACGAGATAATTGGACGTATCGATCACGATGAGATGAGCCCTTCTTCCCCTATGGTTGTGATAGATGGCCAACCTTATACATGGGAACAATTCGGTGAGATGGTTAACAGCTTTGAAGGATCTCAAATCCAAATGAATTTTTTTGATATGACAGACGATTTGGGATAGGTTCATAAACCGAATCGAACGGGGACGATTCTTATAATTAAATTCCAAGTTTTGTCAAATTTATACGACTATTAATACTTACAAAGAAACCAGGTAAGCTAACTATTTTACTGATTATCTAATCTGGTTTCTTTGTATTTCGTGAGTATATGATTTAATAGTGTTCCGATGATTCTTCCATTTCTCTTAAATGGGTAAGTCAATTTGAGAAAACTAATCAAATGTTATTGTAAATAGTATTTAATTTATGAGAATTAAATCCGATATTATATAAAGAAGAAATAATTGGAAAGGTAGTTGCTTATTGCTTTCATGAGTAGTCGACCTACAAAACGTCAAGCATCATGAAACTTTGTACATGATTCGCTTGATGTCTATTAAACTATTAATAACGAATTTCTCCATGAATCACGGGGACGGTTCTCGTGATTCACTTCCAGGTTTAATCAAACGTATACAACAATTAATACTTAGAAAAGACCAGTAAGCTAACTATTTTACTAATTAGCTTACTGGTCTCTTTGTATTTTGTAAGCTAAAGAATAAAAACGGTCGTGCTGCTGCTTTCATTTTGTATTTGGCAAGTAAAAAATGTATGAAATGGCATTTAATTATGCATGCCACTTGCTCCTCCAAATTAGCGTTTTTGTAATGACTCCTTATACCTAAAACTATCTCCCGTAAATAATAATAGATGAGAATGATGAATCAGTCGGTCAATGACTGCTTCAGTAAGGATGGGATCCCCGAATACGTGATTCCATTGACCGAATTGAAGATTAGTAGTGATAATAATGCTTTTGTTTTCATAACACATGGAAATAACTTGGAATAATAGCTCTGCGCCTTCCCTGTTCAAAGGGATGTACCCCAATTCATCCAGCACCAGTAAATCAAGCTTTTCAATCTGTTTCATGACCTTTGTCAGGGTACCAGCCTGATTGGCATCTATTAGCTTGTTCACCAATGCTGCCACGGTATAAAACCTTACTTTACTGCCAAATGTATGTATGGCATTTAAGCTTATTAAAGTGGCCAAGTATGTTTTCCCCGTCCCCACTCCTCCATACAAGATAAGGTTTTCTCTCTCCTGAATGAAGTTACCCTTTAAAACGGTCTCACGGTCAATCCCTTGGGGGATTTGAATATGTTGCCACTGATATGGCTGATCACCGGTTTTAGGTAATTGAGCTTGACTTAGTAATAAGTTGATCTTTCGTTCTTCTCGATTTTGCACTTCTTTCTCAAACAAACTCAGTAAATATTTTTGTGGATCTCTTTCTTCTATTTCATGATAATTCTCCCTGATCCAGCTGAGCTTTAATCGCTTTGCGTACTCCTCAATCTCGTTCCTCATCATACTTCACCCTCTGACTGGAAGAATGCATCATAATGAGATAAGCCTCTTTGAATATTTGGCATGGCAGGTACTGGAGTTTGAAGATTTATAGCCTTGTGTTGATGATCTTGGTTAAGCAAGCTATAAAAACAATGCTTAATCTGTGCTGCACTCGGATGACCGTGTTGCGAAGCGTTCACTAGAGCTTCTTGTAAAAGAGTGAAGTCATCATTTTTCAATAGACCTCCCAATAATTTCAGTACTTCTTTTTGCTCTTCTTCTGTACAACACCTTAAGTATTGTGTCCACTCAGGGGGGAATTGTTCATAAATGCTAGTGTACTTAATCGCTCTTGGTCGCCTTGATAGTAAGTCAAGGTAAGGCTGCCAAATCATTGACTGCCTTTTGATTCCATATAGTCGGGAATGTTTCACGATCACTTCGTTCTGATCGTTTAGGATGGACACAGTGTTGTACGTAACTCGCACCTTCACCTCTTGTCTTGCGAACCTCGGAGAGGTGGAATACACCTTAGAATCGTATTGAACCATCCCATACTTATCCGACTTTAATTCTTGATAGATAGCACATTCAAAATCCTTTTCAGGAAGGATGAGCCACTCTTGCTTTTCTTCTTTAAATAGATACTGTAGGTTTACTTTCTTTTTATAATGTGTTCGATCACGATCTTCTTCTGCCATTTCCCATAGAGTCGCATTGAATTGATCAAGATCTAAGATGGTACACTCCGGTAATAAAAAGTTATTCCGGACGTACTTTACCATTGACTCTACATGACCTTTTTCATTTCCTTTTCTCGGATTACAAAATTCATATTGAAACCCAAAATGCATTACAAATCGGTCAAAGGTATCTGTCAGTTCTCGTTCTCCTTTAGCTAATATCTTTTTCACTGCTGGAGACAGGTTATCAAAACGTATGGTTCTCGGTACGCCTCCCATGTATTTAAAGATTCGCTGTAAACCTTCTAGTAAGCATTCAGTGTTTTCAGAAGGAAACACTTGAAAATAAAAGGTATTACTGAAGGGAAAAGACATGACTAAGTAGGGTAACTCGATTACTTTAGATTGATAACTAAAGGGCGCTGTTCCAAAATCAACTTGTGCTGTCCCTGGTAGAGACTCCAATGGTAATGCAGCTTCTTCAATGTAATCATGCAATTCTTTCTTTCGTTTAGAAACATAATCCCTAACGGTCCGATAGGACCCTTTGAAATCATGAAACTTCACTAATTGAGTAAACATTCGTTTCGCCGTTCTATGAAACTTCTTTTTCTTTTTTAAATCTTCTTTTATCCATTTGTCGATAATGGGTTTAACATGTTCCATCACAGGAGCTTTACGCTTTTGAACCTGCTTATACTCAAACTCTTCTTGGTTAGCATACTTTTTTACAGTTCGTGGATCGATTCCCATTCTATTTGCAATACTAGCGTAGCTATCACCTTTTTGATTAGCTTCGTGTCTGATATAATTGATCTGTGCCACTTCTAACATCTCCTAGATAATCCTCCTGTCAAACGTTGTTGGTCCAACGAGGAGTTTAAAGTTATTTTGGGAGGTTAGCAAGTGGCATTTTCTTTATGCCTTGTCCCGCGGGGCAAGGCATAAAGAAAATGCCAAACCCTACATTAATAGATTGCCATAAACATTCATTTAAATTAAAGGAATAAGTTAATTTAGGAGTACTAATTGGAGGTTATTGTAAATGGTATTTAAATTATGAGGATAAAATCCGATAATATAATAAGAAGAAATAACTGGTAAGGGAGTAGTCATAGGTGAAGCAGTCACTTTTTGCTTTCATGGAAGAGAAACATAATAAATTAGCAATAACTGGAATGTATATTGAAGAAAATCTTTACATTGATCCTCAAACCGTTCTGATTAAATCTCGCATTTTTGCAGAAGAGTTGGTTAAGGAAGTGATGGATCAAGAAAATATTTCGGTCTTTTTTATATAGTAAACAGGTAGAAAGAATAAGTCATTTATATAATCAGGGTGTGCTAACTGACTCCATCTACTCAAAATTGGAGTGGATTCGAAAGAATGGGAACAAGGCGACTCATATAGCGGACATCCCAACGGTTGAGAATGCAATTTCGGCGCATCGATACGTATACGAGCTCGCGGTTTGGTTTTATGAACTATATGCAGGCATTCATTTCACACCACCAGAATATCAACCCCCTTTAATAACTCCAGGGTTGTTCGTCGGAGAAGATTTTTTAAGCAAAACGATACATAAAATTGTGGATCAATCACATCAGAATGTTCAAAGCAAATTAGTTGAAATTCAACATGAACTTCGTGAACTAAAGAACTTTGATACAGAAAAGTCGAATACTCGAAACTCAATGACTACGTTAGATTTCGATCAGGTCAACTTAGGTAACAATGAGCTAGAAGCGTATTTGAAAAAAACCAATTGGAAATTATAGATAAGCGCCAAGTAGGAGGGTGTTTATGGATTATAGGAGGAGAGGAGATAGCAGATATAATATTGCCGTTAAAGAGATTCAATTACATCTTTCGTTTCACAGAGAAAGGTAGTCGATCTACTAAACGTAGAGCATCATGGTTTCTTGTACGTGATTGTTTTAAATGATGTCTATTAACCTTTTAATACGAATAGATTCTGCAATGACAAGTGATATAGAGATTGATTATTTGGTGCGTCCATTTAATAAAGCTATTCAAGATGAAAATGTTGGATATCAGAATAACTAGTATTAGAAAGATTAGCCGAAGGAGATTGAGAAAATAGTGATAAGAATAAAAAGCATTTTTCCTCTTCTCGTTATCACTACTACGTGGGACATGGGGACAGGTTCCTCGTCCCAACCCGTAAAGAAGGATCCATCTCTGCCTTCTATTTGATCCACTTAGGTCAAGAAAATGATCCAGTCGTGCCATAAGAGAGCCACTATCAAAAATGATAGTGGCTTTAATCTTCATTTTGCAGGTAGTGAAGTTGGAGAGACAGACTCCTTGTCCCCCAGCTATAAACGCTAGAATAGAATTGTAAGTGTGTGATGAATTGAATTTACTTCTCCCATTTAAATTATGTCATAATAAAGAAAATACAAAACGTAAGAACAGTATGATCTAATTAAGGGAGATAGTTATGAAAAAGTGTGATCGTTGTGGGAATAGAGAAGCTACCATTATTTTAACTGATGTTTGGCAGGAGCGGCTATGCGATTGTTGTTTTAACGATGTGGTTGCCGATGAAGTAGGAGTTAGGTTAGAGCCTATACTTGAAGATTTAGAAGTGACCGATCACTCTGGGACTAGTAGGATGTTTACAGTTCAACAGCGGCTTCATCCAGAGGGTCTATTCTTGGAGGCTACTGAGAATATAGAATATGGCTACGAGTTTGCGGTGCATGGTGAGCTAGAGTGCAATCAAACTGAATTATATGAGAGATTAGTAGATAAAGTGAAGCGTGGTGTATCAAAACGGTTTACAAAGGTAGGGGTATTTCCTAACGGTCAAACATATCAATCCATCATTGATGACGAGGTAGTTGGACATATTGATCACGATGAGATGAGCCCATCGCTACCTATGATTGTAATAGATGGACAACCTTATACATGGGAACGAATAGGTGAGATGGTTAAAAGCTTCGAAGGATTCCAAATTCAAATGAAATTCTTTGATAAGACAGACGATGTGGAGTAGGTTCATAACAGATGTACAGAGTCTTATCCTTTCCCACAAAAGTGTTGGCGGGACACAGGCATACTCCCGCTGTCATCCTTCTTTTCATTGTTATCGCAATTTAAAATTGATTTTGTTGAAGGATTCTTGGTATTGGTGTCTAATAAATAAAAGTGCTTCCGTTTAGTGATTACAAAAGACACCTCTTTTCCCCTTTTTTAGAAGTACCCCCCAGTATCTATCCACCACATTTTTGTTTAACTCTTTTTTCCTTTTCACTAATTCCTTTCTTAGAATTCCCAACTTGTATCTAATTTCGTTCTTAATAACAGCCGAAAAAGAGGTGATGTTCATCTGCCAAGAAAAGCTAGAAAGAAAAGTAGCTCTGGAGTCTATCATGTAGTCTTCAGAGGGATTAACCGTCAGACGATTTTTGAAGATGAGGAAGACAAGGAGAAATTTTTAGAAGTCCTTGCTCGATACAAAATAAAAAGTGGCATTGAACTATACGCCTACTGCTTCATGGATAATCATGTCCACCTGTTGGTAAAGGAGACAGAGGAGAGCCTCGCAATTTTTATGAAGAGGCTAAGCTCGAGTTATGTGTATTGGTACAATTTAAAGTATGAAAGATGTGGCCATCTATTTCAGGAAAGATTTAATAGTGAGAACGTGGAGAGTGATGCCTACTTTGTGACCGTGTTGAGATATATTCATCAGAATCCCCTTAAGGCAAAGTTGGTCAGAAGTGTATGGGACAGTAAGTGGACGAGTATCCATGAGTATGTACGTATCATAAAGCTTGTTGATATTGACAGGGGGTTACGTTTATTCTCTGAAGATCGGAAAATGGCTCGACGACGTTTTATCCTTTATATGCAAGAGACAAATCAAGATCAATGCCTAGATATCAAAGAGACTATAAAACTTTCAGATGACCAGGTTAGGGGCTATCTTCGTACAATAGGCATTCTTAGCAACAGCATGCTACAGCAAATGGATCGAGAAGAGCGAAATGTTGTTTTAGCAAAGATGAAAAGAATCAATGGAGTTTCCATCCGTCAGATCTCTAGAGTAACCGGGATCTCAAAAAGCGTGATTGATCGCATAAAGTGAAAGATGGATATGGGTTTGTAATGATATTATAAATCCTTATTCAGAACACTTTTTCAAAAAATCATTCGCTATGATAAGCATAAGGAGGAATTGGCTTGTCTTCGAACGTTACCAGTATCGGACTAAGAGGTTTGGAAGGGTATCGAGTGAGAGTGGAGGTTCAGGCAGTGGATGGGATGGAAACCATCGTTATTGTGGGGCTACCCGATGCTTCTGTGAAAGAATCGAAGGAGAGAGTAGCTGCAGCTCTTCACTCTATGAATCACTCCCTTACCGACCAAAAAATCATTATTAATCTGTCTCCCGCGGAGCAGAAGAAAAATGGGCCATTGTTTGATCTGCCTATGGCAATAGGCGTACTCCTCAGCTTGAAGGAAATTCAAGTGAATCTCTCAGAAGACTTTGCATTTATTGGTGCTCTTTCCCTGGATGGTGGAATTCGGCCGGTAGAGGGGATGTTGCCTGCCATATTGGCGGCGAAGAGGCTTGGTCTTAAGAGGTTATATCTGCCTTTTGATGAGGCGTTACCCCACTTGGAATTTAATGGGTTAGATTTGATTTATGTTTCTACATTAAGTGATGTCATTCAGCACCTTTACGGCCAGACAATCCTTTCATTTCGTCCACCAATTACACAAGAAGAATCGATCATCGAGAGCACAGTTGATTTCTCAAAAGTCGTTGGCCACTCGTACGCAAAGCGAGCATTAGAAATTGCAGCAGCGGGCGAGCATCATGTATTCATGTCAGGCTCCCCGGGGTGTGGAAAAAGTATGCTTGCCGAAGCCTTTCCATCTATCCTTCCCCCTTTAACAGAAGAAGCACGACTTGAAGTCATGAGCTTGTATCAGCTAAATACCTGCAGCCCCGCATCATCCCGCGAGCCACCCTTCCGAAATCCCCATCATTCTGCATCTGGTGTTTCCATTATTGGAGGAGGACAAAATCCCAAGCCAGGTGAGGTTTCCCTTGCTCATAAAGGAGTCCTCTTTTTAGATGAAATAGCTGAATTCACAAAAAAGACGCTCGATATGTTAAGGCAACCTCTTGAAAGCGGAAAGGTGACGATTAGCCGTGCGCATTCAACCGTTAGTTACCCCGCTCAATTTATTCTGATAGGGGCGATGAATCCATGTCCCTGTGGCTACCTTCATTCGCCGACCCATTATTGCACTTGTACTCCAAAACAAATCATCGCCTACCATAATCGACTCTCAGGTCCGATTCGTGACCGGTTTGACATTCACCTTTCCCTAAAACCAGTAGATTTGCAAGCAGATCAGGAAAAAGAAAAGGAAAGTTCAGATGAATTTCGAAAACGAGTAACTGCAGCAAGGGAAAGGCAGTACGATCGCTATGGAGAACAACTTTGCAATGGCAGAGTCTCATACGACCAATTAACAAAAAGCAATTTTCTATCAAACAGTCAGCAGCATATGATTCGCCAGCTATCCTTAAAGAACAACTTAAGCAATAGAGCACAGATTAAAATTTTAAGACTAGCCCGTACTATTGCTGACCTGCAACAGGTTAAGACGATTTCTGATGGTCATATTTGGGAGGCGGTGAAGTTACAGAAGAGAGGGGAGGAGAATGGACATCGATTGAGAGTGAGGAAAGGGTTGAAGTGAAGGAGGGGCAAGGAAATTTGTCGTAAGTCCATAATTGATTTATTTATAGAGATGTTTGGCGGGACGATGTACCTGTCCCTCCGTCCCCTGGATGATCCTAAAGTGAAGGATCTAGTGAAAAAAGGATACCAGGAATTGTATGATCAAGTAATCAGCGAATATGACCCTACACATAAGAATGATCCAAACAATTTGTATCACAATCAGGAGTGGGAAAATGAAGCGAGTAAGTTTACTTTAGCCTTCTGGGTAGCATTAGATTATAATCCCCCGGCACCATATGCAGAATATACCATCACAAAAAATAAGGACGGGGCTCCGGTGGTATTGACTGAAGAATACCTCAATCAAAAGCCAACAGAAGGAAATCAAACATCTGAAACTTCTTCAAAAGACTGGAGCGGAGAGTGGTCAGAAAATGATGCTCATAGTGGTCAGTTCCTTGAAATAATGAAGCAAGTTACGGGCGGTTTTGACTTTGTCTTAAATGTCACTAATGGTGGTAATACGGGTATGCTTGAAGGTACTGCAAGCTATACATCAGAGAACAAGGCAGTATATCCGCCGGATGAGGTTGGTTGTGAAATAACGTTTGTTCATAAAGATGATTATATCGAAGTAACGGAGAACGATGCTTGTTCTGGTTATAAAGGAGCAGGGGTCGGTTCATTTAATGGAAAATATCCAAAAGGTGGTGTAACTAACACAGTAACGTTTACTAGTATAGGAATGCTTCCTGAAAATATTGATAGCACGATGAAAACTCTCACAGGTGAAGATTATGATCGCTTTGTAGAACGGTTCGGTACCTACACTAATGAAGAAGACTTAGACGGGTTCGGCGCTACTGTATACTACGGTTTTGTAAGAGGAGTAGCCACGAGTCTAAATGGAGTAGTAATGTACAAGGAAACTGGAGAGATATGGGCAGCATACTTAGATGGTTCTTCTCTAATTTATTATACGAACGTTGAGGGTGATGCAGAAACTTTACCAGAAACGATTAAAACTCATTATGAGGATCAAGCTGATCTTACGGTGGAGTATATGGCAAAGGGTTGAATAAGGTTTTATGCATATTTAATGTATTCTACAATTCTAAGATTGCAGTTGGCTCTATTAATATGACAAGGAGGTTTCAAATGAATTGTTATTATCATCCCGATACAGCAGGTTCAGCGTCTTGTCACGAATGTGGAAGAACATTATGTAACAGTTGTACAGACCGTTTTACACCTATAATGTGTGAAGGATGCTTTACAACTGTACAAAGTACTGAAAGACAAAATATTACTAAGTGCTTAACTTTAAGTAGTATTATGCTAATTGTTGGTTTTTTATCTAGCCTTGGATACAACTCATTCGGTATTATTATGATTTCCACCTATTTTTTTGCATCTATTCCGTTTGGATGGTCTTTCATATCTCGTATTATGAATGGGTGGATTTTATTTATGGGAATTAGAGGTTGGTTAATTTATCCTTTCGTAAAATTATTTGCTTCCTGGGCAATCGGTGGTTTTGTAGCGCCGTTTTACTTATCAAAAATGATCAAAAGATTAAAAGAAATAGATCGTGATTCTAATGCAGTTCAGACTGAAAGTTCACAAACTAATATGGAAGCATAATTACAAAAATGAATCACGGGAGCGATCCCCCGTGATTCATTTTTGTTTTAAAGCAAGAAGCCCAATTGTGAAAGAGCAGTTGTGCTAACATATTCGCTAAGTAGCTCAACTGGTTTTTATACAAGAAAGTGAATCAGTAGAACTGTTGTAAACGTCAACTAAAAATCAACAGTTTTCAGTAAATAGGTTCTAACAGTTTCCGACAATTAAGAATCAACACGTAGAATCACTGGTCTCGGCTGTACCAGTTGATTCTAGGTTTTAGAATGACTAGTTAATTGAGTTGTTTCCATTTGATTCTTCAATCGTTTTCTGTATTCTACTAATATTTTCTATCAATACAGCGAAACCCATTATTAGAGCAGAAAGAAAAATCCCCCCAACTATTGAAGCTACACCTAGTAGCCAACCGTGAGGATCCAAGGCAATGATTAACGTAATTGCTAGAATGAACCCTCCGAAAAATGATATCCAACCAAACGTACGGAGAGCTTCTACATTTGTACCTGATTCCATTCACAAACCTCCTATAAGAATTTTTGTCCCTACAACGCATCTTATTTTGAGTGCTAAGTTAATAGAACCCTGGAAGAGTGATTTTTTACCTTGAATCGATTTGCGTGCACAAGTACGATTCTCGTGATTCATTACCTGATATGATTTCTACAAATATTAGTTAAAAGAAACCCGATAAACTAACTATAACGTGGTTAGCTTGTCTTTTTGTGTGTGGAGCTGAATCAGCAGAACCGTCCCTACGATTCTAGTTGACGATAACGCTTTCATGTGATAAGTTAAATTCATAATAAATCACAATAGAGATTTAAAATCACATATGTGAATTGAGGAATTGGAATGTCAGTCAAATCTGCGAAACGCGTATTGGAAATCTTAGAGGTTATTTCTCATTATCCATCTGGCTTAACGGTCAAGGAAGTGAGTGATGAGTTAGCGTTTCCTCAAAGTAGTACGTTTAATTTAATGAAGACGCTTCATCAGGAAGGGTATCTTTATCAGGATGAATTAAAGAAATATCGATTGGGAGCGAAGCTGATTCATTTAGGGACAACGGCTATGGAATCGTTGGATATTCATAGCATTGGATTACCTTATTTAAGTTCTCTCATGAATAATGTCCAAGAGACGGTGTTCATGGCGGTTTTATCTGGTGGAGAGTTGGTTTATGTAGCGAAGATCGATAGCAATCGTTCGATCAAAACGTCAGCTCAGTTAGGGTTTAAAAAGCCGTTATATTGTACGGGATTAGGAAAAGCGTTTTTAACCTTTCTTCCGAAAGAAGAAAGAGATTCCCTGTTGGAGGGAATGACGTTGGAACCGATTACTGACAAAACGGTTACTGATAAAGATGAACTAATGAAGCAGCTAGAGGATTACCAGCAGCAAGGGTATAGCATTGATGATGAAGAAAATGAAGAAGGCTTATTCTGCGTAGCGGCACCTGTTTTTGATAGTAGTAACAAGCAGATCGCGGCGATCAGCGTGGCTGGTCCGAAAGAGCGGATGATGGCGAGAATGGAAACGACGACTAATGAGTTGAAGAAAACAGCGCGAATTATCTCAAGCAAAGTAGGCTATCGAGGTTAAGAAAAGAGGTTGGGAAAATGGATGTTGTAGCAATTGGAGAGACGCTTGTCTCTCTTACACCAAGTGCAAATGGGTTCATGAGGCATGCGGACTCATTTCGTCCAAAAGTGGCCGGAGCGGAAACGAATACGTTAATTGGTTTAAGTCGCTTAGGTCATGAGACGGGTTGGATTAGTCGACTTGGCGATGATGAACTAGGGGCTAAGATCTTAACAACGGTAAGAGGCGAACGGGTCGATACATCGAACGTCACGCTCGACCGTCAGCACCAAACGGGTATGTTTTTTAAAGAAATGATTCATGGCGGAGAAGTGAGAGTGCACTACTATAGGAAAGGTTCTGCTGCCAGTCACCTTGAAGCAGATGATTTGGATGAAGACTATATTGCGAATGCAAGATTTTTATACATATCAGGGATTACCCCTGCGTTAAGTGAGTCTTGTAAAACCGTTATTATGAAAGCGATATCAATCGCGAAAGAACACGATACGAAAGTTGTCTTTGATCCAAATGTGAGAAAGAAGCTCTGGAGTGAAGAGGAAGCGAGGGAGACCTTATTAACCATTAGCAAACGGGCCGATATCATCCTGCCCGGGCTTGCAGAAGGCGCTTTTCTTTTTGGCACCACTGATGACAAAGAAATTGCCCAGTCCTTTTTGAATTTGGATGACGTCTCGTGTGTGGTGGTAAAACGAGGTGAGAAAGGAGCCTATTACAACACGATTGAAGGGGCTGGAGAAGTTGACGGTTTTCATGTTAAGAATGTCATGGATCCTGTAGGTGCCGGAGATGGATTTGCAGCAGGATTTTTATCAGGGCTTCTCGATCACTTATCCGTTGAAAAAGCGGTTGAGCGTGCCTGTGCTGTAGGAGCGATGGTTACGACCATTCCAGGTGACTTTGAAGGGTTGCCAGATCGGGCAAGGTTAGAGCAGTTTATGTCTTCCGATCAACGAGAGGATATAGAACGATAATGAAGTGGAGGTCTAGGAAAAAATGAAAGCGCTTAATGAAATCGAACAACATAAAATTGTTGCAATAATACGTGGCTACGAGGAAGAAGATGCTTATGCAATTGCAAAAGCTCTGTACGATGGGGGAATTCGCTTAGTTGAGGTAACACTAAATTCACCTCATGCACTTCGAACGATTGAAAAGATCTCAAAAGAATTAGGTGGCGAAATGCTCGTTGGCGCAGGAACCGTTTTAGATCCGGAGTCAGCGCAAGCGGCACTAATGGCTGGTGCAAAGTTTATTCTTTCTCCTTCTTTAAATACCGAAACAATTAAACTAACAAACCGTTATGGCGCGGTCAGTATACCAGGAGCCTATACACCAACAGAAATTCTGACGGCATATGAAGCGGGAGCTGATGTTGTAAAAGTGTTCCCAGCCACGACGCTTGGTCCATCTTATATTAAAGATTTGAATGGACCGCTTCCACAGCTCAGGTTACTACCGACCGGTGGCGTATCGTTAGATAACGTGGAAAGTTATTTATCAGTTGGTGCTTTTGGAGTAGGACTTGGAAGTTCACTAGTCCATAAAACAAAGGAAGTAACAGGAGAATACCTTGAAGAGATTACGGATAAAGCACGTCAATTTACGAGTTTCGTAAAGGAAGCTACAGGAGGGCATTTATCATGAAGATTACTGGCTATAAACTCTATCAAGTACCACCAAGATGGTTGTTTTTAAAAATTGAAACAGATGAAGGGATTGTCGGCTGGGGAGAGCCCGTCATTGAAGGGCGCGCATCAACAGTGAAAGCGGCCGTTGACGAACTTATGGAAAACTTGATCGGAAAAAACCCTGAAAGAATTGAAGATCACTGGAACATGATGTACCGCTCTGGATTTTACCGAGGTGGACCAATTTTGATGAGTGCGATTGCTGGAATCGACCAGGCGCTCTGGGATATAAAAGGGAAATTTCATAACACCTCCATACATAATCTGCTAGGCGGAGCTTGTCGAGATTCCATAAAAGTATATTCATGGATTGGCGGCGATCGGCCGGCAGACGTGGGACAAGCTGCAAAGGACGTTGTTGAAAAAGGGTTTAAAGCGATCAAGATGAACGCAACAGAAGAACTTCAGTATATTGATTCTCATGAAAAGATCGATCAAGTGCTTGAACGAGTGAGCACGATTCGAGAAACAGTCGGTCCTTATATCGGAATCGGCATTGATTTTCACGGTCGCGTTCATAAACCAATGGCCAAGATCCTAGCAAAAGAATTAGAAACGTTCCGCCCGATGTTTATTGAAGAGCCTGTTTTACCTGAAAACAATGAAGCACTACGCGACATCGCGAACCATGTGAACATCCCAATCGCAACAGGTGAACGGATGTATTCAAGATGGGATTTCAAACCGCTTCTAACAGATGGCTACGCAGACATTATTCAACCTGACTTGTCTCATGCAGGAGGCATTACCGAATGCAAGAAAATTATTTCTATGGCAGAAGCTTTTGATGTGGCGGTTGCACCTCATTGCCCGCTTGGCCCAATTGCACTTGCGGCATGCTTGCAAGTGGATGCAACGTCACACAATGCCTTCATTCAGGAGCAAAGCCTTGGCATTCACTATAACGTCGGCAGTGATCTACTAGACTATATTACGGATAAAGAAGTCTTTAAATATGAAGACGGCTATGTCAGCATTCCGCAGGGACCTGGCTTAGGAATTGACGTCAATGAAGAAGTCGTCGAGAAAATGGCGAAAGAAGGTCACAATTGGCACAATCCGGTATGGCGTCACAAGGATGGGTCCATTGCAGAATGGTAGACGTTCAGTCATCGGAAAAGAAGGAGGCAACTAAATGGGTTCAGATACGTATCTTATTTTAATGACGGTATTAGGTATTGCGTTATTGCTCTTTTTAGTTATGAAATCCAAGCTGCAAGCCTTTGTCGCATTATTAATCTCTAGTTTGTTCATTGGGATTGCGTCAGGACTAAACTTAGATGAAGTGATCACGGCCATTGAAGAAGGAATGGGCGGGACGCTTGGATTTATCGCCATTGTCGTTGGACTTGGTGCCATGTTCGGGGAAATGCTCCGCGTCTCGGGTGGTGCCGAACGGCTAGCGATTACGCTCGTCAACAAATTTGGCGAAAGCCGCGTCCAGTGGGCTCTTGGATTAACCGGTTTTATCGTCGCCATTCCAGTGTTTTTGGATGTCGCACTGGTGATTCTTATTCCAATCGTATATAGCCTTGCTCAAAAAACAAAAAAGTCTACGCTTTACTTTGGTATACCGTTGCTAGCAGGATTAGCTGTTACACATAGCTTTGTTCCGCCGACGCCTGGCCCAATCTCGGTTGCTTCTATTTTAGGTGCAGATTTAGGATGGGTCATTCTATTCGGTGCACTGGCAGGTCTACCTGCTATGATTATTGCAGGCCCTATATTTGGTAAGTACATAGGGAACAAAATTCACGTTAAAGTTCCTGACTTCGTAACACAAAACGAAATGGAACAGGCTAAAAACGAAAAAGAGCTTCCAAGCTTTTTATCTATCGTTATTTTAATTCTTATTCCACTTGTTCTTATCTTAGTGAATACCGTTTCTGGTCAGATTTTACCGGAAGATAGTTTTACAAGGTCATTATTAACCTTTATCGGACATCCCTTTATTGCCTTAACGCTTTCTACCCTCCTCACGTTTTATTTCTTAGGAACAAAACGAGGGTACACGAAGGAAGAAGTGCAAAACATTGCAACAAAATCACTAGAACCAGCCGGAATCATTATTTTAGTAACAGGTGCTGGTGGTGTCTTCAAGCAAACGCTCATTAACAGCGGCGTTGGAGATATTCTAGGCGAAATGATGGCAACATCCAGTTTACCGATTGTGCTATTAGCCTTCCTTATCTCCACTTTCGTTCGTGTTGCGCAAGGATCAGCAACCGTCGCCATGATTACGGCAGCCGGTTTAATGTCACCAATCATCAGCATGATGGACGTCTCTCAACCAATGCTAGGTTTATTGGTTATCTCCATCGCGAGTGGTGCTACGGTCTTTTCTCACGTAAACGACTCCGGTTTCTGGTTAGTCAATCGGTTCTTTGGCTTAACAGAGAAACAAACCCTCCAGACATGGACAGTGATGGAAACGCTGATTGGATTTATTGGGTTTGGGGTTGTGTTTGTGATTAGTTTTTTTGTGTAGGGTAAATAATAGATTACAATTATAAGATTAAATAGAAAGCTAGGAGACTGATCGAGAAGGGTTGATCGGTTTCCTAGTTTTTTGTATAGGACGTGGATATTGTTGGTTTATATGTGAGAAATAGGGTATTTAAATTAATGGTATGTAATTATTTGTAAATTAAATTTTAGATATATGAAAAAGGTCAGAGGAACCTTTTTTCTGGTGAGATAGAATCATTTATCAGATAGGTTAATTAGTTCTAATGTACTGTTTTCAATTAATTGGCAATCAGATCACTCTCTCTCATTAATCTCATTTATAATCGATTAAGGGATGAAACAAATATAAATACGTAATAGGAAGAACTGAAAAAGGAGCTACTTATGACTAAAAAACGTTTCTTACTGACTGGCATCCTTTGTAGTGCATTATTTTTAGGAGGTTGTTCTGCTTTGACTAATTCGAATGATGAGACCGGAAAAGAGAAGGAACCAAAAAGAGATAAAAAAACTGAAGAAGAACTAATAGAAGATAAATATTTTGTATCGGTTCAAGATTATACAGGGGAAGAATATACGCTTGATAACGGTGAAGAGACAGATAAAATAGCTGAAGAAAACCGAGATGAAGTGGAGAGAGCAATAAAGAAGTATTTTAAGGAAGAGTACAAAACAGAGGTTAAGGTACATAACATCGTAGGAGCAATCAATGGTGCCACTGTATTTGTTGAATCGGTTGGTAAGCCACATTTTTATTCTTATGCGATTATTCCAATTAGTAAAGACAAAACAGAGGTTGATTCAGAAGGTGTTTGGTCGCAAGAGGGACAAATTGATGCTGCAATCCTAAGTGGCTTATATGCATGGATTTATGAAGATAAATTTAAGAAGCTTGATCATTATTTAGAAGAAAAAGTGAAAGAGTATCCTATAGTCAGTATTTCTGAAGAAGCCAATCAGAATGGTGCTGGAAATTATCATACAACCCCATATTATAAATTGGTCATATATGGTGGTATTGTGCAAGAAAAACTATTAGATGAGTATTTGAATAATCCCGATCGCTCTAAGGAAGAGTGGGTGAGTATGCTAGAAGGGGAATCAATTAATCCGGCTATGGTGAGCGTCCTTATACAGTTGTATATGGAAAAAACTGATGTAGAGCCAGATAAAAAGATATTCGACGAAATGGTAAGTGATCTGTCTGATATGGATGGGCTACCTGTGGCGAAATATAGTTTTTTGTTACACGATAATACAATTGATAAAACGAATGCACAGAATAATAAAGAAAACACTCTAGAAAGAAAAGCACCAAATTATATTATTAAGGAATAATGTCTTAATATTCTATGGAGAGGTTGACCTTAGCTACACCTAATGGAATAGAATCATTTAACAGAGATGTTGATTAGTTCTAATGGAATATTTTCAATTAATTGGGAACAAGGTCACTCACTCTCTCTCATTAATCTCATTTATAATCAATTAAGGGAAGGAACAATTACAAATACGAAATAGGAAGAACTGAAAAAGGAGCTACTTATGACGAAAAAAAGATTCTTACTCACTGGCATCCTTTGTAGTGCATTATTATTAGGAGGTTGTTCTGCTTTACCTAATTCAAATGATGAGACTGGAAAAGAGAAGGAACAAAAAACAGACAAAAAGACTGAAGAAGAACGAATAGAGGATAAATATTTTGTGTCAGTTCAAGATTACACAGGGGAAGAATATACGCTTGATAACGGTGAGGAGACAGATAAAATAGCTGAAGAAAACCGAGATGAAGTGGAGAGAGCTATAAAGAAGTACTTCAAGGATGAGTACAAAACAGAGGTTAAAGTACATAACATTGTCGGGGCAATCAATGGGGCTACTGTATTTGTTGAATCAGTTGGTAAACCACATTTTTATTCGTATGCGATTATTCCAATAGATAAAGATAAAAAAGTGGTAGATTCTGAAGGTGTTTGGTCGCAGGAAGGACAGGCTGAGACGGCGATCGTTAGTGGTTTATATGCTTGGATTTATGAAGAAGAGTTTAAAGAACTTGATAAGTTTCTTGAAAATATTGCTGAAGAATATCCTGTAATAGGTATGAATGAAGAGGCGAAT
Source organism: Anaerobacillus sp. 63XJN7_5_ISO-PGPR-S23-430 (assembly GCF_056173695.1). Lineage (NCBI taxonomy): Bacteria > Bacillati > Bacillota > Bacilli > Caryophanales > Bacillaceae > Anaerobacillus > Anaerobacillus sp. 63XJN7_5_ISO-PGPR-S23-430. The sequence continues at coordinate 3,894,911 of NZ_CM149686.1, read as the reverse complement.
GAGAATGCAAGGGGAAGTTACTTTTTAACACCTTATTATAAAGTAACTGTCTATGGGGGATTATTTAAGGATTTACTTCCCAATTATATTCAACATCCTAATTGGAGTAGAGACAATTGGCAACGATTGTTGGATAGTAAATCGTTAGATGCTTCAATGACATCAATAACAATACAGATGTATATGGATAAACCAGATGTAGATCCAGATAAAAAAGTCTTTGAAGAAATTGTTAATAAAATTACTGAAAAAGATAACATTCCAGCAGGTAACTATAGCTTTATACTTCATGATAATACGATTGATAAAACAAGCGCTCAAAATAATAAGCAAAACTCTCTAAAAAAGGGTGCACCTAATTATATTGTAAAAGAATAAATGCGAAACTTACATACTGTACTACTCTTGGAGTGATTTAAATGCCTTCTCTACACATAGATGTGAGTGATCAAGGTTAGTGGAACTGTCTGGATTTCATACATATCGTAAACTTGAAATTGACGATACTCTTTCTGTTAACAGCAATTCTTATTTGATACTGGACCGAATTGATAATAAGCTAACTGGTTTAAATGCTTTTACTGTTCAAACTGTTATTGAGGTCAATAAAATTATCACTAAAAGTAAGCTTGCATCGTTTGATGTTAAAAAAAGAACTCTCCTGTATTCTTTGGGATAATCTCCAGGACTATTTGCCAGTATGGAAGTATCGCCTCTTTTGCTAATAAAACATCTTCAATTGAACTTGGTTTCATATCATCACCTCTAATAACTATTTATGCCGCAAAGAAAAATCCCTATATCTCCAAATGAATTCACGAGTAATACAAAAGTTAAATTTTTTGAAATAAATTAGTTAAACACTTGCTTTTAATTTTCTTTGTCATATAATAATAATTAACAAATTGTTAATTAAAAAAGAGAGAATCTAAATAAATAGAAATCAAACGTTGAAAAGGAGGTTAACGATGTCGAATGAAGATGCTATGAGACAATATAATATTCAAAATTACCGTACTCCAGATGGTTACACTTCTGATATTGCGGTTTTTACAATTGTTTCTGAAAAAACTGCTGAATACAAGCCACCATCAATGACATTGAAACTAATGTTGATTAAACGAGCGAAACACAATAGCGAAAAACAGGTCAATATCGAAGCTGATAAGTGGGCTCTACCGGGTGGTTTCGTTCAAGATGATGAAACTGGATTTGAAGCTGCAGGTCGAGAACTATTTGAAGAAACGGGTGTATCCCAAATACATCTAAAACAATTCGGGATTTATGATAAGCCAGGTAGAGATCCTCGTGGTTGGATTATCTCAAATGCCCATTATGCCATTGTCTCTTCTCATCAACTCGCTCAAAGAAGAGCTGATGACGATGCAGCGGAGGTTGAATTATTTTCAATGGACGAAGTATACAACCTTAACCTTGCTTTTGATCACAGACGAATTATCAAAGATGCTTTTACCGTTATTAAGCAGGATCTTCTTCTAACGACTGTTGCAAGAAAATTTTTGCCAGAACAATTTACTTATTCTGAATTACAATCTGTCCTTTTGACTGTTACGGACGATTCGGCTATTTCAAGCGATGCGGGGTTTGCTAGAAAAATTAAGTCGCTTCCCTTCATTGAAGTTGTTGAGGGTCAAAAAACACAGAGAACATCAAAAATTCCAACTCAGTTGTATCGATTTGTTCATACGGAGGCTGATATCATTAAGCCGATCTATACAGCGAGATATTAATTTTTTTATTTTCAATAATTAACAATATGTTAAACGTTAATTAAATAGGAGGTTTTCACTTTGAGTAAAAAAGCATTGATAAATATTGATTATACGAATGACTTTGTTTCTGATAAGGGGGCGTTGACGTGTGGTATACCCGCTCAGCAAATTGAGGAGAATATTTTAGCCGTAACCAAAAAGTTCATTGCTAACGGTGATTATGTGGTTTTTGCAGTCGATATCCACCATAAAGGTGATCGCTGTCATCCAGAAACCGATCTCTTTCCAGCTCACAACTTATCTGGTAGCAATGGCAGAAACTTATATGGCGAGTTGAATCGACTATACGACGATAACTGTCTTCTCCAGAACGTTTATTGGATGGACAAAACACGTTACTCTGCTTTTGCGGGAACCGATCTTGAATTAAAGCTACGAGAACGCGAAATATCAGAATTACATCTCGTTGGGGTATGTACAGATATATGTGTTCTCCATACAGCAATTGATGCTTACAATAAGGGGTTTAAGATAGTCGTTTACAAAGATGCAGTGGCTAGCTTCAATCAAGTTGGGCACGAGTGGTCTCTTGGTCACTTTAAAGCTTGTTTAGGAGCGGATGTTATTTAAGTTACTGCTCTGTACGGCCTATTGAATGTACCCTGACTTTAAACTTCTAAAAGAGTAATCAAATAAGTGTTCATAACTCTTTTTACACTTTTAAATTTCTAGGAGGAATCCATTATGACAAAGACGTATGTTGACGATAGCTTTGCTTTACACACTGACCTTTATCAAATCAATATGGCAGAAGCCTACTGGAGAGATAACTTCCATAACAGAAAAGCTGTTTTTGAAGTATTTTTTCGGAAACTCCCATTCGGAAGTGGCTATGCCCTCTTCGCTGGTCTTGAACGAATAATTGAATACTTAAAAGACTTTGGCTTCTCCGAAAGTGATTTGGCGTATCTACGGGATCAGGGCTACAAAGAAGACTTTCTTAACTACTTGAGCACAGTCCGTTTTACAGGAACCATTCAATCAATGAAAGAAGGCGAAGTTGTTTTTGGCAACGAACCGATCATTCGCATTGAAGCACCATTATTGGAAGCGCAGCTAATTGAGACACCTCTACTCACGATCGTAAATTATCACACATTGATTGCAACGAAAGCTTCCCGAATCGTTCAAGCGATTGGTGATGGGACAGCCATGGAATTCGGATCTAGAAGAAGCCAGGAATTTGATGCTGGGATATATGGAACAAGAGCCGCGTATATCGCAGGGTTCTCTGCTACTTCCAATGTAAGAGCGGGGAAGAAATTCGGTATACCGATCGCTGGAACTCACGCTCACTCACTTGTTCAAGCCTATCGCGATGAATACACCGCATTTAAGAAGTATGCAACTAGTCATCGAGAGTGCACTTTCTTAGTTGATACGTATGACACCTTAAAGTCAGGTGTTCCAAATGCGATTAGAGTGGCGGACGAAGAGGGGGACAACATTCACTTCAAAGCCATTCGCCTTGATAGCGGTGACCTCTCTTTCCTATCAAAAGAGGCAAGAAAGAAACTGGATGAAGCAGGATACAAAAATACGAAAATTGCAGCCTCAAATGATTTGGATGAATATACGATTACCGATCTAAAGTCCCAAGGAGCTAAGATTGATATTTGGGGAGTTGGCACGAAGGTAATTACAGGTTTCGATCAACCAGCTCTCGGCGCAGTATACAAACTCGTTTCCATAGAAGAAGAAAATGGCCAGATGGCAGATACGATTAAAATTAGTGCTAATCCAGAAAAAGTTTCTACCCCAGGCTTGAAAAAAGTCTATCGCATCATTAATAAATCCAACGGAAAATCTGAAGGAGACTACATTGCGTTAGCACACGAAAAACCTCAAGAAGAAGAACGAATAAAAATGTTCCACCCCGTCCACACGTATATCAGTAAATTTGTCACTAACTTTGAAGCGAGAGATCTACACCATACCATCTTTCAAAATGGTGAACTTGTCTATCAGTGCCCTCCGCTTCAAGATGTGCAAGCATTTGTTCAGGACAATTTAAACCTCTTGTGGGATGAATATAAACGACTAAAAATGCCTGAAGAGTACCCAGTTGATTTAAGCCAAGCTTGTTGGGACAACAAAATGAGCAAGATCCAAGAAATTAAAGAAACTGTTTCACTTTAACTGAATCGTGAAAGCTTGGGGATTTTATTCTGCTAGATAAAAAAAGACCCACCTTGGTCCGGATTGTTAAGAGGCGTGGTCGGTAATTATCTCTATTTTTGTAAAAACATTCTGAGGAGGTTTTTATATGGCGAAAATCGGTATCTATGGATCTTCTTTCGATCCAATTACAAATGTCCATTTGTGGACTGCAAACACGATTGCAAACAGGTGCAAACTTGATAAGATTGTTTTCTTACCCTGTTCAAATAAACGTCGAGATAAAACGATAAAAACGAGCAATGAAGACCGTTGGAACCTTTTATCTTTAGCGACGAAAAATAACGATACATTTGTTTTAAGTGATTACGAAATAAATCAAGAAGGTTGGCACCTAACCACATATGAAACATTGAGTCACTTCAAAAAGGTTTATCCAGATGATGAAATTTACTTTATTATGGGTGCCGACTTACTTGTTGATATTGCAGAAGGCAAATGGGGTAAATCAGAAAAGTTGATTAAGGAGAATAAATTTATCGTCATGGCTCGTGACGGTATAGATATGTTAAAAGCGATCAGCAGCTCTCCACTTCTTCGCAATAATGACGATGGTACGTTTCACTTACTAGACAAAGGAATCGCTATGGAGATTAGTTCTAGCTATATCCGTGACGAACTATCTATGGGTGGTGCACCGAGGTATTTACTTCCAGATGGTTGTTATGATTACATTCTTGCCAATTCTTTGTATACTCAGGAGGAAAAATGATCAGCGCTGGCATCGCTGGGGCATCGCTGGGACGGTTCTCGTGATTCACTTGAAGTATAAACCGATTTCCGAAAATACTAATCAAAAAACCAGTTAACTCATCATCTCGTTGATAAGTTAACTGGTTTTCTATTAGGGATAGAAAGTGAATCAGTAGAACCGTCCCGGTGATTCCGGTGATTCTTACTCAGCTTTATTAATAACCATATTCAACGTTTCTTTGATTTCCTTCAGCTCTTCCATTGCCTTTTCTTTTTCATCTGATTTAACAGCTTCCAGATAAGACTGGGCATGGTCAGAAAGAGTGTTGTAAGCTTCTTCGCCTTCCATGCGCGTAATGTCGCTTGAAATCATATCGATGAAGAGAGCACCTTCTAGAGCAGTAATCGTGGATTTATCTTCTCCCCATTCTTCTTCGCTTTCTTCATATTCATGAAGCGCTACTTTTGAGAAGCCGCGAATAAACGCATGGTTAACAGCTTCTGGGGCGATCTCTGCCACATCGTTTTCAAGACTGAAGTTCTTCTCGATCAGTGCTGCGTCTTCTTCAGCGTGGTTCATGATGTAATTTGAGATTGATTGATAGAATGCCCATCCTTCTGCTTGTTCCACGCGAGCATGTTCAGGATCCTCTTTTGCTTCCTTAGCTGCTTTTGTTGCATATCCTTCAGGTAGAGCGCCGGTTGCAAGGTAGAACGTCTTCATCAACGTCTTATCGACCATTTGGGTAGCGAGTACAAATTGAAGGTTATCATCGTTTTCAACAGCGGCTTCCATGTCACTGAAACCACCGTCGATTTGAGAAACCATGGAAGCATCGTATGCCGCGTCACGCTTTTCAACCGTTCCTTTTAACACTTCATAGTATTCCTTCGCTTCTTCAATCTCTTTGTTCACTTCTTCTGTATTGCCCCAGTTTTCTTTCACTTCGTCAAACTCATGCTTAACCGTTAAATAGAAAACTTTTTGCATTAGCTTATCGTAAATTTGTTTCACAACTTCGCCATCTAGGTCACCAGATTTTCCAGCTTCTAAAGCAGAAGAGATCTGTTGATCCATTTCGCCTTCTCGTTGCTCAACAAGAGGTTGTAAATCGTTATGATAAAGATCAATCACAGCCTGATAGTTAACTTCTTCACCTTCAGAAGCTTTCTCAAGCTCTGCTTTCCCTTCATTAAAAGAAGAAATGAAATCAGCATCTTCTTTTTCTTCACCATTACCTTCATCCGCTTTTTCTGTGCTATTCTGTTCTGATTTTTCATCAGAAGCACTTTCATTAGTAGAATTATCATTTTGCCCGCAAGCAGCTAGAACAAGTCCTAGAGCAAGAAATAAATATAAGATCTTATGTTTCAACACGTTTTGTTTCCTCCTATTTCCTATGTAGTAATCGTTATCATTTCATCATTAGCATATAGAGAATGATTCTCATTGTCAACCAGATAATGAGAATCACTGGGAATGTGCGGCATAGGTGGCATCGGCGGGAGCGCGCATCGCTGGGACGGTTCGTGTGAATCAATATAAGATGAAAACTAGAAATAAGAGTGATAGAACAAAAGGTGAGTCTTGCGTATTTAGGCAGCGACTCGACTTTTTGGGGGAAGAGAGGCGAAAAAGGCCTAGTTAAACAAACGTTTGATTAACTGGGCTTAAACAGATTTATCAAAACATTTCCATACAGATGAAGGGAATTTCACAAGCAAAAAGAATATGTAAACGAACTACAGATAATCAGGAGGTGATCTTGTAAATGGATTAAAATTCTAAGTCCCTAATAACTCTTATCTAAGTACCATGACTTCATTTCCTCCAACTCTTAACCCCGTTTTACAAAAGTATGAACCTACCACTAATTAACTTATTTTCATTCCAAATTTTGATCTCATTTTTCATCTACTAGATTTACATCCCAAACGTCTCTTCTGACAATCATCTCATCCTCGCATTACCTACCTCTATCTCAATCGTCTCCGTTAATTTGAGTAGTGTACAAATTCAATATGCTCTGACAATCAATTCAGAGATTCCGCCTCGACAAATCGAATAGGGAGAGTATTTATGCCACGAGAAGCAAGAAAAAGAAGCAAGACATCGATTTATCACGTCATTTTTAGAGGAGCCAATCGTCAGGAAATTTTTCATGATGATCATGATCGGATTCGATTTCTTAACGCGCTTGAAAAGTACGCCCTGTTGTACGAAATGAAATGCTATGCCTGGTGCCTTATGAACAATCATATCCATCTTCTATTAAAGGAAGGAAACGAAGAAATCTCACTTACGTTAAAACGCCTCGCCATAAGTTTTGTCCACACCTATCATTTTAAATATCGTACATCTGGACATCTCTTCGAAGATCGGTTTAAAAGTGAAAATGTGGAGTCAGTCAAATACCTTCTTACCGTGGTGCGCTACATCCACCAAAATCCACTGAAAGCGCGGATGGTTAGGAGTGTAGATGATTGGCCATGGAGCAGTTGTGCGGAATATTATCGGGGTTACTCCGAAACGAAATGGCTAGATTGTGATTATATCCTGAAATTCTATGGTCATGACCGCCGTTTAGCTATTGGCCATTTTAGGGAGTTTAATGAACGAATCACTGATGATTGTTGTTTAGAAGATGTAAACGATGAAAGAAGAAGATTAACCGATGATGAAGCGAGAGACCTCATAAGAAGCAGTCTTGGTGTAGTGGAAATTGCTCAGGTAAAGAGCCTCCCTAAAGAGAGAAGAGATCCGTTGATAAGAGAGTTAAAACGAATCAAAGGGGTATCGCAACGGCAGATGGCAAGAATATTGGGTGTTTCGCAGTCGTTGATTTTTAGGGCGTGACTCGGTAGAACCGTCCCGACGATTCATCTTTCTGGAAATAGCTCTTTTTAGTAGAGTCATTTCTTTTTAACTGTTACCGAAACGTTCTAGCTAGTTTACTAAATTTAGATAGCTTCAATAAGATAATTAAACCCCAAAAACCATGCAATGGTTATTGTAAGCACGATAACGATGTAGAAAGTAAGAATGACTCTTGCTATAAACCAATTATATTTTTCGTATAACTCATTTGATACAACGTGAGTTGCAGCAAATAGTGGAGCAATCAAGATGTTGAAAAACTGGAAATCACCGGAGGAAATCCAATTAACCAGTCCATTTCCTGCCGATTTACTAAGCAAAAATAATAGTGAGAAAATCGCATTAAGGATCAAGCAACATCCTATAATATCGCGACTAACAGTTAGTATATGTATCAGTTCTATCAAATCCTTTTTGCTATTTTAGCATGCGCATCACTGGAATAGTTCGTTGGTACATTTGAAAGGTTAATCATAGGTCTATATATAATTTAAAAAGATTTGTTCTAGTAATGAGTAGTTCACCAGTTTTCCTGTATTTCACAGAAAGTCACTAAGTAGAACAAGTAAATTGTTTCTATATTCTGTTACCCCCACACCTCTTCTAACGTACTCCTGAAAAGCTCATTTAACAGTTCCGTTGGATCCTCTGATTCATAATCTAAACTTTTTGCATAGGCTTCTAATTCCTCAATCTCTTTCTGTGAAAAGGAATTAATGATATCAATTCTCGGCTCAGCATTTAATTCTTCTCCAGCGATTTTACGTTTTAATAATGTTGTGATCTCTTCATGTAGATCTAATGGCAGAGCTGCATCTTCAAATAGTTCTTGAAAACCAATTGGCGGGATCGACTGATACTTCTTTATCCACCTAGCAGCAAGAACAGGTCTAAGAACGTAAAAATATTTCTTAATCCGAACCGCATCCCCCTGAAGATACTCTCTGAAATTCCCCTTGGCCATGTTTAGGTAATGGTACAAACAAGTCGTAGGTGAAAAGATCTTTTCGCCGAAATTTCTCATTTGCTCGGCTGTTGAAAAAGATTCGTAGTAAACAATATTTGAATGTAGCCACTCAAGGAGAGGGGGATTGGACTTCCGAAATAGTTTAAGAGCTTTTGTCAGTTCCCACCCGCTCATATCCATTAAATCATCCACGGGAATGGAGACTTTATCTCTCATTGGAATTTCGATCACATCTCTTTCTTGATCAATGGACAAGTACCATTCTTTTCGATGAATATAGATAAAGCGAACGTCGTAATCAGAATCCTTAGAAGGAAAACCCCACGCTCTACTCCCCGATTCACAAGCATAAAGGATTTTAATATCGTGATCGATCTCTGTTTGTTTAATGACATCTAATATGTGGTCATACATAAAAAATCACCTGCATAGTTAAATTATGGTTTCTGTATTATCATACTACAGGAGTTACTGAGCTGAAAAATGATTATTAAGGTTAACCAGTACATGATACCCCTACTATTTGCTCATTTTTTATGAAAATAATAGATTGGAAATAAATTGAATTGGGTAAATGGTAAGATAGATATCGAGATAAATCCTTTTATGATGAGGATTTCATATTGAAGGTATTGAGGTGAAGTCATGGGGATTTATGGAGAGTTAAGTAGTCTTCAAGGACTGATAAATGGAAAATCGAGTGAAATAGCTGATCAAATACGTCGTTTGCGAGAGGCTAAAGCTGAAATTAATCGTGAGCAAAATTTGTTACTTGGGGAAATTCGGAATTTACGACGACCTGATTTATCAGATCAATGGGTAGGACCACTTTCTGATGAATATGATGCTGATCGGGAGGCTTCCTATCAATCTATGGTTCAGATAGGAAATGAACAGTACGATTTGTACCAAAGGGTTATCGGTTCACGTATTCACACTCTTGAAGCCCAGCAAAGTCACTTTAGCTTTCTTGGGAGTCTCGCAAATGAAGCAGAATTCTTGTTACATAAAGGTGAAGATTATGCGGAAGATGTATCAGCGAAAATCAATCATATTAAAGGGAGGATTTTCTGATGTATAAAGCCGTTTCTGGCGGAGGATCTTCTACGGAGATTAAACTCAATTATTCAGAAGTGATGACGAAATTAGAAGAAGCAAAGAATGCCGTTCAACATCTCACGTTACCAGAGCCTTCAGCAGGTCAATTGGGGCGTAACAAAATGAACTATACAGATGCCTGGATTAATCGTGAACAAAACCTCCAAAGCTTATTGAAGGATTATATGACGGTTGTGCAAAAAAACCTTGAAGATACGAAAGCGAATGTGGATTCACTTAAAGAGCAGGATGAAGCTATTACAAGATCTTAAAGAAGGGGTAGTCGTTATAAGTGAAAGTCTATGAAGCTTCAACCTTATTTGATACGATGTCGACAAGAAGAAGGGAATACGAGACGCTAAGAGAACAATTGATCACCCTTCAAAAGGCTTTTCAAAGCATCGTTAAACTTGATGAAGCCCTTAAAGGCAAAGGTGCCGAGGCAATCAAAGGCTTTTATCAGGCTCAACTTGATGCGTTAAATCTATGGATTCAACTCGTTGATCGAAATATTGCTTTCTTTAGTGAGATTCCTGAAAAGGCTGCGTCAAGAAATCTTGAAAACGAAACCGTTGAGCTTCCTTTTTTAGAAGATGAGCTATCGAACAGCGAGAATAGAGCTAAAGAAATGATTGCAGATCAACAGGAAGATCTGCAACGGATTTTCGATCGCATCAGCGACATTCAACCACTGCAAGTTTTTTCTCGAAACGAAGTCGATCAACAACTTGATGAAGCAAAGATGAAACGAGAAAAGACGATCGAAAGCGTTGAACAATTTGATGAAGAACTAACGAGTAAATACACGATGATGGAAAGCAATGAGCAGGTTCTAACCGCTTTGTGCAGTGAATTAATGAATGCCTCGAGTCAAGGGAATCAGGTTTCATCGATCTACTACGATGCGGAGTCTTTTCATTCGAGTGATATTTATTCGGCGATTGCTGCGAGTCAAGCGGAAGCGGCTAGCGTGAAGAAAGAGCAAACTTCTCAGGAAGTTGAATCGGCTGTGGAGGAAAATGAAAATCCTTTTATTGAATCGGTTAATAGTTTTAAAGAGATTGGTACTGATTTTTGGGCTGGCTTTCAAGAGCGTGGCGAAAAGAAAATGGATTCTCTCTACGACTTTGGGAATTATCTCACCTCAGGATTATTCGAGGGGGTAAGAGGTGCTGTTAGTGCAATGGACGAACGATCTGATAAAGCTATGGATTCACCGTATGATTTTGTGAATTACTTGACGAGTGGTGGAGCGGATCTGGTGACAGACGCGTTAAATCCTGAAGATGATTTTTCGAAAGAGCATTGGTTGAGTAGTTTTGGGCTGGCATCGATGGTTGCTGGGGCGAAGGTGAGTGTTCCTAAAAGCAGCACGGCTAAGATGAACAGCATCAAGCATAGTGTTCATCCGGACGTTACAAGGAAAGTCATGAAAGAGACTTATCAAAAAGTGGTGCAGGGTCCACTGATGAATACGCGAGTGGATATGAAAGAGATTGTGCGGAAGGTCCTTGATTATAAGGTTCCGTTGCGAACGGATTATGCTTTGGCGGGAGTTGGAGATATTCCTCATAATACTGTGAGAGATATGGGGAAGAATGCTAGGGAAACGTTTAATCTTAGTAGTGTGAAGAAGGATAAAGGGACAGAGGGAAATAATAGAGGTAATTTAACTAAAGAAGTCAAAGAGATAGATTTTGGAAAACATATAATAAAAGGCGAAAATGGCAGAAAAAAATTAATGCCAAATACTAAATATGTGACAAGCGATAATTATAAATATACTACTGATGAACTTGGGCGTATTGTTAATGTAGAAGCCTCTGAGCTTGTTTTAAAGAGAGCTGATAGAAACAAATATGCCCAAGCAAATGTAGGTGGTAATGATAGGTTAGTAGACGATGATGGTGGCCATTTAATAGGAGCACAGTTTAATGGTCCTCCAGATATTGATAACCTCGTACCTCAAAATAGTCAAATTAATAGAAGAGGTGGAGTTTGGTATGATATGGAGACAGAATGGGCCAATGCCTTAAAAGAGGTACCACCTAAAAAAGTTTCTGTTAAAATTCAACCTATTTATTCTAGTAAATCTATGCGGCCAGATATATTTATAATAAAATACAAATTTGAAGGAAAAAGACAAGTTAGGCTAGAGATATCAAACCAATCAGGAGGTTAAAATTATGAGTTTTGAACTTCAATTAAATAACTTATATGAACAAATTGCACAACATCTTAACGAATTGATACCAGTTGAATGGAGTGAGGTTTATTTCAATGGAGAAGTAAAGGGAAATGAGGGCGGTGTATATTTTTTCTTCATCCCTGTTGATAGTCAAAATGAAGTAGTTTACTCACATGATATACCAGATTTATATAATGTTAGTGAGAAATCATATGATCAAGAACTTCATAAATTGTTTGAACTTACTACTAAGGTACAGCAGGTGTTTATAGACAATGATCAAGAACCGTGGTTTTCAGTTGCATTCATTTTAAATGCGTCTGGTAAATTGAATGTGCATTTTGACTACACTAACTGGCATAACAGCGAATTCGGTCCTACAGATCGGATTGAGTATTTTGAGTTTAAATATGTAAATCAAAATAAAGAACAATTTGATACAGACTTAATGAAGAGAATGGCGGCCTTTGAAGAAAAATAAAAAAAGTGTGGGACAAATTGAATTGTAGCCTTTAATATGAACAGTTCAGTTAATAAAAAATGACCTAGGGGGACATGGGGACAGGTTCCTCGTCCCACTGGATCTGTTCAAGCAAAATATTATACGCTGAAGAAGTAATGAAGGAAACCCGCTGAGTTAGCTGATGCATCCGCTTGGTGGGCTTTTTTTGTTGTTATGAAATGTTTTATTTTGAGACAAGCCTTTTTATTTATATGGTAAAATTATCAAAAAGATATTATTTTGATGGGGAATAGATAATGAATGAAACGATCAAACTTATTCCAAATGATATACAAACTATTAAAGTCGTTAAAGATGAAACAACTAAACTAATTAAACATTATGCTATCCAATATAGGAGGGACATGGAAGCAGGTACAGATTCCTCTTCTCACCGGAAAGCGAGGTATTAGGAGGGACATGGGGACAGGTTTTTCCTCCCAACCAGTGACTTAGGACATATCCAATAAAATAGTAAAAAATACCATATTTAGCTTTATTAGAGGATAGGATCTTACCTATCCTCTTCAAGTTAACGGCTATAGCCGTTAACTTGGCTTGTTTAGACATACTTAATCGACTGTACCACCTGGCACAACCTAATCCGTGGAAGTTCTTCATCTCCCCATTCTTCCATTCCTGACAAGCTCGTTTTCGATACTTCTCTTTAAACTCATCAAGGGACGTGGGGACAGGTCACCCGTCCCGTTAGTGATGTCTTCAGTCTTGTTTTACACGGCTATGGGGACAGGTACCTCGTCCCACCGGGAATCTCGGAGTTAGTATAGAAGCGATACAGTCATTCTTTAGTAATTGTAGAATGTTTATGATCAAATCTGCAAAGTTGTTTTATTAGATAATTGCTGGGCCAATGTATCTGTCCCTTTGTCCCCCAGGTGTTCTCGCTTAGCCTTTATGAGTGGTCTCGAACCCCCCCTGAAGGTTTCAACTATCTATATTATAGATTGCAATTCAAGAGAGAACGTTATTCATAGTGTCTAATTTATAGGTTATAGTTTAGTATGAAGTAGGTGTCTCCCTCTTCCCGAGTTCTTCGATAATGTCTTTAAGGTAGGAATCTTCTCCAATGTTGCCAGGGAAGATGATATATGGGAAGTTGGGGAATTTGCTTTCAATTCCAGTGATCCAAACTGGTACTCCTTTCTTTATTTGACCTAGAACTTGAGCTTTTTTTACGTTTAAGCCCTTTTTGGCTATGTCACTAGAGGTAATTCCTCCCTTGGCAATAATAAAAGAAGGTGTGCTTTCAAGCTTCATTACAATACTACTAAGGGCATTGGATATTTGAACGGAAATTTCTAATAGGTCCTCATCGTCCATATCCTTCGATATAAATACTTCTCTGCTTGTAAAGATAACTACATTCTGCCCCTTTTGAATTAAATTCTGTGCTTGATTTGATATAGTTTGAATAACCTTTTTTTCATTTTGCTTAATCACTTTTTGAATATTAAATTCCAAAAAAGTTACTGGTAGATTTGAATCCATTAGTGCTTTCAGTTGTTTAGTTGTTTTGTCTACATGAGAGCCAACGATGATTAAACCACCGTTTTGATTGTTTGTATTCAGTAATTCCTTACCTGTTAATAATGGTTTGTCAGGAATTCTTCCAAACACTTTAACAAAAGAAGCTGCAGATCTGATGATGAAATTTTTCTTGTTTGCAAGGGACAGTCGCAACGATTCACAAAAAAATTCTAACTGACTATACTCAGTGGCATTCACAATTACTTTTTTTTCATTTGATATGGAATCTAGTTTATTCATTAATGGATATATGTTTGCTTTTTTCAATTCTTTATGATCAATATACATACACTCATTCTCTTTATATAGTCCATTGGTTTTTTCCTCGATATACAATCCAAGGTGCGAATGGTAATAACCAAAGGTCTTATCCTTGGAAAATTCAGTTTCTGCTATAGGAACTAATTTATCATTTTCTTTTAAATAATGAACATTGTCAATCGTGATACGTCCGCCCTCAAAAAAGCTTGGACAAATGATTTGTCCATCCATTTCGCGTCCTGTTAACTCTCTAATAGTCGCAGAGATAATATCCATCTCCAAGATATAATGGCCGCGAAGAGTGGAGTCTCCTCTACAAATAATTACAAACTCTTTGCCACTTTCTTTCGAAACCTTAACGATATTTTTAGCTATTTCTTGATGTGTTTTAATCGTTTTTTCTTTTGAAAAACTCCTTGAATTAGTTAAAATAAAAAACATTTCCTCAGATTCATTAAAACCTTCCCTAACGGAATTAATATCCCAGCAGGTATATACGGAAAGATTGTGAATGGTTTGAACTCCGGTTGGATCATCGTCTAAGACAATTATTTTCCTGTCCATTAAATTCATTACCACCTTTTGTTGTTTTCTGGATTTCAAAATAATTCAATTACTATTTTATATGAGCTCCATAAGGCAAGGACTGTAGTTCCAATCAATACAATATTTTCAAACCAATTATTAAGAAATTGAGTCGGTAAATATTTTTTTCTTGTAGCTAGAAACAGCAATCCAATTGCTATAGCAGGAAGGCATGCTGCTTGTAGAATTGTGGTCATTAAGGTTAATTCAATGAAGCCGGGCATTCCAGGTATAAACCAAATAAATGCTGAAAACATGAAAAATATAGCAATGTACTTGTATAAAGGATCGCTCTCAGTTGTGGAATACTTTTCTTTTCTTTCGGGTTTTATAATCCATAGGTTATCCATGGCAACATTGTTATAGCCGTGGATAATGCCAAGTATTGTACTATATAATGCACCGAAAACTCCTAGGTAAAATGCAAGTCCACCTATACGTCCAAACTCTCCTTCTAATGCCCTTGCGATGTCACTTAATGATGTTACTTCAATACCTTGCGGACGAAGAATTTCGGCACCAACCACCCAAATAGATAGATTGATAACAACCATTATAATTATGGTGAAAAGCAATTCATTTCTTTGTATTTTCTTATATGATGAATTATTCCAACCTTTTGCACGGATGGAACGTGGATATAGAAAGTTAACTATTGAGCCAGCTACTGCACCAATCATTGATAATGTTATGGCTAACGAACCAAACAAACCGGTTCCCTCTGGCATTTCAAATGTAAAAACGCCTTTTGCTAATTCATTTGGATCTGGAGTACTCGTAAGCGCTAGGTAGATAAATGCTATGGTCATAACAGCCAATAAAACTTTCATGACGTTCTCAAGTTGAGAATAAACGTTCGTTCTCAATAGGAAAAAACAAGAGATAATCACAATAACTGACCAAAAGAAAGGGCTTCCAAAACCGTTGAAAATATAATAGAGTGCCTCACCAGATCCCTTCACCATATTTGAAATAGCCATATGCCCTAATACAATAGCCATTGTCATAAATAGGAACGGATAGATTTTACTAATTCTTGTATAGGCTTCAAATAATGATATTTTTTCGATGTTACAAAGTTCGAAACGAGTCAGAATATTGACAACGATAAATCTAATCATACAAGCAATTACTAAAACCCACATTAGAGCATATCCGTAATGTGAACCTGCAACCGAGGAATCTACTAAATCTCCAGCACCAAGCCCTGTTAACATAAAAATTACCCCAGGTCCTAGAGACTTCAGTGTTTGTTTCCACGTCAATTTTTTGAATTCAACTTTTTCCGGTTGAGGATTATACTGTGGTTCCGTGTTAATCATTATTATCCCCCCATAACTTTCTTAATGTTTTGGATATAATTCATTGAATTTTGATACTGTGTTTTTTGCGAGTTCTCCTAGAGTCGTAGTATCAGACATCATAACCACAATACGATAACCTTTTTCATATAAATCCTTAGCTTGATGAATATTACTCGCAACCGTTGCCAGGGCTTTGTCTGATTGTAATACTAACTTTTCTATTTTACTAATTGTCTCCTTAACTTCGTATGCCTGGGGATTCCCAAAGTAACCCATAGATGTAGATAAATCCATTGGTCCTATAAATATCCCATCAATTCCTCTTACATTTAAGATTTCTGGTAAATTATCAACTGCTTCCTTCGTTTCAATTGCAACAAACAAACTGATTTGTGCGTTTGCGTGTTCAAGATAATCTTTACCATTCATAGCAAACCCTCCAGCCCTCGGACTTGGCGCAATCCCTCTAAAGCCTTCGGGAGGGTATTTACAAGCCTTTACTGCTTGTTTGGCTTCTTCTACGGAGTTGACATAGGGAACTAATATTCCGTGAGCTCCGGCATCGAGAACTCTTTTAATTACTACAAAATCATTCCATGGTACTCTTACAAAAGGTGTTACTTCATAACTTGATAATGCATGGAGCTGATGAAGCAATGACATTATATCTCCTGGTCCATGCTCCATATCAATTACTAAAATGTCAAAACCAGATTTCGCCATAATTTCTGCAGTTATGGGACTTGAGGCTTGTAGCCACCCAGCGGACATTTTTTTATTACCTAACAGCTGATCCTTTACACGGTTTTTAAATACATTGTTTAACTTTAGCACTTGAAACCCTCCTCGATTGTTTTCGTTTATATAAGTAGCAAGAAGTATGCCAACTTTTATGATTTTATATATTATTCAAAAAGCGCAGTTTAAAAGGGTTGTGAGTTTATTAAGTATAAATTTAGTACTTCATTGGTTCATAATATTGTTTAATGAGACATATTTGTTTCAACAATTTGTGTCATTAAACGAGAAAGGAAGGGTAATTATGTTACGATTAAGAAAACTTTTAATTGGGCATCTTCCTATGGTGTTCTGCGTTTTTTGTAAGCGCTATCTCTTGCGTTCATTCGTTTTTTAATAGTGAAATATAGTTACTATCCCATGGCCCCATAATAAAAGCTACTATACGAACTAGAAGGGGGAAATTAAGTGATTAAAATTGCTTTAGTTGTTCCGTGCAAGGACTTTATCAAAGATGCTGCTACTATTTTTAAAGAACATGATGAATTAGATTCAAATCAACAAAAATATCTATTTGAGTTTGAGGAGATTGTAATTGCTGAGGAAAATCAGCATGCTAAAATCCATGCAGATATTATTATTACTCGGGGACTACTAGCTGAAATTTTAAGGAGAGTTTCTGGGAATATCCCAATTGTTGAAATCGCTGTTTCTTCTTCTGATATACTTCGCACCATTCGTAAGTGTAGTGAGCAATTTGGTAGAAGGAAAATAGGTGTCATTGCTGCAAGCAACATGTTAGCAGGTTTAAATAATATATATGATTTACTTGATGCACCTATCGAAACGTATAGACTGGGTACTAATTGGAACGGGAGTTATTTGGTAAAAGAAGCTCATGCTAGTGGTTGTGAAATTATCCTAGGTGGAATTAAAACGTGTAAATATGCGGAAGATTTAGAAATTGATAATATGGTAATTGAATCAAGTCCCGAGGCGCTGTGGCAAGCAATTACACAGGCGAAGATAATGGTTATCACAGCTTTAAGAGAACAAGAAAAGGCAAAAAGATTACAGGCGATCCTTGATGGTTCTAGCGATGGGGTTATTGTGATAAATGAGAGTAACGAAATCGTAATGTTGAATCCTAAAGCAGCCCAACTAATGGACCTCGACAAGACTACTAATGAACAAAAAATAGAAAACACAACTATTTTACCGGAGTTTAAAGTATTAATGCAAGATACAAATGAGTATACAAATGAGGTTTTTCAATACAACAAAATAATGCTAAATATCAATAAACGCTTTATTAAAGTTAAAGAAGTAGTATCTGATATTGTATTTACAATTCAAGCGGTTCAAGACCTACAATTACTAGAGGGCAGTATAAGAAAACGAATTTATAGTAAAGGTCATACAGCGAGTTTCACTTTTTCAAAGATTATTGGAGAAACAGAAAGAATGAAACAAATTATAAAAGTAGCAAAAAGATATAGTCGTACGAATTCGAATATCCTTTTAATAGGTGAAAGTGGTACTGGTAAAGAAGTATTTGCTCAAAGTATACATCGTGAAAGCAACAGATTTTCCAATTCGTTTGTGGCAATTAACTGTGCGGCTATACCTGAACAGCTCCTAGAAAGTGAACTATTCGGTTACGTGTCTGGAAGTTTTACTGGAGCTAATAAAAATGGAAAGGCTGGACTTTTTGAGATCGCTCATCGTGGAACTATTTTTTTAGATGAGATCGCCGAAATACCGTTAACCCTTCAGGCCAAACTCCTACGTGTTCTACAAGAAAGGGAATTTATGCGGGTAGGAAGTGATGAGGTTATTAAAGTAGACATTCGTCTTGTCGCTGCAACGAACAAAGATTTAAGAACTTTAGTGAAAGAGAATCGATTTAGAGAAGATTTGTTTTATAGATTGGATGTTTTAAGGATTGAATTGCCTACCTTAGAACAACATAAAGGTGATATTCCTTTCTTGGTCGAAGATTATTACCATAAAAATTATCCTGAGATTGAAATTACAGAAGAAGCGAAACAATTATTAATGCATTATTCATGGCCAGGAAATGTGCGACATCTCTATAACATTTGTGAGCGATTAGCTGTGCTATACACGCCTAATATTACTCAGTCAGATGTAAAAGCAGTTCTTCACAACACCTCACCTGGAAAACTTGATGACCATCCAACCAATGAAAAAGAACGCATTCTACAAACATTAATTAAAACACAATATAACCGTAGCAAAACTGCAAAGAGTCTAGGTATGAGTCGATCAACACTCTGGAGAAAAATGAAAGAATATCAAATTACTGTAGATAGAGGTTTGTCTTGAAATGAAGGAAATTGGAAATCACGGGGGTGGTGCTCATGAGGCACTTGAAAGTATAAACAGATTTTCGCAAATACTAATCAAAAAACCAGTTAAATCACCACCTCATTGATGAGCTAACTGGTTTTCTATTAGGAATAGAGAGTGAATCAGTAGAACCGTCTCGGTGATTCTTTACATGCTAAATCAATGTCTTATCTTGGTCCACTCGCTGAGGCTTGGCTAGAGGATTATCATGTTAATAAAACCTTCATTTCTTGTAAAGGTATCCATCTAAGCCGAGGAATTAGTGAATCAAATGAACAGCAAGCTCGCATTAAAAGGAAAATGTTAGATAGTGCGGATATTAATTTTGTGATGGTGTATTATAGCAAGTTTGGTCTCCGGGCATTCGCTCGTTTTGCAGAGTTGGATATGATCGATCACGTTCTTTCCGATCAAAAGCTGGATAATGATTATGTTCAGCAATTATCCGAACGTGCAATGAATGTGATTCGTGTTGATACTTAGACTACTCAGTATCCTCCATTTTGAACCCATGCCGATTGGCTTTGGGTTTCTTACTTTTTATAAATGAGAGCGGTGGACTAATATGAGGGAAAACCATGTTTTTCACAGTTCTTGAATGATACTAATGGTTCATTTTAGAGTTAAAATCTCTTACATAAGTAGGGAAAAGGGCTGTTCTTAGTGAACTCTCGTAAGCTAAAACTGATCTCCATATAAAAAAACAGGAAGCTATTACTTAGCTTACCTGTTTTTTTTATAATAAATTCAGTTAATCGGTAGAACTATTGTTCATAAGATCTGTGCTACCGTTTTTAAGTTTAAAAATATAAACGATCGAAATTGGATAATGATGATCGTACCCATTCAGACTAGGTAAATGGCATATTAAACAAACGTTTGATTAATATGCTTTTTAAACTAACCCTACTAATCATATTCACAAAATCCTAGAAAACCTCCCTCAACGTGATCTGACCACCCCTCAACATATAGTCAGAGAGATAATGTGACATGATTGTTGTAGACAATTTTTGTTCATGCAAAAATACTTATAATAATAAATGTCAGATTAATTAACATTTTCTAAAAATAAGATTATGGTTCTGAAAAGTGAAAGGGGAAGTTGGAATGGATTCGATGTTTTTGATGAATAGTCTTTGGGTGATGTTCTCAGCAGTACTCGTTATTTTGATGCTAGGTGGCTTCATTTTACTTGAAGCTGGGTCAACACGAATGAAAAATGCTGGCCATATTGCTGGTAAGACGATCTTCACATTTGGGATTGCTTCGTTAGTCTTTTGGGCAGTTGGGTATGGGTTAATTTTCGGTGAAGGAAATGCTCTCTTCGGTTTAACGGACTTTTTCTATTCAGGTTATGAAATTGAGGGATTAGGACTTTCGGCGCCAGTTTTCTTCTTATTCCAGTTAGCGTTCGCAGGTATTTCATTAACGATCGCATTTGGTGGCTTTGCTGAACGTGCGAAACTAACAGCTTATATTCTGTTTGCGGTTTTATTTTCGGTCCTCGTTTATCCTGTGATTGCCCACTGGATTTGGGGCGGCGGCTGGTTAGCTGAGCATGGGAAACAGGACTTTGCGGGTTCAACGGTTGTTCACCTTACAGGTGCAATGGGCGCTTTTGCCGCAACGATTCTTTTAAAACCACGGATTGGTAAATACAATAAAGATGGTTCTCCAAACAACATTGCCGGACATAATCAGGTATTTACGGCGCTTGGTGTGCTTGTTTTATGGGTAGGTTGGTTCGGATTTAATGCAGGTAGTACGTTATCTGCTGACGCTGCATTCTTTGGATTTGTTGCCATGAATACAAACTTAGCAGCAGGTGCTGGAGCTGTAGCCGCTTTGGTTGTGGCGTGGGCCGTAACAGGAAAAGCGGATGTGCCAACGATGTTAAACGGTGGATTAGCAGGATTAGTTGCCATTACAGCTTCCTGTGCCTTTGTCGACACATGGGCAGCGGTTGTGATTGGATTAGTTGCCGGAATGATCGTATTTTACAGCATGAGATTTTTCGAAAAACGGAAAGTGGATGACCCCATCTTTGCTTTATCTGTTCACGGTGTAGCAGGCGTTTGGGGTACGTTATCAAACGGTTTGTTCGCAACGCCAGAACTTGCGACTGTTGGGAAACCAGGACTTTTCTACGGAGGCGGCTTCGAGCAGCTAGGCGTTCAAGCGCTTGGTGTTGGTGCGAGTGGGGCTTATGCCTTTGGTGTTTCATTTCTTCTTTTAGTGATCATTAAGAAAGTGCTAAACGGATTACGTGTCACTGAAGAAGAAGAGATTATCGGTCTTGATCTGAGTGAACACGGTAGCTATGGCTATCCAGAATTTTTGCAGACGAGCGAACAGCCAGTACAACAAGGTGGAAAAAGCTCAAAATCCGGTTAATTGAGATGCAAAGGGGCTGTCGATATGGATGACGGTGTTGAAACTTATGAGGATCTAAACAAAATGAGAGAACAACAAATCAAGAACGTTGCGACAGATCATTTTGCACTGAATCATTTCCATGATCAGCTGATGAGTCAAATCGTGCATCTAGCAGTAGAGAAAGTGAAAAAAGAGTGGGGGCCACCTCCCTCTCCTTTTTCATTTTTTTTAATGGGAAGCGGCGGGCGGTTTGAGCAAGCGCTATGGAGTGACCAGGATCATGGGATTGTCTATGAAGTTACGAGCGAAGAGGCGAGCAACTATTTTCTTAAGCTTGGAAAAGAAATCTCGGTTGGTCTCAATACGATTGGATATGAATTCTGTGATGGAAATGTGATGGCGTCTAATCCACTTTGGTGTAAATCAATAGAAGAGTGGAAAAGGCAGCTTGAAAATTGGATGGATGATGAAAGTTTTGAAGCCATTCGTCATTTATTGATTTTTATTGACGCGAGAGTGTTAGTTGGTCGGTATACGTTTATTGAAGATTTAAAGCAAGTCATTCACTCTAATATCGAGGAATCACCATACTTATTAAAAAGAATGCTGAAAAATACGATGAGGCTTCAAAAAGGGATCGGTGTATTCGGACAAATACTCGTCGAAACGCATGGTACTCATACTGGAGAAATCAATTTAAAACAGACGGCTTTATTTCCCTATGTTAACGCAGTGAGGCTTCTTGCATTGAAGGAGAGCGTGATGACGACGTCTACTTTAGCAAGACTTGGTGCTTTATCAGACATTAGCCGCTCGGAGTGGAAGCAGTATGAAGATAAATTTAGGCAGCTTTTACAGTTTCGACTTCGTTATGGAAAACAAGAAGATTATGAAGCCGTTCATTATGTGACGATTGATTCCCTTCCTAGAGAACAGAAGAAAGAGCTTAAGGAGATTATGAAAAAAGGGATTGAGCTTTACAACGACACCACAAAGCACATCGAAAAAGGGTGTTCTAAATGAAGATGAATCAAATGGTTCAATATTTAAAGCAGCTGTCCGGTAAGGTGAATACGAGCATGTACGCATCAATTCAAGATCAATCAAATCCTCATCATATTTCCATGCTAAGACAGATGCAAAAAGAAATAAAAATGAAAAACACGTTAGAAGTACCCTTAAATCAATTACGAGTCGTTGTGTTTGATCTTGAAACAACTGGTTTTTATCCGAATAAAGGGGACACCATCCTGTCGATTGGGGCGGTGAAAGTAACCGGTGAAACCATCGAAAAAGATACTTTTTATTCATTAGTTCAGTCTAGTAACGCCCCATCCGGAGAGGTTACTGAATTAACGGGCATTAAGGCGGAAGATCTGGATTCCGCACCGCCCCTCTCAGATGTGCTCGCTCGATTTTATGAATTTATGAAAGGGCACACTTTAGTTGCGCATCATGCGAAGCATGAACAGTCTTTCATGCAACAAGCCACCTGGAGTTTGATGCGTGCCAGTTTCGATCATCGCATTGTGGATACTTCCTTTTTAATACGAATTGCTGATCCGGAGCTAAAAGGGTTTCAATTAGAAGAGTGCTGTACAAATTGCGGAGTTGAGGTAAAAGATCGCCATCATGCCCTGGGAGATGCCAAAATGACAGCTGAGCTTTGGTGTTATTACTTGAAGAGAATTCAGGAGATGGGATTTACGAATTTGCGTGAGGTTTATGAGCGGTTGGCGCGGATGGGGTAGTGGTGACAGGCACCATCCCCATTATGTTACCTACTGTTGAGAATCACGGAATGTTTTCGTAATTCCTTCTCAAATACTAATAGATTTCTGTATTTAAGACTCTGGTAAGAAGCAGGTAGCTAATACTTCTTTGATTAGTTACCTGCTTCTTTTGTTTGTATAAGAAAGTGAATCAGCAGTCCTGGCCTGCTGATTCGAAAACCATATCCCTCTTATGTATTACTAAACAAAACAACCCACCGCAGTCTAACGGTGGGTTGAAATTTAAAACCACAATAATCCAATGGCAGCTCCTTCAATAATAACTAGGACTGAAATGGCACTAAGCAGTAGATTTTTTTTACTTAATTTACTTTTACTAGATATAGTTTCTTGACTATCATGCAACTCATTACGTGGTTTAGTAGCTTCAGTTTTTTGTGAATTCTTATTTGCTTCCGATTGTGGTTCATGAGACAAAATAGCACTAGCCACTGCAAATTCAGTCGTGTGCGACAAACTAATCGAGACACTTTTTAATTCCTCGCCTAGGATTCTAACATAAGGCTCCCCGTTTTCTTTATGACAAATCTCAATCTGATGATATGGTAAATCAATAAAAATACGACCACATTTCCTGATTGCTTCCTTAGCGCAAAACCTTGCTGCAAAGTGCTGTGGGGGATCTTCTTGTAACATGCAATAAGCCATTTCAGATGGAGTAAATAGTCTCTTAAAGCTACTGTCCCCTTGAACATCTACTGTTCCTCGAAACGACTCTACCATTTCAATGTCAATTCCAGAAGAAATGTTCTTTGTATTGTTAACATGGTTAGTTGCCGAAAAAAGTTCTTCCTCTTTACTTACTGAAGTTTTTGGGGTTTTATCAAGTAGTACGAGAAGTTCCCCAACTGTTTCCGCTCTTTTTAGTTCACTTGTCGGTAATTTTATCCCGACCTGCTTTTCAAGACCAGCAACGAATCTCTCGAATAAAAGTGAGTTCAGTTTAATAGGTGTTTCCTTATTTACAGACGCTAGGGGGACTTCCTTGAAATCTGCGATATATGTCATGATTTCTTCCTTTTTTGTATTCATAGCCACCCCTCCAAACAAAGTCTGCAAATCAATTCATCTTCGCCACGAGCATTCACCATTTTTAAAAGGACACGATTCCCCTCAATGAGTTCATTCATCGATTTATAACATTTGCTACAGCAAGGGACTGCTTCTTTTAAAATGGTATTTTTATTTTGTTTTGCTAGATCCGTATATTTATTCAAACGTTCTTTTAACTTTAAAAGAAACTCTCCAGCTGTTTTCCCCTCTGTAACACGGTGATCGAAAGTTAGGGTTAGGGAAAGTGTTTCAATACCATTATCTCCAGCGTACCCCATGCCAAGAATAGCCGATTGATTTTTACTGATTAGCGGAATAAACCACGGAATTTCCAGGTTAGTTAGATCTGAAATATTAAAGGTAGCACTTGTTAGTGAATCGATCGTTAATGTGTTTGAGAGATAAGCCTCATAATGAAGCTCGATATTTTTCATGATATGGTTAACGGTCAACGTATCCGCTGTTTTAATAGCAGGAACTTTTAGACCATGTTCACCATCCATTGCAATACCTACATGAATGTTCTCATGGTAGACAATTCCTTGATCTGTAAACATGGCATTGAAAACCTTATATTCTTTGAGTAAAGCGGCTACTTCGTATGCTGTAATAGCCAGAAGTGTTACAGGGGTATCTAATGTACGCAAGTAGTCTTTCACACCGGATATTTGAACAAATTGTGTTAACACACTAGGTAGAGAGGGATGATGTCCTTCGCTTAGGACTTTAATTTCTTCTTTCTTTCGCCTTGGAACTTTAACAGCACTTGGATAGCTGATTTCTAATTTTAGTGGCTGATTTGTAGCGAGCGACATTTCTGATTTGGAAACGGCATGGTCATTATTCCGCAAAGCTTTCCTTTTAGACGGTGGAAGATGGGCTGGTCTTATCGTGTTAAGGCTTGTTCTAGATGATTGAACTTCGCCGAGGTGTTCTAAAACATCCTTACTCTTTATAAGAGATCTACCAACAAAAACAGCTTGATCAATTTGTCTATCTTTCATAAGTAAAAGAGCTGCCTTTGAGAAACGAGGAAGTTCACCAGCGTCTTGTAATCTATTGTTAAGTGGTAAAGAATCATTGATGAGACTAGTTTTTTCGACGTATTCGTCCTCACCAATTCGTGCGATCAACTTCCCCACTTCAATTTCTCCTGGTTCAATCAATCCTTGTATGATTCCAGTTTCAGGGCACGTCACTTCTTCCGTCGTTTTAGAGGTTTCAACTTCACATATCGCTTGTCCTTTCGTAAGGTAGTCGCCATTTGAAACAAGCCAGGTTGTTAGGGTAACCGTGTCGTCGTTGACATTGATGGCAGGCATTTTTATTTCAGGCATGTGTAATGACCTCCGTTACAGCTTTTACAATATCAGCATGATCAGGTAATGCGAGTGATTCAAGCGGCCGAGAGGATGGGATCGGAACTTTTGCAGGACCAACTCGTCTTGATCGCCATTTTGTTCCGTTTAATTTCTCGTGTATTTGTGAAATAAGCTCGCTACCAAATCCACAGAAGATCTGCCCTTCTTCCACGACAATGAGATGATTTGTTTTCTTAACTGACTCAATAAAGGGTTGTATATTTAAAGGGTGTAATTGAGTAGGGGTGATGATTTCGCACAAGATCTCGTGTTCATCAAATAATATTTCAACTGCTTTCTCAGCTTCTTCGAGCATTTCACCATACGCGACGATAGTAACATCGGCTATTTCATTTGAGGGGCTAATTTTAAGCATGGGATAATGACAATCACTTTCTTCGATCGTAAAGCCTTTTATTGGTGGAGCTACTTTTTTAGAATAGAGAACTTTGTATTCAAATAGTAGTGTAGGTTTGTTTGTAAGTGTTAATTTTTCATATACGTTCTCAATTGCTGAGCGCTGGTGGATCGCAATCGCTTCAACGTGTGGAATGCCAAGAAAATGTTTTTCAAGGCTCTGGCTGTGGGTTGGCCCGTATCCACGCTTCCCGCCCATTGGCGTTCTAATGACGATTGGTACTGTTACTTTGTCATTGAACATGTAAGGGAATTTAGCAGCATGGTTAATGATTTGATCAAAGGTTAAACTCATAAAGTCACCGAACATGATCTCAGTGAACGGTCTCATTCCTCTCAACGCAAGACCATTCCCAATACCAACAATCGCCTGCTCGGAGATGGGCATATTTAAGATACGATCCGGATGCTGGTCTGACAGCCCTTTTGTTACCTTGAAAGCACCACCATAAGGTGAGCGAATGTCTTCACCAATATGAATGAGGGTAGAATCGTTCTTTAAAGTTTCCTGGAATGAATCCCTGATGCGCTCGGCTATTCGCTTATTATTTCCTTCATCATGCCAGGCTTTCCATTTTACAACAGGTGTTTCTACTCTTTCTTCTTTTAAGGAAGCAGGATATGAGTCACTTTCGGATTGATTAATTGCCTTCTGAATGCGTTCCCTTGCTCTAATGATACTTTCAGATACCCAATCCTCTTCAGATGAATATAGCTGACTCAATATATCCTGTGCACGGTACGTTTCAATTTCTTCAGGATTACGATCGTCATCTCCTTTTGAGTGGGCCATTAATCTGTATGTATCAACAATGCATATTTCAGGGCCCAACCCGTTTCGAATCCGTTCGGAAGCTTCCTGAACAGTTTGCATAAGTTCTTCCAGGTTCCATGTCGATGTGTGAGTATAACGTATACCAAAAGCTTCGGCCCGGCCATTAATGGTTCCAGCGAGTGTTTCCTGCTGCGATGTTGATTGGGAATAGCGGTTGTTCTCAACAATGAGAAGGAGGGGGAGTTGGTGTTTGGATGCAATGTTCAGACTCTCGTAAACGGCCCCTTCTCCTAACGTACCATCTCCTAAGAATACAGCGCCGATTGCGTTTTGACCTTTCAGTTTCTCTGCCAACGCCATTCCTGCAGCGACTGGAATAGTGCCTCCCTGTATCCCATTGGAGTAAAAGCCATCCTTACAAAGGTGCTGACTGCCGCCTCTACCTCCACAGACGCCTGTTTCTTTACCCATAATTTCGCTGATCAGTCCCTCAACGTCATCTGTCCATGCAAGATAGTGTCCGTGGCCACGGTGGTTTGAGAAAACAAAATCATCTTTTTGAAAAGCTCTTGCAACTGCTATGCCAGTGAACTCTTGTCCAATACATGTGTGGACAGTTCCGTAGAGTTTACCTTGAGAAAAGAGGTCAAGCAACGCTTGCTCCGTTTCTCTTATTAAAATTCCGGTTTGGATAATTGTTTTGTGATCAATTAGAGACGAACTTTTGACGATAGTCATTTAACACCCTCCTATAGTGGAATTATACCGTTCTTTTTAAAGAAGAAAATTTCATTCGTTTCTAATAAATGATTTATATATTTTAATATTGTATACTATTAAGAACGTTTTGTCCTCTTTTATTGGTGGATTAACTTATATAACGAACAAATGTATTATGTTTCAATAAATGAATAGAATGTGAAAACGACCGCTTTTGAGAAGAGGCTATTAAATATTAGGCTATGTTAATGAGTGTTGTTGATTTTGGTTCCTCACAAAACCACCTTTCACTCGATTGAGCCGACAATTGAAATATAAACAATATAAGCTAACACAGTTAAATGTGGAGTCAGATTACCTTACGATAAGTTTTAAATAAAGGAACTTATCCACTTGTGTTCTTTATAAAAAACGTTATAATATGATTAATAGCTTTTTAAAGAACGTTAGAGGTAAAAAATTACATAAATAAGTGAAATTGGAGGGTGTTATGGAAGAAACAATTAATCTAAAAGAAGTATTAGGTGTTTTAAAGAAAAGGTTAATTATGATTATTGCTTTGGTAGTTTTATCTGCTCTTACAAGTGCTGCTATTTCTTTCTATTATTTAACCCCAGTTTATGAAGCCTCCACTCAAATTCTTGTGCACCAATCAAATGAGGATACAGTCCTTGATGGTAATCAGGTACAAACAGACCTAGACCTGATTAATACGTATAACGTAATTATTAAAAGTCCACTAATTTTAAATCAAGTGATAGAATCAATGAAATTGGATCTAACGGCACAAGAATTGAATAGTCAAATTGAAGTTGCTAATGCGGAAGAGTCGCAAGTAGTAGAAATTTTCGTAGTAGATGATAATCGAAATAAAGCAATCGCAATTGCGGACAATATCGTAAAAGTTTTTCAGAATGAGATCAATGAAATTATGAATGTAAATAATGTTAGCGTCTTATCCAGCGCAAAAGAAAGTACTAGCTTGAATCCTATTAGTCCTAACCCTGTTATGAATATAGGGATTGCATTAGTACTTGGCTTAGCTCTATCAGTTGTACTTTCCTTCTTTCTAGAATATATGGATAGCTCCATTAAAACTGACAAAGAAATTGAAGAGATCCTCGGCGTTCCTACACTTGGTATCATCAGTTATACTAGCCCCAAAAAGCTTATGCAAACGCAGAATAAAGTATCTAAAAATAAAGTAGGAGGTAAGACCATTGAGTCACAGAATTGATCATACGACGTTGATAAGTCGTGCACTTGGAAGAGTTTCTTTTCATAACAAACATTTGCCTATTTCTGAAGGGTTTCGTACGTTAAGAACAAACATTCAGTTTTCAACGGGAAGAAAGAAAGTTAAGTCCATCGTTGTTACTTCTTCTCAATCAGGAGATGGTAAAACGACGACAGCATCTAATCTTGCCATTGTAATGGCACAGCAGGGAAAGAAGATATTATTGGTAGATGCAGATATGAGAAAACCGAGCCTTCATATGATATACCATTTACAAAATCGCATTGGTTTATCTAATATCCTCTCAGGACAAAGCAAATTGGAAAAATGCGTTCGTAAAACAGATATTCAGAGGTTAGATCTCTTAACAAGTGGACCTATACCGCCTAATCCTTCTGAATTATTAGGATTTGAAGAGATGGAATATTTAATAGAAGATGCCAAGCAACGATATGATTTAGTTATCTTTGATACGCCCCCTTTACTAGTGGTATCAGATGCACAAATTCTTTTAAATTTATGTGAAGGGTCTCTATTAGTTTTGAAAAGCGGTAATACAAGTAAACATGATGCCAGAAAGTCGAAAGTTCTTATGGAAAATGCAGAAGCAAAATTTCTTGGTGTTTCATTGAATCAAAATAAAGAAAAGAAAAACAAGAATAGCTACTACTATACAAATTAACTGTGCGATCAAGTATTCCGCTATCGTTCTTTAATAAGAACTACGAAAGGAGAGGAAGTTATGAAAGTAATTTTACTTTCTGGTGGATCTGGTAGAAGACTTTGGCCACTTTCAAATGATTCAAGATCTAAACAATTTTTGAAGGTACTATCTGATGAACACGGAGAGAAGCAATCCATGGCACAAAGGGTTTGGTCGCAATTAGAAAGAGCGAAATTATCTTCCTCGACAGTTATAGCTACTAGTAAAACGCAGGTTGAAATGCTTCAAAAGCAATTGACGAGCAAGATCCCTCTAGTGGTTGAGCCTGAAAGAAGAGATACGTTTCCTGCAATAGCACTTGCCGCCACTTATTTGTATTCAGTGCAAGGAGTAAAACTAGATGAAGTCGTAACAGTCCTACCGGTAGATCCATACGTAGAGGATGAGTTTTTCACGACTATTAAGCAGTTGGAGAATGTTATAACAACAACACCTGCTGATCTAGCTTTGATAGGAGCCAAACCGACGCATCCATCAGAAAAGTATGGCTACATGATACCTTCAGATGAACCAATTAGTGGATTTATAAAGGTGAAAAAGTTTATTGAGAAGCCGAAAGAAAAACTAGCGGAAACTATTATTGAAAATAACGGATTATGGAATTGTGGCGTTTTTGCATTTAAATTAAACTTCGTGATTTCCTACTTACAGAAAGCAGGATTTCCAATTCAGTATGATGAGTTAGTTAAACAATACGATATCCTTCCTAAAAATAGCTTTGATTATGAAGTAGTAGAAAGAACGAGTAACATCATTGCTATACCTTATCATGGCTACTGGAAAGATCTTGGTACATGGAATACGTTAACTGAAGAGATGTTAACGAAACAAATTGGATTAGGAAAAATATGTGATGTTTCTTTAAATACCCATATCGTGAATGAACTAGAGATTCCTATAGTTGTATTAGGAATACCAGATGCAGTGATCGCAGCAAGTCCAGATGGAATACTCGTTTCAAATAAAGATGCTAGTCCAGGCATTAAAAAACAGTTAGATGACTTTAAGGAAAACTCAAGATTTGAAGAACGTCTTTGGGGTTTCTGGAAAGAATTAGATCGTTCGTATACTGCAAATGATGCGGAGGTTGTTACAAGAAAAACAGTAATTAAATCCGGGGCTCATCTTAAATATCAGTTTAATCCCAATATAGATATTGTTTTGACACTAACAAATGGTCAAGGGCAATTTGTTAAGAATGAGAAAGTTCACTATGTTCAAAGTGGAGCTGTCCTTCAAATTTCAGCTAACACTCCTTATGCTCTGAAAGCTTTAACTGATTTGGAAATGATTGAGGTGCGAAGAGGTAAGGTGTCTTCTGGAGAAGGTTCGATTTGCTTAATGGAAAGCTGGAGTGAGATCGAAGAATTATATGCGCCAATAAATAATGTTTAATTGAAGGAGGGACTAAAATGAAGAAAGTAACGAAAGCCATCATTCCAGCTGCTGGATTAGGGACTCGTTTTCTACCAGCAACGAAAGCCATGCCAAAAGAAATGCTTCCTATTGTTGATAAACCAACAATTCAATACATTGTAGAAGAAGCAATTGCTTCAGGTATTGAGGATATCATTATCGTAACAGGTAAAGGAAAACGAGCAATTGAGGATCATTTTGATCATGCTTTTGAACTTGAGCAGAATTTATTTCAGAAGGGAAAGTTCGAATTGTTGGAGAAAGTTCAACACTCCTCCAAAGTGGATTTACACTACATCCGTCAAAAAGAGCCTAAAGGCCTTGGTCATGCAGTATGGTGCGCAAGGAAATTTATTGGAAATGAACCATTTGCCGTCTTACTAGGCGATGATATTGTTCAATCAGAGAGACCTTGTTTGAAACAGTTAATTGATGAGTACTATGAAACAGGTACGTCTGTTATAGGTGTAAAAACAGTAACTGATGAAGAAACTCGCAGGTACGGTATTATTGAACCGTTCACTATTAAGAACGGAAGGGGTTGTGAAGTAAAGAGTTTAGTTGAGAAGCCACAAAACAATCCGCCGTCAAATTTGGCTATTATGGGCAGATATATTTTAACTCCTGAAGTGTTTACCTTTCTTGAGAAACAAGAAAGTGGCGCAGGAGGTGAGATTCAGCTAACCGATGCGATTCAAGGTTTAACACAAAGTCAGAAGGTTCATTCATACGAATTTGAAGGGGAGCGATTTGATGTGGGTGAAAAAGAGGGCTTTATTATTACAACAATTGAATTAGCTCTCAAAGACCGTGACTTGCGGTATAACATTATGTCAGCCATGGAGAGTATTCTGGCAAGGGAAAAATCCGTTAAGTAAAGGAGGGCTTTTTTTGCAGGACAGCAAAATACAGGATCATCGTAAGGAGTTCGATCTATCTACAATACAGCCTGCAGGTGGAAGAAATTATTTAACCTACAAACGGTTGTTGGATATCGTCCTTGCAACAATAGGATTAATGGTTTTATCACTGTTATTTATCATTATTGCTGTCTTGATTAAACTGGAGGATCCTAGAGGAAATGTTTTATTCAAACAAATCCGGATCGGAAAGGACGGAACTAAATTTCATATGTATAAGTTCCGTTCAATGGTTTCTAATGCTGAGGAATTATTAGATGAACTTCTTGATCAAAATGAAGCCAGTGGTGCTCTGTTTAAAATGAAACAGGATCCGCGCATCACAAGAATTGGAAGATTTATTCGTAAGACGAGTATTGATGAACTACCTCAACTCTGGAATGTACTAAAAGGTGAAATGAGTCTTGTTGGACCTAGACCCCCACTTGAAAGAGAAGTAGCCGCTTATTCAGAAAGAGACCTTGTGAGACTGATCGTAACACCAGGTTGTACCGGTTTGTGGCAATTAAATGGAAGAAGCAGCCTTGGTTTTGAAGAAATGGTTACTCTGGATCTACAGTATATTCAAAGCAGATCACTCATGGTAGATCTGAAAATTATTTGCAAAACCTTTTTGGTATTCTTTCGGTCTGATCACGCTTATTAGGGAGTGCAAGTATGCTTAAAGATTCCATTCTTCTATCAAGCTATCGAATGGCGAAATCGCTAGTTGCTTTATTTATTATGATGATTCTTGCAAGAATTCTAACCATTAATGAAATGGGGGTTTATCAACAGATCCTACTTATTTCAATCATGGTTGGTGCATTGGTTCCATTTGAAATGCAAACCACTTTCACTTATTTTTACAACAAAACTAATGATGCATTAGAAAAATCTCGCGTGCTATCTAATACATTTATTACTTTATTAGGACTAGGGTTACTGACATTACTTTCATTTATTATTATTTTTCATAATGGTTTCTTTTTTAGTGATAGTTACCTTAGAAAGTATTCGTTTTGGTTAGGGTTATGGTGTTTTGCAACGATTTTAGGTAGTTATCTGGAGAACCTCTATGTTTCCAGCAAAAGGGTAAAGGTTTTTAGTATCTTTACACTTTTATACTATTTGGTCTATTTATTAACAGTCGTTTATGTAGCTTATATCAGTCACAACCTTTATTGGATCGTTGTTACGATCGGGGTTATGGAAATCGTTCGTGTAATTCTTCTACATGCCATCTATCTATTATTAGAAAAAATCATTTTCTCCTTTGATTTAGCCATTATTAAACGGCAGTTTCACTATACATTATCTGTTGGTTCAGTTACGGCACTTGATGTAATCATGCAATCAACAGACAAAGTGATAGTTAGTTTATTCTTTGCAGTTGAAACATTTGCCGTCTTCTCAATTGCTGCAAAAGAAGTTCCATTCATGGCGATTATTACAGTCTCTGTTATTACTGCAATGCTTCCAAGGTTAAGCGGAATATATAACGTTGATCATAATCGGGAAGGTGCATTGAAGCTTTGGTCTTCGACTAGTCGTTCTCTTGCAGTGATAATCTTTCCTCTGTTCTGGATTCTACTCTATTATAATAAGCAGTTTATTGAAATGATCTATTCAGACATTTACCTTGGGGCTTCACTTATTTTCGTTGTATATCTACTTAAGTTTCCATTAAGATTTACAGTCTTCTATACGTTACTTCAGATTTCAGGAAATCAAAAACTTCTGTTGCAGAACACGGTAATCACTGTTGTTCTGAATATCGTCTTAAGCTTTGCGTTTCTTTACTTTTTTGGTTACCTGGGGGTGGCAGCAGCAACCGTATTGGCAGCTTATATGGGGGTTTACCTTCAACAAAGGGATGTTTCAAGAATCTTCAACATTAAACAAAGAGACTTGCTTCCATATAAACAAATTTTTATTACGTTTGTAAACTCAGGTTTGATTGGACTATGTATCTTTTTTTTAACGATGGCATTACCGATGCACCGATATGTCGCATTTATAGTTGGCGCTATGCTGATCATGATTATTTCTTTATTACTATCGGCAATGCGTAAAGAAATTGATTTATCACGTTTTTACTCAAAATCCAAGAGGCTCAAGTTACTTGTGGAAAGAGGAGAAAAAGCGTGAAAATGAAAGGTTTAAAATCTATTAATGAGGTGATGAGATGAAAGGAATTATTCTTGCTGGGGGAACTGGTTCAAGACTCTATCCTTTGACAAAGGTAACCAATAAGCACTTATTACCCGTGGGTAAGTATCCAATGATCTATCATTCAATCTATAAGCTGAAAGAAGCAAATATTGATGACATTCTTATTGTTACCGGAAGGGACCATATGGGAGATGTTGTAAACCTTCTAGGGAGTGGTCATGAGTTCGATGTCAACTTCACTTATAAAGTTCAGGACAATGCTGGTGGAATTGCAGAAGCTCTTGGACTTGCAAAATCGTTTGTTGCAAATGAAAAAATGGTTGTAATTCTTGGTGATAATATTTTTTCTGAAGATATTTCTGGCTTCGCAAAAAACTATGATCATCAGGGTGGAGGGGCGAAGATTCTCATTAAAGAAGTGGCTGATCCTAAGCGTTTTGGAGTACCAGAACTTCTAAATAACCACATTCTTTCTATTGAAGAGAAGCCAGTAACGCCTAAATCAAATTATGCTGTTACTGGAATCTACATGTATGACTCTTATGTTTTTGATATTATCGAAGGTCTTACTCCTTCTGAAAGAGGAGAACTAGAAATTACAGATGTTAACAATGCTTATATTCATAAAGGTAATTTAACGTTTGATATTTTGACGGGTGAATGGACGGATGCAGGTACTCATAAATCATATGCACTGGCTAATCAGCTAACTGCAGAGGTGGATTTTAGTAGGTTGTTTGAAAAAGAAGCTATGTTAATGAAATAAAGATATTTTCTTGGGGGTGGGAGCATGAAAGTAATTGATACTAAATTAGATGGCGTGAAAATAATTGAGCCAAAAGTTATAGGAGATCATCGAGGCTACTTTATGGAGAGTTATAATTTAGAGCGCTTTAAGGAGCATGGAATTAATCATACATTTATTCAGGATAATCATTCACTTTCTAAAGAAATTGGAGTGTTGAGAGGGCTTCATTATCAAGATTCTCCTTATGCTCAAACAAAACTAGTGAGAGTGTTATCTGGAGTGATTTATGACGTTGCTATGGATCTGAGAGAAGGGTCAAGAACTTATGGAGAGTGGACGAGTGTAATATTGAGTGAAGAAAATCATCGACAGTTTCTAATTCCAAAAGGTTTCGCACATGGATTCTGCACACTTGTACCAAATACACAGGTGCTCTATAAAGTAGATAACGCTTATTCTCCACAACATGACAAGGGAGTACTATGGAATGATCCAGACCTGTCTATTGATTGGCCATCTCTAACTCCAATACTTTCGTCAAAGGATTCAGATTTACCTCGATTAAAAGAGATTAAGGCACCTATATTTCAGGGGGGGGCATTAAAGTGAAAATACTCATAACTGGTGGAGCGGGGTTTATTGGAAGCAATTTCATACATTATATTCATAATAAATATCCAACTTATGAAATCGTGAACGTAGATTTCTTAACCTATGCTGGTAATCTAGAAAACTTAAAATCCGTTGAAGATAGCAGCCGGTATGCATTTATCCATGGTGATATAAGTGATTGCGATTCGATGAAACCTGTTTTCACCAATCATACATTTGATAGAGTAATAAATTTTGCAGCTGAGTCTCACGTTGATAGAAGCATTAGTCAACCTGATTGCTTTGTAAAGGCAAACGTTGTTGGAACACAAACTCTTCTAGATCTTGCTAAAGAATATCAAGTTCCGAAATTTATACAAGTATCCACTGATGAAGTGTATGGTTCTCTTGGAAAGTCAGGTTTTTTCACAGAAGAAACGCCCTTAGCCCCCAATAGTCCTTATTCTGCTTCGAAAGCAGCGTCTGATCTACTTGTCTACTCTTATTATAAGACGTATGAGATGGATGTGAATATTACTAGATGCTCAAATAATTACGGTCCATACCAATTTCCAGAAAAACTAATTCCGTTGATGATCACTAATGTACTAGAAGAGAAAAAACTTCCGGTTTATGGTGATGGCAAGAATATAAGAGACTGGTTGCATGTAAAAGATCATTGCTCTGCTATTGATCTTGTCATGCATCAAGGCGTAGCTGGAGAAATTTACAATATCGGAGGTAATAATGAACGAGAAAACCTTGAATTAATCCAAAAGATTGTATGCACTTTAGAGGCATCTTCGGACCTTATTGAGTATATCGAAGATCGACCAGGTCATGATCGTCGCTATGCGATTGATGCGCATAAAATCTCAACAGAACTAGGGTGGAAACCGACCTATACATTTGATGTAGGATTAGAAGAAACGATTGATTGGTATCTCTCAAACAAAGAGTGGTGGAAACGTATCAAGTCAGGAGATTACGCTACGTATTATCAAAATCATTATCAAATGGAGATGAGGTAATGAAGGCGATAAACCAATTGATACCGATTGCTAGAAGGAAAATTGTGAGGGGATCATATGAATGAAACGCCTGCAGTAAGCATTATCATCGTCAACTATAACAATGCAAAAGATACAATTAGTTGTCTAGAGTCATTGAAAAAAATGACCTATTCAAACTATGAAGTAGTAGTTGTTGATAATTGTTCTACAGAGGTAAAAGAGCTCACTAATTATATGGCCAACCAACGATTCAAGCTACTCCAGCTTAACGAAAATATTGGTTTTGCTGGAGGAAATAATGCTGGGATTCGGTTCTCTCAGGAAAAGTTTAAGGAACTTGACTATGTCTTGCTACTAAATAACGACACGATTGTAGAATCGGATTTCCTTCAACCTCTAGTTAATGAATGTGAAAAGGATTCTGAAGTAGGGGCATGCTGTTCTCATATTAATTATTATGATCGTCCAGATGATACTTGGTATAGCGGCGGTGGAATTAGGTGGATCATTGGTACTCCTTTTCATAGAACAGAGAAGAGAAAAATGATTCAGGCAAGAGATGAGGATTTTCTAACTGGGTGTGTCTTGTTAGTTCCTATTCATATTATTCAAGCTGTAGGTTATTTACCTGAAGATTATTTTCTTTATTTCGAGGATGTAGCGTATAGTCTCGAACTTAAAAAAGCAGGATATCGCCTTCGCTATGTTCCTGGTTCGCTAGTTTACCATAAAGTACAGGCAACGACCGGATATCGTTCTCCATTATCAAATTACTATGGTACACGTAACAACTTATTGTTTATGTCCAGGTATGCAAAGAGACATGTGTATTTTTGCTTCTTACTCTATTTCTTAATGAAAAATATCGTGAAATATACAGTTTACTATATAAAAGGTAGAGAATTCATAGGAATAAGAAAGGCTATTATCCAAGCATTTCAAGACTTCTTTAGAAGAGATATTGGAAGACGAGTTCAGAGGACGGGATAGTTTAAAGCTATAATAATCGAATGAAATGGGGAAAAGGTATGAAATATATTAAGAAATTCATTCCATATTTCGCTAAAAACTGGGTGAAACAATTTTTATTTCGATCCCGTCATTCGTCTGTCTATATTGGGCATGGAGTCGAAATCGATCCCTCTACTAGTAAAATGGGAATAAATTGTGGCATCAACGATTATTCAAGGGTATCGCATACAACGATAGGAAACTACACATACGCATCAAGGAATTGTAACATCATGAACAGCCGCATAGGTTCATTCTGTTCTATTGGTCCAGGCTGTCAGATGGGGCTTGGTTCACACCCTGCCCATTTTGTGAGTACTTCCCCTATCTTTTATTCAACATTTGGTCAACTAAATAATGAAACTTGGGTGGATAAGGATTACTATGAAGATTTTCAACAAGTGACGATAGAAGATAATGTTTGGCTTGGGGCAAATGTAACTGTGTTAGATGGTGTAACAATTGGAGAAGGTGCTATTTGTGCTGCGAGTTCCCTTGTTACCAAGGATGTTCCACCTTATGCAATCGTAGCCGGGGTTCCAGCTAAGATAATTCAGTATCGCTTTGAAGCAGATATTATTAATAAACTATTGAGTCTTTCTTTATTCTCTCGTGATGAAGAATGGTTAAAAAAACATTTAACGGGCGCAGTGCAACCTGAAGAATTATTAAACCGTAGTGAAATCCATGACTTGTTAAAAACAAATGAACAGAAATATGAAGTGTACAGCTGAATCTTGTGAAGAAATCTAGTTGACTGAGT
Organism: Anaerobacillus sp. 63XJN7_5_ISO-PGPR-S23-430; assembly: GCF_056173695.1. Classification (NCBI taxonomy): domain Bacteria; kingdom Bacillati; phylum Bacillota; class Bacilli; order Caryophanales; family Bacillaceae; genus Anaerobacillus; species Anaerobacillus sp. 63XJN7_5_ISO-PGPR-S23-430. The sequence continues at coordinate 3,856,730 of NZ_CM149686.1, read as the reverse complement.
TGTGGTTAATAAAAGTAGAGGGGGAAACCTCCCAAATGATAGGTGAGAACGTTCGAGAAATCAGAAGAAAAAAAGGCATCTCTATGACAGAACTAGCTGAACGATCGTTAGTATCCAAATCTTATCTAAGCAATATTGAAAGAAATTTAAAGACTAACCCAACAATAGATATTTTGCTTCGAGTTAGTCAAGTACTTGATGTTGAGTTATATGATCTACTAGATGATAATCCACCAGCTACAGGATTTGATCACAGATGGTCACAAATTGTGGATTTAGCAAAGGAAGAAGGAATAGATAGTCATCACATAAGTGATTATAAGATGCTTTTTGATTTTATTAAGTGGCATCGTCAGCAAAGTGTTGAATAATGAAACGTAATTTACAGCTTTCCGAAACCCTAATGAGTAGGGTGTTCCTAGTGTTCATACTATTACTACTCATCTTTATCAGATTTACCTTATCTGATGGTATGATGAAGGAAGATATTGAAATTCAAATGCTAGTGGATCAGAAGTATGAAGAAGGGGGAGGAGTGGTCGAACTGCCCCCAGGTACAATTCTTGTTGAGAAAACTATTATTCTAAAAACTGGGGTGCACCTTAAGGGTGATGATACTGGCAAGACTACTCTTAAGTATAAAATAAATGATAATCATTCTTTAAATGATATGAAAATATTAGAAGCTGAATCAGGCTCTAGCAATATTAAAATAAGCCAAATAACATTTGATGGTAATAAACAACATCGAAAAAAATTTATTGATGACCCAAATGCCCATACGATCAGCTTACCCTTTACCCATAATTTTGAAATCACAAATAATACTATCATCAATTCAGCGGGAGCTTCCATAGTTCTTTATAATTCTGAAAATGGTGTTGTTAAAAACAATACGATTAAAAATAGTGGCTCAAACGGTATACTCGGTTTACAAGCGACTAGAAATATAAAAGTAATTGATAATATAGTTGAAAATATAGATTTCCAAAATGGAATTTACTTTAGTTATCAGGACGGAAAAGCCAGCGAGAATATACTAATAGAAGGAAATACTGTTAAGAACGCAGGGGACTTTGGTATAGAGGTGGGTCACAATGTTAAATCTGGGGATGAACCACATCAGGGTATTGAGATAAGAAAGAATAAGGTAATAGACTCACAAAATGCTGGCATAGCTTTTCGTACAGTAAGTAACGGTATAATTGAAAACAATTATGTTGAGGGGTACGGAGAAAATGGTGGATACGGGGCAGACGGTTTATTCATTGAAGGTGGATTTAATAAAGCTTTTAATATCAAGGTATTAAAAAATGTGGTCGTTCAGAAATATGACAGTGGAGATGCAAACGGCATCTATGTTACAGGTATAGATGGAATTACGATACAAGGAAATAATGTTCAAAAAAGCAGAGGGCGAGGTTTGTTTGTACAAGCATCTAAAATAGGAGAAACAACGAAGGATTTTCCTAACGGATTACGAGAATATCAGAGAGTAAATATAATTGATAATACTTTTTCGAAGAATAAGATCGATGGCATTCACTTACAGGGAACAGCTTCTACAGATAATGTAATCAAACATAATATAGTTAGTGAGAATAATGGAATTGGAATACTGATAGCAAATTTACACATTAGCACTGGTTTGCTAATTGAAAACAATGAAGTTACAAATAACAGTAAAATCGGAATAGAAGTATATCAACAGAAGGATTTTCAAATATTAGATAATACATTGACTAATAATGCAGTAAATAAATTTGATGAAATTGATTATTCAATAAGAGTTGTTAGTACTACAGATGGGCTTCTTAAAGGTAATGAGATTAATAATAAGAGTAAGGACCAGTTACTAACAGATCATATAATCATTGAGAGTTCCTCAAATGTTCTTATGGAAACTAAAAAATCAAATTAAATTGTTCTCAACAAAGAATTTATGTAGTGTTATATTGAACGAAAAGTTATTTAGTGTTACAATCGTTCTATATAAAGAACGAAGAAGGCGGTGTTATAGTGAAAGTTTTACATGTGGTTAGGCAATTCAAACCATCGATTGGTGGAATGGAGAACTTCGTCGATAGTCTTACAATTCATCTTAAAAAACTGGGGATTGAATCAGATATACTAACGCTAGATAAAGAATTTTCTACAGGCGACAGACTGCCTGCTTTCTCTTGTGAGAACGGCATAAAGATAATGAGAATTCCTTACGTTGGTTCAAGAAAGTATCCCGTCGCTCTTTCTTCCATCACCTATCTGTCTGAATATGATCTCATTCATATACATGCAGTAGACTTTTTTATTGATTACTTCGCTATACTTAAAGCATTTCATAAAAAACCGATCGTCCTCTCGACACATGGGGGTTTTTTTCATACAAAGACCCTTGCGCAATTCAAAAAAATTTATTTCCAAACAGTAACTCGTTTTAGTTTACAGCAGGCAAATCGAATTGTAGCTTGTAGCAATAATGATTACGATTTGTTCTATCCCATTGGAAAGCGAAAAGTACAATTAATTGAAAATGGAATTGATTTTGAAACTTTTCATAGCGTGGCTGATAGTGAAAAGAAGAAAAATAAATTTGTTTTTATAGGAAGATTTTCAAATAATAAAAGAATTGATAAGTTACTTAGGTTGTTTGCTCTTTTGAAAGAGAGCCAGCCGGATATTTCACTAAGTATCGTTGGAAAAGATTATGATCACTTAAAAAATACATTTCATAAACTGATTAAAGACTACCAACTAGAGAGGCACGTTACAATTAAAGAAGCGTTGTCTAAAGAAGAACTATTAAAAGAAGTAGGAGCATCAGAGTATTTCATTTCAGCTTCAGAATATGAAGGATTTGGAATGTCTACTTTGGAAGCGATGTCGGCTGGAGCGATTCCAATTCTGAATAATATACCATCCTTTAGTAAAATGATTGAAGAGGCTCAGAATGGCTATTTAATGGATTTTAATGATATTTCCTCCGTTATTGATAAAGTGACTGACATAATCTGTTCTACAAATCAAGATAAACAACTTTTGAAAATGGCGGCTATTGATACGGCAAGAAAGTATTCCTGGATGTCGGTTGTAGGTCAGTTTGAAAAAGTATATTCCGATACGATTAAGAAAAAAGTTGTTCACATATAGGATGGGCGGTGCTGAAATGAGTAAGGTAGCGATTACAGGTGCGAATGGACAACTTGGCCAAGAATTAGTTAGGTGTTTTAAAGGACTAAATTATACTATCTATCCTCTAGGGAAAGAAGATTTAGATATTACTAACCATGACCAGGTAGATAGAATTATTCAAAAGATTCAACCTGACATCATTATTCATTGTGCTGCTTTTACAAACGTTGATCAGTCTGAGCGATATACGGATCAAGCGTTTCTAGTAAATGGTATTGGTACTCGTAATATTGCTGTGGCTTCAAATAAGGTAGATGCGAAACTAGTTTATTTAAGTACAAATTATGTATTTGACGGAAAGAAGTCGGGACCATACTCTGAGTATGATTCTCCCAATCCAGCTGGAATATATGGTAAATCTAAGTTGGCTGGAGAGCAATATGTAAGAGATTTAAGTTCAAAATTTTTTATAGTGAGAACTTCTTGGTTATTTGGTGGGAGCGGAAAGAATTTTGTAACAACAATGCAGGAGCTTGCTAAAAAAAGAGAGCGTCTATCAGTAGTAGATGACCAAATTGGGAACCCAACCTACACAATTGATCTTGCAAGACAAATTATTAACTTAATTAGCACAGAGAAATATGGTATTTACCACGTTTCGAATAGTGGCCTATGTAGCTGGTATGAATTAGCTAAAGAAATTTTTGAAAGATCTAACATATCTATAGATGTGTCGGCCGTTACAACAGAAGATTATAATGCACCTGCTCCTCGACCGAAGAATTCAGCTATGGAGCCACTTAACTTAAGGCTTAATGATTTCAACGCAATGAGAAACTGGAAGGAAGCACTACAGGACTATATTGAGGAACTTGATCGGAATGCACTTTGGAAAGTTAATTAGGTAGGGATGTATATGAATCAAATTCAACTATCACTAAAAGAGAATCATTTACCTCTTATGCTGATTATTTTATTCCTAGCGTTCGTAACGGGAGTGTTGTCTACAGTTAGCCTTATGGAAATGGTACTGCTGAGTATCCCCATACTAATTGTGCTGTGCTATCCTATTTCCATTGAAAAGCTGTTTTTAGCAGTAGCTTTAGTGATTTTTATAGATATATCTTTTATTTCAATACAAGGGTCTTACATTAGAATCTATCAATTATTACTAATGGTAATCTGTGTGAAACTTTTCATAGAATATTTTTTGGAACAAAGAAAGTTATGGAAGGTGCCACTTTTTTTTCTCATAAATCTTTGGGTTTTGAGTTATTTCTTAAGCTATTCTCATGTGCTAAGTATGAAAGATTTTTGGATAACAGTTGTAGGGCAACTTTTTCTAAATGTTTTTTTCTTTATCTCAGTGCAGTGCATTCGTGAGAAGGGTTTGAGTTTTTTTTATAAAACTTTAAAATTCACTATTTTATCAGGGTTTATTGTGGTCGTAGTTGGTATCTTGCAATGGATTGGTTTTTTTATGGGGATTCACATTGGAATTAGTCACTATGATGCTATAGGAATACCAAGACCTTCGTCCTTCGCATACGAACCAGATTGGTATGGTTTGTTTGCAGGATATACATCTATTTGGTTTCTTGTACTGTTCATTAGAAGAGATTCTAGTTTGTTCAGTGAAAAGTTTGTACAAATTGGCTTAGCTGCAAGTTTCATGGGTTTATTTATTAGTATGGCAAGAGCAAGCATTCTTGCCTTCATTTTAACAACTCTCATTTTACTGGTAATTACATGGAACGTTCGAATTATTAAGATTGCTGCTTCTTCCACAGTGTTTTTATTACTCTTGCTCGTTGTTTTATTTATCGTAGATAGTGAAATTGTTATGAAAGTTTATAATCGTTTCAACCCTACCACATCTGTCACAACAGACAGGGGAGCTGCTGACAGTAGATTGGGATCAATCGAGTTAATGTTAGACTACATTCCTAAGCACCCGATTGTAGGTAATGGGAGCGGTGGAATGGCACTACTTTCAGAGTTAGAAGAAAACAGAAACAAATATGCTGGTGGTGGAGATCTAAACACAGGAAAGGGAAATGCGAACATTTTCTTATCGGTGCTATTTGATACTGGAATAGTAGGATTAACTATTTTTATCACTATCTTATTGCGTATTAGTTGGATGCTTAAAAATACATTTAACAAAAATAATTACATTTCATTAGGCTTAATGGGCTGTTGTATCCTTTTGCTAGTAAATTTCAACTTTAACAATGGTTTTCGTATGGGATTTGTGTGGTTTCATCTTGCTTTGATTACATCGTACTATCTACTTAAGAGAAAACGGGACGATGAAGTTAAGGAAACTGCAAATAATGATGAACTTTATCGTTCGTTATAAAGAAAGGTTTGTAACGAACGATATTAAATGATGGATACGACTGATGGAAAGGGTGCCTGGTAATGAGGAAAAGAATAGGGGTCGTGGGGACTGGTTTTATTGGTACTGGACTTACCAAAACATTAAGAAATCGAAACGATATTATGATCGGGAAGGTTTTAACAAGGAGGGATCCTGCTACAGTCAAGGGCATCCCTCTGGAAGATTTAACAAATTCAATAGAAGACTTTCTAGAAAACGCTGATTTAATTGTTGAATGTAGTGGAGATGTACTATACGGCACAGAAGTAATAGACAGAGCAATGAAGGCTTCCTTACCAATCGTGACAATGAATTCCGAATTGCAAATTACCACTGGTTCTTATTTTGCAAAGAAAGGTTTTATTACTGAAGCAGAAGGAGACCAACCTGGCTCTCTTGCAGCACTTCGTGAAAACGCTTTGGAAATGGGCTTTAAACCAGTGGTTTATGGAAATATAAAGGGGTATTTAAATGAAGAACCAGAGATGCAGGATATGACTTTCTGGTCGAAAAAAAATGGAATTAGTTTAGAAATGGTGACTTCATTCACAGATGGTACAAAAGTGAATATAGAACAAGTATTAGTAGCCAACGGCCTAGGAGCTACAATTGCGGAGAATGGTTTATTAGGCCCAGAAGTTAAAAGTGTTTTCCAAGGAGGAGAAAAGCTTGCGGTAGAGGCTACAAGTCGTAATCATTCATTAAGTGATTACATATTATGCCCTAGTGCTCCTGCAGGAGTATTTATAACAGCAGAGCATACTAGTGATCAATATGATGCTTTAAAATATTTAAAAATGGGTGATGGCCCCTACTATACACTACTTCAGAATCATCACCTCTGTCATTTGGAAATTATAAAAACCATTAGAAGAGTATTTAGAGGTGAAGGGATTTTATTGAATAATTCCAGAAATCCTAAATTTAGTGTAGCTGCGATAGCTAAGCGAAACCTCCTACTCGGAGAATCTATTAATAAAGGAATCGGTAGCTTTGAAGTTAGAGGAACAAGTATAAAAATAGAAGATTTTCCACGCCATATTCCAATAGGTCTATTATCTAGAGGGAAAATAACAAAGTCAGTAAAAAAAGGGGAGTATCTTACTTTTGATAATGTAGAAATACCAGATAGTTTAGCTCTAGAAGCTTGGAATCAAACTCTTCATTCTTCAATTAATATGTCGGGTAATGAATTGATAAACGAATTGCCCATTTCCACCTAAACATGAAAGGTTTAATAAAAATAATCTAAACGAACAGGAGATGTTTAGATGAAAATTTGTCTTGTGGGTTCAAGCGGTGGTCACTTAATGCAGTTGTATCAATTAGAAAAATGGTGGAGAAAATATGAAAGGTTTTGGGTTACATTTGAAAAAGAAGATAGTTGCTCTTTGTTGAAAAACGAAAAGCGATATTGGTGTCATCATCCTACTAATCGTAACGTCAAAAATTTGTTGAGAAATACTATTCTATCCTGGAAAGTACTAATGAAAGAACGTCCAGATATTATTATTTCAACTGGTGCAGCTCCTGCCATTCCTTTTTTTTATCTAGGCAAACTATTTGGATGCAAACTAATTTACATTGAAGTTTATGATCGTATCGAACTTTCAACTCTCACAGGTAAAATTGTTTACCCTATAGCTGATAAATTCATCTTACAGTGGGAAGAGCAAAGAAAACTTTATCCCAAAGGTGAATTCCTAGGAGGGTTATTATGATATTTGTAACCGTGGGTACACATGAACAACCTTTTAATAGGTTGATTAAAGAAATTGATTGTTTGAAAAAAGATGGCATTATTTATGATGATGTATTTATACAGATTGGTTATTCTTCTTATATTCCTGAGTATTGCGATTCTGCAAAATTAATCAGCTACGATGATATGGTTAAAAAATCGAATGAAGCGCGAATAATTATTACTCATGGAGGACCAGGAAGTATTATGTTGCCATTATCTATAGGCAAAATCCCTATAGTCGTTCCGAGGCAAGAAGAATTTAAGGAACATGTCGATGACCATCAAGTCTATTTTTCTAAACGTCTCGAAAAAGAAAAAAGGATCATATCTATTTTTAAAATTGAAGAATTGAAAGATAAAATACTTGACTATTCTACGCTATGCTCTACAGTATCTAATAACAAAGTAACTTCAAATCTGGATTTTTTCATTGGTAGATTGGATGAGATTTCGATGGAATTAGTTCATAAGTGAGTGGGAAATTTCAATTAAGAAACAAACGAGTGAAGAGATAAAATCTCTTCACTCGTTTGTTTCTTAAGTTTCTTTTGTTGAAAGTTCAATAATTTCTTTGAAAATATTTAGTATTTTATCGATAGTAGCTTCATTTAGATCTTCAAGTCCTTCAACTGCTTTTAATAATTTGTTTTCAAATTCACTTGGACCATCAGTATCATCATTCTCTTTATAAATTACATTTGATTCGGAATAGTTAGGCGAATTTAAAATGTTTTTTTGTCTCGTTCCACCAATAAGGAGAACATCGTCATTTGAAACTGTTCCGTTTACCTGTCTTAATACAACATAATAAATCTGGGTTGGAATGGTTTGATTATCTTGAAAAGTGTTATTGACGAATGATCCATTTCCTACCACTGTCAGTCGGACACCTGATTTTCTTGTATCTTCTACAGTCGACTTCCCATTATTTAATAGAATGTTATTGTTGATTTCGAAGTTATTTTGTTTGTATAGACCGATACCTTCATCTGCGCTAGCTTCAATGTTATTAAACAAGATTTTAAGTCCAAAATTTAACTCATCTAAGTTAGCTACTAAGATACCTTCTTCACCGCTACTAATAATTTTATTTAAAATAATTTCGTTGTTGAGTGAACTTTCGCCTTGTAACTGAATCCCGACACTTTTGCTATTTGTTATATTGTTCTTTTGAATCAATAATTCATTGTATCTTCGTCTACCATTAGGGAAGTCCTTTGTGGTTACTCCCATAACAGATGCCTGTGCAAAAATTCCTCTTCCATTACTATCTATAATTTGGTTTTGGATAACATGAACCATATCTACTCCAGTAATATAAATAGCGTTTGCATCACCTGTTTGATTCGTTTGTTTAATAATATTATTCATTACACGAACATCAACAGCTTTATTCCGAAATCCTTCTATGAAGAGACCGTCTCCACCGTATCCGCCGTTTTGACCGTACCCTTCTACTAAATTGTTCTCAATTACTCCAAAACTTACAGTTCTAAATGCAATACCACTATTTCTTGAGTTATACACTTTATTATCCCGAATCATAATGTTTTTATGGGGGGGATGGCCTTCATTAACTGTATGTCCAATTTCAATCCCAAAATCAGCAGCATTCCTGACGATATTTCGCTCTATTGTAATATTGGAACACGATTTCCCAAGCTGATAACTAAAGAATATTCCATTTTGATGGTCCGTATTTTCGATTAAATTATCATTTATGGTTATATTCTTACATTCTTGTAGAGCAAGAATTCCATTAGAGCCACTATTAAGAATTATACTATTTTGAATTACTCCATTTTTAGAGTTATAAAGAACTATAGAAGCACTAGCAGAGTTAATAATTTCTATATTATTTATTTCAAAGCTATCGACCCAAGCAATCTCTACAGAATGAGCGTATGGATCGTTTATAAGATCTGGTCTACTATCCTTCATACCATCAAATGTAATATCACTAAGTTTAATATTGTTGCTGCGGTCTGCAATTAGTAACTTATGACTTGCTGAAGACCCGCTAGAACTTTTAGGATTAATTCTGATAATAGTTTTCCCTTTTCCAGCCCCTTTTAAATGTACTCCCGGTTTCAATAGGAGTGGCTCTGTCAGAACATAAATGCATTCAGAAGCCGTGACAATTCCGCCACCTGAAGCACTTACATTATTAATCTGTTCTTGAAGTGTATTCGCTGAACATAGTTCCATTTAATCCCTCCTTAATTTATCCCCCTTTGTATTAAAGGTGTAAATATTTTGTTTATGAACTAGTATATGGAGTCATTAGATATTATGGAATAGGAGCAATGTCTATTTTTATTGAATATGATAGTAAAGGTCATCAAAATAGCCAGCTTTAATATTTAGAAAATTGTTGCACTTAAATTTTTTGTGCGTTATAATGAACGTGAGATCTAACAAATACATAAAAAGGAGGTGGAAACTAATGAAAAGAACTTATGAAGCTCCAAAAGTTATTGATCATCAAATCATCCAATTCGAAACAAAGGCCTCTGGTAAAAAAGATAAAGATGATAAGAAAAAAGGCTTTTAAGTAAGAGAGGAGACTGATTATGATTATGTCTATGCTTGAGAAGATGTATACTCAAAAAGATCTTTATGAAGGGGGAGAAGATACCTACATATCAATGCTGAACGATATTAATGTGTTCGCTATAAAGTCCCAAGTGTACCATTATCTTAAGTCTTGTCAGCAGAAAAGTAGTTATTCGATATCCCTTATGAACCAATTAAAAAGTTCTTATGAGAAAGCATCTTATCAGAATTTAATGCTAAGACATGAACTTAATCATCTCCTCGATTGTTTTGAAGCAGCATCTTTACAAGTTATTCCATTAAAAGGAATAGTCTTCTCAGAAACTTATTTTAATAGTTTTTTAGCTAGAGGGACAGCAGACATCGATTTACTCATTCGCTCTTCCGACCTGCAAAAATCAATAAACCTTGTGAAAAAGGCTGGTTTTACTATTGAAGAGTCAGAAGATCCATCTAATAACCATTGTTCTTTTGTGAAAAATAATCCTAATAGTTCTTTATCTGTCTCCGTAGAATTGCATTGGAATTTAGATAAGGAATATTATTCCGATGTGCATATAGACCCGTTTTGGGATAACTCTATTTCCTATTCTAATTACAATTATGTAAGGGTTCTATCGGTACAAGATACGTTTTATTTCACTTCTCTCCATGCTGTACGACATAAAATGGATTCGTTGAAATATTTTATTGATCTTATTCAAATTCTATCAAATCATGCAGAGGAAATTGATTTCCATAAATTAAAAAATCGCGCCAAGTCTGATAAGACATGGAGAAAAATAAATGCTTGTCTGTCAATTTTGTACCAGGAGATTCCGTTTCTTGAAAAAATAAAATTTTACCCTTTTCGAAAACGTGTCCTTTTTTGGAGTTTAAGTAATGCACGAAAAGCTCAGAGAAATCATAAAGATCTTTCATATTACGTATATAAATTTTATTTTAATCATTGTCTTTTTGATTCTCCTAAACATCTAATTACTTCAACAAAACTGTTTCATGTTATCTATCCTCCTAAAATATATTTGAAGAATTTTCTAGGTGAAGATAAAGATAATCATTCAAGGTGGGTATTACTAAAAAAATATTACTTGGTACTTTTGCAGCAAAATTCGCTCAAATATCATAAGGCATAATGAATAAGGAGGAGTAACTTATGAATCAGCTATGGATTGAGATAGGTGATCACAGTATAAGAATTAATTCGCAGTCAGAGCAGGCCATTCAACACATTGTTAATGGATTTAAAGTGGTACCGACTAAACAGTCAAAAAAAGCTAACCTAGATATTGTAATAGAATACGGATACGGTTATCCTTTTAATAGTTTTGATGTAGATATCACAAAGGATAATGGAACTGTTTTCTATGATCGTGGGGATTATATTATTGAGGTCGACTCAAGCTATACGACTGCAAATATAAAGGTTCTTAATGATTTTGCTTTGAAGCATGCTCTCATGAACTTATATAGTGTTTTTATTGTCCATGAACAGTGGGGATTGCTTATTCATTCTTCATGCATGAGAGAAGGTAACCAAGCTTATCTTTTTTCAGGCCAATCTGGTGCTGGTAAATCTACTGTGGTTGAGTTGTCTTATCCACGTGCTATTCTTTCCGATGAAGCAACAGTAGTTAAAATAACAAGTAGCGGTACGAAAGTTTATGACTCACCATTCCGAAGTGATACAACTTCATCTTTTCAAGAACCATCGATCGAACTTGGAGGAATTCAACTTCTTGAACAGTCTGAAAACATTAACCGGTTTCGGTTAGAAAAATCCGAGAGTATGATGAGCTTATTTGATAAAGTCTTCTACTGGGCAAGTGATCCAGTTGAGACTAAAAAATTATTTGAGTTATTAAGTCAACTTGTTAGTAATGTACCAGTTTATAGGCTTCAATTTCAAAAAAATGATTTATTTTGGAAGGAGATTAGTTAATGGAAACTTATATTCGCCAATCTGATCTTGAAGCAGTAGAGATGGATGGAACTTGGGTTGTTCTACATCCTGTCGATTACACAGTGACAAAGTTAAATGCCCTAGGAGGTGTATGTTGGGAGCTTCTTACTAAGGAACAATCAGTTCAGTCACTAACTGAGAAAATTCAGAGTGATTATGAAGTTTCTACCGAAATTGTACAGAAAGATATTAAGCAATTTTTGAATGAAATGGTGGACGCCGGATTAGTAAAAAAATGAAGAATCAGTCCCAACTACTTAAGAAACTAATTAAATCTAATGAATTTCTTGAGGTCCCGTCACAAGGTTTCAGTATGTACCCTATGATTAGTCAAAATAATGTTTGTGCCTTCGAGCAGTTTAATCTAAAAAAATTAAAAAAAGGTGATATTTTGTTGTTTGAAACGAAAGATGGTGGCTTAACGGGACATCGCTATTTGCGAACTATTTATCTAAATGGGCAGATAGGATTTATATGCAAAGGAGATACGAATCTTTATCCTGATGCACCAGTATTTGAGGGGGAGGTTATTGGAAAATTAACAATGATCAAGAAAAGTAGAACAACAATAGATGTCACAAAATGGTTCATAAAAATTTATAGTTTTTTACTATGTCATTCCCGCGCGGCATCAATTTTATTACACATATACGTTCATAAAATATTAAAGAAAAGGAACAGAAAAGCCAATGAAGAGTCTAGCGCCAGTTAAAAGATTACTTGAGACAGGTGACATTAAAGGTTCCTTAACTTTTTTATCTTCATATATCAAACCGTACTGGAGAAGCTACTGCTGTCTCCTTTTTATTTTAATAGTAGACATTTTTCTAATTTTACTCTTTGCCTGGTTAATGCAACATATTACTGACAGTGCGGTGAATGGGGATTTTAAAGAGTTAAAGACACTTTTCACTGTTGGATTAATTGCACTAGTTGTTACAGGCATCGTAGATTATTTTGACTCCTATTTAAGAACCTACACTGTAAGTCATGTAAAGAAAGATCTTCGAACACAATTGTTTGAAAGATTTCTTTCTATTCCATATGCATCTTTTGAAAAGAATCATTCTGGTAAACTACTATCACATTTAACGAATGATATTGATAAGATCCATGGTGCCGTTGGCGGAGTGCTATTAAATTTAGTTCGTCTTCCTATCCTAGTTATTTCTATTTTTGTGTATCTTGTTTTATTGAATTGGCAATTATCTCTTCTATTTATCGTACTCGCTCCATTAACGATTATTTCAGGAATTGTCTTTGGAAAGCAAATGAGAGACAGGAATCGTCTTATTCATAAACAAGTGGAAGATATGCACATCACATTAAATGATTCATTCGCTGGTAATATGGTTCTTCGGACGTTTAGTCTTGAAACGTTATTTCTAAGACGCTTCCAACAATCATCGGACGAACTTCTTCATACTGAAATGAAAGAGGCCTCTATTCGTAGTTGGTTTAGTACAGCCGCTAATATGGCAGGAACGATGTCTTTCTTTATTACGTTAGGACTAGGGGCTTTTCTTGTAACGCATGGGCAAATTACGATTGGGGTATTACTCGCTTTTGTAAGTTTAATGCAAAGGTTGGTTTATCCTCTAACTTCCCTTGCAGAACAATGGGGGAGCTTTCAGCGTTCGATTGCTGCTGTTGAACGTATTATGGAAGCAATGCAGGAAAAACCAGAAATGAATCTTAAGGATCATATGAATCCACCTATTAGAATGAAACGAATGATTGAGTTTAGAAATTTGGACTTTCACTATCAGCAAAATGATGTGTTATTTCAAAATTTTTCATTGAAAGTGCCTGCTGGTAAAGTTACTGCTCTGGTTGGACCGAGTGGCGCAGGAAAAAGCACACTGTTCCATCTCCTTCAACGTGTTTATCAACCTCACAGTGGGAACATATTTTTTGATGATTTAGATGCCTTCGCAATGTCAGTAAATCAACAAAGAAGTTATTTTTCTTATGTACCTCAAGACACATTCCTTTTTAGTGGAACAATTGAAGAAAATATTGCATTTGGTAGGATAGGTGCTAGCAGGTTGGAGATAATTGAAGCTGCTAAGAAAGCAAATGCCCATCAATTCATCGTGGAGTTAAAAGGTGGTTATGAAACAGAAGTAGGGGAAAGAGGATCAAGATTATCTGGTGGACAAAAGCAACGAATTGCAATTGCTAGAGCCATCTTAAGAGACGCACCTATTTTGTTGCTAGATGAAGCAACTTCTGCGTTGGATAATGAATCAGAACGTTTAGTCCAAGAAGCCATAGAGCGACTTATGGAAGGACGCACAACTATAATGATTGCCCACAGGTTGTCTACAATACGGAATGCAGATCATATTGTTGTAATTAACAAAGGTGAAGTAGTAGAACAAGGATCACACGTGGAGCTAATGCAGTCTGGAAGAATGTATGCCAATTTGTATAACAACAGTGGGATGAGGATAGCTCAGTAGGCATGTTGGGTGTCTGTCACCACCCATTTATGTGGAACTATTTAATAAATATTTATATTCTTTGTGTGAAATGGTTTCTTTATCAACCAGAGGAAGTTGGGGCTTTGTTTAGAGAGACGTCTCAAACAGTATATTTCTTAAGTTAAACAAACGATTGATTAAAGAGTTTCTATTCTATTTTTTAAGTTAGACTATAAAACTTGAAAAGCCAGATAAGCTAATTGTTTGCTTATCTGGCTTTTTCGTTTTATGAATGTCATTGGACAGAATCGTCTCGTTCATGTCTACTTCGCATACGTCTCCTTAATAACCGGTACAGACAACGCCCCAACGACAAGTAACACACCTGAAAGCAAGATCATAAACGGCATGGAAGATCCGATCAATGGGAATAAAACAAAGCTTAAGCATGAAGCAATAATTTGCGGTAAACAAATGCTACCGTTAAATAACCCAAGATATGTACCCATGTTCTTCCCTTTCAACGCGTTCGTTAAGATCGTGAATGGGAATGTCATCATTGCGGCCCAAGCGATTCCGATTAACGTAAAGGAAATAACGAGTGCCCACTGATTGTGCACGAAGAAAACAGATCCAAATCCGATCCCACCTAGCAATAAGCTCATGGAGTAATAGAATTTGCGTGAGTTGTTTGGAATTCTGGATAACGCGAGAGACCAGAGTACGGCGCCAATCGACTGAACGGCTGTTAAAATCCCAAACCAGTTCCCGGCATCTTGATAAGCTGCGCTAGAAGGGTCGCTCGTATTCCAAACATTTAACGCAATGGCACCGGTGCCATACGTCCACAAGTATTGAAAACCTATCCAGCAGAATAATTGAACGAGTGTAACGGTCCAAAATACTTTTGGAGCGCTTCCAAGCAATTTGAAAATGTTTACCTTTTCTTTCGTCGATTCTTTCGAAATGCCGTGATAAACTGCGAACTCATCTGGAGTATACTCTTTTACTTTCCATACCGTTATCAGACTACAGATGATGAGAACTCCTGCACCAACATAAAATGAAAGGACGACAGATTGTGGCACAACGCCTTTTGGTGCGCTGTTTGAAACGCCGATAATTGTTAATAGAAACGGGAAAATACTAGCTAACACAGCACCACTATTTGATAAAAAGCTTTGGATCGAATACGCAAATCCTTTTTGTTCTTTGTTCACCATGTCCCCAACCATCATTTTAAATGGCTGCATCGCCATGTTTGATGAGACATCCATAAAGAGAATGGCAATGGCGCCAAACGTCATGGCTGTTACTGCAGTAAATCCGAAACTACCCGAATTGGGCAAGAGACACATGACAATGACAGCAACTACAGCTCCAACGAGTAGATAAGGAATTCGTCGGCCAAGCCCTGGAATCCAGGTCCTATCGGAAAAATATCCAACTAAAGGTTGGACAACTAATCCAGCGAGTGGCGGTAGGATAAAGAATAAACCGAGATTATGAGGATCTGCTCCTAAGGTTTGGAAAATGCGTCCCATATTCGCGCTTTGTAATGAAAAGGCCATCTGAACCCCTAAAAATCCGAAGCTAATTAACCAGATTGTCGTGAGAGGTAGAGCGGGTAATTCTTTTTGATATCGCTTTTCATTCGTTGTGGCAACTTGTTCTTGTAACATAATTTCCTCCTGTATATGTATGGCGTATAAATAAGTGAACAAAGAAAATGCAATCGCTTGCATGAGAATTAAAAAATAAAAGCTGTACTCGCGAATGGTTCGATCAGCCTTCTGTAAAGTGAATTAGTCGTGATAACGCTTTAGTTATAAGCTTTATACCTCACTAGGATCGTGAAGTAGTAAAGGAATGCATCATTAATATGGTAAAGCGTTTTCTTTGAATAGTATATACTAATCTTTAACATTTACGCAACCGTTTGCATTAATGTTATTGTGAAAAATAATGTTTTAATGTCAAATCAATTTCTAATCTCAACGTAATGAATTTGTAACTTTTACCTATTTTATCCGTATATAAAAGTGTAAATGTACAGGAAAGAAGGTTACGTCTATGAATAAGGTGTTAGTTTTAGGCTTTTTTCTTTTTATCTTACTCATTCCTGTAAATGTATGGGCGGTTGAGTTTTCTATTGAAGCGACCGATATCACTGCCCAACTACACGAGGACGGTCAGGTAGATGTAAAAGAAAGCCACACGTATGAATTTGATGGAGATTTTAACGGCATCACAAGGAGACTTATCTCGAAAGAAAAGACGACAATTAAGAACTTCCAAGCTACTGAAAATGGGAAGGAACTTAAGGTAGAGAAAGATGGTGATGTTTATAAAGTATACCGTGGTGGCTCTGATGAAACCGTAACTGTCGACATCACCTATACGATTACTAATGGAGTGGAACGATTCGAAGACGTCGCCCAGTTTTATTATCCTTTTTTTGACGAAAGCAATGAAACGACATACGAAAATATGACGATAACGGTTGTACCTCCCATACCTGCTGATGTGAAGGCAGCGTACGGATATGATGAAGCTTATGATGCTGTTGAAACGATTGATGAGGGGACAGTCGTTTTCAATCTCGGGGAAGTATCGAGTGAGGAAAACGGCGATATTCGCGTTGCATATGATGCCTCACTTTTTTCAGAAGCAACTTTGACAGCTGAAATGCCAATGCTTGGTGACATTCTTTCTGGTCAAGAGAAAATGGACGCGGAAGTAGCTGCCGAAAGGGAGGCGAGAGAGCGTTGGGGTGGGGTTGCTCCTGTGATTGTTGGTGGATTGCTTCTAATTGTAATTGGATTGCTCGTTCACGCAATCAGAAGAAAGAGGTTGACTGAGATTGAGATTGAACGGCAGATTAGCGGAAATGGTCGCTTTCCAGATACAGAAATGAGCTTGCCAGCAATTCTATTGTTTACAGGAGGTAATCTTAAAGCATCAGCGGTTATTGCTTCGTTACTTGAACTTGTTCGAAAAGAAAATATCAAAAAGATATCAGATGAAGAGTTTGAACTAGTGAATAGAGATACTGATTTTAAGCATGAAACTAGATTAATCGAATGGCTATTTGATGATATTGCTTCAAGTCATATCTTTCACGTGAAGGATCTGGAAAGCTATGTGGAAGAGAAGAAAAATCATGAGAAATATCAAAAAAGCTTTTCAGGCTGGAAAGAAGCGGTACGGAGAGAGTATAAGCAGTATGACCTGACTGAAAAAGCAGTGAAAACCCGTTGGATTTCAGGATTAGCCGCACTTGGATCCTTCATAAGCATCTTCTTGTTTGCTTATCATGAACTGTTTCTCTGGATGCTTCTGGTTAGTTTGCTTTTCCTTTTCTTTCTCATCTTTCCCATCGCCTACCGACCGTTAAATGAAAAGGGAAGAAGAATTATGGAAACAGTGACGCCGCTAAAGGTCAGCGATCAATGGAAAGAGTGGGATCAGAATGAACAAGTTCCGGCTCTTCTATACCAAATTGGAGCCGGAAAGCGAAAGGTGTCCGCTCAATTTGCTTCTACGTCACAAAATAATGAGTGGATGATTTACCTACTTTTAGCTGAAACGTTTCAGTCAGGCTTTGAAAAAGCAGATCAACATACTGCCGTATCAGCAGCTGGTTCTAGCGGTGGCGGTGGATCAGGCGTAGGAGGTGGGGGAGGAGGTTCAGGGGCGTTTTAGAAAAAGCCCGCTGAAAAAGAAATCGTCTTTAAAATTAACTTACAAGATTATACAGAAAAACCAGGGGCTAATCTGTTAATTGATTAGTTTACCTGGTTTTTTTGTGGATTTTTGAAATTCATTTATTAACTTTCGTTTATCTGCTTTATGTGTTGAAAGACAAAAGAAAGATGGAGATCACTTTTTAGCTACCTGAAACCGTAAAACCGGAACCCTTCCATTAACAATATGATAGCAAATCCTAATGACAACGAAGAAGAACACGGTGATGAAAGCATTGAAATTTGCTTGGTGTTGAAGAAATCACAATCACCGTCAAATGTCCTTTTCTTTTTTATAACGATGTTAAAATCCCCCATGTAAATCGACCTATTTTCTCCATAACCCTTAGTCCAAACGTTTCGTTTTCGCCAGATTTAAAAGGGAAGGAGATGGAAATCGAGAATGACGGAGTGGTAGAGTCTTTAAAAACGGAGGAGGAATGAGATGAATCGAAAGAAAAAGGTAACGTTGTTGTGTAGCACGCTGATATTGACATCAGTATTTGCTAGCTCTACGATGGCAGCGCCGAACGCCAAACCAGTGCAAGCGCAAAGCCAAGAATACTCGATCTCTGGTTTTATTAGTCATGCGGAGCTAAGTAAAAAACTTCAGCAAATTGATAAAAGCAGTCAGGGACAGGTTAATGTGGAGGTTGCAGGTTACTCCAATCAAGGCCGTGAAATTTATAAGGCGACAGTTGGATCGGGTGACAAAGTCATTTTAGTACAAAGTGAAATTCATGGGAATGAAAAAACGGGTACGGCAGCACTATTGAATTTACTGCAGAAGCTTGGCTCGAATTCGCCAGAAGCAAAGAAAATCAGGAATGAAGTGACGATTGTTGCCATGCCGATGGTGAACCCGGATGCGACAGAGTTAAACAGACGGGGAAATGATATGTCCTGGAGTGAAGTTGTGGAAGATTTCCCTCAGCTCGCTAGTGCGTTGCCATCCTGGAATTACTACACGTATACGAACCAATATTGGGATTATGATTCGAATCCGGGATTTGATGTGAACCGAGATTTTAATCCAAATCTTAACTATGTGCCACAACCTGAAGATTTTCCAAATAACTCTTCAAATCCAGGCTGGTACATTACTCCTGAAGCCCAAACGGTTCGTGATGTTTACAAAGGGTTGTTGAGTGAGTATGGAGTAGTCGATGTGTTCGTTGATTTGCATCATCAAGGCGAATATTTTGTTGAAGGCACAGATGATAAAGTGACGCTTTCGATTTCAGGGGATTTTGTTCCTGATCCTGAAAGTGAAGAAGGCTCGAAATACAGTGAGTATGCTGATACATATGATGGTGATTTTTCAAAGCAGTTAAATGTTGCTGCATATAACGCTCTGCAAGAACGAGGGAATTCCCCATTTGATCATATTAGCCTGTATCCACAGAATCTTGATTTACCTGGTACTGCACTTGGTTCCTTTGCACTTAATGGAAGCGGCGCAGTGCTGTTTGAGGTAACTGGTCAAACGCAAAGCTATGGTCAGAAGGAAAAAGGAAGGCTGATTAAGGCCGTTGAAATTGGACTTAATGGCATTATTGACAGCGTAGTGAGCGAAGATGTTTATGAAATTGACCCTGAGGATTATGATAGCATCCCATTAACAGAACGATAGTCCAGTTAGATACAGAGTTTTATAAGCGGAAACACAACCAATCATTGATGATTTAGAGGAGGATATATATGAAAAAACAAATTCTTACATTAACAGTAGCAGGAACGATGCTTGTGTCTGGTTCGTTTTTAACAGGGAATACGGCTTTAGCTGGAGATAACGGACCGAATGGACCGAACTATGGTGGCAATGAAACGATAAAAAATGAACGCCTGCATTCTTATGAAGAAATGGTGAGCTTTTTAGAAAAAGTCGATAAGCGCTCTGAAGCGTTGGAGCTTGAAGTGTACGGTCAGTCGGTTAAAGGGAGAGATCTTTACCTTGCTAAGTTTGGTACCATGAACCCAGATAATCCAACAATTCTATTCTTAACACAGCAGCACGGAAATGAAACGTTAACGACGGAAGGCGCTCTTGAGATGATTAAGTATTTATCTTCGAACGGAAACAATGTGCAGAATATCCTTGATAACGTGAATGTGCTGATTGCACCGCGACTTAATGTTGATGGGGCAGAAGGTGATGTGAATTTTTCATTAGAAGACTATGTTTCTGGTACGCATACACGCTATAATGCCAACGAAGTTGATCTTAACCGTGATCATGTGGATCGCGAGCAGCCTGAAACACAGGCGCTACACGAGAATGTGCTACAAAAATATTCGCCGGATTATATGATTGACCTTCATCATCAGGGGACGCAAACAACGTTAGGCCACACGGGCGAGCTTGTGTCTGGTTCTATTCTTTATCCTACAAACGGAGACGTTGATCCAGAAGTGGTGGAGCAGTCTAAAGAACTCGGATCCGTTGTTTATAACGCGGTTGAAGCAAAAGGATATGGCCTACTGTCGAAGTATCCGGGAGGAAGTGCGCCAACAATTAGTCGAAACGGACTCGCGATGGAATACGGTATTGCAACACTTCTTTTTGAAATGCGTGGTATGGCCGATCATTATCGCGATGATTACGTTCTCGGGCAGAAGAGTAATGGTTATTTAATCCAACAAGCGGTTACGGCAATGAAAGCGAGTCTAAATGCACTGGCAGATGATTCGATTGATTCAGCAGATACTACTTTCTGGGATACGCTTCCGGAAAGTAATTATGATGGGGAGTAAGTAAAAAAACCTACGATATAAGAAAAAGATAGTTTAAATGTGAGAGATAAACCTATTAGAGATTTAATAGGTTTGTCTCTTTTTTCTTGTTTTTAACGAAAAAAGAGGTGAGAGGGTAATGAATCCCACTTGCACGACAAGAAAATTTTCCTTTTATTATAATTTATTTATAATAAAAAGAGAAATTTCTCTGAAAACGCTTGATTTTCATTTTGTGGAGGATTAGAATGAACCTAGTTGAAGAAAAGATAAAATAATCTGAAGGGTGGCAATATTGAGTATGAACCCGGAAATGAATAAGATCACTGATTTTAATATGGATTTTTTTAATCTTAAAGGAAAAGTTGCAATTATCACTGGAGGTAATTCAGGACTAGGGCAAGGATTTGCGCTTGCGTTAGCGAAGGCAGGAGCTAATATCTTTGCGGTTAGTATGGAAGAAGATGACGACAGAACGAAGAAATTAATTGAAGCAGAGGGCGTTCAATATCATTTAATGCTTGGAAACTTAACTGAAGAAGGCGTCTGCAAGCATATTATTGATAAATGTTTAAGTGTTTTTGGAAAGATTGATATTCTCGTCAATAATGCCGGGATTAACATCAATGAACCAGATGTTACGAAGTTCTCCAGACTTCAGTGGGATAAAATGGTGTCTGTCAATTTAAATGCTCCGTTTGAACTGTCACACGAAGCAGCAAAACATATGATTCCACAACAAAGCGGAAAAATTATTAATACGTGCTCACTGTTCTCTTATCTTGGTGGACAATGGTCGCCAGCTTATGCAGCCACAAAGCATGGTTTGGCTGGATTTACAAAAGCGTATTGCGATGAACTCGCTCAATATAACATTCAAGTGAATGGCATTGCGCCTGGGTACTTTGCAACAGACGTAACAAAGAACACGCGAGAAAATCCTGAAAGCAATCAGCGCGTACTGGATCACATTCCGGCGAATCGCTGGGGAAACATTCAGGATCTCATGGGAGCGGTTGTTTTCTTGGCATCTGACGCTTCTAACTATGTAAATGGAACGTTACTTAATGTCGATGGTGGTTACCTCGTACGATAAATTCTATTAAACTATCATAATAAAAAAGGAGAATCAATTATGAAAAACCTATTAGAAGAATTAAAATCTCTACTTTCTGAGGATCAAATCGTAACAAATGAAGAGGCGCTCTACGATGCATCAGCTGATCGCTATAAGAAATACGCAAAAACGAAAAATGTACTTGATGTTCCAGCACCACTTGCGATCGTGTTTCCTCATTCAACGGAAGAAGTTAAAACGCTTCTCATGTTCTGTAATGAAAATAATATTAACGTGATCCCTAGAAGTGGGAAAACAGGCACTGAGGGTGGACTTGAGAACTGGAAAGAAACGACGCTCGTCATTGACGGTTCTAAGATGAATGAAATTATTAAAATGGATACGTACAACATGCAGGCTACGGTTCAGTCTGGGGTGAAGCTTCAAACGCTTGAAGATGAGCTACGTAAATTGGGCTATACGACTGGTCACTCACCGCAGTCCAAGCCAGTTGCTCAATATGGTGGCCTTGTTTCCACAAGAAGTATTGGTCAGCTTTCCACTTTGTATGGTGCGATTGAGGATATGGTTGTTGGCCTAGAATGTGTTTTTCCTGAAGGACAAGTTTCAAAGATTAAGAACGTTCCAAGACGTTCTGGCGGCCCGGATATTCGCCACATTGCGATTGGGAATGAAGGTGCACTTTGTTATATCACAGAAGTAACGGTGAAAATCTTTAAGCACAATCCAGAGAATAATGCGTTCCACGGCTACTTGATTAAAGATGTTGAAACTGGGATCAAAGTGCTACGTGAAGTCATGGTGAATGGTTACCGTCCATCTGTTGCGCGCGTTTATTCTGAAGAAGATGCAAGACAGCATTTTAAACATTTTTATAATGATAAGTGCGTTTTGATTTTCATGGCGGAAGGTCCAAAAGGAATCGTGGAAGCGACTAACGCAGGTATTGAAGAAGCAGTTGAAAAGTTCCAGTCAGGAATTGTTGAAAAAGTAGATTCGTCGCTAATTGAAAACTGGTTCAATAACTTGAACTGGGATGAAAGCCGCATTGAGCGCGAAATCCAAGATATGATTGATCACAATACTCATGATGGGTTTACAACAGAAGTGTCGGCTGACTGGGAAAGTATCCCGAAACTTTATAACAATGTTATCGAACGGATTAAAAATGAGTTTGATCGTGCAGATGAGCTAACGATGCTTGGCGGTCACTCTTCTCATAGCTACTTGAACGGAACAAATATGTATTTTGTTTACAACTACACAATTAATTGTGCACCAGAAGATGAAATGCGCATTTATCACCACCCGATTCACCAAATCATTATTGAAGAAACGTTGAAGCTTGGCGGCTCTATGTGTCACCACCATGGTATTGGGAAGTATCGTTCTGAATGGACAAA
The DNA here is from genome assembly GCF_056173695.1 of Anaerobacillus sp. 63XJN7_5_ISO-PGPR-S23-430. Classification (NCBI taxonomy): domain Bacteria; kingdom Bacillati; phylum Bacillota; class Bacilli; order Caryophanales; family Bacillaceae; genus Anaerobacillus; species Anaerobacillus sp. 63XJN7_5_ISO-PGPR-S23-430. The sequence goes on along the minus strand of NZ_CM149686.1, from coordinate 3,833,569 downwards.
AGAAGAGCACGGTTCTGCATACTATATGCTTGAGAAGTTGAAAGAAGCGTTTGATCCAAAAGGCATCATGAATCACGGAACGATTTTCCCTCAACCTAGCGAAGTGAAAAAGTATATTAGAGGCTAGGAGGGAAATCATGGCGAATCGATACATCATGGGGATTGATAATGGATCACAAAGTACAAAAGTAGTGATCTTTGACCTAGAAGGAAATGAAGTCGCTTATGGTTCACAGGCGTTAAGGGAAACCTTAACACCTGAACCAGGCGTCGTCATTCACCCAGACGATGACTTATGGGATAGTGTTTATTACGGTGTGAAAAACTGTTTAGCAAATTTCGACGGTAATCTGAAAGAAATCGAAGCAATCGGGTTATGTACAATCCGATGCTGTCGCGTTTTACTTAATGAAGACGGTGATTTAGCCCATCCAGCGATTAGCTGGATGGATGCTAGATTATCAAAACCGTATGAGCACAAAGATGATCGCGTACAGTATGTGACAACAACTTCTGGCTATTTAGGATTACAGCTGACGGGAGAATACAACGATACGGCTGGTAATCAGGAAGTATTTTGGCCGATTGACCGTGAAACGTTAGATTGGTCGACGGATGACGCCGTAATTGAAGCGAACGGCTTACGAAGAGATATGCTGTTTAACCTTGTGAAACCAGGTGAAAAGCTCGGTTCCATTCGTAATGAGCTTGCAAAGGAATTTGGTTTAAGCGAAGGCATTCCAGTCGTTGCTACTTCGAACGATAAAGCGGTGGAAGTGCTTGGATCAGGTATTCAGAACGACAGTTCAATCATGATTTCATTGGGTACCTTTATTTCTTCCATGTTATTAAGAGACAACTATTATGAGGACGCGAAAAACTTTTTTCCAACCTTTGCATCCATTCCTTTTAAATACGTCTATGAATCTAACGGTATTCGACGTGGATTATGGACGGTTAGCTGGTTTAAGAAGTTAATCGGTGAAGAGCTTGTAACGGAAGCAGAAAAGTTAGGGATCTCGGAAGAAGAGTTCTTGAATCGTAAGGCGGAAGAAGTTCCTGTTGGTAGTGAAGGGTTGATTACGATCCTAGATTGGTTAGCTTCACCTGATAAGCCTTATCGAAAAGGGTTAATGCTAGGCTTCGATCAACGACATTCTAGGTACCATATTTATCGTTCGATCCTGGAAGCGATTGCATTTAATATTAAAAACAACATTGATGAGATGTTAGATGAAATTGATGTGGAGCTGAATGAATTAGTCGTGATCGGTGGGGGTTCCAAGAGTGATGTCATCATGCAAATCCTGTCCGATTTATTTGGGTTACCCGTGCATCGGCGGAAGGGAAGCAGTAGTGCCTGTTTAGGGGCAGCCATTAGCGCTTCGAAGTATTTAAGTGTTTACGATGATTTTTCTGAAGCGATTGAGCAAATGGTGAAAACGGAAAAAACGTTTGAGCCGAATGCGGAGAATTACAATTTTTATAAGACCTTAAACGAAACGGTTGTACAGCATGTGAGAAAGCATACGGATGAAATTTTTAAACTTTCTTATCCGATTTTTAAATAAGAAATGGATGATCCTTATGAAATCCAATAATCTGAAACGATATTTTCAATTTATGCTTATAGTGTTAGCGGCAGGTGCTATTTTTCCACTCATTTACCTTCGAACAAATTATCAAGGGACGATATTAGAAGTGTATGGGATGAGTTTATCGCAATTAAATAGCATTTTTTCCGTTTTAGGTGTCGCGTTTATAATCGGTTACTTTCCAAGTGGGTGGATTTCGGATCGGTTTTCCGCTAAGAAACTCATTTCTGTTTCTTTATTTTTTGTAGGATTAGCTGGTATTTGGTTTGCTCAAGTGCCAAGCTATCCAGTTGTCATTCTCATCTTTGCAATTTGGGGGATCTTCTCTGTTTTAACCTTCTGGGCAGCCCATTTAAAACTTGTGAAGCTCATTTCAAAAAAAGAAGAAGAAGGACGCTTTTTTGGGATTTTGGATGGCGGTCGAGGTGTTGTTGAAGCAACACTAGCGAGTATCGCAGTGTTTATCTTTTCAAGAGTACTTGGAACAAGTACAGCTGTAGCGGATAAACAAGACGCGTTGGTGAATGTTATCTATCTGTATTCAGGCGTACTGATTGCAGTTTCTGTTCTGATTATGATTTTTGTGGATGTTGAAGATAACTCTACTAAGAAAACAGAAAAAGATGTGAAAAAAGGACCACCCCTAAATTTAGCGACTTTGAAAAAAGTTTTTGCTAACAAATTTGTCTGGTTACTTGGTGGCATCATTTTTATGAGTTACATTGTGACGTGGACCGTGTATTATTTTGGAGGGTTTTTAGAAACGAATGTTGGAATGAATGCATCTATTGTAGGGACCATCACAGTGACAATGCTTTGGATGCGGCCAATTGGTGGTGTTGTCGGAGGGTTTTTAGGAGATAAATTTGGGAAAAGCAGTATCCTTATAATAGCCTTGGGATTAGCGACCCTCTTTTTGACAGCGGTTGCAATATTACCAACAACTTTGCCGAATTTTTACTTTAGTGCATTGATTATCTTAAGTGGTTTATCTGTCTATACGATCCGAGGTCTTTATTGGGCGCTACTAGGCGATTGTGACATTGATGACGAAGTACTTGGTCTATCAATTGGTTTAGTTTCATTTATTGGTTACTTACCAGACATTCTATTACCGCTCGTTATGAGCTTGATGCTTTCATCCTTTGGAGATGCAGGGGGTTACAATGCATACTTCATCTTTAGTGCAGTAGCTGGTGTATTAGGTATCATCATTACGCTAATCTTTAAAACGACAGTTAATCGAAACGTGAAATATACTGAGCAAGAGTCACACCAAAGCGCAGTATAAGAAGCGGAATCTATTCCAATAATAGACAGGCAATCGTAATTTTCGATGAGGAAATTACGATTGTTTATTTTATAGTAATTTTATTCATATAGTTTGCTTAGTGATAGTAGAAATTAAAAGCTTAAGGGGATAGACTTATAGGGAAAAGAAAAACGAGTTGGAATGAAATCAGGTTCCAACTATCAGTTGAAAGAGAATGAAAGGCGTATTAGCTGACTTATTTCATCAATGTTAATAGGATATAACGATTATTCGTAGTTAGCAACCAGTCTTATCGGTATGGCCTAGGGACTGGAGCAAGAAAGGAAGGGAATGGCAATTAAATGATCAAATTAGATACGGCTAATTTAACGAAATTAGAAGAAGAAGTTCACGGCAAATTATCGGATGTTGTTGCTACAAACGATAAGTTGAAAATCATCGATGCCGCTGAGCTATGTGAAGTCTCTCCCTCAAAAGTGTCGAAGCTCGTTCGGAAATTAGGCTTCGATAACTTTAAGCAGTACAAGCTTTACTTTAGCGGCCAGCAAATTAACCTTGAAAAACAAAAAAAATCAAATGAAATTGAGCGATTGATGCAGTTTTTGGAAAACTTCGATCCTGCCCTTATTGATGATTTTGTTTCTGTTTTTCAAAAGTATAAGAAGGTGATTATCTACGGTCTTGGACCATCTTTTATTAGTGCAGAGTACTTTGCGTACAAGTTGACAGTTGTCACAAATAAAAATATCACCGTAGCACAAAGTGAAGACTTTGCGAGCCGACTGGCAGATGAAGATACGCTTCTGATCGTTCTTTCCGTTACAGGGAAATTCTCATCGTTTGAAAATTTATTTACAGAAACAAAGCAAAACGGTGCAGATATCATGCTGATTCTAGAAGAGTATGTGAACACGTTAAATTCGATGGCGGACTATATTTTCTATTTATCGAAGTTTAATCAGGATAACAGCCTGCTTCCTTTTGAAAAAACGAGAACGGTGTTTTTTATTTTTATTGAAGAAGTGATTGCGAGGATTAGTGGGGGAGGGGCACGATGAATACGGTATTAGAAAAGCGTCTTACTTCATAGGGGAATGAGGTGAGACGCTTTTTGTGTACAAGTTAAGCAGAAGGAGTATCTTCATAAGTAATCGTTAGACTCTGAACCTTTAGATCATCTGCTTGTCTGTCTAAAGATTTGACAGCCTGTTCAGACTGATTTTCTAAAGCTGTTAGCAGAGTGCGCTTTGTCATTGTATAACGCTCGGTTTCCTCTACCATTGCTTTAACAATTTCGCCTTGCTGATCTTCGCTAATGATAATAGTCCGTACCAAATTTAGAAACTGTTCATCGATATGATGAATGTCGTCAATGGCATCCTGAAGCTGCTTTTGCTTATGTAATAGACTTGTGGATTCAAGAATTCGTTCTCTTACTGTTAATGAATGTAGTTCTTTCAAGAAAATACCTCCTTAGGCAACTCATTAAATGAGTGAAAAAAGCGTAGAAACTCGGTCATCTTCGTGAAACAAATCTTCAATAGCTTTTCGATACTTTTCGATATAGTCATACCCCTTAGTTACTTGCTTACGAAGAGCAGACAGTTCATAGTCGAAATCAACACCTTGAAGAGGAGGAATAGATTCGTGAACAGAGATATGACGAATGGTTTTACTGAGTCGACTGAAATAGATGTGCTTTCGAAGATACATGCTATAATGATCTGGATTTTGCTCAATATCATTTACTTTCGTAAAAACTTGATGCTTTTGTTTTAAGTATTCTTCCTCGATCTCTCTATTCACAGCGAGCTCAAACCTTCGGATTGCCTCTTCTTTTTCTTGAATAACAGTTTTTCCATCCCGATACATGCGAAGAGACGCGGATATATTCACCAAGATGGTCTCACCATTTTGACTTGTGGAGTAAACCATATCTGTACCCTGATAGGATTTATTACCAGACCTAATGGCCTCAAGCATTTCAGCTATACTATGACTGGATACGATCGTATCCATAAGTTTCTTGTATTCTTCTTTATTTAAAGTCTCAAGCTGCGAGAGAATTTGCATGTAATTATGATAAAGTCTGGAAGCCAAGATTGCATCTCCAGCGATAGGCGGTGGTTGGAGAATCACTGAATCGAAGCGAATCTGATCCATTTTCCAAATAATATCCTCAATGTCTTGTAAATCTTTCTCTACTTTCTCAAAGACATGCACAAGCTCGGTTTTTTGGGCAGTTGTAATATAGTTGGCTTCTACTAACTTTCCGAAAATAGTGTCGGCGTTTTGAGTAATGACCTGAACATTATCGAGAAGGTCAGGAACTTTTTCGTTCATGCTTTCGACCATATCACTAAATTTTGATTGGTCGAGCAGATATGTGCCCGATATATTTGCGATTGGGTTGCCGTTTAATAGTTCAGGATCGAAACCTACCAAATCCTTAATCACTTGATCATTTCCATCTTTTTTAGAGGCAACCGTATAATTAATGGCAAGCTGCTGAAAGTCTTCAATAACATGGTCAGGAATTTCATCAACCAATTCACGAATGCCTTTATAAGTTGGGTTTGTATCGATCATGTCTACTTCCCCAAGAGTAACAAATCCTCTTACACCACTTGCCCCATATAACGGATCATCATAGGAGATGGTTTGATGAACCCTTTTTGCTTTTTGGCTGTAGTAATCTTTGGTGAAGGCTTCGAGGGCTTTGGGGTCTATAGTGTAGATAGCATTTCGGTTATCAGGCGAAATGGAAAATGTTTTTGCAAGTTCTCTTTGGAAATTAGTATCAGCCTCAAATAACTGATAGTAATTAGTTTGTGCACCATTTACACTATAGACTTCATCAAATGTGTTGTATAAAAGTAGAGCAGTTGTATTATTGTTATGTGCTAGTGAATGAGAAAGTCCGATTATCGGGACAGTATTGTCTTTCTCTGAAATTTGAAATTCATTTTTTACATCTTTAACAAATTCATTTGTCATCTGCGCTTGTGAATAATCTTTACCAGCAAACATAGCTTTAATGTTATAAGTCCAATCGTCATTTCCTTGGGAGCCCTGTGAAATAACATATATTTCATTGATATCATTTTCTTTTGATTTAAAATGAATTGCTGTACCGTCATAACCTGAAGTATCTCCTTCAAGTCTGACAGACTCCGATGAGTGGAAGATATCTATGTTAGCAGGAAGAACTTCCCCGAATTCTTCAAGATAAATTTGTTGTACTTCTTGAATGAACTCTTTATCGGAAAGATTGCTATACTCCAATTCTGTTATTCTTAGACGAAACTCGCGAGAATTTGATAGTTGAATCGTCATAAGTTTACTCACTTTCCGTAATGAATTTAATGGATTCTAGCCAATGATAGATAGTGGTTTTGTAATCTTTCTTAACTTGATTACAGTGACTGTCGGCATTACCCTTACTACACTCTGAAAGTGTTGTCACTTCAATAGCTCCATTATTTTCTGTGTTCTGAACCATGGCGACTACTCCAAAGTAACCATCTTCATCTTCATAAAAAGCTCTTTGTATAGTGCGTCCATCAAGTTTTTTTTCTTGAAATTGAAGAGGGAGGTCAAAATTTTCTTCAAGCGTTTGCAAGCTAGACTCCATAAATTCAGCTTTCATAAATTGATAGTATTTAATATTGATTCTGGTACTGACATTATTATCTTTTAGACCAATACTATATTTTTCAGTACCGTCTTGTACATAATATCCTCTTTCATCTATAACGCCCTCTTGAGGAAAATTCATACTATAAGCACCAGTTTCAGAAAGAAAAGGATAAAATCCTTCTTCTGTTTCGTTAATTGATTGAATGAACCCCTTAGTAAATTCATCTTCAAATGCTTTTACATTCGGCAGTTTCTCTGTATCTACTTTCTCTGGATCCGTTGTTTGATTTTCTTCACTCATTTGACAGCCTCCTAAAAATATAGATAAAACCATGAGTAGACTAATAATTAATCTCATTGTGATCCTCCAGCTTCATATGGTTGTTATAGGGCTCTTATTAAGAGATACAATAGATATCCTTTTCTTGGAATGTAACTGAGAGATTTTTTTGTTTGGTCAGCGAAGTAGAGACATTAGTACTAGCTGTGCTATGTTTGATTTATTGTCGTTTTGATGAATGGATTTTTTCTGTTAAGTGTTTTTTCTCCTATTGCTTTCTGTACAATCTGGAGTATTTGCTTAGACTAATGAGAGAACTCTTAGAGTAGAGAGGTTAGTTGGTTTGGCGATAACCTCCCCATTATTATAGTGAGATGCCTGTTAACGTTCGCGGTGTTTTGATTTGTGGTTAATTGGATGTTTCGTGTGTTTCTTGATTAATAAAATGAATGCTTTCAATCCAGTTAGTGAAGGAATTTTTTTTACTTTTTATCACTTCTTCACAATTTGATAGGTCCACTTTACATTCTGAAGTGTAAGTTACCTCAACAGCCCCGTATCTTTTAGTATTTTGGACTAGGGCCACGTATCCATAATAACCCTTATCAGTCTCGAAGTAAGCTGTACTTATTGTACGATCATCCAATTCCCTTGTTTCAAAATTAAGTGGGGATTTTGAATTTTTTATTAGCGTTTCAATTCTTGATTCTCTCAATTCTTTCTTCATAAATTCAAGGTATTTTATAGATATTTCAGAATCAGTATTTTTACCTTCTACACCAACAAGGAAACTTTCAGAGACTTTTTGTATGGAATATCCCATCTCACCTATTACTCCTCCGGAAGGGAAGTCCATTGTGTAGTGGTTGGTATCTGATCGAAAAAGATAGTATCCCTCCCTTGTCTCTTTAATGGATTGTAAGAAACCTCTCGTAAACTCATCTTTAAAAGCTCTTACTTTAGGTAGTTCTTTAGGATCAACTTTTTCAGGATCAGTTGTTTTGATCTCATTACTTATTTGACAACCTGTTATAAGAAAAGAGAGAAGAATGATTAGAGTAATTGGTTGTTTCATTGATACCTCCAAGTTAAAGGTTATATGTCTCTTCTATTAAAAGATACAATAGATTTACTTTTATTGGAATGAATAGTGCTAATCCTACTTTTATTTTATTTATACGAGAGGAGTAATTAGTGAAAAACTTTCTTTTTCTCTTCAGGATTCTTAGTCTGTTATTCATAAGTGAGTGTGCCAATAAAGAAAGCAGCACCATAAAAGATAGAGTAGAAGAAAAATACTTTCTCTCTGTTCAAGAATATACAGGGGAAGGTTATACGCTTGCGAAAGGTGAAAGAAACGGTGAGATTGCGGAAGAACATAGCGAAGAGGTTGATCGGGCAGTAAAGCAGTATTTTAAGAGAAACTATCAAACCAAAGTAAAGGTACATAGCATCGTGGGAGCAGTAGACGGTGCAATTGTTTTTGTCGAATCGGTGGGCAAACCACATTTCTACTCCTATGCAATTATCTCTGTCGATCAGCAATCAGAGACAGTAGATTCTACTGGGGTTTGGTCGCAAGAAGGTCAGGTTGGAGCTGCTATTAGTAGTGGATTATACACGTGGATCTATGAAGATGAATTTCAGAAACTTGATCAGTATTTAGATGGAAAAGTGAAAGAGTATCCTGTAGTAGGTATCTCTGAAGAAGCTAACCAAAATGGTGTGGGTAATTATCATACAACCCCTTATTATAAAGTAGTCATTTACGGTGGTGTTGTGCAAGAAAAACTTTTGAACGAGTATCTTGAAAATTCGGATCTCCCAAAAGATGAATGGGTCAATATGTTAGAAGGGGAATCAATCAATCCGGCTATGGTTAGTGTTCTTATTCAACTGTATATGGAGGAACCTGGTGTTGAACCAAACAAGGAAATATTCGATCAAATCGTGAGTGATTTATCCGATATGGACGGACTACCGATTGGAAAGTATAGTTTTTTACTGCATGATAATACAGTTGATAAAACGAATGGACAGAATAATAAGGAAAACACCCTGGAAAGAAAAGCTCCGAATTATATAATAAAGAGGTAAAGGTGTTTTTATTGATCAATTGTATATTTTAACAAATATCTTAAAAGCGGCTAGTTTATGAGTTTGTCATAAAGCTAGCCGCTTATTTTATCTCTCAAATAATTTACTCAAAACAACATCATTTAGAGTTATCTGGTTCATTTTTTAACTTGTTCTTCCACGCTTCAAACCCATCCCGCTCGACCGATAATTTCTCCATAATCGTTTGCCAGGCATCGACTTGTTCAGGCTTTAGTTCTTGGAAAATGGAAGTGAGGTGCTGTTTTTGTGTGTTGCTCAGCTTTTCCTCTAAATGTTCGCCTTTATCCGTTAGAAACAGCTGTTTAACACGGCGGTCGTGTTCCGCTTCTGATGTTGTGACAAGTTCTTTTTCGATTAAAGTTTTCATTGGTCGATGAAGCGCCTGTTTGCTTACTTCTAACAGTGATAATAATTCATTCACGCTAAGTCCAGGAAAACGTGCGATGAAAAAAAGAATGCGGTGGTGAACGCGTTGGATGCCGTACTCTTCAATCATAATATCCGGTTCTTCTGTGAATGTTTTGTAGGCGAAGTAAAACATGGCTAACACTTCATTCATTTGTTCGTTCGTTTTTTCCTTCATCACTACCCCCTGAAGCTTTGAACATATCGCATTGATTGTATTTCCTAGTATACCACTGCGTCCTTTTTGCCACCAATAAAGAGTCAACAAGTTTGACCTATATCATTTTGTTTGATACCCTTTTATTAAGTCAACATAGTTGACGTTATTTAAGGAGTGTTCAATGATGCAACAAACATATACAGTAGGGAATTATTTATTAGATCGATTATCTGAATTAGGGATTCGTCATATGTTTGGCGTACCCGGAGATTATAATCTTGCGTTTCTTGATACGATTCTTGAAGATGGAAAAATGGAGTGGGTCGGAAATGCTAATGAGCTGAATGCAGCTTATGCTGCGGATGGATATGCAAGAATGAATGGTGCGGGTGCACTTGTCACAACATTTGGCGTTGGAGAACTCAGTGCAGTGAACGGAATTGCTGGCGCATATGCTGAACGCGTGCCGGTGGTGAAAATAACAGGCACTCCAACAACAGCTGTCATGAATAATGGATCGCTTGTTCACCATACGCTTGGTGATGGGAAGTTCGATCGCTTTGCGAGAATGTATGAAGAAGTAACGGTGGCGCAAACGACTTTAACGGAAGAAAATGCGGCACAGGAAATCGACCGCGTCCTGCAAACATGCTGGATGGAAAAGCGTCCGGTACATATTAATCTTCCAATTGATGTGTACAATAAGCCGGTTAACAGACCAGCTTCACCATTGAGTTTATCATTTGAAGGAAATGCTGAAGTGCTGGATGAAATGGTGCGTGAGATTACGAGAGAAGCAAATGAAGCGACTCAGCCAGTCATTTTAGCTGATTATGAAGTGGACCGTTTCGGAGCACGTGAAGCATTGCTTCGTTTTGCAGAAAAAACAGGTTACCCTGTTGCGACGTTAAGCATGGGAAAAGGAGTCTTCCCAGAATCTCATCCTCAATTCAACGGGGTTTATAACGGTGAACTGAGCTCTCCGGAGGTACAAAAACGAGTAGATGAAGCCGATGTTATTTTCCAGATTGGTGTAAAGCTAAGTGACTCGATTACGGGTGGTTTCTCTCATCAATTTACGGAAGAACAGGTTGTCGAGATCAATCCGTATGGCGTGAAGTGGAAGGAAGCAAAATACGCTCCAATTTCGATGATTCAGGCGATGGATGAACTAGCTGCTCGTCTGGATCGATATGAGGGAGAAGCGGAGGCAACGCGATTTGCAGAGGATGAGGTTTCTTCAAGTTCAAATGAAATCACGCAGAAGTGGTTTTATGAGCGAATGGCTAAATTCTTGAAGAAAAACGATGTCCTTCTAGCTGAGCAAGGAACGTCTTTCTTCGGTGCAGCGACGATGCCTTTACCTGAAGGGGCGCGTTTTATCGGTCAACCGCTCTGGGGTTCAATTGGTTATACATTGCCCGCTTTACTTGGCTCACAGCTCGCAGACACTGAGCGACGAAATCTTTTGTTTATCGGGGATGGCTCATTCCAGCTAACAGCACAGGAACTGTCGACGATCATGCGTCATCGTTTAAAGCCAATCATTTTCCTCATTAATAATGATGGTTATACGGTTGAACGCGCGATTCATGGACCTGAGCAAGTTTATAACGATATTGCGACTTGGGATTATCAAAAACTTCCGCATGCGTTTGGATCGGAGGAGCACTTCACGACGTTTAAAGCAGTGACGGAGGAAGAGCTTGATCAGGTGCTCGCTAGTGCTAATGCAGAAGATGAGAAGCTTTGCTTTATCGAAGTTGTCATGCATCGTGACGATACGCCGGAGCTGCTATCAAAGTTAACGAAGAAGTTTGCGGCGCAGAATAATTGATGGAATGAAAAACGTAAGGAATGAATGATAGGGAGTTCGAATCATTGTTATTGATGATTCGGGCTCTTTTTTTCATATTTTAGTAGCTCATCTAACTGACATAGATTGACACTAGGTCACCCTTATTCCTCTTTCATATTTCCTATGCTTCGACAGAACCTCCCATGGTTTCTGGTTCCTAGTGCCTATATAATAGAGTGGTGCTTATGACACTATTTGGGAAAAACGGGGGATGGTTGAATGAGGAAAGTGGTTTTCTATCTAGTAGCTAGTCTTTTAATATTAAGTGGATTAACGTTTCCGGGAAAAGGTTATGCAATCAACGATGGTCATGACGAGTTGAAAAATGAAATTAAAAAGGTGGAGCAGAAGAAAGGAACGACTTTTACTGGAGAAGAACTTGAGAAAATTCAATCACAAGTAAGAGACAAGCTTGCTACTGATCCCAATAAGGTAAAAACTCTAACGGATTACTGGGAGAATGAACCCAATGATACGTTGGATCGAGCGAATCTATTAAATCTCGATGATACGGTGTATGGCACGTTTGAATGGGATGATGTTGACGTCTATCAAATTGAAGTGAAAAATCCGATAGAATTGGTTGTTTCAGGCGCTTCACAACGTGGGATTGACCTCGGTTTCCTTCTTGCTGATGGACATGGGGACTGGTTAACTCCAGATGTTAATGAGGTTTACGACGGAGTTCAAATTCAACTATATGTGATTCCAGAAGGAACTTATTATATAGGAGCTCTTGATTTAAATGGCGGTGGTTCAGATAGCATGTATGCTTTATCTGCCATGAATATGGAGTATATTGATCGCATCTCAGGTGACGATCGCTATGAAACGGCGATCGAGATTGCTAGAGCAGGGTGGCCAAATGGAGCAGATAATGTGGTTCTTGCGACCGGTTCTACTTTTCCAGATGCACTAGCAGGGGCACCGCTAGCATTCCAAATGGATGCACCGATTCTTCTAACTCCAAAAGCCAAGCTTGATAAGCGCGTAAGGAATTTAATGAAAGATTTCGGCGTGAAGAAGGTAACGATTCTTGGTGGACCGAATGCTATATCGTCAGCGGTAGAAAATGAATTAAAAAAAGATATGAAGTTAACCGTTAATCGAATTCAAGGAGAGAATCGATACGAAACAGCAGCTGCGATCGCGGAGACGCTTCTACCAAATCGAACGGCAGTCGTAGTTGATGGTGGGAACTTCCCTGATGCTCTTTCCATGGCTCCATATGCAGCTATGTACGGTCACCCAATCTTTCTAACGGATACAAATGAATTATCAAAAGCAACAAAGGATGCGATGGCAAGTTATACGAAAACGTACGTGATTGGCGGCCCGAATGCGATTAGTGAGAAAGTGAAAAAACAACTTCCATCGGCAACAAGGATACAAGGAAATGATCGTTATGAAACATCAATAGCTGTTACGAAGAAGCTGAAGCTACCCACATACGGCGTCTTTGTAGCGACGGGTGAAGGATTTGCTGATGCTTTGACTGGGTCTGTCTTAGCAGCCAAGTTTGGTGCACCTACGATTCTAACTAAGAAAAATCAACTACCAGAGTCTACTTATAAATTCTTCAAAGAAGAGCAAACGACTGATTATATTATTTTAGGTGGAACAAGTGCTGTTGGACCTGGTGTAGAGGATGATATTCTTTCGTTGGATTGATGGTGAATGGTGCCTGTCACCGCCCGAAGTATGAAAAGTTATGTCGAAATATAGGATGATTCATGAACTTCTCCTTCCCAAAATACACTAACAGTATAGTCTGCTGCATAATTGGGAGGAGATTCAATGGCGGTCCACACAGTAATAATGGGGGATAATCTTTGGCGCATTTCAATGACCTATGGTGTCCCAATCTCCACTTTGAAGACAGTGAACGGTCTCGTTTCTGATCGGCTTGTCCCTGGCTTGAATTTGTATATCCCCGATCAGGAGTTACCTGAGCGATATTATCAAATTAAAGAGGGAGATACGTTTTGGAACCTTTCTCAAAAATATAAAACATCCGTGCTAGCAATCGTTGCGGCTAATCCTAATATTAATCCGACAACGATTCCAATCGGTGCAAGAATTCGGATTCCTACTATGCAGAAATATCCTATGGAAACCCTCGTCTTCTTTGATGCAATAGAAGGCTCACCTTACTTAGAAACGTTGAATGAATTAGCAGATTCTATAACCTATTTAGCTATCTTCACTTACTCATTCACGACTGAAGGCGAGCTTATTACAATCGATGATGATCTAATCTTAAAGCAAACGAAACAGTTGAACATTAAGCCATTACTTGTCATCAGTAACTATGACGTGCAAATGTTTAGTGCGGAGTTAGCCGCTACGGTTCTTCAAAATAAAGAAAGAAGAGCAACACTCGTTCGAAATCTCGTTGCGAAAGTAAAAGAAAAAGGCTATGCAGGGGTTAGTATTGATTTCGAATTCGTTCCACCTGAGAGAAGGAATGATTTTACCTCCTTTTTAAAAGAGTTAAAGAAAGGGCTTGGTAATCTAACACTCCAGCTCAATGCACATGCCAAAAGCAGCGACATACCTACAAACCGTTTAGTCGGTTTTCTTGACTACAGGGCGGTTGGTGAGGTTGTGGACATAGTTTCCATTATGACGATTGACTACGGATACGCTATTGGTCCAGCTGACCCGATCTCACCTGTGTGGTGGATCGAACAGGTATTAACTTACGCCACTGGGGAGATCGATGCTCGTAAAGTGATGATGGCGATGAGCCTGTATGGATATGATTGGACGGTGCCGATTCAGTCTAAACCAGCTCAAATGATTTCTGCGCAAATAGCCCAGAATCGAGCAGTCAATGCGTGGATTCCCATTCAATACAACCAAACCGCACAGGCGCCAAACTACCGCTACACCTTTGCAAATACGTCGCACTCAGTTTGGTATGAAGATATCCAAAGCGTCACAGCCAAATACAAACAAATGCAAGCTTATGGTTTGCTGGGTACGACTTACTGGAGGCTTCGCTTTTCGTTTCCGCAGAACTGGGCGTATGTGAAGAAGAATATGCTTGTGCGAAAATAAAAGAGCTATTCAAAATTGTATCATTCGTTCTTTGAAGAGCTGATCATTTGGTTGAAAGAATGTCAGTACTTGAAAACGATATATCAACTCAAGAACCCCAGGAACCCCCGAACTTCCTGCGGTTCTTTTTTGTGTTGAATATCTTTAGCTAGATAAAATTTGATATTAATTCTGGTCGTAAACTGCTAAAGATGGTATATTTTTGAACCGATAACGAAAGGTAAGTCGTCTATCATACAGGTGAATCCAGGGGGGAGCTAGTTGGGGGAGAAAAAAACAGACAATGAGTTTGAGAGAAATGAAATCGTTAGGGAGTTGATTGATGACTTTGCCGAGCAGATTAAGCGGCTTGCTTATACATATGTGAAAAATTGGGCGGTAGCGGATGATATTACGCAAGAAGTATTTATTTCTTGTTTTAAAAACATAGATCATTTCAGGGGAGAAAGTAGCTATAAAACCTGGTTGTTTAAAATTACGGTCAATCGATGCAAAGATTATTTGAAAAGTAAGTGGTTCAGGTCGATGGTTCCTTTTCGTGGGGATGAAAAGGTGGAGGTGGCGGCTGGTCTTGATGAAATACTCGTTCAAAAAAGTGAAGGAGAAGAGATTTCTCAGAAGGTTCTCTCGCTTTCGGTGAAATATCGAGAAGTGATTATATTGTTCTATTATGAGGATTTAAGTCTTCAGGAAATAGAAGAATTAACAGGTATTAAAACAGAGACAGTAAAAACAAGATTAAGGCGTGCTAAATTGCAACTTCGTGAGCTTTATAAGGAGGTTGAGTAGATGGAAGACAAGCTGAAAAATCTTCGTAAGGATATGGATGGAACGGTATTGAAGAAGGGCGAGGTGAGTGAGAGGGAGAAGGAGCGGATTTATTACACCGTAATTCATAGTCGTTCTTCCAAGCGGAAACCAAGACGATTGGTCCCGGCCATATCTTTCGTTACTTGTTTACTTTTGGTATTTATTCTTGGGTCAAATGGAGTTGCTAATTATTTTGGAACAGAACAAGGGCTGGAAAAAGAAGAACAAGAACAACCAGATTTATCTGTTGGTGATGATGAAGTAGAGAAAAAAATGGAGAATGAACAAGCTGAATTTGATGAAATGAAATTTCCTGATGAGCATTACCAAAAAATTTATGACTATTTATTGAAATGGGAGTTGCCAGAAGAAAATCGCATTTCATTGGAGGATTCAGAAATTCCGTCCAATATTGAATACGAGAATGGTTATAGTTTTTCGAAAGATACTGGATATATTTCGAGTATTAATTGGGGGCAAAGAGACCCTGAAGTTGACGATCAACCTCTTCCGACAGAAGATCAATATATGGGCGTCGTTATGGGATATATCAATGAAAAGGCAGCTGACATGGAAGTCGAACTTTTATCGCCTCCTGTCGTGGGAGTCTATAATAATGAAGTTGATTTTAGATGGGTTGTGAACGTTGATGGTATTAAAGAAATCCATGATCGGAGTGCATTAGTGAGAGATCGGATGGAACTAGCGATGAACTATTCAGATGAACTTCCGGCATTAAAAAGTGAGATAGATAAAATCTATACAAAAGCTGACACTCTAGCAAACGACTCCGCATCTCCTGAAGACGATAGCGTTGAAAAAGCGAAAGAACTAGAGCAACAACATGTCGTCCTTAAGCGAAGCATCGTTAACCTGGCTGGAATCATAGATCTAGCACGAAAAGATAAATTGAACGAACAATCATACTAAGGAGTTGTCTAAAACATGCCATCCACTAAAACAATACTGATTTCAATCGTATCAATCGTCCTTTTGGCTCTTGGACTTGGCTATTGGTTTATCTCAGATATGAATACAACTTTACTAGAAGACAAAGGCGTAACTGAAGCATCTGATGAGGGCTCAGCAGAAGCGGCAGATGAGATTGATCAGGAACGCTATATTGATGATGGATCGGATTCAACAGCGAATGATGATATACCGAGTGAACAGCATTTTATGAACACTCTTCACGGTATGACACATCAGAAAGTTTATGCTGATGAAAAGTGGACGCTTGTTGAAATGACAGATGAGCGTATTGACGACATGCTTACCATTCTGGATCAAGTCGAGGGTAAGGGAGAATATGAACATTACGATTTATATAAGCAAGCGTTAATGAAATGGAAAAACGGAAATTTTGAAAATGCGGTCTACGTTCATAACGAGCTCTGGAGCTTGAATAACGGGTCAGTCGGAAAGGCGAGTCGGTTATTGTCTGCTGATGAAGAGCAGGTATTTGTTGATGAGCACTACTAAACTAAAGAAAGGATTGAGAGATAAATGATGAAACTAGAAGTTTCCGAAACAGAAAAGTCCGTTTTTCTTGATGGATTAAGGTTGTGGTACAACAAGGAAAGCGGAGCAATACACCTGAAGGTACCTGGGGTGAAGGAACTTCATTATGTAAAAAAAGGTTCAGACCTGTATGAGCCGTTGCTTCAAGAGGTTAAGAGGGTTTCAAAAGACGATTAAATGAATGGTGCGGGAGTTAAACAAACGTTTGTTTAACTCCCGCCGTTTTATTTTATGTAAAGCAGTGGACTGGTTTGAGTTGCAGGGGGAGTTAGAGTGGAATACTAGTTTCATTCATAACGATATAAGTCATTCGCCATTTGACGAAACACTTCTGGAGTTAGAGAATGAATACATGAAGCGAAATTTACTGACTGAGTGGGTCTTTTTCTAAATCAACTTTAAAAAGGAGCTCTTACATGCTAATTCAATGTACCAAAAAACTATTAGATGAAGTGAAAGACGACGTAGCGATAGATGTAGATGAGGAACCTTTACATTCCTGGCATGCTAACGTCATTAAGCTTGGACGGAAAAAGGTAGTAGTTTTCGTTAATGATCAAAATCGCTATGCAATTGTACTATATGGTGTAAAAGCGAAAGACTTTAAGCAATTGGATCAGCTATTACTTAAAGGAATTGAACGAGTGTATGCGGCAGAAGGGATTAAGAAAGAGATTATTGATCAAGTCGTTCAGAACGCGGGACAGACGACTTATGCCAAAACTAAAAATCGCACAACGGTTGCGAGATTAAACAAAGCTTGTGAAAACGTGGAATTCGGTGAAGATATGATTGACCCTGATACAATTATCCAAGAAGAATTGAGTCAATGGGTTAGCAATACGTTGTATGGAAACGGAAAGAATAGCTACATTGTACCAAATGAGGAATTGTACAAAGACTTAGAAGAGCTTTCAGGTGGGGAGATTTTTAGTATAGAGGCGGTAGTTCTGAAGGTAACGCTGCAACTCAGGGATTATAATGTATGGCGAAGGTTAAGAGTACCGACGAATACAACCTTTTCGAGTTTCCATAGAATTTTACAAACCACTTTTGGGTGGATGAATGCTCATCTTCATGATTTCATGATTTATCCTTTGGAAGCAGATAAAAATAATAATCGTCCACTTATGAACTTAGTCAGTAGTAAGCATGCATTTGACTTTCAAGGAGAAACGCCAATGGCATTAGAGGGAGGAAAGAAACTTTCGGATTATCTGCCTGCTCGCATGGTGTATACCTACGATTATGGAGATTACTGGGTGCATGAAATTGAGGTAGAACGAGTCATTCAAAATTCAGATTTAAATTATTCTGTTTGCCTTGATGGGGGAGGAAATGCTCCTCCTGAAGATGTAGGTGGAGAAGGAGGATTTGAAGAATTCCTCCAAATTGTTAATGATGTGAATCATCCTGATCGTAAGGATATGATGGACTGGGCTATATCCCAGGGGTATAAGTCGTTTGATAAAGATGTTATTAATCGGTTGTTGAAGAAATAATGACAATTCGAAAAGGTATATTAAAGCATCTCTGGGTTACTTCCAGGGGTGCTTTTTAGTTTGATAGAAACGAGTTCTTAGTGCCTTCTTTCGTGTTAGATGGTTGCTATTCATATCCAGTTATTTACCAGTTCGTGTTAAAATAAGAAAAAAAAGAGGTGCTATCATGAATACAAAGAGAGACAGTGGGATTAAAGTGGCCGCCTTCTTAGTGGGTTGGATGATTCTTATTTTTGGAGTAATCACTGGGATCATTGTATGGAATGTATCTCAATCCTGGTTTGGTGGTGTGAACGTTATTGGGAGTAGCTTATTCTTTGGGGTTATTCTGCTTGGACTGTCTCAGATCATGACTTACCAGGAGCAACAGCTAAGTGAAACAGAAGAACTAAAACGTATGATAAAAGATCGGCGAGAATGAAGAAGGTTAGTTCATATATGAGTGCTAAGGGGTAAAAGGAGTGAGTCGGTTCTACATAAATGGAGGTTAAGGATACGCTGAATTCACAAATTCATTATCTCTTTTCAGTTACTCTTCCCACTAAATTCTTCTTCAAGATAATAAAAAACTTGACCCTCCAGTTACTGGAGGGTTTATGATTGTTCTGTTATAAGATATTGAGGGGAGAGCAATTATGAAACAAGAAGAATTAACAGCGACCTCAAGCGGTTCAAAGAAATCCATCTATTTCTTTATTTTTATACTTGGTGCTCTTAGTGCGTTTGGTCCTTTAACAATTGATATGTATTTACCGGCACTTCCTACGTTGGCTGATGATTTGCAAACCAATGCGTCTATGGCACAACTAAGTTTAACAGCTTGTTTAATTGGTTTAGCGCTGGGGCAAATCGTGGTTGGACCATTTAGTGATATACAGGGAAGACGTAAGCCTCTCATCATTTCACTAACTATTTATACGATCGCTTCGTTACTTTGTCTCTTTGTGACGTCGATCTGGCCATTCATTGCCCTTCGTTTACTTCAGGGACTTTCAGGTGCAGCCGGAATGGTGATTTCAAGAGCGAGTCTACGTGATAAGTTCTCAGGAACAGAGATGACGAAGTACTTTGCCCTACTTATGCTTGTGAATGGAATTGCACCAATAGCTGCGCCAGTTGCAGGCGGACAGCTTCTCCAATTTTTATCATGGCGTGGTGTTTTTGGCGTATTAACTGTGATCGGCGCCATTATGTTTTTTGCGGTTCTATTTGGTTTAAAAGAAACACTGCCTGTTAATAAGCGAAAAACAGGAGGGTTCAAAGAGGTTCTTCAGACGTACGGACTTCTTTTTAAAGATAAAATCTTTTTCGGTTATGTGCTCGTACAAGGATTTGTGATGAGTGCGATGTTTGCGTACATTTCAGGTTCCACATTCGTGCTTCAAGAAGTGTATGGACTTTCTGCTCAAATGTTTAGTCTTGTTTTTGCGTTGAACGGCGTTGGACTAATCATCGCGACCCAAACTACAGGAAGGCTTGCCGGAAAAGTAGGAGAGAGTCGCCTGCTTGTTTACGGTTTATCGCAAGCTATGATCAGCAGTGTTTTATTGCTAATGGTGATCGCAATGGATGCACCTGTTATCTATGTTTGCATTCTTTTGTTTTTCACCGTCTCAAGTGTAGGTGTGGTGAATACATCCGTCTTTTCACTAGCACTTGAAAATCAAGCTGAGCATGCCGGAAGTGCTTCAGCATTACTTGGTTTATTACCATTTCTTCTCGGTGCTATTGTTGCCCCAATTGTAGGATTAGGGGAAGGTGGTTTATCAATGGCTCTTGTGATTGCAGCATGTGAACTGATTGCCGTAGGAGCATATGTCTTTCTTGTTAAAAGGAACAAGAAAGTGTATCTTGTTGCGAATGAAGCGAGTTGATGGAATGGAATAAGACTGCTAAGCGTAGCTTAGCAGTCTTATTTTTGCTGTCGGTGGTGCGGTTGCGGCTCGCGGTGCCTGTCACTCCCCGATATTTGTCGAAGGCTATTCTTGCTCTTTCGAGAATATTATTTAGTGCGGATCAAGGCATTGTAAGGATCATGTCAGCTCTATTAATGTTTTGTAAAGAATAGCCATTATCCCTCCACAGCGAGAGTCACATCCTTATAATAGAGGTATCAAGTCAAACCACAACGGGATGTGAGCTCATGCAGAGAACGAATCAAGGTCAAAGCGAAATCATTTTTCTAAGTGCGATTACTTGTTTATTTCTAATACTCGTTCATGTTTTGGAAATGCTTTTCTTTGGAGAAGGACAGTCATTGAATGAGATTAGCTCTATTACTTATCAACTCAGTCAATTTGGGATTGCGATGTTTGCAGTGATCGTTAGCTTATATCTATTTAAACCATCGCCGAAGAAGGAGAAGCGATTAGGTGCTTTTGAAGTTTCTAAGGTTATTCTTCTATTCGTTCTCTGGAGCCTTTTCTATCTTGTTCTTGCAAAAGTAGCCATGAACGTAGAGATGTTTACCGGTTGGAAAGATTCTATTCTTACTTTTGCCATGGGGGATTCATTCTATCACTTGTCTTTTATTTCAGTCGTTCTACAATTTCTTCTATTTCTCCCTTTACTGAAGCTTGTTCAAACTAAAGTTGGTTGGTCGATTCTATTAGTTATTACTGGACTGGTTCATTACTATTTCGTATCTCCAGTCTTAACGGAAGGTAATGCATTTCTGGCCCAAGACGGTTTGCTTTTGAAATGGCTTTTCTTCTTTGTTCTTGGAGGTTACTTAGCTCGGCACTGGGATTCTGTACAGAACTTTCTAGAGAAATTCAATCGATTCGGACTTGTACCATTGATTGGATTAATTGTTTTCGAGGTTACCTACTATTTGATGAATGGCTCTATCTATCAGGCAGAATGGTTTCTTATGATAACGGTGCCTGTGATAACGATAACCTTGGTAGGGATTTATCGATCAGTTAGAAAAGTGGTGCTGTTGGATATTTTCTTGCACTCCATTGGGGAAAACACAATAGGCCTCTATTTTATCTTTCCATTCATGATTTTCGCGTATTCAAGTATTTTGCCAGATGCGGTATGGCAAAAAGAATATATTGTACTTATCTTCACCCTAGTGCTTGGAACGTCGGTTTTCATTAGTAAGCTAGTAAGGTTAATTGTCATCAACATCGAGGGGATAAAAGGCCCTGTTGTTAAAACAAAGATGCTGAATCAACAGGAACTTGGAATTAATTAAACGTTTGATTAATCCATTCCAATGAACGTAAAGAACCCATCATATTTAGGTGATGGGTTTTTTTTGTATCAATATCTCCGTTAAAATTAGTGTGATAAGAAGCGGATCTCAATCTATGAGAATAGACACATGCATGACTAATTGACTAGTTTTTAGTCAGATATGCTTGAAAACGAATCTATAAGTGGTAATATTAACGTTATGTGTTGGTTATCATTGGTTTTAAATGGGTATAAATGGAATCCGAAAACGACTATCCAATCATTCGACTTTACATCTCTTTTAAGGGAGTAGAGTTTTTTACCGTTATTTCAATCAAACGATCTTTTGTTTTGAAAATAGAAAACGAGGTATTTTTTTAATTTATTCTTTGTAAAGAAATTGTAAATTACGTTCAGGCTATTGTTATGGATAAAGATCTATGATGCGTCTAGTTGAGTGTGAAAATAAATAGCTGTTTTTGCCTAATTAAAAGGAAAATTAATGGTACAAAGGAAGAGATATATGCTTGTTAAACGTCATCAAGTTGAAAAAAGAACTATTGCACTAAACGATGTGCGATGGGATGGAGAGATGTTAAGTTTCCAGATAAAAAATGAAGAAATTCATGATTTAGAATCTCTCAATCTATGTCTTATAAATCGTAAAAATGAAGAATATATTTGGCCGGATTTTAAACAAGAAAGAGTAGGTTCTTTTATTAATTTCAGCTTATTTAAAGAGAATTTCAGTGGGTTAAGCTCAGGAAAATGGGATTTCTTTATAATAAATGGTCGAAGTAAAAGTATGGATAGAAAGAGGATTGGTGTCTATCAAGCTCCGATAGCTTCTAGAGCACAAAGGTATTTGAAACCGATTGTTGAAATGGAGGAGAACTCTTGGATTCCTTATCTTACGGATCGGAATGAACTTTCCTTGCATATAGGGAGTATAAGTGAGTTAGAAAAAGTTAGTTTTGAAGTTGTTCATTTCCAAAGTCAGGTCATCTCCATGAAAGAAGAAGACAACCGTCTCATTCTACATATCAATCAGTACTTTCCTTCTTCACCAGTAATGGTTCACACGAATGATTTAACTTCCCGAAAGATCCCTTCATCTTATCATCCAGAAGATAAATCTGTAACAATGCATAATGAAAACACGAATGACTTTGTAAATGGAGAAGGTGAGCTTCAACTTCATTTTAAGCGTGGAAATATTCTTGAAGTTTATTCGTTAACTTTTGAGAATAGTCAAGTGACCCCAATCGTGCAACCTTTATCTACAAAAATAGTGAAGGGGCAGCTTCATGCTCAGAACTTACGTGTTACGCACGATAGCATCTTATTTGATGTTTCTACGAATTTCATCGAATATGCGAATGAAATTCAATTTTATTTGAAGAAACGTAAAAGAGATGAGATCGTGAATTTGGAGGTGTCCCGTCATTTACATGGTTCAGTGGAAGAAATCGGCGTGTCTATAAGCCAATTCAATGGATTATTTACTAACACAAGCCGTTGGGATCTTTTTGTTGAAATTCGGCACGCTAACCTAGTTGAGGTAAGAAGAGTCGGTGAGTATAATAACCCTCTCAACCACCTCGAACGGCATGTCGGTCATCTTCCTATAACGGAGGATCTTTATCTTTCACCTTATTTAACAAATGATCATGAATTTTCATTTTACGTTAGTACTGAGGAGCAATATTTAAAAAGTAAGTATCCTGGTAACGTTTCTCTTCATCGTTTGAATCTTAAACAAAATGGTGAACTGCAGTTGACGGCTACGGTTTCAATGAAAAGAATAAAAAGCTTCGAAGTGGAGGAGCTCGTCTTAAGGCTACGTAGTGATAAGAGTAAACGAGTAAGTGTACCTTATCATAAAGTGGTGGAAACGTCCGCTAATAAACAAAAAGTAAGTTTCCGCATTCAATTAAATGAAGTTGAATTTGAACAGTTTTATTGGGACTTTTTTATTTCAGTAAAAGTAAATAATCACGAGACGAGATTAATTAGAGTAGTTAGTGATAATTTACTTATTCATAAGCAATTGAAACATCGGATGGGGAAATACACTTTAAATCAATCCAATGGCTACATGATCTATCCCTATATCACGATTAATGGTGGGGTTAGTATCACTTATCGCTATAAAGGCGAATATGAGAGCATAAAGTACAAAATGAATGAGTACATTGCGTACTATTTGTATATCCTTTTCTACTGGAATGCGTTTTGGAAACCTACCTGGTTAATTCATGAGAAATATTCAGAAACAGCGCAAGATAATGCCTATTACTTCTTTAAACATTGCTTTGAAGAACATAAAGGTAAGAAGGTTTACTATGTTATTAAAAAAGGGTCTGAAGATGAACGCAATTTAATTCCTTATAAGGAACGAGTCGTTTATTTCATGAGCATTAAACACCTTTTCTTAATCCTATCTTCCAAAGTGATTGTTTCATCTGAAGCGAAGGGACACGGTTATGCCTGGAGGGTGGCTCGTGGACCGATTCGTGATTATGTGAATAGTAAGCGCTACGTCTTTCTACAGCACGGTGTGTTGGGACTGAAGAAGGTAGAAAATACGTTTAAGGTTGGTTCAGCGAATTCAGCTGATTTATTCGTTGTGTCCTCCGATTTTGAAAAGCAAATCGTCATGGACCACTTTGGATATAAAGCGAAGAACATTATTGTGACGGGCTTATCAAGATGGGATGTAGTAGAAGACCGTTCCCAAGAGCCAACCGATAGCGGGAAAAAAGAGGTCTTTCTTATGCCGACCTGGCGGAATTGGCTTGATGAAGTAGAAGAAGGCGAATTTGTGCTATCCGATTACTATAAAGCTTATAATGCTCTGCTAAACTCTAATGAGCTACATGACACGCTAAGGAAAAATAATTTGCTTCTCAATTTCTATGTTCATCCTAAATTCATGCCCTATGTCGCCCATTTTACTAGTGAAAATGAGCATGTAAGAGTCATTCAATTCGGTGAGGAAAAGATTAATGATCTCCTGATGCGCTCCAGTATGTTAATTACGGATTATTCCAGTGTCGCCTGGGAAATGTATTATCAAAAGAAGCCAGTGCTATTTTTCCATTTTGATTTGAGTAAGTATAATGAATTGCAGGGAAGTTATATGGATCTTAACAAAGAATTATTTGGAGATGTCGCATACTCTTCCGCAGCGTTAGTTTCAAAATTCGAAGAGTATGCGAGCACGAATTTCGCTGAAAAACCTGAAATTAGCAGCAAGCGATTTGAGTACTTTAACTATATTGATGATGGTAACAGCTCAAGGATCTTTTCTGAAATTAAGAAAAAAGAGAAAGAAGTAACAAGAAGAAAAACGCTCAAAGAAGTGTTGAAGAGCAGCGATGCTGTCTCCACAATGTGGAGAAGGTATAAAAAATACCCTATTGTTAATCAAGTAGGTGGCAAACTTCTCGCAACGTTAAGGTCACATTAATTTTGAGAGTCCAATGGTTAGGTTACGTTGGGCTCTTTTTTGTGGATTTGTTTAGAATGAATTTTAGATCCGAGGAGAGGGGGATCTAAGTATCGTAAGTGCATTCTAATTAATTTAATTAAATAAATTTTCTGAAATCTATTGAAGTTTGCCTATTTATTCTCTATAATGAGCATCAGTTGCAGGAAATAGATAATCGGTTCACTAAATGTAATCCATTACATTTTGCTTGAATTCTCACTATCAGCCATTTATAGTTTAAAATAAAGATACTATTTTAAACACTAGGGAGATAATTGAAATGGCGAATATGACAGATGTAGCAAAGCTTGCGAATGTATCAACAGCTACTGTGTCCAGGGTAATTCAAAATCCTGATGCTGTAAAAGAAAAAACGCGAATGAAGGTGCTTCAGGCAATTGAAGAGTTAAACTATCAGCCGAATGTTCTAGCTCGTTATTTTAGAAGAACTGAAACGAAGACCATCCTCGTTATGGTGCCTTCTATTGAGAATAATGTTTTTCCGCAAATGATTGCCGGAATTGACTTGGTCGCACATCAATCGGGTTACAAAGTGCTTCTTGGAAATACTTATCAAGATCCGGATAAAGCATACAGCTATCTTGAAGAGTTGAAGCAGAAACAGGTAGATGGGGTGATATTATTAACAACGAGGTTGGATAATAACGTTATTACTGACATCGCTGACAAATACCCTGTTGTGCTTACATCTGACTTTATTGCAGAACTCAACGTTCCTACTGTAGCCATTGATAATATTAGCAGTGCACGTAATGCGGTGGAGCATTTACTGCAGCTTGGACATCAACGAGTTGGAATGATTACAGGTCCGTTAGATATTCCGTTAAGTCGGGATCGGTTAAAAGGTTATCGACAGGCGCTTCTTGAGCGTGGCATAGGAATCGATGGGGTTCTTATTCAAGAGGGAGATCATCATTATGAATCTGGTTACAATCAGATGAATAAGTTTCTTGCACTGGAAAACCCTCCTACAGCTATATTTGCTGCAAATGATAGCATGGCGATGGGGGCCGTTAAAGCGGTTAAAGCTCACGGGCTTCGAGTACCAGAAGACATTGGGGTTGTTGGTTTTGATAATATCCAGTTCTCAGATATCTTTGAGCCGTCGCTTACGACAGTAGCGCAACCTTTTATGGAAATGGGACAAAGATCTATGGAACTCCTTTTGAAGCAAATTAATGGAGAGACCTTAACGAAAAAGCAGCACGTGCTTGATACGAAACTTATTATCAGAGATTCATGTGGTCATAAAAAGCAGGTTTAGTCTTAATGACTATTCTGTTTCACTGAAATGTAATCGTTTACTTTATGAGTGGTGGAGAAACCTTTGTTTCTAAGCTCATTAGCAATTAATTATATTCATAAATGTAATCCATTACATTTATGAAGTCGACTATTTCCAGGAGGTGAAGAACGGACTATCGGCTGAGGTAAACAAATCAACTATTTAAAGGAGAGATAGTAAATGGCAAATATACCTGTTGCAGTACAGATGTATACGTTACGTGAGGAAAGTGAAAAGGACTTTATTGGTACTTTGAAAAAGGTTTCGGACATCGGTTACCAGGGTGTGGAATTTGCAGGGTATTACGATATGTCTGCAAAAGATTTGAAGAAAGTAATGGATGACCTTGGATTAATGGCAGCTTCTAGCCACATTCCTCTCGATACACTAAAGGAAGATTTAAGTAGTGTGATTGCGTATCAGCATGAAATTGGGAGTACCAAACTTGTTTGTCCGTTTCTTGCACCTGAAATGCGAACAGAGGAAGGATATTCGGAGCTCATTCGAAGCTTGAATGAAATTGGACGAGAGTGCTCGAAAGAAGGTATCACGTTATGTTATCACAATCATGATTTTGAATTAGAGAGGCTGTCGAATGGTAAAACTGCACTTGAGACCATTTTAGATGAAACGAACCCAGAGTGGGTGAAGGCGGAGTTTGATATTTATTGGCTCACTCGGGCTGGGGAAAATCCGGTAGAGTGGATGAAGCGATATCAAGATCGCACGCCTCTTGTTCATTTGAAAGACATGACCACGGATGGGGAGCAATTCTTCGCTGAGCTCGGCACAGGAGGGGTTGACCTTAATGGAGTCCTCAATCAAGGCGATGTGTCTAACGTTGACTGGTGGATTGTTGAACAAGATAAATGTAAGCGCTCTCCTCTGGAAAGTATTGAAATGAGTATGAACTATTTCCTTAGTAAGCATTCTTGATCAGTTGCTATATAGTCATTACTACAAATTAGGGGGTAAAGCATGAAGAAAGTAACGGCTTTATTATCAGTTTTGGTGTTGTTGCTGTTAGCGGCATGTGGGGGGAACCAGGGAGCATCTGGAAGTTCTGATTCTGGCAACGGGGATGAGAAGGTAATTGAAGTTTGGCACATTGAAACGGGTGAACGGGAAAAGCTTTTTCAGGAAGTAGCGAAGCAGTTTGAAGAAGAACATGATGGTGTGAAGGTGAAGTTACTCCAAACACCAAACGATGCTTACAAGCAGAAATTAGCTGTCTCGATGTCAGGTGGAAATCCACCAGATATCTTTCAGAGCTGGGGTGGCGGCTGGTTGAAGCATTTCGTTGATCAGGGAAATGTGCAGGATATTACTGAAAATATCGATCAAGATCATTACTTAGAAATGGCATTAAATAACGGGACATTCGATGAAAAGGTGTACGGGGTTCCATTAGGTTTATCGCTCGATGTGATTTTCTACAACAAAGAAATCTTTGAAGAGTATGATCTTGAAGAACCAAAGACGTATGAGGAATTTACTGAAGTGATTAAGACGCTGAAAAAGAATGATGTGACGCCACTTGCGTTAACGAATAAAACGAAATGGCCAGGAGCGTACTATTTAATGAATTTTGCAAGTCGCATTGGTGGACCAGATTTATTCGAGAGCGCATTTAATCGCGAAGGACGCGGTTTTGATGACCCTGCTTATGTTGAAGCGGGTGAGTATATTCAAGATCTCGTCAAGATGGATGCATTTAATGCTGGATTTAACGGTATTCCTTACGATGAAGGCCGCGGTCGACAGCTCATGTACTCCGGGCAAGCTGCGATGATGGATATGACGATCTCTTTCTTAAATAACGTGAGAGAAGAAGCTCCACAGTTCGAGGAGAAACTTGGTTTCTTCGTATTCCCGACGATTTCAGGTGGGGAAGGAAATGAAACGCAAGTCGGTGGTGCCACTGGACCGGTTTGGTCAGTTGCAAAAGAATCTAAAAATCCTGATTTAGCAGCTGAGTTTATTCAAGCGTTAACGAGTAAAGAAACAGCACAGAAATTCACGGATCGCACGGGAACGCTGTCAGCTGTAAAAGATGTTGTTCCTGAGGATGAATTTGTAAAGCAGTTCTATGATGTAGCTCAGAATGCTTCTCATATTCAAATGCCTTATGACCAGACACTTCCTCCAGAGCTTGCTGAACTTCATAAAGATACGACGCAGGCACTATTCGGTCTATCAATGACGCCAGAAGAAGCAGCTAACAAAATGGAAGCCAAGGCAGAAGAGCTTCTTGAATAAGTGAAGGAGGGGATGAGTCCCCTCTTTCTTATCTACAGAAGGGAGAGCTTTACATATGGAAACAGCTGAAGTGGCGAGAAGAAGCGAGACGACGAGAGTGGCTCACGGAACGAAGAAGCGCAATATGAGAAAAGCGGTCACGATTGGTTTATTCACAGCGCCAGCCCTTATTATTTATCTTGTCTATGTGATTTACCCCATTTTATCTACATTAGGTTATAGCTTCTACAGCTGGGATGGAACGAATGATAAAACGTTTATTGGCCTCGATAATTACGTTCAATTATTTAACGATGCCGTCTTTTGGACTTCGCTTACGAACAATGCATGGGTTGTTCTGACGTCTGTCTTTGTCCAAATTCCACTCGGCATGATCATGGCGCTGATGCTGTTTGCACCAATACGAGGCATTCGCTTGTTTAGTAGCGTTTATTTTCTTCCATTCTTAATGTCTACGGTTGCGATCGGCCTCTTATGGGTGTATATGTTTGACCCAATCAACGGGATTATTAATCAGATTGTGAATTTACTTGGCTTTGAAAATGTAGCATGGCTTAGTGATGAAAACACATCGTTGATTGCGATCTTATTAGTAGTCGTTTGGCAGTTCTCACCTTTTTATATGATCCTATTTAAGGCAGCTATGGTCGGGATAGGAGAGGAACTCTATGAATCTGCCCAAATCGATGGAGCGAATTCCTGGCAGAAGTTCTTCCACATCACGTTACCTTTGCTTATGCCAACCATTGTGAGTTCATCCATTCTAGCCATTGTTGGATCCTTAAAGGCTTTTGATATTTTCTATATTATGACTGGTGGTGGACCGAATCACGCAACAGAACTGATGGGCACTTATATGTTCAAGCAGGCTTTTATTAACTTCAACATGGGCTATGCAAGTGCGATTGCGTTTCTAATGTTTCTCATTGCGCTCGTTGTTACTGTACTGATCCAAATCGTTGATTATAACCGCAAGAAGAAAGGGGCTTTCTAATGGTGCAATCACTCAGGAAGATGCCTTTGTATCTAATCGGATTATTGCTTTTGGTTTTCACTGGTTATCCATTTGTTTATATGATTTCGACCTCATTAAAAGATCAGAGCACTTTTTTTGAAAGACCATTCGCTATTTTTACCTCGATCGAGTGGGGTAACTACGCGGATGTATTCCAGATGGGGCTAACTCGTTATTTTTTAAACAGTATCCTAGTTTCGGTTGTGGCAGTTGTGGCAGTTATGTTAATTGCTGCTCTAGCAAGTTATCCATTAAGTAGAATGAATTTCAAGTTTAACCGTGGTTTGTTTCTTCTTTTCATATCTGGAATGATGCTACCAATTCATGCCACGCTTATCCCGATCTTTAAGCTGTCTCAAAATATGGGGTTGTATGATTCATTGCTAGCTTTACTTGGACCTTATATTGCTTTCAGTTTACCGATTTCGATCTTTATTTTAACGCAATTTATGCAAGAAATTCCGAAGTCATTAGAAGAAGCTGCTAAGATTGATGGTTGTTCTCATTTCGGTATTTTTTGGCGCATTATCCTTCCGATGTTAACGCCGGCTCTTATGACCGTTTTTATCTATAATTTTATTCATCTGTGGAATGAATTTATCTTTGCGCTCGTTCTCGTATCAAGCCCTGAGAACATGACCCTACCATTAGGATTACAAGATTTCTATGGAGAGTTTTCAGTAAATGTCCCTGGTTTGATGGCGGCATTAACACTTGCGAGTCTTCCGATGCTCGTTGTGTACCTGTTCTCACAAGAAAAAGTAGTAAAAGGACTAACGGGTGGTGCGGTGAAAGGTTAAGGAACTTGGAAAGGAGTGGGAGAGTATGGAGAAAATGAAAATTGGTGTCATCGGCTGTGGCAACATTAGCGACATTTATTTAACGAATCTTCGCGAGTATGCGAATCTCGAAGTGATTGCAGTAGCTGATCTGAATCACGAAAAAGCAGTTGAGAAAGCAGATAAATATGAGATTCCTCGTGTTCTGGATGTGGACGCCCTTTTGGCAGATCCGACCATAGAACTCGTTCTTAATTTAACGATTCCTGCGGCACATGCAGAAGTTAGTTTACGCATATTAGAAGCAGGAAAGCATGTGTATTCTGAGAAACCGCTAGCGATAAAGCTTGAAGACGGGCAAAAGGTTCTAGTGAAGGCGAAGGAAAAAGATCTTTTAGTAAGTGTTGCACCTGATACATTTCTCGGTGGTGGACTTCAGACGTGTAAGAAACTAATCGAGGATGGCGCAATAGGGGAACCAGTTGCTGCGACCGCCTTCATGCTGGGTCATGGACCGGAAAGCTGGCACCCTGATCCAGCCTTTTTCTATCGAGAGGGAGCGGGGCCGATGTTTGATATGGGTCCTTATTACTTAACTGCTCTCATTCATTTAATTGGCCCGATTCGTCGACTTACTGGATCGACAAGGATCACCTCGCCTGAACGGATGATTACAAGCGAACC
Organism: Anaerobacillus sp. 63XJN7_5_ISO-PGPR-S23-430; assembly: GCF_056173695.1. Classification (NCBI taxonomy): domain Bacteria; kingdom Bacillati; phylum Bacillota; class Bacilli; order Caryophanales; family Bacillaceae; genus Anaerobacillus; species Anaerobacillus sp. 63XJN7_5_ISO-PGPR-S23-430. The sequence continues at coordinate 3,802,626 of NZ_CM149686.1, read as the reverse complement.
GAAGTCTGGACAGACGATTAAGGTCGAGACGCCGACGCACGTTGCAGGCATTTTGGATTTTGAAAATGGCGCGATCGGTACGATCATCACGAGCTTTGATGTATGGGGAGCGAAAACTCCTTTTCTAGAAATCTACGGTACGAATGGATCGTTAAGTGTACCTGATCCGAATACGTTCGGCGGTCCGGTACTAGTAAGAAATGCGGGAGAAGTTGAATGGAAGGAAGTTTCCCTTACGCATGGATCGATTGAAAATAGCCGTGGGCTTGGTGTGGTGGACATGGTGAACGCTTTACGAGAAGAGCGGAAACCACGAGCAAATGGTGAACTTGCTTATCATGTACTAGAAACTATGCATGGTATACATGAATCTTCAGTGGAAGGTAAGCATTATGAGATGACGAGTAAGTGCGAGCAACCTGCTTCAATGCCGAGTGACATTTTATCTGAGACGATGGAGGGATAGGGAATGAAAAAAATGAAAGTAGCGGTTATCGGTTGTGGAAGTATTGCGAGACGGCGTCATTTGCCGGAGTACAATGCAGAGGAAAATGTGGAAATTGTAGCGGTGTGTGATGTGGTTAAGGAGCGCGCGGAGGATATGGTGAACTTGTATGGCGGCACGGCATATACTGATTATCTCACGTTACTTGAAGATGATGAGATTGATGCAGTGAGCGTGTGTTTGCCAAACGCGTTGCACGCACCTGTATCGATTGCGGCATTGAAAGCAGGGAAGCACGTTCTTTGTGAAAAGCCGATGGCGACTTCAATTGAGGAAGCGAAAGCAATGAATGAAGCTGCGGAGATAAATGGCAAAAAGCTAATGATTGCTCATAATCAGCGATTCGTCGCGTCACACGTGAAAGCGAAGGAATTGATCGAAGGCGGCGAGATTGGAAAGGTCTACAGCTTCCGCACAACGTTCGGTCATCCTGGACCTGAACGGTGGAGTATTGATGGAGCGGATAGCTGGTTCTTCGATAAAGAGCGAGCGTTTATCGGAGCGATGGGAGACCTTGGCGTACATAAATCAGATCTCATGCGCTATTTGCTTGGAGAAATTGTGGAGGTTGGCGCGTTTGTAGAAACGAAGGCGAAGGATAACACGGATGTGGATGATAATGCGGTGTGTATTCTTAAAACGGAGATGGGAGTGATTGGCACACTCGCAGCAAGCTGGTCTTACGTTTCTGGTGGCGATAATTCAACCGTAATCTATGGGGAAAATGCGGTGCTTCGCCTAGAGGATGATCCGGAGCATTCACTGGTTGTTCAGTACAAAAACGGTGATGTTGTGAAATATGAGCTTCAGAAAATCCAAACGAATGAAGCGGCCGGACAGCAAACGACGCACGTGGTTGAGAATTTCGTGGATTGTATTGCGAACGATACCGTACCAGCCGTGAGTGGTGAAGAAGGGATGAAATCGTTGCAGGTGATTTTAGCTGCACTGGAAGCGAATGAAACGAAGCGAGTGGTTGAGGTAGAGGGTGAGCGGGCGGTTATTTAGGGGGTGAGTGGTATGTTGGTGCGCGGTGCCTGTCACCACCCGAACTATGTCACTAAATGTCGAACAGGCTGACGAGATGAATCGTCAGCCTGTTTTGAATTAATGAATAGAAGTTTTAGGAATAATTTTTGTACGGGCATCTAGCACTCGCTTTGCTTTTCCTTCGGAGCGAGGTATTGAGTGTGGTTCTTTCAATTGGATATCCACTGATATAAGCGTTTTCATTTTAAGAGTTTTTCCAAGACTCTCAACAAGATTCACCGCCATAGGATGGTTAAAATTCATCTCTAGCTTCTTATAAAACTCCTGCTCTACTTCGACATGCAAGGTTACGTGATCTAAGTGGCCTTTTTTCTGCAAGTGGATTTGATAGTGCGGGACGAGTTCTTCTAGATTACATATATACCGTTCGATTTCAGAAGGAAAAACGTTAACTCCTCTGATAATGAGCATATCATCAATACGTCCTTTTACACGGCTCATTCTTGTGGTTGTTCTGCCGCAAAGACACTTTTCTCTCGTAATGGATGCGATGTCACCTGTTCGGTATCTGATTATTGGAAGAGCTTCTTTTGTAAGGCTTGTGAAAACCAGTTCGCCGTATTGTCCCTCGTCGACTTGATCGAGAGTATCAGGGTTAATGATTTCAGCGATAAAATGATCGTCTGCGATGTGGAGTCCATTCTGACATTCTGCACATTCCATTGCAATGCCCGGTCCCATTACTTCACTTAAACCATAAATGTCCGTTGCTTTCAGATGGAATAATTTTTCGATCTGAAATCTCATTTCTTCCGACCATGGCTCTGCGCCAAGAATGGCGTATTGTAATGAAGTTGAAGCTGGATCAATGCCTTGCATCATCATCGCTTCTCCAATGTTAAGGAGATAGGATGGAGTGGAGCAAATGATTCTGGGCTTAAAATCTTGAATTAGGGTAATTTGATTAGCTGTATTTCCGCCTGATATCGGGACTGTTGCGCAGCCAAGTCGCTCTGAGCCTGCATGGAGACCGAGACCACCTGTGAACAGTCCATATCCGTAGGCGTTATGAAGGATGTCTCCCTTTTGTCCGCCTGCGAGTGTGATTGATCTTGCAACAATATCGGCCCAATTTTGAATATCATTCTTTGTATAAGCGACTACGGTAGGTTTACCGCTCGTCCCAGATGAAGCATGGATGCGGACAACTTCGTCCATAGGACAGGCGAGCATCTTGAAAGGGTAATTTTCTCTTAAGTGATGTTTCTTTGTAAATGGAAGTCGTTGCAGATCGTCGAGTGACTGGATATCAGCTGGGGTTATATGTATGTTCTTAAAAGTCTCGTGGTAGAAAGGGATGTTCTGGTAGGCGTGTCTGACTGTTCGTTTTAATCCTTCTAATTGATGGTCGTGCATTTGAGCGTTGCTCCAAGTTTCTCGTTCAGAATAAATTGCCATACGGTAGCCTCCTTGCATGATACAAAATAAACGACTGAGAGTATAAGTGTCATATTAAAGGTACCTTTTTATGGAAGCGTGGTCAATGAGATTTAGTGGAATTGTGTCTTTGGTCGTGGTGTGGAGGATGGTGCCTGTCACTGCCCGATATATGAAAGAATTTGTCGAATGTTTCTCTCTTCACTATTGTTTTGATATTAGGCAGTTATAAAAGAGGGATATGCTGTTTAGTAGCGAACTTTGTAGGAGTTATACCATAACAAAATTCATATTAAAGGAGATGGTTTACCGTGTCGTTTATCGAAGTGAACGAAACACCGCTCTATTATGAAGATTATGGTCCAAAGGATGCACCAGTTTTGGTATTTAGTCATTCGTTATTCTTTAACTCAGATATGTTTCAACATCAGGTGGAGCATTTTTCGAAAGATTATAGAGTCATTTGCTATGACCACCGCGGTCAAGGGAATAGCGGGAGGTCTTCTTTAGCAAACCTCGATATGGATACGCTTACAAATGATGCTGCTGCGTTGATTGAAAGTCTTGGGATTGAGAAGTGTCATTTTATCGGTAATTCGATGGGTGGTTTCATAGCCCTAAGACTTGCGGCTAGAAGGCCGGATCTTCTTCATTCGTGCGTTGTTCTTGGAAGCTCTGGTGAAGCAGAGTACAAGAAAGAGGAGTTCCAGCCGCTTGTTACACAGCTTCAGAAGAATGGGGCGGAGGAAGTTGTGGATACGCTGATGTACATCATGTTTGGTGATGCATCGCTTGGGTCGATGGAATTCGAAAGAGAGCGTAACTACTGGAGAGATTATATGAAAAAACTTGAGCCATCCATAGGGGATGCGGCTCACCAGGTTATTCATCGAAAGAGTGTGCTTGAGGAGCTGGAAGGCGTAACCGTGCCGGTTCTTGCTGTTGCAGGCGAGCAAGATCATGCGTATACGATTAAACTGTCCGAGAACATTGCGAAAGCAGTTGAGAATGGACGATGCGAGGTTATAGGGAGAGCGGGTCATTCGGTAGCGCTTGAGAAGTCTCCGGAAGTGAATAAAGTGTTGGAGAAGCATCTTGTAAGATTGAAGGTTCGTCAGGGAACTTAAATATTTATACTTAATGGAGAGAATTCTCCATCTAATGTTTGGAAGAATTTTATTTTATAGAATGATTTTGAGAGCCTCGGTTTGATCGAGGCTCTCTTTTTATTTGGGGGTAGAAACGATTAGGATGTGATCGGAAGATAGGGGAATAATGTAATGGTATTTGTAGCAAAATAATTAGGTAGGTATACCATTTGTTGGGAGGTTCTTAGTGATGTGGAAGAAAAGAAACGGTTTTTGGAGTTTAGTGACTGCTGCTCTCCTATTGCTTACTTTTTCTACGAGAGCAAGAAGAGGAACTAGAAAAGCCATTCTTAAAGGAGCGGACGCAGCAATTGACTTAACGGATCAATGGAGAGGGAAGGCTTCTAAAACGACTAAGAGAAGTGAACGTGGAAAAGATGAAATCGAAGTGCCACGATATCCTTCGTATGTAGGTTATGAAGCGAATCGAGGATTAAACGACCGAAAGGGTGCGGAGAAGGTTCGTAAAGTAAACCCCACTCGCTTCAAAAACGCTAAAAACGTTATGAACGATGAAGTGATGCCTTACCATATGGCGGAGATTGCTGAGGAGTTCGATTTAGATTAAGAGGTGCCTGTCACCGCCCGAACTGTGCAACTATTTGTCGAATGAAACAGAGCCCGCTCTCGGGGAGAGAAGGGCTCTGTTTGTGTATGATCGACCTACTGCGGGAATAAGTTAGGGCCTTAATAAGATTCCATCTAATATCTTGTCCCACATCAACGTGTTATCTGGTTGGTTAGGGACTTTTAGAATACAAATATCCTCCATTGGAACGTGTGTATCCTGAACGATTTCGAGGTTTGGATCAGGGGTGAGCAAGAGAATATGAAATGATCCGTTGACGCATTTCTTTAACGTTTGTTGCATTTCGATCGCTTCTGCATAGTTACCAGACCATCTGATAAATAGAATGGAGGAAGCCTGTTGGAATTGCAGAAGAAATCGTTCGATCCGTCGCTCTAGCTTCTGTCGATAGGCCGGATAGGTATCGCTCCATTCTTTATTAGGAAGAATGGGGAAATCATGAACAGACAGCATATTATTATGCGTATCTTGAACAAAATAAGCTTTTGAATTTTGAGCAACTTCGTTATCGTCGAGGAAGTTTGCTTGTCCATCTATGCGTTGTAAATTTTCTAGTAACATGAAATCCCTAAACTGATTTTGAATCACTCGATTAATGCCAGATAGTTTCGGAGTAACAATCCAGTCAAAAGGCATTGAAAATTTCCTTAAGTGATTTCTTCTTAGATGACCTGCAGGACTGCATGAACTACCCAAACTCACAATAAGATCATACGGTTTTTTAACCTCGTCTAAATTCAATAAAGCACCTCCTATAAAATGAATTACTACTAGTAGATGCTTTATTGATCGAGTTGGTTTGTGTTGGTACCTAAAATGTTGATAAGTGGATGTTGAAATCGAAGTAAAGGAAGATTTCTATTCCACTTCCACCGCAACTGCCCTCACAGGTGATCCATCCAATCCTTCAAGTTTTAACGGCAGCGCAATGATGAGCGGATTTTCAAAATCGATCTGGTCGAGGTTACATAAATTCTCTCCGATAATACCGTTGTTGGAGGTAATAGCTTCATGAACTGGAAATGTTGAACCACCTGGTTGATCAACATTAAGCGCATCAACAAAGAAAGTGGTGACGCCTTTTTCTAATAGTGTATTAATAATGTCGACAGATAGGTAAGGGTAGTTAAAATAAGTCTGTGTTCCTATATGTTTTGACCAGCCTGTATGGAAAAGAGCGATCGTTCCTGGAGCGATGCTATCGATTTGGTGTGCTACATCGTTTAATGTGATTTGTTCGCCTGGCTCTTTGCCTGTTACATCAATGACGTGACCGGGTCCCATCACTTTCATTAAATTCGATTGATCGATGGGATCGCCATCTTTCTGGAAGTGGAAAGGGGCATCAAGGTGTGTGCCAGTATGTGTGCCGATATTCATTTGGGTCACCTGGTAGCCGTCTTTGTCATGCTCCGCTACAGGATAAATGTTCGGTTTTGGATCACCTGGGAAAACAGGCGTATCGTTATTAACTGGAATCGAGAGATCAATGATTTTTTTGAAATTCATTTGTGACTCCTCCTTCTTAAACAAACGTTTGATTAAAGGTGAAAATAGCAGGATACGTCTACAGTCTTTCCTTTTCTTCAGTTTGTCATGAAGTTTGTTTGATCACAAGCTATGCCGTGATTGAGTCTCTTCCGACATTCCTGTAAAATACCTAATCAGACAAACGACGAAAAGGTGTAAGATATGAAATCAATGATTGTAATCGGATCTGGTATTTTAGGAGTGTCAACGGCTTATCATCTGGCGAAGCAGGGAGCGGATGTGATGCTCGTTGATCGGAAAGACGCAGGACAGGCGACAGAAGCGGCGGCTGGGATTGTATGTCCATGGCTAACGAATCGACGTGGAGGGGCTTTCTATCGTCTCGTCGAAGCTGGGGCGCGTTATTATCCGGAATTAATTGAAGAGTTGAGAAAAGATGGCGAAATGGATACGGGCTACGCTCGCGTTGGCGCGATTAACATTTATTCAGGTGAGACGAAGCTTGAGAGAAAGCTTGCGCTTGCGATGGAGCGACGGAAGGATACGCCTGAAATGGGAGAGGTGTCACGGCTTTCAGCTGCTGAAACAAATGCGCTGTTTCCTCCGCTTTCAGATCATTACGCCGCTGTTCATGTGAGTGGGGCAGCACGTGTAAATGGCGGAGCTTTACGAAATGCACTCATTCGAGGAGCAAAAAATCACGGTGCGAAGGTGATTCATGGGGATGCCTCACTTTTATGGGATGATGCGAAGGTCAACGGAGTCGAAGTGAATGGCGAGAACTATTTTGCGAACAATGTGATTGTCACTGGAGGTGCTTGGGCGCGTGAACTGCTTCAGCCACTTGGGATGAAGTTCCTCGTTTCACCTCAAAAAGCCCAGATTGTGCATCTCGATCTGCCTGAAACGGATACAGGAAAATGGCCAATCGTCATGCCACCTTTTATTCAATATTTCCTACCATTTGAAAATGGGCGAATTGTCGTCGGGTCCACACAGGAAGATCAGGCTGGCTTTGATCTGCGCGTTACGATGGGTGGTGTTCAGCATATTATTGATCGTGCGTTGAAAGTAGCTCCGGGTCTATCGGATAGCACGTATGTGGAGACGAAGGTAGGCTTCAGGCCGTTTACGCCAGGGAATGTTCCGATTGCAGGAGCGGTTCCTCGCGTGAGAGGACTGCTGGTGGCGAATGGTCTTGGAGCTTCGGGATTAACGAGTGGACCGTTTCTTGGCGCTGAGCTTGCGCGGTTGGTGCTTGGGGAGAGGAATGAGTTGGATCTAGGAGATTATAATCCCGGGAGTGCGTTTGGGTGAGTTGTCTAGGTTGTGGAGAAGAATTTGATAAATGACTGAAAAATAAAAATATTCTAAAGAAAACCTTTTCATCCAAGGGAGCTTCCTATATAATGGGAAAATCTCTGAGGTATGAAGGGGTTTCTTTTTTATGGTTTTTTGAGATTCGGAAATAGTGCTTAGCTTATTCATCTCTACATAAATCGAAAGGAGCTTTTATAACAATGACGACTGATTACTTACATTATCCCTATGCTTCTCAGCGCATGACAACAGTAGCGAACAAAGGAATGGTGGCAACATCCCAGCCGCTAGCGGCACAGGCAGGACTAGATCTGTTGAAAAAGGGAGGGAATGCGATTGATGCGGCGATCGCGACTGCGGCAGTATTGACGGTGGTGGAGCCGACGTCAAACGGGATCGGGGGAGATGCGTTTGCACTTGTTTGGACAAAGGGTGAATTGCACGGTTTGAATGGAAGTGGACCATCACCACAATCGATCTCCATTGATTCAGTCAAAGAACGTGGGTATAATGAAATTCCGAAATATGGTTGGATTCCTGTTACTGTCCCGGGCGTTCCGGCATCGTGGGCTGCTTTGTCGAAACGATTTGGGAAGCTTTCCTTAAAAGAGGCACTTGCGCCGGCGATTCACTATGCTGAGGAAGGTTTTCCGGTTTCTCCGATTTTAAGTAAGTTTTGGAAGAATGCTTATGCTAAATTTGAAGAAGAGTTAAAGGGGGAGGAGTTTCAGCACTGGTTTGAAACGTTTGCGCCGGATGGTCGTCCGCCTGAAGTAGGCGAGGTTTGGAAGTCGAAGGGTCACGCGGAGACGTTAAGGCAAATCGCAGAAACCGATGCCGCTTCTTTTTATAAGGGAGAAATTGCAGATAAGATTGATGCTTTTTCGAAAGCGTATAATGGGTATTTGACGAAGAAAGATCTTTCGGCGTTTACGCCTGAGTGGGTCGATCCGATTTCGGTTCAGTATCGCGGATATGATGTTTGGGAGATCCCGCCGAATGGGCAAGGACTGATTGCGTTGTCTGCGCTGAATATCGTAAAAGGGTTTGAGTTTGATCATAAAGATTCCGTCGATACCTATCATAAGCAAATTGAAGCGATGAAGCTTGCTTTTGCGGATGGACAGAAGTACATTACTGACGAGCAGGAAATGTCAGTCGCTGTTCAGGATTTGCTCTCGCCTGCTTACGGTGAAAGTCGCCGTAAGTTAATTGGTGATGAAGCGCTTTTGCCCTCTCCTGGCCAGCCTCCAAAAGGCGGTACTGTCTATTTAGCGACGGCTGATGATGAAGGAAACATGGTCTCGTTTATTCAGAGTAATTATATGGGCTTTGGTTCAGGACTCGTGGTGCCTGGCACCGGGATTGCGCTCCAAAATCGCGGGCATAATTTTTCGATGGATCCTGAGCATGACAATGCGCTAAAAGGTGGAAAGCGGACGTATCACACGATCATTCCTGGATTTCTCAGTAAAGATGGTAACGCGGTTGGACCGTTTGGCGTGATGGGAGGCTTTATGCAGCCACAGGGGCATTTACAGGTGATTACGAATCTGATTGATTTTCATTTAAATCCGCAGTCTGCCCTTGATGCGCCGAGGTGGCAGTGGGTTGACGGGAAGCGCGTGTGGGTTGAGTCGACTTTCCCTCCTCATCTTGCCGAGGCGCTTAGCCGAAAAGGTCATCAAATCGAAGTTCAGTTGGAAAAGGGTGCGTTCGGCCGCGGACAAATTATCTGGCGTGATCAGCAGTCAGGTACTTTATTTGGAGGCACAGAATCAAGAACAGACGGAACGATCGCCGCTTATTAAAAGGGGCGTGAGGTTTCGGAAGGTGGTGGGTCATGCAACAGTGGCATCTTTTTCTCGCTTTTTTTAGAGTGGGAATGCTTGGGTACGGAGGAGGACCTTCTTCTATTCCACTGGTACATAAAGAGGTAGTTGAGAAATACAAATGGATGGATGACGATGAATTTGCGGACATTCTCGCTTTAGGAAATTCACTTCCTGGTCCAATTGCGACAAAAATGGCGGGATATATTGGGCATCGAGTTGCAGGGATAACAGGGATGCTGAATGCGGTGCTCGCAACGATTGTTCCGACGATTGGCATTATGATTTTCTTGCTAACGTTTCTTTCCACGTTTCGAGAGAAGGCGTGGGTGCAGGGAATGACACAGGCCGTCGTTCCAGTCGTTGGCGTCATGCTAGCGGTGTTAACGTATGATTTTTTCAGAAAAGCACAGGGCAATTTAGGGTGGATTTTAACAATTGCGTTGACGGTTGCTTCCTTTTTATTTATTGAAATTGCGGGGATACATCCGGGAATTGTAATAGGATGTTTGCTGCTTTATGCGTTGCTTAAACCGACTCGTAGTGATGGGAAGCCCGATGATGATCAGGTGAGAAAGGAGCCATCCTCATGATTTACTGGGATATCTTTGTTGCGTTTTTCATACCTGGAATCGTTGGTTACGGCGGTGGACCGGCTTCTATTCCGCTTGTAGAAAATGAAGTTGTTGGTCGGTTCGGCTGGATGAGTGTGAATGAATTTAGTGAAATGCTAGCGATGGCCAATGCGCTACCTGGACCAATTGCGACGAAAATGGCAGGTTACATAGGGTTTCAGCAGGGAGGGGTTCTTGGCGCATTTGTTGGTGTGTTTGCGACAGTGGCACCTTCGCTCGTTCTGATGATTGTCTTACTAAGTTTATTAAATCGGTTTAAGAACTCACCAAAAGTGAAGGAAATGACGGCCCTCATTCGCCCGACGATTGCGATCTTGCTTGGCGTGATGGCGTTTCAGTTCTTTGCTAGTTCATATGAAGGTGCGGGGCTGGTTCAAACGATCTTTCTGATTGTGGCTAGTTTTGTACTGATGGAGAAGATGAAAGTGCATCCAGCGTTTGTGATTGTCGGGGCACTGGCGTATGGGGCAGTGTTTTTGGGATAGGAGCGGGTTCGCTGGATCGCGAGTTAGCGAGTGCCTGTCACCGCCCGAATTAGCGCGAATCAAGTCGAGTTTTGCGGAAGAACAATTCCTTCTAAAAAGGAATTGTTCTTCCGCATTTTTAGATTTAGATATAAGAATAAGGAAGTCTTGCCACGCAAGGTTGCAGTTTCATACGAGTAGGTTTAAAATATGAGTATACTCATAAATGAGCGCAGTCATAAATTAACTGAGGTATTAGGAGGTTATGATGAGCGGACTACGTGAACAAAAGAAGCAGGCAACGAGAAAGACGATCATGGAGGTAGCGAAAGGTCTTTTTCTTGAAAAAGGATATGAAGCGACATCAACAGAGCTTGTAGCTAGGAGGGCCGGGATCGGTTCAGGAACGTTATTTAATTACTTTCCTTCTAAAGCAGAGCTTCTCGTTGAAGTGATGCGAGCGGAATTTACAGGTATGGAAGAGAGGATGGATCTAAGTTTTGAAGTTCAGGAGACAGCTGAAGCTACCGTTCGAAATTATTTAACGAAGCGTTTGGAAGGTTTCAGTTTGCTAGAGAAGAAGCTTTTTCGAGAATTGATTGTGGCGTCATTGAATGCTTATCAAAGTAAACCAGAATTCCTGCAAAGCTTGATGCAGCTCGATTTTATGTTTATTGAAGAGCTGGTTGAACTTCTTAAGGAAATAAGGCGACTAGGTAAGCTTCAGGATAATTTCGAAGTAGAAATTGCCGCTGAGCTTATTTATAGTTCAGTGATGTTTGAAACGCTTATTTACCTTTACCAGGAGGAGCGCAGTCTTGAAGAAGTGTTAGAGCAAACGGGTCGTAAGCTTACATTTATTTTAAAGTGAGGTGAATCGTGATGGACGTATGTATTGTGGGTGGCGGTATTGCAGGATTAACCCTTGCTTATTGTTTGAGTGAAAGAGGAGATCAAGTCACGATTGTTGAGAAATCTCCTTCGATACGAACGGAAGGCTATATGATTGATTTCTTTGGAGCAGGTTATGACGTGGCTGAAAAGCTGGGCATGCTCGATGATTTAAGTCGTATTTATTATCCGATCGATTCTCTTTCTTTTTTGAAGGGAAATGGCTCGGAGAAATACAGGGTTTCCTATCAGTCTCTGCGTGAGTTATTAAATCAAAAGCACTTCAATTTTATGCGCGGAGATCTTGAGACAGTGCTTTATGAGAAGGTTCGAGAACAGGTTACGTTTCGGTTTGGGGTATCTCCAGAGCGAATTGAACAGGATGCGGAAAAGGCGCATGTGAGTCTCTCAGATGGTACGAAACTTACATGTGATTTAGTTGTAGGTGCGGACGGTATGCGATCGAAAGTGCGCTCTCTTTCGTTTAAGGAAGAGAAGGAGCCAATTCGCTACATGGGTTATTATACAGCGGCTTATATTGTTGAAGACCCTGCTTTTCTTGAAAAAATTGATAAGAATTTTTATACGTATTCGGAACCGAATCGCCAGGTTTCTGTGTATCCGATTCGAGGCAATAAAGTGGCGACGTTTTTCTTATATCGCTATCCAGAACAACAGGGGCATGTGCAAAAGGAAAAAGCACTGGAGCAACTGAATGAATATTTTGGTCATATGAATTGGATTGTTCCAGATTTGCTCGAAGCAGGCAAAGAGGCGAAGGATTTTTACTTCGATGAGGTGTCGCAAGTAGGATTATCCCAGTGGCGAAACGGCAGGATTACTTTTGTGGGTGATTCCTGTCAGTGCATTTCGTTACTAGCCGGGCAGGGTGCTTCCATGGCGATGGCGGGGGCATATATGCTTTCAAAATCGCTTGATCAACATCCTAATAATTTAGAAGCTGCGCTTACGGATTATGAACGGTCGCTCCATCCGGATATCGATAAGCTTCAGAAGTCGGCTAGAAGGTTTGCGAGCTTCTTCTTGCCTTCTTCTTGGTGGGGGATTTTTGTTAGAGATGTATTGACGAGGGTATCGGTATGGCCTGGAGTGAGGAAGTTAGTGAACTTTAGTACGGTGCGGCTGCCGAAGTGAGTTTGCGTGAGTTCGCAAGTCGCGAGTAGTCGCGAGTGCCTGTCACCGCCCGAATTAGCACACATATTGTCGAAACTAAAGCCCGCGCTCATGTGAGCGTGGGCTTTAGGTGTGTTGTTTATTCGACTGGAATTAATTTCACCGGCCCTAGCGTTTCGATCATATCCCCATCACTGGTGAAGAAGACGAAATCCCCCGTTCCAACAATGCTGTCTCCTAGTATGGTGTTTACTGTTGGTAATCCACTTGGGTTATAAACGAAGAAGTTTGTGCCTTCTCCAACGTTCGTTACTTGATACCGACCTTCTGGGATATCGCTACCAACAATATATTGTCCGGCGCTGAGTTTAATAGGTTCTTCGTTTTTCTTTACGATGGTTTCTTCGAGTTGATCAATCTCCTTTTTCTTTGCTTTGATTGTGTCATCTAGTGTGTTCACTTTATCCTTTTTCGCTTTAATGTCATCTTCAAGCTTGCTCATTTCTTTTTTCGTGCTTTCCTTTTCTTTTTTTAACTTTTCAATATCTGCAGAGACATTTTCCTTCTCATCGAGTAACTTTTTTACTTCCTCAGCTTTTACTTTAGCTTCTTCTAGATTCTGAGTTTCAGTCGCAAGCTTCTCTTCTGTACTGCTCATTTCATTTTGAATCGATAGAAGCTTCTCACCTTCTTCTTTCGCTGCCTTTTCAGATTCAGTAATCTCTGCTTTGATTTTCTTCAAATCCTCGGTGTAGTTTTCTTCAAGATCCGCGTTCCCAATTAACACTCCGATTAAAACGCTGACAAGGATGGTTGCGATTGCGCCTCCAATGGAGAGGGTAAGGATTAGGCCTTTTTTCAACACACATTCCTCCGAACATGTCTTAGTAAGCTACTATTCTATGTATATTGCTGGGATAGGTCATTTATCACATGAAATGGCGGGTCTGTGTTTCGGAGGGACATGCTATACTGTGAAAAAAGTCGTTTTACCAGAGTGTAAGGAAAGGATGAGAGATGGTGATTTTCCAAATAAAAGTGAGCCTAATTGAGATGAAATCAAAGATTTGGAGACGACTTGAGGTAGATGATTCGATCTTTCTTAGTGAGCTACATGAATACATACAAATTGCTTTTAATTGGTCGAACGCACATCATCATTATTTTATTATGGATCATCGCGATTTATTTACATTAGGTGATGAAGAAAGTGAATTATTCATTGGTCCCACACAAGTAGATTCTCAAAACGCTGGAATGGAAATGCGTGATGAACGTAAAGTTCGGCTTTTGGATGTTTTAAATGAGGAGCAGGTTTCATTAACATACGTTTATGGTTCGGAGGAGAACTGGCGGCATGAGATTTTTCTGGAAAAAGCGTTTAGCGGTCGGAAGGATGCAACTTTTCCAACATGTTTAATGGTCTATAAAGGCGCACCTGAAGAAGGGAAGCGAGATCAGTATGAGCAAGGAAAAATGCCTTCTGCAGGTGAGATGAAGCGTATTAATGAGCAACTTGCTGTTTTTAGGGAGAGTGAGGTAGGTGAGCATGATCTGTGGAAAGAGCTTTTTGAACTTACGATGGCCTATAGAAAGCTTCAACCTTGGAAGTGGATTCATAGCAACGAGATGTTCATTGTAGAAATTCCGGGAACGGGTGAAGTTGCTTATTGTTCGGTGCTCGGGATGAATGGGCAGCACTTTGGGCTTGGCGTTCACCTTGGTAATGACGGTCTTGCTTATAAAATGGCGGTAAGGGATGGCCGTGATGATATTCAGACTGTAATTGAATATGAGCGTAGCTTATTGCTGGCCTTTCAGGCTCGCGATGAGTTAAAGAGAGAGGATCTTCGGTGGATTAAAAAGCTGGGGCTTCGTTTTCGCGGTCGGCAGGAATGGCCGGTTTTTAGAAGTATGTCGTCCGGATATTATCCGTGGCATTTCTCTCGAAAGGAAGTACGGACGTTTTGTGAGATCTTAAAGCAGGCGATTCACGTGGTAGAAGAGACGGAGAAGAATGACGCCTACTTGTTAAAAGGTTATGATGGGCGGTGGCGTGCACGGTTGCTGGAGTCAGGTCAGTGGGTAGATGGCGTGATGAATGCTGTTATAGAACCTGAAGAGGAAGAGGCGGTGCTGATTTCCGAGATTGAAATGAGGCGGATTCAGAAATATAGACAGGTGAAAATGCGTCTTGAGTTTGCATCATACTTTGAAGAAGAAGCGATTCAGGAAAGAGATGGAGAACGTCCGTTTTTTCCGAATGTTGTTCTTGGGGTTGAAGATGAAGGGGCTATGATCGTTTATTATCAGGTGTTTGAGAGAGTTGATTATGGAAAACAGCTACAGGCAGCACTAGTAGAAATGCTTAATAAACTCGGTTTCTTGCCAGCTGAAATCTGTGTGGATTCAGAACGAATAGCACTCAAGATCTCAGCTCTGACATCCAAAGTCGGTATTAGATTAGTGCGTGTTAATCGTCTACTTAATGTGGAAGAAGTGAGAGAAAGAGTTGAGCGGTGACAGGCACTGCCCGATGTTTGTCCTTATTTGTCGAACAGGTGTTATATCAAAAAGGGATCCTAGCCTCAAGAATGGCACTACTATTTTAAAGCGAGCTCCTTTTTAGCTATAATGAATGTATGAACCGAGCCAAACATTTGGCGGCTTAAGAGGAGAGGCTTATATGTCATCAGATAAACTGAACCATAATAAAGGGGAAGCGCTATACCTTCAAATAAAAGACGTTCTGATCAAACGAATTCAAACGGGTGCCTGGAAGCCGAATACGTTGATTCCTACTGAGCAGGATCTCATCAAAGAATTTGATGTAAGTCGAACGACAATCAGGCAGGCGATTTCGATTCTTGTGCAGAATGGCTTGTTAGAGAAAAAGCAGGGGCGCGGAACGGTAGTCAAACCACAGAATTTGATCGGAAATCTTGGGAAGCTTAGGGGCTTCGCTGAAGAAGTGCTGGAACGTGGACAAACTCCCCATTCAAAGGTACTGAGATCAGAATTTCGTGATGACCTTTACCATGAGAATGATATGTTAAAGGTAACGGAAGGTGAGCCGATCCTGCTTGTGGAGCGGATTCGCTTTGCTGATGAGGTGCCGATAGCTCTTGAACGAACGTGCTGGCCAAAGGAAATTGGCGATGTTTTAATTAAATTTGATCTTAATCAGGCGATGTATTATGAAGTACTTGAACAACATCAATATTATCTCAAAAAAGCGAGTGAGCGAATCACGGCCATTAACGCCACGATCAACGAAGCAGACGCACTTGGTATTCGCCCTGGTGAAGCGCTCCTGGAAATGACGCGTCTAAGTCTTGGTATAAATGATCATCCGATCGAATATACGAGAACGAAGTACCGGAGCGATCAATATCACTATAATATTGAGCTTGAGAGGTAGAGTCAGGTCAGGAAATAAATACATCACTTATTGATAGTAATAACTGTGAACGATAAATGAAAAAGGGTTTGCTCTCCATTCGGAGAGCAAACCCTTTTTTGACTAGCCTATTTTATTGGTTTAGTTCATCTGCTTAGCAACATGATCCTCATTAAATTCTTCAAGATGCATGAGTTTTTGTAGCTTCTTAGAAAGCAAGAGCAGGATCACACCTAAACTTAGAGCAGCGACACCTAAATAAATGAAGATTTCAAGGTAGCCTGCTGATGTTGTGAGTGAAGCGATGTAACCTGCAAGGTAGTTAGCAGCAGCGTTACTTAGGAACCAAACACCCATCAATAGTGAAGCGATTTTCACTGGAGACATTTTACTAACTAGAGAAAGTCCGATTGGTGAAAGCGATAGTTCGCCAAGTGTATGGAAGAAGTACGTCACAACCATAAATAGCATGCTAGCTTTTACTGCAATGTTACCTTCATCACTACCGGTCATCATAACCGCCGGAACCATTACCATGAATCCGACACCAAGTAGGATTAAACCGAAAGCCATTTTTGTAGGAATGGCAAAATCACCGCGTTTTGATTTTGCTAGTTTTAGCCAAATGGCTGAAATGATTGGTGCTAGCAATAATACAAACATTGGGTTCAGTGATTGGAAGAAGGATACTGGTACTTCGTAGCCAAAGACCGTTCTATCTATGAAATCCCTTGTATAAAGCGTAAAGGAAGCACCTGCTTGTTCGAATCCTGCCCAGAATGTAACGGTGAAAATGGCTAGGATTAGAATGACTGAAGTACGCTGCTTTTCAATTTTTGTAAGCGGCTTAGCTTTTCCTTCAATCGTTGGTGTTACACGGTTACTGGATGGAGTTCTTCCAATATTACCAAGATATTTTTTAGAAAGTAGATTAAAGGTGATTTGTCCGATAATCATCCCAATTGATGATGCTAGAAATGCATATTTAAATCCAAACGTTTCAACGCCGCCTGTATTTGTATAGAAAACATTAGCGTATAAAAGACCGGCAATTAATGGTGAAATCAGGCCACCAAGGTTAATTCCCATATAGAAAATGGTGAACGCTGAATCTTTTCGCTTATCGTTCTTACTGTATAGCTCTCCAACAAGAGTGGAAATATTAGGTTTGAAAAACCCATTACCGATAATCAGTAACAATAACCCGGTATAAAGGCCCCATTGTTCTTGGACAGCAAACAGTGTAAAATCACCGATGGCCATTGTAATACCACCAATGGTAATGGCCGTTCTTAATCCGATGAATTTATCGGTTAAATAACCACCAATTAATGGTGTGAAGTAAACAAGACCAGTGTACATACCGTAAAGCAATAGTGCTTTATCTTGATCCATCCCCAGTCCTCCGCTAATTAACTCAGCGGTTAAATAAAGAATGAGTATTGAACGCATACCATAAAAGCTATAGCGTTCCCACATTTCTGTGATAAACAAAAGATACAAGCCAGGAGGGTGTTTTAGCTTCCCTTTTTTCGTTGGCTTCTCGTCTATGGTGGTGTCCATAATCAAACCTCCAATTCTTTATAACTTCCCCATTTTAGCAAATTATTTGTCAATTTAAAGCGTTAATGAAAAAGTGCACCTTTTTAAAATGTTTTTAAATTTGTAAAAATTATAAGGGGGTATCACGGATTAACTGTCAAAAATTGGAGGTTTTTTGATTCACTCATGCCTTTAAACCGTTAGTTTGATTGCATTTAAGAAGGAATGTAAAGACTTATGAAAAATAGACGAAGCATTCTAACGATTACAATTGAATTAAAAAAATAAGGAGAACGACCTAGTCGTTCTCCGGTGATATTTGTCTAGCTGACAAGCTCAATATCGTATTCATCAAGCCATGCGTTGATTTGAATCAAGTAGTCGAGTAGACCTTTCATTTGATCGGTATTCAATCCTTCTGCCTCATTCGAAGCAATCGCACGAACTTTTTTCGTATCAATTAATGAAAGAATAGGGGAATCTGGATTGTCGAGAATGTCGATCATCCAATTTTGTACACCCTCAAGATAAACTGGGTCTTTATCACTTGGATACGCACTTTTCTTACGATAAAGGACATCATCTGGAAGCGTTCCTTTTAGAGCGCGACGTAGAATTCCTTTCTCAATGTCATCGACGTTTTTGTAATCAATTGGAACGTTCCACAGGTATTCAACGATACGATAATCACAGAAAGGTACGCGTACTTCAAAGCCTGTTTTCATACTTGCGCGGTCTTTGCGATCAAGCATAAACGGTAGGAAGCGTGTGATGAAAAAGTAAGACATTTGACGCTGTTTCGCTTCAAACTCACTTTCCCCTTCAAGGAATGGAATTTCTTCATAAGCTTCTGCAAAACGCTCTTTCTGGTATTGCTCAGGCTGAATTTGTTTTTTCGTTTCTTCAGAAAGCACGGAAGAAATGCCTTTTAGGTTCACGAGCCATGGATATACTTCAGCATCCAGATATTTTTCCTGATGGAACCATGGATAACCTGAGAATACCTCATCGGCAGACTCACCAGAAAGCGCCACGGTAGCATCCTTTTTCATTTCTTTGAAAAGGAGATAGAGCGATGTTTCGATTTCACCGACGCCGGGCAGATCTCGTCCTCTCATTGGTTCAAGGAGATTTGAAAGCAGCTGGTCCGCTCCGAACGTGACAGAATGATGGTCTGTTCCAACATGGTCAGACACTCGTTTGACCCACGGCTCGTCCATATCATGTCTGAGGAAATCCTTTTGGAAGTGATCTTCGTTTTGGTCGAAATCGATTGAATAGGTTCCTAGCGTTTTGTCTGATTGTTTGAATTCTTGAGCGGCAAGACTTGTTAGGCCACTAGAATCAAGTCCTCCTGAAAGCATCGAAACAACAGGCATATCAGAGATGAGCTGACGTTGAACAGTATCTGTTAAAAGCTCACGAATTGTTTCAGTTGTCGTATCTACATCATCTGTATGAGGCTTTGATTCTAACTTCCAATAGCGGTGCTCTTCGATGGAATCCGCTGTTGCGATCACGTAATGCCCAGGACGAACTTCATCAATCCCTTTGAAAATAGCCTGTCCAGGTGTTCGCATAGGTCCCATTCCGAAAACTTCAGCAAGGCCTTTACGGTCGACTTGTGGCTGCACGGATGGGTGCGCGAGAATCGCTTTCATTTCAGAGCCATAGAAGAGTGAATCGCCCTGTTTTGAATAGAAAAGCGGCTTGACACCGAGGTGGTCACGGCCAAGGAAAAGCTGCTGTTCTTTTTTATCCCAGATCGCAAATGCGAAGATGCCGTTAAAATGTTTCACGCATTCTTCTTTCCATTCCATGTAAGCGTGTAGGACAACTTCTGTATCTGAATTAGAAGTGAACGTATGTCCTTTCTTTTGTAGTTCCTGCGTTAATTCTCGATAATTGTAGAGTTCCCCGTTATACGTAAGAACAAGTTGTTGATCTGATGATGTCATCGGCTGTTTACCGCCGCGAGGATCAATAACGATCAAACGACGATGAGCGAGTGCCGCCTGTTCTGACAGCCAGAATCCTTCTTCATCAGGTCCACGGTGAGCAATAGAATCAGCCATTTTCTTTAGCGTATCTTGCTCCGTTGAGAGGTCACCAGACCAATTAATCCAACCTGTAATGCCACACATAACAATTCCTTCTTTCTTAATAGATTGCTTAAATTTCATCAATTTCCAAATTACTTTCCAATCGTATTCCTCTTATTAGGGGAGGGTCAACATGTGAAAGAGCCCGTAAAAATGGTTTTATTTTCCTTTGTTGGAAAAACAGTAGTTTAATAGTCTTGCTCTTTAGGAAGAGGTGGGAAATAATGGTGCCTGTCACCGCTCGAATAAACTCAAATTTTGTCGAGCACATCTCACGTGCGTTGTCTACTTGTGGACAATTAATTTCAAGCAGTGATAAAATTAATAAGATGTGGATAAGTATGACAGGGAGAGGAGGATTTGAGATGAGACAGATGCTACTGCTGATGTTATTTGGTTTTCTCGTGTTTATAAATCCAGCACAGCAATTAAACCAATATGATTATCATTCTGCCGATAAACCGACGATCAGTGAATTTGCTTATCTCCCAGATGCAAAGTTGATCCCTCCCCCGACATCAGTTTCTCTTCAGAAACAAAAGCTCATTGGCCCTTTTGTTCCGTTTACGAGTGAGCAGAACTTTCAGGATCACCTTACATATCCTCAAAAAAACATGATGCAAATAGAAGCTTTTCCTGATGCGAGAGGCTTCCTGAATGTATATGCTGTTCACTCTAATTACCTTATCAACCTTCTATAAACAATCATTCACTAATGGCAATGATGACGAACTGCTATGTCATTTTCTCGATAAGTTTAAAATGATGAATGCTCATAGTTGAGGTGAAATAATGATGGCAAAGCAAGCACGAACGTCTCAGATGGGCTGTTCTTTTAACCCTCTCAATTATGGCGGGTGTAAAGCTTTCAGAGGGACTATCTAGTCATCGTATCCTGCAGTTAGTGTTATCTTATTTTAAATTAAGTACAATGTTTTGATAGATAATAGAGGAGGCAATATTTTGAGTGAAAGTAAACCGTTAGAAGAGTTAATTAATGAAACGAAAATTCATAAAAAAACACCGCTTCAAGAAAAAGCCAGAAGAACGTTTATGATTACATTAGGTGCCGTCATTATGGCCGTCGGTCTAGAAGTTTTTCTAGTACCCAATCAGGTTATTGACGGAGGTATTGTTGGTATTTCCATTATGCTCTCACATTTAAGTGGCATTAGCTTAGGAATTTTCTTATTCGTTCTTAACCTTCCGTTTATTTATATCGGCTACAAACAAATTGGTAAGACGTTCGCTTTTTCAACGCTGTACGGTATCGTAATTTTATCCATATCGACTGCGCTATTGCATCCTGTCCCTGCTTTTACTGATGACATTCTCTTAGCCACATTGTTTGGCGGAGTTGTCCTCGGAATTGGGGTCGGAATGGTCATTCGTTTTGGTGGATCACTTGATGGAACAGAAATTCTTGCGATTCTTGCGAGTAAAAAGCTTCCGTTCTCTGTTGGAGAAATTATCATGTTCGCGAACCTGTTCATTCTTGGTAGCGCAGGATTCGTATTCAGCTTTGATCGCGCGATGTATTCATTGCTCGCCTACTATGTTGCTTATAAAATGATCGATATTACGATCAAAGGTCTTGATGAATCAAAGTCCGTTTGGATTATTAGTGACAACCATAAAGAACTCGGCGATGCTATTTTAAGCCGCTTAGGCAGAGGGGTAACCTATTTGCACGGCGAGGGTGCTTTTTCTGGTGATGATAAGAAAGTGATTTTCTGTGTAATCACTCGACTAGAAGAAGCGAAATTAAAAGACATTGTCGCTGACCATGATGATTCGGCTTTCCTTGCGATGGCCGATATTGCAGAAGTAAGAGGCGGTCGCTTTAAGAAAAAAGATATTCATTAGTGATGATATAAAAGTCGTTTGAGAGTTGCAGGGGGATGATCCTCTAGCGACTCTTTTTTATGTGGTGTGATTCACGCATTTGATTTATTTCGTGGGTGAGTGTTAATTCCTTTTGATCCTTTGCTCCTTTTATTGGTAAAATAATAGAAATATCTATTGAAGGCAGGTGTGTCGCGTGGTAGTTATCGTCGTTAAACTTTGTATATCAGCTTGTCTAGGACTCATGATTGGAATTGAACGCGAGTTAAAGCATAAGCCTCTAGGTTTAAAAACGTGTATGGTTATTGCAGTGAGCAGCTGCTTATTAACGATTGTTTCCATTGAATCTGCTGAAACGTACTCTCAGATATCTGACAACATCCGAACAGATCCAATGCGACTTGCTGCTCAAGTTGTTTCTGGGATTGGTTTTATCGGTGCGGGCGTTATTTTAAGACGAAATAACGATGCCATCTCTGGATTAACAACCGCGGCGATTATATGGGGAGCTTCTGGACTAGGTATCGCCGCAGGAGCGGGATTTTATTTTGAAGCGTTTGTAGGGGCAAGCTTGATCCTGTTTAGTGTAAATATCCTTCCCTGGATTATCAAAAAAATTGGCCCTAGCCAGCTAAGACAGCGTGAGATGAGAGCAAAAATTACGCTTCGAAAAGGAACGAACATTACCGCATTTATGAAAACAATCCAGGCGGCCGATTTTGAAATCAAGCACGTTCGCGTTCGCGATACGAAGGAAAAAAACCATCAAATAGATTTGCGTCTGCTTACCTTTGAAGCGAATCATACGACTAGTATTTATCAGCAGTTAAGAGACATTGACGGCGCAACGTTTGTGGAGGTTGAAGGGTAGCGCGTAGCGGGGCACGAAGGTGCCTGTCACCGCCCGATTTAGCTCACATTCTGTCGAACTCTAAACTAAGTGCTTCGGAGTGGCCATTCGTCGTATTCTAATATTTCCTTCTCCTGAATAGAGTAATACAGAGGTGCGCTACTTCTATTTTACGACGTTGGAGATGACGAACGATGGTAGTTGTGCTTATTAAACTATGTATTTCTGGTTTGCTCGGATTAATGATTGGGATTGAGCGCGAGTTAAAGCATAAGCCACTCGGTTTAAAGACTTGTATTGTCATCGCAGTAAGCAGCTGTTTGTTAACGATCGTGTCGATTGAATCGGCGGAAACGTTCGCGGAGCTTTCCCCGAATATTCGAACGGATCCAATGCGATTGGCCGCTCAAATTGTTTCTGGGATTGGCTTTATCGGTGCGGGTGTAATCTTGAGGCGAAATAATGATGCGATTTCTGGCTTAACAACTGCAGCGATTATTTGGGGAGCATCTGGATTAGGAATAGCAGCGGGTGCCGGTTTTTATTATGAAGCTTTTGTTGGTGCTGGATTGATTCTGTTCAGTGTGAATATTCTTCCATGGATCATCAAACGGATTGGCCCAAAGGCACTTAGACAGCGGGAAATGCGTGCCAAAATCACGTTAAAGAAAAGTGTAGATGTGACTCATTTTATGAAAGCCATTGTGGCAAATGATTTTGAGATTCGACACGTTCGTGTGCGAGATACAAAAGATAGAAACCCGCAAGTTGAGTTGAAACTTATGACGTTTGAAAAAAATCATACGACGGATATTTATCAGCTTCTTCGAAAAGTGGAAGGCGTAAATGAAGTAGAGGTTGAAGGGTAAATGAGTCGTTGCGTGATCTAAAAAGGGAAGGAGGTAGCCATTTATGAGCCACCTCCTCTTTTTTATTTTTTCAACGGTGGTAGTAAGGAAAATTCATAGCCCTCGGCGCGGATTTTTTTGATTAGATCTGGGAGCACCTGGATAGTTTGTTGTAGTTCATGAAGGAGAATAATGGCACCATTTTCAAGGTTCTGAATCACATTTTGTAAGATTTCTTCCGGATGGCGTGCAAGTTCCCAATCCATTGAGCTAATTCGCCACATCACCGTTGTTAAGCCAAGATCCTGAGCTGCTTTAATTGTATCAAGATTATATTGACCAAACGGCGGCCTAAAATAAGTCACAGGTGAGCCGGTGATTTCGTGGATTTTTAGCTTGCTGTATTCAAGCTCCTCAAACTGCTCGGCATAACTAAGTTTTGTTAAATTAGGATGTTTGCAAGAGTGGGTGCCAATTAGATGACCTTCATCTAGTACTCTTTTCCAAGGTCTTTCTTTATAGAGGAGGCGTGACTGCCAGAAAAACATGGCTTGTACCTCTTCCTTTTTTAAAATATCGAGAAGTTTAGGAAGCACACGTCCTGGACCATCATCAAAGGTTAAGATGACTGTCTTATTTGCTCCTTTTTCTCCTGATGTAATGACGTTTTGATCAATAGAGTCGTACACGACCCTTGAGCTGTCAACGACTCATGGACTTTTAATCATCATCGTTTCCTCTTTTCTTTAGCTCTGCCAGACTTTTTTCGTACATGTTAACCATTGCTGAGATTTCTTGTGTCGCAGAATGGTGCTCTTCAACATACGTAGCTGCATTTTCACCTAGTACTTCTCGGAGAGACGCTTTATCGATTAAACGAATAGCATATGTTAAGAATTGATTGATGCCGTCATAAACGAATCCAGTCTCTTCGTTCGAAACGAGGCTCATGTTTCCTTTGTTTTTTGAGACGAGTACAGGTAAACCGAAACTCATCGCCTCGAGGATAGCAGAGGATTGTCCTTCGCTATGAGATGTATTAATTACAGCATCTGCATTACTGTATAATGCTTCCATGTCTTTATGAGGAATCACTCCTTTATAAGTCACCCAGTCACTGTTTTCTAAAACTAACTGCTGAACGAGCTCTCCCTCATCAGGCTCTAGTATTGGGCCGACAATCGTTAAGTTAATGTTTGCGTTAGTTTTGCGTAATTCCAGTAGACTATTAATTGCGAACGGAATGTTTTTCACTTTTCGTATGCCTGCGGGAAGAAGAAAATGGAACGTGTCCGGTTTGGTTTTCTCTAGTACGTTTCTTTTTCTAGAGGTGCTCGTTCCCTGTGCAATCACATAAAGCTTATTTTCTAATTTTGGTAAAATATCGAGAACAATGCGCTTAGCCTTTTCATCAAAAACATGGACTGCTAACGCATTCGTTAAACAGGCAATAACATCGTTTTTTCTAGTTGGGTTCATTAGGTCATGGTTCAAATCCGTTCCCGTTAGTGTAACGGTATAATTTGTGATTGGAGGACTTATTGATTTTATAAATTGATAAAAACGATAAGCATTAAAACCGTGAATCAAATCAGCATCTTTAAGGGAATGGTGATGATCGTCTTGCTCTGTTATAGAGATCACTTCCGTTTCGACACCAGCATGAATCAATCCATCAGCAATACGCCGAACGGTGATCGTATTGCCGCGAAGCTGGTGAAAGAAAGGGGTAGCGAGGATTACTTTCATGCATGCTCATCCTTTAGTCATTTGGGTGGTGTGGGTGGTGACAGGCACTCCCCGATATTTGTCATATTGTGTACTCTCATCTTCCTTCTGATAAAGTTTGATTGAAGGAACAGTTGTGATTTTGGTTCGTACTGTATATTAGTTTACTAAAGATTAGGAGTGTGACAAATATGAAGGGGTTTTTTCGAAGGTTAATTGGATTAGAGAAATGTATGATTTGTCATAGGAAACCTACACGTCCTCAATATTATTTAGATGATGAGGGAAATCGGAAGCCGGTTTGTTTTAAATGTGTGTCCTATGCGGAGAGAAGGGCTTATCGGAAGGCGTAATGTGTGTTAAATAAACGTTTGTTTAATATCAAAATAAAAGAGTGAAGAGTCCTATGAATAGGGCGCTTCACTCTTTTAACGTAGGCCTTGATTTTTATGATAAACGGAATATGCTTGCCTGTACTTATTTAAGCTAGTTTACTGAGATATACAAAGAAAAACATGGCAGCATGTCATTATTTCTTTTACCCTTATAATGGTTCACTGCTATACTCATTAAGGAGTCCGCTGTGATAAACATTTCACTATGGTTGAAGAAGACCTTCTGGTTATAATAGAACGAGGTTTGTTTTGAAGGAGGAAAAGCATGAAGCAACACGAAGAAACGCCTAAAGATGATCCGCGATACCTCGTGGCCAATCGTGAAGCGCTTATTGGCGTTGGGCTTGTTTTAATAAATTTTATACTCTGGTATGGATTTGCCTACGGTTTTGGTTCAAAACCAGTAGAGGAGTATAGCTATATATGGGGATTACCAGCGTGGTTTTTCTACAGCTGTCTGCTTGGAACTGGGATTGTGATTGTCCTTGTGATTTTAGCGGTTGTCTTCTTGTTTAAAGAAGTTCTGTTTGATGAGGAGGAGGACGAATGAATTGGCAAGTTGTGATTCCTCTCCTTATTTTTCTTGTTATCATTTTTCTTATTGGTTTTTATGCCTCAACACATTTGAAATCGACTTCGAACTTTTTGCAAGAGTACTTTCTAGGTAGTCGGCAACTTGGTGGATTTATACTCGCGATGACGATGATTGCTACATATGGAAGTGCCAGTAGTTTTATCGGAGGCCCTGGTGTAGCTTACACGATGGGGCTGGGATGGGTGCTTTTATCGATGTCACAGCTTGCCACTGGTTACTTCGTATTATCTGTTCTGGGGAAAAAATTTGCGATTATGTCTCGGAAAATTCGGGCAGTTACGTTGATCGATTTTTTGAAGGAACGTTACCAAAGCAAAGCGGTTGTCATTTTATCTGCGCTTAGTATCATTATTTTCTTATTTTCCGCGATGGCTGCCCAGTGGGTCGGTGGTGCAAGACTCATTGAATCGTTGACAGGGTTGCCTTATACGGGGGCACTGTTTATTTTTGCGGTGTCTGTTCTTGTGTATGTTATTATCGGAGGATTTCGCGCGGTTGCGATCACGGATACGGTTCAGGGCATCGTGATGTTAGGTGGAACGCTTGTTATCCTAATTGGAACGGTTATAGCGGGTGGTGGCGTTGAGAGCATTGTTACTACGCTTGCGTCTGAAAATCCTCACTTAATTTCTCCTTTTGGTGCTGATCGATCTTTAACACCACTGTATGTATCGTCTTTCTGGATTCTCGTGGGCGTAGGGGTTGTTGGTTTGCCACAGGTGGCCGTTCGAGCGATGTCTTATAAAAGCTCAAAAGGCATGCATCGTGCTTTAATAATTGGAACGATCGTAGTTGGCGTCATTATGCTCGGAATGCATCTCACTGGGGTGTTTGCACGCGCGGTGCTTCCTGGAATTGAGGTAGGAGATACGGTTATGCCGAGAATTGCCCTAGAAGTGCTACCATCCTGGCTCGCGGGAATTGTTTTGGCTGCTCCTATGGCTGCTATCATGTCGACAGTGGATTCGCTGTTGCTACTTGTTAGTTCTGCCATCGTGAAAGACGTCTACCTGAATTACGTGAAGCCTGAAGCGAGCGATCAAACGATCAAGCGAATTAGCGTAGGTGTGACAATGGTATTGGGAATATTGGTGTTTGCAATGGCTGTTAACCCTCCGGAACTTCTCATTTGGTTAAACTTATTCTCTTTTGGAGGCCTTGAAGCTGCGTTCATCTGGCCGGTTGTTATGGGACTTTATTGGAAGAAGGGAAATGCGAGCGGTGCGATGGCTTCCATTCTTGTTGGAGTTGGAAGCTATATTGGATTTAATACATTTATGCCAAATGCATTTGGGATGCATACGGTTGTGCTGCCGGTACTGCTTTCGTTTCTAAGTTATGTGAGCGTGAGTTTGATGACGGAGAAGAAACATGCTGTGGTTCAGGAAGAAGTAGTATTGAGGTTATGGAAGGTGTGAAATGGTGCCTGTCACTACCCGCTTTTTGAGAGAATTTGTCGAATGATAAATAAGGAAATATTAATTAGGAGCTCTTCTTCATTGGAGGGCTCTTTATTTATATTTGGATAGCATTCTATAGTAAGCGGACAAATAACTGCAATGGGACAGTAATTAAAAGTGTTTTACGAAAAAAATAAAAACAATTAAAAAATGACCGAGAATGCTCATTTTCTCTACACTTATATACAAATTTCGACTGAAAAAGGTTGAGATTGCTCAATTTTTTGTAGGTGAAAAGTCCATATTTTGGATTGTTAAGCTCTTATTAGGATTAAATGAGTAATTTACTAAACATTCAATTAATGGAATAATTATGCTGATTACTTCATCCTAAGGAGGAATACCATTTGAATAAGAGAGCGCTAACAATTACTTTGGCAACAGGTCTGGTTCTAAGTCCAATGTCTTTCTCGGTTGATGCAGCTAAGCCTGCTCCAAATGAACAATCTGACCACGCATTTGACAACAAAGTGATAAAGAAAATTAGCAGCGAAAACATGTATAACAACATTGCCTTATTATCAAAGCAACCTCGTGCATCAGGTACAGAAGGGGAATACAAAGCGGTACAGTACATAAAAAGTGAGTTTGAACGCTATGGCTATGAGACGGAATTACAGCCTTTTACCATTCAGGAGTGGGATGGTGGAGCTTCATCGCTTTCTCTTAATGAGCAAGTCTTTTCTGGCGATGTTTATACGTTTGAAGGATCCATTAACGATCACGCCACAGGATCTCTTGTTTATGTAGGACTTGGTTCTCAGGATGAAGTAGGTGTTGAAGTTGCTGGGAAGATCGCATTAATTGAGCGTGGGACTTATAGTTTTTATGAAAAGATTCAGAACGTCTATGATAAGGGAGCAATTGGCGTCATTATGTTTAACGGAGAAGGACGCTCTGGCAATTCATTTGGCTACGCTTATGAAGGACAGGATATCCCGGCGGTAGCGATAACAAGAGAAGCTGGCCTTCAACTTGTGGAGCAGCTGAATAATGAAGACGTGAAAGCTACTGTAAGCGTAGAAAATGCTGGGACAATTGATAAAACCTCTTATAACGTCATTGCGAAAAAAGAACCGCACCCGAATAAGGATAATGGACAAATTGTCAGCATTGGTGCGCATCACGATTCCGTCCCTAATGGTCCCGGAGCTAACGATGATGCATCTGGAGTAGCGGCAACGCTAGAATTAGCCAGAATCATGGCGAAAACCCCTACAGATACAGAGCTTCGATTTGTTACATTTGGTGCTGAAGAAAAAGGATTAGTCGGTTCTTACCACTATGCAGACTCTTTGACTGATGATGAAATAGAAAGCACGGTTGCTCATTTCCAAATGGATATGGTGGGAAGTCGTGATGCTGGGGAACTTATTATGTTCACGCCTGATGGGAACAAGAATCTTGTAACCGATCTTGGTGCTTCAGCTGGAGCGAGGATTTCAGGCGCAGTTGATTATGGAGAACTCGGAAGAAGCGATCACGTGCCTTTCTTTCTAAAAGGGATACCGGCTGCTCTCTTTATTCATGCGCCGCTTGAGCCGTGGTACCATTCTCCAGATGATACGATTGATAAAATAAGTAAAGAGAAACTCCAAAATGTTGCGGAAATTGTAGGAGCAGCCGTCTATCAGATTGCACGACCAGATACTCCTGCACTTGAGAAGGCGCGAGTTGCGCCGAATCCAGCAGACTATGATTTTGATGATCGTCCATTGTAAGAGAAAAGGCTTAACGAGGTGGGGTGGCCCCGCATCGTTAAGCCTTATTTAGAATCTTGGCATATTTTGTTTTGACACTAACATAGGTAAATGGTCTATCCAAATAGGGTAGATGTCTATGATAAAATGAATAGTATCAGCTGCAAAGCAGGGTGGGCGGCGGTACCCCGTTTATGAAAGGGGGTGCTGCCTATAATGATGAGCACATACGAGGCGCTTGTATTGATGATCAGTTTTGCTTCTCTCGTGGTCACGATTATTACTGTTTCCAGTAATAAAAAGAAGTAACCCACCCTGCCCCGGCCAAGGATTAAGGTGAGTTACTTTTTGCCTTTTGAGCCGCCGCTCGTCATGCGGAGCAGCTGTATGGACGCTGGTGCGAAAGCACCGGCGTTCTTTTTTTATACTTTATGTTATCTAACTCTATTATATGCAATGAAGGGTGCTGTGGCAAGAGGGTGATGGTATGATGGTGCCTGTCACCACCCGTTTTTTGGTGGATAATGTCGAATGCATACCATGTCATTTGGGGCAATATCTTGCCTGAATAGACGAAGTATATATAATAACCAGCTAATACCTTACGTTTTGTATAATGTGCGATGGCATTCGCTTTGCTATAGTGAATAAAAAGCCGAAAAGGATGAGTGTGAATGGGGATTAACCGTAGTCGTTTACAGAGTCATCTTGAAGAACTTGCTAAGATTGGAAAGATTGGGGAAACAGGAGTCTGTCGTCTTGCTCACTCGCAGGAAGATCGGGAAGCTGTGGAAGTTGTAAAAGGATGGATGGAAGAGGCTGGACTAACTGCTCGAATTGATGGTTTTGGGAATTTAATTGGCAGAATAGAAGGCTCAGAAAAAGATAAGGCAATCCTCATGCTTGGCTCTCACATCGATTCTCAACCTTATGGAGGTCGCTTTGACGGCACGGCTGGAGCTCTTGGAGCGATTGAAGTTGTACATACGATGAAGGACAACGGCGTATTACCAAAGCGAACGATCGAAGTGGTTTGTTTCTCTGATGAAGAGGGTTCACGTTTTAATAAAGGTGTTTTCGGAGTTCGGGCTCTTGCTGGCCTTTTAGAAGATGGTGAACTCGAGCGTAAAGATAAGAAAGGGATGACACGAAAAGAAGCACTGAAAGAATTCGGTGTCGAGCCTGATCTTTCACAAAGCCCGGTATACAAGAAAGGCGATATTGAAGCGTTTCTCGAGCTTCATATTGAACAGGGACCGGTTCTGGAATCTAAAGACAAACCTGTAGGAATTGTTTCGGGAATATCAGGTCCTATCTGGTTAACCGTTACACTTGAAGGATTCGCTGGACATGCAGGCTCTGTTCCGATGCCGTTACGAAAAGATGCGATGGTTGGAGCCAGTGAGATCATTACGAAATTTGATCAGTTAATAAAAGAAGAGGGGAAAGAAACAACGGTTGGGACTGTGGGAAGTGTGCAGGTATTTCCGAATTCACGTAACATCATTCCTGAAAAAGTTGAATTTACAATGGATTTGCGTGACATCGACCTGGAGCACCGTACGATGCTTGAGAAAAAGCTTTACACGATCATTGAAGAAGCCGCCACGACTTACAAACTTACCTATACAATCACCGAAGATACAAGAAGTGAGCCGCGCTATTGTGCTGACTGGATTAAAGAAATCATGAGTGAAGAGGATAAAGCGCTCGGTTTCGAATCCCCTGTTTTAATGAGCGGACCATTCCATGATGCTCTGTTTATGTCGTATATCAGTGATTATGGGATGATTTTTGTTCGATGTGAAAAGGGGATTAGCCATAACCCGCTTGAGTTTGCGGAAATGGATGATATTGAGAAAGGAGTGCAATTGCTTTATCAAACAGCAGTGCGGATTGCTCAGAAGGAGTAAAATTCGCAGATAATGAAGTTGTTTCATGAAGGAGTTTCACATTTTCAACTTTTTTGGTCACCGTAGTAAATAGAAAAGTCGGTATGCTTTCATTAATATGTACCCTGTGTAAAGGACAGTTTAAAAAAGACTAGGCAACATTAAGAAGATGATTCCTGTATTGAACAGGGGTCATCTTTTTTAAGTTCCACTGACATCTATCCAGGTTGTAATACATCATATAACTCTTAACTTCACGTTTTAATTCGATTAGTGTTTGACAAGGTTTTATTGAGGCTTCGTCTTTAAAGTGACCAAAGAAAGATTCCTGTGGGGCATTATCCCAACAGTTTCCTCTTCTAGACATAGACTGATCTAAACCGTATTTCTTTAGCTGTTTTTGGTAGGTAGGGTGAGTATAGTGAAAGCCTTGATCAGAATGAATAAAGGCATTCGCATCTAGTTTTGCTTTACGGTTGTTTTTAAGTTTTACTAACGTATCTGTCGCTAGATCGAGCGTAATTCGGTCAGACACATGATAAGCTAGGATCTCATTCGTAGAGCCGTCCTTTATGGTAGATAGATACGCTTTCTTCTTATTTCCATAAAACAAATAGGTAATGTCAGTTAGAAGTACTTTCCCTGGGATGCCTTGTTTGAAGTTTCGCTCAAGTTTGTTTGGTACAACGCTGTGCTCTTTCGTTGCTTTCGCCATACGACGATAGGGATTCGCTCTTCTGATCGGACATACGATTCCGTATTTTTTCATGATTCTGCGTATGCGTTTTAAGTTATAGGTTATTTGATACTGGTTAGCTAGCGTCATCTTGATTTGACGTGCCCCTTTTTTTCGCTTTTTAAAGGCATAGGCTTTTAGGATCCAGTCTTTTAAAACTTGGTCTCGCGCCTCGTTTTCTGTTCGACGCTTTCGAGCACCTTCAGTGAAATAACGATAATAACCAGATCGTGAGACACCCACTACGGAACATAAGTATCGGACCATATTTTTAAGTTGATACTCATGGATGATATGGCGGATTAATTCAAACTTGAGAGAAGCAGCTAATTTTATCTCTTTTTTCCCATCCCCTTTTCCATCATTTCGAGCTTTTTTAGGAGATCATTCTCTGCTTTTAATAGGTTATTTTGAGCTTCTAAACGTTTGTATTTTTCCTCTAAAGACAGTTCCTTATCTTTGGATCTTCCGGAGCTTTCTTTACGAGTGTCAGTAAGTCCATTAATCCCTTTGTTTTTATAACCCTGTCTCCACCTTCTCGCGGCAGAATGTACTCTTTCGTGTCCGAGAGTATCGACATCAAATCCATTTTCTTTAAAAATCTGACTCGGTAGTTTTCCTTTTTCATACTCCGTAATGAATATTCGCTTAAATTCATCACTGTATGTGATTCCTTTTTCACTAACTGATTTCACAAATTTATTAGAGGCAAGTGTTTTGACATCTTCCTCTGAGAATACTTTCTTACTCATTAATAATCATTTCCCATCGTAGAATTTGTCCTCATTATACATAAAAGTACCCTATAGGGCAGACTTTTTTTAAGTGTCTACTCTATAGGGTACATATTACATTGGCATGCCGACTTTTTCTGTAAATCCACAAAATGATGAGAAGGTTAATGATCACTTATCTTATCAAAAATAGTAATCGCTTGTTTAATTTCTTGAGGGATCGCTTTTGCATGGCCGGTAGTTGAGTCAAAATTCACCTGTATGACCTCTGCTTTTACAAGAGTTTCCTCATTTCTTGTTATAGTGTGCTCAAGTTGAAAACTACTCTGACCTATTTTAGTAATTCGGCAGTACACATCAAGGAGATCATCCAATTTTGCTGGTTTGATGAATTCAATCGTTATTTTCCTTAATACCGGATCAAACAACCGATCTTCAGCAAGTTTCTGTAATCGATCACCTAAGACGTGTCGGAAATACTCAGTGGTAGCAATGTCAATATAAGTAGAATAGTGGGCATTGAATACAATTTTTTGACCGTCGATTTCGGAGTAACGAACGCGGATGGGAAAAGAAAAGTGATAGTTATGTAACATGGTTTACCTCAACTTTCGATTTTCTTTATTTTATCACAATATTCCGTTATTATTTTGCGTATCGCTTCGAAATTTCCCGGGTAATGTCTCTATGTGGAAGAGGAATTTCGTTTTTATTCGTGAAACATGTAGGATAGAGACAATTTGAGTTAAGGAGTGGAATGTGGATGAAACCCAAAGTGTATATTACGCGGAAGTTGCCAGATGAAATTGTGAAGCCTATTCGTGAAACATGTGAAGTAAGGATGTGGGACAAGGATAAAGAACCAGTGCCGCACGCTGTCTTAGAAGAAGAAATTAAGCGTGTGGACGGGCTTTTTTGTATGTTAACTGAACAAGTAGATCACTCACTTCTAAAAAAAGCCAACAACCTGAAAGTAGTAGCCAATATGGCTGTAGGTTATAACAACATTGATATTGAAGCAGCTAAAGAATGCGGGATTGTTGTGACGAATACTCCGGGGGTTCTGACGGAAACAACAGCCGACTTAACCTTTGCTTTACTAATGGCTACCGCACGCCGAATTCCTGAAGCATCCAATTATTTGCGTGAAGGAAACTGGGAAGCCTGGTCACCTATGCAGCTAACAGGGCAGGATATCTATGGGGCGACATTAGGGATTATAGGCATGGGGAGAATTGGGGAAGCTGTGGCGAAAAGAGCTAGAGGATTTGATATGAATGTGGTTTATCACAACCGTCGTCGGAATCAGGAAGCAGAAAGTAGATTAGATCTTCAGTTTAAAGAGTTTGAAGATCTTTTAAAGGAGTCTGATTTTGTATGTGTTTTGACACCATTAACGCCTGAAACTGAGAATTTAATTGGGGTAAAGCAGCTTGAAACGATGAAGAGGAGCGCTGTTTTAATCAACACAGCAAGAGGAGGAATTGTAAATGAAGATGCTCTTTATGAAGCCCTAACGAATGGTGTTATATGGGCTGCGGGTTTAGATGTTTTTAAAGAAGAGCCAGTACCGCTTGATCATCCCTTGCTTCGTCTTTCAAACGTCGTTACCCTTCCTCATATAGGGAGTGCAAGTGTAAAAACGAGGTTGAGAATGGCAGAAGTCGCTGCTATGAACTTATTGAAAGTACTTGAAGGAGAAGAGGCGCCAAATAAGGTGTAGAGGCAATAGTGCCTGTCACCACCCGATACCACCGGATTGGTGCCGAATGCCATATAAAAGAACAGGCACAATGGCCTGTTCTTTTATATGGCATAAAGTTAGTTGATTTCCATCACATTCTTAAAGTCTTCAATTGTATTATAAGGTCTCACGGAATTTCGGTGAATCTGTAGCATGTCATCTCCGGGCTGAACGTAGCCAGCTTGTACAGTAAAAGCAAAGTCGATTCCAGCAACATCCATTGCTTCCATCGTCTGTTCATCGTAAGCCCCATAAGGATAAGCAAGTGCGTTTGTATCACCAATTAATTCAATGCTTGTTTCTACATCTTCTTGAATTTCAGGAAGAGATTTTGAGATTAGATAAGGTGTGCCGTTATCCAAATTGTGAAAACTGTTGGTGTGGCTTGCATATTCGAAGACGTCGCTTGCTGCTTCAATTTCTTGATGACTGAGATATTGATTTGTATCAGTATTATATGGAACGGTTTTGTCTTTATTTCGATTCGTAATCAAAAATTCAACAGCGTGAAAATCATATTTCTTCAATACCGGATAAGCTTCTATGTAATTATTCTTATGACCATCGTCAAACGTAAGTAAAACACTTTTTTCAGGGACAGGTATTTCGCTAGTTATATATTTTTCGAATTCCTCAAGCGTTAACGTAAAAAAACCATTTTCATGCAAAACATTCATTTGTTGCTTAAAGTCTTCAAGTAAAACAATGGTGCTTGATAGATTACCATCATCGCCATAGTGTCTCTCTTTCAAATTTTCTTTGGAGATTATATTATGATAGGTTAACACAGGTATATGAGGAGCAGCTCCTCTTTCAGCAGCTTCTTCTAGTTTTTGAATTCTAAGTTCTTGCTCATTAATTTTTTCTTCTTCATGATCTTCTTGATGAGAAGCTTCAGCTGTAGAACTGCTTTCATTAGTAGATAATGTAACTTGATCTAGATCAATAGTGCCCATGTCGCCCCATCCAAACCCTACTAAACTCCCGATTATAGCTAGTAAAACAAAGCTAAATAAGTGAATTTTTTTCATTTATATCCCCCTTTTTGCCCAATACTTCCCTATACTACCATTAATTTGGTTTAATTTGGTATTAAAATTGCGAGTGCCTGTCACTCCCCGAATCCTGTCGATAAAATTTGATTGACGAGTAAGAGGGGGAAGATTATTCTTGGAGAAAGAGAAGATTACTGACAAGGGAGGAAGAAAAATGACGAAGCTACTTTGTTACAGGAATCTATTAAATCCACATGCAACAACACTAATGGTATGGTGAGAAAACCAAGAGTTTGGCTTCCGAATCATTTCTATCACATAGTGAGTCGAGGAAATCGTAAAGAACTTTTGTTCTACGATAACAGAGATTATCGAACGTTTTTGTCTATCCTCGATCAAGTCTTCGAGACACACCCGTTTGAGTTAGCTTCTTATTGTTTAATGAACAACCACTATCATCTTCAACTTCGCTCCAAAGAACATTCCATTTCAAAGATCATGTCACTCATTAACAAACGATACGCGACTTATTTCAATGGAAGATATGAGTTAACTGGCCACGTTTTTGAAAAACGCTATTTTGATGAACCGTTAAATAGCTCATCAAACATGCTTGAAGTTAGCCGTTATATTCATTTGAATCCCGTAAAAGCAAACCTTGTCTCAGACCCAGAAGATTATCCATGGTCGAGCTATCACTACTACCGTTTACGTAATAAACCTAATAAACCCTACCTTTATTTACTTCCGTTAATTGAAGGCTATCCTGGGACTATCCATCAAAAGAAAAAGCAGTACTGTAAGTTCGTGATGGCACGAAGAGATGTTATTGTGCAATCCCTTTTATCACAGAAGGAAGGTTTAAGCTAATTTCAAAATAAAAAAGATGCCGACTTTATCCGGCACCTCCCCTTAATCAAACGTTTGTTTAATCTTCTATTTCTACTTGTAATCCCACAAGACCTTGTATTCTCCCTCTTCTTTTATTACAAACACTTCCTGAACGAGATCAAAATTTCCAAACTGATCGTGAAACTGAAGCGTGACTTTCATTGTGTAAACTTTTTTCATGATCACTCCATTTACTCCAGAACGCCAATTTTTCTTTGTTTTTACTTTGCCAATATCGAACGTAAACGAGGTAGCGCCAATATCTTGTGTAATCAGCTGTGAGCGTAATTGACTGTACTGTTCATCTGAAAACCGATTCTGCATTTCTGGATGAAAAAGGTTCCAGGCTTTTTTGAAATCACCACTTTGCTCATATAAATAGAATTCCTTAACAGTTGCTAAGGCTTGTGATTTAGGCTGTTGCCAGATCCAAATAGCGATGCTGCCACCGAGAAGCAGCAAGACGATTAAGCTAAAAATAACCTTTCCTGAACCTCCGCGCTTCCTCCTCGTTTTAAAGTATGACAACGTCTCGTCCTCCCTGAAGCTTGACTATTAAAGTGTATGACGGGCGGAAGTTGTCCCATTCGAAGACATATTTCACTAAATTTTAATCTTTCCTCAGAGAGTTTCACGATATAATGGTTTAGGAATTGACTTTTTATAAAGTTGGAGGGAAACAATGAAGCGAAAGTTACTTTGGATGATCATGCCTATGTTGATCGTGGTAGCGGCATGTTCTGAATTAAATCGAGATAAAACGACGTCTGAATCACATAAAGAAGCTAGTGCAGAAAATCAAGGAACAGACACCGACGTTCTTACAGAAGAAGACCAATTGTGGGAACTCCTCTATCAGAATCGTTCAGATGAAACGACATTAAAGGAGATGGAGGATCTTTTTCATGAGGGCGTTTCGCCAGATACAGTAAACAATGATGGCGTATCACCAATCACTTATGCGGTCATGGAAGGAGATAGCAAGCTTGTTGAGTTCCTACTTCTGAATGGGGTAGAGGTACATGATCATGAAGAATCGGATCACGATGGGGATGCTGAAGTAAATCATGAGAAAAATGAGAACCTTCTAGAAGTAGCAGTCGAACAAGGAAATAACGAAATTGTTGACTTGCTATTAAAAATGGGTGCTCATTTTGAAATCGGAAATGAGAAAATGTTAGTCAAAGCTGTAAAGGAAGAAAACATCGAGCTCATCAAAATTTTATTACACAATGGTTATAATCCGAACCTAGAAATAGAAGTGGAAGGCGAGCATGATACTTTATTAACTTATTCCATCGCACAAGGAAATGAAGAAACAAGTGCATTACTCCTTGATTCTGGAGCAAATCCAAACTTTACGGTAGAAAAAAACGATGAAAGTGCACTAGTTACGGCAGTCACCAAAGAAAAGTCTACCGAACTTGTTTCTTTGCTACTAGGTAGAGGTGGGGATGCGAATGCTCGTTATGAAGGAGATCCATTGCTATTTGAAGCAATCAAACAAGACAATCCTTCACTTGTTGAAGCTTTCCTCGTAGCGGGAGCCCTTCCTTCTTCTATTGAGGAAAGTGAAGAGGCATTTGCGTTAGCGGAAGAGAGCGATCATACTGCGATTGCAGAGCTCCTTCAGCAATATGGCTGGTAAACGTCAAAAAGGTATTCGTTGGTAGTTACCAACGAATACCTTTTTTGTGATTATTTACTATGAAGTACATCACTCAAACGATCAGGGTAGTTCGTAAACATCCCCGTTACGCCCCAGTCTAATAAGCGCGTCATTTGTTCTTTCTCATTCACTGTATAAGGATGAATGAGTAAACCAGCGCTTCTTACTTTTTGTACGTACGTTTCGTCAATTTTTGAAGCAGACATTCCGACGCCGACTGCATACTCAGTTAGTTCTTGAAGTTCTCCCTCAGAAATTGTTGCTGGCTCTTTATATGAGATGAGCTGAATAAGCGGTAAGTTAGGATTGAGGTTATGCATTTTCAATAGACTTTCCTGACTAAAAGATTGAATAAGCACTTTACTAGATCGTTCATTAACACCTGTTAATTTGTACTTGTTAAGAATGCGAAGGAGCTCTTCTTCCATACCAGGATATACCTCGGGAGATTTCGTCTCAATATAATAGCGAGCATCCTTCCCGAATGTTTGGAGTACTTGTTCAAGAGTAGGCACTTGAAGCCCTTCGTAAGCAGGATTAGCTTTCTCAGGATATTTTTCATTAAACCAGCTACCTGCATCTAACTCTTTTAGCTGCTCAAGTGTATAGTCTTTTACAAGGCCTGTCCCGTTTGTGGTCCGATCAACTGATTCATCATGCATGGCAATGAGTTTACCATCCTTCGTCATCTGAAGGTCGATTTCAATGTAGTCGCCTTTCATTTCATCCCCAAGTTTATAGGATGCAAGCGTGTGTTCAGGAGCATGTCCAGAAGCACCTCTGTGAGCTACGTTTAATAGTTTGTTAGAGTTCATGCCTGGAGACTTGTCCTTTTCAACTGCTGAGGCAGCTCCAGTCGGGAGCATACTTGCAAATAAGAAAATGCTCATTGATAATGCTGCAATTTTAATTCTCCGCTTCATCTTCATCACTATCATCCTTTCAAAATCGATTCAACTGATAGTATATTCAATGAATGTAAATGGTGATTTACATATGGCGGATTTTTAAAAAGAAAAGGGCGAATTCAATTGTTTTGTTAGAAGCGTTGAAGTGGAGGTTAGGAGGGATGGACAGGAAAAAATAAGGGGAAGGGCTCTTGAAAGGTGCTAATAAACTCGTAAAGTGGTACAAAAGTGAGGGGAAAATAGGATTCGTGGTATCAGGACTTTTAGCATGAGAATATTAATAATTTCGACATAAACCGCGGGTGACAGGCACCATTAAAACCACCGCACGCCCGCGGTGGTTTGATTTTAATCCTTCCTAGCAACAGACTTTCTTTCAACTAGTTCTGTAGGAAGTTTATAATAGCGATCCACTTTCTCGAGTGAAAGCTGCTGGAAGATAAGGTGAACGGCAAGAGCGCCGGCCTCATATTTGGGTTGTTTAATCGTTGTTAGCGGTGGTGAGACATATTCGGATAGCTGGATGTCATCAAAGCCAATGATGGAAATATCATCTGGGACAGAGATTTTCTTTTCGTTAAATGCCTGAATGCCTCCGATCGCCATTTCATCATTTCCGTAGAAAACAGCTGTGGGTAGGTTGCCTTGAGCAATTAGCATTTTTGTTGCACGATAGCCACCTTCTCTAGTGAAGTCACCTGAGATTTTCCATCTCGTTTGAAAACGAAGCTCGTGTTCCTTTAATGCTTGTTCATATCCTTTGAAGCGCATTTTATTGTCATGAGAATCATATGGGCCGCTAATATAAGCGATATCCTTATGACCATTCTGAATTAACTGTTCCGTTGCGAGATAACCACCCTGAATGTTATCGACCTCTACTTGAATAACGTGATCATTGTTTAATGTTCGATCAAGTACGACCAGAGGAAAGCCTTCACGAGCTGCTTCACTGATGATTTCATCAGTTATGTTGTGAGCTAAAATAATTGCCCCATCAACGCGCTTTTCCGTTAGAAATTTTACCGCAGTGGATTGAGCGCCACCTATCGAGCTACAGGCGATCAAGTCAAAACCATTTGTCATGGTTACTTCTTGAACGCCCTTAATCAGCTCAGAGTAATAAGGTCCTGAAAGATCCTTTAGAATCAATGCAATCGTATTTGTTTTTGTTCGCTTTAGGTCAGAAGCAAAGCCGTTTTTTTGATAGTTTAGTTCTCTGGCGGCGTCTTGCACTTTTTTCACCGTTGCAGGACTAACTTTCTTTATGTTATTCAATGCGTAGGAGGCCGTTGAGACGGCTACACCTGCGCGTTTTGCTACGTCCTTTATCGTTGCCATCTTTTCACATCCTCTATCTAGACAACTTTATAATATGTTTACTTTAAGTGTACAACTAATTGTTAGCAATTGTCAGGTGAATCATTTGCCCCACTTCTTCCAGCTCACTTTTATTTAAGACCTGACATTGTAAATCCTTCCACAATGTATTTCTGAAAGAAAGAGAAGATGATGACGATCGGAACGACCATAATAGCAGCTCCTGCCATTTGGAGGGCGTAGTTATTTGCATATTGTCCCTTCAGTAGTGACAGCCCAACAGAAAGCGTATATAGTCTTTCATCATTTGCGATAATCAACGGCCATAAGAAGCTGTTCCAAGCGCCAATGAATGTTAAGATTCCCTGCACAGCAAAGATTGGTTTTGCGATAGGAATGATAAGTTTAAAGAAAATATAGAACTCACCAGCGCCATCAAGGCGGGCTGCTTCAATTAAATCCGTCGGAATCGTCGTCATGAATTGCCTGAAGAGAAAAATACTAAAGGCGACGGCGAGGCCTGGGAGAATAATTCCGGTCATAGTGTTTGTTAGCCCCATTTCATTTAATAGAAGGTAAACAGGGATCATCGTTACTTGGGCTGGGATCATCATTGTAGCAAGAACGATGTAAAAGATCTTTTCTTTTCCTTTAAAATTAAATTTCGCAAATCCATACCCGGCCATTGCGTTTAATAGAAGACCAAGGAAAGAGAAGAGTACGATAATCAGCGTATTTTTCAAATAAAGCCCAAAGTTTAAGCTTTGAAAAAGGTTTATATAGTTGTCTAACGTTGGATTACTTGGAATGAGCTGTGGCGGTATGTTTAAGACGTCACTTTCTTGCTTGAACGAGCTTGAAAGCATCCAAAGAAAAGGGATGGAGACAACCACGCCTCCTACGATGAGGAGTAACGTCACAAAAGGCTTTTCGATTTTTTGTAAAAAGGATCTTGATTCCATTCTTTTCACTCCGATCCTGTCTATTAATATTCTGTATCCGATTTTCGTACCTTAAATTGAACAAGCGTGACAATGATAATGAAAATAAAAAGAACAAATGAGCCAGCTGCTGCATAGCCAAATTCGCTGAACTGGAAGCCGTTTTTGTAAATAAAGAGCGCCATTGATATGGTTCCATCTAGCGGGCCACCATCGGTCATGACGAACGGCTCTTCGAAAAATTGCATCCAACCAATCAATGTTGTTACGGTCACAAAGAATGTGGCGTATCGCAGTAAAGGAATGGTGACATTGAATAACACCTGAATCCGATTGGCGCCGTCAATTTGTGCCGCTTCATAATAAGATTTTGGTATGCCTTGAAGAGCGGCAAGAAAGATGATCATGTTAATGCCGATTCCTTTCCAGACGGCAAGAATAATAAGTGATAGTTTTGCAATCGTAGGTTCTGTTAACCATGGAATCGAATCGACAGAGAGCAACGAAAGGATATAGTTAAAGAGCCCGTACTCGGTATTGTAGAGGTAGCCCCATACGACTGCGATCGCAATAATATTAGTAATGGATGGCATGTAATAGACTGCCCGAAAGAACGTAAACAGTTTTGATGTTCCGTAGTTTAATAGAAGGGCGATACCGAGAGAGAAGAAAATGACGAGTGGTACCCCAATTAACACATAGAAAATCGTGTTAAAAACAGATTTATGAAACAGATCGTCTGAGAAAAGATCCACGTAGTTTTCGAATCCAATAAAGCTAATATTTGACCAGTCAGCAAGCCCTTTAAGGTTCAGATCCGTGAAGCTGATAAAAAATGCGATGAGAATCGGAACAATACTGAAGACAATTAATATGAGTACTGCAGGGGCGATGAACATTAGTCCATGTCTTGCTTGAAAGGCATTTCTTAGTATACTGCGCATGTTATCCCACCTATCTGAAGAGCGCTTTTCTTTCGATAAAACGGAGTTCAGACGATATTCGCCTGTAACTCCGTCATTGATTAGTCTTCTAGCATTTCATTTGCTTTTTTGCTAAATTCATCAAGTTCTTTATCTACATCTGCACCGCCAACATTAATTCGTTCAATTGAGGCTAGTAGTTCCTGAGCCATTGCTTCAAATTCCTTCATTTGTGGAGCACCTTCTGTATTCTCAAGCTGCTCACCTAACGTAGCGTACATTGCGTTATCACTTAAGGCAGGATCTTCCCAAGCCTTAACTCGAGATGGGAGGGTGTTAGAGATATCAAGCCATTCCAATTGTGTATCCACATCGTTCATATAGGAAAGATACTTTAGCGCTTCGTCCACATTTTCAGAGTTATGGAAGATAGAGAAGTTCGATCCTCCGATACTTGATGTATTTGTTTCCTTCTCAGGCATAACGGCTACATCCCACTTGCCTTCAAGATCTGGAGCCTGGTCGTTCAAAATGTTAATCATCCATGGCCCGCTGAAAAACATTGGTTTCTTGTCGTCTTTGAAAGCCTGGACAATATCAACGCCTTCAGCTGTTTGACTGAGTCCTTCTTTAAAGTAGCTGTTATAGTACTTCATTGCTTCGCGGAATTCTGGACTGTCGAAGTTTAGATCTTTGTTCTCAACGTCCATCTCGTATCCATTTTGCCATGCAAAAATAAACGGGGTGATTTGATCGTTCATATCAATATCGAGTCCATAGTAGTCGTCTCCACGATCGGAAAGCTTTGTTGCTGCGTCTTTCAGTTCATCCCACGTTGCAGGAGGTTCTTCAAAACCAGCTTCCTTCAATAAATCTGTACGATAATAGAGGACGCGTGTTTCAACGTACCAAGGAACGCCAATGACTTGATCATCGAATGTCATGGAATCAGCAGCACCCTCGAAATAATTCTCTGGCTTAAATTCAGGGTAGTCTTCAAGATAAGGAGAAAGATCAAGTAAAGCACCGGCATCTGCGAATTCAGGTACCCAGGTTGTTCCTAATTGAACAATGTCTGGTCCTTTTTGGGAAGCGACAGCTGTTAGCAGCTTATCATGGGCGTTTTCCCAGGGGATGGCCTGAACCTTTACTTTTATGTCGGGATTTTCTTCCTCGAATTTATCACTGAGCTCACTAAGTTTTTTTCCTTCTTCACCCATTGCCCATACCGTAATTTCCTTTTTGCCATCACTTGAACTACTGTCATCGTTTGAACAAGCTCCAAGAACCATTGAAATTGTAAGTAAGAACGTAGCCAATAGTGCTGCGGTTTTCTTCTTCATGCAATCCATCTCCTTTTTCACTCTATTTTCCATGCCTACTAACTTGCGACTGACATACAAACTTTATTGAAACGTTTCGATATTTCGATTATAATCAAATGTGTATCCGCTTTCAACACTTTTGTTAAAATTATTTGAAAACGGTGATTAGAAGCTTTACTAATATGGTTTTATGAAGAAATTTAATGAAATCACTCTTTGACTAATTATTTTAAACATGCTTATAATTCAACTAAGATAAAATTGAAACGTTTCGATAAAAGGTGAGGAGGAAAGAAATGAAACCTAATGAATTGAAGAACTTACTTAGTCAAATGACGATACATGAAAAAACAGCTCAGTTGATGCAGCTCGCAACGCCTTTCTTTAAAGGGGCGAAAGAAGCTGGGGAGATAACGGGTCCATTAGAACAGCTAAACCTTGATGAAGAACAGGTTCGTCATAGTGGTTCTGTTCTCGGAGCATCCGGAGCGGAAAATATCCGCAATATCCAGAAGACTTATCTTGAAGAAAGTAGATTAGGGATTCCTCTTCTTTTTATGTCTGATATCGTTCATGGCTATAAAACGATTTTTCCGGTTCCACTTGCCATTGGATGCTCATGGGATCTGAACCTTGCAGAAGAAAGCGCAAAAGTGGCAGCTCGGGAAGCGGGCGTTTCGGGCATTCACGTAACCTTTGCTCCGATGGTTGATCTTGTTCGAGACCCTAGGTGGGGACGAGTGATGGAATCGACTGGAGAAGATCCACATTTAAATAGTGAATATGCACGGGCATTTGTGAGAGGTTTTCAGGGAGAAGATTTGAGAAACGATGCTGAACGAGTTGCCGCTTGTGTGAAGCATTTCGCTGCATATGGTGCCGTTGAAGGCGGTCGTGATTATAACTATGTTGATTTATCAGAACGAGAGCTTCGCGAAACCTATTTAC
Source organism: Anaerobacillus sp. 63XJN7_5_ISO-PGPR-S23-430 (assembly GCF_056173695.1). Classification (NCBI taxonomy): domain Bacteria; kingdom Bacillati; phylum Bacillota; class Bacilli; order Caryophanales; family Bacillaceae; genus Anaerobacillus; species Anaerobacillus sp. 63XJN7_5_ISO-PGPR-S23-430. The sequence continues at coordinate 3,758,699 of NZ_CM149686.1, read as the reverse complement.
CTGCGTACAAAGCTGCCCTTGATGAGGGTTGTGAAATGGTGATGACGGCATTTAATACGGTCGATGGCATCCCGGCAAGTGGGAATAAGCGGTTAATGCGCGATTTACTACGTAAAGAATGGGGTTTTGATGGTGTCGTGATCTCTGACTGGGGGGCCGTGAAGGAGCTCATTCCTCATGGTGTTGCGGAAGATGAGCGAGAAGCTGCATTAAAATCGATTGCTGCAGGAGTGGATATTGAGATGATGACCTCGACTTATGTTCACCACCTACCACAGCTTGTCGAAGAAGGCGCTATAGATGAAGAGGTCATTGATGAAGCTGTACTTCGAATTCTAGATCTGAAGGAGAAGCTCGGATTGTTTGAAAATCCATTCAGAGGGGCTGATGTTGAACGGGAAAGGGAAGTTGTTTTATGCGAAGAACATCGGCAAGTGGCAAGAAAGCTTGCTCAGAAATCAAGCGTGCTGTTAAAAAATGATTCTGTGCTTCCTCTAAAGAAAGAGCAGAAAGTAGCGCTTATCGGACCATTTGGAGAGAGTAATGACATTCTTGGCCCGTGGTCTTGGTTAGGGTCAGGAGATGAAGCCGTTCTTTTAAAGGAAGGATTGTTATCAAAAATAGACTCTTCTCTTTTGCAAGTTGCTAAAGGGTGCGATATCGAAAATGGCTCAAAAGAAGCGTTAAAAGAAGCGGTTGAGGTTGCAAAGGATGCAGATGTGATTGTGCTCGCTCTTGGAGAGGATTCAGATATGAGTGGTGAAGCAGGTTGTCGAAGCGACATTCGTCTTCCGAAGGTTCAGCTTGAGCTCATTGCTGAAATGAAGAAGCTGAATAAACCTATCGTTGCTGTGCTCTTTAATGGACGGCCGCTTGATCTTCACGGTGTGGTTGAGGAAGCTGATGCGTTACTTGAGGCGTGGTATCCAGGAACGGAAGGAGGGGCGGCAGTTGCTGATCTTCTTTACGGAGATGCGAATCCTTCTGGACGGTTAGCGATGTCGTTTCCACATTCAGTTGGACAGGTACCTGTTTACTACAATCACTTTAACACGGGACGTCCGAAAGATGCGCCGGATGCGCAAGTTCGCTATGTGTCGAAATATCTTGATATTCCGAATGAACCGGTATTTCCGTTTGGTTTTGGATTAAGCTATACAGACTTTACTTACCGTAATGCGACACTATCCGATTCTATTATGAGTGAAGAAGATTTAGTCGTTCACGTGACTGTTGAAAATGTTGGGTCATATGAAGGTGAGGAAGTCGTTCAGCTATATGTAAGAGATATCGCTGGAGAGGTTGTACGACCAATGAAAGAGCTGAAAGATTTTAAGAAAATTACGTTACAACCCGGTGAGACAAAGGAAGTTGTCTTTACAATAACAGAGACGCAACTTCGTTATCATCATAGTGATTTATCTTTTGAAAGCGATCCAGGAAACTATATTGCTTTTGTTGGTTCTAACAGTCATGACGTTCAAGAATTGCCATTTAAATTAGTGAAGTAAAGGAGTGGGGCTCGAGTGATAATGATCGATCGAGGAAAAGCATGTTTACGAGCTGGAGACATGGAAGCCATTTTTCTAAAAAGTGGAGATCTTTATGAATTAACGACGGGAAATATTATGATCAATCAAGTGCTATCGAATGCTATTGATGGTGCATTAAATAATTTATATTTACGAGTGTTTACGAATGAAGAAATTAGCACATACCCTTTAATCGGAACTAAATCCAATAGTACTTTTCAATTTGGAACGTCTGAGGCAATTTGGAGAGGGAAAGTTGCGGATGTGCACTATACCGTTGCTTTTCATCTTACGGAACAGAATCTTTGGTTCTGGAACGTCACGCTTGAAGGAAATGATGTTGAAGTAGACGTTGTATACGGACAGGATCTTGGACTTGCTGAAAAAGGCGGTGTTCGAACAAATGAAGCATACACGTCTCAGTATATGGATCATACCGTTTTTGAAGAGGATGGTTACATCGTTTGTACACGTCAAAATCAACCACAACAGGGGGGATTTCCTTACCTTCAACAAGGTTCACTCGGGAATACAAAAGGCTATTCTACAGATGGTTTTCAGTTCTTCGGGTTATCTTATAAGGAAACAAATGAACCAGAAAGGTTGAAGGAAGAGTCGCTAGCAAATGAAATCTATCAATATGAATTCGCCTATACAGCTCTTCAAACAGATCGCGTGAAGTTAAATGGAGAAAAAGAATTCACTTTTTATGGACTATTTCAAAATGATCATCCTCATTCGACTTCAAAGCCTGTTAGTCGAGATAACATTATCGCTTCTTGGGATTCGATTAAATTGGACCCACACCTAGAAAAAGCACAAGAACGAGTGCAGCATCATGTCGGACAGCCTATTCAATCTCTTGATATGACAGAGGAAGATATCATCGAGCTATTTCCTAATCGTCAACAAGAAGAGCGTGAGAATGGGGCGCTACTATCTTTTTTCACCGATACGTATGAGCACGTCGTATTAAAGCAAAAAGAACTTCTAGTCGAACGGCCACATGGGCATATTTTGATGTCTGGGGAAAATGATCGATTGAATCGGAATGTTATTTCGACAACGTCTTATATGTATGGTGTCTTCAATTCCCAAATTTCTTTAGGAAATACATCGTTTCATAAGATGATGAGCAATCAGCGTAATCCCCTTAATGTTCTAAAAACGTCGGGCCAGAGATTGTATGTGGAATACGAAGGAACCTATCGACTTTTAACAATGCCTTCATTATTTGAAATGGGATTTAATTACGCGCGCTGGTATTACAAATTTGAGAACGACACTATTATCATCACAAATTTTACAACCGTTGATTCTCAGCAAGTGCAGTTAGATGTGAGTTCGAAAAGTGGTAAAGAATATCGCTATTTGGTTACGAATCAAATCTCAATGGCTAACCATGAATATGAAGAAGTCTATGATGTGGAGCAGAAAGGTCGTGTTTTAACGTTCCGACCACATAGTTCCGAAAGTACAAAGGTCAATCCTAACCTCACTTATCAGTTGTCCGTCTCCGGTACTGATATGGAAGTGGGAGATGAGCGTCTACTCGTTCATCCTATTGAAGAAGGGGATGCTTCGCTTGTTGTGCTTCAAATTCAATCTACACAACAGTTCTCATTACATATACAGGGGACACGTGATGGAGAGTATGCTCCTTCTGAACGAGATGCAAGTGCTGAAATTAAACGCTACCGGGACTATTTAGGAAAGGTTATGAATCAGTTTCATCTCAGTCATAAAGAAAAGAATGCCGAGTTAGACAGAATGAACGCACTTGCTTGGTGGTACACGCACAATATGCTTGTGCATTATTCTGTTCCAAGAGGTCTTGAGCAATCGATTGGGGCAGCTTGGGGAACACGAGATGTTTGCCAGGGGCCAACTGAATATTTCATGGCGACGCAGAATTATGACTCTGTGAAAGAAATCATTCAAACAGTATATGCTCATCAATATGAAGATGAAGGTAACTGGCCACAGTGGTTTATGTTTGATGAGTATGGGGGTGTTCAGCAGGAGGAAAGTCATGGGGATGTTGTGATTTGGCCGCTAAAAGTCGTCGCTGACTACCTTGCTGTAACAGGTGATCATACAATTTTAGCTATGGAATTACCATATACCCTGCGAGAAGATTTTACATTTAGCGAAAAGAAACATTCATTGAAGGAACATATTAAAAAACAGATTGAGTATGTGAAACGACATTTTCTCAACGATACCTTCCTTTCTTCTTATGGTGATGGGGATTGGGATGATACCCTTCAGCCTGCGAACGCTCAATTAAAAAAATACATGGTGAGTAGCTGGACGGTTGCGCTGACTTACCAGGCTGTGCGTAAGTTTGCGGATGCACTAGTAGAGCCTGAATGGAAAAAGGATCTTCAGGAGCTTGCACTTGGAATTGAACGCGACTATCAGAAATTTCTCCTCGATACAGGAGTTCTTCCAGGGTTTTTATATATGGAAGATCAAAAGCGTCCTGAAAAGATGCTTCATCCAGAGGATAAGAAGACAGGTATCCATTATCGTTTATTACCGATGATTCGAGGGATGATCAGTGAGCTTTTATCTGCAGAGGAAGCAGGAGATCATTACCAAATTATTAAAGAAAAGCTCGCATGTCCGGATGGTGTTCGATTAATGGATAAGCCTGCGAATTATAAAGGTGGAGTGAGTACTCATTTCAAAAGAGCGGAGCAAGCAGCGAACTTTGGAAGAGAAATTGGACTTCAATATGTTCATGCACATATTCGTTTTATTGAGGCAATGGCGAAACTTGGCCAAAGGGAAGAAGTTTGGAAGGGGCTACAAGTTATTAATCCGGTTGGTATTACGGATGTGGTGTCAAACGCAGAGAAACGACAAAGTAATGCCTACTTCAGTAGTTCAGATGGGAAATTCAATACGCGTTACGAGGCGCAGAATCGGTTTGATGATCTTAAAAGCGGATCAGTTCCGGTGAAAGGCGGTTGGCGGATTTATTCAAGTGGACCAGGAATTTATATGAATCAGCTTGTAACAAATGCACTTGGCATCCGCCAGGAAGAAGGAAACATGGTGCTTGACCCTATCCTTCCTAATAGACTAGATGGCCTTCAATTGCACTATCAGTTCTGGGGGCTGGACGTTACTTTTCAGTATCATCTAACAAATGAAGAAAGAAAAGTTCATATTAACGGTCAGCGAGTTGAAACAGCTCTTAACTCTAATCGTTATCGTGAGGGCGGAATGGTTGTTCGAAAGGCAGTTGCTGAAAAGTATTTGAATAGCGGCATGAACACTATTGAAATTTGGTTATGATGTAACATTTGAGGTAATTGTGGAATAAAATAATGAAACCGGGATATCGATACGTTTCGATATCCCGGTTTATTTTTACCTTATTTAATTGAGAAATTCTCTTTTATTAATAAATCTTCTGGTTTTTCGCCAATGCCATCTTCATGGAAGTATTCCTTAATAATGCCATCTTCCAGGTAGTTTGCGATCGCAACCATAGACATTCCTTGATCAAGCGCGAGGTACGCTTCTGTTACTTCTCCAGTTAGGACATTTACCGAATCATAAAAGCCGTATTTCCCGTAAGTACCAAAGTCTTTAAGTGTTTTTAAGTTCTTGTACACTTCTTTAGGTGCGTACTCTAATGCAAGGAAAGACGCGTGTGGTGTTACAATTGCTCCTTCTGCACTATAACCGTCCATACCAAGAGGAGTTGCGCCAAATTCGGAATAGTCTTCAGGAGTTGCGGCAGGAGATAATCCCCATGCAGGATAGCCAAGCTCTTCTTTTGCATACTCGATTTGGATATCCACATGCTTTTGATTATTTAAGCCGAGGGCATTTCGGCCAAGTTCCTTTTCTTTCAAGACAAGACCCGGCATCAAGGCTTCAAACATACTACCTCCCCAGCTTGGTACATACTTTTGGTCATTGTATGTATAGTGACCTTCAAATACATCAATCCCATCATATGTTTTGGTATAGCCTTCTGGTACTTGAGATTGCCAATCCCAGCTTGCAGGCATTGTCCGGTACATTTTCCACCAATGTTCTACAGGAACGTCTCCTTTACCAATCGAGATATAGCTCGCAAGGCGTGGTTCTGTATAAAACGCTCCGTAGTGATGCTCTGTAACACTTTCAGTTGCTACATCGTACCCTCCGCGCATTTGGCCAACCTCTGAATCGTAGAGCTTAGAATAGTCCATCGCTTCCACTAATTCACTTGTTTGATCATTTAACTCAGGATAAGCTTGTCCGGCTACGATTAAACCTGCGGATAGCCAGCCGTTATCAACGGTTGAGATGAACTCACCCCAGTCGGTCATAAGTGAACCATCCTTAGTGAAGTACCAGTTATAATATAAACCATTCCACGTCTCGAGTTCTTCTAATGTTTGAAGTGTAGTTTGAATCCTGTGGACTGCTTCATCTCTTGAAATTATCCCAATTTCTTGAGCAGATATTGTACTCATGAAATACATGCCGATGTTTGTTGGTGATGTAAAGTCTTGTACTGTCTTTTCACCATTCTTCATTCGAACGGCATCATACGTTAATCCAGTCTTTTCATCCGTGAAATCTTCAAAGTACCGATACGTCGTCTTTGAAATCGCTTTCAATTGTTTGGAAAAGGCATGATTCTTTCCTTTGGTAGAACTTTCAGCATTAGTGACTGGCAAGGATCCGGTTAAAACAATGGCTGCTACAAGAAAAAACAAAAGAAATTTTCTCATGAATCCACTTCCTTTCAAAATTAGTGAAACGTTTCGATTTTAGTATACATAAGGAACGGAGGATAGTAAACGGATTGAATGTAAAATATCAGAATTTACTAAAAACAGACCGATAGACATGGGAGAAAGGTTGGATAGTAAGGGGGAGAGAGATTCGACATAAACCGCGAGTGACAGGCACCATCATAAGCCGATAGGATCACTCCTATCGGCTTCCTTTATACCCGAGTCTTCTCGATATTTCTTTCCCGGCTTGTTTCAGAATGGGTAAATATTCAGCTAAACGCTCTTCTGACATTTGAGGAACGGTGCCTGTAATGCTGATCGCGTACGTTGCACTTCCGAGATGGTCAAAGATCGGAACAGCGATGCAGCGAATGCCTTCTTCGTGTTCTTCGTCGTCAATAGCGAAGCCATTTTGACGAACTTTTTCTAATTCGTTTTGAAATTCTGTAGCGTCCGTGATGGTCCGATCTGTTAGCTTAAATAACTCTTTAGTTGAAAGGAAATCGTTTAGTTGCTTATCACTCGAATATGCTAAGATCGCTTTCCCTACACCTGTGCAATGAAGCGGAGCTTTTCGCCCAGTACGGGAGTATATTCGAATTGTGGATTGTGTCTCTACTTTATCAAGATAAATGACTTGATGATCTTCTTCGATCATAACAAGGTGAGCGATTTTTGAAGTTCGTTCACTTAATTCCTCAAGAACATTCCGGGCGACTTCTAAAATATTTAATTCATCGACAACCACATGGTACATCTCAATGAATTTCAACCCAAGTCGATAAGATGTTTGATCAGCCGAGCGCTGGATATATTGGTGTGACTCAAGGGTAGAAACTAGTCGATGTATCGTGCTTTTTGCCACATTAAGCTTGTTAGCGAGCTCTGTAATGCCCATTCCTTCTGGTTTTTCTTTCAATAGCTCTAAAATTTGAAGTGATCGATCGACAGACTGAATCATAACATCTTCCTTTCCTAGACCGATCACGACAATCAGAACGATTTAATTCGAATTGACAAGGACATGTCGGCCTTTTTGTACTTCAACACAATATTGCTTTGCGAGGGATTGTAGTTCGCTGTATCGCTTTTCTGCAATTAAATCTTTTTGTAATAGGGAGCCACCAACACCAACGGCAGCTGCCCCAGCTCGTATATATTCCGCTGTATTTGAAAGGTTTACTCCGCCGGTTGGCATCATGTGCACGTGAAAGAGAGGGCCTTTTACATCTTTAATGAAAGTTGGTCCAAGTACGCTTGCAGGGAAAATTTTCACTAGATCTGCCCCAGCTTGTTGGGCTTGCAGTATTTCTGTCGGCGTGAATACACCAGGTATCACAATTTTACCATATCGATTAGCGGTCAAAATGGTTTCTGTATTCATTGTTGGAGAGAAAATGAATTCGGCACCAGCGTGAATCGCCATGTTTGCTGATTGCGCATCAAGAACGGTACCTGCCCCAACAACTGCCTGACCTTTAAAAGCAAGATTTGCTTCACGAATCACATCAAGTGCCCCATCAGAATCAAGTGTGATTTCAATCCCACTAACCCCGCCATCTACGATCGCTTCAATCACTTGCATCACTTTATCTCGGTCAACTTTTCGAACGACGGCTACAACACCACCGTCAATCATTTTTGTTAAGATCGCCTGTTTCATTCTCCCACTCCTTTTATCTTAATACATCCTGTTTCGTTGCATTTAAAGATTCAATTTCTTGAATCGTTGGAAGCCCTTCAATATCGCCAAATACAGAAACAACGATGGAACCAATTAATGAGCCAAGATCAACAGATTCTTGAAATGTTTTCCCCTTCAGAAGGCCAGAGAGAACTCCTGCAGCAAAACCATCTCCTGCTCCTATGGGATCATTCACTTTAGAGACAGGATAGCTTTTCACAAATCCATTCTCACCATTTGCTGTGGCAAAGGTGGTCCCAATTGCTCCGTTTTTTATCGCGATTTTCTGAACGCCAGAGGCTAGAAAAAATGAAATGATTTCATCAGGATCACTTGTACCTATCAATTGTTCAGCTTCGTCTAGTCCTGGAAGAAGAATATCCGCTTGTCTTGCGAGGTCTAGCAATTTTTCTTGTCCATTTGGAATATTCTTCAGCAGTTTTATTCGAATATTAGGATCAAATGAAACCTTAATTTCATGTTTTTTAGCAAAGTGGAAAACCTCATTCACTAGCTCATAACAAGATTCACTCAACAGAGGAGTAATGCCAGTTAAGTGAACGATTCTCGCCCTTTTTATGTAGTCCCAGTTGATGTCTGCTGTAGTCATAGTGCTTGCAGCGGAACCACTGCGGTAATAGTAAACTTGATTGCGATCTGTTCGCTTTTCTTTAACATATAAGCCCGTTTGTTCTTCAGGGTCCATAAGGACATTCGTTGTATCGACCCCTTCGCCACGAATGGCATTTAATGTAAAATGACCTAATTCTTCATCGCCCAGCTTACTGATCCAGCCTACAGAGTGACCAAGCTTTGAAAGACCGATCGCTACGTTTGATTCAGCCCCGCCGATTCGCTTGTTAAACTGATTCGTATATCGAAGAGGGCCGGTAGAAGCGGCATCAAAAAGCACCATGGTTTCACCGAGTGTGACGACATCCAATTGTGATTGCATAAACTGCCTCCTCCTTGTTCCTTAATAAGGAACGGTGTTCTTTATTATGATTTAACTTTACTGAATTATGAAAACGATGTCAATTTAATTATGTTAGAATTTTCAAAAATATAGATCGTGAGTATCAATTTTCTGTAAATACATTGCGTGAAAGTCAACTCTTATAAGACAAATATGGTAGGATAACGATATTACGACTTACAAGTATTGGGAAGGAGCGGTACGATGAAATTTGATTACCATACGCACCATGAACGATGTGGTCATGCAGAAGCAGGAATTGAAGATTACATAAAAGCAGCAATCCAAAATGATTTGCAGATGATCGGAATTTCTGATCATTCACCGTTTTTTGCAAGTGAGAAGGATCGAGCGTTGCCTCGCATTGCTATGGCCAAGAGTGAGTTCGCTTCTTATGTAGAAGAAGTGCTCTCGCTGAAGGAAAAGTACCGTGGCAAGATTGACGTTTTGCTTGGTGTTGAATCTGACTTTTTTCGAGACCATTACCCGTTATATAAAAGCATTTATGATCAGTACCCGTTTGACTATATAATTGGCTCTGTTCATTTTAGTAATGGAACTAACATCTTTGATAAAAGTCGATGGGAAAATTTAATTGAAGAAGACATACGCAAAGAAAAAGAGCATTATTACAAGCTAATCGTAGAATCAGCTGAAAGCGGCGTCTTCGATATTCTAGCCCATATTGATGCCATGAAGGGATTTTATCCAGACTTCGCAAACGTTCAAACACCTGAAGTCGAAAAAGCATTGAAGCGACTCGGAGAGCTTGAGTCAACGATTGAAATCAACACATCTGGTAAGCATAAAGACTGCGGCGGCTGGTATCCCGCGAATGACATGCTCGAAATGGCCTGCCATTATGGTGTTGGAGTTACTTTCGGATCTGACGCTCATTGGCCTTTACGCGTTGGAGAAGAATTTGAAGAAGTTCGAACAAAGCTGAAGGAGATTGGATTTAAGAATTGGACGGTGTTTCGAGAGAGGAAGAAGGAGTTTGTTGGGATGTGAGGGCGTAGAGGAGTGGGGAAGACAAATGTCTTTCCCACTCTTTTATTTTTTCCTTCTCTTTTGTACCGTAACCGTAGTATTGACTAAATAATCTGTCGATTTTAAAATCAAGGGTTGTAAAACGCTTACATACCCTTTATAATACAACTAAATCGATTTACTAAATCGGTTTAGTAAAATCACTTTAGATGTGGAGAATGATTTATGAGAACTGTAACTATGGCAGACGTTGCAAAAAAAGCACAAGTATCGAAGAGCACCGTTTCGCAATATTTAAACAAACGATATGACTATATGAGTGAAAAAACGAAAGTAAGAATTGAAGAAGCGATTAAAGAGCTTGGTTATCAACCAAACATTGTAGCCAGGAGCTTGAAACAAAAATCTACGAAAACAATTGGAGTCATTGTTGCTAATATTCTCCATACTTTTTCAACAGAAGTGAGTAGAGCAGTAGAAGATTTGTGTCATGAAAAAGGTTTTCATACAATCATTTGTAATGCTGATGATGATCCAGTTAAAGAAAAGCGTTACATTGAAATGCTTCGTGCCAAACAGGTGGACGGATTGATTATCTTTCCAACGGGTAACAACCGTGAACTCTACAAACAAATGTTGGATGAAGAATATCCGCTCGTTTTTCTAGATCGTCTAGTTCCAGATATTCCAGCATCCTCTATAATGCTCAACAATGAAAAAGCTTCCGAATTAGCTGTTGAACATTTTGTTCGTAAAGGGCATAAGCGTATTGCCATTATGACTACATCTTTTATAGATAACATCTCTTCACGGTATGAGAGAGTAGAAGGTTATAAAAAAGCTCTGATTGAACGAAACATTGAATTAAAAGAAGATTATATCCAATGTGTTGATCCAGATTTGATTGCTTCATCACTTGAAAAGATGTTAGCACTTCCTTCACCTCCAGATTGTATTATTGCAGGAAATGATTTTGTACTAAAAGAAGTGCTTCGTTTTGCCAAGCAGCAATCTTTGCGCATTCCTGAGGACTTATCTGTTATCGGAATTGATGATGTACCGTATGCGAGTTTCTTTACTCCTCCCATCACGGCAGTTGCGCAGCCTACTTTTAAAATGGGTAAAATGGCAGCCGAGATTTTGTTGGATAAAATTAACAAAACGACAAGGATAAATGATCAGCCAGAGTATCGTTTTGAACCAAAATTGATGATAAGAGAATCAGTTAACTAAATAGAAGGGAGATCGGGCATGAAAAAAGATGTTGTTACGATTGGAGATGCGATGATCACATTTGATCCTTCACATCATGGCCCAATGCGGTATGCTTCCAATTTTGAAAGAAAAGCAGGTGGAGCTGAATTTAATTTCGCTGTTGGATGTGCAAGGCTCGGGTTACAAACAGGATGGATTAGTAGGTTAGGGAATGACGAGTTTGGAAAATATATTCGTAATTTTGCTAGAGGTGAGGGAATCGATGTTTCAGAAGTGCAGTTGCTCGATCGATATTCAACCTCGTTGAATTTCAAGGAGATTAGAGAAGACGGTAATGGTCGAACGTTCTATTATCGTCATCAATCACCTACGGAGGCACTGACAGAGGCTACCCTTGATGAAGCTATGCTGAGACGTTGCAAGGTGTTACATATAACTGGCGTTTTTGCTGCAATTAATCCGGATAAGAATATTTCACTTCTCCAAAAAGCTGCCACGATAGCAAAAGATAATGGAGCGATAATCACTTTCGACCCTAATATACGATTGAAATTGTGGTCTCCCGAAGAAGCTAAGTACGGCTTAACAGAACTGCTTCCATATGTAGACGTACTGCTTACTGGTGAAGATGAAGCTGAATTACTTTTTGGAGTTCATGAACCTGAACAAATTGCGCAGGATTGTCAAAGATACGGTATTTCAACAATAGCGATCAAAAAAGGTGAGCATGGAGCTAGTGCTTATAAGAATGGTCAACTTGTTCATGCGCCAGCAATACCTCCAAAAAAAGTGGTCGATACGGTAGGAGCAGGAGACGGGTTTGATGCAGGGTTTGTTTATGGATTACTAAATGGCTGGACTCTTGAAAGAACTCTTAAGTTCTCAAATGCAATTGGTTCTATGGTAGTGAGCGTTTATGGAGATAATGAAGGGTTGCCAGAACTAAGTGAAGTTCTTACACAGCTTGGAGAAAGAGAATTTATTGAGAGGTGAGATAGATGAAACTTCAATTAGCATTGGACAGGCTATCCCGTGAAGAGTGTTTAGACATTTTGGGAGAGACATATGATTCCATCGACTGGATTGAGATTGGAACTGGTGTTATCAAAGAATACGGAATGTCAATTGTAACGGAAATCAGAGAGTCCTTTCCTGAATTAATCATTGTAACAGATATGAAAACATGTGATGCGGGCAAACATGAAGCTGCTCAGGCTTTTGAAGCTGGGGCTGATATTACGACAGTCATGGCTTTCGCAGCAGATCAAACGATTTCCGATATGTTAGACGTAGCCTTAGAGCATAAAGGCAGAGTAATGGTTGATTTACTGGGCGTTACTAATAAATTGCGCATCAATCAGCTCCAAAACCTTGGAGTCGATCTCATTAGTCTACATTTTGGTAAAGATATGCAGAAAAAAGGAAATATCACCGGTGATCTCTTTGAACTTGTAAGCGAATCCTCAGGTATAGAAATTGCTGTAGCAGGTGGAATCAACCTTGATTCTCTGTCATCAATTCTTTCTTACGCTCCCGATACTTTAATCGTTGGGGGAGGCATTACGAAGCAGGATAACCGTAAACAAGCGGCTGCACAAATTAAGGAGGCGATCAAGGAATATGAAAAAAGTCATTCACACTGTAGTTAATGAAGTTAATCAGGTGTTATCAGAAGTGAACGAAGATCAAGCGAAGCAGCTTTCAACTCATATAGAAGAAGCTAAAAGAATTTTTGTGACTGGTGAGGGACGTTCTGGACTAGTGGGAAAAGCATTTGCTATGCGATTAATGCATGGTGGATATGAGGTATATGTTACAGGGGAAACCGTTACTCCGAATATCGAAACTGGTGATTTGTTAATCGCTATCTCTGGATCAGGTTCAACTCAGTCTATATGTTTTTATGCAGAAAAAGCAAAAGAAATAGGAGCATGTATTTCAGCGGTTACAACGAATGGCAGCTCTAGGCTTGCTGGAATAAGTGATCATGTGTTAGTCGTTCCTGCAGCAACTAAAAAGAGATTACCAGAAGAGCCTAGTACGATTCAGCCGCTTGGAAACCAATTTGATCAATCGCTGCACTTGCTCCTAGACGCTATTATCATCTACACAATTAATCAATCAAAGCAAACGGATAACGAAAGAATGACTTCCAAACACGCAAATATGGAATAGAGGTGTACTAAATGGCTAACCTGCTAAAAGTACAGGAGGCAAAAATTATTCCTGTCATCCGTAAAGCAAATCAAAACAATATATTACCAATTGCTCAAGCTTTATATGAGGGTGGTATTAAAGCAATCGAGATAACAGCTGAAACACCAGAGGTTGAAACGTTGATTAGGAAAGTTAGAGATAGTTTTGATGGGTTATTAATAGGTGCAGGAACTGTGCTCGATGGTGAAACAGCCAGAGCAGTTATTATGGCGGGTGCCGATTTTATTGTTTCTCCTACGGTGAATCTAAATACAGTTAAAGTGGCGAAAAGATATGGAGTCCCATGCATTATAGGTGCCTTGACCCCAACGGAAATGGTGACAGCTTATGAATCAGGCGCTGATATGGTGAAAGTTTTTCCGGCGGACACAATGGGCGCTCGTTATATAAAAAATATTCTCGGTCCTCTACCTCAAATTGAAATAATGGCAACTGGTGGAATCGATAAGGAAAATATGCTTGATTATTTCCAAGCGGGAGCTAAGGTTGTTGGGATTGGAGGCCAACTTGTTCAATGTGATCATCTAACGTCAGAAGACGATTTCAATAGTTTAAAAGAATTGGCAAGTCAATATGTTGAAAAGCTAAGAGGAGCAAATCATACTTCATTATTTGAAAGCGGATTCAGAAAATAAAGGGGGAGCTTTTATGAAATATGTATTTACATTATTGTTAGTTATGATTTTATCTCTAGGTTTTTTGACGGGGTGCGGTAACAGTGAAAATGCTGGAGCAAACGAAAATGGCAAGATTAAAATTATTGCGGCACATAACCAAACTTCACCTGAAAATCCTTACCAATATGGGATGAAGGAATTTAAAAAAGTAGCTGAAGAAAATGGAGACGGTAATATTGAAGTAGAAGTCCATGCAGGAACTCTGGGCACAAGTGAATCAGAACTTGTGGAAAAGCTTAAGCTTGGCGGTGCTGATGTTGTTCTCGTGTCTCCTGGTTTTATGTCGAAAACGGGTATTAAAGAAATCGATCTATTCGCTATGCCTTACGTATTTAATAGTTATGAACATTGGGAGAAAGCAGTTGAGGGAGAAGTTGGCGATCAAATTGCTGAAACGATTAATGAGAAGTCTGATAATACATTCAAAGTTTTGGGCTATTGGACAGCTGGAGTTCGTCATTACTATGGGAAAAAGCCATTGAATTCCATGAAGGATATTGAAGGGATGAAATTCCGGACGCAAACTTCTGGTGCTATTGCAGAGTACTGGGAAGAAACTGGAGCTGTACCAACATCGGTAGCATGGGGAGAGTTATATCAAGCTTTACAACAAGGTGTCGTTGATGCCTCTGAGAACGCTTATCCATACTTCGTTCAACAAAATCACCATAAAACTGAAAATGGAAAGTACATCACAGAAACAGCGCATGACTACACGACTCGTTTATTACTCATTAATGGAAAGAAATTTGATTCTTATACAGATGAGCAAAAAGATGCCGTATTAAAAGCAGCTGAAGCTTCAGTAAAGAAAGAGATTGAGGTCCTTCACAAGCAAGAAGAAGAGTACAAACAAAAAGCTATTGATGAAGGGGCAGAAGTAAATGACATTGATCGTAAACCGTTCATTGAATTAGCGAAGCCTATTCAAGACAAAACAGCAGAAGAAATTGGTGCGACGGATCTTTTGAAAAAAATTCGTGATTTGAAATAAGTAAAGAGTGAAGCGAGGGTATAGTCGGTACCTTCGCTCTTATTCTAATCATTAGCCTTGCGCTTGTAGAAAGGGGAAGTTAGCCGTGCTCGTTAAGCTGCTTGAGAAAATTCAATTAACTGTTGGTGTCTTGTTTCTAGTTGTCTTTTTTATCACGATCATTATCCAGGTTATTACGCGGTATATGGGGGTTTCAGCTATTTGGACGGAAGAAGTTGCGACTTATTCCTTTATTTGGGCCGTGTTTATGGGGGCATCCGTCATGCTCAATCGAAGAGAGCATTTTAAATTCGATCTTCTGTTGAATAAGTTAACTGGCAAAAGTAAGAACAGCCTATATCTCATTAATGATCTTATTCTTCTAGTATTTAGTACAGGTTTATTTTATTTAGGAATAGAAGCTGTTCAAAACTTCTGGAACTATACCTGGGTTTCTATCCCGGAATTAAAAATGGGGTATGTATGGATTTCAATTCCGATTATGGGTGGAACGATGATGATATATACGTTTGCTCACATTTTACGTAACGTAAGAAGCTTCTCTAAGAAGGAGGTAACCGAATGATTGGTATTCTGTTAGTTGGTCTCTTTATTATCCTGATGTTTCTTGGTATTCCTATTGCTTTCGTAATCGGAATTGTAGCCCTGCTAGGAATTATGAACGTACCTTATATTCCTGAAGTAACAGTACCAGTTAAAATGCTGAACGGTCTCGATTCGTTTGTTTTATTAGCCGTTCCTCTTTTCATACTAGCAGCTAACTTGATGAATAGCGGCCAAATCTCCCAAAAGTTAATAGACTTAGCACTAGCAATTGTCGGGCACATCCGTGGTGGATTAGCGCACGCCAATATTCTCGTATCTATGCTCTTTGCAGGGGTTTCAGGCGCCGCTCAAGCTGACACGGCCGGGGTTGGTAAAATCCTAATTCCTAATATGAAAAAACAAGGATATGACACTGAAACAGCTGTTGGTATTACAGCGGCCTCTTCTACAATCGGTGTTATCATTCCCCCAAGTATCCCGATGATCATTTTTGCGGGGCTAACAAATGTATCAGTTGGCGCTTTGTTCTTAGTAGGAATTATCCCTGGTATCCTCGTTGGACTCGGTATGATGATCCTTGTTTATATTCTTGCTAGGAAGAGAGGATATCCCACATATCAGAAAGCTTCAATGAAAAATTTCATGAAACAGTTTGTTGGCACAATTCCTGCACTAATGACACCCGTAATTCTGATTGGTGGGATTATCACCGGAATTTTCACAGCGACTGAAGCAGCGGCATTTGCTTCACTTTATACAGTCATCATTGGCCTTTTTTATTACAAGACACTAAAAATAAAAGATTTCCCTAAAATTTTAGTGGATACGTTAACACTTAGTTCATTATCCTTATTCGCCTTAGCCGCAGCAAATGCTTTAGGAGAATTGATGAGTTACTACCAATTATCATCATGGGCGGAACAATTTTTCGCAAATAATATCGATAGTAAATGGGTTTTTCTATTAATTATCATTGCATTCTTCCTCTTTGTAGGAACATTCATGGATGCTATACCAGCAATGATTTTATTTATCCCAGTGATCTTGCCAGTTGCGATCGGTTTTGAGATTGATCCCATTCTATTAGGTATCGTTACAATCATGACTTTAGCTGTAGGTCTAGTGACGCCCCCATATGGTTTATGTTTACTCTTAGCTGCGAAAATTGGAAAATTACCAGTTGAACGTTCACTAGGTGCCGTTATGCCATATATAGCTATAGTACTCGTAGTACTGCTAGTAGTTGCGTTTGTACCGGATGTTGCTTTTTACTTACCAAAGGTGATTAATTCTAATTTGTTTTAATTATAGAATTTATATAGAACGGTTTTGCTTTGTTAGCTTTCACTTTATTATTTTATTTATAACCCTTATATCACGCTAAAAGTCGAGTGAATCAATATTTTATTTGAAGGTGTCAAACCTATAGAAATCAACAAGTTTTATTAGCATAGAATAGTTAAAAAGACAGTAAGAATGCGAGGTGACTAATTACACCGCGCATTCTTTTTTAGGAAATCAGTTGAAATTTTCAGATTTTTGATTTATTCTTTAAAGTGAAAATACGAAAAATTGTATATTGAGGTGAGGATATGGAAGGCAAATGGGAGAAATTATACAGCAAGAATGGACTGGCAGCTAGGAGAATTGCAGCTAATCTAATAGCGATCGAGCCAGGAAGCCGTATTCCTCGCGTAAGTGATTTTGTTACAGAAACATCACTTGGAAGGGGGACAATTCAGGGAGCGTTACGTCTACTCGAAGAAATAGGAGCTATTGTTCTTGAAGCAAGAGGACACCTTGGTACGTTTCTTGTTAGAACGGATCGAGAGCTACTTTGGGATATTGCAGGACTTGGTTCTGTTATGGGGGCAATGCCTTTACCATATTCGCGAAAATATGAAGGCCTTGCTACTGGTTTAGTTCAGGTGCTTGAAATGATGAAAATACCTTTTAATTTGGCTTTCATGAGAGGCTCATCGAATAGAATAGAGGCATTGAAAGCTGGAAGATATGATTTTGTGATTGTTTCAAGGCATGCGGCTGAGCTTGCTGTTCGGAATGACACTCGTATCGAAATGGCAAAAACATTTGGAAATAACTCATATGTTTCAGGACATGAAATCTTTTTTTCAGACTCTAAAACAGAGCATATTCAAAACGGCATGCGGGTAGGTATTGATTATTCTTCAGCTGATCAGCATCTTCTAACGGAGTATGAAATAGAAGGTATTGATGTTCAGCTAATTGAAGTGAACTACATGCAGATGATGGAGATGCTTAAGAACAATGAAATTGATGCAGCAGTTTGGAATAAGGATGAGATTATTCATTCTGAAGGAATGGGCAAAGGATCGTTTCGTTCGATAAAAGCTCAGGAATTAAGTCGGAAGGTGAATGAAGCAACTATGCTCTTAAATAGGGAGAGGATAGAACTTAGAGATGCACTACTCGACCTGTCAGTATTTAACGTCAAGGAGCTACAAGTTCGAGTAGAAAAGGGGGAAATTTATCCTCGATATTAGGCGGGATTTCATTTTGAATCCCTATGATTTTAATATACTAAATCCTGTATATTGGAGGTTGGTTTTTATGTCAACGATTAAGGAACGACTAGATATTCTGAAAGCTGGCGATGTGATTAGTGAGGAAGCATCAACTATCGCTGAGGAAGCGGTGCAAAGATTAAGTGACCATACGCAAAGGCCGCTTCCTCAAAATAAAGTAGAAATGCTCGTTACTCATCTTGCATCAGCCTTAACGCGTATGTCCCGCGGTGAATCGGTCGACGGCCCACCTGATGAGCTTTTTTCAGAAATAGAGAAATCTGAGCAAATTGATCTAGCGAATAGAGAGATTAATTGGCTTAAATCCAATTGGGGTGAGGAAATTCCAAAATCTGAGATCGCTTTTTTAAAAATGCACTATGTATCTATTTTTAAAGAAATGAAATAGGAGGAGATTTTTTATGAAAATTGTTATTGGTGGACAGGTAGATAAAAAGGAAGTCGAAGCCCTAGTGAAGGAACATGGACCAAATGGAGTGGAAACTTCCATTAAATCAGATGTAGAAGCGGCAATGGCAGTAAAAACAGGTCAAGCAGAATACTATGTTGGAGCGTGTCACACTGGTGGTGGAGGTGCGTTAGCAATGGCGATTGCTATTATTGGAAAACCAAGCTGTGAAACTGTTTCAATGCCAGGAAGAAAACCGAGTGAAGAGAAAATTCAACAGGCTGTTAAGGACGGAAAGAAAGCATTCGGTTTTACTGCTGATCATATGGAAACGGTCGTTCCAATGATTATGAGAGCAATTAAAGCACTTTAATTTAGAAGGGGGTTCGGCACATGGAAATGGTTCTCGTCATTTTGATCGGGGCTATGGCAGCTGTTCTTGCAAATTTAAATTTAGCTGTGTTTAATGACGGCTTACGACCAATTGTACCTGAAAATACTGAAGGGCGAATGGGACGTAAAGAGCTTGGTTTAACGGCTTTTGCTATGAGTTTTGGACTTGTAGTTGGTTTTGGGATTCCGTTTACCATTACAGCGAGTATTATTCTTATCCATAGCATTCTGCTTGGAACAGATATTATTGGATTAATCACCCCGCGAAATAAATGGGGTACGCCTGTTGCAGCAATTGTTGGTGGCGCATATGGTGCAGGTTTGTTAGTTGGACTAGAAGGATTTGTCACCTTATTTGAAAAACTACCATTGAATTTTCTAGATGCGATGGGGCAAGTGGGATCGCCGGTCGTGGTAACCTTCATGGCATTTCCAGCTCTAGCAGTGGCGTTGCAATTCAGTGTTAAAAAAGGTGTTTTGACGTTTATTACATCAGCCATTATTCGGCAATTAGCTGTATGGTTAAATGAAAGCGGTGCCATGACTTTTGGTGATACGACGGTTACGTTAAATCAAGAAGGAATGGCTCTCATTACTGGAATGATTTTCTTAATTACATATGCTGTGCGTCAAAAACCTGAAGGGGACGGAAGCGGGATTGATCTTGCTTCGGTTTTCAGTGAGAGAGTCGATCGCATTAAAAAGCATGTGGTTTATTTCATGATTATGGGTGGGCTTATTGCTGCGGCTACGAACCTTCTGATTATGGCTGGAGATCCAATATCTTTAAATTTAATAGCAGACGGAAAAATAACAGATGCTGCTATCGCTGCAGGAGCCCGAGCGCTGGGATTCATCCCACTTGTTGCTAGTACGGCGATTGCAACAGGGGTGTATAGTCCAGTTGGGTTTACAATCATTTTCGTTGTAGGGTTGCTTGTTCCTAATGTATGGGTTGCGGCTATCCTTGGTATTATTACTGTTTTTCTTGAGGTTATGTTATTGAGTCAGATTGCACGTTTCCTTGACAAATATCCCGGAGTACGACAATCAGGAGAAAATATTCGTACAGCGATGAGTCGAATTTTAGAAGTGGCTCTTTTAATTGGTGGTGCAAACGCAGCTAATGCTATTGCTCCAGGGCTTGGATTTTTTATCATTGCAGGGTTCTATTTGTTAAATGAGATTGCAGGCCGTCCAGTTGTGCGAATGGCAGTAGGACCGATTGGCGCAATAGCAGTTGGTATCTTGGCGAATGTTCTTGTCGTACTTGGCCTCATGCAAATACCACAGTAGAAGGAGGAGATAAGATGATTCAAACGGTTAGAGGACCAATTGATCCTACTGAGCTCGGGATTTGTTCCGCTCATGAACATCTTTGTATTGATTTATCACGAATTAAAAATGATCCTGACACTATTCTTGACGATATAGGCGGAATGGAAGAAGAACTTCGCTATTTTAAAGCTTCAGGTGGGCAGGCGATGATAGAAGTTACGAATGACGGAATGGGTCGTAATGCAAGTCTCCTTAGAAAGTTAAGCGAAACGACAGGAGTGCATTTGATCGCAAGTACCGGTTTTTACAAAGACCCATTCCTTCCAAACCAAGCGACTGAGTGGAATCGCGATCAGTTTGCACAATACATGATTGATGAAATAAAGAATGGAATTGAAGGAACAGACGTTTATCCTGGCGTTATTGGAGAAATAGGGAGCAGTCACTATGAAATCAAGCCTATTGAAGAAGAGCTCTTAACTGGTGCGGGAATCGCAGCAATGGAAACGGGGCTTCCGCTCACCACACATACAACGCTCGGAACGATGGGAGTCGAGCAAGTTGAACTTTATTCTGCCCTTGGATTGCCAATGAACCAATTGATTGTGGGGCATCAAGACCTTAATCAAGATGATGAACGAGTACTTTCTGTTGTGGAAGCAGGGGCATTTGTAGGATTTGATACGATTGGAAAAATTAATTATCGACCTGATGAAGAGCGAATTCATACAATTTGTCATCTATTTGAAAGAGGATATGGTGCGCAGATTTTATTATCAGCTGATTTAACTAGAAAGTCACATTGGCATAAGCACGGAGGTATTGGATATGACTATGTTCTCAATGAATTTGTTCCTCGTTTAAAAGAAGCAGGCTTGTCTGATGAGGATATCAGAATGATGTTAATCGATAATCCTGCTCATGCTTTCAGTCGAAAGGGGATTGCATAACATTGAAACACCAGGAATCTGTTATACCTCAGATGTCACTTGCAGAAGCAACAAATAAACAATTTGAAATTGTGGATTATATCACAAAGGAATTTAAAGACAATGAAATGTTCCATGATGGCGATCGCGGTGTGCATCCGATCTATAAACGACCTAGAACAACTGCGAAAGTTGAGAACGTTCTTGCTAGTATTTTTGGAGGTGATCAGGCAGTACTTGTACGAGGATCGGGTACCGGTGCAATTCGATCTCTCTTAAGTGCCCTCCTTGAACCGGGAGAATCTATGATTATTCACACTGCACCTATTTATATGACGACTAAAGAAACGATCCGAATGCTTGGGTTACGAACGGAAGAAGTGAATTTCAATGATTTAGATGCTATTAAACAAAGTCTTCCTCATTCAGAAGCAAAGGTTTTCTATATCCAACATGCAAGGCAGCAACCAATCGACACTTATCGTCTTAAAGAAGTGATTAAGTTAGTTAAGACGATCAACCCTGAAATGATTGTAGTTGTTGATGATAATTATTGTGCATTGAAAATGCATGGAATTGGTGTAGAGGCTGGCGCTGATTATTCCACTTTTTCCGGATTTAAGCTACTTGGACCTGAAGGAATTGGAGTAGTGATAGGGAAGAGCGCCATTAAAACAATTCAACAGCGAAATTATTCTGGAGGCAGTCAAGTTCAGGGACCAGAAGCGATGGAGTTACTTCGATCCCTACCTTTTGCACCTGTCTCATTAGCTATTCAGAGTCAGCAAGTTGAAGTTCTATGTGACTTGTTAAATAAAGGTGAAGTGTATGGAGTAAAAGAGGCATATATTACAAACTCTCAATCAAAGAATGTCATTGTTGAACTGAAAGAGCCAGTTGCCCGTGAAGTAATCGAGCGAAGTAAGGCCTTTGGAGCAGCAACATATCCAATTGGAGCAGAATCACGTTTTGAACTTGTTCCAATGATTTATCGAGTTTCTGGTAGTTTCCTCGAAAGTACACCCGCATTACTTGAATATGGTTTACGGATTAACCCTATGAAGGCTGGAGCAGAGACTGTTATTCGTATTCTTCGAGAATCATTGCGAGGAGAGTAAGTATACATCAAGACATAATCTATACGCTGTTGTTTAGGAGGCTACTACATTGTTTCTTTCACTTACAAAGAAGAGAAATCCAGAACTCATTAAAGCGGGAGTAAAACTTCACCAATCTGGGCTTATTCCTCCCAATACGTATGTTCTCGACCTTGACACAATAGCCCACAATGTCAGAAGAATGGCGCAAGCTGCTAAAGAGAATGATTTCACATTGTATTTTATGAGTAAGCAGCTTGGTCGTATAGGCGATCTCGGGAATTGGATTGCGGAACATGGAATTGAAAAAGCTGTTGCCGTTGAATTTGAAGAAGCTTACCGACTATATCATTCCGGTGTCAGTATTGGTAACGTGGGTCATCTTGTCCAACCTGGGAAACATCAGTGGGATGAGGTTCTTAGTTTCGATCCAGAAGTTGTGACGGTTTTTTCGATTGAGCGAGCAAGACAAGTATCAGATGCAGCTATGAAACTGGGAAAAAAACAGGAGGTCATTCTGCGAGTAATCAATTCATCAGACACGATTTATCCTGGACAGTGGGGAGGATTTCAGGTAGAGGAGCTTCAAGGTTTTATTTCAGAGCTAAAGCAGCTGAAAGGAATCGAAGTAATGGGCGTTACTTCATTTCCGTTATTGCTAATGGACAAAGAACGTAAGGAGCTATTATTTACAGAAAACCTGAAAACAATACTTTCGGCAAAAGCAATACTTGAAGCATCGGGATTTCGCATTCGTCAGGTAAATGGTCCAAGTGCAACAAGTACAGAAACGATTCCAATGCTAAAAAAAGCCGGGGTTACACATGGGGAACCTGGACATGCTCTAACAGGGACTACCCCACTTCATGCGGTTCGAACTCTTCCTGAGGATCCTGCTATTATCTATGTATCTGAAGTCTCTCATGAAGACGAGGAGAATTTTTATGTGATTGGAGGAGGGTTTTATGAAAGGGGAAATATGACAGGCGCTTACGTCGGAAGCTCCCCTGAACGTATTTTTGATACATTTTTAAAAGGCAAGCCTTTAAATTCTGAGTACATTGATTACTATGGAAGACTTGAACGTGACTCAAGAGTATCTATCGGTGATACGGCAATATATGCTTTTCGGACGCAAGTGTTTGTAACAAGGGCAAATGTTGCCCTTGTTCGTGGGTTACATGATGGTGTTCCAGAAATTGTACATTTTGAAAGGAGAGGTTAACGATGGGACGTATCGTAGTGCTCGTTCTCGATAGTTTTGGGATTGGAGCAATGGATGACTGTGCAGATTTTGAGCCAGGGGACTGCATAGCAAATACGTACGAGCATATTCGAAAAAAAGTACCGATGGCCATTCCCACCATGTATTCGCTTGGACTTAATCAACTTGTAGATGAAACCGGAACACCAAAAGGAGCTTACGGAAAAGCACGACTCGCACACTACGGAGCTGATACTTATATGGGACACCAAGAGATTGTAGGAAGTCTTCCGAAACGTCCTGCCAAACGATTGATGAAAGACGTTCATAAGAATATAGCTACGAGTCTACTAAGGGAAAATTTCAAAGTAACTTATCCTTTTAAAGATTTGCCAATATTGTTAATTGACGATGCAATCATTGTTGCAGATAACATTGAATCAACCCCTGGAAATATTATTAATGTTACGGCAGACCTGACAAAGGTTTCGTTTGAGTATGCGCTTAAAGTAGGAAGCGTTGTAAGGAAAGTCGTTGATACAAGTCGAGTTATTACATTAGGCGGTCCTCACACTTCGGTCGAGCGACTTCTATCAGTAGTAAAAAAAGGGGAAGCGGGGCAGTGGGGAATTGATAGCCCTAAAGCAGGCTTGTATGGGCCAGACTATCAAGTTCGTCACCTGGGATATGGTGTTAACGTACAAAGACAATTCCAGACCCTAGCTGAATCTAAAATTCCAGTTTATCGAATTGGGAAAACGGCAGATGTACTCGAAGGAAAGCATTTGGCTTATTCTATTGTGAATACAGCGGAGGTGCTTCAACAACTAAAAGAAGCATTTAGTAAAGAAAAGCATGGGGCTTTTCTAGTAAATGTACAAGAAACGGACCTTGCTGGTCATGCAGAAGATACGAATTGGTATGCATCACTTCTTGAAGAAGTAGATGATTGGCTGGAGAATTTTATTCCTCTACTTAAAGAAGATGATATTTTAATAGTAACGGCCGATCATGGGAATGACCCTACGATCGGACACTCAAAACATACAAGAGAGTATACTCCTCTTATGGTTACTGGTCCTAAAGTGAAGCCAGTATCGATTGGGACAAGAAATACTATGGCAGATATAGGGGCAACCTTGAGTGATTATTTTCGTATTGAATCCACTGAAGCAGGTACTAGCTTTCTTAATCAAATCCTCAAAAACTAAGGAGGAGTATATATGAAGAAACGAATTTTTATAATACCGATCGTGGTTCTGCTGTTGAATATCTCTGTCTTTTCCACAGCTTCAGCTAC
The DNA here is from genome assembly GCF_056173695.1 of Anaerobacillus sp. 63XJN7_5_ISO-PGPR-S23-430. Taxonomy (NCBI): domain Bacteria; kingdom Bacillati; phylum Bacillota; class Bacilli; order Caryophanales; family Bacillaceae; genus Anaerobacillus; species Anaerobacillus sp. 63XJN7_5_ISO-PGPR-S23-430. The sequence continues at coordinate 3,733,964 of NZ_CM149686.1, read as the reverse complement.
TGCCAACGGAGAGAAGCTGAGTCATGGTAGTCCGAAGAGTGCTGGAATGAATGCTACTACACTTGAGGAAATTGATGACGTAGTACAAGAAGCTATAAGTAATGATATAACTCCTGGAGCAGTGGTACTTGTGGCTAAAAGTGGTAAAGTCGTAAAAGAGTCTGCCTATGGAGATGCACAAAAATATGATATGGGAAATCTATTAGAAAGACCAAGGAAAATGAAAAAGAAAACAATGTTTGACCTTGCCTCTTTAACTAAAGTAATGGGAACAACGCAAGGAATTATGAAGCTTGTCAGTGATGGGGAATTATCAGTAAATGATCGAGTAGCAAAATATATTCCTAATTTTGCTTCTAATGGTAAGGACGATATTACAATCGCAGACCTTTTAACACATACCTCTGGCTTAACTCCTTGGCAGCCGACTTATTTTCATGCTAAGAATTCGGAAGAAGTTCTAAACTATATTAATGCACTTCCACTCGAATACGAAACCGGTACAGATCGTCGCTATAGTGATTTTAGTTTTATGACGCTAGGGTTTATCATTGAGGAAATAAGCGGAGAGAAGCTTGATGATTATCTTCAGAAAAATATTTATGAGCCATTGAAAATGAAAGATACGATGTTTACTCCTTTAGATCACCTTGATGATAAAATCGCAGCCACCTCATGGGGGAATCCTTTTGAATATAAAATGGTGGATGATCCTGATTTCGGCTACAACGTTCCTGAGCGAGCTGAGGATTTTGGAAGGTGGCGAACTGAAACACTTGTTGGAGAAGTTAATGACGGTAATAGTTTTTATGCAAACGAAGGTATAGCTGGACACGCTGGCTTGTTCTCCACGGCACGAGATCTTGCCGTACTTGGACAGGCGATGTTGAATGGTGGGAGTTACGGTAAAGTGAAGCTATATGATCAGGAGGTTATTGAAGACTTCACAACCCCACAGCGTTTTGGACAGGGCTATGGATGGGAACTCGACAAGAGCTGGTACATGGGTGACAAACATTCAGAAGCGACTTTTGGGCATACAGGTTTTACAGGGACCCAAGTGATCTTTGACCCATCTAATGATCTCCAAATTATTGTGTTAACTAATAAACAAAATAACGGCCCTCTCGAATCTGGATCCTATCCAAGCACTGGAGGACTTTCGAAACATATCGCGAATATCGTATACGAGTCTATTCAATAATAACTCAACCCTGATTAGCTTCCTTTCTTGGAGGTGCTCAGGGTTCTTCTATTTTAACAACGAGGAGAGATGCTGAATGAGGGAAAAGAGAAAAGTGATTTTAGATTGTGATCCAGGCCATGATGATGCGATTTCGATTATTCTTGCAGCTTCTAGTGATCAGATTCAGATTGAAGGCATTACGACGGTAGCGGGGAACGTAGATGTTGAGAAGACAACGCTTAATGCGTTAAAAGTATGTGATTTCATAGGGCTCGACGTGCCAGTTGCTCGTGGAGCTGAGCAGCCACTAGTTAAAACGCGTGAATTCGCACCAGACATTCATGGAGATTCTGGTCTTGATGGACCAGAGCTTCCGGAAGTTCCAAAGAAAATGATGATCGATCAGCATGCTGTCGATTTTATCATTGAGAGATTGATAGCTTCTGATGGAGAGATCACGCTAGTTCCGACAGGTCCCCTCACGAATATCGCTTTAGCGATTGAAAAGGAACCTGCGATCGTTGGAAAGATTCGTGAAATTGTACTGATGGGGGGAGGGACGTTTGGGAATTGGACACCTACGGCGGAATTTAATATTTATGTCGATGCCGAAGCGGCGGATGTTGTTTTTAACAGTGGAGTGCCTGTGACAATGTTTGGTCTAGACGTTACGCATCAGGCGATTACAACGCCAGCGATTCTTCAGGAGATTTCTTCTATTGGCACGAATGTTTCGAAATTTGTGGGGGATCTTCTTGTATTCTTCACGAAAACGTATAAAGAGGTTTTTAGTTTTGAAGGAGCTCCCATTCACGATGCCTGCACGATAGCGTATTTAATTGATGAATCGATTTTTGAATTCGAGACGGTTCGAGTGGATATTGAGACAAAAGGAGAATTTACATACGGTACAACGTGCGTTGATCGTCTGCATGTGACGAGAAGAAAGCCGAATGTGAAGTTTGCGCATGGCATTAATCAAGAGAAGTTTTGGGGATTGTTGATTAATGCGTTGAAGTGAGAAGGGCGGAATTCGTGGTGCCTGTCACTCGCGAATTCGCGAGTGACAGGCACCACCTAATATACCGCTACTAAACAAACGTTTATTTAACGTATACACTCATATTCTGAAATAAAGCTACAGAAATAAAATAAATAAAACGGTATAAAACTCCAAAATCATTCCAATGACCCGGGTATAAAGATAGATAAATCAGGGTGTTTTTCTCTTATCTATGACTTAAGTGGTATAGACGACTATAAAGGAAGAGGTTACGATTTGAATAGAATATTCTGAATGTTATTTTGTTTCATTGAGGAGGTAGCTCGTTATTACTTGTATTCAATAACAATGGGGAGGGCACTATGAAAAGAAAAACGCTGTCACTGCTTTTGACCACCGCGCTTGGTACGTCACTTTTAGCTCCTGGATCTGGTTTGGCTGCACCTGGTCCAACGATTGAGAAAGCGGGTAAGATCAACATGAGTCAAAGTAAAAGTCATCCAACTTTTTCGTGGGACAATCCTGGACCGACATCGCCTGTGCTGCATCCTGGTTCAGTCAAAGGGGCCGGAATGCGAGAAGAACCACTTAATGAGATTGATGATTTGATTGAAGGCGCCATCGATGAACAGGTTATGCCTGGCGCGGTTGCGTTTGTAGCGAGAAGAGGACATATCGTAAAGGAAGAAGCTTACGGTTATGCTGCGCAATACACAGATGATGAGTTTACTGAAATGAACATCCCAATTCCGATGAGTAAGGAAACCATTTTTGATCTTGCCTCAATTAGCAAACTTTTCACAACAACGGCGGCAATGACGCTCTATGAAGATGGGGAATTTAAGTTGGATGATCCGGTAGCGAAGTATATTCCGGAATTTGCAGCCAACGGAAAGGAAAGCGTTACCATCGAACAACTGATGACACATACATCGGGATTCAAACCATGGATTCCACTCTATACGATCGAAGGCGATCGAGAAGATCGCCTGGAGTATGTTTTTGGCTATCCACTTCAATCAGAGCCGGGGAGTGAGTATACATACAGCGATCTTAACATGATTACACTCGGTGCTCTCATTGAACGATTGTCTGGGATACGTCTAGATGAATATGTAAAAAAAGAAATCACCAATCCGCTTGATATGAAGGATACGATGTACAATCCTCCTGCTGAATTAAAGGAACGAATTGCGGCTACGGAATACCAGCCATGGACGAACAGAGGGCTTGTCTGGGGGGAAGTTCATGATGAGAGTGCCTGGTCATTGGACGGAGTCGCTGGTCATGCAGGTGTTTTCTCGACAGCATCCGATCTCGCTAAATTTGCTCATATGTTTCTGATGGAAGGACGCTATGGTGGGACACGCATTCTTCAACCGGAGACGGTGAAACTTTTAACAGAAAATCGGATTCCAGAGTTTCCAGGTGACGATCATGGCCTCGGTTGGGAGCTTCAACAAGGTTGGTTCATGGATGCTCTATCTGAAAGCACAACGCTCGGTCATACAGGTTATACAGGGACGTCAATCGTTGTCAGTCCAACGAATCAGACAATTGCGATCTTATTAACGAATCGGGTTCATCCGACGCGTGAAACCGTATCTACTTCTCCAACGAGACGGAAGTTTGCAAGAAAGGTAGCCGATGCGATTCCAGTTGCGATGAACAAGAAAGCTGATCCCTGGTTTGCCGGCTATGGAGATAACGAATCGAAGTATCTGACTGCTAAAGTTAACGTGCACAAAGAATCTATTATTACTTTTGATACGTGGTACCAAATTGAGGAAGGCTACGACATGGGAACAGTAGAGGTTTCAGAGAATGGGAATGAATGGACCGAAGCGCTTCAGCTAACAGGAAGCAGTAAGAAATGGGAGGCGAGAGAAGTCGCTCTTCCTGCAAACACAAAGTACGTTCGCTTCACATATAAGACAGATGGCTCTACAAACAAACGTGGTTGGTATGTTGATGATTTGAAGGTGAATGGCTCAACAGTCACGCTGACGAGTGATGAATGGATGAAGCGATCATATTAAAAACCAGGAGGGATAGCATGCGAACGAGACAGAAACGGATGATTGTCACTTTTCTTGCATTGTTAATGATCTTTTCCCAGGCAGTTATGTTACCGGGGAAAGCTTCCGCAAAAAAAGCAGGTTCACCCGAGTTGATTTTAATGGAAAATGTTCCTGAAGTGAGTTCAGAATTTGATGGGAAAAGCATTGCATTGCATGCGCTTCACATTTACGATGATGGTCACTTTATGAAAACAGATCAAAATCTGAAGTGGAAGTCATCCAATAAAAAGGTGGCAAAAGTAGATCGTGAAGGGAACGTAACGCTGACAGGTAAGCGTGGCCGGACGTTCATTACGGTTTCAGATGGTAAGAACAAAGATCGGATTGCCCTTGATTATAAAGTGGATAAATCAAATAAAAAATCATCCGCTCCGTCTTTGATTAAACAGAAAGGGCAGCAATACGACATTATCGAAAATGCGATTGACGGTATGACGATGGAAGAAAAAGTCGGTCAAATGCTGATGCCGGACTATCGAAATTGGAACGGTGAAAATGTAACAGAGATGCTTCCGGAAATTGAAGCGCAAATTGAAGAATATCATCTTGGAGGCGTGATTTTATTCAGAGAAAACGTGGTTACAACCGAGCAAACGACAAAGCTTGTTGCTGATTATCAGGAAGCATCCGAGAAGTACGGTCTGCTTATGACAATTGATCAGGAGGGAGGCATTGTAACGCGTCTTCAGTCGGGCACAGATATGCCAGGGAACATGGCGCTCGGTGCTACGCGTTCTAAAGATCTGACGAAGGAAGTTGGACATGCGATTGGGGAGGAGCTTGCCTCCCTCGGTATTAACATGAACTTCGCACCTGATATGGACGTGAACAACAATCCCGATAATCCTGTTATTGGTGTTCGCTCATTTGGAGAAGATCCAGAGCTTGTTGCGGACCTTGGTATTGCGTATACAAAAGGTCTTCAGGAAACTGGCGTTGCAGCAACGGCTAAGCACTTTCCAGGACACGGAGACACAGCAGTTGATTCACATCTAGGACTTCCAGAAGTGCCTTATGATAAAGAACGTCTCATGGAAGTCGAACTCTATCCATTTCAGAAGGCAATGGAAGCTGGGATTGACGCGATTATGACAGCGCACGTGACGTTCCCTAAAATCGATGATACGAAAGTGATTTCCAAAAAAGATGGTACAGAAATTTCTCTTCCGGCCACACTCTCGCACAAAGTTTTAACAGAATTAATGCGTGATGAGATGGGGTATGAAGGCGTCATTACAACGGATGCGATGAACATGGGTGCTATCCAGGATCACTTCGGATCTGTTGACGCAGCGATTCGCGCAGTGAAAGCGGGTACCGATATCGTCTTGATGCCAGTTGGACTTCAAGAAGTGGCAGAAGGATTATATGGAGCAGTTGAATCAGGTGACATATCTGAAGAACGGATCGAAGCATCAGTGAAACGAATCCTAACATTAAAAGTAAATCGCGGAATCATCAAGTCGGAGAACCCGAGTGACGTAAATGAACAAATTCAAGATGCGCTCGAGACAGTAGGGTCAGACGAGCATAAAGCCGTTGAGAAAGAAGCGGCGGATAAATCCATTACGCTTGTAAAGAATGACAATGTCCTTCCTCTTGACGGGAACAGTGATGATCACGTTGTCGTTATCGGACGAAGTTTTGTTGAATCACTCGGTAACTCAGTAAAAGCAGCGCATGACAATACGACGGTTATTGAAGTAAATGCAAGCTACACACTAACAGATGAACAGCGTGAAACTCTTGCGTCCGCTGATCAAATTATCATTGGCACGTATACGTACAGTGTGAGTACGCGTTCGCCTGAGCATCCACAGATGATGATGGTCGATACGATTATGAGTGAAACGGATGCGGATGTGATTGCGATTGGAATCAGAAATCCATATGACATTATGGCTTATCCGAACGTTGACAGTTATATTGCTCAGTATGGTTTTAGAACAGCTAGCTTTGAAGCAACAGCAGCTACCATTTTTGGTGAAAATGCCCCGTCAGGTAAGCTACCAATAACGATCCCGGGGGAAACGGGCGGCGTGCTTTATAACTTTGGTCATGGATTAACGTACTAAAATTGTGATCGGGAAGACTTGTTCTTCCCGATTCTTAAAAAATGGGGAGGCGTTTTAAACATGAAAAAGTGGCTTGTGATGGTGTTAACTACGATGCTTGTCTTATCATCATTATCTGTGGCATTCGCTGATAACAATGGGAAAGGACACGGTCATGATAAGCGTAAGAAGTTTAAGCTTGGTGTGGAAGTTCTACTCGAAGATCAAAAAGAGCTTATCGAAGGAAAAAGCGTTGGCCTGATTACAAATCCTACAGGGGTAGATCAGGAGCTTAATAGCATTGTTGACTTGCTTCACAATGATTCCGATGTTGATTTAAAGGCACTTTATGGACCGGAACATGGCGTTCGTGGAAGCGCACAGGCAGGAGAATATGTCGAGTATTATACGGATGAGGAAACAGGGTTACCCGTTTACAGTCTCTATGGATCTACTAAAAAGCCGACGCCAGAAATGCTAGAAGGCATTGATGTTCTTCTTTTCGACATTCAGGATGTAGGCACGCGTTTCTATACGTACATTTATACGATGGCCTATGCTATGGAAGCTGCCAGCGAGAATGACATTGAATTTATCGTGCTTGATCGTCCTAACCCTCTAGGTGGGGAAGCGGTGGAAGGTCCCGTTCTTGATGATGAATACTCTTCGTTCGTTGGAAAATATGAAATTCCACTTCGTCATGGCATGACAGTAGGTGAGCTTGCTTCACTTTTCAATGAAGAATTTGAAATCGGTGCTGATTTAACAGTCGTCGAAATGGATAAGTGGAAGAGGGATATGTATTACGATGATACGCCACTTGAATGGGTATTGCCCTCGCCTAATATGCCAACGCTCGATACAGCACTCGCTTATCCTGGAGCTGCCTTGATCGAAGGAACAAACGTATCCGAAGGTCGAGGCACCACAAAGCCATTTGAATTAATTGGTGCACCATTTATTAACGCAACAGAACTTGCCAGTGAACTGAACGAATTGAAACTTCCAGGCGTTGATTTTAGGGCAGCTTCCTTTACTCCTTCGTTTTCGAAGCATGCGGGAGAGTTAACACATGGCGTTCAAATTCATGTGACTGATAAAGAAGCGTTCAAGCCAGTCAAAACAGGATTAAGCCTCGTGAAAACCATTCACGATCTCTATCCTGAAGACTTTGAGTTTCGCGCAGAAAATAGCGCAGGCGTCTCATTCTTTGACCTTCTCGTTGGAAACGGATGGATTCGAGAAGGCATTGAAAATGGAGACAGCGTGAAAAAGATGGAGAAGCAGTGGGAAGATGATTTAAAAGATTTTAAAGAAGTAAGAGAAGACTATTTACTATACTAGATAGATTGATAAGCACTCGCATAGCGTCGAGTGCTTTTTTTATTTTATGTAATAAAACTTCACAAAAACACTTACATTATTAAATAAAACTTGTTAAACTGAAATTATTAGAAAATTCAATTCGATGAACAGATATAAAGGAGGGCGGATCACGAACGAAATAAACAGGATTGATTAGGGCACATTTGTAGACAGTTACTACATAGCCAGAGGCTCCATCAATATGAGGAAACGGAATACATCACGAAATCATAAGAAGAAATGGGGAAGGCTTGTGAGAAAAGAAGAACGCTTAGCAGGGGAGATTCTACCACATTTAGGTGGACCATCGAACATTAACTCGTTAACAAGTTGTATGACAAGACTCAGGGTAACACCGATTGATGAAACAAAAGTAGATCTTAATCGATTGAAAGAAATTGACGGCGTGCTTGGCGTTGTGGAAGCCGAAACAATCCAAATTATTTTAGGTCCTGGCATTGTGACAAAGGTAGCTGAAGAAGTTTCAAAGCTGAGTGGTGTTGATGCGGAGGATTTGGAAGATGATGAGAACATTTTTGAAGGACTCGCAGATCAAACAAAATCAGATCTTAAGCAAAAGAATGCAACGCCATTTAAGTTATTTTTACGAAAAATAGCTAGTATATTCATTCCACTTATTCCAGCTATTGTTGCGTCAGGATTAATTGCTGGAATAACGAATATTGTGATTCGATCAGGTGTTGATCCGGAAACGTCACTTGTTTCTATTCTAAATTTTATTGGTTGGGGCTTGTTTAGCTACCTTGGTATTTTCGTTGGGATAAACGCAGCCAAGGAATTTGGTGGAACCCCTGCACTCGGCGGTATCGCTGGTATTTTAATCATTAACCCAGCACTTGCTGATATTACGCTTTTTGGTGAACAGCTTGTACCTGGTCGAGGCGGCTTAGTAGGCGTCATGCTTGCAGCGTTTTTCATGGCATGGACCGAGCGCCGCGTGCGTCGTTTTGTTCCATCGTCTCTTGATATTATCGTGACGCCAACGATCTCTGTTTTGATTACGGGATTTGCGACATTAATTGTCCTACAGCCAATTGGTGGATTTGTATCAGACCTTATCACAAAAGGGCTACTAGGATTGATTGACGCAGGAGGTATTTTCTCCGGATTGATTCTAGCAGGAACGTTCCTTCCTCTAGTTGTTACAGGGCTTCATCAAGGGCTTACGCCTGTTCACATGGAATTAATCAACACGATTGGTGATGATCCATTGCTTCCGATCCTTGCCATGGGAGGCGCTGGTCAAGTAGGGGCAGCCTTCGCGATATATTTCAAAACGAAAAATAAGAAACTAAGAAAAGTGATCAAAGCTGGCTTGCCAGTCGGCATTTTAGGGATCGGAGAACCACTGATTTTCGGTGTGACGCTACCACTTGGTCGTCCATTTATTACAGCATGTCTTGGCGCAGCTATTGGAGGCGCGTTTGCCGCATTCTTTAAAGTGGCGACAATTGCGATCGGAGTATCTGGCTTACCGCTGATCTTCCTCGTGAATTCGAATCAAATTTTATATTATATTATTTCTCTCGTTGTTGCTTATTTCTTTGGTTTTGTCTTCACGTATCTCTTCGGGTTTAAAGAAGAAATGACCGTTGCGATTGATAAAGGGGCTTCAACGAACACAGCTGCATAAGAAAATGGAGGGTCAGATGTCATGCTTGGAATATCTGTTTATCTTGGAAGTGATGGAGGAGATGTTGAGCAACGCTTAGAAAGAGCTAAATCAATTGGATTCGATGCTATCTTTACATCCCTCCATATTCCTGAGGATGATCATTCGCTCTATCAAACTCGTTTGAAAGAGCTTGGTCAATTAGCAAGGAAATTTGAGGTGGAGCTTGTTGCAGATATTTCGCCAGAATCCATTACCCATTTAAATATTCAACATTATGAAGAGTTATTGGACTGGGGAGTGAATGGCGTTCGTCCGGACTATGGTTATACTGATGATCTAATTGTTTCTTTATCTCAGTTGATGAAAGTGGGCTTAAATGCAAGTACTGTTTCTAGAGAGGAAATTGAGACGTGGCTTGAATTGGGTGCAAACGTTTCGAACCTAGAGGCGTGGCATAACTACTACCCAAGACCAGAAACTGGATTAGACGTTGATTTTTTTTCAGAACGAAATCGCTTATTTAGAGAATATGGCATTCAAACAATGGCATTTATTCCAGGCGATCAAAACCTTCGAGGACCGATTTACTCTGGCCTTCCAACACTTGAGAAACATCGTTCTATGTCTCCTCATATGGCCTGTGCTGAGCTACTTTATCATTATCAAGTTGATAAAGTTCTGATAGGAGATATTTCAGTCAGTGATAACCAATTAGAAAAGCTTTCACTCCTTGCAAAAGGAGTGATTCCGCTTGAGGTTTCGAAAGTGGATGATCAGTTTGAAAGTTTTCATGTGAAGGGAAAACATAAGAACCGTCCCGATCCAGCGCGGGATGTGATCCGTTCAGTAGAGTCGAGACAATTACAACATCGTCCTGTACCAATACCTTCATTAAAAAGAAAACGCGGCGCCATCACGATTGATAATATGAACTATGGCCGCTATGCTGGTGAAATTCAACTTGTAAAGCACGATCTTCCGGAGGACGATCGTGTGAATGTTATTGGAAATGTGATTAGAGAAGATTTGCCTCTATTAAATTACATTGGGGCATCTCAACCATTTGAATTACTTTTGAAAACTGATGCTACTCATGAAAGGAATTAAGACAATGAATTTAAATAACATCCAGACCGAGCGTAGAAATCAAAACACACTGAACATTGATCAAATGACAACATATGAAGTTCTTAACATCATAAACGAGGAAGATCATGTTATACCAGACGCTATTAAAGAAACCCTACCAGTTATTGAACGTCTTGTTGATCGAATTGTAGATGGCTTTCAACATAATGGTCGCTTAATTTATGTTGGGGCAGGGACGAGTGGGAGACTTGGCGTTCTTGATGCCTCTGAATGCCCTCCAACGTTCGGAACGCCGTCAGATCAGGTGATTGGTGTGATCGCGGGTGGCGATAAAGCTCTTCAATATGCGCTTGAAGGTGCTGAGGATGATGAAGAGCAGGCTGTCTTAGACATGAAAGAGCTGTCGCTTACGAAGGAAGACGTGATCGTAGGGATTGCAGCTAGTGGACGCACACCTTATACGGTAGCTGCAATGGCTTATGCCAAAGAAATTGGTGCAACGGTTGGGGCGATTACGTGTAGTGAAAATACAAAGATGGAAGAAGTCGCTCACCACAGCATCGTTGCGAATGTCGGCCCAGAAGTTGTCACGGGATCGACGCGGATGAAAGCGGGGACGGCCCAGAAGCTTGTATTAAATATGCTAACGACTGCTTCGATGATTAAAATTGGAAAAGTTTATAGCAATTTGATGGTTGATGTTGTACCAACAAATAGTAAACTTGTTCAGCGTGGTAAGAACATTGTTGCAGAAATTTCAGGTGTATCTGCTGAGGAGGCGGAGAAAGCTCTTGAAGAATACGGATCAACGAAAGGAGCGATTCTTTCGTTACTAACAGGATTAAAAGGAGAAATCGTTCATTCGACATTAGAAAGGTATGATGGGCATTTGCGAAAAGCGATTGAATCTGCTTTTGTGACAAGCTAAGGTAAGAATCGCTAAATAAGATATGCTAAAATGAAATGATTGAAAATCTATTCAGGTAAAGGTGGGCTAGGAATGAACGGAGGCCTGATCAGTATTCAGGAATCAATCACTTCATTAAAACCTTCAGAACGAAAAGTAGCGGAATACATCATTCATTATCCGGAAGAAGTAATCAACCTTTCCATTCAGAAACTCTCGAAACGAACAGAAGTGAGTGAAGCGACAATTATCCGCCTTGCTCGAACGCTGAACTACAAAGGGTTTCAAGAATTGAAGCTTCGAATCGCGGGTGATCTTGCAACGAAGCAGACGAGCAAATCTTATCAAGAAATATCGATTGATGGGACGGTGGATTCGTTTATTGAAAATGTATCAAACAATAATATTCAATCGATTAATGATACAATTTCTGTTCTATCAAAAGAGGAAGTAGAGAAAGCAATCACTGTTTTAAGTCGTGCGAGGAAAATTGCGCTGTATGGTATTGGAGCATCAGGATTAATTGCCCAGGATTTCAAACAAAAACTTTCTCGTATTAATCGCTGGTGTGAAGCTGCAGTCGATTATGATACACAAGGGACGATTAGCGCAAACCTCGGAGAAGCTGACGTCGTTTTCGGCATTTCTTATTCTGGCCAAACAAGAGACATTATTGAATCTCTGAAAATCGCAAAAGACAATGGTGCCATTGTGATTACCTTAACCAAATACGGTACAAATCCAGTTTCTGACCTCGCTGATATTAAGCTTTTCACAAGCTCTCTTGAAAAGAGCATTCGAAGTGGTGCGATGAGCTCACGTATTTCTCAACTGAACGTCATTGATATTTTGTATGTTGGCATGACCAGTCGAAACTACGATGAGAGCGTTGCTGCACTTGAGCGAACGCGAAAAGCAGTTGAGGTTGTGAAGAAGCATGTATGACTTTGATACTTACTTAAAAATATTAATTGACGAAAAGGAGCTCCCTGGTGCTGTTCTTCATGTTCAACATAAAGGGAGCACTGTTTTTCATCAAGCTTACGGTCGTTTTCAAGACAGGATACAACAATCTCACACCATGAATATCACAACGCTTTTTGATATAGCCTCCCTAACAAAAGTGGTGGCAACCCTTCCTTCTATCTTATGGCTGATCGACAACACGTCAGTTGAATTAAATCACACCATTCAAACCTACATCCCAGAATTGAACCATTCAGATATCACGATTCACCAAGCACTTACACATACAACAGGCTTACCTGCAGACATTGATCCGCCTGTTCAACGAGTCGATAATCGGTTGATTTTGCAAGAAGTTGTCAACGCAGATCTTATCCATCAACCAGGGAGCGTTGTGCAGTATAGTGATCTAGGCATGATTTTACTTGGAGAAGTAATAGAGCGAGTGAGCGGCGTGGATTTACCTACCTTCACGAATACTAAACTCTTCAAGCCATGGGGGTTAACGAAAACGATGTTCAATCCTCCGCAACACCGAGAAATCGCTTCAACAGAATGGCATAACGATCATTACGTTCAGGGGGAGGTGCATGACGAGAAAGCGCTCCACCTCGGCGGAGCAAGCGGAAGTGCAGGTGTATTTTCTACAGCTCAAGATGTCGGAAAATTCGGTCGATATTTTCTGTATCCAGAAACGCAGCAGGTGCTGTCACCAGAGACGATTAGGAATGCTAGAAAGCATGTGATACAAAATCGTGGGCTTGGCTTTGAGGTTTGGAACGGAGAAGGAAAGGCATTATCATGTGGAAGGGGGTGGTCAGAAGGAAGCTTCGGCCACACGGGGTTTACTGGTACTAGTTTATGGATTGATCCTAAAGAAGAGCTGATCGTCACTTTTTTAACGAATATCGTGCATTACGGAAGAAACCACAACATGAGACAGATTAGACCTCATCTTCATTCTTTGATTCATGACTCTTTTACTAATTAAATGAGGGGGAAATATTATGGATAAAATGAAAGCGTTTACTTTTTCTGGTTTTCTAGCGTTGATTCTTGTTCTATCTGCGTGTAGCTCAGAAAGTGGTGGGAATTCGGGAGACTCTGAAGCAAGTGAAGATAGCGTTACGATAACGATCGGAAGCTGGAGAACAGAAGACAAAGCAAGCTATCAAAAAATGATTGATGCTTTTAATGAAGAAAATCCGGATATTAACGTGGAATTCAAACCTTCAAAGAATACGGAGTATAACACGATCTTAAATACGGCCCTTCAAAGTGGGGAAGGTCCTGATATCATTCACCTTCGCCCTTATACACCGGGCATCGAGCTTGCGGATGCTGGATACCTTGAGCCGCTAGATGATCTGGAAGGACTAGATCAATATCCAGAGGAAACCCTTGCTGCTTCGAAAGGATCGGATGATAAGCAGTACGGTGTCCCGCTAAATATGAGCACGACGCAAATGTTCTACAACAAGAAAATGTTTGAAGAAATGGGTCTTGAAGAACCGCAAACGTGGGAAGAGTTCATGACGCTAAATGAAAAAATAAAGAAGGAAGGTACTACACCGATCGCTCTTGGAACAAAGGAAGGGTGGCTCTTATCATTATCGCACGGAATTATTGGTCCAGCTCACTATGGTGGTAATGAATTTGTTGATCAAATTACAGCTGGTGAGACGGATTTTACAAGTGATGAATTTCAGAGTTCGATTGACGCGATGGATGAACTGAAAGAATACTTCCCAGAAAATTACGAAGGTCTTGGAATGGAAGATATTCGTACGATGTTCTTTACAGGTGATGCAGCGATGTTCCCACTTGGAAGCTGGGAAATTGAAGTGCTACGTGAAATGAATCCTGATCTTGAACTTGGCTTCTTCCCAATGCCGTCTGCTGTAGGAAAAGAACCTACGATTACAACTTGGGTAGATGGATCTTATGCAATCAATGCAAGCTCGGAGCATAAAGATGCCGCGAAGAAATTTCTTCAGTTTATGACAACAGAAGAGTTTGGCACGATGTTCACAGAAGAATTTAAAATGATCAGCGCAATCCCTGGTATTGAGTCGGAAGATGAACTTGTCAATGCGCTTGGAAAAGCAGCAGAAGAACAGTCAACACCGTACATGATGCTCGTTCAGTTCGCTGGTGGAAATCCTTCCACAAAAGCGACGATCGAAACAGAGCTTCAGGGGATGTATCTTGGCGAACGTACACCAGAGGAAGTAGCAAAGACTATTCAAGAAAGCGCACAGTCCTGGTATGAGCCACTACAGTAATAAGGGGCGGACAATATGAAACTAGCTACAAATTCAATCGTGAAAATCAAAAAAGAAAGGAACTGGAAAAGGTGGACCATTCACCTTTTCCCGATTCCTGCCCTGATTATATATGGACTTTTCATTGTTTATCCTTTGTTTGCAGCCTTAACCTACAGCTTTTTTGATTGGAAAGGAATTGTACGTGGGGAGTTCGTGGGGCTGAAAAATTTTAAAGATCTGTTTACGCTGGAGCCTTTTTCGGGACTGTTTTGGGGCGCATTTGGCCATAACATTCTTTATTTTGTACTACAGATGATTTTCCAGAACGGCCTTGCTTTTGTACTTGCCTATATTATTTATAAAAAAGTGAAGGGATCGGAATTTCTTAAAATTGCTTATTTCCTGCCGCGACTTCTATCCGTCATCGTTGTCGGTTTTCTCTGGAAGCTGATTCTAAATCCTAACTACGGTGCACTGAATGTGATTCTTGAAAAGCTCGGTTTGGAACAGCTTCAAAAAGCGTGGCTTGGTGATCCAGATACAGCTTTGATTTCTATTATTCTCGTTAACTGCTGGTATGGTATTGGGTTCGGTGTCCTTATTTTTCTTGCAGGTCTTCAGTCGATCCCGAAAGAACTGTTCGAAGCAGGCAAGCTTGATGGCGCAGATGGTTTGTCGATGATACGTAAAATCGTGCTTCCGTTAATGGTTCCTTCGTTCATGATTATGACAGTCCTCACATTTATTCAGTCATTTGAAGCGTTTGAACTCGTCTACGCGATGCAGGGATCGCAGGGAGAACCTTACCATTCTACTGATACGCTTGCGATTTACTTTTATCGTCTCGCATTCGGAGGTTCTGCAGGAGGATCGACAACGGCAGTCGGATTAGGATCAGCACTTGCGGTGGTGCTCTTTCTCTTTATCTCATTCTTTACCGCACTCTATTTACGCTATATGCAGAAAAAACAAGTGGACATGTAAGGAGGCGATACTATGAACCATACGATTTGGACGAGACCGTTTTACTATGTATTTGCTTTTCTCATCGCATCCATTAGCATCTATCCAATTCTATTAATGATCCTCTCTTCCTTTAAAACAAGCGCAGAGATTTTCACAAGTCCACTCTCATTCCCGAAGACGTTCACGCTTGATACGTATCGGAATTTACTAGAGATTATACCGTTTACAACGTATTTCATGAATAGCGTGTTTGTGAGCGTCGTTTCTGTTCTATTAATTTTGATTACCTCGTCACTTGCAGCCTTCTATATCGCACGCTTCACGTTTGTATGGAATAACATCATCTTCTTTTTCTTCTTAATGGGAATGATGCTTCCGATCAAACTAGGCATTGTGCCGCTGTTTATTTTAATGAAAGATCTTAATCTACTAAACTCGCTCTGGTCACTGATCTTTATGTATGTTGCCACGGGAATACCACTGTCGATTTTGATTTTGACTGGATTCTTTCGAACGATGCCTCGTGAACTAGAAGAAGCTGCACGTATTGATGGAGCTGGAAACCTTCGTATTTTATGGAGTGTTGTGCTACCACTGATGAGACCGGCGCTTGGAACCGTGATGATCATCCAATTTATCCAAGCCTGGAACGATTTTTTCTTCCCACTTATTTTTATTACCGATGACATGAAAAAGACAATCCCAGTTGGCATGCTTTCCTTATTTGGCGAATACTCTGCAGATTGGGGATCCCTTTTTGCAGGTCTGACCCTTGCGTCACTTCCGATGATTGTCCTGTTCTTCATCGCATCAAAACAATTTATGGAAGGACTTACTCAAGGTGCAATTAAATAAGCGATTCTACATTGGCATAGACGGCGGAGGAACGAAAACTCTTGGGTTATTGTGCAATCAAAATGGAGTGATTTTAGCTAAAAGTACGGCAGGTTCGACAAATCTAAAATCTCGCGCAGAACAAGAGGTGCGATCTGCCATTCATCACGTGATTACAGAATTAACGTCGGGATTAAAAGATGGAAAGCTTGCAGGAATCTTTGTTTCAACGGCGGGTGGTGACCGAGAAGAGGATCAGAAGCGCTGGGAAAGATGGCTGAGGGAAAGGCTTCCGAGTTTTGAAGGGATTCTCAAGGTTAAGAACGATGCTTACGGTGCGCTTGCAAGCGGTACATTTTCGATGGAAGGGACCGTTCTCATTGCTGGTACTGGTTCGATTTCCTATTCGATCGATGCAAATGGTTCCCGTCGTGTGGGAGGCTGGGGCTATTTGTTTGGTGATGAAGGAAGCGGCTACGATATTGGGCGGAAGGCGCTCCGGACAGTTGCGATGATGCATGATGGAAGAATGATGTTGGACGAAGCTTTTTGTAGTAACATCCTTTCCTTCTTACAGGTAAACGGTGCGCCTGAAATAATTACGGCGATTTATGAGGATTCCTATGCGCGTATGAAAATCGCTTCTGTTGCTGAGAACGTCATCGAGCTTGCTGAGCGACAAAATCAAACGGCGTTGAAGATCGTTCAGAGAGCTTGTGAAAGTTTGAGTGAATTAGTTCGTGCTATCGAGATTAGGGGCAATCAACTTGTGATTTGCGGAGGGCTAATGCAATCCTCCTTCTTTCGAAATGGGTTTCTTGAAGAATTGAAAACAAGAGGGGTAAGCGATGTGTATTACCCTAACTTATCTCCAGCTGTAGGGGCATGCATTTGTGCACTGCTTTGTTGTGGCGTACCGATCGTAGACGAACGAAAAGTAAATCTGATGTCGTCTCATCACGTAATGGACGGCTAAACTAGGGGAGAGATGACGTTGACAGATGTGAATGAGATGAAGACAGAAATGCGAAATGCTAAATCGGAAAATCTGCACCAATTTTCAACGCTTCAAATAATCGAACTGATGAACGAAGAGGATGGGAGCGTAGCCGGAATTGTAAAAACCGCCCTTCCCGAGATTGAGAAAGTGGTTGGTCAAGCTATTGCTGTGATGAAAAAAGGCGGAAAGCTCTTTTATTTTGGAGCTGGTACGAGCGGGCGTCTCGGCGTGTTAGATGCTTCTGAGTGCCCGCCGACATTTGGTGTTGCGGCTGACCTAGTGAATGGGGTAATTGCTGGAGGAGACCGAGCGCTCAGGTATCCAATCGAGGGGGCCGAAGATAGTCGGGAAACGGGGGGAGAGGATATAAGGAAGCATGTAAGTGCACACGATTTGGTTATCGGTATTGCTTCAAGCGGAAGAACCCCTTATGTGCTTGGCGCTATCGAAGAAGCGAATAAAATGGGTGTAGTGACAGCAGGGATTTCGTGTAATACAGGCGCATCGCTTTCAAAAATGGTTACATATCCGATTGAATTACCAGTAGGTCCCGAAGTGGTGACAGGTTCAACTCGACTAAAAGCAGGAACAGCACAGAAGATGGTATTAAATATGATTACGACAGCATCGATGATCAAGCTTGGGAAGGTCTATCGTAATTTAATGGTGAACGTTCAAGCATCGAATGAAAAGCTACGGAAGCGAACAGTTTCGATTATTCAGGAGTTAACGAGAGTGAGTGAAGCAGAAGCTGAACGCTACAGTGAACAGGCAGAAGGTGATGCGCGGGTAGCGGTGCTGATGATTTTGCGGAGAGTTGATGCGGATCGAGCGAGGCAACTGCTTGAGGAGAAGGATGGGGATTTTGTGGCTGCGATGGAGGGGTGAAGATAGGTAAGGGGTCAGGTGCGTTACCGGTGACGTACCTGACCCCTATTAAATACATCTGTTTTCTCAACAAAGACACATCGCATTCTTTCTATTAAAACAGCCCCTGCGGAGTTACCGCAGGGGCTGTAAATATTTATTACATCATTAAGTCCGCTGGTGAGTCATCAAAGTAGAGCCAGTGAAAATATTCTACTTCCGCATCAGACATTCTCAGAACTTCTTCTCTGTTCATTGTCGTTTTGTCGCACAAAAGATCAATAAATTGGTTTCGTGCTTGCTGGCTCATTGTAAATCCTCCCTGTATTTTAAGCGGCAATTCCTGTTTGGTAACCGCTTTCAATTTGTTAATTTTATTATACATCTCACAATGAGATGATTCAAATACCAAAATGAGATATATTGCAGGGAACCGATGTGAAATTGCTATGAAAGTGAGCGGAAGTTCGGGGAATAAGAGTAATAAAGAGAATGTATGTTCTTGTTTTTTGGATTTGGCTTGAAAAAAATGTGTATTTTGGTTGTTTCCTCCTTTTAAACAAACTGGATGAAGTGATCTTTATTCTAGAAGAGATGGTTAGAATCAAAATTAGAGATGGATTTAGAAGGAGATTTGTTCCCTCTGCAGGAGTTTTTTCCTATTCAATGGAAGTAGAGAAGATGTAGAAAGGGAGTGTGGATGATGGAAATAGAAATTGGAAGTGCCAAGAAACAAAAGAAATTGGAAGAAAGCCTTTATGATTTTACTTTTGTTGGTGATCCCCAACTTTCACCGGATGGGAGCTACGTTGTTTATGTAAAGAAAGTAATAAATGAGAACAAAGAATATACTTCAAATTTAGTCATAGTAAATCGCGATACTGAAATTGAGCATGATTGGACATATGCTTCTGGGGAGAAAAAAGATCACTCTCCGCGCTGGTCGCCTGATGGGAAGACGATTGCTTTCGTTTCGAATCGATCAGGAGAAAATCAAATATGGCTTATCTCAACTGATGGTGGCGAAGCGCGACAACTATCTGATTTTAAAAGTGGTGTTTCCGCTCCTGTTTGGAAACCCGATGGTTCTTCGCTACTTGTTTTAAGTAAGGATACAAAAGAGAAAGAAGAAGGACGTAAGCCTCTCGTTGTGACTGACTTACGCTATAAAGCAGACAGCAGTGGTTTGCTTGACAATCACCATATGCAAGTTGTCTTGATCGAGGTAACCTCAGGTGAAAAGAGAATAGAATGGCTAACAGATGCACCATTTAATCATTCTAGCCCTAACTGGTCACCGGATGGACAATCCATTGTATATGTGAGAGATCGATATGAAGAACAGGGGTCCTACATGCGAGCCGACATCTTTATTCAGGGTCTGAATGAAGGATCAGAGCCTGATCAGTTAAATCGTGAGGGTGGGAGCTTTAGCACACCGAACTGGTCACCAGATGGGAAGAAGCTCTCATTCATTGGGCATAACTTTGAGCATGAAGGAGCTACGTTGAATAAAATCTGGACTGTTGACATAGCGAAGAAAGAGTTTACTTGTTTAACAGAGGAGGTTGATTTAGAGTGTTCGGATGTATTGATTTCAGATATGCACTGGGGAGGCGCTTCTCCTGGTGCGATGTGGAGCCAAAATGGAGATGGACTCTATTTCCTTGCTAGTAAAGAAGGAAACACTGGTGTTTATTTCGTCGGAGAAGATTGCACGGTTCGACAAATAGCGGGTGGTGACAGGCACCATTATGCATTTCACTACTTGCCAGGCGCGAATGAAGCGGCTGTTGCAATTAGCGATCCACTTAACATTGGCGATATTTATACGCTTTCGTTTCATGGAGATCGGGTAAATGAACTGTGTTTGTCTCAATCAAATGCTGACGTTCTCGAATGCCTGGATCTCTCGACACCAGAAATGTTTACATACGCTGGGAAAGACGGTTTGGAGATTCAGGGCTGGCTCATGAAGCCAAAGGATTTTAAGGAAGATCAGGAACATCCCCTTATTCTTGAAATTCACGGTGGACCACATATGATGTATGGTAATTCATTTATGCACGAATTTCAGCTTCTTGCAGCAAAAGGATATGTTGTCCTTTATACGAATCCACGTGGTAGTCAGGGATATGGACAAGAGTTTGTGAATGGTTGCCGAGGAGATTATGGTGGGGGTGATTATGAGGATTTGATGGCGGGTGTTGATGCCGCTTTGAACAAGTATTCCTTTATTGATGAAGCTCAACTTTTCGTGACGGGAGGAAGCTACGGTGGCTTTATGACGAACTGGATTGTTGGGAAAACCGATCGATTCAAAGCAGCGGTTACCCAGCGCTCCATTTCGAATTGGCAGAGTTTCTATGGCGTTAGTGACATCGGATACTTTTTCACAAAGTGGGAAGTTGGAAGTGATTTAGATGAAAACCCTGCTAAGCTATGGCATCATTCACCGCTTAAGTATGTGGACCAAATCGAAACCCCACTTTTAATTCTTCATAGCGAAAATGATTACAGGTGCCCTATAGAGCAAGGAGAACAGTTATATGTGGCTTTAAAGCATCGTGGGAAGGAAACGATGTTTGTAAGATTCCCAGATTCTGATCATAATTTATCAAGAAGCGGTCATCCAGAACTACGAGTGGAACGACTTAAGCATCTAGGAAACTGGTTCGACAATTACCTAGAAGGAAGACAATAAGAAATCTTTCGACAAATAGCGGGCGGTGACAGGCACTTTTTGAGATCTTCCCTTGACGCCCTTCGAGAAAGATACTATACTATTGAAAATAGTTAAATAATATTGAAAACTCTTATCAAGAGTGGCAGAGGGACTGGCCCTGTGACGCCCAGCAACCATCTCAGTTCGTGAGAAAGGTGCTAATTCCAGCAGACGAGCAATCGTTTGAAAGATGAGAGAGAGTTCAGCGCTGCTGATAATGATGAAATGATACAACTCTCTCTGTACTTTACAGAGGGAGTTTTTTTATTGGGAGGGGATTTTAGCAGATCGAAGCACTTTTGCGCTTTTATATTTTAGCGCTAAAACGCTTTACATTACTATATGAACTTTAAAGGAGATTGAGAAATGAAGAAATCATTGTATTTATTAGGTGCACTTATTTTAGTCTTTTTGGCAGGTTGTTCTGGAAATGAGGCTTCTGGAGATTCAGAAGATGGCCCACTGAAGGTAGGGGTAACGGCTGGTCCGCATGAAGATGTGATGAACAAGGTGAAGGAAATCGCAGCGGAAGACGGGTTTGAAATTGAAGTGATTGCGTTTAATGATTATGTGATGCCAAATACAGCCCTTGATGAAGGGGAATTGGATGCGAACGTATTTCAGCATGAACCTTATTTGAATGATTATGTAAAAGAAAGAGGACTCGAGCTTTCCAAGGTAGCAACTACGATTACTTTCCCAATGGGAATTTATTCTGACAAATATAAGAGTCTTGATGAATTGCAAGAAGGCGACAAAGTTGGCTTGCCTAACCATTCAACAGGTGAACCTAGAGCGCTAATGTTGTTTGAGCAAGCTGGCATTATTGAGTTGAAAGATGGCGTTGGTGTTAAAGCAACGATCAAAGATATTGAGAAGAACCCTTATAATCTCGAATTTGTTCCATTAGAAGCTTCACAAATTCCAAGACAGCTTGGTGAGCTTGCGATTGCAGCAATTAATACGAACTTTGCAATGGAAAGTGGACGCGTACCGAAAGAAGATTCTCTTGAAATGGAACCCGAAGATTCCCCGTGGGTGAACGTGATTGCAACACAAACAGAGAACAAAGATGATGAACGTATTCAAAAGCTAGTGAACTACTATCAATCAGATGAAGTGAAGCAATTTATCCAGGACGAATTTAACGGTTCTGTTGTTGCATCCTGGTAATTCGAAAGAGGAGTGAGCACGATGATTCGATTAGAAAATATAACGAAAACGTATAAAAGCGGTGAGACGATTACGAAGGCGGTTGATGATGTTTCCATAGAAGTTGAGAAAGGAAGCATCTATGGCGTCATCGGTTATAGTGGTGCTGGAAAGAGCACGCTTGTCCGAATGGTGAATCTTCTGGAGCGACCGACAGATGGAAAGGTATTTATCAATGACATTGAGCTCACTTCTTTGTCTACTGGAAAGCTTCAAAAAACAAGACAGCGCATCGGGATGATTTTTCAGTCTTTTAATTTATTGAAAACAGGCACTGTGTATCAAAACATTGCCATTCCGCTGAAGCTTACGGGTCTTCGTAAAAAAGAGATTGAAGCGCGAGTTGATAAATATTTAGGTATCGTTGGGTTATCGGATAAGCGGGATGCTTATCCTTCCCAGCTATCAGGTGGTCAGAAGCAGCGTGTGGCGATTGCCCGTGCGCTTGCTCATGAACCTGAAGTGCTACTGTGCGATGAGGCAACGAGTGCCCTTGACCCAGATACGACAGAATCAATCCTATCTTTATTGGAACAAATCAATCGTGATTTTGGAATCACGATTTTACTCATTACGCATGAAATGCACGTTGTCCAGAAAATATGTCATGAAGTGGCTGTGATGGAGAACGGGAAGGTGATTGAACAGGGGCGAGTGATCGATATCTTTAGTAAGCCTGCTACAACGACGGCCAAACGATTTGTTCAGTCGTTATTCCAGGATGAGCTTCCAGAGTCGCTTGTGTCTCGATTGAAAGAGCGTGGTCAGATCGTGAATCTTTCATTTATTGGGGAGAAATCAGGTAGTCCCGCTCTTGCGCTTGTTAGTAAGAAGTTCGACGTGTATCCGTCCATTTTAGCAGGGAACATTACACAACTGAAGGATCAGCCTTTTGGTAGGCTAGTCGTTCATTTAGATGGGGAAGCGGAAGAGACGGCTCGGGCCGTTGCGTTTTTAGAGGAAAGTGGCGTCGTAGTAGAAGGCTATGTTCAGGAGGTGGAAGCTCATGTCAGCTAAGGTATCGGAGTTTATTGATCTTTGGGGTGCAGACATTTGGAACGCGATTATTGAAACATTTCAAATGGTTGGGATCTCACTACTGATTTCAGTGTTGATTGGGCTCCCGCTTGGTGTGCTACTTGTTTTAACTAGACCTGAAAAAGCATTAGAAAATAAAGTTCTTTTCCGTATATTAAATGCGGCTATAAACGTGATCAGGTCGATTCCATTTATCATTTTACTGTTTTTCATTTTACCTTTTACAAAAATGATTGCAGGTACAACAATTGGAGTAAAAGGTGTGATTGTGCCGCTCGTTGTCTTTACGGCGCCGTATATCGCAAGGTTGATGGAATCCGCTCTTCTTGAGGTAGATCGTGGAGTAGTAGAAGCCTACGAAGCAATGGGGGTAAAAACCAGACACATTATCTGGCATGTTCTTGTAAGGGAGTCTCGTTCATCGATCGTTCTTGGATTAACGATTGCGACAATTGGACTGATTGGGGCAACGGCAATGGCTGGGCTCGTTGGAGCAGGTGGACTTGGTGATCTCGCTTATCGATACGGTCATTTGCGATATGAAGTCGATGTGATGTACGTTACGGTATTTCTCCTTATTGTCCTTGTTCAGGGACTACAATCGTTTGGGAATGTTCTCTCCGCTCGTTTGAAGAAGGATTAAGTTAAAAGAAAATCTTTTTGTTTTATTGTCATTAGCAGGTGTGTCTTCAATAAATGAACTTCATGATCAGTTTGTTCATCAGATTTAGGAGGAAGAAAAGATGGAATCAATTCAGGTAAGAGCAACGCCAGGACATTATGAATGTCGATCAGGTATCCTTCAAGAATTACCACGATTGCTTAAGGAAGGGCAGTTTCAAAAAGTGTTTGTGATTTCTGGACAGCAATCTTGGGAAGCAGCCCAGGGTTATTTTCCAGATCTATCTGCCTTTCATGTAGCTTATTCTACGTACAGTGGTGAATGTTCAGAAACAGAAATTAAAAGACAATCTGAATTAGCCAATATACACGGTGCCGATTTGATACTCGGTGTAGGTGGTGGAAAGGTTCTGGATGTAGCGAAAGCGGTTGGTAATGAAGTAAACAAAGATGTGGCTCTTGTGCCGACGCTTGCGTCTACTTGTGCGGCAACGACGCCACTTAGTGTGAAGTATTCAGACGAGGGAGAGTTTATTGAGTATACTATTTTTCCAAGAAGTACATATCTTGTTCTTGTAGAACCTGAAATTCTTGTGCAGGCACCAATCGCTTATTTGAAAGCGGGGATTGGTGATACGCTGGCCAAATGGTATGAAGCGAGAGCACTCATTGAGGAACTGCCTTCGACGCCAATCCCAGTAAAACTAGCGTATGAAGTAGCAAGAAGCTGCCGTGATGTCCTTGTGGCAGATGGTGAAAAAGCGGTTAAGGATCAACAGAATGGTCGTTTGAGTGATGCGTTTATTCGGGTGATTGAAACAAATCTTTTATCAGGAGGGATGGTAGGAGGTCTTGGAGATCGCTATGGTCGGATTGCAGCGGCACACTCCATTCATAACGGATTAACACATGTATCTGAAGCTCATTCGTTTCTTCACGGTGAGAAGGTAGCTTATGGCATACTTGTGCAACTTGTACTAGAAGGTGAGTGGGAAGAGGTGAGAGGTTTATTTGCCTATTATAAAGAAATTGGTTTGCCCCTCTCGTTAGAGTCAATTGGCATTGAACCAACAAATGTGGAGAGCATAGGTCAAGTCATCGCAGAATACGCTACGAGAGATGGGGAGTCTATTCATTTCCCTTCAGGTCATGTGACGAAAAATGATGTAGTTGAAGCGATTCTTGGATTAGAAGCATTACAAGTTACGTTAAGTTGATTAGGCATATCTAGTGAGTAAAAAAGTCCCCTGGAAGTTACGGTTCAACGCCCAGGGGATTAAATATGATAGATGGATTTTGCGAGTAGATCAAGAGGGCGATTGCGATGTTCCTTCCATTGACATTGTTGATCAGCACCTGGCTGAAAATAGTTCTTGATCAGTAATAAAATCATTGAAATGTTCCCCTCCGATTCAACGAATGTGTTGTTTAGCGCCTATTAATAATTTCCTGTTCAAGAACGTAAATGTTCTCCATGTCCAGCACCTCCTTGTTTCTCTCTTTCCTTGTTAATTACAGTCTACGCCGTATGCGTATCAAATAAACCAGTCACCAGTTCGGTTTTCAACTCATACTTAAGATGGAGATTTCCTAAGCCTTTTCCTCCATTCGACAAATAGCGGGGAGTGACAGGCACCAGCACTTGACAGTGCCACAAATTGGTAGTATTTTAGATTAATGCCGACTAAACTTATATGGATTATAAAGTTTTGGTTTTATAGAGAAAATAAAAGGGGGAAATAGCGTGGATACATTTTTAGTCATTGTGAATATTGCCATTTTACTTGTTCTTATTGGTGTTTTAATTAAGATGCAGCAGAAGCATGTGTCTTTTAGTAAGCGTGTGTTTGCTGGTTTAGGATTTGGGGTTGTGTTAGGTGTTTACTTGCAAGCTGTCTTCGGAGCTAGCTCAGAGATTGTGAGTCAAACATCAGATTGGTATAGCATTGTAGGGAGCGGATATGTACGCCTTCTAATGATGATTGTTATACCACTTGTCATGGTTTCGATCATTCAATCGATTACGAACCTTGAGAAGACTTCAGAGCTTGGCAAAATGTCAGGCTGGATTATTGGAATCCTTGTATCAACCGCGATGATTGCAGCGATTGTTGGTGTAGGTAGCTCGCTCGTCTTTGATTTAAATGCAGAGCAAATTGAAGCAGGGCAAGCGGAACAGGATCGTGGAAGCTATCTAGAAGAAACGCTTGGTAGTGTGAAAGATATGAGTACGCCAGATAAAATTCTTGCGTTTATCCCTGCAAATCCGTTTGAAGATATGACAGGAGCTCGCCCGACCTCAACGATTGCCGTTGTTATATTCTCAGCTATTGTTGGAATCGCGGCACTAGGTGTACGTCGTAAAAATCCAGAGCAAGCAGCCATCTTCACGAAAGGTGTGAATGCTGTCTATGCGATCGTTATGAGAATCGTCACACTAGTTCTTCGGTTAACTCCATTCGGGATTATGGGCTTGATGGCAACTACCGTCGCTCAAACGAACGTAGGCGGTATTCTCGAACTCGGGAAATTCGTTCTTGCATCCTATTTAGCACTGCTTGTGATGTTTATCATTCATTTGATTTTGGTTGCGACAGGTGGATTAAATCCACTAACATATTTGAAGAAGGTATTACCTGTTCTTACGTTTGCCTTCACTTCTCGTTCAAGTGCAGGGACAATTCCTTTGAATATTTCCGCTCAGAAAAATAGCCTTGGTGTTGATGAAGGAACAGCGAACATGTCTGCATCCTTTGGTGCAACGATTGGCCAAAATGGTTGCGCGGGAATTTATCCAGCGATGCTCGCAGTTATGATTGCGCCAACGGTAGGTATTGATCCGCTCAGTCCTGGCTTTTTAATCCAACTTGTCTTAATCGTTGGCATTAGTTCGTTTGGTGTGGCTGGAGTGGGAGGCGGAGCGACATTTGCTGCGTTAATCGTTCTTTCTTCTATGAACCTACCCGTTTACTTAGCCGGTCTTCTCATTTCTGTTGAGCCACTCATTGATATGGGGCGGACGGCGTTAAATGTGAATGGTGCGATGACTTCAGGTACACTAACATCAAGAATTCTTGGCAAGTTGAACCACGATAAGTTCAATGATTCAAATGCTGTTGAAAAAGATATTGCCGTTTAACTAACGGATGAAGCCCGCTTTCCAAAGAAGGCGGGCTTTTTTTTATGAGAAGAATAACTCGATTGACATAGTGCATCGTCAAAACCCAGTCAGCTTGTTGTTAGGAATTTTTCCATGTGAAGGAAGTGCAACCATCACCGTCGAAAAAGATAAAGGTACAAACGGTCAGGGGGAGAAGCGTATGTATGCGATCAGATTACTCATCGTGGTTTTGATAATGTTGATGGCCGCTTCATGTTCGTCTAAGGCTACTACCGTTCATCATGAAAAAACAGATACCGTTCATTTAGTTCCTGAAGGGTTTGAGGGGAAATTGATCGTGATTTACAACGTGGAAGGCGCTCCGAAATTAAAACAAGAAAAAGGCTTTACGGTTATTCCCTATAGCGAAGACGGTACGTATTTAACTTCAACGGAAGATATGAAATACGGGGCAGTAACGGATGAATTCTATTATGTGGATCAAAAAGACAAGCGTACTGAAATTGATACAAGCTGTACGTATTTGTTCCCAAATAGCGGAATCACTATAGAAGATCGCCGCCTCCTTTATAATGCTTTTTATTTAACAGAGTCACACTGTAGTGAAGATTTTCATGGTAAAGGTCCTGAAAATGAAGGGAATCGAAACATTCTCGCTAGCGTAGAGGAGAAGTTAAAGAAAGAGGGGGTTTTAGAGTAAGGTTCTTTAAATTGAGACATATCGAGGGTTCAAGTTCTTCGCAAGAAAGTAAACCACACACTTGAACAGCATAAAAGATGACGGCGCATAAGGGCTGTCATTTTTTATGCTGTTCTTTCCCAAATACGCTCCACCTTCATTAACTCTTCTCCTTGAAAGGTGAGGCAATAGACATCAGGCATATCGAGATTTTCCCAAAAGTGTCTATCGTACTGATCATCGAAATGACTCATCATGAGAACCATTAAATTCCCATGAGTACCAATCACTACGCTTTTTCCTTTGTATGTTTTTAGTACGTTTTGTAGGGCGCTCACTCCTCGGCTACGAGCGAGTTCGTTGGATTCACCACCAGGGTAGCTAAACGTTTCATCTTGCCAAACAGCGTCGATCGCGGATTGAAAATCATCAACAGGTTGTCCAGCAAGTGTTCGCTCTTTAAATGCTTCTATAACTTGAATGTCTATCGAGTGATGTTTTGCGATGCCTTCAACTGTATGAATCGCTCGATTATAAGGGCTAGAAAGCACAACATCAATTTGTTTTTCTTTCATTAGATGTGTAAGGCTCTTTTCATCCCTGTTGCCCTTCGGTGATAATCCTCGTCCGTATTCATCAGGTGTATAAGAAGAATGAGCATGACGTACAAGATAAATTTTCGTTTCATTCATTTAGTGCTTCACCTCTTTAAAGGAGCGGGGGTCAGGTCCGCACCTGACCCCCGCTCTTCCATTATTTCCTCTCAAGCATAATACGCGTTAGCTGCGTGCGGTTCTTTACACCAGTTTTCTCATAAATTCGACTTAAATGCTTTTTGATAGTCACTTCGCTTAAGGAGAGTTCAGCAGCAAGATTAGCATTTGAGTATCCTTGGATGACGAGTGTAACAACTTCTTCTTCACGCGGAGTAAACTGAAATGGATGGTGTGGTGTTTCGGTTAGATTTACGCCGAGCGCCTGGGCGAATGTTTCAAGGTACTGGGAAAGACGAGCGTTTCTTAAATCAAGTTCATAAGTCCTGGAAGGTCGGTCTGGACCATAGTCAAAATGCATTGCCTCGTGTACTTCGCTGAAACGGAACTGCTCTAATAAATCTTGATAAAAAGGAAGCGGTGTCGATGCAACGAGAATCCCTTCTGTTAGAACAAGAGGCAGAAGATGATACAAAAGTGCCTGGCGATCTTCCATTTGACTCACATTTTTAACACCGAGGTATCGAATGACCCACCCTGCCGGCTTATCCTGAGATAAAATATGTTTTTCTTCTGCAGAAGACAGCCTCTTAAAATAACTTCTTGTAACAGGGCTTTGCTGTAGCTTCTTAAGCGTGCAGGACTGGATTGGAATAAGAAACGCGATTCCAATGACTTTTCCACCACGGTGACGTAGCAGTTTCACATGCTGAATCCCTACAGACTCAATCATTTCCTTCGTTATATAGGCTGATTGCTTATCACGGCTCTTTGGAGCACGTTGATGAAAATCCTGGCTACTTTGATCATTAATGAACGAGACTTCGCCGGCGTCATTCATCGTGGGAGGACTCTTCAAATAAGGCAGAACCACGTCCCAATCGTCTGAGCTAGCAGATGTCATACTATAGGTAGAAAGCGTGTCATGATCAAATAAAGAAGCACGCATCATAGGTTCACCAAGCAAGTAGAAGAATTCGCTAATTTCGGTGGAATCCATGACACGGTCATGCTTAAAAAAGGATCGACAATAGAGCAGGGCGCGTTTCCATAATTGATGATAATACGTGGGTTTTCTTCTACGCAGGTCGTCTCTCATTGCCCGTTGAAAAAGAGTGTTAAGCTGCCACCCTGACTCTGTTTCCTCAAAAAAGGAAAGGGATACGAGTGCTTCAAAATCTTTTCGCGAGATCGTTTGATCCAGCATTACTTCAAGCTTTTCCTGTTGAATGTAGTGACCAATCGACGCCACTTCTATGTAGGGAAGGAGGCGATCATCTTCAAGTTCACTTAGCCATTCTTGGACGACGGTTCTATAAATTTTCTGCTCATCCTTTTCATTCCATTCCTGCGTCTCGTTTAGTTTCTGAACGCAAAGCGATAATGCATAGGGATTACCAATTGAAAATTGCCAGGCTAACTTAGTGAGCTCTGGTTTAAGAGTGCGAAAGGCAGAATCATACTGTCCGATGCTGAAACCTTTTAATTCAATGGAAGTAATGAACGGATACCAGATCGATGCCCTCCAGGATTCCCTGAGCTTTTTACGTCCGCAAAAAATAAGAATGCTTGAAGAGGGAAGAGATGGAAGGAAAGATTGTCTAAACCATTCATCTAATTTCTCAAAGCGTTCATAGGAGTCAATGGCTATGACGAAACGAATTCCTTGTTGTTCAAGATGTTGAATATGCATATTAATTGCCTCAAGAGGCGAAATGTATAGGTTAGATGCTCCCATTTGCTCCAATAGTAATTGGAGAAAAGCGGATGGTTCAGCCTTTGAATACTGTGCGTTTACAAGGTAGAAAACAATATCTCTGTCTGACGCTTCCTTTTGATAATGCGTCATTAGCTCACTTTTTCCTGTCCCGGGCTGTCCATATACGGATAGAATGCTGCTACCGTTTTGATCTAGCAAACGAGAAAATACGGCTAACTCTTTTTCTCTCGTAATATTAAACGGAAAAGCCTTCGACTGAATTTGTTCTTGATTGGGGTTATCTGGAAGGTTCATCCTTATCACACTCCACTGAAAAAGTACTCGATTTTTGTCTAAGTAGTATACTTTCGTATACTACCCTCCAATTCCTTCTTTTGATAAAATTAATTTAAACAATATTCAGAATTTACAAAATAAGGGAGGTATCGCAGTGGAAACAGGGAATAACCCTGAAAAAATGGGCCAAACCCCTCGCAAAACATCGAGTGGTATGGAGGAAAATGTCGCAGGACTGTTGACCTATGTGCTGGGGTTCGTGACAGGTATTATTTTCTTGTTGATTGAAAAGGAAAACAAGTTTGTGCGTTTTCATGCCATGCAGTCGATCGTTGTGTTCGGAACATTATTTGTCGCAAGTCTTGTTATGAATGTGATTCCAATTATAGGATCGCTTGTCTCTCTTCTTATATTGCCACCGCTAAGCTTAATTGTTTGGATTGTCTTAATGGTAAAAGCTTATCAGGGACAGATGTATAAGCTACCGATTGGTGGTGAATTTGCAGAGAAACAGCTAGAGAAAATCAAATAATAAAAACCGCATTCCTCTATTATGGGAGGAGTGCGGTTTTTGTCTTACTTACTTATTTATTTCTTTGTTGTGAGTTCTTGATCCACAACTTGTTTTAAATAGTTCATCACATCTTTTTGGAGATCTGGACGATTAAGGGCAAAATCAACTGTTGCTTTTATGAATCCAAATTTATCACCAACGTCATAACGCTGACCTTCGAACTCATGAGCAAAGACTGCTTGCTGCTCATTTAGCACCTTAATCGCATCTGTAAGCTGAATTTCTCCGCCTGCACCTTTAGGTAGGTTCTCAAGAATGGAGAAGATTTCAGGAGTTAAGATATAACGTCCAAGAATGGCATAATTAGAAGGTGCCTCTTCAAGGGATGGTTTCTCAACGAGTGACTTAATTGGAATAATGCCGTTGTCAATTTGTTCTCCCTTAGGAGAGATGATTCCGTATTTAGAAACAGCATCGTCAGCCACTTGTTGAACACCTACGATTGAAGTGCGGTAACGATTGTAGCTATCCATTAGCTGGCCGATACATGGTTGGTCTGATTTTACAATGTCATCACCAAGGAGAACAGCGAAAGGTTCATTGCCGATAAAGCGGCTAGCACAATTAATGGCATGCCCAAGTCCTTTAGGTTCTTTTTGACGAATGTAGTGAATGTTAGCGAGATTAGAAATTTGTTGTACTTCTTTTAACATCTTGTCTTTTTGCTTCTTGATAAGCGTTTCTTCGAGCTCATATGATTTATCGAAATGATCTTCAATAGCACGCTTTCCGCGACCGCTAACGATGATAATGTCTTCAATTCCAGCAGCGACAGCCTCTTCTACAATATATTGAATCGTTGGCTTGTCCACGATTGGTAGCATTTCTTTTGGCTGTGCCTTAGTTGCTGGTAAGAACCTTGTTCCAAGACCAGCGGCAGGTATAATCGCCTTTCTAACTCTCATGTTGAATCCTCCCAGTAACTAATTGTTTTCAAAATCCCAATAAGTGCTTACTAATATTAACATATATCATGACTATTTTCCTGCATTTTCATAATGAAAAGACATGACGATAGGAAGACTTCACTCGAATTAGCCTAAAATCAAGAATCAACAATTTAAGCTAACGTAGCTTTCCAAATAAGAAGCCATTCTTCATTATCGTTAGCCTCCATAACAGATTTTTCGACAGCGATAGTCGGTATCCTTCTCATTTGGGTAATGTTATGATAAAGCATAACGAAATAACGCTTTCCTTTGTATTTATTGGGTCTTGTTTGCTTTTATTGACCTTTACTTCTCATTTCTTCATTGTTTTTAATTACATCTAAAAGGGTAATGTAGGTTAACTATGTATAAGTCTGTTTAAGCATAAAATGGATCATTTTTTTCAACGATAGAATCTCCTATTCCCATAGCAATCAAAAAGTATGTGCCGGATTTAGATTGCATAGGTCACTAAAGTACGTGATTCTAACTAAGCATCCATTTATTGCAAGTGATTGTAGGGCCACAATCTTAATGAGAGTGACGAAGGATGTCAGTATGTTAATTAAGACGTAAATGCATTATGAAATATTAAAATACTGCTCATTTCAAACTCGCTTTTCTGCGATAAGTCTTTGTTTATTCTTAGAAAACGACAGCAATGGCCAATGATTGTTCACACAATTGAAAGAAAATAAATTACTTTTCCCTTATTTTTACAATGATTCTTTAACCTGTATCATGTATACTTAAATATTAGATTGAAAAGGTTTATGTAAGTCTCTTAGATTAAAAGAGAGATAAGGCGAAGTTGTGAAGGGATGAAAAGAAATGAAAGAATTGTTCTTTTCCGTGCTTCTCGTCGTGAAGAATGAAGAGAGGTATATACGAAAGTTGCTGGAAGGTGTCTTGCAACAGGAGTTTCCTCAAGATTCATATGAAATTCTAGTAGTAGATGGAATGTCGTCCGATCGAACGAAGGATATTATAGAAGATGTTAGTAGTAAGAACCCGGGAAGAATACGGTTGTTTGAAAATCCGAAAGAGACGTTGCCGACAGGATGGAATCTTGCCATTCAAAACGCGAAGGGGCAATACATTCTTCGAGTAGATGGTCATACTATGATTCCAACTAATTTCCTTACGAGTTATTACGACTTAACTCAGCGTCAGCCAGATATGGACTGCGTTGGTGGAGTCATTCGAACAGAAGGAAAAGGGTTCTGGGGAACGATTAATGCTTATGTTTACTCACATCCTATGGGCGTTGGGAACTCTATGTTCCGCATCACAAAGAGCTCTAGCAAATGGGAAGGGCGAGTAGATACCGTGCCCTATGGCGCTTACAAACGTGAAGTGTTCCAGAAAGCCGGATTATTCAACGAAAACTTAAGAAGAAGTGAAGATATTGAATTTCATGCGAGAGTACGGAATCAGGGTGGCAAGTTTTATTTATCAAGCGAAATTGCTTCCACTTACTACGCAAGAGATAGTCTGAAAGCATTTGTTCAGAAATCCTATGCAGATGGAAAATGGGGTATTATTGCATCGAGAAGTACTCGAGGTGTGATGAGATTCCGACAGCTTGCTCCGTTAATAGCATTTCTAACTGGAACAGGTCTTGGAATTGGAGCGCTATTTAACAATGGGTTTCTAATCAGCTTAATCACGCTCGTTACTATTTATATGATGATGATCGGCATTTCTTCGCTAGGAGTTATTAAAAAACATGGTTTCCGCGCTTATTTCCCAACTGTGATGCAGTTCTTTTTGCTTCACTTTACGAGAGGACTTGGACTAGTAGGCGGATACTTTAGCAAACAATACTGGAAGGTGAAGACCGGTCATGAAAAATGGGCAAGAATTACTACCGACCACATTTCTTGATAATGAGACGATCCTTGCATATCGTAAGCAGTCTCAAACATTAAGTTACAAAGAAGACCTGTGGTCATGGTACGTACTGCGTCGAATTTCGATTTACCTTACAATTCTTTTTTGTAAGATGCGTATAAAACCAAATACGATAAGCTGGATGAGTGTATTCTTCATTCTCATTTCAGGCTTATCACTTGTGATCGCTACACCACTATCCATTATACTTGCGGCGCTCTTCTACAATCTCGGTTATCTACTTGATTGTGTAGATGGTGAAGTTGCTCGCATTACGAAGCAAACGTCGTCGAAAGGTTATTATATTGATATTATTATCCAAGCAGCTGCTCTACCTGTCTTTTTATCGATGGTTTTAACGGTATTAAGACAAGCTGGAATGCTAGATGTTAGTATTCTCGAAATGGTTCTTGTTTATGCGACGTTTGTTGCGATTATTATGGCATTACTCGTTCCGATTGCTTATCAATTAACGAAGCTGACGATGTCACAATCAACCACTCAAGATCCTGTTAATTCGATTCGAGATGGATCATTATTCTTTGATATTGTAGCTGTTCTGCTCGGTCTACCTGGTTTCTTTGTAGCTGTCGTTGTTATCATCATTGTTGAACAACTAACAGGAGTAGATCTGCTACTTTACTATATATCCTTTTTCCTTGCCATGCTTGTATTAAAGACAGGCCTACGGGTCTTCATTACATCACGTTCATTTGATAAAAGCTAATATTCAATATAAATCCATTATAAATCATAATGAACTCGCGTGATGTTAAGTGTTATTAAAGATTGTAAATTGTATGTTAATTCACGTCTCGTAAAAATTATTAAACACTACTAACTGGAGGGGTCGAAATGAAGAAGGTTTTGACTTACGGTACATTTGATTTATTGCATTGGGGCCACATTAATATATTGAAGAGAGCGAAAGATCTTGGTGATTATCTTATTGTAGCTATTTCAACAGATGAATTTAATGAAATTAAAAATAAAAAAGCATATCATAGCTATGAAAATCGCAAAATGATATTAGAAGCAATTCGCTATGTTGATGAAGTGATTCCAGAAGAACACTGGGAGCAAAAAGTAGATGACGTAAAAAATCACGATGTAGACATCTTTGTGATGGGTGATGATTGGGAAGGGAAATTTGATTTCTTGAAAGATCATTGTGAAGTCATTTATCTTCCTCGCACAGCGGGAATTTCGACATCGAAAATCAAGAAAGAGCTACTTGTATCTAACGGATAAGCAATTGTAGAAAGAAAGAATAAATAGTTGAGGTGCTAGGAATTGTTATGGGACAAATTAGTGTAATAGTAACCGTTTATAATAAAGAAGACTATATCGAAAAATGCCTTGATTCCCTATTACAGCAGACTTTTCAGGATATAGAAATCATTCTGATTAACGATGCATCAACTGATAATAGTAAGGGGATTATTGAGCGTTACAGCGATTCGAGAATGACTTGCTATCATCTAGATAAAAATGTTGGTGTCTCAAAAGCGCGCAACATGGGGATCGAGTACGCTTCAAGCGAGTTTATCTATTTTGTTGACGGTGACGATTACCTGGCGCCATACACACTAGACCTTCTCCTAAACAACATAGGAGAAGATCACTTCATTGGTGGTTCTATTTTCAAAGCTGGAAAAATTGCTATTCCAATGGAAATCGGGGAAGATTCCTACTATTTGCGTAGATTAAGTGGTGGAAGAAAAATCAAAGCACTTCGTCGTAGGAGTGCTACTAACTTGTTGCTACGCAAAGACTTTGTGGATGTTCATGAGCTTCGTTTTGATGAACAAGCTACCTTTTACACGGACCTTACCTTCTCCATTCCAGCAATAGTAAATACAGAGGAGATTCCGATGATTACAGGCGTTCCCACTTATTTAAAAGGAGAATGCTATGATCCGATCGACCACCCAACTCTCATGCTCCATTCTGTAGAGGAGAAGTTGCCTGATTTATTTTATGTCTATCATAAAATGAAGATGTCGTACGCTGATACGAAAAGCATTAGTCGCTATTTGGACCTTCTCTTGTTAAATTATTATTCAAAGAGCATAACTAATAAAGCCGTGAAGAACTCTAACGTTTTGTTTGATCATTTCACTGCTTTAAAGAACAGTCTCTCTTTAGTAGCACCTGGAAGGATTAAGAGACGGAATATCATCGAACGAAGAGAGCATCGTCTTCTACAAAAGGGGAAAAAAGAAGCCGTTCTGAAGTCAATGATGTTTCGAGTACGCTTAAGGCAGTGGCGTAGATCATTGAGGAAGAAACACTTACTCATGCGTCAGCTTTACCGAACGGTTCTTGTGAAAATGCCAATGAAACCGAAAAAAGTACTTCTTGAGAGCTTCGGTGGTAAGGGGTATTCAGATAGCCCTCGCTACATTTATGAAGAACTGTTAAAAAGCGATCATAAGTATGATTATTTATGGGTTTATGATAAAAAGAAAAAGGATATACCGGGGAATCCTAAGCAGGTGAGACGCTTAAGCCCCGCTTACTATTACCATCTTGCGACTGCCAAGTACTGGGTATCGAATGCCAGAATGCCAAACTTTGCGATTAAACGTCCTGAGACAGTTTATTTACAAACATGGCATGGTACACCGCTCAAAAAACTGGCAGCTGATATGAAAGAAGTACGTATGCCTGGCACGACAACAGAAAAATATAAGCGGAACTTTTACAATGAAGCACAAAAATGGGACTATCTCGTTTCGCCAAATGATTATTCGACTTCTATTTTCAGAAGAGCCTTTAAGTTCGGGAAAGAAGTTCTTGATGTGGGCTATCCGAGAAACGATATCCTCTATCTTGAGGATGAAGAAAAAGCTAGACGTCAGCAGGAAATAAAGGCTAAACTTGGTATTCCTGCTGATAAAAAAGTCATTCTTTATGCCCCAACGTGGCGGGATGACGAGTTTCACGGTAAGGGGAAGTATAAGTTTGATTTAAAGCTGAACCTTAGCGAAATGCAGGAACGTCTTGGTGACGAATATGTGATTGGTCTACGCATGCATTATTTAATTGCAGAGCATATTGATACGACTGGAATGAGCGATTTTGTATACAATTTATCTGACTACGGAGATATTGCGGAGCTTTATTTATTATCAGATATTCTGATTACTGATTATTCATCCGTATTCTTTGATTTCGCAAATTTACGTCGTCCCATTTTATTTTTCACTTATGACATTGAAAAATATCGCGATTCTCTTCGCGGATTCTATATGGATTTTGAGAATGAAGCACCAGGTCCGCTTCTTAAAACGTCGGACGGTGTCATAGATGCGATTGAGCATATCGATAAAATAGAAGCTACCTATCAAAGCAATTTTGATGCATTCTATGATAAATATTGTCATCTTGATGATGGGCACGCTTCTAGAAAAGTAATTAATAGGGTATTTGAGCCCGAGAAAGCTGAAATGTAGATAGACTTTAGAGAAACAGGGTACTGCCGCTGGTGAAGGCGATATGGCACTATCCTGTTTTTTCAAAGCGACAGCGCATTTCGAATAGAGGTAATCTACTACTAGTCGGGAGTATGGTGTCCATTTCATGAAAAAGCTATTGAGAATGTTGAAAATATATCCGTTAATGAAGGCGTTTAGTCGACTTCTTTTTGTGGCGTTGGGCCGTTTTCCAGCAAACAAGCGCCTTGTTATTTTTGAGAGCTTTTCTGGAAAGCAGTACAGCTGTAATCCAAGGGCGATCTACGAATATCTGTTAGAGCACGACTATGATTTAGACATGATTTGGAGTGTTGAAGAATCTCATGCTGAGTCTTTCCGTAAAAGGGGTATACCTACTGTAAAGCGTTTTTCGCTAAGATGGTTTTATCTCATGGCTCGTGCTCGTTATTGGGTGACTAATAGTCGGATGTCGCTTTGGATTCCTAAGCCTTCTCACACTGTCTATGTACAAACTTGGCATGGAACGCCGCTTAAGAAGCTTGCAGGTGATATGGAAGAAGTGTACATGCCTGGAACAAACACGCTTTCCTATAAAGATAATTTCTATAAGGAAGCAGCGAAGTGGGATTACTTAATCTCGCCGAATCGGTACTCATCTGAGATTTTTGAGAGAGCATTTGGTTTTAAGAAAAAAATGGTAGAATCGGGCTATCCACGTAATGATCGTCTTCATCTTGAAAATCATCAAGAAAAAATTGATGCATTGAAAGTGGAGTATAGCATTCCTACAGAAAAAAAAGTGGTTCTTTATGCCCCAACCTGGAGAGATGATGAATTTTATCAACCGGGGAAATATAAACATGAGCTGAAATTAGATCTTGATTTATTGAGACGTGAAATCGGCGAGGAATATGTTATTGTATTAAGGATGCACTATTTAATTGCAGAGCAGTTTGATCTTTCTCCATATGAAGGATTTGTTTTTGATTTATCACTTGGTGTCGATGTCAATGATCTCTATTTAATTTCTGATGTGTTGATTACAGATTATTCATCTGTCTTTTTCGATTATGCTAATTTGAGGAGACCAATTATTTTCTTCGCTTATGATCTTGCTTCATATCGTGATAAATTGCGTGGCTTTTACTTTGATCTTGAAGAAGAGGCGCCAGGTCCTGTCGTGACAACATCTGAAGAAGTTTTACACGCCATTCAAACGTTTGAAAATGAAGGATTTGGCGTATTTGAAGAAAAGTATAACGATTTCTATAACACTTATTGTTACCTTGAAGGAGGGTCTGCTACCAAAAAGGTTGTTGACCAAATTTTTGTTAGTGAGGCAAAATAAGCATGAATTCTATGATTGCAGTTTTAAAAGAACAAGTTAGCAACTTCTACCTAATTAATCGGCTTTCGGTTTATCAGGTAAAGAGCACGAATAGCAATAATTATCTTGGTATGGTTTGGGAGATTCTAAATCCCCTTTTCCAAATGAGTATTTACTGGTTTGTATTTGGCTTTGGAATACGAAACGGGAACCCGGTTGATGGCGTCCCATTTGTTCTATGGATGTCCGCTGGTCTTGTTGTATGGTTCTTCTTTAATCCTGCTGTTATTCAAGGATCAAAGTCGATTTATACTAGGATATCAATGGTATCCAAAATGAACTTTCCAATGAGTACGATTCCGAGCTATGTGATTATGTCAGTCTTTTATCAACATTTGATTTTACTTGGTATATACTTTGCAGCAGTGTTATTAACTGGCCAGGGGGTATCCTGGCATTTGCTTCAACTACCGTATTATATGTTTGCTTTAATTATTCTCATTTTTGCCATCTCTCTCATTACGTCGACGCTATCGACAATCGTTCGAGATGTGCACAAAATGCTTCAGTCGTTTATTCGGATGTTTCTTTATTTAACACCAATTTTATGGACAATTGATGATCTTCCTGGATTTATTCAGATTGGGATGAAACTTAATCCGCTATACTATATAGTGGAAGGCTACAGAGATGCACTTCTCGGCATGGGCTGGGTTCATCAGACACTGCAATATACCCTTTACTACTGGGTAGTCGTTGTGCTCTTACTGATGATTGGTTCCTACCTGCATATGAAGTTCAAGAGTCATTTCGTAGACTATATTTAATAAGGACTGTCGTTTATGAGTTATTCAGTTAAATTAAACGGGATTACGAAAAAATATAAAATGCACAGGCAGAACTCTGATAAGCTCAAGGATATTCTTCTCCCTGGTGGCTACGGGGAGGATTTCTATGCCATTCGTGATTTAACATTTGAAGCAGGTGAAGGTGATGTCGTTGGTATCATCGGAGTGAACGGGTCCGGGAAATCAACGTTCTCAAACCTTGTCGCTAATATCACGCCACCAACTAGTGGGGAAATTGACGTAAAAGGTGATGTTTCCCTTATCGCTGTTTCTGCTGGCTTAAATAAAGAGCTAACAGGGCGCGAGAATATCGAATTGAAGCTGCTTATGATGGGATATAAGAAAGACGTTATTGAAAAGATGAAGCCTGACATTATTGATTTTGCAGATATCGGTAAATTTATCGATATGCCTGTTAAAAAATATTCCAGTGGTATGAAATCACGTCTAGGTTTTTCAATATCCATTAGCGTTGACCCAGATGTTCTGATCGTCGATGAGGCCCTTTCTGTAGGTGACAAGACGTTTGCCGATAAGTGCCTTGTCAAAATGGAGGAGTTTAAGGAACGAGGAAAAACAATTTTCTTTGTTAGTCATTCAAACGGCCAGATGAAGAAGTTTTGTAATAAAGCAATCTGGCTTGAACATGGCACGATCCGTGAGTATGGCGCAATGAAAGATATCATGCCGAAGTATGAAGCTTTTATTAAAGAGTATAAATCGTGGTCGAAAGAAGAAAAGCGTCGCTTCAAAGAAGAAGGAATGAAGAAGCAGGAAGGTCTTTTAGCTGCTGATTCAGAAGAGAAAGGAAAACGAAAGAAATCCAGACTCTTGTCTAGATGATTTGCTTCCTTCTATAGCAGAATCGCTCTCATAGAGAGCGATTTTTTCATTATTTGCGCTGAATTTATGGGAATGAATGTGATATGATGAGAAGGAATTTTTTGGTGACATAACAAGAAGTGGGGGAGTAAGAATGGCTATATTAGTAACAGGCGGTGCTGGATATATTGGAAGTCATACGTGTGTTCAGTTACTTAATCAAGGTTCCGATATTGTTGTCGTGGATAACTTTTCGAATAGTAAAATGGAATCGCTTGATCGTGTGAAAGAGTTAACTGAGCGAGATTTTCCGATTTATGAAGTGGATCTACTTGATCGATCTTCTTTAGAAATGGTGTTTGAAGAAAATGAAATTGAAGCAGTCATTCATTTTGCAGGCTTGAAAGCTGTTGGCGAATCGGTTTCCATGCCACTTCATTATTACCATAATAACTTAACAGGGACGTTCATTCTTTGTGAAGTGATGGAGAAATTTAACGTTCGAAACATTGTGTTTAGCTCATCTGCAACCGTTTATGGTATGCCTGATCTTATGCCAATCACTGAAGAAGCCCCTTTAAGCGCAACGAATCCGTATGGACAAACGAAGCTCATGATTGAACAGATTCTTCGTGATCTTCATGTTTCTGATTCAAACTGGAGCATTGCCCTTCTTCGCTATTTCAATCCAATCGGAGCTCATGTGAGCGGAAGAATTGGGGAAGATCCTAACGGGATTCCAAATAACCTCATGCCGTATATTAGTCAGGTTGCGGTTGGAAAACTCGAAAAGCTTAGCGTGTTTGGAGATGACTACGATACAGCAGATGGTACAGGCGTTCGTGATTATATCCATGTGGAGGATCTGGCTAACGGGCATTTGAAAGCGTTAGAGCATATCCTAGGTACAACGGGAGTAGAAGCGTATAACCTTGGCACGGGAAATGGGTATAGCGTGCTTCAGATGGTGAAGGCTTTTGAAGAAGCGACTGGGAAAGAAGTGAAGTACTCCATTGCTCCGCGCCGTCCTGGCGATATTGGAGAATGCTATGCAGATCCGGCGAAAGCTGAAGCTGAGCTTGGCTGGAAAGCGGAAAAAGGCATTGAAGAAATGTGCCGCGACACGTGGCGCTGGCAGTCGGAAAATCCTGATGGGTATAAGAGGGGTCAGGTGCGTACCTGACCCCCACGGAGGACAGCTGTCTTTCTATAGAGGACACTAAAGCCCGCTCATTAATGAGTGGGCTTTAGTGTTTAAATATTGTATATCTGCCAGTAGGGTTGTGAAGAATTAGAAAGAAATTCTAAGGAGGTTCTCGTTGTGGCTGGTAAACGATTCAAACCAGGTAATGCGGATCGACTACTTGATCCGAAACGAAAGGAAATTATTTCACCTGAACAAGTTATCGCTCATCTTGGTGTAAAGGCAACCGATCATGTAGCTGATTTAGGAGCGGGTAATGGGTATTTTACATTGCCGTTATCGGAAGCAGCTGAAAAGGTTTATGCGGTTGATATTGAAAAGCAGATGCTAGATCTTCTTCAGAAGCGTGTTTCAGAAGAAGATCTAGCTGGACATATCGAGTACGTTGTCAGTAGCCTAGAGCAGATGAATTTGGCAGATCACGTCGCTGACAAAGCGATTGCGGCGTTTGTGATTCATGAAGTGCCCGATCTTACGAGAGCATTCCAAGAATTTAAGCGAATTATTAAGGCGGGACAGAAATTGCTTGTACTTGAATGGGAAGCCATTGAAATGGATATGGGCCCACCACTTCATGAGCGAATTTCTTCTGAGAAGATGATGCAGATTTTTAAAGAGAATGGACTTGAACCTCAAATACACCATTTTCATGAGTCTGTATATGGGGTAACTGCGGAAGTATGAGGGGAGGGTCAGGTGCGTACCTGTCCCCAACAAAAGACAGCTGTTCTCAAAACAAAGACAAAAAAACCAACTCTCTTCATTGAGAGCTGGTTTCATTTATTTTGCTCAACTAAAACTTCGTTCGATTTAGTCTTCCATTGGTGTTGAGAAGCGGAAGGATTCGCCTTGAAGCATGGCGTCATTATACAAGAACAGGACTACATCAAAATCCTTATCCGCCATATACTCTGTTAATATCTGATCATCGTTATAACGGATATCATAAACAGTCGTATTGGAGAAATGCTGGGCAATGTGGAACGCAATTGGGTTTGCGTAGGAATCTTTTAAAATCAATAGTCGACTTTCTTCTTGAACGGCAGGGTTCTCGATTGTAATTTCAGCTGTATTGTTCATGTACAGCCCACCAAAATCGATAGGATCGTTATCTCTAAATATGTCTGTACCATAGACCTGTTTAAATGTACGCTCTTTGCCGTTCCAGGTAATTTGATAGTTATCAAATAGATTATCTTTAGGTAACATGTGACAGATCTTTTCACCTGTTGCATCAACCGTTAAATAAAGCTGATTATTATAGCTTCCAATAAATTGTTTGTCGTTATAACACTTTAATTCATAGTCACTGTCGTCTTCGTTCATGTTTGTGTAGTAAGTTGAATTCTCAGAGAGAAGGTCTGCTACTTTTTGATAGCCTTCAAACGCCCCAAACATGTTCCAGTGATGGTCTGTCTTGAAGTAGCGCTCTTTCAATTCATCATCAGTATATTCTTCTTTAAATTCTTTCCCAACATCAACTGTTGGGATGCTCTTTTGGTTAAATTTTGAGAAAAAGTAATCTTTCTTTTCTATTCCTGTTCCCTCTTCAATATAAGACGGCAGGATGTCGATGGTATTCACTTTATGAGGAAGAGAAGCAAAATAAACTTCCTTACCCTCATCCTTTATCGTTGTCGCAAATTCATTTAAGTTATCAACTGCCTCATCAATATGGGTAGAAGGCTTACTATAACTCGGTTTTGGGATGATCCAATTCGAGTCAGATACATAGTAATCAAAAATATAGGTTTTGTTCGTCATTTGCTGATATTGAAGATATGATTTCAACCAGATATTTCGACCGGGAAACTGATCAAGAAAATACGATTCAAAATCGTTCATGTATTCTCCGTTCGAAACATTCTCAATTGAAAGATCAGGGTTTTGAGCTAGTTCTCTTTTTTCTACGTCAGATACTTCAATATCTGCTGAAACTGTAAGATAGAAGAAAACGGTAAAGATAAACGCAAAGAATAAGATAATGAGCATCCACTTCCTTGCCTTTTCAAGTCGCTGAATCATAGCAAAGCTCCTTTATTGGCATTAAAACCTGAAATAAATAAATGGGTTGTAACTAGAATTGACTAATCGAACCATAGCGAAAATCATTAGCGTCATATAAATCGCTGGTTCTGAGAAAAGCGTGACGACCTGTAGTCCCTTTGCTTTCGTCGCCATTCGATTGTAAATGTTGCCGATATTCGCTATGAAAGGTGTGCTGAAAATAACGCCAGCTAGGAATAACACCCAGTTATCATTCCACTGCAATAGGAACATTGAATCTGCGAAAGCAGCCTGATTAAAGCCGAACATC
This sequence comes from Anaerobacillus sp. 63XJN7_5_ISO-PGPR-S23-430, assembly GCF_056173695.1. NCBI lineage: Bacteria > Bacillati > Bacillota > Bacilli > Caryophanales > Bacillaceae > Anaerobacillus > Anaerobacillus sp. 63XJN7_5_ISO-PGPR-S23-430. The sequence goes on along the minus strand of NZ_CM149686.1, from coordinate 3,690,284 downwards.
GTTTGTAAGTATTCAAATGAATACGTAAAGTTATCAGCGCGGAAAAAGACCCAGCCGATCATGACGAGCAGTAGGACATAGATATGTTGAAGAGGCGACCATAGGCGACTTAACCATTTACCAAATCCGAGGCTTTCAATTACGATAATTGCCCCGTAGTAGAATCCCCAGGCCATAAACGTCCAGCTAGCGCCATGCCAGAACCCAGTAATCGTCCACACGATTAGAAGATTACGTACCTGCACAAGCTTTCCATGGCGATTCCCACCTAGTGGGATATAAACGTAATCTTTGAACCATGTCCCAAGAGAAATGTGCCATCTTCTCCAGAATTCTGAAATGCTTTTAGATATGTAGGGGTATCGAAAGTTCTCTAGAAAATCAAAGCCAAACATTTTTCCTAGACCAATGGCCATGTCACTATACCCTGAGAAATCAAAGTAAATTTGTAGTGTGTAAGCAATAACACCAATCCACGCCATCATCACGCTCATTTCACCTGCGGGAGTGTTAAATGCCTGATCCGCAACAACTGCGAAACTATTAGCTAACAGTACTTTTTTTGATAAACCAATAATAAATCGTTTGATTCCTTCGTGTACCTTATCAGCAGTTATAGAGCGAGAATGAATTTGTTGATCAACGGTGTTGTATCGAACAATTGGCCCTGCAACGAGCTGTGGGAAAAGAGAGATATAAAGAGCTAGTGAGAAAACATTTTTCTGAACGGGTGCGTCTTTTCGATAAATATCAATGACATAGCTCATCGCTTGGAATGTAAAAAACGAGATTCCAATTGGAAGAGGCAGCTCTCCAAGTTCAAAACTTGTCCCAAAGGAGCCATTAACATTAGCTAATACGAAGCCTGCGTACTTAAAGTAACCAAGAATTGCAATGTTACCGACGATCGATAACGTTAGGAGGAATTTTTTTATTGCGAGCTGATTATGAAAATAGCCAATTCCTCTCCCAAAACCATAGTTCATTATAATAGAGAAGAGCATCAGAAAGACATACTGTGGTTCTCCCCATGCGTAGAAAACAAGACTAGCAATAAGAAGCACGATGTTTCGAAAACTTTTTCTAGCAAAAAAATAAGAAAATAAGACGATCGGCATAAAAGCAAATAAGAAAACGAGATTACTAAATACCATATAGCTCCTCCAATAATTAAATATAATCCACCTAATACTATAGCATTTATACCTTTGAAATTTGCTTTTCTTCAATATTTTACAAAAACTTAAAATACATGAGGCAGAATGAAAAGAATATAGCCGTCAAAAAGTAAATTAATCAGTAAATATTTACTTGACTATAGTCCTTTTGTACCTTAATCTATAAATATGAATGCGCTTTCATTTATGTTGTTCGGTGTTTTTTAGTAAACAAACAGGAGGGGTTATTTTGAGAAAGGTAATCGGTCGAGTTAGTTTCTTGCTTATTCTGATGTTAGTTCTCGGTGCTTGTTCTAGTGATAATAGCTCAAGTGAAGGGTCGGCGGGAGACGGAGATAGTAATGGTAAAAAGGTGACAGCATGGGCATGGAACATTAATGTTCCAGTTCTTGAAGAAGCGGCAGAGAAGTTTAAAAAAGAAAATCCGGATTTTGAACTAGAGGTTGTGGAACTCGGTCGTGAAGATGTTTATTCGAAATTAACGACTGGCCTTCAAGCTGGAGGGAAAGGGTTGCCAGATATCGTACTTGTCGAGGATGATCGTATTCAGGGTTATATGGAAACATTCCCCGATGCGTTCGTAAATGTATCTGATAAGGGGTTTGATGAAAGCAAGGATAGCTTTCCTACTTATAAAACAGACCTTCTTTCAAAAGAAGATGCAATGTATGGTTTCCCATTTGATGGTGGTCCAACGGGCGTTTTTTATCGAACAGATTACTTTGAAGAAGCTGGTGTAAATCCCGATGATATTAAGACATGGGATGACTTTATTGAAGCGGGGAAAAAGATCAAAGAAGCTACAGGAAAAGCAATGCTTGGCCTTGATTTGAATGGTGATGACGGTCTTTATCGTATGATGATGACGCAGCAAGGAACATTCTATTTTGATGATGAAAAGAATGTGAACTTCACTTCTGAAGAATCTAAAATGGCGGCAGAAAAAGTACAAATGATGAAAGAAGCTGGACTAGTTAAAGATACAGTGGGTTGGGACGCGTGGATTAGTGCAATGGCACAAGGTGATGTTGCGACGGCTCCTTCTGGCGCGTGGTTGAGCGGTTCTATTACACAGCAAGCTAAAGACACAGAAGGTAACTGGGGAGTGTTTAAGCTTCCGGCGTTTGAAGAAGATGGAAACCGTGCAGCGAACCTTGGTGGAAGTAACTATGTGATTACAAGCGCGAGCAAGAATCAGGATATGGCTTACGATTTCATGGAATTCTTTACTACTAGTGATGACGTACAGCTAACGGCGATGGACAATGGTTTATTTCCAACGCTGAACACGATTTATGAAAATGATGCATTCACAAAGGATGTGGAATTCTTTAGCAATCAGTCAATCTGGGAGCTGTTTGCAAGCGAGATGAATGATATTCCTTCTGTGAACTATACAGGTAATTATGCGCTTGCAAGTGATGAGTCAATCAAAGCACAATCCGAAGTGATGAATGGTCAGAAATCGATTGAAGAGGCTTATAAAGCGGCTGAAGATCGGTTGAGGAATCGGATTCAATAATAGTGCGGGGGTCAGGTACGCACCTGACCCCCTATAAAGACAAAAAGAAGAAAGTGTCCGTCATAGATGGACACTTTCTTCTTGTGTAACAACTTCCATTAATTGTTAAGTAAATAAAGTAGTAAACTTTTAGTAAAAGTTTACTTGACTATGTTTACCTCTTCGACTATTCTAATAAGTGTAGACGCTTTCATTACGAATTTTGAAAGTTTTCAGTAATTAATTGGAGGGGTAGTCGATGAAGAAGGTAACGGGTCTAGTTAGTATAAGTATGATGCTTGTCTTAAGTCTGTTTCTTGCGGCGTGTGGGAATGGTGGAGATGATAGTGAAGGATCAGGCGATAGCAATAAAGTAACAGCTTGGGCTTGGAATATTAATGTACCGGTGCTTGAAGAAGCAGCCGAGAAATTTAAAGAAGAAAATCCGGATTTTGAACTAGAAGTTGTTGAAATGGGTACTGACGATGTTTACTCGAAGTTAACAACTGGTCTTCAAGCAGGAGGTAAAGGTTTACCAGATATCGTTCTTGTGGAAGATGACCGCGTTCAAGGTTATATGAGTGCTTTTCCGGACGCATTTGTAAACGTTTCCGATAAAGGATTTGACGAAATGAAAGAGAGCTTCCCGTCTTATAAGACAGAGCTTGTTTCAAAAGACGGCGCCATGTACGGATTCCCGTTTGACGGTGGACCAACAGGAGTTTTCTATCGCACCGATATTTTTGAAGAAGCTGGCGTAAATGCGGAAGATATTAAAACGTGGGATGACTATATCGAAGCTGGTAAAACAATTAAAGAAAAAACGGATAAAGCAATGATTGGTCTTGATCTGAACGGTGATGACGGTCTTTATCGTATGATGCTCAATCAGCAAGGCACATTCTACTTTGACGATGAGAAAAATGTAGCCCTCACTTCAGAAGAGTCAAAAAAAGCAATGGAAGTACAAAAGAATCTAAATGAAGAAGGACTAGTTAAAGAAACAGTAGGTTGGGACGCATGGATTAGCGCTATGACTAGTGGAGATGTTGCGACAGCTCCATCGGGTGCATGGTTGTACGGTTCGATCACTCAGCAGGGCAAGGATACTTCAGGAAAATGGGGATTAATTGAGCTACCGGCGTTTGAAGAAGGTGGCAATCGCGCATCTAACTTGGGCGGAAGTAACTACATGATTCCTAGTGCAAGCGACAATGCTGATCTAGCGTATGATTTTATGGAATTCTTCTCAACAGATGAAGATGTTCAATTAACTGCAATGGAAGGTGGTTTGTTCCCTTCACTAAACACGATTTATGGTAACGAGGCATTTACAAAAGAAGTTGAGTTCTTTAACAATCAGCCGATCTGGAGTCTACTTGCTGACGAAATGGATAGCATTCCTGCTGTTAACTACACAGGAGACTATGCCGTAGCGAAGGATGAAGCTGTTAAAGCGCAATCTGAAATTGCGAACGGTAAAGGCATTGAAGAAGCATTAAAAGCTTCAGAAGATCGTTTGAAAAACCGTATTCAATAAGCTACAGAAATCATCAGGGGTTGATTCATTTCGACCCCTGTCATGTTAAGGTGGGATATTCATGAATCGAGCGAAACGTTTTCCATATTTATTCGCAGCTCCGGCCATTCTGCTTTTCCTAGCATTTACCGTCTATCCGATTATCGCTTCCTTCGTTCTCAGTTTTCAGGAACGAGTTGGTGGAGAATACGTTTTTGCAGGATTGAAAAACTATACGCGTCTCTGGAATGATGATATTTTCTGGACGGCGATGCAGAACACATTCATTATCTTTGTTGTTCAAGTCCCAGTTATGATCATTCTTGCAATGGTACTAGCCAACGTGTTGAACAACCAGTTGTTAAAGCTAAAAGGATTTTTCCGCGTCTCATTCTTTCTTCCGGCTGTCACATCGCTTGTAGCTTACTCGATTTTATTTTCGATCATGCTTCAAGAAGAAGGAATTATTAACACGGCATTAAGCTACATTGGGATTACCGCAATTCCGTGGTTATCTGATCCGTTTTGGGCAAAGGCTTCGATCATTATCGCCATGACGTGGAGATGGACAGGATATAACATGGTTATTTTCTTAGCAGCTCTTCAAAACATTCCAGAAGATTTATACGAAGCCGCTTCTCTTGATGGAGCGAATAAGTTTAAGCAATTTTTCTACATTACTGTTCCACAACTAAAACCCGTTATTCTTTTTGCAGGTATTCTGTCAACCATCGGAACGCTTCAGCTTTTCGACGAGCCATTCAACTTAACAGGCGGTGGACCGGCGGATTCAACGATGACCCTTGGACTTTATATTTACCAGAGTGGATTTGAATACTTTGATTTCGGCTACGCTTCCGCAATTGCATACGCGGTTGTTGTGATGGTTGGTATTCTCTCCATTATCCAATTTAAGATAGCAGGTGATGATTAATGGCTAAGAACCTTGAGGTAATTGAACAGTCGACGAATAAACTCACCCTTGCTCAAAGGCAACAAAAGAAACCTAAGAAAAAGAAAAATAAGCTAAAAGCCGTTTGGATGTATACGCTACTAAGCATCTTCCTTGTTGTTTCGATCTTCCCGTTCTACTGGATGTTTATCGGGGCGACGAACGACTCTAGTAAAATGTTTACGAACCCGCCAACGCTTTTACCTGGCGATCAGTTTATGACGAACTTAACCAATCTAAATGAGTCAATTGGTATTTTCAGAGTACTGTTTAATTCTCTCTTCGTCTCAGGACTTTATGTAGTGATTTCCCTTGCAGTTTGTGCGAGCGCAGCCTACGTTCTAGCGAAGTACAACTTCAAAGGGAAAAAGTTCATCTTTACTGCATTCTTGCTTTCCATGATGATTCCTTACCAGGCAACACTGATACCGTTGTTCCAAATGATGTCTGATTTTAATCTATTAAACACGTACTTTGCAGTTATCGCACCGCAATTGTGCTTCCCATTTGCGATTTTCTTATTAAGACAGAACTTCCTGGCATTCCCTACAGAGTTGATGGAGTCAGCACGTCTTGATGGCGCAAGCGAAACGCGTATCTTTATCTCGATCGTCATTCCATCGATGCGACCAGCTTTAGCAGCTGCTTCGATCTTCCTTTTCATGACGCAGTGGAACAACTTTATGTGGCCGCTCGTTGTATTGAATACGAACGATATGTACACATTCCCTGTTGCGCTATCTAGCTTAATGGGACTCTCTTATATCGACTACGGTCAAGTGATGATGGGCGTTACGTTAGCGACTGTTCCGATCATTGCATTCTTCTTAACACTGCAAAAACAATTTATTTCAGGTATGCTCGGAAGCGCCTTGAAATAGTAGGAGGCTGTTATGCTGGAAGCGAGAAAGAACCACTTTTACTTAAATGACGAACCCTTCCAAATTCTTTCAGGAGGTCTTCATTACTTCAGAGTTGTCCCTGAGTATTGGAGAGATCGCCTTCAGAAGCTGAAGGCACTTGGACTGAATACAGTAGAAACGTATATACCATGGAATTTTCATGAACCGAAGAAGGGTCAGTTTCATTTTGAAGGAATGGCTGATGTGGAGCGGTTCATAGCTGAAGCACAGGACGTTGGGCTTTATGTTATTGTTCGTCCTTCTCCTTATATTTGTGCAGAGTGGGAAATGGGGGGACTTCCTTCTTGGCTACTAAAAGAAGATGACATGGCACTTCGCTGTAGTCATCCTGCTTTTCTAAAACATGTAGAGGAATACTTTAATGACCTTCTTCCACGGTTGAAGCCTTTCTTACAAAAGAACGGCGGTCCGGTGATTGCCTTTCAAATTGAAAATGAATATGGCGCATATGGCAACGATCAGAACTATCTTGAGTTTCATAAAGAACAGTACGAGAAACATGGCATTGATACGTTTTACTTCACATCAGACGGACCGGATTTCATTAAACAAGGTTCAATGGATAATGTCATAACGACGCTGAATTTTGGCTCAAGGCCAGAAGAAGCCTTTGCGGCACTTGAAGCGATAAAACCTGATTCACCTAAAATGGTCGCGGAATTTTGGATCGGCTGGTTTGATCACTGGAGCGGCGAGCATCATACACGTGACGCAAAGGAAGCAGCGGAAGTGTTCCAGAAGTTAATGGATATGGGCGCATCTGTGAATTTCTACATGTTCCACGGTGGAACAAATTTTGGTTTCTATAACGGTGCGAATCATTACGAAAAATATGCTCCGACGATTACTAGCTATGACTACGATTCGCTTTTAACAGAATGGGGCGACGTGACAGACAAGTATCTCGCAATGGCGGAGGTGTTGAAAAGCGTAGCAGACGTTTCGATTGAAGACGTTTCTAAAGTTGAGACGAAAAGCTATGGAGAAGTGAAGCTAGTGGAGAGCGCAAGCCTGTTCGATGTTCTCCAAGAAGTAGGAACCAGGGTAGAGCACGTTGCACCACGGAGCATGGAGAAGATTGATCAGAGTTTCGGCTACACGCTTTATCGAACGTCGATTAACGACACTGGAACGTTTGAGCTTGATACAACGCCAATTCATGATCGAGCTTTTCTTTACGTCAATGGGAAACATGAGGCGACGATTTCAGTAAATGATGAGTCAAAATCGGTTATGATCCCGTTTCCGAATGAAGTAAATGCTCTTGAAATACTTGTTGAAAACCTTGGAAGAGTGAATTATGGAAAACATCTATCTGACCAGAAGGGGATTGTGCAGAATCTCTGGCTAAACAACCAGTATTGGTTTGACTGGGAAATGATCAAAATTGAAGGAGATCGTTTACCGAAGACGTATTCATCAGGAGAACGTTATCCGAAATATTTCAAAGGCGAATTTCATGCTGATCAATGCTATGATACATTTGTTGATTTGGAAGGGTTTACAAAAGGGAATGTTTATATTAATGGCTTTAGTCTTGGTCGCTACTGGCAAACGATGGGACCACAGCAGCGCCTTTACTTGCCAGGTCCACTGTTAAATGAAGGTACAAATGAAATTGTCGTTCTGGAATTAGAAGGACATACTGCAAGCAGCGTAAAACTAGTGAACGAACCTAAACTCGGATAAAGGATCGATGGCAATGAGCATTCTGATTAACCAACAGCAGTTTCATCTAACAAATGGAAAGATCAGCTACATCTTTCATATTTTAAAAAATGGTCAGCTCGGTCATTTGTATTTCGGAAAAGCGCTTCGTCCTGATCGTGATTATCGTCATTTTCAGAACACCAACAATCCAACGCCGGCTAGCTGTCATTCATATGAGAACGACGCGGCTTTTTCGCTTGAAACAATTAGGCAGGAGTACCCTGCCTATGGAAAAGGAGATTTTCGAGAGCCTGCCTTTATGGTGTCAGCAGGTCATAAGCCTGTAGCGAACTTTGCTTACAAATCCCATGAGCAAGTGAAAGGGAAGCCTCGCTTGAAAGGTTTGCCGGCCACTTATGCGAATGCGCAAGAAGCGGAGACGTTACTTATTGTGTTGGAGGATACGTATCAGAAGGTTGAGCTTCATCTCAGTTACACGATTTTTGAAAATGAATCTGTGATTGCGAGGAACGCGCGTCTTATTAACAAAACAGATAGCGAGCTATCCATTGATCGAATGATGTCACTGTCTGTTGATCTTCCTTATGCTGATATGGAAATGGTGCACCTCTCAGGAACATGGGCCCGTGAGCGTCACGTGAAAACGAGGAAATTAGAGCAGGGCATTCAGTCCGTTTCGAGTATTCGTGGAGCAAGCTCTCATCATCACAATCCATTTCTTGCACTAAAAGCAATAGATGCAACAGAACATACGGGTGAGGTGTTTGGGTTCCAGTTCGTGTATAGCGGCAATTTTCTAGCGCAAACGGAAGTAGATCATTATGGCGTGGCACGTGCGCAGCTTGGTATTCATCCGCTTGGTTTTCAGTGGAATCTTAGTCCGGGTGAATCGTTTCAATCACCAGAAGCGATTATGGTTTACTCTGATCAAGGATTGAACGGGATGAGCCAAACGTTCCATCATCTTTACCGCAATCAGTTGATTAGTGAACAGTGGAAAAAGAAAGAGCGTCCTGTCTTAATTAATAACTGGGAAGCTACTTACTTTGATTTTAATGAAGAGAAGCTTATTCATTTTGCGAAAGAGGCAAAAGAACTTGGTGTTGAACTTTTCGTCCTTGATGATGGTTGGTTTGGGAAGAGAAACAATGACCGATCTTCACTAGGAGATTGGACGGTTGATCTTAACAAACTCCCAGATGGCATTGCCTCTCTAGCTGAAAAAGTGAAGGAAACGGGATTGCAATTTGGTTTATGGTTTGAGCCTGAAATGGTTAGTCCTGATAGTGAGCTCTACAGAGAGCATCCTGAATGGGCTGTAGGTATTCCAGGTGAGCACTTTACGCTTGGCCGGAATCAGCGCGTACTTGATTATACGCGTACAGAAGTAGTGGACTATATTTTCGAACGAATGAAAACGATCATTGAGTCGACAAATCTGGATTATATTAAATGGGATATGAATCGGAACATTACGGAGGCCTACTCTGCAGGTTTAGAGCACCAGGGAGAGTTTTTCCATCGTTACATTCTCGGTGTCTATGATCTTTATGAACGGTTAACATCAGAGTTTCCAAATGTACTGTTTGAATCGTGTGCGGGCGGCGGTGGTCGTTTTGATCCGGCTCTCCTTTACTACGCCCCACAAGCATGGGCGAGTGATGATACAGACGCGGTGGAGCGTCTGAAAATCCAATATGGTACCTCTATCGCTTATCCTATCTATAGCATGGGTTCTCACGTATCAGCCGTTCCAAACCACCAAACGCTTCGTTCAACTCCGCTGTCAATGCGGGCAGATGTTGCGTATTTTGGAACCTTTGGTTATGAATTGGATCCTTCAACCCTGTCTGATGAAGAAAAAGAAATTGTAAAAGAACAAATTAAACGATACCAGTCATTTCGACAGCTTATCCGTGATGGTGATTTCATTCGCTTACAAAGTCCATTTGAAAGCAATGAAACGGCCTGGATGGTCGTTTCGTCGAATCGAAATGAAGCGCTTGTTGGCTGGTATAAATCATCAAGCACTCCGAATCCACGCACCAATCAGTTTGTGAAATTAAAAGGTTTAGCTCCTGATCGTCATTATAACGTCGATGAGGAGACATACTTCGGAGATGAACTGATGCAGCACGGCATTCCGCTTCCGGTTGAGTTCAATGGAGCGAATGGCGAGCAAGCTGAGCGCGGTGGTGACTTTCAATCGAAAGTGTTTTATTTAAAAGCAGAATAAAAAAGGATGATGACCATGGCAACGATTAAGGACATCGCACAAAAAGTGAAATGTTCACCATCGACTGTTTCACGCGTCCTTAACTACGATGAAACGTTATCTGTTTCAGATGATACGAAAAAGCGGATTTTCGAAGTGGCAGAAGAGCTTTCCTATAGTAAAAAACGCGGAAAAAAATCACTAACACCGAAAATTGCAATTATCCATTGGTATACCGAAAAGGAAGAGTTGAATGACCTGTATTACATGTCGATTCGACTAGGAGTCGAGCAGCGCTGTCAGGAAGAGCGGCTTGAACTTGTGAAAATTTTTAAAGATAACTATGATGAATTAGAAAAAGAAAACATTCAGGGCATGATAGCCGTAGGTAAATTTAGTAGTCAAGAAATAGCTTCATTAAATAAAGTCACCCCTAATATCGTATTCGTTGACTATGATCCAGACAATGAAAAGTACGACGCGGTTGTCGTTGATTTTGAAAAGGCGACCAAAAAAGTGCTCGATTATTTTGCGAGTAAAGGTCATGAGAGAATTGGCTACATTGGTGGCAGAGAAACATTTCGAGATGCTAGTGCTGAAATTGTTGATGAACGCGAAATCACGTTCAAGCGCTATATGACGGAACGTGATCAGGATCATGAATCTTACGTGTACACAGGATCGTTTACGGTAGATGATGGTTATTCCCTTATGAATCGTGCGATCGAAGAGCTTGGAGAGAAGCTACCGACTGCGTTCTTTGTAGGAAATGACACAATGGCGATTGGGTGTCTCCGCGCTCTTCATGAGAACGGCGTAGCTGTTCCTGATCGCGTTAGCTTAATTGGAGTGAATGACATTAGCGTTTCGAAGTATGTTTATCCTGCTTTGAGTACGGTCAAAGTGTACACAGAACTGATGGGTGAAACGGCTGTTGGCCTTTTGATGGAGCGTCTATTGAGAAGGAAAGTAGCCAAAAAAGTGACGATGTCGACAAAACTGAAGCTGCGGAAGAGCAGTAAATAAACGAGGCCGGGTGAAATTAATGAAAACCCTATACGAAACATTTCGAGAGATGTATGGAGAAGGTGGCGAGATAAGAAGCTTCTTCTCGCCAGGGCGCGTCAATTTAATTGGCGAACATACGGATTATAATGGGGGACATGTTTTTCCATGCTCGCTTAGTATTGGTACCTATGCCGTTGCTAGGAAAAGAAAAGATAATCTTATTCGGTTTTATTCGCTGAACTTCAAAACGCAAGGTGTGATGACAGTTGATTCAACAAGTCTTGCGTATGATGCTGAACATGATTGGGCGAATTACCCGAAAGGCGTTGTTTCGATCTTTAAGGAGTCAGGTTATGACGTTAGCGGATTTGATGTCCTTTACTTTGGAAACATTCCGAATGGAGCGGGACTTTCGTCTTCAGCGTCAATCGAACTTGCGACGGCTGTTCTATTAAATGAACTAAATCACCTTCATCTTGAGATGGTAGAAATGGTGAAGATGAGTCAGCGTGCTGAAAATGAATTTGTAGGCGTAAACTGTGGCATCATGGATCAGTTTGCCATTGGGATGGGGAAAGAAAAAGCAGCGGTTCTTCTTGATTGCAACACGCTTGCTTATAGATACAGCCCGGTAGTTCTAGAAAAAGCTTCACTCGTTATTGCAAATACGAATAAACGAAGAGGGCTTGCTGATTCAAAATATAATGAGCGACGTTCTGAATGTGAGCGGGCACTCGCCGAGCTTCAAGAACATGTTTCGATTCAATCACTTGGTGATTTAACAATTGACTCGTTTGAAGCGCATAAACACCACATCACAAATCTGATTGATCAGAAACGTGCGAAACATGCAGTTTATGAAAACGTTCGTACGATTGAAGCGGCTAAACGTTTAAAGGCTGGAGAAATTGGAGCATTTGGTCAGTTAATGAATGAGTCACATGTTTCCTTGCGCGATGATTATGAAGTAACTGGTCTTGAGCTTGATGCTTTAGTAGAAGCTGCATGGTCAGAAGAAGGTGTGATTGGCTCTCGGATGACTGGGGCAGGATTTGGTGGCTGTACGATCAGCATTGTGGAGGATCAATTTTTAACATCATTCCAAACTAATGTAGCGAAAACATATAAAGAGAAAACGGGCTTAACACCTGAATTTTACGTTGTGGAAATAGGTGCAGGAGCAAGAGAAATAAATCAGCTTTCGGAAGCACTGTAATTCTGGAGAGGAGTGGAGAGAAACCATGACGAACATCGATCAAGAGATTAACCGTCTCCTCCAATACGGATTGAATAAACATCTTTTTCGTGAGTGGGATTTATCATATGTTCGCAATCAAATTCTAGAAGTTCTTCAGCTTGAGGAGATTGATACAAGTGATGTTCCTGCGGATATTCCAGATAGCCCTGTTTCTATTTTAGATCGCATCCTGAATTGGGCATATGATCATGATCGACTAATAGAAAATACGGTAACTTATCGTGACTTGCTCGATACAAAAATTATGGGGTGTTTAACCGAGCGACCTTCAGAAGTGATTGAGAAGTTTGAAGCGACTTATGAACATGCCGGCCCTGAAGCAGCAACGGCTAACTTTTATCAATATTCAAAAGACGTTCATTACATTCGTACCGATCGCATAGCAAAAAATGAAGACTGGCTTACGGAAACAGAGTATGGTGAGATGGAAATCACGATCAACCTTTCTAAACCAGAGAAAGATCCGAAAGCGATTGCGGCAGCCAAAACGATGAAGTCAAGCGGCTATCCTGAGTGTCTGCTTTGTAAAGAGAACGAAGGGTATGCGGGACGATTAACTCATCCTGCGCGACAAAATCTTAGGATGATCCCTATAACCCTTGAAGAGAAACAGTGGTATTTGCAGTACTCTCCCTACGTTTACTATAACGAACATGCGATTGTGTTATACGGTGAACACGAGCCGATGAAAATTTCACGAGGTACGTTTGACAGACTACTAGAGTTTGTTGGCAAGTTTCCTCATTATTTTATCGGCTCGAATGCTGATCTACCAATTGTAGGCGGTTCGATATTAAGTCATGATCATTTCCAGGGAGGGAAGCATGAGTTCCCGATGGCGAAAGCAGAGATGGAGCGAAACGTCGTTCTATCAGCTTATCCGAACGTGAAGGCAGGCATTGTGAAGTGGCCGATGTCTGTGCTACGACTTCAAAGCAACGATCGAGATGAACTTGGTGAACTGGCTGATGCGATTCTTCAATTCTGGAAGGGATATAGTGATGAGAGTGTTGATGTTCGCGCGGTTACAGGTAATGAGTCTCATAACACGATTACACCTATAGCTCGTCGAAATGGCGAGCGCTATGAGCTTGATCTTGTACTCCGGAACAATCGAACAACGAAACAGCATCCAATGGGACTTTTTCACCCCCATGGAGAAGTGCATCATATAAAAAAAGAGAATATCGGTTTAATTGAAGTAATGGGGCTAGCTGTGCTTCCTGGTAGATTACAAGAAGAGCTTCACTTGCTTGGTGAATCTCTTATAAGTGAAAATCCGCTAGAAAGTATTAAGCAAGATGATCGCATTCAGAAACATGTTACATGGGCTGATTCTCTTCTTAAGAAGTATTCAGACCTGAATGCATCGAATGTACAGGGACGATTGCGTCATGAGGTTGGGTTGATCTTCTCCAATATTTTAAGCCATGCAGGCGTTTTTAAACGAACGGCTTCAGGTCAGGAAGCATTTGACCGCTTTACACATGAGTTTAACAACCATTTAAACCAATAAGAGCTTGCCGATTCTGGCGGGCTTCTTTTCTCATTGATGTAATACTCAAAAAAATAGATCGGTAAAAGGAGCTAACATGATGTATGTAGGTGTTGATTATTACCCGGAACAATGGCCGAAAGAGCGTTGGACAGAAGATGTACGATTGATGAAAGAACTCGGTGTGAATGTCGTTCGAATTGCTGAATTCGGCTGGCAGCTGATGGAGCCTGAGGAGGGAACGTTTGATTTCTCGCTTTATGATGAAGCGATCGACCTAATGACAAGTAACGGCATCGAGGTAGTTCTTGGGACACCAACGGCCACGCCGCCTGCGTGGATGGTTGAAAAGTATCCAGAAATTTTACCTGTGGATCCTAACGGGACAGTCATTTCATTCGGAGCGAGACGTCACTATACCGTGAACAGTGAAGTATATCAAGAATTGACAGCAAAGATTGTTGAGAAAATGGCGAAACGCTATGGTCAGCACGAAGGAATTATTGGCTGGCAAGTAGACAATGAATACGGTCATGAAAAATCTGATCGAAGCTATGGAGAAGTGGATCAAAAAGCATTCCAAATTTGGCTACAGCAAAAATACGAAACGCTTGATGCTTTAAATGAAGCTTGGGGTACGGTTTTCTGGAGTCAAACGTATACAGCGTGGTCACAAATTCCTGTGCCTCGTAAAGTATTACAGGAACATAATCCAAGCTTGCTTCTTGATTTTGATCGTTTCTGTGCGGATGCGTATACGTCTTATAATAAGATTCAAACTGACATTCTTCGTAAACATATTCGCTCGGATCAGTGGATTACGCATAACTTCGTATTTACAGACTTAGCGATTAATCAATGGGATATGGCAAAGGATCTTGACTTCATTTCATTTGATAACTATCCGGTATGGGGCGGTTTACCAGAACCGATTGCGCCTGCTGCGATCGCACATCAACACGACCTTTGTCGCTCTTCAAAGGGTGGAAAAGGCTTCTGGGTAATGGAAGAACTTTCAGGAGCGCAAGGGTGGAGTCGCATCGGTTACTTACCTCGTCCAGGTCATATTAAACTTTGGACGTATCAGGCGATTGCTCGTGGAGCGGAAGCAATTGTTTATTTCCGCTGGCGTGCGGCACGCTTTGGGACGGAAGAGTTTTGCCATGGTGTGCTCGATCATGATGGTAAGCCAAAGCGTAAATATAATGAAGTAAAAGAAGTAATCGATTCTCTTAGCGTGTTTGGAGATGATTGGATTGCGTCTAAGTACCAGGCGGATGTCGCTGTGTATTATGATGTAGAGAACGCCTGGGCATGGGGTATTCAGCCACAAAGCAATGCATTTGAATACAAGCGAGAATTCCTCCGCTTCTATAGCCCTGCGCACCGTATGAATGCCATGACGGACATTGTGACGAAAGAAAGCAAGCTGGATGGGTACAAAGTGCTCGTTGTACCGGTTTATTTCCTTACAGACCCAGTTGTAAACGACAAAATTTCACGTTTTGCTGAGCAAGGTGGAACGGTGATCTTATCCTATCGCGCCGGTGTGAAGGAACAGAATAACTTTGTTGTAGAAGATACGTTGCCAGGCGCATTACGTGAGCTTGCAGGAGTAGAAATTAATGAATATGAATCACTTCAGCTCGGACAAAACAACGAGGTTGAAGGCGTTCAAGGTGCAATGAAAGATATGAGCTCCGTTGCTTCCATCTGGTGTGATCTTGTTGAGCCGACAACTGCGGAAGTACTTGCTGAATATCGCTCTTGCTTCTACGAAAAAACGGCGGCGATTACAAAAAACACATATGGAAAAGGCACGGTCTATTACATTGGCTCTGCACTCCAGGAGGAAATAATGGATGCTCTTTATGCAGAAGTTTTCCAAGAAACAGACGTAACAACGATCGGTTCAAGTGAAAACGTAGAAGCTGTCACACGTACAGGACAAGACGGGGCGGTATTCTTATGTGTTGTGAATCATTCGACGGACGAAAAAGGTTCGCTAACATTGCCGAAAGGAACCTGGGTAGATGCCGTTTCTCATGATGAATTTAGTGGAGAAATGTCTATTAAACCGCTTGGATCGTCTGTACTAAAGCTTAATTAGTATTTTCCGGGAAATAACGATGGATATCGACGAAGTTTTACTAAATGGAGGGAATAACATGGCGATTTTAGTTACTGGTGGAGCCGGTTATATTGGTAGCCATACGGTTATGTACTTGCGTGAGCAAAAAGAAGACGTAGTCGTGCTGGATAATCTAACAAAAGGTCACGAGCAAGCTGTGCTTGACGTTCCTTTGTATAAAGGGGACTTAACAGATGGGAAAGTGATTGATCAAATTTTCGCCGATCATTCGATCGATTCTGTCATTCACTTTGCTGCGAGCTCGCTAGTTGGAGAAAGTGTTTCGAATCCGCTTGAATATTATCGAAATAACGTAGCGGGTTCTCAGGCGCTTGTTTCAAAGTTAGTTGAACACGATGTAAAGTACATTGTGTTCTCTTCGACAGCGGCCACCTATGGGAATCCAGAACGTACGCCGATTCAAGAGAGTGACGCTACCAATCCAACAAATCCATATGGCGAAACAAAGCTAGCGATTGAGAAGATGCTTCGCTGGTGTGATGATGCTTATGGGCTTAAATCAACCTCTCTTCGCTACTTTAATGCTGCTGGTGCTGATCCGGAAGGAAGAATTGGGGAAGATCATCAACCCGAGTCTCATCTTATACCAATTGTTCTACAAGCTGCACTTGGTCAAAGAGAAAAGGTATCTATTTTCGGTAATGATTATGATACGAAGGATGGCACGTGTGTGCGCGATTATATTCATGTGCTTGACCTTGCGCAGGCTCACTACCTTGCTTTGAAAAAGATGAAAGAAACGAATGAGAGCGGCGTATACAATCTTGGAAATGGAAAAGGGTTTACGGTTAAAGAAGTGATTGATACGTGTCGAATCGTGACAGAAAAAACGATCGAAGCAGAAGTAGCGCCACGCCGTGCCGGAGATCCAGCGACACTGATAGCCTCTTCGTCGAAAGCAATGAGCGCACTTGGCTGGAAGCCAGTATACCCAGAGCTCGCGCAGATTGTATCTCATGCCTGGAGCTGGCATCAAAATAATCCGAATGGATATGAGTGAGGGGAAAAATGTAAGGGGGTCAGGCCCGAGCCTGACCCCCTAAAAAGACAAAAAGAAGGAAATGTCCACCCTCAGAGGACTGAATAGGAACGAAAGACAGTCCCTTTTTATTGTGTTCGGTATCTCTTCCAATAGGCGCCACAAATGGCTAGGAGAGTTGAGTAGGTAAAGCACTTAAAAAATGTAGCAATTGCCGAGAAACCAATGAATAGAAACGGGACTTCTGTTATGTCGCTAATTTCTCCGGCGAAGCTCTCCAAATTAAAGGTGAATCCTGTATTCAAGCCTGCTGCTAATAGCGACATCATAAAGGCGTATAGCAAGCCGAAGATAATCATGCGATGGAACTGAATCGCTCCTCCCTGGTGCATCCGATAACCTGCCCAAATGAATAAACATATTGGAATCAGCAAACCAATCATCATGTAAATCTTCGTGTTACCTGGGTCGCTAAATAAGTAGGTGAAAATATAAAAAGATTCATTTGTTTCGATCTTCATCCCACCAAGTACTGAATAGATCATTTGAAATTTCTCGCCTGGAATATTTATATCGAAGGTAAGGGAAGAAAGGTTCAGTGTGTTCCATAGAAGAAACCCTCCTTGAAAAACGATGATAAGAAAATAACTCGCCGGAATATCTTGAAAGCTAATAAGTGAGTTATCTTCGAACATAAAGCGATAAAGGAAGAGAATCATCAAGACGATTGAGATGGAGACCCCTAGTGTGAGTGTGCGCACTCCTTCTTTAAGGGGAGAAGAAGTTAATTCTTTCATTGAACGACTGCCGTACAAACTACCAATAAACGAAAAGATTGTTCCAAGGAATAAACCACCAAATAAAGCTTTCAAAAGCGGATAGTTATTTTCAATTGATAAACTCGAAACGATTCCACCCTCTTGTGCAGAAGCTTCAAAGTTGAATCCAGCGAAAAGAGCGATCATCGCTGTCAGTAATCCGTAAATCATTCCGATAAGAAGTGAAGAAAGCCAGTATTGCTGGAGGGTACACGTTGTTTTTCGTCCATACATATATCCAGCAAGCAGTAGTGCAATGAGAGGTAGTAATAAAAGAATGAGCATTCCTGAATGGAGTTCGATCTCTCCGCTCAATAAATTTCCCGCCCCTTGCGTGTTGAAAGAAAGGGTTGAATTGAGAAGGTGAGCTGACATCCAGTAGTCTGTCATTCCATAAAAAGGTTCTACAGTTAACTCGGAATTTTCGTTGCCAAAGTAATAATAAAATTCATTAATTACTCCCGTTGGACCTAACTCAGTGAATTCTTCAAGGGTTTGCTGAAAAGTAGCGGCTTGTTGCTGAAATCCCTCCGATACAATAAACGACATAATACCAACAACTAGAAATGCGAGAAAACCGCATAGTATCGCAAGCTTTTTATTAATGGCGCTAAGATCTGGTATCGTGTGCGAGGGAGCTGTTACTTTTTCTTTTACGCGTTCTACTTTAAATGGAATGAGAGTGAGTTGAAAAGAACCGCACTGAATACAGTAGGGATGATCACAAGTATTCGATGTACCACAATCTGAACAAAACTTAGGTGATGCAGTCGTGACGGTGTGATGTTCTGTGTGAAGCTGAAATGTCCCATCAAAGGGGCAATAATTATCACCAAACGGAACTTCGTTACCACACGTTGTACAGTACATGACTTTGATCACCTCCTAGCCGTTTTTCGAACCACAACACCCACAAAATAAAGCCGTCTCAGGGATTTCTTCCTTGCAGGTGGTACATTGAACTGTCGGTACTGGTATTGGTGCTTCTGATAATTGAACTCGATTGCCACAGCTGCCGCAAAACGTATCCTCTTCATTAACGGCTGCTCCGCACTCACATACGTCACCACCCGGTTCCTTTCGCAATTGACTCTCTAAAGCTCTGTTCGCTTGATAGAGTTCTAGATCATATTGAAGAAGGCGCTCAGCTTGTTCATTTAATTCGGGTTGTTGGATCTCCCCTTTACGGATCAAACGATAGGTGAGTTCGCCAAGCTGACTAATGATTCTTGTTCGGTTTGTGGCAGCATCGCTCGCGTTTTTCTTAAGTTGTGAAACTTCCTGAGCTGTTTGAAGCTTGCTTTTTCCTTGCTGAAGACCATCTTGAAGTTTTGATAGTCCTCCGCCTATTTTAGTTTGCAAATCTGACATTATCATTCCTCCTTATTAAGTGAAATAAAAGTTTCTTGTCAGGATTTTCAGGGAGCTTGTGCTTTTCACGTACTTTTTCATAGTTATGTACAAAGTCCTTAATCATGTTAAAAAATGCATAGGAAAATAGTAGGGAAAAGTGGTCATAATTAGAAATCTCTCCCATATGATTTGGAATAATGGGTGGAGGTGGGAAGATGAATTGGTGTCATCACTGCAATAGGGAAGAGGCCGGTGCATTTTGTGTAAAATGTGGACAAAAGGTAACGAGAACAGCTCCTGCACAGGTAAAGAAAAATGGGTGGCTGTTATGGGGAGCAATCGTTGTAGGAATTATGATCGTACTAATAGGCAGTTTTTTTACATTAAGTTGGATATCTTCTCCTGAACGTGCAGTTGATCAATTTCGAGAGGCTCTGTTGCAAGAGGATTATGAAGCGATCGGGGAAGCTATTCCAAAGGTTAATCCTGTCCTTTCGCATGAAGCTGAGATTGCGAGTTTTGTATCGTTATTAAAGAATCATCCAGATCAACGAACACTGTTGCTTCAAGATTTAGAACGACAAGCAAGAGCGATAGAGGACCATACACTCCTGAGTCGGAACGAAGACTTGCTTATCCAATTGGAATTAGTAGAGGAAGGGAAAACTTTTTATCTTTTCAATGATTATGTCATTTCACCTGTACCTATTTACGTACAGCTTCATACACAATTCGCTAAAACAGCTCTATTTATTAACGAGGAAGATAGCGGCACAATTGGAGAAAAGGGGAATAAAATGGGTCCGTTCCTTCCAGGTGACTATCATTTTGAAACAAAGTTAGAAAATGAAGGTTATAAGATGCGGGGAGAAGCGGAAGTAGAATTGATTAAACCGGGCAAACATTTAGAAGTCGACCTTCCTGTAAACGGTGCGTTTCTAACACCTGATTCCAATTATGAGGATGCTCGCTTGTTTATTAATGGGAAAGATACCGGGGAAACGATTAGCAAAACCGGTCAAATAGGTCCCTATCCAACAGACGGTTCGGTTGTGATGCATGCAGAAAAAAACTTCGAAGCTGGCGTAGTTAAAAGTCCTTCCGTTCAATTTGAAGGTGATGATGTTTATTTCGTTATTGATTATAGTGAACAAGAGCCTGTAGTGATCGAGAAGGAAGTGGCAATCGATGTTCCAGAGAGTGGTCATGATGAGACGAATGCTGTAATAGCGGCAGTAAACACGTATTTATATGACTGGATAATGGCTTATGAGAATTTAGATACGGGCTACTTTTCAAATCTAACACCTGAGCTAAATTCGTATTTTGAAGATCGCTTTATTTCTGTGAAAGAAAATAATGCGGCCTTTACGGGAGAAGTGTTAGAAGCAGCTTTTGACCTCGACAGCCTCTACATCGATTCTTCCGGAAAGAAAGCAGAAATCGACGTTCTCATTACGATGGATTCAGCGAACCATGACCGAGGCGAGAGCAATGTGAAGACAGAGGTAACCTCAAGTGCGTTTCATTATAAACTTGTAAAAAGCGGAGGGGAATGGTTGATTGATAGTCGAGAAGAAGTGAATAACATCGATTTAACAAATGCTGTGGTATATTAAAGTGGTATCGCAGAGGAGGTCAGGCGCGTACCTGACCACCTCTGTGATATAAATTACTGATAATTTCAAAAAAACCATTGCAATCATGAATACGTTTACAATATAATGTTATAAAAGGTTATGATGTTTAAATAAACATTACTACTTATATCGGAGGTTCGGCTATGATTGAAATAGTAAAGGAACGGAATCCAAATCTGGATGTGCAGTCGGTTGACTCGGCAGCTTTTAAGACGTATGGCAGAATTCTTCATGATTTCCCATATGAACAAATGTCGGAGTTAATGAAGGAAACGGTTATTCCTGAACAAGGAAATCAGTACGTTCCTTCAAAAGAAGAACTTGAGGATGATCGTATCAAAAAGTTCATCGAGAACAGCTACTATGGAGGGATGCCGGTCCAAATTGGGTACTGCAACGGGAATAATTCTTCTCTTGGAGGACTTGAGTTTCATAAGGGCAGCGAAATAAACGTGGCAGTGACGGATTTTGTGCTCCTACTAGGACATATGAATGACGTTGTGGATCATACATACGATGTGAAGAACATCCAGGTATTTTATGTTCCAGAGGGCACCGCGATTGAAATGTACCAAACGACGCTTCACCTTGCTCCTTGTAAAGTAAGTGATGAAGGATTTAAATGTACGGTGATCTTACCTGAAGGCACAAATTTACCATTAGCACAATCGCAAAGAGGGCACGATCCGCTTCTATTCATGAAAAATAAATGGCTTCTTGCTCATCGTGAACATGAACGTTTTATGGCACAGGGCGCACACGAAGGAATAGTCGGTGAAAATATAACAGTTGCTTACAGCAAGCTATAAAGGAGGACAAGCTCATGTCTGGTATTACATTCACATTAGTATCGTGCGTCTTTTTCATGGCACTTGTTGCTTGGGTTTCATACTTAAAAACAAGAAATTCAGTTAATGACTCGGATGGTTACTTTCTCGCAGGTCGTGGGTTAACAGGAGGATTTATTGCAGGATCTCTTTTGCTCACAAACTTATCAGCAGAACAGTTAATTGGTTTGAATGGACAGGCCTATAGAACAAATCTTTCCAACATGGCCTGGGAAGTAACGGCGGCTTTTGCAATTGTCATTATGGCATTAATTTTGCTGCCGCGCTATCTTGGCGGAGCCTTCTCAACATTACCTGAGTTTTTAAGTAAACGATATGATGAAAGCGTTCGTAGATATACAGTTATTCTGTTTATGCTTGGCTATATGTTTGTAACGATTCCATCAGTACTGTATTCAGGAGCGCTTGCTATTCTTCGACTTTTTGATGTACCGGAGCTACTCGGTATTTCCTTTCAATCCTCTGTCTGGCTCGTGATTTGGGTTATTGGTATTATCGGTGCCATCTATGCGATCTTCGGAGGATTAAAAGCGGTGGCAGTCTCCGATACCCTGAACGGAATTGGTCTTCTCTTTATTGGATTAATTGTTCCAGTACTAGGTTTTATAGCACTTGGAAATGGCGACATGTTAGATGGGATAAAAACCATTACGACAGAAAACCCTGAGAAATTAAATGCAATTGGCTCAAGTACGGATTCTGTTCCGTTTTCAACGATTTTTACCGGTATGATTTTTATGAATATGTTCTACTGGGGAACAAACCAGTACGTGATTCAACGAACGCTTGGGGCGAAAAACCTTGCTGAAGGACAAAAAGGAGTTCTTTTATCAGGATTTTATAAATTAACTGTTCCGTTTATGATGATGATTCCAGGTGTTATTGCCTTTCACCTTTATGGCAGTTCAATGGATCCTGTTGATCTAGCTTATCCAACGGTTGTATCAAATTTGCTACCTACATTTATGTCTGGACTCTTTCTAGCTGTGCTTCTTGGTGCCGTGTTCTCAAGTTTTAACTCTCTATTAAATAGTGCGGCTACGATGTTTGCGCTTGATGTATACAAAGCAGGTATTAATAAAAATGCAACAGATCGACAACTAATCAATGTCAGTAAGTATTTTGGAAGCGTTCTCGCACTTGTCTCTTTTTTCATTGCGCCAATGCTGATGAACGCACCTGATGGATTATGGGATTTGATTCGCCGTTTTACAGGATTCTTTAACATACCGATCATTGCGATTGTTCTTGTGGGGATAGTTTCCAAACGCATTCCTGCGCTTGGTGCAAAAATCGCGATTATCTTCCATGTGATTACGTACTACATGCTTGTATGGGGATTAAACCAGCTATTTAGCATTGAGATTACGATGAACTTTATTCATATCTCGGCGATTCTTTTCCTTATTGAAGTCGCTATCATGATGGTCGTCGGTCGCATTAGTCCTCTTCCTGAAGCGTATGAATTTAGAGCAAACCCTAAGGTTGATATGGTTCCATGGAAGTTTACGATTCCAGTCTCTGTTGTTCTGATTAGTCTCGTTGTTATGGTTTATATCCTATTCTCACCTATTGGACTTGCTTATGCAGGTGGAATGGTTTCAGCATGGTTCTGGCCATCAATACTAGGTGCGGCTGTAGTCGGAACGCTTTGTTATCTTTTCGCATTAAAATCCTGGAATAAAAAATATTCAGGTTTTGTAACAAGAAAACATGAAGAAGCGGTAAACGCTGAGAAAAAATTTAGAAGTGCTTAAACGAAAAGAAGGTAGGGGGAATTACATTGAATACACTAAAGACTAAACCTGGTTTTGAAGTGAAGCAAAATGGAGAAGAATTCGAAGTTTATTTTGACCGTCGCTTATTGTTTCGGCATTCACCTGCCCGCCCGTTTATTTTCATTGGTAGCGGTGAAGAAACGATTGATATGTATAGAGGGAATTTTAAAATAAAGGATTATGTAGTGGAAAGAGTAGCTCTTCGTTATGCCACAGTGCGGTATGAAGGCGAGACGTGTCGAATCGGCTTTCGTCACTTCTCTCATGATCATGAATTACTAACAATGGTATTAAAGCAGGACAAAGATGGACTTCGCGTTTCTTTCGAGCTCGTCGATCCACTTTTTAATCGCTTCTGGGTTCGCGTTGTAGCCGATGCAGATGAGAAGATTTACGGTTGTGGGGAACAGCTTTCCTACTTTAATTTAAGGGGAAAGAATTTCCCTTTATGGACGTCTGAACCTGGTGTGGGGCGGAATAAATCTACGTATACAACTTGGCAGGCCGACGTGAAAGATCAAGCTGGTGGTGACTATTACAATACGAATTATCCGCAACCAACCTATGTATCTACGAATAAATATTATTGCCATGTAGAGACAACTGCTTTTGCAGACTTTGATTTTCAACGAGACGATTTTCATGAGTTGCATATCTGGGAAGCGCCAGCCTCGATTCTTTTTGAAACGGGACAAACATATAAGGATCTCGTTGAAAAACTAACTTCTCGTCTCGGCAGACAACCCGAGCTGCCTGAGTGGACGTATAATGGCATCTGGCTCGGAATGCAAGGAGGAACAGAACGAGTACAAAATAAGCTTGATCGCGCTATTGGTAAAGGGATGAAAATCGGTGCTGTTTGGTGTCAAGATTGGCAGGGAAAGCGTGTGACGTCATTCGGTAAGCGATTAATGTGGAATTGGAAATGGAATCCAGAGGAGTACCCGGAGCTTGACCAAAAAGTGAAAGAATGGAAGCAAAAAGGGATTCGTTTTATGGGCTATATTAACCCCTATGTCGCTGTGGAAGGTGATCTTTACCGTGAAGCTTATGACAACGGCTATCTTGCTACAGCGTTAGATGGCGGTGATTATATCGTTGACTTTGGTGAGTTTTATTGCGGCGTGGTCGACTTTACAAACGAAGCAGCATGTGAATGGTACGAAGATGTCATTCAAAAGAACATGATTGATTTTGGTATGGACGGGTGGATGGCCGATTTTGGTGAGTACTTGCCGACTGATCTAAGACTTCACAATGGTGAATCTGCTACAAAAATGCACAATGCTTGGCCAGTGATGTGGGCAAAAGTGAATCACAATGCTGTAAAGAAAGCTGGACGATGGGGCGATGTTGTTTACTTTATGCGCGCAGGATACTCAGGAAGTCAGGGGTATTGTCCACTTCTATGGGCTGGTGATCAAAGTGTCGATTGGAGCCTTGACGATGGTCTTGCATCTGTTATTCCAGCTGCATTATCTGCTGGAATGAGTGGGAATGGCGTTCACCATAGTGATATCGGCGGATATACAAGTCTTCATGGGAACAAGCGGAACAAAGAACTGTTGCTTCGCTGGGTTGATATGGCGGCATTCACTCCCGTCATGCGAACGCACGAAGGCAACCGTCCTGACGATTGCTTCCAGTTTGATCAAGACGAAGAGACGCTTGAGCATTTTGTGAAAATGACGAACGTTTATACAGCACTTAAGCCTTATCTTAAAGAGCTGAGCAAAGAAAATGCTGAAAAAGGAATACCGATGCAACGTCCATTGTTTATGGAATATGAGAATGATCTAGCCTCTTATGACATTCAATATCAATATATGCTTGGATCAGATATGGTTGTCGCCCCGGTTTATGAAGAAGGAAAAGAAAACTGGTCCGTGTACTTACCTGAAGATGAATGGGTTCATTTATGGAGTGGCAAAGAGATGGGTGGAGGACGAGTTGAAGTAAAGGCTCCAATCGGAGAAACTCCTGTTTTCTATCGAAAGGGTTCTTCTTATGCAGACGTATTCCAAAAAGCAGCCCTTGAGTTAAAATAAGAAAGTAAATATAAAGGTTACTACCTATTTTAAAACATAATAATGTATGATATAGTATTTGTAACAAACAGAGGAGAAAGGTTGTGACCAATCGTGGCTAAAACAAGCATTCTATATGTACCAATTGGTAGAAAAACGTTTGATCTTGAAGCGGGGGAACTACAAAGAAAGAAAAGTTCAGAATTTCTTCATAGTGTGACGGCAAATGTGATTGAGCCTGAAGAGATCATCACATCACCTGAAGATCTAGAAACTTTTCTTGAAAACGTTAACAGCGAAGACATTGTTGCTAGTATTTATCAAAGCGTCACGTTTGCGGACGGTGAATTCATTGAGGCCCTCATTAAAAAAGTAGAAGCGCCAGTGATTGTCTGGTCCGTTCGTGAACCAAGTGTTGGCGGGAGACTTCGCTTAAACTCCTTAACCGGCGGCAATAGCACAAGTCATGTGCTTCGATGTGCGAATCATCCATTTAGCTTTGTATTTGGGAATGGCGATGAAGCGCAGGTGCAAAAGAGAATCAAGATTCAGCTAAAGGTTCAAAAGGTGATTGAAGATCTCAAAGATCTCACCATTGGTGTGATCGGGGAGCATCCTCCAGGCTTTTTCTTTTCAGGAACGGATGAAGAAGCCTTGCAAAAACAGCTTGGTGTGACAGTGAAAAACTTTGATTTAAACAAAGCGTTTGAGGAATGTGTGAAGCTCCCTCGGGAAAGATGGGAAGGCGCGATTGAACGAGCGGAGCAGCAGGTGATTGGGCTAAATCGTAACGAAGAAACCGTTCAGCGATTTGCTCAGTTTACAACGTACGTGCAGGAGCAAATTGATGCGGAAGATGTTTCGGCGCTTGCGATACGTTGTTGGCCTGACTTTTTCAATGAACTTGGCGCTGCAGCATGCTCAACTCTTTCTCAATTTACAGAAGACGGTGTGGTTTCATCGTGTGAATCGGATATTCATGGTTCCGTTTCGATGTTTATTCTTCAGCAGCTAACAGGAAGCGCCCCATACCTTGGTGATATGGTTCACGTGAACGAGGCGAGTAATTCAGTTGTGTTCTGGCATTGCGGCGCAGGCGCGTATTCGCTTGCACATCCTGATCAAGGCGCTCGACCTGGCGTTCATCCAAACCGTAAGCTCGGCTTTACGATGGAATTCGGTTTAAAGCCAGGTCGCGTAACGATGTTCCGAGTTGGTTATACGCCAGAAGGTTATCGCTTGTTGGTTATGAGGGGGAACGCATTGGATACGCCGCAGCGCTTCAATGGTACGTCTGTCGAAGTGGAACTGGAAACGGAAATAAATGATACGCTATACGGCTTAATGGAAGAGGGCTTCGAACCACATTACGCCATTATTTATGATGATGTTGCGGATGAGCTTGTTGAACTTGGTAAGCAGCTTGGGCTTGAGACGACGATCTATACGAAGAACTGAAGGGAGACAGTTGCATGAAAAAGGTCGCCATTGGCCAGGCCGGGGGACCTACGGCCGTCATTAATGCTACCCTCGCAGGGTTTGTGAAGGAAATCGAACGAGATCATGCCCTGCTTTTTATTCAAAATGGTTATGAAGGACTTGCGCACGGAATGTATCTTGACGGAGATAGTGAGATGCTTAGTCGCGTTCATCTACATCAGGATGTCCCGGGTGCGTGCCTTGGTTCTGGACGCTTTCCGTTAACAGATGAGCATATTGAAAATGGTGTGCGCTTGCTCCAGGCGCAGGGTGTCGATGTGCTTGTTTTTATCGGTGGTAATGGAACGATGGAGGCGCTAGCCAAAGTAGAAGCCGAAGCGAGAAGGCAAAACGTTTCGCTTCAGGTTCTTGGACTCCCTAAAACGGTTGATAATGACCTTGGAGGGACGGATCATGCGCCTGGTTTTGGAAGCTCAGCACGATATGTCGCTCAGGCCACAAGAGATATGAGCCGGGATCTCGCGTCGATGCAGAACTTTGAAAAGGTCAGGGTTCTTGAAACGATGGGAAGAAATGCCGGCTGGCTTTCCGCAGCGTCAGGGTTATTACAAGAATATGAAGAAGAAGGTCCTCATTTTATCGCTATACCTGAGCGCCCTATAAAAAAAGAAGTCCTTCTTGAGAATGTAAATACGGCTTTGAACCGCTTTGGTTACGCAACAGTCGTTGTAAGTGAAGGTGTTTTATTTGGGAATAGTGGTCAGGTTGAGAGAGGAAATGTGGATGGCAGAACAATACTGGGTGGCATTTCAAGTCAAGTGGCTCACTTTTTAAAAAATGAGCTAAGCGTTATGACAAGGGCTGAACTCCTAGGAATGAATCAGCGAAGCTTCTCCGCAGTCATATCAGATGTTGATCGAGAAGAAGCTTATACGGTTGGAAGAGTTGGCGCTGAATGGATTCGTGAAGGATTATCAAACGTTATGGTTTCAATTCAAAGGAATGCTCATCATCGTTATTCGGTGAGAATGCTTCCGATTGAACTTGAAAAAGTTGTCGCAGCTGGTGAACGTGTGTTGCCTGATGCGTTCATTCAAAATAAGAAGGCTTACTATGAATGGTTGAAGCCGCTCATTGGAGAAGATCTTGCGACGTATCCACCACCTATAAAGGGGAATGAGATCTATGTCGATTAATCAGATTGATCCAAATGGGGATGCTCTTTACCTCCAAATCAAAGATGTCCTTATTGAGCGCATTCAGACTGGTGCGTGGAAATCGAATACGCTCATTCCAACAGAGCAAGCGCTCATTAAGGAATTCGGTGTGAGTCGAACAACAATTCGTCAGGCGATTACGATTCTCGTTCAGAATGGACTGCTTGAGAAAAAGCAGGGCCATGGGACCATCGTCAAGCCTCATCAATTGGTTGGGAATCTTGGGCAGCTGAAAGGTTTTGCGGAAGAAGTAATGGAAAAAGGTCAAGTTCCTTCGTCAAAAGTTATCCGAGCTGAATTCAAGTATAACCTTTTCCATGAAAGTGAAATGCTTCAAGTGGCAGAGGGGTCACCTATTCTACTTGTAGAACGAATACGATTTGCTGATGAGACGCCAGTTGCGCTTGAACGCACATGCTGGCCAGAATCGATTGGCAAGCTACTAATTCAACATGATTTAAATGAAGCGAAATACTATGAAATACTCGAAAACTATCAGATTTATTTAAACAAAGCACAGGAGCGAATTGCAGCGATTAATGCGACGTTGGATGAAGCGGATTCTTTGGCGATACGGCCGGGTGAAGCGCTACTGGAAATGACACGTCTCAGCTATGGACTAAATGACCATCTAATAGAATACACCAAAACGAAATACCGAAGTGATCAGTACCACTACAATATTGAATTGAAGCGATAGAAGGGAGAAATGGTTATGCCATTTATTAACGGAAAAACAATGCTGGATCATGCTTTTCAAAACGGATATGGGGTAGGTGCTTTTAGCGCCCATAATGCGGAAACAGTGCTAGCAATTTTTGAAGCAGCTGCTGAGGAAAAAGCACCAATTATGATTCAAGTTGGACAAAAGGTGATTCAAACGCTAGGTATGGAAGCATTAAAAGGTCTAATTGATACGTACGAAAAAGAATTTGATGTTCCTGTTGCGATTCACCTTGATCATAGTCGTCAGTTCGAACAAACGATGCAAGCTGTTCAAATGGGCTTCCAATCCGTTATGTTCGATGGTTCAGGTTTATCGTTTGAAGAAAATACGGCGACAACGAGGAAAGTGGTCGACATTGCAAGAGCACTAGGCATTGGTTCTGAAGGTGAGATTGGTAAAATCGGTGGAACTGAAGATGATATTACCGTTGATGAAAAGGACGCCCTTATTACAACTACTGAAGAAGCTGTTGCTTTTGTAGAAGCGACAGATGTTGATTATCTCGCTGTATCAATTGGAACAGCACACGGTATTTATAAAGAAACGCCAAATCTTCGATTCGAACGACTGAAAGAAATTGTGGCGGCAGTCGAGCGCCCTGTCGTTCTTCACGGCGGTTCAGATGTGCCAGATGAGCAAGTACAGCGCGCGATCTCTCTAGGTATTGCGAAAATCAATGTTGATACTGAGCTACGTCAAGCTTTCACTAGAGGCGTGCAAGAAGCTTTTGGCGAAAATCAAAATGACATTGTGCTCGCGAGCTCACTTGGTCTTGGCCGTTTACGAATGAAGGAAAAAGTACAAGAAAAAATTCGCGTATTTGGAAGTCAAGGAAAAGCAGAAGAACTTTTGTCAGAGAAAAAGGTAGTAACGTTATAAAAAGGGAGGATGATGTTAAAGTGACAACGCAAACTTCAGTACGAACGTACGGATTATACATTAACGGAGAATGGCGAGATAAAACGACAACGGATGATGTGCTAAATAAATATACCCAAGAAATAACGGCCAAAACGGCTGCCGCTGAAGAACAAGATGTAAAAGATGCGGTCCAAGCTGCCAAGGAAGCTTTGAAAACCACTTTTTCTCCTTATGAACGATATACGGTACTTATTAAAGCAGCTGCAGTGCTCAGAGCTCGTCAAGATGAACTAGGTGAAGTGCTGGCGAAAGAAGTTGGTAAGCCATTAGCCGAGTGTAAGGGTGAAGTAGGAAGAGCTGCTTTAACTTTGGAAGTTTCAGCAGAGGAAGCCAAACGGATCCACGGCGAAGGAATCCCAGTGGAGTCAGCGCCAGGGTCTGAACAGCGTCAAGCTTATACGAGACGGTTTCCGATTGGTGTTGTCGCAGCGATTACGCCGTTTAACGTGCCGCTAAATCTTGTTTGCCACAAAATTGGCCCAGCGCTAGCCGCCGGGAATAGTGTTGTACTAAAACCAGCTGAAGTTACGCCGGTTTGTGCGATTCTGTTAACAGAGATTATGGAAGAAGCAGGTCTTCCGGCAGGCCGCCTGAACCTTGTCACTGGGGACGGGGCTACAGTAGGTGAATGGCTTCTATCTAACCAGGACGTGAACATGTTTACATTTACGGGAAGCCCTCGCGTTGGTCAGCATATTCGCGAAAAAGCTGGTTTACGTAAAGTAGCGCTTGAGTTAGGAAATAACTCCGCAACAATTGTGCATCACGATGCAGATGTTGAAACAGCTGCTACTCAGTCCGCACAGAAAAGTTTTAATAACGCTGGCCAGGTTTGTATTTCTGTTCAACGCGTTTATGTTCATGAAGATGTTTATGAGCCGTTCCTTGCAAAAATGAAGGAAGTAACAGAAGGCCTTGTTTTAGGAGATCCAATGGATCAGGCAACCGATGTTGGGCCGATGATTGCTGAGCGTGAAGCCATTCGTGTAGAAAGTTGGGTGAACGAAGCGGTTGAGCAGGGAGCTACTGTTGAAACAGGCGGAGAAAGAAATGGCGTCTTCTACCAACCTACTATTCTTTCGAATGTAAATGATAATATGAAAGTATGTCGCCAGGAAGTTTTTGGACCAGTCGTTGCCGTAAGCACGTACCGTTCCACCGATGAAGTGATTGCGAGAGTGAATGATTCGGAATATGGCCTTCAAGCTGGCCTATTCACGAACGACCTAGCGTTTACGTTAAAAGCGATCAATGAGGTACATGTGGGTGGACTGATTATTAACGATACGTCAGGTTATCGCGTTGACCATATGCCATATGGTGGTGTGAAGAAAAGCGGAACAGGAAAAGAAGGTCCACGCTATGCGATTGAAGAAATGACAGAAGAAAAAATTATCGTTTTTAACGGATAAGCGAAGAAAGGGGGCTGATTTTATCAGTTCCCTTTCATCCTGTTTTATTCGTATTCCAGGGCACGCTATCCTTTGAAGAAGCTGAAGGAGAATGAAGATGTCGATCATAACCATATTGCTGCCGATCTTCTTCGTATTTGGAGTCGGATATATTGCGCAACGTTTTCTTAACTTGGAGACAAGGGTGCTTTCAAACCTCGCTTTATATGTCCTCGTTCCGCTTCTCGTTTTTCGAACATTTTATGAGCAAGAAATTGATTCCTCCTATGGTTATTTGTCGATCTACATGCTTGGACTTTGCTTTGCGCTTATTGGGATCGTGAGCATTCTCTCTAAACTATATGGCTATACCGAATCAGAACGATGCGGATTGGTTTTATCGAGCGCGTTTATGAATAACGGAAATTACGGAACACCGCTTGTTCTCTTTCTTTTTGGGGCAGTCGGGATGGAAACAGCAATTGTTTTAATGGTGTTGCAGCAACTGTTAATGAGCACACTTGGCGTATATTATGCCGCAAAGGGAAGTCCAGACCACGATGGGATAAAGGCAGCTTTAAAAGCTGTTAGGAAAATGCCGATGGTTTACGGCGCCATTGTCGGGCTGTTGTTTCAATGGTTACATCTTCCTTTGGGTACAATAAGTGATGGCGTGGATTTAATTGCGGATGCGGCTATTCCCGTTATTATGGTGACGCTTGGTATGCAGCTTGCGAACATTCGTATTCGGGCGATTGACTGGCGCAAGCTATCAACGGCATTATCACTTAAGCTTATGGTTGCTCCGCTGATTGCCGCTGGCATTGTGCTTCTTATGCCTGTTGATCCATTAACAAAGCAAATTATGATAATAATGGCTGCTACCCCAACTGCCGCGAACACGACAATGTACGCGATTCAGTTTCATACTGAACCCCAAAACGTTTCAAGCGCAACGCTTGTTTCCACCGTGTCGAGCTTAGCGACGATGCCGGTGGTCATTTATTTAGCGACGACGTTTGTATAAAGTGGGGGTCAGGCGCGAGCCTGACCCCCACTACAAACAAAAAAGGCGAAAGTGTCCACTCACAGCGGACTCTTTCGCCTTTTTGATCATCAAATAAATGAAGCAATCAATAATGCGAGAAAGATAATCGATATTAATCCAAGAAAGATCACGCCCATTTTGCGAATAGCAGGAGGGAAGCGATCGGTTAGCGGTACTCGTATAAGAAAAATCATGATGGTAACTGATAGAATAAGAAGTAAAAAGTAACCCAAGAGTGACACCACCTAATTCATTTTTAAGTGGTGTTCCCTATGAAAGGGGAAATCAATCATAAAGCCCGCTGCGTAAGCAGGCTTTATAACTTGAATGACTTTATGGATGTTGAATAGTAGTAGGGGATGATTCAACAATTTCTCCCTTAAATGCTGATTGATAGATCGCGCGAATATCATCCTCATGAAGAGGGAGAGGGCTTCTTGCAAGCAGTCTTTTTTGTTTCAGGCCATCTTCTGTTAAGGACTCCAGGGCGTTAGCTGGAATTTCGAATCCACCAAGAGTACTTGGGATGCCAACGTCTTGAACGAGTCTTTCTAGCATTCGTACGCACTCATACGAGGCTTCTTCTTCTGAAAGGAATTGTGAGTTACCGCCAAGTGCATTCAGAATATCTCCCATTCGTTTCGTACAACTTTTTCGAATATATCCCATCACGTAAGGAAGAAGAACGGCATTGGAATCACCATGAGCGATATGAAATTGCCCGCCAAGAGGATAGGCAAGAGCATGAACTCCTGCTACGCCAGCATTAAAAAAGGCAAGGCCAGCGATATAACTTCCGTTACTCATATCGATTCGTGCTTCGCGGTCTTCTCCATCCGAAACAGCACGTCTGATCGAGCGACTAATTAACCTAATTGCTTGGAGAGCGAGGCCATCCGTTGTCGGGCTAGCGTTAATCGAGACATAAGCCTCAATCGCATGGGTAAGCGCATCGACACCGGTTGCTGCGGTCACTTTTGCTGGAACGGAAACGGTTAACTCGGGATCAACGATGGCTGCATCAGCTAGAAGATAGTCGTGTGTGACGACATCTTTTGTGCTTTCGAGTGAAAGAACAGATATATTTGTAACCTCTGACCCGGTACCGGCAGTTGTTGGAATTAATATTTTTGGCAAACCTTTATCGGTTATCTGTCTGCTTCCTGATAAGTTGAGGTAGTCAGAAACAGAACCTTCATGTACTGACAGAACAGCTGTTAATTTCGCGAGATCTAGCGCACTTCCTCCTCCGAGTCCTATAACGAGGTCAAATGCATTTTCTTTCGTATAGTTGACGAGTCTTTCGCCGATGGCAAGCGGTGGCTCTGGCTGTATATCAGTATATATATCGACTGAATATCCGGCCTCTTTTAAAGGAATGCTGACGCGATCTACGATACCGATATCATTTAATACAGGGTCAGTTACGACCAAAATTCGCTTTACAGCATACTTTTCAACTTCAGGTAAGAGCTGTGCAAGTGATCCCCAGCCAGTGTAGCTTAGTGGGGTGAAGACGAGTTTGGAAAAAGTCATTCAAATCCTCCTTTTATTCGTAGTAGCCTTCTGTTGATTTACGGAAATTATTAAACTGGTTTGAGTCATGACCGAACCATACCTGACTATTCGTTTCCTTTGCGAGTCGTCGGATTTTTTCTACTGATGCTGCGTAGCCGAGAGAATCATAGATAATGCCAGGTGGTTTGATAGGTGGCCCAAAACTTTCGGCTGTATAGACGGCATCTGAGGCGAGAATGATTCCACCGGTTTCCGGCATCTGAATATGCAGACCAATCATTCCCCAGGCGTGTCCACTGCCAAAGTTTAATACTTTAATACCTTCTGCAAGTTGCACATTGTCTTCATTTCGCTTAATGGTTTGCCACTGAAGATTGTTTTTAATCCATGCATCAATATCCCCCCAAATATAGGCGCCTTCTTTCTGATTACGCGCATAGGACTGAAGGGTTCCGTTCAATTCATCTTCATGAACAATAATGGTAGCGTTCGTAAACATCTCAAGACATCCTGCATGGTCAAGGTGGAGATGAGAAGCGACAACGAATTTAATGTCTTCAGGACGTACATTCAGCTGCTCCAGGCGGTTATGAAGGTAGCATTCCTCGCTAGCTTTATAGGGGAAAGTTTGCTGTGTCGCTTCTGTCCAACGGCCTTCTGGTCCCATCGAATTTGGATTACAAGCTGTATCAAAAAGGATCTTGCCGGCCGGGTGATCGATTAGAACTGTGTAAATAGGGAATTCAACAAATTCAGTTTGGGCATTGGGATTCGTAATCGTAGCGGGATTGTGCATCGCAATCATCCAGTTTTTATCCATACTCATACGCCCATTATCCATTACGTACAATTTCGGGTGTTTGTTAATAATGTTCATTCATATTCCTCCTATTATGTTGGTATAAATTGTGAAAAATTTCATTCAAGGGCTGAGACGCTAGCTTTTTAACGCTAAGGGTATTGAGACCATACAGATGATCTTTGGAATACTTCTTTCTTAAGTAATGGTCTGGTGTGGGTGCGTTCAGATAGCACAGTTAGCTCTTTCCTTACGACTTTTAGTGATGCAAGTTTGGTGCCAACTTTTAAAAGCTGACAACATAGCCTTTTTAGACAAATCATCAATTGTTAGGTGATTTTTTTCACCAGTAGGCAGGTATTTGTCTGAATAGATTGAATATAAAGTGGTGACGTAGTTCACCATAAGTTGATAAATTTCACCATTTGAAAGGTGGGTTTTATGCTGAATGTAGCCAAAACAACTGGTTGGGAAGAGGTCTTTTCTTCCTTACACAATGGGGTTGTTATGATAGATCGAGAAGAACGAATTATTTACATGAATGGATCAGCTGAAGACCTTCTTCGTGTACAGCATTGGAAAGGGGCAACTATTCGTGCTTTCGTTCCAAATTCAAGAATCAGCGAAGTACTTGAAAACGAGCATAGTTTAATAGGTGAACGTCTGCATCTGTTTGATCGTGAATGTGTTGTCAATCGAACGCCTCTATATCAGGACGAAGAGCTTATTGGCGTCATTAGTATCATTCAGGATATTACGGAAGTGAAACACTACCGCGATTTGCTGCGACAGTTTGAATCAATTATTGAGTTTTCGACAGACGGATTATATGTTGTGGATAAAGAGGGAACGACGATTTACGTTAACTCAGCATATGAAGAAATGACCGGCTTTCCGCGCTCTGAATTAATTGGGCGACATATGAAAGATTTAATGCAAGAAGGGTATATCGATCAGTCCGTTTCTTTGCTTGTACTAAAAGAAAAAGAGCGGGTGTCCATTCTACAAAAAATCGGGGGTAAGAAGGACGTTATCGTGACGGGAAGTCCGGTTTTTGATGAGAATCACGAGATCGAATTGGTGGTAACAAGCGTAAGAGATATCACACAATTAAACGGTTTGCGCTCTGAGCTTGATCGTGCCAAAACTTTCTCCGAGTTGAATCAAAATAGGTATTCCCTTCAATTGAAAGGGGTAGCTGACAAGGTTGTTTTTCGAAGTAAAGAAATGGGCCTCATTTACGAGAAAGTACAACAGGTAGCTCCATACCCTACAAGCATATTATTAACTGGAGAATCAGGCGTAGGTAAAGAAGTTGTGGCTAATTTAATTCACTATGAAAGTGATCGGAAGGACAAGCCTTTTATTAAAGTGAACTGTGGAGCTATCCCTGAACATTTATTAGAATCAGAGTTATTTGGTTATGAGTCAGGCGCGTTCACTGGAGCGCGTAAGGAAGGAAAAATCGGTTTGCTCGAATTGGCCCAGGG
This sequence comes from Anaerobacillus sp. 63XJN7_5_ISO-PGPR-S23-430, assembly GCF_056173695.1. NCBI lineage: Bacteria > Bacillati > Bacillota > Bacilli > Caryophanales > Bacillaceae > Anaerobacillus > Anaerobacillus sp. 63XJN7_5_ISO-PGPR-S23-430. The sequence continues at coordinate 3,654,418 of NZ_CM149686.1, read as the reverse complement.
TGGGACGGTTATGCTTGATGAAGTAGGGGAGATGCCTGTTTCTCTCCAAGTGAAACTTCTCAGGGTTTTACAAGAGAGCGAGTTTTATCGGATTGGTGGAAATAAACCGATTAAACTTGATATTCGGATCATCTCTGCTACAAATAAACAGTTGTTAGAAGAAATCGAGAAAGGTTCATTTCGCGAAGATTTTTATTACAGGCTTCAAGTTATTGAGATTTCTATTCCTCCGTTAGCTGATCGTGTCCATGATATTGAAGTATTGGTAGATCATTTCTTTTCTTATTTCTGTTCGAAATATCATATTGAAAAACGGATGACTAAGGAAACACGTAGCGCCTTGCTTACTTATCGCTGGCCTGGAAACGTTCGAGAACTGAAAAATATGATTGAAAGCCTTGTCGTATCTGTTCCTACCATCTCTATTGAACCGCATCATTTACCAGTCCATATTACGGATTATCGTATAAAAGGGAGCGAACCACTTTCATTGAAAGAGCGAGTAGGAAGTTTTGAAAAGAGAATCATATTAGATACGATTCAACAACATCCATCTCTTCGTTCTGCAGCTAAGGAATTAAGGATTGATCATTCAACGCTTGTGAAGAAAATGAAAAGGTGGTAAAAAATGACTATAATTTGAAGGTTAAACCGGTTTGAAAGAGGTAATAGAAAGATAAGTGTTCAGATTATTTGGAGTAATTTGTTATTAAGCGAAAGGGGAGAAGAGAATGAGACCGCTATTGTTGACTGGTTTTGAGCCTTTTCTTGAACATCGTCATAATCCAACTGAGCAAATCGTCAAGGAATTGGATGAGGAAGTGATAGGAGGCTATGAAATTATCTCACGTGTTCTTCCTGTTGATTATGAGCGAGCATCAGAAATGCTGATTGAGTATGTTGAACAATGTGAACCGATTGCTGTGATCATGCTTGGACTTGCCGCTGACCGAACAAAAGTAACGCCTGAGCGAATTGCAATTAATGTGAATGATAGTGTAGAAGATAATGTGGGGCGTGCGCCGGAAGATCAGCCAATCGTGGAAGGTGGACCGGCAGCTTATTTCTCAACTCTTCCTATTAAAAAGATGACTGAGGCACTTGTACAAAATGGTATACCTGCAGAAATATCCAATACAGCTGGAACTTATTTATGTAACAACGTGATGTATAGCGTTTTGTATGCACTTGAACAAAAAGACATCGATATCCCAGCAGGATTCGTTCATGTTCCACCTACATTCGAGATGACGCTCCATCATTCAGCACATACTGGTTTTCCGTTCACTAGCATACGAGACGCCATTAAGATTATGATTCATGCTTTATCGGATTTAGAAGGAGATTAACAGAATTTTGAAACTCTCATGACGTTGAGTTCGTATAAGTAGTATGGGGGTCATAAAAATGACAACTTGTCAGCAATGTCATTCGGAGTGGACGTGGAAAGAATCGTTCCTTATGTTGTTTTCGTTTAAAAAAGCTGTTGTCTGTCCCTATTGTGATAGGGAACAGTATTTAACACGTCGGGCAAGGAATAACTTATCTGTTATTCCAAGTATTGTTGCGCTTCTATGGTTACCAATGATCGCATTCCAAGTTCCCATTTCAGTCATTATCCCAATCGAAGTCGTGATGGCGGTTGGTACGGTCTTCATTCTTCCATATTTTTTTGAAGTAACTGATAATAATGAGCCGTTATGGTAGCGAAAATAAAATGTGAAGCGTTTCTAACGGAAACAAAAAAGCGAATGCGGCCACATTCGCTTTTTTAAATGCTGATTTTGTTTGGTTGTTCAATTGAATGCTTGTGCAGTGGACTTGAATGAATCACCTCAATAAACGCATGAACAAGTTCGGGATCAAACTGCGTTTCAGCACATTTTTGTAATTCGTCTATCGCTTCACTAATTGACTTTGTTTTTTGATAGGGGCGCTCAGTCGTCATGGCATCAAAGGAATCGATAATTGTTAACATGCGAACAAGTCGAGGGATTTCTTTTCCGCTTAATCCGTACGGATAGCCTTTCCCGTCATAACGTTCGTGATGAAGTTCAACGAGTGGAAGAAGATCAGCTAGCTCGCGGTTTGTTGATACAATTTCCCTCCCCCAAATGACATGTTTCTGAACCATCTCCCACTCATCCTTCGTAAGCTTTCCTTTTTTGTTGATAACGTCACGAGGAATCTCAAGCTTTCCGATGTCATGAATGAGTGCTCCCATGACAAGTATTTTCTGATCATTGCTATTCAAGTTAAGCTTGTTGCTGAACTCAATCGCATATTCATAAACTCTTCTGCTATGTTTGTACGTGTACACATCTTTATAAAGAAAGATTTTTAGCTGCTGCTCCAATAATTCCATTTCTTTGTTATTATAAAAGGTTTTAGCAGGTACATTATCAGCGTCAAAAATACAAACGTTGTTCTTTCCTTTAGTCTTGGCATAGTACATCGCTTGATCGGCTTTTTCAAGGACTTCTGAGGAATCGTACATGTCCTGGTTGTATTGGATGATTCCTGCAGAAAACGAGAGACAGCCGTGTGGAAGCACTTCGACTCCTTCGAAATATTGATCATTGATGTCTTTTCGAAAATGATTGATGAATTGATAGGCTTCGAGTTCCGTCTTACCGGGCATTAGCAGTGCAAACTCTTCTCCTCCATAGCGAGCAGCTGTAAACGCGTCGCTCGCACTCTTTTTCAATTCTGCTCCGAAGTGTTTAAGAAGCTTATCTCCTTGAAGGTGCCCGTGCTGATCATTGTATTTCTTGAAGTCATCAAGGTCGATCAAACCGATTGATAGAGGCTGATTTGCTAGTTTTGCTGTTTTGATTTCTTCTTCCAAAAGAGATTTGAAATAGCCATGATTGTATAGTTCTGTTAGATGATCAATGTCCGCTTTTTGGGATACTTCTTGATAGAGCTCAAAATATTGTTTGAAGGAAATGGAGAGTAGCACGGCTACAGTTAGAAATAATAGAACGCCAAGTATAATTTGCTGCTTCATGAGTAGGACAAGATTCAAGGAAAGAATTAACGTGATTAAATAACTTGAGATGGTTTCCTTTAACATTCCTTTAACAATTTGAAGAAGATTCTCGGTGGCGGTTAAAACAAAGAAAAACCCAATGAATAACACGTTCAGCAGAAAATAAACGCTAAGCGAAAGCATATACGAAGTTACATTAAAAAATGATAGTGTTCCGATAGTTCCACCAAATAGAAAGAAAGCTTCATACGTTCCAATAATCATGATGCTATAAATAGAGAAATTAAATAAATGCTTCCACCAAACAACGCTTTTTTTATAAAGAGCATAGATGATCGAGGTTAGTAACAAGATGGTTAGCGCCATATGAATACCAAATACAAATAGGACTGCCAAATAGATCGCTGAATCCATTGATAGGGAATTGCCGCTTGGTGGCAATAGAATTGTATAGTGATTCAATAGTAAAATTGCCGCTACAAACGTGAAGGCCAGACTCCAGTTAAGAGGTGTATATGTCAAGAAGTACTGAGTGAGAAATAAAGAAATCCCTGTGATAGATGCCAGTGTAATATACACGCTTACAACATTAGTGAATTTCTGAAATATGCCCTTCATGTCTCGATCACTCTCATTTAAATTTAGTTTTTTAGGAGAAGCAATGCCTCTCCATCTTGATTAAACCAATTTAAATCCAGAAGTTAGTGCGATAACAGCAGTAGTAATGATAGCGATATTCACAAGGATGCCTGTTAGCTTAATGCCCTCTTTACGTTCCATGAACGTCACCTCCCTTCATATTCCTTTTTGAGGCGCAGGTGATTTGATGAGGTCTTCTGGATGTTTGGACTTAACCATAACGCGCTGGATGAAAATAAAAATACCAATGTTCATAATGATGTCGCCAATACTAATGACTTGATCTTTTGGATAAGGATCAGTAATAGGAATGATGTCACCGAGAAACCCAAAGGCAGTACTGTCGGTTAGGACTGCATGTTTTCCATAGAGACCATTTTTGATGGCTTCTGCATATGCGGGATCAAGTATATTTGCCGCTTCAAGTGATACCGGCATTCGCCCTCCATTGATCGCCATTACGATAAAGTTAAGGAGCACTCCTATGAAAAGAAGCATAATGCCGATGTTCATTTTACGATTTAACCAAAGAAAAATGAGTCCTACAATATAAATAACCATAAAGAGTGGTGCGCTCAGCGTGCCGAGCCAGGAATAGGAAGATTGGAATGTGAAAATGCCAATTTCAATAAGAAGCAACAGGGGGAAGATCCAACCTGCTTTAAAGGAAAGAAAAGCAAAGCCTTTTAAGCTACCTTTGCGTAGGTACCCGACAAGAATAGATAATAAAATGCCGTCAAAAACCATTGAGTCACCCGATTTGTGTAGTTTTATTAATAGTTTAGCAGAGGTTTGGATGATTAGGAAGAATTTTCTGAAATAATATATTAATTTCCAATCTGTTAGACTAGGTGCGTTAATATTGTTGATTTCTTAATGCTTGGATCATTGATATAGCCATCTTATAACTTTGTCTTCATTCTAGTTCTTTCATATCTAAAATTGGAGATTCTATCGTAATCGCTGTTTAGTTTATTATAAAGTGAAAATTCGTGATAATATATAGAAAAGAAAGTTTGGGAGGTAGGATGTTGGAAAATGTATATATAGGAGTTGACCTTGGCGGTACAAATCTCCGCGTCGGTCTCGTAGACGAGAGCGGACGAATACTACAAGTAAAACAAATACCTACAGAGGCAAGCTTAGGTTACGAATCGATTATAACTAGAATGGTTGAACTAATAAAAGAAGTAAAAAAAGCGTATTCAGCTGTATCTATTGGGATTGGTTCACCCGGGCCGCTTAATCCTTTTGATGGAGTTGTTGTATCACCGCCTAATCTTCCAGGTTGGCAAGATGTTCCGATTACAGAAATGGTAGAGGAAGCGATTGGTATCCCTACGTATCTTGTGAATGATGCTGACGCTGCTGCTCTTGGTGAAGCATTGTATGGAGGAGGAAAGGGTCGCGAAAGCTCATTTTACATAACTGTAAGTACGGGGATCGGTGGGGGTTACGTTCAAAATAATCGCCTTATTCAAGGCGAGCATGGCTACAGTGCTGAGGTCGGTAATATGATCATTAAGCCTGGAGGTCAAAAGCATGCCAACATGAACGCAGGATCTCTTGAAGCACTTGCTTCTGGGACGTCGATTGCAAGAGAAGGTAAGGCACGACTTGAAATTTCGGGTGGTGCTGAAGAAGTTTTTGAGCTTGCGGAACAAGAAAATGAGGAAGCTGTTGCTATTATTGACGAAGCTATGGATGCACTAGCGATAGGTATTGCGAACATCGTTCATTCTATTGATCCATCTGTTATTATACTTGGCGGTGGCGTGATGCAGGCAAAGGATATGATTCTACCACTTCTTAAAGAAAAAGTAGATTCTTATGTATACGAAGGACTACGTGGGAAAATAGAGATTGAACCAGTACATCTGCAGGATAAGGCTGGGATAATTGGTGCCGCTATGCATGGCCGGCAGAATTTTGAAAATGAAAAATATAAAGAAAATTAGGGGGCACATAGTATGTACCAACATGAACCACTTTTTCTAACGCCAGAATTTAAGGATCGTCTTTGGGGCGGCACAAAACTGAGAGATGTATTCGGCTATACGATTCCAACAGAAACGACTGGAGAATGCTGGGGAATTTCAGCTCATCAGAATGGGCCAAGTGAGGTAAGAAATGGTCCGCTTGCAGGAAAGAAGTTAAATGAAGTTTGGGATAGTCATCGTGAATTGTTCGGGAATGAAGACGGAGAGCATTTTCCACTTTTGATTAAAATTCTGGATGCCGATCGTGATCTTTCTGTTCAGGTTCACCCTGGTGATACATATGCAAGAGAAGTAGAAGGTGAATCCTATGGGAAAACCGAGTGCTGGTATATTATTGATTGTGATCCAGGTTCAGAACTGATCTTTGGCCATCATGCACAGTCAAAAGAGTCTTTTGAAGAAATGATTGCAAAGGGTGAATGGGAAAGTTTACTACGTCGTGTTCCGATTGAGCCAGGTGAATTTTATTTTGTACCAAGCGGAACCATTCACGCAATCGGTGCCGGAACGATGATTCTTGAGACTCAGCAAAGCTCTGACACAACTTATCGCGTGTACGACTATGATCGTACAGACGTAAATGGAAACACACGTGAGCTTCATATTGAACGCTCGGTTGATGTATCCACGATTCCGCATGAAGATCCGCCGTTCTCACCTGTCGTAACGGAAGAAGAAGGATTAAACCAGGTTGAGCTTGTATCATCGGAATATTTCACGGTTTATAAATGGGAACTTGATGGAGAATATTCTCTTTCGCAAGATCATCCTTATTTACTTGTTAGTGTGCTGAGTGGAGAAGGCATGATTATATCTTCGGAAACCTCTCACTCTGTTAAGCAGGGAGACCATCTAATCATCCCTGCCACAATGAAAGATTGTAAGCTAGAAGGCGATCTTGAAATGATTGTTTCTAAAAGTAATAAAGCATAGTTCTAAGCCAGCTCGAAAGTGAGCTGGCCTTTATTATTTCCGATGAATATTCGTAGGGATTATGAAAAAGCTCATTTTTGTTCGAGGCCCTAAATATCCTGTATAATATAAAATTAAGAAAAAGGATGTAGGATGAGGGAGGATGCCATGCAAAAAGTACTATCCTTTATTAAACCATACAAGGTGGCGGCGATTGTAGCGGCCCTTTTAATGCTTGTTGAATTAGCCGTTGAACTTTGGCTACCGCTATTTATGGCGGATATTATTGATAACGGTATTGCGAAGGAAAACCTTAGTGTCATTACTGAACTGGGGATCTGGATGCTTGTTTTAACGGTTGTCTCATTTATTGCTTCGATCGTTAATACTTACCTTGCTTCATACGTTAGTCAACATTTCGGCTTTGACCTCAGAAAAGCTCTCTTTGAAAAGGTACAGTCTTTCGCTTTTGCTGACTTTAACCGTTTCCCCACTTCATCTCTTTTAACAAGACTAACGAATGATGTGAATCAGGTGCAGCTCGTAGTATTTATGGGACTCCGTATTATGGTTCGAGCCCCGCTGCTTGTGGTTGGTGGGGTAATCATGGCCTTTGTTGTCGATGTACAGCTCGCCCTTCTTTTAACAGCCGCGATTCCTTTAGTCATTGTCTTTCTTTATTTTGTGATGAAAAAGGGAGTTCCGCTTTTCAGCTCAGTACAGGAAAAACTTGATCGAGTTAATGGAGTGATGAGAGAAAATCTAGTTGGCGTTAGACTCATTAAAGCTTACCTTCGAAGTAAGCATGAGCAACAAAGGTTTAAAAAAGTGAACGAGAATTTAATGAATCAAACGGTAACATCTCTTCGCTTGATTGAACTTGCTACGCCGGTACTGTTGATTCTTATGAACGTGGCAATTGTTGCCGTAATCTGGTTTGGCGGAGTGAAAGTGGTCGGTGGAACAGCTCAGGTTGGTGAAATTTCAGCCATCATTACATATGGCACACGGATTACAGTAGCGCTAACCATGTTTTCGTTTATTTTGATGCTTCTTTCACGAGCAAGAGCTTCTGCCTATCGGATGGAGGAAGTGTTGGATACAAATACGTCTTCCAAAGAAGCATCAGGTGTTCAGCCATTAGCGTTAGAGAAACTTCAGTTTCACCATGTGAGCTTTCGTTATCCCGATTCAGAGGACGATGTGCTGCGAGATATAAATTTCACTGCAGAGAAAGGACAATTCATTGGTGTCATGGGTGCGACAGGTTCAGGTAAGTCATCCATGGTTCAGCTTATTCCAAGATTGTATGAACCTGTAGAAGGTCACATTACGTTCAACGGACAGGATGAGACGGATATCGGTATTGATGAATTAAGGAGCCGTATGGGAGTGGTTCCTCAAGAAGTTGTGTTATTCAGCGGCACCATTGCTGAGAATATTCGCTGGGGAAAGGAAGATGCTACCGCAAAAGAGGTTGAAGAAGCGGCTAAAGCAGCCCAAATCCATTCGTTTATTAAGACGCTTCCTAATCAATATGAAACGGTACTTGGACAAAAAGGAATTAACCTTTCTGGAGGGCAGAAACAGCGTTTATCGATTGCGCGTGCCCTTATCCGTAATCCGGAAATCCTTATTCTTGACGACAGTACAAGTGCACTTGATCTAAAAACAGAAGCTGAGTTACAAAAAGCGTTAAGGCATCGTGAAAGCATGATTTTATTAATTGCTCAGAAAATCAGTTCAATTAAAGAGGCGGATAAAATTATTTTGCTTGAAGATGGCGCAATTATTGGAGAAGGGACTCACGAGCAACTTCTTCGGAACAATGACGTTTATCGTGAGATTTATGTGTCTCAGTACGGAGAGGAGGCGTCCAATGAGTTCAAACAACAAACCCTCTAATAAACAAGCGAGAAAGCGACCAGATGATTTGAAGGGAACTGTTGCGCGCATCTGGCGCTATTTATCGATGCAAAAAGGATTGCTTTTCCTCGTCATTGTGATGGTTCTTTTTAGTTCAGGATTTAGTCTTCTAGGGCCTTATCTAACGAGCATTGCAATTGATGAATATCTTGTACCAGCTGATTTAAATGGATTACTGCTCATTCTCGGACTATTAGTCGGGGTGTACGTATTACAATCAGCAGCTACCTTTCTCCAAAACTACTGGATGATTGGGATTGCACAAGAAACGGTCTATCGAATGCGGAAAGATTTATTTCATCACCTGCATCGTTTGCCGATTCCATTCTTCGATAAGAAGACGCACGGAGAGCTAATGAGCCGATTAACAAATGACATAGAAAATGTGAGTCGAACGTTAAATAGTTCTGTGATCCAGATCTTTTCAAGTGTGCTCACTCTTGTTGGTACGGTAGGGCTGATGTTGTGGTTAAGTCCGCTGCTTACTTTAATTACGTTCACTATCATTCCTCTTATGTTTCTCGGAATGAAGTGGATCACGAACCGAACAGGACATTATTTTAAAGAACAGCAGCGTAATCTAGGTGAGATGAACAGTGTTATTGAAGAGACGCTCTCTGGACAGCAAATTATCAAATCATTTTCTCAAGAAAAGCGTGTGCTAAAGCAGTTAGATCAAAAAAATGAAGCGCTACGTACTTCAGGATTCTGGGCGATGACCTATTCTGGTTTTATACCTAAATTGATGAACGTGTTAAATAACTTAAGTTTTTTACTCATAGCAGCGGCAGGCGGTTGGCTGTCTATTAAAGGGATGGTTTCGATCGGTGTGATTGTAGCCTTTATCCAATACTCTCGACTTTTCACCAGACCTCTAAACGATCTTGCGAATCAGTTTAATACGATACTATCCGCGGTTGCAGGTGCTGAGCGTGTTTTTACTATTTTGGATGAGAAAGAAGAGCGTCCGGATGAGGAAAATGCAGTAGCACTGAAGCAGGCGAAAGGAAAAGTGGCGTTTCGAAATGTTTCATTTGGCTATGATAATGAAGATTCGACGCTTACGGATATTTCTTTTGATGCGAAGCCAGGTGAATCGATTGCGATTATTGGGCCAACTGGTGCAGGAAAAACTACCATCGTAAACTTGTTGATGCGCTTCTATGAACTGAATGGTGGCACGATTGAAGTGGATAATCATGATGTTACGAAAGTGACAAGAGAAAGCTTGCGACAAAACATGGGATTCGTTCTTCAGGACACGTTTCTTTTCAACGGAACGGTTCGGGAAAACATCCGCTACGGGAGACTGGATGCAAGCGATGAAGAAGTAGAAAAAGCAGCGCAGGTCGCTAATGCTCATACGTTTATTTCCAGGTTATCAGAAGGATATGATACTGTATTGAACCAAGATGGAGGGGGAATTAGTCATGGTCAAAGACAGCTTCTCTCCATCGCAAGAGCGGTGCTTGCCGATCCAGCGATTTTAATTCTCGATGAAGCCACGAGTAGCATTGACACACGAACTGAAATTCAAATCCAAAAAGCGCTCTGGGCGTTAATGGAAGGTAGAACGAGCTTTATTATCGCGCATCGCCTAAATACCATTCAACGAGCAGATCAAATTATCGCCCTCGATCATGGTGAAATCATTGAAAAGGGCACACATGAAGAATTGTTAGAGCAGAAAGGTTATTTGTGGGGTCAGGTCGGTACCTGACCCCCCTCAAAGACAAAACAAAGCGATTGTCCACCATACATGGACAATCGCTTTGTTTTGTGAATAAACAGAAAAATAGAAGGAATCATATTGCAAGGAAGAAATGAGTATGAGTAAACTAAGAGCAAGAAACAAATTAGGAAAATGTTGTTAATCATTGGAGGTGTGAAAAATGAATGAGGAAGAGAGGGAAAAAGCATTTCAATCTGAGCTGCAAAAGCTCAGGGTGAAAGATTACATATCAGAGCAGACATACGGTACTGTTTCGAACGCGTATCAAAAAATGATGGATGAGGCTATAGAAGCGGAGGAAAAGCATGAGGAAGTAATTGTCCCACGAGAAATAGTTCCAACTAAGTCAGAGGCGCCAAATCCTGTAAAAGAAAAGAAAGTGAAATCAACACAGGAGCTTAGAGATCGAAATTTAACATGGATTTTGGTTATTGGTGTGGTGTTCTTGTTACTTGGTGCGCTGGTACTTGCCACTAGTACGTGGGATGTGATGACATCGATCATGAAGACCGCGCTCATTGGCGGAATTGCGGCTGTGTTCTTTGGGATTAGCTGGCTCAGTGGACATAAGCTTCGCATTGAGAAGACTGCCTTCTCCTTTTTAGTTCTCGGAAGCCTATTTCTGCCTATCGTCGTATTTTCAGCAGGTTATTTTCAACTTTTTGGAGATTGGTTATCTGTGAGAGGCGATGGGAATGAAGTGCTTGGTCTTATTGGTGTTTTGGTTTGTTTGCCTCTATATTTCCTGCAAGCAAATCGGCAACAATCACGTTTATTTGTTTGGTTTTCTTTTGTGACGTTAAGCATCGGTGCGGCCTTTTTTATCCAGGTATTCAACCCGCATGTAGATCTCTTTTATCTTGGAATCGTGATCTTTAATGGACTGTTGCTCCTAATCTATGCTCAAACAAAAAATATAAAGAGTTTCGCTCTTTTTACGAAAGAACTTCCTATCTATGCGCAGGGGAATCTTATTCTCTCAACGCTGCTCCTACTATTCTTTTATGAAAGTGACGTTTTTTATAGTTTTAATGTGATCGTGACGGCTTTTCTTTATCTTTCTATGATTTTTATTGGAAAACAAAAGGAATATCATTTTGTATTTACGTTCTTACTTGTGTATGGCATTTATCAGCTTATTGAGCACTCGTTCCTTGAAGCTGCGGACGTTATGTTATACGCACTTGTCGGCTTTATTTTTATTGGCTTACAGTCGGTGGATCGTCTTCAAAATCCATATATGAGAAAAGCATTCCAACTGACAAGTGGTGCTGTATCACTATGTGCATTCTTTTTTATCACATACAAAGGCTTGGTTTTGCACTTTGATGATCCGTCCTGGTTGCTTGTGATTGGTTACTTGCTCATTAGTCTTAATTATATATACCTTGCTAATCTATCACGCTATCGAATTTTTGGTTTTTTGGCTCCACTATTTCTAGCTGCTGCAGGACTGTATGCGATAAGTTTACTTTATACGAATCCATCGGTTGAAACAGTGATGCTTCATTTGTTTTTTACTGGCGTAACGATATATGTGGGTGGCTATTATTTGAATACATGGAGCGTGACAAAAAGAATTCAAACTGGATCGCTCTTCGTTTCTTTTGGTCCTATGATGCTCTCCCTATTGCTTGGTCTTCTTAGCGAGCTATGGTGGCTAGAAAGTATCCTATTATTCATGTTAGGAATTGTTCATCTATCGATCTATCGAAAAGGGAAGTGGAAATGGCTTCGTCAAACGGGAGCGTTACTGCATTCTATTTCATGGGGAACTGCGCTGTTGGCGCTTTATCCTTTATTGGCGAAAAATGATTTCTATGAAGATAGCTTGGGTGCGCCATTCCATACGGCGATTGCAGCGCTACTCATTATCGGTACTCATTTTATTTGGCAAAAAAGGAATGTAAAAGACCTGGAGGAAATGGCTTTTTGGACCGGTGTCAGCTTCTATGGATTGGCATTGCTTCTCTTGTTCGGCGCGACGGTAGAGGAATTATTTGTTCGCTCGGGACTGTTGGTAGGAGCTATTGGCGTACTCTATCTGATCTTTAAGCGCACAGAGGAAGAGACGTTATGGCCAGTGATCAGTGTATTTACTTTGGGTGCTTATCTTTCTGTTGCGGAAGCATTTCCTATTCAAGGAATGTTTCAGTGGATTATCGGGGCGGTTCTGCTGATCCTGATTGCTGACACGCTTGGAAAAAAAGACGTTGTTATACAGCGTAGTTATTTTTATTTAGGACATGTCTATTTGCCGATCGCTCTCATTTATACCATTTTAGAGCAGGGGAATGAGCCAGTCTTATATATCGTTGGCCTTTTCGTTTATGCTTATTCCGTTCTAACAAGGAAAATCGAATGGGAGGTTCGAACGTTTCTTTATGCAGGTTTTACCGTTCTTCCTTTTCTCTACATGGCGTTAGTTGATACTTTTGATTTAGACGGTGAGGCATACACGTATACAGGATTTGCATCAAGTATCATTATGTTTGCGCTTTGGTTTTTCCTTGGTGGAAGGTGGAAAGAGAGGATTAAGTGGTATGCGGTTCCATTTGCTATCTTAGGATTTCTTCCTTTTATAACCGAATACAGTGAAATCAGTTCTGTGCCTTTTAGTGTTGGTCTACTCTATGCGATTCTGCTGCTTTACTTGATTCACCAATCTGATTGGCAGATCATCACGATTATCCCTCTCCTATTCGTTCAAACGCTGGTATTTCTTCTCCCCGTTGAGACAATGGAGATGCGAACGCTTCTTTTTGTAGGAGTGGCAGTAGGGATGTTAACTGCGGGCTTCCTTATTCATAAAAGGCTCTATTCCTTTAGAGTAAAGCAACTGAAGGAAAAGCATATTGATTGGTACTCCGTAACAGCTCTTTTAACCGTACTTAATCTTTATCAAGAGCTTACATTCGACTCTTTCTGGGCTGATGAGTTACGAGCACTGTTTATCTTTGTTTTTTTCGCACTTCAAGTAAGGAGAGTGCCGACTGGTTTGGCTGCAAAAGTAATGAAAAGCATTGCTGCCCTGTCATTATTAGTCCCTTATTACACGCTCCTTCATCACATTGAAATCAATAAGTATATTGTGACAGAAGTTTATGTATTGCCATGGATTGCGTTAACGATTTATTTATCAAAGCGTACGTGGAATCAAAGCAAGCAAATCATGAGTTTCATAGAATGGAGCATTCTTTCAATCGTAGCAGCAGTTCTTGTAGGTGATGCTTTGATGAGTAATACAATATATGATGCGATCATAGCTGGTGGGCTATCCCTTGGTTCCGTGCTTGCAGGTTTTTACTATCGCATTAAATCATACTTTGTCATCGGATGTAGCGTTCTTCTTTTGAACCTTCTTCTGCAAACGCGACCTTATTGGGGGAATATGCCATGGTGGGCCTACCTATTAATCGCAGGAGCTACACTCATTACTGTTGCAAGTTTCTACGAATGGCAGAAGCAAAATAAAGATAAAGAAGGAAATACACTACTTCAGTTAAAAAAACAACAGTTTATGGAAAAGTGGAAGCAATGGCGTTAAAGAACAAAAGCTGTTTCTATCAACGTGTTTTAGAACCGTTTATAGAGGCAGTTTTTTGTTTTGCTGCTAATCTTATATGAAAAACAAGTTGATTCTATGAAGCTACTACGATATATAATGACGTAAAGGTAAGAGAGTCTCGTGAGCGAGGACAGGTGTCTTTTGAGGGGGTCAGGTACGTACCTGACCCCCATCAAAAAAAGGAGGTTGAGCGATGGCACGCTGGATTTACGTTGTTGGGGGTTTTTTAGTGATTTTGTCATTTTCTTTTTTTATCTTCTATTCTGTAAGGGCTTTCAATATTACGCCTGATCGCCCTTCTGCCTCCTATAAAGCACCGGATTATCGTTTCGTTCTTGTAACGGAGGAGATCGATAACGATTACTGGCGACTTGTGGAGGAAGGAGCGCGGGAAGCGGCTACAAACTACAATGTTTCACTTGAATACACAGGGCCAAAACAAGCGAACCTTGAAGAACATATCAAAACGATTGAGATGGCAGCGGCATCTAAACCTGATGGCATTATGGCACAGGGATTAAATCAAGACGTATCCGCGACAATTATCAATAGTGTCACAGAGAAAGGAATTCCTTTTCTCACAGTGGACACAGATGCTCCTGATAGTAAGCGTGTGGCATATGTAGGCACAGATAATTATTACGCTGGATTTCTCGCAGGTCAGGCGCTTCTTAAAGATACAAATGACGAAGTAAAGGTTGGGATTATTACGGGAAGGTTTGATTCAGCGAATCAAAAGCTTCGTGTAGAAGGGTTTAAAGATGCTATTAAAAATAGCGATCGCGTCGATGTTGTTGCCATCGATGCCTCACAAATTACGCGAATACAAGCAGCGGAGAAAACGTACGAAATGATAAAAGCACATCCTGAAATCAATGCTTTTTATGGGACGAGCGCTCTTGATGCGATCGGTATCGTGCAGGTTCTTGAAAGCATCGGGATGACCGACCAGGTTTATGTTATTGGTTTTGATGTACTTCCTGAGACGATGCAACTACTTAAAGATGGAAAGTTAGAAGCAACAGTTGAACAAAAGCCATATGAGATGGGATATAACGCGGTGGAATTAATGATACAAATTATCGAAGGAAAGGATGTTTCAACGTATCATCATACGATGACAGAAGTATTGAGAAAAAAAGACTTAAAGCAACTAGAAAGAACGACGCCGGGAGGGATTAAACTACCATGAAAATCCAGGGCAAATTTATTCTCTTTTTTACCATGCTCGTCATTTTAATGAATGGTGTCGCTTTCTATTTGTTTCATAGCAGTCAACGAACTATTGATGATTACCATACGAGCTTTGAACGCTTTATCGTGCTGAACGAAATATCACAGCAAACAAATAAAGTGTATGAGGCGATGAATACCTTTCTAACAGAACGGACACAGAAAGAATTAGAAGCATACGCCATGGAGAGAAAGATTCTCTCTGAAGAAAAAGACGAGCTTCTTAGCTCGGTAAAAAATGAAGCGAACGATCAAACCGTCACGAATTATGAAAAGATGATCGAAAGCTTCCTGCTTGAATGTGATATTACAGTGCAAGCTTTTCAACGACAGGATATTAATCAATATTCAGGTCATTTAAATGAAGCAGCCCAAATCTCAGCATTTATCCAAGAAACGACGCTAACATTAATTAATTCTGAGCTAACGGATTATCGCATGTTTTACAACCAGATGGAGGAAAAGAGTACGTATTTGCAGTGGATGGGCATATCATTATTCGTTTCGATGATTTTATTTAGTTTGTTGATGGCATTTTGGTTCTCAAGAGGTATCACAAGGCCCATACACGAGCTTGCAGCAGCAGCTAAGAAGCTATCGAAAGGGGACTTTACGGCGAATAGAGTAGTTGTGAGATCTAGAAATGAGCTACAGCTACTAGCGGATACTTTTTATCGCATGCAAGAGAACATCCGAGGATTAATTAAAGAGATAAAACAGAAATCAGAGTTAGATCAGCTGTTGAAAGAAATGGAGCTCAAAAGTCTTCAAAGTCAGATCAACCCACATTTTCTTTTTAATACGCTAAATACGATTTCGAGACGTGCCTATATCGAAGGCGCGGATCAAACGAGTGAGCTCATTGAATCTGTTGCCGCACTTCTTCGTTACAATCTAGGAAATTTAGCGAAGGATGTCACATTAAAAGAAGAACTGAATATTGTTCGAGAATATTTCTTTATCCAGCAGTCACGATTTGGTGAAAGGGTTACGTTTAACGTAGTGGCAGATGAAGAGGTTCTTGATTGCATGATCCCTGTCTTAACGCTTCAGCCGATCGTGGAAAATGCGTTTATACATGGAGTGGAGTCGTATGAAGAAGGGGGAGAAATCGTCATTCGGGTCTATTCTGATCAAAATGATGTTGTTGTGGAGGTGGCAGACAATGGTGTTGGAATTGATAAAGCAAGACTAACACAGCTTCTCTTCAATGACGGCCGATCGGTTTCTGAGAAGAGACAAGGACATTCGACGGGGCTTGGCATGCAAAATGTAAAAAAAAGAATTGAATTATACTATCAGGAAACAGGCACGATGACGGTGGAATCCACAAAAGGTTCAGGTACGACCGTTCGTCTGAATTTACCTTATACGAAGATGAGAGGAGATGAACAGCTTGCTTAGGATTATGGTTGTAGATGACGAGCAGTTAGAGCGTGAAGCGGTCGAATTGATGATTAAAAGAGAATATGGAGATCAAGTCACCATTCAGAAAGCGAAAAATGGACGAGAAGCCATTGAATTTGCCGAAAAGTTTCAGCCCGAGATTGTCTTTATGGATATTAAAATGCCAGGTATCGATGGGGTAGAAGCAGTGAAAACGATAAAGAGAAATCAACCCGAAATAAAATTTATCATGCTATCCGCGTTCGATACGTTTGACTATGCCCGCGAAGTGATGAAGCAGGGAGTGAAAGAGTATTTACTAAAGCCAGGGGGAAAGCAAGAGATCTTTTCCGCCATTACCCGTCTCTCAGCCGAAATTGAAAATGAACGAGTAGAAGCTGAGAAGCAAGATCATGTACAAGCACAGCTGACAAAAGCTGTTCATCTTCTAGAAGGAGAGTGGATGAACGCGATCCTAATGGATCACGTCACAGAGTTTAGTCCTTCAGAGTGGAGTGAGCTGTTAGGCTTTCAGACGACAGTTGGGTATGCGGTTATCTTTAAATTTCCTGAGGAAAGAAAAGCGATCGTCAATGAAATGGTTCAGTGGGTAAAAGAAAAAATGAAATCCAACGTGCCTGGTGAGGCGATGATTGGAGTGAGGGATGATACGTATTTACCCTGCTTTCTTTTTAGTGAAGATCTTCTGGAGAAGGATAAACGATTAAAAGCGAAGTTACAGCCTACGTTAAGACAACTTCTTCATGAATTTTATCAGGATTTCCGAGAGGTCGTATGTATCGGCGTTGGCAGACCTTATCAGAAAGCTGATCAATTTGTTGAATCTTATCGCGAAGCGCTTCATGCTGTAAACACACTAGACTTTCAACGAGAGGTCACATATGCCTTTTATCAAGAAAGCAAGATTCCTAACGTACCGCGCCAGAGCGGAACTCAGGAGCAGGAGTCTATCGTGATCAACGCCATTAATAATGGTGATTTCACCAAAGCGATGCAAGAACTTGAAGTGTATCTTGGTATGATCTCAGGTGAACAGCCTGCTATATTTGTTCAAAAGGTGAACGAGCTCTTTCTTGTTGCAGAACGAATTTTACAAAATAACGGAATTTTCTTAACTTCCTACAAGTACATTCAAGCGGAAAGCGAAAATGAGGCAAGAAATCTAGCCAGAGCAAAGCTTCGGAAATTGAATGAGAGTGTGCAAACATGGCGTTCGCTTCATGGAGGAGATCGTCTTGAACAGGTGAAGCAATACATTCACACACATTATCATGAGCAGCTAACACTCGAAGAAGCAGCTGAGCATGTTGATCTTAGTCCTTATTATGTAAGTAAATTATTTAAAGACAAAAGTGGTATGACGTTTATAGATTATGTTACAGAAGTTAGAATTACAGCAGCGAAACGAGAAATGCTTGATCCTTCAAAGAGCTTGAAAGAAATTTGTTTCAATGTTGGTTATAAGGACCCAAATTATTTTAGTCGAGTGTTTAAACGAAAAGCAGGTTTTTCACCATCTCAGTACCGTGAACAATTGCACGTATGACAAAAAAAGAAACCGACTAGCGGTTTTTTGTTATTGGAATGGTAGATCCTTCAAAATGCCTTTCTGTATATACTTCTGCATGGAGTGAAGTTCTTTCATGACTCTAGCGTTTTCTCTATCATTCTTCCACCAGTTGTCTCCCTGTCCAGATTCTCTGTCATCGGGGCAGAGAGTATAGGAGATCCAGTCCGGCATATAGGTGGTGAGAGTTAAGTGACACCTTTTCATGTGATAGGGGGAGCTCACAATTAGAAGTCTATTGATGTGATTCAGCCCAAATGAGCGTTGAAGTACCATAAGTGAAGCAATGACGTTTTCTGTCGTATTCGCTGCTTCGAGTTCGAGAAGAATATCTTCCTCGGGTACGCCAAAGTTAAGTAAGTGGTTTTTCATCCAAATGGCTTCTGACTCTTCTTCTTTACCCCATCTTGCTGCAGATCCGGAAACTAAAATTTTTGGAGCGCGCTCGTTATGATATAGTCTGGCTGCTTTTTGAACGCGATGGATCGTTTTTGCACCAAAAACGAGAATGCACTCTCCCTCTTTTCCATCATCTACAATGCTATCGAACATGAAAGAAGTAATTTGTTGCCTTGAGAGATTGTCCAGATTAACTTCAGAAAACATCATTTCTCTTTCACCTCGTTAGGACATTTCTTAGTAACTCTCTTCTCCTTTTAATCAAGAGATCCTTTCTTTCGTAGTTCTGTACTAGCTTATGAGCAAGACCACAAAAAAGTGAAGATAACAACAAAAATATGAAGGCGCTTACATGGGTTGGGAGCCATTCAATTTGATAAAGTAAATATAATAAAAGAAACGGGGGGATTGATTGTATGAAGGGAACGTTGAAAAAACTTACGGGATGGATTCTCGTTCTTGTCCTCGCTCTTGTACCACTTTCTGCTTGTTCAAACTCTGGGGAAACGAATAGCAGTAGTGAAGGAAGTGCTAGTAAAGAAGAAACGCTTGATATTTTTAGCTGGTGGACAGGTGCTGGTGAAGAGGATGGATTGAATGCGCTAATTGACTTATTTAAAGAAGAATACCCTGATATTGAAGTAGAAAACGCAGCAGTTGCGGGCGGAGCAGGAACGAACGCGAAAGCCGTGCTTGCAAGTCGCATGCAGGGTGATGATCCACCAGCAACGTTCCAGGTTCATGGTGGTTCTGAATTGAACGATGGATGGGTTGCGGCTGACAAAATGGAAACGCTTAACGACCTGTATGAATCCGAAGGTTGGGGAGATAAGTTTCCTGAAGATTTAATTGATCTTGTTAGTAAAGATGGAGATATCTATTCGGTTCCTGTGAATATTCATCGCGGAAATGTTCTTTGGTATAACACGAGCATTTTTGAAGAGAACGGTGTCGAGCCGCCAGCGACGTTTGATGAATTCTTCGCTGCTGCTGACCAATTACAAGAAGCTGGTGTTACGCCGCTTGCTCTTGGAGACAAAGAGCCCTGGACAGCAACTCATTTGTTTGAGACTGCGCTCTTAGGAACGCTTGGAGCAGATGATTACAAAAAGCTTTTCACTGGAGAAATGTCGTTTAGTGATCCGAAAGTAAAGGAAGCCGCTGAGAACTTTAAGAAGATGCTCAGCTATGTGAATGAAGACCATAGCTCACGAAATTGGCAGGATGCTTCCCAGCTTGTTGCAGATGGAGAAGCGGCGATGAACGTTATGGGAGACTGGGCAAAGGGTTATTTTGTGAACGACCTTAACTTAAAGGTGAAAGAAGACTTTGGTTGGGTGGCAACACCTGGAACAGACGGTATGTTTATGGTCATTACAGATACATTTGGTCTACCAAAGGGAGTTTCAAATCCTGAAGACGTTAAGAAATTCTTATCTGTTCTTGGTTCTGTTGAAGGACAGGATGCGTTCAACCCATTAAAAGGCTCTATTCCAGCTCGTGTTGATGCCGATCTCTCGAACTATGATGAGTATGGGAAAGAAACAATTGAAGACTTTAAAAATGCTAGTCTTGCTCCAAGTCTTGCCCACGGATCGGCTGCACCTGAAGGCTTTGTCACAAAAGTGAACCAGGCGATTAATATCTTTGTTACACAGCAGGATGTGGATCAATTTATTAGTTCGCTAGAAGATGCTTCAGGCGATCTTAAGTAAAAGAGGATGGGGGGAGAGGGATTGCTCTTCTCCCTTTTTCTATCGTAAGGGGGATGAGGATGAAGACTGAAACAATGATAAACCAATCTGTTAAAGCTGTAACAACTCGAAAAAGACGTTCACTTACGAAAGATCACATAATCGCCATTGCATTCCTTATTCCATCCATCCTATTAGTAGGTGTTTTTGTTTATGGTTTTATCGGATGGACTGGCTATGTCTCTTTGAGTAATTGGAATTCACTTGTACCAGACTTTTCATTTGTTGGATTGAAAAATTACATCTACTTGTTTAGTGATTTTCGTTTTCAAGCTGACTTACGAAATACACTATTTTTTACGATTCTCTTCATTCTAGTCGTGATTGTGGTGGGGCAGTTTCTTGCCATTCTTCTTGATCAAAAAATCCAGCAGGAGTCACTCTTTCGAAATATCTTTTTCTTTCCGATGGCGCTTTCGTTTGTTGTAACGGGTGTAGTTTGGCAATGGCTATTAAACCCTTCGACAGGTGTTAACCTATTTCTTGAAAAGATTGGTCTTGATTCAAAATGGTACACGGATACAACCATTTTCCCTGCAATTGGATGGGGAAAGATTGAATTCGGGATTCCGGTAGCGATGATTGCCGTTGTGATTGCTGCAGTATGGCAAATGACGGGCTTCTCTGTTGCCATGTATCTTGCCGGTTTACGTGGGGTGCCTGAAGAAGTGCGAGAAGCAGCGAGAATGGATGGAGCGAATGAATTCCAAGTATATTGGAAAATCATCATGCCGATCCTTCGCCCGATTACGGTTAGTGTCATTATTATTATGGCTCATATTTCACTTAAAATTTTCGATTTGATTTACGCAATGACAGGTCCTGGAGCGAACTTTGTAACCGATGTTCCAGGTGTATATATGTACGAAACGACGTTCCGTGGTAATTATTACGCAAACGGAGCAGCCATTGCTGTGGTCATGCTTCTCGCTGTTGCTATCTTTATCGTTCCATATCTGTGGTCGAGTCGAAAGGGGGAAACTTGATGGCGATTAGAACGATCACCCGTCCGCTTCTTTATGCTCTCCTTATTGCTTTATCATGCTTTTATTTAATGCCAGTTTACGTCATGATCATAACGAGCCTGAAGCCTCTTGAAGAAGTGACCTTAAGTCAAATGTGGCAGTTACCTTCAACACTTGATTTTAGTAGTTATTCAGTAGCGTTTACGAAGCTTGCTCCAAACTTATTAAATAGTTTCTATCTTGTTATCCCAGCTACATTGCTATCAGCGTTATTAGGATCACTTAACGGCTACGTACTTTCAAAGTGGAAGTTTAAAGGCGCAAATACGCTATTTACGGTTATTTTGTTCGGAATGTTTATACCCTATCAAAGTATCCTTATCCCGCTCATTCAGTTTCTTAGAGAAATCGGATTATATAATTCTATTGCAGGGCTTATCTTTGTTCACGTTGTGTATGGGATTCCGATTACGACACTTATGTTTCGCAATTTCTATGCTAGCATTCCTGATTCGATGATTGAATCTGCCAAAATAGATGGGGCAGGGTTTATCGGAATTTACCGTTTCATCATGATGCCTTTATCAATTACAGGGTTTGTTGTAGTCGCAATCTGGCAGTTTACGAACATCTGGAATGAATTTTTATTTGCTGTCACGATCACAACATCTGATCAACAACCTGTTATGGTTGCTCTTCAGAATTTATCCGGCAGTCAAATCGTTCAATGGAATGTACAAATGGCAGGTGCACTCCTTGCTGCACTGCCAACTCTACTCGTTTATATTTTCTTAGGTAAGTTTTTTGTAAAAGGATTACTTGCGGGATCAGTAAAAGGGTGAAATCCACTTTTGATAAGAGCAGCTCATGCTGTTCTTTTTTTTACTCATTTACGTTCTGTGATGACCTTTCACATGGATGATTCAAAAATCGAGAAAACAACATCATGAGATAACATTGCTATTTTTATTTGAATGAGTGTCTTAAATAGAGGGATTTCGATGCTTTATCTTGAAATTTGTTAGAATAGTTAGAAAAATGGTAAAATTAATAAGTGATCTTATAATAGTGGAGGGGGAGTGCTGATGTTTCATTCGTATAAAGTAGATGGTTACTTTGATGAAATGCTTGAAGAAGGCAAGAAACCAAGGGGACATTGCAAACCGTTCCATGAGAAATTAAACGAGGTAGCTCCGGAAGAATTACAGTCGAGGTATGAACTAGCGCAAAGCGATTTTCTTCGCCAGGGCATTACGTTTACCGTTTATAGTGACAATGAGGGTACAGAACGGACAATGCCATTTGATTTTGTTCCCAAAATAATTCCACCAGACGAATGGCAACATCTTGAGCGAGGACTCATGCAGCGATTTGATGCGCTCAATGCTTTTCTTGATGACGTCTATCACGAACAAAACATTCTTAAAGACGGCATTATTCCACGGGATCTGATCGTCAATTGCCAGCATTTTTTCGAACAAGTGGCAGGGATTGATCTTCCGAGAAGGCAGCATATTTTTATGGCAGGAATTGATTTAATTCGGGATGATAATGGGGAGTATCGCGTTCTAGAAGATAATCTTCGTAATCCCTCTGGCCTCTCTTATGTTTTTCAAAACCGTTATGTAATGAGAAAAGTTTACCCTGAATTTTTCAATCAATATTCTGTTCAATCTCTTGAACAGCAATTTTCATATCTTCACTCAGCAATGGCCTCGCTTGCTCCTGATGATAGCACATCACCGACGATTGTATTATTAACACCTGGTGTTCATAATTCAGCATACTACGACCACTCTTTTATTGCTCAGCGAACAGGAATTGAACTCGTAGAAGGCAGAGACCTTGTTGTGAGGGAGCGACAGGTGTTTATGAAAACTGCTCGTGGATTGAAGAAGGTAGATGTGATCTATCGTAGAATAGACGACGAGTTTCTTGACCCACTGGAATTTCGTGAAGATTCGCTTCTTGGGGTTCCAGGGCTCATTGATGTGTATCGTGCGGGAAATGTTTCGATATTAAATGGTATTGGTAATGGAGTTGCCGATGATAAAGCGATCTATCATTTTGTTCCTGATATGATTCGCTATTATTTAAAGGAAGAGCCACTAGTGAAAAATGTCGATACATATCTTCTGAGATATGACGATCAGTTGGAATATGTTCTTGATCATTTGTCAGAGTTAGTCGTCAAACACACGAACGCTTCAGGCGGTTATAACATGCTCATCGGTCCTCATGCTACGGAAGAGGAGATTGAAGCCTATCGAGCGCAAATTTTAAAAAATCCATCTGAATTTATTGCTCAACCGACAATTAAATTATCTCGCCTCCCAGCATTTAAAGAAGACCGCTTTGCTGCATGTCACGTTGATCTTCGCGTGTTTATATTTGGTGGAGAGAAGACTCACGTATTTCCTGGTGGGTTAACACGTGTCGCTCTCAAGGAAGGGTCTCTTGTTGTCAATTCTTCACAAGGAGGCGGAGCGAAAGATACGTGGGTACTAGAAGAGAATCCAATTGTAACGGGGGGGAGTGACAACCATGCTAAGCAGAGTAGCTGATTCGCTTTATTGGTTAACCCGAAATGTCGAACGAGCAGAGAATAATGCGCGATTGATCGCGGTTAAGTTAACGAGTCGTCTTGAGAATGCCAATCCAATCGAAGAGACGAATCAGAACTGGTATGAACTGATTGAAATAAGCGGATTTCAAGAAGTTTTTGATGAAGAACATGATCGATCGATGGATCGAAATGTGATGGAGTTTCTACTGTTTTCAGGAAAAAATCCTAATTCAGTACTCAATACAATAACTATTGCTAGGGAAAATGCACGCGCTGTTCGAGAAATTATTCCCAATGAACTATGGGAAAGTATTAATTCTTTTTATTTAAAATTAAAGCAACAAAGCCACACGCCATGGACGATGGAAGAAGTTAGCGATATTTGTGAATTTGTTAAGAAGGAATCTCTTCTATTTCAGGGGATTGTTGAAGCAACAATGCCGCGAGGAGATGCTTATCTTTTCATGGAGATGGGTAAACACCTGGAAAGAGCTGAGAAGGCAGCTCGCATATTAGATGTTTATTATCACAAAAATTTAGAGAGCTACCAGAATACAGAAATTGTGGAGTATCATCACTGGTGGTCAGTTCTTCAATCTGTGAGTGGACATGAAGCTTACATTAAAACGTATCGACCGTTGATTAAAAGTCGCAATGTCGCTGAGTTTTTCATTTTAAATGCTGAGTTTCCGAGGTCAATGATGTACTGTATTCAAAAAGTGCGAAATGCATTTGTCGCGCTTGAAGATGGTCATGTCGAACATTATTCAGAATCACTTGCACAAGAGCTCGAGCACCTTGCCAATGATCTTTATGATTTTTCAATCGAAGAAATTTTGAATCAAGGAGCTCATGCGTTTCTTCAGAGTTTTCAACACAGATGTATGACGATCGGCATGCACATTACGAAAACCTACTACCTGGGGGAAGTTGTGATACCATGAAATATGAAGTTACCCAAACGAACACTTATCACTATGAGCTGCCAGTAAGGCAGAGTATTAATCAGTTCAGATTGCGACCACTTCATGATGTGCAACAAACGCTTCATGACTATCGCGTTCGCATCCAACCTGAAAGTAAGACTTACGGACATACCGACTATTGGGGCAACTATGTTGAAACGTTCTATCTATGGGGTGAACATCAAGATCTTGAAATTGAAACGATTTCAACGATTGAAATTCATCCACTTGCGCTGGATGTTACTTTACCACTTACGGATAACCAGCTAGCTGAACTTCATTCAGAATCTTTTAAGCAAGCACATGCCGAATATATGATCGAAACGGATTATACGACAATCTCCAAGCACGTGATGGAAGAAGAAACGCGAGAGCTTTGGGCAAATGCTAGAGATGAACTTGACTTCGCAGTGAAGCTTAATGAACATATTTATAACACGATGGAGTACGTGTCAGGAGCCACAAATGTTGAAACGACCGCTGAAAAAATTCTCACTCATCGTACAGGCGTTTGTCAGGATTATACTCATCTAATGCTTGCGCTCTGTAGGCATCGAGGAATTCCAGCTCGCTATGTTAGTGGATATATTTATATTGGGGAGAATTCCGCTTACCGTGGGGACGCGGCAACTCATGCGTGGCTTGAAGTAAAAGTGCCGGGCCTAGCCTGGATTGGCCTTGATCCAACGAATAATGCCGTAGCTCGCGAACAGCACATTCGGATTGCAGTAGGCCGAGACTATCGTGATATTTCTCCTCTAAAAGGGGTATATATCGGCGGAGCTCACACGCTTAACGTTAGTGTAGGTGTAAAGAATTTAGAAGAACGGGTCAGCGGGTAAGAAGCTGCCCGTTTTTTATATTAGAAATTCTTCCATCACTAAAACAGCTTGAAAGCATGGAAATAGTAGTAGCATTCATGTAAGGTTTTGTTTATTAGATATTTTTTTCTTAAGCGATACCTTTACCGCTAATCAAACAGAAAAGAGGCGACAATGGTTGATTATTTCACCTCCGCTAGCTCAATCAATCGTAGAAGAAACAGAGAGGATCATTAGTCGCAATATTAATTTTATGGATAGTGAAGGAAAAATTATTGCTAGTACTGATCCAAATCGTATCGGGCACTTCCATGAAGGAGCCTATAATGTTCTGCAACGGCAACAAAGTTTAGTGATCGAAGAGGATGATGAGTTAGAAGGAACGAGAAAAGGCATAAACCTCCCCGTTTTTTTGCATGACCAGATTATTGGTGTGATCGGTATTACCGGAGCCCCTGAAGAAATCAAACAGATGGGCGAGGTAATCCAAAAAATGACTGAAATTCTTGTAAAGGAAGCTTACTTTGATGAACAGCTCGAACTAGAAGATCGAGCGAAAGAAGCGTTTATTGATGAATGGATCGATGGAAAGTGGGAAAATGATAAATTATTTGCATCAAGAGGATGGATTCTTGGCATCAATGTCCATATTCCGAGAGTCGCTGTCATTCTTGATATGATCGGGATGAATGATCTTATTTATAATAAATTATCAAGCTACCAAGCTGATGTTAAAGGAGAACTTGAAATTCAGCGTTTTCGTCGAGATATTCTTCAAGAGATTCAATCGAGGTTTCCACCCAATAGTCAGCATGTGATCATACCAACAGGAAGTACACGTTATATTCTTTTATTATCCGTTAATGATCAAGTGGCCGAGGTGAATCGTAAAGGAAAGATTCAATTTCGACTGGAACAAATCCAGCAAGCTATCGAATCTTCTTACCCCTTCACAATGGCTGCGGGTATTGGAAGGATGTATACAACGCCACGAGAAATATCAAGGTCTGTACAAGAAGCAGAGAAAGCCTTGCTTCATTCCAGAAAGCAGAGTAATTTGTTTTTCTATGATCAACTTGGCATTGAATCTTTTGTGTATGATCTCGCCCCAGAAGTGAGATTAGATTTTGTTGAACGGGTTCTCCCTTTAGAACAATTAGAGAAAAAAGATCAAATGATTGAAACGCTTGAAGCTTTCTATAAAGCAAATGGCTCCATTCAAAAAGCATCGAGTGATTTATATATCCATAAGAACACTCTTCAGTACCGCTTAAAGAAAATTAGTGAATTTACTGGATATGACCCTAGAAATTATGAGGATGCTGTTCTTCTGCAAGTAGCTCTTGCTTTTTATAAATCCAACCCTACGTAAAAGACACTTTGAAAAAAGTGTCTTTTATTATGTGTACTAAAAACATATGTGTAATACGCATTTTTTTAGTTCTCTGTAACATAGAAAGCTTTCGTGAGATTTAATAAACTAATAGTAGAACATAATTCGGGAGGCATAACAGATGAGAACATCAATTCAAGGGAGCATATACAACAAGTTAGAGCGACTATACGGAGAACAAAGAGCGCTTTCTGTGACATCTGAAGTAATGGAACTAATTAAATCATATAAGCGAAAGCAAATAGAGCCTGAGAAAAAATGGGTAGATGAAAAAGATATTATGATGATTACTTATGGTGATTCTATAAAAGAAGAGGGGGAAGTTCCTCTTAGAACGCTTCGAGAATTTTTATCTGATCACCTTACTAATGAAATCAATGCGGTGCATATTCTTCCTTTCTATCCTTATACGAGCGATGACGGATTTTCAGTAATGGATTATAAAACAATAAATGAAGAGCTTGGTAATTGGGACGATATTCAAGCGCTTTCTAATCAAACGGATCTAATGTTTGACGCTGTTATAAATCATATTTCAAGTGAAAGTAATTGGTTTAAAGAATATTTGAAAGGAAACGAGGCTTATCAGGATTACTTTATTGAAGCTGATCCTGAAGCGGATTATAGCAAAGTGACGCGTCCTCGCGCACTTCCTCTTTTAACAAAAGTTGAAACGAACAATGGAGAGAAGCACATTTGGACGACGTTTAGTGAAGATCAAATTGATTTAAATTACGAAAGTGATCGTGTGCTCTTTGAAGTCCTTGATATTCTTCTCACTTATGTTGAGAAAGGAGCACGCTTTTTAAGATTAGATGCGATTGGCTTTATGTGGAAAAAACTAGGTACGACATCGATTCACCTGGAGGAAACTCATTTGCTAGTGCAGGTTATGAGAGAAGTACTTGAAGAAGCAGCACCGGGAACGATCGTAATTACAGAAACCAACGTTCCCCATAAAGATAACATTAGTTATTTTGGGGACGGTTCAAACGAAGCCCATCTTGTTTATCAATTCCCTTTACCTCCATTGACGCTCCATTCCTTTCAAACTGGCGATGCATCGGAGTTAACGAAATGGGCCAAATCCCTTGAAGCTACTACGGAAACAACCACTTATTTTAACTTTTTAGCTTCCCATGATGGAGTAGGTGTTCGACCTGTAGAAGGTATCCTATCAGCATCTGAAGTGCAGAGAATGGCGGATAAAGTTCAAGAGAATGGTGGTTACGTATCTTATAAAAATAATGGTGATGGAACAAAGAGTCCATATGAATTGAACATTAATTATTTAGATGCGATTTCAAATAATGGAGAATCGAATGAGAAAAAGGCAAAGCGGTTTATTGCAGCTCAATCAGTCCTGCTTTCATTGATGGGCGTACCTGGTATCTACGTTCATAGTTTGCTAGGCTCTCAAAATGATCAAAGTGGCGTCGATGAAACAGGACGATACCGCTCGATTAATCGAGAGAAGCTAACACGATCAACGCTTGAAGATGAACTTCAAAAGGAAGGAAGCTTACGGAATCTAGTTTTCAATGATCTTAAGAAGCTTATCAGAACGCGCAAATCAACTAAAGCTTTTCATCCCAATGCTTCTCAAGAAGTGTTGGAAATGGATCAGCGCATTTTCTCTGTTGTTCGTACGAATGAACAGACGGGAGACAGAGTTGTAGCGATTACAAATGTTTCGGATGACACCGTTACGCTCAAACGAGAAATACTTGATCTTTATTTTGATGGTACTGCTTTCGATCTCATTTCCGAGTGTGAAATTTCTTCGAATATAACGTTATCTCCTTATGAAGTTCTTTGGGTGTGTGCAACATCGGAGGTGAGTGAATGAGAATCGTTATAGCTCCTGATTCTTTTAAAGGATCTATGAGTAGTCTTAATGCCGCCCACGCCATTAATCGTGGGATAAAGGAAGTTATTCCTGATGCAGAAACGATTCTCATACCAATGGCAGATGGTGGAGAAGGAACAGTAGATGCATTAGCTACTATTCTTAATGGGCAAGAGATCGCCGTTGAAGGCATCAGTGATCCTCTTGGCCGGCCAATTAGGGCGACATATAGTTGGTTAGAATCAACATCTACTGCGATTATTGAAACAGCATCTGCTTCAGGTCTCCCTCTTCTTAAAGAAAGTGAACTCGATCCGCATCAAGCCTCTACTTATGGGACAGGACAGTTAATTGAGCATGCTCTGAATAAGAAGGCACGAAAAATCATACTCGGTTTAGGTGGTAGCGCAACTGTTGATGCAGGAACTGGTTGTTTTGAAGCGCTCGGGGTTCGGTTTCTCGATCAGAAAGGTGAAAGAATAAAGACAGATGGAGCATCTCTTGCTCGTATTTCTTCTATCGACCTTACAGCATTAGATTCTCGTCTGAATGACGTAGAAGTTGTAGTAGCGTCTGATGTAACGAATCCTTTACTTGGGAAGGAAGGCGCTATTTCTGTGTTCGGTCCACAAAAGGGTGTAAACGATATTAGTAGATTTGAAGCTGGAATGAAAAACTATGCGAATAGAGTGAGTGAAAAATTTGGCATGAATCTGGAGAACAGCGATGGAAGCGGAGCAGCTGGCGGGTTTGGTTTTAGCCTACTAGCCTACTTAGATCCAATTTTTATGAGCGGCTTCTCTTTACTTGCTGAGCATAGCTGTTTAAAAGAACAAATGAAGTCGAGTCACTTAGTGATTACGGGAGAAGGAAAGCTAGATGCCCAAACGTTATATGGTAAAGTGCCTTCGGGTATTTCTCGGCTAGCTAAATCTGTTAATGTTCCTGCGATCGCTTTCGCTGGTACTTCTACGATTCTAGAAGATAGGGAGATGGGCATTATGACCGTTCTACCTATTATTGATGAGCCAATGGAATTGAAAGAAGCCATGACTCGAGGACCAGAGTTATTGTACCGTGCAAGCAAGCGCTTTATGACGCTTTATCAATGGATTAATGAGGGGAAGGGAGAATAGAAAATGAGCCAATTCACAATGCTAGATTACGTGGTTCTTGTTGTTTATATTCTTGGGATTGCTTGGTTTGGAGCGCGTTTTGGAAAGAATCAAAACACGACAAAGGATTACTTTCTTGGCGGAAGAAGCATTCCGTGGTGGGCAATCGGGCTTTCAGTTATGGCAACACAAGCGAGTGCGATCACATTTATAGGTGCACCTGGTTGGGGATATGAAGGTGGACTAGAGCGCATTAACACGTTTATTAATGTGCCGCTTGCAATGGCTTTTCTTATCGCTACAATTGTCCCTTTTTTCTATCGAGCAGAAGTTTATACGGCTTATGAGTATTTAGAGAGACGCTTCGGAACGGGAACACGAACATTATCCGCCGCCCTCTTCTTAGTGGCTCGAGGACTTGCGACAGGTGTCGTTCTTTATGCCCCAGCATTAGTACTATCCGTTGTAACTGGATGGGATATTAAGATAACGATTATTTTAATGGCTGTGATAGCGGTATCATATACCGTGCTTGGTGGGATCAGTGCCGTTATCTGGACTGACGTAATCCAAATGTTCGTATTATGGTTAGGTGCGGCTATTAGTATCGTAGTTATTTTAGTGAAAGTTCCGGGCGGAATGACTAGTATTCTTGCCAGCGCTTCAGACGCAGGTATGCTCCAATCGCTCAATTTCTCCTTTGACCTTTCCATTGAATATAGCGTATGGGCTGGTGTGATTGGCGGCTTCTTCCTTCATGCTGCTTACTTTGGAACAGACCAAAGTCAAATTCAACGTGTTTTAACAAGTAAGTCAATACGCGAAAGTAAACTTTCACTCGTTCTAAGTGGAGTTCTATTAATCCCGCAAATGCTGCTTTTCCTTTTTATCGGTATACTTTTGTTTGCATTCTATCAAACATTTGGTGACCCAAATGTTGATAACTTGAATGAACTATTTCCACTATTCGTTGTAAACCAATTACCAGCAGGAATTTCGGGTCTTATTATTGCAGGGGTGTTTGCAGCCGCTATGTCTAGCCTGGACTCTGCTCTTAATTCATTGTCAGCCGTGTCGATTCGAGATTTCTATGGTCAATTCGTTAAAAAGAATGCATCGGATCAGCATTATTTAAAAGCATCGCGATGGGCTACAATTTTTTGGGGAATTTACGCAACAATTTTCGCTTTCTTTGCAGCTAATCTTGGTCCGGTTATTGAAGCTGTAAATAAGATAGGCTCCTATTTCTATGGTGCACTTCTGGGTGTGTTTATCCTCGCCATTTTTACAAAGCGAACAAACGGCGTAGGTGCAGTGACTGGTATTATAGCGGGGATGCTTTCTGTTTGGGGCGTTACTCAGTTTGCTGAAGTATCATGGTTATACAATAATTTCGTAGGGGCGATTGTTTCAGTAGGGGTTGGATATGTTGTTAGCTTTATTGGAGCAAAACCTAAAGCTGAGAAACTAGCAGGGCTTACGCTGTTTGATTTAGATGACGATATACAAGAAGTGTTAAAAGCACGTTCTGAAGCAGCGTCGTCTCTAAGTGATGAAGAAATTGAAGAAGAACGCCGTACGTCAAGATGGCCGATTTATTTAGTTGGGTATTTCGTTGTCGTTATGATTGTGCTCTATCTCATAGACCTGATCTAAAGGAGGTTATAGAAGATGACTTATTATATTGAACCAACAATTGATCGGCAGAAAGCTTTGAAAGCGATGAAACAATATACCTCTAGTCTGCTGCTGCGCATCGTTGAAAATAAAAAAAGGATTGAATCGAGTGAACTCGTTTATCTCCCTTTTTGGATGTATGAGTATCATCTAAAAACAACCTCATTAAAAGAAGGAATTACCGGAAGAATTGCAATCGAGTCAATCTCTGAACAAGCAGCTATTCTACCAGTGGACTACCCTCTTAAAGAAGGGAAGGTTCCTGGGGAAATGTTTACCCATTGTTCTCCAGATCCAGATAAAGCAAAACATGCGTTATATTGGGAAGCGTTTGGAAAAGAAAAAAAGAAAAAACAGATCAACATTTCTTTAGAGGAACCATCCAAACTGTATTTGCCTTATTGGGTAGGCTATATCAAAGGAAATAGAAGAGAAGTTTATATGGTGGATGGCGTAACTGGAAAAGTTGATTTACCAATGAAAGATTCTTTTCTCCATCATTTAAAAAATCAACTGAAGCACAGCTCGATATGAGCTGTGTTTTTTTGATTTTACTTAAATGTGATAATCAACACTAGAAGCCTTAATATCTTACGAAAAGCAAGAGCATTTAAATATTTTAATAGGTTAATAAATATTTTTTAGAAAATATTGTCTAAACCAATAATAAGTAGGGAAAGAAATAATTAGTAATACTGAAAATTATGATAAAGGGTGATGTCATTTGTCGGATTCCATCCATGTAACGATTAATGGTAAAAGTGAACAGATTTCAAGTGAGAAAAGTGTGCTTCAAGCACTTAATGATCATAATCTAGACTTGCCGAGCATATGTTATCATCCAAGTCTTGGAGCTATCGAAACTTGTGACACATGTATGGTGGAAGTAAACGGAGAAGTTGTAAGAGGTTGTTCAACGACTCTCTCAAATGGAGATAGCATTAACACAACAGCTTCTCACGTAAAGGAAGCTCAGAATATTGCAATGGATCGTATTCTTCATAATCACGAGCTTTATTGTACTGTCTGTGATTACAATAACGGCACGTGTGAAGTACATAATACGGTGAAACAAATGAAGATGAATCATCAGGCGATTCCTTTTGAACAAAAACCAGACCCTGTTGATAATTCAAATCCTTTCTATCGATACGATCCAGATCAGTGTATTCTTTGCGGACGCTGCGTCGAAGCTTGCCAGGATGTGCAGGTAACAGAGACGTTAACAATTGATTGGGAGAGAGAACGTCCGCGCGTCATCTGGGATAATGACGTTGATATTAATGAATCTTCTTGTGTTTCTTGTGGACATTGCTCAACCGTGTGTCCTTGTAATGCCATGATGGAGAAAGGCATGGAAGGTGAGGCTGGCTTTTTAACTGGTATTCAACAGGATGCGCTTCGCCCTATGATCGAATTAACAAAAAACGTGGAAACTGGGTATAATTCTATTCTTGCGATATCTGATATGGAATCGTCCATGCGTGAAAATGAAATTAAAAAAACAAAAACCGTATGTACGTATTGCGGTGTAGGATGTAGTTTTGACATTTGGACAAAAGGGAGAGATATCTTAAAAGTAGAGCCACAAGTAGAAGCTCCAGCGAACGGGATTTCTACTTGTGTAAAAGGGAAATTTGGCTGGGATTACGTGAATAGTGAAGAACGTTTAACAAAACCACTTATTCGAGAAGGTGATTCATTTAGAGAAGCAGAATGGGAAGAGGCACTTAAACTCATTAGCCGAAAGTTTTTTGAGGTGAAAAAAGATTATGGTGCAAATGCTCTTTCCTTTATTAGTTCTTCCAAGTGTACAAATGAAGAATCGTATTTAATGCAGAAGCTAGGAAGAAGTGTCATTGGAACAAATAACATTGATAACTGCTCTCGCTATTGCCAAACTCCAGCAACAGTAGGGTTATTCCGTACAGTAGGCCACGGTGGTGATGCTGGATCGATAAAAGATATCGAAATGTCTGAGCTTGTCATTGTTATTGGATCGAACACTTCGGAATCTCATCCTGTTTTATCAACAAGGGTAAAGCGTTCGAATAAATTGAACGGTCAAAAACTCATCGTATCCGATTTGAGAAAACATGAAATGGCTGAACGCTCTGATTTATTTATTCGTCCTTCTTCAGGTTCTGATCTTGTTTGGCTCTCTGCCGTAACGAAGTATATTATTGATCAGGGGTGGGCTGATGAGGCTTTCTTGAAGGATCGCGTGAATGGTCTTGATGACTATATCGCCAGTCTTGAGAAGTACACTATGAGCTATGCATCTGAAGTAACAGGGATTAAAGAGCCGGAATTAATCCAAATCGCTGAAATGATCCATGAAGCAAAGACAACTGTAGCGCTATGGGCAATGGGCGTCACACAACATAGTGGCGGGTCAGATACGAGTACTGCCATCTCAAATTTACTCCTTGTTACTGGAAATTATGGCAAACCAGGAGCAGGTGCCTATCCGCTTCGAGGTCATAATAATGTCCAGGGTGCGAGTGACTTTGGAAGCATGCCTGATAAAATGCCTGGTTACGAAAATGTGACCGATCAAAAAGTGCGTGATAAGTATGAAAAAGCATGGGGAACGCCACTTCCTGAAGAAGTCGGCTTAAATAATCATGAAATGGTCGAACATATTCATGAAGGAAAATTAAAAGCGATGTATTTAAAAGGAGAAGACATGGGAATTGTCGATTCTAACATTAACCATGTTCACGCTGCATTTGAGAAGCTAGACTTCTTCGTCGTGCAAGATCTTTTCCTTACGAAGACAGCGCAGTTTGCAGATGTCGTACTTCCAGCGAGTCCAAGCCTTGAAAAAGAAGGAACGTTTACAAACACGGAACGCCGTTTTCAACGTCTCTATCAGGCACTAGAACCACTTGGTGATTCGAAACCCGACTGGAAAATCATCATGGAAATCGCAAACGAAATGGGAGCAGGTTGGGATTATGACAGTCCGAGTGACATTATGGCTGAGGCTGTTCAGCTTGCTGACATGTTTGCTGGGGTTTCTTATGAACGTCTTGAAGGATATAAGAGTCAGCAGTGGCCAGTTGCGGCAGATGGCACGGATTCACCACTACTCTTTACAGAAGAATTTCCGTTTCCGGATGGAAAAGCAAGACTATTCCCAGTCGAATGGACAAAACCACTCGAGTACGATGAGCAGTACGATCTTCATGTTAATAATGGGCGTTTGCTAGAGCATTTTCATGAAGGAAATATGACGTATCGAAATGAAGGCATTAAATCGAAAACACCAAGTACGTTCGTTGAAGTTTCTCCTGAATTAGCAGAAGAAAGAGGGTTATCTGACGGAACGTTAGTTAGACTTGTGTCACCATATGGAGCTGTTAAGATTAAATGTCTTGTAACAGACCGTGTGCAAGGAAAAGAAGTATACATTCCGCTAAATGATCAAGATGATGCGGCGATTAACTTACTTACAAGTAGCAAGGCGGATAAAGATACTGACACGCCTGTTTATAAAGAAGTGAAAGCGAAGATGGAAATTTTGAAAGACAAAGGGACTTCACCACTTCCAAAGATCAATCATCGCTATGGAAATCCACAGCCTCAAAAAGGGGTCATGGTTGAGCGGAAATGGGCTAGAAAAGATTATCTCTTCCCTGGAGATATGGTGAAAAAGGAGGGCATTAACTATGGCAAAAGCCATTAAGCAAATCAAACGTATTGAAGTTTCTGAAGAAGAGAAACGCGCGAGTGATCTTAGAGAGATTGAAGATGCTTTGATTGAAAATAAAGATGCCCTTCTTGAAACATTAAGCGTTGTAGGTGGGATGAAAGATCGAGGCATCTTAACGCTTTTAAACGGTCTTTTTGGAGAAGGCGACCGCGTTCTGAAGGTCATCGTCGATCTATTAAATGTTCCGGAAAATACAACGGCGTTAAAAAATCTGATGCTTCTCTTTGGAGCAGCAGGAAAGATTAATGTTCAGGATCTTGAGCCATTGCTTTTAAAGGTAAACTCAGGTATTGAGAATGTTGCTGAGCATTCTGAAGACAACGAGAAGACTAGCTATCTGAGTCTTCTTCGCGCACTAAAAGATCCGGAGATTAATCGATCTTTAACCATTCTAATCACTTTTTTGAAAGGGATGGGGAAAGATATTGAGAACGAAGAGCAAATGACCGATAAATCACAGTCCTCTGAGGCGAGACAGGATCTTTAACTTTCTATAATTTCGCTGAAAAGCCCCGCAAATTGAGCGGGGCTTTTCAGCGTGCAGCTTTACTTTTTCTTTGTGAGATGATGACAAAGGCCATAAACGTAAGCACTATACCTAATGAATCTGGTACAAGCACATCAATTAAATGTCCCGTTCTACCCTCAACGAGACTTTGATGGTATTCATCAAATAATGCATAGAGAAAAGCTGTTAATGAGCCTAGGATAAGGGATGCTTTTCGATTGCTTTCTTTCCATGCCATGATACATAAAAAAGCTAGTAAACCGAACGAGGCAACATGGGCTCCTTTCCTAAGAAAAAATTCAACATATTGATATGGCGCTGAAGGTGTAACAAGTGCACCATCATAGGTGAATTCAATTGGGGGTAAATCCTCTTCTTGGATCGAAATCATTCCTTTAAAGAACGGTTTCATATCCTGTTTTTGATAAGGGGTATTAGAGGAGATGAAAAGTATGATCATCATTAAGAGTGCGAGGCTAAACCATTTTCGCTTACCGAACCATTTCATGCATTTTCCACTTTCTTTCTTAAGCAGTTTAGTCCCTATCATACCGAATTTCGTGCATAATAGGGAGTGGTTTTCCAAAGAAATATTAAGATTTTGTGTTGATCGAGTGAAGGGGATCTGAAATTATTTCTGCTCACTTATAATAGAAAATAGATGAAAGAGAAAGGAGATATAAGATGAAGATTGCTGTCATCGGTACCGGTTATGTCGGTCTAGTAACAGGAGTATGCCTAGCTGAAATCGGCCATCAAGTAACGTGCGTTGACGTCGACCACAAGAAAATTGCGATGATGACTGACGGCTATTCGCCTATTTTCGAACCTGATTTAGAGAAGTTAATGAAAAGAAATTTATTGGATGATCGGCTTCACTTTACAACAGCTCATCAGGAAGCATTGGCAACGGTGGACGTGATCTATATTGCGGTCGGTACACCACAACGATCTGATGGAACGTCCGACCTTCAATACATCCAGCAAGCTGCCCGACATATTGGGACATCACTTCAGCAGGATAGTATCGTTGTAACGAAAAGTACGGTCCCCGTAGGAACAAATGAACTGATACAAAAGTGGATTGAGCAAACGTTAAGGTCGAACATTAAAGTAGAAGTTGTTTCAAATCCAGAATTCTTACGAGAAGGTTCAGCTGTATATGACACGTTTCATGGAGATCGAATTGTTATTGGATCAGAGAATAAAACAGCCGCCGCAGTATTAGAAGACATTAATCAGCCTTTTGGCATTCCAATTTATCATACGGATCGGAAAAGCGCTGAACTAATTAAATATGCGTCTAACGCATTTCTAGCAACGAAGATAAGCTTTATAAATGAAATATCAGCTATTTGTGAAAAAGTTGGGGCAAATGTAGATGATGTGGCTCTTGGAATGGGAAAGGATAAGAGAATTGGGGATCAATTCCTACAAGCTGGGATTGGCTATGGGGGCTCGTGTTTTCCAAAAGATACAAACGCTCTAGTACAAATTGCAGGTAATAACCAACATAACTTTCAGTTGTTGAAATCTGTTATCGAGGTCAACAATACTCAGCAAAATAAGCTTATTCAAAAAGCGAAAGAGGTAGTTGGACCACTTCAAGGGAAAAGAGTAGCGTTACTCGGTTTAGCTTTCAAACCTAATACAGACGATATGCGTGAGGCGGCCTCTATCCCAATTGCTCGCTCTTTAGTAGAAGAAGGAGCAGAAGTTCTTGCTTATGATCCCATTGCGATATCGAATGCTAAAGGCCACTTGCCTAAAGAAGTGATCTTTAAAGAATCCTTAATAGAGGTTTTAACTGGAGCAGATGCGGCACTCATCATAACAGAATGGAAAGAAATTAAAGAGCTAGATTTAGATGTATATGTGAAACGAATGACTTCTCCCATTGTGATAGACGGAAGGAATTGTTATTCATTAGAAGATACGGCGAAATATCCACTACACTATATCTCTATAGGTCGGCCCACCATTAATCAATTACAAGTCTCTTCAATGGTTTAATAATTCGACAAAGCAGCCTTAGCTGTTCGTCGAATTTTTTTGAACTTTTTATATTGAGCTATTTACGTAAACATTGTTACTGAGGGGAGGGGGGCTCGCTCCAGGAAGCTTCTTTATACAAAAATTTTACTTAAATGAGCAAAAATCGAGATCTAAATTTGTAAGATAACATAGCTTGAAATTTTAATAACAGATCAAAAATATCTCGAGTTCAGAATATTTGTACTTGAAAAAACCATCCACTTTGGTAAAATATGTTTGTCAGTACACTTTATGGAGACAACTAGGATTTCTGAATGAAATAAAAAAGATTGAATGGAGTGGTGAAATGGTAGAGAAAACGTGTGATAAATGTCAAAAACCTTCTTATAGCAGTAATTATCAAGGAGAATGGATTTGTCCATATTGTGGAAAAGATTTAACGGAAATTCAAGTGAACAATGAGGACTACCTTTATAAGGCAGTAGTAGAGAAGAAATAACCTATAATGGACCTACTTATTTTCTTTAGGACGAGCTTTGCGTGAAAAGCTCTGGGTGATGGTTAGTGGTACTTGTCACCTGAATGAAAGACGCCTAGAATAATGAATATTCGACTTAAAAGGATAGTGTGATATGGGAGAGTTTATCAAGTTAATCGTTGCCATTGTTAATGAGCTTCATGATATTGTCATTATGTTAATGTATAGCCTAGGCTTTTCCGTCACAGATAAACAACTACACTTCTGGGTGATTGGCTTACTAGGGATGGGAGGATTTATTGTTGTGCAATTCTTGTTCCGTATACTTGCAAATTGGAGTATCACAGCGATTTCGTTTATTTATACGGTAACTGTATTGCTTGTAGTCGTTTTTGCCATTGAAATTCAACAGAAAATCACCGGAAGAGGAAATATGGAGTTTGCAGACGCTGTTGTTGGACTGCAGGGCTTTATTGTGTTATTTATACTATATGTGGCCATACGCCTTATTTTAATTGGAATAAAAAAGCTACGTAAATCAGTAACAAATAAGAGCGATGCGAAGTAGATGACCTGAAGTGAGGGTTGTCTTTTTTATTTTGTTCAAAAAAGATCAATAAAATAGGAGAGCTACGATTCGCTCCCCTTCCCCGGTTTTAATATGTCATTTGTGTAAGGAAAGCAATAGCTGCTCCAATCACAATAGCTGAAACGGGTAGAAGAAGATAAACCATCTTCTCTTTACGTTGTCGTCTGTACTGGATTTCCTCTGGCGTTAGCCATGATTCTCTCATCATTCATATCCCCCTTGATTCTTGCAACAATCGCAGTGGAGGCCGTATTCGGCAGCTGGCTGACTGTCGGAAATCAGTCCGCGAAGTCCCTATAGCTTTGCGTCATCATTTTTCAATGATTTTGCCATTCTCGTACGATTAGTAGCATATAAAAATAAGAAAACGAAGTCATAAAAAATTAAAAATTGTCGAAAAATGACTACAGTTTCAAGTATAGCGTATTCTGGAAACGATGTATATTGGGAAAGTGCATTTAATTTGTTTTATCAAATAAAGATTTTGTAGAGCAGGTTTCCCAATGTCATATTTAAAGCGTGAATGCTTTCTTTCGAAGATTTCGTAAAGCCAGGTTTTATTGAGAAAGCGTAAAGCAAACGCTAAAATAACAAATAATCGAACTCCTATAGAGAGCCTTCCACCCTTTGAAAAGAGAAAACGAAGCAGAAAAAAGAAAACAGTAAAAAACACTTAAAATCCGCTATTAGCGGCTATCGCAATAACAACACCTAACAGGATGGATAGGATAGGTATGGCAAGGAAAAGGATCTTTTCCCTGCGTTTTTTTTGAAATTGAATTTCTTCAGGAGTTTTCCAGTTTCGTCTCATATGAATCCGCCCAGTAACGTCACTTTCATGTATAATGCGCGTGAAAGTGATGTGTCTTTTATTTTTATTATCGGTTCATTTGTTTAAATAATTTAGCCTTAAATGTCGAATTTTAAGAAATAATCTTTATGGCCCGTTTTTATTCAATATAATGGAAGATAATAAGGTCTAAGGAATTATGGAGGTGTTGATAGATGCCTGTTATTTACCTGGAAACATTGATTGAAGCTCCTATTGAAATCTGCTTCAATTACGCAAGAAGTGTTGAAGCACATATGAAAAGCACAGAGCAAACAAATGAGAAAGCAGTAAGCGGGGTTACGGAAGGATTGCTAGGCAATGGTGATGCCGTTACATGGGAAGCGACTCACTTTGGCATTAAGCAAAAATTAACTGCCAAAATCACTGGGATGCAGGAACCAGATTGGTTTATTGATGAAATGACAAAGGGAGCATTTAAATCGTTTGTTCATACTCATCGTTTTGAGGAAATCGATGATGTAACGTTAATGATCGATGTATTTAGTTATGAAGCTCCATTCGGTTTAATTGGTGGCATCGCAAACCTTTTGTTTTTAAAAAAGTATATGAAAAATCTGTTAGAAAAAAGAGCCATTGAATTAAAGAAAATGGCTGAACGAACGGAATAGTCTTTTCCCGATTAGGCGATACTTAAGAGAGCTTATGTAGGGAGGAGACAATCATGTCGGTGTCCTGGACTATCGTTTCGGTTTGTATCCAGTGCTGGTTAGGAATCGGTTTTTTAATTTCATGTATGGCAGTACTTACACTAATAGGGCATGAACCAGCTCCTTTCATTGTGGATGGTGTATCCTCCATCATCCAGTCAAGAGAGTTCCAATACGGACCTTTGACGTTAAGTTTAGAAAAAAACGGAGAACTAGGATTGGCATATTTTGTCGTTCGTAAGCTAGGTCACTTCTTTGTTTACAGTTTCATAGCATTAGTATTACTACAGCTATTTAAAGGAGACCCAT
Organism: Anaerobacillus sp. 63XJN7_5_ISO-PGPR-S23-430; assembly: GCF_056173695.1. Classification (NCBI taxonomy): domain Bacteria; kingdom Bacillati; phylum Bacillota; class Bacilli; order Caryophanales; family Bacillaceae; genus Anaerobacillus; species Anaerobacillus sp. 63XJN7_5_ISO-PGPR-S23-430. The sequence continues at coordinate 3,613,841 of NZ_CM149686.1, read as the reverse complement.
CAGTTTTTCGTACATTAATTGTCATAATAATTGTAGCTATTTTTGCTGTAACGGATGAATTTATTCAAGCCTTTTTACCAGAAAGGACAGCGTTAATCACTGATGTGATTGTGGATCTTGCAGGATGCCTACATAGCGTTATCCTTTATAAAATATGGCATTACTCCATCTTAAAAGCTCTCGCATAGCGGGAGCTTTTTTAATGTGAAAGCTCAGCTTATACTGTTGAGTTTTGGAACAGAGCGTAGAAGCAAAATGCAACATTTCTCATTAACATATACCCTTTCAAAAATCACTACTATTATTTTTATAGTAAAAATAACCTATAGTTTCGACAATGTACCTGGGTATTCTATGTTATTTTTGTAATATTAGTCATTTGGATGATATTTTAATGTAAAATTTATGCTAAAGTGTTAAAAAGGGAGAATAGAACTAATATTTTCTTAAAAAATCTTAGGGGGAAAAGATTTGAAACTTTTTACGTCACTTTTGATTGGCATTTTAGCATTTTCTTTATCCATGAATGGTGTTCAGGCTGCAGGAGAGTCAGTTACGGTTAAACTAGTAAACTATATTAAGGATACGACCGTAATCAAATTTAATGTGACAGGCAGTTATCAGATTGAAAATAGTAGCATTAAAATAGACAGTTCCCAGGCTGATGAATACAGTGTAAAAGCTGAAGCGGGTAAAGTGGTCCTTTATCGAGGCAATACCAAGCTTGAAGATTTCGGGGACTCTATGACGATTGTTCCAACAATATCCAAAGCGATGGACAGCTATGTGGGAATAGGTGACAAAAAATATCTCGGAGAAATGAAATTTGCAATTGATGGAAAGTACATCCGTCCGATAAATACGCTCTCTATTGAGGAATATTTAAAAGGGGTAGTGCCAAGCGAAATGCCGGCCTACTGGGGAAATAATGGTGGAATGGAAGCATTAAAAGCCCAGGCAATCGCTGCTAGGACTTTCGCTTTACCACAGAAAGATTCTCTAATGGATAGTCAATCCAGTCAAGTTTATAAAGGTTATGACTGGTATCAAACGACAAACGAAGCGGTAGATGCAACTGCTGGAAAAGCACTAAAGTATAACGGGAAGTACATAGGTGCCTTTTATTCTTCCACAAATGGTGGAATGGTTATGTCCAATACGAACTCGTGGGGAAGTAGTTGGATTCCATATTTGCAGACGAAAGTAGATCCATATGATGAGAAGATGATAACAAGCTTTGATTATTGGGACTATACATTAGGAAAGCAACAAATTGACACTAAAAAACTAGATTTGAAAAAGCCTGAGTCCTGGTGGTCTAACGTGACTGAGCTAAGTTCAAACGTAACAGAAATAAAGAATATGAAGTCATGGCTATTATCTAAAGGGAAAATCAAATCTGCAGATGAAATAAAAATCACCGATATTTCGAATATTAATTTCACAGTTCCACCATTTAAATCTGATGAAGTATTAAGAGGTAGTGTCGAGATTCAGTATTTCTTAAAAAACAAAGATGGATTTGTTATGGATACAAATGGGGAATTGAAAAAGCATACGATGAAAATCGAGGATACTTCTTATAATATCCGATTTATGATTGGTACAACGATTATGAAAAGTCCTTATGTAAAAGAAATTAAACAAACGAGTAATTCATTTGTCGTCTCAGGTAGTGGGTTTGGGCATGGTATTGGAATGAGCCAATACGGAGCTTATCAACAGTCCAAAGATGGACGTAATTACGAACAAATTCTATCATTCTATTATCCTGGGACAGAATTAGTCAAAGAATCATTTGAAACAAACTTGATTACACGTCTTGCGGGAAATAATCGATATGAAACTAGCGTAGCTATATCAAAAGATGGGTGGAAGCAATCATCCGATGTTGTTGTACTTGGAAGAGGAGATCTTTCAGTAGATGCTCTTACGGGAAGCGTTCTTGCTAAAAAGTACAATGCTCCATTACTTTTAACAAAAAGTGAGGGACTGCCTTCTGTCGTTGAGGAAGAATTAGATCGTTTACAACCTGAAAAGATTTATATTCTAGGTGGACCAGCAGCCATTTCAGAGAAGGTAATTGATCAACTTTCTACTAAAGGATATATTTCTGATGTAGAAAGAATAAGCGGTCAAAATCGATATGAAACGTCAATCGCAGTTGCTAATGAAGTAGGGAATAGTAATCAAGTGATCGTGACAACAGGAGATGACACTTCCCCTGATGCTCTATCAATCGCTCCTTATGCAGCTTCAAAGCAAATTCCAATCTTATTGACTAATAGTGAAAAGTTAAGTGAAGCTACTGGTTCGTATATGAATACAACGAAACCTGTTGCGGCTACGATTATCGGTGGGCAAAATGCGGTTTCAAGTGTTGTTGAGGACAAACTTGCTACAACTTCAACGGTCAAACGAGTTGCTGGCGATAATCGTTACGAAACAAGCGTGAAGATTGCAGAAACATTTGATTTTGAAAATAAGAGTGTTTTCTTTGCAAATGGAGATGTATTTATTGATGCACTTCCTGGATCGCCCTTTGCCGCTGCCATGAGCGCACCAGTCATTTTAACGAAGCAAAATAAACTATCGAATGAAGCTGAACAGTACGTTAAGAAATCAATGAGTAGAGAATACTACTTCCTGGGCGGGGAAGCTGCTATTAGTAAACCTGTTGAAGAAACAGTTGATAAACTATCAAATTAACTATGGACACCTCTCTTAAAAATAGAGAGGTGTTTTATGTTATTATAATTAAAATGGGTAATTTCATTTTTATAAGAACGTGGACATAACGAGAGACATATAGCAAAATAAACTCAGATAAGGATGTGATGTCTTGCACCAGGAAAAAGAAATTGAAATACTGTGCGATGCTTTACGAACATATTGGAATGAACATCCAGAGAAAAGTCTCGGTCATTTGTTGAAAGATCTACATAACAAGTACGAAAAAACAGAAGCGTTTACGGAAACGGATGATAAGCACTGGTTGCACTGGTTGCTAGAAAATAGTAAGCAGCGAGATCTTATTGAAAAAAAATACCGTAACCAATCTCAAATTAAAGATTTAGAGCATCATATTCGTCCTGAGCTTATGGAAGTGATCAAGCGATTTGTAGATTGAGTCAATTGCTTTGTTACTGCTAGAGAAGCTCGTAGATTAGTTGCTAATATAAATGAAAACTTACTATGTAAGAATCACTAATTAAAAGAGCCGTACTCGTCATAACGAGTACGGCTCTTGTTTTCCTTATAATCAAAAGGGGGGATTAAAGGGATTACTTAATGTTTCGGTTTATACGCTATTACGCTGGGGGTAGAATGGTAGGAAGAATGAAAGAATTTGATACAGTTCTCTTCGTGGGATAATATGGTAAAATTATACGAGTATACTTAGAAAGGGAGTGCTAAATATGGGAATTAGATTTGGTATTATGGGAACAGCCAATATTGCTAGAAAAGCTGTTATTCCAGCTATTCAAAATGCTCAAGGTGCTGAAGTGGTAAGTGTTGCTAGCGGTAGTGGTCGAGCAAGAGAATTTGCAGCAGAAATGGGTATTGAGCATTATCATGACAGTTATGAAGCGATGCTAGATGATCAATCAATCGATGCGGTTTACATTCCACTTCCCAATACATTACACAAAAAATGGACAATTGCAGCGGCTCAAAAAGGAAAGCACGTACTATGCGAAAAGCCTGCTGCCATTAAAGCCCGTGATGCCATGCAAATGGTGCAAGCCTGTGAAGACAACGGTGTTATTTTTATGGAAGCATTTATGTATCAATTCCATCCCCAACATGAAATTGTAAGAGAAGTGATTGCTTCAGGTGAAATTGGTGACGTCAAGCATATGCGTACTAATTTTTCATTTTATATCGGTGACAAACCAAATAACATCCGTCTCAACAGTGAACTAGGTGGTGGCAGCATCTGGGATGTGGGATGTTACTGTATTCACTCCTCTAGGTTCATTATTGGAAGCGAGCCATTAAAAGTTTACGCTCAGGCTTCCATTCCTAAGGAAGTTGGCGTAGATCTTTCGGCTGCAGGAATCTTTACGTTTGCAAATGGAGTAACAGCTTCATTTGATTGTAGCTTTGAACGACAAATGAGCAATTCCTATGAAATTCTTGGTACAAAAGGAAGTATTCATGTTCCATTTGCATACCGTCCAGACGCGCCTGGAGCTGGTGGTTTAATTCGAATTAAAAATAGCGAAGGCAACGTGAGAGAAGAAATGGCTGAAGGTGAGCAGTATACACTTATGGTTGAACATTTCACGCGTTGTGTTGAAAACCAGCATACACCATCATATTCCGGCGAAGCGACAGTAAATAATTTGAAAACGATAGAAGCTTGCTATGAATCTATTGATAAAAATCAACCAGTTGAGCTAGTATAATAAAAAAAGCACATTGGATTAGCCAATGTGCTTTTCTAGAAGTTCCTTCGTTCCTTCTGAATAGGACTTCTTGCTTGAAATAGAAGTGATATTCTTTTCTTCTGGTGTTTCACCTTCTCCAACCCAATGAAACGTAATGTTATCTAATTCATGCTCTCTAGCAGTTACAGCCATAACCATATCGCCGCCGCTATCTCCAAAAACAAACACTTTATCGGCAGATTGGATTTCATCAATAATCCACGTCGCTCCAATTTTTTTAGACAAATCTGGATGAATCACATCGACCCCATAAGTGGAAACGACTGTTTTATTACCAGATTTAGAAGAAATCGAATCTACATCATCTGCGTATTCCTGTAGAGCTTCTCGTGTTTTCTTTAAGTGCTCTTTATTACCAGAATCACCATGAACAGCTTCAACCGTACCCATCGATTCTTTCGTCTGATCCCATTGAATAAGACCATCATATTGTTCTTTTTGACTAACTTTATATAGTTTATCTTTTACCTCATCCGCGATCACATATTCCTCATCTAGCTCCCAGGAAGAAATATCGGTTCCGCGCCCTTTTATCGCCCCGTGCTCAGAAACACAATATAGGGAAGACCAATCAATTTCATCATCAAATAGAGGGAAGAGGTGATCGGAAAGCCAGCCTCTAGAACGCCCTGTGACGAAAGAAAGAATATGTCCCTCTGTAGCTAGCTTTTCAATCATCTTAACAACTTCTTTATCTGGTCTAGCATTCTCATCTGTTAGAACGCCATCAACATCAAACATATAAAAAGCCATATTAGCACTCTCCTATTCGAATTAAATTATGACTAGTATAGCGTTGTGGAGGATGGAAGGGCAAATAAAAACCCGACTCAATCTGAGACGGGTTTTGGTTATTAGATGTGTACTTCAGTTTTTGCTGGGCTTGAGTCAGGTAATTTATCATGAGAATCAGGTAATTTATCGTGGTTAGCAAATGTAACGATCCCAATGACACCTGTAATTAGCAACATGTTTACTAAAAATTTCTTCATCATTCTTCTTCCTTTCTAATTCATAATTTTTTTCCTACTATCATTAGCTAGTTTAAAGTAAAAGCTGGAATTTTTATATTGTCCACTAGTAAAGTAGTAGTCTGCTAACAACTCACCATACTCTGAAACATAGTTCCAATAATTTTTTTCTTTAAAATAGCCGACTGCATCCTTCAAAAGCTCTTCAGTTCCCATCTCATCACTAACAGAGTTTTTTAATTTAGAATTTAATATCTTAAAGTGATAAATATACTCTAGAAATCCTGTTTTTGTTACTAATCTCATTCCTTTTTCAATCCAAGATAAAGTGAGATTAATATTATCAATTTTCAAATATTCTGAAGCAATTAAAAAAATAGTTTTAGCACGGTCTTCGATTTCGTGCTCTTCGTTATTTTGAAGTCCAGATTGATAATATCTTAATGCTTTTTCGGTATCGTTTTGAAATGAATATACATATCCTAAATCATGATATATAATGCTTTTTAATCTCTTGTCATTAAACGACTCAGCGTACTTTAAAGCATTCTGAAAATGGTGTTCTGCTTCTCCATAATTGAGAATAACTCTATTATTTACACCTAGTAAAATTTCAGTGTCTGCTGTTCTTTTGAAATTATATTCTTTATTAAAGAGATCTAAGCACTTAATCGCTAAATTATTGGATAAAGTTATTTGACTAAGGCAATTGTGAACAAGCGCTTGCTGATAATAAAACTCAGCTAATTCTGCATTGTTTGTTTTCATAGATAAAAGTAATTTATGTGCTTTGGAATATTGTTCATAAGCTTCTTTAAACTTTCGGTTTTGATAATAGTAGAGTCCGAGAAAATAGAAGTAAAAGTACTCTAGATTTTCTGATAATCTTTCTTGAACATGATAGAGTTTCTCTAATATATCATTTGCTTTTTCAGTTTCTCTGAACAATATATAATATCTAAATGTTAGAAGAAGATATTTTGTGAGCATATCTGGATCTTCTACACCATCAATCTCTTCATCAATACGGTTTTTAAAATTTATCACTTCTTCAAAATTACGAAGACGCATTTCTTTGTACCAGGCATCAAGATCAAGATGAAGTTTTTTCATTTTATCTTCATCATCAACCTGTTCTAAAGAGACACCTAGCTCATTACATAGATGTTCGACAAGTTCTTCACTTGGCTGGGCAAGTCCGTGTTCAATTTTACTTAGATAAGGAATAGAACAGATACCGGAAGCAAGTTGTTCTTGAGTGATGCCTTTCATTTGTCTGAAGTATCGGATTTTTGCTCCAATCATTCTTTGCTCCCTTTCTCCTAGAACTATTTGATTACAGTTTACTAAAAATTCTCAGAAAAGAGAATAGTTTTGAGGTTGGGAAATATAAACGAATTTATAGGGTTTAAATGCCTATTTTCGACGTAGTTTTCCCAACATGAGTTTGTCGAAAGAATTTTCGAACGATACTGACCATTATATGGTAAAATGATGAAAATGAAAAGGAGGTGTCGAAAATGCAAGAAGATCGGTTAGAACGCGTAGAAACAATGATCACGAGTTTGATTCAAATTATTGGAAGTATGCGGAAAGAACAACATAACCTCGAAGAAAAACTCCAGGCAATCCAGCAACAACACCAAAACCTTCTACATGAACGTGTTTAACCCCTTTTTCAGCGATAAAACTCCCAAATATATGCGACTTTACTCCCCCTAAACCATTTTTTTCTAACTCTTATTGTGATACTATTCTAGTGATTTGTCGAAAAATTCGTTATAGACTAGAGATAGCAGAAATGAAGTTATTCAATCATGGGAGAGGTGTCACAACTGAAGTCAAAAACTATTTTTCTATTGTTATTATGCAGTTTCTTCTTTTCAGTAAATCCTGAATTATCAGAAGCGGAATCTGATAATGAGACAGAGCGTATTCTTGTTACATATGAACAGACTAAAAGTCCATCAAGAGATTCGAAACTTTCTACCAAAGTAGAAGTCATTAATGTACCTGTCAATGAAGTAGATAAAATGATTGAACAGTTTGAAGCAAATAAAGATGTTCAGCATGTCGAAATGGACCAACCAGTTTATTTAATGGATTCAGTACAACCCAATGACACTTTTTTATCATATCAAAAGCCATGGATCGACCAGATTCATCTCATAAAAGGGTGGGAGCTTGCTAATGTTGAATCAAGTTCATTAAAGGTTGCGGTAATTGATTCAGGAGTTGATCTGACTCATCCAGATTTAAAACCAAATCTTGTAGATGGGATTAACCTAGTGGAACCGTCTAAATCGGTTCAGGATATTGATGGTCATGGTACAAAAGTTTCTGGACTTATTGGAGCTGTAACGAACAATCAACTAGGGGTAGTTTCTCCTTCGCGTGGAACTTCGATTATGCCAATTAAAGTTACAGAAAATGGTACTGGCAATTTATCAACCGTTGTTCAAGGTATTCGTTATGCAATTGATCACGATGCAGATGTAATTAATTTAAGTTTAGGAAACTATAATAACTCGTTTGCTCTAAGAACTGTAATTGAAGAAGCGATTTCAAAAAATATTCTTATCGTAGGTGCAGCCGGTAATGATAATGATTCAGGAGTGGTTTTTCCAGCGGCTTATCCTGACGTTTTAGCCGTAGCCTCTGTTAAAACAGGAACTGAAGAAAAAGCTTCCTTTTCAAATTATGGATCATTAGTTGATATTGCTGCTCCTGGCACGGACATTTATAGTACTTCATTGAATGGAGAATATGCTTTTGACAAAGGTACAAGTATGTCTGCGCCAATTGTCGCTTCATCAGGTGTTTTACTAAAGGAATATGCTCCATATTTAACGAATAAGCAAACGTTTAAATTATTAAAGCAAACGGCTAGTGCTCTGACTAGTTCATACGACCTTGGAAGTGGCGTGTTAAATATGGAAGGAGCTATTAACGGAGTAACAGAGTTTAACCGTATCTATGGTGACACTGCAATTGATACAGCAATCGAAATTTCCAAAAATAATTGGACTACGTTGGAGGAACAAACGCTATCCATTGGAGGCGATAACAAGAAAGGTCGCTTCGTAGTACTTGCTCGCTCAGATGAATTTCCTGATAGCTTAGCCGCTTCTCCGCTTGCTTCTATGCTTGGTAGTCCGATTCTACTCACGAAAAAAAATAGTCTATCTATCAATGTAATGAGGGAACTTAGTAGGTTATCTGCTAATCATGTTTTAGTTATAGGTGGGAATAATGCAATTCCTGAAGCAATTACAGAACAGCTTAAAGCGGAAGGGATATCGAGTACACGCATTGCAGGAGATAACCGCTATGAAACAGCGACTAAAATTGCGAATATCGTCGGTAGTGAAAAGACAAAAGAAGCATTCATCGTTTCTGGTGAAAAGTTCCCAGATGCTTTGTCTATTTCATCTTTTGCATCAAGGTTCGGAGCCCCTGTTCTTTTTACGAAAAGTGATTTTTTACCAGCTGAAACGAAGGGTTTTTTGAACGATTTTGATCCAGACAAAGCTTATGTTATTGGTGGAGAATCGATCATCGGTAAGAGAGTCTACTCTCAAATCCCATCTTCCAATACGGAGAGAATTGGGGGAGAAGACCGCTTTGATACAAACTTCAAAGTATTGCTAAGGTTTGGAGTAGCAGAAAATAGTGAGGGAGTCTACTTTGCTACTGGTCTTAAGTTTCCAGATGCTTTAACTGGTGGGGCGGCTGCATCGTTATCAGGTCATTCTATTATTTTGGTTCACCCTACTAGAGAGAATAATGCTTTAGAGAAGTCCATTCTCTATTTGAATAATCAAGGAATAAATCAATATCGGATTCTAGGTGGTCCAGCAGCCATAAATCAAACAAAAGCTTGGGATATTGATCAAATGCTTGTTCAATAAAAAAGAAGCGTCAGTGAAAATACTGACGCTTCTTTTTATGTTATCTAGTTAACTGAGCGTTTGAGAGGATTTATTCACTACGTCATTATTAAGCTTTTATGGACAAAAGTCCTAAAATATCTACAAATTATCAAAAAATTTCACAATTTTAACAGTTAAAGATTGACTCTTAATCTCTTTATAATTAAACTGAAAATAGTGAATTATTATAATAATTCCACTCATAAGGAGGGTCGATTGCAGGAACTTCACAAATTACTAAGGGGGATTTAATTAAATGACGTTTAAGAAAAAAGTCCTGACTATTGTTGCGGGCGCTTCTCTTGTTGCTTCTTCATTCGCGGGAATGACGTATAATCCAGAAAAAGCTGAGGCTGCTTTAACAGAAACGAAGAAATTTAAGCTTCCTGTCACACAGGAGATTGCCTCACTTGCTGCAAGTGAACAATCAAAACAGGAATTAATTATTGTTGCAAACGAACACGGTGGGGCTGATCTTACAAAAGAGCTTGAAAAACTTGGAGTGAAAGTAAAGAAGAATACAAACAACTATTTGTATCTTGCTGAAGTTCCAACAAATAAAGTTCTACAGGTATATCGTTTAGACTCTGTTGGTATGCTCGGGGCGAACAATGAAATCGTGCTGGATGAAGGTCCGAAAGAAGATACTGATCTTAAACCGAAAGTGAAAAACCCTGAAGATGTTGTTAAACCTGCAACCGAAGAAACTCACTCAGCAACCGGTGTTGATGAATTCCACGACAAGTACGATGGATCAGGAGTGAAAGTAGGGATTATTGACACTGGTGTCGATCCAGGCCACGAAGCCTTTACTCAATATAATGAAAAAGGCGAAATTATTTCTTCTAAAATTAAAGGCGTCGTAGATACAGTAGGAGAAGGAGACGTGTGGTTTCAGCAGGAAGCAGCTGAAGGCGACTCTATTACTGTAGAAGAAGACACATATAAAACAGAAGGCATTGATGCGGAAGACGATACATATTATTTCGGTACGTTGAATCCAGCATCTTATGATGTAGATGGAAAAGGCAAGCCGTTGTATAGAGACTTAAATGGAGATGGAACAGGAGATGCTAATTTCGATGTTCTTCTCGTAGATGACAAAGTCTATATCGATATCGATCAGGACAAAGATTTCACTGACGAAAAAGCATATGGCGAGGGCGATGTTGATAACATGGACCTTAACCCCGAAGACGAAGTAGCAGGTGCTAACTTTAGAATTGCAAGTCCTAGTCCTACTTATCAAGGTCATCAATTCCCGAATTCAACATTGTATCCATTCCCAGTTGCGACAGTTTTCTTTGATGGTGACGGTCATGGTACACACGTATCCGGTATTACAGCTGCAAATGGGCCAGACCGAGAAAATGAAACTGGGGCTGTAGCTGCTGAAGGTGTAGCGCCTGGTGCAGATCTATATGGTCTAAAAGTATTTGACTCTGGTGGTAAAACATTTGGTTGGAGTATTGCGAATGCAATGTATCTTGCTGCTGTACCTGAAGAGTTAGGTGGATTTGGAACAGATGTCGTAAACATGAGTCTTGGCTCCTCACCAGACCTTAATGATGGATCCGGTGCTTATGCGAAAATCATTGAAGATATGGGCGAGCTATTCGATACGATTTATGTCACTTCTGCTGGCAATGATGGACCCGGTGTGGACTCTGTAGGTGCTCCTGGTGATGGAGTGAAAGCTCTTTCGATTGGAGCATACATTAACAGTAAGATGTGGGCAACTGAATATGGATACTACCCCTATGGGAAAAATGCAGATGGATCTCCAGTTCAAGGTGAAGGTTTATGGTACTTCTCTGCAAACGGACCGACGGAAGATGGTCAACAAAAACCAGACTTCGTAGCACCGGGATCTGCTTATGCGTCTTTCCCGGAGCATTTAGGTAATTACGAAGTTCTTCAAGGAACAAGTATGTCTTCTCCATATGTAGCTGGAGCGGTAGCAACACTAAAGCAAGCTGCCCTTAAAGATCGCATTCCGTTCGATTACGAGCTTGCTCGTGAAGCACTTATTCAAACAGCTGTTCATGTGGACGGCTACACGCGTGTTCAAGAAGGTGCTGGTCTAATTGATGTACCCGCAGCCTATGAATACATTCGCAAGCATTTTATTAATGAAGTAAAAGAAGTCAATGTAACGGTTTACCACGGTGAGAAAGTTTCTGGTGGACCAGGACTTTATGTTCGAAACAAAGAAGTACCTGAAGAAGTTAAAGTAACGGTAGAAAACCCAACAGATGAGACGAAAAACCTTAATATTTCATCAAACTCTGATTGGTTTACTCCTTCTGTGAAAAGCATCAAACTTGCACCAGGTGAATTTAAGGAAATGACTGTGAAGTATGATAAGAGCAAGATGAATATTGGTGTTAATGCAGGCACACTTTTGATCGATGATCCAGATACCGCTTATGCAGAAGCACGTTCTTTCCAAACCATCATACTTGGAGAAGACTTTACTTCTGAAGATCGTTTCCGTTTAACACATGAAGATGAAGTGCAGTCTTCGAAGACGAAGAGTTATTTCTTTAACGTTGAAGAAGGCGCACAAGAAGTGCGATTTGCCTTGGAAGCTCTTAAAGAAAACGATGAATTCCAGGGACGTGTTCGCATGCTTGTTATGAATCCTGATGGCGATCAGGTTAACGCATTCCAGGGGTATGCTGGTTATGATGGTATTGGCGTAGAAGACTATGTTGCGAAAAGTCCTAAGTCTGGTGTTTGGGAAGTAGCGGTCTATGGTACTGCAGCTCCACAAGACGACCTTGATATGAACAAATTTAAACTAGAAGCATTCGTTCAGGATATTGTATCTAGCCCAGGAAGAATTGCGCTTGGTAGCGCTATGCCGGGAAGTGAAGTATCTAAATCTGTCACATTTGAAAACTACTTATCTACGAAACGCTCAGTAGAAGTAGTAGGCGGCGCATTTAGTAAGCCTGAAACAATGAAAAGCCGTGAAACAGTCAAAGGTGAGGGCGGCGTCTATGATAAGACAATGACCTTGAAGAATAATATTTCTCTCGATGTAGCAATCGGCAATACGAGTGATGCGGGCGATGATCTTGATCTTTACCTTTATCGTTCAAAAGATGGTAAAACGATTGGGGATTATATTGCAATTGATGCAGACGGAGATTCTGAAGAATCGTTCTCTGTTAAAAATCTTCCAGATGGTGAATATACAATCCGTGTAGAAGGTTATTCAACGGTTGGAGATACTACAGATTTCGACCTCTCTGTTACAGAAGCGAAGGTGCTTGAAGCTGGTGAAAAAGGTGCCGGTAAGATTGAAGTTACTGGTAAGTCTAGCTTTGATTTAGGGGTAGGTAAGAAAGCAACGACGGATGTGAAAATTACGACACCAGAAAATAGTGGTAAATATACAGCTGGAGTATTCTTGAAAGATAAAGCGACTGGTGAAGTTCTTTCAATCGTGCCTGTTGAAACAGATGGCGATATGGTAGAAGTGGTAGCAGGGGACAATCGCTTTGAAACGGCTATTGAAGTATCAAAGCAAATGTACCCAGAAGGAACTACTGCTGATACAGTATTCATCGCAACTGGATTTAATTTCCCGGATGCACTATCTGCTGGACCATTAGCAAGTGCTTACGATGCACCAATTTTACTTGCTAATAAAGATGGTATGCTTTCAGATGAAGTTCTAAACGAAATTTCTCGCCTAAAAGCTAAGAATGTGATGATTCTTGGTGGCGAAAATGCAATCTCGAAGAAAGTAAACACGCAGCTTGCAAACATAGGCGTAAGTACAGCTGATATCGAGCGCCTTAGCGGAGACACTCGTTATGATACGAACGTTCAAATTATTAATAAGCTTGCTGAAAAAGGTTCAACTAGTAAAGCGGTCTTCCTTGCTACTGGTAAAAACTTCGCAGACGCCCTAAGTGCAGCTTCCATTGCTGGTGCTAACGATATGCCAATTGTACTGACTGATGGAAAAACGCTTACTGAAGATGCGAAAAAGCTAATGAAAGGTAAGCAAGTATATGTTCTTGGTGGAGACGCGGTAATCTCAGATGAGGTAGTTGATATGACTGATGAACTATCGCTTACGACAAAACGCCTTGCCGGAGCAAACCGTTTTGGTACGCTTGTTGAAATTCATAAAGAACTAGGTACAAATACAGATCAACTGTTTGTTGCTAATGGAATGAACTTCCCGGATGCACTTGCAGCTGCACCACTTGTTGTGAAAGATCAAGGTAGTATGTTCCTTGTGAAGAGTGATGAAATCCCGAAAGAGATTGAATCTTATCTTGTTAAGTACTTTACAACAACGGATGTATCTGGAGCTAAAGTTCTTGGTGGAGAAAATGCCGTGAACAAAGATGTGAAGAATCAACTAAACAAATGGTTAAATAAGTAATTATCCCAAAAAGCCGCTCTCCTAAAAAAGAGCGGCTTTTTTAATTTATACTTGCAATCATTTTCCCTTTATTACAATAATATTAATATATACCATTATTCGACAGATTTCAGGGGGGAATGTATGAAGAATGTAGTATTATTGATTGCGATCATTGGGTGTCTAGCACTTGTGATATCTGGAAAATTTCATTGGGACGATAAGATTGCTCAAACAGGTGAGAGTGTTAGTGCAGAAGTCGATTCAAACTCGAATGTAGATACTCGAAATAGTGAACTTAATGAAAAGCCGGTAAGTGATAAGGATTTAGAAAAACTTGTTTCCAATTTTCCAGAGCAGGTACAGGAAAAAATAATGTCTTCTATTGATCCGATTTCAGTCGCTATTGTTGGGTCTGAATCGATTGGAACAAAGAAAAATGGACTCAAGCAAAGCGTTGAAAAAGGTTTGGAAGAGTCGTTTTGGAAAGGGGCTTTTACTGTGAAGGCGTTCACCTTTGAAGAAGCCACAACAAAGACGATTGTTCAGGATGAGTTATATGATGATGTTATCGACGAAAATCCAGATATTGTTGTATTAGAAGCCTTTACGTTAAATGACAATGGGAAGGTTATTATTGATGAAGGGCACCAGAATCTTTCGACTGTTATGTCAGAGTTAAACGAGTCGTTACCTGGTGTGAGCATTATGCTAATGCCCTCTAACCCAATTGCGGACCCCGGCTATTATAATATTCAAATCAATGCGTTAGGAAATTATTCTGAAGCGAATGACCTCATTTATTTAGATCACTGGTCAGTCTGGCCAGCTGTTGATAGTACAGAAATAGAAGACTATTTAGTAGACTCAAGGCCAAATGATAAAGGCTTTGAAGTTTGGGGAGAATTTATCGTGGATTATTTCAGTGGTCACTAAATAGGTAGCCTTCCTTATGAATAGGAAGGCTTTTGCTTTTTTATGTGTGTTTTAATAAGATGGTACTGAACATGCACCATCATTCGACCAAAAGGAGAGTCAACATGGCACCTGTTAAAGTAATGAGTGTATTTGGGACAAGACCTGAAGCGATAAAAATGGCGCCGCTAGTGAACGAATTAAAAAAGCATCCACAATTTATTACGCCACTTGTTGCTGTAACAGCGCAACATCGAGAAATGCTTGATCAAGTTTTATCTATCTTTGAGATAGAGCCAGATTATGATCTCAATATCATGAAAAGCAAACAGACGCTTGCTGATATTACAACGAGAGCCTTAAATGGTCTAGATTCAATCATGAAGGAAGAAAAGCCCGATCTCGTACTTGTTCATGGTGATACCACGACGACGTTTGCTGCAAGCCTAGCTGCTTTTTACAATCAAGTAGCTGTCGGTCACGTGGAAGCTGGTCTAAGGTCTTTTAATAAGATGTCGCCATATCCAGAAGAAATGAATCGTATGATGACCGGTGTACTTGCTGACTTGCATTTTGCACCGACGATGCGAGCATTTGATAATTTATATAATGAAGGAAAAGTAACAGAACGTATTTATATTACTGGAAATACAGCAATTGACGCTTTGAAGCATACTGTGAAAGAGGATTATTCTCATCCACTTTTAGAACAAATTGATGGCAAGAGAATGATCCTGCTTACTTCACACCGACGTGAAAATCATGGAGAACCAATGAGGAATATTTTTCAAGCAGTTCGCCGCATTATAAATGAATATGATGATGTGCATGTGGTATTCCCTGTTCATTTAAATCCAGCTATTAGACAGTTAGCGGATGAAGTGCTAGGTGGACAGTCACGTGTTCATTTAACTGAACCTCTTGATGTGATTGATTTTCATAATTTTGCATCAAGAGCTACGTTGATCTTAACGGATTCGGGTGGTGTGCAAGAAGAAGCTCCATCTCTTGGTTCACCTGTTCTTGTATTAAGAGAAAATACGGAAAGACCTGAAGGCGTATCAGCGGGTACACTAAAACTTGTTGGAACGGATGAAGAGACGATCTATTCCACGGCATCAACTCTTCTCACAAGTAAGGAAGAGTATTACAAAATGTCTCAAGCATCTAATCCTTATGGAGACGGTGAAGCATCTAAGCGAATCGTTGAAGCGATTTTATATTATTATGGAGTATCTGAAACGAAGCCCGCCCCATTTGTTGAATAAATGATGAAAAGCCTTTCTGCTTAGAGTGCAGAAAGGCTTTTTTGATGCTAATGTTATATCGTCCAAATCACACATTTTAGAATAATTTGTCAAGGAGCATAGAAGTTCCAGTCATACTATAATAAAATGTAATAGATTACCATGATAGGAGAGTGGGATATGAAGAAAAGGTTAATTGTTCATTTTTTTCTTTTGTTGATCGTGTTTTTGTTCAGTCCGTCATTTGCTGCAGCAGAAAAATACATAGTTATTGATCCTGGACATGGGGGACGTTTTACAGGTACGTCTGGTTATTCTGGGGACCAAACAGGCTTTTATGAAAAAGTTGGGACACTTGAAATCGGTTTAAAACTAAAAGAAAAATTGCAAGGAACCGATATCAAGGTATTTATGACAAGACAAACGGATCGAGATTTTGCGCAAGATTCAAAGGAAGATTTGATTGAAAGAACGAAAATCGCAAACAATTACGTAAAGGGGAATAATGACAATTCACTTTTTATCTCCATTCATCACAATGCCTACCCTTTTAGCACGCTCGTAAAAGGATATGAAACCTACTATTATAGTAAAGCGGCAGCATGGGATGAGGAATACCCACCAGATCCCATTCAAGTTAACTTTGAATCCGAAAGTCGCAGGTTAGCGAGTATCGTTCACCCGCAAGTGCTGAGTAAAACCGGGTTGCTCGATAAGGGTATCCAAAATGATCAGGCTTTCTTTGTTATTCGGAATGCACAGATGCCGTCTGTGCTCGTAGAACTTGGCTATATGTCGAATCCTTCAGAAGAAAATCTGATCAAAACAACCCGTTTCCAAAATGATGCAGCTGATGCGCTTGCTCAGGCTGCAATTAAATTCTTTAAAGTGTTTGAAGTGAAAGACAGTAGCGGAAATGAAATTAAGCAATTCACTTCACGAGATGATGCGATAACCTTCGCTAAGACGCTTAAGAATGTCACGGTATTTGATAAAGATAAGCAGGAAACGATCTATGATTCTACTAAAGTAAACTATGAGGTGTTTAGTAAAGGAAAAGCCGAAGCTGAGTCTTTTACTGAGCTTTCGGATGCCATTATTTATGCAAAAGAGCGAAAAAATACGAAAGTGATTGATAAGAAGCAAGGCACGGTCGAGTGGTCGAATTATTTAACGCGCCCTTATCAAATCCAGAGCAACGATGGCTCAAGTCACGGTAATTATTATGAAAAGGGTCAGGCCATTGCAGCGGCTAAAGTAATGAAAAATGTAAAAGTGATCAATCGATCGTCTTCTGATATTCTTTGGACGAACATTTCCGGAGAAAATGTTACAAAGACTCTTAATAGTAAAGCCCTCTTTGGAAGCGACCGATTTGAAACAGCTGTAAAAATATCAAAAGAAATTTATCCTAATGGATTTAAAAGTAGTAAAGAAGAAAAGACAGTTGTCCTTACGAATGGATTAGGTTATGCAGATGCCCTTTCTGTTGGCCCTCTTGCTGCCCAACTAGGAAACGCGCCTATCCTGTTAACTAGAGGCTCTTCACTTGACCCCTTTTCCGAAAAAGAAATCAATCGATTGGGTGCTAATAAAGCCCTTTTGGTTGGTGGAGAAAATGCGATTTCAGATAAGGTTGAAACGCAAGTGAAACAATTAGGGGTATCAGTAGAACGAATTGGTGGAATCGATCGGTATGAAACAAACTCTATGATTAATGAGAAACTTGATCATGTTGAGGGTGTGTTTGTAGCGAATGGCTTGAGCTATGCAGATGCGCTGGCAAGCGCACCAATCGCTTCATCAACCGATTGGGCGATTATTCTAACTGATAAGAAAAAAATAACAGCGGAAGCTCTCTCGTATGTAAAAGGAAAGAGAACAGCTATCCTTGGTGGCGAAGCTGCAATTTCTTCAAATCTAGAAGAACAGTTGAGAAACTTGAATGGCAGTACTGTGAAGCGTTTGGCTGGCGAAACAAGATATGAAACGCTTTCTGCTATTTTAAATGAATTCAGTGATGAAATGGCATCAGACACCGTGCTCCTTTCAATAGGTCAGGACTTCCCGGATGCCCTGGTTTCTTCCGCGATTGCTTCACAAAAAGGTTCGCCGCTAATACTTGTACACGATGAATTGAATTCATCTGTTCAAGATGCTCTATTTGAATTTGGAATGAAGAATCGGGTAACATCACTGTTCACTGTAGGTGGAAAAGTTCAGGATAAGCCTAAAAACCAGGTGGCTAATCGATTGTACTAATTAAGGACTTTTATAGTTATTTTAAGTATGGAGGCCGATATGAAAAAAATAGGAATAAGTTTACTTCTAGTGATACTTCTTACGACTGGGTGTGGGACAGCGTCATTGAAAAATGGCTCAAGTGAAACGAGTAAGGTCAGCGGAGAAACGAGCGAAAGTAGCGAAATGAATTTTATGATGTATCGACCTGAAACAGGTGTAACAAAAACGTTCAAGTCACAAGGGAAACAGCTCTTTACAGAATACATTGTTGATCAAAATGAAGAATATATTCAAAGAGTTATTACCCTTGGTGACATGGAAACGACTCAGGTAGTTCAATGGACGAAAGATCGAGCTTCCATCGTAGAAGAAAGTCAATCAAGTAGTAAGGAAAGTGTACTAAATGGATACGAGTCATTAGAGGAAGTAGAGACGCTGTTCGATCGTTCCGAAAAACAAGATGGAATAGAAATAACAACGGTGGATAAAGTTGAAGTTCCTTATGGCAGCTTTCATGACGTAATTCAAGTTACTAAAAGGCAAGATCAAATGATCATGACGATTTTCTATGCAAAAAGTGTGGGAATGATTAAGCAAGTATATGAAACAACAGAAGAAAACGCTGAAAGAGAAATAGCGGAATTAACCAAAATCGAATAAGACAATAAAAAGCAGCCGACTGGGCTGCTTTTTTATTGTGGGAGAACTCCAAAAGTTATTCGACAAAAGATGGCAATTCAGGTTGAATTATGAAAGAATAAGTTAATCGTTTCTACTTTTTGAGAAACGTTAAGATTTTGTAAATTACGGTTGAATAAAGGGGGAGATGAGCGAAAAAGTGTAGAGAAAAGTCGATATAGCAAGGGTTATTACCTAGGATGCCACGCTTCTGATATTGGTAGACGACAGGAGCGGAATTATATAAAATATAATATGACGTTTGGAAATATAAATGCAGTTAGATTAGGAGTTAACAAGCGAATGATTAAAAAATTACTTAATGATTGGCGAAACAACAAAGATTTGCTTTATCACCTAACCGTATCCGAGCTGAAATCGAATACAGCTAGAACATATCTTGGAACATTATGGTGGATTGTCGATCCGATTCTGTATATGGCGATTTATTATTTTCTCGTAGGGATTGTGTTAGATCGAGGTGGAGACGATTACGCTGTTTATCTTTTTACAGGTTTAATCCCGCTTAAATGGGCAACCGCTTGTATGGTAGATGCGACTACAGCGATTTCTTCAAAAGCGAGAATTTTGCAGCAGGTCTATGTGCCGAAGCTAACCTTTATTCTAGTGAGACTTGGTGTTAACACATTTAAGTTTCTTGTGAGCTCTGTCATTATGGTTTTGTTCCTCTACTTTAGTGGAGTGGAGTTGACAGTTAACGCATTGAATTTCTTTATATTAATCGTATTGAACCTTCTTTTATTGCTACCAATCATGATTATTATGGCTCATATTGGCGTGTACTTAAAGGATATTAAGAACATGATGCAATACATTTCGCGCACATTGCTTTATCTATCTCCAGTACTCTTTCGAATGGAATCGGTGCCTGAAAATATAAGAGGTCTTCTTTACTTAAATCCTTTTACAGATTTTCTAGTTTCCTATAGAAATATCTTACTTTATAAAGGCCAGCCACTGTGGGATAATCTCTTCATCATATTAGCGATTTCACTAGTCCTATTGTTTATTGGACTACGCATTTTGAACAAATACGACAAACAATATGCCAAGGTGATTTAATTGAAAAAGGACATTATTGAACTTAAAGATATTTGGGTTTCTTATCCTGAGCATTCAGATAATCCATTGAAACAATTGCTTAGCAAAGAAAAAAAGCAGTTTTGGGCATTAAAGGGTCTAGATTTCACTGTAAAGAAAGGTGAGGTTCTTGGTATTATCGGTCGAAATGGCTCAGGAAAGAGTACCCTTTTAAAGCTCATGAGTGGCTTAATTGAACCAGATCAGGGAGCTTATCATGTTGAAGGGAAGCGGCCGATGCTACTCTCTCTTGGTGCAGGGTTTCAACCTGAGTTATCTGGAATCGAGAATATTTACCTAAATGCCCTTCTGTTAGGAAATCGCAAAAAGAAAATCGATGATAACCTTGAAGCGATTATTGAATTTTCCGAGCTAGACGACTTTATTTATAAACCGGTAAGAACGTATTCATCCGGTATGAGAGCAAGACTTGCGTTCTCTACTGCTATTATGCTTGACCCAGAAATTCTATTGATTGATGAAGTTCTCGGGGTAGGGGACTCTGCGTTCCAGAAAAAATGTAAAGATGCCATATTAGAGAAAATCCAACAGGATCGGACCGTTATTCTCGTTACGCATTCATCAGGTCTTGTGAAGCAGATCTGTGATCGGGTTGTCTGGATTCACCGCGGTGAGCAAAAAGCGGTTGGAGATACGAAAGAAATTGTCGAGCAGTATGATGAATTTATGAAGGCTAAGAAAAAATGAAGCACATCTTAATGGTTCTTTTTAAAGACATTGATTACGATGCACGGGTTCAACGTGAAGCCATTGCGCTTGCCGAAAGTGGCTATCAGGTAACCATTTGCTGTTTAAATGAATTTGATACTGATCCGCCTTTTTTGCATGAATTGATCAAGATTAATAAGCTAGCCATTTCAACAAAACAGGCAAAGAAGGGAATGGCTACTGGACCGTCGCGAAAACCATCTGTTGTAGCGAAAATGGTTAGAAATCCAGCCGTGAAGCTGGCGAAGGATCAATATGCCAGCTACGAGTTTTACAAAAAAGTAAAGGGAACGATGGCTTCTGAAACCATTCATGCGATTCACTGTCACGATTTAAATACGCTCGATACCGGTAAGCGTTTAGCAGAACATTTTCATAGCAAGTTGATTTACGACTCCCATGAACTTTTTAATGAAATGACCGGTCGCAATCCGCTTGATCGACGTTTTGGTTATTATTTGGAAGGCAAGTTAATGAAACATGTTGATCGTTTTATTACCGTAAATCCGTTTTTGATCGATAAATTCAATAAACGCTATGGAGAACTACCACCCTCAATTTATTTGCAGAATATACCGCTCCTTCGTTTGGAACAAGAGCGTAAAAATGATCATTATTTTCATCATCTTTTTGGGATACCTACTGATAAGATCATTCTTCTATATCAAGGAGGGTTCTCGAAAAATCGCGGAATTGAGCTTTGTGTCAGAGCCATGAATCATTTGCCTGATCCGTATCACCTTGTTTTGCTTGGCGATGGCGATATAAAGGGAGCACTTGAGCGTTTAGTGGACGAACAGAAGCTCACCTCAAGAGTGCATTTTCATCCTAAAGTACCGCCTTCAGAAATACTTTCACTAACAAAGGAAGCAGACATTGGACTCGTGATGTACGAAAATGTAAGCGAAAATAACTATTATTCTACACCGAATAAAATATTCGAATATATGTTAATGGGGCTTCCAGTAGTATCTTCTAACCATCCAGGGAAAGCCTATTTATTAGAAGAATATGACTTTGGTTTACCTGTTGCAGAAGATGAACTAGCCATTGTAAAAGGTATTGAAGCTATTCAGCAAAGAAGCGATTATTACGTACAAAAATGTAATGAAGCGAGTAAAGTATTGAATTGGCCGAATGAATCCCGAAAGTTAATTCAAATGTATGGTGAATTATTTTCCAAGTAAGTAAGGAGAATTCGTAGATCTTAATTTCTGAAGTTACTGTGAGTGAGGAGTTGTAATTATGAAACTTGTCGTAATGGGCCTTGGATACATCGGGTTACCGACTGCTGTCATGTTTGCAAGGCACGGCGTTCAAGTGCATGGCGTGGATATTAATGAGCACGTGATCGAAACGTTAAAAAATAAGACGCTTCACATTGAAGAGCCTGGTCTAGGTGAGATGCTGGTTGAAGCAATTGATTCAGGTCATTTAACTTTTGGAACAGAACCGGTGTCAGCAGATGGTTTTATTATTGCTGTACCAACGCCAGTTAATCCTGATAAAACGGCGAACTTAAATTATGTGCGATCGGCGGCTAAAATGATTCAGCCTTTACTAAAGGAAGGGAACCTGGTCATTCTTGAATCAACAAGCCCTCCTGGCACGACGCTGAAGGTGCTGTCACCTATTCTAGAGTCATCGGGCTTAAAAGTCGGAAAAGATTTGTATGTTGCTTATTCTCCAGAGCGGGTATTGCCGGGTAAATTACTGGATGAACTTGTTCATAATAATCGAATAGTAGGCGGCGTGAATGCTGACTCGAGTATAATGACAGAGAGAATTTACAAAATCTTTGTAAAAGGAATGATTCACCAGACTGATGCAACTACTGCAGAAATGGTAAAATTAATGGAGAATACGTATCGGGATGTGAATATTGCGTTAGCTAACGAATTGGCGCGTATTGCAGAACAGGTGGGATGCGATATTTGGAAAGCTGTCGAGTTGGCTAACTGCCATCCAAGGGTTAACGTACACTCACCTGGCCCAGGTGTTGGAGGGCACTGCATCGCAGTTGACCCCTGGTTTCTAGTTGAAGCAAGCCCAGGAGATGCTAAGTTGATTCAAACAGCGCGAGCAATCAATGATGATGTCCCGAAAAGGATCGCCAACCAAATTAAGGAGCGAACTGAAGGAGTTGCGAACCCAAAAGTATCTTTACTTGGACTTGCTTATAAAGGAAATATTGGTGATGCGCGTGAAAGTCCATCACTGACTATATTGCAGGAACTCGAAGATATGGAAATTGAGTGTGCAGTTCATGATCCATACGTAGTCGATAAGCGGATTAAAAACCAATTTGATACAGTAGAAGAAACTGTACGCCATTCAGATTGTCTCATTATTTTAACAGATCATAATGAATATAAGGCGTTAGACCTTAAATCTCTAGCTCCTTTGATGCGTCATACGTTGCTTTATGATACGAAGAATTTAATAAATAAGGAGCAGGCAGAGAGTGCTGGCTTCCGTTATGAAAAAGTAGGGGAATCCCAAATCAACACGAATTTATTACATTTATAAAGGATGAATGAGATGAAGGAAGCATTGTTAACGAAGTTTGAAACAGGTAATGCACGTGTAGGAGTTATTGGACTTGGCTATGTAGGACTTCCCCTTGCGGTTGAAATGGCACAAAAGGGTTTTGAAGTATATGGAATCGATGTATCTAAAGAAAAAATGGACATTCTAAATAACGGGAAGAGTTATGTAATGGACATTTCTGATAACCAAGTAGAGGCCATTATTGGTAAGAACTTCTTCCCTGGAGATGATTTTTCAGTTATCTCTAAATTGGATGCTGTTAGTATTTGTGTCCCAACACCTCTTGCTAAAACAAAAGAGCCAGACGTTTCTTACATCAATGCCGTTGTTGAAAAATTGGTTGAGTTTATGACAGAAGGAACGCTAGTTGTTCTTGAAAGTACAACTTATCCAGGAACAACAGATGAATTGATTAAAGCTGTCATTGAAGAAAAGACTTCTTTCCGTGCGGGTGAAGATTTCTTCCTTTGTTTCTCACCTGAGCGTGTCGATCCAGGTAACCAGCAGTTTAATACAAAAAACACACCTAAAGTGCTCGGTGGTGCAACAAAGCCATGTCTTGAACTCGGAGTCTCTCTTTATAGCTCGTTCCTTGAAAACATCGTTCCTGTTAGTTCAACAAGCGTTGCTGAAATGGTTAAGCTTCTTGAAAACACTTTCCGTAGCGTTAATATCGGTCTTGTGAACGAGCTAACGATGATGTGTGATCGAATGGGAATCAATGCTTGGGAAGTTATTGATGCAGCAGCTACGAAGCCATTTGGCTATATGCCTTTCTATCCTGGTCCAGGAATTGGTGGACACTGTATTCCGCTTGATCCAGCTTATCTTTCGTGGAAAGCAAAGATGTTTAATTTCTATAACCGTTTCATTGAACTTGCAAGTGATGTGAATGGAAACATGCCACGCTATGCGCTTAATCAAGCTGCAGATATTTTAAATGATAATGAGAAGTCCATTAAAGGATCTAAAATCTTTATTTTAGGTATGGCATATAAGAAAAACATCGATGACCTACGTGAATCTCCAGCACTTGAAATTTATCGCCTTCTTGAAGATAAGGGAGCACACGTGTATTATCATGATCCGTTTGTTTCAAGCTTTAAGAATGGAGAAGAAGTTGTTTATTCCGTTGAGCTCAACGACCAGAACCTTGATGACGCTGATCTCGTTGTCATCGCGACTGATCACACAACAGTAGATTATGATTATGTCATTGATCGTTCTAAGCTCATTTATGACACACGGAATGTAACAAAGAACTACAAAGATTCGAAAGGTAAAGTGACGCTACTAGGTGGACAGCAGAACTTTGATCTACCGACGAATGTTGAAGAAAACTCAAGTGTGAATCCTAAGTAATTGAAGTAAAAGGAGAATTCTACATGAAATTTGATGTTAGCCCATTTTATACAGAAAATATCGAGGTTTCTATTAATGAGGGTTGCTTAAACAACAAAATGATCGCAAGCGGAAGAAAAGCAAATTCCCTTCTTATTCTTTCTGGTAATGGGGAAACACAAGCTTCATTAGAACTAGCGAGACTTGATCAACGTGTGAAGGAGCTTGTTCGTTTTGATGAGGAACTGCAACGAAAGAGTGAGTCATATCAATCACTGCCACGAGAGCTTCAGGAAAATATCATAATTCAAAAAGCGAATTTCTATCGTTCAGAAGAGCTAAGCTCATACCAAACAGACATGGTGCTTTTAGAAGGAAGCTTTACAAAAAGGTTCTTTGAAGAAGCATTTCTTGGAACGTTACATGGTTTAGTTTCCGAAGACATCAATGGTACGATTGCAGTCAAATTACCAATGAATGAAGAAATTACAGAGGACATTTCAGAAGTTGTTCTTTGCTTAAACCAATTTTTCATAGCAACTTCTATGGGGTTTGAAGAGGGTTATTTCTTTTTCCTGGGAGAACCCCGGACTGCACTTCCTGAAGAACGGATCAAGCAAGAGGTTACAAGTGGCCTACTAGCTGCGATTTTGAAACTTGAGAAAGCACTCCAAAAGTTGAATCAAAGTCATCCTGTGGTCCAAGAAAAGAGTGACAATCAAGAAAATGATGAGATTGCAAAAGCGGTGGCAAATCAGAATCTTGATCAAATGATTCAGCAACAGTTTCAAATTCGAGAGCTTAGTGAACAGCTTAAGGTTCTTAAAAATGATTCAAAAAAGAAAGAAAAACAGATTACTCAGATCACAAAGAAATACAACCGTGCTCAGCACATCGTAAACCACTTGGATTCAAATGCGTCGGCTAGATATTTAATTGGTGATGCTGTCATGGGATCAACAAAATCATTCGGTCGAGCCATTCGACTTCCGAAGCGACTTGTTCAAATTTACAGGGACGCTAAAAATGGTAAATTAGGTCGAATTAAGAATGGTTCTGGATCATTTGAGATTGAACCGATCGATGATGGAAATGCCATTCTCTTTGTACCAACTAACGGGGCGGGTCTTGGACATCTCACGAGATTACTGGCTATTGCAAGACGAGTAAAGCGTATTGACCCATCTAAGAAAATTATTTTTCATACGACGAGTTCAGCCATGCACTTGATATTGCAAGAAGGGTTTCTAGGTTACCACTTACCTTCCAAAATGCTCTTTCCTAAAGAAATGAGCGCAAAGCAGTGGAATGCGATGCTACGTGATCATCTTGAAACGGTTATTAGTATTCACCAGCCAGAAACGATTGTTTTTGATGGTGCGTTTCCTTATGCGGGTCTTGTTGCCTCAATGCGTAAAAAAGACGGATTGAGAAAGATCTGGGTGAAGCGAGGACAGCATAAAGAAGGTAAAGCAGAGTTAGTGGAATCGAAAGAAGCAGAATTCGACGAGGTTTATGTTCCAGGTGAAGCTGGTGGGGAAAACAGTATGCGAAAAGAAGGAATGAAAACGTACTGTGAGCCAGTGTTATATCTTGATCGAGAAGAGCTAAAGGATCGTGAGAGTGTTCGTCGACAATGGAATATCCCAGAAGGTATGAAGATGGTGTATGTTCAGCTTGGAGCAGGTAAAATCAATGACATTCATTCAACGATTTCTATTCTTCTTAATGAACTGCTAAAGAGAGATGATGTTTTCGTGGTAATTGGGGAATCCATTATTGGTAATCGAATGGATTTAAAAATGGATCGTGTTCTGACACTAAGAGACTATCCGAATTCGATTTACTTCAATGCTTTTGATCTCATCGTTACAGCTACTGGCTATAATACATTCCACGAAGTGATGTATTTTGGAGTGCCATCGATCTTAATTCCCAATGAGAATACAAAAACAGATGATCAGGTGGCAAGAGCCATGATCGCTGGAGACGCTGGGGCTGCAATCGTCTTAAGAGATCCAGGCGCTACTGATTTTGAAAAAGCGATTCAAGAAGCTCTTGATGAAGAGAACAATCGAAATATGAGGAAAAGTGCTCTTTCACTTATGAAGGAGAATGGAGCACAGCAAATGGCTGAAATGATTGTTCAGAATGTAGCAGCTAATAAATAGAATTGGATTTGGGAGAGTGAAGATGATGAAACGAAAAATTCTAGTGCCAATCGCATTTAATAACTGGGCTTTAACAGATGTGAATGAGAGTCGTTTAACGAAAGAATGGATTGACCATCGTATGGAGATTTTCATGAAATACACATGCAAAAGTCTTAAAGCCCAAACGAACCAGGATTTCACTACAATTCTTCAGTATGATCAGCGTTCAGAAGAGCATGTGATGAACGCTCTTAAACAGCACGATCCACTTCCAGATAATATTAGATTCGTGCCTAAGAATGCCTATAACAAAACATTAGAACGTGAAATTCAGGACTATGATGAAGTGTACTTCGCCCGCATTGATTCTGATGATATGTACCACAAAGGTTATTTTGATTTTCTAAAAGATCATCAGCCAGTTGAAGGTACTGAGGCACTTATCAACCAGTATGGCTATTTTTATGACGAGTATTCAGATAAAGTAGCAACTGCCAAAATCAAATCACCACCTTTTTATACACTTATTTATAACGTTGCTGAATATTTAGAAGGAAAGCGCCACCCTGTAAAAGGGCATTTATCGGTGCACAGCCTGAAACATGAATTGTTAAAGCCAAGAAACTATGTGCAAGTTATTCACTCGAATAATATGTCTACATCATTTGAAAATCGCTACATCGATGGATTAGTTGAAGATGAGAATGAAAAAAATCAAATTCTCCGTAATTTCTGGGGATAAACGTTTGTATGAAAAGCTGTCGGGTTGTGCCGACGGCTTTTTTTACTAATAGTTCTTGGTGTTTATGCGCTAAATGAAAGCGACTTAGAAAATAGCGATAAAATAAGTGGAAGCTTATTTGTAAATAGAAGCAAGAACCCTTCATGCGATTGATTTCATAATAAAGAATGCCACCTCATTTTTTAACAGTAGCTTTAAGGAAAGATGTAAAACATTCGAAATTTACCATTTAATCCTTTTTTGATCATGTGGAATCATATATAATTCAAATAAATGGTATTCAATTAATCAGCTGCTTTGGCAGTAGAATCAGGAGAATGGTATGTTGAAAAATCAATTAACACATTTACAAAATGAGTCATTTACCATTCCTGAATCTCAACGCTCCAGACTAAGGTGGTGTGGGTCTAGAGCTTCAGGGCAACATATACTTCACATTAGTCAAAAACCAGGTATTCTCTCGATCATTAATCAAGATCCTCAGCTAGATGTTGTAAATATTTTCGCTAGTGAAGACTCGGTAGTTCTTACTCATCCACTAAGTAAAGATTGTGTAAGTACCTTTTGGTCGGGGGATTTGAAGAGCGAGATTCCTTTTCCTATGAATTACTTCGATGCCATTATTACGGAAGACACGTTAATCGAAGTTATGTCTTCGCAGAATAAAGAAGTCCAGAGATTACTTAAACCGAATGGGAAAATAATTGTAACTGAAGCATTAGAACATGCAGGAGAATTAAGAGATGAGTGGGAAACACTATTTCATAACTTTGAAGAAATTGATATGCGCATTGATGAACACTACGTGAGTTGGGTTGGACGAAATGTTGTAAATCCCCCTACAGATTATGGGGAGGCAGGGAAAGCTTTTCTTGAAGAAATAAGAAAAGTCATAGTGAAAAAGAAAGCTAAGCGTGCTGCCTTGTTACAAAAAGAGCTAGAAACGAAAAGAAATGAGGAAGTAGTTAGGCTTGAAGAAAAGAATAAACTTCTTATGCTGCTCCCTATTATCAAGAAAAAGCACGAAGCGCGAATTGATCAAATCCAGTTAACGAGTGATGAGAAAAAGCGCATTCTTCAAGAGCCGGAAGAAACGATAGTGAAACTTAACAAAATGAGACCTGAAGAGCAATTAGCTCATTTTTCAACGTTAGGAAAAATGACAATTGTCTATTGGGATTCCGAAGTATTTAGAAAAAATAGTCTTAAGCTTGCACATCAGTTAGTGGAAACACTGAGGAATAGGGGTAAAAATGTCGTTTACGTCTATGAAGAGGAAAACGAATTGATAAATCCCATTCACCTTGATGGATCGAGGTTCTTACAAATTTCAACTTCTGAATTCTGGAGAAGCCTCCATTTATTTGAAGAGCCAGAAATGTATATTACTCATTCTGATCTCCAAATAGCCAAAAGAATGGGGCGATTGCAGTGGAAGAAATGGAGTATCTTCTATTTACCAGAAAAGATAGTAGATCGTGAAGCTCACTTATTTCTGATGAATAGTCTTGATCCAAGTCACTTTCTAGTGTCAATGGGACGCATGCATCCCATTAAATTAAGGGAAGAAAATCCTGTAGTGAACACATTAACTAATGAATCTTCTCGTATTGTAATCGGTTTTGTTGGTGATCTTGGAAAAGACTGCATTGATTATCAAGCAATGAAAGATTTGCTCGTGGAAAACAAAGGTCTAGGTATAGAGTTAATAGGGTACAATCTACCAGATTCAAAGCCTATCAACTCGAAAAGACTTACGATCAGAGAGTATGCAAACGATGTTGATTTAATGAAAAGAGTCGGAAGATGGACAGGTGGCATCCTTCCATTTCGATATTCGGCGTCAACCTCCGCGCTTGTAAAGATGGAAAGCTTAGGCATTCCTATATTTCGTATTAAAGAATGGAGTGCTCCACTAGAAGATCAGGAAGTTATTTCTTATGGTAGTGGAGAGAAAGTCAGTGTCTTGTTAGAGGAAGCTGTCTTACACTTAGAGGGGAGGAACGCTCGTTGAAAATCCTCTATATTTATCGCTATTTATTACTAGGTGGAGTGACGACACAACTTGCGAATAGACTTGGGTTTCTAAAATCGATTAGTGATCCCCACTTTATCTTTCTATCCGATCATGGGGGACAGACTGCCTTTGGAGATTACGAGAAAATCCATGTTATGACAGAACCATTGACCATCTATCAGTATATAAAAGAACATGATTTCGATTTAATTATTGCAATTGACACGAAGGAAATAACGGACTACTTAATAGAAGTTCATTGCAAGACCCCCATTATTCAAGAAGTACATGGTATATCTTATAAGCTAAATTATTTAGTAGAAGAGGATCAACGCCATTTCCAGGGGTATATTGTGCCTTCGAATTATAGTAAAAACAGAATTATAGAAGATTATTCTGCACCCGAAGAGCGAACATATGTCATTCCAAACTGTCTAGATACGACATTGTTTTCCCCCAAAGAAGTAGAACCGATTACAAATAAAAAGATCATTTGTTGGGTTGGAAAACTCAATGATCATAAAAATTGGCAAGGTTTTTTGGACCTCGCAGCACGAATTTCTCAGAAGAGAGATGACTGCGTTTTTTGGATTGTCGGTGGAGAGACTGCTTCGTCAAAAGCAACTAAGCACCTTTTTCAGGAAGCAAACAAGCGAGAGCTCAGTATTCACTGGATAGACCGGATGGAGTATAGTGAAATGCCAAAGCTGTATGCAATGGTGTCCAAAAGCGGTGGTTGTACAGTGAGCACTTCCAAAGGAGAATCGTTTGGGATGAGTTTGATTGAAGCGATGGCTTGTGGATGCCCTGCAGTAGCACCGAGGGTTGGAGCTATTCCTGAAATATATCTGGGGGATTTAGGGCGCCTAACATATGAATTACACGATTTGGTAGCGTGTGAGTCTATTGTGGATAGTCTCCTTGATAATGAAAAGGAACGAAATGAGCAAATTCAAAAGGGAATTCAAAAGGTACAAAAACACTATTCAATTAATCAAGTCGTCACCCAATACTTTGAGCTACTTCAAACATTATCTACTGTTCAAAAAGTCTGGTAAAATACCGGGCTTTTTGTATGTCGTCCACTTCTACTCGTAAATAGCTATTGTTGTTAGCGACAATAGTGGATGGAACAAATTTAACAATAGGAATTATGAACTGAGTGTAAATTTTTGTTTACACTTCTGATCCATTCCTCAATCAACTTTTCTTTCGAATCATAACGAAGTATAATGAAAGAAGTGTTTTTATGTCGTATTCTGGTTAAGAGGGAAAGGATTCATTATGAAGATTTTATATATATCTCAACATTTCCCGCCCGAGATAGGTGCAGCTCAGGCGCGCGCCTATGATATGTCAATGAACTTGGTAGAAGAAGGCTGCGATGTAACAGTAGTTACATCATTTCCTAATCATGTTTCTTCCAAAAAAATATTTCAATCGAGCAAGCATCTTGGTTTAAATGTTATTCGTACTTTTGTCGTACAAGATACAAAAAAGAGCAAGCTCAGAAGAATGCTGAATTACTTTTCATTTATGACAACCTCTATCATAGCCGGATTATTTGCTAAAAAACCTGACGTCGTCTTTGCTACTACCCCTCAACTTTTTGTTGGGCTTTCCGGTTATGTATTAAGTAAACTGAAACGTGCCAAATTCGTGATTGAAGTTCGAGATTTATGGGTGGATTTTGCAGAAGTTTTAAATCAAATTAATAATAAAAAATTATTAACGCTGGCTCGGAAATTAGAATGGTTTCTTTTTAAGCAAGCTGATCATATTGTTGTAGTTACGCATGGGTACAAACAATACCTTATTGAAAAGGGGATCCCTGAAAATAAAATCGATGTGATTACTAACGGTGTTAATCCAACTGAGACAGGAGTTTTAGTACCTGAAGAGGGAATGAGGATTCGTGCTGAGCACGGTCTGGAGAATCAGTTCATTATTTTATATGCGGGTAACATGGGAATTGCTCAAGGCTTGAAAACTGTACTTGAAGCGGCAAATTTTCTGAAAGATGTCTCTTCGATTACCTTTGTTCTTATTGGTGAAGGGGCTGAGAAAGAACGTTTGCAACAGTATCAAAAGGATAAAGCTCTTCAGAATGTTCTGATCCTCGACAGCCGTGCCAAACAGGAATTGAACGGCTTTTATGCGGCTGCTGATTTATGTCTTGTTATTTTAAAGAATCATCCTCTGTTTGAAATTACGATTCCTTCAAAACTATTTGATTGTTTGGCTATGAATAAACCGATTCTATTAGGAATTGGTGGAGAGTCAAAAGAAATTGTCAAAAGTTTAAATGCTGGACTATTTTTTGAACCAGAAAATGCTGAGTCGCTTGCGAACGTTGTGTTAGAAGCGACTTCTAATCCTAAAATTATGGAGTTATTAGAGAAAGATGTACGAAGTAAAATGTTGTTAAAATATAATCGTCAGGAGCTATCCAAGAACCTGGCTCACTTATTAGAATCTACTCAGGACAATGTAAAAGGTTGGTCGCAATGAAAAAAGTGTGTGTCATCACGTCTATTCATTCTCCATATGATGGACGTATTTATCATAAGCAATGCAAAAGCTTAAAAAGAGCAGGCTATGACGTTGTGTTAATTGCTCCAGAGCCTGAGGTGGCTGAATCTGAAGAAATTCCTCTCATTACCTTTAAACGTCCTTCAGGTGTAAAGGAGCGTCTTAAGTCAACTTTTCATTTGTATAAACTTGCGAAAAAAACAAAGGCGGATCTTTATCATTTTCACGACCCTGAGCTTATGATTGTAGGGGTTATGATCGAGGTGTTTCTTAAAAAGCCAGTTATTTATGATGTGCATGAGCATTACCCGAATACAATCATGGGGAGGGAATATATTCCTTCTTTAGTGAAAGTCCCTATGAAATATGCCTATGTTGGCATTGAAAAATTGGCGTTAATGAAAATGAGCGGTGTGATTTATACCACAGAAGAAATTGGTCGTCGTTATCGCCACTATAATGGGTGTAAGATTGAAAATTACCCTCTCAAACAAATGTTTCCAGAAGCAGCTAAAGAAAAAGATAAAAACCAAATTATCTATTTGGGGGGAATTACGAAAATTAGGGGGGTATTGCAGCTGCTTGAAGGTTTTGGAGAAGTTGTGAAAAAAGCTCCTTATGCGAAATTGCTCTTTCTTGGTAGTTTTGAATCGACTGCATTTAAAGAGGAAGTAGATCAACTTATAAACAAGTTGGGTATTGATCTGAATGTAACGTTCATCAGCAGGGTACCATACGAACAGATATCGGCATATGTCGAACGTTCTGCCATTGGGGTTCTTCCGTATCTACCTTACCCCAACCATCTTGTTGCCCTTCCTAACAAGTTATTTGAATATATGGCTGCTAGTAATGCTATTATCGCATCAAATTTCTCGCACTATGCGAAAGTAATCGAGAATAGTCAGGGTGGCTTAGTTATTAATCCCGAAGATCCTAAAGATATAGCCATGAAACTAACTCAACTTCTTAGTTCCCCGAGTAAAACAAAAGAGCTCGGTGAAAATGCCAGAAGAGCCTTTGAAAACACGTACAATTGGTCTTGCGAGGAAAAAAAACTGCTTGAATTTTACCATGCTTTATTAACAAGGTAGCGGTGAAATTGGAGAAGCTTGAAAGAAGCGGGGAATTTTAATGAAAAAGCAATCAAGAATAAAAAGAAGGCGGAAGAAAAGCTTATTTCGCAGACTGTTAACGTTTGTACTGTTGATCGTTCTTGTCCTTATTGGTTATGGTGCTTATCTTGCCTATAATGCCTATGATGCAGCATCTGGCTCCTATCAGGGATTATCTCGAGGAGAAAAATCAGCCCTTCGTGATGCGGAGGTTGCAGTAACGAAGGATCCAATTTCGATATTAATCATGGGAATAGAGGATTATTCTACAGGCGGCGAAAATGGTCGGACCGATACGCTAATGGTAGCGACTGTTGATCCAGATTCAAAAAAAGTCAAATTACTAAGTATCCCTAGAGATTCGAGAGTAGAGATTGTTGGTAAAGGGATTGAGGATAAAATTACTCACGCTCACGCTTATGGTGGAACAGAAATGACGATTAACACTGTAGAGAATTTCTTGAATATTCCAATTGATTATTATGTGAAAGTGAACTTTGAAGGATTTAAAGATGTGATCGATGAAATCGGCGGTATAACGGTGGACGTCCCATTCGATTTCATTGCGCATACCGATGTACCAGGTGGTAGAGCAACGTTCACAGAAGGCCCAATGAACCTCGATGGAACAGAGGCACTAGCTTATGCACGAATGCGTAAGGATGATCCTCGCGGTGATTTCGGTCGAAGTGATCGACAGAAGCAGGTTATAAAAGCTGCGATGGACGAAGTTTCAACAGCATCAGGTTTACTAAAGTTGGACGACATTGCTCAGCACATTGGAAATAACATCGAAACGAACTTGAAGCCAACTGAATTATTTGCTCTTCAAAAAGCTTATTCTGGTGTAAGCTCATCTGATATCGAAAGCCTTACAATTGATGGTTCGGATGAAAGGATTAACAATGTGTATTATTTTAAACCAGATGAAGAAAGTGTAGCTTCACTTAGTCAGCAACTAAATGCTACTTTAAATTCAACTAAATAAATGAAAAAAAGCATCCGCTTATGGATGCTTTTTAACGTTTCATTGTACTTGTAAAAACAAGTAGTTTTTTTAATGTATTGATTAAAGGTTTCCGCTGATTCCCAATTAAACCAATGAGTTCTGCCGTAAACTGAATCACAACAAGCAATAAGATAAGCAAGAAAAGTGATCCCCACAGCGTAGACGCTGAGAATAGAATGGCAGTAATACCAAAGAAAAAGCTGAGAAGGTAAATAATGATCACGGTAGATTGGTGAGAAAATCCAATAGCTAGTAAACAATGATGGATGTGAAATTTATCAGGCGTTGAGATTTTTTGCTTTCTTAATATTCGTCTAATGATAGCAAAGAATGTGTCAAAAATGGGGACTGCAAGAATGATAACAGGGATGATCAAACTAAACACCGTCACACTTTTGAATAATCCTAGCATAGACATTACTGAGATGGCAAACCCAAGAAAAAGAGCTCCGGTATCTCCCATGAAAATGCTTGCAGGGTGAAAGTTGAAGATCAGGAAGCCAAGAGTACTACCTATTAAAATCACGGCTAGTGCAATGACTACAAGTTGATGGTCAAGAATGGCCATTGTTAAAATAGAACCTAAGGCGATAGTGGATACACCTGCAGCTAATCCATCAAGACCGTCGATTAAATTAATGGAATTCGTTACCCCAACAATCCACAATACTGTAATAAAAAAGCTCATAAATCCGAACTCAATTCTACCTACGAATGGAAGTGAAACGAATTCAACCTGAAGTCCCGATGAGGCAACAATAATAGCGGCAATAATTTGACCAACAAGTTTAACTTTCGGTGAAACAGCCAGTTTATCATCAAAAACGCCCAAAACAATAATGAGTGTTCCAGCGATAATAATTTCTGGCATATACGGTGAATAAGGACTAAGATATAAAAAGCCTGCGACAGTACCTGCAAAAATAGCAAGTCCGCCAGCTGAAGGCATAAGCCCTTTATGAACTTTCCGTTGATTTGGTTTATCGGCTATTTTAAATTTAAGTGATACATATTTAACAATTGGTGTAGCAATGATAGCGACGGTTATAGAGATGATAAACGCTATGATATACTCTGTTAACGAATACAATAAAATCCCCCTCTAACTGAGGAATAGTAATTCATTCCTTTCATATCATATCAAAATAAGTGTGTATTGCAAGAGGTTTCTTAGCGTGCATTCTTTCAAAATCACTCATGGCATTACTATCTTTCCCGAATAAGGGACTTTCATGTTGAATGATAGAGGTACATTTAATTACCAATACCCTTTAGAATTAATAAGTAATCTTTTTAGACATCATATTCTTTATAGAGTTGTCCATTTGAAAGGATTTTCGCCTGTCCACTTGTAATATTCGTCATCCATTCAGTAAACTGCTCTTCTAATCCGCTTTGGATAAGAGTTTGAACTTGTACATTCTCCATATAATCAATCTGATCTAATAAGTAATTCGATGAACGAATTTCATTTTCGACTTTCCCTAATAAAGAATAATCAATTTCTGTTGTCATTTTTTCCATTAGTCTTCGCTCTACGATTCCAGTCGCATTCAGCCCTTCTGAAACCGATTGACCGTAAGCGCGAATTAAACCGCCTGCGCCTAGTTTAATTCCACCAAAGTAGCGGGTAACGACTACCGTAGTATCTTTTAGGTTTCGTTTTTTTAACACTTCAAGCATTGGTACACCTGCTGTGCCCGATGGTTCTCCATCGTCGTTAGCTTTCTGGATAAGGTCTTGCTCTCCAATTAAATAAGCTGAACAATTGTGCGTAGCACTTGCATGCTCTTTTTTGATCGATTGGATGAATTCTTGCGCTTCCTCTTCGGTTGGCGTCCTTTTTACATGTGCAATAAATCGTGATTTTTGTATAGTGATTTCGTTTTTTCCATCACCTTTGACTGTATAATATGAAGTAAGCATTTGGTTAACCTCCAGATAATCATTGAACATTCTTTAGAATGAAAGGGATTTGTTTCTTACCATCGAATAGTACATAATTAAAGATTGTGATTTAAGAGGGAAAGTAATAAGTTCGGTTAGTGTCTTTCTTATTATAAGTTTCTTAAATTAATCCATCAAATATATATCCTCAAGTCATAAAAAGACGGTCAGATACGAATTTTGTAAAAGAAGTACTTTTGGACTATCTTTTCTTAGTGTCCGTCCCTTGAAGGAATGGAGGGGTTAGCTTGGATTTTCAGAAGCTTGATCCAAATTCATTAGATGTCATTCTTGACAGGACAATGGAGAGTATTAACACAAGTAAATCAAAATTGTTCGAAATTGGAGAGCTGTCTCATGACGAATGTCAGCAGATCAATAATCAACTTCAATTATTAAAAGAAGAATTAGAGACCGTTCAGGGTCTCAGGCAAGAAAGGCTTCATATGGACAGAATCGCTCGAGCTGAGCTTGTAAAGATTAGTAAGAACTTTCAAGACTATGGAGAGCCGGAGATTAGAAACGCTTATGAGAAGGCTTCAGAAGCCCAAATTAAGCTATCTGTTAGTATGGAGAAGGAATCGCGCCTTAAAGACCAGATTGCAGATCTAGAACAGCGGATTTCTTCACTTCAAAATACGTCGGAAAAAGCCGAGTCTTTTATGAGCCAAATCTCAACAGTTCTTAGTTATCTTGGAGGAGAGCTAAGACTCTATGGTGAGGTCATTGAAGACGCTAGAAGAAAACAAGAGTATGGGCTTAAAATTATTGAAGCACAGGAAGAAGAGAGAAAGCGTCTCTCAAGAGAAATTCATGATGGCCCGGCCCAAGTTCTTGCGAATGTGTTATTAAGGTCACAGTTAATTGAACGAATTTATGAGAAAAAGGGAAAAGATGAAGCGTTCAAGGAAATAAAGGATATGAGATCCTTAATTGAGGATGCTTTAAAAGAAGTTAGGCGACTTATTTATGATCTTCGTCCAATGGCTTTGGATGACCTAGGTCTAGTGCCTACGTTATTAAAATATTTAAATAAAGTGGATGATCGCTCAGAGGCAACGATATATTTCGATTATTTTGAAGGGATCCAACGACTTCACGTTCGGCTTGAGGCAGCGATCTTTCGACTTGTACAAGAAGCGGTGCAAAATGCGCTGAAGCATGCTGATGCAACTGAAATAAGTGTTGACCTGAATCTTGATGGTGATAAGATTGTGGTAACCATTGAAGATAATGGAATTGGCTTTGATGTGAACGTTCGTAAAGATCAATCTTTTGGATTGATTGGAATGAAAGAGCGTGTCGGTTTATTAAATGGGACAATTCAGGTTCAATCAACGCCGAACAAGGGTACATATATATTGATAAGAATCCCGATTCATGAACAGGAGGGCGTGTAAGAGATGTATGCAGCTAAAACCAAAACGAAAATTATAATAATAGATGACCATCGCTTGTTTCGCGAGGGAGTTAAACGTATTTTAGACATGGAAGATGATTTTGAAGTGATCGCTGAAGGTGATGATGGGGATGAAGCACTTCGTCTTGTCGAAGAAAATAAACCTGACGTGGTCTTAATGGATATTAATATGCCGCATGTGAATGGGGTAGAAGCAACAAGACAGCTTATTGAACAAGTACCGGAGACAAAAGTCATTATTTTATCAATTCATGATGATGAAACATATGTCACGCACGCAGTGAAAACAGGGGCAGCAGGGTATCTATTGAAAGAAATGGATGCAAACTCTCTTGTTGAGGCTGTTAAGGTTGTTGCATCTGGTGGAGCTTATATTCATCCTAAAGTAACGCATAATCTTGTGAATGAATATCGTCGTCTTGCTACGGAAGGTAAAAGACCATCGACTCAAATTGGTTACAAAGAAGTTGAGTATCGTAAACCACTTCATATTTTAACACGTCGAGAATGCGAAGTTCTTCAACTGCTAACAGACGGAAAAAGCAATCGCTCTATAGGTGAAGACCTTTATATTAGTGAAAAAACGGTAAAAAACCATGTTTCCAATATTTTGCAAAAAATGAATGTAAACGACCGTACTCAAGCGGTAGTAGAGGCAATTAAAAAAGGATGGGTTAAGGTGCGCTGAGGCGTGCCTTTTTTCTTTGGGGTATTCTACTTGTTATGAGAGGTAAAGGTAAAGAGAAAACAAAATGAAGACAAAAAAATAGCCTCCAATTTTGGAGGCTATTTTTTGTACCATTATGCGCGCTTTGCACCGAGGTAACGTGGAGACCAGTAAGAGTTATCCATGTCACTGATTGTTACTCCGTATGAAGAAGAAGAGTGAATGAACTGACCGTTACCGATATAAATACCAGCGTGAGACGGGCCGGATTTATAAGTTTCAAAGAATACAAGATCCCCAACAGAAGGTGAAGAAACTTTGTCTGTTGCGTTCCAGATGCTAGCTACAGTACGTGGGATGGATTTACCAGCTTTGTTGAATACGTATTGTAGGTAGCCGCTGCAGTCAAAACCAGATGGTGTAGTTCCAGCCCAAACATATGGTACACCGATGTATTGCTTAGCAATAGATACGACAGAAGAGTTAGATGTTGATGCACTTTTTACCTGTGATGAAGAAGATGAGCTTACAGAAGAACCATTAAGTGCTGCAAATGTGTTTGATCCTGCAATGCCATCGACGCTAAGACCATTTGCACTTTGGAAGTTACGTACTGCTTGTTGTGTAATGGATCCATAAATGCCGTCAACGGAATAGTTGTAGTAGCCTTTTGATTTAAGCTGACTTTGTAGATTTGTTACACTTTGTCCACGATCACCGTGACGAAGTGTGCTGCTGTATGTATTAGAAGAGCTGCTTGATTTAGATGAAGTTGAACCTTTTAGTGCGCTAACTGTTTGTGGCCCTACAACACCGTCTACGCTAATGCCTGCGCTACGTTGGAAGTCGCGAACGCCATCTTCAGTAATATTTCCGAAATATCCAGTTGCTTTATGGTAATCAAAATAGCCTTTATTATCAAGTTCATTTTGTAGTTGAGTTACGTCAGAGTTGCTCATGCCATTGTATAGGGTACGGTCGCCTAGTGCTGCTTCACTTACGTTTGGTGCTAATAAAAGAGTACCTGCGAGTGTAGTAGTGATCACGACTTTCTTAAACATATTATAATTCCCCCTGATTTATAAGTTAAAACCTTTTATTTTCTCTATCACGATTGCTAGTTTACATGATTGAGATAACAGGAGGATGAATATAACATTACAATTATGTAACAGAATACCTGCCTAATTTACTAAAAGTTTCATTTTACGACATTTACATTAAAAAATATGGTGAGTAATGGTTGACAAATTATGTGAAAAATATTATAAGCTTTTGTTGGCACAAAGCCAAAAATGCTCTATCATTAACTTGACTGGTTTTTAACGTAAATCGTATGAAGTACTTAATAGATTGAAGAGAGGCGTTAATATGAAGACAGTTGCTATTGTAACAGATAGTACGGCTTATATACCTGAATCAATGTTAAATGAATACGAAGTGACGATGGTTCCGCTTAGCGTAATATTCGGTAATGAATCCTATTTAGAAGAAAGAGAAATACAGGCAGAGGATTTTTTTGAAAAAGTAAAGAAAGAAGATGAGCTTCCTAAAACTTCTCAGCCTTCTATAGGAAGTTTTGTCGAAGCATATGAAACATTAGCTCGTTCACATGATGAAATTATTACGATTACTCTTTCCAGCGGTATCAGTGGTACTTATCAGTCAGCTCATTCAGCTGGAGGAATGATTGAAGGCGCGGACGTTCATGTTTTTGATTCAGAGATCAGTTGCATGATGCAGGGTTTTTATGTTCTAGAAGCAGCACAAATGGCGCAAGATGGCTTTA
The DNA here is from genome assembly GCF_056173695.1 of Anaerobacillus sp. 63XJN7_5_ISO-PGPR-S23-430. Lineage (NCBI taxonomy): Bacteria > Bacillati > Bacillota > Bacilli > Caryophanales > Bacillaceae > Anaerobacillus > Anaerobacillus sp. 63XJN7_5_ISO-PGPR-S23-430. The sequence goes on along the minus strand of NZ_CM149686.1, from coordinate 3,573,901 downwards.
AAAGTAAAGAAATATTAAATCGTCTTCATAAGATAAAAAGTCAAGGGACGAATGCTTATTTCCTTGTGGATGATCTTAGCCATTTACATCGAGGTGGCAGGTTGAATGCTGCACAGCTTGTAGTCGGAAACCTTCTTCAAATAAAACCCGTACTAACTTTTGAAGATAAAAAAATTGTTCCATATGAAAAAATTAGAACTCGAAAAAAAGCATTAAATAAACTGATGACGCTATTTGATGACGCTGCAAAAGGCGGAGGTATCATTAAAGCAACTGTCATCTATGCAACGAATAAAGAAGAAGCAGAGCTTTTGAAAGCTGAATTAGAAGAAAAATACGCGAACGTAAGCATTATTTTAAGTTATTTCGGACCAGTTATTGCTACACACCTCGGTGAAGGTTCTCTTGGACTCGGCTGGTATCGTGTATGATCGTTAAAATCGAAAAGGAAGCAAACCCATGAGGTTTGCTTCCTATGTGTTAAATAACCAGCAAGTATATATACCTGAATTGCTTAATCAACCTTCTTACTCCCTCAATTTCGCTCCAATTGGTATGTTCAACTCGATTCCCACTCAACCGCAAAATCCCGATTTTCACCCGAATGTTCAACTTATGAATTTTTTATATGGAAGGCATTTATTAATCGATGAAATCCCTTACTCATTTCTTGAACTTCATGAACACTATTTAAATGGCTATCTTCATTTTGAACCCGGTATTCAAAGCATTGATGGAAAAGCAACTTGTATGAGGTGTGGAAGTACTGATTCATTTTCATTTTTCGCGTGCTCGCGCTGCCATAGTAAGAACTGTAAATATTGTAGAAAGTGTATCAGAATGGGAAAGGTAACATTTTGTTCTCCACTATATTCCATATCCAAGTGGATACCAAAAAATGAAGATAAAGCTGTTTTAGAGTGGTCTGGCACATTGTCGGATGGTCAAAAAGAAGCTTCTAATGCTGTTGTCATGGCTATTCAACATAATCTTACTCTCCTTGTATGGGCTGTTTGTGGTAGTGGTAAAACAGAAGTGTTATTTAATGGATTAGCTCATGCCCTCACCAATCAAAAGTCCGTATGTATTGCTACGCCACGTACAGATGTTGTATTAGAATTAGCTCCACGCCTACAAAAGGTCTTCCCTAGTCTTGTGATTTCTCCCTTATATGCAGGTCATTCCGATGCTCATTCTCATTTTGTTGTTTCTACGACGCATCAATTGATGCGTTTTAAGAATTACTTTGATGTCATGATCATTGACGAAGTAGATGCGTTTCCATATAGTGTGGATTCTTCTCTTCAATACAATGTTGAAAAAGCGAGAAAACAAGGCGGTTCCCTCATTTATTTAACAGCAACACCTTCACCGTTGATTTTAAAAAAAGAAAATCTACAAATCGTACGGATTCCCTCAAGGTACCATGGTTTCCCACTTCCTATTCCATCTTGTCATTGGAGTGGCAATTGGAGAAAGAAAATAAATAAAGGTTACCTTCCTCATATATTAATTGAATGGATAAAGAAACAAGTATCTGAGCGAAAGCCCGTCCTCTTATTTCTTCCATCCATAAAAATCATTAATCAAACAAAAGCTGTATTTGAAAAAAATCACTTCCGATGTGAATCTGTTCATTCTGAGGATGAAAATCGAGCCGAAAAAGTTCTCCGTTTTCGAAAAAAAGAAATCCCTATTCTCCTCTCATCGACTATTCTCGAAAGAGGCATTACGATTGAAAATATATCAGTAGCCGTGCTAGGAGCAGAGGATGAGGTATTTACAGAGAGTGCCCTGGTGCAAATTGCCGGAAGAGCTGGAAGAAGTAAGAGATTCCCAGATGGAGATGTTCGCTTTTTTCATTATGGTAAAACAAATGCCATGTTAGAGGCTATAAAACAAATTAAGAAAATGAATGTTGAAGCGAGGGAGAAAGGTTGGCTCAATTAAATCGTTGTACTATGTGCGGGGAAGATGTAAGTCGAAATGTATCATGGAGCTGGTTGGTCGGTATACAAAGTGACCCGGATTGTTGTGAGCTGTGCCGTAAGCAACTTGTGCTAATTGAGGGAGACTTATGTCGGAAATGTGGGCGGCCTCTAAATAAACTTCCTAGTAAATTTGTAGAAAATCAATTCTGTTCTGATTGTAGAAAGTGGGAGGAAAAAGGATGGGGAAAAGTTCTTATCCATAATAAGTCGTTTTATGAATACAATGCTTTTTTGAAAAACACGCTTGCTCTTTATAAATTTAGAGGGGATGTTGAAGTGGGAAGAGTATTCTCACAGTTGATTCAAAAAGAGTTAAAGAAATCTTATCCCTTTATCGATCAAGTTATTCCAATGCCAACTAGTAAGGAAAGACTCTATGAGAGAGGTTTTAATCAATGTGAGGTTTGGATTGAAGGGACATCATTTGAACAAGAGTCACCACTGATCCGAATCAAAAACGAAGAAAAGCAAAGTAAATTGTCCCGAGAAAAAAGAATGAATCGTACAGAAGACATGTTTCGCGTAACAGAAGGATCTGCACTAAATGGAAAAAAGATACTTTTATTAGACGATCTTTATACAACGGGAACAACCATTCACTATGCAGCGCTCACCCTAAGAAATGCAGGTGCATCTGAAGTTTATTCCCTTACATTAAGCAGGGGATAAAGCAATGTCGAAAAATATTCAAGAAAACGCCTTCATTCGAGTTATATCAACAAAAACACCCCTTTGCCAGTGTGTAAATATAAACGTATAATAAATATGTGGCACTGCCATGAAGATTTTTGAAGGGAATGTTGAACAAGATGCAGGGAAAAGTAAAATGGTTTAACAATGAAAAAGGATTTGGCTTTATTGAAAGAGAAGATGGCGACGACGTATTCGTTCATTTTTCAGCAATCAGTGGGGAAGGATTCAAATCCCTTGAAGAAGGCCAAACAGTTGAATTCGAGATTGTTGATGGAGCTCGTGGACCACAGGCTGCTAACGTAGAAAAAGTATCTTAAATTAAATTAATCGCTTAAAGCTCCTATCATTTGATAGGGGCTTTTTATTTTTAAAAGCTATTTTAGTTTATACTGATGTTTTTTTAGATTAAGCTTATCGATCGGGTTATATAATAGGAGGATAAGCCCTTATATGTATGTATTTGTTAAAAAATGTCGGAATTTAGAGTGTTTTGTGAAAAAAACGTAAAAATATTTGTGATTTTTTAAAGTTTATAGAGGGTAATAGAGGGGGTATAACGAATAATATAGTTATAGCATGGAAGGAGGAGTGCCACATGATGAATTTCAACATCCGTGGTGAAAACATTAAAGTTACACCTGCAATGAGAGAATATACTGAGAAGAAGGTAAGTAAACTTGAAAGGTATTTCGATACTCCACCTAATACCGATGTTCATGTAAACATGAAGGTCTATAACGATCAACAAATGATTGAAGTAACCATCCCTATGCCAAACCTTCTACTTCGAGCAGAAGAAGAGCATCAGGATATGTATGCAGCAATTGATTTAGTTGTTGAGAAGCTTGAACGACAAATTCGCAAGCATAAAACAAAAGTTAATCGCAAATTCCGTCAGGAAGGTAGCGTTAAATATATGTTCCGCGATGAATTAAACCCTACAACAACAAGTGTTGCTGAAGCTGATATGGATGAGGATGACGATCTACAAGTAGTGAAAACAAAGCGTTTTACATTCAAGCCGATGGACGTTGAAGAAGCAATTCTTCAGATGGACATGCTTGGACACAGCTTTTTCGTTTTCTCAAACGCTGTTACAGGAAGCACAGGCGTTGTCTATCGTCGTAAAGATGGTAAATACGGACTGATTGAGCAAGATTAACGAATAAATAAACAAGGGCAGGGGTGATCACCCCTGCCCTTTAAATATGTGCTGAAGTTTGTTTTTTTATCTACATTAATATAGTTGTAAGAAGGCATGGTTTTTTACTTTCTTGTGCCTCTAGCAACTAATTGTTAAAATAACTACATAGTATAAAAAATTCTTAGTTTAGTTAGATATATGATAGCACTCTACTGACAACAAAAGAGGAGCGTTTTGATGAAAGGTTTATTACGAAAAATCATACCCAATGGCAATGAACGTCAGGTTAGTCGCTTACAGAAGATTGCAGATCAAGTAGAGACTTTCTCAGATGAAATGAAGAAGTTATCTGATGATCAGCTCCGTAACAAAACGGAAGAATACAAAGAACGGATTCAAAAAGGTGAAGATCTAGATAAAATGTTACCAGAAGTGTACGCTACCGTTCGCGAAGCATCTGAACGTGTTCTTGGTATGCGTCCATTTCCAGTACAAATTATGGGAGCGGCGTCTCTTCATGAAGGAAATATTGCTGAAATGAAAACAGGTGAAGGTAAAACCCTTAGTGCCACAATGCCTGTTTATCTTAATGCCTTAACTGGTAAAGGTGTACACGTTATTACGGTCAACGAATATCTTGCGAAGCGTGACGCTGAAGAAATGGGAGAACTTTACCACTATCTTGGTTTAACAGTTGGACTAAACATTAGCGGACTGTCAAAAGAAGAAAAAGCCGAAGCTTATGCTGCAGATATTACGTATGGAACAAACAATGAATTTGGTTTCGATTATTTGCGTGACAACATGGTCTTATATAAAGAAGAAATGGTTCAACGCCCTCTTCATTATGCCATCATTGATGAAGTTGACTCAGTGTTAATTGATGAAGCAAGAACACCCCTTATTATTTCTGGGAGTGCTGAGAAGTCCACCACTTTATACATTCAAGCGAACCAATTTGTTAGAACACTAAAAGAAGAAGACGACTATAATGTTGATATCAAAACAAAGAACGTTCAATTAACGGAAGATGGGATTACGAAAGCAGAAAAATTCTTCGCTATTGAGAATTTATATGATTACAAACATGTACAACTAAACCACCATATTAATCAGGCGATGAAAGCTAATTTTATCATGCAACTCGATATGGACTATGTTGTTCAGGATGAGGAAGTTGTAATCGTTGATTCATTTACTGGACGTTTAATGGCGGGACGTCGCTATAGCGATGGACTTCATCAAGCGATTGAAGCGAAGGAAGGTCTTGTAATCCAACGTGAAAGTATGACGCTAGCTACGATTACATTCCAAAACTATTTTAGAATGTATGAAAAGCTTTCTGGTATGACAGGTACAGCCAAAACCGAGGAAGAAGAATTCCGGAATATCTACAATATGAACGTTATTGCGATTCCTACGAATAAGCCAATTGCTCGTATGGACTATCCTGATCTCGTTTATAAATCCACTAACGGTAAATTCCAGGCACTCTCTAGAGAAATTGAAGAGCGTCATAAGCATGGACAACCCATTCTTGTTGGTACAGTGGCGGTAGAAACATCTGAGTTGATTTCGCAATTCCTAAAGAAACGCGGAATTCCTCACAATATACTAAACGCCAAAAACCATGCTCGTGAAGCGGAAATTATTGAATCTGCTGGTCAAAAAGGTGCGGTAACGATCGCGACAAACATGGCTGGACGTGGTACAGATATTAAATTAGGAACAGGTGTACTTGATCTTGGAGGCCTCTTTATCTTAGGTACGGAACGTCATGAAAGCCGAAGAATAGATAACCAGCTTCGCGGACGTTCAGGACGTCAAGGGGACCCAGGTGAATCAAGGTTCTATATTTCTATGGAAGATGAGCTAATGAGAAGGTTTGGCTCGGATAATATGATGAACATGATGAACCGTCTCGGGATGGAAGAGGATCAGCCGATTGAATCCAAGCTTGTATCAAGAGCAGTGGAGTCAGCACAAAAACGCGTCGAAGGTAATAACTATGATGCTCGTAAGCAGCTTCTTCAATATGATGATGTGATGAGACAACAGCGCGAGATCATTTATGCTCAACGTGCAGAAGTACTTGAATCAGATAATTTACGTGAAATTGTCGAAACGATGCTGACTTCTGTTATTACACGTATCGTTGATGCTCATACAGGTGATGAGGATATTCAAGAAGAGTGGGATCATCAAGCAATTATTGATCACGCGAAAGGTATCTTCCTTCAAGAAGGCCAGGTAACAGTGAAAGATATCAAAGGCCTTGATAAGGAAGAAATCGTAGAACTTCTTGTTGAGAAAATGAAAGTAAATTACGATGAAAAAGAAGCTGCATTCGAACCGGAACGCATGCGTGAATTCGAAAAAGTTATTCTTCTGCGCAGTGTTGATCGTAAATGGATGGATCACATTGATGCAATGGATCAGCTTCGTCAGGGAATTCACTTGCGCGCTTACGGACAAAATGATCCTTTACGCGAGTATCAATTTGAAGGATTTGAAATGTTCGAGGACATGGTTACAGAGATAGAAGAAGAAGTCTCTACCTATATTATGAGAGCTCAGATTGAAAGTAATCTAAAGCGAGAAAAAGTAGCAGAAGGCAAAGCCGTTAATCCAAAAGAAGAAGGAAGCTCGAAGCCAAAACCTGTTAAGAAAAAGCAGGATATTGGACGAAATGATCCTTGTCCTTGTGGTAGTGGCAAGAAATATAAGAATTGTCACGGCAAAGCAGAATAATGCCGGGCAGGTGTTCAAAGCTGAACACCTGCTTATTCTATGTAAAATAACGAAAAACTTGAGGTGCAGACGATGGAAATGCATGAAATTAGAAGCGAACTAAACACAATTGAAACACGATTAAACGACTTTAGGGGGTCTCTTTGACCTCGAAAATAAAAGAGCCCGTATCGATGAATTAGACATTCAAATGACTGATCCAGATTTCTGGAATGATCAAAATGCCGCTCAAAAAGTGATCAATGAATCAAATTCTCTAAAAGAAGCTGTTAATGAGTTCGATTCTCTTCAAGAAGAATATGAGAACTTGGAAGTTTCTTATGAACTTGTGAAAGAAGAAAACGATCAGGAGTTATTTGAAGATCTTGAAGTAGAAATTAAAGATCTAAAAAAAGCAGTCAATCAATTTGAACTTACGCTTCTTCTAAGCGAAGAGCATGATAAAAATAATGCGATTCTTGAACTTCACCCGGGTGCTGGTGGTACAGAATCACAAGACTGGGCATCGATGCTTCTTAGAATGTATACGCGTTATGGTGAGAAAAAAGGATTTAAAGTTGAAACGCTTGATTACCTCCCTGGTGATGAAGCTGGTGTGAAAAGTGTTACGTTAAACTTTAAAGGTCATAATGCTTATGGGTATTTAAAAGCGGAAAAAGGAGTCCACCGCCTTGTTCGTATCTCACCATTTGACTCAAGCGGCAGACGTCATACTTCTTTTGTTTCTTGCGAAGTAATGCCTGAATTTAATGATGAAATTGAGATTGACATTCGCACAGAAGATTTGAAGATCGATACGTATCGTGCGAGTGGTGCTGGTGGTCAGCACATTAATACGACTGACTCTGCCGTTCGAATCACGCACCTTCCTACTAAAGTAGTTGTTAGTTGTCAGGGAGAACGTTCTCAGATTAAAAACCGAGAACAGGCCATGAAAATGTTGAAAGCAAAGCTATATCAATTGAAAATTGAAGAACAAGAAGCAGAGCTCGATGAGATCCGAGGCGAGCAGAAAGAAATTGGCTGGGGTAGTCAAATTCGATCTTATGTTTTCCATCCATATAGTATGGTAAAAGATCATCGTACAAATATGGAAGTTGGGAACACTCAATCTGTCATGGATGGCGATCTCGATCCATTTATTGATGCTTTTCTCCGTTCTCGTTTAAATGATTGAAACTAACTTCAAGCCTACCTGTAGAATCAGGTCGGCTTTTTTTATTTAAAGGCTATGTTAGTGTACGTTGTTTACTTTTCGGTCGTTTACCCTTTGTGATCACCAATCGCTTCTTCATGTTTCTGTCATAAATGGGGCAAAGTATAAAGGGAGAAAGAAGTGCTTCAACTTGATAACGCGCTGCTACAATGCGGTTTACACCCCATATGCCCGATGATATACTACTGAAGGCTTTTGCTTAGAAATGAGCAGTGACTTAAATCATAGAGGTAAGTGAGTGAATGCAGTTATGATAGCAACGTTAGCGAAATTTACAGCAAGAAAGGTTTCACCAGCACATAAGATACTTGAATATTTAAGCGTTATGGTAGGATCCGCCCTTGTGGCGATTGCCTTTAACCTTTTCCTACTCCCTAATAGCATAGCTTCTGGTGGGGTAAGCGGGATCAGTACCATTACAAAAGGAGTCTTTGATTGGAAACCGGCATATGTCCAGTGGGCTTTTAATATTCCATTGTTTATAAGTGGTTTAATCTTTCTGGGGAAAAAGTATGGTCCAAAAACCTTGGTCGGAACTCTCTTCTTACCTTTTGTCGTAAAATTGACAGAGAACGTAGAACCAGCGACAACAGATCCGTTATTAGGTGCCCTTTTCGGTGGTCTTGGAGTTGGGATTGGCCTTGGAATTGTATTCAGGGGAAAGGCCTCTACTGGAGGTACTGACCTTGCTGCACAAATTGTAAACAAGTATACAGGAGTTTCGCTCGGAACGTGTGTATTTATGATTGATGGCTTAATTGTCGTTGCTTCAGCGTTTGTGTTCAGCCTAGAAGAAGCACTTTATGCCCTTATTGCTATGTATCTAACAGGTAAAACAATTGATGTTGTTCAACTAGGATTGGGCTACTCGAAAATGGCTCTTATTATTTCAGATAAAGAAGAAGAGCTGCGTGAAGGAATCATCACTGTAATAGATCGAGGTGTGACAAGAATTTCAGGTCAGGGTGGATACACCAATGATAAGCGTCCCATCTTAATGGTTGTTGTTGCGCAAAATGAGGTTACAAAGCTAAAAGAGCTCGTGAAGGGGGTTGATCCTTCAGCATTTGTGATTGTATCCAACGCCACTGAAGTGCTAGGAGAAGGTTTTAAAAGAGAGTAAGCCGGCTATTGTAAATGAAAGTGAGCTCCATTAGAGGTGAGGTTTTTACTTTGTCCAATGGGTGGCAGTATATATGAGGAGTGAAGATAATGAAGAAGTGGATGGGGTTTCTGTTTGTAGTTGTTCTGATTTTTAGTTTAGCTGCATGTGGTGCGAGTAATAATGAAAATAGCAAGAATGAGGGCTCTTCAAAAGAAGGTAACTTAGAAAATGGGAATGCAGGCCAAGCTTCTGGTGAATATGATGCTAATGCCGCAGAAGCTACATATCAAACGAATTGCTTAAGCTGTCATGGAGACAACCTTGAGGGGAAAGTAGGGCCACAACTTTCAAATGTAGGCTCACGGTTATCGAAAGATGAGATTCTCTCTGTCATTCAAAACGGGAAAGGGCAAATGCCTGGGAATATTTTACGTGGAGATACGGAAGTGGAAGAAAACGTAGCAAGCTGGCTAGCGGATATGAAATAAGTAGAGAAGAAGCACTGAATAGTGCTTTTTTTATTGTCGTATTTTTGATTATAAACTTGGAAAAAGGAGGATGTAATATTACGAAGGAGAGAGGGTATCTCTTGTATTTCCCTTCTTGACAAAGTTAAGCATAGATAATTGTGTAATAATCTATTAGTTATTAATGTATTATTGCAGAAGATGTCAGATCAAGAGAGTCTTGAAATAAAAATGTAATAAAAATTTGTCTTAAAATAGCGAATTTGTTTGTTATAATATCTTCAGATGTAAAGGAACTAATCAAAAATAAAAACACCAATAATAAAACTAACTCCTAAGAATTTGCATCGAGAATTTAAGCAAGTAGGAAGTGGTACAGTTTGATCGAAATGAAAGATGTTTGGAAAACATACGACAATGGAATCAAAGCCATAAACGGTATCGATATTACAATTGATAAAGGTGAATTTGTCTACATAGTAGGACCAAGTGGCGCCGGTAAGTCAACATTTATGAGAATGATGTATCGGGAAGAAAAGCCTACAAGTGGAAAAATCGTAATTAATGGAAAAGATGTTGGCAAATTGAAGAGTAAGTACATCCCTAAGCTACGTCGCGAAATCGGCGTTGTTTTTCAGGACTTTAAACTTTTGCCAAGATTAACCGTTTATGAGAACGTCGCTTTTGCTCTTGAAGTCATCGAGGAAAGTAAAGCAAATACGCGCAAGCGAGTCATGGAAACGCTAAGTCTCGTTAATTTGAAAAACAAAGCAAGGTTCTTACCAGACGAACTTTCAGGTGGGGAACAGCAGAGGGTTTCAATAGCAAGAGCGATCGTCAATAACCCTCACATTCTGCTAACAGATGAGCCTACCGGGAATCTGGATCCAGAAACTGCATGGGGCATTATGGATTTACTAGATCAAATCAACAATCGCGGTACAACTGTTATTATGGCAACCCATAATAAGGATATTGTGAATACATTCAGAAAACGTGTTATTGCAATTGATGGCGGTATAGTTACCCGTGATGAAGCAAGAGGTGAGTACGGGTATGAAAATTAAAACGTTTGGTCGCCACGGAAAAGAAGGTTTCAAAAATCTTGGTCGAAATGGCTGGATGACCTTCGCTTCGATTTCTGCGGTTACCGTTACACTACTTTTAGTCGGCGTTTGTCTCGCATTGCTTCTTAATTTAAATGCTTTTGGTGATCAGCTTGAAAGTGATGTTGAAATCAGCGCATTTATTGATTTAACGGCTCAGCAAGAACAGCAAGATGAACTTAAGTCTAGGATCGAGAACATTTCTGAAGTGGAATCTGTTACTTATCAATCTAAAGAAGAAGGATTGGATAATTTAATTGATAACCTTGGGGATGAAGGTGAAGTGTTCGAGTCATTAAGAGAAGAAAATCCTTTAAGTGACGCATTCCTGGTCAAAACCAAAGATCCTAAGAATGTAACGGCAGTGGCTGAAGAGATTAAGCAGCTAGAAAATGTACAAGATGTTGAGTTTGCAGAAGATACGGTGAACAGACTTTTTAAAGTTCTTGAGATCGCACGAAATGTTGGACTGGCCCTTGTGGTTGGATTACTATTTACAGCCATGTTCCTCATTTCTAATACTATTAAACTAACAATTGTTGCCAGAAGTCATGAAATTGAAATTATGAAGCTAGTGGGAGCAACGAACTGGTTCATTCGATGGCCATTCCTAGTAGAGGGTATCCTAATTGGGATTTTCGGCTCGATTATCCCAATTGGAATTCTAATCTACGGCTATTACTATTTAATTGAATTAATAGCAAATCGTTTCCCAACTTTATTCATCGATTTACTACCGGTAACACCGTTTGTTTACCAGCTATCAGGGTTGTTAATTATCCTCGGTGTGATTATCGGAGTATGGGGAAGTCTTACATCAATGCGTAAATTCTTAAAAGTTTAAAATGAAAATTAAGAGATAAATAGATTCATCTATTTTGGGGGAGGAACAAAGATTGAAGCGTAAAATATTAGCAACGGCTCTAACATTGACTCTAGGTTTAAGCGGACTAACAACTGCAGCACTTCCACAAACGACTGAAGCCGCAAATCTTGATGATCAACTTAATAATGTCAAAGAAAAGCAGTCTTCAAACCAGGAAGAGCTTGAGCAAAAGGAATCTGAACTTGCGGACGTGAAAGCAGAGCAAGAAGATGTTCGAGCAGAAATTGAACAGTTAAACAAAGAAGTAGCTGAAACGGATGAGAAGATTTCAGTGAAAGAGAAGGAAATTAAAGATACAAATGCTGAAATTGATCAGTTGAAAGAAGAAATTAGCGCTTTAGAAGACCGTATTGCTGAGCGTGATAAGTTATTGAAAGATCGCATTCGCTCTATGCAACAAAACGGTGGCGGAACAGTTGATTACATGGAAGTTTTACTTGGTGCTACTGATTTTGGTGATCTAGTAGAACGCGTTCTTGCTCTTAATACAATCGCTGATCAAGACAAAAAGATTCTTGAAGAGCATAAAGCGGACAAGCAGGCAGTAGAAGAAAAGAAAGCTCAAGTAGAAGAGAAACTTGCCTCTCTTGAAGAGAATAAAGCAGAGCTTGAAGATCTTAAAAAAGAGCTTGATTCTAAAAAAGCACAAAAAGATAAGCTAATGAAGTCCCTTGAAGAAGAAGAAGGCGATCTTCATAATCATATGATGGACTTAAATGAAACTGCTGAACTTCTAGCAGCTCAAGAAAAAGCAGTAAAGCAAGAGATTAAGCGTGCTGAAGAAGCAGCTCGTAAAGCTGAAGAAGAGCGTAAAGCCGCAGCTAAAGCGGCAAAAGAAAAAGCTGAAGCTGAAGCACAAGCGAAAAAGGAAGCAGCGGCAAGCTCAAGCAAGTCTAGCAGTTCAAATAGTTCAAGCAGTTCAAATTCAGCACCGGCGCCAACTCCTGAGCCAGCACCAGCGCCTTCTAGTAACGCAACATTCATTAAGCCTGCTGCTGGTCCAATTACATCTGGATTAGGCCGCCGCTGGGGAACGTTCCACGCAGGAATTGATATTGCTCAAGGTGGTCAAAACCCAGTATCAGCTGCTGCAGATGGAACAGTATTAAAATCTTATCATTCAGATTCATACGGTAATGTAGTATTCTTGACGCATAGTATCAATGGTCAAATGTACACAACAGTGTATGCTCATTTGCAAAATCGCGCAGTTTCTACAGGTCAGTCAGTAAGTCAGGGAACTTACCTTGGTACAATGGGGAATACTGGTCATTCAACTGGACAACATTTACACTTTGAAATTCACAAAGGTTCATGGAACTCTAGTAAGTCAAATGCTGTTGACCCAATGAATTACATTCGATAATTAGATGAGCCTCGCTTCAATGGGCTTTCCCCCTCACAATTTGAGATGGAAACATAATGAAAACAACTGAATCATATAGTACAATAAGATGAAAAGGCATCGCATCGTTATGATGGGGTGCCTTTTCCTTCAAATTAGAAGAGGTGAGTACAATGAAGATACAGGGGAAAGTTGTCGCTTTACTTGTCGTGATCGCCCTCGTAATCGGTTCAGGTGGTACATACGCGGCCTTCACTTTATTACAGGACGAGCCTGAAGGGAGCACTCAATCTTTAACTCTTGGTTCCGGTAATGAAATAGAGACAGAAGAGCTAACGAAAATTAACAAAGCTTATGAATTAATCCAGGATCGCTATGTAAATGATGTCGATCAAAAAGAGTTGTTAGATGGAGCTATTAAAGGAATGGTAGATACTCTTGAAGATCCCTACTCAGTCTATATGGACCCTAAAACAGCCGAGCAATTTAGCCAATCTCTTGGTTCTTCCTTTGAGGGAATCGGGGCGGAAGTGAATATGACTGAGGGAAGAGTAACGATAGTGTCACCTTATAAAGATTCACCTGCTGAGAAAGCAGGCCTCCGTCCGAATGATAAAATCATGACGATCGACGGTGAAAGCACAGAAGGACTTGATTTGTATGATGCCGTATTAAAGATTCGTGGGGAGAAAGGCACGGTTGTCACGCTCGGCGTTCAACGCCCAGGCGCTTCAGAGACTATGAAGGTAGAAGTGACGCGTGATGAGATTCCTATCGAAACGGTCCGTGCAAGTACGGTAAAAGAAAACGGAAAAACAATCGGTGTCTTGCAAATCACTTCATTCTCAGAGGATACAGCTAAAAGCTTCTCAGAAGAGTTGACTAAATTAGAAAAACAGGACATTGATGGTTTGGTACTTGACGTTCGTAATAATCCAGGAGGCCTGTTAAATGTTGTTTCGGATATGGCGGAAGAACTGATTCCTAATGACAAACCTTACGTTCAAATTGAAGATCGTGAAGGAGAGAAACAGCGTTCTGTTTCTACTCTTGAAGAGAAAAAAGATTATCCTGTCGTAGGACTTATTGATCGTGGGAGTGCATCTGCTGCAGAAATTCTTGCCGGAGCGCTTAAAGAAGCAGGCGATTATGATTTAGTCGGTGAAACGTCATTTGGTAAAGGAACGGTTCAATCAACGCTAGACCTTGGAGATGGCAGTAATATTAAGCTGACAATGTTTAAATGGTTAACACCAGATGGCAACTGGATTCATAAAGAAGGAATTGAGCCAACGGTTGAAGCAAAGCAGCCTGATTACTTCTATGTAAATCCATTATCTACTGAAAAGACGTTAGAATTTGATCAGAACAGCGAGCAAGTAGAGTCTGCGCAAATCATGCTCAAAGGCCTTGGTTTTGAACCGGGACGCAAAGACGGTTATTTTAGTGATAAAACAGTTACAGCAGTAAAAGCTTTCCAACGTTCGAATGATATAAATATTACTGGGAAAATAGATGAAAAAACTGCGCAGAAACTTCAGGAAAAAATTATTGATTCCATTCGCAATCCTGATAACGATGTGCAGCTTAAGACAGCGGTGGAGCTCCTTGCTAAATAATTTCAAGAAGGAAATGAACTGTTGATGTCGAAGCTATTCCGCAGGAAATCCTGCGGAATTTTTTTCGACCATGATAAGCACGTTGAACAAGTAGAAGACATTTTCAAAATGAGGTAAACTAGATTGGTTGTCTCATGATTATTTGGCAATGTTAGGGTATTTTCGATAATTCTCTCATGACAGAGTGGAACATTCATATAACATAGCCAGTCATTTAGTAACTGCTAACAAGCATGGAGGAATATAAAATGGACACTTTTGGCCTTTCAATACTTAAGGGAATTATTAGTTTTTTCCTTCATCCCCTCACGTATATTACGATTATTGGAGCATTTATGCTCGGCCTTTCACGAGTAAAACGTGATAGAAGAGATTTTCACACAAGAGTACATGATGTTTTGGACGATGTTCCATTTGCTATCATACCTGGATTATTGATTGGAGCCGCTTTTCTAATACTTAATCTTTTGCTTGGTTTAACGATTCCTTTCAGTACCACCGTAGCAATGAGTCTCGGAGCATTTTTGCTTTTAGTAACAGGACAAATTCGTTTTTTATCACCTGCTTTTGTGTTCATCTTACCTACACTAGCAACGTTTTTTTATACTCCAATCGATCTCGGTAACGATACTCTCAATACGATGCAAGAGGGGATCGGGAATGCATCGCCGATTGCGCTCGCTATTTTAGTTGGCTTTCTAGTATTCATGGAAGGGTTATTCATTACGATGAATGCCGGGAAACAGACGTCACCAAGACTCGTAGAAAGTAAACGTGGAAAGTTAGTGGGGGCCCATGAAGTCCAAAGACTATGGCTTTTACCACTATTCCTCTTCCTTCCAGTCGGTCAGGTTGAATCATTTACATGGTGGCCTCTTCTTGATTTTGGTGCTGGCACCTATGCCTTTATCTTATTGCCATATCCAATTGGCTTTCGAAAGCTTATACACCATGCATTACCCCTTCCAGAGATGAAGAGTAATGGTAGGCAGGTTGCTCTTCTCGGGGGAGCGACGGTCTTAATTGGTCTAATGAGTTACTTTTTGAGTAATAAATGGATTGCATTAGTTGCAATCATTCTAGTGATTCTTGGACGAGCTGGTATTTTACTTCTTCATCGAGGTAAAAATAAGCCTGCCTATTTCAATGAACGAAATAAAGGACTTGTTATTCTCGGAATTCTCCCTGGCTCACCTGCAGATCAAATGAACTTACAAGTTGGCGAAGTCATTTCTAAGGTGAATGGGCTACCTTTAGGAAAAGGTGTGGATTTTTATACGGCTCTTCAACGTAATGCCGCTTTTTGTAAAATGGAAGTGCTTGATGTTAATGGAGAAGTTAGGTTTGAGCAAAAAGCGCTTTATAATAATACTCATCATGAGCTTGGTTTGCTATTTGTAAAAGAAAATCGTTTTGAGGAGCAAGAGGAAGCACAATAATAAACGAATCGTTAGAAGAAGGCTGAGGCTTTCTTCTTTTTTGTTATGCTATTTTTCGTTAAATAGCAAAAGTTATGTTTCTCTTTGTCACTTATAGAATTAAACCTATTTCAACAATAAAGTTGTACTTGTTTCTATGCCATTTAGTTATAGGTTCTATTCAAGAAATATATGGAAGTTAGAAAACCGTTTCATCCCTTGGATGATTGCGTTTACAGTGTTTTTCTATGTCTTGTATGTTAGCAAAACGCTTGCTACACTTTGATCATTCTTAACGTAAAGGAGCATGTCGCAATGACTGGAGAAAAGCAGTTGCAGCAACAATTAATGGATCTTAATGAAAGAGAAATGAAGTTGCTTCAAAAGTTTGAAATAGAGCGTGAGACAATTATGAATCAAATGCACGGTAGCGCGTCTGTCGTTACAAGAGCTCCAATTTCCGAAATCGTAGAAA
The DNA here is from genome assembly GCF_056173695.1 of Anaerobacillus sp. 63XJN7_5_ISO-PGPR-S23-430. Classification (NCBI taxonomy): domain Bacteria; kingdom Bacillati; phylum Bacillota; class Bacilli; order Caryophanales; family Bacillaceae; genus Anaerobacillus; species Anaerobacillus sp. 63XJN7_5_ISO-PGPR-S23-430. The sequence goes on along the minus strand of NZ_CM149686.1, from coordinate 3,557,685 downwards.
CCCTTGAACGTTCTCAAGTGGCGATGGGGCCGCTTTATCTGACAGATCTACTAGAGAAGCATTATAGAATCACTATTTCAAAGTCATCCCTTTTTAATATCCTTGAAATGCTCGCAGAGTCAAAAGATTATCCTATTACTCGGATTAGTGAAAAAGGATTTAAATATAGTAAATAAACTATAAAGGGTTGAATTTTGTCATTTGTTACTAACAACACAGATTTACTCGATTAGGGTAGTGTATTAGCAGAGCCATTAAGAAAGAAAAGGTGATTAGAATGGACAATGTATTCGAAGATACAAATATGAAGTCTACCAATGAGTCAAGAACGGCTAAAGCAACCGTAGTCAATCCGACTCATACAAATATTCATGGAACATTATTTGGGGGTCAACTGATGGCCTTCATTGATGACGTTGCTCTTATTTCAGCAACTCGTCATTCAAGAAGACCCTGTGTAACAGCATCAACTGATTCAGTGGATTTTCTTCATCCGATTAATCAAGGAGACATTGTTTGTCTTGAATCCATGGTGACGTGGACACACAAAACATCAATGGAGGTTTTTGTTAAAGCAATTGCAGAGAAAATGTTCACTGGTGAACGTCACGTATGTGCGACTGCGCTGTTAACATTTGTAGCCCTTGATGAAGAAGGAAATCCAGTTGAGGTACCAGGTGTTTACCCTGAAACAGAAGAGGAGAAATTCTTGAATGAAACAGCTGTTGAACGAAAAGAGATTCGTAAAGGTCGCAAAGGTGAAAGTAGAAAGCTAGCTCGTGAATTTGGAACTCCAAAGCCCTGGGATGCAGCTCAGTTTACTACATTGTAAAGTCGTTTCTTATCCTATGTGATAAGAAACGACTTTACAATGATGAGTTTTCTTTTCTGATCATAGCATTCTCTCCCTAACTTGTTGTAAGATGGGGGGAGAAGTTGTGATTAGAGAGGGGAACTTACCAGTATGCAAGGAATATTAATTGCTTTATTCGTTCCGGCAATTATCATGGTCGTGTTTACGCGAGTTACATATAATACTTACGTTAGTTTCGGGTTAACGATTTTATTTATGTGGGCTGTGTTTGGTGGAATCGATCATCCGATACATTTGATTGTCTTAACGATTTTGTCAGCGCTTGTTGGATTTTATTTTTCAATGAAAACACAAAAACAAAATAAGAAAAAAATGAAGTAGCGCCTATTTTAAAAAGAATAGGCGCTTCTTTTTCGTCCAATACTGGTAAATGAAGAGACACATTAGGCAAATAATATAGAGAAATAGAATGAGTAGGCCTGAAATCGACTGATGGAATAGCTGTAATAGAATACTAACTAACGTAAAAAAGTAAAGAATGCCAAGAAGATTTTTTAATGTGGTTTCAGTGAAAGAATCTGTCATTCCTGCTCCGATTCTAGCTCCAATGATCGCTCCAATCACTAAGAGAATGGCAAGGGTGATCGGAATGGTAACCGTTTGAATATATGAGAAGAAACCGGTCAATACAATGAAGAAGATGGAAGTTAAAGATGTACCCACTGCAAGTCGTGGCGGAAGACGTAGTACATGAATTAATAGTGGTACCATGACAAAACCGCCCCCCACTCCAAGAGTAGAAGAAATAAATCCGCCTAGTAAGCCGATTAAAATTGTTCGAAGAGGGGAAACAGAAATAGAAACATTTTCTTCATCTATAGTTTGTCCTTTGGAAAGCATGGATATGGAAAAGTATGCGAGAAGAACGATATATAAGATTGAGATAACTGGACCATCGATTTTGCTCTCTTCCAAATATAAGACAAGTGGTTTAGCAACCTGTGTTCCGATCATGCCACTAATCGATAGAAAAAGAGTCACTTTCCATAGAATTCTTTTACTTTGAATATACTTCAAAGATCCAGAAATCGAAGTGCTCATGCTATAAAGAAGGCTAATGGTGATTGCTGTTGCAGGTGAATAACCAAGTAACAAAAGAATAGGTGTGAGGAGAAATCCCCCGCCTACGCCAAAAAATCCTGAGACAGCACCGATTGAGAGGCCAAGTGGTAAAGCCCATAAAAGCAGCAATGTTAAAACTCCTTTGTAGTAAAACTTAGTACTGCGTGAATTCCGCTACACTGTGAATCAACCTTTAACAGCATACAATAGTTTTGTATGAAGAGAAAGATAACCTTGAAAATAAAATGCGAATATCAGTTCGCTTTAATTGAAGTTTAAACCATATTCTGTGATATAATAAGTGACATGGATGATAGGAACGGAGGCGAAGATGGTGGAAAAAAAGTTCGAGTTGGTATCTGATTATGAGCCTCAAGGCGACCAGCCTGAAGCCATTAAGAAACTTGTACAAGGTGTTCATAATAATGAACGCCACCAAACGTTGCTCGGCGCAACAGGAACTGGTAAAACGTTCACAATGTCTAACGTGATACAAGAGGTGAATAAACCGACCCTCATTATTGCGCACAATAAAACGCTTGCTGGTCAATTATATAGTGAATTTAAGGAGTACTTTCCGCATAACGCTGTGGAATATTTTGTAAGCTATTATGATTATTATCAACCAGAAGCGTACATACCTCAATCGGATACATTCATCGAAAAAGATGCAAGTATTAATGACGAAATAGATAAACTACGACATTCTGCAACATCAAGTTTGTTTGAGCGTAATGACGTCATTATTGTAGCAAGTGTTTCTTGTATTTATGGTCTTGGTAATCCAGAGGAATACAGAAGTCTAGTACTTTCAATTCGAAAAGGAATGGAAAAAGATCGTGATCAACTGTTGCGCGATATGGTCGATATTCAATATTCCCGGAATGATATTAATTTCACACGTGGTACGTTCCGCGTTAGAGGAGACGTTGTGGAAATTTTCCCTGTCTCACGAGATGAACACTGTATTCGCGTCGAATTTTTTGGAGATGAAATTGATCGAATTACTGAAGTGAATTCCCTAACAGGTGAAATTCTTGGAGAAAGAGAGCACGTGGCTATATTCCCGGCTTCCCACTTCGTTACCCGTGAAGAAAAGTTAAAAATCGCGATACAGCGAATTGAAGCTGAGCTTGAAGAGAGACTGAAGATTTTAAATGAAGAAGGCAAACTTCTTGAAGCTCAGCGTCTTGAACAGCGAACGAGATACGATATTGAAATGATGGCTGAAATGGGCTTTTGTTCAGGAATTGAAAACTATTCTAGACATTTGACACTAAGAGAAGCAGGAGCAACGCCATATACATTAATGGACTACTTTCCAGATGATTTCTTAATTATGGTTGATGAATCTCACGTTACGCTTCCCCAAGTAAGAGGAATGTACAATGGAGATCAGGCAAGAAAAGGTGTGCTAGTGGATCATGGCTTCCGCTTACTATCAGCAAAAGACAATCGCCCTCTTCGTTTTGAAGAATTTGAAGAGAAGGCTCATCAATTTGTTTATGTATCTGCAACGCCAGGGACCTATGAAGAAGAGCATTCAACCAAAGTCGTCGAACAAATTATTCGCCCAACCGGTCTTCTTGATCCGACGATTGAAATTCGTCCAATCGAAGGTCAGATTGATGACCTATTAGATGAAATCAATCAGCGGTCTGCACGTAATGAACGGGTACTTGTGACGACGCTCACGAAAAAGATGTCAGAGGATTTAACGGATTATTTGCTTGAAATGGGGGTAAAGGTACGATACCTTCACTCTGAAATAAAGACTCTCGAAAGAATTGAAATTATTCGTGATCTCCGATTAGGTGTATTTGATGTTCTTGTTGGTATTAACCTTCTAAGGGAAGGTCTCGATATCCCAGAAGTATCTCTTGTTACAATTTTAGATGCAGATAAGGAAGGGTTCTTACGATCTGAGCGTTCTTTAATTCAAACAATCGGACGTGCTGCTCGAAATTCAGGTGGCCATGTTATCTTGTATGCTGATAAAATCACCAATTCAATGGAAGTGGCAATGAATGAAACGAGTCGTAGAAGAGAAATTCAACAAGAATACAACGAAAAATACGGCATTACGCCTACAACAATTCAAAAGAAAGTGCGTGAAGGTATAAGAGCAACGGTTGCAGCTGAAGATGGAGAAGAATACAAGATTCCTAAGCAAGGTAAGATGACGAAGCAAGAGCGTGCTAAAGTGATTGAAAATGTGGAAACTGAAATGAAGGAAGCTGCACGAGAACTGAATTTCGAACGTGCTGCAGAACTTCGTGACCTACTATTAGAGCTTAAAGCGGAAGGATGACGAACAGATGGCAAACGATGAGATCGTCGTCAAAGGGGCCAGAGCCCATAATTTAAAAAATATAGATGTATCGATCCCAAGAGATAAGCTTGTTGTTGTAACAGGCTTGTCAGGATCAGGGAAATCATCTCTAGCATTTGATACGATTTATGCAGAAGGACAGAGACGGTATGTTGAATCGTTATCAGCATATGCAAGACAATTCCTTGGACAGATGGATAAGCCGGATGTAGATGCTATTGAAGGTCTGTCTCCCGCCATTTCCATTGATCAAAAGACAACGAGTCGTAACCCTCGTTCAACGGTTGGAACGGTAACCGAGATTTATGACTACCTCCGTCTCCTATTTGCAAGAATCGGACGTCCTGTTTGTCCACGTCATGGCGTAGAAATTACGTCACAGACGATCGAGCAAATGGTTGATCGGATACTGACTTATGAAGAGCGAACTAAGCTCCAAATTCTATCCCCAGTCGTTTCAGGTCGTAAAGGCGAACATGTGAAAGTATTAGAAGATATTAAGAAGCAAGGCTATGTTCGCGTACGAGTAGATGGAGAGATGATGGAAGTTGCGGATGAGATCTCGCTAGAAAAAAACAAGAAACATTCCATTGAAGTTGTGATTGATCGTATTGTAGTGAAAGAAGGCGTTCAATCAAGATTAGCAGATTCACTTGAAACCGCCCTTAATCTTGGTGGTGGCCAGGTGATCGTAGATGTGATGGGGCAGGAAGAGCTTCTTTTCAATCAGCATCATTCCTGTCCGTACTGTGGTTTTTCAATCGGGGAATTGGAGCCGAGATTATTTTCTTTTAACAGTCCATTTGGTGCTTGTCCTTCTTGTGACGGCTTAGGACTGAAACTTGAAGTGGATCTTGACCTAGTCATACCGGATTGGGACAAATCCCTTCGAGAACATGCCATTGCACCTTGGGAGCCGGTAAGTTCCAATTACTACCCGCAGCTACTTCAAAGTGTTTGTAATCATTTTGGAATTGATATGGATACCCCAGTAGACAAAATTCCTAGAGCACAGCTCGATAAAGTGCTTTATGGTAGCGATGGGGAAAAAGTTTACTTCCGTTATGAAAATGATTTTGGGCAGGTTCGTGAAAATAACGTTCCTTTTGAAGGAGTTATTCCAAACGTTGAACGACGCTATCGTGAAACTAGTTCTGATTATATCCGTGAGCAAATGGAAGCCTATATGGCACAAAAACCTTGTCCAACTTGTAAAGGTTATCGATTAAAGAAAGAAGCTCGCTCTGTCTTAATTAATGGGAAGCATATTGGCGAAGCAACGGAGTATGCGATTAAAGATGCTGCTGGCTTTTTTGATCAGTTAGATTTAACTGCAAAAGAAGCTACAATCGGGAAAATGATTTTACGAGAAATCCAGGATCGACTTGGCTTCCTTGTCAATGTTGGTTTGGATTATTTAACGCTTAACCGATCAGCTGGTACATTATCCGGTGGTGAAGCGCAGCGGATTAGACTTGCAACACAGGTTGGATCAAGATTAATGGGTGTACTGTATATATTGGATGAACCGTCTATCGGACTACATCAGCGTGATAACGATCGTTTAATATCAACGCTTCAGAACATGAGGGATCTTGGAAATACACTTATCGTTGTGGAGCATGATGAAGATACGATGTTAGCAGCAGATCATATTATTGATATTGGACCTGGTGCAGGAGCCCACGGTGGATATATTACGTCAGAAGGCTCGCCTGCTGAAATAATGGATGACCAGGATTCTTTAACAGGGGAATATTTATCAGGCAAGAAATTTATCCCTGTTCCGAGTGAGCGTCGAAAACCAGACGGTCGATATATTGAAATAGTAGGGGCAAAAGAAAATAATCTAAAAAACACTAAGGCGAAGATTCCAATTGGATTATTCACCTGTGTAACGGGTGTATCTGGCTCTGGTAAAAGTACACTTATTAATGAAATTTTATATAAGGCACTTGCTCAGAAACTCCATAAAGCAAAGGATAAACCAGGTGAGCATAAGAAAATAAATGGACTCGAGAATGTGGATAAAGTCATTGATATCGATCAGTCTCCAATTGGCCGCACGCCACGTTCAAATCCTGCAACATATACAGGAGTTTTTGATGACATTCGTGATGTTTTTGCACAAACAAATGAAGCGAAAGTTCGCGGGTATAAGAAGGGACGATTCAGCTTTAACGTCAAAGGTGGACGTTGTGAAGCCTGTCGTGGTGATGGGATTATTAAAATTGAAATGCACTTCTTGCCAGACGTTTATGTGCCGTGTGAAGTATGTCATGGCAAACGCTATAATCGTGAAACGCTTGAAATTGAATACAAGGGTATGAATATTGCCGATATTCTTGAGATGACGGTAGAAGATGGTCTAGATTTCTTTAAAAACATTCCAAAGATTAATCGTAAGCTACAAACGCTTTATGATGTCGGGTTAAGCTATATTAAATTAGGTCAGCCTGCAACAACCGTATCCGGTGGTGAAGCACAGCGTGTGAAGCTAGCTTCACAACTTTACAAACGTTCAACGGGTAAAACCCTATATATTCTTGATGAACCGACTACGGGATTACATGTAGACGATATTTCAAGGTTACTGGAAGTTTTACAGAGACTTGTTGAAAACGGTGATTCTGTCCTCATTATTGAGCATAATCTAGATGTCATCAAAACCGCTGATTACCTCATTGATCTTGGACCTGAAGGTGGCGACGGTGGTGGTGAAATCATTGCAACCGGCACACCAGAAAAAATTGTAAAAGAAGAGCGTTCCTATACGGGAAGTTACCTTGCCCCAATTCTAGAGCGTGATAAGAATCGGATGAAGAAAAGATTAGAACAAACACAGTCAGTATAATTGGAAAAGACAGCGATCGCTGTCTTTTCGTTTTTCTTTTTCATTTTTGAAACTTTCTTTTTGACGAATCGTATAGATAGTTAGAGAATATTGAAAGGGGAAGCAATTATGTCTGTTGAGAAAGTGATGTCCTCCCTTTGTTATTTTAGCGTTTTTTTCGCACCGTTTCTTTTCCCAATCATCGTTTATTTTGTGGTGAAGGATGAAGAAGTTTCTTACCATGCGAAGCGCTCGATTGTTTCTCATCTCCTTCCATTCCTCACTATCCTTCTTGCGTTAGTGGCTGTTTTTATGATGGATATAGGAGTTGTGATCATTTTAGGTTTTCTATTGTTTAGTTTACTAAATGTCATTGTGTTTGTTTGGAACATTGTCAAAGGTATTCAGGTTCTCCGCTGGTAATCGTACAGGGGTTCACACGAATTTAAAAAAGGAGATGTTTTGAATGAATGAAGAACGTAGAATGATTTTGAAAATGATTGAAGACGGTAAAATATCAGCTGATGAGGGTGCGAAACTGTTAAAAGCTCTTGGCACAAACGAAAAATCCGAAGAAACGAAGCAAGAGAAGTCTTCAGATTCTAACGCAGATCGGTCGGCTCCAGCATATAGAGTAGGTCAATTCGTTGAGTCGCTCATTCAAAAAGTAAAGGATATGGATCTTGATTTCAACTTTGGTTCTTCTGAAGAGGTTTCCCATGTTTTTGAACAATCAGAGGTTTCGACGGATACACTTGATGTTCATGTTCGAAATGGGGAAATTACATTTCAGACTTGGGACCGCAACGAAGTAAAAATTGATTGTCGCGCTAATGTTTACAGAGTGTCTAATCAGAAAGATGCCATGGATAAGCTTCTCCGTGAAACGTACTTTTCCGTTGATAATGATAAAGTAACTTTTAAATCAGAACGTGCCGATGTGAAAGTGAATTTAGTTATTTATGTTCCTGCAAAAGAATATCAAGGTGTATGGATAACGACCTTCAATGGTGACGTTACCGGTGAAGGAATGAACTCTGCGAAAGCGAAGTTAAAAACAGGGAATGGGAAAATTGGCATTCGAAAATCTACGGTGAAAGTGCTTGAAGCTGAGACCGGAAACGGCGCAATTTCTGTAGAAGATACAAATGGAGAAGTTTGTGAGCTCGAGACAGCAAACGGCCCAATTACAATTGATGGGACATTTGTTGAAGCGGATGCACAATCCATGAACGGAGCTATTCGTCATACTCTTACCAATCCAGTAAGCGGAAGTGCAGACCTTAAAACAGTAAACGGTACGATTCAAATTGTTGTGCCAAAGGGTATAAATATTAAAGGTGATCTAAAATCGACGATTGGAGCGATTACGACTGACCTTGATCATATGAGTATTATTCGCGAGAAGAAAGAAATTTCTCACCGATTGAAGAAGTTTAGAACAGAAGAAGAATCAGAACATAACTATCGAATTGAAGCCAATTCGACTGCTGGTTCGATTTCAGTGTCGTATCTTTAATGGCTCGAATAAGGTGTAATTAACAGTTTATACTATTAAGGTCAATTGTAAGGAGGAATCGTGATGCGCCACTGGATTGTAAGCTTACTCGTCAACAGTATAGTATTAATGGTCGTAGCAGGATATTTTGAAGGTTTTTACCTTCAAGGAATCGGGTCGGCTATACTGGCAAGCGTGCTCCTTGCAATTGTGAATGTTTTTGTGAAGCCAATATTAATTTTACTTACGCTTCCCGTTACGATTGTCACTCTGGGTCTGTTTCTCATTGTCATTAATGCTATTACGCTTATGATAACGGCCTTTTTAATGGGAGAAGCTTTCGTAATTAATGGTTTTATGATGGCCATTCTTGCTGCGCTTATTATAGGTTTGTTGAACTTGTTAATTGATAAAGTGATTATCGAACCTATTCGTAATAAAGCCTAAAAGCACGCCCTCTTGTGAGGGCGTGTTTTTCGTCGCATTCGGAAGTGCTTTTTCTGGTAAGATAATAAGAAAAGGAGGGGTGTGCATGTCATTTCATAACCAGAGCATTTTGCCTGCTGTTAGGAAGATGCGTGATTTTGAAACATTATTGAACAGTAAGTATACATATATCGTGCTTTTAGATACGCACATTGGTCAGTTGAAATCGGTGATAAAGGAAGGGAATCGAGCAGGGAAAAAGATTCTTCTTCATGCTGATTTAGTTCAAGGGTTAAGGAATGATGAACACGGTGCAGAATTTCTCTGTCAGGAAGTAAAGCCTGCTGGATTAATTTCTACAAGATCGAGCGTTCTTTCCGTAGCTAAACGTAGAGGTATTCTTTCTGTACAGCGTTTATTTATGCTTGATTCAATGGCTCTTGATACTAGTTACAGTATGGTTAGGAATACGAAGCCAGACTGTGTCGAGGTATTGCCTGGTATCATTCCACAGGTTTTTGAAGAGCTACATGAACAAATTAAAGTACCCATTTTCGCAGGAGGATTTATTCGTTCAGTAGAGGATGTGGAAGCGGCGTTAAGTGGTGGTGCTGCTGCTGTAACGACCTCGAAGAAAGACTTATGGAAACATTTTCAACCTGATTAAACAACTTGACATCGCTTACATTGTTTTGGTTTAATAGTAGATAAGTTAATAGCTCGTGCCTGAGATGAGGAGAACCACACGCATATCTTATCAATTGATAAGATCGATTGTTGTGGTTTTTTTTAATTTCCCTTTTAGAACGACAGAAAGAGGGAATAGACTCAAAGAAGAGTTTTAGCTAAAATCAAAGGAAGGTGATTAAATTGACCCCATTTATTGGTGAAATATTAGGAACTATGATTTTAATTATTTTTGGTGGTGGCGTTGTTGCAAACGTTAACTTAAAAGATTCTAAAGCTCAGGGAGGTGGATGGATCGTTGTAGCCCTCGGTTGGGGACTTGGTGTTGCGATGGGTGTTTATGCTGTTGGACAAGTTAGTGGGGCTCACCTCAATCCAGCTGTAACATTAGGACTAGCTTCCGTTGGCGATTTTCCATGGAGCGATGTACCGAGCTACATAGCGGCGCAAATGATTGGTGCATTTCTCGGTGGATGTATTGTGTATTTTCATTTTCTACCTCATTTTCGTAGAGAAGATGATAAAGCGCTTAAATTAGCTGTATTTTCTACTGACCCTGCTATACCGCATACGTTCAGCAACTTTTTAAGTGAGTTTATTGGGACGGCTATGCTGTTAATTGGGTTACTAGCGATTGGTTCTAATGAATTTACAGATGGACTGAATCCATTCATCGTTGGTTTTCTCATTGTAGCGATTGGTCTATCACTAGGCGGTACGACTGGTTACGCCATTAACCCTGCTCGTGATCTTGGTCCAAGAATCGCACACTTTTTCTTACCTATTCCAGGTAAAGGTGATTCGAATTGGCAATATGCATGGATTCCAGTTATAGGGCCAGTGTGTGGGGGAATGTATGGAGCCATTCTTTTTAAAGCGGTAACAGAAGCAAGTTATGGTATGATTTTCTGGATAGCTACAGTGATTACAGCCATTTTATTTATTGTGCTGTATCAGCTTAGTGATAAACTTCAAGATTCTGTTCACTCTTCTTCAGAGGCTAAAAATTAATCTTCATAACTATATTTAGGGAGGAATTATTATGTCAGAGAAGTTCATTCTATCATTAGACCAAGGAACTACGAGTTCACGTGCCATTTTGTTTAATAAGAAAGGTGAAATTGTAAACGTTGCTCAAAAAGAATTTAAGCAGTATTTTCCTAAGGCTGGTTGGGTTGAGCACGATGCTCAAGAAATCTGGAGCTCAATTCTTTCGGTAATGGCTCAAGTACTTTCGTCCACTTCTGAGTTGTCTGCGAAAGATATTGAAGCCATCGGGATTACAAATCAACGTGAAACAACAGTAGTTTGGGATAAGAATACTGGTAAGCCAATTTATCATGCAGTTGTATGGCAGTCTCGCCAAACAGCCGGAATCGTCAATGAATTAAAAGAACAGGGTTATGGAGAGATGGTTCGAGATAAAACTGGTCTTCTAATCGATGCTTACTTTTCTGGAACGAAAGTTAAATGGATTCTGGATAATGTTGATGGTGCACGCGAGAAGGCTGAGAATGGGGATCTTCTCTTTGGTACAATCGATTCCTGGTTGATCTGGAAACTATCAGGCGGAAAAGCACACGTGACGGATTATACAAATGCTTCTCGTACGATGATGTATAACATATATGACTTGAAATGGGACGATGAGTTGCTTGAAATGCTGAATGTTCCTAAGTCAATGCTTCCTGAAGTTCGCCCATCTTCTGAAGTATATGCTAATACAGTTGATTACCACTTCTTCGGTCAGAATGTCCCAATTGCTGGGGTGGCCGGAGACCAGCAAGCAGCATTATTTGGCCAGGCATGTTATGAAAAAGGAATGGCTAAGAACACATATGGTACAGGTTGTTTCATGCTTATGAATACAGGTGAAAAAGCGGTTAAGTCAGATAATGGACTTCTCACGACAATCGCATGGGGCGTTGATGGAAAAGTGGAATATGCTCTTGAAGGTAGTATTTTCGTCGCGGGATCAGCGATTCAATGGTTAAGAGACGGATTACGCATGTTTAACGAAGCGCCAGAAAGTGAGCGTTATGCAGAACGCGTTGAGTCGACAGACGGTGTGTATATGGTACCTGCCTTCGTTGGTCTTGGTACACCTTATTGGGATAGCGATGTAAAAGGTGCTGTATTTGGATTAACAAGAGGAACGAGTAAGGAGCACTTTGTTCGTGCAACTCTTGAATCACTTGCTTATCAAACAAGAGATGTTCTTGATGCGATGACAGCTGATTCTGGCATCGACTTGAAAACACTTCGCGTCGATGGAGGCGTAGTAAACAATAGCTTCTTGATGCAATTCCAAAGCGATATCATTGGTGTACCTGTTGAGCGCCCGACTGTTAGTGAGACGACTGCACTTGGTGCAGCTTATCTTGCAGGACTTGCGACAGGATATTGGAAGAATAAAGAAGAGATCAAAAAGCAGTGGATGATTGACCATACATTTGATCCTGAAATGAAAGAAGATCAGAGAGAAGAGCTTTATGGAGGATGGAAGAAAGCTGTAAATGCTACAATGGCTTTTAAATAATCCTTTTTTGTAGGCACAGTCTTCTAACTGTGCTACAATGGAGACAAGTTAATATAGTTCTGGTCGGAGAATAGGAGAAGACCACAGCGCCCAAGCATAGTTTGTTATGCTCTGGTGTGTTGTGGTCTTTTTTTGTCCTTTAAACCAGTTTTCTTAGTAGGAATGTTCAATCTTATGCTTAAGAAGCCCTACATTAGGGGTAAAGTACTGAAGAGGTATTAATTAATCATTTTAAAAATGTAAGTGTTTATATAACAAAAGGGAGTGTGTTCATCTTGGTTAAACCATTTTCAGGATTACAAAGAAGCGTTGTGCTTGATCAAATTGTATCAGAGGAGTTAGATGTACTCGTTGTTGGAGGCGGAATTACAGGGGCAGGTATCTTGCTTGATTCTGCATCTCGTGGAATGAACTCGGCTGTTATCGAAATGCAGGATTTTGCTGCTGGTACGTCAAGTCGTTCAACGAAACTTGTTCACGGTGGATTGCGTTATTTGAAAAATCTCGAAATTGGATTAGTCGCTGAAGTTGGGAAAGAGCGAGCGATCGTTTATGAAAATGCTCCTCACGTTACAACACCTGAATGGATGCTACTACCAATTATTAAAGGCGGTACATTCGGCAAATTTTCTACTGGAGCTGGTCTTGCACTTTATGACAGACTGGCTGGTGTTAAACGGAAAGAAAGAAGAAGCATGCTTTCTAAGAAGGAAGCGCTAGACAAAGAGCCACTTCTTCGTAAAAGTGATGTAAAGGGCGGCGGATATTATGTTGAATATCGCACAGATGACGCTCGTCTCACGCTTGAAATTATGAAAGAAGCCGTTCATCGCGGTGGAAAAGCTGTAAACTATGTGAAAGCAGAACAGCTTTTATATGAAGATGGTAAGATTGTTGGTGTACGAGCTAAAGACGTAGTAACAGGTGAAACACGTGAAATTAGAGCGAAAAAAGTTGTGAATGCAGCTGGCCCATGGGTCGATGAAATTCGTGATCTTGATCAATCGAAAAAAGGTAAGCACATGTTCCTGACTAAAGGGGTTCACTTAGTATTTGATCAATCTAAATTCCCACTTCAACAAGCCGTTTATTTCGACACGCCTTTTAATGACGGGCGAATGATGTTTGCAATCCCACGCGCCGGCAAAACGTATATCGGTACAACGGATACGCATTATACGAAAAATCCTGTACATCCTCAGATGACAGTAGAAGACAGAGATTATATTGTTGATGCAGCGAACTATATGTTCCCAAGCATTAATGTAACAAAAGAAGATGTGGAATCAAGCTGGTCAGGTGTACGTCCGTTGATTCACGAAGAAGGAAAAGACCCATCTGAAATTTCTCGTAAAGATGAGATCTTTCTATCAGATTCCGGTTTGATTACCATTGCTGGTGGTAAATTAACGGGCTATCGCAAAATGGCTGAAAAAGTCGTTAGTCTGATTGCGGATCAATTTAAAGAAGAAAAATATAAGAAATTCCCTGCTTCTACTACAAAGAATATGGTTCTCTCTGGTGGCTATGTAGGAGGAAGCAAAGGCTTTAAAGAATATGCAACAGAACAAGTTCGTAGAGGTACAACACTTGGTCTTAGTGTTAATGAAGCAGAAACCCTCGTGCAGCGATATGGTTCTAACATTGAACGAATTTATCAAATCATTGAAACGGTCGGAACGGAAGCGAATTTCCATAACTTAAGTCTTGAAGTATTCGCTACCCTTATCTATGGTATTGAAGAAGAAATGGTGGCAACTCCACTTGATTACTTCAATCGTAGAACAAGTGCCCTTTACTTTGACATTGATTGGGTTCGTCGCTGGAAAGAGCCAGTTATCGAGTATATGGCTAAGCGACTTAACTGGTCAAATGACATGAAACAAGCACACATTCAAGAGCTAGATAAGCAAATGCATGATGCTGTTGTGCCATTAAAAGTAAAATAAGCTTTTCAAACCGAAGCATTCGCTTCGGTTTTTTTGTATTTTAAGGAGTGTTAATCTTTTGGAGAGTGAGAGTGGGGTCAAGTGAGAGTGGGGTCAGGTACGTACCTGACCCCACTCACAAAAAGGGCTTTAAATCTGTATGTGCTTTGAAATAGGAAATGGTACAATAGGGGAAGTTGAAATGGAACCGTCTTTTTGGTTCTTACATAGGAGGTTTACGAATGGTTAAAGTTCGTATGAAAGATGTCATTGAGAAGTTCAGTCTTGAGCTTGTGAGTGGGGAGGAAGGGATTCATCGTCCGATCACAACGAGTGATATTTCACGACCGGGACTAGAAATGGCTGGTTTTTTCACATATTATCCAGCAGAACGTTTGCAGCTACTCGGAAAGACAGAGATGTCCTTCTTTCATGGTTTAACAGATGAGCAGAAAGTAGAGCGGATGCAGAAGCTCTGTACAGACGAAACACCTGGGATAGTTCTTTCTAGAGATATGGAAGTTCCTGAGGAATTGATCGCGTCATCTAAAGAAAAAGATGTTCCTATTTTACGATCGAATATGACAACGACTCGCTTAAGCAGCCGCTTAACGAATTATCTTGAGAGTCAGCTTGCGCCGAACACTGCAATTCACGGTGTTCTTGTGGATATTTATGGCGTAGGTGTACTCATTACAGGCTCGAGTGGCGTAGGGAAAAGTGAAACAGCTCTTGAGCTTGTGAAGCGTGGTCATCGTCTTGTAGCAGATGATTCCGTGGAAATCCGTCAGGAAGCGGAAAATACGCTAGTCGGTAGCGCTCCTGAATTAATTCAACATTTACTTGAAATAAGAGGCCTCGGCATCATTAACGTCATGACATTGTTTGGTGCAGGTGCGATTCGAAACTACAAAAAGATCTCCCTAGTGATGAATCTAGAACTTTGGGATTCGAAAAAGGTTTATGATCGTCTTGGTCTTGAAGAGGAGTATATGAAAATCATTGATTCGAATGTGCCAAGACTTGTTGTGCCTGTTCGTCCAGGACGAAACCTTGCGATCATTATAGAAGTAGCAGCGATGAATTTCCGTCTGAAAAATATGGGGATGAATGCAGCAAAGCAATTTTCAGAAAGACTGACAAGAGAGATTGAAGATGGAGACGAGCACGACAGCATCTAATCTTAATCAAGATATGGATAAAGGAGAGACAACGACATGCTAGCCTCAATACAGCCTCTTGATCGCGTCGCGCTAGAGCTGGGACCGATCTCGATTTACTGGTACGGCATTATCATTGCTTTTGGAGCTTACCTTGGCTTGCTTCTAGCTATGAGAGAAACAAAGCGCCAGGGCCTGCCAAAAGAAACCTTTGTTGATCTAATTTTATGGGCTGTCCCCATAGCCATTATTTCAGCGCGTATTTACTATGTTATTTTCCAGTGGAGCTACTACAAGGATAATCCTGGTGACATCTTTGCCATTTGGGAAGGTGGTATCGCCATTCACGGTGCATTAATTGGTTCTGTTATTACAGCTATTATTTTCACTAGAAAGCGTGGACTATCTTTCTGGAAAATTGCTGACATCGCTGCTCCGAGTATTGTACTAGGGCAAGCGATCGGACGTTGGGGTAACTTTATGAACCAGGAAGCGCATGGGGGACCTGTCACAAGAGCATTTCTCGAGAATCTGATGCTTCCGGATTTTATTATTAATCAAATGTATATTGACGGGACTTATTATCACCCGACATTTCTTTACGAATCACTTTGGAACATAGCTGGAGTCGTGCTGCTTGTAATTCTTCAAAGAACGGCCGTTAAGCGAGGAGAAGTTTTCCTTGCTTATGTAACATGGTATTCTATTGGTCGCCTTTATATTGAGGGACTCCGTACAGATAGTCTAATGTTAACGGAATCTTTAAGGGTAGCACAGGTGATTTCAGTCGTATTAATTATTGTGTCGATTGCCTTAATCATTTATCGACGCAAAGTAATGAAAGTAAAGCCTTATAACGAAAAAGGATAGGAGGAGTGTCATTGTGGGCATTTTGCGACGGGGCTTAAAAGCAGGGCTCATGACAACGTGGGACCTTGGGAAAATTATTTTTCCAATCACCTTAGTAATGACCCTCCTTCGTTATACACCTGTTCTCGAATGGATCGTTACGTTAATCGCTCCTGTCATGAAATGGATTGGCTTGTCTGGAGACGCAGCTATTCCTCTTGTGATAGGGAATTTCTTGAATCTTTATGCGGGGATCGGAGCCATTCTTACACTCGATTTAACGGTCAAAGAGGTGTTTATTTTGGCTGTTATGCTTTCCTTCTCACACAATTTGCTAATTGAGTCAGGCGTAGCTGCAAGAGTAGGTGTAAAGTTATGGGTTATTCTTGCCGTTAGACTGGGGCTTGCTGTCCTCTCTGCTTTTATAATCAATATTGTCTGGCAAGGAGGAAGCGAAGAGGCAGCGTATGGTTTTGTTTCTCAAACGAATGAAATGGTTACCGGTTGGGGCTCTATTATTCTTCAAGGATTAGAAAAAGCATCGTTAGGTGTTCTTCAGCTCGCTCTGATCGTGATTCCACTTATGATTTTCATACAGGTTATGAAAGATTTATCCTGGCTTTCGACGTTTTCACGCTGGATGGCTCCAGTGACGAAGGGGTTAGGTATGAAAGAAAATACATCGACAACGCTTGCTGCAGGTCTTGTTTTTGGGCTGGCTTATGGAGCAGGAGTAATGATTCAAGCTGTAAAAGAAGATGGCGTGGAGAAGAAAGACCTTTACTTAGCGTTTATTTTTCTTGTGGCGTGTCATGCTGTCATTGAGGATACCCTTATTTTCATTCCTCTTGGAATTCCTGTTATCTGGCTTCTTCTCGTAAGACTTGTAACAGCCATTCTTTTAACGATTATCGTCTCAGTAATATGGAAGCGACGTGAATTGAACGCTTCAGAAAGAAAGGAACCATCGTATGAGCATTAACACAATTTTATTTGATTTAGACGGAACACTAATTAATACGAATGATTTAATTATGGCTTCATTTAGACATACGTTTGAACACTTTTATCCAGGTCGTTATGAGGATGAAGATTTGAAGCAGTTTATTGGAGAGCCACTTTATCTGACATTTGCTAAGCATTATGAAAGTCGAGCGGAAGAAATGGTCGCTTTTTATCGTGAACATAATATCGCAAATCACGATAAGCTTGTAACGGAATTCGATGGTGTTTTTGAAACGGTTAAGACGCTATCTGAAAACGGATATAAGCTTGCGATTGTGACGTCGAAAATGAGAAACACAGTTGAAATGGGGTTAAAGCTAACTGAGCTTGATCAGTTCTTCCCAGTTGTCATCACAGTTGATGAAGTTGAGAATCCTAAACCGCATCCAGAACAGCTTGAAACAGCAATGAAGAAGCTTCGTTCAGTTCGAGAAGAAACGATTATGGTTGGAGATAGCCAATACGATATTCTTGCTGGACAAAATGCAGGTGTTACGACTGTAGGTGTTTCGTGGACGATTAAAGGGAGCGACTTCCTGGCGTCGTTTAAGCCAGATTACCTTGTTGACCATATGGAAGAACTTCTTGCGATTGCTGGAGTCGAAAAGTGAGAAACACGGAGCGGTACCCCGTTACTGGTAGCAACGCTCTCTGGCAAATTTATAAAACAGTTCCCTTTTGGAAGGTAGTTAAGAATTTTATTATTATTCAGCTTGCTCGGTACACCCCTTTTATTCCGATTAAAAATTGGTTATATAAGACATTTCTTGGAGTGAAAATCGGCGACCAAACCGCATTTGCCCTAATGGTGATGCTCGACATAATGTTTCCGGAGAAAATTTCAGTCGGTAAGAATTCGATTGTTGGTTACAATACGACCATTCTTGCTCATGAATATTTAATTGATGAGTATCGACTTGGAGATGTTGTGATTGGCGATCGCGTAATGATCGGAGCGAATAGTACTTTGCTTCCTGGCATTACGATTGGTGACGGAGCGATTGTTTCAGCTGGAACGCTTGTTCATAAAAGTGTGCCAGCAGGGGCTTTTGTTGGTGGGAATCCGATGCAGGTGATTTATACGAAAGAAGAACGAGCAAAGCATGATATATAAAAATCCCGTAGCAATATGCTACGGGATTTTTATTAGTTATTCGTCACCTTGATCAGTTAAAATTACTGGACCGTCTTTTGTAATCGCAAGCGTATGCTCATACTGAGCTGATGTAGAACCATCTACTGTGCGAGCTGTCCAGCCGTCTTCGTCAATTGTGCTATATGGTTTACCGATGTTGAGCATCGGTTCAATTGTAATTACCATACCTTCTTTCAATCGTGCTCCTGTACCAGGTTGACCAAAGTGTGGAATCATTGGTTCTTCGTGAAGCGTTGGTCCAATGCCGTGTCCTGTGAAGTCACGGACAACGCCAAAGCCTTCTGCTTCTGCGTATTTTTGAATTGCATGGCCAATATCGCCAATACGATTGCCAATGACTGCCTGCTCGATGCCAAGGTAGAGGGACTTTTTCGTAGCTTCAAGCAAATGCTGTTTTTCCTCTGCAATTTCTCCAACTGCATACGTCCATGCAGAATCAGCGAGTGCGCCATTCAAATTGACAACCATATCAATTGTAACGATGTCGCCTTCTTTTAATTTTTTTGAACCTGGGAATCCGTGGCAAATGACATCATTAACTGAAGCACACGTTGCGTAAGGATAGTCCTGGTATCCCTTTTGCTCAGGTGTCGCGCCGCGTTCTTCTAGAAAGAGTTCAACGAAGTCATCGATTTGTTTAGTTGTTACACCAGGCTTGATAATGCTTCGTAATTCTTTGTGACAATCGGCAAGTACTTCGCCTGCTTCTTTCATTAATTGAATCTCTCGATTTGTTTTACGGTGAATCATATTTTCGCCTACTTTCTGCGTATTCATTTGTTCTATTAGGTGTTTCTTCCACCTGTTATTGGCTATTATCGTTTATTTTCTAACACGTTATGCGGAAGAACTTCCCTCAGTTACTGTAACAAAAAAACCCGCAAATTGCAGGTTTATTGTTTAGCTTATATTAATGAACCAAAAATAAAGATATTAACAATATAAGCCAACATAGCTATTGATTAAAGTAAATAAAATCCTATCCCCATGATTAAGTAAGCAGCAAGTAATGTTGCTCCTTCAAACCAATTTGTTTCTCCATCATTACTAATCACAATCATAAGTAAGACAGCTGTTACCATAGTGACAAGCTCTGGTAATGTAAAGACGAGTGGCATTTGTACTGGGAAGAAAAGAGAGATTAGGACGAGTAGCGGTGCAACAAACATCGCAACTTGAAGCGTTGATCCTACTGCAATTTCCACAGCAACATCCATTTTGTTTTTGTAGGCCATAATAATAGCTGAAGCATGTTCAGCGGCATTTCCTACAATCGCTACAATAATCACCCCGATGAATAACTCGCTCCATCCAAACGTTTCTCCAACTGTTTCAAACGTATGAACAAGGCTTTCTGACACGTATGCAACGGCGGCTGTGGAGAGTGCTAGAACGAGCATTGCTTTTTTTCTGCTCCATTCAGGCTCTTCATGTGCATGATCGCCACCTTCTTGGTCTGAGACGTGCTGATATACGCCGCGGTGAGTGACGAGCTTGAAGAAGAGAGCGGCAAGGTAAAGAATGATGAGGATAATGGAAATGCCTGTACTCAATGAAATGGCTTCAGCGTCACTCATGCCCATTGAAAAAACTTCAGGAATAACAAACGCTACGATGACACCAAACATAAGTAATCCTGAGTTGTGCCTTGCATCATATACATTGAATTTTTGCCTTTTGAATTTTAAGCCCCCAACGAAAAAGGATAATCCAGCAACAAGGAGTAGATTCCCCAGTACTGATCCTGTTAGCGAAGCGAGCACAATTTCAATTAAACCTTCTCTTAATGCAAAGATAGAAATGATCAGTTCAACAGCATTGCCAAATGTGGCGTTTAACAATCCGCCAATTCTAGGGCCAGAGATAACAGCAAGGCTTTCCGTCGCTCTTCCCATAAAAGCAGCAAGAGAAATGATTGTTAAGCAATAGACAATAAACATTAGTGTTTGCGACCAGTGAAGAAGACTTCCGGCAACGGACAATGGTACTCCAATAATAACTAGGAAGAAGAAGATTTTATTGACCACATGACACATCCTCTCTTTTCATCATCTACTCTTTTCCTCATTATAGATTTCCTTAATTGGAAAAGAAAGTTTCTTTCAAAGCTATTACCCTAATTTATCAATAAGTGATCCTGATGAAGACGGGATGAGTCATAAATCGACATCATTCCTTAAGATTACCTAAAAAATAAAGGGGATTCATATTGAAGTACAGAAAAGAAGTAAAGGGAATAATGCCCCTTATCGGTTGACGAAAAAAATAAAGGCGTGTAAACTACAAATAACTTCATCTTGTTAGTATGTTAGCGAACTAAAGGAAATGTGAGGTGCACAAAATGACAAGACCATTCGTATTTGAGAAGCCGCTCGGTATGCGCGATACGCTACCGGTACTATATGACTTGAAAACAAGTATTCGTGAAAAAATTCAGCGTGTAACAGAGGGATGGGGCTATCGTTTTATGAACACCCCTACGCTAGAGTACTATGAAACGGTCGGAGAAGCTTCTGCTATCCTTGATCAGCAGCTTTTCAAACTACTTGACCAGCGTGGCAATACGCTTGTCTTAAGACCTGATATGACCGCCCCAATTGCTCGTGTCGCTGCGTCTAGTCTAAAGAATGAGCCTTTTCCACTGCGCCTTGCTTATGATTCTAATGTGTTTCGAGCGCAGGAAGACGAAGGTGGAAAACCGGCAGAATTTGAACAAATAGGTGTTGAGTTAATCGGTGATCGCACGACGAGCGCCGATGCAGAAGTGATCGCATTAATGGCAGCCGTTTTAAAAGAAGCCGGTCTTGAAGATTTCCAAATCGCGATTGGCCATGTTGGATTTATTCAGGAGCTGTTTCTTTCGATCGTTGGTAACGAAGACAGAGCTGCCGTTCTACGCCGCTATTTATATGAAAAAAACTATGTAGGGTATCGCCAGCATGTAAGAGAAATGCCGCTCTCTACAATTGATCAAAAAAGACTTATGGCTCTTTTAACGCTCAGAGGAGATGGTTCAAAACTAGAAGAAGCCATTGACTTGCTACCGACTGACGCTGGTGAAAGAGTTCTTGATGAGCTTCGTACACTTCTACATACGCTTGAAGCATATGGGGTAGCTAAGCAGGTGAAATTTGATTTCACTCTTGTAAGTCATATGAGTTATTACACGGGAGTGGTGTTTGAGGGATATGCCAATAACCTTGGTGTACCGTTAAGCAATGGAGGACGCTACGATGAACTGCTGTCGCGTTTTGATCGTCCGGCACAGGCAACAGGGTTCGGTATTCGTTTAGATCATCTTGCTGAAGCACTTGGTGTAACGAGTGAGGAAAAGCTCCCATATGCGATTATTTTTAGTCCTGAACGAAGAGAAGAAGCGATTCAACAGGCGTCAGAACGAAGGGCTACTGGTGAAAAAGTTGTGGTGCAGGAGTTAAGTGGTGTCACAAACCTTGATGCTTACTCGGAACGTTTTGATGACGTCACGTATTTAATCGGTAAGAACGGAAAGGGGATGTTGTAATGCTGACGATGGCAATGCCAAAAGGGCGTATTTTTGAAGAGGCGGTAGAATTGCTTCGAAACGCGGGTTATCAACTTCCCCCTGAGTTTGATGATTCAAGAAAATTAATTCTCGATATAGAAGAAGAAAATCTTCGTTTCATTCTAGCAAAACCAATGGATGTTCCGACATACGTGGAGCACGGTGTAGCGGATGTTGGAATTGCTGGGAAAGATGTCATGCTAGAAGAAGAGCGCAATGTATACGAAGTACTAGATTTAAAAATTAGTGGCTGCTATTTAGCTGTTGCAGGTCTTTCTGATGGACCAATTAAAGGCGTTGCACCAAAGATTGCTACAAAGTATCCGAACGTAGCTTCTAACTATTTTCGTCAGCAGGGTGAACAGGTTGAGATTATTAAGTTAAACGGATCGATTGAGCTTGCTCCGCTAATCGGCCTTGCTGATCGTATCGTCGATATTGTTTCAACAGGAAGAACGTTAACGGAAAACGGTTTAATGGAAACGGCGTTTATTGAGCCAATCACATCTCGCTTTATTGTGAATCCAGTTAGCTATCGAACGAAGGATGCAATCATTGACGATATGGTCGAGCGTCTTTCAGCGGTTGTGGAAGGAGAGAGCGCAGATGAAAATCGTTAATAGGAGCGAAGGGGTATCTATCAAACGATCGATTGAGCAGGGAACAGAAGAGCAGCGTCAGGCTGTTCTTTCTATTCTTTCGCAAGTTAAAGCAACTGGCGATGAAGCCGTTAAGGAAAATACAAAGAAGTTTGATGGAGCAGATTTGAAAGAACTTCGCGTGTCAAATGAAGAAATCGAACGGGCATATCTCGATTTATCTGATGAACTCATTACGACGATTAGAAAGGCGGCTGGCAATATTCAATCATTTCACGAACGCCAGCGTCGTCAATCATGGTTTACAACTTCTGAAGACGGTACAATGCTTGGACAAAAAGTAACACCGCTTGATTCTGTCGGTGTTTATGTTCCGGGTGGCAAAGCTGCATATCCTTCTTCCGTATTAATGAATGTTATTCCTGCTGTCGCTGCAGGTGTGAAGCGAATTGCGATGGTAACGCCACCTGACTCAGACGGAAATGTTCCTTCAGGTGTACTTGTTGCAGCGAATGAAGTGGGTGTATCGGAAATCTTTAAAGTAGGTGGAGCGCAGGCTGTTGGCGCGCTTGCTTACGGGACGGAATCGATCGCACCCGTAGATAAAATCGTCGGTCCAGGAAATATTTTTGTGGCCCTTGCGAAACGAGAAGTATTTGGGATTGTTGATATTGATATGATCGCTGGTCCAAGTGAAATCGTTGTTCTAGCCGATGAAAAGGCTAATCCAGCTTATGTGGCAGCAGACTTATTATCGCAGGCCGAACACGATGAGCGAGCTAGCGCTGTTCTAGTGACAACTTCAGAGACACTAGCTGAACGTGTTCAAGAAGAGGTGAAGCAACAGCTTGTCGAGCTTCCACGAGCTGAAATTGCATCTAAGTCAATTGATGATTACGGAATGATTTATGTCGTGAATCTTCTTGCCGAAGCGGTCGATGCCGTCAATGAACTCGCTCCTGAGCACCTTGAAATTATGGTAGAGGAACCAATGACGCTTCTTGGGAAAATTCGTCACGCAGGAGCTATTTTCCTTGGTCCATATAGCTCAGAGCCTGTTGGTGATTATTTTGCCGGCCCGAACCACGTACTACCTACGAACGGAACAGCTCGTTTTTCAAGTCCGCTATCAGTAGACGATTTCATTAAAAAATCAAGCGTTATTTCTTATAGTAAAGAAGCAATGAGAACAAACGGTAGCAGCATCGCAGCGCTCGCAAAGCTTGAAGGTCTGGATGCACACGCAAGAGCCGTTGAACTTCGATTGGAGGATTTATAATGGGTGAAGAGAGAAAAAGTTCGATTTCAAGAGAAACATCTGAAACATCGATTAACCTTTCGTTTGGGGTAGATGGAAGCGGGAAAACAGATTTACAAACCGGCGTTCCTTTTCTTACTCATATGCTGGATCTGTTCACGAAGCACGGAAAGTTTGATTTAGCCATTGCTGCGAACGGAGATACCGAAGTAGATGATCACCACACAACGGAAGACATTGGTATTTGTCTAGGGGAAGCGTTGAAACAAGCACTTGGTACGAAAGAAGGCATTAAGCGGTATGGAAATGCGTTTGTGCCGATGGATGACGCGCTTGCGCAGGTAGTAGTTGATCTAAGCAACCGTCCTCATCTTGAATACCGTGTTGAATTGCCATCGAATCGCGTAGGGACATTTGATACCGAATTGGTTCATGAGTTTTTATGGAAGCTTGCTATTGAAGCAAGAATGAACTTACACGTAATTGTTCACTATGGCCACAATACGCACCACATCATTGAAGCCATTTTTAAAGCGCTAGGACGTGCGTTAGACGAAGCAACACTTATTGATCCTCGTGTAAAAGGCGTGCCATCAACGAAAGGAATGCTGTAAATGATCGGAATTATTGATTATGGAATGGGGAATTTATACAGCGTTAGTAAGGCACTAGAACGTCTCGGTTATGATTATTTCGTTTCCGAAGATGAACAGGAGCTTTCAAAAGCAACGGGGCTCCTTCTTCCTGGAGTCGGCTCCTTTCGAGACGCAATGGCGATTTTGACTGAAACAGGATTAAAGGCTTTTATTGAAAAAGAAGTGGAGGCAGGAAAGCCACTTCTTGGGATTTGTCTTGGCATGCAGCTTCTATTTGAAGAAAGCGATGAGAATGGGTATGCGGAAGGCTTTTCTTTTTTGCCAGGAAAAGTAAAGAAGTTCCCCGGACAAGATTCTTTAGGTAACGCTTATAAAGTTCCACATATGGGGTGGAACAAGCTAGTGATCGAGCAGCCAGAATCGTTTTTAATGAATGATGTCGGTGAGGAACACGTGTATTTTGTTCACTCCTATTATGTTGATACGAACGATCGGGATGTTCTTATTGCCACGGCAGATTACGCTGAGGAAGTTCCAGCAGTTGTTGGTAAGGGGAAGGTGTTTGGCACCCAGTTTCACCCGGAGAAAAGTAGCCATGCTGGCCTTGAGATCTTAAAGAATTATGCTCAATACATAGAAGGGAATGACGCATAAGATGCCAATTACGATCTATCCTGCTATTGATATGAGAGGCGGCAAATGTGTACGCCTTTTGCAAGGTGACTATAACAAAGAAACGGTTTACGGCGATTCACCATTTGATATGGCAAAGCAATTTGCAGATGATGGGGCCGAGTGGATTCACATGGTTGATCTTGACGGTGCGAGAGAAGGAAAGCGCGTGAATGATCGTCACGTTCTTGAAGTCGCAAATGGGTTATCGGCGCGAGTCCAGGTTGGCGGCGGGATTCGAACTGAAGAAGATGTCGCTTATTATCTTGAGAACGGTGTTGATCGTATTATTCTCGGTAGTAGCGCCATTTCAGATCCTGACTTCGTGAAAAGAATGCTTGAGCGTTATAAAGAAAAAATCGCGATTGGTATCGATGCAAGAGATGGGTATGTCGCTGTCGAAGGATGGTTGAAAACCTCTGAAGTCAAAGCGGTGGATCTTGGCAAAGAACTCGCTGAACACGGAGCGGAAGTTTTCATTTTCACTGATATTTCAAAGGACGGCACGCTGTCTGGGCCAAACGTTGAGGCAATTGCTAAACTTGGTGAGGCTACAGGGAAAGAAGTGATCGCTTCAGGTGGGATAAGTAATCTTGACGATGTAATTAGTCTTCAGCAAAGAAGTGATTCGATTAGCGGTGCGATCATCGGGAAAGCTCTTTATACAAATCAATTTACATTAAAACAGGCGTTGGAGGTCTAGACATGCTAACAAAGCGAATTATTCCATGTCTTGATGTAAAAGACGGCCGCGTTGTGAAAGGTATCCAATTTGTTGGTCTGAGAGACGCAGGTGATCCAGTTGAATTAGCAAGAGTGTATGATGAAGAAGGCGCTGATGAACTCGTTTTTCTAGATATATCAGCTTCTCATGAAGGAAGAGAAACGATGGTTGATGTGGTAAGACAAGTTGCAGCAGAGCTTGCCATTCCTTTCACCGTTGGTGGAGGCATTAATAAGCTTGAGGATATGAAGCGTGTACTTCGTGCCGGAGCGGATAAAGTATCCATGAATACTGCAGCAGTTCTTCGTCCGGAATTGATCCGTGAAGGCGCCGATTATTTTGGAACGCAGTGCATGGTTGTGGCGATTGACGCGAAGTGGGAAGATGAGACGAAATCATGGCGTGTGTATACGCACGGTGGTCGGACTGCGACGGATTGGGATGCAGTTGAGTGGGCAATCAAAGCACAGGAAATGGGAGCAGGAGAAATATTACTAACTAGTATGAATGCGGATGGCAGTAAAGATGGTTTTGATGTTCCTTTAACGAAAGCAGTTGGTGATGCCGTCTCAATTCCAGTGATTGCATCAGGAGGAGCAGGGTCATCAGAAGATTTTCTTGAAGTCTTCCATGATGCTTCAGCAGATGCTGCTCTTGCGGCGTCCATCTTCCATTATAAAGAAACCTCTCTATCACATGTGAAAGATTACTTAAAACAAAACGGGGTGGCGATTCGATGAATACCGAAATGATCCAATTTGATGAAAAAGGTCTAGTGCCAGCGATTGTACAGGATGCAGCAAGTAAAGAAGTTCTCACACTTGCTTATATGAACAAAGAGTCCCTTACGAAAACGATTGAAACAAAAGAAACGTGGTTTTACAGTCGCTCTCGTGAAGAACTCTGGCATAAAGGAGAGACTTCAGGTAATACGCAACAGGTATTGGATCTACGTTATGACTGCGATCAAGACGCCGTCCTTGTACTTGTGAACCCTGCGGGACCTGCCTGTCATAAAGGAACCTATTCTTGCTTCAATGATTCCTTACTTTCAGAAGAAGTAAAGCCGGACGCTGATCGCTTCGCCATACTCAATACGCTTGAAGAAGTGATTGCGAAAAGAGAAGCAGAGCGTCCTGAAGGGGCGTATACTACGTATCTCTTTAAGGAAGGTGTCGATAAAATACTGAAGAAGGTAGGAGAAGAGGCTTCTGAAGTTATTATTGCAGCGAAAAACCGCGACCACGAAGAACTTACGTGGGAATCAGCGGATCTCATTTTCCACTGGATGGTTCTGTTAAGAGAGCAGGAATGTTCGCTTGATGACGTCCTTCAAGTACTTGAGGAACGACACGCTTCGAAGTAATGAAACTTTATTCTCTTTTGATCGTAGATAAGAGTAAATTCAATTACGAGAAATGGAGAGAGGTCGTATGTTTGTAGGGTTTATGTTTGTGGGACTTGCTATTGGGCTTTTTCTCGGACAGCCAGGACCTGGTGTACTGCTTGGAATGGGAATTGGTTTTATTGCGCAAGAAATTTCAAAGCGCAAAAAAGATATGTGGAAATAAAAGCGAGCCGCGGAGCTCGTTTTTATTTTGGGCAATTGGGACAGAAAGAAACAATTTAGTTAGCTTGAGTGTGCCGCTAGCCAGGTTTTACTACTTATTTTCTTTTATGACTTCACCCTGATGTATGTTATACTTTTGAACGGATATGACTGGTAATAGAATTATTCGAAGCGAAATTATTGGGGGGAAACATGAGGAAAGAACTTCATGCTTCTTCGGAAATGAAAGGCCGACTGATTCCGTTCGTTCAGGACGGAGATTATTTTTATAAAAAGGCTATGAGAGCCTATCAGCAACGGAATTTGGATAAAGCAAAACAGCATCTTGAACGTGCGGTTAAACTTGTCCCCGAAGAAGTCGATTATATATGTCAACTTGCAGCGGTCCTGTGGGAATTAGGCGAATATGAAGCATCAAATGAATGGCTCAAATTTGTACTTGACGATCTTGATCCTGAATACTATGATTGCTACTTTTTTCTTGCGAACAATTACGCACATATGGGTCTGTTTAAACAAACGGAAGAGAATGCGCGAACTTACCTTGAACACGAACCTGACGGAGAATTTATTGAAGACGCAGAAGAGCTCGTAGATCTTATTTTATTCGAGCAGTCGGAAGATTTACCTCAGGAGATTGGTGAAGAAGAGCAGCTGATTCAAGAACATGAAGCTGCACGTAAAGCCATTGAATCCGGCCAATTTCTTGATGCCATAGATTTACTGGAGCGGATGACGGAGGTTTACTCTGAATTCTGGCCTGCCTATAACAATCTTGCGCTAGCTTATTTTTATAGCGAGCAATATGAGGAAGCTATTCAAGTACTAGATGATGTTCTGACGAAAAATGAAGGAAACTTGAATGCGGTTTGTAATCTCACGCTTTTCTATGATTTCCTTGGGCAACATGTCAAACGTGATGTCATGCTTGAACGGTTGAAGAATGTTTATCCGATTCATCCTGATCATTCATATAAGCTAGGGAGTACATTTGGATTCCTAGGTCAACATGAGCTAGCATATCACTGGCTACGTAAAGCAGAAGTAACACGACACACATGGGATGCACCATTCTATCATTGGCTGGCTGTCTCTGCTTTTCACCTCGATCGTCCTGATCTTGCGAGACGTAATTGGAAAAAAATGCAGCAAGTGGAATCATCTAATGAAATGGCGAGCCGCTATCTTGCTGAACTAGAGCAAGGGAAGCTTGATAAAAATCAGCTAAGCTATCGATCCCAGATGTCGGTCGCAGAGGAGCATGAAGCGAAACACGATTATTATTCGAGAATGACGCATCTTATGCTGCTCTATACAAGACGTGATCCTGAAGGCGCATCAATTCTGCAATCGTATTGCAGACGTAAAGATGAGCCCCTTATTGTAAAAGAACTGTCAGCTTATATTGCGCTTACGCTTTCTGATGAACCAGTTCAAATTGTAAATGAAAAAGATGAATATATGGTTTACACACAGACAGACTTCCCTGATCATGTTCTTTCAGGTATGCGTGTGATTGCTGAGCTCGAGCAGGCAGACATCAGTGACTCAGATTTGCATGAGCTAATTGCGATGATCTGGTTACCTTGTTATGTTAAGCTTTCAGAAAGTGGCAAAGCATTTCAGAATCAGAAAGCCACTGCTGCAGCCATGCTCTACATGTGGCATAAAGTTAACCAAACGGATGTGACTCAAATCGACGTAGCAAATGCGTTCGGTGTATCTGGGTCAACAGTTTATGCCTATCGTAAAAAGTTAACTCGATTACTTTAGAACACTAGGTATGATGAGCATCCTATTAGACTTTTTTCTACTAATCGGATATGATTCTAAATAAGAAACATTACTTTTTAATAATGAATATAATTAAATTACTATTAGAAACGTGAAGGAAGTGAAACAGATGAGTGAAAAAATTTATGATGTCATTATTGTCGGTGCCGGTCCTGCAGGTATGACTGCAGCTGTATACACTTCTCGTGCTAATCTCGATGTTCTTATGATTGAACGCGGGATTCCGGGCGGACAAATGGCAAATACAGAAGATGTAGAAAACTATCCAGGATTTGATAGTATTCTTGGTCCAGATCTATCTACAAAAATGTTTGAGCACGCGAAGAAATTTGGCGCTCAATATCAATATGGTGATGTAAAAGAAATTCGAGATAATGGTGATTACAAAACAGTTGTCTCCGGAAATCAAGAATTCCACGCGAAAGCCATTATTGTAACAAGCGGAGCTGAATACAAGAAAATTGGTGTACCTGGTGAAGCTGAGTACAGTGGTCGTGGCGTATCTTATTGCGCAGTTTGTGACGGGGCTTTCTTTAAAAACAAAGAACTCGTTGTTGTAGGTGGAGGAGACTCTGCTGTTGAGGAAGGTGTGTATCTTACTCGATTTGCATCTAAAGTAACGATTGTACACAGACGTGATCAGCTAAGAGCACAGAAGATTCTTCAGCAACGTGCGTTTGATAATGAAAAAATCGACTTTATCTGGAATCATACAATCAAAGAAATTCTAGGTGAAAATGGGAAAGTGAGCAAAACGCTTCTTGTGAACACTGTAACGGGCGAAGAGCGTGAATTCAGTGCAGATGGCGTCTTTATCTACATCGGTATGCTTCCATTAAATCAGGCCGTTAGCGGACTTGAGATTACAAATGAAGAAGGTTATATCGTAACAGATGAAAACATGGCGACGAAGGTTCCAGGCATCTATGCAGCTGGTGACATTCGAGACAAAATGCTTCGTCAAATCGTAACAGCTACTGGTGATGGAAGTATTGCTGCACAATCTGTTCAGCACTACATTGAATCACTAGAAGACGCTGGAAAAGAAGCGTTAGTTTAATACCAAAACGAAGCCGGGAATTTCATGATTCCCGGCTTTACATTTACCCATAAACCTTATTTCGACAGCTTTCGAGCGGTATCGGGTGGTGCCTGTCACCGCGTCATTCGCTTTTAATTTCGCTGTAACAGCGGTGAAATACAAATGGGGTAAACTATAAATAGATTTAACCCCCTTTAAATAGATTCATTCATTGGCACGGGCATATGCTCCGTGCTCTTTTTTTTGTGGAGTTGAGACGGTTCGTAACAGCTTCTCCAAACCGATCTCATTGTTCATGATAAGCAATCATAGTATACTATGTATAGAAAATCTAGAAGTCTGAGCACATAAGGCTTTCATATAAAAATCGGATAATTGAATTGAGGTGACAATTGTGCAACGTGTAACAAACTGTATTTTAAATGACGAAGCAAATGATCGAGTACTTTTACTACAAAAGCCAAGACGCGGATGGTGGGTTGCACCAGGTGGAAAAATGGAATCGGAAGAATCAATCCGTGACTCAGTGATCCGAGAGTTTCGAGAAGAGACTGGTGTCTATTTAAAGAACCCAAAACTAAAAGGCATTTTCACATTCATTATTAAAGAAAATGAAGTAACAAAATCAGAATGGATGATGTTTACGTTTCTTGCAACGGAGTACGATGGCGAGCCAGTTGAGAAATCAGATGAAGGAAAAGTCTCCTGGGTAAATACAAATGATGTTAGTGAGCTTCCAATGGCCCCAGGTGATTATCATATACTTGATTATATGATGAAGGGTCACGGCATTATTTACGGTACATTTACTTATACACCTGACTTTAAACTTCTTTCATATCGATTAGATCCGTCTTAAATAGAAGTGTCACAATAAGAGAAATTGAGAAACGGAGTGGGGAAAATGACCGATTCGATTGATAAACGCATTCATATGGTCATTATTACAGGAATGAGTGGTGCTGGTAAGACAGTGGCAATGCAGTGTTTTGAAGATATCGGCTATTTCTGTATTGATAATCTGCCACCCGCGCTCTTACCGAAGTTCGTTGAAATGGTTGACGGTTCGGAAGGGAAATTAAATAAAGTAGCACTCGTGATGGATTTGCGTGGTGGGGATTTCTTTGACCATCTCGTGGAAGCTGTTGATCACCTCGATTCACATGAGCGTCTTGATGCGGAGATTCTTTTCCTTGATTCAAAGGACTCAACACTTGTCAGGCGCTATAAAGAAACAAGACGTTCTCATCCGCTTGCACCAGAAGGTTTGCCGCTAGAAGGCATTAAGAAAGAAAGAGAAATGCTTGAAGAGCTAAAAGGGCGCTCTCAGCAAATTATTGATACGAGCGACATTAAGCCAGTTCAGCTAAGAGAAAAAATCATGGACCGATTCTCGAACAATGAGAAAGAGAACTTTGGTGTCAATGTGATGTCGTTTGGATTTAAATACGGTATTCCAATCGATGCTGATCTAGTCTTTGACATTCGTTTTCTACCAAACCCACACTATGTGGAGCATTTGCGTCCAAAAACAGGTGTGGAAGAAGAAGTCGCGAACTATGTATTTAAGTGGAAAGAAACACAAACATTTCTAGCTAAATTAATTGATATGCTTGCGTATATGCTTCCTCAATATAAACGAGAAGGGAAGAGCCAGCTCGTCATTGGGATTGGATGTACGGGTGGAAAGCATCGATCTGTTGCATTTGCAGAACACATTGGTCACCATTTCGAAACAGAGTATCGCACGAATATTACGCACAGGGATATCGAAAAAGGGAAGGGTCATAAATAATATGGATGACACTAATCTGCCAAAGGCTGTTGTCATTGGTGGAGGAACAGGCCTATCGGTACTTCTTCGTGGACTTAAAAAGTTTCCTGTCGACATTACTGCGATTGTCACTGTAGCTGACGACGGAGGAAGTTCAGGTCGATTACGTGATGAGTTTGATATACCTCCTCCAGGTGATGTACGAAATGTTATTACAGCGTTATCGGAGGTTGAACCTCTGTTAGAAGGACTTATGCAACATCGGTTTAAAAATGGGAATGGACTATCAGGTCATTCCCTTGGCAACCTAATGTTAGCCGCCATGACGGACATTACTGGTGATTTTGTAACAGGAGTTAGAGAAATGTGCCGCGTTCTTAACGTACGTGGTGAAGTTCTTCCTGCATCAAATCGAAGTATTGTTTTACATGCTGAAATGCGTGATGGTACTTTTGTTCAAGGTGAATCACAAATTCCAAAGGTAAATAAAGCAATTAAGAGGGTATTTCTTTCACCACCAGGCATCAAAGCGCTCCCCGAATCTCTACAAGCTATTCGTGAAGCTGATTTGATTGTTCTTGGGCCAGGTAGTCTATATACAAGTATTCTACCGAATTTACTTGTTCCGGGCATTGCTGAGGAAATTCAGCAGTCTAAGGCAAGGAAAGTGTATGTTTGTAACGTTATGACTCAGCTAGGTGAAACGGAAAACTATACGGCGAGTGACCACGTGCAGGCACTCATTGATCACATCGGCTATAAACTTATGGATACGATTATTGTAAATGAGGAAATGATTCCATCTTTCTATGCAAAACGTTATGCACAAGAACGAGCAGAGGTTGTGCAATATGACGAAAATCGTCTAAAGAGCTTTGGTTTTCATGTAATCAGTGATAAAATTATTCAATACGATGAGAAATATGTACGCCATGATGCGAAGGAAATATCATCGATTCTTTTATCCTTATTAGACGATAAAAGATCATGATGGGTCAGTGGGGCCCCTGCATGAAAAAGGGGGGATGGCAATGTCATTTGCTGCTGATACAAAGAAAGAATTGACGCAGTTAGAAAGTAAACCTTGCTGTGCAAGATCAGAACTAGCAGCACTTATTCGAATGAATGGATCGATCTCGTTTGGTAACAGACAGCTGATTCTAAACATTCCGACTGAACATGCTGCCATTGCAAGAAGAATTTATACGCTCATTAAGCGGATATACAACTTCGATGTTGAACTACTTGTCCGTAAAAAAATGAGGCTGAAGAAAAACAATGTATACATTGTCCGTGTCTCAGCCAAAGCAAGAGATCTCCTTGAAGATCTCGGTATAATGGATAACGCCTTTACGTTCACTAGAGTAATCTCAAAGGATTTTACCAAGAAGTCTTGTTGCAAACGTTCTTATCTAAGAGGAGCATTTCTTGCGGGGGGATCAATCAATCATCCTGAAACCTCTTATCATCTTGAGATCTTCTCAATGTACGAAGAGCATACGGAATCGCTTTGTAACTTAATGAATGAATTTGGATTAAATGCGAAAATGCTTGAGCGAAAGAAAGGGTATATCGTTTATATCAAAGAAGGCGAGAAGATTACAGAGTTCTTAAGTGTTGTCGGTGCCCATCAGGCGCTGCTCTATTTTGAGGATGTACGCATTATGAAAGACATGCGGAATTCTGTTAATCGAATCGTGAATTGCGAAACGGCTAATTTGAATAAAACGGTAGGCGCGGCTTTTCGACAGGTTGAGAATATTCGCTTCATCCAAAAGGAAGTTGGTTTAGAAATTCTTCCTGATAAGTTAAGAGAGATCGCTGAACTTCGCGTGAAGCATCAAGATGTTACACTGAAAGAACTCGGTGAGATGGTTACTGGAGGAGCTATTAGTAAATCAGGAATCAATCATAGATTACGAAAGATTGACCAGATTGCAGATAAGCTTCGTGATGGTAAACCGATCTCCTAAGCCTTTCGGACAAGTTAGAAAAAAGCTTCCACCTATAATGGTGGAAGGTTGTTTTCTAGCAGTACAATAGATAGCATGAATCTTCAAAGAAAAACCCTATTTTTCTTAATGAAAGCATTGGAAATAGCGTTTTTCTAAATTTTTCACCTTTCGAGATAGCGCTTACTTTTTTAGGTAATTTAACACTTTAGTAAATTTAAAATCGAGAGGCCACAAAATGAGCTATCATAGCTTTAGTTTGAAAGTGG
The DNA here is from genome assembly GCF_056173695.1 of Anaerobacillus sp. 63XJN7_5_ISO-PGPR-S23-430. NCBI lineage: Bacteria > Bacillati > Bacillota > Bacilli > Caryophanales > Bacillaceae > Anaerobacillus > Anaerobacillus sp. 63XJN7_5_ISO-PGPR-S23-430. The sequence goes on along the minus strand of NZ_CM149686.1, from coordinate 3,523,542 downwards.
CGAGTGCAAGGGAAACTGGTATAGCGCTTCTGGTGTTCTGATCGACTGTTTTAAATAAGGGGAGGAATGAACAAGTGATTCAAAAAGAAGTTGTGGTTACTTTGGATACAGGATTACAGGCACGTCCAGCAGCTCTGTTTGTACAGGAAGCAAACCGATTTAACTCGGATATCTTCCTTGAGAAGGACGGTAAAAAAGTTAATGCCAAAAGCATCATGGGCATCATGAGCCTTGCTGTTGGTACTGGTTCTTCTGTTATTTTAACTGTTGATGGTAATGATGAAGAAGATGCGATGTCTTCATTAATTGATTTTATTCAAAAAGATTAGCAAAACCTGGCTGTGTGCCAGTTTTTTGTTTTGCATTAAATTGTTAACGTTGCGAAACATTCTTAAGAGAATAGAGTTATAGAGAGTGGGATCATCCATTGTGGTTCATTGGCTGCTCAAATAGCAGATGGTTCAAAAACAACGCCTATTCTAAGAAAGAAAAAGCCTTTCCCAACAATGTAGGGAAAGGCTTTTTAGGGTCTATCTTATGCTTTCTTTTCCATTACTTCATCAATCAAGCCGTATTCTTTCGCTTCAGTCGCTTCCATGAAACGGTCACGATCTGTGTCGCGATCGATTGTTTCAAGTGGTTGACCTGTGCGCTCAGAAAGAATTTTGTTTAGCTTCTCGCGCATTTGGATGATGCGTTTTGCGTGAATTTCAATGTCAGAAGCCTGACCTTGAGTACCACCGAGCGGTTGGTGAATCATTACTTCACTGTTTGGTAGAGCATAGCGCTTACCAGGTTCACCAGCAGCAAGTAGGAAGGCACCCATTGAAGCAGCCATACCGATGCAGATTGTTGATACTTTTGGCTTAATGAATTGCATAGTATCGTAAATCGCCATACCTGCAGTGATTGAACCACCAGGGCTGTTGATATAAAGTGAGATGTCTTTATCTGGGTCTTCAGCAGCAAGGAAAAGAAGTTGTGCAACGACTGCGTTTGATACGTTGTCGTCAATTGCTGTTCCTAGCATAATAATACGGTCCTTAAGAAGACGAGAATAAATGTCGTACGCTCTCTCACCGCGGTTTGTTTGTTCAATTACCGTTGGAATTAAAACCATTTTAAATTCCTCCCTTATATTTGTGGAATATGTAGTTGCTGTATGTTCATCATACCTAAAAGGTCAGTATAGGTCAAATAAAGTGCTGTCCTATTTTTTAAACGATGAAAAGGGTTTGATTTTTCTTTAACCACATACACCCATTTTCCCCGCATCCCTTTATTTTAAACAGAGCGAATGTTCCTTTTTTTTAATCGATCGTCTGCTAAAAAGTAGGCTAAAATTCGTCTTTCTACCTGATTACGTATTTGAATGGAAGAATAGCGGTATGTTTGATTGTAACCTCGACAATATACTTTGCAAATCACAACATCTTCTTTCGTATCTTCTATATAGACGCGGATTCCTCTATCATGAAGCATTGCTTTTGCCCATTTTAAGTCAGAGGAGGCTAACGTTATAGCGGCATGAATTAGTTCCAGATAAGGGCGCGGAAGTTTCATTTTCGAATGGTTCACCCATTTCGTGTCAATTTCCAGCACTCTTTTCAGGTAAGGAAGTAAGAGGTAGTTTCTTAATGCCTTCGTTTCTTCTTTACTTAATTGGAACATGATCATCCCCACCTAACAGAACATATGTTTGGTATAACTTTACTATGAGACAGGTGAGACGTCAAGAACTGAAGCGATACCTTTTCTATGATATGAATGAAATGTTTGGATAATAGCTTTGGCCAATATTGTTAATATCTCACCGTTCACCAGAGCAAAAAAGCAACAGCGTTCATTAACATGGTATAGATAAAATGCTCTTATACACTATTGATTACTCATTGATCGTCACTTGGAAGCTATGAAATTCACCTTGCAAAAAAAGGGGGCATATCGTATAATAATCCTTGCGCTAATGAAGCGCGCCCGTAGCTCAGTCGGATAGAGCGGTGGTTTCCGGTACCGCGTCAGTCGGGGGTTCGAATCCCTCCGGGCGCACCAAATACATAATTCCAATCCCTTTCGCTAGTGTGAAGGGGATTTTTTTATGATAAATGTCATCTTTGTTCGCTTAGATCCAGGGAATGAATAGTATCCTTCATTTTGAACAGAAAAAAAAGAAGAGTAGAACTCGTCCACTCTTCTTGCGATCAGTCTTACCTTCTAACAGGGCTTATCTTTGTCATCGTCATGTCCTTTGCTGATTGCTCCACTCATCGTGTGTTTGAAGCCTGAGTGCATTCCAGTAGCGCATAGTCCAAGCCATAATCCTATAAAGAAGGCTTTTTTGAAGTCTTCCGGTTCAACATAAATGTGGCTCATTACAATTCCGATTCCAATGGAAAGAATCGGTAAGAACCTTACCGGAAAACCAAACACCTTAAAAAGGTGTACAACTCCAATGATGACTGGAAGCAAAGCAATTCCATATACAGCTAAATCCATGGCATTTGCCTCCTTTTTCTCTCTCTATAAGACAGTTTATGTAGAAATTTGACTAAGGGACGGGCTATTTCATCATTTTCTTTAAAAATGGTGTCAAAATCCCCTTTTAAAAAACAGAAAATTCTGGTCATTTTCATTTTTTTCATACCATAAAATGAAGCGATATAGTATGATGAAGGTGGAGGGATTGCGATGGAATTAGGATTGATACAAAAGCAGACAACGAAATTAGTCATGACAACCCAGTTGCATCAAGCGATTTCTATACTCCAATATTCTACGGTCGAATTACTGGAGTACGTGAAAGAACAGGCTCTTGAAAATCCATTAATTGAATTACACTCCCCTTCATGGGATGGTGGCGTTCGTTCTTCAAAACGCTCTTATGATACGGGGCTTAAAAAAGATCCACTCGAATACGCTGAAACAAGAAAAAGTTTGCATGATGAGTTACACGATCAGGCGAGGTGTCTACACTTTCCACGTAAAAGGGAAGCCGTTGTGCATTATTTAATTGATAATATTGATGAAAGTGGTTACTTAAGAATAAATGAGACGGAGGTAATGAATTACTTTAATGTCGAGCACTTTGAGATCACTGAAGCCATTAGAGAGATTCAATTACTTGACCCACCAGGTATAGGGGCGCGCTCACTTTCCGAATGTCTCTTTTTACAGTTAAATGAGTCGGGAGAAATTTTCGAGCTTGCTCGAGATCTTGTTTCCTATCATTTGAAAGCGCTAGCAGAAAAGAAATATCGTGAACTCTCGAGAGAATTTCATGTTCCTGTGGAGCAGATACAGCGGGCTGCGGATATAGTAGCTGATCTCGATCCTCGTCCAGGATCAAAGTGGGGTATTGATAAACCATCCTACATTGTTCCAGATGTCATGATAGAAGAGAAAAATGGTAGATTCTCTATTGCATTACTTGATGACGATTTACCAGCAATGAAAGTGAGCAACGCCTACCGTTCTTTTAAAAATAACGAAGCGGAAGAGTATCTAAAGGATAAATATCAGCAAGTCAGCTGGTTATTAAAAAGTATTGAGCAAAGAAAGCAAACGCTTCGAGCAATAATGGGCGTTTTTATTGTTCACCAACAAAATTTTTTGAGAAATGGGATTAGTGAGCTTTCACCAATAACCTTGAGGGAAGTAGCGATGGAAGCAGATGTCCACGAGTCCACGGTAAGTCGAGCGATTAAAAGCAAATACGTTCAAACGCCACATGGTCTTTTCGCCTTAAAGGACTTATTTACTTCCAAACTGTCTAGTGAGTCTGGAGAAGCTGCTTCTTCCTCTAGTGTAAAGCTATTCATTAAGGAACTTGTGGAGAACGAGAATAAGATGAAACCATTATCAGATCAAAAGATTGTAGAAGCTCTTCATATCCAGAAAGGGATTGAAGTATCGAGGCGTACGATTGCAAAGTATCGAGATGAGTTAAAGATCTTAAGCTCATCGAAACGAAAACGATTTTCGTAGCGGCTACACTAGTCGCTTTTTTTTTTTTTGCGTTCGAAAGGCTGTCTGAGTAAACTAGTAAAGTAATGAAGGGAGGTTTAACGTGTGGAAAAATCGGTTATTTTATATTCGAAAGAGACATGCCCACTTTGTGATGAAGCATATGAACTACTTCTTGAGCTTCAGGAAGAGGAAATGTTCTCTCTTCAGATAGTTGATATTTATAAGGATGAGGCACTGTTAGAAAAGTTTATGCTGATGATCCCCGTCGTTGAAATCGATGAGGAAGTAGTGGATTATGGTCGCATTTCAAAAAAATCGATAAGAAAACGCTTACTTTAAAGATTTCAGTATAACATAGTTGCCCATACTTTTGGCAACTGCTACAATGAAAATTGTAAGAAGTTCTTTTTGATCCAGGTGGGACTAAAAATGTCTAAGCGGGACATAATACGTCTCGAGGAAAAGAAGAACAGCAGGGGAGACGAATTATGCGCTCATTATTGTCACTTCAACAAAAATTATTGCCGGACATGTTAGATGTTATGAATAAGCGCTTTCGGGTATTAAGACAGTTGAGGCTAATGCAGCCAATTGGCCGTAGAAGTCTTGCGAACAGTCTGGGTATAACCGAACGAGTTCTCAGAAGCGAAGTCACTTTCTTTAAAGATCAGGGGCTCCTACATATGTCTGTACAAGGTATGCAACTGACGGAGGAAGGCGAACAGCTACTTCTTGAGCTTGAACCGGTTATGGATGAAGTTTCCGGGCTCGATAATCTCGAGAAACGCTTGAAAGATAAACTTGGCATTCCGGAAGTATTTATTGTCCCTGGTGATAGTGATGTGACCCCCTGGGTAAAGAAAGAAATGGGCAGAGCCGCTGTGGGACGCTTGAAAAAGTTTCAGCTAAAAGATAGAGTGATTGCTGTAACAGGCGGTACCACGCTCGCAGGTGTGGCTGATATGATGATTCCTTCCTCAGATATGGAAGGGACGCTGTTTGTTCCGGCTCGAGGGGGCCTAGGAGAACAGGTTGAAAATCAGGCCAACACAATTTGTGCGAAAATGGCAAGAAAAGCCCATACTGACTACCGTTTGCTTCATGTTCCAGATCAATTGAGCGAAGAAGCATACCAATCCCTTATTGAAGAGCCTGGCGTGAAAGATATCCTTGAGATTATCAAGTCTGCCGGTATTGTGGTTCATGGGATTGGGGAAGCTAGAACGATGGCGCAAAGGCGTAAATCTACGCTTGATGTTATTAATAAGATTGAGCGTGAGGATGCTGTCGCTGAAGCGTTCGGGTATTACTTCAATCAGTCTGGTGAAGTCGTTCATAAAGTGAAAACGATCGGACTGCAGCTCGAAGATTTAGAGCGAAGTGAACTAGTCATTGCGGTAGCCGGCGGCCGTTCGAAAGCAAAAGCCATCGAAGCCTATCTTAAGACGGGGATTCAAAGTATCCTTGTGACTGATGAAGGCGCCGCTAAAGCGTTATTAGAGGGAGATTCCCTTTATTAAATAAACCACACCTCGGGAAACGAGGAAATTCAAGGAGGAACTACACAATGGCAACAAAAGTAGGTATTAACGGTTTTGGACGTATTGGACGTAACGTATTCCGTGCAGCATTAAACAACCCTGGTGTTGATATTGTAGCTGTAAACGATCTTACAGATGCAAACATGCTTGCACACCTTCTAAAATACGATTCCGTACATGGAGAACTTAATGTTGAAGTAGAAGTTAACGGCGAGAACCTTGTAGTTAACGGAACTGAAATCACTGTTCTTTCTGAGCGCGACCCAGCACAACTTGGATGGGGAGATCTTGGTGTTGAAGTGGTAATCGAATCCACTGGACGTTTCACAAACCGTGACGATGCTGCGAAGCACCTTGAAGCAGGAGCTAAGAAAGTTGTCATCTCCGCACCAGCTAAAGACGAAGATATTACAGTTGTTCTAGGTGTTAACGAAGACAAGTACGATGCAGCTAGCCACCACGTAATCTCAAACGCATCTTGTACGACAAACTGTCTTGCACCAGTTGCTAAAGTATTGAACGACAAGTTCGGTATTAAGCGTGGTCTAATGACTACAACTCACTCTTATACAAACGATCAGCAAATTCTTGATCTTCCACATAAAGACTACCGTCGTGCTCGTGCGGCAGCTGAAAATATCATCCCAACATCTACAGGCGCTGCTAAAGCAGTATCTCTTGTACTTCCAGAGCTTGATGGTAAGTTGAATGGTATGGCTATGCGCGTACCTACACCTAACGTATCAATCGTTGACCTTGTAGCTGAACTTGATCAAGACGTTTCAGTTGACGAAGTAAACGCTGCTCTTAAAGAAGCTGCTGAAGGCGACCTTAAAGGATACCTTGGTTATAGCGACGAGCCACTAGTATCAAAAGACTACAACGGTAACCCGAACTCTTCAATCGTAGATGGTCTTTCTACAATGGGTATCGATGGAAACATGGTTAAAGTTATCTCTTGGTACGACAACGAGTGGGGCTATTCTAACCGTGTAGTAGATCTAGTCGACTACATCGCTGCAAAAGGGCTATAATAAGAATTGTTAATAGAGGAGGAGGAAGTCTTGAGCCTTCCTCCTTTTCCATTGTCATTACTAACGATATAGCTATATTTAAAAGGTGGTATAAACGACCTTTTAAAACTTTATGCAGAGGAGGACATGCGTGATGAACAAAAAGTCAATTCGTGATGTCGAGTTAAAAGGCAAAAAGGTATTTTGTCGCGTTGATTTCAATGTACCTATGGATAATGGAAAGGTAACAGATGAAACGCGCATTAAAGCAGCACTTCCAACGATTCAGCATTTGGCTGATCAAGGAGCAAAAGTCATCCTTGCAAGCCATCTTGGTCGTCCTAAAGGTGAAGCTGTTGATGAGTTACGTCTTGATCCGGTTGCAGACCGTTTAAGCGACCTCATTGGCAAAACAGTAACAAAAACTGATGCAGTCTATGGTGAAGAAGTAGACCGTGCGATTGCAGGTCTTGAAGATGGCGACCTTCTTCTTATTGAGAATGTTCGTTTTGAAGCTGGAGAAGAGAAGAATGATGAAGAACTTGCGAAGAAATTTGCTGCAATGGCAGATCTTTACGTAAATGATGCTTTTGGAGCTGCACACCGTGCTCACGCTTCAACAGAAGGCATCGCTCATCATATTCCTGCTGTAGCTGGTTTTCTTATGGAAAAAGAACTTGAAGTTCTCGGAAGCGCGCTAACGGAGCCTTCTCGTCCATTTACTGCAATTATCGGTGGAGCGAAAGTAAAAGACAAAATCGGTGTGATTGATCATCTACTAGATAAAGTGGACAACTTGATCATCGGTGGTGGACTTGCTTATACATTCGTAAAAGCGCTTGGCCATGAGATCGGTCTTTCTCTTCTTGAAGAAGACAAAATTGAGCTTGCGAAAACATTCATGGATAAAGCGAAAGAAAAAGGCGTTAATTTCTATATGCCAGAAGACGTTGTTATTGGCGACGATTTCTCAAATGATGCAAACACGAAAATTGTAAACATCGAAGAAATTCCTTCTGACTGGGAAGCGCTTGATATTGGACCAAAAACAAGAGAAACGTACAGCAAAGTTGTTGCTGATTCCAAGCTAGTTATCTGGAACGGCCCTATGGGTGTATTCGAACTAGATGTTTACGCTAATGGAACAAAAGCAGTAGCAGAAGCACTTGCTAATGCAAATGATACGTATTCTGTTATTGGTGGCGGTGACTCTGCAGCAGCGGTTGAGAAATTCGGCTATGCTGATCAAATGAGCCATATCTCTACTGGTGGCGGTGCTTCACTTGAGTTTATGGAAGGTAAAGAACTTCCTGGCGTTGTCGCACTTAACGACAAATAAAATACTTATGACTTAAATTTATAAAGGGATGGTGAGTGAACATGCGCAAACCAATCATCGCAGGTAACTGGAAGATGAACAAAACACTTACGGAAACAAAAAGCTTTGTTGACGAAGTGAAAGGACTTATTCCTAATGGCGATCGCGTAGATTCCGTTGTCTGTGCTCCTGCTCTTTTCCTTGATTATTTAACGGATGAGCTAGAAGGAACAGCACTTCAAGTAGGTGCTCAAAACATGCACTTTGAAGAAAATGGCGCGTTTACAGGTGAAATCAGCCCTGTCGCACTTAACGATCTTGGAGTAGGCTATGTTATTCTTGGTCACTCTGAACGCCGTGAGCTATTTGGTGAAACGGACGAAATCGTTAACCAGAAAACTCATTCAGCGTTTAAACATAACCTAACACCGATCATCTGTGTTGGTGAAACGCTTGAACAGCGTGAAAGCAACGTAACAGAAGATGTCGTTAAAGGACAAGTTCAAAAGGCAATCGCTGGTCTTACAAATGAACAGGTAGCTCAATCTGTCATCGCATATGAGCCGATCTGGGCAATTGGAACTGGCAAAACAGCAACAAGCGATCAAGCAAATGATGTATGTGCATTTATCCGCGGCGTCCTTAAAGACGAAACGTCTGACGAAACAGCTAATGCGGTCCGTATCCAATATGGCGGCAGTGTGAAACCTGGTAACATTGACGAGCTTATGGGTAAATCCGACATTGATGGAGCTTTAGTCGGCGGCGCGAGTCTTGATGCGAAATCTTTCCTTCAGCTTTTGGAGGCTGGTCAGAATGCCTAAAAAGCCAGAAGCTTTAATCATCTTAGATGGTTTCGGCCTTAGAGATGAAGAAAAAGGAAATGCCGTAGCTCACGCGAAAAAACCGAATTTTGACCGTTACTGGAACCAATATCCACACGCTACCCTACAAGCGAGTGGTAAAGCAGTTGGTCTTCCAGACGGACAAATGGGTAACTCAGAAGTTGGCCACTTGAATATCGGTGCAGGACGCATTGTTTATCAAAGCTTAACAAGAGTAAATCTTGCAATTGAAGAAGGCGACTTCTTCGAGAACGAAACATTTCTAGAGGCTATTGACCATGCGAAGAAAAAAGGGACAAGCCTACACTTGTTCGGACTTCTTTCTGACGGTGGTATTCATAGTCACATTAAACATCTTTTCGCTCTTCTTGAACTTGCTGCTAAGCAAGGTTTAGAAGATGTCTATGTTCACGGTTTCCTTGATGGTCGTGATGTTGGCCAACAATCTGCGAAAACCTACATTCAGCAGTTAGAGGAAAAAATGGAAGAAGTCGGAGTAGGTCGTCTTGCGACTCTCTCAGGACGTTATTATTCCATGGACCGCGACAAGCGTTGGGATCGCGTAGAGAAGTCTTACCGTGCCCTGGCATACGGTGAAGGCCCTTCTTACAAAGATCCAAATGAGTTAATTGATGATAATTACAAGAATGAAATCTATGATGAATTCGTTCTTCCTTCCGTTATGACAGAAGAAGACGGTTCACCGATTGCGACGGTAGATGATGAGGATGCAGTAATCTTCTTTAACTTCCGTCCTGACCGAGCAATCCAGATTTCACAAGTCTTTACGAATGATGATTTCCGCGGTTTCGATCGTGGGGAAGAACGTCCGAAAGATCTTCACTTTGTCTCACTCACTCGTTTTAGTGAAACAGTTGGAGGGGACGTTGCTTTCAAACCAACAAACCTTGATAACACTCTTGGTGAAGTACTAGCTCAGCAGGACTACAAGCAGCTGCGTATTGCTGAGACAGAGAAATACCCACACGTTACTTTCTTCTTTAGCGGTGGACGCGAAGAAGAGTTTCCTGGGGAAGAGCGCATTCTTATCGACTCTCCGAAGGTTGCAACCTATGACTTGAAGCCGGAGATGAGTGCCTACGAAGTAACGGACGCGTTACTGAAAGAGCTCGATGCCGATAAGCACGATGCGATTATCTTGAACTTTGCTAACCCTGACATGGTAGGGCATTCCGGAATGCTTGAACCGACAGTCAAAGCGATTGAAGCTGTTGACGAATGTCTTGGTAAGATCGTTGATAAAATTTTAGAAAAAGGCGGAAATGCGATTATTACCGCTGACCACGGGAACTCTGATGAAGTCACGACGCTTGATGGCGATGCGATGACTGCTCATACAACGAATCCTGTACCTGTTATTGTTACTAAAGACGGTGCTGAGCTTCGTACAGACGGAATTCTTGCGGACCTTTCACCAACCCTTCTTGATTTGCTTGGCGGCAAGCAACCGAAGGAAATGACAGGAAAATCATTAATTAAATAACTTACATTTAAAGGAGATGACACGTTATGCCAATCATTACTGACGTTTATGCACGCGAGGTCCTTGACTCCCGCGGTAATCCAACAGTTGAAGTAGAAGTATTTACAGACGCAGGCGTTAAAGCACGCGCAATGGTACCATCTGGCGCATCCACTGGTGAATACGAAGCAGTTGAACTTCGTGACGGTGACAAAGATCGCTACCTTGGTAAAGGCGTAGAAAAAGCAGTAGCTAACATTAACGAAACAATCGCTCCAGAGCTAGTAGGAATGAGCGTTTATGACCAACTTGGAATCGACCACATGATGATTGACCTTGATGGTACTGATAATAAAGGCAAGCTAGGTGCTAACGCTATTCTTGGCGTATCTATGGCTGTTGCACGTGCAGCTGCTGAAGAGCTTGAACTTCCACTTTACGTTTACCTTGGTGGTTTCAATGCAAAAACTCTTCCAACACCAATGATGAACATTCTTAATGGTGGAGAGCACGCTGATAACAACGTAGACATTCAAGAATTTATGGTTATGCCTGTTGGAGCACCTTCTTTCAAAGAAGCACTTCGCACTGGCGCTGAAATTTTCCACAGCCTTAAAGGTGTTTTGAAAGAAAAAGGCCTTAACACTTCTGTAGGTGACGAAGGCGGATTCGCTCCTAACCTTGGTTCAAACGAAGAAGCGATCCAAACAATTATCGAAGCAATCGAAAAAGCTGGCTACAAGCCTGGTGAAGAAGTAATGCTCGCTCTAGACGTAGCATCTTCTGAAATTTACAGCGACGGTAAATACAACCTTGCTGGTGAAGGCGTAGTGAAGACATCTGAAGAAATGATCGAATTCTACAGCCAGCTATGTGAAAAATATCCGATCATCTCAATTGAAGATGGTCTTGACGAAAACGATTGGGAAGGCTGGGAGAAACTTACTCAAGCTCTTGGTGAGAAAGTTCAACTTGTTGGTGACGATCTTTTCGTTACAAATACAAACAAACTTTCTGAAGGAATCGAGCGCAGTGTAGGTAACTCTATCCTAATCAAAGTGAACCAAATTGGTACACTAACTGAAACGTTTGATGCTGTTGAAATGGCGAAGCGCGCTGGATACACAGCTGTTATCTCTCACCGTTCTGGTGAAACAGAAGATACAACAATTGCTGACATCGCTGTTGCGACTAACGCTGGACAAATTAAGACAGGCGCACCGTCTCGTACGGACCGCGTAGCTAAATACAACCAGCTTCTTCGTATCGAAGATGAGCTTGAACACCTTGCAATCTACGGTGGCCGTAAAAGCTTCTACAACTTAGATAAGAAGTAAGTTGAACAAACCCCCGCGTGAAAACGCGGGGGTTTTTGATGGGTTCTTTTCTTTTTTAACCTATGTTAATGAACAGTGTCGATTTCTGGCTGATTTGCGTGAAGTTGAGATTTCACGCAAATCAGCCACCACTCTTATCGGAACAACGTCTACAAAAACAGTCGTTACCGTTCAAGAAGTGTTAACACAATGTTAAGAAGGTATGAGAATGTCCAGTATTACCGAAATAGATTGCTTTTACTGAAAAATTTATGGTAAATTGATAGTATTGGAAAGGCTATAGTCCGGGAGGTGGAATCATGCATCTTGCAGCTACAATTGCATTAGTTATCGTTTCAATCTTACTTATTACTGTCGTATTGCTTCAGTCTGGTAAAAGCGCCGGGTTATCAGGAGCCATTACAGGTGGAGCTGAGCAATTATTCGGAAAGCAAAAGGCTCGCGGCTTTGAAGCGGTTTTAAATAAAGTAACGGTAGTACTAGCCGTATTGTTCTTTGTTCTTTCAATTCTCGTTGCGTATCTCGTGTAATGTGATAAAGGAAGCAGCAGGTGTTGAACCACTTGCTGCTTTTTTCATTGGAGGAAATGAAAGTATCAAATTCAGTGAAGACGAAATCTGGCGCCGCCAAGCTCCATTGTGGCAAAAAGCGCTACATTGAGGCTCGTATTAAGCATGTCGCGTGTGAAATAGGCGCTTGTGCTTTTTTAAAGAAGAAAGAAAAGCAAGTTTTTTGTCGAATGAAACAGGGAAATAAGCTAGAAGAACACATTCCTTTTTACTGAGGACGGAAACCGTTAAAATGCATATAAGGACTTCAATAGACAGGATAAATCGTTTTTTGAAGGTCAAACTAATGAGTAGGACTGGATTATTTAGAGGAGGATCACATCATGAAAGTAGTAGCACCCAAGCCATTTACATTTGAAGGAGGTAATCGCGCGGTACTAATGTTGCATGGCTTTACTGGTAATACAGCAGATGTCCGAATGATGGGACGTTATTTGCAGGAACAGGGGTATACGTGTCATGCCCCACAATATGAAGGACATGGCGTTCCCCCAGAAGAGTTAGTACATACAGGTCCTCAAGACTGGTGGAAAAACGTCAAAGAGGGGTATGAATTGCTTAAAAGCATGGGGCATGAGGAAATAGCTGTTGTGGGATTATCGCTTGGAGGCGTATTTTCTTTAAAGCTCGGTTATACTGTTCCTGTAAAGGGAATCGTACCCATGTGCGCCCCAATGGATATGAAGGATGAAGAAACGATGTATCAGGGTGTTCTTTCTTACGCAAGAGAATATAAGAAATTTGAACGGAAGTCTCCTGAACAAATTGAAGAAGAAATGGAAGCGTTCAAAGAAACCCCAATGAACACGCTCGGAGAACTTCGAGACCTGATCTATGATGTGCGTGATAACATTGATATGATTTATGCTCCGACATTTGTCGCTCAGGCAAGACACGATGAGATGATTAATACGGAGAGTGCGAATGTTATTCATGATCATGTAGAATCAGATGAGAAGAGTTTAAAATGGTATGAGAATTCAACACACGCCATTACGCTTGGAAAAGAGAAAGAGGAACTTCATAAGGACGTGCACGCATTTCTTGATGGACTTGATTGGTCTGAATAATCTACGGATATATTTTACTAGAAAGAAGGTGGAAGACAATGGCAGAAGAACATGAACAGAGAATATTGAGCTTCATGAAAGAGGAAGCATATAAACCACTAACTGTACAAGAACTTGAAGAAGTTTTTGGAGTGAAAGATTCCAGTGAGTTTAAGGAGTTTGTGAAAACCCTAAACGGGATGGAAGAAGAAGGTTTAATTGTAAGAACAAGAAGTAACCGCTATGGCATTCCTGAGAAAATGAATCTTGTAAGAGGAAAGCTACAGGTTCATGCAAAAGGCTTTGCATTCCTGATTTCAGATAGCGACACTGGCGAGAAGGATGTTTATATTAACCAGAGTGACCTTGAGGGAGCGATGAATGGAGACCGTGTCATCGCACGACTACATCAAAAATCATCAGGGACACGTCCAGAGGGGACCGTTATTCGTATCATTGAGCGTGGTGTTAAGCGCACAGTTGGTACATACTCTGACAGCAAGCATTTTGGTTTTGTGATTGCGGATGATAAACGAATCCCACATGACATTTTTATTCCAAAAGGGTCTACTGGTGGTGCGGTTGACGGCCACAAAGTCGTTGTTGAAATTACTAAGTATCCTGAAGGACGTATGAGTGCTGAAGGACGAATTACAGAAATACTAGGACACAAGAATGATCCTGGAGTAGATATTCTTTCCATTATTTATAAACATGAATTACCAGGTGAATTTCCGGATGCAACGATGAAACAGGCCAATGACACGCCTGATCAAATTGATGAGAAGGAAATTGAAGGTAGACGTGATTTGCGTGAAGAAACGATTGTCACGATTGATGGTGCTGATGCAAAAGACCTTGATGATGCGGTTAACGTTGTTAAACTTCCAAACGGGAACTATAAATTAGGTGTTCATATTGCAGACGTCACGTATTATGTCACTGAGAACTCTCCAATCGATCAAGAAGCGCTTGATCGTGGTACAAGTGTCTATCTTGTCGATCGTGTAATCCCGATGATTCCCCACCGATTATCAAACGGTATTTGTAGTTTAAATCCTCAAGTGGATCGTTTAACGATTTCGTGTGAAATGGAAATTACAACGCAGGGTGAAGTTGTGAATCATGAAATTTTCCCAAGCGTTATTCGTACAAATGAGCGAATGACATATACGGATGTACGTAAAATTCTTAAACGTGAAGACGATGAAGTACTTGAGCGCTATAAATCTCTAGTTCCATTCTTCGATGGCATGGGAGAACTAGCTGAAATCTTAAGAAAAGGTCGCTTTGAACGAGGGGCTATTGATTTTGATTTTGCGGAAGCGAAAGTTCTTGTAGATGAAGAAGGGGCACCACAGGAGATTGTTCAACGAGAACGCTCGGTAGCTGAACGCTTAATTGAAGAATTTATGCTTGTAGCGAACGAAACAGTTGCACAACATTTCCACTTCATGGAAGTTCCGTTTATGTACCGTATTCACGAAGATCCGGATTCAGACAAACTCAATACATTCTTTGAGTTTATTACAAACTTCGGTTATGTCGTACGAGGTAATGCTAACACGGTGCACCCGCGTGCGCTTCAAAAGCTTTTAGAAGAAGTGAAAGGTGAGCCAGAAGAAGCGGTCATCAGTAAGGTTATGCTTCGCTCTATGCAACAGGCGAAATACTTCCCTGAAAGTCTCGGCCACTTCGGTTTATCGACAGATTTCTATACGCATTTCACATCGCCAATTCGTCGTTATCCTGACTTAATTGTGCATCGTTTAATTCGTACGTACCTGTTTGAGAAAAAAGTCGACAATCAGACAACTTCTAAGTGGGGCGAAGCGCTTGGTGAAATCGCTCAGCACGCTTCAGCGATGGAACGACGTGCAGTTGACGCTGAACGTGAAACCGATGATCTGAAAAAAGCTGAGTTTATGAAAGATAAAATTGGGGAAGAGTTCGAAGGCGTGATTAGCGGCGTAACAAACTTTGGCTTATTTGTTGAATTGCCAAATACGATCGAAGGGCTTGTCCACGTTAGCTATTTAACCGATGACTATTACCATTATGACGAAGGTGCTTATGCGATGATCGGCGAACGTACCGGTAACGTATACCGCATCGGTGACGAAATCGCCATTCGCGTCTTAAATGTTAACATTGACGAACGAGCGATCGACTTCGAAATTGTTGGCATGAAGCCACCGAAAGAACGTCGTCGTAGAGAAAGTCCTAAAGTTATTGAAGGCGGAAAGCGTAAAAAACGTGGGAAGTCATCGAATAAAACAACTGATGCAGGACAGAAAAAAAGAAAGTTCTCTCCACCTAAAGATGGTCAGGGAACGAAAAAGAAAGCAAAAAACAAAAAGAAAAAACGTCGAAATAATAATGCCTAACTAGCGATATTTCGATCATGTCGGTCGGAGTAAGTCATCTTGACTTATTCTGACCAAATTGATATAATGGAGTTCGACGTTTGAGAGGGGGGACGGTCATGCCAAAAGGTGATGGTGGACTCATTGCACAAAATAAGAAAGCAAGACACGATTATTCTGTTATTGAAACATATGAAGCAGGTCTAGTTCTACAGGGAACTGAAATTAAATCCATCAGGGCAAGACGCGTAAACCTGAAAGACTCTCACGCCATTATTCGTAAAGGCGAAATTTTTCTTATCAATATGCACGTCAATGAATATGAGCAGGGAAATCGTTTTAATCACGATCCCACCCGTACTCGTAAGCTATTGATGAAGAGGAAAGAGATTGATAAGCTCCTTGGCTTAACGAAAGAACAGGGCTATACAATTATTCCGCTTAAAGTATATATTAAGAATGGTTATGCGAAAGTACTTCTAGGTCTTGCCAAAGGTAAGAAAAAGTACGATAAGCGCCAAGATCTGAAAGATAAAACGATGAAGCGTGAAGTGGATAAAGCGTTGAAAGAGCGTCAGCGGATATAGTTTCCATTTGATTGGAAGCTGGTCTGTGTTATACTAACTATTACCGAAACAACATATGAAGCTTAAGTGCTTTCCCGTTTTCGGTTCTCATTTCTTATATGGGGACGTTACGGATTCGACAGGGATAGGTCGAGCTTAAGTCGCGAGTCGAGTTGGCGAGCTACGTTAAAAACGCCATGCCTATAACTGGCAAAGAAAACAACAACTTCGCACTAGCAGCGTAAGCTGTTTTGCGGTTCCTCCCTCCATCGCCCATGTGGTAGGGTAAGGGACTCAACTTAAGTGGGATACGCCAACAATCCACCGTCTGAGGAAAGTTGGAAGAGATTAACCAGACTAGCTACAAGGACGCCTGTCGTTGGGCAGAATTGTAGTGAAACACTAATATAACGACTACACTCGTAGAAGCTTAAGTGCCGATATCTCTGGACGTGGGTTCGACTCCCACCGTCTCCACCAAATACATATTTGGTGGTTTTTTATTTGCAAAAAATCACTTCACTAAAAAAGCGGAGAATGTGAACTTTCACGTTCTCCGCTTTTTTTAGTGACTAATTTGTTTCCCCTGGAGACGTTTAGTAAAAGAATCAGCTTGAGGGGTGACCGCAACATGGCCGAGTGCTTTTCCTAATCCAAAAGAAGGCATATTTCCATAAAGGGTTTCATAGTGAGAGCTCGGAAGGACGTATGTTTCATGATAAATACCGACAGCACGGTTATTTCCGATCTTTTGATTGAAGTTTTTCCATGCTTTTAAATGAGCTTGACCATGCGCATAATGGCGTAGGTCATCAGATGAGCGCCAGTATTGAAGAAGTAGCGTTGTACGGAAACTAAAGAAGTTTTCCATAGAAAGGCATCCTAACTGTTTATTGGTGCTAAGCTCACGAATCATGCCAGGCATCGCAAGAAAGACTGGAAGCCATTTATGCACAGCCCACCACTGATTGATTCGCATGCCAATGAGAAATACTACTACGTCCTGTCCTTTATCCACCGTGTAGCGCCCGCTAAAGACTTGATTTGCCATCTAAATTTCCTCCTCTAGCGCTTTATTTTCGCAACCTTTGCCCATTCAATAGCAGCTTTTGTCGTTCGTTTCCCATAGTCAAGAGTCATAAGCCAGAACTTTGCATCCCCTTGATCACCATACGTTTGTACAATCATCTCCTCGATGGCTTCATAAGTCTTGAAGCGATCGAGTAGTTTGGCGAGATAGCTTTCCAATTGCTTTTCAACTGCTTCATCACTTTGATGCTGACTAAAAAATAGCTTAAGCAATAACTCATTTTTCTCTAAAGCTACTTCCTCAACAGGCGTTTCCATCCACTTTTTGAGCGCATCCCAGCCCAGTTGTGTTAATTCATATTCCTTTTTGTCTGGCTTACCGGATTCGCTTTGTTTTTGGACCGTAATAAGTTCTTCATCCAGAAGACTTTTCAGCGTCGGATAAATTTGACCGTAGCTGATTTTCCAAAAATGATTCAAGCTACCATCCATCATTTGTTTCATTGAATAGCCAGTGCGACAACCGGTAGTTAGTAAGCCTAAAATAGCAAATTTCGTATTTGACTGTTTTTCCATATTTCTCATCCTATATCTAAAAGATATGTATCAATTAGATATATAATAGCACGTTTTTTTAAAATATGGAAATTGAAGAATGGCTTTTATTTACAGCCGGCATTATGTCTATCCGCTTTTTTAATACGATCTAAAAAACAAGCCGCCCTTTTGGACGACTTGATTGGAATTCTATTCAGATACTAATTTAGTTTCTTCGTTGTATGAAACTTCCAGGTTGCGTTGAGTAAACACTTTTTTGGCAAGCGTAAGCGCATTAAGAACTCGTGGAAAGCCTGTATAGGGAATGAGTTGTATGATAGCTTCCACAACCTCTGATGCCGTCAGCCCGGAGGTGAGTGTGGTATTGATGTGAAGTTCAAGCTGAGGTTCTGTTCCTTGAGTCACAAGTGATGAAAGGGTAACGAGCGCTCTTTGCTGATTCGTTAACCCATCACGAGAGTAGATGTCTCTGTAAGCAAATTCGATAATATATTTACCAACATCAGGAGCAATTTCCTCCAGATCATCTGAGATTTTCAAATGAGTTGATATGTCGTCATTTGACGATAATGTGTATTCCATTAATTTATCTAGAACTTGCTGCAGGAGATCTTTTTCCATTGTAAAAGCATCCTATAATATATCCTTTAGTAGGATCAGGTGTCCTACTATACCGCGCGGAAGCTTTTGTGTGAAATACCTCTTTTGATTAGAGTCTATTCGAATGAGATATACAACTAGATAGAAGACTTAATGTAGTTTATAAAAGCACGGGATGCGTAAGAGATATATTTTTCTTTTCGGAGGATAATCCCGAGGTCCCATGGTATTGAAGGATTTACAATCGGGACAGAGACCACATTATCTTGATTGATTTTTCTGAGAATGGATTTAGGAAAGAACGTAATTCCTAAATTGTGACTAACCATATCGCTTATGAAATCCCATTGAGAACTAACATACGATATTTGAGGCTCAAAACCTGCTTGGCGACACTGTTCAATCATCTGATCATGGAGCATGAAGTCTTCACTAAATAGAATGATCTGCTCATTTCGTAAATCACTGATTGAGACCTCACTTTTTTCGGCGATTGGATGCGAACTGTGCACAAAAAGCATTAATTCTTCCTTTGTAAACGGAAGTGTTTCAAATCTTGTATCATTAACAGGTAAGAGGCCGACTGCAAAATCTAGTTCTCCATCAAGGATTTTTTGTTGAGCAATGTTAGCTCCGTGCTCCATTAGTTCAATCGTAATGTCGGGGTAGAGTTCTTGAAATCCTTTCAAAATACCTGGGAAGTAGAGGGCGCCGATGAGTGGCGGGAGGCCAACTTTAATGTGCCCTTTCTTTAAATTCATCATGTCATATAAGTGAGAAGAAAGATCATCCACCATATTCAGTATTTTTTCACCTTGAAGATACACGATTTTTCCTGCATCGGTTAGTTCGCTCGATCGTGCCGAGCGATCGAGTAGTTCAACATCTAACTCGGCTTCTAAACTTTTCACCATTTTACTTAAAGTTGGCTGTGAGATGTAGAGCGAGTGTGAGGCTTTCGTAAAGCTTTTTTGCTTCGCAACTTCAACGAAATAGGCTAACTGCTTAATGTCCATATGAAAGCTCCTGTCTCTATTCCCATCAGAATGAGAAATGCATTATGGTTTATTGTAGTAGCAAATCATACGCGAATTCAACCATAGACGGGGATTCTAGACCTATTTTTTACGAGAGCTGTTACATATGTAAAAAAGAGGGGTAATGAAGAAGGGAATTAAATATCTTATGGAGGTGCTCGTTTTGAGTAAAAAAGTATTAATCATTTCCGGTGATGCTGTTGAAGCACTTGAGATTTTCTACCCTTACTATCGCTGTCTAGAGGAAGGTTTTGATGTGACGATCGCATCCCCTACCGCTAAAAAACTACAAACGGTATGCCACGACTTTACAGATGAAATGGAAACGTTTGTTGAGAAGCAAGCCTATGGAATTGAAACACACGCAGCGTTTGCAGAAATTAATCCGGCAGAGTACGATGGTTTAATTATTCCAGGCGGACGAGCACCAGAATACATTAGAATGGATGAGAGCGTACCTGGCATCGTAAGACATTTCTTTGAAGAAAATAAACCAGTAGGTGCAATTTGTCATGCGGCACAGGTTCTTAATGTGGTTCCTGATATTATGAAAGATCGCGAGTATACCGCGTATCCAGCTTGTAAACCAGATGTAACCGCATGTGGCGCTACATACATTGATGAAAAGGTCCATACGCGCGATAATCTCGTCTCAGGGCAGGCATGGCCAGATTTACCAGGATTCATGAAAGAATTTCTCCGTTTATTAAAATAATGATACACGTAACCCCCTGATTGAGTGATCAGGGGGTTCTTTAAGAGGAAGGATATTTCGTTTGGCCAATAGCTGAAATAACAGAGCCAACCGCCTGAATCCAGCTTCCTACGACATTAATATTTGTTGCTTCTTCATTGTTAAGCTCTTTAATTCCTGAAATCGCTTGAAGCGAATTGCCGACCGCCTGAAGGAAGTTTCCATAAATGCTATACAACGCTGAAGCCGAGACTTCTCCGTCTAATGCATCTGCAAGAGATACCCCTCCACCAAGAGCTTGAAGCCAGTTTCCGTCAATATTCAGTATTTGCTTCACTCGATCATCAAAATCAATCAGAATCCCTGTCACAACCGTCGAATTCCCAATTGCCTGAAGCTGATTGCCAATCTTGTCTAATGAAGGGGGAGTAATCGTATCAGCGATTAGAGCGTTTCCTGTTCCCTGCATCACATTTCCAATAAGATTTAAACTATCAAGTATTGAGGAGGGGATTTCTTTTATAGGTGTACTTCCAATAGCGGCTAAGATCGTTCCAATTGCCTGTACCCATGATCCAAATACACCTTTTACTTCATTGTTCATGATGTGATCGCCTTCTTCAAAAGTCGCCCTATTGCATTCTATACAAAATAGAAAAATCGGTTAATCAAATGAGAGGATTTGATTGGAAGCTAACTCACATCAACATTCAAAGGCTTGACATAGACGTTCTGTCGATATTTAATGAAGAAAATAGCTGTGATTGCCATCGACATTATTCCAAAGATGACAGACATCATTTGAAGTCCGATCAAATCAAGCATCAATCCCGTTAATAGGAGTACAACTTGAAAAATGATGCGATCAAGCATGTTACGGAATGAGAAGAAACGACCGTGATATTCTTTAGGTACTCTCGTTTGGAAAATGGTAGCAGCTGTTGGAAAGAAGCAGCCGACTGAGAAACCGAATACCACAAATGCTACAACGGAAAGAATCGGGCTGTTTGCAAAAAAGAGCAGCAGTTGAGAGAGGCCAATAATAAATGAAAAAAGAAATAAAGTTGTGTATGGTGATTGTTTCCTAGAAAGCCTTTTGACCGCGAAAGCACCGATCATGAAGGAAAGACCTTCAGCGGTGTAAATCCAACTTTTAATGAGAGGATTATCTTGAAGCTCACTAATACTAATAACAAGCAAATTGAAACCACCAATAAACAAAAGAGGAACCATCGTCATAATTAGTGTCATTGTCACAATTGGCAGCTGTTTGATAATAGGGAACAAATGCTTGAAGCCACTTTCTGCTTTTGATCGATGCGAAACAGAGACGGTCGGTTCATCGATCGCAAGAAAAAGCGTAAAAATCACAAGTATAAGGTAGGCTCCTAAAGAAAGAATATACATAGTCGATAAAGACATAATCACAAGAAAGATTCCGGCAATAGCTGTACCCAGAACTCTTGAAAGTGTAGCGACATTCATATGAATCCCGTTCATTTGCAGAAGCTCTTTTTCTTTCACGACAAGTGGAATGGCGGCCTGAAGAGCTGGAAAGTAAAAAGCCGCAGCGGTCTGAATAAGAATGAGAAAAACAACCATCCAGAGAACGGATCCGGTTTGAATAGCCACTAACATAAAGATCACGCTAATGGCTCGTGCAAGCCCAGCTGCGATCATCACCGTCTTCTTTTTCACTTGATCGGTCACTCGTCCTGCATAGGGTCCAATCGCTACACCAGCAAGAAGTCCGATCGCAAGTATGACAGCTTTCATAAAATCAGAAGGCACTTTCTCTTGCATAAATTCTAAATTGCCAATAATACCGAGCCATAAGCCGAGTCCAGCTACAAATTCACCGGTTAGTAAAATCCAGACATTTTTGTTCTGCCACATCATTTTGACCTCGATCTTCTTTAGTTTCTAATATCATACCATGAGCTGTAAACATAAATTACGGAATTCGAAGAAAGTTTTAATGCTAACGAATGGTAAACCACCTAATATAATCCGACCGGTATGCCTTCAGCTTATTTTGTTTATGCTAGAAAGAAGGAGGTGAAGGGAATGGCTATGGATGTATTGTGCGAGGTATCAAATTGTGTCCACAACCGAAATGGTAAGCAGTGTGGAGCAGACGAAATCTACGTTGTCAGTCATAAAGGAAATCAAGCAAGCAATAGTGAAGAAACGGATTGTAAAACATTTGAGCCTGGAACCCTTTAAACTCTTTGAGGCGTTACCATTAAAAAAGCCGTCCTCAAGCGAGGGCGGCTTCTTCTTTATGCTTCCAATAGTTGTTTTAAATGAGCATAGTCTTTCTCTATGGAGCGCTGAACCAATTTACTCAGAACAGGACGAGCAAGTGAAAAGAGTGTTCCTGGAGTTCCTTCAACGACAGCCTTAACAACACAACCTTCACCTGCAACTTGTACTTCTCTAGTGACTTTAATCGGAAACGTACTATCAACGCTTTCGATTTGAATTTTGTGGTACGGATTGTATTGACGAACAATAAAAGTGGTTTTGATTTCTTTCCCGAGAAATTTAGCTACTTGATCGTATGTCGCCCCTTCTCTCAATTCCCCATTCGTAAACGTAGCCGAAACCATACCGCTTTGCCAATCTGAATTGTTTACGAAATTTGTGATGTAGTTAAAAACAACTTCAGGTGGCCGCTCAATCAAAATACTTGTTCTCACTTCGATTTTTTTAGTTTGCATTGTATCTTTTCCCTTGCTCTACATAATTTTTAAGGAATGTCCCAAACAGCTCTTTCCACCCTTCCTCATGAGCGGAATGCCAGTTAGGATCAAGTAGACCTGATGTTTGATGAGAAAGGGAGAGGATCGTTGCTTCACGATCTTCTTTTAGTGTATATGCGTAGCCACTCGTAACTGCCCCTGTCATGCCAAGAAGGCCATTTAAGCGAATTTCATATGGTGCATGTAGATAAGTGATGGTACCCCAAAGAGCCTGACTGTTTTTTCCCTTTTCTATAAATCGACCACCTATTTCATTTTCAAATGAAAGTGTTGAGTCATCTCCACATAAGCGATAAGCCCACCAGGAGTTAATGTCTTCTGTCAATGTAGAAAAGACTTTCTCGATCGGTGCTTCAATGCGCACTTCCTGTTCAATTTGAAACGTATCGAGCTTAAAGTTGTTATCCATTACAGTAATGCCCCTTTCAATAGTTGATTGTAATGTTAATAAAGAGGAAGTAACGTTTGATTGAACATGACTCATCCACCGATCAGCCATTTTTTGTAGCGAGACAGTGTTTAAAAAATTCAGCCGCTGTCTTCCTTTGCGGCGAACAAGCATAAGGTTGGCTTCTTCAAGGATTGTGAGATGCTTCATAACTGCATAGCGACTTATATTAGCGAAAGCCTCACTTATTTCACCCGTTGTTTTTGGACCGTTATTTAGCAAGTCCAAAATCTCTCTTCGAATGGGGTGCGTTAATGCTCTGAATGTGATCGATAGTTCTTCTTCTTTGTTCATCTCATCACTCCGAAATGTGACTATAAGGTAACATAATAAGTGGCCCAATCGTAAGCTATTCTAACCAAACCAACAAGTGAGAATGACAGGTAATGAATGGAATATTTACTTGGCTATCAAATGTTTATAAGAAATTTCTGATATTTGTTTGCGTTAAAGCATGAAAACTAGTATCATCAAAGAATATAAATTTGGAATTGAATCAATTATCTAATTTTATAGGTGATGTGGAAGGGTGATTGGAATGGAAGGCAAAAAAGATCTTCGAATCAGAAGTAAAGTAATCAGTGAAGGTGTAAATCGAGTACCTAACCGCTCCATGCTTCGAGCAGTCGGTTTTACCGATGAAGATTTCAAAAAACCAATGATTGGTGTAGCGAGTACGTGGAGTGAAGTTACGCCGTGTAACGTACATATTGATTCACTTGCGCGTGAGGCGAAAGCGGGCGCTAAGGATAACGGCGGCGCGCCAATGATTTTTAATACGATTACCGTTTCTGATGGTATTGCGATGGGTCATGAAGGAATGTTTTATTCTCTCCCAAGTCGTGAGATTATCGCTGACTCGATTGAAACGGTCACAAATGCAGAACGTCTTGATGGCATTGTAGCGATTGGCGGCTGTGACAAAACAACGCCAGGTTGCTTAATCGCAATTGGTCGTATGAACATTCCGTCCGTATACGTGTACGGTGGTACGATTCAGCCAGGTAAACTGAATGGAAATGATATCGACATTGTTTCATCATTTGAAGCGGTTGGACAATATCAAGCTGGAACAATTAACGAAGAAGAGCTACACAAAGTTGAATGCTCTGCATGTCCTGGAGCAGGAGCGTGTGGTGGAATGTATACCGCAAACACAATGGCCTCTGCGGTTGAAGCTCTAGGGATGAGTATCCCAGGATCATCCTCAACACCTGCAGTGAATGATTATAAAGAATCTGAATGTCGTCAGGCTGGAGAACTAGTGGTTTCTCTTCTTGAAAAAGACATCTACCCTCGTGACATTATGACAAAAGAAGCATTTGAGAATGCGATCACAGTCGTAATGGCCCTTGGTGGTTCAACTAATGCCTTCTTGCATCTAACGGCAATGGCTCACTCAGCTGGTGTCGACTTATCATTGGATGATTTCGAACGCGTTCGCGAACGTGTTCCATACATCGCAGACATGAAGCCGAGCGGTAAATATGTGATGCAAGATCTATATGAAATTGGTGGCGTACCTGCTGTCATGAAGCTTCTTCATGAGCATGGCTTGCTTCACGGAGATTGCCTCACAGTGACTGGAAAAACGGTCGCAGAAAACTTGGCCGAAGCCCCATCGCTAAAAGAAGGACAAGAAATTATCCGTTCTCTTAATGATCCGATTAAAGCAAGCGGACCACTTGTTGTACTTCGAGGTAATCTAGCTCCTGAAGGTTCTGTTGCAAAAATGTCCGGTCAAAAGATTAGCCACTTTGCAGGACCAGCTCGCGTTTATAATAACGAAGCAGAAGCAACTGCAGCAATCGAAGCGGATGATATTAAAGAAGGTGACGTTCTCGTTATTCGTAATGTAGGTCCTAAAGGTGGACCAGGAATGCCGGAAATGCTATCCATTACTTCCATGATTGTTGGGAAAGGATTGAATGGGAAGGTAGCGCTTATGACAGACGGTCGCTTCTCAGGTGGATCGCACGGTTTCGTTATCGGCCACGTATCTCCGGAGGCATTTGTTGGTGGACCGATTGGCCTCTTAAAAGAAGGCGACACCATCACCATCGATAGTGATAAGCAACAAATTAATTTTGACGTGACAGATGAAGAACTACAGCGTCGCCGTGCAGAATGGGTACGACCTGAGCTTAGATACAAAACAGGAATTCTAGGTAAGTACGCAAGACTCGTTTCCTCATCCGCAAAAGGTGCCGTAACGGATTTGGATATTGAATAAATTTTCGTCCAAAAGCCAGCTTTCTTCTGTATGAAGAAGCTGGCTTTTTCATTTTATTCAGCAAAGGAAATGATTGAGCGGCGGAGAATGAATTTGTATAGGTAAAATAAAAGCTAGAGGAGTGAGTACCCATTTGATAATGAAAGAACACGATCCCCCGCTACATCTCCACAAATTAAGTACCTTATTGGATCGCCTCCCTTCTCATCATCTACGCTTTGAAGAAGTGAAGGAGCAACTTTCCATGTACCAAGCAGGAATATCAGGTGAGAAATCCATGGATTTCCCTCTAAGTTTTTTAGACGATAAGCTGTTTTCAATCTATCATGACTTGCGTATTTCTGACGGTGTTCATCATTTTCAAATAGATACGCTTGTAATCAGCCAGCACTATCTTCTGATTCTTGAAGTGAAAAACATTTCAGGCATTCTTCATTTTGATCCTACATTCAATCAATTAATACGCATTTCTGACACGAAAGCAGAAGCCTTCCCAAATCCCCTCACTCAGGTGGAACGTCAGCGTTCCCAACTTCGCGCTTTACTTCAAAAAATGAAAATACCTGAAGTACCTATTGAAACGCTTATTGTCATCGCTAACCGAAGAGCAGTTATAAAAGCGACCGAGGCGGTTCAATTCATTTCTTCAAAAGTTATTCGAAGTGAGTACCTGCCTACAAAAGTGAAGTCACTGGATCAACGATATGGGGAATTATGGTTAACGATGAAGGAAGTAAGAAAGCTGGGGCGTACTCTTGTTAAGCTACATGAGCCGCTTGACCGAGATGTACTGAAGCGATTTTCAATTTCTCGGAATGACTTGCTAGTTGGTGTAGCTTGTCCAGAGTGTGCTCGCCTGGCTATGAGGAGGCTGCACGGTAGGTGGTATTGCGAGAGGTGTGGTGCCTATTCGCGTGATGCCCACTTTAGAGCGCTTCAAGATTATGCGTTGCTTGTGTCTAGAGAGATTACGAATCAGGAGGCGAGACGGTTTTTGAAGATGGATTCCGGAGATGCTGCTACTCGTTTATTAAAATCTTTAAAAATGGAGTCAACTGGATCCACAAAAGGAAGACGCTATAAGTTAGATTTTCGGTTTTTTGATGTTTCGCGGAATTAATTGAATTTCCGCGGAAATAATACGTGTTTTCGCGGAATAAAATCGAATTTCGCGGAATTATCCAGAAAATCGCGGAATTAACTGGATTTCCTCCACCAAGCAACCACAAAAAAAGCCCCCCACACGCGTGGAGGACCCCCATTACTATTTAGACGACCCGGATTTCTCAAAGTTAAGATCCCAAATCACTCCATAGGCATCCTTAACCTTCGCAAATGTCGCTCCCCAGAAGGTATCCTGAAGCTCCATATAAACGGTGCCTTTTTCTTTCAAATGCACATAGAGCGACTCAATTTCTTCAGCGCTATCCAGTTCGAGGGCAAGAGAGATGTTATTACCTACAGTTACGTTTTGGTTCAAAAAAGTATCCGATACCATGAAAAAGAGCTCATCTTTTTTGAATCGTGCGTGCACGATGTAATTGTCCATTTCTGGTGGTGTTTCAAAGTCTGCTTCTCCGAACGTTTGGAGATCGGTTATCTCGCCTTCAAAGACTTCTTCGTAGTATGCCAAAGCCTCTCGCGCTGTGCCTTCAAATGTGAAATAAGGAATCGGATGGTGCTTCATAGCCTTCACTCTCCTTTAAATGAGGTCGCTTGTCTATCTACATCTAGTATAACGTTATGACTAGAAATACTAAAGAACATTCGTTCGTCACGAAATGTCACAATTCAGCGAGGGTTTTTCGTAGGGCATATGAAAGGAAACTCACGCTATTTTAAAGAAAGGAAGAGTGGCTTTTCAGAGCGAATTAGTAAAACAATAGGAGGTGCTGTATGTATCAGAAAGTAATCGATCCAAGAGTCTCAGAAACAGATGGAGCAGGGCATATTAATAATACGGTCATTCCAGTGTGGTTTGAATCTGGTCGAGATCCGATTTTTCGACTGTTTAATCCAGATTTAACCTTTCATGATTGGCACTGCGTCCTTTTAAAAATGAATGCGAGATACCTCTCCCAACTCTATTACGGAACGCCGATAACCGTATACACTTGGATCAAGAGAATTGGGCGAACGAGTTTTGAGGTTTATGAGGAAATTCATCAGAAAGAAAAAGTTTGTGTAACAGGATCGGCCACGTATGTGAACTACCATTTTGATCAACAAAAAAGCATGCCAATACCAGATGACATACGAAATCAGCTTGAAGCACATCTTTACACAACTCAAAAAGCCACTAGCGAGTAACTTCGCTAGTGGCTTTTCATAAAAGTTAAATGTTGATTTTAACGTCAGCATCTTTCTTTAATTTCTCAACTAATTCTTGAGTTTTCTTCGATTTTTGTTCATCTTCTAGACCTTTTTTGATCTGAGGTTTCACATCTTCATAAGCTGGCATTTCTTCTGAAGTACCCTGTTCTTTTGCTTGATCATAGTATTCTTTCATTTCTTCTTCAGTCACTTCATCCACTTCGATTTCCTGGTCGATGTAAGTTGTATATTGGATGTTCTTTGCAATTTCTTTTTCAAGATCTTCCATTGTCATGTCGCTTTGTTCAAGTGCTGCTTCGAACTTCTTCTCATCTTCATAGCCCTCTTTAATACCGGCAAGCTCTTCTTTGACCTTATCGTCGGAAGCTTCAATGCCTTCTTTCTGAGCGGCTTGGAGAATTAATTCCTGTCCAACCATGCTTTCAGCGACTTGTTTTTTCATTTGGTCTAGCTGATCTTTAGGCACTTCCTGGCCCATTTGTACGTACTGCATTTGGCTCTGGCTATAAAGGGCATTGAAATCTTCCCCTTTAATTTCTTCACCATTAACGGTTGCTACTACCTTATCTGCATCAACTTTATCAACTTCCGGTTGTTCCTGCTCTCCGGATTGTGCTTGTTCTTCTGTATTTGTATCTTCTTCTTTCTTGTCATTACTGCTTTCTTCATTTCCTCCACAGGCAGCTAATACAACGATTAGTAAACCTGTTATGAGTAAGTAAGTTAATTTACGCAATTCACATGCTCCTTTCAAAAGGCTGTGTCTATTGTTCCACAAAAAGATAGAGTTGAAAACCCCTAACAGTAAGTATGGGATAAATACCACATTCTTATTACATTCTTTCGTGATTCAGGTGGAAGCACTAACTTCTAGGATGCCTAGCGCATAGAGTAATAAGAAGTTTATTACTAAGAGGTGAGACTCCATGATTAATGGGAAGCAGTATGTTGAGCGTATTGATGCGCTCAATAATGAAGTATGGATTGCAGGAGAGAAATGCACAGGCAAAATATCGGAGTTAGCACCATTTAAAGGAATAGTGAAAAGCAAAGCTGCTCTATACGAGTATCAGTGTAAGGAGGAAAATGAAGAGCTTTTTCGTTATGCGTTACCTCATTTAAAGAAAGAATATGGGTTTTCCTATCATCAACCAAAGCGAATAAAAGATTTATCCAATCGTCGAAAAGCAACACAGGAGTGGGCAAGGTTGAATGCGGGGTTAATGGGGCGCTCGCCTGACTATATGAATACATTACTTATGACACTTGGTGTTGCGGCTAACCATTTTGCTGAGGACCGGGAAGTCTTTGGTGACAACATCAAAAGATTATATGAAAAAGCAAGAACAGAAGATCTATCCATAACGCATACATTTATTAATCCCCAGGTAAATCGGTCCATTGGTCAATATTTTGATGACTCTACGATCACAGCTGCTAAAGTTGTAGAAGAAAAGAAGGAAGGCATTGTCATTCATGGTGCAAGATTGTTAGCGACACAGGGGGGATTGACGGATGAACTGCTTGTCTTGCCCGCAGGTGGGCATACGTTAGATGATTCGTATATCTTTGGTTTTATGATTCCATCAAATACAAAAGGGCTCAAATTTCTATGTAGGGAATCATTTTGCTATAGCGATTCGAAGTTCGACCATCCATTAGGCTCACAATTTGAGGAAAATGACTCTATTGTTGTGTTTGATCAAGTGCTTGTACCATGGGAATGTGTTTTTATATATAAGAATATCCAGACCGTTGCTGCAATGGAAGATGCGACTGGTATGTACACGTTTCTGCAATTTCAATCAGTGTGCAGGCAGGTTGTGAAGTTAGAGTATATTCTTGGGCTTTGCGAATCAATGGGAGATGCCATTCAAATTCAAGAGTATGAGCATGTGAAGCAAAAAATGAGTGAAATTATCACAACTCTTGAGATTATGAAAGCTCTGTTACTGGCATCGGAGGTCAATAGTCAGCTCAATCACTATGGAACGCTTGTACCTGATAGTCAGCCGTTGAAAGCTGCCAGTCAATACTTTCCAACTGTTTACCCGAGGTTAATTGAAATTATTCAGTTGCTCGGCGCAAGTGGATTAATTTCCATACCAACTGAAAAAGATTTCAATTCCGATATCCAAGAAGATTTAGCACAATATTTGCAAGGAGCGAATATTGAAGCGATAGAGCGAGTCAGGTTGTTTCGAATGGCCTGGGACCTTGGTATGAGCGCCTTTGGTTCTCGTCAAACACAATTTGAAAGGTTCTTCTTTGGGGATCCCGTCCGTCTTGCAGCTGTTCATTACAACCGATATTATACTCAGCCATATGTCGATATGGTTGAGGCATTCTTAAATAAAGTAGGAGAATAAAGTCGCCGCTGTGCGGCTTTTAATTCGATTTGTAAGCGTTTTCTTAAGTGTGGAAGGAGACGGGATTGTTATTAACGAATGATGTGAAGGGGGCACAATACATAGAGGAGTTGAAGATATGCTAAAAGCATCTATTTCATTTTCGAATCGCATCATGCAACGCTATTTACCCGATCCGTTTTTATTTGTGATCATCCTCACTTTCGTGGTATTTGCATTTGGACTTGTTTTTACTGGAAGTTCACCGGTTCAGATGGTGCAATACTTTGGAGAAGGGTTTTGGAGTTTACTAGCTTTTTCTATGCAAATGGTACTCGTTCTTGTAACAGGATATGTTCTTGCGAGTAGTCCTCTTTTCAAGAAAGGCCTCCGTTTTCTTGCGGCGAGAGCGAAAACGCCTGGACAAGCCATTGTGTATGTCACACTCGTATCGTTAGTAGCAAGCTGGATCAATTGGGGATTTGGTCTCGTGATCGGAGCATTATATGCGAAAGAGCTTGCTAAAAAAGTAGAAAAAATAGATTACCGATTGCTGATCGCAAGTGCCTATAGTGGATTTCTTGTGTGGCATGGTGGGTTAGCTGGATCGATACCATTGACTATTGCAACACCTGATCATTTTACAGCCGATCTCATTGGAACCATATCAACGAAGGAAACAATCTTTTCCCTATTTAATCTCGTTATTGTCGCGTCATTATTTATTCTGTTACCCCTTATTAATTACTTTATGTCTCCAGCGGAAGAAGAGCGTGTCCAAATTGATCGCACTTTGCTAGAAGAAGGGAACCTTCATGCTACAACTGTGGAGGGAGATTTAACACCTGCTGAGCGTCTCGAGAATAGTCGCGTCATCTCGATGATCATTTCATTTGTTGGGCTTGCTTATCTTGTTTATTATTTCGTAAACGCCGGATTTGAACTGAATTTAAATATCGTGAATTTTGGCTTTCTCTTCCTGGGCATTCTTTTTCATGGTACACCGCGTCTGTTTCTTGAATCTGTAGGTAATGCAGTTAAAGGAGCTAGCGGGATTATTATTCAATTTCCTTTTTATGCAGGGATAATGGGGATGATGGTGGCTTCTGGTCTTGCTGCTCAGCTTTCAGAAGGGTTTGTTTCCATCTCAAACGAATTTACCTTTCCATTCTTTGCTTTTTTAAGTGCAGGAATTGTGAATTTCTTTGTCCCTTCTGGTGGGGGGCAATGGGCGGTTCAGGCACCTATTATGCTAGATGCAGCAAAAGCGCTTGAGGTTTCCGTTCCTAAAACGGCAATGGCTGTCGCATGGGGAGACGCCTGGACAAATATGATCCAACCGTTTTGGGCATTGCCTGCTCTTGCGATTGCGGGATTAAAAGCAAAAGACATTATGGGATACTGCTTTATTGTTCTAATCGTAAGTGGAGTGGCAATTTCGTTAGGGCTTGTTTTCATAAGTTAAGGGAGGGGATTTCCTCCCCTTTGCAATAGGGTAGTGGATTGATTTAATTCGCGCGATCTAGCTTTTGGTTTCGTATGATTCCATAGATTGCAGAAGAAGTGAAAAAGAGACAAAGTATAACAAAAGTAAGGGTGTAGGCTAATTTGCTCTCACTATACATATCATAGGCAAACATCCCCATTGCCACGGCGCTAATGAATAGATTGATCAGGGTGAAAGGATGAAATTTCGGTTTATTCATTATTCTCCTCCTTTTCCTGTCAGTTTAACATAATTTCTCAAAAGAATTAGGCGACAAAATAAAATCGACAGGCATAATAAATTTCTATCAATCCAAGGACATGTAAAAGAATATTGTTTAGAGTTCGTCAAAGGTCGTTCATACTCCATTCACAAAAATGTGGTACCGTATGTGGTGAGAGGATGATTTCAGTATGAAGAAGGAATTCCAAGAACGAATAGAAGAATGGAAGAATTTTTTATTTATTTATAAATTTGCTCTGGATGAAATTAATACAAAGTTAACTATCTTAAATGATGAATTTCAATTTGTGCATCAACATAACCCTATTGAGCATGTAAAGTCTCGCATTAAGTCACCAGAAAGCATTATGGCGAAGCTTGAACGTAAAGGTCTTGAAATAACAACTGAAAATGTAAAAAAACATATAAACGATATTGCTGGAGTTCGTGTGACGTGTTCCTTTACAAATGATATTTATCGAATCTATGAAATGATTGAAAGTCAGGATGACATTCGCTTAATCGATGTAAAAGATTATGTTAAGAATCCAAAGCCGAATGGCTATAAAAGTTTGCATCTGATTGTTGAAATTCCAGTCTTTTTATCAAAGGGTCCTGAGTTAGTAAGAGTTGAAATTCAACTGCGTACAATTGCAATGGATTTCTGGGCAAGCTTAGAGCACAAAATTTATTATAAATTTGAAGGTGAAATACCTGGAAATCTTAGTGATGAATTAAAAGAGGCAGCCGAGATTGTGCATTACCTTGATGCCAAAATGATGAGAATTAAAGACGAAGTAAATGAATTTAAAGAGCATGAAAAAGAAGAGAAGCAAACAATAACTTAATTTAGGGGTGTTCATGTGAAGAAAATTCGCTGGGGAATCATCGGTTGTGGGAATGTGACAGAGAAGAAGAGCGGCCCGGGTTTTCAGAAAGCCGAGAATTCAGAGCTCGTTGCTGTTATGCGTCGAGACGCAACACTTGCTGAAGACTATGCTAGAAGACACAATGTTCCAAAGTGGTACACAAATGCAGAAGCACTCATTCATGATGAAGAAGTAGATGCGATTTATATCGCTACGCCACCATCAACACATAAAGAATACGCCATTCTTGCAGCTAGAGCATCAAAGCCTGTTTATGTGGAAAAGCCAATGGCACTAAATACAGAGGAATGCGTGGAGATGATTAAGGCATGCGAAGAGAACGACGTGCCACTGTTTGTTGCCTTCTATCGCCGTGCTATGCCTGCCTTACTGCAAGTGAAGGAAGTAATCGAGAGTGGAGCTCTTGGTAACATTCGATTTGTTACTACGGTGCACCATAAGAAAGCTTCTGAACAAGAAAAGAACGGAAACTTGCCATGGCGCGTGCAGCCGGAAATTTCAGGCGGTGGTCACTTCTTTGATCTTGCAAGTCATACGTTAGATTTTCTTGATTATGTACTTGGACCTATTGAAAGTGTAAATGGATTTGCAACGAATCAGGCGGAGCTATATCAGGCTGAAGATATTGTCTCTGGTTCATACGTCTTTGAATCAGGTGTTCACGGTACAGGGCAATGGTGCTTTAATTCTTATAAGAATGAAGATTGGAATGAGATTGTTGGTGATAAAGGGTCACTCCTCTATTCCACTCTCCAAGAGCGTCCAATGATTCTGAAAGATGAACAGGGCGAACGTGAAATCGAAGTCGTCTACCCTGAGCATGTTCAACAACCTTTAATTCAGACGATCGTAAATGAGTTGAATGGAGAAAGTCATTCACCAAGTACTGGTAAGACAGCTTTACGAACAAGTAAAGTAATGGATCAGCTTGTGGCAAATTATTATCAGAAAAGCGGAAGCCTATAAAGTAGGCTTCTTTTTTAATTCGTTAAAAGTGATCTAATGGGTAAAATTCATAATATGATCATTTTCCATTTGACATTGATAATCATTATCAATAAAATAAGTATTAGAATAGTTTATCTGAATAGATCTAATTGCCACAACGATAAGCAGGTATATATAGAAAGGGTGCTTTAGACATGTATGAGATGATTCAGGATACAATTGTTTCGAGAAGAACGATTCGCAAATTTCATCCAGACGATATTCCTCTACATACAATTGTGGAGATACTTGAAGATGCCAAATGGGCTCCAAACCATAAATTTAGAGAACCATGGGAAGTTGTCCTATACAAAGGGGATGGGAAAGGTCAACTCATTGATCAAGTGCAGGAAAGCATTGTCCGTAATGAGTTGGATGAAGAGAAGAGCGAGAAGAAGAAGGAGAAAATCAATCAATTCATTAATGAAATCCCCATTCATTTAGTTGTTTATATGAAGTCCTCTGAATTAGCTAAAGAAAGACATGAAGATTTTGCAGCTACATGTGCGTTCATACAAAATGTCCAGCTTCTTTCCTGGTCAAAAGGACTTGGAGTCGTTTGGAAAACAAATGGATTTATTTTTGATCCGCTGTTTCGAGAAGGAATCGGGCTAGAAGCTGATGATGTTATTGTTGGCATGCTTCATATTGGAAAGCCCGCTGTTATTCCGAATCCTAAAGAGCGGAAATCCATTAAGAACAGCCTCACAATTTGCGACACGGCGCCCCAATCTAAAAAAGAACATTCCTCTTATATGTAAAGAGGAATGTTCTTTTTTCTACGCTACTTTTTCTACTGGTACGTTTTCTTTTTTGCGTGCATTCCACAGTTGATAACCAAACCATCCAGCAGTTAAACATGTGATGCCTCCACCCATGAACATGGATGTCGCATAAGGTAGCTGAAATCCTTCTGGTGCAAGAAAGAGATAGGTAGCTACGGTCATAGTCATGAAAAGTGCTGGA
Organism: Anaerobacillus sp. 63XJN7_5_ISO-PGPR-S23-430; assembly: GCF_056173695.1. Lineage (NCBI taxonomy): Bacteria > Bacillati > Bacillota > Bacilli > Caryophanales > Bacillaceae > Anaerobacillus > Anaerobacillus sp. 63XJN7_5_ISO-PGPR-S23-430. The sequence continues at coordinate 3,488,892 of NZ_CM149686.1, read as the reverse complement.
ACGCTACAAATCCAATGGAATTTTTGTTTTTTAACTAGATACATGGCCGCTGTCCAAAGCATCACAGTGGCAACAAGCTGATTCGTGAATCCTACGTATCTCCAAAGGAAAGTGTAATCAATTTGGGTTAAAAGAAAAGTTGGTGTGGCCACAGCTGCCGTTAACAAAAGCGTTTTGCCTTTTCCATCTGCCGCTTCTGACTTTCCTTTTTTAGTAAACAAATCAGCTAACATCATTCGAGACGATCGAAGTGATGTATCCCCCGTTGTGATCGGAAGTATGATGACGCCGACGATTGCTAAGATGCCTCCAAACGTTCCAAGTAAGGATGAACTGATTTCATTTACAACCCCAGACGGTCCTCCTGCTGCAAGGGCACCTTGAAGTCCACCTGTACTTCCAAAGAAAGTCATTCCGGCAGCCGCCCAGATAAGAGCAATTACTCCCTCTGCAATCATCGCTCCATAGAAAACCTTTTTTCCATCGCTTTCACGTTTCATTGTTCTTGCAATGATGGGGCTTTGAGTCGAATGGAATCCTGAAATCGCTCCACAAGATACTGTGATCATTAAGAGTGGCCATAATGGCAAATTATCTGGATGAAGATTGGCTAGTGTTAAGTTTGGTACAGGATTGTCCATAAAGAACAAGCCGATTGCGATTGACACGGCCATCAGAATAAGAATGACGCCGAAAATCGGATAAATACGCCCAATAATTTTATTAACTGGAAGAATGGCTGCTAAAACGAAATAAGCAAAGATTAAGACTAAGCTCATTGTAAAATTAAGCGGTGTAACCTGCGCCATCAGCTGGGCAGGTCCAGCTGTAAAGGCAGCAGCTACTAGAATCATCAGAACGATCGAGATAATATTGATTGTTCCTTTTGCGCCCTTCCCAAGGTAACGACCTACGAGAGATGGATATTGTTCACCGTTATGTCTAAGCGACATCATACCGGAGAAATAATCATGAACAGCCCCTGCGAAGATGGAACCAATGACGATCCAAATAAACGCAACTGGTCCATAAAGAGCACCAAGAACGGCTCCAAAAATAGGACCTAGTCCAGCAATATTAAGTAGCTGAATCAAACTTCCTTTCCACCAGCTCATTGGCATAAAGTCCATGCCGTCTTGCTTTGTATATGCAGGCGTTTCACGATCATCGTCTATGCCGAAAATTCGTTCAACCACCTTAGAATAAACGTAATAGCCAACAATCAATAAACAAATGGCTCCGACAAATGTGATCATGTCTCTCGCCTCCTTTTCGATGTATGAAAATATAACATTCATTCTACTCACCACCGGGAGAAAAAACAATAGAATTATTCAGAAAAAATACATTTTTCTATTAATTCAAACGTTTTCACTAAAAATTGGTTCGTTTGACCTGGTGTTAACTAGTAAAAAGGGTGTGAATTACACGAAAACATCATCTGAATATTCTTTCTTTTGGTGATATTGACAGATTAATATAGGTAAGGTGCGAATAACTTACAAAGATATAGGGTGAAAATACGAAAAAGTGGGTATATAGAGAAAGACGATACGTGTGATCGTCTTTCAATCCTTTGAGGAGGTTGTTTTTCGTGTCAGAACGTATTGCGTATTTTGATAATAGTAAAGCTATATTAATATTGTTAGTAGTGGGCGGACATATGCTGACTCCATTTATTGACGATTCACGTTTTTTGTATAGTCTCTACCACGTTATTTTTATTTTTCACATGCCTGCATTTATTTTCCTAGCTGGTTATTTCACTAGAAAAGCATCTGGAACTAGGTATTTCTGGAAAATATTCACAACATTTTTATTACCTTATGTGATTTTTCAAGTTGTTTATTCGATTTATTATACAAACCTTTATCAAAAGTCATTTGCAATCGAGTTTCTAACGCCGCGATGGGCAATGTGGTTCCTTTTATGTATAGCCGCTTATAAACTGATTTCACCGCTTTTGCTTAAAATGAAAGCAAGCATTTTGCTTCCATTAAGTATTGGTGCAGGGCTCGCTGTGGGTTATTTTGATGTTGAGAGATTTTTATCATTAGATCGACTTTTTGTTTTCTTGCCTTTCTTCGTACTTGGGATGGTCATGGGATGTCGAAAAAAACCGATCAGATTTCCACATATGAAGTGGATAGCCCCTGTTGTGCTCGGCGGATTGTTCCTACTGTTTTATTTATACAAAATAGAAGGACTTGCTGATCTACTTTATGGTACGTATGTTTATGAATCAAACACAGACTTGTTGATTCGACTAACTTATTATGTTGGTACAGCAATTGTGATGTTCTTGTTCTTTTCAATGATTCCAGAGGGACCAATTGTATTTACACCACTCGGATCAAGAACTTTTGCGATTTACTTGTTCCATGGATTTGTTATTAAATGGTTCTTAGAACAGCAGTCGTCTGAAGTTATCGCCACGATATGGGGCGTACCTTTTATTTTAGTCTTTACTTTATTTATTTCCACTTTGTTCGCAATGCCTTTCTTTTCGAAACTATTGGCGTTCGACAGGTGGCTACCATCTCCTGACAAATTGACATCTGCACGAAGATAACAAAAAAACGGTACGTCACTATTGAGTGGCGTACCGTTTTTTATATGGGATGGTTGATTCTGATATGAGCTCCGTGGAAAGAGTGGCAATTAGGCTTTCATTGTGTCACGCTCTTCAGGCTGAAGAAGAACGTCTTCTTTACACGGATAGGTTTTCTCAATATGTTGTTCTCCCCAAGCGCAAAGTGAATCCAGAATTTCTTTTAAAGACCATCCATAGTCCGTAAGAGAATATTCAACCTTAGGGGGGATTTGGTTATAGACCTTTCTTAGTATCACACCATCTGTCTCTAACTCACGTAGCTGTTGGGTCAGCATTTTCTGAGTAATGCCAGGCATCAACTTTTTAAGTCCACCTGTACGCTTTGTGCCTTCTATTAAATGACAGAGTATGACGACTTTCCACTTTCCTCCGATCACTTCCAGGGCAGCTTCGACAGGAATATTATATTTTTTCATCGTATATACTCCTTACAATAAATATATGGTTGAATTCTATACTCATATCCTATCACCTATAGCTTTGTTTAACCAGAAAAATGATGATACACCCGGACCCCTTTTCAAAACCGATCAAACATCTACGCAACGTTTAAAATGAGTTACACTAGAGAAGAGTTAATCAAATCGTAATACTTTCTTCAGGAATCACTAATTTTTATTTCTTATGATGAGGATATCCTATAAGAGGAAGGAACGATGTTGATGAGTAAGAAAGGATGGATTGGAAGTATCTTTCTTGTGCTTTTGATCGTAGTTGGATGGTGGATGGTTTCTCCTCTTTTTCTTGATGAAGTGGTTGATGAAGATCTCCCGACAACGATTGAAGCAACAACTAATGCTGAAGAGACATCCGATGAAGAATCACCAGCTGTATCCCACTCAGGGATATTCGTCGATGGTGATGATACCCATCATGCTTCAGGTAACGTCACATCGTTTTACACCGATTCAAAACAATGGGTTAGGTTTGAGAACTTCGAAGTGACGAATGGTCCTGACTTATATACTGTACTCGTAAAAGAAGGGCAGTCAACAGATGAAGGAACGATACTTGGGAAATTGAAAGGAAATGTTGGCAGTCAGAACTATCGCATTCCTGATTCGTCTTCACTTGAAGAAGGCGATCGGATTGTCGTTTGGTGCAAAGCTTTTGAAGTTGATTTCGGCTTTGCGGAACTGTTTCATAAGGAATAGAGGTGAAGTGCATTGGCAGAGAAAATCCTACTAGTGGATGATGAAGAATCCATACTTGACGTTAGTAGGAGGTATTTGGAGAGAGATGGGTATCACGTGATTACAGCAGCAGATGGAGAAGAGGCTATAAGTAGGTGGGAAAAAGAGAAGCCAGATCTCATTGTACTTGATTTGATGATGCCGTTAAAAGATGGAATGGAAACGGCGGAGGAGATTCGAGCGGTCGATGATGTTCCTATTATTATGCTGACAGCTTTAGGTCAGGAACGAGATCGTCTTTTAGGATTAACGGTCGGCGCGGATGATTATTTAACTAAACCGTTTAGCCCAAGAGAGCTTGTTCTTAGAGTGCGAAATATATTGCGTCGGACGAAACGACAACATGTGGAGAAGGCCTCTTTCTTAACGTACGGTGAGCTTACAATTGATGAATCTCGAAGAAAGGTAACAGTCGATCGGAATGAAGTGGAATTGACTGTTAAGGAATTTGAACTTCTCTATTTGTTAGCCAGTCATCCTACACGTGTCTTTCCTCGCTCACAATTGATTGAAGCGATATGGGGATATGAATTCGACGGTGATGGCAATACGATAAATGTTCATATAAGACGTCTACGTGAAAAAATTGAAAAAGATTCAGCAGAGCCTAAATGGATTAAAACCGTATGGGGCATCGGGTATAAGTTTGAAGGAGAATCAACATGAAATTGCGAACGATGCTAATCCTTGCCAATGGGATATCGATTGCTTTTATCCTAGTCTTTCTCATTATTAGTTACGTAAGAATGGTCCTTTCACCTGAACTGATCCTCACCCTTACGTTCATTACGATTGGAGCTGGTTCTCTATCGATGTTGGCTCATTTTATATTCACATCGCAAATTTTGAAGTCAGTGAATCAGATGACGGAAGATACGAGCAGAATCGCTGAAGGAAAGTTCGATGTCAAGGTGGCAGAGCAAGGGCCAACAGAAATACAGGAGCTTGCACAGCATTTCAATGTGATGTCCGAGAAGCTAAATCTAATGTTTTCAGAAGTGAAGCGTTCGGAGCAATACAAAACAGAATTGATTGCGAACGTTTCTCATGATTTAAGGACACCTGTTTCTTCGATTCGATCCTTTGCTGAAGCACTTCAAGATGGCGTCGTTACAGATGAGAAAACAAAAAGACAGTATCTAGATACGATCGAAAGAGAAACAGAACGGCTTAGCCACTTGATTGAAGAGCTGTTGAATTTATCTCAACTAGAAAGTGGCACTTTACCATATGAACCTAGATTCGTTCACCCTGACGTCGTTTTAGTTGAAACGCTACAGCAGTTCGATCGCAAGCTACAAGAGAGAGAGATTGAACTTGCAGTTGAAATTGATGAAGAGCTAGGTGTCATCCCTATGATGCCAGACCATATCAAACGCGTGCTTACGAACTTAATTCAAAATGCAATCGCGTTCTCAGATGATCATTCTACGATCCATATTACACTGAAAAAGGTTGAGACAGCTGCTCTCTTCTTTATAAGAGATGAAGGAAACGGAATTCCGAAAGAAGAACAAGAACGGATTTTTGATCGTTTTTACCGTGTTGAGAAATCGCGTAACACAAGGTACGGGGGTTCCGGACTGGGTCTAGCCATATCGAGACAATTGATTGAGCTTCATGGAGGGAAGATAGGCGTTGAAAGTAACGTAGGTCATGGCAGCGAATTTTGGTTTATGCTTCCACTTGAGAAGAAGGAGGAATAATGAATGAAGATAACGAGATGGTTTCTGTTAATTGGAATTGCGGCAGTGCTCGTATTTGCTATTCCAAAACTTTATGATGTGATTTTTAAACGTTCTTATGGAAGCGAGCCAGCACAAGCTGTACAGGATAATGAAGCGGTGGCGACTTTTGCAGGAGGATGTTTCTGGTGTATGGAGCCGCCGTTTGAGAAATTAGATGGCGTAAGAGAAGCGGTCTCAGGCTATACTGGCGGGAATACAGAAAACCCTTCTTATGAAGAGGTATCTTCTGGTGGAACCGGGCATGTAGAAGCTGTCCAAGTATATTATGACCCTTCCGTTGTGAGCTATGATACATTGTTAGATGTATTTTGGAGACAAATCGATCCTACTGATGATGAAGGACAGTTTGTTGATAGGGGAGACCAATATTTATCTGGAATTTTCTATCATAATGAAGAGCAAAAGAAAGCTGCTATAGCGTCTAAGGAAGAAATTCAAAGGTCAAACAGATTTAATAAACCTATTGTCACGCCTATCGAACAAGCAGAAACATTTTATGTAGCGGAAGAGTATCATCAAGATTATTACAAAGAAAATGAACTGCGTTATAAATATTATCGAAATAATTCAGGACGAGATCAGTTTCTTGAGAAAGCATGGGGAGATGATCTTGAGGTAGATGCACCAGAAGCGAAGACAAATCTCACGTATTCTGATGAAGAGCTAAAAGAGATGCTTACACCGATTCAATATAGTGTGACGCAAGAGGACGACACAGAGAAAGCTTTTGATAATGAGTATTGGGATAACAAAGAAGAAGGAATCTATGTCGATATCGTTTCAGGAGAACCTCTTTTTAGTTCAGCGGATAAATATAAATCAGGAACAGGATGGCCTAGCTTCACAAAGCCCCTTGTACCTGAGAACATTGTAGAGAAAGAGGATAAAAGCTGGTTTACGGTTAGGACGGAAGTAAGAAGTAAGAACGCTGACTCTCATTTAGGTCACGTGTTTGAAGATGGCCCTGAACCAACAGGTCTCCGCTATTGCTTAAACTCTGCAGCGCTTGATTTTATTCCAAAAGACGAAATGAAAGAAAAGGGTTACGGAGAATATTTGGATGAATTTGAAGAAGGGGCAGAATCCTAATGGATTCTGCTTTTTTTGTTCATGATAGAAGAATAAGAGTAGTTGAATAAGATTTCTACATTGAATACATACACTAAGGGGTATATAATACAGATCATGTGAGGTGAATAAGGGTGGAAAATAAAAAGGCAGATGGACGTGTGCAACAGTTATTAGCGAATGAGCGCACGTTTCTAGCATGGGTTCGAACTTCTATTGCGATCATTGGTATTGGTTTTCTAACAGCAAGCTTACATTTTACTAGAGCTGCTGGAGAGAGAGCTGATGATCAGGTCGCCGTGTTCATTAGTTTCTCATCTTTATTTTTTGGATTATTAACGATCGCTGGAGGAGCGGTGCAGTTCTACCGAACGAAAAAACGCATTATGAAATTTGAGGTTCCTTCTTCTTCATGGATTGTTGTGTTTCTTCTTATAGTAGTGTTGTTAATGATTGCACTGATCGCCACGTATTTTATTATTCAAATCAATTGGCTTTCTTAAAACCAGGGTGTTGACATTTCATACAGGTGCGTTATAATACCCCTATAGGTATTAAAAAACACAAACGAATTCGATTTACAGATAAATTTTTTTACTTGATTTTATACCCCTTAGGGTATAAGGTGAGGAGGAAATGAAATGCAATACGATAAAGCAGTTATGAATCGATTGAAGCGAATTGAAGGACAAATTCGCGGTGTTATCCAGATGATGGAACAAGAGAAAAGCTGTGAAGACATTGTAAATCAGCTTTCTGCCACTCGTTCTGGTATCGATCGTTCGATTGGATTAATTGTAAGTTCAAATCTTGAACAGTGTCTTCACCAACAGATTGAACAGGGAGAATCTACTGATGATGTTGTGAAGGAAGCTGTTAATCTTTTAGTAAGAAGTCGATAATAAAAAAATTTAACACATTATATACCCCTAGGTGTATAAGAGGAGGAAATAGAATGAGTGAACAAAAGAAAACAACGATTGTACTATTTAGTGGAGATTACGACAAAGCAATGGCTGCCTACATTATCGCGAATGGTGCCGCCGCATATGACCATGAGGTAACCATTTTCCATACATTCTGGGGGTTAAACGCTCTTAGGAAAGATCAGCAAGTTGAAGTCAATAAAGGGTTCCTAGAGAAAATGTTTGGCAAAATGATGCCCCGCGGTGCTGATAAAATGGGTCTTTCAAAAATGAACTATGGTGGAATGGGTAAGAAGATGATTAAGAACGTCATTAAGAAGCACAATGTAACAGAACTTCCGCAGCTGATTGAGCTTGCGCAAGAACAGGAAGTGAAGCTCGTTGCTTGTACGATGACAATGGATCTTTTAGGTCTTCAAAAGGATGAGCTGCTAGAAGAAATCGAGTATGCAGGTGTTGCTGCATATCTAGGCGACGCTGAAGATGGTAACGTCAATCTCTTCATTTAAGGAGCGAAAAGAATGGAACTTTTGCTAATAGCTGTCATTGTGATAGCTGGATGGTTCATTTATAAAAAGGTAGGACCAGGAAAAGGTGTAACAACGATCACCTCTGAAGAAGCAAAAAGGAAGTTTGGCGATCGCAATGTTCAATTTATTGATGTTCGTACACCTGGTGAATATAAAGGTCAAAAAGTGAAGCAATTTAAAAATATGCCGCTCAACGAACTTAGCAAACGCACAAAAGAACTGGATCCTAATAAAGAAGTCGTCGTGATTTGTCAAAGTGGAATGAGAAGTTCAAAAGCTTGCGGAGAATTGAAGAGACAAGGATTCACGTCTGTATCGAATGTTCGCGGCGGAATGAATATGTGGAAATAGGAGGAATTAGAATGTCTGGTTATGTAAAAGATGTAACGCCAACTGAAGTGAATAACATGTTGAAGGAAAATAAATCAATTAGTATTGTCGATGTTCGCGGACCTGAAGAGGTGGCAGAAGGAAAGATTCCTGGTGCCTACAATCTACCGGTTAATGAATTACAGGGAAGAATGAATGAGCTTGATAAGGATACAGAGCATATTATCGTCTGCCGGTCAGGTGGCAGAAGCAGCATGGCTTCTATGGTTCTAAAATCAAACGGGTATTCCGTGTTAAATATGACAGGCGGCATGCTTGAATGGACTGGAGAAACAGAATAACGACTACAGGAGGTAGACTAATGATACAAACTGATCACGTACTCGATGCAAAGGGTCTAGCGTGCCCGATGCCAATTGTGAAAACGAAGAAAATGATGAAGGATCTTGAATCAGGAGTCGTTCTTGAAATTCTAGCAACAGATAAAGGATCAAAAGCAGATCTTAAGGCATGGGCTGACAAAGTAGGGCATCACTATCTTGGAACAATTGAAGAAGGTGACGTTTTGAAACATTATCTTCGTAAGGCTTCAGATGGTGAGACGACACTTGAGCAGAGTCATCCACATGTGATTTCAAATGCAGATCTTACAGCTAAACTCTCAGATGATGAAATGACGATCGTTGACGTAAGAGAGCCAGCAGAATATGCGTTCAGTCACCTTCCAAATGCGATTTCTTTGCCACTTGGCGATTTAGATAACCGTATGGCAGAGTTAGATAAAGGGAAGAAGATTTATGTAGTTTGTCGTACAGGTACAAGAAGCGATCTTGCGGCTCAAAAGTTAGCTGAAAATGGCTATGATGTGATCAATGTTGTGCCAGGAATGTCCGAGTGGGATGGTCCTACTACATCTGATCTTTAAAAGATAAAAGGGCGGGGATTTTTTCCCCGCGTACAACTTAATTTTTTTTGGAATCATAAATACGGATGGGGGTATATGAGGTGGATTTGAAACAAAAACATGCAAGTGAAGTAGCAAAAAAAGTGATTAATAAGCAAGAGCTTTTTATTCTCGATGTAAGAAATGAAGAAGCTTATGGCGATTGGAAAATCGAAGGTGAATCTGTTACGTCTATGAATGTTCCTTACTTCGATTTAATTGACGGCGTTGAAGAGATCCTGCCAAAGCTTCCAAAGGATAAAGAAATTCAAGTTGTATGTGCAAAAGAAGGTTCTTCGATCTTTGTAGGTGAAGAACTCGTTGAAGCGGGAATGGAGAATGTATCTTATCTTTCTGGCGGAATGAAGGCATGGAGTGAATACCTTGAGCCTGTTAAAGTAGGCGATCTTCCGGGAGGAGCACTCTATCAATTTGTTCGCCTTGGTAAAGGGTGTCTTTCATATTTGATTGAATCAAATGGAGAGGCTGCTATTGTGGATGCGAATCGAATGATTGAGAATTACACAACCTTTGCAGAAAACAAAGGTCTTACGATTAAAGCAACATTTGATACACATCTTCACGCAGATCACATTTCTGGGGGGAAGTCGTTAGCTGACCAGGTAAATGGAACGTATTACCTTCCAGAAGAAGATGCTGGTGAAGTAACATTCGAATATTCAGCACTTAAAGAAGGAACTTCAGTGTCTATTGGAAGCGTAACAGTTGAACCGATCTACTCTCCAGGACACACCATCGGAAGTACGTCACTTATGATCAATGATGCTTACCTTTTAACTGGTGATATTCTATTTGTTGAATCAATTGGTCGCCCGGATTTAGCTGGCAAAGCTGAAGATTGGGTACTTGACCTTCGCACAACACTTTATAACCGGTATAAAGAGATGGCAGGGGAATTAGTTGTTCTGCCAGCTCACTTCTCAAAAATGGCTGAGCTTGATGAAAATGGAGCCGTGTCTGCAAAACTCCAGGATCTTTACCAAAAGAATGATGGTCTAAATGTGGAGAAGGAAGAAGATTTCAGAAAAATGGTAACCGAAAATCTTCCTCCACAGCCTAATGCTTATCAGGAAATTCGTGAAACAAATATGGGGAAAATTACCCCTGATGAAGAAACAAAAAGAGAAATGGAAATTGGACCAAACCGCTGTGCGGTTAACTAATAAGGAGGAATTACAAATGGATGCACAAAAAACATTAGATACAAAAGGGCTAGCATGCCCGATGCCAATCGTAAAAACAAAAAAAGCAATGAAAGACATGGAGTCAGGTGAAGTTCTTGAAGTTCAAGCGACTGATAAAGGAGCTCAAAGTGACCTTACTGCATGGGCGAAATCAGGTGGTCATGAACTAATGAAGTCTGAAGAAACAGACGGCGTGTTCTATTTCTGGATTAAAAAAGCTTAGTAAATGATAGGAGGTACTGGATAAGTACCTCCGTTTTAATGTAAGGGGTGAACAGGATGGATTTGAGTTTTATAATAACGATTTTTGCAATTGGATTTATTGGATCTTTTATTTCAGGAATGGTTGGAATCGGTGGCTCGATTATTAAATACCCGATGCTACTTTATATCCCACCACTACTCGGTTTTGCGGCATTTAGTGCCCACGAAGTTTCTGGTATTAGTGCAGTTCAGGTATTCTTCGCAACCATTGGTGGTGTTTGGGCTTACCGTAAAGGTGGTTATCTTAATAAGCAATTGATCCTCTACATGGGGGTTAGTATTCTAATCGGTAGTTTTATTGGAGGATATGGTTCGACCATTATGTCCGAACAGGGAATCAATGTCGTCTATGGACTGCTTGCTGCGATTGCAGCTGTCATGATGTTTATACCGAAAAAAGGCATTGATGATATACCGCTTGATCAGGTGAAATTCAATAAACTACTTTCATCAGCTCTTGCCTTTATTGTAGGTATTGGCGCTGGGATCGTTGGCGCCGCAGGAGCATTCCTTCTCGTTCCGATCATGCTCGTCGTGCTAAAGATTCCGACGCGGATGACGATTGCATCTTCTCTTGCGATCACGTTTATTTCTTCGATAGGTTCGACGGTTGGAAAACTCGCAACAGGGCAGGTTCTTTTACTTCCTGCTGCGATAATGATTGTCGCAAGCTTAATTGCTTCGCCACTTGGTGCGAATGCTGGTAAGAAAATAAATACAAAAATTCTTCAATGGGTGCTTGCTGCCCTTATTCTTGGAACGTCTATTAAGATTTGGATTGACCTTCTCTCATAATCGAAAAAAGCTGTCTCTCTCATTGCTACATGCAATTTGAGGAGACAGCTTTTTTTATACTTGTTGCTTAATTTCTAATTCTTTAATCTGATGTCCATCAACTTCACGAACTGTAAATTGATAGCCGTCTACGGTAAATGATGTTCCTTGTTCCGGTTCTATATCATGAGTTAAGATCCAGCCACCAATTGTATCCACTTCAGTATGATCAATTGATGTTCCGAGTAGCTCATTGATATCACTAATTAAAGCTTTTCCATCGACGATTGTTTGTCCATTCGAATCTTCTCTTATAGGCGCTTTTTCATCAAAATCAAATTCATCTTGAATTTCGCCAACAATTTCTTCAAGTATATCTTCCACAGTAACGAGTCCGGCCGTTCCACCATACTCATCGACTACGATCGCGATATGATTATGACTCTTTTGCATTTTCGCTAGCAGTGTCTTAATATGAGCTGTTTCAATAACGTGATTAATGGGGTGGATGTATTCATTAAGTATAAGCTCTTCGCCCCATTTGTACTGTGTTAAAATTTCTTTAATGTTTACGACCCCAACGATTTTATCTTTATCCCCATCAGCGACAGGATAACGTGTATATTTACCGTTCTTCATGATCTCAAGATTTTCTTCAGTAGTGTTGTCCAAAAATAGACAGGTCATTTCCGTTCTTGGAATCATGATTTCTCGGGCCATTCTTTCATCAAATTCAAAGATATTATTCACAAATTCCATTTCGGATTTATTGATTTCCCCACTTTTGTAGCTTTCAGATAAAATGAGTCGAAGTTCTTCTTCAGAATGGGCTTGTTCATGCTCATTCGCTGATTTAAGACCAAATAACTTTACCACGCCTCTAGCTGAACCATTTAATGCCCAAATAAACGGATACATTATACGATAGAACCAGATAAGTGGACCAGCTAGAAGTAAACTAACAGCTTCCGCTTTTTGAATTGCAAATGTCTTCGGAGCAAGCTCACCAAGAACAACGTGTAGGAAGGTTATAATCGCAAAGGCGAGCGCAATCGTAACAGGTGTAGCGATTGAGTCAGGAAGGTTAATAAGCTCAAATAAAGGATGCAGAAGCTGTTCAACGGTTTCTTCACCAAGCCAACCAAGAGCTAGCGCTGTAATGGTAATACCTAATTGACATGCTGAAAGATACCCATCTAAGTTACCAAGTACCTTTTGAACGGCTTTGGCTTTCTTATTTCCTTCACTCGCAAGTGCATCTATTCTCGTTCTTCGAATTTTTACGATCGCAAATTCAGATGCTACGAAAAATGCCGTTAATACAATTAACAATAGAACAGCAATTACTTTGATTAGTTCCAATAAGGCCCTTACAGAGTTGTAAGGGTTCACCTCCTATGTAATAGTTATTGTAACGTTATTATAACGATGTTTTCCTCTTTTGGGGTAACGTAAAACAAAAAATTCTACCTCAATGAGAATGTTTGAACGCTCAAGGTTGTAAGAAATAGATTTTATCATTCATAAGATGCTATGATCATTTTTGTGACCATACCTTACCAACCTGATAATGATATCGTGAGCGTTTATGTTATAGTTTTTTCAGAATCGGGGTTAATTATGAAAAAGTCCACCAAACCCTTGATAGGGATAGGAGTATGTCTCCTAATCGTTATTATAATCATCTTTTTAATCAATCCACCATGGTTGGCTCAAATGCGTTCATTTATTTCGCTTGATTCACTCCCTCTGCTCGCTGATTACTTTCGCTCCTTAGGAATATGGGCGCCCGTTATTAGTATTGCTTTAATGATTGCGCAAGGAATTCTCGCGCCGCTCCCATCCTTTGTCATTACAGCAGCTAACGGTCTCGCTTTTGGAATTCCACTTGGCTTCCTCGTTTCTTGGTCAGGTGGAATGGCAGCTGCTCTCGTGATGTTTTGGCTAGCAAGATGGTTTGGAGCCGCATTTGTTGAAAAAGTAACAAAGAAGAGCGACCTTCTTGAGAAGGCCAATCGGTACAGTGGGAAAAATGGTTTTTTCTTAATACTCGTAGCCAGATTAGTCCCGATTGTATCGTTTGATTTTATTAGCTTTCTTGCAGGGTTAAGTCGCATTTCATTTCGATCGTTTGTGTTAGCTACTGCGCTAGGTCAAATTCCTGGAACCATTTTATACACAATTGTAGGTCATGATTTAGCAAACTTAGAAAAATACCAAACGCGGTTTATATGGGCAAGTGCGATCATCATTGTTCTGCTTCTATTCGGGAAAAAGAGGTCGAATCGAAAAAAGCTAAGCGGATCAGTATAAACTTTAGCGGTGCATATTACTTTCTTATCAGCTTCACTGACCTTATGATGTAGATGAATAACTAAATCAATGGGAGCGATGAAAAGTGGCAAAAATCATAGTGATTTATCAAGAACCGAAAGATGTCGATGAGTTTAAGAACTATTATGAGAACAATCATATGGCTCTTGTAAAGGATGTCCCGAACGTTACGAATGCTGAAGTTAACTATGTGACGGCAGCAATGAATACAGACAAGAACTATTTCTTAACAGCTACTATTGAATTTAGTTCAAAAGAGCAATTAGAAGAAGCAATGCAGTCACCGGCATGGGCAAAAGTATCAGAAGATGGACAAAACATGATGAAGTTCTTAAATGAGGCTCCATTATTACTTATAACAGAATAGCAAAGGAAAGAGCACTTGAATCTTATTTCAAGTGCTCTTTTGTTTAAGTTTTTTTCTAGGAGGTAAATAGTTGGTAGGAATAACCAAAGGTGAAGGAGGAGTTTATTAATATGAAAGCACTATTTCTAAATTGTTCTCTTAAAACGAGTGAAACGACTTCTAACACGGATGCTCTTTATCAAGAAGCAGAAGCGATTTTTAAGAAAGAGGGAATTGAATCTGAAAGCATTCGCATAAGCGATTATAAGATCGCTTATGGTGTTTCGGAAGATGAAGGTCATGGAGATGAATGGCCAGTTATTTTTGAAAAAGTAAAAGAAGCGGATATTATCATACTAGGTACTCCTCTCTGGCTAGGTGAAAAGAGTAGTGTCGCTACGCTTGCAATCGAGCGATTATACGGAGGAAGCGGATTAACAAATGAGAAAGGGCAGTCGTTATACTACAATAAAGTAGGCGGCGTCGTGATTACAGGAAACGAAGATGGTGCTAAGCATGCAGCGGCTTCTGTGCTATACGGGTTTTCTCATATTGGCATTACCGTTCCTCCAAACGTAGATGCTTACTGGGTTGGAGAAGCCGGACCAGGCGCTTCTTATATCGAAGCGAACGGTCAAAAGAATGACTTTTCTACCAGTCATGCGAAAACAATGGCGTATAACTTAATTCATTTTGCACGAATCTTTAATGAAAATCCTATTCCTGCTAAAGGGAACACGATGGAATAATGCAATGAGCTAAGCCTCTTCCAATAGGAAGGGGCATTTTTTAGGCTATGGTAATGATTATTGAATGACGGCTCATTCGAGATCTCAATAAGATGATCTGGTTATGAATTGGAAAACGAGAACGCGAATTCACCGGCGCGCCCAGAGTCACATATGTTATTAAACGACCAAATACGGGGGGATCTCAGTGGATGAACTGATTTTGTTTCTGATTCTTTTCATTCTTCTTGTCATTATTTTACTTGCTGTAGCAGGCATTATTTAAGCGTGACAAATAAGTAGAAATGATAATTCTATCTAACTATGGACACCAGCCTAATCCTTCTTTTTCTTACGACATATAGTATTAGTAACCTTCCAGGAAAGGGGGTTTTCTAATGAGTGGTGGAAAAGAGCAAGGGCATGGCGGAGGCTACGGTAAAGGCTTTGCGTTGATCGTAGTATTGTTTATTCTTTTGATTATCGTTGGAGCTGCGGCAGTTGGTGGAGCTAACTACGGCGGTCAGTGTGGTGGTTACGGAAAAGGTGGCTACGGCGGTTACGGCGGAGGATATGGCTACTAAACCTTTCTTGTTAAATTAGCATGAAGGGAGGGATACGCATGAGTTACGGTTATGGTCAAGGTTTCGCGCTAATCGTTGTATTGTTCATTCTTTTGATTATCGTTGGCGCAGTATGGGCTTACTAAAATAAGCAAAGCACCCGATTCGGGTGCTTTTTCTTATGGAACATTATTGAAAAACAATTGTTTTGTTGCCGTGAACAATAACACGCTTTTCAAGGTGCCATTTCACTGCGCGATAGAGGACGATGCGTTCAATGTCTTTGCCATGTCTTTTCAAATCGTTCACATTATAACGGTGAGTAATACGAGTGATGTCCTGTTCGATGATTGGACCTTCATCAAGCTTTGCATTCACATAATGGGCTGTTGCCCCGATGATCTTGACGCCTCGATCAAAGGCCTGTTGATAAGGGTGACCACCGATAAAGGCTGGTAGGAATGAATGATGAATATTAATGATGTCGTTGTGATAAAGGTTAATAATTTCTTCAGGTATGATTTGCATGTACCTTGCAAGAATAACCGTATCGATCTGTTGCTCTTCAAGTAAATGAAGATGTTCAGCTGTTGCTTGTGCTTTCGAATCTTTTGTCACTGGAACATGATAAAAGGGGATCCCAGCGCTTTCCGTTAATTCTTTAAAGTCTAGATGATTACTAATAACCATTCCAATTTCCGCATGTAGCTCCCCCAATTGCCATCTCCATATCAACTCTTGAAGACAGTGATCTTCTTTCGTAGCAAAAATAGCGAGACGAGTTTTTTTAGAAGAAGCCGTTATGGACCATTCCATTTGAAATGGAGATGCCGTTTCTTCAAAAGCCCTTTTAAGTTCTCCTAATTGTTCGTTTAATTGAGGGTGGCTAAATTCGATGCGCATAAAAAAGTGTCCCAAAACAGGATCGGTCGAATGCTGATCAGAGTGAATAATATTTGCACCATTTGTGAATAAAAACGTTGAGACAGCTGAAACAATTCCTTCTCTATCTGGGCAAGATATTAATAAAATGCCTTTATCTAAATTTCCCTTCATCATTAGCCTCCATTTATCTAGTAAATATTTTCAATAATACATTATTTCAAGGTAAAGCGCAAAAGGATTTTATGGTCTAGGATTTTTCTGTGAACTGACTGTTTAAGTTCTATCTTGTTTACCATTGTAATGATGCGAAAAATCATCATGGGGCAATAAGAGGAAATAATAAGAATAAGCAGAATTACTTATAAAAACTTATATAAAATCGAAAACACTTAATAAATATTGATTTATTACTTACGAAAACTTATAATGTAAGTGCATGGAAATGAGGTGTAGGAAGTGTATCAAGAAGAAAGAATGCTAGCGATTTTAGATCATCTAAAAAAACACGGAAGAATATCTGTAGATCAAATTTGCGAGTTATTTCAAGTGTCAAGAGACACGGCGAGACGTGATCTTGTGAAGCTTGAAGAAGAAGAAGCCGTTACGAGGACAAGAGGTGGAGCCGTACTTCCTCAGCTTCGTCATGAGATCCAGTCGTATCATGACCGCTTAAAAGTTGTGTCAAAGGAAAAACAGCGAATAGGCAAAATGGCCGCAGGATATGTTAACGCTGGTGACGTCGTTATTCTTGATGCATCCACAACCGTTCAGTCATGCGCTGAATTTCTAATTGATAAACAAGCAACAGTGATTACAAATTCCATTCATCAAGCAGATATTCTATCGAGCGGAAGTCATATTGATATTCATCTTCTTGGAGGCAAACTCGAGAAAGATCATCGTTTCCTATATGGTTCGGCTGTAGTCGAAAAGGTGGCGACCTACAATGCAGATATTGCTTTTATAGGAGTCATAGGAATCTCAGAGCAGGGATTAACCATTGCTCATGAAGAAGATGGAATGGTGAAAAGAAAGATGATTCAACAATCTCAGTATGTTATCGCACTTGCTGATAATTCAAAGTTCTATCGTTCTGAGTTTTTTACTTTTGCTCATCTTGAAGATATTGATCTTATTATTACGGATCAAATTCCTGAAGAGAAAGTGCAGGAAATGCTAAGGCGACATCAGGTTAAGCTCGTTGTTGCAGAGACTTAAGTTTCTAGAATGACGTCATATAAAGAGAGCTTATGATTTTCTAAAGAATGGACCGGCGTAACCAATTGGGCGTGACGGTCCGTTTTTTTGTGTCTTAAAAGGGTAACTACTAGTATGAAGAGGTTCATCTAAAAGTAAGCATATTTATTGGTCAACAATTTTTCATCTGATAAGATAAACTGTAATGATGATTTTTACATTAAAGGAGCGGAAAGAATATGAAGTTAAGCGTACTTGATCAATCACCTGTATCAAGAGGCAATACGCCAACAGAAGCACTTAGAGAAACAACAGTACTTGCACAAGAAGTTGAGAAGCTAGGCTTTCATCGATTCTGGGTTTCAGAACACCATAGTACGAAGAGTCTGGCTGGGTCTAGTCCTGAAGTCCTGATCTCACATCTGGCAGCGAACACAAAGCGTATGAGGATTGGCTCTGGTGGAGTGCTGTTACCACATTATAGTCCATACAAAGTAGCGGAAAACTTCCGTATGCTTGAAACGTTAAATCCCAATCGTATTGATCTTGGGCTTGGACGCGCTCCAGGAGGGATGCCGAATGTTACAAAAGCTCTCGCTGGGGGGAACAGTATGGGGATTGATAACTATTTAGAGCAGGTGAACGAACTAGCTGCCTATTTGAAAGGGGAAGACCCTGAGAGAATGAACGTACGAGCAACACCGCTTGGAAGCACGGCACCTGAGATGTGGTTGTTAGGATCAAGTGGGGCAAGTGGAATGATGGCAGCGCAGCGCGGACTTGCGTTTACCTTTGCACATTTCATTAATGGATATGGTGGAACGAATGTGGTTGACAAATATCGTTCTCGTTTTGTACCATCTGAATTTAACGAGACACCGAAAACAAATGTAGCTATATTTGTCATTTGTGGTGAAACAGAAGAAGAAGCAGAATATTTGGCATCTAGTTTGGATTTATCGATCTTATTAATCGAACAAGGAAAGTCAGGTGACGGATTTCCATCCCCTGATGAAGCGCGTAGCTTTCCATATACAGTGTTTGATAAAGAACGGATTCGGGAAAACAGAAAAAGAATGATCGTAGGTAGTCCGACCCAGGTGAAAAAACAAATTGAAGAATTAGCAAATGCTTATCAAACAGATGAAGTGATCATTAATACGATTACACACGATTTTCAAACTCGACTGAAGTCTTATAAACTCATTGCAGATGCATTTCAAATAGATGAGAAACCCTCTTCTTGACAAAATGAACTGTAATAATTAGAATTACACTATACCTTGACTCAGTTGGAACACAAACTAGTCTTCCAAATAAGGAGGTAAATGATGATGAATCAATTACATCAACAAACTCAATATCAAAAAGGTGATTGGGTAAAAGGAAAGTCAGTCCATGATGAACTAATTCATGGATATGTTGAATCTGTAAATAACTATCTTGGAACGATTAAAGTATTTGTTCTAGAATGTGATAATCCTGAAACTGTAGGAAAAGTAATCGAAACTTTCCAGAATCGTATTTCCCAGCTGGAGGAACCAAATTTTGAACAGGATGAATCCTTCTTGTTAAACCTTATTGAAGTTTCTTTAATTACGAAAGATAAACAATGGTTCATGGAACTTTCTGCACAACTTAAGCAGCTTCGACATGAGTCGGAGGAAGCAGTTCCCTGTTAAAATTTTCTTGCCAGCTACAAAAGAAGTACGATAGGATGGAAGTGGAAGAAAGTGTTGGGAGGCGCTGCAATTGAATAGTGATTTTACTCTCGCCGTACACAGTCTGGCTTTGCTCGCAATTAAGCCAGGGCAGATGGCAACTAGTGATTATCTTGCCGGAAGTGCTTCTGTCCATCCCGTTCGTATGAGAAAAATTCTTAGTTTACTCAAGAAAAACGGTTATATCGTTTCAAAAGAGGGTGCTGGAGGTGGGTTTACTTTATCTTGTCGTGTAGAAGATGTCACGCTTGATAAGATCTATAACCTTACCTCTATAGGTACTCTCCAACCAAGGTGTCCTGATTCGAATCAGTATTGTCTTGTGGGAGCGAATTTATCAAATGTACTGGGCGATATTTTCACAGATGCTGAGAATCATTTAACAGCATTCTTGAAACAATATACGATTCGTGATATTATTCAAAGCCTAAAACAAAAACAATTATAAGTAATTGTTTTTGTTTTATATCTTAACTGTAACAAAAAAAGTTTCAATAAAATTATTGGGGGTGAGCAGACATGAGTACAGGTCTGGTGGTAAGAAATGAAGGAAGCAAGCTTAATATGAAAGATTGGAATCGATTAGAAAGATCCGGTCAGCTAATTAAGAGAAACAACGGAAGATTTTTGATAAAGCCAGAACATACAAATCGCGATGTATACATTATTAAAAGTGGTAATATTGCCATTTATCATGCGGATAACATGAATGAGTCTCTAGCAGTTCTTGGGCCGAATGATGTTTTGGGCAATCGCTCTATTTTTGTACATCAAAACTTGTATGCAAAAACAATAACTAATGTTGAGCTCATTCAACTTGATCAAACGTCCTATCGTGCTTTGTATCTGGCTTACCCTGAATTAGCAATTAAACTAACAACGGAGCTTTCAAGATTAAAATTAATCATTGATTTTCCTGAACGCACAGCAACTTCTTTTGTGAAGCAGGTTAAAAATGGATTTCAGAATTTGATTAATAAAAATACTAGCAAAAAGGGAAGATACTGCCACAATTGCTAATGATTTTTTGTTTTCTAACTGTAATGATATATGTTACATTATAGTATAGGTGAGATAGGTTATTAGACCATCAATTGAGAGAAATTTTATGGATAGAAAAAGGGGAGAAATAAACGATGTCTGTTAGTGTACAAGAGAACAATCGTGTTCTAGATGTTATGAAAGATCGTCATTCTGTAAGAAAATTTGAGAAAGGAATCGAAATTCCTGAGGAAGTTATGAATGAGATTTTAAATGCTACGATTGAAGCTCCGTCTTCTTGGAACCTTCAACATTGGAAGTTCCTTGTTATTGAAAGTGATGAGCAAAAAGAAAAGCTACTTCCAATTGCTTTTAATCAGCAGCAAATCGTAGATAGCTCTGCTACTATTGTTATTCTAGGAGACCTTGAAGCTAATCTACATGCTGAAGAAATTTATGGCCAGGCAGTCGAATTAGGATTTATGGAAAATGCTATAAAAGAAACGCTTGTTAGCCAAATCAATGGCGCTTACGAAAGAGAAGGCTTTGCTTTAAGCGAAGCAATCAAGAATAGCTCGTTGGCTGCAATGCAATTGATGCTTGCTGCAAAAGCAAAAGACTATGACACAGTGGCAATGGGTGGTTTTAATCCAGTTGCCCTTGTAGAAGAGTTTAACATTCCTTCACGTTATGTTCCAACAATGCTTATTTCTGTTGGTAAAGCAGCTGTTGAAGCGCATGGAACAGCTCGCTTCCCACTTGAGCGTGTTGTCGTGAAAGAAAGCTTCTAATCTTAAATCATGTTAAAGGAAGGGCACTGTCCCTTCCTTTTTTCTGTCTTAACATAGTCTTGATAGCTAAACGCAATAGTCTCACTACACTTATTTTTCATAGTGTTTCTAGCGAGTGTGTATTTGAGAAATGATGAAACGTCGGAATGATTTCCATTCCGTTTTCTGATTTAACGATAAGACAAGGTATACTAAGGAGAGATCGTAAGGGGGAATATAATGGAACAAAAAGCAAATACGGAGAAAAAATGAATTGGCGCGGACTATCAAAATTAATTCGTGATACAAATCCTTCAAAGTCTCTTGTAGCACTTGCTATTGCATTGAGTATGATTGGAACCGTAGCTGGATTAATCGTGCCATTTTTTACGAAAAATCTAGTTGATCAGCTCTCAGGTAGCTCGCTTTCTTCGGGAGTTATTACATTATTAATTGCTGCCTTTGTTGTTCAGGCGATCTTCTCTGGTTTATCTATGTACCTCCTGTTGTATATAGGGGAGACAGTGGTAGCTCGGTTGAGAGAGCGTTTAATGAAGAAAGTCCTTTCCCTTCAAATAACTTATTTTGACAGCAATAGGGTTGGGGATACGACAAGTCGTATTGTGAATGATACTGGAGTAATAAAAGATCTTGTCTCGAATCATTTAATTAGTTTGTTAACGAGTACGCTGTCGATTGTCGGTTCTATTGGGATATTACTATACCTTGATTGGAAATTAACAGCCATTTTACTTGCGGTTGTCCCTATTATGATGATTGGGATTCGTTTTATCGGAAAGCGAATGTATAAAGTATCAAAGGGATTGCAGGAAGAAACGGCTAAGTTTACAGCAACAATCACACAAGTATTATCAGAAGTTCGTCTTGTGAAATTCTCGATGGCAGAGAATGTGGAAGAAGAGAATGGGAAAAATGGCATTAAAAATGTCTTCTCTTACAGCATGAAGGAAGCGAAAATCTATGCCCTTCTTATGCCTCTTATGACGTTATTGTTAATGGGGGTTCTCGTCGTCATTGTAGGCTACGGTGGCGTTCGCGTATCAACAGGAGAACTATCAGCTGGAGAGCTTGTCGCTTTTCTTTTATACCTTTTTCAAATCATTATTCCATTCAGCTCAATGGCAAGGTTCTTAACAGCAATCCAAAAAGCAATGGGCGCAACAGAACGTCTGCAATTTTTACTTGATCATGATAGTGAAGAACGACTGAGCGGAGATGAAGTTGAAGATCCAGCAAAGGTGCTTTCATTTCATAACGTTGAATTTTCCTATGGGAAAGAACTTGTGTTGAAAAAGGCTTCCTTTGAAGTACCACCCGGTAAAATCACTGCAATAGTTGGTCCAAGTGGTAGCGGTAAAACGACTACATTTTCATTAATTGAACGATTTTATCAACCTCAAAAAGGTGAAATCGCACTTGGCGGAAAAAATATTCATGACTTTTCACTTGTCTCATGGCGGAAGCAAATTGGATATGTCTCTCAGGAAAGTCCGCTCATAGCAGGAACCATTAAAGAGAATATTGTCTATGGGCTAGAAGAAGATGTTTCGGATGAGAAAATTGAAGAGGCAGCAAAGCAAGCTTATGCCCTGCCTTTCATTCAAGATCTTCCAAACGGTTTTGATACAGAAATTGGCGAAAGAGGAATCAAGCTTTCTGGTGGGCAGCGACAGCGGATTGCAATTGCAAGAGCGATTGTTCGAAATCCATACATTCTCTTGTTGGATGAAGCTACATCTAGTCTTGATAGTACGTCAGAAGTTCAGGTTCAACGTGCGTTGAACAATTTAATGAAGGGACGTACGACGATTGTTATTGCTCATCGTCTTTCGACCGTTGTTCATGCCGATCAAATCTTAGTTATGGAAAACGGTATTGTATCAGATCAGGGCACACATGAAGAGCTATATATGACAAGCCGTCTTTATAAAGAGCTTGCTCAGCAACAGTTTCAAATTGAAGAAAGTTTATAAGAAAAGGTGTCGGGATCTCCCGACACCTTTTTTAAGTATTAATTAGATACACCCGTTGAATGCGCTTCTCTTTTTTCTTCCTTCACTTTTTCAAGGAAGCGTTTTGTCTCAGCGACAACAACTCCTGAAAGACCGAGAAGTCCAATCAAGTTTGGTAGTGCCATTAAGCCATTGAAAATATCAGCAAGAAGCCAAACAACGTTTAGTTTTAACGTTGTTCCGACAAAAACGGCCAATACGAAAACGAAACGATAATATTTAATCGACGCGTCTCCAAAAAGATAAGAGAAGCATTTTTCGCCATAGTAGGACCATCCGAGAACAGTTGAATAAGCAAATAAAATAAGTCCAATTGTAACGATGAGCGCTCCAGGAACACCCAGGAATTTCTCGAACGTCGCTGTCGTTAAGGCTGCTCCGTTCAAATCTCCACCATAGAGATCACCCATAACGAGCGCGATTCCAGTGATGGAACAGACAACAATCGTATCAATGAACACCTGTGTCATAGAGACAAGTGCCTGACGTCCTGGGTAATCGGTTTTAGCAGCCGCCGCCGCAATTGGCGCAGAGCCAAGTCCAGCTTCATTCGAAAATACCCCACGTGCTACACCATAACGGATTACGGCACCAATGGCACCACCAGCAGCAGCTTCACCTGTAAAAGCGTCTGAGAAGATAAGGGAAACAGCAGCAGGAACAAGACTAAGATTCATAAAGATCACGACTAATCCACCAATAACATAAAATAAGGCCATAACTGGAACAAAGTAAGCCGTCACTTTACCGATGCTTTTAATTCCACCGAGAATAACCATTCCAGTAAAGAACATTAGGACAAGTCCAGTAATCCACGGAGCGATCCCGAAAGTAGCGACAGCATCTGCTACTGAGTTGGACTGTACCATATTTCCGATTCCAAAAGCTGCGAAAGCACCAAAAAAGGCAAAAATCATCCCAAGCCACTTCATATTAAGTCCTTTATCAAGGTAGTACATCGGCCCACCGGACATTTCACCATTCGAATTCACCGAACGGTACTTAACAGCAAGGATTGCCTCAGCATATTTCGTTGCCATTCCAAAGAGAGCACTGATCCACATCCAGAGAACGGCACCAGGTCCACCAACAAAAACAGCCGTTGCGACACCGGCAATGTTTCCTGTTCCGATCGTAGCGGCAAGTGCCGTCATCAAAGCCTGGAAGTGAGAGATATCCCCTTCTGCGTTTTTATCTTGTTTCTTCGTGAAGGCTTGCTTCAACGCATATGGAAGCATGGTAAACTGGAGAAACCCAAGGCGAATAGTGAGGTAAATACCCGTTCCCACAAGTAGGACGAGCAGAGGCCACCCCCATACAAATCCACTAATGTTATTTAATGCTGCTTCCAATAAGAACTCCTCCTTTATGTATCTTAATACTAAATATTCTAACAAATTACCACAATTACCTTTCAAATACAAAATAATTATTTTAGGATGCTGTCGAATAATGATACAAATAAGGTTTTTACATCATCTTTGAAGCACTCTAATGGATGGAAATAAGAATATTTTGTATGGTAGATAAAGTAGAGGAGGATGCTAGATGAAGTATTTTGATTTCACAAATAAAGTGGCCGTCGTTACAGGTGGAGGCAGAGGCATTGGTAAAACAATTGCACGTGCTCTATCCGAAGCGGGAGCTACTGTGGCCATTGTTGGTAGAACAAAAGAAGTTCTTGAAGATGCAGCAAAAGAAATAAGTAAGGAAACAAATAGATCAGTCGTTGCATTTGTAGGAGATGTCACGAATGAGGGAAGTATTCAGCAAATCATAAGTGACATTCATGAAAGCATAGGGACAATTAACATTCTCGTTAATAATGCTGGGAAAACTGTTCGAAAGACAATTGAAGATCTTGAACCGGATGAATGGGACGATGTGATGGAAACGAATGTGAAATCAGTTTATATGATGACTAGAGCAGTTCTCCCTGATTTAAAAGAAGGCGAAGGATCTAGGGTTATTAACATTGCATCGATGGCAAGTGAAGTTGGACTCCCTTTTTCCACCCCGTATGGTCCAAGTAAAGCGGCTGTAGTGCAATTAACAAAACAGTTATCACAGGAGCTCTCCCCACTCGGGATTACTGTTAATGCGATAAGTCCTGGCTTTATTAAAACGCCGTTTAACGAAATAGCATTAGAGAATCCTATTCTTTTAAATAAAATCAAAGGAAGTAATCCTATGCATCGAGTTGGTCGGTTAGATGAATTGATTCCAGCCTTTTTATCTCTTGCATCACCGTATGCGAGCTATACGACCGGACAAAATATTGTTATTGATGGCGGAACGACTTCACACGCTTTCTAAAAAGCAACTTGAAAGAACAACGATTCCCATTTATAATAAATGTAACCTGAAAAGTAAAAGGGGCAAATTTTATGTTATCGGTGATTCTTAACTAACGTAATTTTATAGATGGATTGGCTTTTAAAGTAGCATGTATTCTATGCTTATTTAAATATGCCTTCTGTCAATTTAGTTAAGAACACAGAAAAGCTCAAGAATGACAACAACCATTCCAGCTGCGCTCTGTGCGCAGCTTTTTGTATGCTTTTTAAGCATGGGGAGGATGGGTGTCGTCTACCCTTTTATAGAAGAGCTACGAATGAACCTGTGTTCATTCGTAGCTCTTTTTTTGTTGGAAAGGAAGTGACATGAATGTTAATTGAATGGAAGTTTTTCTTAAGATGCGCGAACATATACGAATCGAGGAGGAAGAACATTGAACGAACAAACTATGGTAACACTTGAATTTGATAAAATTCGAAGCGAAGTAGCTCACTATGCCCTTTCAGAAGAAGCAAAAAGTGAGATCCAGAAAATGAGACCGTTGCATGATAAAGAGGTTGTGCAAAATCGATTAAATGAAACGACAGAGGCGAAAGAAATTATTAAGAAAAGTTCAAGCGTCCCTCTTCATGGTCTTCATGGCATTATCCAGGTGATGAAACAATTAAACAAAGGTGTTCCTTTACGGCCAGATCAGCTGATAACTGTGCTTGATTTAATCGAAAGCGGCCGGAAACTGAAACAGTTTATGACGGGGAAAGAATGGCTGGCGCCTACAATTTCAACTTATATCTATTCTCTTTATGAGATTACAGATCTTGAAGAAGAATTGAAACGAGCGATCAGAAATGGTGAGATTGATGATGCAGCGAGTAAGGAGCTTGGGAGAATTAGAAAGAAAATAACCGTTTATGAAGAACGAGTGAAAGAAAAACTGAATCATCTTCTGCGTTCATCTTCGAAAAGGAAGGCACTTCAGGATACGATCATCAGCGATCGAAATGGCCACTATGTTGTCGCTGTGAAGAAAGAATATCGGAAACAAATAAAAGGAACCGTTCATGACCAATCTTCAAGCGGTTCGACTGTATATATTGAACCTGAAGAAGTTCGTAAAGTTCAAATGGAATTAAATGAAGTAAAGGCAGATGAATACTTGGAGGAACAGCGAATTCTAAGCAGATTAACTGGAGAAGTGGAGCGATATGCGCAAGAGATCTCAATCAACATTGAAACAATGACACACTACGATTATATTTTTGCAAAGGCGAAATATAGTGTAGCGATTGATGGCAATCAAGTAAAGCTATCAAGCGAGCCAATACTTGAGTTACAAAATGGTCGTCATCCCTTACTCTCTCATGAGGCTGTACCGCTTTCCCTTGAGTTAGGGAAAGCATATAAAGGACTTGTGATAACCGGTCCCAATACTGGTGGAAAAACCGTAATACTGGTGGAAAAACCGTATCAATTAAAACAGTCGGGCTTCTTTCAATGATGGTGCAATGTGGTTTACACATACCTGCTGATGAGTCTTCTGTTTTTGGGATGTTTGGATCAATATTAGTTGATATTGGAGACGGACAGAGCATTGAACAATCGTTGAGTACTTTCTCTTCTCGAATATCGAACATTATTTCTATTTTACAAGCAGCAGCGCCGGATTCTCTTGTTATTCTGGATGAACTTGGTTCGGGTACAGATCCCGGTGAGGGGATGGGTATTGCCGTTTCCATTTTAGAACAATTGAATCGTCTGGGGTCAACTATTCTATCCACAACACACTATAGTGAAATGAAAAATTTCGCTTCAGCTCATCCAGATTTTGAGAATGGATCAATGGAGTTCGATCCAGAGACATTGCGTCCAACGTTTAAACTACGGATGGGTGTTCCAGGGGAAAGTCAGGCATTTGCCATCGCATTACGTCTTGGTATGCATCCGAATATTATTGAGCGAGCTCATGAAATCACGTACCAAGAAAAGCAATCCTATCGAGAAGGGTTCAACCAAAAAGATAACTGGCACTATGAGCAGCAGCTAAAAAGTAAAAAAGTAGAGAAACCGCGAAGCCAGAAAAAAGTGGAGGTCGAGAAGATTTTTGAGAATTATTCGATTGGAGATAGTGTAGCGATCCCTTCGTTGAAAGAGAAAGGAATCGTTTATAAACCAATGGACGATTTTGGGGATTTGATTGTAATGATAAATGGCCAAAAAGAAACGATTCATACGAAGCGTGTAAAGTTACTCTTGCCTGCTAGCGAGCTTTATCCGGAGAATTATGATTTTGATATCCTATTTGAAACTGTTGAGAACAGAAAGAAAAAGAAATTGATGAATCGCAAGCATATTGATGGTGTGAAAATTGATTATGAAGAGTATTGAAAAGCAAAGAAAAAATTCTAGTTTGGAACCACACTATAAGTAACGTTATCTTAATCCAATTAAAAGAAGGTAGTAAAGGAGGGAATAGAGAAGAATCGTTTATAGCAACTATAATGAGGAGGTATGAATATGAATTTCGGAGCTTTTTCTTTAAGTTTAAGTGTAAAGGATATCCAAGCCTCAAAGCATTTTTACGAAAAATTAGGTTTTCAATCGTTTGGAGGAGATATTTCTCAAAATTGGCTCATTATGAAGAATGGCAGTACCGTCATTGGCCTGTTTCAAGGGATGTTTGACAAAAATATTCTAACGTTTAATCCAGGTTGGGATGAGAACGCTGAAAATCTTGAAGTGTTTACAGATATTCGAACACTTCAAAAGCAGCTAAAAGAAAACGGAGTGAATATTCTTTCTGAAGCGGATGAATCAAGTGAAGGGCCAACGAGTTTTACAATAGAAGACCCTGATGGCAATCCCATTCTTGTTGATCAGCATAGATGAAATCGAGAATCGATTGTATCAGCTACTAAAGATTTCTTTGATTGCATGAAAGAAATTTGAATGTAAGCGTGGTAGATTTCCTAAAAAAAATTCTCTGCGTAAAATTCCTTCCTAAAGGGTAATGCATCTAATAGAACATTCTGCTCAGGCAGAAAAGATGGCAAAGTGGAGGATGAGAGAGATGCAAAAAATGAACAGAGGAATTTTAACAGCAGTTTCCTCAATTGCGATTGCTCAGGGTTTGAAGATCCTAACTCATAAGGTGTTAAAAGGAGAATGGGATGTGAAGCAAGTTGCGACAACGGGTGGAATGCCTAGTTCGCATTCAGCTGGTGTTGCAGCCCTTACTTCTTACATTGCTTCAAATAAAGGATCTCGTCATACAGAAACGGCTCTCGCTACTATTTTCGGTGTGATTGTTATGTACGATGCCCAGGGGGTTAGGCGTCATACAGGAGAAATTGCTGCTCTAGTAAACGATCTAGAGGATAATCTAGCGACGATCTCTGGAGATTACCCTAGCATGGAATTTGTGGAAAGGGAAAAAGAGTTGAAAGAGCTTCTTGGACATCAACCTGTTGAGGTCCTAGGTGGAGCCATATTAGGGTCAGCTTTAGGCTTTCTTTCAGCTAAATATGAGAATAAGTAGTAGAGAGAGGAAATCATAGGCGCTTCGCCTATGATTTTTTTCGTGAATTGGCAGATCGCGGAAATAATCGCAAAATCGCGGATATATTTCAGTTATAGCGGAAAAAATCGACTTTTCGCGGAAATATCCTAAGTATCGCGGGATTAATAGCTTTCTACAGGAATCATCGGATCACCAGCACATTACATAAACAGATTTCTTTCTTTTGGAGAATGATTTTGAAATAATAATGAATGCAAACAGGTTAGAGGAGGAAATAAATTGACACATACAACGAAAACAACTGAAGCGTTATTTAGAACGTTCAATAGTGAAAAATTATCTTTAGAAAATCGCACAGTTATGGCGCCAATGACTCGAGGCTTTTCACCAGGAAACGTACCAGGTGAAGATGTAGCTGGTTATTATCGCCGTAGAGCAGAAAATGGCGTGGGGCTAATAGTGACAGAAGGAACTGGGATTAACCATCCTTCATCGGTTTCAGGTGCGAGCATTCCTGTCTTTCACGGTGAAGAAGCACTAGCAGGCTGGGAAAATGTTGTGAAAGAAGTCCATGAAGCTGGCGGTAAAATTGCACCTCAGCTTTGGCATGTTGGGATGACCCGAAAAATGGGGGAACTGCCAAACGAAGAAGCACAACCAGTTGGTCCTTCAGGTCTAGCACTATCTGGTGAGAAGGTAAACGAGCCTTTGACAACAGAAGAAGTGGAACAGCTAGTTGAAGCGTATGCAGATGCAGCAGCAGATGCGAAGCGACTTGGATTTGATGCGATTGAACTTCACGGAGCACATGGTTATTTGATCGACCAATTTTTCTATGAGCAGACAAATAAACGGACTGACCGTTATGGTGGCGATCTTGTAGGGAGAACTCAATTTGCTGTAGAAATCATCAAAGCCTGCCGTCGTAAAGTGGGGCCAGACTTCCCGATTATTTTCCGTTTTTCTCAATGGAAAATGAACGATTTTAAAGCGAAGCTTGCGACTACATCTGAGGAATTAGAACAGTTCCTAACGCCGCTCGTTGAAGCTGGAGTAGATATCTTCCACTGCTCAACACGTCGTTTCTGGGAGCCTGAATTTGAAGGTTCCGAATTGAATCTAGCTGGTTGGACGAAGAAACTAACTGGTAAGCCGGTTATTTCAGTAGGCTCAGTCGGACTAGATGGAGAATTTACAAGCTTTGCTGGAGCAAATACGACAAGTCTTGATGGTTTGATTGAAAAGCTTGATCGTGAAGAGTTTGATCTTGTAGCAATTGGTCGCTCATTATTAATGGACCCTGAATGGGTAAGCAAAGTACGTGATGGCCGCGCAGATGATTTATTACCATTTGATAAAGAAGCTCTCCAAAAATTATACTAAATAAGTGAAGTGGTCATAATTTGACTGCTTATAATAAAACCAAGTATTTCTCTAGAAAGAGGGATACTTGGTTTTATTCATAATACATAGGATAATAACGTTCTATTATTTTCCAAAAAATGCTAAGATAGGTGTAAAATCTATAAGTAAGAATGATTAAAAAATAACCATTATGGAAGTGACACGGCAGATGCAATCTTTATTAGCGAACTTTTCCATCTTATTATTTATGCACCTATGCATCCAAAGCGTATACTATCTTGCCTTTCAGAAGCGGTGGCCGAGTCAGGTTGTCGCTGTCGCGCACATATTCATTGTGGCAATCGGTATTATTTTCCTTTATATGTTGCCGGTATCGTTAGACGGGTATCTATATGATTTACGAACCATTCCTATGGTAATACTAATTCTGTACCATGGGTATCAATATGGCATTCCCGTGCTCATAATCATTACACTAGCTCGATTCGCTTTTCCAGGTGACTTTATTTACTTAGAGATCTTTTTCACCTTGTTAATCCCAACAGTTGTAACAATGCTAGTACGACAGAAGCTTTTTCGAAACCTCACATATTTGAAGCTGTTTTTTTATTTTGTTGGCATCTGGTTTATTTCAGATGCGATCGTTGGCTATATCATTTCAGAAGACATCACGCTCTATTCTTATTTAATACGGTTTATCTCCTTTCAGCTATCTGCCCTAATTATGTATTTCTTTATTCAAATGAGCACTAATAATCTTGAGATGAGTCAGCAACTTCGCTTTTATGCTGAACACGACTCTCTGACCGGATTACTTAATCTGAGAAGTTTTCTAAAGAAAGCGAAAGCTCAGGAGACTCATTTGATAAAAATGGTAGCCATGCTTGATCTTGATTTTTTTAAGCAAATTAATGATAAATATGGTCATCTTAACGGGGATCGCGTTTTGGCTGAATTTGCAATGTTCCTTTCAGATCAAAGCGATAATTGGCTCGTTGCACGATACGGAGGAGAAGAGTTTATTGTCATGCTTGAAGCATCAACGAAAGATGAGGCATATGATCGCATGAAGGATTTGCAGCACAATTTAAGTAAGCAGCGATTTATGACCGAGATGGGAGACGAAATAAAGGATGTTTCTGTTTCAATTGGATTAGCTGAACTCGATCTTGAAAAACCATTAATGGCATCCGTTGAACGAGCAGACAAGTCTCTTTACAGAGCGAAGAAAAATGGGCGAAACGAAGTATGCTTTTAGCATTTTGCACATTCGTTGGTTTAAAAAGATGAATTTGCGGAATATAACAAGTGTTAAGGATTTTAAAGGAGGACGAATTGTCATGAAAGTACTCGTTATTGGAGCAAACGGACAAGTAGGAACACATTTAATTACAAAATTAGCAGAACGCGGTCATGAGCCAGTTGGTATGATTCGCGATACAGATCAAGTTAAGGCGATTGAAGATGCAGGCGGTAAAACCGTGCTTGGCGATCTTGAAAAAGATTTCTCACAAGCGCTGTACGGATGTGAAGCGGTTATCTTCGCTGCAGGTTCAGGACCGCACACTGGCGCAGATAAAACCATTATGATTGACCAGGAAGGTGCGATTAAAGCAGTTGATGAAGCGAAGCAACAAGGAATTAAACGCTTTGTCATGCTAAGTACTGTTGGATCTGATTATCCTGAAAAAGGTCCAGATAATATGAAGCCTTATTTACATGCGAAGAAACGTGCCGATGAGCACTTGAAAGCAACAAACTTAACTTATACTATTCTTCGTCCAGGTAGTCTTTCAAATGAGCCTGGAACAGGACAAATTAGAGCAGCCGAAACACTTGAAGATAAATCTGGTGAAATACCACGTGAAGATGTGGCTGCTGTTCTTACTGAAGTCTTGGAGAACAAGCATACGTTTAACCGAACATTTGAAGTTTTAAATGGTGATCAATCGATAAGTGATGCCATCGGTCAATTGTAAGAGCAGTTATCTAGAGAGACTTAACTTATGTTAAGTCTCTCTTTTACGTTGGAGAAAGTTACTAATTGAATTTCTTAATGGGCTATAGTAAAAATTGAATAGTGACTATTTCCCCAAATTTAAAGGTGGGAATTGCGCTTCAAGCTTACAAATGATAATGTGGTAAAGGTCAGTGCATGAAAGCGTTAACACAAAGGAGTAGAGAGAGAATGAACATCTTAGATTGGCTAGAGAAAATTAATGGAGTTCTTTGGGGAGCACCAAGCCTAATTTTATTATTTGGGACAGGTGTCTTTCTCACATTTATTCTGAAAGGACTGCAGTTTCGAAAGCTGGGATATGCTTTCAAATTAGCATTCTCAAAAGAAAAAGAAGAGGATAGCAGTGCTGAAGGTGACGTTAGTAACTATAAAGCTCTGATGACAGCATTAGCTGCCACGATAGGAAATGGTAATATTGCAGGAGTTGCTACAGCGATTACAATTGGGGGTCCAGGTGCGATTTTCTGGATGTGGATTGTAGGTCTTGTTGGAATGGCAACGAAGTATGGAGAAGCTTTGCTTGCGATGAAATATCGTGTGAAAAATGATAACGGAGAGTATGCCGGAGGGCCGATGTATTATGTCGAAAAGGGACTAGGGTCAAAATGGAAGTGGCTCGCTATCTCGTTCGCTTTATTTGGAGCGATTGCCTCACTCGGAATCGGAAATAGCGTACAATCAAATACAATCGCAAGTGTTGTTGATGAAAGCTTCCAAATTGATGGATGGGTAACTGGGATTATCCTTGCTGCACTTACTTCGCTCATCATCTTCGGTGGCGTAAAGCGAATTAGTTCTGTTGCAGGTTTCTTTGTTCCGATTATGGCGGTTCTCTACGTAGTTGGTGCACTCATTATTATCGTCATTAACATAGATGCTGTTATCCCAGCTATGAAGCTGATTTTTACATATGCCTTTTCACCTATATCGGCGGTAGGAGGATTTTCAGGTGTTATTGTAATGGAAGCTGTAAAATCAGGAGTTTCCAAAGGGATTTTCTCGAACGAAGCAGGACTTGGTACGGCTGCCCTTATTGCTGGTAATGCGAAAGCCGATCATCCAGTGAAACAGGCTCTCGTAGCCATGACTGGTACGTTTATCGTAACGATCATTGTTTGTACAATGACAGCCCTTGTGCTCCTTATCTCTGGATTTTGGGACCCAACGGGAGGAGACCTGTCGGGAGTCGTGCATGATCCGAATCTAGAAGCAGGTGCTTTGACTACGGCTGCATTTGGTTCAAGTCTCGGTCTGATCGGAGAGTATATTGTAACTTTCTCCGTTATTTTCTTTGGGTTCTCAACCATTATTGGTTGGTACGTATATGGTTATAAATGCTTTGAATACCTAGTTGGTACGAAAGTAACCATTTATTATGGAGCAGTATATGTATTGGCATGCTTTGTTGGTACAGTTGCGAACCTGACTACTGTTTGGGCTTTTGCGGATATGGCAAATGCTTTGATGATGATTCCAAACTTAATTGCGTTATTATTACTTTATAAAGTCATACGAAGCGAAACAGATGATTATTTTAATCGTTATCTTGTAGAATCTCAAATGAAAAAAGCGAGTTAATCATTTGATGTATAGAGACATTTTCTTCATTTAATGAAACTAAAGCGCAGCTGGAAAAAATCCAGCCGCGCTTTTGTTATTTCTCAGGAGTCATTTTTTTAGATGGAGCTGATTCGTTTCCAAATATATTTACAGAAGTTACATAGTATGAGGAGGTTGAAGCGTCGGGATCTGAGAAGCTCTTACGTTCAAGGTTAGAAATGCTCTCAATTTGCTTATAAACACCGTATGCGTCAGCTTTGTAAATGCGGTATCCTACAACATTTTCGTCGCGAACAGCATGCCATGATAAGAAATTCCCACTAACGCTAAGGTTTGTTGGAGCATCTGGAACTTCGTTAGGATCTACTTCTTTTTTCTCTTTACTCGGATCTTCCTTTAACTCTGTAGAAACAACAAGTCTCTCCTCATGTGTTCCTTTTGAGCGATTAAATGTTCCAACACACGTAATAAGATTCAACGTGCGTGAATCAGTTGTTCCGAATATTTTTTCGATAGGAGAGTCGTTGTAAGGATATCGTTCTTTACCAGTGACAACGAATGTCATTTTTTCCCCCTCTTTATCAGTCAAAATAATTTCGTCACCTTTTGAAAGCTTCTCAAGATAAAAGAAAATAGCCGGTCCTGTTTTACTATCTACGTGCCCAGCTAAGACAGCATTTCCTTTTGTTCCTGGTTTAAAGCCAGGTTCAAACCAACCAACTTTGTTGATGTCCTCGGGAACACCCATTTGTCCATTTTCTAATATACCGACATTTTCAACGGGAGCTTTAACATCGATTGCAGGAATCTCTACTTGTACAGGCTCCATTCCCTCTTGAACGTTTTGGGATTCTTTGGCTTCTTCGATTTTCTTCTTCTGATCATCAAGAAGAAGAAATTCGTCTGATAGCACATCTGGTTTCTCTATCTCTTCTAACTCTAACGCAGCATTCGTTTGTTCTTTTTCAACGGCTGTATTCGTTACGGGTTCAGCGTAGTTATTGTACCCTGCGAGTACGAGCCAAATAATCGCACCAACTACGAGCAATAAGACTTTTTTCACGTTCTTCACCTCTTTTACTTAAGTTATATCTTAGCATTTTTTATTGACTATACTCTTATATAGCTAACGAAATCAATATTCAAATGGATCATTTTTTTGTGAAATTGAAAATAAAAATATTGACCATTCCAAAGTACTGGTGTACTATGTAACTAATACACCAACACATTGAGGGGGAACTATATCATGAAGAATTGGAGTGGGTTATTACGAAAGGAATTTCGTGTTTCAAGAGCCCTTCTATTAGGCGTTACAGCGTTTGATTTACTAGTAATGATTGGATTTTTTCTTGCCTCTGCAAGATGGGAAATCCCTTATTTAACAGCTATTATTGGAGCCGTACTAACGGCGATGCACGTCTTCTTTTTGCCACTCTATTTATTAATTAGTCTGAACACTGAAGGAAGGAACTTACACCTCTGGCTACACAATCCACAATCAGGAGCTCGTTTACTCGGAGCTAAATTGCTAAATGGGTTATTAGCATTACTGCTATCTATTGGTATTGTCAGTAGTTTATCTCTTCTAGCTTATAACCTTGAACCTAGCCTCATTCAACTTCCAATTGATAATGTGTGGCTGTTCGGATTTTATTTTCTCACCGTTATTATTACAGGATCAGTCTATATGGGGGTTTGGCTAATCTTCTATTGGACTTTGTATCAAGTTCTGAAAACGTATATCGGCAAGTGGGCACTTCTTCTTATTCTCTTAATTGTTGGTTTTATCAGTTGGTTTGGTTCATGGTTGAGTGGGACTCGTCTTTATGAAGTGATGATCGAGTGGGGGTATGTGGAGCTACCGTCACCGTTAAATATGGAGGTTAGTCAGCAGGCATTTGAATTAACCGTTTCAACATTTCCGTTTGCAATTGGGAATGTAATATTTGATCTCATTACTATCATCCTTGTTTTCATAATGACATGCTGGGTACTTGATCGAAAAGTGGAGGTGTAAGGGATGGGAGAAGAATTTAATCCCTCAAAGCCGATTTACCTGCAGCTAGTGGACCGCATTAGCTGGGAGATTATTAAAGGGGAACGAAAAACTGGTGAAAAGCTTCCTTCTGTAAGGGATATGGCCATTCAATCAGGCGTAAATCCAAATACAGTGTCGAGAACTTACAATGAACTGGAGAGGATGGAGGTTGTGGAGACGAAACGAGGGCAAGGGACGTTTGTAACGGAGCAAAAAGAAAGACTGACCGAACTTCGAGAACAGCTCAAGATTAACCACATCCAGAATTTCATTGATGAAATGAAGCAAATGGGATTTTCTCGAGAAGATATGATTGAAGGTATTCGAACTTACGTTACGAACGAAAAGGAGAATCAATCATGATTACATTCGAGAACGTATCTAAACGTTATCTTAGAAAACAAGCTCTATCAGATGTGAACGTAAGAATTCCTGAAGGGAAAATCATTGGCCTTGTTGGCTCCAATGGTAGTGGGAAATCTACTTTCATGAAGATAATCGCAGGTCTTGTAGTGCCTAGTGAAGGCAAAGTAATGCTTAACGAAGAACAAGTTTCGAGGCGTTCGGCAAATAAAGTTGCTTATTTATCAGAGTTAGACGCTTACTATTCATTCTTCACAGTGAAAGAGACAATCCGCTTTTTTGCAAGTCAATTTAGCGATTTTAATCTTGAAAAGGCCCACGATATTGTTAAATTTATGGAAGTGGATCAAGATCAAAAGGTGAAGCATTTATCTAAAGGAAATCGTGGGAGATTGAAGATTGCTCTTACCCTTGCGAGAGATGTACCTATTATTCTGATGGATGAGCCGTTATCAGGTCTTGATCCGATGGTGCGAGATTCAATTGTGAAAAGTTTACTTTCTTTTATCGACTTAGAAAAACAAACGGTAATCATCACGACACATGAAGTAACGGAAATCGAACCATTACTTGAAACGGTTATTGCGATTCGAAATGGTAAGGTTCTCGCGCTCGAAGATGTTGAAACCATTCGCGAGCGAGATCGTATGAGAATAGTGGAGTGGTTGAAAAAGTTGTATCAAGAGGAGGGGTAAAATGGCTGTAAAACCAGTTGTTCAGATTCGAGATTTAACAAAAGTAATTGGAAAGAAAACAATCATTGATCAACTTTCATTTGATGTATACCCAGGTGAAGTGTTTGGTTTTCTGGGGCCGAATGGAGCAGGAAAAACAACAACAATTCGGATGATGGTTGGGCTAATGAGAATGACGGAAGGCGAAGTTCTCATTGATGGAAGCAGTATTAAAACAGATTACGAGAATGCGATTGTAAAAGTAGGAGCGATTGTTGAAAATCCTGAAATGTACAAATTTTTGACTGGGTACCAAAACCTTGTTCATTATGCTCGAATGGTTAAAGGTGTTTCAAAAGAACGCATTCAAGAAGTCATTCAATTGGTTGGACTCCAAGGTCGTATCAATGAAAAAGTGAAGGGATATTCACTTGGAATGCGACAGCGTCTTGGACTTGCCCAGGCACTGCTACACCGACCTAAGCTACTCATTCTAGACGAGCCAACAAACGGACTAGACCCCGCGGGTATTCGAGAAATCAGACAATATTTACGAACGCTTGCAAGAGAAGAAAATGTTGCTGTAGTTGTTTCTAGTCATTTATTATCCGAAATCGAACTCATGTGTGATCGAATTGGCATTATTCAGGCCGGAAAAATGGTCGATGTGCAGCGAGTGAATGACTTTGTTCAAAATAATCACGCCGTTATGGTTTCATTTGAAGTCGATCCAGTAGAACACGCGGTTCACGCTGTTAAAGCAAATTTCCCTGATTGTGAGATGGAAAAATCGGAGCGTAAGTTGACGATTAAAATAGAACATGAGCTTATTCCGGAGGTAACAGCTGTTCTCGTGGAAAAGGGCGTCCGCGTATACGGTATTCAATCCTCTGTGAAAACGTTAGAAGATGTGTTTCTGGAAGTAACTGGGGGTGAGCAAGTTGTCTAGTATGCTACATTTAATACAAAATGAAAACATGAAGATTTATAGAAGAGTTGGAACGTGGGTGATGATCGGACTTGTGGTGGCAGCCGTACTTGTAGCAGGCATTTTTACTAATATGAATGTAAGTGATGAGACTACGAACTGGCGCACTGATTCTGAAAATGCGATCCAACAGGCAGAACAAACGCTAAAAGATTCAGAGGGAATGCCCAAAGCCTTTAAAGACAGTCAGGAACGTTCTATTGCGATAAATGAATATCGGTTAGAGAATGATATTCCCCCTTTAGAAAGTGATTCAATATGGAGTTTTATGGATAGTTCAACTGGCATTGTGAGTTTAATTTCCATCTTTACGATTATTATCGGCGCAGGTGTTATAGCGAGTGAATATTCGTGGGGAACCATTAAGTTATTGTTGATCCGACCTGCTTCACGCACGAAAATTCTTGCTTCTAAATTTATTTCAACGCTATTATTTGCGCTATTTTCTCTCGTCATCTTATACATTTCTTCTTTTATTATCGGCGGGTTATTCCTTGGTTTTAGTGCAGTCGATCAACCATACCTAACTTATTCAGGTGGGGAAGTGGCCGAAACGAGTATGGCCATTCATTATATTGTTGAATATGCACTTGCCAGTGTGAATTTGCTTATGATGGTAACATTTGCTTTCATGCTATCGAGTATCTTTAGAAGTTCCTCTCTTGCGATTGGATTAGCTATATTCCTTATGTTTACAGGGAGCCAACTTACTTTTATTCTTAGTCAATACGATTGGGTGAAGTATATCCTCTTTGCCAATACGGACTTAAGTGTTTATTTCGATGGTTCACCTATAATTGAAAGTATGACGCTCGGTTTCTCGTTGACCATGCTTCTCGTCTACTTTGTTTTGTTCTTGTCATTGTCATGGCTACTATTCACGAAACGTGATGTAGCATCATAAGGAAAAGCCGATCAGGTATGCTGATCGGCTTTTTGATTCTTCTTTTTTCGCTTTCTATACAAGAAAAATAATCCTATAAGAATGAGCGGGACCAAAATAGGTGAGAGACCAATCAAGAGTACAGCCGCTGTGGAGAAAAAGGAAAGGAGCCCATTTACAGTTGTCATTAGCATTTTTTTTGCCTCTGTTAGCGTTTGAAATTCATTCTTATCAATAGAAGGAACAATGATTTTCTGCTGCTCGAGTGAAATCGTAACAGTCGAATATTCACTTTGGTTATTGAGGTAATTTAGTTGACCTTTCAGCTGTTCGACCTCTTCCTGTACACGGGAAAGCTCATTAGATATAGCTAACAGATCTTCTGTTTTGGTTGCTTCGTTAAGGAATGATTCCAGTCGTTTTTGAACAGCTTCCTTTGCTTTCAGCCTTGAGGTAAGATCAACGTAGTTTTCGGTGACATCGGTTCCGGATATCGATTTTTGAGGAGCTCCTTTCCCAAGCCCTTCAACTTCATTGAGATAAGAGTCAAATTCAGGTTGGGGTATGCGTACGGTCATTGATCCAAAAAGAGAATCTTCTTCTGAAGCAATACTTTCTTCGACAACATAACCTTTATAAGTTCTAGTTAGATCTTTGATTTTGGCAGTAGCCTTAGGTAAATCTTCAACTGTTAAGGAAAGGTTTGCATTGAAGATTACCTTGCGATCTTGCTGTAAGGCAGGCGTTTCTGATTTTTCTATAGAAGATGAATTTTTTTCTTCATCTCTCTCATTTCCTCCCTGGTTTTCATCTGTGGATTGATCAGTTGAAGTAGCTATATCGCTACTTTCATTTGAAAAGCTTCCATTATTAGAACTACATCCTGCTAGTAAAAGAATTGATGTACAGATAAGAAGGATCCATCTTCGCATAAGTATGTCCCCGCTTCGTTTTTATTTTTAGCTATGTTAGCTTAAATTGTTGTTATCTCGATTTTTGGTTCGATTAGAGGTTTCTCAATGAATTAGACGGTTTAAGACCTGCGGAGGTTACAATTTCCATGATATGATAAAGGATAACTGAATAAAAAAGGGGTTGCCTTTTGTGCATTCAATTTTAGAAAATGCGAACATTATAGACATAGTTATTACAATTTCTGTAATACTAGGTCTATTCCTGATTCGATTTCTGATCAAATTATGGCTGACAAAACGAGACAAAGAGGAGAATTACCCAAACGGTATTCGACCAGCTTTCCTCTCATTTATAAATTGGACAACAGGGTATGCCATCCTGCTATTTGTTTTATTTTATTTTTCCGATAACAGTTGGATGTTTAGTCAATTATTTGCAATTGGTAGTGTTGAAATCTCGTTGTTTCTTATATTAATTGCACTATTTATCATTACTCTTGCAAATCGATTTTCAAAGATTGCAACTTCCTTTCTTATGCCTCCGCTTTATGATCGATACAGCCTGGATACAGGCTTGCAATTTACGTTCAATCGTGTTTTTCATTACACATTGATGGTGATAGCGGTCGTTATTAGTTTAACGACAGTCGGGATTGATCTAAGTGCTTTAACGGTCTTTGCAGGAGTACTTGGGGTTGGAATCGGTTTTGGAATGCAGAACATCGCAAATAACTTTATTTCTGGTTTAATTATTTTATTTGAAAGACCAATTAAAGTAGGTGATCGAGTGATCATAAACGATGTTATTGGAGACATTGAAAAAATTAACATGCGTGCCACGATTATTCGAACACTAGACAATGAACGGATTATTATGCCAAATTCGTATTTTATCGAAGAGCAGGTTGTGAACCACTCTTATGGAGACTCAAGATTGCGCCTCGTTTTACCAATAGGGGTGGCATACGGTTCAGATGTGGAGCTTGTGAGATCGCTATTGCTTCAAGTAGCTGTGGAAGAGAAAGAAAATTCCATGTATGTGCTTGAGACTCCTCCTCCTTTTGTGAATTTCCTTGGTTTTGGTGATTCATCACTTGATTTTCAACTATTCATTTGGATCTCGTCACCAAAAGCAGCGGTAGAAACGAAGAGTAATTTAAACTTCCGCATTAACCGAATTCTTGCAGATCACAACGTTGAGATACCGTTTCCACAGCGTGATTTGCATGTACGTAGTTTGGATGCTAAAGTGATCGACCAATTAAAAAAGAGATAAAGCAAACTCACATCATTTTCACATCATTCTTACAAATTTCTTCGTAAGTTGTTGTCCATAATAGGTATTGTAAGAACATACCTATGAAGGGAGATTGATGAAGATGAACAAATGGATGATTGGTGTTGCCTCTATGGTTTTAGCTGGGGGGATAGCTGGAGCAAATGTTAATGCGGCAGATGACGAGTCAACTGAAATAGAAGAGCAAACAGTAGGGCAAACCCAGGAGATGGCAGGTCCTAGAGGACATCATGGGAAAAGAGGTCACTTCGAAGACCGCTCTCTAGATCGCGAACTGAAAATGGCAACTGCTGAGAAAAAAGATCAATTAATCGACCTTTTGCTTGATCAGGATGCTTCTAGTGTTGAAGGTGTCGATGAGCTTCAGAAAGAGCTTGCTGATCTAAACTCACAGCTTGATGCGATGCATGATGAAGCACAGGCTGCTCATGAAGAGAGAGAGTCTAAGAAGCAGGAACTTGAAGAAAGTGGAGAGCGTCCAGAGTTAACCGACGAAGAGAAAGCCGCAAGAGAAGAAATGCGCGAAGAGATGGAAGCCAAGCGAGAGCAGGCTCAAGAAATTGTGAAACAAAAAAATGATATACTTGATCAGCTGATTGAAAAACTTAGCTAATCTTAGCGAGAGATAGGGGCCCCCTATCTCTTTCGTATGTTTTGAAGACATGCGGCTGATTTACTGTCAGATAAGGCTAGGATAATATAAAGAGTATGAAAAGCACATTTCGTCTAAGATGTGAAAAGGGAACGGAGT
This sequence comes from Anaerobacillus sp. 63XJN7_5_ISO-PGPR-S23-430, assembly GCF_056173695.1. NCBI lineage: Bacteria > Bacillati > Bacillota > Bacilli > Caryophanales > Bacillaceae > Anaerobacillus > Anaerobacillus sp. 63XJN7_5_ISO-PGPR-S23-430. Next base: position 3,447,068 of record NZ_CM149686.1, on the reverse strand, counting down.
TGAGAGAGATGCAGCACGTTTTTGTGATAGATGATGAACAAAATATACGTGATATTTTAGAGAAGTATTTAAAAAAAGAAGGGTTTATTGTCTCAACCTTTACAGATGGGGCAGAAGTGTTAAGTGCTCTAGAGACAATTGAACCCGATTTATTAGTATTAGATATTATGATGCCAAATGTTGATGGACTTGAACTCCTTCGACGGTTAAGAAAGTATTCTTACATTCCCGTTATCGTTGTTTCCGCAAGAGATGAAGAGCTTGATCGGATACTAGGCCTTGAACTTGGCGCTGATGATTACTTAACGAAACCTTTTAGCCCTAGAGAACTTGTTGTGCGTATTAAGAATCTATTCAAACGGATGAATCGCCTAGAGAAAAACCATTCTTCACAAGAAATTACTGTTCAGAACGTACGTTTAAATAAGAAAAAACGACTGTTATTAGTGAATGAGGAAGAAATGCCTTTAACGCCGAAAGAGTACGATGTGCTCGCCTATCTCCTCCAACATCCAGGACAACCGTTTACAAGAGAGAGATTAATTGAAGCCATTTGGGGTTATCAATATGTAGGTGATGGTAGGATTATTGATGACCTTGTGAAAAGGCTACGTAAAAAGATGTCAGATGCAAATGCGCAAGCGAAGATTGCAACAGTTTGGGGGTACGGCTATAAAATCGATGAAGAAGTTTAATATCGGTACCAAATTGTTTCTTAGTTATATCGTTCTTATTGTTGTTATTCTGCTTATTACTACTATTTCATTTCAATATTTATTTCAAGAATATCTTGTGCGCGAAACGAGAGAACAGCTGCAAAAAGAGGGATTGCAAATTAGTCAGATGCTCGAAGATCGACAGTGGAAGGGCGAAAATCCACCTAATGGGTTACTTGATCGCAGAAGAATTGAAATGGCAGGCAATTTAATCTCATCTCAATTTATAATTTATAATGCAAACGAGAAGGCAATTTATTCGAATGTCGATGAAGTGGTTCGAATTGATTATGAAGAAAACAAAGGAAAATTATATGTTACAGAGGAAGTGCCAATTAGTCTTTCACGAGAGCAAGTTGGCAGTATTGTGCTATTTACGAAGGTAGAAAGTCTTGAAGGTTTCAATCGGATTATTCAGCAATCACAGGCTGTTAGTCTTTTAGTATCTGCTGCTGTTGCCGTGCTCCTTGCTGCTATTATGCAGAAAGGAATAGCGGGGCCAACTCGATTACTTGCCAATCACATGAGGGAATTTACGATGCGCAAGGAACAACCCCCGTTGACGCTTAAAACAAAGGATGAAATCAATGAACTTGCTAAGACATTTCAAGAACTAACGGAGCAACTTCGAAAAAATGATTTTGATCAGAAGGAATTCCTTCAAAATGCGTCTCATGAATTAAAAACACCTCTAATGGCCATTCAAGGGAATGCGGAAGGGATTCTAGATGAAGTAATCGTAGGACAGGACGTCGAGTATAGTCTTGAAGTGATCGTGAAAGAAACGCAGCGTTTAAAAAAGATCGTGCAGGACATTTCTTATTTAACTAGGTTAGAAACAGTAGATGAATCTTTTACTTATGAAGTAGTCGATCTTCATCACGTGTTGATGGAAGTCATCACTGTGGTAAAACCACTTGCACATCAACGGCAAATAGAGGTAAGGTATGACATTGATCATACCATAGACCTTAAGATGGACAGTGATAAAATGAAGCAAGCTTTTATGAATATTTTCGGTAATGCCCTTCGATTCGCTTCATCCGTTATAGAAGTACATGTCCACCAAGATAATCGTCAAGTTTATATTGAGGTTGAAGATGATGGTAAAGGCTTTGGCGAGAATCCAGAGCGCGTTTTTGAACGATTTTATACAGGTGACAAGTCAGGTTCTGGCATTGGTCTATCGATTACGAAAACAATAGTAGAAAAGCATAATGGTAACATTTACGCCGAAGACAATAAAAAGGGAGGAAGGATCGTGATCTCGATTCCTTTTCAATCGTAGTTAGAACTTTATGTTTTATGCTCACTTAACTTTTGTAGAATTTCTTTGCTTTCTTGTTCACTCAAAATACCGAATTTCTGACAGAGTTGTGTATAGCCAGCCAATTTCTTAAAATTAACCGAAGATGATCTTTTCATCATACTCACCTTTCTTTCCTTCAGGAAACTTTTTTAGGTATCAACAATATATGCATGAGCAGGTTGAAAGTGATAGGTGAGTGTCTTTAGAGTTGAAATAAATCTAAGTCAATGTAACAATAAAGCTTGTGCTAAATTAAAGCATCATGTAAGATGGAGTTATCAATATTTAGTGATATATAAATGTTTGGAATACTATATATGGGTAAAATGTACGTAATTTAATAATTGAGTATACGGTGTCGTAGAACGACTTAATAGGGAATCCGGTCGAATCCGGAGCTGTCCCCGCAACTGTCGTGTGGACGAGGCAAGAAACCACTGGAGTTAATTCCGGGAAGGCTTGCCAAGGAAGAAGCACAAGCCAGTAGACCTGCCGTATAGTCAAAAACGTTTCTATTCTTCGGGGGTTGAGGGTGAGAAATGGCAGGGTAAATGTACGAGTATGTCCATTTATACGTTGTCGTTTTCTCCAGGCTCACTCTTCCGAGAGTGAGCTTTTTATTTTGGATGGATAAAGGAGAGAGGTATATGAGTACTGTAGCAGAAATGACAGTAACAAAAATGATGGAGGAAGTAAGAACGCTCCTAGATGAGTACCCGTCACTTGCTAGTGAGAGTTTTATTGAAAAAACAATTGATGGTATTTCAGAAGAATCAACGCAAGAAGAGGTTGGTAACATTCTAGTTTTAAATGCCCTTGAACGAATCAGCGCAACAGAACCTGACTGGACTTATGTGGCAGCAGCTTTTCATCTTCATTCGCTCTATCGTAAATCTCTTTCACATCGTTCTGAGAAAGAGGTATATGGTGGGGGAAGCTTCTATCGCCTTCTTCAACAGCTGACAGATGAAGGGATTTATAACAAGGCACTCCTTCAGTCTTATTCCAAGAATGAAGTAGGGCAAGTTGCTAAGTTAATCGAGCCATCAAGAGATCGTTTGTTTACATACATCGGACTACGAACGCTCGCAGACCGCTATCTAGCTACAGATCATGATAAGAATGTGTATGAATTACCTCAAGAGCGCTTTCTAGTCATTGCTATGACGCTCATGGTAAATGAACCAAAAGATAAGAGATTAAATCTAATTGAAGAAGCGTATTGGGCGCTATCTAATTTATATATGACAGTAGCAACGCCTACTCTTTCAAATGCAGGAAAAAGCTATGGACAGCTAAGCTCATGCTTTATCGATACGGTGGATGACAGTCTTAGAGGAATCTATGACAGCAATACAGATGTAGCGACCGTTTCGAAAAATGGTGGAGGAATTGGAGCATATCTCGGGAAAATTCGTTCTCGTGGTAGTGATATTAAAGGGTTTAAAGGAAATTCATCTGGGGTTTTACCGTGGATGAAGCAATTAAACAATACAGCTGTGAGCGTAGACCAGCTAGGACAGCGTCAAGGTGCTGTTGCTGTTTATCTTGATGTCTGGCATAAGGATGTTTTCGAATTTCTTGATGCCAAGCTTAATAACGGAGACGAACGAATGAGGACACATGATCTTTTCACGGGTCTTTGTATTCCAGATATCTTTATGGAAGCAGTGGAAGACCGTGGAGACTGGCATTTATTTGATCCTCATGAAGTACGCCAGGTGATGGGCTTTTCACTAGAAGATGTGTATGACAAAGAAAAAGGATCAGGAGAGTTTCGTATGAAATATAGGCAATGTGTGAACCATCCTGAGCTTTCAAGAAAAACCGTGCCGGCTATTGAGATTATGAAGCGAGTCATGAAATCACAATTGGAAACTGGGACGCCTTATATGTTCTATCGAGATACGGTGAATCGAGCGAATCCGAATAAGCATGCTGGTATGATCTATGCTTCCAATCTTTGTACGGAAATTATGCAAAATATGAGTGCAACGACCGTTGAAGAGGAATTCACGAAAGACGGTAAGATTATCATTACGAAAACGCCTGGTGACTATGTCGTTTGTAATCTATCAAGTATTAATCTTGGGCGTGCGGTTACAGCTAATGCACTAGAGCGATTAATTCCAATTCAAGTAAGAATGCTGGATAACGTGATCGATATTAATACGATCGAAGTGCCTCAAGCCCAGTTAACGAATGAGAAGTATAGAAGCATTGGTCTTGGAACGTTTGGTTGGCATCACCTCCTTGCGAAAAAAGAGATTGTCTGGGAAAGTCATGAAGCGGCAGACTATGCGGACGAACTATATGAAACAATCAATTATTTAACGATACAGGCAAGTCATGAGCTTGCCGTTGAAAAAGGAAGCTACTCTCTCTTTGAAGGCTCTGATTGGCAAAATGGGGAGTACTTTAATCAACGAGGTTACGTTAGTGAAAAATGGCAGTCCCTTAAGGAAAGGGTCCAAACGAATGGTGTCAGAAACGCCTATCTTTTAGCGGTTGCCCCTAACAGTTCAACAAGTTTAATAGCCGGATCAACAGCATCAATCGATCCGATTTTTCAAAAAGAATACTCTGAGGAAAAGAAGAACTATAAAATTCCTGTTACAGCGCCTGATCTTTCACCTGAAACGACCTGGTATTACAAATCGGCTTATCACATTGATCAGCTTTGGAGTATTGAGCAGAATGCAGCCAGACAGCGTCATGTGGACCAATCAATATCGTTTAATATCTATGTGCAAAGTACTGTAAAAGCGAAAGACTTACTGAACATTCATATAACAGCCTGGAGAAAAGGTTTGAAAACAACCTACTATACACGAAGTACATCTGTAGATATTGACGACTGTGAAAGTTGCGCAAGCTAAAGGAGGAATTGGAATTGACTACGATTCAACAAAGAAAGCTATACGATGTCTCCGCACCAAATAGCTCGACTGGAATTATCAATGGGGAAAGCTCAAACGTTTTAAATTGGGATGATGTCCGTTTTAGCTGGGCATATCCTATGTACAAAAATATGTTAGGAAACTTTTGGACTCCGTTTGAAATTAATATGTCGAACGACGTGAAGCAATGGGAAGCATTAAGCGAAGATGAGCAAGATACGTTTAAGAAAATTATTGGCCTTCTTGCCTTCCTAGATTCGATTCAAACTGATTATTCAAGTAAGGTTGCGGATTATTTAACAGATTCAAGCCTTTCTGCGCTCATGCAGGTGCTTTCGTTCCAGGAAGTTGTACATAATCAGTCATATAGCTATGTACTTTCTTCCATTGTAAATAAAAATGAGCAAGACCGCATTTTTGAATATTGGAAGCATGATGACGTGCTCTTAGAACGAAACCAATTTATTGCTTCTGGTTATGAAGCATTTGTTAAAAATCCAACACCACAAACGTTTTTTGAATCGATTGTTTATGACATTATTCTTGAAGGACTTTTCTTCTACGCCGGGTTCGCTTTCTTTTATAACCTTGCTCGAAATCAAAAGATGGTGTCTACCTCAACAATGATTAACTATATTAACCGCGATGAGCAGCTGCATGTGACGTTGTTCGTTAATATAGTGAAAGAATTATTCAATGAGCATCCTGAACTGAATACGAAAGAAAATCATGATTTCATCACGAATACATTTCGTGAAGCTGCTGAGCTTGAGATGAAATGGGGAGAATACATTATTGGTAATCGATTCCCTGGTATTACAATGAACGAACTCAATGACTACATTAAATTTATGGCAAACAATCGCGTCAATCAGCTTGGTATCGAACGCCCATTTGAAGGTCACCGAGAGAACCCTATGCGGTGGATCAAAGCCTACGCGGATGTGAACGCTGGGAAAAGTGATTTCTTCGAACAGAAATCACGTCAGTATACAAAAGTGTCTGATGATAATGGGTTTGATGATTTATAAAGAAATGAGAGAAAGGTCAACTCAAATAATGAGTTGATCTTTTTTTTTAGACATTAAGAGTGAAAGTAATGTACGACAAAAAAGAAATTTTGTGGTAAGATACTTAAAATCATTTTGTACTTTAACGTGAAAGAACGTATTCATATAAGGAGATGTAACATGAGAAAGAAGCGAATTGTTGTTAAGATTGGGAGCAGTTCATTAACAAACGGTAAGGGAGAAATTGATCTAGTTAAGCTCATTGATCATGTTAACGCCCTCACATTACTTCGTCAGGAAGGACATGAAGTACTTCTTGTTTCTTCAGGAGCAGTTGCGGCAGGTTTTAAAGAACTTGGATATCCAGCAAGACCCGTCACGTTAAAAGGAAAGCAGGCTGCAGCCGCTCTTGGACAAAGTTTACTTATTAAATCTTATATCGAGGAATTCAATCAGCGAAACATTTCAGTCGCTCAAATTCTTTTAACACGCCCCGATTTCTCGAATCAAGAACGATACAAAAATGCGTTTGATACGCTTTCTGAATTGCTGGCAAGAGGGGTCATGCCGATTATTAATGAAAATGATACGGTTTCAACGGAAGAGTTAAAGTTTGGTGATAACGATATGCTTTCAGCTCTTGTAAGTGGACTTGTTCATGCAAATGAGTTGATCATTTTGACGGATGTGAACGGTATATATGATTCCAACCCAACAACTAACCCTGATGCGATCAAGTTTCATTCTATCACTGAAATTAGCGACAAGATGATTGGGCAAGCAGGGGGAGCTGGTTCGAGTGCTGGAACTGGGGGCATGAAATCAAAGCTAATCGCAGCAAAGACAGCTTTAAACCTGAGCGTTCGAGTTTTTATTGGTCATGAAACAGGCAGCGAAAAGTTACTTCGAATTCTCTCTGGTGTCGGAGATGGAACTTATATCAGTCGAGAGAAAGCAACATCTTTCCCGATTAAAAAACAATGGATTGCGATGCACTCTCACGTATCAGGTCAGCTTTATATTGATGAGGGTGCAGAAAAAGCGATTGTTTTAAATGGCAAGAGCTTGCTTTATGGCGGAATCAAGCAAGTAGTTGGCTCTTTTGAGGTTGGAGATGTTGTGGAAGTACTCGGAAAGAATGGAAAACTAGGAAAAGGACAGGTTCGATATTCATCTGCTTTCTTGGAGAACGTGATTCAAGATCACGAGAATGAGAACGCCACAGTTGAAGTCATTCATAGAGATCAATGGGTGTCAGAGATGATGAGGTCATAAGAAAAAAAGAAGAGATGTGTCCGAAGATGGAATGAGGGCGCATCTCTTTCTTCGAAGTAAAAATCGACGATACAAAAAAACATATGGCTTTAGTACATAATAGTAAAGGATGGTAGAATAGAGCTACTAATCTAACTGAAGGACTGGTATAGCATGTTATCTTTAGCAGATCGATATCGTAAATTTGAATTCCAATTAACGGATCTCGAAGATCAAATTATTCAATACATTCTCCAAAATCGATCGGATGTTGTCAACATGTCAGTGCAACATCTTGCCCAGCAAACTCATACAGTACCGAATTCTGTTATGAGACTTATGAAGAAATTGGAGTATGAAGGATTTACGCAATTGAAACTTAGATTGAAAGATGAAATGGCCACGAAAGAAACAAAAAGTCCGTCTTTTCAATATGAAATGGAACGAACGATGGAATTAACAGATAAGCGATTGATTCAATTGGCTAGTGAGTGGATTCATCATTCTCAACGTCTCCTAGTGTTTGGGGCGGGAGCACATTCTTATATAAGTGAATTAATTGTGATGAACATTAAGCCATTTCATAAAGATGTTACTTTTTCTGAACACCGGCATGAGAATATGGCATCCTTACAACGTTTTACTAAGAAAGACGTTGTCATTCTGCTAAGTCAATCAGGAGAAACAGAGCAAACTCTTGATCTTGGGAAATATGCGAAAAATCAAGGAGCTAGAATCATTGGAATGAGTCATATTGGCGAAAGTAGCTTAACTGAGCTAGCTGATTTAATGCTATATTGTTACGCTCCAAAAGAAGAGACAAAAGGCTATAACACTACAAATTTCGTTCCTATGGCCATGATTGCTCGGTTATTAGTTGAATCTTACCGTAAGCTCTGTGTATAAATACACAGAGCTTATCTATTTCTAATAGTTTTTGTGAATGCGCTAACAAAATGGCGATCCGAACCTTTAAAACAATTATGATGAATTTGTAAGCGATTACTTGATGGGGAGGTAAAAAAATGAATCTACAAAACGTCACTTCTCTCGATTTAATTAAGATAAATCAAAATTACGCTACAAAACGTGAAGCGATTGAATCATTAACTGAAGCACTGGAAGTAGCAGGAAAGCTATCAGATAGAGATCAATACTTCAACGCTGTGTTAGAACGAGAGAAGCTTTCACCGACAGGTTTTGAAGGTGGACTTGCGATTCCGCACGGTAAATCAAAAGGTGTGAAAGAGGCAGCCTTCGCTGTAGCGACGGTAAGTAAACCAATAGAAGATTGGGAAAGTGTTGATCCGACTAACGAGGTAGATTTGGTCTTTCTTCTAGCTATTCCTGAAGCAGAAGCAGGATCAACGCATGTCTCCCTCTTAGCAGAGTTAGTCACACGCCTATCGGATTCAACTTATAAAGATCAATTAGTCAAAATGAAAACAGCAAATGAGTTATATGAGGCTCTTGGTGACGCTGAAGATAAACCGCAAGAGGAAGAAGTCACAAGTAAGGAGACTCGACCGCTTGTGCTAGGTGTTACGGCCTGTCCAGCAGGGATTGCTCATACTTATATGGCAGCAGAGGCTTTAATGAAGGCTGCAAAAGAAATGAATGTAAGAATGAAAGTAGAGAAGCAAGGTGCGAATGGTATTGAAGGTCGTCATTCAAAGAAAGACTTAAGTGAAGCAGTAGGCGTAATTTTCGCAAATGATGTAGCTGTAAAGGATCAAGAACGCTTCAAACACTTAGCAACTGTGAAAACGAATGTCGCTTCACCTATGAAAGATGGCAAAGGTTTAATTGAAAAAGTCCTTCAAAGGAAACAATCTTCTACTTCAAACACGGAGCATTTAGATGATATGACTGAAGATGAAGATAACAAACCTTTTAAAACTGAAATAAAGGATTCGATTTTAACGGGGATCTCTTACATTATTCCAATCATTGTCGCAGGTGGAATGATTTCAGCATTTGCCACACTTATTGCGCAGGGATTTGGGTTAGAAGATGTGCTAGCAACCGAGGGATCGTGGTTATTCCAGGTTAAAACGTTAGGTGGACTGTTACTTAGCACACTAATGGTTCCAATTCTTGCTGCCTACATGGCATACTCCATCGCGGATAAACCTGGTCTCGGACCTGGATTTGCAGCTGGTGTCGCAGCCAATATGATTGGTAGTGGATTCCTTGGTGGGATGCTTGGTGGTTTCCTTGCTGGTTATCTACTGAAATACATGAAGCAAAAAATTAAGCCTAGTGGTACTTTTGCAGGTTTTGTAAGTTTTTGGGTGTATCCGGTGCTAGGTTCTCTTATCACCATTTTAATTATGTTATTTGTAGTTGGCGAGCCTGTTACGTGGTTAAATGAAACGCTACTTAACTGGCTTGATGGTATGACAGGAACGAATGCGATTATTCTAGGAGCTTTAATTGGAGGCTTTGTATCCTTTGATTTAGGCGGTCCAGTAAATAAAGCCGCATACACATTCTGTATTGGAGCCATGGCTAGTGGTAACTTCATTCCTTATGCCACTTTCGCTTCAGTCAAAATGGTATCAGCCTTCTCGGTTACTGCAGCTACTATCATTGCGAGTAAATCGTTTAGTCAAAGTGAAAAAGCCGTTGGGAAACAAACGTGGATTCTTGGTCTAGCTGGAATTACTGAGGGAGCAATCCCGTTTATGATAAATGACCCTTTACGCGTTATTCCTTCACTAGTAGCAGGATCAGCTGTTACTGGAGCGATTATTTCAGTGGCTAACATTGGTTTGAATGTTCCAGGTGCAGGTATTTTTTCACTTGCTCTCCTTCAAGGAGGAACGGGCGGGATTATGAATGCAATCATTTGGTTTGGTGCCGCCGTAATTGGTGCAGCCATTTCAACTGTACTTCTTATTTTAACGAGAAAACAAAAGATCAAAAAATATGGATATGAAAAAGCATTAAAGCAACAAGCAGCATAATTTTTGAATGAGGTGAGCAGCTATGACAAAAAACGTCCACATCGTTCCTCACATGCACTGGGATCGAGAATGGTATTTTTCTACAGAAGAATCACGTATCTTACTCGTGAATAATATGGAAGAAATATTAACAAGATTAGAAAACGATCCTGATTATCCTTATTATGTACTAGATGGACAGACAGCGATCTTAGAGGATTTCTTTGAAATTCGTCCGGAGCAAAGAGAACGCGTGAAGAAACTTGTTCAAGCAGGTAAGTTGATTATTGGCCCATGGTACACGCAGACGGACGAGATGGTGGTTGGGGGAGAGTCCATTGTACGAAATCTTTATTACGGTATGAAAGATAGCGCAGAATTTGGTGAGCCAATGAAAATTGGCTATCTCCCTGATTCTTTTGGACAATCTGCTCAGATGCCGCAAATTCTAAATGGGTTTGATATTAAATATTCGATTTTCTGGAGAGGAACTTCTGAGAATCACGGTACGGATAAAACCGAATTTTATTGGACTGCTCCTGGGGAGTCAAGTGTTCTTGTACAACTTATGCCGCTCGGTTATGCCATTGGGAAGTATCTACCTGAAGAAGAAGCTGCATTACAAAAAAGAATGGATAAATACTTTACTGTGCTCGATCGAGGCGCTACAGGCGAAGATGTGCTCCTTCCAAATGGACATGACCAGATGCCTATCCAGCAAAACATATATGAAGTAATCTCGGTATTGAAAAAACTTTATCCAGATAGAGAGTTTTTCTTAAGCAGGTATGAGGACTTACTCGAAAAAATCGAAAAAAATGAAGGTCTTGATGAGATTTACGGAGAGTTTCTTCACGGTAAATACCAGCGCGTCCACCGGAGCATTTATTCGACGCGTGCGGATATTAAAGCGGCCAATACACGTATCGAGAATAAACTTACGAATCATCTAGAACCTTTAGCATCACTCGCATACAAATTAGGATTTGAGTATCATCACGGTTTAATTGAGCCGATATGGAAAGAAATTATGAAAAACCATGCACATGATAGTATCGGATGTTGCTGTTCTGATAAAGTTCATTCGGAAATTATGGCGCGCTTCAAGAATGCTGAAGAACGTGCTGATCGCTTGATTGATTTCTACAAACGGAAAATTACAGACCACATAAATACAGATCGGAAAGAGGATCGTCTTGTTTTCTTTAATCTTCTTCCTGAAGCGCGTGCGGATGTGATAACTACGACAGTAACAACAAAATTTAGTTCGTTTACACTCATGGATGATCGTGGAGAAGAACTTGAATACCAGATTCTTTCTACAGAAATGATTGATCCCGGTTTAATTGACCGTCAAATCGTACATTACGGGAACTATGATCCGTTTGTAGAATTTACAATTGAAGTGAAAACCCAACTTCCTGGTATCGGATATCACACTTACTATGTAGTTGAAACAAACGATTATCAGCTAGCACTTCCAAGAGAAAACCATCGCTCCGTTGAAACGGTTGCTTACTCGATTCAGTTTGAGCAAAACGGTACGTTATCACTAACTGATAAACAGACTGGTCAAACTCATAAAGGCGTTCTTGGACTTGAGAATGTTGGGGATGATGGTGATGAATATGATTTCTCTCCTTTAGAAGGAGAAATACCACGCTTTAGTGCTGAGGAAATAACTGATGCTCAAATCAGTTTACAGTCAACACCTCATACTCATCATGTTAAGATCGCTTATCAATGGATTGTACCGGCGGATCTTGAAGCGAGAAAGCAAGATGATGGGCGCATGGAAACCTTAGATCTCCATATTGAGCTATCGATTCCAATTGAAGGGAATGCGATCGAAGTTTCATGTAAAGTTAAAAATAATGTGAAAGATCACCGGATCCGCGTCTTAGTTCCAACAAATATATCCAGTTCTTTTTCTTTTGCAGATCAACAATTTGGTACAATTGATCGTAACGTTATCGATGATGGAATGGCGGTTTGGGAGTCAGAAGGTTGGGATGAACGACCGGATGCGATTTATCCTTTCCTTAGTTATGTGGGTCTTGAGGATCAGGAGAAGAGCGCGTTTGTCATGACGAAAAGCGTTCGAGAATATGAGATTATCGGAGACTCCTATGACACTATTGCGCTTACGTTATTTAGAAGTGTTGGGGTTCTTGGAAAGGAAGAACTTGTTCGACGACCAGGACGTCCATCAGGAATCAAATTACCAACACCTGATTCACAAATGCTTGGCGAATATACCTTTGACTTTGGATTCGCTTATGTGGAAGGAAATCGAGATGCAGCTAAAGTAGCCCAACGTGTGAAAAGATATGTCAGCCCTTTTCTTTCGTATAACAAAATCCCGCATAATGCAATGAAGTTAAATCAAGAAAACGTTCAAGTTCCTTCTGAATTCAGTTTGTTTTCTTTTGAAGAAACAGAGCTAGTGATGAGTACGTTGAAAAAGGCTGAATCTGAAGATGCTTTCATCATTCGATACTATAATCCTTCTCGTCAAAATCAAACGATTAGGTTAGATCATCCCGCTATTCATAAAGTGGGGGAAGCGAATTTAAATGAAGTTAGGGTTGATAATCAACACAAAGAATCCAACATTTTGTTTTTACCTAGTCAGGTGAAGAGCTTCTTGATTCAATAGCCAGGGAGGTGGAGAAATGAATGTATTGATTGCAATGGACTCATTCAAAGGTTCTCTTTCCTCGAAGGATGCAGGTGAAGCGGTTAAGGTAGGTGTTAAGAGAGTCTTCCCAAATAGTTTCGTTGAAGTTATTCCTGTGGCAGATGGAGGAGAAGGGTCACTGGAGGCAATCCAGGCAATTCCCGGACAGTTCGAGACGGCGGAGATTCATCAGCTAGACGGGAAGTTAAGGGATGCTCGGTATTATCGAGCGGGTCAAACTGCTTATATTGAATCAGCTGAAGCAGTTGGATTGCACTTGATCTCTTCTGAAGAACTTAAACCTTCACGGTTAACAAGCTACGGTGTCGGTGAATTAATTCAGGATGCAGAGGCCAAAGACGCAAGTGACATTTACGTTTTTCTCGGGGGGACTGGTACAACGGATGGAGGACTTGGAATGTTACAAGCACTTGGATATACGTGTTTAGATCACTCCGGTAAAGAACTGCCACTCCTCCATAACCCTTTGCAATATACGATGACGATCTGTAAAAGTAACACGAAGCTGAGCGCTAACCTCTATTTGGTGACAGATGTAGATAATTCTTACGCAGGAGAACGTGGAGCGGCTTATGTTTTTGGACCACAAAAAGGGATGAAGAAAGAAGAGATTCCCTCCTACGATGCTGCCCTTCATAGAGTGGCAGACCTTCTTTCTATATCCGAAGGATTAAAAGGTGCTGGTGCCGCCGGTGGAATTGGCGGAGCTCTCTATTCTCTTGGTGCAACTTATGTACCCGGTATAAAGTGGATGCTTCAACTTTTAAAAGTAGAGGAAAAGCTGTCTGTCGCGGACATTGCCTTTACTGGTGAAGGGCAAATCGATCGTCAAACGGCTTATGGGAAAGTACCAGCTGGTGTTGGAGAACTAGCCAAAAAGCATCGTGTTCCTTGCATTGCATTAGCAGGACAGGTCGTTGAACCAGTGCATAACTTATATGAGAAATTAACGGGGGTTGTTTCGATACAGCAGGGGTGCCATTCATTACAAAATGCGCTTAAACCAGACATCACGAAAGCACAACTTGCTTTTTCAGCTGAACAAGTAATGCGCATTTGGAGTAGCGAAAGAGACAAGTAAACGATGAATAGTGATCAAAGCCCGATTCCTTTCTAACGCAAGAAAGGAATCGGGCTTTTCTCTCCATTATTTAACTAAAGATTTCTTCATGAGTTCTTTATAAGTTGAAATCTTCTTTGTTAACATGTCATCCGTCGCGAGCAGTGTTTCAATTTGATCACGAATATACTGCTGGTGTTCTTCAAGAAGATTAAGACGGGCATTCGCCGTGTGCTCTCCTTCTAGAAATAGCCGCGTATATTCTTTGATCTGGGATACGGGCATTTGTGTTTCTCTTAATTTCTTAACAAATTGCAACCATTGCAAGTGCTTTTCGTCGAATTGTCTAACACCACTATCATTACGAACAGGATCAATGATTCCTTCTTTTTCATAATAACGAAGGGTATGAGCACTTATGTCAACCTTTTCGGCTATTTCACTTATCGAGTACATTCAATCGCCTCTCACTTTTTAGTTATCGTTTGACTTAGAGTGCACTCAAACGTCTACAATAAGATTGTATCATAATGAATAAGTGGAGGGATTGGCATGAAGTACACCGTTATTACAGGAGCAAGTTCAGGTATTGGATATGAAGCTGCACTAGCGTTTGCGACAAGAGGGAAGAACCTTGTCATTGCTGCGCGTCGCACAGTCAAATTAGAAGAGTTGAAAAGCGAAGTACACAAAATCAATTCTGACCTTGATGTGATTATTCGTGAAGCGGATTTATCTTTGAATGATAATGTTTACGCATTTTATGAAAGCTTAGAAAATATTGAAATTGAAACATTTATTAACAATGCAGGATTCGGTAATTTCGATCCAGTTGGTGAGCAGAAGCTTCCTAAAATTGAAACAATGCTTCGTTTGAACAATGAGGCGTTAACGATTCTTTCGTCCTTGTATGTTCGTGACTATGCGAATGTAGAAGGAACGCAATTGATTAACGTTTCATCTGGTGGAGGCTATACGATCGTAGCCGATGCCGTGACGTATTGTGCAACGAAATTCTTTGTAAGTGCCTTTACAGAAGGACTTGCACAGGAGCTTCAAGGACAGGGGGCAAAAATGCAGGCTAAAGTTCTGGCACCAGCAGCGACGGAGACAGAATTTGCAAACCGTTCAATGGATGTAGATAATTTCGAATATGAAGGCACTGTGCCAAAGTTCCATACAGCAAAAGAAATGGCAGACTTTATGCTAGATCTTTACGATAGCAATAAGGTCGTTGGAATCGTTGATGGCAATACGTATGAATTCCAATTGAAAAACCCAATCTATCCTTATGTAGCACGCAACCGTTAATAAAATCCTCCTGTCGTGATGACGGGAGGATTTTTATTTTATGTAAGTTTCATACTAAATTTCTGAAGTAAATCCATTAACGTTGGTCTCTCATTCCCTTTTCGTCCAATCACATTTGTTGCGGTTACTAACGAATTCAGAACGGCTTCTTCCGTCGCTTCCCCAACGGCACGAAAAGCGGTGTCGATTTCTTCTTCATGAATGGTTTCTAGATATTGAGTTTGCGGTTTATATTGATGAGAGACTGTGTTAGCGGTGGAAAACCCAATGATAACCTCACCACTACCTGTTGTGATAATGGATCCTGTTCTTGCAAGACCTGTAGAAGCCCGTTTAATAATACGATGAAGCTGTCTTTCAGAAACGGGAAGATCTGTTGCAACAATCACCATGACGGACCCTTTATCTCTTTCTTCCCATGAATGAAGAAGAGCTTCTTTTAACTTCTTGCCTACTTTCTTTCCATTCACGTGCAGATCACGAAGAATACCAAAGTTCGTGACAACAAGGACACCAAGGGTATAGCTCCCATTTTGGAGTTTTATTTTTCTTGAAGCAGTGCCAATTCCACCTTTTAACGAGTAGCATAGCATGCCTCTCCCAGCTCCAACAGAGCCTTCCTCTAATGTACTAGAAGTATTTGCGATTGCTTCATGAACGTGATGCTTTCGAACGTGACGCCCTCGAATATCATTTAAGAACATATCATTGCATTCGCCGATAATAGGATTAACCGTCCCGGTCGTGTTACCAATCTCAGGATTTTGTTCCAACATATAATCAAAGACCGCATCGGCAGCCGTTCCGATACTTAACGTATTCGTTAAGATAATTGGCGTCTCAAGCGTACCAAGCTCATTCAGCTGAATGGTTCCCATTGTTTTACCAAACCCGTTAAGAACATAGCTTGATGCGATTAGTTTCTGCTGATACAGATTCCCTTGATGCGGTAGGATCGCTGTTACGCCAGTTTGAACCTCCCCATTATTCAGAGTGGTATGTCCGACGGTTACTCCTTCCACGTCCGTAATCGCATTTTTTTCGCCAGGCTCCATTTCCCCGATTGTAACTCCGTAATCTCGCAATCTTTTCTGACTCAAATGATCACTCCTTTTTTCTATTAGTTTACTATTATTTCTATTTCATCCAAGTCCCTAAAGCAAATGTTAACTGTAAAATATGGTATAATTGACGAGACGTATAGAGAGTAATTTGAATTTGTCATGCAACAGATAACTAGTAGAAAAGAGTGAAATAGAATGGGCCGTAAATGGAATAACATTAAGGAAAAGAAAGCATCAAAAGATGCGAATACAAGTCGAATTTATGCAAAGTTTGGTCGTGAAATTTATGTAGCAGCAAAGCAGGGTGAACCGGATCCAGTAGCTAACCAGGCTCTTCGCTTAGTTCTCGAACGTGCGAAAACATACAACGTACCAAAAGCAATCATTGACCGTGCGATTGAAAAAGCGAAAGGCGGAGCAGATGAAAATTACGACACGCTTCGTTATGAAGGATTTGGTCCAAGCGGATCCATGGTGATCGTTGATACGTTAACAAACAACGTAAACCGCACGGCATCTGACGTTCGTTCAACATTTGGGAAAAATGGTGGAAACATGGGCGTGAACGGTTCAGTTGCCTACATGTTCGACTCAACAGCCGTATTCGGGATTGAAGGCAAATCAGCAGATGAAGTACTTGAGCTGTTAATGGAAGCAGATCTAGATGTGCGTGACATTATGGAAGAAGATGAGGTTGTTATCGTCTATGCTGAGCCTGACCAGTTCCATGCGGTGCAGGAAGCATTTAAAAATGCGGGGATTACTGAGTTTACCGTAGCTGAACTTACGATGCTTGCCCAAAATGACGTTGAGCTTGCCGTAGAAGATCAGGAGCAGTTCTTGAAAATGATCGATGCGCTTGAAGAATTAGAAGATGTGCAACAGGTATATCATAACGTTGAACTAGGCGAAGAATAAAACAAAGACAAAAGAGCGTGCTTCCGGATTTCGGAGGTCCGCTCTTTTAATATGGATTGACATTCGATTATGAAAAATGTTCTTTATTTCTTCTTTTCTTCTTTAATGCTAGAAGCGATGTCTTTAAGGATGCATAGTTTCCAATCGCCGCATATCCGTAAAAATAACCCATAAAGATACCAGCTACAAGTTGATGAGGATGGCTATAAAAGACTGATATCACAAGTCCTAGAATAATCGCTAGTGTTGGAACAAAGGTCCGAGGTATAGGTGTGAGAATCTTGATTAATTGTGTAAGAATCATCACTACAGGCACCGCAAGAACAGCGTCCCAGAAGTTTGTATGAATAACAGGAAATGTCATGACCAAATTCCTTCCCAATACAATAGAATGCTTCTAGTCTTTTCTTTTTTGAACGTTTTTAACCGAAGTTTATTAGAAAATATGTTTTGTGAATAGTGGAGTTCAGTGATTTTGTGGAATAATATGTTAATATTGGTGATGAGGATAATAGAAGTAGTTGTTCAGTTAAAGGGCAGGATTGTGGAAGACTTGAATTCAAGATAATTAGCGTTATGAAACTAAATTCAGTCTAAATCGTATGTTTAATATGAGGGTTTCAGGCAGATGAGAATGAGGAATTCGTTGAACTTCTATATTGGAGATGCAATACGTCTGTGAGTAATGGAAACCAAAATAAAACGTTCAATAATGCTATAGCCTCTAAACAATATATGGAATATTATACTGAAAATGGGATAGGAATTACCCATGCATATTAAGCTGGTTGGGTATTTGCTGTTTGGAAGCTTTATTTTAATGCTTCTAATTGGATTAATTGGAAACATAATTTTCAACTAAAGGGTTCACTTGTAGAATCTGACCCAAAAGGATATTCATTTAAATTATTACTGACTTAATTATATAATTATCAGTTTAATAAGGAAGGAGAAAGTGTGTGTCTGACTATTTAACGGTTAATAATAAGAAAATCTATTATGAGGTTCATGGTGATGACCATCTACCTGTATTTTTGTATTTACATGGCGGACCTGGAGTTGGTTCCTATGATTTCATAGAACATCAAGGTAAACGACTTTCAAAATTTATGAGGGTCATTGCAATAGATCAAAGAGGGGTGCTTCGATCGGATCCAATCGAAAACGAAGAGTCTTTCGGAATTCGTGATCTGGTAGAGGACTGTGAAGCTATTCGTAACCAACTGGGTATAGAAAAGTGGGGTCTCATTGGTCATTCATTTGGCGGGTATTGGGCTGTTCAATATCAATTGGATTATCCGGAGAAGGTAACATATCTATTGTTGGAATGCCCGACGCTTGACCTGGAGAGCTCTGCTCGCTCACTAATTACGGGAGCAGTTGAGGAGTATAAAAGATTAGAAAAATATGAAAAGGTCAATGAGTACCTTGCTGCTTCAAAGATAAGAGAAACTGAAAAGGTTTGGGAAAAATGTATAGAGGCTCTTATTGACTTGGGGGAACATAAGGACAATTTGTATGTCCATGGGGAAGACAAACAATTCTTTGATCGTCTTGTTGAAAACTCCGGTATTCCACAGGAAAATTGGGAACGGGCAGCGAATCATCAACAAAAGTTATATCAAGAAGGGAAAGTATTTGAATCATTGTTACCGCAACTCGATTCGATTACTTGTCCGATGATATTGATGAAAGGTAAATATGATTGGGTGACCAGTAATGATCAACTGACTGCATTTGCGAATGGAGAGACCAACCGTAAAATATCTATATTTAATGAAAGTGGGCATTTTCCGAGGTACGAGGAACCAGAAACGTATGCAAAAGTAATAAAAGAATTCATATCAACTCACTGAAAAATCATAAATACTGATCCTGACTAATCGGGGTGTTTGTCAAGTTAGAAAAGAAAGATTTTCGCACAACATTAAGTTTATATCTTGACTTCAAGTCTTACGGAATCTCGGAGCAATTATTGAATAGGATTATTTCCCAACATAAGTTTATTTACGAAAGGGTTTATAACATTGTCTAATCCATATGATTGTATAACTGACTTTATTTTCGTTGAAACTGAAGTATTTGCAGCTGATGTCATATTGGTACCCGGTGCTAATCATCCGCAGCTAATGGAAAAGGCTTCATGTCTATATAAGAATGGAATGGCTCCATACATCCTTCCCTCAGGTGGATACAAACCCCATGTAGGTACATCTGAGTGGGAGTATCTAAGAAACATTGGTATTACAAACGGGGTGCCAAACGAAGTAATTCTTAGAGAAGACGAAGCACAGCATACTTTAGAAAATGCACGTTTTTCTTTAGAAGTCTTACAGAGTAAAGGTATTAAATATGAAAAGGTTATTATTGTATGTAAAGCAGGACATTCTCGAAGAGCATTGCTTTGTTATCAGGATGCATTTCCAAAGAACACTAATTTTATGGTTTCTCCAGTAGAAGATCGATTCGGTATTACTAAAGAGAATTGGTTTACCACGGAAGTTGGTATAAGACGGGTCATGACTGAGGTAGAGAAGATTGGTAAATACTTTGGAAGTTTTATTCCGAAATGGGTTGTACGATAATATCTTGATACGGAGTCTTCAGTTATCTCGGAGCGCTTGCTGAATAAATGGTAGGCGCTCTATCCAGGTTTGGGTTTGAGATAACTTAATAATACTGAATGAAGGATTAATATCTTAATTTATTGAAATTAAGTAATAGGTTAGCATAACTAAAGAATAAGGGGTTAATCCATGACATTTAAAAAGAAGCTAAATGAAATAGTTGATTTTCAAGCTACTTTAGAGGATGGATATAGGGATATTATTGAATTATCGAAGAGATGTAGGTTTTCTAATTGCTCTCATACGAAAGAAACAAATTGTGCTGTGAAAAATGCGATTGATGAGGGAATTATTTCGAAGGAAAAATTCATTTCATATTATAGAGAGAGGAACGAAGCTTTATATGTTTCAAATCAAAGTAATAAAACTAAAGCTAGCGAGTATATGAAAAAAAGGGATCTTTTTCGAGATCCACCTATGAATTTTGAGTAGATGAAGAATATCAACCGATTTATCTCAGTTTCAAGTCATCGATTAAATCGGAGCGAATCATGTTTGATTTAACGTTAAATAAGGTTTCCAAAACTATAAACAAGAACCCTTATAATATTTTTCCGTTTAGGATACGTGCAAAGCCAGGTAATGTATTACTCCAAAATATTGCTTCAAGAACTTTGCTTTTATCCATTGCTGCGTCACTGTTTTAATAGTTCATCACGGTTTAAAGCCCGTGGAGGTTCTTCCATCCATCCATGTTTAATCAAAATCTTAGCCCCGTCTTCAGCGTATTTTAATATTTCTGCAATTAATCGGCTATACATAACCCCAATATCCCTTCTTGGACTCATGGATATGCTTCCCCCGTAGTATCCTACACTAAGTGCAATTAAACTTGTTGTATAAAACATCATTATTCTGTCAGAAAAAGTGTGCGTAATAGAATCAGTAACCTCTGTATCCAATGTCATAGGGGAGGGTAAATCACTTTCTTTTAAAAATGAACCAAATATTTCACAATGCTTATTTGCCATTTCCTTTCCTCTTAACAGAAATTGTTTTACTTCTTCATCCTGTGCAACTTGGCTATAACCAATCAGTGTGGCTGCCCCTAATGCGTTTCTTTGAAAATTGGTGTATAGGTTTGTGATTTCGGTACCAGTAAGGGGTCTTTTTTCTCCAAAAAAGCCTGCCAAAAAACTTTTCTGTTTTACAAAATCATAGGATTCAGGTTTTGGGAGGTATGGTGACCTAGTATACAACCCCTTTGCCAATAATAAATCATTCGTTTGTTTAATAAGATTGTCTGATTCCCGTAAACACTGACTAAAGAAGCTATAAACATCTTCTCTGACTGCTACAGTTGTTGCCGTGCTATACACATTTATACCAATTTTACCAAGATAATTAACATTATTTAATAAATAAGTATCAGAAAACAACCTCGGGGCAGTCACATCAACGTCTTCATTTAATTCAAAACCATGAGGAACAGGATAACCTTCCTGAGTAAAAATCTGTGTTATTGTGTTCACGTGCAATTGTGAAATGTCTAATGCATATTGAATAACAGATTTAATTTCAGTATCTTCCACTGTATTAAGATAGTATTTTAAATGGCAGATGGAACCACTGTCATTCATGTATGTAGCCCATAAAGTTGTTATCTCTGCTGATGTTAATTTGATACCGGTACGTTGAATGAACTCCATTGTCTTCACTCCAAATCAAATATGGTCTAACCTTCAGTTTATCCTTTATGTAACTATATATGTAAGATGAAGTTGTGGCTTATCCTATAAAGATCGCGAAAATAGGATCCCTATACGAAAAAGACAATTGATCATAAGCATTTTGAAAGAAGGTGATATTCAAGGTCTACCTAACCCATATTCTGTGCCATTAATTAAGTAGTTTTTGAAGGCAATTCAAGGATATTGGATCACGTCCTTTGTTCCGTTATTTCGGAGCTAATACTTTATAAAGTACTCGTCCTTATTACATAATCATCGGGCAAAATAAAAGTTAATTTAAAATTGAAGGTGCAGGCTAACCAGTTATTCCATTAAGAACGCTACGATGAAGGTGGTGTAATTAACAATGGACGATGTTGTAATGTGTCCTGAATGTGGTAACCAATTGAAGCAAGGATATATTTTCTCTCCTCGAAGAATTTGCTGGTCAGACTCACCTGATTCCATCTTTGCGGATTTTGGAAGTGAAATATTAATAGGTGATGCATGGTTAAAAGTCAAAAAAGTTCCAGCGTTAAGGTGTGAAGAGTGTAGTGTAGTTATTTTCAAACATGGTGAAAACAAAGATATAAAATAGCAGTAAAGTAATTTTGAATTGAGTTTATTGTTTCGTTAAATCGGAGCATATCTGGAAGAGGGATAGTCAACTGATGGAATCAAATTTTTTTAAAAATATTGGGTGGAGGCTTTAAATTGTATAGACTACTATTAGTAATTTCTTATTTATTATTCTTGATTCCCGTTTTATTCATCGCTAATTTTTTCTTGGATTTTATTACGCTCAACAAGCTGCAAGGATTGCCTATATTCTTTCCATTACTATTTTGCACAATAGGGCTCCTTTTCGCGGCGAAGGCTTTGGGTTATAAAAAGAGTGTTTTTTCAATAGCTGCTATAGTAGGAAACGGCGTCTTAATAATGTTCCCCTTTATTTATCTCTTCTTTGGCACTCTGATATTTGGCACTTGAATAAATGTGACTTGAATATAGACTTTGTTACGATGGCTAGTAGATAATAATTCAATCTTCCGTTAAATCGGAGCTTATCTGTAATTAGGATAAGCTCTAATTTGAATAAAATAAAGATTGAGTTAGTCATTGAAATTTGAAATAATTGGTATTGAAATGATTGAGTAGATAAATGGAGTAAATAGAAATAATTAAAAGGAGAAGGTAGTGGATAATGATGGATAAACTTCTCTTGGTTCTATTGTTACTTGTTGGTGCTGTTTATCTTGGTTTCAACAGCGCTGGTTTAATGGCTGTTTTATTTAATGATGTTTTATGTGTCTTAATGCTAGTTTACATTTATACAGAAAGTGATGTGAAACCAAGTTATTCTCTTTATTGAATTAAATCGGAGCAAGAATTGAATATTGAGAGGGTTACCCATAATTCGATTTAAGGAGGACAAATGGTCATTAGATTCATAAGAGTTATAAGTATTTTTTTCGTTCTTTACTTCGTATCAGCTTGGGTTTTACATATTATAGTAGAGAATGCACCTGATGCCTTACCATTGTTTTTTGTAGGACTAATTGTTCTGTTAGTGATAGTAGTAGGATTTTTAATTAATCATTATAGAAGAAGACAATAGTACACCTAACGTAATTTGTTGCAGTTGTAAATATCTTCAATTCAAGTCTTCGACAAACTCGGAGCGTTTGCTTAATAAAAAGTAAGCGTTCTATGCAGGTTTAGGGAAGATTAACGTAATAAGTCAGAGACGATTTAAAATGCTAATTGACTTACGAAATCATCTAATATATAATATTTTCAATATTCAATACGGAATAACAGGCTTTGAAGAGACGAGTAATTATGATCTATTATTTCCAGAGAGCCTCCGGCAGGTGAAAAGGGGCAGTAATGATTATAATGAATAAAAACTCTGAGCTTCGCACGGATCTATGAGTTTTCATAGTGATACTGCGACGGGATCTCCCGTTAAAGAGATAGGGTATAATCAATGTATCATAAATTGCCGTACCCGAAGAGGTTGATATGGTGACATATCAATAAACTGAGGTGGTAACACGGAGCTATAAACTCTCGTCCTCAAGATGAATAATCTTGGGGGTGGGAGTTTTTTTGTTGATCAGAAAGTTGAATCCATAAAAATTTAAACTTATTGAAGAAAAAAACGAATGGAGCGAAATTTATGATTAATGAAGAATCAAAGGTTAGAATTGAAAAGTTAGAGACGTTAAAGTCCCAGGGTATTTCAGTTTACCCTGAAAGGTTTACAACAAATTATGAACTCTTTGACGCGTCTCAACTAAAAGATGGAACTTCTGAAGTCAGGATAGCAGGAAGAATAATGAGTATTAGAAACTTTAAGAAGCTAATCTTTATAACCATCTCGAATATACAAGGAAGTATGCAGCTTCTTTTAAAAAAGGATGAGGTTGGCGATCTAGCGTTTGAGCATTTTAAAGAGGTATTTGATACAGGAGATTTCATAGGTGTGGAAGGTCGAATGTATATCACAAAAACGAACGAAAAAACTTTGCGGATCGAAAGTTATGTTTTTCTTGGGAAGGCATTGCGAAGCCTTCCTGAGAAATGGCACGGTATAAGTAATGTTGAGCTTCGATATCGACAGCGTTATTTAGATTTAATGATGACAAAAGACACGCAAAATCGATTACTCAATAGGAGCAAAATGATACGTTCCATCCGTAGGTTTTTTGAAGACCAAGAATTCCTAGAAGTCGAAACACCGGTGTTACAGCATACTTCATCTGGGGCACTTGCAAAACCATTTAGGACATATCATAATGCATTGGAAACTGAACTTAACTTGAGAATAGCGCCAGAAACGTATTTGAAGAGGTTAATCGTTAGTGGATTTACAAAAGTCTTCGAATTTGCGAAGTGTTTTCGAAATGAAGGTATAAGTCCCCAACATCTTCAAGAATTCACAATGGTTGAAGGGTATGCCGCTTACTGGAATTATGAAGATACGATGATGTTTATGCGTGAAATGGTATTATTTATACTAGATCAAACATTTGATTCTACGACTATTAGTATTCAAGGTCAGTCTATTGATTTTTCACTAGATTGGGAAGTGATCTCATTTAGGGATTTGATTCTCAAAGAAACTGAAATAGATATAGATCTTTATCCTAACGTAAAAGATCTTTACGAAGAAACTCAACGAAGAAACATTGAATTAGAACATTCAGATATTGACTCTTTAGGAAGAGGAAATTTCATTGATTTACTCTACAAAAAGACGTGTAGACCTCAACTTGTAAAACCAACTTTTTTAATCCAACATCCTATTGATTTATCACCACTTGCAAGAGCTAGTGATGAGAATAAGTCTATTACAGATCGCTTCCAATTAGTCGTAAATGGTGCGGAAATTATTAACGCGTATTCTGAACTTGTTGATCCGATTGAACAAAGAAAAAGGTTGGAAACTCAAGCGAAGTTAAAAGGCAACGGAGACTTAGAAGCTATGGAGATGGATGAAGATTACCTAACAGCAATGGAGTATGGTATGCCTCCTATATCAGGTTGGGGATTTGGAATCGAACGATTATTGATGGTATTAACGAATTGTGAAACGATAAAAGATTGCACGATATTCCCATTGACTAAAAAATTGTGAAGTTAAACCTTAATTCCATTAAATCGGAGCTTATCTTTAATAAGATAGGCTCCTTTATTTGTAAGAAAAGATTGAGTTATTTGCATTGGTTTGAAATAATTGGTATTAGAGGTTTGATCAATCTAAAGGAATAACTTACTTATCCGAAAGGATGATCGTATTGGTAAAAACGAAAAGTATAGTTATAGCACTGTTAACATTATTTGTGGTTGGAGGAGTTCTTTTTTATTTTATGATTTTAGATCTTTCTTCAATAGCTAATAATGACGAAAAGGTTCATATCAAAGCAGCTGAAGTGGCATCTCCGGAAAAAAGAAGCAAACTTGAAGAATTAAAGAAATCGATTGAAGCTGAAGGAAATAACCAAATTGAAATGTCTATATATAATTCAACCCTTTCCTTTGGAAGAGAACCAGATCCTGTAATATTAGAAGAAACAACCGATCATTCCAGTAACTAAAATTTTGTTTTAGGAAGAAACTTATCTTTAAAGACATGGTTGAATACTTTGAAGGGTGTTATTAATGGTATCGAGCATTTTCGTAATACTTATGCTATGGTTTTGTTTGGTTATATACAAGCTATTTAAGAAGAAACCGAGCAATAATAAAGAAACTTTATTTAATCTTTTTAATAGGATGAAGACGTTAAAATTTTCTCTGAAGCTATTTGTAATTTGCGTTGCATTTTTGGATGTGTTTGTCATTATTTTATCGATTCAGGGTTATTACTTCTTATTTCTAAAATCAACTAGTTTAATTATTCCAATAGCCCTCACATATGTAGCTTCTTGTGTTTTAGCTAATGGACTTAACTTAGAAAAATTTTGGATCATACTAACTACGGTGTTAGTGTTACCTGTTCTAGGTTTAATGTGTTTTTTCAATATAGTAGAAAACAATTCGTATTCAACTATTGATTCCCCATCAAAAGAAAAAATGATTATTATAGAGCATAGAGAAGCAGCGTTAGGAGAAACAAATCACTTCTATAATTTTTATAGAAGAACTGCCGTTCCGCTTGTAGTGAAGAAGTTAAATAGTGAAACTGTAAGGATAGTGACCAGAGGATCAAGTGCTGGAAATTTAGAAGTGTTAGGAATTAATAATGCTAATTGGGTTGATGGACAATCTGTTACTTTTCATTCTCCCTTTGCAGAAACCATAGTGCAATTGAGAAAGTAGATATCCGATTATATTCAACAATCTCGGAGCAATTGTTTAATAGATCAGGGCACCTATATACAATAAGTTTTAAAGGTGGTGGTTATTTTGACTTTAGACAATAAAGAGAAAAAAGAGTTGTGCAAAGTAATATTGACCTTTGGATTTGGTTGTTTAGCACTCTCGCTGATACCATTTGTCCTGAATCTTTTTTGAGTTGATGTTCCAACCATTTATATGTCCATTCTTTCATTACCTTTGAGCGAAAAAAGATTAAGTAGCAAAACTAAAGAACACAAAAAAGAAATGGGAGGACATTATGAAAAAAGGTTTATATTTTCTTCTTTTATTGATAGTAGCAGGTTCATTTGTTATTAATCTGTTTGTAGTTAGTGAAACCACTAGAACAACTATTAACATCTTAGGATTAATAGCAATTATTGTTATTGCTATTGGATCAAGAATTAACTTTTCAAAGACTATTAAAAACTAATCATATTACCAAAAACTTAAGGTAAGCAACTACGACATTCAACAATCTCGGAGCGATAGTTTAAAAGAGTTTTTGCTTTATGCTCCAAAGTTGCTGTTATTTGAACATTAAAGAGAAAGGAATTGATAATGATTCGTTCAATATTTTCTATAGTAAGTTTAGGGTGTATATTTTTATTGACCGCCTGTATAGGGGAGGATTACGATTTCACTCCTCCAACAATGACAGTTTGGTACCATCATCTAAACGATTATGATTCATATGAGCTTAAAAAGGCTTCCGTGAATTGGGAAGGTCCTAATGAGGAATACAAAAAGACTGTTGTTGATTTTCAATCATTAGGAATCGAACAGAATCAAATTAAGGTCAATGCTGGTTCAGAAGGAAACCTAGAATTAGGACATTCTGATTTTCAATTAGAAGAGTTTCAAGTATCTCTGTGGCAAAACAATGAAGAGATTGAATTGCCTGTAAATAAATCTAATGGTTTTCAATTTCCAGATTCAAAAGGTAATTATATCTTAGAAGTGAATCTGTCTTCTGATATGGGAGATGTTCAATATGTGGGTAACATCGATCTAAATTAACACTAATTTAGGGTGAATTTTAGAATTTATCCTGATCCCAAGTCTTCTGGTTTATCGGAGCGCTTGCTGAATAAAAGGTAAGCGCTCTATGAATGTTTTGAACAGTTTTATGGAATAAAGGGTTATGTTATACTCTGTCTAAATTTTTAAAAAAGGGGAAATCTGTAATGGATTCATTAAGTGTTAAAGAACTACACTCAAAGGCTCAAATTATTGAAGCATTTCCTGTTATGAAACAATTACGAGCTCACTTAGATGAAGATACATTTCTTGACCTAGTATTAGAGGCAAAAGAAATAGAAAGGTATAAAATGTTTGCCTTATTTCATGGGAAAGAAATCGTTGCAGTAACTGGATTTAAACCTATGACCACTCTATATTACGGTAGATTTGTATGGGTTTGTGATTTAGTTACCGACACTAATATGCGGTCAAGAGGATATGGTGAAAAACTACTTACCTACGTTCATAATTGGGCAAAAGAAAATAAATATGAAAGTGTTGCATTATCTTCAGGGTTACAGCGTAAAGACGCACACAGTTTCTATGAAAATAAAATGGATTATGCCAAAGTAAGTTATGTATTCAAAACAAATTTAAAGTAAACCTTATATGTTGCAATCACCCCGAGGATAAAAACCGGAATAAAAAACAGTTATCGTTTTAATGTGACTAAAGCGATTCAAAATGAAAGAGGAGACATTTATAATGATTGAATTGAAACCTTTTGAACGTGCTGACTTTGAAAAACTTATAAATTGGATTGAAACTCCTGAGTTCCTACTACAATGGGGAGGTCCTAATTTCACTTTTCCATTGGATGAAGATCAGCTTGGTGTTTATTTGAAGGATGCTAACAATGATGATTCTGATGTATTGATTTATAGTGTCTTTGATAGAGAGACTGACACAGTAATCGGACATATCTCATTAGGTAAAATCGATAGAGGAAATAAGTCTGCGAGAGTAGGGAAAGTGTTAGTCGGCGATAAGAATGTAAGAGGAAAAGGGATCGGCAAACATATGATGACCGAAATTCTTAAAGTAGCATTTGATGAACTATATTTACATAGAGTCAGTCTTGGTGTGTTTGACTTTAATTCATCAGCAATTGCTTGTTATGAAAAGGCTGGATTTATCAAAGAAGGTTTACTAAGAGATTCGAGAAAAATTGGTGAAGAATACTGGAGTTTGTGGGAGATGAGTATTTTAGAGAGAGAATGGTCCCAACGAAAAATAGATTAGAGAATACGAAAAAACGTTAAAAAAACCATTCCTGTTATCTTGATTTCAAGTCTTCCAGTTAATCGGAGCGTTGATCGACCAAGGATAATGCTCCTTTTTGTTTAACCCATCGACCTGGCAGGAAAAACCTTGAGTAGGGTTCTGTAATTTATGTTAATATCAGAATAGTTTTAAAATAAGGAAGGGGAAATTTTATTGGCATATGAAGAAACCTGTCCTTTTTGTAACCCAGATAAGGACAAGGATCAAAACATATTATTTGAGAATGAATCTTGTTATTTCTTACAACATAACGAACAACAAGATGTATTAGAAGGATGTGGAGTCATTGTTCCTAAGAACCACCACGCTAATGCATTTGAATTAACGAAAGAAGAGTGGAACGATACATATGACCTTTTACAGGATGCTAAGAAATTCTTAGATGAAGAGTTTTCTCCAGATGGTTATACACTTGGTTGGAATGTCGGCGAAGTATCAAATCAATTTATTTTCCATAGTCACCTTCACGTGATACCAAGATATAATGACGAACCATTGTCTGGTAGAGGATTACGTTATTGGCTAAAGCAACCTGAAAATAGAAGAGAAAAACTAAAGGCACTTAAGTAGTAATCTTCCACAAACTCGGAGCGATGTTTGAATAACAAAGGGAAGCTCACTTTTAGAATACATTATTCTCACTGTATTAAGGATGGTTGATAAGTTTGTTAGTTGATGGAGAAGTGGTTATTGTTTTTGGAATAATATGTTACATAGCGGTGAGGGGAATATTCGCATTAAAACTTAAATACAAAAAGTCTTTTATATGGTTGAAAGAATTATTAAGAATGCTAGCTGTAATATACATATTTGTGGTTATTTCAGTAACGCTATTCCCATTGGTATTAGGTGATAACACGTACGGAATGAATTCTTTTAGGTCATTAAATTACACTCCTCTTACCTCTATATTCAGAGACATTGAACAAATAGGTACAGCTTATAATGGAGATACACTGTTTATGCTCAAGCTGATAGTGAAAAATGTTGGTGGTAACATACTATTGCTGATGCCGTTGGGATTCTTTGCTCCGATGTTATTAGATATGTACAAGAGGCTAAAGAATACACTTTTACTTGGACTTCTTGCCTCTTTATCTATAGAATGCCTACAATTTGTTGAACTTCTTTTAGGAATTGGATTGGGACGCGTAGTCGATATTGACGATGTTATTTGTAATGTACTAGGGACTGTTTTGGGTTTCCTTGTTTATAAAATGATATTTGCTAAATTGAGTAAGGCTATGACACCATCCCAACGATCAAGTGGACTAATGAATAATTGAATTTCCCTTTATTAAAGTATCTCAGAGCGATAGCTACACAGTGGTTATCCCTTAGCAATCTGGTGCAAGATTTGACGAAACGTTATTCTATTAAGGGGTGAGGTTATGGGGTTTTGGTATTTCTTAATATTATTTGTAGGAATATTTTTAGTTGTTAAGGGGCTACTTGGGAATAAAAGAAATGGCTTGGTATTGATAGGTGTCATAAGTATTGCGTTCTCAATATTTATGTTTACACCAGGAAGTGATGAAATCGTTTCAGAACTATTAAATTTTTTTGGTATAGATATATGAGTAATCTCCTACTAGGTATTTTCACTAATGGTTACAGTAATCGAGTATTGGAAGTAATATGACAATCTTCCACAAACTCGGAGCGTTAATCTAAAAAGGATTACGCTCCTTTTTGTTTAAGTTAATAACAGGGAAGTTTAACGGAATAAGAGGTTGTTATATTCAATCCATAAGAGGGCCAGAGATTGTTGAAGAAAAACCTGTTCAGTTTATGCTAGAAACTAAATGGAATACTAATCATAAAATACATTAAAAAGTGGGGATATCAATGGTTGCAAAAGCTAAAAAGGATTTAGATGGATTGAAAATAATTGGTGAAATTTGTGGAGCGATTCGTGATGAATTGGTCCTTAGTACGAAACCCGGAATTACCACAAAAGAACTGGATGAAATTGCAAGAGAGATGTTTGAAAAGGCAGAAGCTCAATCTGCGCCAAAAGGAGAATACGATTTTCCTGGGTATACGTGTATTAGTATAAATAATGAAGTGGCGCATGGGATACCGAAGAGAAAACGGGTCATCCATGAAGGAGATTTAGTGAATATAGACGTTTCAGGTTCAAAAAACGGATATTATGCAGATACTGGAATTTCATTTGTAGTAGGGAAAGGAGACGCGGCATTACAAAAAATATGTGACGTTTCTAAAGAAGCATTCCATGCTGGACTTAAGCAGGCAAAGCCAGGTTCAAAAAAAAGTGCTCTTGGAAAGGCTGCACACAATGTAGCGAAACGCCATGGGTTAACAGTAATAAAAAATCTTACAGGACACGGTATTGGACGTTCGCTTCATGAAGAACCTAAACATATTTTTAATTATTTCGCTAGTTGGGATGATGAAATCTTAAAAGATGGTGCGGTAATTGCCTTTGAGCCTATGATCTCTACATTTGAAGAGGAAGTTTTCCAATCTGAAGATGGATGGACTTTCTTAACCAATGAAAGCTTTGTGGCTCAATACGAACATACGGTTATTCTTACAAATGAAGGACCAATTATTACTACATTATAAAAAGCACAATACGGCAATCGAGCGCAATTCAAGAATATTAATTAAGTCCTTTGTTCCGTTATCTCGGAGCTTTTTACGGAGCAAAAAACGTTTTTAGAGCTTGGAACCATATAAGCCGTACCAAGCTCTTTTTTGAGATATTAGCGAGTAACACATTTAATTTTTACTGCTGGTTGTCTTTTGATCTATAGTCGGTAATCCTGAATAGAATTTGTTGTGACGAGAAATTTTTTAAGGTCCAAAAAAGAATTCTGGAACCATAGCCCACAAGCTAATTAGGAGCAATACAATAGTTGGTGCAGCCCAATAAACAGTGTCTACGCCCTTTCGTTCCATTATGTATAATATCAGGACCAATACAATCATCAATAGTGGTAACAAAGGGTAGGCTCCATTTGCTACAATCTGATAAATCCATATGATAGTAATAAGAATGCCTGACAAGATATTAAAAATATGAGGTTTTTTCAAGATCTACCTCCTTTTGGATGGAATTTACCATTTCGATTATACACTACAATAGTTATACTTCTTATTCAATATAATCGGAGCTTATCTTCAATAAGATAAGCTCTTTTTTCTATGGAAATTTTCCTTGCTTTCTATGATTATTGAATTGGTTATGCATAGTGTTATACTTTTAATTCTGTTCTTCTCATTACCGAATAAGAGCGATCCATTTATCTAAGGGTCAATACATATCTAACTTCTATTGATTTCGTGTGGTGTCCTCACTTTAAGTGAATATTGCATGGTGAATGAGCCACTTATGCGCAAAATTAAACCACCGATTGCGGAAGATAGAGCCACCATTTGCGGAGTAGAGTGCCACAAAAACATATTTTCACAATATACCTCCGGTATACTTAAGGGACATGCCTATAAAGCATGACACTTGTGTAGAAGGAGGATTTTTTTATGGTTAATTATCGGAAGATTCTGGGGATGGAGTTCGATGGCATAAGCCAGAGGACGATCAGTTCCAGTACCGGCCACTCGCGAAATACAATCGCTGAAGTTGTCCAGCGGGCTAAGGAAAGAGGGTTAAGGGGGTTAGAGGATTCCATGAATAATCAGTGGCTTGGGACTTACTTGTTCCCGGAGAAACAAGCAATTGAAAAGGGATACTGCCCCGTTGATTTTGAGTGGGTTCACAAAGAACTACAAAAGAAAAATGTCACCCTGACGCTTCTGCACAACGAATATGCAAGTGCAGCTAGAGAAGATGGAAAAGTCCCATATGCCTATCGGACATTCGCTGAAAAATATGGGAACTTCGCAAAGAAGCATAAGCTGACCATGCCAATTAGAAGAAAGCCAGGCGAGATTTTAGAGGTGGACTGGGCAGGAACGACGCTTAAAATCATGGATAATTCGACCGGAGAGGTTATACCAGCGTATGTGTTCATTGCCACTCTTCCCTACAGTCAGTTGAGTTATGTAGAGGCATTTCTTGATATGAAATCAACTTCCTGGCTGCGTGCACATATTCATGCATTCGAATATTTTGGAGGCGTTACCGAGGCATTGGTACCTGATAATTTGAAGACGGGCGTGACTAAGCCCCACCGGGGCGACCCAATGATCAATGAAGCTTACCGGGAATTAGCCGATTACTACCGGGCGGTTGTGGTGCCCAGTCGCGTCAGAAAGCCGAAAGACAAAGCGAGTGTAGAAGGAACTGTCGGATACATATCAAGGCAGATCATTGCATCATTACGAAACTATCAGTGTTTTCATCTCGAGGATTTGAATGCACGAATCTTTGAAAAGCTGGAAGAAATCAATACGATGAATTTCCAAAAGCGCGAGGGTTCTAGGTTCAAAGTGTTTGAAGAAGAGGAGAAGAGCCACCTTCATCCTCTACCTCCAACACGGTTCAAGATGACGGAATGGGCAACTGCCAAAGTTCAACCGAACTACCACGTTCAAGTGGACTATAAGTTCTATTCCGTCCCCTATGAATACGTCCGCGAGGATGTCGATGTCCGAATCACTGCGGATGTAATTGAATTGTACTTTAAAGATGTGCGGATTGCATCCCATCCACGTAAACAAAAATCAGAAGATTCGTATGCCACAAATCCGGATCACATGCCAGACCACCATCGGCTTTATCTCGATCACAATCCAGAAAACAACCGTAAATGGGCGAGGACTGTCGGACCGAATACGCAACGTCTGGTTGAACATATCTTGAAAACAAATGTTGAAAAGAAAGCTTTGAATATATTGAACGGATTGAGAAGTACAGCCTCTAAAAGAACGGAATCAGAGCTTGAGGAAGCGACCAAGACCTTACTGGAGATATCCTCCCATCCCACCGTTGCCGTTCTTAAAAGCATCTTGGAGAGGCAGAAGAAAAAGCAAGCGAACAAACAGCTAGTTGGGGAACCGCAGACAGAGGACTATGGTTTTACCAGAGGCGCTACCTATTTTGGGAGGGATAAAAAATGATCAACCAAGAAACCTTACGAAAGTTAATGGACATGAAGATGAGTGGAATGGCGGACTTATATCAACTACAGAATGAAAATAAAGACTTCCAAGGCATGGATTTTGATGATCGTTTTAACCTATTGGTGGATACGGAATATGATCGCAGAAGGTCGAATAAGTTAGACCGATTGATTAAACAAGCCACATTTGATGACTCGAGCGCAGCCGTTGAACTGATCGAGTATCACGCTGACCGTAAGTTGGATAAGCAGTTAATTTTAGAGCTGGCGTCCGGCACCTATCTTCAGAAGCATCATAATATTATCCTTATGGGCGCTTCAGGCAATGGAAAGACATGGATATCAAATGCTTTCGGCATTCAGGCCTGCCGGCAGTTCTACAAGGTGAAATATATCCGATTGCCCGAATTATTGGATGAACTCGCAGTTGCCAAACATGAGGCAGATGGAAGTTTTCGCAAACTGATTAAAAAGTACAGATCGATTGATTTATTGATATTGGATGAATGGCTCCTGAGTGAGCTGTCTCAAGATCAAGTACTCCACGTTTTAGAAATTATCGACGCGAGGCTCAAGCGGACTTCTACCATCTTTTGTTCCCAGTTCTCACCCGAAGGGTGGCATTCCAAACTCGGACAAGCCCAGGTAGCTGATGCGATTCTTGACCGGATTGTCCATGACTCTTATAAAATACTAATCGATGGCCACATATCAATGCGTGAAAGGCATAGTTTAGTCGCTCCTCGTTGACCATATTAAAGCAGAGAGTCACTAGTGAAATTTACCCGGTGGCTCTCTTCTATGCATTCACTGGCTCCATTCTCCGCAATTGATGGCTCAAAACTTCGCACAAGTGGCTTTTTCGTTCCGCAATACTCACTTTAAGTATCCTTTCAAAATCCAGCAAAGAAAATTCATCATAACCTTCAGAAAAAAATACAACCAAATGAGCTATGTTCCGTCTAATAGGTGAAAGGGTGTGAAAGATGATTACTAGTAAAAAACGGGATGATGAATATGAAGATGATCTCAGCAAAGAAGAGCGAGTTGAATGGTTAATGAACGAGTACGGAAGAAATATCACTCGCTTAGCATTTACCTATACAAAACAACAACAGCTTGCTGAAGATATCGCACAAGAAGTTTTTATTAAATGCTATAAAAATCTAGATAGTTTTCGAAATGATTCAACTTATAAAACTTGGATTTATAGAATAACTGTAAATTTATGCAAGGATAAGCTGAGAAGTTGGTCCTTTAAAAATATCGTTTTAAATGATTTCTTTTCAAAGTCTCGTCATACATATGATACTCCGGAAACTGAATTGATAAATTTAGAAAGTAAAAGAATGCTTTCTGAACAGGTTATGTCGTTACCAGTCAAGTATCGAGAAGTGATTATTCTCTATTATTATGAAGAACTATCTTATAACCAAATCGTTGAGTTGTTGCAAATACGAATGCAAACAGTGAAGTCTCGTTTACACAGAGGACGTATTTTGTTAAAAAAACGACTCGAAGGAGGTAAAACAGATGGATGATTTCTTAAAGAATCTTAAAGAGGATATGAATGAAACAGTGTTAAAAGATATTGATTTTGACAATAAACATAAACGAAACGTCAAGAATGCCATTTATTACAATCAAAAGAAGACAAGAATCAACATCCAGCAAAGATTAGGGTTTTTGTTAAGTATAGGATTTACGGTAATTGTTATGTTTGGAATTGGTTATTTAACTCTGGATAAGTTGGGGTTCATGGCTCTTGATGAAGCATCTCCAACAAATGAAACAAGTGAATTAAAAAGCGATATAAAGGCGGGCGATGAGGATAACTTTTTCACTCCCCCGGCTCAGGATGAACTATACGATGATTTGTCAAAAGAAGATGTGTCTACAAAAATGCTGAATACTGTTGATTATTTTAGTACAGCATCAGGAGAATTTGAATTACAAAATGTATACGATGATAACTCAGAAAGCAATGAAAGGATCGAGTATACGGTTAGCTTGGAAGAACATGTTGGAGAATCTGTGATCTCAACCTCTTTTTATGATGAAGAGATAATGGGAGTTAAGTCCAATATAAATAAAACATTTTATGATGGACAAAAGGTATGGAGAATTGACAACAATAGAGAGGAATATTATGTGAATGAACCTGAAGTTAACGGCAAACAGCAAACCGTTTATCCAAACGAAGTATTCCAGGTGGAGTTAAGAAAGCTCTATGATTCTCCTGGCGTATTCAGGCAAAGTCCACCGGATAGCAGTGCCCATATCTCTTTGTTTCCATATGAAAAAGTAGCTTATTATTTAAGAGAAGAAAATCTTTGGGATATTGAAAAACAAAACGAAGAACTACTCGGCCATAATACAATTGTTTTATATGGCGAGATACCAAAAAGTGATACAGATCGAATGAAAGGTAACCAATTTCGTTTTTGGGTAGATAAAGACACAGGTATTCTCGTGCAGTATGAAGTATACGATCAAAATGGAGCGGTGACTAGCTACCTACACCCAGAACGTTTAGAAATAAATCTACCAATTTCCTCAAAAGAGTTTATACCTAATCTTGAAAATTATAGTGAGATGGAAGTAGATCAGCCTTCTTATGAAGATTCGAAAGAAGCAGATATAGAGGTAGTGGATCACGCGGATTATTATCCAGAGGAAGTCGATGTCGTCTTGACGAGACTTGAGAAAGAACTACCATTTTTATATGAATTCAAGAATAAGGAGTTGGAACTTTATTCTGCTAGTTATGAAAAATATAAAGACTATAAACAGGCCTATCTAACTTATAGCTATAAAAAGGATGAAGATGAAGATGGCTCAGGATCCAAACTTTTATACGTTCGTCAGTATCATAAAGATGCTGTTGTTCGTTCGATAGGAGATTTCGATACAGGAGCGAAAGATAAGCTTGAAGAGTTTGATTTAAATGGGATTCATTGGGTTAGCTACAAACTTAACAATATTCCGGAATCTCATTTTATTGGAAAATCTGATGATTACAAATACGAAATCGTAACCCAGGATATTTCTGCAGAAGTAACGAAACGATTATTAGCCTCATTCAAAAAGAATGATTGAAGTAGGATAGTTTACAGGGGGCATCATGAATAGCATAAAGAAAGAAAAAAGGAGTCATTTACCATACCGGCTAAATATATTGTTTTTGTTCGTATTCTTACTGTTTTCTGTTTTAATTTTTCGTTTAGGATATCTCCAATTAGCTCAAGGTGATGATTTTGAAAATCAAGTAGAAGAAACAGATAATGTGGAGGCTAAAACAACTTCCCCTAGAGGTATGATGTTTGATCGTTACGGTAGAGTTGTAGTAGATAATAAACCTACCTTTATTATTACTTATACTAAGACACAGGGGACTACTCAACAAGAAAAACTGGAAGTGGCAGAACATCTTTCAAAGTACATTGAGAAAGGGACTGAAAAAATAACTGAAAGAGACTTGAAAGATTATTGGATTATTACTCGTCCAAAAGAGGCAAGATCGAAGTTAAGCGATAAAGAAACCAAAGATCTTAGTGACAAAGATGCGTATCAGTTACAGTTAGATCGTATTAAAGAATCAGATCTAAATAAAATCTCAAAAAAAGAATTAGAAATTGCAGCCATTAAACGTGAAATGGATGGTGGATACGCATTATCTTCCCAAACAATTAAACAGGATTTGACGAAAGATGAAATTGCTGAAGTGAGCGAACATCTGAGTGACCTCCCGGGGATAGAAGTTGCAGCTGATGCGATTCGTGAATACCCTTATAATGAAACAATAAAAACTCTATTAGGAAATACAGGACAAATTGCCGAAGAGGAAGTAGATGCTTATCTTCAAAAGGGTTATGGATTAAATGATAATGTGGGAATTAGTTTCTTAGAAAGACAATATGAAGAGTATTTAAGGGGACAACCGTCAAAAACAAAATTTGTAACTGATAAAGAAGGAAATCCAATTGGAGATCCAGAAGAAATTCCGGGCTCCAGAGGCGGAGATCTAGTGTTAACTTTAGATATGGAGCTTCAACAATCTGTAGATGAGATTTTAAAAGAAGAGATACAAGAAGCACGCTCAGAAGGAAATTATTCGTTGGAACGCGCTTATGCAGTAATGATGGAGCCAAAAACTGGAGAAATATTAGCAGCTTCAGGACAAGAACTAACAAATAAGGGATTTGAAGATCGTTCATACGGAGCATTTATGGATGCTTATGCAATGGGATCTACTGTTAAAGCAGCTACTGTATTAACGGGCTTTCACTATAGGGCCATTCAACCAAATACTTATTTTTATGATACTCCACTATATTTTCCTGGAACAGAACCAAAGAAATCATATGTGAACATGGGGAGTATTAATGAATTAACTGCCCTTCAACGTTCATCCAATGTCTATATGTTTAATATTGCAATGGAAATAGCTAATCATAAGTATGAAAAAAATCAAGGCGGGGCTTTCGATATAGAAGCTTATTCAAAAATGAGGAATGTGTTTTCTCGATTTGGTTTAGGAGTAAGCACCGGAGTGGATATCCCTTCTGAAGCAACTGGTTATGAGGGGAATAGTAATATATTAGGTAATTTGCTTGATCTCAGTATTGGTCAGTTTGACACTTATACCCCTATTCAAATGGTTCAATACATTTCAACCGTAGCAAATGATGGACAAAGGATGGAGGCACATTTACTCAAAGAAGTGCATGAAGCTAATAATGGAGATGAGCTTTCAAACAATATTTTATATCAGTATACACCCAAAGTAATGAACACTGTGAATATTGATCAAAAGTACTTTGATATAGTTAAAAAGGGCCTATGGATGGTTACACATACTAATCAAGGCACGGCCAATTTTTTTAGTGATAAATCTTATAACCCCTCCGCAAAAACTGGAACTGCAGAGTTTGGAGAAGATAACTATAATTTAACTCTTGTAGGGTATGCTCCTTCTGATGATCCTGAAGTCGCTTTTGCAGTTGTAGTGCCAGATATCGATAACACTAATGAAATTAATCATGATATTAGCGAACGGATAATGGACAAGTATTTTGAAATGAAAAAATCAGGACATCAGATGGAAGTGAAAGATAAAGGAAATGACTAAAACATATCTCTATTCAAATCTTGAATCGAGGAGAAATCAGTGCAAAAAAAATCAGTTTATTTACTTGTAATATCAATTCTTGTATTTAGTGTTTTTGTATACTATATATATGGACAAGAATATAGATACGCAAAAGAATTCGCGAATGAACTATATGAGTATTCAATTCCTCCAAACACAGTACTAATTGAGAAAGGTTATGATTTTGCCTACAACTATGGAGGAGGGCCTAGGGGTAATGGAGGATATCCAACGGTAGTCGCTTTCATGAAATTATCATCTTCTCTCAGTGAGCAAGAAATATTCAATTACTACAACCAAGATGATATTGAAGTATATTTTGACTGGTGGGTGGAAGAGGAAAAAGGCAAAGAGTGGTACGAGGGGATAAAACCAAAACCTCAAAAGCTAAGTGATAAGGAAAATATCAATAAAACTATTAAAGTCGTTATTCAAAAAAGAAGTCTCCTTGTCACTCCTTATGGGGAGGTCGTTTACTAAGTTAAATTTATCAAAATGGTTAATTAAGATATGGAAAACAAACTTATCTCAAATTTGAGTCTTCAACAATCTCGGAGCAATTCTTTAATATCATAGCTTTGTAAACGTGGAATATCAATCTTCATTTATCAGACGTAATCCCCAACTGAGGAATTACGTCTTTTTTTAGAATAAGGTTGAGTATGTGGGTGTGCTTTGAAATAATTGGAATTAAGTGATAAGTTAGCAATTTTTTTATGAATGTACTTTTATTTTAATTGGAGGTTTTTTATGTTATTAGCAGCTGGATTTAATACTGGGGATGTTATATTCCAGGTTATTACATTTCTTCTTTTAGTAGCTATACCTGTAGGGATTGTGATGCTCATCATTTTATTAAATAAGAGAGCGTCTAGACTAGGGCGAGTGGAAGCGAAGATAGATAGGTTATTAGAAGAGAAATCTGATCGAACGTAAAACTTCGATCATTACAAGATAGATTAATTTGAGATCGAGTCTTCAACAAGCTCGGAGCTTATCTGTAATAAGATAAGCTTCTTTTAGTGTGAAAGAAAAGATTGAGTTGTTTGCACTAATTTGAAATAATTGGTATTACATATGTGTTGGTGATTGCTAAATAGAATCTTGAATCTCCATTTAAAGCATTAAATTTTTGAAAGGGAAGATAACTTATTTAGGAGGAGTGAAAATGACGAATAGAATAGTTGTTGCACTAATAGGTAGTTTTCTTATTTTTGCGGTTGGTTTGTTTAGATTATTTACTGAAACGCTATCCTCAACACCTTTGTTCATTACCTATGTATTTATTATTACAGGGTCAATTGGTGTTGTTGTTAATGGGGTAAGATTAGGGAAAAGCCATAATATCTAATTATCACAGGATTATAATATCTCGGAATCAAGTTTTCCGGAATCTCGGAGCTTATCTGGAAGACCAAGAACGTTATAACTTAATATAAATTCACCTGAGTCCGGTGCTACTAGTCGATAGCTTTGATCAAAATTAAGAAGGAGTGATCTAACTATGGCAAAAAACAAATTACTAAGAATGGACAATGTTGGCATCGTTGTAGAATCCCTTGATGACGCAATCTCATTCTTCGAGGAGATTGGCTTGAACCTCGAAGGGCGAGCCACTGTCGAAGGTGAATGGGCTGGTCGCGTAACAGGATTGGGTTCTCAGTGCGTAGAGATTGCTATGATGGTTACCCCAGATGGTCACAGCCGACTTGAACTTTCGCGATTTCTCACCCCACCTACTATATCAGATCACCGGACTGCTCCTGTAAACGCCCTCGGTTATCAACGCGTCATGTTCACCGTTGAAGACATTGACGAAATGGTATCCAGACTCACTAAGTATGGTGCTCAGCTCGTTGGAGAAATGGTTCAATACGAGGACTCGTATCGGCTCTGCTACATTCGTGGAATCGAAGGACTTCTAATCGGTTTGGCAGAACAACTCGGTAACAAATAAGTAAGCGAGGTATTATAAAGAGCCTTTACTGAAATATAAATTACTGAAGTAAAAATTGAAACAGACAAGCAGTGTGAAAGTAATTCGAAGAAGTAGGGAAGCAGATTCACGCGAAAACGTTATATGCCAATCCGTCTCGATTCGAAGGGAATTCTTATTCAACAATCTCGGAGCTTATCTGTAATAAGATAAGCTTCTTTTTTATTAAATAAAAGATGGAATTATCGTTGACGTTTTGAAATAATTGGTATTAAGATATTGAGCATTTAGTAATACATTGGAATTTAAAGCAAAATAGGAAGAGGTTCTTGTTTATGTCTAAGGAGACGTTTATACAAGTAAGTGATTATAAATTGTTTACTAAACTGATTGGAAAGAAGAACGGTAAACCGACTGTTGTTATGGAAGCAGGATATGGAGATTATTCAAAGGGGTGGGATTCGATTATTTCCGAAGTTGCTTCGTTAACAGAAGTGCTTGTTTATGATCGAGCAGGTTTAGGAAAAAGTGAAGCAAGTTCTAAACCTAGAACTAGCTTAGAGATGGTAAAGGAATTGAAGGAACTCCTTAATAAAATGTCCATTACCCCTCCATACCTATTAGTTGGACATTCTTTTGGTGGAGTTAACACAAGGCTGTATGCCAGTAAATATCATGATGATGTTTATGGCTTAATACTAGTGGACTCGACTCCGGAAGATTATAGGGAAAGGTTCCTGCCCACTATGTCAGAAGAATTCCAAGAAGCCTATCGTAAACAATTCACTGTAGAAGGCAACTATAATGAATTTGGTGAAAGTTTAAATCAATTAAAGGAATGCAAGGTGCGCCTAAGCGTCCCTTTGATTGTTCTATCAGCTGGCAAAAAAGATCACTATTCGGCTGAATCACAAAAACTATGGAATGAAATGCAGGAGGAGATCCTTCGAATTTCTTCTAATAGTGAACTAATAATTGCTGAAAATAGCGCTCATTACATACAAGACGATGAACCATCCGTTGTTATAGGTGCAATAAAAAGGCTATTAGAAACATCGGAAGAGATTTAATCTACTATTATTTAGGTTTCCATACTCACAAATGCAATCAGTTTATTAAAATGGAGGAAAGACAACATGGAAAACAACTTTACTATTATTCATGAGCCACCAACTCTGAGGAATATACTTTGATTACAATTAATTTATTGTTATGAACAATGTTATCCATATAGGGAGAGAGACGAACATGATTAAATATCCTATTTTAAATCAAGGAGCCACAATAGGAGTTACAGCACCGTCATCTGGTGTTCCAATTGAACTACATGGACTTCTTGAGACAGCTTGTAATCGTTTAGAATCTAGAGGGTTTAAGGTTACCTTCGGTGATACTATTTGGACACAACACAAAGCAAAATCTGCACCAGCTATAAATCGGGCTAAAGAATTTAATTTGATGATGTTAAACGATCAAATTCAAATTATCATCCCGCCATGGGGTGGGGAGTTACTTGTTGAATTACTGGAAAATATTGATTTTGAACAAATACAAACCAAATGGGTATTGGGATATTCAGATGTGAGTGTTCTATTGTTAGCTATCACATTAAAGACAGGAATAGCTACTGCACATGGTACTAACTTAGTAGATTTAAGAGGTGAATTTTCAGATGAAACAACTTCAATGTGGGAATCGGTTTTATCAATTGAAACTGGTTCATCAATCGTCCAAAAATCTTCAAAAATGTATCAAAAGGAGTGGCAGTTCGATAGCCCTACTCCATATGTATTTAATTTAACGGAAAAAACTGAATGGAAATCTATTTCGAAGAACAATGTTAAAATCAAAGGGCGTTTACTTGGCGGGTGTATTGATGTAATTAGACATTTAATTGGTACACCGTTTGGAGATGTAAGAAAATTTAATGAGCAGTACATCAATAATGAGCCTATAGTGTGGTTTTTTGAAAACTGCGATTTATCGACAACAGATCTGAGAAGAACGTTAATACAGATGAAATTAGCCGGGTGGTTTAAAAACTGTTCAGGAATTATGTTTGGGAGAAGTGCAGCAAATACACCAGTTGGAAATTATTATGTAGAAGACGTTTATAATGATTTGTTCGAGGATATTAGAGTTCCAATTATTTACGACATTGATTGTGGTCACGTGCCACCACAAATCACTTTAATAAATGGTTGCTACGCAGAAGTAGAATTGAGTAAGGACAAAGGTATTATTTTGCAACATTTTATTTAATTTGTTTATATTGTTCAACAATCTCGGAGCATTTGTTGGGGTACCGCCAGCAAAACGCGGAAAACGTACGCTAAGCAAAATTCGACACGAAAATAGCCGATCTTCTATACGTTAAGAAGATTCGGCTATTTATTTATTTCATATTTAAAGGACGCAATACATCTACACTTGTTCTAGCTTTAGAATCAAAACGATATTCCCCTAGGAAGTTAATATGCTCCCACCCCAATGGGGAGATATGATTCAATAAATCCTCTTTTAACTCTCCCTTTTCCCTTAAAACAGCAACAGCCTTCTCCAAATAGACAGTGTTCCATACACAGATAGCATTAATGATGATGTTTAATGCACTAGCTCGCTGGAGTTGATCTTGAAGAGCTCGTTCTCTTAGCTCTCCATGTTTGCCAAAGAAAATGGCCCTTGCCAATGCATTCATAGCCTCTCCCTTATTTAACCCTTTTTGAATCCGTCTTCTCATAGAGGCATCTGCAATATAATCCATCATGAATATGGTTTTTTCAATTCTGCCCATTTCTCGTAATGCTTTGGCAACCTTATTTTGACGAGCGTAAGAACCTAATTTCCCCATAATAAGAGCACCAGATACTTTTCCAACTTGAATGGAATGAGCTAAACGTAATACATCGTCATAATTCTCATGAATAACTTTCTGGTCTATTTTACCTCGTAAAAGGGTTTGAAGTTCAGGAAAATCGCTAGGTGGACTCATTGAAAAAAGTTTTGAGTCTGATATATCTCGGAGTCGTGGGGCAAATCGGAAACCAAGCAAATGGGTTAAACCAAAAATTTGGTCGGTGTATCCTGCTGTATCGGTATAATGCTCTTCAATACTTAAGTCAGATTCGTGATGAAGTAACCCATCTATTACGTGTACTGCGTCCCGTGCGTTAGTATTAATCACTTTATTATAGAAGGAAGAGAATTGGTCACTCGTAAAACGATAGATCGTTGCGCCTTTCCCTGTTCCATAATGGGGATTGGCTTCAGCATGTAAAGATGAAACTCCGACTTGTACACGCATGCCATCAGAAGAGGAAGTGGTCCCAGTCCCCCAATAAGATGAAAGAGCGCGTTTGTGATGAAAATTTACAAGGTGTGCTTGCGCACGATTCATTGCATCCTCGTACATTCTCCATTGAGAAGTGTTAGCCATTTGCCGATAAGAGATATTCGGGGTTGCCTCAGCCATTTTAGTTAAACCAATGTTCGTTCCCATAGCCATTATGGTAGCTAATAGAATCCTCTTTTCTTCTTTGTCGGGAATCCGACCCGTTGAAGCGTGAATGAATTGCTCATCAAAATCTGTCCAATTGGTTACTTCCATTAATAGGTCTGGGAGTTTAATTCGAGGAAGCATAGCATAGAGGGACAAACTGAAGTCCCTTGCTTCCTCCGGAACATCCTTCTCTAACCGTTGAATATGTAGTTTCCCCTTATCTAGATTAATCCCTTCTAAATCATTACTATTTTTCGAAAGCCATTGGAGACGCTGGTTCAATGATGTTTCTCTTTCAGCCAAATAGTTTTCTGAAGAGATAGGTACTGCTAAATTATTTCCTTTGGAGCGATGGTTTTGCCACTCTTGTTTTGTCACAAAATAATCGTCAATATCCTTGTGTTGCCTGCTGCCCACCACTGAAATGTCACCAGAACGGATATGATTTTTTAATTCTGTTAGTGCGGCCATTTCATAATAATGTCGGTTAATAATG
The DNA here is from genome assembly GCF_056173695.1 of Anaerobacillus sp. 63XJN7_5_ISO-PGPR-S23-430. Lineage (NCBI taxonomy): Bacteria > Bacillati > Bacillota > Bacilli > Caryophanales > Bacillaceae > Anaerobacillus > Anaerobacillus sp. 63XJN7_5_ISO-PGPR-S23-430. The sequence goes on along the minus strand of NZ_CM149686.1, from coordinate 3,402,273 downwards.
CCATTTTCATCATAGACATGTTTTTCCCAGCGTTTTGGAACAAAACCGACTGGTGATCCTTCTGGTAATTTCCGTTTTCCTGATTCATTCATTTCATGTATGGTATCAAGAGCCTGTATTATTGGTTTCGCAGCTGCAGTCGAACGAAATTCTATGGATTTAAGCAACGATGGCGTATACTTTCGTAGATAAAAAAAGCGCTGTTCTAACAAATCTAGGTAATCATAATTCGATGGACGGGTGAGCTCTTTAGCTTCCTCCACGGATTGAATCATTTTTTCCCATGGCATGACAGCTTCAATCGTTTCAAAAGGATCTAGGCTTTCCTTTTTAGCTTTTATTAATGCTGTACCTAGATTAGTGAAGTGAATTAACTTTTCATTCACAGTTTTTCCATTTTGCTTCTGCATTTCCTCTTGTGCTTTTCGACCTTTATTTTGAAGAGACACAATCTGTTTATCATGTATATCAATAGCCTGATCAATAAGGTCCTGGCTCAAGTCCAGTATGTAAGTCACTAAAACACTGTATTTTTTATCAGATTTAAATCTCCGAAAAGCATAAGGTTCATACCTGGCACCTAGTCGCGATAATTGGCGAAAACGATTGGGATGAATGTCGTGGGTATTGACCTTTAAATCAAGTTTGCGAATACATTCTAATCGTTTAATGACCTTCAAAAATGTATCAGGTGAGGAAGTGCCTGGATTTTCTTTCAACCATGCTAGTGTCGTTTTACCGTTTTCCATTGCAGGTTCTAAAAGAGAATCTAATTGTTGTTTTTGTTTCGTCGATAGGGCATCATTGAGTGTTTTGAAAATCCATTTTTCTGCTCGATTACGCGCCTCCCATATGATCCTTTCTATGGTAGTCATTCCAGGTAAAATAACCTTTCTTTTACGTAACTCCTCAATGGCCTGCCGAATTAGAAGTATTGCATTTCCGTTTTCAACAGCTCGATGAAATAGATAACGTGAAAGATAGCGATATTCACGTAAAGAAAAGTTTTGGTACCCGTATTCTTGTCTAATCTCTTCCATATGCTCTCGTCTTGTAGCTTCTCGTTGAGCATATAACGTGAATGATTCAGGATCGATATCTAGCTGTTTGGCCAGATATGACAAAATTAATGGAGGGACTTCCTTAATATCAGATAAGGACCAGCCTGGATATCGAAGAAGACATAATTGAACAGCAAATCCCAATCGATTGTGCTGCCTACGATGACGATTAATGATCTCTAAATCATAGTTAGAAAAGGTGTAAAAGGTGGCGAGCTCCCATTCTGTAATATTCGATGGACGCATGAATTCTTCCCGTTGTTCAGGAGTTAGTAACTCTTTTCCTCTCATCCATTTTCTCCTTCCTATAATAATTCCATTTTACTCTTTAATTTTGTTTGGTCCGGGTTGGTGTATAAAAGCGTCGTATTTACATTGGAATGTCCAGCTTGATTCGCAACTTCATGAATACTAAACCCTTTTTCAATGGCGTTCGTACAAAAGAAGTGACGAAGTTGATGGGGGGTAATCGTCTGACTATACTTGTTAAAGAGGCGGTTAACGACGGTACGATCAAGTCGCTCTCTTTTTTTACTAATAAATAAGTAGGGTGATGCTTGAGAAACAACAGAAGCTTCTCTTTCTTTCATATACTCCCTAATAGCATAAATAATCCTTCTGTTTAAAAGGACAACGCGTTGCTTTTCTCCTTTTCCATTTCTGATAATACATTCACCAGTCTGCAGGTTCATATCATTTAATTTAATGGATAATGCTTCAGAGATTCGTAGTCCGGTATAGGAAAGAAGGACCACGATTGCATAGTTTCTTTTATTTTTACTCTCCAAGATATTTTGTAAAAACTGTTTCACTTCTACCTCGGCAACTTTTGTAGGAGAAGCATAGGCCCTTTGAATTTTAAGCATATCTGTTTTATAAATCACCTTTTCCTCTTGTACCTTCTGATCAATCAGAAACGAATTAAATTTTGCCAGACTACTGATCTTATGATTAATCGTTCTAGCATTTTGGATTTTAACGTTTTTTAAAAAACTAATATATTCTAGAATGTTCTGTCGATACAATGAGTTACATTCTAACCCATACGATCCTTTGAACCATGTAAGATATTGCTGAACATTTGATAGGTAACCTTTAATGGTATTTTCGCTTTTTCGTTCTTGTTGAAGATAAAAATTAAAATCTTTTAATAAGTTCATAGTCACTGACCTCGTCAATAAAATTGTGTTGCATTAGAAATAGACGTATTCTTAATCAATTGTGTTGCGTAAACCAATTTAAATATACCCCTAAAACCCAGTCAATACAACACAATTAATATTGTGTTGTGTTAACTCCAATACATCGAAACAATAGCAATGTATGTTAAATGATTCCATGCCCTTAAATTAGAAAAATTTCCATTTTTTTAAAATAAGAAGGATACCTTCTTGCGTTTTTAGAATATATAATTAATCCGTTAGAAACCAGGGGGTGAAAAATTCTTTAAATCCTTCAAGTCATTATGGTTATGTTGGGATGACTCAAATTAAAAATTTATTGGGAGGTTTTTGTAATTAAACCACTATTTAAGAAAGTAGTAGTGTTTGCTACGGTAGTCACTTTGTTTGGTGTTAGTGGGAATGTCGATGCCTCAGTCAAAAAAGAGCACAAACCTAATGTTGAAGGATTTCTAGAAACCCCCAGCAAAGCTAATGGTAAATCTATTGATGGTGGAAATGCTGTAGCTAGTGGGACTGCTATTTCGGCTACAACAAGTGCTTATTTAAGTAGTGGTAGAGTGAACACTTGGGGTAGCACTACAACAAGTCAAACAGTCCCTGATATTAGAGTGGCAAATTATCTCTACAAAGGGGATTCCTTAATTAATTGGAAAAGGGATAAGCGCTTAGGTACCTTTGCATATGCTAATGCAGGTAGCACTATTTATGTTTCGGGCAACTACTATCATGGTTCCTCACACCACTATGTGATGGATGATTGGGGACAAGCGTGGTCTGATACTACAATAGATAGTGATTTGTAAGTTTAAAAGGTAGGATGCTTTAGCTCCTACCTTTCTATTTATATATCGGAGGTACATTATGAAGAGGCAAATGATATCTGTAGTTTTATTAATATTACTATCAAGTTGTTCTTTTCAAACGGAAAAAGAGAATCAAACTGAAGATGCAAATAAAATTCAAGGTACAAGTGAGAATCAAGTTAGTTTTACACTTGGGTTATTTGACGAAACAGCAACCTCTCAATTAAATATTACACATGAAATTAATAATAATGATAACTATACACCTAAAATAGTGATTCATAATAGAAATTCTTATGAAGATAACTATAGAATTCTGGTTTTATTAGACTACAAACAAATAGAATATCAAAGTAAAGGTGAAACTGTTGAGTTTTTAGATATAAATGCAAAACCTAATGAACAAATCAATCTTGACATCAGTATACCAAGTATAAAACCTGGGCTACACGATTTACTTATAGTATGTATAAGGGAACCTAACAAGTCACTTGCAAAAGAAGCGTTTATCCCTCCTGAAGTATTTTACTTATCTAAACGGACTAACCTTTTGGTAGGTGCTAATGAAAAACATGAATTTAAAGTTAGTCCTCTTAACACAAGTAAAGGAGAGCCTATTCCTCCAATCTTAACTACAGAACCTAGAGGTGAGCTAGAAGGTAAGATAATTACTCAAATCAATAAAGAAGAAGTACCTTCTGAATTGTGGTTGAATTTCTATGGGGAAAAGGAGAAAAGTTACTATATACTATCATTCCTTGATTCCAAACAATTAGAAATTTCAAAGGAAATATATTCACCGACAAATGATGGTATATTGAACATCCCCATTGACTCTAGTAGATTAGATAAGGGAAACCTTACCATGATGGTAGTAGAAAACCCTTATTCAAAAATGGAAACAAGCGATGGTCAAGTTAAGCCTTGGTCAGTAGACTTTGTTAATAAAATTACAATATATTAATTACCTAATAAGGTAAATAGCCGATAGTCCTCATAGTAAAGAGGATCGGCTATTTTCATGTCGAATCTTGCTTAGCGTACGTTTTCCGCGTTTTGCTGGCGGTACCCCTTGTTGAAGAATATTAAGCAGCTAATTCTTATATTGAGTAATCATTAGGGAAAGCTAATCAAAAAAGTGAGAGGTAAACATATGAAAAAAACTCTATTGATTACATCCCTTCTGGCTTCAGTAGTTCTTTTTCCTAAAGAATCAAATGCTATCTCAATGCCTTGCAGTATGGTGTTAGACCCAATCGATGAAGGTCTTACTAATGCAAGAGGAAGTGCACTAGTTTATAAAGTTCAATTAATTCCACCAAGCTTTGCAAGAACTAATATCAGTATCTTAAGTGTTCATCTACCTGAACCCTCTACATACGGCGAATATGATATTTATGAGGGATTTGCTTTTATACCTGGTGAAATAAGCTGGAGGTTCAGACTTTATCCTACTCCAGAAGAAGATAGTCCTACCTGGTCGGGAAGGTTTGACTTGATCACCGCAAAATTAAACAATGCTAAAGTTCAAGTGAGAGCATCCAATTCTAAAACTGGAAAGTTGGGACCAGTGGTTCTGAATAATGATATTCTAAGCTGTAAATAGCTTACTCCATAAACTAGGAGCGATTCATTAATGCCAAAACAGCCGAGAGTTAAGGTTTTGTATCTAGTAAAGGGGGGAGATCTAAATTAATGAGAATACATATAGAGCATTTAAAGCATTTTGTCTTGGAGTAATCACCATTTCATTTGCATTTCTTTGTTTTCATATTTATCAAATCAGTGGAGAGTTAGAATCTATTAGGCAAGGAATTCATAACATAGTGGCAGCAATAGCTAACAGCTAAACAAAGCAGCGTATCATCTATATTTTTATTTCCTCAAGAAAAGGGAGCGCTTGTCGCTCAAAGGGCATTATAAATTTTTAATGAAAGGATTTGTGCTATTGAAATTATTGGCATCATTAATATTTGTGTTTTTTACCCAGTTACTTCTTATCATTATGTGGGGAGAGTATGTCTGGTTATATAAGTTTTCAAATGGTGGTGTAGGAGGATCAGCATTACAACAGGTGCAGCCAATTTTGTGGATTATATTATTCATAGAATTAGTGTTGGGGGAATGCTCTAGTTAGATACACCATTAATAAAAAACAATAGTATTGATAACTCAACAATAGGGAGCTATTGAAGAACAAGGCTACAGTCCTTCGTTGCTGAAAAGATGAAGTATACAAGCTGAGAAAAGCGAATATACCAATAAAAACACTCTTTCAGGAGGGGATAGGTATTCGCTTAATATCATTCATCTTCGGAAATCCAAGTGAACCATCTTTCTGTGTCGGAGGAGTAGTATGTGCATCAATAGATAATTTAATAGTTACTTTTTTAGCATTATTGGTTATTTACTTTGGCTATAGGTTTATCTATAAACAGAAGTAATAAAATTATTCTCCATATATCTAGTGGGATAGATATTATTTCTTCCATAATCTCGGAGCTTATCTATAATAAGATAGGCTCCTTTCGTTTGAAAGAAAAAATTGAGTTATACGGATTCATTTGAAATAATTGGAATCATGGGCTTAAGGAGAAAAAGTTGTAAAGAGAATTGTCTGATCGCCGCAAGTATTATATTAATTCAGCTCAATGGGTTTACAAAGGGGTGTTAGTATTGAATAACAGAACAATTGAAGTAGTGTTTTTAGATCGTGATGGAACTATTGGAGGAGATGACTCCATTCATTTTCCTGGTGAGTTTAAGTTGTTTTCATATACGAATTCAGTGATTAGTAGATTCCATAATGATGGTGTTAAGGTGTTCTCGTTTACCAATCAACCAGGAATATCAAATGGCAAAGCGATAGAGCAAGATTTTAATAGCGAACTTATGAACTTTGGTTTCGATGATGTTTTCATATGTCCTCACGACAGTCAAAAAGGTTGTAACTGCCGAAAGCCTAATATAGGAATGCTTCAAGAGGCTCAACATAAACATCAGATTGATTTTAAAAATAGTGTTGTTATTGGGGATCGATGGAGCGACATAGTTGCTGCATCAAAGGCAGGATGTGTGAAGATTTTAGTTAAAACCGGAGCTGGAAGCTCTTCCCTCCATGAGCACTATGATAAATTGAAAGATATAGAGATTGATTACATAGCTGAGGATCTAAAATCTGCAACTGAATGGATTTACCAAAACTATCAAGTAGGAAAGTAAGGTTTTTCTTCCGCAATCGGGAGCGTTTACTTAATAAAAAGTAAGCTCTCAATGTAGGTTTAGGAGATGATTCTGGAATGTTGGTAGGAGAATTAAGTCATCTTACTCCTTTGTTACTGTATTAGAAAGAGACTATAAATAATTAATTTAAAGAGGTGATACTTTGAAGTCAGATAAGCCTTTACCTTTATCTTTATTACTTGTTTACTTATTTATAGTAATATCTACTTTTTTCGTATATTTCACAGTATCAAACCCTTATCTTAAGTCCTTTCTAATTATCGCTTTATTGGCATTAAGTACCGCATACAAATGGAAATATTTCCGAAAGAAAGAAAAATAGAATTGAGAGCAGCTTTTTCAATTTCAGTGGAGTTACTATTAGTGCATACAATAGATACTACGAGTCTTAAGCAATCTCGGAGCGATAGTTGAAGGGGATTTAATATTAAGATTGAGTATGAAACGGGAGCTGAAGGGTGTGATTTCGAAATCACATCAAGTGAATAAACTTTCGAGGAGGTTTAGTAATGTCTTTCGGGAAAAGATTTCTTATTACATGTTTAATCGTAATGGTTGTAATGGGCATTGAATATATAATCTTGCCGGATATTTTAATAATTAAGGCAGTGGCATTAAGTTCGACAACTATGGTCGTTATCTCGATAATTAATAAGAAATACCCCTTGAAGAAGAAAGCAGATTCATAACTTCAGTTAATTTATTTGAGGTACTTCACTTGTAAGCGAGCAAATTCGATTGAGCATCCAAAAACACTGTACACCAGCCAGTTAAGGCGTGGTGCACAGTGTTTTGTGGACAAAGATACCGATTACTTGGTGGTTGTGTTTCAATTTAAATCTTACTCCATTATCTATCGGAGCGATTGTTGAATAACTCTAGCATAAACTTCCCACTTCCTGGACATAATAAAATCAAGATTACTAGATTCGTAACTTGGGGGAGTGGAGTGGATGTTGTTATCGCTTGTTTGGGAAAAGTATAATCTTGATAAGAAAATTGAAGGATATTCTCCATTAACGCTCAAGACTTACTATTTTCAGTACAATCAGCTCTTATGCCACTTTGGTAATGTTGATATGAATGTGATTACGACAGATCAGCTTAAAGCATATTTACTGAAAATGGGAAGTCATTTAAAGCCTTCTAGCTTAGGGCATCGTATCCGGTGTATACGCTCGTTGTTTAAATGGACTTATGAAGAGGGATTTATTCAAAAAAATCCAGCTGCTAAATTGAAAGAACCTAAGCTTGGTAAGAGAATACCAAAGTTTCTTACTGAAATAGAAATTGAACTCTTGAGAGAAGGCTGTCAGAACACGATGGAAAAAGCTTTGTTTGAATTCTTTTACTCAACTGGTTGTCGTATTGGTGAAGTTGTGAAGCTCAATCGTGAAGATATTAACCTTCATACTAATTCAGTCATTGTTCATGGAAAAGGGGATAAGGAGAGAGAAGTGTATTTTAACACTCGCTGCTCAATCTGGTTGAAACGCTATCTTGATGAGCGTGATGATCTTGAACCTTGCTTATTTATAACTGAGAGAAGGCCAAAAAGACGGATGAGTATTGACCTTATTCGCTATATCATTAAACGAATTTCTAGAAATGCAGGGCTAAAAAAAGAGATTCACCCTCATCAATTAAGACATAGCTACGCGACACATATGATTAACAACGGTGCTCCTCTTGAAGTAATCCAAAGTTTGATGGGGCACGAGAAAAGTGAAACAACCAAATTGTACGCCCAGCTTAGTGGAAAATTACGGTACGATTTCTATACGAAGTATTTCTGAGAAGCTCATTCCATTTGGAAGGGCTTTTTATTAGAAAAAAACAATTTTGATTGAAAGTCATTATCTTGATAACGTAGCACCAGAAGGTCATCTAAACGACCTTACTTAATATTGAGCGAATGGGCATAAGTGCCATTTTAATGATTTTTCAAGTTAGCATGTTCGTCTTAAAAGCAATGATACATTTCTTCTTTTATTCAGCAATATATAAATATAATGACATCAAACCTGCCTTCTTTCATACAATACTTTTGGGGTGGGAAAAATGCCAAGAGTGAAATACACAAGTAAAGACATCGACTTAATGGCAAGGATGATGAGAGCAGAAGCCGAGGGTGAAGGAAAGCAAGGCATGCTATATGTAGGGAATGTCATTGTGAATCGTGCAAAAGCGAATTGCTTAGATTTCCAAGATGTGAGAACTATTCCTCAAGTTATTTATCAAGTCCAAGGAGGTAATTATTCTTTTGAAGCAGTTCAAAAGGGTAATGTCTTCTACAACAGAGCAAGATCGGCTGAAAAAAGATTAGCGAAAAAGAATTTGGATTATTGGAGAGAACACCCAGGGAAATATTCTCTATGGTATTTCAATCCATATGGTCCATGTCCTCCTACATGGTACGGTCAGCCTTTCGCTGGTCAATATAAAAATCATTGTTATTATGAACCAGCACCTGGAACATGTGGCAGTGTCTATATTGGTGGGTGAGTCTTTTCTATTCAGAAATTAAGATATGAAAGCCTTCTTGAAAGCGGATGCTACTTGCATTCGCTTTTCATTTGTATTTTATCTAATTGAAAAAATGATTAAATGATATTTGAGGAAAGGACTGTAAATTCCTGTTATCATCAAATAAATTGATAAAAAATTAAACTCTCACCATATTAAGGCGAGAGTTTAGTTGATACTATTAAGATTTTATATAAAGAAAGTTCTCAATTATTTAATATGTTGAAGGTCATCATTTAATTTCTTTGATTCATGCTTGAAGTATAGATAGAAAGCTATCCACATCACGCTATAAAAAACGGTTGATATAATGAGGAATATAAGAATGTTTATTGCTCCACCTTCAATCCAACCGATTCCATACGCTAGGATAAAGTAAACGACCGTTACTGTGAAAAAATGTAAAGCCGTTTGCTGTGGAAGTTTTAGTGAACGAATTTCAAAGTATAGGGGGGTAACGGTAAATAACCATCCACAGAAAACGGCACCTAAAGAGTTTGTCACAAAAAGGCTTGAATCAAGTGTCGTTTGTTCTCCGAAAAAGATCACAGCGTACGTTAGCAAAACAGCCAGGAATCCCCCGAAAAATAGCCCTATCATACTTCTAAATAGAAATGTTTTCATTTATTTGTCCCTCCTATTCATTTTTAGAACGTCTTTTAATCTTCCAACATAGTGTCTTGAAGCATATTCTTTTTTACCAGAGTGGAAGTGTACAGCAAGTGTTCCGTTAAAAGATGGCTCAAAATGATTGATTTCATGGAGATTAGCAATAACGGATTTGGAGAGACGTATAAATGTATTAAATGGCAGACTCTCTTCTAGCTCATATAATTTCTCCTTCACTTTAAAATCACCATCAGAAGTTGTCGCCATGACCTGATCCCCCTCTGAATGGAAGTAGTGCACATGGTTTGGTTTTATAATGTGCTGCTGCTCGCCTTTTTTGCCTACAATGAACTCTGCTCTTTGTGTATTAAGATAACCGAGAATCTCTTTAATTGAATTATCCATTTCTTTGCAGTGAATCGTAACACTAGTTTCTCGATACTTCCCGTCAACGTCGAGTGAAATTTTCACTTGTTCACGTCCTTCCTTTTGCGTCCTTCTTATGATTAGTATAGATCTGGAAAAGATGGATGTCATTAGATTGAAGGTAAGTGGTTATATCTTGAGGATAAGATGCATCTGGCGAAATTTCTGTTACGTAGCAATGACGGAGGTTACAAAGAACAATTCAAGCTGCTAAAAGAAATGATTGCCAGCAAGATACTGTTTTGAAATAATTGGGAGTGAGGACAAAAAGTGCGGAGGTTAATCATAGTGGGACATATTGTAGCAGCGATTTATGTCATGTTAGGTTTTTTATTATTTTCGTTTGCCCATTTTGATGGGTTTTATGTGACTTGGTTTGATGAGCTTGGTATTAGCATTATTGTATTTGGTATAGCTTTGCACCTAGTTATTTTCATAAGAGAAGATGAAAAGAAGAGAACTTACAATCAAAAGTCAGAACAGGAAGTAGAAGATGATGATGAATTTTAACCGTTTTATAGTTAACGAGCAAGGAGGAGATCGTTGAAAAGACCTATAGGCGTTTCACTCATAAGTTATTTCTATTTATTTGGAGCTGTTGTTTTACTAGTAACGTCAGTCTTTTATGATCCGAATGCGAATTCTATCGGAATGGCAGATCGATTTGGATTACCGAATGCACCGGAAAGGTTAGTGAGAGTATGTACCGGTTTTCTTTCTTTAGGGATGATTTATGGATATATGAGGCTGAAAAAGTGGGGATTCTGGATGATGATCACTTATTCCGTTGTTTTCGGATTCATTAGTTCAATCCTTGTTTCGAATCAATCTCAGCAACCCTTTTTGGGGAATATGCTTTTTTCAGTGGTTGTATTAGTTTATACCATATATGTTAGGAAATCTTTCCTGCAACCGTTCGATCAGGGGGAGCAAGTTATGGAACAATAAAACTGATGTGAATAAGTTAAAGAGAGTGGGCGGAAAGAGTCATGATTGTGATTGTTTTTATTTTCATTTTATTCTGGTCCTTAACGAAAACCTTAGAAAAAGTTGGGACGAAAATAACGGCTCAACTACAGGTACAAAACGAGTTATTAAGAGAGATTAAAAACAAAATAAAAGAAGTAGATTAGCAGATTTTAATCTTATCTTGAGTAGTTCATTTTTAGCTGAAAAAGGGTAGATGATGCTATAAATGAGTGTTAAAGAGAGAAGGAATGGTGCATGCCGAAATGTAAGAATTGTGGTTACCAATTTAAGTGGAAGGAGATGACAAAGAAAATAATTGGAATGAAGCAGTTTATTTCAGGGATAACATGTCCAAACTGTCAGGCACCTCATTATTCTCAATTAAGAAGATCTCGCTATATTCCTTTCTTAATTCTTTTTCATATTTATTTGATGTTCTTTCTTTTTTATAGTGAGAAATTTACAGTGTCTTTGTTTATTGGAGGTGTTGTCGTTTTCTTGCTATTATTGTTCTTCCTCTTTCCATATATGATTACTTTGAAATATGGGAAACAACCGGATTTATATTGAATGCGTTTATAGGGTTGCAACATTAGCCTGTTTTTTGATGGAGGAGTTATAAAAATTGCTTGTGATGGGCCGATTTAAAGGTGAATAGAAACGGACATAAAGACAGAATTCTTTTTAAAGAGAAAGGGGTCACCTTCTTATGTGATAAGGTGACCCCATCTAATCAGTTCTTCGCTTTTTTGTTCGCTCGATCTTCTTCCTCAGTTTCGAGCATGCCGTAATCACCATTCATCGCCTGTTCATCTAAATCCGAACCATATTCATTCGTAAATTTGTTCCTATTGTTTTGATTTATTTCCTCTTTGCTTGGTGTCTTTTTGTCCATGATATTCACCTCCACTGAATAGGTTGGCTAATCATGGAAAAAGTATACCTATTAAATGAGCCGGATAACCACTATTTCTGAAAAACGAAGGTACGTTCATTTGTGAGACTTGTTTTAAAAACAACTAAGATTAAAAAAGCGCCTTGCCCTTATAGAAAAGGGTGAGGCGCTTTTGGGCGACATCCATTATTGATAATTAATGATCGCTGGATTTGGATCAAGTTGCAACACTTCGGATGGGGTTAGAACCGGTTTATCTTTGTTATAGAAAATTTTAAATCCGCCGTATTGAACAGGCTCATTTCGAACAAATTTACGGTAAAGCGACATTTTCGTTCCATAGTCGCCGTATCCGTCAAAGTTTAGAGCAACCTCTACGTTATCTGTTGGCTTGATTGCCTGTTTGTTCGTCACAGCGTGATCAGTGAACTGGTGGACGAGAACAATCTTATCAGGTAGATCATTATCTTCAACAAATTTAGATACATAGTCGACAACTTCCTGTACTTCTGAGCCATCCACACTACCTAGATCGATACCTGGTGTTTGACCTTCTTCTACGTGGAACTCCGTATCGATGGCAACATGAACGTAAGGAAGCTTAAGCCATTTTTCAAGAAGCATCACTTGATGAAGAGCAGTGTCACGACCAAGCTGAACATCTAGCATTAAAATGGCATTATGTTTCTTAGCAAGCTCTGCGTATTCGTCAATATCCTCTTCTGAGGTCATATGATAATATTTTCCATTCGGTCCTGGATCGCGCTGAGCAATCGTTGTGATTAACTCAATTGTTGGAATCGCTGGCCGGTTTGGATCAGCATCGGAATAAGCTTGTGTTTGTTCTTTTAATTTCGTCATCAGGGCTTCAGGTTCCATCTCACCGAGAATGCCCATTTGAGTGGAGTTCGGTTGACCATAGTAAGCAACAAGGCGGTAATCTTTTAGAATACCATCCGTTTCATCAGTTGTGCCTTCCATTAGCGTTTCGCCAACGGGTGTTTTTCTTGTGCGGTCTTCACCGTGGGCTTCAACGACAGGCATTTTCGCTAATTCTTCTTCGGTCATGGTTTCATCAAGCGGTTTAGCGTCCTCAGAAGGCTCCATGGCTTTGAAAGGTTGAGGAGTCTCTTCTTTTTTTTCCGTCTTTTCTTCGTTTTCTTTGTTTTCATCTTCATTCGTTGCTTGCTGATCAGCTTGTTCGTCAGTTTGCTCGTTTGTTGAGGCGGTGTTCGAACATGCGGTAACTAAAGCTACTAAAGCAACGAGAAGGAAAAGGAATAGCTTCCTCATGATATTCACTTCCTTATGTAAGTTAATGAGATTCATAGTTTTGTCAAAACGACCTTCTCATTCTAACACATCCCGAGTAAAACCGAACGAATAGACAGGTAATAAGGTGAAATGAGGTAATCAGTACTATATTTCATATCGAAAGCGATCATTTACAAAGAAAAGCTGTTGACAGGTGAAACATTTTTACATGTAGAGGTTCATTCAGTTTAGTCAATGGAACGCACGTACTCAGCGATTGCGGCAACTTCGCCTTCTTCGAATTGAGGTTAAGTTTCATATTCATGGCGTTCAATAGCGTCGTCGATGGTTTCAGCACTTCCATCGTGTAAATAAGGCGCTGTTGCAAAGACGCCAAGTAGCGTTGGAACATCAAACTGAGAAGGTGTTCTAGTATAAGGAAACCTTCATTTTATGTAAACCCTTTATTAACAATTGATTGAAAAGTCAGTGCTGTTTTGGAAAATGCGTTGAAATGCCAAAAAGCAGTGGAACGAGTTCCACTGCTTTTTGGGTATTTATTGTGTTTTATTTCTAATATAATCTCGTATCATTCGTCTGTGGCTTCCAACCATCAGCTCTGGAAGATGGTCTGAAGAAAAGTATCCTAAAGCTATACTTTCTTCTGTGTGGGTGAGATCTCCAGCATACTCGTTTGTAACATAAGCCGTTGTGACAGAGTAGAATTCATCACCGTTATCTGCTTTCGTGAAAAATTCTTCACCAGAATAGAGTTTAAAAAGAGTGAGCTTTTGGATTGTTAAACCCGTTTCTTCAAAAGACTCTCTTACGGCTGTTTCTTCCGTTGATTCTCCTGGTTCCATCAATCCCCCAGGTAACCCCCAGCGTTTTTGTTTTTCGTTACGCTGTTGGAGTAGAATTTCTCCATTTTCGTTTAAGATTATTGCGACGGCCCCGACTAAGATCAGTGGCCGATGACCAACAACGTCACGCAATTCCTTCACATAATTCATGCCTATCGCTCCTTTTCATCCTATTATAAAGGAAGATCTCTTTTCGCGAAGATCATGATGGCAAGGGCATAAAGGACGGTACCTAGTAAGAAAAGGAACGTCATTGATGGCCAGATTTCAACAGAACCTCTGGCAATCTCAACTGGCCGAAATGTTGAAAAGAGAGAGAGATTCACCATCCAATCGAGTTTATCGCTCATTTTCCCGATTAAATCCATTCCATAGAAGACGATGGTGAGTAATCCAGAAAGTCCAAGTGCCTGTCGCTCATCATTTAATAAGGAAGAGAATAGAAACGAGTAGGCTGAAATGACGTAGAACAAAAGAATACCGACGAGATTAACCTTCATAAACGTCATGGCTTCAAACGGCTTATCATCAATTAATATTTCTGTTCCAATGACTCCTGCAAGAGCAGTTGTTAATCCGATTATAAGAAGTCCGGTGAGCAGCACAAGAGCTTGAGTGAACGCAATTTTCTTTCGTGAGTTTGGTGTTGCTAGAATGTAAGCCATTGAGCCTCGTTCAATGTGACGAGCCATTAGCTGTGAAGCTGTCATTAAGCAAAAAATCGATAAAATGACTATATACAGTAATCCATAATATTCCCCTGCAATAAAGTCACTTACATGCTGAAATCCACCTTCCATTCCAAATGCAGCTAGAAAGCTTTCGGGCATAGACTCCATTAATTCATTCAAACCAGGTGCATCTGCAATCGAAGGATAGATGCCGATGATAAGAAGCAGGTAAAGTGCAGAGCCAATTGCATAGCTAGAGATGGACTTGGCATGGACTTTTAGCATCCTAGCATAGAGTGTCATATTCATGATTTCTCTGCCTCCCTGTCGTAATAAGTAAGAAAGACTTCTTCAAGGTTTTGTTCATGAATATCAATGTTCCGAATCTGATAATCTCCTAAAGCAGTAATAAATTGATTGTAGTCACCTTGAACCGCTATTTCTGCGCGGTTATCTATGACTGATATGACCTCGAGGTTACTTTCTTTGATACGCTTTGCTTCTGCTTCAGTAGCAAACGTAACATCAAAAAGACGACGCTGCTTTTGCTGCAGATCATGAATATTCTCGACGACAACAATTTTTCCATCTTTAATGATCGCAGCTCTGTCACACGTTCGTTCAATTTCGGAGAAGCTATGAGAAGACATTAGGAATGTAGTGCCTTTCTCTTTCTGCTCCATTACAATTTCAATGAAAATTCGCTGCATGAGCGGGTCAAGACCAGAGGTTGGTTCGTCTAATATAATAACTTCAGGTTCATGCATAAAAGCAGCTACGATCCCCACTTTTTGTTTCATTCCTTTGGACATTTTACGAATAGGAGTTTTTACATCGAATTGAAGTCTATCAATTAGCTGATCACGGTATGTGGTGTTTTTTAGATCTCTCATTCCGCCAACTAATTGAAGGAAACCGATGCCATCCATTCCATCTAGAAAGGCTATTTCACCAGGGAGGTATCCGATCTTCCTCTGGATTTTGGCAGCATCTTTCCACGTATTCACTCCATCTATCGTAGCCGTGCCTTTTGAAGGCTTCATGAATCCCATTAAGTGACGTATCGTTGTCGATTTACCAGCACCGTTTGGGCCGAGAAATCCAAATACTTCGCCTCTAGGAATAGAGAACGTAACATCGAAAATTCCTTTTCCGTTTGGAAATTGCTTTGTTAACCCGTTTAATTCGATCATTGAGGTGCCCCCTCGGCTGATTTTTGAACTATATTATATTATATATTTCATTTTTATCATAAATGACTCTATAATAATAAGCAACATTTATTGAACTCATATTTAATATAAAGTTCAATAAGTGATATACTAATAATGGTGATGAGAATGAATGGATTTGAATTACGTAAACAACAGAAGCGCAAAGATATAGTGGCGTCAGCTTTTACGTTATTTAACGAAGAAGGTATAAAAAAGGTAAAGATTAGTGACATTGCTCGTTTTGCTAATGTCTCTCAGGTCACGATTTATAATCATTTTACGAGTAAGGAAGAGCTTGTAAGAGCGGTGCTAAAAGACTATATGAACAATCAATTTAAAGCTTTTAAAGAGGTAGTTCAGCAGGAGCATTCTTTCGCTGAAGTGATTGAATTGATTATTTTTGAAAAGCATAAGGCAGTCAAAAGCCTTAATCCATCGCTTCTAGCAGAAATGTTAACGACAGATGAAGAGCTGAAGGATTACGTGGATTATTTTTATCGGACACAGACACTTCCGTTATTTGTGCAACTCTTAGAAAAGGCACGTGAACGAGGAGAAATTAATGCTTCGCTTTCGATGGAGTCGATTATGATATATCTCAATGCCTTAAAGACAGAGGTGCAGCGCATTCCAGCCGAAACATGGTCAGAGCGAAAGGACTTTCTCGACGATGTTCTTCAACTATTCTTTTATGGTTTAAGTGGTGGTCCAGTTTCAAGTAGGAATGAATCTGAATAATCATTCATAAACTGAAATGTGTGTAAATTTTCACAAAATTTTAATAGTTTGTTAATTTATCTAACACACACCTGTTGTATAATGAAACCATACAGAGGGAAAGTTGGTGAATTTTGTTGAAAAAGCTGAAAAAGTTAACCTTTAAACAGCTCGTTGATCAAAATAAAGCAGAACTTCTTAAAAATGAAAAAGAATTAGCTGAAATAGAAAAACGTATTGATAATAGACACGTTTAATTCAAAGGAAACAGTCGTCAATCGGCTGTTTTTTTGCATGAATTAGAATCATATTTGTTGCTTCTCCCTGTGCTAAACTATAGAAAGGAGGCGGTCGGATGGCGAAATTAGTAAGTTTGAATGTAGGGAAACCTATTGAAACGCGCTACAAAGGGAAGTTGATCTCTACAGGCATATACAAACAACCAGTGAGTGAATCAGTTTATGTATCTAAATTACAAGTAGAAGGAGATGGGCAAGCGGATCTTGTTCATCACGGAGGATCAGAGAAAGCCATTTGTGTTTATCCCTTGGAGCATTATGCCTATTGGGAAGAACGTTTAAGATGTGAACTGAAGGCTGGTGCATTTGGTGAGAATTTTACAGTAGTTGGAATGGATGAGACAGAAGCTCGTATCGGTGATATTTATCGAATTGGTGAGATTCAAGTACAGGTTAGCTTACCGAGGCAGCCATGCTTTAAACTCGCGAAGAAGTTTGAAGTTGATAACATGCACTTATTTGTGATGGAAAATGGATACAGTGGTTATTATCTCCGAGTGTTAGAAGAAGGTGAAGTTAAAGCCGGGGATGAAATAACCCTTGAGAGTCGTCCAGATCATGATGTAACTGTTGCTTTAGTCAATCGCGTTACGTACAATGATCGAAAAGATCGCGCTGGGCTCGAAAAGGTATTACTTGCAAAAGAACTGAATGAAAACTGGTATAACAAGCTAAGTAAACAGTTGAGCGCGCTTTAAGTTGCGCGCCATTATTTTTTAGCCATTCTATAATAAAAGACGATCAGCATAATAATCGTAACGAAAGTAACGGTGTATTTAACAATCTGCATCAGTTCCATTGATTTCTCCTCAAATAAAAGCTGGAACCGAGTGGATCCAGCTTATCTGTAAGTTAAACAACTTTTTCTTTTAATGCTTTCCCAGGTTTAAAAGCAGGTGTCTTTGAAGCTTGAATGAGAATTTCTTCACCAGTTTGCGGGTTGCGTCCTTTTCGGGCAGAACGTTCCCTTACTTCAAAATTACCAAATCCTACAAGCTGCACTTTTTCCCCTTTCGCAAGTGCCTCAGCAATCGTATCCATTAACGTGTCTACCACTCTTGCAGTATCTTTCTTTGACATTTCCGATCTTTCCGCAACTGTCGTTAGAAGTTCCGCTTTATTCACTAAGTTTCATCCTTTCTAAATTTGCTAGTTTCAATGCTATGGCACTATTTTCGCCAGTACATCAGTGATTTATACATCGTGAATAAAAGAATATAAAAAAGAGACTCTTAACGAATCTCCAGTGATTATAGGATATTAATAGTTGGATAGTTGTTTGTACTCTTTTTGAAGGTCCGTCAGTGTACATTGATACAGATGGTGGTCAGCGGTGGAATAGGCTCCTGCCTCAATAAGCTTCGAAATGTAGTAATTTCTACGTTGCTCTAGTGCTTTTCTGAGCTGATTGGTTTCCATGAGCACATCCTCCTTAACGATTTTTTATTCCCAGTATGTCCTGGGGCTATGCATTTTAATCAAAATTAGATGTGACAGATTGGACAAAGGACATGTAGGATTCTTAGAGCGCCTTATACATAATTGAAGCTTTTTATAGAAATGAGATGATGAGCAATGAATGAGGAGCAAATTATTTGTGCAATTGAAGCCATTCAATGGGATTACGAAGAAGCTCTTGTACCTGAATCTATTCACTATATTCAAAAAGATGACCTAGTGATGATCAAAAATGATAAATCAGCAAGCGTCTATGCGAATAAGGTTGTTCGCTTCAGTCGAACTCTTAACGAGGTTGAAGAAGCGATAGCGTATTTTCAGAACAGTCCCTTCTCCTGGTGGATCCAAACAAGTTCTGAGTCTAGTGAACTCGAAAAAAAGCTTATTAAATTGGGGATGAAGCACGCAGGTACATACGTTGGTTTAGCAAAGGAACTAACAGAAGAAATTCCGTCATCATCAGAATATATCCATAAGGAAGTGACAACGAAAGAAGACGTTCTTGGGCATGTAGAGACCGCAGGGAAGGTTTGGGGTTATGACAATCAGGCGATGCAAGCTGCTATTAATGAAAGAGCTTCTTATCTTCAGTTCGCTGAGCGAAGAGGAGGCTATACGCTCTTACTAGACGGAAAGTATCCAATCGGTTATTCAAATTATCGCTATAGTAAGGATGGGAAAGCTCTTTATTTAAATGGAGCAGCGGTTCTGCCTGAATATAGAGGGAAAGGGATTTACAAAAACATGCTGAAGGCACGTTTATATAAAGCGAGTCAAAGAGGATGCGAGATAGCGGTGACGCAAGCGAGAGTCGGTACTTCTGAACCTATTCTACGAAAGCTGGGGTTTAGGGAGTATGCGGAGTATAAGCAATATATCCGAGAATAGAAGCGCAAACAGTAGCCAACCTTTTGTGAAGATGCTGTAAATCTCATTGTGTTTCTGTAAAAAGGTAGGATTGCGAAGAGAGAATCTGGAATACTCAACGTGAAGAATTAATCCTTCGCCTTCTTAAACTTCCGTTAAAAAGGAGCTGTTCTGTTGTTGAAAACCTTTGTTCTAGACACCAATATTCTTTTGCATGATGCTCATTCCCTATTTCGATTTGGTGACAATCACGTTGTGGTTCCAGCGATTGTGATTGAAGAAATCGATTCTAAGAAGCGGTTGATGAATGAGGTAGGTCGTAATGCACGAGAATTTAGCAGAATGTACAAAAAACTGCGAGATAAAAACAAAGGCAAGCTCGATGAACCGATTCCACTTGAATCTGGAGGAACATTTCGAATTGAGTTAAATCATCGCTCTTTTGATAAACTACGAAATGAGTTTAGTGAAGATTCCAATGATAACCGCATTATTGCAGTATCGATTAATTTAAGCACGGATGATATAGGAGATGTCGTTCTTGTTTCAAATGATATGTTAATGATCGCGAAAGCAGATGCCTTAAAAAAATCACTTGAGTTACCAGCTTTTTTTCCTGAACTATATGAGAATGATCGTCTTATTGAGCACGTCGATCGTCTTCATAGAGGCTATCATGAAATTCTAGTGCCTCCTGAAATCATTGACTCTCTTTATAAGAGAGGCGAACTCTCTATGAATATTCTGCGTGAGTATATGTACACTGAAGTTTATACTCAAGATTTTATCCTTTTAAAAGATGTTTTTGGAAGTAGTCATTCTGGGATTGGAAGAGTATTAATTCGAAATCAGAAAGTAGTAATTCAAGGCCTAAACCGAGAAAGTGAACATATTTGGGGAATCCTCCCAAAAAACGTGCAGCAGCGTATGTTAATGGAACTGTTGATGGATAAAAGTGTTTCACTTGTTTGTGCAACTGGAAAGGCGGGAACGGGGAAAACGCTTCTTGCACTTGCTGCAGGACTTAGTCAGACGGAAGACGAGCAGCATTATCAAAAGCTACTTGTTTCAAAGCCCGTGGTACCAGTTGGAAATGATATCGGCTTTTTACCTGGTGAGAAAGAAGAGAAGCTTAGACCCTGGATTCAACCAATCTATGATAATCTAGAATTTTTATTTGATACCAGTAATGAAGAAGAGTTAACAAACATTTTAACTGGCTTGAGGACGCTAAAAGTCGAAGCGTTAACGTACATAAGAGGGAGGAGCATCCCTCATCAATTTGTGATTATTGATGAAGCTCAAAACTTATCTCCACATGAAGTGAAAACGATTTTAACAAGAGTAGGCGAGGGAACGAAGATTGTTCTAATTGGGGACCCCGAACAGATTGATCATCCTTACCTCGATTCAGTGAACAATGGTTTAACGTATGCTGTTGAACGGCTAAAGCAGGGAGATGAGGTAGGAATTGTCCACTTAACGAGTACAGAGCGAAGTAAGCTTGCTGAAATAGCTGCTCGACTTCTTTAAGTAGTACGAAGGGATGATATCCTCAAAAAATAAAATGGGAAATTAGACCATATGGAACTAGACAAACCGATCTTTTCTATCAGATAATTCAGTTAAAAGAGAGGGGCGCTAAACATGAGTGATGTTAGATTAATACCATTCGAGGTTAATGCAGTCGTTCAAGAAGCAGGAATTCTTCCAGATGGGATTGAAATGATTCAAGCACCAGCGGTATGGGAAGAATCTGAAAAAGGAAAAGGACGAATCATTGCGGTAGTAGACACAGGTTGTCAAATTGATCATCCTGATCTTCAATCACGTATTATTGGAGGTAAGAACTTTACGCAAGATTTCGGTGGAGATGCAGATCGTTATGATGATAATAATGGTCACGGTACGCATGTCGCCGGAACGATTGCAGCAACGAACGGAGAAAAAGGGGTTCAAGGTGTTGCCCCAGATTCAAAGCTCTTGATCGTTAAAGTACTGAATGAAGCAGGAAGTGGTTCATATCAATCTATCATTAATGGGATTCGGTATGCCATCGATTGGAAGGGGACAGAAGGTGAACGGGTAAATGTGATCTCGATGTCGCTCGGTGGACCATCTGATGTACCAGAACTTCACGATGTTATTAAAGATGCCGTGAATCAAAATATTTCAGTTGTGTGCGCCGCTGGTAATGAAGGAGACGATAGAGAAGACACATCTGAATTTGCTTATCCAGGTGCCTATAATGAAGTAATTGAAGTAGGAGCGGCCTCTTTCCAACGCACGCTCGCTCCATTTTCCAATACGAATAATGAGATTGACTTAATTGCACCAGGTGTAGATATTCTTTCAACTTATCCTGGTAGTGAATATGCTGTTCTTTCTGGAACCTCAATGGCTGCTCCGCACGTATCAGGGGCACTGGCACTTCTCATGAATGTTTCTGAGAAGGAATTTAAGCGCACGCTTAGTGAAGCTGAAATTTATTCACAGCTTATCAAGAGAACCGTGCCTATCGGTTGTACAAAGCAAGCTGAAGGAAATGGCCTTCTCGCTTTAAATTTTATGAATCAGCTCGAATCGCTCTTTAATATTTATACAACCGCGTGGGATCAAACTGAAGTGAAATCAGAAAAAGTAACGAAATAACTTCACAAGTAAAGTGAAATCAATATTATCATTTACATCAAAAATCGTAGTGCGAATTAAGATTCGCACTACGATTTTTGTGTTATATAAATATGTTGGTGCATGATATTTCCAATCTAAGGTGGTGAATCAGGTTCAAAAGAAGTGGACTTGAGAAAAAGTATGTAAAAGGATTCACTATGCAACAAAGCATTCATTTTTGATGTGAGCTAGGAGGATCTTCATAAGGTTAGATGAAATTTTCCTAGTTCTTATTAGGTACACACCCATGATAGATGCATAGGATAATTTATACATTGTGAAGGGATTGAGAAACTATGTACTATGATCCTTCTGTGCATCCTTATCATCACTATCAACGTCCGCCAACTTATAACGAGGAGAGACAGCCTGGTTACGAACCTTTGCCTCAATTGACAAAGCAAGGTCTTGCATCTCCATCTTCTAACAATGCTGGAAGTAGGGAATTCAAAGATTATGGACCGAAACCATTTGTCGCTAATATTAATGAAGCAACGAAGCAAAACGATACCTTTCGCACAGCTTTATGGACAGGTGAACATTTACAATTAACGTTAATGAGTATCGATGTTGGTGAAGACATTGGTTTGGAAATGCACCCGAACCTTGACCAATTTTTGCGAATTGAACAAGGGCAGGGAAAGGTGCAAATGGGGAAACGTAAAGATTCTTTGAATTATGAACGAGAGGTTTATGATGATTATGCTGTATTTATACCCGCTGGCACATGGCACAATCTCACAAATACTGGAGATGTTCCGATTAAGCTTTACTCGATCTATGCTCCACCTAATCATCCTTTTGGAACGGTTCATGAGACAAAAGAAGATGCTATAGCGGCGGAAGAAGGCGAGCGTAATCGAAACTCAGCTGTGTTTGGCAAAACGCCAGATGAATGGGTGAAATACACGGAATTCTTAGTAAATGAAGGGTTGGAAGATGTCGAAAGAGGTATAAATGCAACACACATTCTTCAAGAGTTTATTCTAATGGGAGTGCTGGTTGGAAAGGGTTACTCTCCTGAAAAAGCCTATGAAATAGTGGAAGATTGGGAGCGAACTGGACAGTCCAAACTTCTTCAACAAAGTAAGAACATGTAGAAAATAGCTTAAGAAAATGAACAAGATGCTCTACGGTCGTAGATTGATCAGGGTTCGAATTGTTTAACAGAAATTTTTCACCCCAGAAGAGCTTAAAAAGGATTAGCTCTTCTGAGGTGAAACCATATTTGTGCTAATTGGAAGTTTAACTTCAAAAGGAGTCATCACTTTCTTTCGTGTTTTGTGGGTCATCCGTTCTATTTGCTTCTTGTATCTTTATTTTTTCAAGTTGTTCGATCATATGCTTGTAGTCTAGCTGGCTAATATTAGGGTAATGATTGATTTTTCTTTTAATGTCATCTAACTCAGTAGGGAGTTTATTTCGACTGTTATTTGAAAACATAGCCGCAACGGTTCCTGTAATAACACCGATCGTTCCAATTCCGACCATCATTAATACCGCAGCAACCAGTTTGCCTGCAGTTGTTTCAGGATAGAGGTCTCCATACCCCACCGTAGTAGTAGTCACAACTGCCCACCAGAGGGCATCACCATATGTCTCAAATTCTGGTTCAATCCATTTCATCGAAAGCGCTGAAATGAAGAGGAGTGAGATAACATAGACAAACGCACGATCAATTTTATATTTGGTTAGAAAGAGTTCAAAAACAGACGTGCGGTGATTAATAAGTGCGACTAATCGAATCACCCGTATAAAGCGGACGAGTCTTGCGGTCCGAAACAATTGATCGAGCGGAATAATAGCAATCAAATCCAGCGGATGTTGTTTGATAAAAGTCCATTTGTGATCACTTAAAAAAAGCCGCGTCGCATAATCAAGTAAGAATAAAATCCAAATAAAAAAATCGAGCGCTGCGCCTTCGGGATCGGGTAAATCAATGACGAGTGAAAAAATAAGGAGAAGGGCGAGCACAAATTCATAAATCAATCCTAGAGACTGCTTTTGCAATGGATCACCTTCTTTTGTCTATTTATCACTATTTCGCTATCAAGAAGAATCTCCCTGCAAAAAAAGAAGTCCTCCATAAATTGGGGGACTGAAGTTAAGCTTTTTTGATAAAAGCAAAAGAACTTTAGATTGGGATGATGTCTCCATCCCATGATTTCTTGCGAATGAAGTAGGCATCTTCAATGGTTGTTTCCGCTTCACGAAAATGATCGAAGGGTTTTGTGATATCAATGTATTTAATCAAGTACTGTTTATTTAATCGTTTCATGTGAATAATCCGCTCCTGCTCTAGTTGAGCGATTTCGTTAAGAAGGATTTTCCCTTCCCACACACGTAAAGGAAGCTCTCTTTTCCAAAGAGAAATGGACCCATGAAAAAGAATTTCCCCTTCATGAAGCCATATTAAATCGTCAGCAATATCTTCCCATTCATTTAACTCATGTGTCGCGATAAGAACAAGCCTTTTTTCGGCATATCTTGATAGAAGGGAGACGACGTTCTTTCGTTCACGACTATCGAGGTAGTTTAACGGTTCATCAAGTAGCAAAATAGGAGGACAGTCAAGAATGGCTTGTGCAATACCAACACGCTGTTTCACTCCTTGAGAGAGAGCTTTAATTTTCTTCCTTTTACATGTTTGAATATGTAGGGCTTCCATCGTTTGTTCAACGGCATCCTGGTGAAGGACCCCTTTTAATTCACACATATACCTAAGGAACCTCTTCATTCTCATTTCTTCATATAATTCGATACCTGTTGGAAGAAAGCCGATATTCTTACGAATAAAGGGGAGGGAGGTATCAACTGTTCTCCCACCATATTCAATGATGCCTCTATGTGGTCTTATTGCTGTTGCTAGAAGTTGTAGTAAGGTAGATTTACCAGCGCCGTTCTTACCAACTAGAATGGTGATTCCGGAACCAAGTGTTAGTTCGGGAATAGCAAGTGAGAATTGTTTTCGAGTATATTTGATGTTTTGTAGTTGAATCATACCCTAATCTCACAAATATTGAAGATGCAAACTCTTCCGATACGATAAGAAGAGCATGGCAACTCCAAGTCCAAGGATAATAAGGTAGGAGACAACAAAGAGTAAGTCTTGTTGAAGTGCTTCACCAGATAGTTCGAAAACAGTATAAGGTAATACAAGAAAAGTAAGCGCCCATCCAGCAAGTGAGGCGATAAATCCGGCAATTACCCCTTTATGGAACATGACAAAGGCAAGCAAACCTGTCAGAAAGAGAAGCGGCGCGAACCAATGCAAAAGAAACGTAGCGGGGTTAACCATCGTATTATCTTTCACAATATATAAGGTAGATAACAGGGCCAAACCAATGTTTACGACTAAGACAACAAGCAATTTACTTAAGAGAAGAAGTGCTGGAGGAAAAGGTGTAATCGATTCGACCATCCGCATTTCTTTGTTCCAGGTTTTATAACTATAAAGCACACCAAATAATAGATAAATGGGAACAACGATAGGAAATAAACTGTCTGATTCCATGCTTCCAGCCGAAATCATCGTTAACATTGCAAAAATCAATACGCTAATCAGCCAGTAAGCCCAGTGATAAGAACGGAATTGATTAAGGCATTGCTTTGTTAGTGACGGTTTTGCAGGCTCAGGTTTTTCATCGAAATCAAATTCGATTTGAGAAGGTTTAAGTTCATCGAAAGGATCCTGTAACGAAAGAAGCAGCTTCTGTGTATCCTCTGAACGGGGTGACGTTGCCAGATATGACTTGATCGGCTGCTCTAGATCTTCTTCTAACTTTTCTAATTCAAGATCGATGTCTTGCATGGCTAACTTCCTCCTTTCGTTCTATTGAAGCTTTTAGTTTCTTCAAGGCATGAAATAAGTTCGACTTTACTGTACCGAGTGGAAGTTCCAAAGCTTCTGCAATTTCTTGATACTTTAATTCCTGGTAAAACCGTAAATACACAATTTCTCTTTGCGTCTCAGAAAGCGTATCGAGCTGCTTGAGAAACTCCACGCGTGATTCTTGCCTTTCAAATAGTTCCACTACTGATGGTTCTCGGTCAGCTTGATCTGGAATGAAGTCGAGAATTTGCTTTTCTGACCTAAATCCCGCGCTTTTCCAATAATCTCGGCATTGATTTGTGGCCACCTGGTAAAGCCAGGGCTTGATCTTTTCTGGGGTTTTCTTTGTTTTTAGTTGTTTAATTAATTTCAGGAAGGTTTCTTGAACAACATCTTCGGCCTTTCTTCTATCACGTAACATCCGTTCTAGATAA
Organism: Anaerobacillus sp. 63XJN7_5_ISO-PGPR-S23-430; assembly: GCF_056173695.1. Lineage (NCBI taxonomy): Bacteria > Bacillati > Bacillota > Bacilli > Caryophanales > Bacillaceae > Anaerobacillus > Anaerobacillus sp. 63XJN7_5_ISO-PGPR-S23-430. The sequence continues at coordinate 3,376,275 of NZ_CM149686.1, read as the reverse complement.
CCAAGAAGCGGAGCATGATAACGATGAACAAGGGCTTCGAAAGCAGCCTGATTTCCACGTGCCATAGCGACTACTAGTTCCTCATCTGTCATGAACCATCCTCCTTTCTAGTCTGATGACCTTGCATCACTTCATCCCATATTTTCTGCCATTCTTCGTAAGGAATGAGAGTAGAAGGTTCTCGAAACAAGGTGAAATCTGCTGCGAATCCCGGGTCTACCCAGCGTTCGCTATATATTCGATCTAGGACTTCTTTCACTTGCTTACTATCTCCATCAGCAATGGCTTCGTTGATCATTGTGAAAATCTGGTTAGCTTTGATTTCTTCCTCACTGTAGTCTTCCAGTGGGATATCATCTTGAATCTTGATAACAAGGTCGCGGATTTGACTGGCCTTTTTTTTATTTCCATTTTCTAATTCATAAATGTACGTATAAGCACTTTGGATGGCACTTGTTACTAGCTCGCCGTCCTCATACCCATAAATCTCAGTACCATCATGGAATAGACTCACTTGAAAGAGCAATTTCATAAGATAAGTTTCATCCATTTGATAGAAAGTGGATTCGCTTAGGATATAGTTTTGATCAATAAAACCTTGTTGTCTCACGTAATTGGCCCAGCGAATATTCTCTACAGGAACGATAAAAAAATGACGCATAGGCTCTATTTTTTTCGTTAAATAGTGGTTGGTGTATAGAAGGCGTTTGTCCAATTCCTTCATGAGCTCAACAGCACGATCACGATTGTAACTGTCCGTTACGATTGACATTGGATAATAAGTAGAATCAACTTCAGTCAGATCTCCAGCATAAAGGTCTAATTTAGAAGTTTTCCCTTGAAGTTTATAGGTTCCAACATTTGTTTTAAGTTCATCGATTGTGCCATATAAGGGTAGTGCTATACTTGAAACTTCAACATTAAAAGTGGCTCTATTCGAAATCCCAATATTCGTTTGTGATTCTCCGTTCATGTCATATAAATATTGATGCCCTGGCAATGGATACCAGGCTGTTTGAGAAGGCATAATCATTTGATCATTTCCAACATGGCCCGGATAGTATTCCTGACCATTATTAGATGCCCATAGTTTGTATGGTCCTTCATATTGAATACGAATAACAGGTTCTTTCATATTTTCAGGTAAAGTAACGGTCAGAAAATCATTCTCTTGAGTAAATGGAATTGGATGTTGATCAATCGTGACTTGGTTAACTGAAAATGTCTGATTCAATGTGAATTTCATGAACTCCTTTGTTTGAAATTCTGCTGATGGTAGAGTGAGAGATGCATCAATGAAAAGTGATTGATCTTCATGCTGAATGGATAAGTCAAATTGTTTTATTTCAAAACGTTCTGGTTGATAGAGCTCTTCTTCCTCTTTCAAAAGAGTATTAGGAGAAGAAAGGGAAGGGAAAGACATGTAACTAGCTTGACCGTTTTGTTCGTCTGTTATCAATGGAGATTCTTGTTTAATCTTACTAAATTCATCAGTTCGCTCCTTCCAGAAAGAAGCATATGGAAGATACGAAATCACGACAATTCCTATACTGATCATGAGTGCAACCTTCCACAGCCACGTATATGGATGAGGTCTGCGTTTATTGAGAATGAAAATGATGAGTACCAGGAGAAAGGAAGAAACCGTTAAAACAAAAATGCGCTGTAACTGTAGTTCTTCTTTCATTAATTCAATTCCCCAGGTGCCATTAACAAGAACAGAATCGACAAATAAGTAGGTTAGATGGAACGCTTTAAGATAAAAGTGTCCGCCTTGATCAATAATGAAAATTTCCATGAATAGCGTACCAAACATCCAGGCGCAGAAGGCGATTAAGTAAACAAAGCGATTTTTAATAAGTACCGATAAAAGCATGCCAAGAGTTAAACTAATAAAGAACGCTACTTCGTATTGAGTCCCATAGAAACGCAGAATTGTGAACATTTCTTCCACCGGAATGTTATCTCTCATAGCAAAGATAAAGTAGGTTCCACTCATTAGGACCGTATATATCGTCATATAGATGAGCGCGGACATCAATTTTGCTGATATGAATACGAAATTGGACACGGGAAATGATTGGTGCCACTCAAATGATTCATTCCCAACGTCTCGTCGTATTAAATAAACGCCAATCAGAATACTTAAGCCAATAACGAGAATGAATATAAGAGAGTGCGTTGTTTCATAGGTTGTTCTGTAGAGGTTGCCATGTCCTCCTTCTTGATCTGCACTCATGCTAAAAAGTAACCAGATCAAATATAAGAAAGGAAGAGGTGCGAAAAACCAGTTTTTATACAAAAAAGAAAATTCAAGCTTAAACTGGATAAGCCATTTTCTCATAGTCCATCACGCCCAATCAGTGCCATGTACCCTTCTTCAAGGGTAGGATCCACGGCTTCGGCAAATTCAAATGGTGCTACTGGAGATATTGCTCGACACCTTAATCCTGTTGCTTTTCGTTTTGTAAGTGTCATTTGTAATCCATTTAATTGGTCCCAGTTATTATCAAAGAGGTCGAACTCCCAAACAAGTCCATTCCCCTTACGTTGAAGCTCATCTGGTGTGCCTTGAAAAAGAATGCGCCCTTTATTTAGAACGATCAGCGTATCACAGCTTCCTTCAATGTCTTCTACAATATGCGTAGAAAGAATGACGGTTTTTCGGCTAGAAACATCAGCTAGTAAGTTGCGAAAGCGTAAGCGTTCTTCAGGATCAAGTCCAGCAGAAGGTTCGTCGAATATCATCACAGCGGGTTCTCCATAAAGCGCCTGGGCAATGCCGAGACGTTGCTGCATTCCATTTGAGAACGTCTTAATTTTTTGATTCTGTTGCTTTTCTAAATTAAGGGCATGAAGCAATCGTTTTTTTTCTCGCTCATGATCATAATGGTGGTCTCGTTTCAACTTCCCAACATAGTCCAAAAACTGAGATGCAGTAAGCTGCGGATACAGCTTGAAATGTTGAGGGAGGTAACCGATTTCTTTCCGAACACTTGAAGCTTCTCGGTTAAGTGAATAACCTTTAAGATAGATTTCTCCGGAAGAAGGCTTTGAGACCGCAGCTAGCATTCTCATAAATGTTGTTTTTCCAGCACCATTTGGACCAATAAGCCCTACCATGCCTCCTTCGATGGACAAAGTGAGGTTATGTAGAATCTTCTCTTTTTTGAACTGTTTAGTTAGATGAGATACTTCAATCAAAATCGTTCATCCTTTTACTAGTATTCTATGGCTAAGACGATTATAGTCGATAAAAGGTTTTGTTATGGAAAACAAAAATCCTCTGCACGATGCGTGCAGAGGATTGGTTTTAAAGAGGTAATACATAGAAGAGAACACAGAAGAAATGAGCAAGTGTTCCAGCTACCACGAAAAGATGCCAAACTGCATGATGGTATTTAAAAGCTCTCCAGACATAGAATACCGCTCCAATTGTGTAGAGAACACCCCCAACAATGAGAAGTATCATTCCGTTTGGAGCCAAGTTCTGCGTGAGTGGATTCCAGGCAAGAACGATCAGCCAGCCCATTAAAACGTAGAGAATGGTTGAGACAAATAGAAACTTTTTTACAAAATAAGCTTTAAATACTGTTCCAATAATCGCGAGTCCCCACACGATGCCAAATAGTGTCCAACCTAGCCAACCTTCAATTACAATAAACAAGAAGGGGGTGTAAGTACCAGCGATAAAGAAATAGATAGAAGAGTGATCAAGTATTTCGAAAAAGTCTTTCGCTTTCCCAGGTGGAAAGCTGTGAACGAGTGTAGAGGCCGTATAAAGCATCAGCATCGTTGTACCGAAAAGTGTAAAACTTACAATATGCCAGGCAGTTCCATAGAGAGACGCAAACACAATTAAGATGACTAGAGCGGCAACGCTTATGATAGCTCCAATTCCGTGAGTAATATAATTTGCTCGCTCCTCGCCAACTGTAAACGTATGAGTTGTCATGATTCGCATCATTCCTTTAGATCAATTACTAGAAGTATACTACATGATTTCCCGAACGTCATTTCTGATCGAACCTTATTTTTTAAGATTACGTAGTTTTTCTGCTTCTTTTAAGAGATGGTAAGTGTAAAAATCTTTTTCTTCTACTTGTTCTGTGGCAGCTGCCATAACGAGAAACTCTTCCGCAATTTCTTCTCGCATTGAAGTAAGTAACTTTTCACTGTCAGTAGTAACTAAATTATTCTTTTGATCCACGGTTGGTTCGCTCCTTCAACATTAAATGATAGTCTCATTGTGCCTTAAGGAAGCGATTTTATTCTAAAATGACTTCTTTTATTTTCACCATTTCCTTAGTGATAGAGCGATAGACATGATATCCACTAGTAGAAACCCCAATAGTACCTGCTCCAGGGAAAACGCTGTCGCCACAAAGCCACAATCCCTTGAGACCAGTACGGTGAGAAAGACTGTTGAACAAACTAAATTCATTCGTTTGTGGGAAACCTCCAACCATGCCTTTAGGTCTTTTCGTAAATCTTTCCCATGCTCGTGGTGCACCTGTCATTTGTAATTCGATTCCACTTCTTACATTAGGTATCACTCTTTCAATACCTGTGAGCATTTTCTCAGTTAGCTCCTTTTTATATTGATCGTATTTCTCTTTCGTATCCCAATGGTGAAGCTCTGTATGTGTACTGACTGTTAATGTGCGAAAGCCCTCTGGCGCACGAAAGAGATCATTGGATTTTGAAAGTGACAAGAAGAGGTGATTTCCTTCGGTCATTTTTCCATTATCCGAAAAGACTTGACTAAAGAGGGACGTATATTCAGGGATGATTTTTTCATCTAAAGCAAGATACATCGTAAAAGCTCCCCACTGAGTCATTTGACTTCGTTTTCTTAACTTAGTGGGGAGTTGTTCTTGAAGTGGTTCTGGAAGAAGTGGAACAAAGCCCTGTACAGGTAAGTTATTAATAAGGTGATCAGCTCTCCAACTCTCCCCTTTTTGATCGACAGCTACCCAACGGTTGTTTTCACGCCGAATCGATTGAATTTGCTTTCTCTGGTAAGTTCGACCACCGTTCTGTTCAATATATTGCTGTAGTGTTTCAGCGATGCGATACAATCCACCTTCAGAGTAATATGCCCCTTCGTGATAAATATCGAGAGCAAGAGCACCCATAAGTGCTGAGCACTCTTCACTAGTTGTTTGCATGCTATCAATTAATTGTCCATCAATAAAATGGTGAAAGTCTAGTGCATCATTAAGATTATGTTTTTTCAGAAGATCTCCCATTGTTTTCCGAAGGTAGGGAACCAGTCCGGGAGTTCCTGGTTTGAGAGATAGTAGAAGCCCTTTCCATTCTGATAGGGTGACTGGAGGTACAACAGGGAGAGGTCCAATTAACTTACGTACTTCGGCTCCAATTTTCCATATTTCTCGATAGAAAGAAACAATTTGTTTGGAGTGTTCTGGAAACTGGGTAGCTCATTCTGATAAATGGCGATTTCGATCTGTATAATAAGGCATGACGCGATTGCCATCGTATATTCTCATAATTTCATCCAACGAAAAAACAGGGAAGGACAAACCGAGTTCTTGGAAAATGCGATAGTGTAATCCACCTTCTTCGAACCCCATCCCCATCGTCGCTCCAACAGGGAAGAGAAAATGCCCTCGTGTAAATTTTCCTGCTGATCCACCCCATTCATTCGATGCTTCAAGTATTGTTACGTTGTAGCCTTCTTTCGTCAGTAATGCTCCAGCAGTCAGTCCGCCAATGCCACCACCAATAACAACAATATCCATAATGATCCCTCCAAGATGGTCCGAGCTTGATATCCTTCTATTATAATAGGTATGATGTTGCAAATCATGTATGAGTGTGTCGAGAAGAAGCTTAATGAATGAGAAATTTCCATGTTTGTACCGGGGTACTTGTCCAGCCACAAAGTTAAAAGAAACATAAGATAAATTAAAGAGTGAGGTCAGGTCCCCCCTCTGTATATACTCACTCTTTGTGACCCATTGTAGAGTCAGAATTTATTCTGACTCTTTTTTTTGGCTATGTTAGATAATGCATGTATAATAGCCTATTGATTCGGATCAAAGCGCATGAAATGAGTGCATTCCACTTTCGGCCCTCTATCAGAGCAGTTTGCTTTCGAATCTTGTAAAGAAGGGGGAATCAACCTTGCTTGAAATTATCGAAATAGGAACAAATGAGCATGGAAGAGAGCTGACGATTCGAGAGCTGATTAAGAAACTTGAAGAACATCCTCTTGATCCTGCATTTGAACAAAGTGGAAATTTTATTTTTCCTTATCAGCCAGTCCGTGATGCAAAACGATATGCTGGTTGCAGAGCATTTTTTGGCGACTTCGCGATGATATCATGCCGTTTCTTTATTGTGACGGATGAAAAGGTACTTATAGAAGAGTTGATAAAGGCAATTAAAGAAAATCAAGAACGCATTGATTATGGAAGGTTAAGAGAAGTTCAGGTGAACGGTCGAGTATCCCATTAATTATGCTATAATCAGGATATTCTGCTAGTGATTGGAGTGAATGAAATGAGTCTTGAAACACTTCAGGAACAAGTCGATGGATTGATGGATAAATACACCGAGCTTCTCCTTGGAGATACGAGCCCTGAGCTGAAGGAAAAAGTGAAGCTATGGGCGATGTACACGCATCTTTCAAAAACGATGCCTCCTCTTGCGAAACATTGGAATCAAACGTATCCTGATGCGAAGGATGCCATGAAAGAGCTAGTGACCGAAATCAAAACTATGAACGAAGAGCATCGTAAAGACCAACAGGATAACCAGAAAGAATCAGATAAGTGAAACCAGGACTTCCCTGGTTTCTTTTTTTTGGCTACATTTTCGAACGTTTTTGATTTTAGCTTATTCGAGAATCAACCATTTAAGCTAATATAGGATTTTGTTTCATTTCAGAAGCTCATCCCTTGAGAAATGAGGTGGTTGTTAAGAAAAAAGGTTATGAAAATAGATGAGAAGAGAAGTATCCGATTTTGAAACATTTAAATATACTATTTTAAGTTCCAGTTTTTTTCGTGAAAAGCGGGGTATAGAATACTAATTCAAGTAAATATTTAACAAAATTTATTACGGAGAAAATCTATCAAAAATAGACTAAACGACAGCATATCATGGTAGAATAGCATTAAAGACGAAATATGGCGGTATTTGATACTATATGCCGATTTTCTCCACTATATATTTTTTTAGACGTTTTGTATGCGTTTACATGGAGGGGTTATGATGGAACAAGTAATGCGTAATTTCTTTTTATACATGGGGAAGAATAAAGTAGCTACAAAAGTAGCGAAACGGTATGGTATGCGCTTTGGAGCTAGCCGGTTTGTAGCCGGTGCGTCTCTTAATAGCTCTGTAAATGCTATTAAGAAACTAAATGAAAAGGGACTTTCTGTTACAATCGATCATCTTGGTGAGTTTGTAGATAACGCCGCTGAGGCTGATGAAATGACAAACCACTGTATTGAAGCAATTGAGCGAATTGCAGCAGAAAATCTTGATTCTCAGCTTTCTCTTAAACTCACATCAATGGGGTTAGACATTGATTACGATATGACGATGAAAAATATGCGCCGAATTCTTGAAGCTGCTGATCAGCACAATGTCTTTGTTACGATTGATATGGAAGATTTCGAGAGGTGCGGAAAAACAATAGAGATTTTTACTAACCTAAAGAGGGAGTATACGAACATTGGTACAGTTCTTCAAGCCTACTTATACCGCGTAGCTGAAGATGTAGAAAAGCTGAACGATCTATCTCCAAATCTTAGACTTGTTAAAGGTGCTTATAAAGAGTCACCAAAAGTCGCATTTCCGGATAAAAAGGATGTCGACGAGAATTTCAAAAAAATCATTAAAATGCACTTATTGAATGGAAATTACACAGCCATTGCGACCCATGATGATCGCATCATTGAATACACAAAGAAGCTCGTAGAGGAATACAATATCCCCCGTTCTCAATTTGAATTTCAAATGCTATATGGTATTTGTGTAGATAAACAAGATGAGCTCCTTAAAGAAGGTTTCAAAATGCGTGTCTACGTACCCTATGGAAAAGACTGGTATGGATATTTTATGAGAAGACTTGCTGAGAGGCCTGCAAACGTAGCTTTCGTCCTTAAAGGAATGATGAAATAGTGAAAAGCGGACGAATGTCCGCTTTAAAATAAGCTTTGTTTAAATTTATAAAATTTTGTCAAAAAAATCCGTGTGATATATTGCTAAATTTCAGAATATATTTTATAGTATAGACAGAGGAAATGATCTCGCTCTTTTTTTTAAATTAAAAATGAATGAGCATTCATTCAACAGGGGAGGTTCGCTATGACACGTAGCATTCATAAAGTAGCTGTATTAGGAGCAGGAGTAATGGGATCAGGCATTGCCGCCCACCTGGCGAATGTAGGAATTCCAAGTTTGCTATTGGATATTGCACCAAAGGAACCGAATGAAAAGGAAAAAGTCAAAGGACTTACACTCGCTGACCGTTCTGTCAGAAATAGACTTGCGGCAGAAGCGATTGAGAAACTTAAGAAACAAAAACCGGCACCGCTTTCTAAGAAAGATCACATTCAATTAATTGAAGCGGGAAATATGGAAGACGATATGGAGCGCTTGCAAGAAGTTGACTGGATCATTGAAGTTGTTGTCGAAAACCTGGAGATCAAGAAAAAAGTATATGAAAAAGTAGATGAATATAGACGACCTGGAACCATTGTTAGTTCGAATACTTCCGGTATTTCCGTAGAAGCAATGGCTGAAGGTAGATCAGAAGATTTTAGGAAGCACTTCCTTGGTACGCACTTTTTTAACCCACCAAGATATTTAAAGCTTCTTGAAGTGATTCCAACGAAAGACACGGATCGAGACGTCCTTTCCTATATGAAAACATTTGGTGAAGATACTCTCGGCAAAGGTGTCGTAGAAACGAAAGACACGCCAAACTTCATTGCCAATCGAATTGGAACTTATGGCCTGCTTGTCACAGTTAGAGAAATGATGAATCGCGGCTTTTCAGTTGGAGAAGTAGATTCTGTAACTGGCCCAGCAATCGGCCGTCCAAAAAGTGCAACGTTTCGAACACTTGATGTAGTTGGACTTGATACGTTTATTCACGTAGCGAACAACGTTTTTGAACAGGTTGAAGGTGATGAGAAAGAAGTATTCCGGATTCCTGAATTTATGCAACAGATGAAAGAAAAAGGCTGGATTGGAGCAAAGGCAGGTCAGGGCTTTTTCATAAAACAAAAAGGGGCAAAAGGAAGCGAAATTCTAGAGTTAAATCCATCTACGCTTGAATATGAACCACGACAGAAATTAAAAACAGCTTCTGTTGAGGCAAGTAAACAAGCGAAGTCAAAAGCGGATAAACTGAAAGCGCTTGCTTACGCGAATGACCGCGCAGGTGAATTAATTTGGAACATCATGAAGCCTGTTTTGCTTTACTCTGCTGAGAAAACCTATGAAATTGCTGATGATATCGACGCCGTCGATCGTGCCATGAAATGGGGCTTTGGATGGGAAATGGGTCCTTTTGAAACGTGGGATGCTCTTGGAGTTGAGAAATCAGTGGCTCGAATGAAGGAAGAAGGTGAAACGATTCCTGAATGGGTTGATCAAATGCTTGCCTCAGGGCAAACGTCTTTCTATAAGCAGGAAGGTACCACTCAATCTTTCTACCATAATGGTGAGCAAAGAGTAGTGGAGGAAAGCAAGAAAATTATCCACCTTAAAGGATTAAAAGCGCAAAATCGCGTGATTAAGAAAAATACTGGAGCAACGCTTCTTGATCTTGGAGATGGGGTTGCAGGCCTTGAATTCCATTCCCCAAACAATGCAATTGGAATGGATATTCTCCAGATGATTAATGAAGCCGTTGATGAAACGGAGAAAAACTTCGAAGGACTTGTGATTGGAAACCAGGGCCAAAATTTCTGTGTTGGTGCCAACGTCGCGTATATGTTAATGGAAGCTCAAGATGATAATTTCTTTGAAATCGAAATGGTTGCAAGGAAGTTCCAACAGTCCATGGCACGTATTCGCTACTCTCAAAAACCAGTCGTAGCAGCGCCGTTTCAGATGACGCTTGGCGGTGGGGCAGAAGTGTGTATGCCAGCAGCTTCCATTCAAGCTTCTTCAGAAACATATATGGGCCTCGTAGAAGTAGGTGTTGGCTTGATTCCAGGTGGAGGCGGAAATAAAGAACTTTATATGCGTCAGCTAGAGCAAACGCCTCCAGGAGTTAATGTTAACTTAACTGATATTGCAGCCAACGTTTTTGAAACGATTGCGATGGCGAAAGTTTCAACATCAGCTCATGAAGCAATGGAACGAGGATTCATTCGACCTCAGGATGGTATTAGTGCTAACGCGGATCACGTTCTTCATGATGCAAAGGAAAAAGTACTTTTCCTTGCTGAACAAGGCTATCAGCCACCTGTTGCTAAAAAGATCCCAGTTGCTGGAGAAGCAGGTTATGCTGCAATGCTAATGGGAGCGAAAACGATGAAATGGAGCGGTTACCTGTCCGATCACGATTTAACGATTGCGACCAAACTTGCTCACGTCATTGCGGGCGGAAAAGTAAAAGAAGGAACATTAGTCGATGAGCAGTATCTTCTGGATCTTGAGCGTGAAGCGTTCCTCAGCCTGCTAGGAGAGCCAAAAACGCAAGCAAGAATGCAGCATATGTTACTTAAAGGAAAACCGCTGCGCAACTAGTATGGAGGAGGGAAGTTTGATGAAAGAAGCAGTTATTGTATCCGGTGCTAGAACACCTGTTGGAAAAGCAAACCGTGGAACGCTTGCCAATATGCGTCCAGATGATCTTGGAGCACTTACCGTTAAGGAAACGTTAAAGCGTGCCGGCGGTTATGATGGTGAAATAGATGATGTGATTATGGGATGCGCTATTCCTGAAGCTGAACAAGGGCTGAATGTAGCTAGAATGATTGGAGCTAGAGCAGGTCTTGCTGAGACGGTTCCAGCCATTACAATCAACCGATATTGTTCTTCAGGTTTACAGAGTATCGCTTATGCTTCAGAACGCATAATGCTTGGCCAATCCGGTGCCATATTGGCTGGTGGAGTGGAATCGATGAGTCTTGTGCCGATGGGCGGTCATGTAATAAAGCCCAATCCTGCTCTTGTAGAAGAAAAACCTGAATATATTATGGGAATGGGACACACAGCGGAAGAAGTCGCACGTCGCTTTGAGATTAGCAGAGCAGATCAGGATGCTTTTGCACTAAGGAGTCATCAGCGTGCAGCTCAGGCAATCAAAGATGGGAAGTTTCAGGATGAAATTGTTCCGATCGAAGTAACGAAAAGATGGATTGATGAGAAAAACAAATTACAGGAAAAGAAAGTTCTTTTCTCACAGGATGAAGGTGTTCGGGCAGATACGTCACTTGATGTTCTCGGTAAGTTACGTCCAGTATTTAATGTTAGAGGCTCTGTGACCGCCGGAAATTCATCACAAACAAGTGACGGAGCAGCAAGTGTTCTCGTCATGGATCGAGAAAAAGCTGAAAGTGAAGGCTTAGCGCCTATGGCTAAGTTCAGATCATTTGCTGTTGCTGGTGTAGCACCCGAAATAATGGGAGTCGGACCGGTTGAAGCGATTCCTAAAGCTCTTCGACTCGCTGGACTTGAGCTATCTGATATTGGGTTATTCGAATTAAATGAAGCTTTTGCATCACAATCTCTTCGCGTCATTAGAAAGCTTGGACTTGATGAAGACAAAGTGAATGTAAATGGTGGAGCGATTGCACTTGGTCATCCACTTGGATGTACAGGGACGAAGTTAACCTTAAGCTTAATTCATGAGATGAAACGCCGCGGAGAACAATTTGGCGTTGTGACGATGTGTATTGGCGGAGGAATGGGCGCTGCTGGAGTGTTTGAAATTCTTTAAGAGCAACGAAAACAAGGGAGGAAAACAAGCATGTCTAATACAATGAACAAAACGGTTAAAGGTGCAAGCTTCTTGATTGAAGATCAAAAGGCAGAAGATATTTTCACACCGGAGGATTTTTCAGATGAGCATGTCATGATGGGGAAAACAACGGAAGACTTTGTAGTAAAGGAAGTCGTTCCAGCGCTTGATAAAATTGAGAATCATGAATTTGAAATTTCACGGAAGCTTCTCGAAAAAGCTGGTGATCTCGGACTTCTTGGAGCGGACGTCCCAGAAGAATACGGCGGTCTTGGCCTTGATAAAATCAGTTCATCTGTTATTACTGAGAAATTCGCTCGTGCTCGTTCGTTTTCCCTAAGTTATGGCGCCCATGTTGGAATCGGTTCTCTACCTATCGTCTTTTTCGGAAACGAAGAGCAGAAGAAAAAGTATCTTCCAGGTCTTGCGTCAGGAGCTACAATTGCTGCTTATGCTTTGACTGAGCCTGGTTCAGGTTCTGATGCTCTTGGGGCTAAAACCACAGCTAAGCTCAATGCTGAAGGAACACACTATCTTCTAAGCGGTGAAAAGCAGTGGATCACGAACTCCGCTTTCGCAGATGTATTCATTGTCTATGCAAAAATTGATGGCGAACATTTCTCTGCTTTCATTGTTGAGCGGGATTCCAAAGGTCTTTCAACTGGTCCCGAAGAAAAGAAAATGGGCATCAAAGGCTCTTCTACAAGAACATTGATTCTTGAAGATGTAGCCGTGCCAAAAGAAAATTTACTAGGAGAAGCAGGTAAAGGGCACATCATTGCGTTTAACATCTTGAACGTTGGTCGCTATAAGCTAGCAGTAGGTACTATTGGTGGAATGAAGCGTTCGATCGAACTTTCCGCTAAGTATGCTTTAGAGCGTAAGCAGTTTAACACGCCAATTGCAAAGTTCTCTCTCATACAAGAGAAACTGGCGAATATGGCAGTAGCAACATACGCGACAGAAAGTTCTACTTACCGCACAGGAGGTCTTTTTGAGCAGAAGTTAGGAAAGCTTTCGGATGAAGAACAAAAAGACGGAGCGAAAGTCGCAGAAGCAATTGCGGAGTATGCAATTGAGTGTTCACTAAATAAAGTGTTTGCTTCAGAGGCGCTAGATTATGTTGTAGATGAGGCAGTACAAATTCACGGTGGATACGGCTTTATGTCTGAATATGAAGTTGAGAAAATGTACCGTGATTCTCGTATCAATCGTATTTTTGAAGGAACGAATGAAATCAACCGCCTTCTAGTTCCAGGCACGCTTGTCCGTAAAACAATGAAAGGCGAGCTTCCATTCCTTGAAAAGGCTACTGCACTTCAAGAAGAGCTCATGATGTTAACGCCACAAGAAATTGGTGATGCACCTCTTGAACAGGAAAAGCATCTCGTTAAGATGGCAAAGAAGATTATGCTTATGACTGCAGGTACAGCTGTTCAAAAATATGGCAAGGCTCTTGATAAAGAACAAGAAGTTTTATCAAACATGGCAGATATCGTAAGCGAAATTTACTCTATGGAATCAGCCGTACTTCGCACAGAGAAAGCGATTAATAAAACTGGTGCAGAAAAGCAACAAAATAAACTTCTTCTAACACAAGTTTTCTGTCAGGAAGCTTTCAACCGTATTGAAGCTCATGCTAAAGAGACTTTGGTTGCCGTCGAAACAGGCGATTCACTTCGCATGATGATATCTGCTCTTCGTAAACTATCACGTTACACGCCAATTAATGTTATTGCGAAGAAACGTGAAATCGCTGCAAGCATTCTTGAACAACAGCGTTTTACGGTTTAATAAGCTATCATCGCTATACTAATGTAAAATAACAATTTGAATTGGTCATAACCGGTAGGATCGTAACTAATTTCCAAACCATGTTCTCTATTGTCCCTCCAGAAATGGGGGGATTTTTTTCTCTTAATTAGGAAAAATAGTGAGTGGAATAATGAAAGGATTTTGTTAATAGATGACGAAATTTACTTTTAGGTGCATCTGTATTTGTCCAACTCCTCTCATGTGGTAAACTAACGTTATAATCACTTGAGTGTCTTTAAGGAGGAACAGATTTGCCCATTACATTCTATGCATATCCCAAATGTGGTACATGCCGTAAAGCGAAGAAATGGTTCGAGCAAAACGATATTGAAGTAAATGAAGTACACATCGTCGAAAATCCGCCCTCAAAAGATGAGTTAGCTGTCCTGCTTAATTATAGCGGCTTACCAATTAAGAAATTCTTTAATACGAGTGGGCAGAAATATCGAGAGCTTGGATTAAAAGATAAGGTCGCTACATCGACTCAAGACGAATTGCTTGAAATCCTTGCTTCTGATGGGATGTTAATCAAACGTCCAATCGTAACTGACGGAGAAAAAGTTACTGTTGGGTTTAAAGAGGATGTATTTGAGGAAACATGGAAACGATAAAATAGTTGCTTAATTAATAATAACTATTATACGATAGTTATTGTAAATAATATTGACTACTAACCTTTATTAAGAGGAATTATTTCAGGGAGGAATTACTAATGAACTTACCAAAAGATTTTCGCTACTCAGAAGAACACGAATGGGTGCAAGTACAAGAAGACGGAAACATCCGCATCGGTATTACAGACTTCGCACAATCAGAACTTGGAGATATCGTTTTTGTTGAGCTTCCAGAAGAAGGCGACACGATTGAATCTGACGAGCCGTTCGGTAGCGTGGAATCTGTAAAAACTGTTTCTGAGCTATACGCACCAATCTCAGGCAAAGTTCTTTCTGTCAATGAGGATTTAGAAGACAGCCCTGAATTCGTTAATGATTCACCATACGAAAAAGCATGGATGGTCGTTGTAGAACCTTCTGAGCCTTCTCAAGTAGAAGAACTAATGACAGCTGAAGCATACGAAAAAATGGTAAGCGAAGACGAATAAATCAGTCATTCATTTTATAGCTCTCCATTGCTAGTCGAATTATGAGCGTAAAAGTCCACTCATCATCGTAAACTCTTATTAATGAATGTGTTTCCTAATTTCAGTCATAGAATGAATACATGATGGCTTTACGGAATGACACAATAAAGAGGGGATGATACCAATGATTGAGACACCTCGCCCAATGCAAAGAATCGACGTTACTCGAAAGGTATATGGTAAATTTGATCAACAAGCGATGAACTTGTTTATGGACAAGGAAAGAATTGGCCGTATCTTATTCTCAGATCAAGGAAATCAATATGAGTTTCTTGAAGGATTTGAGATGGAGCAAAACAAAATTTATCATTACGAACAAGTAATCGAGCAAAATGGAAGGTATGTAGAAGACTGCGACCTCGGCTGGTGTTAATAAGAAAAGCGAATACGCTCGTTAAGGCCCGACAAGCACTGGAACCTTATGATTCGAACACGCTCTTTGTGTTCAAATCATAAGGAGAAGTGATCGAGGGACTGAGCGTAGTAGCTGGACAAGAAAAGCGAATACGCTCGTTAAGGCCCGACAAGCACTTCTCTTCTAACGCCAACGACTTTATTACTGCAAAAAAACCGGCCATTTGGCCGGTCTTTTTTATGCTTTGTTTTTGCGAATATATTTAATCGTTGTGATTAGACCATCAGCTGACGGTCTTCCAAATGGGCTTGACTGTAAATATTGCGCCATTAATTTGCCGTTCTCATCGATAAGAAAGATGGCAGGCTCTCCATGCTCACCGTGATCTTCATAAGGGTCGTCTTCTCGATGCATCATAACGCCAAAGGAGTCAATTGCCGCATTCTCTTTGTCACTTAGTACTGGGAACTCGAGGTTATGCTTTTCTTTCATTTTTCTAAGAGATTCTAAGCTATCTTTTGCAATTGCAATTGGATGGACGTCTAACTTTCTAAAAGCACCTAGATGCTCTTGAAGCTCTTCTAATTGCTCATTACATACAGGGCACCATTCTCCTCTGAAAAATACGAGCATATGCCAACGCTTGTCTTCCTTTTGGTGCTGTTCAAATTGAAACAGTTCACCTTCTGTATTAATTAACGAAAAGGATGGTACTTCCTGTCCAAGTTTTAACTTTGCCATTATGACCACTCCAATCTTTAATCTTATTGATTTATTTCCACCAGTTGAGCATGATAAAACATAATTGTGTGGTTTAGTGTGAGTAGGGTAAAGGGAAAATAGGTACTGGAAAAGAAAATGACCTATGGAGGGAATTACTATGGCTTTGTCGAAACAAGAATTACAGCATTTAAAAAAACAATTATTAGATCAAAAGAAAGATCTTTTAGATGGTGGTGCAAGTCACCGAGATGAAAATGCCGCACTATCTGAGGAAACAGGAGAATTAACATCGTACGACAATCATTTTGCTGATATGGCTTCTGAATTGGATCAACGCGAGAAAGATATTACACTAGAAGATGCAGCTAGAGAACGACTAAGCTTAATTAATACAGCACTTGATCGTATTCGAGAAGGTAATTACGGAATATGTGTGGATACTGGTGAAGAAATTGATAAAGAACGTCTTGAAGCCATTCCTTATGCAATACGTACCAAAGAAGCACAAGATCAATTGGAAGAGGCCAAAGACAGCAATAGACCGGATGATGAGGCTACATTTGAAACGTCAGGCAATAGAGTCGATGATCGCCTTCGCACAGTAGATGATCTTCAGAATGAACACGGTAATTCAACATCTGAAACATATTTAGAAGAGGACGATCCTGATCAAGACAATGATTAACAAAGCTGTCATTCATCTGGCTCAATGAGTAGCTGTTGTATCTAACACTTCAAAATGAATAAATTAAATCATATGCCTTGAAACGAAATGCTTCAACTACCATATGCTATAGTAAATGAATTGATACGACAGCTTGAAATGGAGCGTTGTGCCATGACTGATAAAGTAATTATTGTAGAAGGAAAGACAGATAAAGAACAGTTAATGAGAGTGTTAGATGAGCAAGTGGAGATTATCTGCACTTATGGAACGATTAGTTTTGACAGGTTAGAAGAACTTAGTGAAGAGCTTGAGGAGAAGGATGTATATGTTCTTGTAGATGCTGATGATGCCGGTGAGAAATTAAGACGGCAGCTTACACAAGAAATTCCACATGCCGAACATCTCTACATTACAATGCTTCATCGTGAAGTAGCAGAAACACCTCTAAATTATTTAAATAGGATTTTAAGGGCGGCGAAATTTAAAGTAGTGACCGTCCAATAATCAAGAAATGAGCGAAAAGGAAGCTTAACGAAGCTTCCTTTTCGCTCTTACATAGAATGGGGTATTAACATGCAAGACATAACCGATGAATCCATGGTTAGTGAACTTTTACAAAAGGAAGGCACTGTTTTTTTCTTTTACACGCCTTTTTGTCAGACGTGTAAAATTGCAGAGCGAATGTTACAAATTGTTTCGAGCTCTAAAGGGGTTGAATCACATATCTACTCATGTAATTTAAATTATTTTCCTTGGGTAGCGGAAACACTTAAAATACAAAGTGTACCTGCATTAACAGTTATTAGGGAGAAGGGCGGAAATAACACCCTTTTTGCCTTCGAATCAGTCGTAACTGTGGATGCATTTCTTAGTGAACACAAATTCGTTTGATGAAATTTGACCAATTTATCGTTATTTTCTGGTTTTAGAAAATCGCTTCAAGACGGGCTTGAATGAATACGCAATTCGCTGAAAATTAAGCAAGATTAATAATGATAAATTAATATAACAGGAAGTAAAGAAACAGTAACATTGTCATAAAATTGTATTTTCGTTCATGCTGATTGAATGGTATAACTGAATAGAGTCACCTTTCCGATGTTTGATACGAATGGTGACGCATTTTTATTTTAATTACTAATTTAGAATTCTCAAACTAAAAACATCTAAGAATCCAACCCGAGAAGCAATCAATTAGAAATTGACTGCAAGATGAGAGGTGTATAACATGACAACCATTTCAATCAGCACAATGGGAAATTTCGCAAATCATAAAGAAAATAAAAAAGATAATATTACATTAGAAGATAAAATTGATAGTATTCAAAACGGAAACCAGTTATTAAGAAACCAGCTATTAGAAGATTACCAACCGTTTATTAAGAAAATCACGTCCAAAGTTTGTAATCGTTATATCAATCATTCGATGGATGAGTTCAGTATCGGACTTTCAGCTTTTAACGAAGCGATGGATCAGTTTCGAAAAGGACAAGGAAGTAGATTTTTAACCTTTGCTGATATGGTGATTAGAAGAAGAGTCATCGACCATATCCGTAAAGAAGCAAGACAAAATAAGTATATTTATCTTGAGCCTGAGGAACTTGATGAGGAAGGCCGACTAGAAGATAGTTTTGCAGAACAGAAAGCTGCACTTGATGTATACGAAATGGACAGACAGCGTGAAGTAAGAATGTATGAAATTGAGGAATACGAACAATTGTTGAAGAAATTTAGCATTACGTTTAAAGTTCTGAGCAAAAACTGTCCTAAACATATTGATGCAAGAGAAAATGCAAAGATGATTGCGCAATTGATTGCTCAAGATGACATTCTTTCAAGTTATTTGCTAGAAAAAAAGCAGCTCCCTATAAAAGATTTGCTAGCGCTCGTTACATGCAGTCGAAAAACGATTGAACGTAATCGAAAGTATATAATAGCAGTGGCGTTAATTCATCTGGGTGGATTTAATGCGCTGAAATCATATATACAGTAGTTGAATTAAGGGGGCCAGGGGATGAAAAATGGGGTCATAATGGACATTCGTGGACGTAAAGCGGTTGTATTAACACCCGATGGGGAGTTTACTACGATCAATTTGAAGCGAAATCATACGTTAACAATCGGCTCTGAAATTAAACTTACACCAAAACCATTAAACAAGAAAAAAGGTTATTTTACCCCCTCTATGCCCACCCTGGCCGGTATGGCAGCAATTTTGTTATTAGTTGTAATCGTGACAGGTGTGATTCCTGTTAGACAAAATGACGCAGTTGCGGCCTATGTAAGCTTTGATATCAATCCAAGTATTGAGGTTGGAGTCAACTCCGACCTTGAAGTTGTTCAATATCAAGCGTGGAATTCGGACGGTGAAGGGTTAAACTTAGATCAAGAGGTAACGAACATGCCTCTAAGCGAATTTGGAGGGCTCCTAGTCTCGAAACTCGACAAAGAGGGGTATCTAACAGAAGATAGAAAACTGCTTATTGTCGCCTCAAATGTAGAGAAGAAAGAGCGTTATCAGGCGATTAAGGATCAGCTTGAGAATACGATTCAAGGAATAGAACAGAATGAAGCATTAGTCAATCAAGCAGTTGCTATTACAACCATACTTGATACTGACTATAGTACTCGAGCAAAAGCTATAGAAAATGGGATAACACCAGGAAAATATATGACTTATCTTGCTGCTGTTGATCGGGGAGCTACGTTATCAATAGAGGATGTACGGAATTTGTCTGTCAAAAACATGGATGAATTAGAGACCGAAAGCATGACCGCAGTGGAATCAAAGTCGAAAGATCGCTCTTTGGAGCTAGAAGATTCTGTCGTCCAGTTGAACGATAAGACGGTACCTAATCAGAATCGAGAAGATAGTGATTTAGTTCTTCAGGAGCCTGAGCAAAGCTCTTCTGATAAGGTTGAAAAGGTGGAGAAAGAACAAAAGGACACGCCTTCAGAACAAGAAACCAGCCCGTCAGATCAAACTGAAGACTCTAAAGATAACAACAAAGTGCAAAAAGATAAAATAGAGAAAAACGAAGACAAATCTAATTCTATAATAGCTAAAGAACAAGACAAAGAAAAAAAGAAAGCTGAAAAAGTAAACGAGAAAATAGAGAAATCTCAGGAAAAATCGGATAAAAAAATAGAAAAAGCTCAAGAAAAAGAGGATAAAAAGGACAAAAAGAAAGACGAAAAGCAGGATAAAGACAAGAAAGACAAGAAAGACAAGAAAGACAAGAAAGACAAGAAAGATAAAAAAGACAAATAACGCA
This sequence comes from Anaerobacillus sp. 63XJN7_5_ISO-PGPR-S23-430, assembly GCF_056173695.1. NCBI lineage: Bacteria > Bacillati > Bacillota > Bacilli > Caryophanales > Bacillaceae > Anaerobacillus > Anaerobacillus sp. 63XJN7_5_ISO-PGPR-S23-430. The sequence continues at coordinate 3,356,343 of NZ_CM149686.1, read as the reverse complement.
ACATGCTATTATTTATTTTATTTTCATTATTTTAAGCCAGAGGGATCCCTCTGGCTTTTTTTGTGGTGTGTTTATTTTGATGTCATGATGTCGGGCAATGCCTTTGCGATATCAAGAAATGATGATTTGTCATCGAACACATGTGCGATTTGATGATCTTGATTAAGCAATACAGTTGTTGGGACACCTGTACAACCAAATTTGTCGTAAGTTTCTCGTCCACTGTCTTGTAAAACGAGGAAAGGAAGATTGTTTTTGATCGTGAAATCTTTACCGGCTTCTTCTGACCGTTCACGACCTGTCACGTTAATTGTTAAGAATGCTAATGTATCAGTATCTGCATGCTGGTAGAACTGTTCTTTCATCGGTAAATCTTTCATACAATCGGGGCACCAGGAAGCCCAGAATGTAATCATAACTGGTTTCCCCCTGAAGTCCGTTAAGCTGATGATTTCTCCGCTTTGTACTTCTTCTAACGCAAAGGACGGCGCTTGCACTATCAATCACCTCTTCAAAATTATTCTAAGGCTACTTTATCAAAAATTCGATTCTAATCAAACTTAATACACTGTAGGCTCTGTTTCACGATAATTTGGATTAACTTAGACATTCTTTAAAAAAATGAAAAGAATGATAATTCCGAAAAAGTGTTTGACACTAATGCGCCACCTTGCTAAAATAAACTCAATTAAACAAAAACAAAATATTCTTACTTATCTAGAGAGGCGGAGGGACTGGCCCTATGAAGCCCGGCAACCGTCAAACCAATTGTGGTTTGAAAAGGTGCCAAATCCTGCAGGAGAAATCCTGAAAGATAAGCGGAGCTGATGAATAAATCAAGCCTCTCTGTCTTTCGGAGAGGTTTTTTTATATTGAAGCGACGTTTTCTTATAGCATTGGTTCTAGATTTATGGCTCATTATTATAGCCTTAATGAATAAAGACGGATTGCTCGAAAGGGGTGATAGGGGTTTGGAAAGTGAGACGAGATACGAAGCTCAGAACGTATTGATTGGATCGTTCACACTTGAGTCGGGCGAGACGCTACATGAAGTAGAACTCGCTTATGAACGCGTTGGACCAGAAGACGCTCCCGTTATTCTTGTCTGTCATGCATTAACAGGAAATCAATATACAATTGGTGATTCGGAGCCCGGCTGGTGGAAAGGATTAATAGGAAAGGATGGCTATATCGATACTCCCGAATTTCAAGTTATAACGTTTAACGTTCTTGGAGGATGTAACGGTTCTACAGGACCGCTATCGATTAATCCAGTCACCAGAGAACAGTATAAAGCGGACTTCCCATTTGTTTCAGTGAGAGATATGGTGCACTCACAGAAAAAGGCACTTGAAGTGTTAGGTATCGATCACCTTCATGCTGTGATTGGTGGATCACTTGGAGGAATGCAGGTTCTTGAATGGGGTGCCCTTTACCCAGATGGAATGGAGCATCTGATTCCACTTGCAGTAACTCCAAGCTTAAATACGTATGGAATAGCTTATAACGCGATTTCTAGATTTGCTATTACAAACGATCCTGATTGGAAGGATGGATACTACGATCCTCATCACCAGCCAACATCGGGGCTTGCAACTGCAAGAATGATCGGTATGATTTCTTATCGGACAGATGAAATGTTTCAAAAAAAATTCGGTCGAGCGGCGATCGAAACTTCAGAAGAAAATCATAAAGAAGCACAGTACGAAGTGGAATCTTATTTACACTATCAAGGAAATAAGCTTGTAAGCCGATTTGATGCAAATAGCTATTTGTATTTATTAAGGGCAATGGACACACATGATATTAGTAAAGGGCGAGGTAATCTTATATCCATCATCAAGAACATTAAAGCGAGCATTCTTGCTATTGGATTTAAAGGGGATTTAATCTATCCTCCAGAAGATTTAGAAAAATTGTTTGCTCAAGCTCATTCTTCTCCGTTTTATTTAATCAACACGAAATTTGGTCATGATGGATTTCTCGTTGAGTTTGATAAATGGGGACCGCTTATAAAGGAACAAGTAACATTAACGAAAAATATCGAAGGAGTGAAGTGAAATGGCAGAGAAAAAATATAATTTGGAGACAATTGGAATTCATGGAGGTTTACAAGCTGATCCAGCTACAGGCGCAAGGGCTCTACCGATTTATCAATCGAATGCTTATCGATTTAATAATACTGATCACGCAGCCGATTTATTTGCCTTAAAGGAAGAAGGGTTTATCTATTCGCGCATCGGCAACCCTACAGTCGGTACACTTGAAGAACGTATTGCTCAACTAGAAGGTGGTGTTGGAGCACTAGCTCTTGCAAGTGGTATGGCTGCCATTACAACTGCCATTCTAAATGTAGCCAATAGCGGAGACGAAATTGTATCTGCTTCGACTTTATACGGTGGAACGTATAACCTCTTTTCTGCTACACTTCCGAAATACGGAATAAAGACCAATTTTGTTGATCCTGAAGATCTGGAATCATTTAAATCAGCCATTACTCCAAATACGAAAGCTATTTTTGCAGAAACGATAGGCAACCCGGGTCTACATGTATTAGATATTGAAAAAGTAGCAGATATTGCACATGAAGCTGGAATCCCACTTATTATAGACAATACATTTGCTACTCCGTATCTTTGTAGACCAATTGAGCATGGAGCAGATATCGTCGTTCATTCCGCCACAAAATGGCTTGGCGGAAACGGGTCCACAATGGGAGGGATTATTGTCGATGGTGGTAAATTTGATTGGAATTCACCTAAGTTCCCGGGCTTCACCGAACCCGATCACACGTACCATGGCATAGTATTCGCAGAAGCGCTACCCGAAGCCGCGTATATCGTGAAAGCAAGGGTCCAGCTCCTAAGAGATACAGGTGCTGCGCTTAGTCCATTTAACGCTTTTCAAATTGCCCTAGGTGTAGAAACACTCCATGTTCGTATGAAAGAGCACATTGCAAATACTCGAAAAATCGTTTCTTACTTAAAAGATCATCCGGCAGTTGAGTGGGTGAGCTATCCTGAAGATGAGGATCACGTATCGAATCAATTGGTGCCAAAGTATCTACCTAAAGGCGCTGGAGCTGTCGTCGTATTCGGAATAAAGGGAGGACGCGAAACCGGAGCAGGAATCATTAATTCAGTTGAACTTTGGTCTCATGTAGCGAACGTGGGAGACGCGAAAAGTTTAATTATTCATCCTGCTAGCACGACCCACCAGCAGCTAAGTGCGGAAGAGCTAACAGCTTCCGGTGTGCGAGATGACCTCATTCGTTTATCTGTTGGAATTGAACATATTGATGATTTAATTGCTGACCTGGATCAGGCCATTGCAAAAGCAAAAGTTGAAGCTAACGTATAATTCAGCACTAAAGCTCTCTTCCATTTGAAGAGAGCTTTTTTTAGTTTAGCAGTTTTTTACTTCATTAAGTCTAATGTTGAATGAGAGACTAAGATGGCTAGTCTTCAAAGCTCATCATATATACACATGACAACTGTAAATAAACATACAGAAAGAAAGCTTACCTTTTTGGTGATGCAATGGTCAATTACGAAAGAGGACTAAGCAGTTTGGTCGTTCCTAGTTTAATCTTTTTCTTTTCAATAAGTAAATCGAGTCGTGATTTTTTCTACTATGCTTTTTCATAAAAACGAGATCTTCGCTATGATGCTACTCATTGAGATAGGTTTGTTGTTTAATTCAGTTTTTATCAAATTGGCTAAAATAATTAGAAAAATCCAGGTATATACTTGAAAGAGTTATAGCTCAGTATAGGAATTCTCACAGAAGATAGCACTGCGTATGGCGTTGGCAGGTGTAAAGTATATAAGATATATTTAAAATTTTTTGGGAATGGTTTAAAGATCAGGAGAGGGCTTGGCCAAGAAAAGGTACAGATGGATCCAGATCTTTCTTTTAAATTTCCTTGTCATAAAACAACTAAAACTGTAAGCGTTTTATTGAATTTATAATTAAAAATTTTTCGTGTGATTAAATCTCACGCATACCAACGTTGTAAGCGTTTCCAAATAGATTGATATATCGAAATTATCAAAAAACTTATATTTTAGGTGTTGACCTTAAGTCCAAACCGGCGTAATATAATCCTCAATTAAACAAAGTATTCAAATAACTCAAACACACAATTAGGACCCCGGATTACGTTGGTCCTATCATTAAACACTAACGCTTTACTGCGTCTACTTAACAAACAGAAAGGAGTGAACAAGGTGAGTGAACAGTGGATCTACCTTAACGGAGAATTTGTGAAGAAAGAAGATGCCAAAGTATCTGTATACGATCATGGTTTTCTCTATGGCGATGGGGTGTTCGAAGGAATTCGCATGTATGACGGAAATGTTTTTCGATTAGAACATCATTTACAACGGCTGTATGATTCAGCTCATTCAATTATGCTTAAAATAACGCACACTATGGAGGAAATGACCGCCATTATTGTGGAAACGCTGAAGAAAAACAACCTTCAGGATGCCTATATCCGCATTGTTGTATCACGCGGAGTTGGGAACCTGGGACTTGATCCTTTCACATGTAAGGAACCTCAAGTGATCGTTATTGCAGAATCACTAGCCTTGTTCCCTAAGCGATTATATGAAACAGGAATTGATATTGTAACGGTAGCAAGTAGAAGAAACCGATCGGATGTCTTAAGTCCGAAGGTTAAATCGCTCAACTATTTAAATAACATTCTTGTAAAAATCGAAGCGAATTTAGCTGGTGTCAGCGAAGCTCTAATGTTAAATGATCAGGGATATGTCGCTGAAGGATCAGCTGATAATATATTCATCGTAAAAGGAAATGTGATCAAAACACCGCCTGGATATGTTGGTGCATTAGAAGGAATTACGCGAAATGCCATTATGGAATTAGCAAGACAAAAGGGATATGACATGAGGGAAGAGACTTTCACACGTCATGATGTCTATGTTGCAGATGAAGTGTTCCTAACTGGAACAGCTGCTGAAGTTATTGCGGTCGTAAAAGTAGATGGTCGAGAAATTGGTGAAGCAAAGCCGGGTAAAACGACGAACGAGTTGCTTGGAGCATTTCGAGATATCGTCACTGTCGATGGTGTCAGTGTTTACCCTTCAAAACGAGACGTTCAAGCAGGATAATTCTTACAAAATAAATATCAATAATCGATGACGAGGCAAAAGAAACAGGAATTGGTATTAACCAGAGAGCCGGTAGTGGTGGAAGCCGGTATTACCCCCTGTATCGACATCCCCTCCGAGTGCTGATCTGAATCAAGTAACATAGGATCAGCCAAGTGTTCTAAAAACACTTGTTATCAAAACGAGCAGTTTGCTCATGAGGCGGCATCTTTTTGTCGCAAAGTAGGGTGGTACCGTGAAGTCTTTTCGCCCCTATGGACCGTAAAAAAAGCGGCGTAGGGATGAGAAGGCTTTTTTTTATTAGTAATAAACAGTGAAATACGCAAACCCGTTATCGAACGGAGGCGTGCAACACAATAAAGCATTGGAGGGTATGAATATGCGGGCGAAGGCTAAACCAGAAGCCGAAGCGGTAACAGCGGAAATGACCGGGGCAGACGTATTGATTGACTCTTTAAAAAAAGAAAATGTTGAAGTTCTCTTCGGATATCCGGGAGGAGCAGTTCTTCCGATCTATGATGCACTTTATCGATCGCCAATTAAACACATTCTCTCAAAGCATGAACAAGGTTCCATTCATGCGGCTGAAGGATATGCGAGGGTTAGTGGGAAACCCGGTGTAGTTATTGCAACATCAGGTCCAGGAGCAACAAACCTCGTAACGGGGATTACAGATGCCATGATGGATTCATTACCACTGGTTATCTTCACTGGGCAGGTTGCAAGTACGGTGATTGGTACAGATGCCTTTCAAGAAGCAGATATTATGGGAATTACAGCACCAATTACAAAACATAATTATCAGGTGCGTGACGTTCAGGATCTACCAAGAATTATTAAAGAAGCGTTCCATATTGCAACAACAGGACGTCCCGGTCCAGTTCTAGTTGATATCCCTAAGGATGTGGCGAACAAAACCATTTCACCCGGCTATGATTCTACTATTCATCTACCCGGCTATCAGCCAACTTTCTCGCCAAACATTTTGCAGATCAAGAAGCTCGCGGATGCGGTTGGTGCAGCAAAGAAACCGGTGATTTTAGCTGGAGCTGGTGTTCTCCATGCGAATGCAGGAAAAGAACTCGTCGCTTTTTCTGAGAAGCATCGCATTCCAGTCATCAATACATTACTTGGTTTAGGAAGCTATCCTGGCAATCATCCTCTATTCCTTGGAATGGGAGGAATGCACGGAACGTACACAGCGAATATGGCACTTTATGAATGTGACTTGTTAATTAGCATTGGAGCACGATTTGATGATCGATTAACAGGTAACCTTGACCATTTTGCCATTCATGCAACGGTTGCTCACATCGACGTTGATCCTGCAGAAATTGGGAAAAACGTTCCTACTCAGATTCCAATCGTATCTGATGCAAGAGAGGCATTGAAGAAGCTTCTAGATATTGATTCACCAGTTCCAGATACAGAGGATTGGCGTAAGGTGCTAACTCAAAATAGTGAAGATTTCCCACTTTGGAAGAAAACATCTTCAACGGAATTTCTTCCACAGCGAGTAGTTGAACTCGTGCATGAATACACGAAGGGAGACGCTATTGTTACGACGGACGTTGGTCAACATCAAATGTGGGCGGCTCAGTACTACGCATTTGCAGATGCCAACCGATGGGTAACATCTGGTGGACTTGGCACGATGGGCTTTGGTTTCCCTTCCGCGATTGGAGCACAGCTCGCATTCCCTGAACAAACGGTTGTGGCTCTTACAGGAGACGGGGGATTTCAGATGACATTACAGGAGCTATCGACTCTGCAAGAGTTAAACCTTCCTGTGAAAGTAGTCATCATGAACAATCAGACGCTTGGAATGGTGAGGCAGTGGCAGGAAGCTTTTTATGAAGAACGCTATTCTCAATCCCTTATACCTGTACAGCCAGATTTTGTGAAGCTTGGTGAAGCTTACGGTATCCAATCTTTTAAAGTAACCAATGAAGAAGAAGCAAAAGTTGTTTTTGAAGAAGCCTTTTCTCACCGAGATCCAGTTTTGATCGACTGTAGAGTAGCTGGAAAGGAAAATGTATATCCAATGATTGCGCCTGGTAAAGGGCTTCATCAGATGATTGGGGTGAAACCATGAAACGAATCGTAACTGCAACAGTGATTAACCAAAGTGGTGTTCTAAACCGCATTACGGGGTTGATGACCAAGCGGCAATTTAACATTGAAAGCATAACGGTTGGTCATACCGAGACAGAAGGGGTATCCAAAATGACCTTTGTCGTTAATGTCGACGGTGATGCGAAGATTGAGCAGCTGATCAAACAGCTCAATAAGCAGATTGATGTTTTGAAAGTAACTGATATAACGGATCAAGCTATCGTTGTCCGAGAATTAGCGTTAATTAAGGTTATAAGTAACGCCCAAATTAGAAGTGAGATTTCAGGAATTATTGAGCCGTTTAGGGCTTCTATCATCGATGTCAGTCGAGAGAGCATTACCGTACAAGTAACGGGTAACTCCGACAAAATTGAAGCGATTCTAGATCTTCTCAGGCCATATGGCATTAAGGAAATGGTTCGAACAGGTATAACGGCTTTTCCAAGAGGAAGTCAAAAGTCAGTAACAGATTTGAAGCAGTATTCCATTTTAAATTAACTAATAAACCTAAATATGAAGGGATGAATGAAAATGGCAAAAGTATACTATAACGGTGATATCAACGAGGGAATGCTAAAAGCAAAGAAAATCGCAGTAGTTGGTTACGGATCTCAAGGTCATGCGCATGCACTAAATCTTCGCGAGAGTGGTTTTGATGTAACAGTCGGCTTACGTAAAGGGCGTTCATGGAATCAAGCAGAGGAAGATGGTTTTGATGTAAAAACAGTAAAGGAAGCAAGTGATGAAGCAGATGTTATCATGATTCTTCTTCCAGATGAGTATCAGCCTGAAGTGTACAAAGAGGAAATCGAACCAGGTCTTCGTGCTGGAAATGCGCTAGTCTTTGCTCACGGGTTTAACGTTCACTTCAATCAAGTTGTACCCCCATCAGATGTGGATGTTTTCCTTGTTGCTCCAAAAGGACCTGGACACCTTGTAAGAAGAACATTTGAAGATGGTGCAGGGGTTCCAGCACTATTCGGTGTTTATCAGGACGTATCTGGTAACGCAAAAGAGCTTGCACTAGCTTATGCAAAAGGAATCGGCGGTGCTCGTGCTGGGGTACTTGAAACATCCTTCAAAGAAGAAACTGAAACAGATCTTTTTGGTGAACAGGCGGTCCTATGTGGCGGATTATCCTCACTAGTAAAAGCTGGATTTGAAACGCTCACGGAAGCGGGATATCAACCAGAAGTCGCTTACTTCGAATGTTTGCACGAGCTAAAGCTTATTGTTGACTTGATGTATGAAGATGGTATTGCTGGTATGCGTTATTCGATCTCTGACACAGCTCAGTGGGGGGACTTCGTATCTGGACCACGTGTTGTTGATGCTGATACAAAAGCGCGTATGAAAGATATTCTTGAAGATATCCAAACAGGTAAATTTGCGAAGGGCTGGATCCTAGAAAATAAACTAAATCGTCCAGAATTCCACGCGATCAACGAGAAAGAGAAGAATCATCCAATCGAGCAAGTAGGAAAAGAGCTTCGTGCGATGATGCCATTCGTGAAACCAAAATCAAAGAAGGAAGTGGTTGCCAGTGCGAAAGATTAATGTATTCGATACAACGCTTCGTGACGGAGAACAGTCAGCCGGAGTCAATCTGAATGCATTAGAGAAGCTGGAAATCGCGAAGCAGCTTGAGAGACTTGGAGTCGACATTATGGAAGCAGGCTTTCCTGCTGCTTCCAAAGGTGACTTCCAGGGTGTGAAGAACATTGCTGATACTGTAAGGGATGTATCCGTTACTGGTCTTGCGAGAGCGAATATGAAAGACATTGATGCAGCATGGGATGCTTTAAAAGGTGGCGCTGATCCAAGACTTCATGTTTTTCTTGCAACGTCTCCCATTCATATGACTCACAAGCTAAAGAAGACTCCTGATGAAGTAGTTGAAACAGCAGTTGAAGCAGTGAAGTATGCCAAGAAATTTTTCCCGAAAGTGCAGTGGTCAGCAGAAGATGCTTGCCGCTCCGACCGCTCCTTTCTTGCAAAGATTATTAAAGAAGTGATTGATGCAGGAGCATCTGTCATTAACATTCCAGATACAGTTGGATACAGAAGTCCACAGGAATACGGAGAACTGTTCACTTATTTGCGAAACAATGTTCCGAATATTGAGGGCGTTGATCTTTCTGCCCATTGCCATAATGACCTAGGGATGGCGGTAGCGAATTCCCTAGCTGCGATTGAATGTGGCGCGACTCAAATAGAAGGAACGATTAATGGTATTGGAGAACGCGCTGGTAACGCAGCAATTGAGGAAGTTGCCGTTGCGCTTCGAATTCGCAATGATTTCTACCAAGCAGAAACAGGATTGAAACTTGATGAAATTAAACGAACAAGCAACCTTGTCAGCAAGCTTACTGGCATGGCGGTTCCTGGTAATAAAGCAGTTGTTGGGGCGAATGCTTTTGCTCATGAATCAGGCATTCACCAGGATGGAGTATTAAAAGAAAAAACAACCTATGAAATTATTAGTCCACAGCTTATCGGTGTTCAGTCGAATAGTCTTGTTCTTGGAAAACACTCTGGCCGTCACGCCTTTAGAGATAAAGTGAAGGATTTAGGCTTTGAACTTGACGAAGCGAAGATTAATGAGGCATTTGCAGACTTTAAAGATCTTGCTGATAAGAAGAAGCAGGTTACGGAAGATGACCTTTTCGCATTGTTAACTGATATTCAAACAGATGAATTTGTTGATAAATATGAGATTCATAGTATTCAAGTACAGTATGGAACTGCAAACATTCCGACGGCTACTATTTCAATTGAGAAGCCTGATGGAACCATGATTCAACAAGCTGGAACAGGATCGGGTAGTGTAGAAGCGATCTATAACACGCTTGAAGCAATGATTCCTGGCACACTTCAGCTTCAGGACTATCGAATTAATTCCGTCGGTGGTGGAAGAGATGCTCTTGCTGAAGTTCATGTGCGAGTCATGTATAACGGGGTTGAGTCGAATGGTCGCGGCACAGCGCAGGATGTTCTTGAATCTTCCGCTATTGCTTACTTGAATGCAGTGAATCGCGTTCTTGCTCGTGAAAGCTATCAAGTTAATAAAAAAGCGCACGTCTAACAGGGAGGTTAGAAGGATGAAGAGAAAAGTTGCGGTATTACCCGGTGATGGAATTGGTAAAGAAGTAATGGAAGGAACGATGAAAGTTCTAAATGCCGTGGCAGATCGATTTGGCCATACGTTTGAATTTCAACAGGGAAGAATTGGAGGGGCTGCTATTGATGAGGATGGCTCGCCACTACCAGATGAAACACTGCGCATCTGTAGGGAAAGCGATGCTGTTCTACTAGGTGCTGTCGGTGGTCCTAAGTGGGAAACTCTTCCTGGCCATCTTCGTCCTGAACGAGGTCTTCTTGGTATTCGAAAAGAACTAGGCTTGTTTGCGAACCTTCGTCCTGTGACGGCATTTGAAAGTCTATTAGATGCATCTCCACTTAAACCGGATCGGATTAAAGGTGTGGATATGTTAATTGTTCGCGAATTAACGGGTGGTTTGTACTTCGGTACTCCGAGTGAGCGTCGTCAAAATGGGAAAGAAGTTGTTGATACGCTTCGTTACACAAGAGAAGAAATCGAACGTATTGTGGATCAGGGATTTGAAGCTGCAAGTAAGCGAAACAAGAAATTAACAAGCGTAGATAAAGCGAACGTTCTAGAATCAAGCCGAATGTGGAGAGAAATCGTTGAAGAAAAAGCGAAGAATTATCCTGAAGTAGAAGTGGAGCATATGCTTGTCGATGCGGCAGCAATGAAACTGGTTCAAAACCCGGCTCACTTTGATGTTATTGTAACTGAGAATCTATTTGGAGATATTTTGAGCGATGAAGCCTCGATGATCACAGGATCACTTGGAATGTTGCCTTCCGCAAGTCTTCGTAGCGACGGTTTTGGAATGTATGAACCAGTACACGGTTCAGCGCCAGACATCGCAGGGAAAAATCTTGCGAATCCACTGGCGATGATTTTATCAAGTGCAATGATGCTGAAGTATTCATTCGATATGAATGAAGAAGCGGAGTCAATCGAAAAGGCTGTGAAAGAAGTACTTGATGCCGGATATTATACGAATGATCTTGCAAATGGCTCGCCGAAAGCTCTTGGGACAGACGCTATGATCAAGAAAGTGATTTATCAATTAGAAGAAGCGGATGCTACAGCAGGCATCATGGAAGCATACGCTTAATGACAAACAGGTAAGAGGAGGATGGGTGTGGAGCCGAAAACGATTATTGAAAAGATTTGGGATAAACACGTTGTGCATGAAGAAGAAGGTAGCCCGGATCTCCTATATATAGACTTGCATCTTGTTCATGAAGTGACTTCTCCGCAGGCCTTTGAGGGTCTGCGGATGAATAATAGAAGTGTAAGAAGACCAGATTTAACCTTTGCTACTATGGACCACAACGTTCCAACCATTGCACGTCATATTATTAATGACCCTGTATCAAAAGTTCAAATGGAGAAGCTTGAAGAGAACTGTCATGAATTTGGAGTGGAAATCGCCGATATTAATCATCCAGATCAAGGGATTGTTCACGTCATTGGTCCTGAGCTGGGCTTAACGCAGCCAGGAAAAACGATCGTTTGTGGTGACAGTCATACCTCAACACATGGGGCGTTTGGTGCCCTTGCCTTTGGGATTGGAACGAGTGAAGTGGAGCATGTTCTTTCTACTCAAACGCTATGGCAATCAAGACCCAAAACAATTGAAATACGTGTGAACGGACGCCTTGGTTCTGGGGTGACCGCTAAAGATTTAATTCTTGCTGTTATTGCTAAATTTGGTGTTAATGCAGGTACTGGCGCGGTTGTGGAGTACACAGGCGAAGCGATTCGAAATATGACAATGGAAGAACGTATGACTGTTTGTAACATGTCAATTGAAGCTGGCGCAAAAGCAGGGCTTATTAGCCCAGATGAGACTACCTTTTCCTATTTAAAAGGAAAAAGACATGTTCCAGAAGATTTTGATCGAGCTGTTGCTGAGTGGAAAGAGCTCGCATCTGATCCAGGGGCAACGTATGATGAAGTGCTCGAAATTGGAGCTGACGAAATCGAGCCACAAGTAACATGGGGGACGAATCCTTCAATGGGGTCTTCTGTTTATGCTCGCGTTCCTTTCCCTGAGGATTATGCAGATCCAGGTGACCAAAAAGCAATTAAGCAAGCACTTGCCTATATGGATCTTAAACCGGGAACGCCTATTCAGAATATAGATATTCAATATGTTTTCATCGGATCTTGTACGAATTCACGATTAAGTGATCTGCGCTCAGCTGCTGATATTGTTCGTGGTCGAAAAGTTCATGAAGGTGTGACAGCTCTCGTAGTACCTGGATCTAAATCAGTGAAGGATGCAGCTGAAGCAGAAGGGTTAGATACGATCTTTAAAGAAGCTGGGTTTGAGTGGCGAGAAGCAGGATGTAGCATGTGTCTTGCGATGAATGATGACATTGTTCCACCAGGCGAGCGCTGCGCGTCTACATCTAACCGTAATTTTGAAGGGCGTCAGGGGAATGGCGCTAGAACACATCTTGTCAGCCCAGCTATGGCTGCAGCTGCTGCCATTGAAGGCCGATTTACAGACGCTAGAAAAATAAAACCTCTTGTAGTGTAAAAGGAGTGAGACGTCCTGGAACCGATTAATAAATACAAAGGGATCGTTTATCCCCTTGAGCAGGTTAACGTAGATACAGATCAAATTATTCCGAAGCAGTTTTTAAAGAGAATTGAACGGCAAGGCTTTGGTCAGTTTCTTTTTTACAATTGGCGGTTTGATGATGATGGTCAACCGCGTGAAGATTTTAATTTGAACGAACAACAATACCAGCATGCTTCTATTCTAGTGTCGGGTAAAAACTTTGGGTGTGGTTCATCAAGAGAACATGCTCCATGGGCCCTTCTAGATTATGGGTTTCGAATTGTCATTGCGACAAGCTTTGCTGATATCTTTTATAACAACTGTGTAAAAAACGGTATACTTCCTATCGCTCTTGATCAAGAAACGATCTCGGAGCTTTTTCAAAAAGCAAAGGATGGATACGAACTTAGCGTAGAGCTAAGTAAACAGCAAGTAATTGATGGAGAAGGACTAAATGCGTCGTTCGAGATCGATCCTTATTGGAAAGAAATGCTGTTAAATGGATGGGATGAAGTATCTCGAACTTTATCTCTCGAAGATAAAATTAAATTATATGAAGAAAAACAACTTGTAGGAGAGTGAATGACGTTGGGAATTACCAGGAGAAATATAACGTTCATGTCGTAAAAGCAATGGAGAATTTGCTGGAAGCCGTCCACAGGACCCCGCTTCAGCAGTCGACAACGCTTAATGATTATACAAATAAAGATGTCTTCATGAAGATGGAAAACCTTCAACGAACGGGTTCCTTCAAACTTCGAGGTGCCTATAACAAAGTTGCGTCGCTAACGGATATTGAGGCAGCGCGAGGGATTGTTGCTGCATCGGCTGGAAACCATGCTCAGGGAGTGGCGCTTTCTGCTAGAGAGCGTGGAATTAAAGCTAAGATTTATATGCCCGTCCATACACCGACAAGCAAAATTGATGCGACGCGATCTTATGGAGCAGAGGTTGTTCTTGAAGGAGAATCGTATAACGAAGCGTTTAGTGGAGCGGATCGTGAGCGTGTTGAGAAAGGGGCCACATTCGTTCATGCTTTCGATGATCCTGAAGTAATGGCAGGACAGGGAACGGTTGCACTCGAAATGATGCAACAATGTCCTGACTTAGATACGATTCTCGTGCCTGTTGGAGGTGGAGGATTGTTAGCTGGAATGGCGATGGCGATTAAGTCGTTCTTTCCTCACGTGAAAATCATCGGAGTCCAGGCTTCTGAAGCATCTGCGACATGGAATCGATTTAAAGGTACTGGTCCTCTTGTCCTTCAATCTGTCCAATCGATTGCAGACGGTATTTCTGTGAAAGAAGCTGGAAAATTAACTTTTCCAATTATTGAAGAGCTTGTTGATGATATGCTAACCGTGTCAGAAGAAGAAATTGCTGCAGCGATTGTCTTTATGCTTGAGAGACACAAAACGCTTGTAGAAGGTGCGGGTGCTGCATCGATAGCTGCTGTCTTATGCAAGTCAAATCGTTTAGAAGGTAAGAGAATTGGTGTTGTTGTTAGTGGAGGGAATGCGGATCTTGCGAAAATCTCCCTTTATAAACAACTTTCTCAACGAGCGAAAACCATCAGGCGAATAAGCTGATGGTTTTCTAATGGGATTCAAAGTATATATTTTAGATTATTCCGACTTTTTGCTCAGTAATTGACACTCATAAAGTACCATGCTAGAATTCATTTAGCACTTAACCACAGTAAAGTAATAACAACTATATATCTCTTATTCAGAGAGGTGGAGGGACTGGCCCTATGAAGCCCGGCAACCGTCAAACGACTCGTTTGAAAAGGTGCCAATTCCTGCAAAGCGATTGCTTTGAGAAATGAGAGGAAGACATCGATTTATCAAATGCCTTTCTGCTCAAAGCAGAAGGGCATTTTTTTACTTTACTATACAAAGTGATAAGCGAATTAGGCTTCTAAGTGCACAGAAATAAAGAACAAAGGCATGGGACTGAAGTCCTTTTTCAGGTAGCTGATCATGCAAATGCATAAAGGATGTGAGACATGTGATTGAGCTTAAAGGCATTAATAAGACCTTCTTTTCGAAATCCGGGAAGGTGGAAGCCGTTAAGGATGTTAACCTTGAAGTCAAAAAAGGCGAAATATTTGGTGTTATTGGCTACAGTGGTGCTGGGAAAAGTACGCTAATTCGAATGCTTAACCTTCTTGAGAGACCTACTGATGGGACAGTCACAGTAGCTGGTAATAATCTATCTTCTCTTAATGGGAAAGATCTTCGTGCAGCAAGACAGGAAATCGGTATGATTTTCCAGCATTTTAATATTCTCTGGTCAAGAACGGTACGTGATAACATCGCCTTTCCTCTTGAAATATCAGGTGTTCCGAAAGAAAAGAGAATGAAGCGTGTTGATGAATTAATTAACCTTGTTGGACTCGAAGGTAGGGAAGGAGCTTATCCTTCACAGCTAAGTGGTGGACAAAAGCAGCGAGTGGGTATTGCGAGAGCACTTGCTAACAATCCAAAGGTTTTGCTTTGTGATGAAGCTACTTCTGCTTTAGATCCTAAAACGACGGATAGCATTCTAGAACTTCTGACTGAAATTAATCAGAAACTTGGCCTAACGATTGTCCTCATCACGCATGAAATGCACGTCATACGCAAAATTTGCCATCGTGTAGCCGTTATGGAGAATGGACGAGTAGTGGAGAATGGTTCTGTCCTTGAAGTTTTCCACCATCCGCAGGAAGAGATTACGAAAGACTTTGTTAATCAGCTAAGCGAGCCTGAAGAAATGAAGGAATCGATTGCACATCTGGCAACGAGTCAGGATGGAGAACTTGTTCAGTTTACCTTTGTGAAAGGAAAAACAGGTTCACCACTTGTGACAGAGTTGATTCGTGAATTTGATGTGGAAGTCAACATTATTCAAGGGAAGATTTCTCATACACAGGATGGTCCTTATGGAAAACTTTCTGTGTTCCTTAAAGGGGAACCGGCTGTGGTAGAAAAGGCCTTGAATTATGTGCAGGCCCAAGGTGTTAAAGCGGAGGTGATTACGAATGACTGAATCGTTATTTCCTAACGTCAGGTGGGAATCTATGTGGGAAGCCACTCTACAAACAGCGTACATGACGGCAATTTCGGTTCTGGCAACGTTTATTCTCGGAATCCTCCTTGGTTTATTGTTGTTTCTAACAGGTAGAGGGAACATATGGGAAAACAAATTTGTGAATAGTATTATTGCCGGAGTCGTGAACTTATTTCGCTCCATACCATTTATCATTTTGATTATCTTGCTGATCCCTCTTTCGGTTTACATTATAGGGACGATGCTAGGTGCTAATGCTGCCCTTCCAGCCCTTATTGCAGGAGCAGCGCCATTTTATGCGAGGATGGTTGAAATTGCTTTACGTGAAGTAGATAAAGGGGTCATTGAAGCTTCTCAGTCAATGGGAGCATCCAATGGTTCGATTATTTTTAAAGTGCTTCTACCAGAAGCAATGCCAGCCCTTATTTCAGGGATTACTGTGACGGCGATAGCTCTTGTAAGCTACACCGCTATGGCTGGTGTTGTAGGCGCAGGGGGTCTCGGAAACCTAGCTTATCTTGAAGGTTTCCAAAGGAATAATCCTGATGTGACACTTGTTGCAACAGTATTGATATTAGTAATTGTTGCGATTCTTCAGGTTTGTGGAGACATTGCAACACGAGTAATAGACAAAAGATAATGAGGAGAAAAGGAGAGATTATGATGAAAAAGTTTTTATCGCTAATCGTAGTTCTTGCTCTTGCAGTGCTTGCTGCGTGTGGGAATAATGGCGGAAGCAGCGAAGGTTCTGGTGACGGTGAAGATTCGAAGAAAATCGTAGTAGGTGCCTCAAACATCCCCCATGCTGAAATTCTTGAAGAAGCTAAGCCGATGTTAGAGGAAAAAGGAATAGAGCTTGAAATTAAAACATTCCAGGATTATATTCTACCTAATAAGACGCTTGCAAATGGTGAATTAGATGCAAACTATTTCCAAACAATTCCTTATATGGACTTGCAAATGGAAGAAAACGATAATTATGACTTCGTGAATGCTGGAGGCATTCATATCGAGCCAATCGGTGTTTACTCTCAGGATTACAAGAGCTTAGATGAGCTTCCTGATGGTGCTCAGATCATAATGAGTAACTCTGTTTCTGACCATGGACGTATGCTCTCATTACTTGAAGCACAGGGTCTTATCACATTAAAAGAAGGCGTAAAGGCTTCAGATGCAACGGTTGAAGATATTGCTGAAAACCCTAAGAATATTGATTTCAAAACAGATGTTGAGGCTTCACTGCTTCCGCAGATTTACCAGCAAGGTGAAGGTGATGCAGTGATGATCAATACAAACTATGCGATTGATGCAGGACTTAATCCTCAAGAAGATGCCATCGCACTTGAAGATTCAGACTCACCATATGTGAATGTGATTACAGTAAACAAAGGTGACGAAGACAATGAAGCGATCAAGGCGTTAGTAGAAGTTCTTCATTCTGATGAAATTCAGAGTTTTATTGAAGAAGAATACGATGGCGCTGTTGTACCAGTAGACGAATAAGAAAGAAAAAAAGGTTCTCCGCCAAAACGACGGAGGACCTTTTTTTAATTATTTTAATGTTGGAAAACTGGCTTCATCGCTTCTTTTAACGTTTTTGCAGAATGGTGCAATTGGTCTAGCTCGGTTTGATCAAGGTCAAGTTCAATAATTTCACGAATGCCGTTGTTATTTACAATCGCGGGTACGCCAATATACAAATCATCTAAACCATATTCGCCTTCAAGTAACGTAGAGATGGTAAGAATAGAGTTTTCATTTCGAATAATTGCTCTTGTTAACCGTACGAGGCCCATTGCGATACCGTAGTATGTTGCTCCCTTACGATTAATGATATGATAAGCCGCATCGCGAACATTGACGAAAAGCGCATCAAGATCTTCTTTAGCCTCTGGTTTATCTTTAATAAGAGACATGATTGGTCGACTACCGATTGTAGCATGACTCCAGACAGGAAGTTCAGTATCACCATGTTCCCCGAGAATATAGCCATGTACATTTCTAGAATCTACATTAAAATAGTCGCTCAGTAAATAACGGAATCGAGCCGTATCGAGAATCGTACCTGAGCCGATAACCCGTTCTTTAGGCAAGCCTGAGAACTTCCAAGTCGCATAAGTAAGCACATCTACAGGATTCGTTGCAACGATAAAAATACCATCAAATCCACTTTCCATAACGCTTGAAACGATTGTTTTAAAGATCGCAGTGTTTTTATCAATAAGGTCTAAGCGTGTTTCACCTGGTGCCTGATTTGCGCCCGCTGCGATCACGACAATATCTGCGCCTTTGCAATCGGGATAGTCGCCAGCCCAAATTTTCATTGGAGCGCCAAAAGGAAGGCCGTGATTTAAGTCTCTTGCTTCCCCTTCGGCTTTTTCTTTATTTACGTCGATTAGTACAAGTTCGTTTACTAGTTCTTGATTCAATAACGAGAAGGCATAGCTTGTCCCTACAAATCCAGTGCCAATTAATGCTACGCGCGTTGTTTTTCCTTCATACATCATCTTCACCTCTGCTAGTAGATATTGTCTTCATAAGCATCATAACGTATCCGTTTACTTATTAGTGTGACATACATCACATGTAAACGCACTCATCCAAAAACAATTTAAAGAAAATGATGGATAGCTTTGTTACCCAATTCTCATACTAGTACGGATGATATTGAATAAAGGAGGCCTGTGTCTTGAAACAGGAACAGGAATTTAACAACTTTGCAGAAGCGGCGCTACATGATTATAAAGAAGGATTAGGAATGTTTACAGAGAAGATGCCGCAGTTAGCTAAGAAGTATTCGGCATTTACTGAAGCGTGTTTTAAAGATGGGGAAGTGAGTCAAAAGGAGAAACAAATGATTGCGCTCGGTATATCTATTTTTTCACAAGATGAATATTGCATTATCTACCATACGAAAGGTTGTCTTGATCAAGGATGTTCTGAACAAGAAATACTTGAAACGGTAGGAGTGACAGCTGCATTTGGTGGTGGCGCAGCGATGAGCCAGGCCGTTACTCTCGTACAGGAATGTATGAAAGATTTGAACCAACCGAAGCATTAATGAATTCGTGTTTCTACTATTTAAATAGTGTATTGTGTCGAAGGACTGAAATAGGGTGGATATGGGAGGAAAAGTAAGAATGGATGTTTTTTAACTATTCAGAACTTCTTTCACCACTCCGGAACCCCCCTCAGCCCTTAAAATGCTGTTTGTAGCTACTAATGTAACGTGGTAAAGTAATTTTTGTAAGTAAAACGATATTGAAAGGATTGATTCATTATTAGCCCCATGCGGTTAAACCACACACCTGAAATGGAAAAGGCGATGTACCAGTCTCACGGAGTTGGCTATGCGGAGTATAGTCGTAATTTCAACAAGCGAATGCAAGTCGAGCGAGAGCGTGAGCTGGATCACCGTCGGAGTCTCAAAATGGTTAGTGAATTCGACCGTAAACTATCTAGATGAATCAGCATCCAAAATAACTATGATATACGAAAAACCAGTCTTACGACTGGTTTTTTTGTATGAAGATAATCACGTGTATTTCGTTGTAGCTCTGGTGATTAAATGGTAGGCTTAGAAAGGTATGCAACGAAAATATAAACGATTCATTCTCAATTTGAATAGCAAGCTATACCTTGGCTAACGCTAGAAAGTATGAGTCTTGCGTTCCTTGATATTAGTTTGGATTTGTTATAAAATAAGAATGAAAATAGATTGAGAATGACTCAGCACACATTCCTTGACATACACCTTATAGGTACTACAATAAGGAAGGAATAGTATAAACGTTATTGGAGGTATTCACAAATGGCAGCATCAACTCTAAAGATTGAGAATCTTCATGTTTCCATTGAGGGAAAAGAGATTATCAAAGGATTGAACCTTGAAATAAATGGTGGAGAAATTCACGCAGTAATGGGGCCGAACGGTACAGGGAAATCTACCCTTGCTTCTGCAATTATGGGCCATCCGAAATACGAAATCACTGAAGGCAGTGTCTTCCTTGATAATGAAGATGTACTTGAAATGGAAGTTGATGAGCGTGCAAAAGCTGGACTCTTCCTTGCAATGCAATATCCAAGTGAAGTAAGTGGCGTAACAAACGCTGATTTCCTTCGTTCTGCAATTAATGCTCGTCGTGAAGAAGGCGATGAAATTTCTCTAATGAAATTCATCAAAAAGCTAGACGGTAAAATGGCTGAACTTGATATGGGTGAAGAATTTGCACAGCGTTACCTTAACGAAGGTTTCTCTGGTGGTGAAAAGAAACGTAACGAAATTCTTCAGCTTATGATGCTTGAACCAAAAATCGCTGTTCTGGATGAAATTGACTCCGGTCTAGATATCGATGCGCTTAAAGTTGTTTCTAAAGGTGTTAATGCTATGCGCAATGAGAGCTTCGGTTGCTTGATCATTACTCACTATCAGCGTCTATTGAACTACATTACTCCTGATAAAGTACACGTTATGATGCAAGGTCGCATTGTGAAATCAGGCGGTGCGGAACTAGCACAGCGTCTTGAAGAAGAAGGTTATGAGTGGATTAAAGAAGAACTTGGAATTAAAGACGAAACAGTTGGTCAAGAAGCGTAAGCAGTAAGGAGGATGACAATGTCAGTGGATACGAAAATTGCATTCGATCAAGAATACATTAAATCTTATTCAGAAAAACGTCAGGAGCCGCAATGGATGGCCTCTCTTCGTTTAAAGGCTTTAGAGAAGTCAGAAAGTCTTCCAATGCCAAGACCTGATAAAACAAAAATCGATAAGTGGAATTTCACTTCATTTAAACACGATGTAGCTGGAGAAGCGATTTCATCACTTGATGATCTTCCTGAAGATGTGCGCGATCTTGTTGCTAAAGATCAACAGTCAGGAAATCTTCTTGTGCACCGTAACTCTACACCTGTTTTCAATCAGCTATCGAATGAGCTGAAAGAACAAGGTGTGATTTTCACAGATATTCAAACAGCTCTTCAAAATCATGGTGATCTAGTTGAGAAGTATTTCATGAAAGACGTTATGAAGGTTGATGAGAACCGTTTAACTGCCGTTCATGCAGCACTTCTTAATAGCGGTACTTTCTTGTATGTACCTCGCAATGTAGAAGTTGAAGTGCCAATCCAAGCACTAAATTGGCAAGAAGACCCTGAAGCTGGGATATTCAACCACGTGATTATCGTAGCAGAGGATAATAGTTCTGTGACATATGTTGAGAACTTCTTATCTTATGGTCACGATGTTGAATCCGTTGCGAACATTATTGCTGAAGTTCATGTAGGACAGAATGCTCGCGTTACGTTTGGTTCTGTTGATAACCTTGCAAAAGGTGTCACTACTTACGTAAATCGCCGTGCAAATGTGGCACGAGACGGTAAAGTTGATTGGGCTCTTGCTCAAATGAACGATGGCAACACGGTTTCTACAAATACAACGCACCTTATTGGTGATGGTTCTTATGCTGATTCTAAGACTGTAACAATCGGTCGTGGAAGCCAGAGTCAGAACTTCACTAATCAGATTTTCCATCACGGTCAAAACTCTGAGGGTGTTCTTCTTGTGCACGGTGTCCAAAAAGATAGTGCTAGCGCCATCTTTAACGGTGTTACGAAGATTGAACACGGTGCTAAGAAATCAAACGGTGAGCAAACACAGCGCGTTCTAATGATGAATGAGAAAGCGCGTGGGGATGCAAATCCGATCCTTCTTATTGACGAAGATGATGTTATGGCAGGCCACGCTGCATCTGTTGGTAAAGTTGATCCAATTCAGCTTTATTATTTGCAAAGTCGCGGGATTTCCCGTCAAGAGGCTGAACGTTTGATCATCCACGGTTTCCTCGCTCCAGTTATTAACGAACTTCCGATCGAAGGTGTTCGTAAACGTGCGGTTGAGGTAACTGAAGGGAAAGTTAATTAAATGATGAATGTCCAGGACATTCGCAAGCAGTTTCCCATTTTACATCAAGAGGTAAATGGGAAACCTCTTGTTTACCTTGATAGTGCAGCAACGTCTCAGAAACCTACTCAAGTAATTGACGCAGTAGAGCGTTACTACAAGGAAATTAACTCAAACGTTCACCGTGGTGTTCATACGCTTGGAACACATGCGACAGATGCCTATGAAGGCGCACGTGAAAAGGTTCGTGAATTTATTCATGCTTCTTCAACAGAAGAAGTGATCTTTACTCGCGGAACAACCACAGCCCTTAATATGGTCGCTTCAAGCTATGGACGTGCAAATCTTCAAGAAGGTGATGAAGTTGTCATCACACCGATGGAGCATCACAGCAACATTATTCCATGGCAACAGGTTGTAAAAGCAACTGGAGCCACTCTAAAATATATTCCTCTTCAACCAGACGGAACAATTGCGCTGGAAGACGTTGAGAAAACGGTAACAGCAAACACAAAAATTGTTTCTGTTATGCAAGTTTCGAATGTGCTTGGGACAATTAACCCGATTAAAGAAATTGCCGCGATTGCGCACCGAAATGGCGCTGTTATGGTTGTTGATGGGGCTCAAAGCACCCCTCATATGAAGATTGATGTTCAGGATCTTGACTGCGATTTCTTTGCATTTTCTGGACATAAAATGTGCGGACCTACTGGGATAGGCGTCCTCTACGGGAAGAAAAAGCTCCTTGAAAACATGGAGCCATTTGAATTCGGTGGAGAAATGATCGATTTTGTTGGTCTGTATGATTCGACATGGAAAGAGCTCCCTTGGAAATTTGAAGGGGGCACACCAATCATTGCAGGTGCGGTTGGTCTTGGAGCTGCGATTGATTTCTTAAATGAAATTGGCATGGACAACATCCAACAGCATGAAACTCATCTTGCTAAATATGCTA
This sequence comes from Anaerobacillus sp. 63XJN7_5_ISO-PGPR-S23-430, assembly GCF_056173695.1. NCBI lineage: Bacteria > Bacillati > Bacillota > Bacilli > Caryophanales > Bacillaceae > Anaerobacillus > Anaerobacillus sp. 63XJN7_5_ISO-PGPR-S23-430. The sequence continues at coordinate 3,333,516 of NZ_CM149686.1, read as the reverse complement.
TGCAGCAGTTATCAACTATCGAAGGCGTATCCATTTACGGACCTGAAAAACGTGCTGGGGTTGTCACTTTTAATAGTGATGACGTTCACCCACATGATGTGGCAACCGTACTTGACACAGAAGGCATCGCTGTCCGCGCTGGACACCATTGTGCTCAGCCACTAATGAAGTGGCTAGAGGTATCGGCTACTGCGCGTGCTAGCTTCTATTTATACAATACTGAAGAAGACGTGGATACGTTTGTAGCCGGATTACGAAAAGCAAAGGAGTTTTTCGGTAATGTCTTTTAATAATCTAGACCAGTTGTATCGACAGGTCATTATGGATCATTATAAAAATCCAAGAAATAAAGGGGAGCTTGAAGAAGGCGCCCTTAAAATAAACATGAATAACCCTACATGTGGAGATACAATTCAGCTTCAGCTGAAAGTAGATGATGGGAAGATTTCGGATGCGAAGTTTATTGGAGAAGGTTGCTCTATAAGCCTGGCATCAGCGTCGATGATGACACAGTCAGTTAAAGGACTTGAAGTTGATCAGGCCTTGAAGCTATCCGGTATTTTCTCTGATATGATGCAGGGGAAAGAATATGAAGAAGAAGATTTCGATCTAGGCGACATTGAAGCACTTCAAGGCGTTTCGAAGTTTCCTGCTCGTATTAAATGTGCAACACTCTCCTGGAAGGCAATGGAGAAGGGTTTCAAGGAACAGGATGAAGCTTAACCCGCTTCCAGGTGTTGTCACCGCTTCTTTTTCATACTAGAATGATGGAAAGAGAACATCAGCCAAACACTGACATGTGTAATGTCAAGGAGGGAAATAAAATGGCTAAAAAAATGCCTGAAGTTGGCGAATACCAATATGGTTTTAGTGATAAAGACGTTTCGATCTTCCGTTCAGAGCGTGGATTAACTCCTGAAATTGTAAAAGAAATTTCTCGCATGAAGGATGAACCACAGTGGATGCTTGACTTCCGCTTGAAATCGCTTGAACATTTCTACAGCATGCCAATGCCTCAATGGGGCGGAAACCTTGCTGATCTAGATTTTGATGAAATTACGTACTACGTAAAGCCTTCCGAGAAGTCTGAAAGATCATGGGATGAAGTACCAGAAGAAATCAAAGCGACATTTGATAAATTAGGTATCCCTGAAGCTGAGCAAAAATACCTTGCGGGTGTTTCTGCACAGTACGAATCTGAAGTAGTTTACCATAACATGCAAGAAGACCTTGAGAACATGGGGATTGTGTTTAAAGATACAGATACTGCACTTAAAGAGAACGAAGATCTTTTTAAAGAGTATTTTGCGAAAACAATTCCTCCAACGGATAACAAGTTCTCAGCTCTTAACTCTGCTGTATGGTCAGGTGGTTCATTCATCTACGTTCCTAAAGGTGTGAAAGTCGATACGCCTCTACAAGCATACTTCCGAATTAACTCTGAGAACATGGGTCAGTTCGAGCGTACGCTTATCATCGCTGATGAAGGTTCTTCTGTACATTACGTTGAAGGTTGTACTGCACCGGTTTATACAACTAACTCTCTACACAGTGCTGTAGTTGAGATCATTGTTAAGAAGGATGCATACTGCCGTTATACGACGATTCAGAACTGGGCTAACAACGTGTTTAACCTTGTTACGAAGCGTGCAGTTGCGGAAGAAAATGCTACGATGGAATGGATCGATGGTAACATTGGTTCCAAACTTACAATGAAGTATCCAGCTGTTATCTTAAAGGGTGAAGGCGCTCGTGGTATGACGCTTTCCATCGCTCTTGCTGGTAAAGGACAGCACCAGGATGCTGGCGCTAAGATGATTCATTTAGCACCTAACACTTCTTCGACAATTGTTTCGAAATCTATTTCAAAACAAGGCGGTAAAGTAACATATCGTGGTATCGTTCACTTTGGCCGTAAAGCGGAAGGTGCTCGCTCAAACGTTGAGTGTGATACGCTTATCATGGATAACGAGTCTACTTCTGATACAATTCCTTACAATGAAATCCTAAACGATAACATTTCACTTGAACACGAAGCGAAAGTATCGAAGGTTTCTGAAGAGCAGCTCTTCTATCTGATGAGCCGTGGCGTATCTGAAGAAGAAGCAACTGAAATGATCGTAATGGGCTTCATCGAGCCATTTACGAAAGAACTTCCTATGGAATATGCGGTTGAAATGAACCGTCTCATTAAATTTGAGATGGAAGGTTCAATCGGTTAAGCTTCCATTTTAAACGAACCGGATCTTCCGGTTCGTTTTTTATATGTGAAAGTGTAAAGGGCTAAATCCTAATTGTTATTTCAAAATAGTATGAGGGATTTTCACTTGCTATTTTCGGGTAATGATATGAGAATAGAGAAAGAGAATCGAGATGAGAGGAAGAATTGCATGATTTACATAGGCGTAACAGGGTGGGGAGACCATGATGATCTTTACCCACCAGGTGTAAAAAGCAATGAAAAACTTTCGATATATGGTTCGCACTTTCCTACTGTTGAAGTTGATTCGTCCTTCTATGCTGTGCAACCAGAACGTAATTTTCAGAAATGGGTAGATGAGACACCAGAAGGGTTTCGGTTTGTCGTTAAGGCTTACCAGGGTATGACTGGCCATCAACGTGGGGATATTCCCTTTGAAACAAGAGATGAAATGTTTCAAGCTTTCAAGGAATCGGTTCGTCCCCTGCGAAATGCAGGAAAGCTTGCGATGGTGCTTTTTCAATTTCCTCCCTGGTTTGATGTGAATAAAGATAATGTTAACATCTTGAGGGACTGTAAACAGCGGATGGGAGATATTCCATGTGCGGTAGAATTTCGACATCAGTCCTGGTATCATGAAGCTTTTCGTGATAAGACGCTCTCATTTCTAGAGGAACAGGGTTTTATCCATACGATTTGCGATGAGCCACAAGCTGGCGAGGGATCGGTTCCTTTAGTGATGGAAACCCTAAACCAGGATCAGGTCCTTGTCAGGTTACATGGTCGAAATACAAATGGATGGACGAATCCAGGTAATCGCCATAACTGGAGGGAAGTTCGGTATTTATATGATTATAATCAAGAAGAACTCTTACAATGGAAGGAACAAATATTAGAATTAGAACGACGATGTAAAAATGTATTTATTTTATTTAATAATAATTCAGGAGGTCATGCTGCTAATAATGCTAAGGAAATGATTCAAATGCTTGATATTGAGTACACGAATTTAAATCCGAAGCAACTTGATCTCTTTGATTTATAAGGAGTATACCTATGGTGACGTGGTTCTTATTATTTATCATTGGTCTATTAGCAGGTACGATTGGAAGCCTTGTCGGTCTTGGGGGAGGCATTATTATCGTTCCTGTTCTTCTCATTATCGATCAATATACGAACTGGCTTTCTGATTTAACGCCTCAGAAAATTGTAGGTAGCTCGATCGTTGTCCTCGTCGTGATCGGTCTTTCCTCTACACTTGCTTACATGAAAAAGAAAAGCGTTGATTATAAAAGCGGAGCGCTTTTTTTTCTAGGAAGTGGACCAGGGGCTATTCTAGGGGCGTGGCTAAATAAATTTATTCAGGTTGATTATTTTTCCATTTATTTTGGGGTATTTATGGTGCTTGTTTCCATATTATTAATGGTAAGGAACCGTTTACGCCCTATGAAACTAAATGGTCAATTTGAACGAACGTATACGGATCCGAATGGGACAGAGATGAACTATAACTTTTCTGCCGTAGCAGCTGTTATTGTTTCATTTATCGTTGGGGTCATTTCAGGTCTATTCGGAATTGGTGGCGGCTCACTTATGGTTCCTGCCATGATTCTACTATTTGGTTTTCCAACATCGGTTGCTGTTGCAACCTCCATGTTTATGATTTTTCTTTCAAGTATAACGGGTACCCTGACGCATTTAGCACTTGGTAACATTCAGTGGTTTTTACTAATCGGTCTCATTCCAGGTGCATGGATTGGAGCAAAATGCGGTTCATTTATTAATCAGAAACTTTCGGACAAATCAGTGGTTGTTATTTTACGATGGATGTTAATTATTGTAGGTGTCCGATTAATCTGGCAGGGAACGATGGGATAAGAAAGGAAGAGTGTCTTGACTTCTAGAACATTACAATTTTATTATACAAACGATCTTCACAGTCATTTCGCAAATTGGTCAAAAGTCTCTTCATATTTGAAAGAGAAGAAGCGAATGCATGAGCTTCAAGGGACACCTTATCTCCTTCTTGATTTAGGAGATCACTCTGATAAGGTGCATCCAATGACAGAAGGAACTGTCGGGAAAGGTAACGTTCAGTTACTAAATGAGCTGGAATATGATTATGCCACTATCGGTAACAATGAGGGTATTACGTTTTCAAAAAAAGAACTAGAAGAGCTTTATTCAGACGCTAAGTTCGAGGTGATTGTCGCCAACCTTTATCATCAAGATGGTACAAGGCCTTCCTGGGCTGTACCTTACAAGATCCATGAGTTAAATGGCATTAAAGTAGGAATTATAGGTGTTACCATCCCTTATGAACAATTCTACTCACTACTTGGATGGCAGATTGATTCTCCATTCCATTTCTTACAGTCCCTCATTGATGAAGTACGCAGTCAATCAGATGTTGTCGTATTGATGTCACATATGGGCTTAGGTAATGATGAACAGCTAGCAAGGGAAATGAATGGGCTTGATGTTATTATTGGAGCCCATACGCATCATGTGCTGAAGCATGGCATGCTTGTAGAGGATACGCTTATTACTCAGTCTGGTAAAAACGGGAATTACGTTGGAGAAGTTTCGATTTGTTTTGATATGGAAACAAAGAAAGTGATTGAGAAGGAAGCATATGCGATAACCGTCCGGAATCGTAAAGAAGACGAGGAAGCGAAGGCGATGATTCAACAACTAAATATTGATGCACATAAGATGCTTGAAGAGGTCGTCTGTCGTCTTGAACAGCCTCTTGAATCTGAATGGTTTCAACGCTCGGTTCTAGCTGATGAGTTAGCTGCCGCTCTTAGAGAGTGGTGTGGAGCGGATATTGGCATGATTAACGCTGGTATGTTGCTTGATGGGTTACCAGAAGGAAATGTATCAAGAGAAGACCTTCATCGCATTTGCCCTCATCCTGTTAATCCTTGCAAAGTGGTGCTAAAAGGAAGCGAGTTACGAGAAATCATTTCTTATTCTATGTCAGATGAAATAGTGAATTTAAGTTTTAAAGGTCTCGGTTTCCGAGGAGAGGTAATGGGGATCATGGCATTCGATGGGCTTGAGGTTACCTCTGTCAAAATGGACGACGGCCTCTATCATGTAACAGATGTTTTTCACAACGGAAATAAGCTTGTTTCTGATGAAGAATATGCCGTTGCCACGGCTGATATGTTCACATTTGGGAAATTCTATCCTCAAATGAAGCATGCTAAAAAGAAATACTTTTTACCTGAAATGCTTCGAGATCTCCTTGCATGGCGTTTAGAAAATAGACATTAAAACTTTCAGTGTTTGATTGTCAAACATGCTCTTTGTCTCATATAGATATAGTGATATTCATTCAGGTCAGGAGGCGGGAATGACGTGATCACTATGTCACCAATCATGATTGACGGTCATCCTTTTACAGCGGTCAGTATGCAGCTTCCGAAAACGAATTTTCTAGCGGTCATGAATGACAATGGGTATATCATGTGCGGCGCACTCGATGTAGCCTTACTTAATGAAAAGTTAAGTGACCGAAAGATTATCGCAGGAAGAGCTGTTGGTGTACGGTCTATTGAACAACTGCTTGATGCACCGCTCGAATCTGTTACGCTTGAAGCAGAAGCGCGAGGCATTACACTTGGAACTAAGGGTAGAGACGCGATGCTTAAGATGATGTGAAGAAAGCCGTAGCACTTGCTACGGCTTTCTTTTCGATTATGAAACATTTAATAGCTTGATATTGGCTCTTTCTAGGAAATTGTCCATACTTCTCATCTCCATGGCATATACATGAAGAAGAGAAGGGAGGGTTCATGTTGTTTCGAACTCGTAGAAAATTCTTTAGAAAGGGGCCGCTTCCCTTTCGATATGTTTTTGTCATCTCCTTTATTATTTTTATCTTTACTACTGTTCAAGGATTATGGATTGTTAATAAAGGAATTGAACCAAGCTTAATCAGTATTGCTGAAACAAAAACACGTCAAGTTGCTGCGCAAGCAATAAATGATGCCATTTCAAAGAAGATCGCAGACGGTATTGACGTTGAGAATTTAATTATCGTTCATGGTAATGATTCCGAAAAAGTACCAAGTTATAGCTTTAACTCGCAAGTTTATAATCGATTGATCTCAGAGGCCACAGAACGAGTTCAAACTTACTTAGATTATGTTGAAGCTGGTGATTTAGATAAGCTGGAAACCTTTAAGAATGATATAGATATCGATTACGAAGGTACCGAAAATCAACAAGGAATCGTATACTCCATACCTTTAGGGATGGCTACAAATAATGTTCTTCTTTCAAATTTTGGGCCGAGGATTCCAGTACGGTTTGAAATGATTGGAGATGTGGTCTCTAATATTGATACAAAGGTGAAAGAAACGGGAATTAACAACACGTATCTTGAAGTGTATATCAATATTAAAGTTGAGATGAACGTAATTATTCCTTTCTCTACAAAGAATACTGAAGTTTCGAACTCTGTAAAAATTGGAGATTTATTTATTCAGGGAGACGTTCCTTATTATTATAATGGTGATAATGGAAATGGTGGAAATCCATCGATCGTTTTGCCGAAGCCAGATTAAGACAAGGAGGCCATTAACCAGCTTCAATGTTCAATGTCGATAGCTAAAAAAATGGTTCCCTTCTAATAGAAATATCTCTGGAATAATCTACAATTGCACAAACAACGAAAGTAAGGTATACTTTAAAACTGAACTTAATATTGTTCCTTATCTTATACGATGAGGTAGAGGAGCAGATCCTCATGAGTACGTGTTGGGAGAATGACACCAATGATCAGCATCGAAAGGGAGATCTGCCGAAGCATAAATAACGGTCACATTATTTGTGTTGGGGCGACATTGAAGAAGTGTCGAACTGTCATTATGAGTCTAACTTGTAATGGAGAACTACTGATCGGGGTGGACACTTAACATTGACTCGGTGAAGCGAGCAATGATAGGACCAATCCTATCATTGCTCGCTTTTTTGCGTTCAAACACGACGAGAAGGCTGAGGGATAGGCGTCCATTCCGGTTATGATGACCAATCATATATTAGGAGGATATTCATGGAGAATTCAGTTCTATCCATTATTCCACCACTCGTAGCTTTGCTAATGGTAGTGGTGACTAGAAAAGTGCTTCCTTCTTTAGGAGTAGGCATTATTCTTGGTGCGCTAATGATCAACAATTGGAGTGTACCTAATTCATTAGAAGAAATTTATACAATCGTAAAAGGGATCTTCATTGATTCCGAGAGCGGTGGTTTAAATACTTGGAACATGTACATTATTTTCTTCCTGCTTTTATTAGGGATGATGACGGCCTTTATTTCGATATCAGGTGGAAGTCGCGCATTTGGCGAGTGGGCCATGAAACGCGTGAAAACAAGAGTAGGCGCACAGATTGTCACAGCGGTATTTGGTATTATTATTTTTATTGATGATTACTTTAATTCGCTCGCAGTTGGGAACGTAAGTAGACCGATTACGGACAGGCACAATGTTTCAAGGGCAAAGCTTGCCTATATCATTGATTCAACTGCAGCACCAATGTGTATTATTTCACCTATTTCAAGCTGGGGCGCTTATATCATCGCGTTAATTGGTGGTGTATTAGCAACGCATAGCATTACAGGTGTTGGCGCGTTAGAAGCTTTTATCAGAATGATTCCAATGAATTTGTATGCTCTCTTTGCACTTGCGATGGTGTTCTTTGTTAGTTATTTTGACATTAATCTTAAGGCAATGAGAGTACATGAAGACCGTGCACAGAAAACAGGAGAAGTGCTTGATCCGAATCAAGGTGCCGTACCTGGTCAAACATCAGGACTACCTGAAAGTGAGAAGGGGAAAGTAGCTGATCTTGCATGGCCTATTATTATGCTAATTGCTGGTACTGTGACGTTTATGGTCATCACAGGAATTCAGGCTGTTAGCGGAACGGATACAGCCGTGACAGCTTTGTCTGTCTTTGAAAATACAGACGTTGCTGCTTCTCTCCTTTATGGTGGAATCATTGGACTTATAACTTCTCTCCTCTTCTTCTTTCCAAAACGAATGGGTGGAGCGGTTCTTGGAAAAGGAATTTGGGAAGGCATTAAATCAATGCTTCCAGCCGTATACATTCTTTTCTTTGCATGGACATTGATTGAAATTATCGGCTCACTAGGGACTGGTAAGTATCTTGCAGGACTTGTTAATGACCACATTGTGATTGGCTTCTTACCAGCTATTTTGTTCCTACTTGCAGGTGTTATGGCGTTTGCAACGGGAACTTCGTGGGGAACATTTGGCATTATGATTCCGATCGCAGGAGAGATTGCTGCTGCTACGGATCCTACCTACATGCTTCCTGTACTTGCCGCTGTTCTTGCAGGAGCTGTATTTGGAGATCACTGCTCACCAATTTCGGATACAACAATTCTTTCTTCAACAGGCGCGGGTAGTCACCATATCGATCATGTGATGACACAGTTGCCTTATGCATTGCTCGTTGCAGGTATTTCGTTACTAGGATATCTGGTTCTTGGCTTTACTGGTAGTTCCATTCTTGGTCTTGTGGCAACAGCGATTCTATTCGGATTATTAATTTTCATGCTAAAAGGAAAATATGCCAACAGACCAGTTGAAATGGCAAATCATTAATCAAACAGGAGGATATTCCTCCTGTTTTTTTATGTATTTTCACAAAAAAGGAGAGATTTATATAGAAAATTGAACGATTCATACGAAAAATGTAAAAAGATTGTTTTGACAAGGACATACGTACTAGATATACTATAAACAAAATAATCTGAATTTACTTAAAAGTCTTAACCTTTTTCTGGAAGGGGGCTTATGGTGAAAAAGGTTAACATTTGTCTAAGGGGGTAATTTATTTGGAAAATCGTGCGCAATGGGGGACAAGGGCTGGTTTTATATTAGCCGCAGTTGGTTCAGCAATAGGTCTAGGGAACATTTGGAGATTTCCGGCCGTAGCCTATGACAACGGTGGTGGAGCATTTTTTATTCCTTATTTATTTGCATTATTAACAGCCGGAATCCCAATTCTTATTCTTGAATTTACATTGGGTCATAAATTCCGTGGATCCGCACCACTTTCGTTCTTTCGAATGAATAAGAAGATGGAATGGCTTGGGTGGTGGGGCGTTATCGTTGCATTCGTCATCTCCACATACTACGCGGTAATTATTGCGTGGGCCATCTCTTATAGCTATTTTGCATTTAATCAAAGTTGGGGTTCTGATACAGAAGCATTCCTCTTCAATGATTATCTGAAATTAACGGTTGATCCTGGACAAACAGGTAGTATCGTACCAGGCGTATTTCTCCCATTAATTGCAGTATGGATCATTACACTTGGCGTACTTCTTGCAGGTGTTAAAAAGGGAATTGAGCGTGCTAATAAAATTTTCATTCCTACATTAATTGTTCTTTTCTTAATCATTGTGATTCGAGCAGTGACACTGCCTGGTGCTGCTGAAGGTCTAAATGCATTCTTTACACCGAATTTTGACAGCATTACTTCAGGAAGTGTTTGGGTTGCTGCATACGGACAAATTTTCTTCAGTTTATCCATTGCTTTTGCTATTATGATTACTTATTCTAGTTACTTACCTAAGAAATCAGATATTACGAATAACGCGTTTATTACTGGTTTTGGTAACTCGGCGTTTGAGCTTCTAGCAGGTATCGGGGTATTCTCAGCGCTTGGATTTATGGCTCAGCAGCAGGGGCTTAGCGTTGGCGAAGTAGTGAGCGGTGGCGTAGGACTAGCCTTCGTTGTCTTCCCGCAAATAATCAATGAGTTTCCAGCTTTGAACGGGTTGTTCGGATTCTTATTCTTTGCTTCACTTGTACTTGCAGGTTTGTCTTCACTGATTTCTATTTCCGAAACATATGTTGCAGGTGTTTCTGAGAAGTTCGGAATTTCTCGTACGAAAGCTGTTCTAATTGGTGGAGGGATTTCCTCTATTATCTCGATTCTGTTTGCAACGCAAGGCGGATTGTTCTTCCTTGACGCAGCTGATTACTTTATTAACCAGTTCGGAATTGCCTTTGTAGGACTAGTGGAGGTGGTTGTTGTAGCATGGGTACTTCGTGAGCTTAATACGCTTGAGTCACATGCAAACGGCATTTCAGACATTTCACTGAAGTACTGGTGGAAAGCTTGTCTTGGAGTCATTACTCCTCTCGTACTTGGTTATATGATGTTCGATCTCTTTAAGACAAATCTTCTTCGTCAGTTTGATACACCGACTGGGAACTATGAAGGCTACTCAAACGGCTTTATTCTTTATAGTGGCTGGGCTGTCGCAGGATTCGCCCTTCTGGTTGGAATTCTATTCAGCCTAAAGAAATGGGATGCGAAAGCTGAACAGCAAAAGTATAAGGAGGTAAGCTAATATGGGTGGTAGCGCGATTTTCATGATGGTAGTTGGAATGGTTATTATATGGGGTGGTCTTGCGGCTAGCATTTTGAATGCTGTAAGAGTATCGAAAAAACAATAGAACATAAAAAGAAGAACTAGCGAGCTAGTTCTTCTTTTTTGCTTACTTTTTGTTGCGTATTCGTTCCTGTCGTTCCCAGAGCCTCAACGAAGGATAGGGATCATACGACCATTCTGTTCTTCCGTTGTCTTTATAGATGCCATAGTGAAGATGTGGCGGGAACTTTCCAGCCGTTCCTTTTGGTCCATATCCAGAGCTACCAACATACCCAATGATTTCACCTGGCTGTACAACATGACCTTTCTCAATGCCTTTTTCAAACCCATTTAGGTGAGCATAGTAGTGGTAATTGCCATCGATATCCCGAATCCCGATCCGCCATCCACCGTATTCATTCCACCCCTTCGTTTCGACAGTTCCGTAACTTGTCGCTTTCACTCCAACACCATAAGAAGCGAAAATATCCGTTCCTTCGTGAATTCGAAGTCCGCCCCAGCCACGTCGATCGCCCCAAGTGCTTCGGTAACTATAGTTTGCGTGAAGTGGTACGGGAAAAGCATGCTTATCGAGTTTAAGCGTTTTGAATGTATGATAAACAGCACTATTACTTGTAATCGTCCTTACTGCCTGGTCACGATGATAATAATCCCAAAGACCAATTTGAATATCTTCTAAAGAACTTCCATATTGTTGTATGAAAGACCCAATTGTATAAAGTAGATCTTCGTCATTAGTACGCTCGGCTTTGCCATCTCCATTGCCATCGAGGCCAATTCCATTAAAGAACGATATCGAGATAGGATCGTGATCTTCTTTATTTGGATTCGTACTCCCAGACCATTTCTCAGGCGTAATATAGATAGCTATTGCACCTTTTTCACGAGGAATATCTTTTTGTGAGCGCCTAATGCTTCGTTCATATTGATCAATAGCAGCATAGATGTACCAGGGGACCTGTGTGACGGCTTCCATCTTATGAAATAACATCTTCCGTTCGCTTCTTAGTTTATCTTCGTCTATATCAGCAGCTCGAACGTTTATAGGGATGAGGAAGAAAAGAATAAGGATAAGAAAACTATATTTTCTCAAGTGTTTCTTCTCCTTTCGTAATTTGTCATTACACTTAGTTTGGTTTTCCGTGCGTAAATCATTAGAACTAAATAATGGAAGGTCTAAAGTCTTAATCCTCAATAGATTCACACTTTTTATAGAAAAGAATGAGTTACCTATGGTATTCTTTATTACAGAAAAGTAATAGGTGAGGTGAGTGTAGTGAGTAAGAAAGAAGAATATTTAAGAAAACCAGAGTGGTTGAAAATAAAACTAAATACAAACGAAAATTATAAAGGCTTAAAAAAGATGATGCGCGAGAAAAAGTTACATACGGTCTGTGAGGAAGCGCGTTGTCCGAATATTCATGAATGTTGGGCTGTTCGTAAGACGGCAACCTTTATGATTCTTGGTGATGTTTGTACTCGTGCATGCCGTTTCTGTGCAGTAAAAACTGGTCTTCCAACTGAGCTTGATTGGGCAGAGCCTGAACGCGTTGCGGATTCCGTTGAACAGATGGGACTAAAACACGTGGTCATTACCGCTGTAGCGCGAGATGATTTAAAAGATGGTGGCGCGGCTGTTTTTGCTGAAACCGTACGTGCTATTCGTCGTAAAAATCCGTTCTGTTCGATCGAAGTTCTTCCATCAGACATGGGTGGCCAATATGAAGCGCTTGAAACACTAATGGATGCGAAACCGGATATTATGAATCACAATATCGAAACAGTGGAGCGCCTAACGCCAAGAGTGAGAGCACGCGCAAAATATCGTCGTACACTAGAGTTTCTTCAGCGTGCAAAAGAAATGAATCCTGAGATTCCGACTAAATCCAGCATCATGCTAGGATTAGGTGAAACAAAAGAGGAAATCATTCAAACACTTGATGATCTTCGTGCACATGATGTTGATATTGTTACACTTGGGCAATATTTACAACCATCGAAAAAGCATTTAAAAGTAGAAAAATACTGGACGCCTCAAGAGTTTCTTGAGCTCAAAGATATTGCATTAGAAAAAGGCTTTAAACACTGTGAATCTGGTCCAATGGTTCGTTCGTCTTATCATGCTGATGAGCAAGTCAATGCAGCCAAGCAAGCTTCGAAGTAATGGATAAGTAATAATATAGATAAAAAATCGGCCTTTATCGGGCCGATTTTTTTACTTCGACATCATTTCTTTTCCATCTGTATCATTTAAGTCTTCATTCATTTCGCCCTTCATCTCACCGTTCTCGTTCTCTCCATCACTTACCTTTTTCCCTTGTGGCGCTTTCTTCATTTTGGCAATTGTTTCTTCTATGCTCTTCTCGAGTTCTCCATTTGCAGTGGAGGCATTTTGATATCGCTCGACCTCAGCAATCATTCCTTCTTCGTCAGAAACATAGACATGATAATATCTTGGAATGACAGAAAGAGCCGTTTTCTTTACTTGATCTGCAGTGGCATCACGATCTTTTGTTGTTGTTTTATAGCCAATGAGAACTTCTTCATCTGTTACTAGTGTTGCGACATCATTGACATAAGGTAAAACAATTGCCATTGAACCGATCATATCCGACATACGATCACGATCAAGGTAGGCTATGTTCTCGGGTTGTTTTTGAGAATTCATGTTGTTAGTATTTCGTGTATGACGCACATATCCAAAGCCACCCTTTTTGGACTTTTCCTGAGAGTTAGCGGTGTTCATACCGTATTCATCGGGATCCGTTTTAACAGGTGTTAAATCTGCGTGGTCAAAGGAATCTGTCGCATTTTCTCCCTGGCATGCCCCAAGTCCTAATACGAGTGGCAGTATGAGCAGAATTTGTTTTTTCAATAACATTCACCTCCATACTGTTATCATGACCGAACTCTGTTCCTTTTTTACTGGTATTACTTGGACAAACCGAATAAAAAAGGTATCATAAGACTAATGAGCCCATTTTGAAATGAGGGATAAAGAATGATAAAAGTAAATCAACATACGTTTGAGTTGATGAAGGATGAAAGAGAAGGTTGGAACGAAGAAGCTTTTCTTGCTCGATATAGTGAGATTTTGGATAAATATGATTACATTGTTGGGGATTGGGGCTATGGTCAGCTTAGATTAAAAGGATTCTTTGAGGACCGTAACCAAAAAGCAACTTTCGATACAAAATTCAGCACGGTGCTTGATTATTTATATGAATACTGCAACTTCGGCTGCCCTTATTTTGTATTAAAGAAGCAGAAGAAGGAAAAACCGAAGAAACAACAACAAGAAGCATAAGCCCTATGGGCTTATGCTTTGTATGGTTTTTCGGAGTCTTTTTCTGGATCATCGTGTGGTGGATGTGAGCCAGGGTCCTGACGAGGTAAATGTTGGTGAAGATTTTTATTTTCGTAATTAAATGCACTATAGGAACGCTGCCCTTCTCGCCAAGGTGAGGTTTTACCGAGCTTTTTATTCACCGGTGAACCGTATGGACCTTCTGGCGTATCTTCAGGGAGGACGTAATTTCGCCCTTTCTCTACGTTAGCGAAGTCTTGATAATCTTCTTCATCAAACATGAATAAACACCACCTTTAGGAGGTAGTGTATTCATTGTCTGATAAAATATTAGTGACTTAAGACTTCTCTCAAGAAGTTGCGAAGTTCTTCAGCATCTTCTTCATTGAGAGAGTAGGCATGCTCGAGATTTCCAGGCTCATTTAGATCATCGTGGCCGATAATTGCAAATTTGCCTCCTTGAATATCGAGGACTAACGATTTTCCATAAAAGCGATCTGATTTTACAATACAAAGGTCAAACCGATGATTGCTTCCCATAAAGCAGACGAACCTGGCTTCAGTGGCCTCCTGTTCGTCGTAGATGAGTCGTTCATCTTCCATCATAGCACCCTCCTTTTCTAGTTAACGCTATCATACCATCTTATGAGGCGTTCTCATACAAGCTTTCATTAGAAAATGTAAGCCGTTGCATTTTAAGATATGATAAAATGAAGAGAAGTATTTAATACCGTTTCAGAAAATGGTGATTGAATCATAAGTGTTAGAGGCAGGTGCATGAGTATGTATTTTGTGGATCGTAAGAATATAGAAGAACAGCTGGTTTATTTCGATAAAATGATTGTTCTCATGAAGGAAAGTTCTTTTCAAACAGAACTTCATTTTCTCGGATTAGAGCGAATTCATCACGTTGTCATTGAGAGCATGATTGATGTGGGGAACAGCATCATTGATGGGTTCATTATGCGAGATCCCGGGAGCTATGAAGATATTATTGAAATTCTAGCTGATGAAAAAGTAATTTCAACTGAAAATACTATTATGTTAAAAGAAGTCGTGGCCATGAGAAAACCACTAATGCAGCAATATGTTATGCTTGATCATGAAGCGTTGGAGCAAAATCTTCGGAAAAACCTCAGTGCACTAGAGCAGTTTCCTACTGATATAAGAACATACTTAAATCAAGAATTAGGGGCTGTTTCAGCTTTTCTTCCAGATAATGAAGATTGATGTTAAGGTAAACACACATTGTAAAGAAAGTAAGGTGTTTTTGATGAAAAGAGTAAGAAACGAGCAGCTGACATCTTTCATTCAAAACCCGAATATATGAACCGCTTTCATCAATGAAAGCGGTTTTCTTATGGATTGGATAAGTAGAAGGAGGATAAAAAGAACATGAAAAACTATAAAGGCTATTTAATTGATCTAGATGGTACGATGTATCGGGGCACTGAAAAAATTCACGAAGCAGTCGAGTTCGTGAAGCGTTTAAAGGAAGCAAATATTCCCTATTTATTTGTGACGAACAATTCATCAAAACGGAAAGAACAAGTTTCTGGTAAGCTTGAGGCGTTTGGTGTACCATGTACGCCAGATCACGTGTTTACAACAAGCATGGCAACAGCAAGTTATATCTCTAATAAGAAGCAAGATGCTTCGGTTTATGTGATTGGAGAAGAAGGCATTCGCGATGCCTTAACGGATGAAGGTTTAATGATTCAAGACGACAATCCAGACTATGTTGTCGTTGGGATTGACCGTTCAATCACATACGAAAAATTTGCGAAGGCGTGCATTGCCGTTCGAAACGGAGCTACTTTTATATCGACAAACGGAGATATTGCGATTCCAACTGAACGAGGATTGTTACCCGGTAATGGTTCATTGACGGCAGTCGTGACTGTTTCAACGGAAGTAGACCCTATTTTTATTGGGAAGCCTGAACCTATTATTATGGAACAAGCTCTTGCTCAACTTGGAACACCGAAAGAAGAGACGTTGATGGTTGGGGACAATTATCGCACCGATATTCTTGCAGGCATCAATGCCGGTTTGGATACATTGCTTGTTCATACAGGTGTAACAACGAAAGAACACTTGTTATCAGTCGAAAAGCAACCAGAGTACACAGCTCTTACGCTAGATGAATGGCAAATATAAAAACGCCCCTTGGGGCGTTTTTATATTTGCCATTATTCTGTTTTTTGAGCTCTATGGGCAAGTCGACTAGATGCAGCTGCCGCAATAGCTCCAACAATATCGTCGAGGTAGGTATGGCATGCACCACTGGATTTATCATTTAACTTTTCGAGAATACCAGGCTTTTGTTTATCGATAAAACCATAGTTCGTAAGGCCAATCGATCCATATACATTTACAATTGAAAGAGCGATGATTTCGTCTACGCCATATAGTCCTTCATCTTTCATTAATATATCTTGTAGAGGCTGATCTAGCAGTTTTCTTTCCGTAAGTTCGTCAAGCTGAATTCCCGTGAGCACTGCATTTTGCACTTCTCTTTTTGAAAGTACACGTTCTACATTTTGTATGCAAGTTTCCATTTCAAGGTTAGGGTGATATTTTTCTTGGAGATAGAAAACAAGGTCTGCGATATCTTTGATCTCGACACCACGTTCTTTTAATTTACTTCTCGCTGCTTGTTCTACAAGGTCCATAGGTTCTTGGCCCATTCTTGTCCCACCTAACTTTATAGTAAATTGGTATTGGATGTTATTGATTATATTAGTATATGGTAAGTCAGGAAGAAATATGACACTAAACTTCTGTGACTACTTTACACCGATTGGGCGCGCGGGGCATATAGTACGGTATTAAGACGAATTGCCGGAGGGTCAATATGCTTGAACGAGAGGTTTTTCATCAATATGGAATCGTTATAGATCAACATAATGTTAAAAATAGTGGATATTTGCTTCGTACATCTGATCAATCTGAATTTATTTTAAGACGTGCATTAAGTGAACAAGAAAGTGAATTTCCCTGGTATGTAATGGTTGCAAACTTTCTTAATCAACAGAATGAACCTACAATGTTACCGATTTCTTCAAGAAGAGGGAAGTATATAGAGACAATTCAGAATGAGGCGTATGTTCTTTATCAAAAACCGTATGATCGAAATATTCGCATTCATCACAATGATGGGAGTCGGCTAGCGCTATTTCATAGGAAAGCAGGTAATCTCCTAGCAGCTTATAGTGAATTACCAGAAATTCAACCTTGGCAGATGCGGTGGCAGTACAGGATAGACCAACTTGAATCTTTTCGTGAGGAATTGAA
This sequence comes from Anaerobacillus sp. 63XJN7_5_ISO-PGPR-S23-430, assembly GCF_056173695.1. NCBI lineage: Bacteria > Bacillati > Bacillota > Bacilli > Caryophanales > Bacillaceae > Anaerobacillus > Anaerobacillus sp. 63XJN7_5_ISO-PGPR-S23-430. Next base: position 3,316,267 of record NZ_CM149686.1, on the reverse strand, counting down.
GAATCAGACTCAGCCTCTCAGAGAATTTGATGAATGGTTTATAGAAACATTCCCCTATTATTCTGGCTTATCAGAGAATGCGATTCAGTACATTGTGGACTGTGGTATTGACATGGGAATGAATCCATTTCAGATTAGAACTCTTGCGTTTAATCGGTATACAGCCAATTATCACCGTACATCTGAAGGGCTATTTCCGAATGATCTCATCCTTGACCATCCAGCGAGAGATCTTGCTGAGTGGATTAGATATGAGCTAGTTGAGGGCGAGGGGAATTTTGAAGGCATCAGGCAATTTATGTGGAATTATCATGAGAGGCGTACGTTAACTCAAATGGACTGGAATCTACTGTATGCTCGTTTGTTATTCCCTCTTCCATATGTAGAGACAGTGGAGCATTACTATAGTGATGGCAATTTAAAGGAGAAAGAAAAAAGTTTTGTGAATTTAAAGCAACTTGTGAGAAGAGAAGGAGAAAGGGAGGAAATGTACCGTTTGTTGTTTCAGGAATTGATGGGTGAATATGGCAAGCAAATGAGAAGAGTAGATTGGTTAAGTTAAAAATAAAAACCCCCTCCATGACAGAGGGGGTGGATGTGTTTGGTTTAAAATACTTGCTCGAGTTCAGTTACGCCAGGAACTTCTTCAAGAAGTGCGCGTTCAATACCTGCTTTAAGTGTGATAGTGGAACTAGGGCAACTGCCGCATGCTCCCATTAAACGTACTTTAACTACGCCTTCTTCGATGTCTACAAGCTCTACGTCTCCACCGTCACGCAGAAGGAATGGACGTAGTTTATTCAATACATCTTGTACTTGCTCTTGCATCATTCATCGACTCCCTTCATACTTCCATTATACTAATGATTAAGTTAAAAATCTATGTGCTAATGTAGAATGATTATAATTCTCATCCTAACTTTATCATGGTATGAATCCATATACAAGATTGGAACATGAAAAAGGCGAATGCTTCTTTTCTACATGATAGGAATAGGGTACAATGAAGGTAAATTGATTGAATAGAAAGGACGTTTTCACCATGGAAGAAGTACTCGTCTATGGAGCAGGTGAGCGCTGTGCAAGCTGTGTAAACTTGCCTTCTTCAGAAGAAACGGCTGAATGGCTTAAAGCGGCCCTCGACCGCAAGTATCCTGATCGCCAAATAGTCGTTCGATATATTGACATTCATAGTAAACTCTCCGGTTATGAGGCGGCTTTTGCTTCAAAAGTGATTGATGAAGATCTGTTCTATCCAGTTGTTGTCGTCCGAAATGAAATTGTGTCAGAAGGTAACCCTAAATTAAAAGACTTATATGCTGTTCTAGAAGACCGTTCTGCAACGGCTTAAATGATAAAACCCGTGAACAAATTTGTTCACGGGTTTTATCTTACGAAAAAGTATATTTACTTCTTATAAAGGTCAACCTTATTAACCGTTATGATTCTTATACATCCATAATATACCTGACTTGAGTAGACGAGGAACTCGGCCAGTAAGTGGACGATTCGCCATGACACCAAAGCCATGCTTGCTTCCGAGTGAGCCAAGCGTTCCTTTGATTTTAATTGGTGGAAGCGCAGGTGGCGTTTCTTTTTTCCATTGCTTCTGCAATACGAGAGCAATTTGTTCTGCTTGTTCCTCAGCAAGCTGAGCACTTGGTGCATGTGGCAAGCTTGCACAGTCTCCTACAACAAAAACATTCTCATGACTTGGAACAGAATGATAGTCATTTAATACAATACGCTTCTGGGCATCTTTTTCAACGTCAAGATCTCTTACGATTTTGTTAGGCTGGATGCCAGCTGTCCATACAATTGAATCACAGTGGACAGGCTCTCCATGATTAAAGAGCGTATTGGGTTCGACCTTTGTAATATTTGATTCACTAACAACTTCTACATTACGCTCCTCAAACCAGGATTGAACGTATTTTCCAAGTCGTTCTGGGAAGGCAGAAAGAATAGTGTGTCCTCGATCAAATAGCTTAATTTGAAGATCTGGCCTACTTTCATGAAGTTCACTTGCTAGCTCCACTCCACTAAGTCCTGCACCAACAATACCAACGACAGATTTAGCGCCGAGGTTGTTCAATACTTCATACGTTCTTCGAGATGAATCAATCGTTTGAATGCTTAGAGTATGAACATCTGCACCTGGTACGTTATGATACTTATCTTCGCATCCTAGTCCAATGACGAGCGTGTCATATGCAAGGTCATCATCGTCATTTAGGTGAATGACATTTGAATCTAGATTTATACTAGTGATTTCGCCGTATTTGATTTCTAGCTTCTTATGAACTGGGAATTGAACACGTATGTGATGATCACTTGCTGTTCCAGCGGCAAGGGCATAATATTCGGTTTTCATACTGTGATAAGGGTTGCGGTCAACAAGCGTAATTGTGAGGTCTTCTGGTAGATCAGATGCAAATAATTTCTGTAGGATACGCATACCACCGTATCCGCCGCCTAATAGCACTAGCCTTTTCATGATAAGAGGTCCCCTTTAATAAAATTGCATAACGCTGTCTCCCTATAATAAGTAGAAAAGATGAAGAAGAAATGATGAATTAGGAAGAAAAAAGGAAGCGACACGCGCTATAATATAGTTATACGATTCATTATGTTATGACAGTTAAAAGTATAGCGAAACTGTGACTTATGTACAATAACATTTCTTAAATGCTTAACTGAGGAGTGGCTTTACTGTGAAGACAATCGAATTTTGTGCGGGAAACTTGAGAGAGAATAAGCTCGTATGGGAGGCCCTGGAGAAGATCCACGATATTGAATTAATTGACTACGGCTGTCTTGGTTATTGTGGGAACTGCTACTCTGAGTCTTTTGCTATCGTAGATGGACGTTTAGTAAATGCGGATACATCTGAAGCTTTAATAGAGAAAATAATGCGAAAATTAATCGATGAAAATTAAGGGCTTTCATTGCTCAGTTTCTGTGTTATAATGACAAAGGTCCATTGAAGTCTAATAGAGAGAGAACGGACTTTTTATTTTCCGCGTACACGCGAAAAATGTCGAATATTCAGATAACAAAACACTGTTTGTAAGCGCTGTATTTAGCTAATTGCTATAATATTTCTATTTAAAATCTGGTAATGGGGTAGGCTATGCTTATAAACGGGTTCAATAATTAACAAGGGGTGTAAAATATGCAAATTTTATGGGGATTCGGTGGTATGGCTGTGTTATTTGCCATCGCACTAATCTTTTCTACAAATCGCAAAGCGATTAACCTACGTACGGTACTGGGTGCACTTGCCATTCAGGTTGCATTTGCATTTGTAGTATTAAAATGGGAAGCGGGTAAAGCTGCTTTAAAACAACTATCACTATTCGTTCAGGATATTATTGGATATGCAAATGAAGGAATTGGCTTCCTTTTCGGTGGCTTAATTGGAAATGAAGACATTGGAATGATCTTTGCATTTCAAGTACTAACGATCATTATTTTCTTCTCTTCTCTTATTTCTGTGCTCTATTACCTTGGAATTATGCAGTGGGTTATCCGTATTCTTGGTGGAGCAATTTCATGGGCGCTTGGAACAAGTAAAGCGGAGTCACTCTCAGCTACTGCAAATATCTTTGTTGGTCAAACAGAAGCGCCACTTGTCATCAAACCTTATTTAGATAAAATGACGAAATCAGAACTTTTTGCAGTTATGACAGGAGGACTTGCTTCGGTAGCTGGTTCGGTCCTAATTGGTTATTCTTTATTAGGTGTACCGCTTGAGTATTTACTAGCGGCAAGTTTCATGGCAGCACCAGGTGGATTGTTAATGGCTAAGCTCATCATGCCAGAGACTGAAACACCAGAAACAGCGAAAGAAATTAAGATGGAAAGAAACGAAGATCACGTAAACGTGATTGACGCTGCTGCACATGGTGCATCAGACGGTCTGAAACTTGCTTTAAACGTTGGAGCGATGCTTCTTGCGTTTATCGCATTGATTGCCCTGCTAAACGGTTTACTTGGAGCAGTAGGTGGATGGTTTGGCGCAGGAAGCATAACGATTCAGCAAATTCTTGGGTATATCTTCTCACCACTTGCCTTTGTTATTGGTGTTCCGTGGCAAGATGCTGTTCAAGCAGGTAACTACATTGGACAGAAGTTAATTCTTAATGAATTTGTAGCTTTCTCTTCTTTCGGTCCAGAAATTAGTGCTGGGAACCTAACTGACAAATCAGTTGCGATTATCAGTTTTGCTCTTTGTGGATTTGCGAACTTCTCTTCTCTTGCTATTCTACTTGGAGGCCTTGGAGGTCTAGCGCCTAAACGTCGTCCTGAAATTGCAAAGCTTGGAATGCGCGCAATCCTTGCAGGTACGCTTGCAAACCTTTTAAATGCTGCAATCGCAGGTATGCTAATTTTCTAATTTTGAAAGCCTCTTTTATAGAGGCTTTTTTTTATATCGTTTTGATTGGTTGTATTGAAAACGGAAGGCGAAGCGGTGTTGTTTTTTGCCTGTTTTACGGTATACTTGTCTAAATAATAGACAGGGGGGATCACTCGTGAGTAGCTTTGAACATACATTGCCATATGATCGTATGATGGGGGACGTCTATGTTCCGCATTGTCCATTTTGTCATAGTGAGAATGTTTTAACGCCTATGACAGAACGAGATTACCAACAAGGTTGTGAAGAAATCAAAACAAGACTCGTGATGCCTTGCTGTAACGGCAAGCTCATGATTGAGAAAATTGATAGTGATTATTTCTGGACGACAGAAGCTGTTCGAAAGAGCCATTAAAATATAGAAAGAGTGAAAGCATTGCAAGAGATAACATATACAAAAATGCATGGTCTTGGTAACAATTACATTTACATCAACTTATTTGAGCAAAAGTTAGAAGAAAAGAACCTTCCTCAATACGCAAGAGAAGTATCGGATGTTTACACTGGTATAGGATCGGATGGAATGATCTTGATTTGCCCATCCGATCAAGCAGAAGTGAAGATGAGAATTTTTAATAAAGATGGTTCTGAAGGGAAAAACTGTGGCAATGGCCTCCGCTGCGTAGCTAAGTATGCATATGAAAACCAGCTGGTTTCTTCAACGAAATTTGCCATTGAAACGCTAGCAGGACTTGTACAGGCAGAAGTTCATTTAGCGGGTGATCGTGTGGAGACTGTTACGATTGATATGGGGAGACCGGAGTGGACAAGAGGAAGTCTTCCAATGATCGGAAATTCAGAAGACGAAGTTATTGATGAAACGGTGTTTTTTGAAGAAGAACCGCTTCAAATGACGGGAGTATCGATGGGGAATCCTCACATGGTGATGTTTGTCGATAATATAGAAAAGGCTCCTCTCACAACAGCAGGACCTTATTTTACAGATCATCAGCTATTCCCAGAAAGTATTAATGTTGAATTTGTTGAAGTAGTCTCTAGCAGTGAATACCATTTTCGAGTATGGGAGAGAGGCTCTGGTATTACTCAAGCTTGTGGAACAGGCGCATGTGCAGCAGTAGTAGCAGGCGTATTAAATAACAAAACATTAAAGGGTACAGAGGTGACAGTTCATCTCGCAGGCGGCGATCTGGAAATTACGTGGGATGAAGATGATCACATCTGGATGACAGGTCCAGCAGTGACGATATCAACTGGAGTTTATTATACAGGGAAATAACTAGATATTTGTAAATGATAGGATATTGATTTAGAATAATAAGTGGTTATGAATAGAAGGATCATTCAAGACTCCGACTGTGAAAAGATACGGCGTGAAATTCTATGCGCAAAAATGACTCAAGCCGATATAGTACTTGGCTTGAATTACCCGGAACTATTGGCATATGGTCAAAAACTTGATAAGAAGCATAATCTGATATTACAGTTGAAATACAATCATCAGGCTAGCGAAGTGAGTATTTCTGTTTGATAGTGTTCAATTGTTGAGCTTAGTTCTATAGCACGATATACTAATAGTAGCATTACGGTGATTGGAGGGATTTAAATGATCCATTTATCTGAAGCTGCAGCAGCACAGGTAAAAGAAATGATGAAGCAAGAAGAAGGCGACAATCTTTATTTACGCGTAGGTGTTAAAGGTGGCGGCTGTACTGGTTTAAGCTACGGCATGGGCTTTGATACAGAAATGAAGGAAGATGATCAAGCTCTCGACGCTCAGCATGGCGTAACGATTATTATGGATAACGAAAGCGCACCCGTTTTAAACGGTGTGAATATTGATTATAAACAAAACATGATGGGCGGCGGATTCACCATCGATAATCCGAACGCGATCGCATCATGCGGCTGTGGTTCTTCGTTTAAAACAGCGACCAACGCTGGTACGCCGGAGAATTGTTAAGAAATTAAATATCGGATAGGGTGAGTCATGACCCGTATCTTAAAGCTTCTCCAACGTTCAATTGTTTATTGAACGTGTGGGGGAGTTTTTTTAATACTCTCTTTCCATTATAGGTTTTGCCTTAAGCTCTCTGAACAATTTATGAGCTTTTTAAATGTAACCTTAATCCAGATTCAATAATGAAAAATTTCTTTTTTTATGTCTAAAAAAAGGGATTTTAGTCGTTCCATCGAACACAGTGATGGTGAAGAAAATTTATCTTCTATGAGAGTTAACATTCAAACGATCAATTTGTAAATTTACAAATTGATCGACTTTGCCAGGAAGAATGGAATGTCTATTCTAATTATGAAAAGGAGTGTCACACATGATTGAAATTGGAGTTGGGTTACAACTTTACACGTTGAGAAACGAATGTGACAAGGATTTCTTCGAAACGTTAATAAGAGTAGAGGCCATAGGCTACGAAGGTGTTGAACTTGCAGGATTGCATGGATATGAACCATCAGAGGTGAAAAACAAATTAGATGAACTTGGGTTAAGCGTCATTGGACATCATATCCCGATTGAGCGGATTGAAAACGATTTGGAAACTGTTATAGAGGAACAAAAAGTACTTGGAAACAGCCGAATTATTTGCCCGTGGCTTCCACCTGAAAGAAGAAGTCATGAGGGCTTTTTAAAGGTAGCTAAGATCATGAAGAATGCAGCGGAAATTTGTACTGAGCATCAAATGGAATTAGGATATCACCATCATGATTTTGAACTTGGTCGAAGTATTGAAGGTAGTGAGCTGTTCGGAATTTTAGAGGCGCATTCTTCCATTCAGGCTGAATTTGATATTTATTGGCTTAACCAGGTTGGTCATGATCCAGTTGAGTGGATGCAAAAGTTCTCAGGTAGAACACCAATCATTCATTTAAAGGACCGCTCGGATGATGAGAGAGAAGCAACGGCTATTCTTGGCACTGGTAACATTGCGATTCAGGAAGTAGTGGAGCAGGGGCAGGCATGCGGCGTAAAATGGTGGGTTGTTGAGCAGGATGAATGTGATGTTGATCCGATTGAAAGTGTGACTCAGAGTTATAAATATTTAAGAGAAATACAGCTAAAAAAATAAAATGGTTAAAATATTCAAAAAAATAATGTTGAAGATTCTGTAAACTTACGTTATGCTGTTTGTAATCGATTTCATGAAATCGGTTACAAACGAAGGGAGGTTCTTTTGTACTTTCTGAGGAGGATGAAACATGGCAACAATTGCTGATGTCGCACACTATACAGGTCTATCACGAGCGACTGTGTCACGTGTCATCAATGATTATCCACACGTAACTAAAGACAAGCGTGAATTAGTTCATAAGGCAATGAGGGAACTAGGTTACTTTCCTAATACATCAGCTAGAAACTTGCGAAATCGAAGAACAAATCTAGTAGCTGTGTTAATTCCAAGATTAACGAATCCGTTTTTTACACTGGTTCTTAATGGAATTGAAAGCGTGGCTGAAGCGAATGGATTTCAATTGATCATTTGTCAGACGAAATCTAGTAAAAAGAAGGAACTCGAATACTTGAATTTGTTACAGACGAAGCAAGTTGATGGTGTTATTTTCACTTCGATTGAAAATAATTGGGAAGAAATTCAGTCCTACACGGCACATGGACCGATTATACTTTGTAATGAATATCATCACGATGCGACGGTACCAATGGTTCGATTGAATCAAGTTCAGGGGAGTTATTTAGGAACAAAGCATTTAATTGAGCGAGGACATAAGCGGATTGCTTATTGTATGGGCTCAACAAGCGGGTTGTCTAATGATCGCCGTAAAGGAGTCTTTCAAGCGATTGAAGAAGCTGGCCTAGAAATAAAGCCAGAATGGATCTTCCAAGATACATACACAATGGAAGACGGTGTAAGAACGTTTAACAAAATTCTTGAATTAACTGAACGACCAACGGCTATCTTTACCGGAGGAGATGAAGTGGCAGCTGCAATGGTGAAGGAAGCAAAGCGAAATGGATTAGATGTTCCGAAAGATATAGCGATACTCGGATTTGACGATCAGCCAATTGCCAGCTTAATTGAACCAGAGCTAACAACCATTTATCAACCCGGTGCAGAAATTGGCGGACAAGCTATGTCTATTTTTATTGATTGTTTAAAAGGGCAGTGTGAGCGTACAACTCAAAGTGTTAAAGAATTACCACTATCGCTTGTTATTCGTAACTCTACATAACTTGCGATAAATGTAAGCGTTAACTTGTTTATTGAAATCGATTACAATTTTGAAATCGATTTCAACCAAATCTAAGGGGGATTTAGTATTATGCGAATTATGAAGAATAGTAAACTACTTTTTATCGTTTTGGCTCTTATCCTAGTTCTATCGGCATGTAGTTCTTCAAACAATTCTTCAAGTAATAACAACAGTTCTGGTGATGAAAATGCAAGTTCAGGTGACGAAGAGAAAGTAACACTCGTTTATGCGCGTGGTAAAGATGCAACAGGTGCAACCGATGTAATGGTTGAGGAATTTATGAAGCAAAACCCGAATATCGAAATCGAATTCCGCGAGATGCCGACCGACACAGGAGCACAGCATGATGCTTATGTCACAATGTTGAACGCTGAATCATCAGAAATTGATGTATTCGATATCGATGTAATATGGCCAGCTGAATTCGCTCAAGCAGGATATGTGCTTCCATTAGACCGTTTTATTGAAAAAGACGGTATTAACATGGACGATTACAACCAGGGACCAGTTACGGCAGCAACATTTAACGGAAAGCAGTGGGCGATGCCTAAATTTATTGATACTGGTATGCTTTTCTATCGCTCTGACTTAGTATCTGAAGCTCCAAAAACGTGGGATGACTTGATGACTCAAGCTTCTGAGTTAAAAGGTGAAGACGGTACGAAGTTTGGTTACCTCATGCAAGCGAAGCAATATGAAGGTCTTGTAACAAACGCAGTTGAATTTGTCGGTTCTTACGGCGGTGCGTTTATTGATGAGAATGGAGAAGTTGTTATCAATAGCCCTGAAGCGATCAAAGGTATTTCAAAAATGGTTGAAATCGCAAACTCTGATTTCGTTCCAGGTAACATCAATACGTTTACTGAAGTAGAATCTCATACTGCATTTATTGAAGGTCAATCTCCATTTATCCGTAACTGGCCATATCAATTCGCACTTGCGAATGATGAAGAACAGTCTAAGATTGTTGGAAACGTAGAAGTAGCTCCACTTCCTGAAGGTGACGCTGGTTCTGCTTCAGCCCTTGGCGGTTGGATGGCAGCCATCAATAATTTCTCTGAACATCCTCAAGAAGCATGGGAGTTCTTGAAGTTTATGACTGGTAAAGAAGGACAAAAAATTGATGCAATTAAAGGTTCACACGCTCCAACAATTCCTGCTCTGTTCGAAGATGAAGAAATTATCGAAGCGAACCCATTCTTTGGAGAAGAAGGATTCCAAACAGCTCTTGAAGCAGCGGTTTCACGTCCGGTAGCACCAAACTACCCTGAAATCTCTGAAATCATTCAAATTCACATTTCTAAAGCGATCGCAGGAGAAGAAACTCCTGAAGAAGCAGCGGCTGCAATGGAAAAAGAAATGAATGAAAAGCTAGAAAAATAATAGAGAAGGTCATTAGCCTTCAATACGAAGGCTAATGTCTTTCCTACATATTCTTTGAAAGAAATTTCATAGTATCAAAAAGCGGTGTTTAGTTGCGATCTTAACTGAGTGAGCAACAAGACACTTTTTCCTAAAGAGAGGAGCGTTGGTATGCAGACAGATATCGATCCAAAAGAGCCTATTAAAGTGGAGAAACAGCCCAAAAAGAAGAAAAAAAACGATGCGGTTGTCGGTTATTTACTTCTTGCCCCAGCACTGATCCTAATTCTAGCAATTTCTATTTGGCCAGTTTTCCAGTCATTTTATTTTAGTCTTTTCGACCTTCGTCTCAATGAACCAACTAAATCAGAAGTCCATCTCGATTATCAAATTGACCTGGACCGCTATTTGCAAAACTATCCCTTCCTAGTCGGGGCAATTAATTCTGAAATTGATAATGGAAATTCAAGTGAAGAGCTGACCGAGATGAAAACAACATTAGAAAATCTCGATGCCAGTATTAAAGAAAACCCGCAAGCAGCAGAAAATTATGACGTGATTAATGAAAAGCTAGACAAGTTTGAAAATATTCCTGACGATATGAAGTACGTTGAAATTGATGAAAGCGTAGCAGAGGATTTTACGTCTTCCGTTAAAACAATCAATAATGATTTAATGTCGATCAATGAAAATGGAAGTTTGGAAAAAGGCGATAAGATTGTTGGTTTATCATCCGCACTAACTGAAATTGTTGTTGAACCGAACTTCATTGGACTTGAGCATTACAAAGAAAATTTAACTGATCAGCGGATGTGGAAGTCTCTTTGGAACACGAGTGTATTTACATTTATTTCTGTTCTAGCTGAGCTCATACTTGGTCTAGCGATTGCTCTCCTTATTAACAAAGCTTTCTTAGGGCGAGGATTAATTCGTGCAAGTATCCTAATTCCGTGGGCGATTCCAACAGCGGTAGCAGCCCTCATGTGGAAGTTCCTTTATGATGGTCAAAACGGTATTGTAGCGAAGCTCTTTGAAGATGTTGGATTGATCGATCGCATGTCGATGCTTCTCACTACGGATACAGGTGCAATGTTCTCTGTTATCTTCGCTGATGTGTGGAAAACGACACCATATATGGCTTTACTTCTTCTAGCAGGACTGCAAACGATCCCATCTTCCCTCTATGAAGCCGCATCAATTGATGGAGCGAATAAGTGGAAGCAGTTTGTAACGATTACATTACCACTTTTGAAAACAAGTCTTCTCGTTGCTCTCTTATTCCGTACTCTAGATGCATTCCGAGTGTTTGACTTAATTTATGTATTAACTGGCGGAGGTCCAGCGAATTCAACCGAAACGATCTCGATGCTCGCTTATACATTGATGTTTACTCAGACAAACTTTGGTGAAGGTTCAGCTATTTCAGTAGTTGTATTCATCTGTGTTGCCATAATTTCTGGAATCTTTATTAAATTACTCGGTGCAGAACTAATAAACGACGGAACTGGAAAGAAATGAGAAAGTATTTTATCATGAAGAAGGAGGGACAGCCAGATGAATAAGAAAGCGGGACCGATGTTTTACGTTTTCCTAGTTGTGTTTGTTTTTGTTGTCATGTTTCCGTTCTTATGGATGCTTGCAAGTTCGATTAAACCACTAACAGAGCTCTTTGGTGAAAAAGCGTTCAATCCTTTTACGAATAACCCAACTCTACAAAACTATGTATCCGTTTTCGTAGATTATCCTTTCCCTCGCTATCTTTGGAACAGTACCGTTGTAGCGACAATTACGACTGTGTACACCGTACTGGTCGCTTCATTCGCTGCTTATTCCATCGCGCGTCTGAATTTTAAAGGAAAACCGATTATATTGGGGATTGTCTTATCTGTATCCATGTTCCCACAAGTAGCGACGATTTCACCAATCTATATTTTTCTAAAAAACTTAGGTCTTACAAATAGCTATCTTGGCTTAATCATCCCGTACACAACGATCACGCTGCCATTATCGATCTGGCTTCTCGTTACGTTCTTCCGTAAAATTCCGTTCGATCTTGAAGAAGCAGCGAAAATCGATGGAGCATCACTATGGCAAACGTATTGGAAAGTGATTATGCCACTTGCTGTACCAGGTATTTTTACAACAGCCATTCTCGTATTTATTGCAGCCTGGAATGAATTCTTGTTTGCCCTTACGATTAACACGGCTGATAAGTTTAAAACGGTCCCGGTCGGAATTGCCCTGTTTCAGGGTCAGTATACGATCCCTTGGGGAGAAATTTCAGCAGCGACCGTTGTTGTAACCGTTCCTCTTGTCATTATGGTTTTGATTTTCCAAAGAAGAATCGTGTCAGGATTAACATCAGGTTCAGTTAAAGAATAGATAAAAATAGGAGTGGATTTTAATGCTAAACGTAACCGTATGGAATGAAAATCGTCATGAACAGAGTAGTGAAGAAGTAAGAAGCGTGTATCCAAACGGAATTCACGGTGCCATTGCTGAATTTCTAAAAGAGGATTTTGAAGTGAAAACGGCCACTTTGGACGAGCCTGAACATGGTTTATCTGAAGAGGTGCTGAACAACACGGACGTTCTTCTCTGGTGGGGACATATCGCGCATGAAGAAGTATCTGATGAAATTGTGAATCGCGTTCATCAACGAGTTCTTGATGGAATGGGGCTTATCGTCCTTCATTCTGGTCACTTCTCTAAAATTTTCAAGAAGCTAATGGGGACAGGCTGTGATTTGAAATGGCGTGAAGCGGATGAGAAAGAGAGAATGTGGATTGTCGATCCAACCCATCCGATTGCGGAGGGACTTGGTGAGAAAATTGAGCTTGAGAGAGAAGAAATGTATGGTGAGCATTTTGATATCCCAGCACCAGATGAACTTGTGTTTGTAAGCTGGTTTGAAGGCGGAGAAGTCTTCAGAAGCGGTTGTACATATAAGAGAGGACAAGGAAAGGTTTTCTATTTCAGACCTGGTCATGAGACATACCCAACTTATTACAATAAAGAGATCCAGCAGGTTATGAAAAATGCTGTAGCCTGGGCTAAACCTACGACGATACCAAAGCCAGTCTATGGAAATGCAAAACCGCTAGAAACCATCGCGTCTAAATAAGAGATTGATTGAGGAGGAGAAACCATGAATGAATTAAAAATTGGTGTTATCGGATGTGGGAGTATTGCGAAACACCGCCATTTACCAGAATACGCGGCAAACACACAAATAAAAATTGCTGCTGTGTGCGATATTGTGAAAACAAGAGCAGATGAAACAGCGGTTCTTTACGGAGCAAAGTCCTATGAAAGCTATGAGGAGCTACTGCAAAATAGTGAGATTGATGCGGTCAGCGTTTGTACGCCAAACTACCTTCACGCCCCGATTTCTATTGCTGCATTAAAAGCAGGAAAGCATGTTCTTTGCGAAAAGCCAATGGCAACGTCACGTGCAGATGCAGAAGAAATGATTGAAGCGGCTCGCACAAGTGGGAAGAAATTAATGATTGCTCACAATCAACGCTTCGTTCCTTCCCACGCAAAGGCGAGAGACATTCTAGCAAGCGGTGAAATTGGCAAAGTATATAGCTTTAGAACAGCTTTTGGACATCCTGGACCTGAAGGTTGGAGTGTGGATGGGAAAGATAGCTGGTTCTTCGAGAAAGAGAAAGCATTTATTGGAGCAATGGGAGATCTTGGTGTGCATAAGACCGATCTTATCCGCTATTTATTAAATGAAGAGATCGTAGAGGTAGGCTCGTTTGTTGAAACAAGTGCGAAGGAGTTTGCTACAGTTGATGATAATGCAGTGTGTATTTTAAAATCTGAAAGCGGTATTATTGGAACGCTAGCTGCAAGCTGGGCTTATACAGCGAGTGAAGATAATTCAACGATTATCTATGGCGAAAAAGCGATTCTTAGACTTGAAGACGATCCAGTGAATTCGCTTGTTGTTCAGTATCAGACAGGTGAAGTGGTGAAATATGAGCTTGGTGGTATTCAAACAAATGATAGCGGCGGCCAATCGAGTTCACAGGTTATCGACAAGTTCGTAGATAGCATTGTGTCGGATAAAGACGTTCCTGTAAGCGGTATGGAAGGGATGAATTCTCTTCAAGTGGTTCTCGCAGCACTAGAATCAAATGAAACGAAGAAAATCGTTAACCTGAGGTGATCAAGTGAATAAATTACGTATGGGGATTATCGGGTCTGGCGGCATCGCCCAGTCCCGGCATATCCCAGCATACCAGCAGCTCTCTGAACAAGTAGAGTTGTTTGGTGTTTATGATGTCGATTATGAAAAAGCGCAGCAGGTAGGGCTTTCTTGTCATATTCCTAATGTGTACGAGCATGTACAGGATATGCTAAATGAAGTAGATGCCGTTACGATTTGCACACCGAATAAATTTCATGCGGATCTAGCTGAGCAAGCTCTACTCGCAGGTGTTTATGTTCTCTGTGAAAAGCCAATGGCGATGACAGTTGCAGAATGTGATCGGATGATTGCAGCAGAGAAAAAGTCTGGCAAAATCTTATCCATCGCTTATCATTATCGCTTCATGAAGGAACCGCGTGCGGCACGTCAACTTATTCAAGAGAATGAAATCGGTGATCCAATGGTTGCAAGAGTTCAAGCCCTTCGTCGCCGAAAGGTTCCTGGCTGGGGCGTGTTTACGAATAAACAGCTTCAAGGCGGCGGTAGCTTAATAGATTATGGATGCCACTTTCTTGATTTAAGTATGTGGCTAATGGGCAACGCGAAGCCTGTTGAAGTGTCAGGAACAACATACAATCGTTTAAGCAAAACACCTGAACAAGTGAACCAGTGGGGAGCATTTGATCACGAGACGTTTAATGTGGATGATCATGTCACGGCATATATCCGTTTTGATAATAATATTTCTATGCTCTTTGAAACATCCTGGTCAGCCAACATTGCAGAGGACAAAGAGTCTGTTAGTATCTCCGGTAGTGATGGGGGTCTCGATGTTTTTCCATTTCAATTAAATAAAGCTCAGCACGGCATGCTTTTAAATACGAGCAGTCAATGGGTACCAGGAGATGAGGACCCAGGATTGCCTCAAGCTGCGAATTTTGTGAACAGCTGTCTTGGACTAGAGGAACCGATCGTAAAATCGGAAGAGGCGAGACGTGTGTCACAAGTAATTGAAGCAATTTATGAAAGCTGTACAACTGGGAGAAGCATTCGACTTGATTAAAAACATAAGAGGAGTGGTCCTATGAAACTAGGTGTATTTACTGTACT
Organism: Anaerobacillus sp. 63XJN7_5_ISO-PGPR-S23-430; assembly: GCF_056173695.1. NCBI lineage: Bacteria > Bacillati > Bacillota > Bacilli > Caryophanales > Bacillaceae > Anaerobacillus > Anaerobacillus sp. 63XJN7_5_ISO-PGPR-S23-430. Next base: position 3,301,034 of record NZ_CM149686.1, on the reverse strand, counting down.
ATTCTCAGATAAGTCATTCGAAGAGATGCTCGATCATGCGAAAGCATCTGGACTTAAAGCGGTGGAAATCGGAACGGGAGGTTATCCAGGTAATGCTCATTGCAATCTGGATGAATTGCTCGAAAGTGAAGAGAAGCGCTTGGAATATCTTGATAAAGTTCATTCAAGAGGACTCGAAATTAGTGCTTTTAGTTGTCACGGAAATCCGATTTCTCCTGATAAGAAATTTGCTGAGGAGTGCCACGACACTTTCGTTAAGACTGTGAAATTAGCATCGGCAATGAACGTTCCAGTAGTGAATACATTCTCAGGAACGCCCGGTGATAGCGAAGACGCGAAAAACCCAAATTGGCCAGTAACGCCATGGCCAGCGGAGTACTCAAATATTTTGAAGTGGCAATGGGAAGAGAAGCTAGTTCCTTATTGGAAAGAGTGGGGGCAATTTGCTAAGGATCATAATGTGAAAATAGGTCTTGAACTTCATGGTGGTTTTCTTGTCCATACACCTTACACGATGCTTAAGCTTCGTGAGCTAACTTGTGACGCAATCGGTGCAAACCTCGATCCAAGTCACATGTGGTGGCAAGGAATTGACCCTGTCGCAGCCATTAAAATTCTTGGAAAAGAAAATGCGATTCATCATTTCCATGCGAAGGACACGTATATCGATCAGGATAATGTGAACATGCATGGATTAACAGACATGCAGCCCTATGGAGAAGTGAAGACACGAGCATGGACGTTCCGTTCTGTTGGTTGTGGACATAGTAATCAAGAATGGTCTCACATGATGAGCGCACTTCGTACATATGGCTATGACCATGTTGTAAGCATTGAACACGAAGATCCACTTATGTCTATTAACGAAGGCTTCCAAACGGCTGTTAAGAACCTTCAATCTGTTTTAATTGTTGACCAGCCAACTGAAATGTGGTGGGCTTAAGTTTATTTATAAAGAAACCCCGATGCTCGTTGCATCGGGGTTTTGCTTCCTTGTCTTACTCTGTTTCCTTTTTCCATTGCTCATCGATTAACATCTTACCAGGCCAAGTATACGCCATAATACCACCATCAGCTGTAATATCCTCACCTGTCACATAAGAGCTATCATCAGATGCTAAGAAAAGAGCGACCTTCGCCATTTCATCCGGGCGGCCAAGTCTACCAAGTGGTGTAATCCACTTATTCGCATCTCTAAATTTCTGACCCATTTCTTCTTCTTTTGAACCTGCAAGCTCATCAATTAGTGGCGTTTCAATCGTACCTGGAGAGAGAGAGTTTACTCGAATTCCCTGTCTTGCATAGTCAATCGCCATGGCTTTCGTAAAGTTTGTAATGCCACCTTTTGCTGCGTTGTAGCCTGAACGATCCAGATCAGCTGCTCGACCTGACATCGATGACGTATTAATAATCGATCCGCCGTTATCCATCATGAGTGGAAGTAAGTATTTGCTTGTTAAAAATGTACCGCGCAAGTCAACTGAAACAATACGATCGAATAATTCGACTGGGTATTCGTGGACTTTTCCACCTTCCTGGTCAACCCCTGCGTTATTAAAGAGAACATCAATCGTGCTATATTCCTCTTTGACTTGGTTAGCAAAACTCGTTACGCTATCCTCACTTGATACATCAACGTGGAAAGTTTTTACATTACCTCCGTTGTTATTTAGCTTCTCAGCTGTTTTACTCATCTCTTCTGTATTAACATCAGCACATAAAACCGTAGCTCCTTCTTTTGCGAAAAGCTCAACAGTGGCTTGTCCAATACCAGTTGCAGCTCCAGTAATTACCGCTGTTTTATTTTGTAATCTACTCATTGATAAGTCCTCCTGTAAACAGATTATTTTAAGTCTATTTTGGGTTTACCCGCTTCAAGAAGAAAATAATCACAAGGAATGTGCTGTTAAGAAAATATTTTTCATGGAAAAATACGGTACTAGTGTAAACTATTTGTCATATCTCAAGAATTCTGACGGTGATAAAATGACTGTATAAGGAGGGGGTTTTGTTGTTTACTGTAAAGATACATGAAGAGGGATCTGGAGATTTAGAGGTGGAGAATTTTGAAGTGCGCTATCAAGCTAATGTCGCATTTAAAGAAAAAACGCTCACATACTCTAATCGTTCAGGGCGTTATGAAATTACGTTGAATGGTTCAGGTGAAGAAATTCTAGCAACCAAAGTAGGGCTTGGTTGGTGAAAACATACATATTAAAAACCCCGTACAAGTGTACGGGGTTTTTAACGTCTTAGTGAGAAGAATGGAAAAGGTTTTGTTTAACGGTTTTCCAGTTCGGTTTTGGCGTATCTTTAAGACTTTTATAAAGAGAGAAGCCAAGACCTGCTATCATCACGATGATAAAGAGAATCTCATCCATGTGTACCCCTCACTTTCCTTGAACTTACTTTTTTTTATCGAAAAGACTAGTGCTGTGAAGCGGCTGTACCTTTGCATCAGGATCCATATAGGATTTTGCATTATTAACAGCTGTTGGTGCTTCACCAAATCCAGAGGCGATAAGCTTTACTTTGCCGTCATATGTAGCAACATCACCAGCTGCATAAATACCAGGAATGTTTGTTTCCATTTTGGTATTAACAACAATGGAGTTCTTTTCAATATCAAGGCCCCATTCTTTAATTGGTCCAAGGGAAGAAATGAAGCCGTAGTTCACAATAACTGCATCCACGTCTTTCGTTATTTTCTCTTCACCTTTAACTTGCTCGAGAACAACCTGGTTAATGCGTTCTCCGTCACCAATGAATTCAGTAATGTTATACGGCGTTTGAATGTTTACAGAAGAGTTCATAAGCTGTTCAACGCTGTGTTCGTGAGCTCTGAACTTATCGCGACGGTGAATAAGTGTTACTTCCTCAGCAATTGGCTCAAGCATATTAGCCCAATCTACTGCGGAATCTCCTCCACCAGCAATAAGAACTTTTTGTCCTGCAAATGCTGTGAGATCATTTACGAAGTAGTGAAGGTTCTTTCCTTCATAAAGATCAGCACTTTCTACTTTCAAGCGACGAGGTTGGAAGGCCCCAACACCAGCAGTAATAATAACCGCTCGCGTATAATGCTCTTCTCCTGTGTTTGAACGGAGGTAAAGAGTGCCGTCTTCTTGTTTTGTTACTTCTTCAACAGACTGCTCCAAAGCAACCTCTGGTTGAAATTGATTCGCCTGTTCGACAAGATTATCGACAAGATCTTGTGCGAGAACTTTTGGAAAGCCAGCGACGTCATAAATGTATTTTTCAGGATAGAGTGCAGAGAGCTGCCCTCCAAGCTGTGGCATACTTTCAATAATCTTTACTTTAAGTTGGCGCATACCACCGTAGAATGCGGTAAATAAGCCAACAGGACCTCCACCAATAATCGTTATATCATAAAGTTCATGTTGGTCAGTCATAAGTCAGTCCCCCTATAATTTATTCAATGTGCTTTCATTATTATAATCATAATAAAAACGGAACTAAACCCCTAAGGTGAAAACACCTCTAGAACTTTCATTATAAAGGTTGAAAAAGAAAAAAAAAAGAATATGATTAGAATGGAGCGTCAGATTTGAAAATTTTATGACAAAGTGCGGGCTAGATCACCATTTTTTACGGTCTAGAACGTGAAATACTTAACAATGTCTCTTGATCTTATTCAATATTGTTCATTTTTGAGAAAGAGATTCCTTATATTTAGCGTTTATTGACGTTTCACGATGGGACAATGCAGGAAAATCTACAATATGTCCTAAAAAAATACCGATAAAAGGTGGATGTGATTCAAGTGAGTAGGCCAAAAATCGCAATTTTAGGTGCAGGGTACGGCGGTATTATGACAGCAGCTCGTCTTCAAAAAGAGATGGGAACAAATGAAGTGGAAGTTACGCTTGTGAATAAGCATGACTATCATTACCAAACAACATGGCTTCATGAACCAGCTGCAGGAACAATGCACCATGACAAAACAAGAATTATGATCAAAGATGTCATTGATATGAACAAAATCAAATTTATTAAAGACACAGTCGTAGAAGTAAAGCCGGATGAAAAGCGCGTCATTCTTTCTAACGGTGAACTTGAATACGATTACCTTGTGCTAGCACTTGGTTTTGAACCAGCTACGTTTGGTATTAAGGGTCTTAAAGAAAATGCCTTCAGTATTCGTAGCGTAAACTCCGTTCGAAAAATTCGTGAACACATTGAATACCAGTTCGCAAGCTACAATAATGAGTCTAAGCGTCGCGATGATCTTCTAACTATTATTGTCGGTGGCGCAGGATTCACTGGAATTGAATTTGTTGGTGAACTTGCTGAACGTGTTCCTGAACTGTGCAAAGAGTTCGATATCCCTCGTGATCGCGTTAAAATCATTAATGTGGAAGCGTCCCCAACTGTTCTTCCTGGTTTTGATGAGGAGCTTGTAGAATACGGAATGAATCTACTTGAACGTAAAGGTGTGGAATTCCGTACGAGCACAATGATCAAAGAAGTAACAGAAGATGGCGTTATTTTGGGTGAGGATGAAGAAGTAAAAGCGGCGACAGTTGTTTGGACTGGTGGCGTGCAAGGTAACTCCATCGTTGCAAATTCTGGCTTCGAAACAAACCGCGGCCGTGTTCCTGTTCGTAAAGATCAGCGTACACCGGATTACGATAATGTTTTCGTTGTTGGAGATTGTGCTCTTCTTATTAACGAAGAAATCAATCGTCCATTCCCTCCGACGGCTCAGGTTGCGATCCAAGCTGCTGGAGCTGTATCTAAGAACTTATTGAGCCTTGTGCGCGGGAAAGAGCTTGAGAGCTTTACTCCTGACATCAAAGGTACGGTTGCTTCACTTGGTAAAGGCGAAGCGATTGGTAAAGTTGGGAATAAAAAGCTCTATGGTAGCACAGCGTCTGCTATGAAAAAAGTGATTGATAATCGCTATCTCTTCATGCTTGGTGGGCCAGGGCTTGTCTGGAAAAAAGGTAAGCTTAAGCTATTTTAAGATCATTCGATAAAGAGGGCAAAGACGTCATGTCTTTGCCTTTTTTTGCTCTTATGAAATGATTCATTTGTGATCAGCGCAATAAGAAAAACGAAGGCGATCGTCATAAAGGAGATGACGATCAGCCAAGTTTTTCTAATCTATTCAATAGAATAGGGGCTATAGTAAAGTCTATGAACGTACTACTTTATTTATTCCAGGGGAGGATTTCGATTTGACCGAAAGAGGAAAAGTATGGTTGGCGGCAGCAGGCATTGTGGAATTTGAGGGGAAGTATCTCGTCGTGATGAAGAAGTATGGTGGATTAAAAGGAAGATGGTCTTTTCCTGCTGGATTTGTGGATCCGGGTGAAACGGTTGATGAAGCCGCTGTCCGAGAAATTTTTGAAGAAACGGGTATTGTTGCAGAAACGACTGGAATAGCAGGAATTCGTTCAGGTGTCATTAACAAAGATGTAAGTGATAACTTAGTGGTTTTTTATATGAGAAGAACCGGAGGCACGCTAACGTCTGAAACGAATGAAATTGGAGAGTCCCGATTTTTAACAAAGGAGGAACTGCTTACTGATCCACGTACGTCGTCTATGATTCCTTCTTTTCTGAATGGAATGGATCAGTTTATAACGGAGATGAATCCTGGAAATCAATTTCAGTACACGTCTTACAAATTGTTATATTCGAGCTTCAATAAAAAGTGAAAACTTTAAAACGAATGGAAACACCTCGGTTATAGATGGAAAGGTCCGATTCGCTCACATCACCTACTAATGGTTGAAATGATTTGATAAATGACGAAATAATCTGATAACTAAGTATGTATTCGCTTACACGGGCTGTCAGTGAGAAATTTGGTGTTTTTCTTTTTCAACGTTTCTTGATATATTATCAGAAAATTACAACAAAGGAGTGGTTGATGTGAGAAGACAACAAAATAAGGCGAAAGCAACTGATTGCCCTTATTGCCAGGGAAAGGGGTACTTTCAACTACTTCTTGGTGGATCGGAAACATGCGATAACTGTGGAGGAAGTGGAGCAAAACAAAATCCAACTAACTAAGCGTTTGAGAGCGCTTAGTTTTTCTTTTGGTTCAAAAATAATAATGTATGGATTGAGGTCTAGCTCCAGCGCCCAGGTCCTCGAGTCGCTTCAGCATTTCAGTTGAACACAAAGAACCGTGTTCAACTGAAATGCTTCCAGCGCTTGTCGGACCTACCAGTCGCTTGCGCTTTTCTTTTGTTCACCCTCTGTTCATTGACTAAAATGGGACAATCCAGTAAACTAACAATGATTACTCGGGGGTGAAACGATGGCGATTCCACAGCTGATTATTTCGATGCTGCTGTTTATTGTGCTTTTCTTTGGAATTGGATTCCTGCTTAACATGCTTCTACGCTCGACATGGATTATGGCAGTTGTCTATCCTGTAATCGTTATCATGATTATTGATAACGTTACGTTTTTTCAATATTTTTCCTCACCAGGTTCTTCATTTAAAGCGTTAGGTACTGATCTTCTTTCACTAGGAAGTGCCGATGCGATTATTTTAACTGCTGGACTTGTTGGAGCTGTGTTCGCTGGTGTTGCGATCAGAATGCTTCGTGTAAGAGGATATCAGATGTTTTAAAAGCTTCGCCAATTGTTGGCAGAAGCTTTTTATATGTGTAAAAGCACGTTATTTTGATGAATAGGTTTTCACTTCTCTGGAAATGAATAGATCATGAGAGGAGTGGAAAATGTGCGATTTATCATGCTGATCGCAAAAGGGATGATCTTTACAGGTCTTTTTGCAGCAGCGTTGCTATCAACTTATTTATTATTATCGGGTTTATCAATGCAAGATGTAACGAAGTGGATTTTTCCTCAGCAGACTGTACTCAGTGAAGAGGATAGGACAAGCCTAGCGACCTCTCAGGATTGGTCACAGTATCCAACGCATACCGTAACGGCTACAGGTTATACGGCAGGTGAGGAATCAACAGGGAAAACACCTGAGCATCCTGCATATGGCATCACCTATTCTGGCGTAAAGGTAAAGCGGGATCTCTACTCTACGATCGCTGCCGATACGTCCGTCTTTCCAATTGGTAGTGTACTCTTTATTCCTGAGTATGGCTTTGGTGTTGTAGCAGATACAGGAAGTGCGATAACTGGGAAGAGAATTGATCTCTATTACGACACAGTTAATGATGTTTATAATGAGTGGGGGAAAAAGACACTCGACGTATATCTGATCGAAAAAGGTGATGGAACCTTAACGGAAGAAATGTTGTTAACTTTGAATGAAGAAGAGTCGATGCAAGTTTTCAGACAAGAGTTTATGAGTGAGAAAGAATAACAGAAGCTACAAAACGTCGGAGAGTATACTCTCCGACGTTTTGCGTTTACCTCTCATTTTCTAAGAAAGCATCTTCCCCTTCAAAAGAGGGATAGCGATCAGGATGAAGAATGGCTGCAAGTTTGACGAGGCCGGTCATTAGACGTGGTGAAGGGCGACAATAAAGCCATTCTTCAAGTACATGAATGGGACTTTCTTGAAGCTTGTCCCAGTCCTGACGTTTTTGAACGATTTTTGGATTTACTTTATTCTGTCGAACGCCAACCCAGGCAAGACAAATATGGTCTGGTCTTCGCTTTACGACATCTGCCCAGTCTGTTTGAACAGAAGCGAGTTCCACATCACGAAAAGAATTTCTCGCTCCTGCCAGTTCACTAATTTCAGTCAGCCAGTTTGTTTTACCAGGTGTGAAAATGGGCTTTGGCCACCATTCCCAATAAATATCCGGCTTCTCTGGGATTTGATCACTGATTTTCTTGTACTCCTGAATCAATTTTCTGAAACGATTGGAAAGGGAGAGGGCTTCCTGCTTTTTATTTGTAAGCTCTCCAAGAGTAACGAGATCGTTACAAATATCCTCAAGGGAATTGGGATTTAATACTGTATAAGATAGACCAAGTTCGTCCATGCCTTCAATATTTTTCTCCATTCCTGGAACGCTCAGTGATGCGAGAATAAGGTCTGGTTTCAACGCTTCAACTTGCTTCAAATCAATTGAAAGATCGGGACCAAGACGTGGAAGACTCCTGATTTGTTCTGGCCAGTCGGAAAAGTCATCAACACCGACAAGCTGATCTGTTAAACCAAGGTAGGCGCATAGCTCAGTATTACTAGGACACAATGAAACAATTCGCATTTAAGTCCTCCTATATTTAAGCAATTTGAAAAGCATAGTATAAAATTAAAGTTGAAATAATTCCAAGCAAGCTACCAACGAGAACTTCGATTGGCTTATGCCCTAATAGCTCTTTTAATTCTTCAATTTTCTCTCGTTCTTGCTTTTGCTGCCAATTTTTCGCTTCAGAAACGAATCTATTGAAATTAAGAACAAGCTGGTTTAGTACAATGGCTTGCTCTCCTGTTTGTCTGCGAACACCGGTTGAATCAAACATCACAATAATGCTGAACATCGCTGCTACGGCAAATATAGGAGAATCAAGGCCAGTCTCAAGTGCAACTCCAGTCGCTAAAGCTGTCGTAGCGGCGGAATGAGAGCTTGGCATGCCGCCTGTTGCGTTGAAGAGGGACCAATTAATTTGTTTCGTTGCAATAAAATAAATCGGTACTTTCAGAAACTGGGCAAATACAACGCCAAATAGCGCTGCCCAAAGGGGGAAATTTAGCAAAATATCCATGAGTGACAACATCTTCCTTTCTAAACTGTTCCTACTGAATGGTGTACCCGAAGAAATTTACTTTCAATCGAGTGAATGATTGAAGTAATGGAGATCGGTTGAGGATAAACTTTCAAGTCTTTGCTCATTTGGTGGTTCAATTTAATCTTAGGGGATGAAATCCTTACCTAACTTCCATTTAAAACAAGGAATATAATACATGAAATTGTCAGTCTATTATACCATATCCCTGTGAAGTTGTGATTTGACACATGGTAAGATGGGGAAGCACCAGCGTCTTCCATTGACACGATTTCTCTTTCGTGTTAACTTATTAGTGATTTACCAAACTAAAGGATTAATTGAAAGGTTGTTACGTTATGAATGCCGTTATTCTTGCAGTTCTCATCATGCTAGGGCTAAGCCTTTTTCGTATACATGTTGTCATTGCACTTGTTATTGGAGCGATCGCCGGTGGTTTATTAGGAGGACTTTCTCTTAATGATACAATCGAAGCGTTTAGTTCAGGGCTTGGAGGAGGAGCGACTGTTGCATTGAGCTATGCGTTGCTTGGTAGCTTTGCTGTAGGTCTTACTCGCACTGGACTTCCTGAATTAATTGTTGAGCGTGCTCTAAAGATGGTTAATCGTCGTGGAGGAGATCGGAAGAAGGGACTTGCTAAAGTTCTTATTCTCTTTGTCATTCTTCTCATCGCATGTTTCTCTCAGAACCTAGTGCCTGTTCACATTGCGTTCATTCCTATTCTTATCCCACCTATTCTTCAGGTGTTAAATGAACTTGGAATGGATCGTAGAGCGGTAGCAGCTGTTCTTACTTTTGGACTAACCGCACCATACATTCTGTTACCGGCTGGTTTCGGTAAAATATTTCACGAAATTCTTCAGTCGAATATGGCTGATAGTGGCATGGAAATTGAACTTTCCTCTATACCGACAGCTATGCTATTGCCAACAGCAGGTCTCGTCGTTGGTCTCCTTATTGCGGTCTTCTTTTCATACCGCAAGCCAAGGACATATAAACAGCTATCTATTGCTCAGGAAGATACATCTGAGACATATAGTTATTCAAATCGCTCCATCCTATTTGCCATTTTATCTGTTGTCGTTACCCTTGCTGTTCAGATTCCAACTGAATCAATGATTCTAGGCGCACTTTCAGGTATTATCGTCCTTTATATTACGGGGAGCATTCGATTGGCTGAATCTGAAGCGATTTTAACAGACGGTATGAAAATGATGGCATTCATTGGTTTTGTGATGCTTGCAGCGAATGGGTTCGCTGAAGTTCTAAGACAAACGGGTGAAGTTCAATCGCTTGTAACACAAGCATCCGGATTAATAGGCGATAATAAAGCGCTAGCGGCTCTTTTGATGTTAATCGTCGGATTGTTTATTACGATGGGAATCGGATCATCATTCTCAACCATTCCAATTATTGCAGCGATTTATGTTCCACTTGCTATGGAATTAGGATTTAGCCCAATGGCAACAATTGCGCTTGTCGGAACTGCCGCCGCCCTCGGAGATGCGGGTTCCCCTGCATCAGATAGTACATTAGGCCCTACATCAGGACTAAATGCAGATGGTCAGCATAATCACATTTGGGATACGGTTGTTCCAACGTTCTTACACTATAATATTCCGCTTATCTTATTTGGCTGGATTGCAGCTATGATCTTTTAACTAAGAAAAACACGGAGAGTGCTCTCCGTGTTTTTCTTTTTGCTTATTATAGAGCATTCTATAAAAGAAGGTTCGGTGTATTCTGTTACACTAAATAAAACAGCTATGAAATGAGGTGGCGTATGTACTTTGGTAAAGTAAAGGAGCAAAACAGCGATCGTGTTCCTCCTAATCAACGCGTAACGAAGGGATGGCCAGTTCTACACGTTGGTGACGTGCCATATTATGAAAAACATCTTTCAAATTGGGATTTAAGAATAGGAGGCCTTGTTGAGCGCCCTACGGTTCTAACCTTTGAACAGCTAATGGCTCTACCTGAGACGTCACAAACAAATGATATTCACTGTGTGACAGGCTGGTCAAAGTTTGATAATGAATGGGAAGGCATTGCAACACGGACGATAGCAGATCATGTGGGCATTCGAAAGGAAGCTAGGTTTGTTATGTTAGAGGCAGAAGAAGGATGGACTACGAATCTTCCGCTTGAAGATTTTCTTGCAGAATCGAGCCTTCTTGCTTACAAACATAACGGGAAAATGTTAACCCCAGAACACGGCTATCCGATCAGAATGGTAGTGCCCCATCTGTATTTCTGGAAAAGTGCGAAATGGATTCGCGCAATTAAATTTCGGTCAGAAAATCAGCAGGGCTTTTGGGAACGGAATGGTTATCATATGTATGGTGACCCGTGGAAAGAACAGCGATTTGCTTGGGATTGAAAACTGCCATTTTGGCAGTTTTTTTTGTGCAGAAAGTAACTAGATATGGTGAGAGTTTTGTAGTAGACAAAACGATTCGTTTACAAAAACAGGGAAATAAAGATGGATGTAGAATTTAGATAGTTATAATAAATAGGAATGGGAAAGCTTGAAGCCCCATAATAGACTGACAGAGATGTAATGGACGAATTGAGTAGCCGATCTTCTCCTTTTGTTTTATGAGTCTGATCTAATAGGAGTGATATAGTGAGTATAGTACAGGATCATATATTGAATCATATATCATGTGGTATTTTAGCGATCGACTTAGATTTTCGCATCATACACATTAACGAAGTAGCGGAAAAGATTCTAAAAGTTAAGCGTGAAGATGTGTTAGGGGAAAATGTATACGAAGTTTTCCCGTTAGCGCCAGAAGAAGTGCGCCATGTGGAGCGGACGATTGAAACGGGAGAAGAGTTTTTCATTGAAGCTATGCCGTATAGCTGGGGAGTTTATAACCTGTATTTAACCATTCAAACAAGGGTTTTACGAGAATCTGATAAAATGTATGGAGCAATGGTAGAATTCCGGGATATGACTCATTTGTATGAAAAACAAGAAGAACTGATTGATCGCATGGAGAACATGGCAGTGAACGTAATCCCTCTTATGGATCAACTGGGATTATTACCTCTTCAACCTGTTGTGGAAGAAGTAGGTTTTCAATTCCTTCTTGATATAGGACTTCAAAAAGTAGCTGATATGAAAGTGAATACACTTATTATCGATTTATCGTCTGTTACCTCTCTCAATCAAGAGTTTTCTGAAATGATGTTAAAGTTATGCGGCTCATTGAACCTCCTTGGGGTGGATATCATGATTACTGGGGTACGTGCAGAAACGGCGATAAAGTGGATTTCATCAGGAACGGATTACATAAAAACAACCTATCATCCACACGTACAGGCTGCTATTTCAAAGTATAAGAATAGCCGGTTATAGAAAAAGAGCGTTCTCCTAAAGCGGGGAACGCTCTTTCATCTAAATGTTAAATTTCAAGGTTTTTGAGTGTCGTTTGCAATGTTGCCTGTTCTTTTTCAAGTTTGACTAATGCCGATTCGAGCATTTTTTTGTACAAAGAGAGAATGAGCTCACCGTAATTGGAACCAGGAACAGCCCACTTACCATTCAATGACTGCCATGTTGTGGCAGAGCCACGTGTCACAAGATCGAATCTTGGATCAACTTTTTCGTCCCATGCCGGAAGAGGAGATGTGGAAGCATATGCATAGAGGTGTTGGATATGAGCAAGAACGCCAGTCGAAGCATTTGGAAAGGTCGCACCTGCTACTCCGCCTCCAGTCGCTCCAATTCCCGCGAAATTATTTTGCTCTGGTTTCACATCGCCAGTAAAACGAAAGAAATTTGTTTCGTGAAGTGCTTGAGCATACGCAATATCACCGCGAATGGAATATTTCTTACTATGGGCCAAATATAGGGCAGCAAGATCTGGTGCTCCAGGATTAATGGTTCTTGTATAAGCATCCATTTGCTCAGCTGATAAGACCGCATTGCCCTGTATTTTATAACCTTTGTCTGGAACCGGCACCGGGTCCGGTTCCACCACGGGAGGGTTTCCTTTTTCAACTAGTATAAATGTTTCTATACCTGCTTTGTTTAATTTTTCTGCTAAGACTTCTGCATTTTCTTTTTCCTTAAATGCGCCAACTTGAATGCGGTAGATTGTTTCCTTGTTGACGACAGTGGTGGCTATAAAACCCCCAAAGCCTTTTTGAATTAACATGTTCAGATAGGTTTCTGCATTTTCTCGCTTGCTAAAAGCTCCCGCAATCACTTTATATAAAGTGCCATCGACCGGCTTAGGTTTTAACGGAAGTTTCATGGCGCTTGCAGTTGCATCAGCAATGACAGTCGATATGTCTGTCATAAATGCAGGGTTGGTGAGGAGTTTAAGGTCTTTTTCACTATCAACAAATAACACTTCAATAAGCAATGCATTCATTTTCGTTTCGCGTAAGACATGAAAGTTGGCGCGTTTTTTTCCGCGATCCAAGATATTGTATTTCTTTAATATGTCGGTTGAAATTTTGTTGTGGATAGTCGATTGTAGTTGGACGGTTTCATTTGGAACAGTGCCATTAAAGATATATGTTTCAAACCCGCTCCCACCTGCAGCATTATGGTGAATGCTAAGGTAGAAATCAGCTTTGATCGCATTTGCAAAATTTGTTCTAGGTTTTAAGTCAATGGTTTTATCGGATTCGCGTGTTAATGCCACTTCTACTTCGTATTTTGAAAATAAACGATCTCTTACCATACGAGCAATAGCAAGGTTGAAATTTTTCTCTTGATAATTTTTATACGTTGCACCAGGGTCTGTACCACCGTGCCCTGGATCAATTATGATTAACGTCAAGTGACTCCCTCCATCATTGTCGGATACTATTAGTATATTTATACCAATTCAATCTGTCTGGACAAACCGTACAATTAGGAGAAGTTTCTTGAAAATAGGCTTTTTACCACAGTCAATAGTGTAACTGTTCAATAAAAAATCATAGTGGTTCATGTTACGGAGTGAGTTTATATAGTGGTTGAACAGCTGGATCACTTGCAATATGCTCTGGATAAATGAAGCCTCGGCCATCGTCTGAGAAAGAGATGCCTGCTTTTTGGAAACACTCCTGAATAAACTCTGAACAGATGTATTTGTCATTTGGTATCGATTCAAGGTCGCCAATCACGACGCTTGCCAGGATTTTAAGGATTTCTTCTATGTCATAAAGCTTACCTGTTAGATCAGCGCCTCTTCTTAGCATTGCATTACGCTTACTTTCGTCTAAGTTCTTTGTGAGAGAATGCCTTGCAAGATAAAGCTTTCCTTTGTATGGGTGCCCTGAATTGCGATAGTCTTGGAAATAATGAGATAGTGGTACGATGCGTACACCGTAACTTTCCACGCTTTCTAGCATCATAATGCGATCCATCCACCGAAATAGAAGGGCAACGTGACTGAATTGGGATTTGGATACGTTCTGAATGATTTTACTAACTGGGTACGAGCCACTACAAAGGAGAAGGTCGCCTGTTTGAATGTCATTTCGAGCAGATAGGTAGTTTTTGACGGTTAAGTTAACGTAACGGTTTGCTGACATGATGAACCTCCTATAAATGAGCTTACTCTTGTAGTTAGATACATAAACCATTTCTCCTTCTTTTTACCATTGGAACAGTAGGACCAAAACAGTTTCGAGATAATAGTGAAGAAAATGGTTGTATTTGCTGAACAAATAATCCTATAGTTAATTGTGAGGTGAATGAGGATGGATTTCTTAAAAGCAGTGGTGGTTATCGCATTTCTTCTGATGACGGCTAATATCATTAAACCCTTTGTAACATCTTCTAGAAAAAGAGCAGCAATGTTTGCCGGCTTTTGGCTATTGCTATACATAGTCGTCTGGGGCGTTCCGACCTTTGGCGGTGCGCCAACTGATGAAGCGATCGGGAATGGAAATGAATCATCAGGAAACAGTCAGCAAAATGAGGATGAAGTCCCGAATGATGTGAAGGAAGAAGAAGCTCAGATTGAAGAAGAGATTGATTTTGAACCTCCATCGATTGAATTGATTGTAAATGCTCCGGAGTTACTAGGTTTATCACGTGAGGAATTTCTATCGAACTTCCCTAAGAGCATTGAGCCAGATCGCAAGGATCCAATGAAAATGACATTTGAAAATGGTGAAGTTATTTTCAAAGATAATGTTGCCGTTGAGATGAATTATTTTCCAGAAGGGTTACGTTACCTTGAGGATAATCGCCTTCTCCTCGCGAGTTTAGGTTTTGAAGTGGAAGAGGTTAGAAAAGGGTCGAATCCATTTGAGAAACCTGTAACGATCTATCTTATAGAAGGTTTTACTGATGTGACGATTTATGGAACGGAAGGTGAGAGTGAAGCCCCTTCCATTGAGAAAATTCATTTGCGGAAAGAATTTTATCCAGCATCGTTAGAGCCTGAGGAAGAAGAAAGGAATACAGAAGAGTAAAAAACTCGCGTAAGCGAGTTTTTTATATTTTAACCGCTACTCGGTAAGATAAAAAAAGCATGATCGTTGAGATGGTAATAGTTACGATTACCCAGGACCAAGCAAGTGTCATTTGACCAGAGTCAATGGCAACATAAATAGCCGTGGGCATGGTCTGTGTTTTTCCAGGTAGGTTTCCGGCGAACATTAAAGTCGCTCCAAATTCCCCAAGTGCACGAGCAAAGCTTAAGATAATCCCAGAGATAAGAGCGTTCGAAGCAAGTGGAATTGAGATGACTCTTAGAACCATCCATTTTCCTGCTCCATCTACCCGTGCTGCATCCTCAATATCTCGATCAACTGACTCAAAACCGACTTTAGCTGATTGATACATGAGCGGGAATGCAACGACACTTGCCGCGACAACACCTGCTTGCCACGTGAAAATGAGTGAGTGCTCGAAGATCGTCTCAATCCACTGACCAATTGGACTTGAAGCGCCAAAGAGGACGAGTAGAATAAAGCCGACAACCGAAGGAGGCAGCACAAGCGGGAGCATTATAACGGTGTCGATCAAACTTTTCCCGCGAAAATTCTTTCCTGCCATTAGGTGACTAATGATAATACCGAGGACTGTCACGATGATACTTGCGACGAGAGAGATTTTAAGTGAAATTAGTATGGGATCAAGGAATTCAGTCATTTGCAGTCACGTCACTTTGGAAACCATAGGATTCAAAAATCGCTAATGCTTCTTCGCTTTGTAAGAATGTGAAATAGTCACTGGCTCCTTCGTTAGCTCCTTTGACGATCCCGGCAGGATAAATGATCGGTGAATACGATTGGGTAGGTACATCTTCTACCAAGGTTACTTTGCTAGAAGAGCGATAGTCGGTTTCATAAACAATACCTGCATCGGCATTACCTGTTTCAACGTAAGTCAGAACCTGTCGCACATCTTTACTGAAGATTAGCTGATCTTCCATCGTACCCCACTTGTTTGCGTATCGTAGCGCTTCTTTTGCATAGGCTCCAGCTGGGACTGTTTCAGGCGTTCCGATCGCTAAGCGACCTTTATGACTTTCATCTAATTGGTCAAAGCTACTCAATTTAGATGATTGGCTTTTAATTAGAACGAGTTTATTTCGCAGTATATTTGTTTCGATTTCGAGCAGGTCTTCCTTTTTAATTTCATCGAAATAAGACTCTGATGCAGAGAAGTAGACATCTATAGGTGCGCCTTGCTTAATCTGATTGGCTAGAACACCAGATGATGCAAGATTTAGTGTGATTTCTGTATCAGGATGTTCTTGTTCATAAAGAGAATTTAACTCTTTCATCGCATCACTTAAACTAGCCGCTGCGGCAACCGTTATATTGGCTGTTTCATCATTGCTTGATTGACATCCTGCAATGGAGAACACCATAAGGATAAGAAGTAGTAAATGCTTCATATGTAAGATCCTTTCATCTGCTAATCTTCCATCTATTATAACGAAACTTCCTCTATTTGTACGGTAAGAAGACATAGAAAAATTGAATCACTTTATGATTTATCGCAAAGTGATCCAATTCAAATGTGGGATAGAATCGTTAGAAAAAGAGTTTTGGTTTAGGTTGTTTTGTATTACTTCGCACAAAAGGATTTTTAGTTGAAGAATCACATTTCGAATCGAATGGATACTCAATTGCCTGCTTGTATGGCGGAGGTGCTAATTTAGCGTGATGACTTTCTCGGTATGGCACATCAATTGTTTGCCCACGAACATTATCTTGACTTTCTAACTCAGCGGCGACGATGGAACCTATTTGTTTTCCGAGGCGAAGTCCTTCTTCATTATCAACTGGGAAGTGCACTCCAGCATAGAGTCGTGAGTCAGCGCACTCTTTCGCGAGTTCTCTTAATCGTTCTTGCTCTGCAGGAAAGAAATAAGAAAGAATTTCTGCTGTAGCTGCTCCTACCGTTGCATGTCCTGATGGATAGGTGGGATGTCTTGGGGTACAGAGCAGGGATTTGAAATCGTGATCCAGTTGATTTGGTCTTGCAACATTCCAACGGTATTTTAAATACCAGGCCGTTGTAAAAGCATCATTCATGCCGGTTGCTACGCCTGCAAGAATTCTTGCTGCTCGAGGTGCTGTTACGTTGTACGTATCAATTAACTTATCAATAATCGGAGTCCATTGTTTACTGGCTACACCAGTCCCCCAATATTCAGCTAAAGTGGCTTGCTTCGGATTAAGGTCTTTCTGTGCATGTTTGACCTTTTTTAACTCACTGTCCCAATCGATCGATGCTGGTGGCTTGATGTCCAGTCGAAAGGGTCTTCCGCTTAATGTGGTAAAACGCCCTGGTGGTTTATTACGGATATAATAATCCGGCCATGATCCAGCGTAAGGTTCTTCTGGATTATGAGGCGGCTCGTTTTCACCTGCATACGGAAGCTCTGACCATTTTTTATAATTCTCTGCCATAGCTAGTTCCTCCTTCAATCACTACTCCCTATAGTAAATGCGAGGCAGTTAAGAGGGGTGCTAAACTAAAAGGCATATTCTAGAAGGTTACGTGTTAACGAACCATGCCGTTTCTTATCGCATAAACTGCAGCCTGAGTTCGATCATTGACACCGAGTTTCCCCAAAATATTACTTACATGTGTTTTCACTGTTTTTAATCCAATGTATAGTTCTTCGGCAATTTGATTATTTGTTTTTCCTTCGCCTATTAATAGCAGAACTTCTTTTTCGCGTTTTGTTAGATCATCATGCAAAGACTTCTTTTGATTTGAGCGTAATTGGTTCATCATTTTTTGAGCGACCTTCTGTTCGATTACGCTTTCATCCTGAACAGCCTTACGAATGGTCGAGATAATTTCATCAGCAGAAGCTGTTTTTAGAAGGTAGCTAAAGGCACCTGCTTCAATCGCAGGAAACACCTGCTCATCATCATAGAAACTTGTTATGATAATGATCTTTGCATTTGGCCTCAGGGTCATGATTTCTTTTGTTGCCTCAATGCCCGTCATCTCTGGCATAATAAGATCCATTAAGATCACATCAGGATCCATTTCATTCACTAGAGTGACAGCTTCCTTACCATTAGAAGCTTCGCCTACGATTTGAAAATCTGGTTCTGTCAGAAGGTAAGCTTTCAATCCTTTTCGGACCATATCGTGGTCATCAACAATCATCATCTTAATCTCTGGCATCGTTCCAACCCTCCAACGGCACACGTACTTCAACCAGGGTTCCTTCACCAGCGCGAGAAGAGATGCGGAACTGTCCGCCGATTTCATCGCATCGCTCCTGCATAGAACCTAGTCCGTATGCTCCTTTTTTGTTTTCATTCATTTCAAACCCTTTTCCATTATCTTTTATATGTAATAAAAACTGGTTTTTCTTAAGCTTAACAGTAATTCGAATTACAGATGCTTCAGCATGCCGGAGTGCATTCCCGAGGCTTTCTTGAACGATTCGGAATAAATTCTCTTCAATTCCGTTAGAAAGGTCGGGAAGATCATTTAGTGTGACGTGAAAGGTAACCCCGGATTTTTTTTCTAACTCATCGACAAGCTTTCTCACCCCTTCGCATAATGAATCTTCAGATAGGTGAATCGGACGGAGGTGGAGTAGAAGTGCTCTCATTTCAACTTGTGCTTTACTTGCGAGATCTGCGACATCCAACATTTGTGATTTAGCGGTTTCAATATCTCGATCCATCATCTTTATGGAAGCAGAAGACATCATATTTAGCGCGAAAAGCTGTTGACTGACAGCATCATGAAGGTCTCTTGCAAGTCGTTGACGTTCCTCGATAATGGCTGCTCCTCTTGCTTTCTCAGCTAAATCCGCTTTTTGGTTAACTAAATTCTGTAGAGAGGTTACTTGCTTCTGAAGCTTATCAGCCAGTTCGTTTAATTCATTACTAATCCGACCAATTTCATCTTTGGCTGTCATTTCCATTTTTTCAGTGAACTTGCCTCTCGAAAGAATGATGATTTGGGTGGAGATATCTTCAAGTCGATTTCTGATGGAGAGTGTATCTTTATAGCTGAAATAGCTTCCTAACAGAACCACAAGAAGCATGACTAAAAGCGGTGATAGTAAACTGAATAGCACAGATACGGCATTAGGCTGGAAAAACAGTGCAATTTGGATAACTAGGAAATAAAGAACCCCGGTAAATAAAGCAGTATAAAGAAGCGACTTGAGTAATTTCCATCTGAGCGTTGATTTATTCACATCTATGGCACCTTTCTCTAAATCCGATCAACTCGTAAATCAAGTACGGAGAAGTCAAGATAGAATACGATTCGTTGGAGAGCGTCATCGAAATCGTCTGTTTTGTAAGTTAAGCCGTGACCTTTTCCGACGTTGTCCTGATTATGCTGATCAATTGTAGCCGAAAGTACATGGGCTGTGCCGTCAATCTTAAATGGGATATCATCTGGGAAAATAATATTAATATCACCAACAAATCCTGATAGCGTAATAACGGTTTCTTCCTCTGGGATAAGAGTTGTTGAAAAATCGAAGTTATAATCGCACACAAAACTCCAATCATTCATCGTATGCACCTGCCAATTTGGCTTATTATAGGAATGGTCTTTCACGAGACTGAATCCCTGGCTTTTTCGAAATTTCCCCAGGAACTTAAAACCAATCATTACGAATATAAGCGGCCATAGTTTCCAAATACTCCAGAAACTAAAGTCAATTACCTCCAAACGATCAAGGATCAGAAGTAGTCCAAAGGTGAGTAGTAGCACACCGGTTGTCCATTTCTTCCTTCTCGTTGAAGGTAAGAGGGCATCAAAAAGGTACTTTCCACCGAGCAGAAACAACAAGAAGGGATAAAAAAAGACAATTGCCTCCGTCATTTCCATGGAAATAATGCCGATATTTATAAGAAGAAGAAAGATTCCGAGAGCAACGAAAAAAATCGCGGCGAGGAATCGTCCAGTTTGTATACGTTTCATCTAATCTCCTCAATTCATTCTGTCTCCTATACATGAACATATTTGACAGTTGATAGCTTGTTTCCTGCAATAACACTGGATCGTCACTTGAAGTAACTTGAATCTGGAAGAATATATTTCCTTTTAGGGAAATAGTGTGGTGTAATGGTTTGTTTTGATACTAGTTTCCAAATACGATCGCGGTTACAATAGTGAAATATTAATAATTGTTATCAATTCGTCTCTATCTAGAGTGTATAGGAATATGTGAGGGAATTGGAGTTTCTTACGATTGAACTTTTCTCAGTCTTAAGGCTGAATTTTCATGTTAAAATGGAATCGTTTAGTGGAAAGTATGAAAGAAGAGAAGGATGAAGCGTTTCGAACTCGAATAGATGTAAGAAGAGTATGGTTCAAAATGAGAGAGGGAATAAAATGAAACAAAAGCGCATGTTTAAACTGGCCGTTGCTGGATGTGTTCTAGGCATTATCGCAGCAGTGCTCTCAAGGTTTAATGTGATACCTCTAATTCAAGTCAAAGATATTTCGTTTTTAACTGCTTTTATTTTTCCAGCGTTTGCTGTACTAGGTTGTTATTTTGTGAAAACAAGACCTATTGTAGGAGGGTTTAGTCTCCTCGTTTCAGCAGCAGGAGGAATTATTTTTCTATCGGTTTTTTATATTATCCCAGCAGCTTTTCTCGTAACTTCAGGATTTTTAAGTATTTTATTAAAAGAAGAACCACAATTAGTCGCAAACAAATAACCGCTCTCCAAGGTGCGGTTTTTGTTATGTTTGTAGGAATTGGTGAATGGCTTGTGACACTTCCACAGGCCTTTCTTCTGGGATAAGGTGTCCGGTATGAGAGAGGATAAGAAGATCTGCATCTGGCAGGTCTTTTTTCATGCGTTCACCTACGCGTATAGGCACAAGACGGTCGTCGGTTCCCCAAATTAAGAGGATAGGGAAATTAATTTTATTTAATGTGCTCGTAGATAAATCCTCTTCTCGATCTCGTATGAGGCGAGAAAGTGCAAGAAAGAAACCTTTTTCATTAAAACTCGATGTGTAGCCATCGATGACTTCCTGCGTGAGAAGCTTATGGTCATAAACGAGATGTTCGAAATTCTTTCTTAAATTGATGGCACTCATTGAGAAGCTAAGACAAAACGGAAAAAAAGGGAGATAAGAGCATAATCGAATACCTAATGAAGAAGATTTAATATAGCTTGAGCTACATAGGAGAATGAGCTTTTCAATCCGTTCTGGGTGTTGAATACACGCGCGAAGGGCAATTTGTCCTCCCATTGAATGTCCAATCAAGATAGCTTTTGAAATTTGCATCCGTTCAAGAAGTCGGTTTGTAAGAGCAGCATACTCATGAAGCGAATAATGGATATCACAGTTCTTTTCGCTCTCGCCGAAGCCTGGTAAATCAAAGCACAATAAGTGATAGTTCTTTTTAAGAAGGGGAAGAAGCTTACGAAAACTAAAGGAAGAAGAAAGGAAGCCATGAATGAAGACAAGTGTATGGACATGAGGGTTAGTATGTTTGTAATACTCATATGCCAACGTCACGTTGTCGATTTGTATCCGTTCCTTACTTGGGATAGACATGGTTTCATCACCTCTCCTCCATTCGCTATTTAAAGTTTGGCTTACTTAGTCATACTTTATCCTACTCTTATAAAGTTGAAGGGCCGAATGAGAAGACAAAAAAAGAGACGAGGCGTTGGCCTCGTCTTCAAAAGGGGGAATATAGATAGCTTACTACTCCTGTTATTCCCACTTTAGAAAAAGAATATACATATAAAAGAAATTAATATGAAAGTAAAGATGTAACGAGGACAATTGTGATGGCAGCTGGGACAAAGTAACGAATTAAACCATACCAGAGTGGGAAAATGACCCGCCCTATTTTAGAAGACATCATCACTTCGTCAGCTAATATTTCTTTCTTCATCTTCCGAGAAACGAAAATAGAGATAAGAAGGGCACCGATTGGCATTAATAAGTTACTTGCCAGAAAGTCCATCGTATCAAAAATTGTTCTGCCAAATATGGATATGTCTCCAAGGACACCAAATGACAAAGCGGAAGGGATCCCGAGTAAGAATACGCAGAATCCTGCGATCCAGGAAACTTTCTTACGATTTCCTTTACCGCGCGTTACTGTAGAAACAATGATTTCCATCAAGGAAAAAGCTGATGTTAACGTTGCAAATAGCAAAAGCGCTAGAAAAACTGTGAAAAACAAACCGCCAAATGCCATTTGATTAAAAACAGCAGGAAGAACAGTGAAAATAAGTCCAGGTCCTTCTGTCGGTTCAAATCCAAATGCAAAAACAGCAGGGAAGATGGCAAGTCCAGCTAGAAATGAGATTAACACGTTCAGGCTAACGACTGATACTACAGATCCAGTTAAATCAGCTTTTCTATCAAGGTAAGAGCTGTACGTAACCATTAAGGAGATCCCGACGCTGAGCGCAAAGAACGATTGGCCAAGGGCATCAAGAACACCTTCTGCTGATAACATAGAGAAATCAGGCTTTAAAAAGAAGGAGACCCCTTCCATTGCGCCATCAAGAGAAAGCGAACGCCCAACAAGCACAAGAAAAAGAATAAAGAGAGCTGGCATCATATAACGGCTTGCTGTTTCGATCCCTTTTTGAATACCGAATTGCACAATGGCTACTGTTATCGCTAAGAAAAGAGCCTGTGTGAGAAGAGCGGTTGAAGGACTTCCAATGACTTCCCCAAACAACTCTTCGTAACGGCTATTTTGAAGTCCTGTAAGTGACCCCGAGAAGCTTCTTGTTAAGTACGTAATCACCCATCCTCCAATGACACTATAGAAGGAAAGAATAATGAAGGAGGCGATAACGCCTAGATAACCAAGCCATTTCCAGCTTGCTTTCCCAGAAATGGATTCATAAGAAGAAACGGCATTTTGCTGTGAGTGTCTCCCAACAACAAATTCCGCAAGAAGCATTGGCGCACCGACTAAAACAGTGAAAAGAAGAAAAATAAGGAAAAATGCTGCTCCACCATTTGTACCCGCCATATATGGAAATTTCCACAGTGCACCAAGCCCGATAGCTGATCCAGCTGAAGCCAAAATAAATCCGAATCTTGACGACCATTGATCATTTGATTTCATCTTGTCACCTCATACAATATAGTAAGTCCAATTGAATGGCATTTTATCACTATAGCGAGCGGAAAGAATTCAGTCAATATCAAATATTCATGTATTTATTTACCACACGCTATAAACCTTGATATTACTGAAGTACCAGCCATTCCCTCTGTTTATTTTAATTTGAAAGTAAATGCTTTATAATACATTCTTGTCTTGCTATTCCTTCAATAGAAAGGTATGATTCTTAGAAAAGGCTAGTATGATGTTTTGTCTAGATTAGAAATCTATGTTATACTAGTAAAGTTGAAAAAATTTGTTAGGAGTGTTTTCATGGCAGAGCAATATAACGTCGGTGATATCGTTGAAGGGAAGGTAACTGGTATTAAGCCTTTTGGTGCTTTTGTTGCAATTGACGACCAAAAGCAAGGACTAGTTCACATTTCTGAAATCTCTCACGGGTACGTAAAAAATATCGAAGATCAACTTACTGTAGGAGACGAAGTTAAGGTTAAAATCCTTAACATTGAAGAAGGTTCCGGTAAAATCTCTCTTTCAATCCGTGCTACTCAGCCTAAACCTGAGCGTCCGGAAAGAAAGCCTCGCCCGGCAGCACCGAGCGGCGGAAACAAGAAACCACAACAAACTTCTTCTCCACAAGGCTTCAACACGCTTGAAGATAAGCTTAAAGACTGGTTGAAAGAATCTAACGACCGTCAAGCTCAATTGAACAAGCGTCTGAAGAAGTAAGTAATGACGAAAGAAGGCAGCCGCGGCTGCCTTCTTTTTTTTTATGTTGTTGCGCGATCGGGATCATGTGAAAGCTCTTCTGTAGGTTTGAAAAGTAATGTTAGGCAATATAGCCCACTTAGCCCAACTAGGCCATAGACAATTCGAGCAAGTGCAGCATTTTGTCCACCGAAAATTGCCGCGACAAGGTCAAATTGGAAAAATCCAATGAGGCCCCAGTTGACCGCTCCGATGATCACTAACGCAAGAGCAAATCGTTGTAATGTGCTCATAAGAATACCTCCTTTTATTAGGAAACATAATGATTCTTCTATAAGATGATTAAAACTTCACCAAATTATACATAGCGGCTCCACTTAATTCCTATAAGCAGATTGCTTTATTTTAATAATTGATTGAGGCATAATAAAATGGAACTTCCATCAAAGCTATTTATTTCTGATGGTTAGTTGCACGAATCAATCGTTTTGGTGGTCATTTACTCTCACCTAAATTTCTTGCATTACTAAAGATAAAGGGTGAGTTTTTATTGCGCCTAAAAGCGAAGTTAAACGTGATTTGAATTAAAGGAGGACATAACATTGAATAATTTCACTTTCCAAAATCCAACAAAATTGATCTTCGGTAAAGGGCAGCTAGAAGCGCTCAAAACTGAAGTGCCACAATACGGAAAAAGAGTCCTCGTTGTTTATGGCGGAGGAAGCATCAAGAAAAATGGTGTTTACGATAGCGTAATGAACACATTAAACGAAATCGGTGCTGAAGTATTTGAACTTAGCGGCGTTGAACCAAACCCACGCCTAACAACTGTTCATAAAGGTGTCGATATTTGTAAAGAAAACAACATTGATTTCATCCTAGCAGTAGGTGGCGGTAGTGTTATTGACTGCACAAAAGCTATTTCTGCAGGTGCTAAATATAATGGAGACGCTTGGGACTTCGTAACGAAAAAAGCATTCCCTGAAGCAGCTCTTCCATTCGGTACAGTTCTAACGCTAGCAGCAACTGGTTCAGAAATGAACCCAGGTTCTGTTATCACAAACTGGGATACACAAGAGAAATACGGTTGGGGACATCCACTTGTACACCCGAAATTTTCTATTCTAGATCCTGAGAATACGTACACAGTGCCAAAAAACCATACAGTTTACGGCATGGTGGACATGATGTCTCACGTACTTGAACAGTACCTTCACCCTGAATCAAATACAGAGCTACAAGAAAATATGCAGTTCTCTGTTCTTGAAACAGTGATGAACACAGCTCCAAAACTTCTTGAAGATATGCAAAACTACGACCACCGTGCAACAATCATGTTGAGTGGTACAGTAGCGCTCAACCAATCTCTACAGATGGGTGTTCGCGGCGACTGGGCTTCTCACAACATTGAACACGCGGTATCAGCTGTTTATGATATTCCACACGCTGGTGGCCTTGCAATTCTCTTCCCGAACTTAATGAAACACAACCTTGACGTGAACGTTGATAAGTTCAAGCGTCTTGCTGTCAAAGTTCTTGGCGTAAGCGAAGAAGGTAAATCAGATCGCGATGTTGCGCTTGAAGGTATCGACAAGCTAAGTGCGTTCTGGAGCAGCCTTGGTGCACCAAACCGTCTTGCTGATTACGACATTGACGATAGCCAGCTTGATCTTATCGCTGACCGTGCGATGGCTAATGGGGCGTTTGGTAATTTCAAATCCCTTGAGCGCGACGACGTGATGGCGATTTTGAAGGCTTCTCTATAAGGTGAAATGATAGGACCGTTCCGTTTTGGAGCGGTTCTTTTTTTTATGCTTTTTAGCTAGGGATGATTTTTGACCCATTTACGCTGTGTTCGGCAGCCCCGGTTAGAGCAAATGAATTTGCTCACCTGGGCTGCCGAACACAGCGACCTTTAAGCTCCGCTTAAAGGCGATTGAAACTCAGGTTTCAATCGAATGTGTCAAAAATCGAGCGAAGAAATTTGTCCTCCGAAGTGAATAAGGACACAAGGTCAAACGAGTTTAGAAAGAAATCTCTCCAGGTAATCGCTTACATGGGTCGGTGTTCTTGATTTCGAATGGGTCTTGGGCTAAAGTAAAACGTGAGTGAAGAACAAAAAATGATAATTGGAGGCTAATTATGACTTCAAAAGTAAGTTTTGATTATTCAAAAGCATTGTCGTTTGTTGGCGAACATGAAGTAACATACATGGCGGATGCAGTGAAGGCTGCACACGATGCGCTACATAATGGAACAGGGGCTGGCAACGATTTTCTTGGCTGGCTAACGCTTCCGCATGATTATGATAAAGAAGAATTCTCACGCATTCAGAAATCTGCTGAGAAAATCAAATCAGATTCTGACGTTCTTCTTGTTGTTGGTATCGGTGGTTCTTATTTAGGTGCTCGTGCAGCAATCGAAATGCTGAACCATTCTTTCTATAACGTGCTAACAAAAGAAGAGCGCAAAACACCACAAGTTTTCTTCGTAGGTAACAACATTAGCTCAACTTACGTGCAGGATCTCTTTAGCGTACTTGAAGGCAAAGACGTGTCCGTTAACGTCATTTCAAAATCAGGTACAACGACAGAGCCTGCGATTGCGTTCCGTATTTTCCGTAAGTTCCTTGAAGAAAAATACGGCGTAGAAGAAGCTCGTCGTCGCATCTATGCGACTACTGACAAGTCAAAAGGTGCTCTTAAGACACTTGCTGACGAAGAAGGATACGAAAGCTTCGTGATTCCTGATGATGTTGGTGGACGTTATTCTGTTCTTACAGCTGTTGGACTTCTTCCAATCGCAGCAAGCGGAATATCTATTGAAGAGATGATGAAAGGTGCTCAAGACGCACAAGATGACTTGAACACATCTGACATCGAATCTAACCAGGCTTATCAGTATGCAGCAGTTCGTAATGCCCTTTACAACAAAGGCAAGAACATTGAGCTTCTCGTGAACTATGAGCCATCTCTACACTATTTCTCTGAGTGGTGGAAACAGCTCTTTGGAGAAAGTGAAGGTAAAGACAACAAAGGTCTTTATCCAGCATCCGTTGATTTCTCAACAGATCTTCACTCTATGGGACAATACGTTCAAGACGGCCGTCGTAGCCTGTTTGAAACAGTATTGAACGTTGGGAAAGCGCGTCATGAGATCACAATCGAAGAAGACGACAAGAACCTAGACAAGCTGAACTACCTTGCTGGTGAAACAATGGACTTTGTTAACCAGAAAGCATTCGAAGGTACAATGCTTGCTCATACAGATGGTGATGTTCCGAACTTGATCGTGAACATCCCTGAAATGACGCCTTACCACTTCGGTTACCTTGCTTATTTCTTTGAAAAAGCATGTGCCGTTTCCGGTTACCTACTTGGCGTGAATCCATTCGATCAGCCAGGAGTAGAAGCATACAAAACAAACATGTTTGCGCTTCTTGGTAAACCAGGATTCGAAAAAGAAAAAGCTGAGCTTGAGGATCGCCTTAAGACAAACGAATAGAACGAACAAGAGAGAGTGCCTCGGCGCTCTCTTTTTTTGTTTAAAGAAAAGTAAGTATAAAATTCAGTGAAGTCTAGCTCGAGCACTTGTCGGGACTAACCGAGCGCTTGCGCTTTTTTTTCATGAAATCTCTCTCATTGGACACGATAAGCGTAGACTACGTAAACAGGGAGGAAGCGCACATGATTCCAATGAATTCCGTACTTGAAGGGAAAACGATCGAACTTAGTATTATGGAAGACAAGCTCCGCCAATTAGGCTATAGCTATGGAGGTGGCTGGGAATACGATCACGGCTATTTCGACTATAAAATCGATGATGAAGACGGATATCTTTTTCTAAGAGTACCAATCAAAGCTGTAAAAAAAGAGCTCGATGCGGATGGCGCAATTGTTGAAATTGGACAGCCTTTCATGCTCTCTCATATGTATCAGGCAGGTGTTGATCCTGAAGGCAATATCGGGAATATTTCAGCATCGTTCAATCAGTTCCAAGAGCCCACAAATAAAGATGCTGAAATTGATGAAGAATGGCTGAAATACGGAGAGCGATACGTGAAAGAACTAGACGCCGCGCTCTCATCTTATGTGTGAATCACGAGTAAGAGATCATCAGATGCAATAAGAAATGAAGGGGAGGGGTTCATGACGAGCTCACTCCCTCTTTTTACACCAATCATCAGGATATCTTTTTCATTTAGTTGTTGTGCTACATCACAAAAGGACTCTTCACTAAACGACTCAGCACTCATGAAATCAAGCTGATTAGGCTTTAAATGCGTTAGCATCTCAAGCAAAGTAGTCGAAATCCCGTGAGAGAAAACGCTATTCGTCATAACCGTACTGAGTAGGTGGGCACTTTCGATTACCTCATTCGCACCAGCTCGCTCAGCATTCACAATTTGCTCGGGCGAAAGAATTTCCACGATTGTATACACCGAGGGATTGATCCCTTTAACCGTTAAAAGGGTAAGGATTGTCTGCATATCCACTTCAATTTCACTTTTATACTGATCCGCTGTGATAAGAACGGTATGCGCATCGCTAATCTTCGCCTTTCGTAATGTGCTGTCCTCACCAGGGTTTCCACGAATGAAATGAATGCCTTCTTTTTGAAGTGGGTTTTCCATAAGCGAATGATCAATGAGCACGATGGATCGTTCAGGCTGATTCGATAAAAGCGCCTTGATCGTATGTCTGCTGCGCGAATTCCACCCAACCACAACTACATGATTGGCTCGCTCGTAACTTCGCTCTCCACGGCCAAGCGCCCCCTGTGTCATCACAAAGGAAGAAGCAAGCTTCGCCATATAAAACGTCATAAAGCCAGCGCCAAACATAATAAATACCATCGCAAAAGCTTTTCCTCTAACCGTCTCAGGTGATGTATCACCGTACCCAATCGTGGAAGCCGTCACGATCGCAAACCACACCCCATCGAAAACGGTCGGAAACATTTCCGGCTCCACCAGATGCATGATAAAGCCCATCGTGATAAGAATCAGCACAATCAGTGCACCTAGTTGTAATACAGGCGGATAGCGGGATATATAATAAACTAAGTCACGTAATCTCAAAGTAAACGCTCCTTTCTCCACATCCATTATGCCCATCAATCACTGGAAAAAAACGACACGTGTGTGATCAATCGCAACAGGGTAAAGAAAGGATATGACAGGACAAAAAGGGTGAAGAAACATGAGAGCACTATCATCATTCCTCGTATCGCTCGTACGCCTGATTTTTGGCATTATCGAAGCGATTCTCGGAATTCGCATATTGCTGAAACTATTCAGCGCAAATCCAACAGCTCCATTCGTGCAGTGGATCTATGACTTTTCAGCGCCATTATTATATCCATTTCGAAACATCTTTCCAACGACGGAATTCGCTGGACAATATGTCGTTGAATTCTCTGCAGTGTTTGCACTGATTGTGTATAGTATCGTGGCATCACTCATTGTACGGTTTGTGGCAATGGGATTAACGAGTCGTGAGAGAAGGTAAGAGAGGAGAAACGCTGGGGGACAGCGTTTCTTTTATTGTTTGTAAGATGTTTATTATGTAATTGAACACGATGAAACCCTCTTGCAACCGTAAGAGGGTTTTATTTTGAAGTAAAATAGAATCGAACTACTAAGCTATTCACCTGCCCAAATTTTAAAAAATAGTATATTCTTGATTTAAGTCAATGAAAGTCTTCCTCAGACGAAATACAATAGATTTAACATCAAAGTCGAGGAGGCTCTTATATGGGGTTAGGGAGAACAACGAATCAAAACATGCAGCAGAAAGCAGCAGTCTTTTCTGGTATTGCCTTACTAGTTATGATAGTTGCTGCGGTTTTTGCTCAGGGGTATGTTCACAGTTCACTAGTCGTTGACGGTGATGCGGCAACGACATTAAGAAACATCCAAGCATCTCAAGGTTTGTTTCGTCTTGAGGTACTTGGATGGCTCATCATTATCATCATGGATTTAATTGTATCATGGGGGTTTTATCTGTTCTTGAAACCGTTCCATCCTGGTTACGCATTATTAGCAGGGTGGCTACGTTTCCTTTATACAGCCATGCTAGCCATTGCCGTTTCACATCTTTTGATAACCAATCGTGTTGTTCAAAATTCAGAGTTAGGTACGTCATCGCGCGTGGCACAGCAAGCGATGGATTCCATCACAGCTTTTGAAGCAATTTGGTCATTTGGATTAATCATTTTTGGCCTTCATCTGATCGCGGTGGCCCTGGTAGCAATGAATACAAAAAAGATACCAAAGGTGATTAGTATCCTTGTTGTTATAGCAGGCTTCAGCTACTCGATTATTCATTTCATGTACAATTTTGTCCCACAAATTGAAAACGTTATTGGGCTACTAGAATTAATTCTGATGGCTCCCATGGTCATCGGTGAATTAGGTTTTGGGATCTGGTTATTGGTGAAAGGAAGAAAAGTAACGATGGACTAATCAACAATCCTGAGATTAGCTACCGACCTTTTCTTAATACGACTTAAAGATTCTGGCTTGATTCCCAGGTAGCTTGCTAGTTGGTACTGGGGAACCCGGTCAATTAAATCGGGTCTTTTTTCCATCAAATTGTGGTAGCGCTCTTCTGGCGTCGAAGAAATGAAGGAGGAGAAATTATCTCTCATAGCACCCATATCTTCTTCAATCATTTTGCGAGTCAGTTCTTCTAATACCGGATGCATGTCGTAAGCTTCCTGCTCAGTAGATAAATCACCTACAATAAGCGTACAGTCTTCCAAGCAGCTAAGAGAGTATGGAGAAATTTTGTCGGGAGTATGCTGATTAAAGATCGTGACACTCTGTTCTTCCGTATAGAAATTGAACGTATTCTCATTTCCATTTTTATCGACACCGTAAAGCCGGACACATCCCTTTAAAACAAAATAGCATTTGTCAGGAACTTCACCTTGATGTAAAAGGACCGTTCCTTTCTTAAACGTAGCAACAGGAATATCGATTGTCAGCTTTCTTAATTCGGATTCACTGAGATCCGAAAACCGTTTCATATATTGGATAAGGATATCTTTCATGAATTCATCTCCCTTATCAAAATTGTATATATCTTTTAGTATAGCATCACTAAACAGGTAGAGGTAAGGCGGTTTAAAACAGCTTATTCAACCAACATTGCAGGTTGAATAAAGAAAAATGAACATGATGTTTATATTTATAAGTATACTTAATGAACGAAGCTAAATATTGGAGGAGATTTGTTTGGACCTATTTTTATTTATATCCGTAATCGTTGGGATGACGTTTATCTTTTTATATTTTGTAATGAATTTTGACTTAAAAAAGAAGAAGTTAGAGGTAGAGGAAAAGAAACTGGAGTTGGAAAAAAGGAAGTTAGAATTAAAAGAAGAAGCAGGGGAAGAAGAAGAAAAGTTTTAGAATGAGTAAAAGCCCCTCAAAATACTTTGTGTACATTATACTTTATGTACTTTCGCATATTTCAAAAAATAAGTTGCCCTCACAATAAAAGCTATGATAAAATGAATTTTGTCGACAGGAAATCCCTGTCATAATACGGGGCATTAGCTCAGCTGGGAGAGCGCTACACTGGCAGTGTAGAGGTCAGCGGTTCGAGCCCGCTATGCTCCATCACTATAATAGAAAGAGCCTTTCATCGTTCAAATCGAACATATGGAAGGCTCTTTCTTATACGATCAATAATAGCCCTCATCCCATATCTTAGGTAATTAATTTTAAAGTAGTAACTTAGAATGTTCTAGGGAAAATCACTCCTGCACGATATATTAGTTGTTAAACCTACTAAAAACTAAATTAAACATTCAGCGGAAGTATGAATGAGGAGAAGGTGGAACTATTTCATGAAACACCGCAACTTAGGAAATACAGGAATAAAAGTGTCGGAGATTGGATTTGGAGCATGGCAACTAGGTAATGAAAAAGACTGGGGAAAGATGACAGAGGATGAAGCGATTCATTTAGTAAAGAACGCGATGGATTCAGGGTGTACTTTCTTTGATACTGCTCCTAACTATGGAGATGGGAAAAGTGAAGAACTTCTTGGAAAAGCTTTTAAAGGAAAAAGAGACCAGGTGGTCATTAGCAGTAAATGTGGCCATCATTCGAATGGTGAACAAAACTTCGAACCTGAAAAATTGATGAGCTCAGTAGATGATAGTTTACGAAGGTTACATACTGATTATCTTGATAGTCTACTTCTTCATAATCCGCCATTCTCAACTCTTAATGGAAACAGCCCACAGTTTGAAGTACTGGAAAATCTAAAGAAGCAAGGGAAAATCAGAGCATATGGAGCTTCGGTCGATACTGGAGTAGAGATGGATGAACTATTAAATAAAACGGATAGTCAGGTTATTGAGGTTATGTTTAATCTCTTTCATCAAGAACCAGCGGCTGCGATACAATCAGCTGAACGTCAAGGGGTTGGCGTGATTACCAAGGTTCCTCTTGATTCAGGTTGGCTGACAGGAAAGTATGATGCAAATAGTAGATTTAGCGGAATTAGAAGCAGATGGAGTGCAGAAGAAATTGAGAGAAGAGGAAGGTTAGTCGAAAAAGTTCGTCGTATTCTGGGGAAGGATCGTTCAATGGCACAAGCAGCACTGCAATTTATTCTTTCTTATCAAGAAGTGTCTACTATTATCCCTGGAGCAAAAGATATTCATCAATTCAATCAGAATATAGCTGCATCAGAAGGTAGCTTATCGATAGAAATGATCAATGAGTTAAAGGATATTTGGGCGGAAGAAATAAAGGATTCGAAGCTACCTTGGTAAATTTAACAAATTAAAAAACTATGTTGCTTAGGTGCCTTTTTTAATGTAGCACTGTCTGATTTAGGAGCAGCAATAAATTTTCGTTCATTCCCATTTTCGAAATTAGAGTCTTGGAAATGGAAAGTTTAAGGACAAAGATGGTAACAATATGAGAGATACGGTATATGGAAGCTAACATAAAAAATGATAAGTAAAGAGGTGTCTCTATGCTCTCGTTTATCGTAACAGTACTCATATTGTTTTTAGTGACCATTGTGGTTATACGCTTTATGGGGAAGTCCGCCTTGGCTCAATTTACCCCTCATGACTTAACGGCCTTATTTTTTATTGTTACCCTGGCGATTAAAGCAATCAAAGTCGAAGGGGTTACTCAAGCATTAATAGGGATTGCGATTATTATTATCATACATATCTCACTATCAAAATTAAGTCTATACAAACACCTCAATCGATTTGTCATTGGAGAGCCAACGATTTTGATCAAACATGGCAAGTTAATCAAAATGAATCTTAAAAAAAGTCGCTTTTCTTTGTCAGAATTACTATCAAGTATAAGAAGTAAAGGCTATGCTGACATTACCAATATCCAATACGCTATTCTTGAACCAAATGGAGAAATAAGTGTACTTCCAAAAGAAGAGTCCATGCCTGTGACACCCAAAATCTTAAATTGTCATGTAGATTATAGTAGTCTCCCTATTGCAGTAGTCATTGAGGGGAAAATACAATATAAAAATTTAGAACTTATTCATAAAGATAAAGAATGGTTATTAAAAGAAATCAAAGCAGCTGGTGTTTCAAGTATAAAGCATATTTTTATGCTTCGGTAAGAGACGATGATTACTCCTTAACCGTAGACAATGGTAAAGGAAATCTTGGAACATTAAAATAGAATAGCTAAGGATTAAACAATTTGACCATCAACTAAAGCTTCTCAAATTAAAGGGAAGGTTATCGAGCAGAAACAGTGGAAAAGGGGCTTAGGAGTTATTTTCATATTGAAATGCTGAGTAAATCATCAAAAAATGAATGGGCGAAGCATCACGAGAACCTCCCCCACGATTCTTAATAGCTGAATATTAGAAGGGTCTGATTCCATTTTTGGGGATCGGGTCTGAGTGGTTTTGAGGTTTAGTTAATAGAAGCCGGCTTTCACAGATCCTCACACCTGCAGTCGTATTCAAATCCCCAAATTGTGCACTAAAAGTTCGGAAAATAAAAGTTATCACAATGCTAATACGGTTTCTCCTGTATAGTTAAAGCATAATGCAGGAAAAGTGAAGACGGAACTAAACATAACCAAGGGGGAGATAGAATGCGAAGGATAATTTTATCGACTGAAAGCGGTGCCGACTTACCAGTTGATTTAGCTGAAAAGTACGATGTTCAAGTCGTTCCCATGCACATCATTATGGATGGAAAGGATTATTTAGACGGTTCATTGCCGGTCCAGGATATTTATGACTATTACGAACGCACGAAGAAAATCCCTTCTACTACCTCCACAAATGCTCATGAGTATCAAGAGTTTTTTGCGACTATAAGAGAGAAGTTCCCAGATTGCATCATTGTACATATTGGTTATACATCAAAAGCATCTTCTTCTTTTCAAAATGCTGTTATTGCTGCGGAAGTATTTGAAGACATTTTTCTCATAGATGCTTTGAACGTTACTGGCGGATTAGCTGCAATTGTATTGGATGCCGCTAAAGTTTTAGAAAAAGAACCTGACATTGAAGCGGAGCGTTTAGTTGAAAAAATAGAGGCGATCGTTCCTAAATCAAGACTGGCTTTCATCCCAGGCAGCCTTGATTTTCTTAAAGCGGGAGGACGGGTAAGCAATATGGCTTCCCTGATTGGAGCTCTATTGAAAATAAAGCCATGCATCGAGTTGAAGGATGGAAAGCTTATGTCTACAAAGAAGTATCGCGGGAAAATGAGTGGAGCTAGTGAAAAACTTTTGAGTGATTACTTAAATGAATTCAACATCGATAGAGAGCAGCTCTATTTTATCTACTCCATCGGACTCGATGAACGGATCAAACAGCGGATGGATGAGGTCGCCAAAGAAAACGGATTCCAGAATATACGTTGGATCCAAGCGGGCGGTATGATTTCGACTCATTCTGGAGCCGGGGGCTTCGGGATAGCAGGATTAGAGCAATAATAAAAGCTAGACTAGTATTGAGTGCAAAAAATTCGATACATCTAATGACGATAAAAAAAACCGCCTGGAAAATCTCCAGGCGGTTTTCTTATTTACCTCACTCCTCATAATAAGGATAACTAACCAAGTTAGTAAAAATCCGATACCCACCAGGAACCTGATTCTGAATCTGACGGTACCATACTAAGTTCGTATAAATGTAAGTTCCTTCACCATAGTCTGCTTTCAAAATTCCGCCTTCAAATGCGTCTTCCCCTGGATCGGCGACGCTTACGTAAGTTTCAAATTCATCTGACCAGTTCATTGGGAAGTAGAGGCCTCTTTCTTGGACCCAGCCATCCCAGTCTGATTGCTTGATCTTGTTTGGATAATTAAAGATTGTCGCTTCTGGTTTTAATACGTTAATCGGAGCATCTTCATCTGTGACGCGCCACTCGATCGAAGGCTGGCCGATTTCTAGTTCATATGGTGCGGTAGTGTTCGTGTCCCAGTTATCCCATGGTTTGTTGTATTGCACGACAAGGTGACCGCCATTGTTGACGTATTCCAATAGACGCTCGTTGTGCTGCAGCAAATCTTCTCTTGAAAGATACGCTCTGATTCCAGTGACGATCGTATCGTATTGAGAGAGATCTCCTGATGCTAAGTCCTGCTCGGTTAATTGTGTAATATCCATGCCGACATTCGATAACTGATCGGCAACCTTATCAAATCCGCTATCGACATAGCCGATTTTAAGATCCTCAGGATAGTCGAGCGGGAAGGCTACGCCGTTAACCGCAGCATCTGATACATAATAGTTTGTGCCAATATGATCGTACTGAATCACTTGGACGTTTTTACTAATCGTTTCGTTTCCAATCTGGGCTTGCGGAACGATCTGGAATTCGCCTTCTTCCACATTCTGTGGAGGCGTAAGTGTAAACGAGATGGTTTTCATTTGTTCATCAGATCCAAATGAAACTTCCTGCGATTCAGGTTCGGCTGTCCATCCCTCTGGTAATTGAAGGGAGACGTCTGTTTCTAGAGTCCCTTCCGCAAATTTTTCAACTTCTACATCCATTGTGACACTTTCTTCAATGTCTTTTGTGTTAATCACTAAATTCTCAGGAGACGGTTTCACGGATACCTCTGGTAGTAGGGCCACGCGTTCTTCTGGCGAGAATGTTTCTGTAACGGTTTGTCCTTTCGCTTTAAAACTGATATTTGCTTTAATCGAATTTGGTGTGTAGGCATCATAGTAGTTTCTTGATGTAGCTGCGACGTTATAATCGAACGTTACCGAATCTCCAGGTGCTAATGATGAAGAATGATGCTGTCCGTTTACGATCCAGTCTTCAGGGATGGAAAGGGTAGCGGATAGATCTTTGATTTTAGATGTGCCATTATTCGTAATCGAAACGCTTACATTTGTTGTATCATCCGGTGTTAGTTGTGGATCGGCAACCTCAACATCTACTTCCAACTGTGCAGCTGTAAACATCGTGTTTGTTAGCTGTTCTTCTTTTACTTGAAGCTTATGATTTAGAGTGTTTCTTAAATCATCAGATAGCTTGTTGTCTTTCTCCATCTGCTTGATAAGTTTTTGAATCTGTTTGTACGCATTTTCAGCTTGAGTTAGTACGTTCTCGTGGTGAGGATAGGCACTTTTCACCTTTTCAAGATCCTTTTGAAGATGGATCAGCTTTTGTTTGTACTTATTGCCGCCCTTTGAAAGGGTGTTAGCGTAATCCGCGAAATCGTAGGGAATGTTTTCGTTGATGCTTTCTTCCTGTTCCGGAATATCGCCAACTGTTGATTTAACTAGCTGAAGATTGACGATTTCTGGGCCATCTCCAACATCTCTTCCCATTCCTTGGGATTCGTGTAAGTAACGCGCTTTTTCACCAAGTTGCGGGTAAGTCATGTCATAGTGTTCGTCATAGATTCCGATTTGGATAGAAGTGGTGGTTTGATCTTCTGTTTCAGCAGGGAGGTAGAGTTTCTTTACTTGCCAGGTGGTTAAGCCATCTTCAAGCTGTTCAGGAAAAACAGAAGAGTCGGCTGCGTCTTCAAATGCTTTTTGGGTAAGCAATGTCATGGCGCGGTGATGACCATGCTGGGAGTCAACGTTGCGAAAAGAGGGCATAATGATGTCTGGTTTAAATGTTCGGATGTCGTGAATGAGTCGTTCGTAGGTTTCCGTTTCTCCCCATTTGTTCAGCGTTTCTTCAGGTGTTTTAGAGAAGCCAAAGTCTTTGATGCTGTCTTCAAAATCTTCGTTTAAGAAAAACGTTTCGATTCCAAGGACTTTCGATGAAGCTTGCAGTTCGTTTGTGCGAATGATACCTAGTCCATCGCCAAGCTCGCTGCCGATTTCATTTTGACCACCCTGGCCACGAGTGGAGAGTAGAAAGGACGTGTCCACACCTTGCCCTCTTGATAAATAAGCGAGGAAATGACTCCGCTCGTCATCAGGATGGGCACCCGTATTCATGAAACTTGCTGTGGTTGTTAATGGAACGACAGATTCCCACAATGCTAAGTTTGCATCCTGTGTAGATGACTCTTCTGCAAAACTAATGGAGCTTGTTCCAAAGGCAGAAAGGATCAAAACCAACGATAATAAAATCTTCCCCAGGTTCTTCAAATAAATCCTCCTTCGTCTCCTGAATGAATTTAGTTAGTAACAGAATATAACTAACTTAAAACCATTATAAGCAGATCAATCCAATAAATGGAACATACTTTTGTACTGTTTGGATAGTCATATAGTCACAATTTAACAAAATAAATAAAATTTTCTAAATTTATATTAAAAGATAGCAATTAGAAGCATTATTGAGCAAAATAACTCTCAGTTTGTAAGAAAGGGCATAAACAGTATTTTACATTTTTCTGATCAGCCTTTATAAATGAAAGTAATCGTTAGTAAGTAACCTTAACTAACTAAGGATGTTTCTGCTTGTTTTTTATCATTTATAAAGGAGTACACATTTATGCAAAAGGGCGATGCCGCATCTATCAAAAATATAAATAAACAACTTGTGTTGACGTGTATTCGCGATTTTGAACCGATTTCTCGCTCGCAGATTTCCAAAAGGATTCAAATTAGTAAACCCTCTGTTTCACTGATCGTTGAACAATTGTTACAAGAGGGGTGGATCGAGGAGAAAGGACCGGGTGAATCGACGATTAGTGGGGGACGGAAGCCTGTTCATCTCGTTTTTAATCCTAAAGCAGCTTATGTGATTGGCGTCGATATCGGCGGCACAAAAGTAGCTTCTGGGGTGACATGTTTAAACGGAGAGGTTCATGCTTATCGGGAATTTTCCACAAGTGAATACCTTGAAAAAGATTTGTTTAAGCGCTTACAAAGAGACGTAAATAGTATGCTTCATGATTTACAGTTAAGTAA
The DNA here is from genome assembly GCF_056173695.1 of Anaerobacillus sp. 63XJN7_5_ISO-PGPR-S23-430. Classification (NCBI taxonomy): domain Bacteria; kingdom Bacillati; phylum Bacillota; class Bacilli; order Caryophanales; family Bacillaceae; genus Anaerobacillus; species Anaerobacillus sp. 63XJN7_5_ISO-PGPR-S23-430. Next base: position 3,262,750 of record NZ_CM149686.1, on the reverse strand, counting down.
TGAGAAAATCCTTGGGATGGGAATTGGTGTCCCAGGTGTAACGAACGTGGAACATGGCATTGTATTGGATGCCCCTAGCTTACGTTGGAAGCGGTATCCCGTTCGGAAAATAGCGAGTGAGTACTTTCCGTTTCCAATCTATGTTGAAAATGACGTCAATACGAGCGTTCTTGGTGAGCAGTGGCTTGGTGCCGGAAAGTCGCTACAAAATCTTATTTTTATCGCGATAGGTACAGGAATAGGCAGTGGGATGATCATTAACGGAAAGCTTTTTCGAGGCAGTCGCTACAGTGCGGGTGAGATGGGATATTTAGTGACAGATTTTCAAAGTGCAAAAAGCTATCATCCGACTTATGAGGGCTATGGATTTCTTGAGAGTGTCGCAAGTGGTTCATCCATCGGTCATAAACTTTCTGAAATAAAGAACACGCCGTTAACGGCAAAAGAAGCTTTTATTAGTTGGAAAAAAGGGGACAAGGTTGCGAGTGAAGTGGTTGAAAAAGCAATCGAACATTTAGGGTTTGGGATCGCTAATTATGTGTCTTTATTTGATCCAGATCTCGTTATTATAGGAGGTGGTGTAAGCGAGTCATTTGAGGATTATAAGCATTCGTTAATTGAAATTGTAGAGCATTTCACACCACAGAGCTGCAAAATTGTACCGTCAACGTTTGGAAAGGAAGCCGGAATTGTTGGGGCAGCGGCGCTATTCCTTGAAGAACATGATTCAATTATCCAATTATGAGAAGGGGGAAATGAACGTATGAAACGTCAATTTCGATGGATGATGTTAATTACCATGCTAGTGTTCGGCATCATCCTAACAGGGTGTATGGCAGGGAATGAAGAAGCGAGTAGCGATGGGGATTCTGGGTCTGAAAGTGAAGGTGATTTGGAAGATAAAGTTGTCGTCTATTCCCCGCACGGTAAAGATATTTTGAGTGAATTCGAGAAACAATTTGAAGCGGAATATGATGTAGACATGGAATTTCTCGACCTTGGTTCACAGGAAATTCTAGACAGGGTTCGCTCCGAAAAGAATAATACTCAAGCGGATATCTGGTGGGGTGCACCTCAAGTGATGTTCGATGAAGCCAAGACGGATGAGCTTTTGCAGAAGTATGAGCCAAGCTATGCCGGTTCTTTAGATGATATGTACCATGATGAAGAATGGTATTGGACAGGCACTTCTCAAACACCTGAAGTTATTCTTTACAATAATAAAGAAATTTCCGAAGAAGAGGCTCCAAAAGATTGGGATGATCTCGTAGATCCGAAATGGAAAGATGAATTAATCATTCGTTATCCACTTGCTTCAGGTACTATGCGTACGATTTATTCTTCTATCATCTATAAGGATTACAAAGAGACGGATAGCCCAGATGCTGGGTATGAGTGGCTACAGAAATTAGATGAGAATACGAAAGAGTACGCTGCCAATCCAGAGATTATGTACAATCAGGTAGCGAAAGGCGTAGGCAATCTATCGGTTTGGAATATGCCGGATACCGTTATGCTAGCGGAAGAGAAGGGGTATCCGTTTAGCTATGTGATTCCTGAGAGTGGAACGCCAGTCTTAACAGAAGGAATTGCGATTGTTGAAGGTGCGCCGCATCCAGAAGCAGCGAAAGCTTTTTATGAGTTTGTTAATTCAGAGGAAGCAGCCAAGCTACTAGCTGAGAAATATTATAGAATTCCAACGCGTGATGATATTAGTGATCTTCCGGAGTGGATTGAAGAAACAGAAATCAATGCGATGGAGATCGATTGGGAAGTTTTCCAGGAGAAGTCTGATGAGTGGATGGAATACTGGGACAACAATATTAAAAACAGTGAAAAGCAAAAAAAAGAGTAGATCTCCAGAAAGAGGAGTTGTTGGTTATGACAGCAGTAACCTTATCTAATATTACAAAACAATTTGGCGATGTCACTGCCGTGAAAGAGTTGGATATCACGATTAAAGAAGGGGAGTTTTTTACTTTCCTTGGACCAAGTGGATGCGGAAAAACAACAACTCTTAGGATGATCGCAGGATTTTATTATCCTTCAGCTGGGAAAGTGAAATTCGATGATCGTGATATGACGACAGTGTCACCAGAAAAAAGAAACACGGGCATGGTTTTCCAAAACTATGCCCTTTTCCCTCATATGACCGTTTTTGAAAATGTGGCCTTTGGGTTAAAAGTAAGAAAAGTGAGTAAAGCTGAGGTGAAAAGAAGAGTAGAAGATGTGCTAGAGAAAGTGCGATTAAAGCAATTTATTGAACGTCAAGTGAGTCAGTTAAGCGGTGGACAGCAACAGCGCGTCGCTTTAGCAAGGGCTCTCGTCATTGAGCCGGATATTTTATTGCTTGATGAACCATTAAGTAATCTTGATGCGAGATTACGAGATGAAATGAGAAATGAAATTCTCCGTCTGCAGCGTGAGTATGGCATTACCACAATCTATGTCACGCATGATCAGGTTGAAGCCCTTACGATGAGTGATCGAATCGCTGTCTTTAATGTGGGGAATTGCCAACAGATTGGAACGCCAACTGAAATTTACAATCAACCGGTAAATGATTTTGTTGCTGAATTTATTGGAGAAACAAACTTGTTTGAAGTCAAGCAAAGGGATGAAGGGTTTTTTTGTGAGGCATTAAACCTTCTTGTTCATACTGATCCCCCTGGTGAAGAAGTATTCAGTAAGAATGACAGCTTTAAAATGTCCGTTCGACCGGAAGCCATTATTTTATCAAAAACAAATTTAGAAGCTTTGAATGTTTTAAAAGGAAAAGTAGATCTTGTTCAATTCACAGGTGAGTCTGTTCATAGCTTCATTAAAGTTAATGAAGGTCACACCACATTAAAAGTAACCGATTTAAACCGGGGACCGAGTACATATCTACAAGAAGGATCTGATATTTATGTTCAACTACCACCTGATCAGGTTCGAATCGTTCCAGTGGCAAAGGAGGGATAGAGGTTGTTAAACGCAGAGAAAAGAAAAACGATCCTTCTTCTTATACCGATTATCCTGGTCCTCGTTGGATATGTTCTCTATCCAACAGTTGAAACGTTTATAGAAAGCTTTAAGAAAAATGGGTTATTTACTCTACAAAACTATGTGGACTTTTTTGGCCCGAAAGCACAAGCGAATTTAGAAGCACTATGGAACTCGGTTTACATATCCTTATTATCTGTTTTACTAAGTGCATGTATTGGCGTACCACTTGCGTTTATTTTTACAAGGTATAATTTTCCTGGTCGTTCCTTTTTCTCAGGAATAGCGATCATGCCAATTGTTTTACCTTCACTTGTTGGAGTAATGGCATTTATGTGGCTTTACGGAGAAGCGGGACTTATCCCGGTAGCGCTTCAAGACTTACTGAATTTAGAGGAAGTTCCATTTAGCATAGGCGGTGTGACGGGAATTCTTCTCGTTCACGCTTATACAATGTATCCGTATTTCTATATGACGGTTTCTTCAGCACTTAATAATGTCGATCCGTCGCTGGAAGAGTCAGCAGCCAATCTTGGATCAGGACGTTTAGGAGTATTTTGGAAGGTCACATTTCCATTATTAACACCCGCTTTAGTTGCAGCATCCCTGCTTGTCTTTATGGTTTCGATGGCTTCCTTTAGTGCTCCGTTTCTACTTGCTGGAGGGTATCGAGTGCTAAGTCTCCAAATCTACTTTTCTAAAATTAATGGCGATTTGGAAATGGCGGCAACGCAATCTGTTATTCTCTCAGCCGTTTCGATTACCTTCTTATTATTTATGCGTTGGTTCCAAAATCGAAAAGACTATCGAATGGGATCAAAAGGGATTGGTGCTCACAGAAGTGAGGTCAATAACCCAATCCTAAAATGGGTGATGGTGTCACTTGGAATAGTAGCGATGATTGTGCTTTTACTGCCACATGCGGTTTTAGCGATACTATCTTTTGTTCCAGAAGGCGCGTGGACGTGGCAGAAGTATCCTACTTCTTTCAATCTTGAAAACTATCGTTTACTGTTTGAGGATCCGAATATCTGGGATCCGGTTCGTAATAGTTTAATCATGGCTTTCATTGCATGCTTAGGATGTTTTGTATTCGGAATAATTACTTCTTATGCACTTGTGAAAAGAAAATTCTTCGGTAAGAATTTACTAGATATTCTTGTTATGCTTCCATGGGCATTACCAGCTACTGTTGTTGGAATGAATCTTATTTTAGCGTTTAACAGTAAGTCGATTTTCTCGTTTGGTCAAGTACTTGTCGGTACATTCTGGATCTTGCCTCTCGCATATTTTATTCGTTTTATACCACTCGTCGTGCGGTCGACGAACGCTGTACTGGAGCAAATGGATGATTCGATAGAAGAAGCCGCACAGAATTTAGGAGCGAGATGGTTGTATACATTCAGAAGAGTTGTCTTGCCGATTATTATGCCAGGAGTTCTAAGCGGAACTCTGCTAGCTTTTGTTCAGGCTGTTGGAGAGTTTCCGACGTCTGTCTTGTTGTATACGTTAGACAATCGCCCAATTTCCATTGAGATTATGAATCAACTAAGGATGTTTAATCTTGGTCAGGCTGCAGCCTATGGCATGATTCAGGTTGGTCTTATTGCGATAGTAATGATTATTTCTTATAAATTCTTCGGAGTTAAATCAGAAAATACGCTCTAGTACAATGAGGTGAAACCATGAATAAAAGAAAGGAAGATTTTGAGCTAGAAGATGGCGCTTGTTTTCCCGGGAAAACCTACGTAGACGAACTGCTTAAACCGGTTTTCAAAGATCAGCGTGACTACTTATTTGATGCAATGTTTATGATTCATCGCGCGCATACGACGATGCTGAAAGAACAAAACATTATTACTGCTGAGGAAGCAAAGAAGATTTTGAAGGGCGTCAATGAAGTAGCGAAGATGGAGAAGAAGCTGCTAAACTATGTCCCGGAATATGAAGATTTCTTTTTTCTTGTAGAAGCCGAAGTGGCGAAGGTAATTGGTGACGATTTAGCAGGCAAGATGCATATCGCGAAGAGTCGAAATGATATGGGTGAAGCAATGTATCGCATCGTGATTCGAGATCATATGCTTGACTTGTTGGGAAACGTTAAAAAGCTAGGGCAATCACTTGTTCTACAAGCGGAAGAGCATATTCACACAATCATGCCTGCCCACACGCATACGCAACCTGCTCAGCCAACCACATTTGGTCACTACCTACTCGCCATATCTGATAACTTATCAAGAGATGTGGACCGCTTATGGCAAGCGTATCATACAGTCAATCGTTCTCCGATGGGGGCGGCTGCTATTACAACGACTGGTTTTCCGATCAGTCGAGAACGAATGGTCGAGCTCCTAGGGTTTGATGACGTGATGGAAAATTCCTATGATGCGATTGGGACAGGAGACTATTTACTAGAAACAGCTCTTACATTAGTTAGTTTGATGACAAACATGGGCAGGTGGATTCAGGAGCTTCTCCGTATGGCGTCTAATGAAGTAGGATTACTTAAAGTTTCTGATGCTTATGTCCAGGTAAGTAGCATTATGCCGCAGAAAAGAAATCCGGTATCATTGGAACATTCAAGAGCACTCGCTAGCAGCGCAGTTGGCGAAGGACTAAGCGTCATCCAAATGATTCACAACACGCCATATGGAGATATTGTGGATACAGAAGATGATTTGCAACCGCACCTATATAACGGGTTCCATAAAGCGAATCGTGTTACCAAGCTATTAACAGCTGTCATTACGACAATGAAATTCAACAAGGCACGAGCACTCCAGCAAGCGAAAACAAACATGATTACGATCACTGAGTTAGCTGACGTTCTTGCTAGAGATTATGATGTACCTTTTCGGAGTGCTCACCAGATTTCCAGCTATGTTAGTAAGAAAGCAACTGATGCAAAGAAGGAATTATATGAAGTAAGCCTTTCTGAAGTAAATGAGTGGATCAGTGGTGTCCAGCTTTCAGAAAAAGATTGGGAGCACATAGTCGACCCATCTAAATTTATTGAGAGAAGAAACATCACAGGTGGACCGAACCCACAAGTTGTTGAGCGGATGGTGCGGGACCGTGAAGTGCGTTGGGAAGAGCTGGGTGAGAAGGTAGAAAAGTATGCTGCACAGATCGATTCCATTAAAGATGATTTAATGAAATTGTAAGTGAATGAAACGGTCTGGAGCATTTACTGCTAATTCTGAGTACATGAATAATTAATAGCTGACGAATGGTAACGAAGTCCTTGGAAACAAGGGCTTTTTTAGTGCAGAGGCAGTATTCAGAGTACCACTGTTTGAGAAAAGTGTAATTTCATGGCTAAGCGGGAAAAGAGAGTATATGTAATTGGCTATTTTATTCTTTTGAGAAGGAGATCAGTAGCTGACGAGTACCCGAAGGAGGAATCACAAATGACTAACCAAAATTCAGAAAATCAGGAAACCATTAAGAAAATAAAAGACTTAATTAAAGATGAGAAGGTGGCTATGTTGACCACTATATCTCCAGACGGCAAGCTAATGTCCCGTCCAATGCAAACGCAGGAAGTGGAATTGGATAGGGAAGAGATCTGGTTTATTACGAAAAAAGATACAGACAAATATGAGGATATTAAGCTTAATCCTGCCGTAAACTTAGCATACGCAGGTTCATCTTATGTATCGATTAGCGGTACTGCTGAATTGGTGCAGGACAACGAGAAGAAGAATGAGTACATGAATAAGATTGTTGAAAAGCTACTAAATACTTCTGCTGATGATCCGGATATTGTACTGGTTAAAGTGACCCCTGAAATCGCCGAATATTGGGAGTCGGGAGTGAACGTTAAGACGGTCAAAGAGTTTGTAAAAAAGGTGACAAGTAGTAAGTCATTAGAAGAAGGCAATGATTTAAAAGATACAGTCCACTTTAAAAATTGAACGAGATAGATCCAGGCTCAGTGAACGACTAAGTAAATGAAATTGGCGGAAACCCTCTTGCAGAAGCAAGAGGGTTTTTTATGCAGATAATGGAAGAGGTTCCATTACTAATAGAGAAAGCCAGATGATCCATTTTGCCTCTTTCGTAATATAAGGATAAAGACTGTGAGATTTTTAGTATACTTGAGTTAGTAACAAATTAGATAACATATACTCCATATAAAACGGTCTTACTGACACAACGTAAGTTAAATGGGGAGGAGCTCATGAATATAAAGCGGATTCATACAGGATATTTGCTTGGATTATCACTGCTTATCAGTAGCGTCATCTATTTCTTCGCATCGAATTGGCAAGGAATCGAGCGGGTGGAAAAGATCGGGCTCGCGATTGGACTGATGTTGTTGTTCTTTGTCGTAGCGACAACCCTTAGTCGTCTTCAGCATTCACACCGATTTCTAGAAAGATGGCTCTGGCTGACTGGAACGATTGCGTTTGGAGTTAGCGTGGCGCTTATTGGTCAAACGTATAATTCACATGCCGATTCGTATCTCCTGTATCTGATCTGGCTGGTTCCAGCGCTCGTATTTGGTGCACTTACGGGATATAAAGCGTTTTATGTCTTAGGTTTTTTATTAAGTCAGCTCGCTTTTTATTTCTATGTGTTTCCATCGTCCTATTTTCCAGATTGGGAGCCAGAGACAGCCCTGATTCTAGTATTCATCTATTTACTATTCACTCATGCTTGGTTTTTTCTGTCGCGTTCCTCATGGCTCCGTTCTAATTGGATCATGTTCGGTAGCTTTTGTTTCATTCAATATGTCTTTATCGCTTCTAGTTTTGGCTACTGGGAATACAGCACGATTATGGCATGGCTTTATGTCGGCTACGGATTGATCAGCGTATTTCTTTGGAAACATCGTGAAGAAAAGGAACTGTTTATCTTATCGGGGATTGCACTAGGATTATTTCTATTCGGGAAAATGTTAGAAGGGTTAGGCGATACGTTGGGGGATCTTCTGCCGTTTTTCTTACTAATTGTTGTTGGGTTAATTGTTTTTCTGACTGTTAAGTATCTTCCTAGATTAGAACGAAGTGAACAGGGTTCCGAAACTCGGAAGCGCGTGTTTAAATCATCCTTACTCTTTGTGGTGACTGTCGTGAGTACAGTAATGTTAATTTCCGCTTTTTCAGGAATCATGTTTCTTATTTTCAGCTGGGACAATGGCCTTGCATTTATGTTTTCATCTCTTTTTTTATTGTTACTACCAGGTCTCGCATTAAAAGAGAAAATTCCGTTTTTATCAAATATCCTCCTGCTGTCTGGGTTATCAATCTTAGCATTAGCTAACTTAATAGATGCCTTTTCCAATAGTTTTCAACCTGAAACGATCATTGTTATGTTCATCTCTTTCGGTATGATTGGAGTCGTACTTAAACTCATTGCGAACCCCTTAATTGGTTCGTATGCCTATCTGCTCGCAAACGGAGTACTTCTTTTATTTCTCTTTAAAATGGAAGAATCACTTATTTCGTTGGATTCCTACGAACCGCTACTGTTGCTCGTTCTTATCGTTGGTAACGGATTGATTCATATTCTCGGACGTGATGGATGGTTCAATCGCAACGCGCTCGTTTATAGTATCGTGCCACTGTTTATCTTAACGTTCTTCTTTGAAGGACAGTGGTTATATTGGCTTTTAAATAGTGTGTTTCTTCTTCTATCCACGCTGCTTGTCTTTTACAAACCTTGGCAGTCGAAACCATTTCGCTATTGGATAGGGCTCTTGTTATGGTATGCGTTTCTGTTCTACAAGTACTATGACATCGCATGGTCGCTCGTTCATAAATCGATCACGCTATTGGTAGCTTGTCTTCTTGTATTAGTCATTACGCGAACGGTATCACGAAAGTACACACAAACGACTGATGAAGAACCCACTTTCGTCGCAAGTAGATGGAAATTAATCTGGTTGGTTGTCATTCTGATGATTTCGTTCGTCATCTATAATGGCGTCAAAAATGAGGTAGCGCTTCAATCTGGGAAAGAAATTCGTCTTGCTCTTGCGCCTGTTGATCCCCGCTCGATGTTACAAGGGGATTATGTGACGCTTCGCTACGATATTTCAACGTTGCCAGGTGCCGTTCTGCCAGCTAACAAGAAAATAAAAGTTGTCCTTACTCCTACTTCGGATGGAAGTTATGAGTATGGAGGGTATTACAAAATCGAAGGTGGTTGGAATAAACCATATGAACCTTCTGATGACGATGTTATCGTGAATGGCACCACCTATTCTGATCATGATGTCCAATATGGTATAGAGAGTTTCTTTATTCCAGAAGGAGAGGGGCAAGTTGTTGAGGATAAAACAATGGCACTAATTAAAGTCAGTGAAAATGGAAATGCCTTACTCAAAGAGTTAGAATAAATAAGAAAAAAGTCACCTTGTTTTTAAGGTGACTTTTTTCTTGTATCTGTATTTTAGTTTACCCATTCATCAATCAAATCTTGATTCTCTTCAACCCATTTCTCAGCTCCATCAGCAGGTTCTTCGCTACTTTCTACGTAGTCAATAAGCTCGCTGATTTGTTGATTATTCATCTTCCAATTTTTGAACCACTTGCTTACTTCTGGATAATCTTCTTCAAAACCTTGTCTTGTTGCATGATGAATTTTTTCAACACCACCGAATGTATTTTGTGGATCTTCAAGAAATTTCAAGTCATATTTGGAGAATACCCAGTGTGGGCTCCAAAGTGGTGCTACGATAGGTTCTTTATCGTTTACTGCTTTTTTTATTTCGGCTAACATGGCGGCTTCAGAACTAGGTACTAGTTCAAAATCGAGATTATAATCTTTAATTAATTGTTCGGTAACTTCCATTGTACCGGCGCCGGGGTCAAAACCAACAATTTTGCTATTGAACAGTTCTTTATGTTCATTTAAATCTTCCACGCTATTAATGTCTTCTAAATAGGTTGGAACAACAAGTCCTACTTTTGCTTCGTCAAACCAAGTCTCATCTGAGAAGTTAACCGTATCTTGATATTCCTCCAAATAATTCGCATCTTGAACAGGTAACCATACTTCTAAACTAGCATCGAGATCTCCGCTTTCTAAAGCCGTCATCGTAGAACCCATATTCAGATAGTTAAACTTCACATTATACCCTTTATCTTCTAAGATGACTTTCCACATATTCGTTACGGCGATGTTTTCAGCCCAGCTAATTTGACCAATTGCTATATCTTTATCTTTTTCCTCAGATTCTTTACCCTGGCTACTATTTCCGCATGCAGTCAGTGCAGCAACCATTAGAATGGCTAGTATAAAACTAAGTCCCTTTTTCCCCTTAATCATGTTGAAAACTCCTCTATTTATTATGTCTATTAACTCCAACACCCTTTATGTTAAATGTGTTAAGAATTTATTTAACTAAAATACAAACCAAAGCCTACTTTTATATGTAATTGTGGAAAAGTGATATTACCAGGTAGTCTATAGTAGCTCAGTTATAGGCTACCTGATCACTTATTATTAGCTTTGTTGATCTTTTGGTAAGAATTCGAATATCTTTCCGCTTTTTATACTTTCAACTAAGTCATCCAACCAGTGATAGTATTTTTTAGATTCTTCTAATTGATCATAGTGTTTCTTTGCTGATGCCACGATTTCTGGCGTGCTGGTGGAATCTTTAATTACATCTATGAAATCTTCTTGTGCTTCCTCAATTGCTTCCAAATTCATTTTCACTTCGCGTTCCCACATTTGACAATAAAACGCCATAAAGGAACGAAAGAAATTTTTCTCAGCTACATAAGTATGTTTTCGAGAACCACGCGTAAATGTTTTTTTAACCATTTCGATTTCTTGAAGCTTGCGGACGCTCGTACTCATACTTGGTTTACTCATACCGAGTTCCGTACGCATTTCATCAAGTGTCATTTGATCTTTAAAGTACATCGTCGCGTATAAATTAGCGGCAGCTGGTGTTACCCCATATAAATCCATCGTTTCCGCAATCGCGCCAATCACTTTATCTTTGGCTTCTTCTATTTTCATTTTGGGTCTTTCAGTAGATTCACTCATTAGGTCTCTCCTTCGATATAAAGTAAATCGTGTTAAGTATTTATCAAATTTTCTTTACGAACTTAATGTTAACTTGTTCAGATGAAATGTCAAATATAAGATTCTCACTTTATCTATTATAAATGATTACTACATTATTAATTATAGCCTTTCCATTTCAGCCTTATTCTTTCTAAACTTTACATGTGAATTTATTTTGACAGCCTTAAAATGACGTGTTAACGTTAAGTGTGTTAAATAAATTCTTAACAAACTTAACTTAATTCAAAAATTGGAGTTGATAGATATGAATCTAAAACTACAACAATACATAAATGGTAAATGGGTAGAAGCGAACTCGGGGAATACACGTACAATTATTAATCCATTTAATCAGGAAGTGATTGCTAGTGTTCCGGAAGGCGATGAATCAGATGCAAAAGCAGCGATCGCTGCAGCAAGAGAAGCGTTTGATAACGGAGAATGGGCTTCTACACCAGCAACTGAGCGAGGGGCTATCGTAAGGGAAATTGCTGAATTTATTGAAAGAGACAAAGAAGAACTAGCTCACTTAGAATCGTTGGATACAGGTAAAACAGTAGAAGAAAGCCGTGGAGACATGGATGATATCGCTGGAGTATTTCGTTATTTTGCTGAACTAGCAGATAAAGATGGCGGAGAGCTAATCGATTCTCCAGTACCTAACTCGATCAGTAAAGTGGTCCGTGAACCAGTTGGTGTTTGTGGCCAAATTACTCCTTGGAATTATCCTCTCCTTCAAGCGTCCTGGAAACTAGCTCCTGCGCTTGCGACTGGAAATACGTTGATCATAAAGCCAAGTGAAATTACACCGCTTACTCATATAAAAGTATTTGAACTGATGGAAGAGGCGGGAGTGCCTGCCGGTGTTGCAAACCTGGTTCTTGGAGCTGGCGATACACTTGGCGCAGAGCTGTCCAGTAACACGGATGTAGACCTTATTTCATTCACAGGCGGCATTGTGACCGGAAAGAAAATTATGCAAGCTGCAAGCGTGAATGTGAAGAAACTTGCACTTGAGCTTGGCGGGAAAAACCCGAATGTTATTTTCGCTGATGCTGATTTTGATATTGCAGTGGATCAAGCGTTAAACGGAGTATTCTTCCATGCAGGACAAATTTGTTCCGCTGGTACAAGACTGATTGTAGAAGAAAGCATTCACGATGAGTTCGTTAACGCGCTTGTTGAGCGAGTGAAGAAATTCAAACTAGGAAGCGGATTTAATGAAGATACTCAAATGGGTCCTCTTATTTCAGCAGAACACCTTGCGAAAGTAGAAAAGTATGTAGAAGCAGGGGTTCAAGAAGGTGCTACAGTAGCAGTCGGCGGCAAACGCCCAGAAGATCCTGAATTGCAAAAAGGCTTCTTCTACTTGCCTACGATCTTCACAGATTGCACAACAGACATGAGTGTTGTACAAGATGAAGGCTTTGGTCCGATTATTACGGTTGAGAAATTCCGTACAGAAGAAGAAGCGGTCAACCTATCGAATGACTCGATCTACGGACTTGCTGGCGGCGTCTTTACAAACGATATTGCAAAAGCTGAACGCTGTGCAGCGAAAATGCGCATGGGTACTGTGTGGATCAATGAATTCAACCTTTATTTCCCACACGCACCGTGGGGTGGATATAAGCAATCTGGTATTGGGCGCGAACTAGGTAAATTAGGTATGGAAGAATATACAGAAACAAAGCATATCTTCCAAAACCTTAAGCCTGAAACGTTGAACTGGTTCTAAGAGAACGATCTCTTCTTACCATTCTATAAGATGAAATCAAGCTGATAAATCAGCTAAACATAAAGAATAGCAAACTAGAAAATACATGTAATAGGGATGAAAAGATACCGGGCATTGCGTTTATTGTCTGAATACCTTTTTTCCTATATCAACATCAAGGAGGAACAGAGTATGACTGAATCATATGATTATGTAATCGTTGGTGGCGGTAGTGCGGGTTCTGTACTCGGCAACCGTCTAAGTGAAGATGGAAAGAAAAGTGTGCTTGTATTAGAGGCGGGACGAAGTGATTATTCATGGGATCTCCTGATTCAAATGCCAGCAGCTCTACCTTTTCCATCTGGAAAAGATCTCTACGATTGGCAATACGAGACGGACCCTGAGCCATACATGAAGGGACGGAATATCCCACATGCTAGAGGAAAGGTGCTCGGCGGTTCTAGTTCTATTAACGGTATGATCTATCAACGCGGAAATCCGATGGACTATGAACGATGGGGAGCTGACACTGGCATGGAAGCGTGGAATTTTGCGCACTGCCTTCCATATTTCAAGCGTTTGGAAAATGCTCTGGCATCACCGGATGATGATCTTCGCGGTCACGACGGTCCGATCAAATTAGAACGCGGACCTGCCAAAAATCCATTATTCCAGGCATTCTTCAATGCAGGTGTAGAAGCTGGTTATTCACGCACTCCAGATGTGAACGGCTTTCGTCAGGAAGGCTTCGGACCATTTGATAAGCATGTGTACAAAGGTCAACGTCTGTCCGCTTCACGTGCCTACCTACATCCATTTATGGATCGTGAGAACTTAACGGTTAGAACGCGTGCTTTTGTTTCGAGCATCGACTTCGATGGTACCCGTGCCAAAGGATTGACGTATCGTCGAAACGGAAAAACCCATCAAGTTGAAGCAGGTGAAGTAATTCTTTCGGGCGGTGCGATCGCAACGCCGCAAATGCTTCAACTAGCAGGTATTGGGGATGCTAAACATCTTCGCTCTCTTGACATCGAACCGATCGTAGACCTTCCTGGTGTAGGCGAAAACCTTCAGGATCACCTCGAAGTCTATGTGCAACACACATGTCCAGAGCCTGTTTCTGAACAGCCTAACCTAAGTAAAGCGCGTATGCCTTGGATTGGCTTGCAGTGGATGCTAAACCGTACGGGCCCTGCGGCGACAAACCACTTTGAAGGTGGGGGATTCGTTCGTTCTAACGAGGATGTTGACTATCCGAACTTGATGTTCCACTTCCTTCCTGTAGCGGTACGTTACGATGGTCAAAAAGCAGCTACAAAACATGGCTTCCAAGTACACATCGGACCTATGTACTCTGATGCACGCGGATCATTAAAGATTCGCTCGAAAGATCCTAAAGAGCATCCGAGCATGGTTTACAACTACCTTTCTACTGAACAGGACAAACGCGAGTGGGTGGAAGCGATAAGAGTTACTCGTAATATTATGTCTCAACCAGCCTTAAAGAAATATAATGGCGGCGAAATTTCCCCTGGACCTTCTGTTAAAACAGACGAGGAAATCCTTGAATGGGTGAAAGAAGATGCTGAGACGGCACTTCACCCATCATGTACTTGTAAAATGGGGCCTAAGTCAGATCCTATGGCTGTTGTGGACCCGGAAACGATGAAGGTTCACGGAGTGGAAAACCTACGAGTGGTCGATGCATCTGCCATGCCTTACGTTACAAACGGCAACATCCATGCACCTGTATTGATGTTAGCGGAAAAGGCAGCAGACCTTATCCTTGGTCGTAAACCGCTTGATCCAATTGATGCTGATTTCTATCGTCATGGCGTTCATCCGGCAGATGCTGGAACAGTAACTAAATAACGCTTTCTATGAGAAGGCCTCTTTCAAAGTGTATTTGCTCGTGAAGCATACATTTATGAGAGAGTGCCTTCTTTTTTATCTTATTAAATAAACACAAGTTTTCAAGAAAATAGGTCAGTTATAAATCCGATTCAGCTAGAATGGTTTAAGGTTTTTTCGTTTTCCTAAAACCACGTCCGCAATCTTAAGTCATTAATAAGCGGATGTAGATGATTTGAAAAGTTAAAGGTAAAGGGGAGTAAAGGTTTTTTGAAAATCGTTCTTCTAGAAAGAAATGCCTCTGAATTTAAGAAGCATTAAGTTGGGAGTGCGAGGTATTCTTCAAGTAGAATAACACGATAAAGAGAGGGATAGTCATCCAGTTATGAGGGTAGTAGCAGACACCTATTGATTGAGATGTGTTCATCTGAAGAATACTTAGCGATTCTAGTTAATCAAATGTCTGTAACTCTTAAGGTGCAACAACACTTCAGCGGTCCTCTCAAGGAACAATGTTGTAAGTAGAAGAATTATCCCTAATTAGTGGCAAAGTATCTTGTATGCCACCATGTGTTGTTTAGAAGTCCAGTGCTAATCCTTATTGATGATTCACTCTTCTCTTATATCGCTAATTTAATAACTAATGGAAGAATAACAACAAAAAAACGGCTTACTTCATTAAAGTTAATGAAGTAAGCCGTTTGCTACTTAATGTACTATCCTATATCAAGATTATGAATGACGATTGAGTCGATATAAATCATAACCGTCATCTGACTCTAAGACCTATGAAGCAATCTTCTCATTACCGTTCTCTCTCTCTTCTGGCATCAAGAGAGGTTTAGGTGGACACATTTTCTTGGTCATTTTAGATACAACGATAATCGTTACTAAGCCTGCAACCATTGCAAGTGTTCGAAATGGGAACAGTACCACACCATCTTCGATCATAGGATATGGCAGGAAGACTGGGAGTCCAATGATTGGTTCTCCGCCACCTATTCGAAGTATGAAAGAAACGATTAAACCTGCAATCGAACCATATTTATTCGCATCTTTAAAGAATAAAGCGGTTGTTAATTGAGGGAATAAAATAACATAAACAAGGTCTGCAGCAAGATACCATAAAGCGTAAACACTTTGAACATTTAGTGCAATGATGGTGGCTGCAATTCCAACCAGGATGATCGAGCGCTTAATCATTTTTTTAAGTTGATCGCTTGATGCATTAGGTTTGAAAAGTGGTCGATACACATTCCAAGCTGCCATGGAAGATGCTGAAAGAATGGAAGAATCCATTGATGACATTACGGCTGCGGCAAGAGCTCCCAATCCAATTGCGCCGATAATATCAGGCGTTAAATATTGTAAGACAAAAGGAAGGATCATAGATGGATTATCAGGTGCGTTTACACCGAGACTTGCCCAATCTGTATCCAATCCGATAGCACCGATAATAACGGCCGGTATCGCTGCAATAATACAGATAAACCCTGCTATGATTGAAAGCCACATGGCAGTGTTCTCCGACTTAGCTGAAAGAACGCGTTGGAAATAGACCTGCCATGGTATACCACCGAATATAAGTAGCAAAGCAAAGTCCCACCAATTCCAATAATAGTTCCCCCACTCAGGATCTTTCCACCCGTCTAATGGAGGGAAGAGACTTGCATAGCTCCCCATATCTGATTGATAGTGGTTCCAAACCGAACTTAATCCGCCTACTTCTGACAGGGCAAATGGAAGTACTAAGAACAGTCCTATCATGACAGCGAGCATTTGAAAAACATCTGTAAATGCTACTGACCACATGCCTCCTACGACAGTATACGCAACTGCAATAATAGCTGATAGAATAATAGATGTTTGAAAGTCTAATCCTAGAATCGTTCCAAAAGTTGTTCCTAAAGCTGTTAAGATCGCACCACTCCAAAAAACTTCACCTAATAGAGCGGGGAGATATAAGACACCAGCAACTTTTTTTCCGAATCGCTGTTCAAGTGGATCAATCATTGTCATAAATTCGTATCGACGCATTTTTCTAGCATAGAAGATACCACCGATAATTAAACTTAGCGCATAACCCCACGGGGCCTGAGCCCATGCTAAACCAAGTGAATATGTTGATTCTGCTGTACCAGATATGTAACCGCCGCCAACCCAGGTTGCGGCCATTGTAAACATTGAAATCCATAGTGGTAAAGAGCGTTTCGCTACCATCATATCTGATGCAGATTCAGATTTACCACTAGCCATGAATGCCCCAATATAATAGATTACTCCGTAAAATACTAACATAGCAATAAATGATCCCCAGTTAATATTAGAACTAGTCGTTCCTAAATAAATAAACATCACCAATATGGCTGCTACAAATGTACCGATTTTTAGTAGATTTCCTTTTTTTTCACTCAAATACCTTCACCTCAAGAAAATTTTAAGTCAAAACCTTTTTTAAGCTTCGATTCAAATCGTATTCGCTCCCCGCTTTCTTTTTACTTTCTTCTTTAATATTGATTTTTTACTTCTCAAACTTAAGGGAGTTGTTCCGTTGCTTTATCATTTACTTCCTTCACTTTCCAGTTTCCCCTTCCATTCAAAATTAATTATGTTAAATATTTTCTTAACGTATTTAATAATAAATATTACATGATTAGATTTCCTTGTCAAATGTACACAAATATAGAAGGTGGCTAATTTCACTTCATTTTCCTAATAGAATGGTCAACCAGCTTAGTGGATATATGCGTTTGATTTCCTCGACGGATTCACCTTCCTGACCATCTTATTCATTCTTATTCTCCATACTGAAAACCTAGTTTTAGAAGAAGCATTTGAACCCTTTTGACAGATAAAACCTTAAATGATAGCATTTAAGGTTGTTGGAAGTGTTAAGAAAATATTTAACAAAGTAAATTTTAATTCTGATAAGGAATTTTTTTCTGTTGGCTCGAGAGCACAGTGAGTAGTGGAAATAGGGCTAGTGATGAAGCAATTCATGAAAGTTACATCTTATATATGAAAGAGAAGATAATAGGGGTAAATGATGCTACAAATGAGCTTATAAGTCTGAAATATGTAAGGAGGGATCGTAAATGCCATCTACCAAGTCGCCTATGAGTGAACGTATAGAACGAGCAGCTCTGCCCATGTTTGCGAGAAAAGGTTTTGAAGGAACATCATTGAGCAAAATTGCTAAAAGTGTCGGGATTAAAAAACCTTCCTTATATGCTCATTTTGATAGTAAGGAAGATCTATTTCTTGCTATCCTCCAAAAAGTGAATCGAGATTATCGGGATTTTTTAGAACTGCAAGTACATAATTATCGCAACATGACCACGGATCGGCAGTTATATTGCTTGTTGAAAGACCATTCAACTTATCTTGAAAGTGAAGATCTTGGACTTCTATTTAAGAGGTTCATGCTTTTCCCACCACTAGTATTAAAAGATACACTTAATGAACAATTTATTAAATCAGAGGAAGCACTAAGGGATGTATTGATTGCTATCGTAAAAGAAGGGAAGCAAAAAGGAGACATTCAGGCGGAACAAGATGAGGTAATCGATGCTTATATATGCCTCCTTGATGGCACGTTTGAACAGCTTTTTTATTATTCGAAAGTGGAACATGAGGAGCGTCTTCAAAACGCCTGGCGAATTTTCTGGAGAGGAATTCAAGGGTGTTAGAAATTATTTACTAGGAGAACGGTTCAAAATCAATTAAGAGGTTGCTTGTCTCTATATGCTTAGAGAGAAAAGAAACTTTAACATTTGCTGGTTTAATGACTAAGTAAATAATAATAAATAGCCGACGAATTAAAAATGTTCTTATGAAACCGATCGGTCTATAAATTAGTCCGATCGGTTTCTCTATTCCCTGTCAGGTATGCATTTCTCGGGCGATTAATGGAGGGGTAAGCAAGACGAGAAAAAAGTAGAAGTGTGGCGCAACTCACCCCTCATCAATTCATTGATATATCTCAATATACTTAATCTTATAATCCCCATATTCATCTGTCACAACATAATAGTCCTTGGTTCGTTCATACATGCTCCATTCCCCAGCCGCATTCATAAAATCAAAAACTTCATAGGTGCTAACGATCGCTTGATCAGTCTGCATGTCAATATTGGTTACATCATTTAACGTGAATTTAAAGACCATTCCCTGACCGCTTATCTCGTCAAGGTAGTTAGCCATTTCATAATATGCCTGACTGTCATACAAAAGCTGGTCTTCAATATAACCAAAGTCTTCATCTCGCAATGCCGTTTCATAGTTCCCTCTAAAATTGATGATGAAGTTAGCGAGGCTTGCTTCATCATATGGAACATCGTACGTGTCTTCTTCCTCTTCTGCATATTCATCATACACTGAAGCCTCATTGTAGTAGTTAAAGGTGCTGGCGACTTCATTTTCATCCATTGGCGATTGCGACCAGTTCGTTAAGAGATCCGTCATTGTGTATATTGGGATTGAGAAGGCGATGGATTCATCGCTCGTTAACAGGGCGGAGTTAATGCCGATCACTTTTCCTGTCTTTCCATCTAACAATGGACCTCCGCTGCTTCCGGGTGAAACTTGGGCATCGATTTGATAGACGTTTTCGTATTGAAATTCGGATTCAAATGAACGGTCAAGCCCGGTGAGATATCCGATTGATGCTGTGTTTTCTAACCCTTGGGGGCTTCCAAGTGCGATTACTTCTGTTCCAACTTCTGATTCTTTCATTTCCATCTCCAAAGGAGAAGTACCTTTTAAATTCTGTACTTCAATTAGAGCGACATCATACTGATTAGAGATGCCAATCACCTTGCCATTCATTTCTCGTCCATCCTGATCACGCAAGGTGACATCAATATAGCCTGCCACCACATGAGCATTGGTTACAACTGCTCCATTATCCTGAAACAAGAAGCCAGACCCGAGACTATCCTCCGTTAAAATGGTATACACTTTTGTTTGTGCTTCACGTATGATTTCTTTCTTATCTTTTTCTGTGGATGTTTGAGGGGAAGGAACTTTCTTTTCTGTCGTGCTTTTTTTCTGAGTAACGTTTGGTGATGTGGTTGCACTTGCTTCTTTTTCATCTTCTTCTAGTTTCGTAGACTCAGCGATTTTTTCGACTGGGGTTTGAATCGTTTCTTTCGTTCGTTCTTTATCAAGAACGAAAGCGTAAATAAAGACACCGCTCATTAATAAAAAGGTAAGGATGATACCGGTCAACCACCATCGGTTTCTCTGCTGATATCTCGTATAAGAGTGGCCACACTGGCTGCAAAACCGAGCATTCTCTATGTTTTTCGTCCCGCACTTTGGACAAAACATAATCATCTCCTCCTTCATATTCTTTGTTGATTATTATACCTCAATTAAAAGTATGAGAGGGGTCAAAAATAGAATATATAGGAAGTAAGGTAGTTATAGCGAAAGAGACCGATGATCCTTTGAATTTGTACTCCCTCTGTTTAGTAGGAATTTAATCACACTTTTATCCCTCTCTTATTAGGTTATATTTCCTATTTATCCAGAAAACGAGACATCCTAATTGCGCATCAAATAGAAGAGGAGTAAAGTGTCTCGATGTTAGAAGTCTTTATAAGAAAGGGTGGATGAAATGATGAAAGATGGCTTTGTGAAAGTGAATGATGTCAACCTTCATTACGTAACAGAAGGAGAAGGCGAACTGATGCTGTTTCTCCATGGTTTCCCTTATTTCTGGTACAACTGGCATCATCAAATGGAAGAGTTTTCGAAGGATTACCGCGTCGTTGCTGTTGATATGAGAGGGTACAACGTATCTGACAAACCTGAAGGGGTTTCTTCATATGATATGTCCATTTTAGTCGAGGATGTAAAACAGTTGATTGAAGCGTTTGGGGAGAAGGACTGCGTTTTAGTCGCCCATGACTGGGGCGGAGCGGTAGCTTGGACGTTAGCTTACACCTCTCCTGAATATGTGAACAAACTAATCATGTTCGATGCGCCTCACCCGTATACATTTAGACGAGAGCTAGCAGAGAACCCAGGGCAGAGAGAAGATAGTAGTTATATGGCATTTTTCCAGCGACCTGATTCTCATGAAGCGCTTGTAGAAAATAATGCAGAGCGATTAAGAAAGATGATGACGATTCCTGGAAAGAAAAAAGGTTATTTAACCGAAGAGGATGAGGAGAAATACATAGAGGCGTGGACACAGCCGGATGCGATGAAGTCAATGCTTAACTATTACCGGGCTATTTCATTCTATCCGTTCGAAGAGCACGTACAAAAGCCATTGGAACTTCCGTATCAAATGTTTGATTCGCCAACGTTAATCATTTGGGGTGATGCAGATCCCGCTTTTGAAAACAGCAATCTGGATGGGTTAGAAGAGTATGTTAGTGATCTTACGATTCACCGAATGGAAGGCGTAAGCCATGCCCCGCATCACGAGAAACCGGAAGTAGTTAACCACTATATGCGCGACTTTTTAAAAGGTAAGAAATGATGAAGAAGGCTGTCCCTGATAAGGGGCAGCCTTTTTTGCTACTCTATTAAATTAATGAAACCAAATAAACGAATTAGTATTTAAAAACATTTTTTCGATATTAAAGATCATTAATTACAGACAGTAAAACAGAGCGTGGGACTCTACTCACCTCAAACCCAAATACCGAAAAACCATTTATTTAAATTTTCTAAAATCAGTTGACACCATTTTAGAAACCGCTTACAATAATATTAATCAAAGCTTCTACGTAAACGATTAAATGAGTCGTTCTTCTTCGATAATGAACCAATTAAGTGAATAATCAAGGAACATTCATTTTTTTTATTACAAAAAGTAATCGATTACGTAAACGATTAATTATAGGTGAGGAGAGATTATGGAGACGAAACTTAGAGCGTTACCTAGAAGAAATGTCCGTAGTGTCCCAAAGGTCAACAGCTCCTGGAAAAAGGTTTTACATAACTATGAATTGTACTTATTTCTACTTCCTACGTTAATTTACTTCATTGTCTTCCACTATGTCCCTATGTATGGTGTCCTCATTGCGTTTCAAGATTATATGCCCACATTGGGGGTTTCAGGAAGTCCCTGGGTTGGTTTTGAGCACTTTGAACGTTTCTTCAATTCCTTTCAGTTCTGGACTCTGTTAGAGAACACCCTCGAGCTCAGTGTGCTGCAATTATTATTTGGCTTTCCGTTACCGATCATGGTTGCTCTTCTTTTAAATCAGTTAAGAAATCAGCGTTACAAAAAATTCGTTCAAACTGTTATCTATGCTCCTCACTTTATTTCGGTCGTTGTTCTTGTAGGTATGGTGTATGTTTTCTTCTCACCGAACGGTTTAATAAACAATTTCCTCATGATTTTTGGTGCCGAACCTGTTCATTTTATGTCACAGGCAGGTTGGTTTAAACCACTCTACATTTCTTCAGGCTTGTGGCAGGAGACAGGGTGGGCAGCGATCATTTATCTTGCTGCGTTAGCTGGTGTTAGTCCAGAAGTTCATGAAGCAGCGATTATGGATGGAGCTAATAAATGGCAGAGGATCCTTCATGTCGATATTCCAGCGATTTTGCCTACCGCGATGATTTTATTAGTTCTATCGGTAGGAAATCTAATGAACATCGGATTTGAGAAAGCGTATTTAATGCAAACTCCGTTGAATGTCTCAGCAGGAGAGATTATCCCAACTTATGTGTATAAAGTAGGTTTACAGAGTGCTCAGTACAGTTTTGCGGCAGCGGTTGGATTGTTTAACGCAGTGATTAACTTTATCTTATTGTGGGCAGTTAATAGGGCTGCCAAGAAATTATCCGGTTCAGGGCTATGGTAAGGGGGAGTAAGTTATGACTCAATTTGTGATGAATCGCTCGAAGTTATGGTCAAGAAAATCGAAAGAGGATAAGATATTTGATCTCATTAACTTCCTCTTTCTTACGTCACTCTCACTCGTCGTTTTGTACCCGCTGTATTTTATTATCATCGCTTCGATTAGTAACCCTGATAGCGTCTACAATGGCGATGTATGGTTTTGGCCTCAGGGAATCACCTTTGAAGGATATGAACGGATCTTTCAGGATAATCGGATTTGGACAGGTTATAAAAATACGGTGCTGTACACCGTCGTTGGAACATTAGTGAATGTTACGTTAACTCTGATGGCGGCTTATGCGCTCTCGAGAAAAGATTTAGTAGGTAGAAATTTCTTCATGATTCTGTTTGTTTTCACCATGTTTTTCTCAGGGGGATTAATCCCAACTTATTTAGTCGTTAAAAACCTTGGTATGGTAGATACGATGTGGGCCCTCATTATTCCAAAGGCGGTTGCGGTTTGGAACCTGATTGTGGCAAGAACGTTCTTTCAGTCGACGATTCCAGATGAATTGTTAGAATCAGCAAAAATGGATGGTTGCTCAAATACGAAATTCTTCTTAAAGATCGTGTTACCACTATCGAAACCGATTATCGCTGTAATGGTATTGTTTTATGCCGTTACACATTGGAACTCGTTCTTTGATGCTTTAATTTATTTAAATAATGAAGACAAATATCCGTTACAGCTAATCTTAAGATCAATCCTTATTCAAAATGAAGCTTCTGCCAGTATGGTTGGCGATGTTGAATCGTTTGCTGCTCAGCAAAGAATTGCTGATTTAATCAAATATGGTGTCATTATTGTTGCTGCTATACCGCTGTTAATTCTATATCCTTTCATACAGAAGTATTTCGTAAAGGGAGCTTTAATTGGAAGTATTAAAGGTTAACCATTTGCTTTACTTCATTATTAGGAGGTGGATCGCGGGTCAAATGGCTTTACTGAAGTTGCTTGTGATTGCCGTAAATTAAAACCATTCGGGGGGAATTTAGTGATGGGTAAACGAAAAAGTTGGTCTTTTCCGTTCATATGTTTATTACTCTGTTTCATTCTTGTATTAAGTGCTTGCTCTTCTAAAGATAGTAGTTCTGATGGTAAGGCCGAATCGGCTGATTTCAATGAAGAAGGGCTTCCGATTGTAGATGATCAAGTAACCCTTGAATTTGTATCACCAAAAGCACCGCTCGCACCGAAATACGACGAGATGGAAATTTTCAATACGTTAGAAGATATGACGAATGTGAAAATTGAATGGAGTAATATTCCGGATGATGGTTATGAAGAAAAGAAAAACTTGATGCTTGCAAGCGGTGACTTGCCTGACGCTTTTTATTCAGCGAAATTTACGGATCTGGACATTGTGAAGTATGGACAGAATGGCACGCTCATTCCACTAGAGGATTTAATTGAAGAGCATGCCCCTAATATTCAAAAATTGTTTGAGAAGAGGCCTGAACTTAAGAGCATGGTAACCGCTCCTGACGGACATATTTATACACTGCCTCGTGCAGAAGAAGCTGGTCTTGGAGCTGTACCGAACTTTATGACGATTAATAAATCCTGGTTAGACGAGTTAGGATTGGAAATGCCAACGACTCTTGACGAGTATCACGATGTTCTAGTTGCTTTCAAAGAGAAAGATCCAAATGGAAATGGTAAGCAGGATGAGGTTCCGTTAAGTTTTATGTTCAACTTCTGGACTGGAAACTTCGGCGATATGTTTGCAGCATTTAATATGCCAGATAACGTTGATCATCGCATTGTAAGAGATGGAGAAGTTATCTATACAGCTGTTCAACCGGAATATAAAGAAGCCATAGACTATTATCATCAGTGGATGGAAGAAGGCTTGATTGATAAAGAATCATTTACTCAAGATGTCTCTCAGTACTTTGCTAAAGGGAAAAACGAAAAATATGGTTCTTATATTTGGTGGGAATCGGAAGAAGTAGTCGGTCCAGAATTGAAAGATGATTATGTCCTCTTACCACCGCTTGAAGGTCCGAATGGAGATCAAGTTGTTGGGCGATCCAACTACTCAGACTACTCTCGTGGAGAGTTTGCGATCACTTCCGCAAATGCAAATCCAGAAATCACGATGCGTTGGGTAGATCAGTTATATGAAACACAAATGTCAGCTCAAATTAACTGGGGGCCAATTGGTACAATTTTTGAAGAAAAGGATGGAAAACTCGTATTGAAAGAACAACCCGATGATGTGGTGATGGGTGAATTAAGACAAAAGGTAGCACCAAATGGACCAGTAGCAATTTTGAAAGAAGACTTTGAGGAATCTGTTGAAATGGAACCGCGTGCAAAACAGCGTTTGGAAGATTTGAATTCGATCTATGCGCCTTATCTTGAAGACGAGAATTACCCGCAAATCTTCTTTAGTCCTGATGAACTAGATGAAATTAACCGTCTAGAAGTAGATATTAAAGAATTTACGAATCAGAAGAAAGCTCAGTGGCTAATGGAAGGCGGCGTAAACGAGGAGTGGGATAGCTACAATAAACAGCTTGAAGACATGGGTCTAAGTCGCTTAATGGAAATCTACCAAGATGGATTGGATCGCTTTAAAAAGAATCAGTAGAAAATAGAATAGGCATGATGAAGAAAGTTAGAACATGATTGAGATGTTCTAACTTTCTTTACAAACTGGGAGTGTTAAATATGTTGAATGTTGAGTTGGAAAAATCACTGATAGCTTATTGGGGATTCTCTGAAGGACAAGGGAAGCACGTCCATGACGGCTCTCGTAAAAATCCTATTCACTATGTGTTTAATGATCGTTCCGATTCACCTGTTCATGAACCTCAGTGGCGAAAAGGAATCAACAACCACGCACTTTTATTTGATGGCTATTCAACATGGGTTGAAAGTAAAGAAGGGGTCCCTACAATTGAACAAGCGTTTACCATTGAGGCATGGCTAGCCCCACGTTCATTCGGCGGGATTGAGGATGAACGGTTAACAGGTATTGTTAATCAACATAACAGAAAGATGAATCGAGGGTTTATCCTTGGTGTTCATCGCCATGGGAAATGGTCATTACAACTTGGTGTAGAAGATGAGTGGATCGAAGTTTGGGCAGATAATTGTCCATTACCAAAGTTGAAGTGGTCTCATCTTGCAGCAAGCTTTAACGGTAAAGAAGGGCGTATTCAATTGTATCTTAATGGTGAAAAAGTCGCTGAGAAAACAATCGCTCAAAACGTTTCTATGACGGTGAGTCATGATGCGCTCTTGATAGGTAAAAGCAATGATGCGCTTACGATTGAAAGCGTGTTTTCATTGAATATGTTCAGTGGTTTAATCGATGATATTAAGATTTATAATCGAGCATTAAATGACTCGGAAATAAAAACGAGCTTCACTAACTATCTATTACCTTATAAAGGAGAGATTCCACACCTACCTTATGAAGAAATTGCGATCGATCGAAACATTTATGATCATGACCCATTCCGACCTAAGTTTCATTTAACACCACCGGGTCACTGGATGAATGAACCACATGCGCCACTTTATTTCAAAGGGAAATACCATCTGTTTTATCAGCATAATCCACAGGGCCCTTATTGGGGTAACATCCAGTGGGGACATTGGGTGAGTGATGATCTCGTGTATTGGCGCGATTTACCTATTGCCATTGAAACGGAAGCGGATGATTTAGCTCCGGACGGGATTTGGTCAGGAAACGCCGCTTATGATGAAGATGGATTACCCGTTTTGTACTTTACAGCAGGTCATTCATCAAAGAAGCCAAATCAGATGACAGGTCTTGCAAGAAGTACGTTTAGGGAAGATCAAGATATCGATTTAAAGAAATGGAGAAAGCATCCCGTTCCCGTAACGGTTCAGCCTAAAGGATTGGGCTTGCATCATGATGGGTTTCGAGATCCTTTTGTATGGAAAGAAGAAGACCTCTGGTACCAAATTGTTGGGACTGGTATAGAGGGGGTGTGTGGAGCAGCCATTATATTTACTTCTGATAACTTAGTAGATTGGGAATGTAAAGGCCTTCTATATGATGATAAGGATCAAGAGTTTCCTTTCCTAGGTGAAGTGTGGGAACTGCCGATTTTACTTCCGCTTGGCGAGGGAAAGCATCTATTTATTATTAGTCCTGTTGGAAGAAATGCTGATGTAGAAGTGTTTTATTGGATTGGGACATGGGATAAACAGGGTTATCGCTTTATACCAGATCAGAAAGAACCGCAGCTCATTGATGTAGGCGATTTTCATTTCACAGGACCAAGTGCCATGATTGATCCAAAAACCGGTCGTTTGCTTTTGTTTACAATCGCCCAGGGAAGGCGTTCGCTTAAAGCTGAATATGAAGCAGGATGGGCACATAATGGAGGTCTTCCTCTGCAACTATGGTTACGAGACGATGGAAGATTAGGCGTTAAACCGATCGAAGAATTAATAAAGCTTCGCAAGAAAAAACTTGTTTCATTAGAGAATCAATCTGTTGAAGAGAGCAATGATATCTTAGCTAATGTGAAAGGAAATATGCTTGAAATCTGTGTTGAATTTCAAGATGCGGTTGCGAGTGAATATGGTGTAAAGGTTTTAAAGTCTGATCGTGGGAATGTCGAAACGCTCCTATACTATAACCGTCAAGAAGAGACGTTGAATGTTAAAAAGAAAACAAATGATTCAAACCTGGTCCAATCTCAAGGTGGGGAACTTCTACTAAATGGAGAACAGTTAAAGCTTCATATTTACGTCGATTGTTCCATCATAGAGTGCTATGCCAATGAATTAAAAAGTATAACGACGAGAGCATACCCTGAGATTGAAGCACTAGGTATAGCGGTGTGGGCGAATGATCACATAAAAGTGAAGTCGATGGAAGTTTGGGAGATGGGGCCTGGATTTTAAGACTTTTTGTCCTTGAGTCATATTGATGAAAGCTAGTCACCTTAGTTGCCCGAATGGATAAGTCACTTATTTTGAAGGGAGCTTTACAAACTCATGTTCAATCGCTGTAGGTTGAAAGTGGTTTCTCTGACTGTCTTATTAGTAATCAGTAGCCTTATGCCAATCAGTATTTCGAACCCTGTTCAAGCTCAAACGACCATTACAAATCCAAGTTTTGAAACTGGAGATTTAACCGGGTGGACAATTATAAGCGGTAATGCATTCAATGAGAAAGATGTGACAGATGAATCGCAGTATTGGGATAAGCAAACGTTTGATCAAAAGAACTTCTGGCATATATGGGGAGGGCGGGGAGACGACACTAAAGTTGGGATCATGCAGTCTGAAACCTTTACTCTTGGTGGAGATGGTCAGATTGATTTTCTTACAGGGGGAGATTCGGACGCGGATCACTTATCGATCTCTCTCGTTAGAGAATCAGACGGAGAAGAATTAATGAAGGAAACAGGGACTGGGACAGATACATATTCCAAGAAGAGTTGGGATGCCTCCGCTCATATAGGCACAGTTGTTAGGATTAAAGTTGTTGATTCAACGACAACGGGGCATATCAATCTTGATGATGTGAATGTTCCTGCGACCCCTTCTTTACATGACCATGTGGAGCCTTCTATTTATAATCATGATTTCGAATATACGGCACTAACTCCGTACGAAATAAGGGGATGGGAAATTGTAAGCGGAGATGCATTTGGCCCAGAAAGCCTTGTTCATGAAGATGAATGGAGTGAAGGCGATGAATTTTTGCATGAGGGGCGCTACCATTTATGGAATTTTAACGATGGTGGAGACGATCAAGTAGGTGAGCTGCAATCAGAGCCATTTACGATCGATCAAAATGGCGGAATCGATTTTCTTATTGGAGGAGGGAATGACGATGAGAATCTATATGTTGCTCTCGTAAGAACTTCTGATGGAAAAGAGTTGCGAAAAGAAACCGGACGAGATACGGAAAAGTACCAGCGCGTTTATTGGGATGTTTCAGCATACATTGGTGAAGAAGTGGTTATCAAAATCGTCGATAATGCTAAAGGGGCGTTTGGACATATCAATGTTGATGACTTTCGAACAACCAATTCTCCTTTCACTGATGGGTTAATGGCTCACTGGAGTTTAGATGAAGGTACTGGTCAGGATACTGTAGAGCAAGTAACAGGTGAAACCAATTTAATTGATTACCATCTTAGTAAGGGAGTCTTTCAGGAAGCACAGGATCCACTGTGGAAGGACGGCATTTCAAACGGTTCCTTATTATTTGATGGGTACTCTACCTGGATTAAACAGAGCCCTACGAAACTACCTGCGCCTAAAGAAGCTATAACAGTTGAAGCGTGGGTCGCGCCAAGAAATTTTGAACATGGAGACGAAGGCCGCTTATCTGCAATCGTGAATCAGCATAACTGGGAGAAGAAAGAAGGATTCATACTCGGAAATTTTCGCCACGGTACGTGGGGGTTACAGTTTGGTACTGGAGACGAGTGGCATGAAGTGATGTCAGATACACTACTCCCTTTAAATGAGTGGTCATACGTCGTCGCAACGTACGATAGCACAACTGGAGAAGCAGTTCTCTACCAGAATGGTGAAAAGGTAACATCACGAAAATTTGATGCAGGAGCTGCGATTAAACCGAGTGTAAGAGATTTGTTAATTGGAAAGAACAATGATGGCATGTGGTTGTATGGCTTTGATTTAAATATGTTTAGTGGGCTTATGGATGAAGTGAAAATCTACAATCAGGCCTTGGGTGCTGGGAATGTGAAAGATTCCTACGAATCTTATGTAAGCGCTTTAAATGGTAATCTGCCAACCGCTGATGTAAAAACCGATCGCAGTCTTTTAGCGGACGACCAACATCGGCCACAGTTTCATATGTCTCCTCCGAACCATTGGGGAAATGAACCAGGTGGTCCTATTTACTTTAATGGTCAATATCATGTGTTCTATCAGAGTAATCCTAGAGGTCCATACTGGAATCATATTCGCTGGGGGCATCTTGTAAGTGATGATATGGTTCATTGGAGAGATGTTGACGATGCCGTTATCCCTGGGCGATATGATGTGGATCCCGAGGGGGCGTGGGCGGGTGGTGCTGTTGTCGATGATAACGGTGTGCCTGTTATCTTTTACACAGCGGGTGATGATCGTGATCAGCCTAATCAGCGCATTAATTTAGCAAGAAGTACGTTTTTGCAAGATGGGGATAACGATCTTAACCGTTGGGAAAAGAATTCAGAAGTGATTCTAGATCAAGAAGAAGGACAGGGGATCATGGGTGAATTTCGAGATCCTTACGTTTTTAAAGATGGTGATACCTGGTACATGCTAGTGACTTCTGGTAAAGAAGGATCTGATGGCAAAGCCGTTGGAGGTACCGCTCTAGTGTATTCTACAAAGGATGCCAGTTTTGAAGATTGGACCTTCGAAGGAGACTTATTCGTTGGAGATTATGGAACCTATCCAGAAACAGGACGCGTTTGGGAGCTGCCGATTTTGCTGCCATTAGGAGATAGCGGAAAACATATTTTCTTGATCAACCCTGCCAAAATGCAAAGGGAGGAGTATCAGTCGAGGTATACGTACTATTGGATTGGAACATGGAATCCGGATACCGCTAAGTTCACGCCAGATAATGAAACCCCTCAATTACTCGATGTTGGAGACCATTTTACTGGACCAGCTGGAATGGTAACGCCTGATGGAAGAACCGTTATTCATAGTATTACGCAGGGCAGGCGTCCAGCAAACGACGATTATGATGCTGGCTATGCCCACAATTATGGTTTGCCAACAGAGGTTTTTTATCGAGATGACGGAAAGTTAGGGATGAAGCCGATCCAAGAGTTGAACGAATTACGTGGCGAACAGCTTCTTAATATTACTTCTGACACGTCTATGGAAGAAGCGAATCAACTTCTTTCCAACATAGAAGGAGATATGCTTGAGATCCAGTTAGAACTAGACAATGGATCTGCTAATGAAGCGGGAATTAGCTTAAGACGTTCACCGAATGGGGAAGAAGAAACCATTGTGTATTACAAAGAAAGTAGCAAGGAGTTTTGGGTGAACCGAACCAAATCAAGTCTCGATCCCGATGTCGAAAAATGGTACCAGGGTGGAGAGGTAGATACTGATTCAGAGACGATCAATCTCCATGTATACGTGGATCGTTCTGAGATCAATGCTTATTTAAATGAACAAAAAGGATTAACCACAAGAACCTATCCGACAAGAGACGATGCGAAAGGTGTTCAGCTCTGGGCAAATGAGCAAAGTGAATCCGTCACCGTAAAGTCATTACAGGTTTGGGAGATGAATTCTGCGTACGAAAAGGTGAACGCTACTGGGGTGTCACTCAATCCAGATTCGCTAGAATTAATTGCTGGAGATACAGAACGATTAACACCTGAAGTGAAGCCGGCTCAAGCAACGAATAAAGAGGTGATCTGGACTTCAAGTAATCCAAGCGTTGCGACTGTTGTGAATGGAAAAGTTACGGCTCATTCAGAAGGTGCTGCTACGATTAAAGCTGAAACAAGGGATGGAGGTCATATGGCAACGAGTGCGGTTACTGTCGTTGAAGAGCCCCCTCATGATGAGTTAGTAAATCATGATTTTGAAGCTGGTAACTTAACGGGTTGGACTGTCATGGAAGGCGATGCCTTTAGCGATCTTGATGTTACGTCTGCTGACGATTGGGGGTGGGGAGGTCCATTTAATCAAAACGGAGGTTATCATCTATATAGTGTTCATAATGGTGAGGATGCGGAGATTGGAACGATACGTTCACAGAAATTCACGCTTGGAGGAAATGGACAAATTGATTTCCTCGTATCAGGTGGGAACGATATTTATAACCTTTACGTTGCACTAGTAAGAAGCTCAAATGGGAAAGAGCTAATGAAAGTAAGTGGGGGGAACCAGGAAGGCTATACCCGAGTTAAGTGGGATGCTTCTCATTACATTGGAGAGGATGTTTATCTAAAGGTTGTTGATCGTTCCAAAGGTTCATGGGGGCACATTAGTATTGATGATGTGAATGCTCCCGTAGAGCCTCCGAATAAAGTAACGATAGCGAACCCCGGTTTTGAAACGGGAGACTTGAGCGGGTGGACGGTTACCGGGGAGGCCTTTAGTGACCAGGATGTAACACAGGAGGAAGAGTGGGAGTGGGACTGTTGTTTCAATCACCAAGACGCCTATCACCTTTGGAACTTCAAAGATGGGGGAGACGCCGACAGAGGTGAAATACAATCTGAGCCCTTTACTCTCTATGGAAGTGGGTGGATTGACTTCTTGATTGGCGGAGGGAAGGATAATGATCACCTATATGTTTCTCTCGTACGGGAAGCTGATGGAAAGGAGCTTTTGAAATCGACCGGTACAGAGAATGAAAAGTATAAGAGGGTCTACTGGGACGCTTCTTCCTATATAGGGGAAGACGTATTCATCAAAGTGGTGGATAAGGCTACCGGCGGATGGGGTCATATCAATGTTGATGATTTTCATGTATTCAATTCAGAAGAAGATATTCTAACGAGTGAGCGGTATGAAAAATACCGTTCACAGTTTCACTATACTCCCGAAAAAAATTGGATGAATGACCCTAATGGGCTTGTTTATCATAACGGAGAATACCATGTGTTTTATCAGTATAATCCAACTGGCGTCACATGGGGACCAATGAATTGGGGGCATGCGGTTAGTACAGATTTAGTAAATTGGGAACGACTGCCGACTGCGCTAGAAGAAGATGAGAACGGATTTATATGGTCAGGTAGCGTTGTCGTGGATGAAAACAATACGGCCGGGTTTGGGAAGGATGCCATGGTGGCGATGTTTACGCATGAAAAAGGAGGGAATCAAAGTCAAAGTCTTGCTTACAGCAATGATAATGGCCGTTCATGGCAGAAGTATGCTGGAAATCCAGTCCTCACAAACATCGACCAATTTTCAGTGTTCAGAGATCCGAAAGTATTCTGGCATGAAGCATCCAATCAATGGGTGATGCTGCTTGCAGTGGAAGATCAATTTCAAAAGCAATTTGTTCGAATCTATCATTCGGAAGACATGAAGGATTGGACATTTGCGAGCGACTTTGGTGAAAATCAAGGATCACATGAAGGGGTTTGGGAAGTTCCGGATCTTTTCCAATTACCTGTGGATGGTGATTCTAACAACACCAAATGGGTGATGCAGGTAAGTCTTAGTAAAGGTGCTCCTGCTGGTGGGTCAGGTGTACAATATTTTATTGGTGATTTTGATGGAACGACCTTTCGTAATGACAATCTAGCAAGTACCGTACTATATTCTGATCATGGCGCTGACTATTATGCACCGCTAACCTTTAATCATATTCCAGATGGTCGTCGAATTGCGATGGGATGGATGAATAATTGGGAGTACGGTCAAGCGATCCCAACTTCTATTTGGCGAAGTAAAATGACGATACCAAAGGAACTAAATTTGAACAGCATTTCGAATTTAGGTGTTCGCCTCGTTCAAAATCCTGTCAGTGAGCTTCAGAGTTTAAGAGGGGAAGGAAGTTATTGGACGAATGAAGTAGTGGTACCGGGTGAGAATCTATTATCTGATATGAAAGGAGATACGTTAGAAATTGTTGCTGAATTTCAAACAGATCATTCAACGGCGAAAGAATTTGGTTTTAACGTTCGTGTAGGTCATGACGAATTTACAAAAGTTAGTTACGACATAGCAAATGCTACGTTATCTTTAGATCGTTCTAAGTCTGGTGATACGAGTTTTAGTAGTTCTTTTGGTGCTAAGCACGAAGTAGTCATGGTGCCTTCTAATAAGTCAGTTACAATTCACTTACTTGTTGATCGTTCTTCTATCGAAGTGTTTGGGAATGATGGTGAGGTTGTGTTATCTGATCAAATCTTTCCTGAACTAACGAGTGATCAGCTAGAACTATATGCGATCGATGGTGAAGTAACTTTAAACTCTTTAGCTATCTATCAGTTAAATAGAGCCAGTATGATTAATGCGAATTAAGCACGTTCTTAAAGAAATATATTCTCTTTATTTAACGTAGAAAGTTAATTGACAGCGCTTACTTCAAAAACTATAATTAAAGTTATAATATACGTAATCGTTTACTTGGGCTCTTCGTAAGAGCTCCTTTTATAAAAAGTAACGTAATCGATTACGCGTCACGTGGTTCGCAGTTTAAAAGGGCGAGTAATCTGATAAGTAGGTGAAAAGGATATGGGCACCGTTAAAGATGGAAATAATATGCGTTCAAAAATGAAAGATGTTGCTCAAAAAGCAGGTGTCTCTACTGCCACCGTTTCTCACGTGATTAACGGAACGAGGTATGTTTCTGAAAATACGAAGAAAAAGGTCTATCAGGCTATGCGGGATCTTAACTACAGTCCGAACTTCGTAGCGAGAAGTCTTCGAAGCAGCAGTTCAAAAACGATCGGTTTGATCATTCCTGCTAAAGAAATGGATACCTCGGGCTTTTTCTTTATGTCGATTGCTCACAGCATTGAGAAAAAGCTGAAGGAAATTGGCTATCAGTTAATTTTAAGTAATTCAAATGAAGAAATTGAAAATGAGATTCAACAAATCAATATGTTTAAAAACCAAATGATTGATGGATTAATCATGGCTCCAACTTACGGGGATCATAGCTATTTAAAAGAATTTGAAGATCAATTACCCATTGTATTTATTGACCGAAAGCCAGAAGGAATTGATTGTGACTGTGTGCTGGTCGATAACTTTAAAGGCACTTATGAGGCAATGAATCATTTAATTCATAAGGGACATCAAAGAATCGGATATATTTCCGGTCCACTTGGACTAACGACTAGTGATGAACGACTTAGAGGATATAAACATGCTTTACGAGAAAACAATCTCCAGGTTGACGAATCAATGATCGTGATCGATGAAGCCTCATTGGAAGCTGGGAAAAATGCTATGGCGTTTTTACTGGAGCAATCCAAATGCACGGCAGTCATGATTGGGAACAATATTCTCACATTAGGTTCCGTTGTTACGTTAAATAAAAGCAAGATTCAAGTGCCTGAACAGATGGCGGTTATTGGTTATGATAATTATGAATGGACAGAAGCAACGAATCCCCCGTTAACCATTATTAAACAGCCTATTCATGAAATAGGGGAAAGGGCAGCAGAATTGTTGCTCGCTCGTTTAGATAATCCACAGAAAGAATCTTCCTGTGTGAGCTTGCCATCAAGCCTAGAAATACGAAATTCATGTTAAAAGTAGCAAGTGAGTATGTAAACGACGGGAGGAGAGTGAGTTGGGAAATCATAAATATAGGATATTTTCTTTTTTAGAAAAAGCAGTAGATTTCCTCTTTCTCAGTTTCATCTGGGCGATCATGTGTGTTCCGATTATCACGATTTTCCCTTCAACAGCAGCTTTGTTCGGTGTGGTACGAACATGGCAACTTAAAAAAGGAGATGCAGGTGTTTTCATTACTTTCTTTAAGTTGTTTAAGGAGAATTTCAAACAAAGCTTTGGTTTATCCCTTATTTGGAGCTTAGTTGGACTTTCTTTATACCTAAATTTCCAAATCGTATCCTTATCTGGATCAGTGCTTGAAGTTGTGATTTTTATCGTAAGTGTCTTTCTAAGCATCATTTTTGTCCTTATGACTATATACTTATTTCCGATGATGGTTCACGTGAAAGCAAAGTGGCACGAACTGGTGCGAAATTCGTTTTTTCTTGTTGTAGCAAGTCCATATTCAACAATCATAATTGGGGTTGTTACCCTTGGGACAGTCTATTTCTTGTTAGATAACCCAGCAGGACTATTTTTTATCACAAGTACGTTAGCTTACTTTATTAGTTATTGGTTTCTTAAAGCAATTAGTAAACTACAAATTAATTAATGGTTTAGTTAAAAACTTTGTTGAAGGAAAGGGTGCTGAATATTGGATGTTGAACAAGTCGTTCCTCGAAGCAACTATTCAGAGAAGCATAGACCTCAGTTTCATTTCACTCCAGAATCAAATTGGATGAACGACCCAAATGGGATGGTTTATTTTAACGGAGAATATCATTTATTCTATCAATATCATCCTTATAGTAGTGTTTGGGGACCGATGCATTGGGGACACGCAGTGAGTAAAGATTTGATTCACTGGGAGCATCTCCCTATTGCGTTAAAACCCGATCAAAACGGGGCTATTTTCTCGGGCAGTGCAGTTGTCGACTGGGATGATACAACTGGGTTCTTTAATGGGCAAAGTGGTCTCGTAGCAATCTTTACTCATGCGGATACATATCCTGGATCCGACAGACCACGCCAACGGCAGAGCCTAGCTTACAGTAGCGATAATGGGAGGAGCTGGACATTATATAAAGGGAATCCGGTCCTATCAGAACCTCGAATTCTAGATTTTCGAGATCCTAAAGTTTTTTGGCACAAAGAAACGAATCGTTGGGTGATGGTCATCGCTTCAGGGCAATCCATTAGTATCTATACGTCATTAAATTTAATCGACTGGGAGTTTGCCAGCACGTTTGGAGAGAAAGAAGGATCGCATCAGGGGGTATGGGAATGCCCTGATTTATTTAAACTACCAATCGACCACGATCCATCCAAACAAAAGTGGGTATTACTCGTTAGCCTTGGTGACCATCCAGATGTCGATAGCGGTTCAAAAACACAATATTTCATTGGTGAATTTGATGGTAAAACGTTTCGAAACGATCATCACCCAGGTCATGTGTGCTGGCTTGATCACGGGAGAGATAACTACGCAGGCGTAACGTGGTCAGATTTACCAGATCATGATGAGAGAAGGATTTTGATTGGATGGATGAGTAACTGGCGCTACGCGAATGAAACGCCTACAGAAGGTTGGCGAAGCGCGATGACAATCCCTAGAGAGCTAGTCTTGAAATCCACATTAGCTGGTGTCCAACTTACCCAACTGCCAGTTACAGAACTTAAGAATATTAAAGAGCCTCTTGTACTGCTGAAAGAACAAAATGTAACATCAGGTGAAAATGTGCTAAGCGGTATTCATGAAAACACACTTGAAATAACCATTGATCTTAATCCTGGTTCATCAGAAGTAGTAGGCTTAAAGGTCTTAAAGTCTGATAATGAGGAGACAGTCATCGAATATAATGCAAAAAAAGAAATGCTGATTTTTGATCGCACTCGATCTGGAGATTCTTCTTTTCATGCCTCTTTTGCCTGTAAGCAGACAGTAAAGATGGACTCTCCTCATGAGCGTTTGCAATTGACCGTATTAATTGATCGATCCTCCATTGAGATTTTTGGGAATAGTGGGGAAACGGTCGTTACAAATTTGGTGTTTCCTAAAGAGGAAAGTAATGGTCTGGAGTTATACAGTAGCGATGGAATTTTTATTCATTCGATGGAGATAAATCGATTGAAATCAGTGTGGACTAATCCATAACTTGTCTTGGAAAATAGGAGAAAAACATGTACCTACTTATAAGGTTAAAAGGTCGAGTTTCCAATTGGAAACTCGACCTTTTAACTATGTTTTACTATTAAACGACTTAATTGAATTAAAGTGACGTAGTTTCGCTTTTCTTAAGCAAGTGAGCAACGTCTTCTGCTTTCAAATTTATAAACATGTTAATAACGAACAGGATGACACTTAAGACAAGAAGGTTAGGAAAGATCATGAGAAGAACGGTTAGGGAAGTATTGCCTGCAAGGAAAAAAGATAGTCCTAGCATAAATAAAGGGAATGACACGTTATAAAGCCAGAAATGCAGTTTTGCTAAGAGCGTTTCACTAGCGGTGGGGAATAGAATATAGATAAAACCGAATAAGCCCATGGAAGCCCAACCTAATAGGTTAATATGAGCGTGAGCGCCTGCCAAACTGTGATCCCCCATCATCTCCATCAATAACCCCATACTAACTCCAATTAGGAAATAAAGAGCTGCCAATTTAAGAAACCATATCCCCATTCTCATTACCCCTCCCATACATGTTAGATAGCCCGTTTAAGTATATATCGCTAGAAGGAGGATTATGCCGAATATAACTGTTTGTTCCAAGAGCGAAGACCTTTTCCGTCAATTATTTGTGAATATCCTTGTCCTTCTAAACTTTTTCACTTCTCATTTTGTTACAATAAAACCAACCAATTCTAGCTTTCTTACAAGAAGATAAACTCTGAAAAAAGGTAAGGTGTCAAAATGGACATGAAACAGAAATGTGCCAAAGCAGCTCTAGAATACATAACAGATGAAACCATCATCGGTCTTGGTGGCGGAAGTACAATTGGATATTTAATTGACTTTATTAAGCAAGAAAAGTTAAATGTAAAAGTCGTAACTCCATCTCTAAAAACAAAGCATCTATGCGTAAATCAGGGCCTGGAAGTGCTACCAACAAGTACCGTTGAGGAAGTAGATGTTGCATTTGATGGTTGTGATGAGGTTGATGAAAAGTTACATGCACTAAAGAGCGGCGGTGGTATTCACACGCAAGAAAAGCTCATTGCTCAAATGGCAAAGGACTATATCTTGCTCGTTGATGATTCTAAAGTTGTTCCGGAATTAAGTTATCAGCATCCAGTCGTACTGGAGATTTTGCAAGATTCACTTGCATATGTACTAAAGAAAGTAGGAGAGATGGAAGGAAAGGCAGAAGTGCGTTCAAGTTCTGCGAAGGATGGATATACAGTTACCGATTATGGAAACTTTTTAATTGATGTTTGGTTTGAGAAAGGGCAGGAGAGTGTTCAACTTGAAAAACGCCTGAAAGAAATACCTGGTGTAATTGACGTCTCCCTTTTTGCGAGTGTTGTTACAAAAGCATTAGTGGCAAGTGGAGAAGGTATTTACGAGATTTCAAAATAAGATGATCTATTGCTGGTGCCTGTCATGACAGGCACTTATTATTTTTGATTCTCAGTCCCCCACAAGTGCATCTGCTCTAAAATCGGCATCAACGTTTTGCCTTTTTCCGTAATCGAATATTCCACTTTTGGTGGGACGGTATTTTGTTGTTTTCGATCGATGAAACCTTCTTCTTCTAGTTCTTTTAACTGATGACTCATCACTTTATGTGTGACGCCTGGTAGTAACTGGCGTAATTCATTGTAGCGAAAACTCCCATCCACACAGAGGTGCCACAAAATCACCGTTTTCCATTTACCGCCGATTTTCTTTAATGTATATTCAATCGAGCATTTTAGTTTTCCGTTTTGATCCACTGGAGAATTCATGTTGGATCGACTCCTTTCTTACCTTTTGGTTAGTATCGCACAAAAAAGTGCGTTCTTACATGATCTTTTAATTCTCAGTATAATAAACGTATGTTGACAGAACATAATCACTAAGGAGGAGTTTAAAACTATGTTACCATATCCAAGAAGTTTTTCTCATATAGGACTATCGGTTCCAAACCTCGAAGAAGCTATTAAATTTTATAAGGAAGTATTCGGCTGGTATATTTTGATGGAGCCATCTGATGTGCACAATGATGATTCCCCGATTGGACAAATGTGCCGTGATGTCTTTGGAGACGATTGGGATACGTTCCGAATTGCTCACTTATCAACCGGAGATAAAATTGGCGTCGAAATGTTTGAGTTCCCGGAAAATGAAACGCCAGAAAATAACTTCGAATACTGGAAAACAGGTATTTTCCACTTCTGTATCCAGGACCCTGATATTGAAGGAATCG
This sequence comes from Anaerobacillus sp. 63XJN7_5_ISO-PGPR-S23-430, assembly GCF_056173695.1. NCBI lineage: Bacteria > Bacillati > Bacillota > Bacilli > Caryophanales > Bacillaceae > Anaerobacillus > Anaerobacillus sp. 63XJN7_5_ISO-PGPR-S23-430. The sequence goes on along the minus strand of NZ_CM149686.1, from coordinate 3,223,660 downwards.
TTGAGAAAATTAAGCAGCACGGCGGGAAACAGCGTATGCCGATCCGCGAATACTATCCAAATGAAAAGCCATTTAGAATGGTGTATGTGGAAGATCCGTTCGGCAATATTTTCGAGATCTATTCTCATAGCTATGAACTGACTTATTCGGAGGGTGCTTATTAATTAGAATGAAGAAGAACCAAGAGACTTATTCTCTTGGTTCTTTTTTCATATGTTAAATACCTACGTAGTCAAAAGAAGAGAAAAATAGAGGAATGAAATGAAATCAATAAGTTTATTTAAGGAGAAGGGTTTCTTTCGTGATTTTACTTTAATGCTTGATCCAGCGTTACAAGATTTCTACGCATTAAGCTAAAATAATCTTCTTTGTTATTAATATCATCCTCAGTAAGAACAGATAAATTGTGAAGACGAAGTGCTTTTGCTCCAATTTCGGACTGGAGGCTTTGTGCCACCTTAGGGGTAACGTTTTGTTCGAACAATACATAATCCAGATTTTTCTCCTTAGCCGTATGAATAATTTCTTCAAGCGCTTTTTGAGATGGCTCATTTGACGGAGAAAGCCCGGAAATCGCAATTTGATGAATGCTATAACGGTTTTCCCAATACCCATAAGCAGCATGAGAAACAATCATTTCAGGATGATCTTTGGAATCTACTAAACGAGCAAACTCTTTATCCAGTTCAGTTAAATCGTTTTTAACTTTTTGAAAGTTGGCTTCGAAATCCTCTTTTGCATCTGGCTTAAGTTCAATTAATGTCTCTTTAATGTTTTCCGCCATTCCTATCGCCTTGTTAGGGTCAAGCCATACGTGAGGATCTTGATCACCATGGTCATGCTCATCCGAATGTTCCTCTTCAGAGTGCTCTTTGTGTTCTTCTTCCGAATGCTCGTCATGTTCATCACTATGTTCTAAGGTTTCAATTCCAGATGAAGCTTCAACAATCTCTACATCACCTACCGAATTAGCAATAGCTTCAGCATAGCTTTCCATTCCTAACCCGTTATAGATAAATGCATCTGCTTCAGCAATCTTAATCATCGTTTGTGTCGTTGGTTCGTAAGTATGGGCATCAGATCCAGGTGGTAAAATCGAGACAACTTCAACATATTCCCCACCTATTTTCCTTGTGAAATCCTCAATAGGAAATAGCGTTGTATAAATACTTAGTTTTGTTTTTTCACTACTTTCATTAGTAGCAGTTGTACTTGTTTCTTTTCCACCACACGCAGCTAAGACCAAGACAGTCATCAAACATAATAAAATTTTCCCGTATTTTAAATTCAAAATATTCCCTCCCTCGTAAAATTCTATTTTTAATATTATCGTAATGATTTCGATTTGTAAATCAAAATCATTACGTTTTGTGTTAAGATATTTTAGAGTCGAATGGATAGGGAGGAAAATGAAACATGAAAGTACCAGTTTATTTGATTAGTGGCTTTCTTGGAAGCGGGAAGACAACTGTACTTCTAAGTATGATAGAAAAATGTAGAAAGGAAGGGATGAAAACAGGCATTATTCTTAATGAGTTAGGTACAAAGAATGTGGAGGAAACGTACTTTAAGGAACAGAACGTAAAGACATTATTAAATGGATGCATTTGTTGCTCGATTCAGGATGATTTAAACGAAACACTACGGTCATTTAGCGAAGAAGATATTGATGTATTGTTAATAGAAGGAACGGGGGTTGCCAATCCAATCGATATAGAAGCGGCATTAACGACTCCAGAATTTACCCGGATTTATGAGTTGAACTCGATGATAACGGTTGTAGATGGAAGTCATTTTCTTGAACACCAACACTTCTTTACAAGTAGTAAAGAAATTCGTAAGTTATTAAAACAACAAATTTCCTGTGCGAATTTGGTGATTCTTAATAAAGAGGATTTAATAACAGAATCTTCTATAATGAAAATATATAAGAAAGTGAGTGGTATGTTGAAAGAAGATATTCCTGTTTTTAGAACAGCTTTTGGAAACATTACAGAAACCGAATTATTTAAAAAAAGATATGGTCTTCGTACTCCTATAACGAATAAGAATCACAGAGATGTTGGACATCGTCACAACCACTCTTCACTTCGAAGTATTCAGATTGATGGGTTTGCGGAAGTAGATCGACTACTTTTCGAAAAATGGATTACTGAGTTACCAATGGAAGTTTTGAGAGGGAAAGGTATTGTTCGATTTAAAGGTGAACATATGAACTATCATTTTCAATTTGCCTCTGGAGAGCTAAGACTCTTACAAACTGTTGGAGAAGAAATGAACCCGATTATGATACTCATAGGAGATTCTTTAAACGAAGAAAAGTTAAACCGGAATTTTCATTCAAGCATGTCTGAATGAAGTCCATTTCATTAAATGGTCATGAGTGATCTGGATGGACATAGAATAATAGAAGCACTAATAGATTCTAAATCGAATCAATTATGATTTGCAAAGTGAGAGGAAAAGTCTTATAAGACAAATATAAGGTGGTATGGAGGTGGATGTATGATTCATACTGTAAGCAATAGTATAAAGGATTTTATAGGAATCCTATTGTTTTTAATCTTTGTTATCTTATTTTTATTTAATACACAAGTTCTTCAATATTTTCAGTTTGATTTCCCTAGTGAATGGTTAAATGTAAATGCTATTTTTATTAGTATTTTATTAGAAGCGATCCCGTTTGTTCTTATAGGTGTGTTTGTATCTGCGCTGATTCAATCGTTTGTTTCTGAAGAAACTCTTCAGAAAGTGTTACCGAAACACGCGTATCTAGGCTTGATTTCTGCAGCGCTACTTGGTGCTGTTTTTCCTGTTTGTGAATGCGCCATTATTCCAGTGGTAAGAAGGTTAATTAAAAAAGGGATGCCGCTTCAATTCGGTGTTGTCCTATTAATGGCTGCACCTATTCTAAATCCAATCGTAGCCGCATCTACATACTATGCCTTTCAACAGGATCTTACTGTACTTTATTTCAGAATGGGATTGGGCTTTGTCTTATCCATCATTATTGGTTTTGTGATGTTCCGGATTTTCGGTACTACAAATCAATTAAGATGGACAAAGGAAGAACTTATTGGAGAGACAAGAACCATAACTACGATGAAAAGAAATAAGTGGAAGCAAACGTTCTATCATGCTAGCGATGAATTCTTCGATATGGGGAAATACCTCATCATTGGTGCGTTTTTAGCCAGTGTGGTCAATGGGTTTCTTGACCGCAACCTCCTTGCTTCATTTATTACAAATGAAGCAGAATCAACGGGCGTTATGATGGGGCTAGCGTTTATTTTATCTCTCTGTTCAGAAGCAGATGCTTTTGTAGCAGCTTCCTTTTCGAATCAGTTTTCTAGTACGTCTTTACTTGCTTTCCTAGTCTATGGACCGATGCTTGATTTGAAAAATATGCTGTTGTATTTCGCATACTTTAAGACAAAGTTTGTCTTAGTTCTTATGTTAACCATAACGGTAGTTACATTTTGTTCTGTATTAGTGGTAAGCGGTTTTTTAAATTAAGAGAGGAGGAATGGGTTTGGACGAGAGTAAGTCGACAGCTTCACTGCAGTTTCATATGTTTTTAAGAAGTATTATCTTAATGGGTTTTTTCTTATTAATCATCAAGCTAGTTCTGAGTGAAACGATCCTTCTTTATGTTGCTCCGAAAATGCTTCCGTTTGTTTATTTTGCAGGTGGCTGCTTCTTTTTAATAGGAATTATTCAATTTTTTAAAAGTATGTCCTCAAACCTGGCGGAGGAGATTGAATGTAACTGTGGTGCAGATCATCATATGAAAGGGTCATTTGTGCGTAAAACGATTATTTATCTGTTATTTATCCTTCCTGTTCTAGGAGGATTAGGGCTTCCTCAAAAAGTAATCGATAGTACAGTAGCGGCAAATAGAGGCATTCAATATGGGGGAGGGTTGTATACAAAACCGCCAGATAGCTCGGCAGCTTTGTCAGAAGATCCGTCAGATACAAATACACAAGACGTGGATAAATTTCTGGAAGATCCAGAAGCTTACATGGAGGAAATGGATGAGCGAGTGAAGAATGAAGCAGCTAAATCTCCTGCTTCAAACACCTCTTCAGGCTATTCTGCTGATTATAATAAATACGATGAGCTTGCAGAAAAATATTCTGGAATGGACCACATTCAAATAACGAATAAAAATTACCTCGATGTGATTACAACAATCGATTTGAATTTGGAGCAATTCATTGGGAAAAAATTGACGATCAAAGGTTTTGTGTACCGTGAACCCGATTTTAATGACAAGCAAATCGTTGTCGCTAGATTTGGTATGAACTGTTGCGTGGCAGATGCAAGTGTCTATGGAACTTTAATTGAAAGTGATCAAGTTCATTCCATTGAAGAAGATACATGGGTCGAGGTAACGGGAACAATTTCGAACACATCTTATAACGGTCAAGAAATGATGCTTTTACTACCAGATGAAATGAAGCAAATTGAGGCCCCTAAAGATCCATATGTTTATCCATTTTAGAAAGGGAGCATATCCCTTTTTTTTCTATGATATATATAATCAATTTGGAATGAGAGATTGCATTATAAATTTATCTAGTATACAATACAAATCGTAACAGTTACGATTTGCGGGGGTGGTCATATGTATGAATGGATTATTATAGGTGGAGGTATTCACGGTTGTACGATCGCAACGTCCCTTTTGAAAAGCGGAAAAGTTAAAAAAGAAGAGATCTTAATTATTGATCCCCATTCCGGACCGCTTGAAAGGTGGAAGGAGAGAACCGAGCGCATTCAGATGCCGTTTCTTCGGTCGCCTTCTGTTCACCACATTGATGTATCTCCTTTCAGTTTAGACAAATATGCGAAAAAGATGAACTATGACAACCCTTTTTACGGTTACTATGATCGCCCCTCATTAGGTCTCTTTAATCAACATGCAACCTCCGTTTTTGAAGAAGCTTGCTTACAAGATAGTTGGTGTCAAACGAAGGTGAAGCTAATGAAGAAACAAGGACCATTTTGGGAAATTGAAACGGAAGATCACCACATTTATTATACAAAAAATAGTGTTATTGCGATTGGTAATAATGAACTGCACTATCCGACATGGGCAACTGAATGGAATAATGGGTATCACATATTTGATTCTGAACTAAACATGGATAATATAAAGCCACCTTTTTTGATCGTTGGAGGAGGAATTACGGCAGTCCATACAGCTATTGGTCTGTCTCGTCGGTTTCCTAGGGAAGTCACATTAATGTCTCGTCATCCATTTCGTGTACATAACTTTGACAGCGATCCTGGGTGGCTTGGGCCCAAATATTTGGACGCTTATTCTCAGGTTAAGAACTATGATGTTAGAAGAAAGATGATTCATCAAGCAAGACATCGTGGCTCCATTCCTTCTGAACTTTACAGTCGATTGCATCACTTAAAAAAGCAAGGGAAGTTATCGATTGTTCAAAATGAAATTCAAACTGTTTCTAGTGAATCCAATGAATTAATGACAAAAGAATCAACAGTTTATCGACCAGCAACGGTGCTCTTTGCTACAGGCTTTGAACGAGCGTTAACAAATCAACGTTGGCTTCTTCAATTAATCGCTAAAGAAGACCTTACGTGTGCTAATTGCGGTTATCCAATTGTGGAAGAAAGCCTGGAATGGTGCCCACACCTATTTGTTATGGGACCTCTTGCGGAGCTTGAGATCGGTCCAGCTTCACGCAATATTATTGGAGCGAGGAAAGCGACAGAACGAATTATGAAAAGCACACGTTTTAAATCGTAATAATTTTGATTTGGAGGATGAAAAGTATGACCAATAAAGTCCCAGTGACAGTGTTAAGTGGATATTTGGGATCTGGTAAAACGACGTTGTTAAATCATATTCTTGCAAATAGAGAGAAGCGCCGGATTGCTGTGATCGTCAACGATATGAGTGAAATTAATATTGATGCTGAACTAATTAAAAGTGGTTTTGCTAGAACTGATGAAAAGTTGGTGGAACTTCATAATGGATGTATCTGTTGTACGTTAAGGGAAGATTTGATGATTGAAGTAAAAGAATTGGTGGAAGGAGGAGAGATTGATTATCTGGTTATTGAATCAACAGGCATTTCGGAACCGGTTCCCGTAGCTCAAACCTTTACATACATGGACGAAGCGTTAGGCATTGACCTTAGTCGCTTGTGCAGGTTAGATACAATGGTTACCGTCGTTGATGGTAATCGATTCTGGCATGACTATAAATCAGGAGAAACCTTAATAGATCGTGAGGAAGAATCGTCAGAGGATGACCAGCGTGAAGTGGTGGGTCTATTAATTGATCAAATTGAATTTGCGAATGTTCTATTGCTTAATAAAACAGATTTAATGAATAAAACAGCGATAGGAAAATTAGTATCCGTCTTAAGTACACTTAATCCTGATGCCATTATTATACCAACAACTCATGCCAATCTTTCTCTTGATCAAGTGCTCAACACAAAGTTATTTAACTTTGAAGCTGCAAGTCAGAGTGCTGGATGGATCAAGGAACTTAATAATGAACATATTCCCGAAACGGAAGAATACGGTATATCTTCTTTTGTCTATCGGAGGAAGCGCCCATTTCATCCTGGAAGGTGGCTATCTTGGCTTGAACAATGGCCAGACGAAATTGTTCGTGCAAAGGGATTCTTCTGGCTTGCTTCTCGAAATAACGTAACGGGATTATTGTCTCAAGCAGGTCCGTCCCTTAGTATTGAAGCGGCTGGAAACTGGATTGCAACCTATTCGATTGAAGAGCAAAAACAGTTGATTCATGAAGCTCCTGAACTACTAGAACGCTGGGATGATCTTCACGGCGATCGCATGACGGAACTTGTGATGATTGGTCTTCATTTGGACCAGGAGCAAATCGAACAGTCGCTTGATTGTTGTCTATTGACTGATCATGAGATGGAGGAAGATTGGTCGACATTCTCTGACAATTTACCAAAATACCACGAAGAGAGGAAGAGTTAGATGGCTAAAAAATCTAAAGTAGCTAAAGAAAAGAAACGTCAGAAGCTCGTTCAGCAATACGCTCAGATTCGAAAAGAGTTAAAAGAAAAAGGAGATTATGAAGCATTGCGTAAGCTGCCTCGTGATTCTTCACCAACTCGTCTTACAAATCGTTGTGAAGTAACAGGGAGACCGAGAGCATATTTAAGAAAGTTCAAGATGTCCCGAATTGCTTTTCGTGAGTATGCTCATAAAGGACAAATTCCTGGCGTGAAAAAATCTAGCTGGTAAAAAGGTGAAATGGGTGTAAAATACAAGTGACCTCTTATGATTAGGAGGTCACTTCCGTTTAAACAAAGCTAAAAAAAGATAGAATACCTACTGATGGATCTTTTTTAAATCCAGTTCAGCTGCCCCTTGAAAGACGTCTACTAGAATTTCCATTCCTTTCTCTATTTTATCCTGAGTGGAATGAGTGAAATTGAGACGCATTGTATTTTTCTTCGGATCTGAAACATAGAAAGGAGCTCCTGGTACATAAGCCGCACCTTTTTTTACAGCCGTATTTAATAAAAGCGTCGTATCAATTCCTTCTGGTAGTTCTACCCAAAAGAACATGCCGCCTTTAGGAACCGTATAAGAAAGTCCAGGTAGATCAGCTTGATCAAGCAATCGTTGCATGACCTTCATTCGTTCAAAATATGTACTCCTGAGGTTTTGAATGTGACCGTTCAAATCAAAGTCGGAGCAAAGGTGATAGAGTGCTTGGTGAGCAAGAGAGTTTGAATGCAAATCAGCCGCTTGCTTTGCTTGTGCCATAATGCGGATGATTTGATGAGGTCCTTTGATCCAACCTGTTCGTAACGCAGGAACAACGGTTTTAGAAAAGGTACTCGTATAGACTGTGTGCGATCCATCGTCTAACGCAGATATAGGAGTATATGTTTTTGTTCCATCGAACTTGATTTCTCCATACGGATCATCTTCAAAAATAATCACTTTCTTTTTTATTGCTGTATCAAGTAGGTGTTGTCGTCGTTCAAGTGACCAAACTTTTCCCATCGGATTTGAGAAGGTTGGGACAACGTACACACACTTCGGCATATACTTTTTCATTTTATAATCAAGATCCTCTGGTACCATTCCATGCTCATCCGAATCAACAGGGATAATTTTCACTTCATACGATTGAAAAACCTGTACTGCTGCAAGATAAGTTGGGTTTTCTGTTAGAACAATATCTCCGGGGTTAAACATTACCCGCGCAAATAAGTCGATTGCTTGTTGTGAACCAGTGGTAAGCATAATATCATCCACGCGTGAAGCGATGCCCTTCTTGTCCATGCGATCAACAAGTACCTCTCGAAGTGGAGCATATCCCTCTGTGGCATCGTATTGAAAAGCCTTTCCTCCTGACTGAAATGTTTTCGAAAATGCATCTTGTACTGCCTCTACAGGAAAAAGTTCGTCGTCTGGTAAACCTCCCGCAAACGAAATGACATCTCCTTTATTCGTGATTTTTAAAATATCGCGCACTGCAGATGATTGAAGATGCTGCACTCTCTTAGCAAATCCGTACCTCATGACCAAAACGCCTTCCTTTGTTTTAATATTTAAAATATTGTCATTATAGCATTTTAATGCGTTGAAAGGCTAGTGTGTTTTGTTTAAAGCTAGCAATATGGTTAGATTCAATAAAACAAAGTTGAAATACCAAATTAAATTAAAATAAAAAACTCAAGTTCTGACTTCAGAAATTGAGTTAGGATTTGAGCGGTATACTCTTATAGAACTTAAGCCATTTCTTTAGCAGTAACAGGTAATGAAAATAAATCAGCGAACATCCAATGAGAATACTAAAGGTAGCAAGCCACTCAACTACTCTGCCACTATCGAAAATAATAGGCAAAATAGAAGAAAGTATTATTCCTGCGAGTGTATAAGCGAGAAAATGATACCGATAAAGGCTCCTTTCCTTTCTAGTTAAATACCAATCAATAAAGATAGAGATCGGTACACCAATCAAAATGAAAAATGGAAGCATTAGATAGGCATTAAGCATCGCATCTGAGAGATGGAATGCACTCTCAATAGTATTGTCAAATAGATACATTAAAGTGTGTATGATAAGTGACACAGTAAAGGCTGAAAGAAAGGATGATAAAGTCCTAAAGATAAAGGTCATAAGTAGAACTCTCCCAAAGATTGTTTTCAAGACATAAGCTAGCAACTAACGAGGTTTAATTATTCCTTTTTGTTTTCTTATCTATAAAATTATTCCATAAATACTAGTTAACTTACAAGTGTGAAATAATTTCTGTCGGTGAGTGTAGTTTCGTCTCCATTATGAAGAAAGCAGCTTATAGTAAGGAAGCTTATGAAACTATTTTTTATTGGATAATTCATTAATAGTCTCTAAATAAGATGAAAGAAATAGAAATAAGCATGAAGCCAGTTCGCTTCATGCTTATTTCTATTGATCTGTTTTACTCCATAATCCCCACCGAATCAAATCCACCTGCAGCAGCCACCACTTCAGCGCTACCTTCACCGTAAAGGTCAATAGCAGATTGCACGATAGCTTGTCGAGCATCACTGAAGTCGGAGTTAGGTGTGAGGTATTGAGTCAAAGCACGATAATAGATTTGTCCAAGCTTCTCACGGCCAATGTCTTGAGCGGTTAGGTAAGCAGCGTGATTAATAATCGAAGAGTTGATGTGAACACCGCCGTTATCTAAGTTAGCTGGAAGGTCGTAAAATTCATCCATATGGGATGGATACATTCCTTCGCCGTTTCCATAAGCAACATAAGCAGCACCAACAGGGTATTTACTAGGATTACTTAAGCTTCTAAGAGAAGTGCGTCCATCTGCAACGGCAGCAGGTGCCATAATGTCTTCCCCGATCTCCCAGTCTGAGTCATCAATTAATGCGCCGAAAATATCCGAGAAGGATTCATTCAAAGCGCCGGATTGAAAACGATAGATGAGGTTAGCTGAATTAGATGTGACCCCGTGAGTCATTTCATGTGCTGCTACATCCAGGCTAGCAGCAAGAGGGATGAAGAATTCACCATCGCCATCTCCATATACCATGTAAGTCCCATTCCAGAAAGCATTGTTGTAATTATCTCCGTAATGAACGACTGATTGGATCTGCATGCCGTTATCATCGAGAGAGTTCCGTCCATGCTCACTTAAGTAATAGTCATACACTTGTTCCGAATTATAGTGAGCATCAACAGCAGGTTCTGCAAATTCAGATTTAAACGCCGCGCTTTTGTTTGAAAACAATTCAAGATAATTTTTTGAGTAATCATAGGTGATGATCCCATCTAATCCTTCGTGACTGTAATCAGCTAGTTGAAAAACGGTGCCTTCTTTTTCACCTTTGCTTTTTGTCACGTGGAGAAGACGATGATCGCCGAGTACCCCGGTACCAGTCCCGGTTTGGGTTTTAAAATGACCTGCGTCCATGATGGCGTTATATTGATCCACAACTTTACCAGACGTAGCATCAACAAAAACATACCAGTTACCAGGCTCATCACCTAAGAAGTTCACATTCACTTTGTAGGTGAGGTGATTTTTTCCTTCAAATGGATATACAACTAACTCGGATGTTGGAACTTGATCTAATGTAGAAGGAGCATGAGTAGAAGATTTTGCGACTTGCAATGCTTCTTCTGAAGAAAGGGTAGGTTTAGTATCGAGCTTACTTGCTTCGATATCTTCATTATAAGCTCCGTTTACGACAGTGATTTCATTATCCATATTGTAGTGAACAATAATCTCAGCCCCTTCGACGGGGACGCCGTTCTTTGTTTGATTAAACCTGACGTGAGTCATTCCAAGTTCATCCTTGGCGGAATTGTTCTTTTTTAGGTCTGCTTTTGGATTTTTGATATTAACTTTTTCTTTATTTTGTTGCAAGTAGTTTAGAGCATCTTCAGCAGAAGTAGAAGAACGTTTAACTGCTTGCTTCTCTTTCACGAATAGCGGAACGTTCGCTTTTTCGTTCCATTGCTTAACTATCTGGTTCTCCACTTGATGATCAGGCTGGACGGCTAGAACATTATTATAAGGGAGCGATGCAGTTATTAAGGCAGTCGTCATAACAAGGGGGGCAATAAACTTTTTTCTCAAATAAATTCCTCCTAATATGTAATCTATTTACAATTATAAGGTGGAATTGAACTTCTCTCATGAGGCCTTGTAATTATCTTAAAATATAGAATAGTTAGAAATAATGGTTATATAGAACTATTAATAAACGTTTAGCAACTTCATTAATCTCAATTTTTAAAGTGAAACGGGAATGGAGAAGTTTAAGTAGAAGGTTAAAAATAGGTAAAAAGTAGAAAGGATGTGAGTGGATGTTGTTTTCTCAAGAAAATGTTATTTACCACTAAAAAGTGAAAATGATTTTTCTGGTTCTATGGCGATTCCATCTATTAGATACTTGAAATTAAAAAGCTACGGTCCAGGAAATGGACCGTAGCTTTTTTGATGAGCGATTAGCTTTTCGAAGACGACAATCGATTATAAATCACTAACACCATGATTAGAACGATGAGGCACACACCAATTAAAATACCAATCAGTAGTTGAAAAGAGGATGACGTTGTTTCTGTATCTTCTTCGTTAATCGATTTAAAAGCTGCTGTCTCCGTCTCAGAGAAAAGGTTTAAATTCTCCGCTTTATCTTTAATTGTGCTATTTTCTTTACTCATGGAAAGAAATAATTCACTTAGGGTATTCTCAGGGTTAAAAACTTTTTTCTCGTTAAATGAAATCGTCTTCTGATCTTCAGAAATCTCTTCCATTTCCTTCGAGTTTGAAGAATCATGGATCAAGTCAGTGTTTTTCTTGAACTTGTTTTTTTGATATTCATTCGGTAATAACTCGTTTATGTCCGTATTTGCTTCTACTGCCACTGGAACAAGGTGACAGCAGAGAAAGATCGTTGTAATAAGACAGATAATTTTAGGCTTCATGAGCCTCATCCTCTTTAGTTTGTGTCCATGACCGTTTGTTTAAAGCATATTGAATAATGATCAGGACAATTAAAATAGCGGTTAAAATCATCGCACCTTCAGTAAAGAGCGTTTGTGTACTGTTCTGTATAGACATATACACGCGAGACATTGGATCAGTAAAGCTAAAGTTCGGTGTCGAAAGTGCAAGTAAAGGTGTCACAAACAGGGCAACGAGGCCAACTGTGACTAGCCATCCTAATAAATGATGTCCCATAAAGGCAACGCGAATTAACGCTGCACAGCTTAATAAAAGTAAGATCGTAAAGATTGTCCATTCCATTGAACGATCGTTTCCTAAAGGGTAAATCGATAAGCTGTAGAGACTTATAACGAGACCAACGATACTTGTCAGCATTAAGAATAAGATACTTTGCAACCACCACGGACCATGTTGGAAGTAGTAGCTTGCATAACCAATCAATAAGCTGCTTAAGAGAATAATGAATAAAATCACAACAGGTGGAAGATTCGTATCTTTCTTATCTGTAAAGACGCTACCGGTGACGTCAATTGGAGTAGCTAGGAAATCATAGACGTAATCATTTGATCGACCATCTACAAACGCATTCCCCATGACGTTAAAGACATCATCACGAATCATAAGGGTTGAAGCAACATTCGTGTCCCACTTATTATTCAGTGTGTTAGCGTCTGTTTGCACTTCAGCCACTCGAGACTGGAGTTCATCAGTGTAGGTAAGAATTTCGGATTGGCTATCTTCAATTGAATCCACCCAATCATACAAAGAACCCATCTGACTTTTAACTTGATCATGATTGCTCATAACTTGCGTACCCTGCGTAGTTTCATCAGGGGTTTGTTGCTGAGCTTGTTGCATCTGGTTTAGAACGTTATCTGCTTCTTCTTCAATTCCATTCAAGCTTTCGAGTAACTTCGCTTGCTGTGTGTCGAGAACGTTTTTGTAGTCCGCTAAAAAGACAGTGAAATCATCTTGTAACGTCGTCAGGGCGTCGCTCGTTTTTGGTACTTGAGTTCCAACCGCGTCCCATTGGCCTTCTTCTTTGTTGGTTAGTTCTAACATGCTATTCACTTCTTCACGAAGGTCATTGTCCTGTAGAACGGTTTCTTTCACGTTGTTTTTAGAAAGCATACTATTTAGCGTTGCTTCATATCGATCCAGGTATGCATAGTACTGAAGAACATCCGTCAAATTCGCACCTTTGATCGGACGTTGGAAAAAGACGGATAGCGTATCTTTTCTAGCTTGTGATAGAGCAGGTGATGCTAGAATCGCATTTTCTTTTTCATTAATGCCGGATGAAATACGATAAATCTTATCAGATACCATTACTAGCAAGTCTTTTAACTCGGTATTTGACTCTTTTAATACATCAACCTGTTCCATTAACGTTTCTTTTTGAGAAGAGAGCGTTTCGTTTTCTTTTGTTAGCTTTTCAACTTCCTTTGTTAACTCTTCAATTTGTACAAGTAAACTTTTATTCTCTTCAGTTAGCGTATCGATAAGCTTCTTTAGCTCTTCCAATTCGCCGTCAAGTGGTTTGTCGCCGCCTTCTTTGGCTAAAAGTTGCTGCTCGGTTTGCTTTATCCGATCGTTGAGCGTTAATAACGTTGTCGATGCGGTTTGAAGATCTTCTACTTTTGGTTCCTCGAGCGCAATCAACGTTTCCTGTAGCGTCACAATTTCCTGTGCGATGGCTAACAACTCATTGCGTTCTGCACTTAAATCAACTGGAGTTGGACCATTTGTTTCTCCATCTTCATCGATCACAGGAGGCTCTTCATCCTGTAAGCTCTTTAGAAGTTTCGTAAGGTCTTCCATTGGATCTTCTTCTTCACCTGGCTCTTCCGGATCAACGGGTTCTTCTGGATCTTCAGGGACCTCAGGTAGTTCAGGGTCATCGGGAATGACAATCTCATCTCCATCACCGAGCTTATTACTAAGCGTGGCGATTTCTCCTTCTAGTTCATTTAAAACCATGGAGTCTTTTAGCTGCTGATAGTAATTAAGAATTCGCTCTTGTAGCGTATAGAAATCGTTAACCTGGCGCTCAACCTGGTCATACCGAAGTTCTTTTAAACCAGCAAACATTTCTTGCTGCTGCATCATCTGATTTTCTACCTGAGACATGTTTTCAAGAACGCTCTCAGATTTACCTTCGAACAATTCTTTGTTGTTCATAAACATCGGTTGAGGCATTTCAGTTGCCTGTGAAATCGAATCGACTGAATCAGCTTGAATTTGTTCAAGAACTTCTTGTTGTTTCTGCTGATACTCACGATAGTCATTCGTATAAGTAACAAAGTTTGCTAGATTTTCTTGAAAATCTTCCATCGTATTTGTTTGATCTGCTGCTCGTTCCTCAGCATTTTCTGACGTTGATTGAAGATTGGCAAGCATCGACACTTGCTGCTCCATTTGCTCAGCAAGGTCTTTGGAGCTTGGTGTATAGAAGGAGAGCATTGTTTGCTGGAATGCTTTCTCTTTCTCTACAATTTGATCAAACTCTTGTTGGATGTTGACGAGATCGTTTGATACATAGTTCCAATAAAGAGAAGACATCTTCGTATTAACGCGATTTGTTGCTTGCTCAAGTTCAAGCAAAACTTTCTCTTTATTGATGGCATTTAGTTGATTCTGAACCGTGTATTCTAGTTTTGTTTGTTCAGGTTGGTTTTCATCATAAGTTAGAATCTTCTCAGAGAATGTTGACGGGATGTACACTATGGCATCATACTTTTGATTGTTTAGTCCATTTTCTCCGGCACTACGTCCAACGACTTCCCAATTGTATTTTGATTCAGATTTAAGAATGGGAGGGACGTCATTTCCGAACTTCACTACTTCCTCGTCTTCTTCTGTTCCCGTATCTTCATTAATAACAGCGATGGTTTTCGTTGCGCTCTCTTTCTTCTTCATTGGATTTTCTCCAATGGAAGTAAAGTATATGAGTGGAAGAACTAAAATGATCGCTGTTACGAGAATGAGTTTAAGGATGCTTTTCTTCTCTTTCACGCATGTACCTTCCTTTCTATTTGGACAAGTGGAACCTGGATTTTTTGCGCTTGTTCGCTTTGAACGTAATAAGCAAATCCGGCTTTAATATCGGGTTCTTTCCGGTCAAAAGGTAGATTAATGAGCGTTTGATCGGATTTCTTCATTAATAGTATAATTTGACGAATTTGCTTTAATTCGACCGTAAGCGGATCGTATCCTTTCGTTAGTTCATTGCTACTGCCAGATGCGATAATACTTAAGCCGAGGTGGCTATAGTTTTTCATTAATGCGGTCATTCGATCCTGAAGGAGGTTTCCGAGAGTTTGGGAAAATCGTCCATATCCATCAATAAAGAGGAAAACTCTTGAGAATTCAGCAAGTGTTTGGCCATTATTCATACTCTCATGATAGGTGATTGCACGTGACTTGAATTCAGTTGTCACTTGTTCAATCCATTCTTCGATTTGTTCTTTTGTTTCTAAATAAGTCGTGTTTACTTCGTCTTTTAGATGAAAAAGTCCGCGATCGATTGAATCAAATATAGCAATATGATCACCTTCTTGCTGTAACGCTTGCTGCGTAAGAAGACGCATGATATTGGTTTTACCTTTCTGGGCCTGTCCAAGTACAAGACAATGGGAAGTCTGCGCAAAGGAAAGGAAAACAGGCTTAACTGTTTCTTCATGCAATCCAATCGGATAAGTTTTCTTTGATTCCGAAGCTGGAATGTACGTATGGAACGTCTTTAACGTAAGATCAGTCGGTAGCATTGGAATAGCTTCAGGCTTGCTCACATCACGGTATTTGTCTTGTAGCATTTGGACTTCTTCTTTCAATGAAGCTAGCTGTTCATAGTCATCTTCCCCTCTAGTTGGTAGCACTATTTGACCGAAGTGTGTTTTCTCCTTCTTCATTATGGCTCTACCCGGTACTGCTTCTGGAGCAAAGGGGATTCTTCCAAGAACGGTGTAAGCTTCTGAGTTATCTAATAAATAATGGACAATTTTTGTTTTAAGGTTATTCATCAGTGCCTGACGAACCGAGTTCAAACGCGTAGCGCTCAAGATCATATAAATACCGAGCGACTGTCCGTCTCGCGCAAACTGAGTGAAGATCGGATCAAGGTCCATCAGTTCTTCTTTTACGAGATCATAGTTATCGATCGTAATAAAGAGAAGAGGAAGAGGTTTGTCATTTAGACGATTGTACATCGTAATGGAGCTCACTTCTTCACGCTGAAAGAGTCGTTTACGCTTCGTAAATTCTTCCTGAATGAACTTCAACAATTTGTTTAGTTTGCGTTCCTCATCTATTAAGAAATAATCTCCCGTATGAGGCAAGTTCTTAATGGATAATAAACCACCGTTACCGAAATCAAGTATATAAAATTGCGCTTCTTCCGGCGTGTTTGTTGATGCGATGCTCATAAGTAACGTTAAGATGGTTTGCGTCTTCCCAAAACCTGATGAGCCAAATATGCCAACATTGCCATCCTTAATTAATTCATAATCGTATGGAGATTGTGCTTGTTTTTCAGGTTCATCCAGCAGGGCAAAGGCGATTTTCTTCTTATCTGATTCAAAATCATGACGATACAATCGCTTTTCGAGTGGTGGAAGCCATGGACTCGGCAATCTACTGAGTCCAAGTTCCTGCTGGACATCTACGATTTTATCTACAATTACTTCGATTTCACTTTGCTTCTTTTTCTTACTTTCTTTTGATGATGATAGCTCTGACAGAGGAACGAGACCAAGATCAGTAACTAAGGCAACCTCATCTTCCATATCGGAGGTGTCTTCCATATATGTCGCTCGGCTATAGGCCGATTGAAATAAATCGTACACCTCATTATTCCCAACCTGTAAGTATGCCCGACCTGTCACGGTTAGTGATGCAGCATCACCGTTCTTTAAAATTTCACGACTATCCTCTACGTTTTGTACTTTTAGAGCGACGCGGAAACGAGCGTTACTCCAGATCTGATTATCAATTACGCCACCAGGTTTTTGCGTGGCAAGAATGAGATGCACACCTAGACTTCGACCAATTCGTGCAGCACTGACAAGCTCTTTAATAAATTCTGGCTCTTCTGTTTTTAACTCAGCAAATTCATCAGAAATTAAAAAGAGATGAGGCATAGGTACAGCCGCTACGCCATTTTTATAAAGAACCGTATAGTCATTAATATGACTCACTTCATACTGATCAAAGATGGTTTGTCGTTTCTTTAACTCACTTTTTATGGAAGCGAGTGCTCGCGTACTGAAATTTTCGCTACCTTCTATATTTGTAATTGTCCCTAACAAGTGAGGGATTTGTTTAAATGGCTGTGCCATACCTCCACCTTTATAGTCAATTAACAGAAATGCCACTTCATGTGGATGGTAGTGGACGGCTAGCGAAAGAATATATGTTTGTAAAAATTCACTCTTCCCGGATCCAGTTGTACCAGCAAGTAATCCGTGGGGACCATGAGCTTTCTCATGAAGATTTAATTCCACAACATCCTGGCGCCCTTTAAGTCCCACTGGTGCTGCAAGTGATTTCGATGATTGATTCGTCACCCAATTATGTGAAACCGGTAATTCATCAATATCTTCCATATTCAACATTTGCAGGAAGGATACTTTCTCAGGAATGGAATTCGTTATGCCGCGCTGGTGATTCAGCGTGCGGAGCATTCGGGAAAACTGTTCATTACCACTTTGCTTGTGCTGATCAAGTTCGAATGAAATTTCGGCTGCTTTTTTCTCTTGAATGAGAATATCGCCTTCGCTCTTGTTAATATAGCGAATCAGCGTATGGATATTGTCTGATAGGCTCTCTTTAGCCTCTGCAACGAAAATAGTTGAAAGACCAAGATGTGTATGTTCACTTTCTAAGTACTCCAAAATGACATGGTCCGAGATTAAGTTGTGATTCGAAATAATAAACACATAATGTGGTGCGAATCGTAGCTTTTCTTTATCTTCTTCTAGATCCCGTTCTCGAATCATTTCATAGATCGAAGAGAGGAGCTGATCTCGCGTTTGCTCATTATAAATAAACCCTTTTGCAAATGATCCCGGCATTTGCAAGTGCGGTAACCATTTCATCCATTCCCATTCGGCGTATTCCTCTTCATTAAAGATGAAGACAAATCGGATGTCATGATAGCTATGGAAGAAGGCCAGCTGTCCAATGATTTGATGCAGTTCATTTTTAACAACTGCTTCTTTTCCGATAAGGCCAATTGCTCCCTGGAATAAGTCTGCGGTAATAGGAAGGGAGTGCAGTTCATTGTATACTCGCTTCAGGTTCTGGGATTCTTCTAATAGTTCATCCATTTCTCGTGTCGACATGTCAGCTGAATTAACGGATATTTTATAGCTTGCTGGTACCGTTCCCGTTCCTAAGCGAAATTGAAGGAAGTCAGGACTCTCTAGGCTACGTTCCCATAAACGGTCAGAAACCTGCTCGGTTAAGTATTTCATTCGCTCAAAGCTAGGGTAGTGGAACGTAAGAACTTTTCTCTGCTTTTGAGCCAATTCATGAAGTTCGTGTCGCTTATCCTCAAGGTATCTTTTATATATCCGTTTCTTACGTGCTTTTGATTTCTTTTGATGACTTTTATCTTTAAAATATTGCACTGTCGATGTAACGAGTGTTGTCGTAAACATAACAACAGAAATAAGAATGAAAATGCCTCTTGGAATAAGAATCGCTACTAACCCCATAACGATAAGCATCATTAATGGAGGAAGGATAATAATCCAAAGGCTTCGATTATTCCGATCAGATTCTTGAGTAGGGAAGGATAGATCAATCTTATTCTCAGGTAATTCATACATCATCCTCGGCGTACGACGATAGTTTGGGTATTTTTTCTTCATTTCAGATGACGGAATCGTGGCCTCTGGGAGAGAGGTTTCAAACGTCTCTGGACTTGTTACCTCAAGCATATCCTCAGCTATTAGTGTCAATGTCATCATCGGCAGGAAAATCATGTCACCGATTTGAAGTGGTGATTTACTATGTAAGAGCGAACCATTATGATAAACGGTTGTTTGACTATTAGCTGTAATTGTCCAATGTTTCTTCTCACGGGTTAAAACAAGGCTAACTTTTTCAGGAAGAGCCCTCATTTGAATCTCTGATGAGGACCTCGAAATGGTTACTTCCTGCTGATCATCAATGTAGTAAATGTGCTTCTTCGCTTTAGGAGTTATCATGATG
Organism: Anaerobacillus sp. 63XJN7_5_ISO-PGPR-S23-430; assembly: GCF_056173695.1. Lineage (NCBI taxonomy): Bacteria > Bacillati > Bacillota > Bacilli > Caryophanales > Bacillaceae > Anaerobacillus > Anaerobacillus sp. 63XJN7_5_ISO-PGPR-S23-430. The sequence goes on along the minus strand of NZ_CM149686.1, from coordinate 3,204,449 downwards.
GCAACTTCTTCAGAACCTAATTCAAAAGTAGAGCGCTTATTGAGAGACAATGGAATACTCTCTTCATCATCTTTTTGCAAATGAAAGTTCTCGTTATGAAGCTGTACCGAGTAGACATGCTCGTCTGAATTGGACGAGGGTATAGTAAAAGTGTGATTGATACTAGTGCCAATTGTGATAGGGTGGTTTGACTGCTTATCAAGTTCAATCATTTGATACGTACCACGAAAGAACACCCATAATTGCTCCATTATTTCACCTCCGATCTATTTTTCTTCTTTTTTCTGGTCACCTTGTTGCTTCTCTTCATTTGTTGTTTCCTGCTGGGCTTCTTCCTCTTCTTGCTGCTGCTCTTCTATTTCTCTTTCGTATTCTTCAAATTCTTGCTCTAACTCATTGATCATCTGCTGCTTTTTCTCGCTTTCCAGATCTGAATCAGCTTTAACCTGTTCCTTGCGCTTCAAAATGCCATACATTAATAAGTCGCGATCTTCTAAATAACGTGCGATTTCAAGTGCTTGTTCCGCTTCTCCGCGTCCAATATGAATCCAATACTTATAATACCTTGGGTCAGATTGAAGGGAGATCGTATTACGCACACTTTCTTTTTGTTCATCTGTTAGAGATTCATTGATGATATAGGAGAGGGCTAGCTGATATTGCGTCACTTTTGGAATGTCGTCAATGTCATAAGATTGAAGCGAGTTCACAACCTCACTATACTCATTCGTTAAAAAGTTCTCCTGTGCCTGGACGATATTCTCCTGCTTTGGTTGGAGAAGAAACAAAGAGTAAAGAGAGTAGAGTAAAGCTGGTAGTAAGCAAATAGATACGCCAAGAAGGAAATAACGACTTGTTTTCCACTTCTTTTTATTCACTTTAATGAATTCAGATTCTTTCGTATGTAAGTGTTCAATTTGTGAATGAATGATTGGCTGAAGCTCATGAAGTGTTTTGGCTTGAAGCACTTGTTTTAGTTCAGATGACAGTGTGAGCGTGTCAGAATAATGTAGGTATTGTTCAAATGATTGCTCTGGATTCATCATAGCTGCAACTGTTGCTCGTGTTTCATCAAGAATACGTTCAGGATCTTCCTCATAAGGGGGAAGACTTTCCTTTACGCCGAAATGTAAAAAATGTGGCGTCAATCCCTGATCCAGCACAAGATTATCTGGACAAATAATTAAGTTAAGACGCTTGTAGCGGTGGTCCTTTACTTTTTGCACCAGTTGATAGGCACTTGTGAGACGATCGCTTTCAGTCATTTCCTTAAGCTTCGCTGGAAGAGCGATAATGGAAGGTGAAAGTTTGTGCTGGATGCTTACCTCATCCTCATTCATTTCAATTGTTTTCGGGATCCCGGTATGGATCTCGCTTAGGAAATGAACTTCTGACAATTCATCGAATTTGATTTTCTCTTTCTGAAACAGAAAGGTAATGACATCTTTTTCGCTAATAATTTTTGCATCTATTTGTGTTTCAAGATAGGGTTTCACTTGATTCGACATGGTTGTGATCTCCTTCAAAGTATTTCAATTCGATCTCCTGTCATAATCCCAGCATCAATTAATCTCTCATTAGCGGCTACTACCTTATGCTTATTCACTAGCCTAACCCACCCCGTTTGATCTGGAGGAGTTTGGATTTGTTCCGTTTGGCACACTATTTCAATGAGTTTCTTGACTGAATGATAGTTTGATAGTCTGAGGTCAATAAAGCGACCTTTTTTGTAATGATGGAGATCGACCGTTACTTCAATGTACATATAGTTCACCTCATAAGGAAGGAGCGCCTAAGCGCTCCCGATCAATTCTTTATCGCTTATCCGCGAATTTGATTAGCAATTTGTGCGTCAGCATCTTCAAGAGATTTCGCAGTGCTTGCTAGTTGTGTTGAGATATCAGCGAGGAGACGTTGCATGTCTACGAAAGATGGACGAAGAGACTGATATTGATCACTAAAAGCTTGGCTTGCAGCACCTTCCCACATACCTTCTAACTCAGCAATCATTTTGTCTAAATTACCAATTTGTTCCTCTACTTTACTTTCTTCTGTTTGATAGCGTTGAGACATCGTAATAAGTTCTTCCGGTGTTACGCGAATTTGACCTGCCATTCAAAATCACTCCTCTTAAATTAGTAATGTGTGCATTATTCCTACAGAACTGCATCAGTCTTTCTTATATATAATTAGCATAATTTGTAATAACTTGATAGGTTTAATACACACATCGGCAAAAAATGTAACTTATATACTATGACATAATACCCCTTAATTTCCATTTAATAAACATTAAAATGTAAAATATGGATGAATAATATAAGATATGGAATTTTCGAGTGTGAATCCTATGAATTTAAAAATGTAGGGATGTGTTGTAACCCCTGATTGCTATGACTTTCACAAGTTGCTATACAGACTAAATACTCATTTTTGAATAAATTAGCGGATTGGAATTAAATTGAACCGGTAAATGGTAAGTTGTATTTAGAGTTAGACATTTATTATGAAAAAGATTTTAAATTGATGTAACTAAACAGTTAATCGAGCAGGGGGAGAATGAATGAACATAAGTAGAGGTCAAAAAGTACCTATTACAAAAGGGAGAAGCGTATCGGATCTTAATATAATAATAGAATGGCAAAACGATTATCAAACAATTGAAGTAGACGCCGCTGCATACCTATTAAATGAAACAGGCAAATGTAGTGGCGATGAGAGTTTCATATTTTATGGGCAGCCGGTAAGTATTGACCAAAGTGTGAAACAGTTAAAGCAGGGGGATAATCAGAATGAAACACACATTTCTTTACAGAAGATGTCGCCTGGTATTCAGAAAGTTGCTTTTACACTCACGATCCACGAGGGGGAAGAAAGAGGCCAGAATTTTGGTCAAGTTTCCTCATTATCACTTCGTATTGCAGACAAATCTACTGGAGAGAACCTCGTTTCATTTACATTTGGTGAAAAATTAACGAAAGAGACGGCCATCGTTGTAGGCGAGTTATATTTACATAACGGAGATTGGAAGTTTAATGCGGTAGGTAGTGGTTTCTTCGGCGGACTCGCAGCGCTGTGTGAGAATTTTGGCATTGAGGTTGAAAGTAACAAAGATAATCGTAAGCAGCCAGATCCTATTCAAAGCCAGCCCGTTCAGTCTTCACAAGAAGCGGTTGTCCCTCTAACAGTCACTTTGAAGAAAAAAGAAGCGATCTCCATTCGTAAGTCCGAGAAAGTAGTCGCTACGCTAGAATGGAAAAGTAAAAAAGATCTGGATCTTTATTGTTTTTACGTCCTTAAAGACGGAACAGAAGGAAAAGTATATTATCGAACACCAGGACATGCTCATAAAGAACCGTATATTACGTTAGATGGTGATGCACAGGGAGCAGGGAAGGAAACGGTGGTTGTACATAAACCGTCTGAGCTAAAATACGTGCTGTTTTCAGCGTATAGTGCGATATCAAATGGAATTGGAAGTTTTAAGTCTATGAAGGCAAAGGCAGTTGTTGATAATCAAATGGGGCAAAAAGTGACCTCTCCTCTATTTGAAAAGAATAACTTTGCTTATTGGGTAGCTATTGCTAAGATTGATTTTACTGATCCGCTTGATATGAGCGTTAGTCATGTTGAGAAATATTCGAAAAGCGGTACGGAGCGATCACCGCTTTTGTACCAAGATGGTTCGTTTGAAATGAATGTTGGACCAATGGAGTTTAAATAGATTACTAAGCTACTATACGAAAACACCTCATCCTTTTGGACGAGGTGTTTTTGCTAATGTTGTTCGACTATTTTTCTGCGAGTAAGATTTATATTTTCGCTGAATATAGTGGGCAGCGTCATTCCGATGATAATGATCACAATACCCGCTATTTGCAGGACAGATACTGTTTCACTTAATAAGATGACGGAAACCATGACAGCGATTGGTAGTTCAATTGCACTAAGAATCGAGGACTTACCTAAGCCCACCTTGGGAATGGCAATCGAAAATAGGAACACCGGGATGATCATTCCAAATAAGCCTAGTGCGATTCCGTATAGCCATAGCCCTTCTGTGAACAGTGTACCGTTCCAAACGATTTCTGGAGATTGAAAAACTGCTGACATCAGGAATGCGAAAAACGAGACAATGACTAATCGATTTGACGTATTCATTTTGGCGTTCGCTTTCCCATTAAAATAAAGGAAGAGTGAATAACAAAGTGCAGCTCCAAGTCCCCATAACCAGCCTTGAAAAGGGATGTTAGATAAATCTGCATCAATAAGTCCTGCAGCAGGTATCGTTCCACCGATTAAAATAACAAGTGATAGCATTTCCATCCTTGTTGGAAGCTGACGTTTCGTAATGCTTGAAATCAGCATGCCGATCCATGTGAATTGAAAGAGCAGTACGACAGCCAGAGAGGCTGGTAAATAATTTAATGATTGCCCATAGAGAATATTAGTTAAGCCTGTAAAAACCCCTGCGAAAATTAGAATTTTAACTCCAGCGAAACTTAGCTTTTGTCGGTTTGTGATGAGAAAGATGAGTACTGCAATTACAAAGCCGATAAAGAATTGGCTCGTAACGGCTTCAGATGCTGTAAATCCGCTTCCCATCGCTAATTTAATAATAGTTGAAACAACTCCGTAACTGCTTGCACCGATAATAACAAGCAATGGATATAAGTACATTTTCATTGAACATTTGCCTCCAGTTAAACTCTAGCTTCATCGTATCCACCGTGGCGTGGATCTCACTTCTTTAAGTGATCTTTGAAAGCGCTTTTGATTTTAAAAACACAAAATCAAATATATCGTATTTGCGATGCTTAAAGCAATGGTTAATTGAGGAAAAGTGCCTGTCACCACCCGAATAATGTTCTTTTTTGTCGAATGGAAACTTTTTTCTCATCAGTCTGTGACATCCCTCACTTTTCTTTTCCTTTCTGATTCAACTGTCGAAATTCGCACACAAGACAGACAAAAACCGTTCAAATTCATCTGCTCACTCATTTTAGCGTCTGAGGTAATCTAAGGAAGAAGTTAAAAGAGACTTTTGTCATAGGAGAATTTATCTAAATAGTGATTATTTACGTATTTGTTACTTTGTGCATGTGTGAATAGTCATTAGAGAGGATTGAGGGGGATTTAGTATGAGTGAACTATTTTTAGCAAGACTACAATTCGGATCAACAACGATTTTTCACTTTTTGTTTGTTCCGTTGTCTATTGGGCTTGTCTTTCTAGTAGCAGTCATGGAGACGCTATACGTTGTGAAAGGAGAAGAAGTGTATAAACGAATGGCGAAATTCTGGGGGCACTTGTTTCTCATTAACTTTGCTGTTGGGGTTGTGACGGGAATTATCCAGGAATTTCAGTTTGGGATGAACTGGTCTGAGTATTCTCGATTTGTTGGAGATGTGTTTGGGGCTCCGCTTGCGATTGAAGCGTTGCTTGCCTTCTTTATGGAATCAACGTTTATTGGTCTATGGATTTTTGGGTGGGAGCGGTTATCGAAGAAACTTCATTTAATGTGTATTTGGCTCGTCTCACTCGGAACGTTGATGTCAGCATTGTGGATTTTAGCAGCGAATTCATTTATGCAGGAACCAGTAGGGTTTGTGATGCGAAACGGAAGAGCAGAGATGAATGATTTCTTCGCGCTTCTTACGAACCCTCAGCTATTTGTCGAATTTCCCCACGTGATCTTTGGCGCACTTGCAACTGGTGCTTTCTTTATCGGAGGTGTGAGTGCTTATAAAATTCTCCGTAAACAGGAAGTTGCGTTTTTTAAAAAGTCATTTAACATTGCCATGATTGTGGCATTTATTTCAGGTATGGGCGTTGCGTTTAGTGGTCATGCCCAGGCGAAGCATTTGATGGAATCACAGCCAATGAAGATGGCGGCTAGTGAAGCGTTATGGGAAGACAGTGGTGATCCAGCAGCCTGGACAGCTTTCGCACTGGTTGACTCCAAAAATCAAGAAAACTCATTTGAAATTAACATACCATATGCACTTAGTTACCTTGCTTATGAAGAATTCAGTGGTGAAGTACCGGGTATGAAGACCTTGCAAAAAGAGTATGAAGAAAAATACGGAGAGGGGAATTATATTCCTCCAGTTAAAACTACTTTCTGGAGCTTTCGCATTATGGTTGGTGCTGGAATGCTGATGATATTCACTTCCTTCCTCGGGCTTTTACTAAATTTCTACAAAAAGCTTGAGAGTAGTAAAGTTTATTTAAAAGGAATGGTGTGGCTCATTTCGTTTCCTTTTATAGCGAATTCAGCCGGATGGATTATGACGGAAATCGGAAGGCAGCCGTGGACAGTATTTGGATTGATGACAACTTCCGCATCTGTCTCTCCAAACGTATCAAAGGCCTCATTATTATTCTCTTTTCTATCGTTTACATTGATTTATACGATTCTCGCTATCTTACTCGTTTACTTATTCGTTCGTGAAATTAAAAAGGGATCAGAACATACTGCTCATGAGGACAAAGAAGTGGCAGTTGATCCGTTTGATCAGGGGGCCTATTTATGATCGCACTTAATGAACTGTGGTTTATACTCGTTGCTGTTTTGTTTGTTGGGTTTTTCTTTCTCGAAGGGTTTGATTTCGGTGTGGGTATGGCCAGTCGTTTCCTCGGAAGAAATGAGCTAGAGCGGCGAATAATGGTTAACACGATTGGACCATTCTGGGATGCGAATGAAGTGTGGTTATTAACAGGAGGAGGCGCAATATTTGCGGCGTTTCCACACTGGTATGCAACGATGTTCAGCGGTTATTATATACCGTTTGTGTTTGTCCTTCTTGCGCTTATCGCTCGTGGAGTTGCCTTTGAATTTCGTGGAAAGGTGGATACCCCTAAGTGGATCAAGTCGTGGGACTGGGTTGTATTCGTTGGAAGTATTATGCCGCCATTTCTATTTGGGGTTCTTTTTATAAGTATTTTAAGAGGAATGCCAATTGATGAACAAATGAATATCCATGCGGGTTTTAGTGATTATGTCAATGTATACACGGTATTAGGTGGGGTAACAGTGACCATGCTTTGTTTCTTACATGGACTTGTATTTCTCACTCTGAAAACTGTTGGAGATCTTCAGAAGCGTGCGAGAGAATTAGCGAGCAAAGTGATTTATGGTGTTCTGGCTTCATTAGTTGCTTTTGTTGGACTTTCTTATTTCGAAACGGATTTATTCAGCAATCGCGGTGTTGTAAGTGTAACGCTTATTGCACTGATAGTACTCAGTTATTCTTTGGCGATCGTATTTTTGAAAAAGCAGCGTGATGGGTGGGCATTTGGAATGACTGGCGCAGGGATCGCATTAACGATTTCCACCATATTTACAGCGTTATTCCCACGCGTAATGATTAGCTCAATCGATGCCGCTTATAATTTAACCGTTTATAATGCTTCTTCTGGAAACTATTCATTAAAGGTGATGACCATCGTGGCGCTCACGCTTCTTCCTTTTGTCCTTGGTTATCAAATCTGGAGCTATTATATTTTCAGAAAGCGTGTAGACGGTAAGGATATGGTTTACTAATGGGGAAAATTCTATTTCAATTAAAAAACGTCAAAAAGGTGTTGTTTATCCTAACGCTATTAACCGTTATTCAAGGGACCATGATTATCCTGCAGGCGAAATGGCTTGCAGAAGCAGTTACAAGTCTCTTTGATGGAGAAGCACTGCAACGAATTTTATTCGTTGTGTCGCTCTTCCTCGCTGCTTTTATCATCAGGCATCTTGTTAAGCTGATTATGACCAAAGTAATCGATCGTTATGCTGCTCAAACGGCTGCTTCTTTAAAGAAAGATGCCATTGCAAAATTGTTTGCGTTAGGTCCACGCTATGCAGCGAAATGGGGAACTGGCAATCTTGTTACGTTATTAATTGACGGGGCAAAACAATTCCGTCTTTATTTAGAGTTATTTATTCCTAAATTAACGGCCATGCTTATTGTCGCTCCGCTTGTTCTTATCTATGTTTGGACTCTTGATGTGACATCAGCTATTACTTTAAGTCTCACTCTACCAATATTGATTGGCTTTCTGATCTTACTTGGATTAGCTGCGAAGAAGAAGGCGGATAAGCAGTGGAGCACACATCGCATTTTATCCAATCATTTTGTTGATTCCCTTCGTGGACTTGAAACGCTGAAGTATCTTGGATTAAGTGGAAAGCACGCCAGAAGCATTCAAGAAGTGAGTGAGAAGTATCGGAAATCGACGATGAGTACGCTTCGAGTAGCTTTTCTCTCTTCGTTTGCTCTCGACTTTTTTACAATGTTAGGAATCGCTACAGTAGCTGTATTTCTTGGATTGCGCCTTGTAGAAGGAGAGATATCTTTAATGCCAGCTCTTACGATTTTAATTCTTTCTCCTGAATTTTTTCTTCCAGTTCGTGAACTAGGAAATGATTATCATGCAACGTTGGATGGACAAGAAGCAGGAAGAAGGTTATTGGATATGATGCAAACACCAGGTTTTAAAGAAGAAAATGGAGCGATTCCTTATTGGTCCGATAAAGATCTTTTAACGATTCAAAATCTTTCTGTAGATTATGGAAATGAAAGAAATGCTCTTCAAAACGTCTCTTTTTCAGTAAAAGGAAAGCATAAAATAGGGATCATTGGAGAAAGTGGTTCTGGTAAATCGACCTTGATTGACATATTGGGAGGGTTTCTTGAAGGATGTGAGGGGTCTATTGAGATAAATGGGGAGGAATTGAACCATCTAAAGCATGATGAATGGCAGAAGCAGTTATTCTATATCCCGCAGCACCCTCATCTTTTTCATGATACTTTAGCAAATAATATCCGTTTCTATAATCAAAATGCTTCATTAGAAGCGGTCGAACGCGCAGCAGAGGCAGCTGGTTTGAGGAAAGTCCTTGATCATCTTCCTAATGGTTTAAACGAAAAGATCGGGGAGGGCGGAAGAGAATTAAGTGGTGGTCAGGCACAGAGAATTGCGTTAGCTCGCGCATTTCTTGAAGATCGCTCCATTCTACTTCTAGATGAGCCAACAGCCCAGCTTGATGTTGAAACAGAATACGAGATAAAGAAAAAGATCCTTCCCTTATTAGAAGATAAACTTGTTTTCATGGCCACGCACCGTCTGCATTGGATGAGAGAGATGGATCTGATTCTTATGCTTGAAAAGGGTAAAGTGGTTGAGTTTGGTACTCATGAAGATCTCATGTCTAGAAGAGGTAGCTACTATCAAATGGTGTGTTTGCAAATAGAGGGGGTCTCATAATGGAGAAGAAAGGGTGGATCCTTCCCTATTTAAAAGAGAATGCAAAGCTCTTCTCGCTTGTCATTCTGCTTGGTTTAGTCACAGCTTTCTCAGCAGCCTTTCTTATGTTTACATCCGGATTTCTCATTTCTAAAGCTGCCACTAGACCGGAAAATCTTCTATTAATCTATTTGCCAATTGTTGCGGTAAGGACATTTGGCATATTACGTGCTGTTTCAAGATATAGTGAGAAGTTGCTGGGTCACCATATTATTCTAAAGGTTCTTTCACATATGCGCTCTCGATTATATGAAACCATTGAACCGAGAGTTTTAAAAGAAGGAGCCAGTATAACAACAGGAGATCTTCTTGGTGTGATGGCCGAGGACATTGAATATTTACAAGATGTTTACGTAAAGACGATCTTCCCTTCTGTGATCGGTATCTTTTTATATGCAGTCGCAATAGGAATGCTTGGGACTTTCTCCTGGGTATTTACGGGGTTAATGGCCATCTATGGCTTTATTCTCGTCTTTCTCTTTCCTTTAGTGTCCTTATTAGTTACCCGTAAAAATGTAGCAAAGCTAAAAAGTCGTCGTAGCTCTCAATACAGCTTGGTGACAGACGGTGTGGTTGGAATTGGAGACTGGGTCTTTAGTGGTCATCAGAAAACGTTTATTGAAAATGTTGAAAAGGATGATGCGGAGATTTATAGGGAAGAGAGACGTCGGTCTGCTTTCGTTTCTTATCGAAATTTTGCTGCTCAGTTTGTTGTTGCAATCATTGTTTTATCTATGCTTGTTTGGACAGGTAATCAGAGTATGGATGGACAGATTTCCCATACGCTAATTGCCGCATTTGTTCTTATTCTCTTTCCATTAACAGAGGCCTTTCTTCCACTCTCTGATGCTGTGAGTGAACTTCCAGGATATGAAGATTCGATTAATCGATTGAAAGGATTGTCATTGGAGAAGTCTTCTGAGGAAGAATATGATGATATGAGCGTTTGGAAGAACAGTCATCTTAACTTTAATAAGGTTAGTTATCAAACGAAAGAAGGGCAATTGATACTTAAAAATATCAATCTAGAAATACCTCAGGGAACAAAGCTTGCTATTCTTGGTCCGAGTGGTTCTGGTAAAACGAGTCTTCTTAAGCTTATGAAAGGAATCTATTCTCCTTCTGAAGGTAGTGTGTCTATAAACGGTTTAGAGACAGCTCTGACTAATGGGAATAAACAACAGTTAAGTGTACTTAATCAACAGCCTTATCTTTTTGATACATCGGTATTGAATAACCTTCGACTCGGGAAGCCATCTGCTACAGATGAAGAGGTATATGAAGCGGCGAAAAGCGTCCAACTTCATGACTTTATTGTTGCATTACCTGAAGGCTATCAAACTTCTATGGAAGAAGCGGGAATGAGATTCTCGGGAGGAGAGCGTCAACGAATTGCACTAGCTCGTATTTTGTTGCAAGATGCACCGATCGTCCTTCTGGATGAACCTACTGTTGCTCTTGATCCTCGAACGGAACAGGAATTACTCTCTACAATTTTTCACGTTCTTGATGGTAAAACCGTTGTTTGGGTTACACACCACCTTGTTGGAATGAAAAGAATGGACCAAATTCTGTTTATGGATGAAGGTGAAATTGTAATGGAAGGAAAGCATGATGAGCTGCTCGTGTCGAGTGACCGCTACAGAAGGCTTTATGAATTAGACACGCCATTTCAATTAAAGAAAGTTAATGATGAAATGAAAATGATAGGATAAAAGACCTTGTAAAGGGAATGCAAGAGCATGATTGAAAAGAATTCATTTAATTTTGTTCTTTTTGAAGAACCTAAAATAAGGGTTTTTACTAGTTTGTTGACATAATTGTAATAAACACATGACGTAAATAGGTATTAGGTACTATATTGTGCAAAGTTTATAAAAACCGTATTAATCTGTCATATTTATGTAACCGACTTGTTATTGGACTAAAATCACTGTGTTATATTTGCCTGTTATCATGTGGAACATGGGTGATTGAGAGATAAACAAACCAACACCAATATTAAAAACTCTCAGGAGGAATGTATACATGGTAGCTCGTAAAAACATTGTAAGAAACGTGGTTACATCCACAGCACTAGCTGGAATGATGTTTGCTAGTCCAGTAGTTTCAGAGGCGGCACTAGGAGATCAAACACTTTCTTATGGTGAAAAACACGGCGACGTTGTCGAGTTACAGGATGTACTGTCTGCCAAGGGGTATTTCAACTATGATGAATCTACAGGATACTACGGATCTATTACTGAAGGTGCTGTAAAGCAATTCCAAAAAGAGCACGGTCTTTCAGTTGATGGTATCGCAGGTCCAAATACATTTTCAGCAATGCAAAGCGTAAATAATGGACAAGCTATGCGTACGCTCGTTCAAGGTGATCACGGTCACCAGGTACAAGCACTACAAGAAGAGCTTGGCGGTTATTATAACTATACAGTAGACGGAATTTATGGTCCTATCACTGAACAAGCAGTTCGTGCGTTCCAAGCTGACAATGGTCTATCGGTAGACGGTATTGCAGGTAAGAACACGTGGTCTGTACTAAACGGTGGTAGTGCTCCAGCACCGAAAGAAACAGCTAATAAGGAAGCAGTTCAAACATCTACTACTTCTAATTCCACGCCTGCAAAAGAATCAAACACTGAAAGTAAGTCTTCACAGGCAAGTGGACAAGAAATTCAGATGGAAGCAACAGCTTACACTGCTTTCTGTACAGGATGCTCTGGTGTAACAGCAACTGGTATTGATTTGAGAGCTAATCCAAATCAAAAAGTAATCGCTGTTGACCCTGATGTAATCCCACTAGGTTCTAAAGTATATGTAGAAGGTTACGGAGAAGCAGTTGCTGGTGACACTGGCGGCGCAATCCAAGGTAATCGAGTTGATCTATTCATGGCCGACCAACAAGATGCACTAGACTTTGGTCGTAAAACAGTTACTGTAACGGTAATGGACTAATTAAATAAAAGATAACTGCCTGATTAAGAAATCAGGCAGTTTTTTTTATCCTTAATGAAAGCTACATAATATAGAAGGTGATTTCCAACTCCATTACCTAGTTTCCCGGGTGGTTTTTATGTTTTCTTTCTTATGATATAGTTTCAAAGGTTTGAAATTGTATTGTTTGAGAGGGGCTTTTCAATGCGAAATAAAATCATTCGGTGGAGTTTCTTTTTCGTAGGTCTCGCTGTTCTTGGTCTAGGGATTGCAATGACCATTAAAGGAAAAACATTTGGAATTGGTCCCTGGGATGTTTTTCACTATGGCTTATTTAAGCAGTTTGGATTAACGATCGGAAGCTGGTCTATTCTAACTGGGTTTATTATACTAAGCTTCACTTCACTTTATACAAGGTCACTTCCGAAAGTGGGGGCCTTTCTAAATATGCTGCTACTGGGATTATTTATTGATTTCTTCTTATATGTTTTACCAGATCCTGAAACATTGCTGGCACAAGCCGTCCTATTCATTGTCGGTGTTGTTGTGCTAGGTTACGGTATAGGTTTATATGTAACATCTGGTCTCGGTGCTGGACCACGCGATGGTATTATGTTACTCGTTGTTGAAAAAACAGGTTGGCGCATTGATTGGGTTAGAAACGGTATCGAGATTACTGTGTTACTCCTCGGGTGGATGCTGGGAGGACCAGTTGGTATTGGCAGTATTATTATTGCTTTTATGCTAGGTAAGATCATTCAATTTGCGCTACCTCAGTGTAAAGCGTTACTAACAGCCATATTGCATTATCAACATCCTGTGTCATCTAATGAATCCTCTTATTGAGCTGATCAATGATTCAAAAAGATCAAAGAACAATAATCATAACAAAAAAGCCTACCAATAATATTTGGTAGGCTTTTTTCTATTCATTTTTCTCGTAGATACTATTCTTTTCCACCAATTTGGAGAGGGAGGACTATAGAGTTAATTTCTGATGATCTCTTCTTTCAATTCATGTTCTTTAATATAAGCAAGCGGAAGAAGAGAACTTTCGAAATCGAATGGTTTTAACTCTTTTCCGGTTGAAAGACGATTTGGATAGTCAGGGTTTGCGAGAGCGCTAGTACCAAGGCTAACAAAATCACCTTCTTTGCTTCCGATAAGGTTAGTTGCTTTATCTGGATCACCTAGCTGTCCATTTGCGATCACTGGAATGGAACTGAAGGCTTTCGCTGCCGCAGCTAACGTTTTCGTTCCCTCTCCAAATGCAGGTTGAGTTGCATCAGGATCTGTGACGTGGATGTAATCAAGCTCTTTTTCTAGAATGGAGAAAATGGTTTTGGCAGATTTTTCGCCTTCAGGCCATTTATAAGCCGGGTCAGCAACTTTGATTTGAGATATACGAATGCCAACTGTAAAGTCCTCTCCTACTTCATTTCGAACATCTTCAATCACTTCAACTAGAAGTCTCAGCCTGTTTTCAAGTGATCCACCATATTCATCGTTTCGATGGTTTAAATAGTCTGTTAAGAATTGGTCAAGAAGATATCCGTTGGCCCCATGAATTTCAACACCATCAAATCCAGCTTCTTTTGCATGCCGGGCAGCACTGATAAAGGAGTGTCTCACTTCCTTAATATCGTCGATCGAAAGGGGTGTTGGTTTATCAAAGTGACCTGATCCTCCATAAAAGCCAAGCTGTTCTCCTTTGGGAGGAATATTAGAAGGTGCTACAGTTACATCTGAATATGCATTCCCTTGACTTTGTCCACCTGCATGCATCAGTTGGGCAATTATTGGAGTTCCGAACTCGTGAACGGAAGACGTGATATTTCTCCACGTCTCAACGTGGTTTTTATTTGTTAACCCGGGCTGGTTTAAATATCCCTGGCTATATCTTTCATCCGTATAGATGCCTTCAGTGATGATAGCACCAAATCCTCCTTTCGCAAAACGCTCATAATAATTGCGCATTGTTGTTGTTGCGCTACCGTCATCTGTTGCCGTTATTCTAGTCATTGGAGCGACGATAAAGCGATTTTTTAATGAAATCTTTCCTAGCACTTCTGAAGTATATAAGTTTTCATATGTCATGATTATCATCCTCTCTTTTATCGTGTGTATGGAGTAATTATAAGGGGGAGCCTTAGATTACACGAAAGTTATGCTCAGTATAGTAGAATCCTCAATGGCTACTACTTCATAGAAAAACCACCCTTTAAAGAAAAGGGTGGTTTAGAGTACGTTTATCTGATTTGTCCAGTACCTGTCATGCAATATTTAATCGTTGTTAAAGCAGGGAGACCCATAGGTCCTCTAGCATGTAGTTTTTGGGTAGAAATACCGATTTCCGCCCCAAAGCCTAGAGCAGAGCCGTCTGTAAAGCGAGTGGATGCATTGTGATAGACTGCAGCCGCATCTACAAGACTGCGGAATAGGGATGCAGATTTAGCATCTTCTGTAATAATCGCTTCAGAATGCTTCGTGCCATACTTTTCAATATGATCAATTGCCTCTTCAGTGTTTTCGACTGTTTTGATTGCAATTTCAAGACCAAGGTATTCGTTACTCCAGTCATCTTCATCAGCAAGTACAGCATCTTTAAACGTGTTTACGATATGCTCATCACCATGAACTTTAATGTTATGATCAGCTAGTGATTTTTCAAGAACGTCCAGATTTTCTTCAAGCCATTTCTTGTGAACGATTAGTGTTTCAACTGCATTACATACAGCTGGCCGATCTGTTTTGGCATTAATCAAGATGTTTATTGCCTTCTCAGCTTCAGCTGACTGATCAAAATAAATATGACAGTTACCTACGCCTGTCTCTAGTACTGGGACAGTTGCATTGTTCACGACTGTATTAATTAGAGCGCCGCCTCCACGAGGAATTAGAACATCAATGTGTTCTTTCATCGTAAAGAGTTGACTCGTTGCTTCGCGATCAGTTGTAGCGATTAGTTGAACCGCGTCTACAGGGATTTTGGTTTTTGGAAGTGCTTCATGAATTACGCGAACAATCCCTTTGTTGGAATTAAGAGCGTTAGAACCACCTTTGAGGACGATAGCGTTTCCTGATTTAAGTGCAAGACCCGTCGCATCAACGGTTACGTTTGGACGTGCTTCATAAATCATACCAATAACGCCGAGCGGGACGCGGACTTGTTCGACTTGCATGCCGTTATCAAGTGACCAATCAGAAATGACTTCTCCAACCGGATCTTCTAGCTCTGCCACTTCGCGAAGACCATTAGCAAAGTCTTTTACGCGTTCTTTAGATAAGCTTAAACGATCCATAAACGCTTCTGTAAAGCCTTTTTCTTTACCGCGCTCAAGGTCTTTCTTGTTTTCATTTAGGATATAATCTGTTTCTTTTTCGAGCTCATCGGCAATAATCAGTAGTGCCTGATTTTTTTCCTCAGTTGTAAGCAAGGAGAGGGCTTTGGAAGCCACCTGTGCTTGCTTTGCTTGTTCTTTTACATTTACTTTAATCGGATCTAGAGTAGTCATCAAACGCCTCCTATATTTTTTTCTTCTATTTTATCTCAGACGTATAGGGCAGTAAAAGGCTAATCTTAAAATATAGGTTCATCTAAATGAAAAGATTAGAATTAACTGTCCCTAATGCTGTAATGAACGATTGATGAAGGGGAAAACCCCTCACAATCATCGTTCTTTTTATTATGAACCGAGTGGAATAGCTAGCTGATCGTGATAAACAAAATCATTGATATGAACGGCTTCTTTCACTGAAATATCAATAAGCTCAGAAATTTCTTCAGTTGGAAGTCCTTTAATCATTTTCAAATGCTTGGAAGAATAGTTTGTAACACCCAGACCTATTTCTTCACCATCCATGTCTGTCAGTTTCACAACTGCCCCTGGCTTAAAGTGCCCGTGTACATAATGAACGCCTACAGGTTGAAGACTCCGTTCATGTTCAGAAATCTCAGAGCTTGCTTTATCAGTCACGATGACTTCACCTTCAGGACCTGAATTGAAGGCTATCCATTGTTTCTTGTTATCAAGCTCGGTTTGACCTTCTGGGGTAAAGTAAGTTCCAGTTGCTGTTTGATGAACAGCATTATAAATAATTCCTTTAGTTGTTGCGTTTCCAAGGAAAGAAGGTGTACCTGATGCCATAGCAATCTTGACTGCATCAATTTTCGATCTCATGCCACCAGTGCCGACAGAACTACCAGGTTCTCCGGCAGATTCTTCGATTTCTGGAGTAATTTCAGTTACGTGCTCTAACAGTTTAGCATCCGGGTTCTTTCTCGGATCTTCACTATATAGTCCATCTATATCAGAAAGAATAATAAGCTGATCGGCACTCACAAGTGCAGCGACTTTCGCTGAAAGGGTATCATTATCTCCGAATTTTAGACGTTCAACTGTTACGGTATCATTTTCATTAACAATTGGAACGATTCCTCGTTCTAAAAGTACATTAATAGTGTTTCTTGCGTTGTTGTATCTTTTGCGATCAGAAAAGTCACTGCGCGTAATCAGAATTTGTGAAGCAGTGTAGCCGTGAGATATGAAACGTTCTGAGTAAGCTTCCATTAACAGTCCCTGACCGATTGATGCAGCGGCCTGTTTTTCTGAAAGTGATGTTGGACGTTCTAAGCATCCTAGTCTGCGATATCCAGCAGCTACTGCGCCAGAAGATACTAGAAGTACTTCATGTCCTTCATCTTTAAGCATTACAATGTCATCTACTAGTCGTTCAAGTTTTCTTCGGCTAATGTCTCCGAGTCTGCTCGTTAAAGAGCTGCTTCCGATTTTAATTACGATTCGTTTCTTTTCGTCGTTTAGATTCATTATTTCACTCCTATATAACTTGCCGTTAAATGTGTGATTGCTTTAATCAATTGACTCTATGAGTATAACAAACGCTTATGTGCTGACAACAAGACTTGCCCAAATAGTCCGAATAAGTGGAGAATAACTAAGAATATGGACGATGTTTGCTCTAAACTCGTTTAACATACGCTTAGAAGATGAGAGGCTTGCTCACCACTCCATATAAGAAGTGAAAAACATGAATTATTTACAATAATATCCATTTTATTCGCGAAGCTGTATAAGTCTAGTGAAGAACTTTTGCTTAATGTAAGGGTTTTCATTTGTGGAATTGTATAAAGTGACTGTTTTATACAAAGCCACTATCGATGTCAGACAATAAGGATTGAAGTCTGGTATACTGCTGATTAAGGTATAATAAAGGGGGAGCGCCATGAGTGTAATTGATGTATTATTCATTCTGCTTTCGGTTTTATGGGTAAGTGAATTTATCATGAAACGAGGAAAGAAAAACACAGAAACCTCTTCTTCTGAAAAGCGGTCCTTTGTTTTTATTTTGTTAGCGATCTCTGGTGTGATTATAGGAACGCTCTATTTTAGTGGGGTTGATCTTTTCACATTTCAAAACAACATATTTAATCAAGTTTTAGGGCTCTTTCTTTATGGAAGTGGGATTGTATTGAGATATTGGGGTATTCAAGAACTAGGACGCTTTTTTTCTAGAAATGTAGTAGTAGAAAGCAAAGTAGATCTTGTTAGTTCTGGTCCCTATCGTTTATTACGCCATCCTCTATATACTGGACTACTACTAATCATGATAGGATTTCCATTATACATAGGCACGTGGGGCGGCATTTTACTATCCATTCTACTCATTGTCCCGGCTCTCTTATACCGTATCCGGATTGAGGAAAGAATGCTCTATATGTCAGTTGGAGAAACTTATCACGAATGGGGAAAAGATAGATATAGGATTCTACCGTTCATTTATTAAAAGTTATCTTCATGGTTTGCGTTCATTTTGCGACCATTCGGGTCATCAGAAGAGCTTGAGGCATATTACAAAGCACGGCTATCGCTTGGGATATTAATCCATCATCAAATATTGGGATTAGCTCAAGTGAATGAGGGAACAAGAAAGAGATGACACAATAGTGAAAGAGGATTTAACACATGAATTATTCTAAGACATCGATTAATTTACGCAACAGCTTCTGGTTTCTTCCAGTCGTATATGGCACCATATCTATCGTAGTTGTCGCTCTAAGTACTTGGATTGACATTATGTACATTGCGCAATTGGATGGAACAATTCCAAAGCTATTTCTAGCTACGGAGAAAATCGCTCAGGCACTATATGCTCCGTTAATTACGGCTATATTAACCATGACAACCATTTCATTCTCGTCTATTATGGTTGTGCTGACAACTTATTCTTCACAGTTCTCACCGAGGGTGTTACAAGATTTTATTTCTGACCGCTTTACACAGCACGTGCTAGGTGTTTTTGTGGCAGGATTTATCTTTGCCCTTGTGAACATGCTTCTATTAACTGGTAAGGATGGTCGGATTATCTTATCGCCTCTCTTAACAGTGATCCTTGCGATTGCGTGTTTATTGTTCTTTGTATTGTTTATTCATCATTCGGCTACTTTTGTTCAGGTCAACAATCTGATTGAAAAAATCACCCGCAGATCGTTATACCTTGTAGAAAGTAAAAGTGAATTACATGAAGGTGAAACTTTTGAAAAGTGGGATAGATGGGAAGAAGAAGAGCTAAAAGAAGAGGCTGGAATACCGATATACAGTGAGAAAATGGGCTACATTCAGCGAATACCTTACGCTAAACTAGTTAACTTGGCTACTAAATATGAAAGTGTACTAAGACTAGATGCAGATGTAGGAAACTATGTACAAAACGGATCTAGGATTGCCACGATTTGGGCCAAAGATGCTTCTTCGGTTTCATCCAGTGATATATTAAATATCATTGCAATTGGAACAGAGAGAATAAATGACCAAGACTTAGAATTTTCAATTCAAAAACTAGTTGATATTGCTCTTAGGGCTATTTCTCCCTCTGTTAATGATCCTCACACGGCTGTGAACTGCACGAATCGAATTGGTACCATTCTCGCCAAAATTGGCAATACGTATGAACCTAAGGAAGCGTTTTTTGATGATAAGAGAAATTTACGTGTATTAACTACGCCTAAGCCTTTCTTTCAATATCTTTATAAGGCCTTTTATCAGATTAGACACTACGGTAAAGACGATGTATCCATGTTAAATGGTATACTTGATGCACTTATTTTAACCGCGGATGGTCAACGGAAAGAAATTAAAGCAGATGTTCAGCGATTCCATCACTACTTACTAACAAGTATTGATCTCGATGAACTTCCTGATCTTGATCGGGAATTTCTATTAAATACTTCCCGAGTATTAGATGACACATGCAAATAGTTAATAAAGGCTCCCGTTCTAAAACGGGAGCCTTTAATTTTGCCGCTCAGCATGGGCGAGTGTTTCGTCAGGTAGTTTAAATTGTTCAAGAACACTACTTTCTTGATTGCGAATCACAAAGTTTAATGGAAGACCGGTTTCTGGTTCAATCCAGATACTAAAAGTCATCTTGTCAAAATGTCCTTCTGTGATTTTACCTTGAACAAGAACAGTGGAATGAGTTCCATAGGTAGCGCTATGATTGGTGATTTTCCAGTTACGCTGATTTTCTAAGTACGAATGGGCAATAGAGCGAACTTTTTCCTGATCCTTCTGTATATCAATCATTTCTGTAGAGGCTAGGACATTTTCATATAACATTTCTTTTGTAAGAGAATGTTCACTAACACTAACAGAACTATTCTTAGGTAAAAGACCAACTTCAGATGCTGCAAATAGTCCAGTACTAACTACTAGGAAAAGAAGAGTAAGGTAGGTTAGCGCAATAGGAAAAAGGTTTTGTAGAGATTTTATCAGATTGAATCTAGAAATGGATGTTTCCTTAATTCTTCTTCGAATATGATCTTTATGAGTATGATCGAAGGTGACAGCTTTTGTATCGATCATTCGCGAACGAAGGTCTTTCAATCGTTTGTCCATTGTCACCCTCCTTAGTACATTTCTTTAAGTAGCATCCTGGCACGACGTAATCTTGTTTTAACCGAATTTTCTTTAATTGATAACAAATCACTGATTTCTTGAACCTTTAAATCCTCAAAGTAATGAAGAAAAATGACTTCTCGATATTTGGCTGGAAGTTTAAGGACATTTGTAGTAAGTTCTTTATTTTCTTCTGACCCAATTAAGGCCATGTCAGGTTCAGAGTTGCTATGTTTAAATGTATTTAATAAGGATTGGGCGAACACAATATTTCGATAAGACCAGCTTTTGAGTACGTCTTTACATTTATTCGCAGTTATAGTTAATACCCAGGATTTGAGTGAGGCTTCCATATTAAAGGTATCTAATTTTGTATAGCAGGCAATAAAGACTTCTTGTGCAACATCTTCCGCTTTTTCTTTGTCTTTTAAATAACTGAAAGCAAGCCAAACAACACTTTCACCGTATTCATCCATTATCATTTCAAGGACCGCTTCCTTATTGGTAAGGTCAAGATATTCTGTTGATTCTTTGTTCCCCAAGGTTGCGCCTTCCTCCTTCGGCCCTTCAAACAAAAGACGATCTGCATGCGCGAAGGGTTTTATATAGTAAGTTTTCCATAATTTGTGTGTGTGTTTATTATAGAATAGTTTGATGTAAACTGGGTAGATTTTCCTTGAATTATATTCAAAATGTCTTATTTGAGAATAGGAATTCATGCTGGTCATCCTTCTAATATCTGATAAGATGAGTCAAAAGAAGGAGAACGCTGTGATGATGTGGAACGATTTCTGAGAGGAAAAAGACTCAAGTAAAGGATGAATGAAATGAAGAATGCAGCCCTAATTCCTACAAGTGCAAGTGATCGAATTCAATCAATTGATGCCATGCGTGGTTTTGCTTTGCTTGGTATTTTTTTTGTTAACATGGTCGATTTTCATTCTCCATGGATGTACGTTGATAAAATAAACTACTGGGGTGATCAATGGAATCAGCTTTTCATGAACCTCATTGATTTTTTTGCACAAGCCAGTTTCTACCCGTTGTTTTCTTTCTTGTTTGGGTATGGTTTTATTATTCTACAAAACCGAGTAACATCACGTGGCTCTAGATTTCTTCCTATAATGCTAAGACGCTTGCTATTCCTATTTATCATTGGAATCTTTCATTTTGTTGCCATTTGGCATGGAGATATTCTATTTACGTATAGTCTATGTGGATTATTGCTACTTTTCTTTATCCGAATGGAAGGGAAACGACTATTGCAAATAGGTCTGGGATTATGGTTGTTTTATGCCGTCATATTCTTTCTCTTGTTGCTACCGTTTAGTACGGCTGACTTAACATCGCATGACCCAGAAGCGATAAGAAATTCGATTCTGGTGTATGGTTCGGGAAGCTATATTGAGATTTTAAATGAACGAGTAAGCGATTGGTATTATGTAAATGGAGGAGTAAGTGGCGTTTTTCTTTTATTTTCTATTTTTCCTTATTTTCTAATAGGGGCAGCTTTTGCGAAAGAAGGATGGCTCAATGGGCATCGCAATCAGCTATCATTAGTGAAAAAGTTACTAGTTATCGGCTCACTAGGATTCTTGGTGAAGTTAACGCCTTTTGTTTTTGAATCTTACGCCTTTTCCCATCTTCAGGATAGTCTCGGTGGACCACTTGTTTCACTCTTTTATATGGCGGCTATCTCGTTAATTTATTATTCAGGAAGAAGTCTTAAAGCGCTTGAATGGGTAGGGAAAATGGCTCTTACGAATTATTTAATGCAATCTATTGTTAGTACGCTTATTTACTACAATTATGGATTGGGTTTTTATGGAGAAACAGAAGTAAGCACCGGGGTTCTTTTATTAATTTGTATTTTCCTTATACAAATCGGATTCAGTAGAGTCTGGCTATCTAAATTTAAGTATGGACCAATCGAATGGATTTGGAGAATGGTGACTTATCAAAGGCGATTCCCGTTAAAACGTGATCAGAAAGAAGGAATTGTATATGAAAATCATTGAGAAAGCAGTCGAAATAGCAGCGTTGGCTCATGATGGCCAATATAGGAAAGAATCAACGCTCCCTTACCTTTCTCACCCAATAACAGTTGGATTCTATTTAATGGAATCAGGAGCTTCTGAAGAAACGATTGCAGCAGGAATTCTTCACGATGTGATAGAGGATACATCAATGACGTATGAGATGTTGAACGAAGAGTTTGGTCAAGTTGTGGCGAATTTAGTAGCAGCGTGTTCTGAACCTGATAAGCATTTAGAATGGGAAAAAAGAAAAGAACATACGATTGAAAAGATGAAGCAGGCGCCATTTTCAGTAAAACAAATTACTTGTGCTGATAAACTTCACAACTTAACGACAATCAAACAAGATTATGATCAAGTAGGAGAACAAATTTGGCAGAGGTTTAACCGTGGTCGAGAAAAGCAAAAGTGGTATTATGAGTCGATTTACAATAGTTTACTAGAAGGCCTCTCACCTCAAGAGGCTCACTTTCCTTTGTTTAGTAGGCTAAAAATAACGATTGAAGAAGTGTTTTAGTATTGAGCTATTTTATGGCTCGTTAATTTTATGATTATATTTCCTACTCTAGGGTATTGGTAATTATATTCAAATAGAAGTAGGAGGCATCGTAATGGAAATTATTCTTTATGTAGCAGTAGCTATTATCGCAATCGTGTTCGCAGTATTAAGTGTATTTTTAATTAAAGTGTTAAAATCTACTGAAAAAACTCTTTCTAACACAGCAGAAATGATCGATTCTTTACAAGGGCAGATCAATGGATTGTCGAAAGAAACCACAATGATGTTGCATAAAACAAATGTACTTGCTGATGAGGTTCAATCAAAGGTTGGTCAATTCTCACCAGTGTTTGAGTCAGTTAAAGAAACAGGAGCTTCTCTTCAAAATTTATCACGTTCTTTTTCTAAGCTAAGCCACTCTGTTGAAAAAGGTATTGAGTCGAAGCAGGGAAAAGCTGCGGAGGCGGCGAATTGGGGAAGTACTGCTCTGACAATGTGGGAAAAGTATCGATTTAAGAAATCAAACATTCAATCTGTTAAGGAGGAAGGATAACGATGAAAGATTCAAAACCAAACCATGAGGTGAAGGTTGAACGTGAGCCAGCACCAGAAGGATATTCATCCTCAACTAGAGAAGTGATTCGTATTGATCGAACAGATCCAGTGAAGTCAGAAAGTCAGTTTAAAGGTCCGGCAATAGCGGCCATAGCAGGTAGTATGGTAGGAGCAGCAGCTGGTGTTCTGCTTGCACCAAAGGCTGGAAAAGAGCTTAGAAATGATATTAGTGATAGTGTGACAAAGGCAAAAGATAAAGGTGTAGAAGTATCAGGTAACATGAAAAATAAATCGAGCGCTTTTGCTCAATCCGTCAAAACTAAATCAAATGACATTGTGGACAAAGTGAAGAATCGCAAAGGTGAGAAAGAAACACCTGCTGCAGAGGAAGAAGCATTAGTAAGCGGTTATTCAATCAAGCGAGCAGCAGAGTTAGACGAGTCGGAAGTTCCAATGTCTACAGTTGTTAATCGCGATGTCGAAAAGATAATCGTCGAAACAGAAGGTGCTGAAACGTTTGATGATGTGATTGAACGTGATGTAGAAAGAACTCTTGAAAGAGATCCAGACAACCCTGAAACGTTAGACGAAGCAGCCGAAATGGAACTGAAGAGAACTTATCGCAAGCGTAAATAAAATAAATAATGAATAACCGCCAAACGGCGGTTGTTTCATTGATGTAGAAAAGCAGATAGGCGCCTATGCGCCTATCTGCTTTTCTTGCTTTATAGTTAACTTATGGTCTATGAGGGATGGATTGAATTCACTTTCGTTGCTTCTCTTACCACATTTCTTGCTTCTGAAGCCTCTCGCTGATCTTTCATAGCTTTGTTCTCAATTTCTTTAATCGTCTGGATTGTAGGACCAGTCATGGTTTAATATACCCTCCTAAATTTGTTCTAGTAAACTCTTCCCCTGTCTCATAAAATAAAACGAAAATTCAGTAAAAAGTTGTAAAATGGTAAAAAAGAACGTGCGTCTTCTATAATGCGCTTACATTTCTTAATAATGAACGTTCAATAGGGCGAAAATGTGCGAGATTTGTAATCTCGTGACTAGTTTCGACGAAGTTATTTTCAATCGGTTTTAGATGGTGCACAATAATGATAGGAAGTCACATGATCTGAGACTATATCGCAAAAAAGGTGGGCATACGATGAAGAAGATATTAATTGTGGACGACCAGTATGGCATTCGAGTGTTATTAGGTGAGCTATTTAAGAAAGAAGGGTATCAAACACTTCAAGCTGCGAACGGTTTGACGGCAATTGAGCTTTTTAAGCAGGAATGTCCTGATCTCGTAATCCTCGATTTGAAAATGCCCGGTATGGATGGATTAGAAGTATTTAAATCGTTAAAGAAGTTTGATGAAAAAGTTCAGGTTATTTTTATGACTGCATACGGTGAATTACAGCTCGTGCAAGAATTTATGAAACTAGGAGCAATCACTCATTTTGCTAAACCATTTGATATAGAAGAAGTTTGCCGAACAGTAAAACGCGTATCCCCGCTGGATGAAAAAGAAATGGCCCGTACGAAGTAAAGAGTGAAAAGCCTGTCTCCCTATGGAGCAGGTTTTTTACTGTAAGGAAGTCGAAACCTTTCATTATGTTAGAACGTATAGCTATCACAATGATAAAAGGGAGAGCTGTGAATGAACAACCACGAAATAGATTTTAAACTATATGGGGATGATATGCAGTTTGTAGAAGTTGAACTAGATCCAGGGGAAACTGTTATTGCTGAAGCAGGGAGCCTTATGATGATGGAAGATCATATTGAAATGGAGACTATTTTTGGCGATGGAAGTGGTCAACAAAGCGGGATAATGGGGAAATTATTTAGTGCAGGTAAGCGTGTTTTAACTGGCGAGAGTTTGTTTATGACGGCTTTTACAAATGAAGGAAAAGAGAAAAAGCATGTATCTTTTGCTTCACCTTATCCTGGGAAAATTATCCCCATGGATTTAAGTGAATGGGATAAGAAGATTATTTGTCAAAAGGATGCTTTTCTAGCTGCAGCAAAAGGCGTATCAGTAGGTATCGAGCTTCAGAAGAAATTAGGCACTGGTTTCTTTGGAGGAGAAGGGTTCATCATGCAGAAGCTAGAGGGAGATGGTATGGCTTTTGTCCATGCTGGAGGAACGATCCACAAAAAGGAGCTTCAAATTGGGGAAACGCTTCGTCTAGATACGGGTTGTTTAGTGGCGATGACTGGAGAGGTGGATTACAATATCGAGTTTGTTAAAGGAGTAAAGACAGCTTTATTTGGTGGAGAAGGGCTGTTTTTTGTAACGCTTAAAGGGCCTGGAACTGTATGGGTGCAGTCACTTCCGTTTAGTCGTCTTGCAAGCAGAGTATTTGCAGCTATGCCTCAAACGCCAGGTGGAAGTAAGGGCGAGGGAAGTATGGCAAGAGGTCTTTTCGATATGTTTAATGGGGATTAATAGAACCAAAAAGCTGCCTTTCATCAATAATTATCGATGAAAGGCAGCTTTTTGTATTTTACTTAATGACGCTTACGAGATTTAGTAGTAGATGGTCTTGGCACGTTCTTTCTAGTGAGTTCAAGATCTAGCTTTTGGGTGATTTTCTCAAGATACTTTTCTTCACCAGGGAGTAATAGCGTGACAACTGAACCCTCTTTCCCCATGCGTCCTGTCCGTCCTGAGCGATGCAGGTATGTTCTTGCATCTTCAGATAAATCATAGTGGAAAACATGAGTAATATTATCGATGTCTAGTCCTCTTGCAGCAAGGTCAGTTGTTAAAAGCAATTGGATTTGGTCATTACGGAAACGATTTAATACATTCTTTCTTTCCGTTTTATTTGTCGAACTATCTAATACATCGAATGAAATTTTCTTAGTTGCAAGAATGTCTTTCAATCGAGAGAGGTAGTTACTGTTGTTAACAAAGGCTAGCGCTTTTACACCGTCTTTACGAGCTAGCTTCCGCAGTAATTCTGGCTTCTCTCGTCGATTTGTCACATAGTAACTGTGGTCAATCGCTTTTTTGTCTTCTGCTGTAGCTTTGATGCTTAAGACGGATGGATTATCAGATAGTTTCTTTGCCTGCAAAAGCACTTTATCACTGAGCGTGGCAGAGAAGAAAAGGAGCTGACAATCTCTAAGCGCAGATTGACAAATATAGGAGACATCTTCAAAGGTAGACGGATGTAACACTTGATCGGCTTCATCAGCTACAAGGGTTCTTACTTCGTTCATTTTCAATTTCTTCATATCAATTAGCTCGGCAATTCTATTGGGTGTACCAACGATAAGCTGGGGGTGCTTCTTAAGCTTGTCTAACTGTCGTTTAATAGCAGCTCCCCCAATCATTGAAGCAGCTGTCATGTTACTGCCCTTTAGGAATTGTTGAGAAACTTCAAAAACCTGCATGGCGAGTTCTCGCGTAGGAGCAAGAATAATGGCCTGTGTATTTTTTTTATTTGGATCAAGCATTTGCATAATCGGTAAAAGGTAAGCAAGTGTTTTTCCAGTGCCGGTTGGAGCTTCAACTAGTAAGTCTTCTCCGTTCAAGATCCGAGGAATGGCTTGTTCTTGAACCATTGAGAAATTACTAAAGCCGGCAGCTTGCCAGTTTTCAGAAAGAAAAGGGTGTTGATCAAACATTGTCATATCGTTGCTCCTTTATTTTCGTATACAGTTGGCCACAGGGGGCTTCTGTTAAATGTCGTATCAGTACTTTATGTCTTTAACACTTTCATGATTGGTGCGCTTTTGTAGTGTTTCATCTTATTTTAACATAGTAGCCGTTGTTCAATACTTTCTCTCTTTACCTAGCTCTTTGGTTTTACCACAATAAACACCAGGAAATAAATAATGACTAGTCCACTAATTCACTATTGATCAGGTTCCTTTCATGTTTTGTTGCTTATTTAGAGGGAATGATTAGGAGAGAAGGAGGTAATGAACGTGAACGGATATTTACTTAGAAAGATGTCAGTATACACATTACTAGCAGGTATTGTGGCCGCTATATTCATTGGTATTACCCTTGGAGAAAACTTACCAAATTATTCAACTATTGAAGAACCTTATCCAATGCGCTGGATTATCGCATTAGGTGCATTTGGTGTTAGTGGAATTATTTCATCCATCCTCTATACTGGAGGCGTGATTGCCGACATCATTGTTAGAAAAGATGAAGGCAACTCTCTATAAATTGATAAAGAGCGCATCGCTTAGATGCGCTCTTTCTACGTTTTATATAACGATCGTTATTTATTAACAGTAACTCCTTCATTGCCGCGGTAAACATACCATAGAGATCTGTTGATCTCTCAAACAACGAAAGCCCTACCTCTCTTCCATCCTTACGGCTCCGAAGCCGCGCCAGTGTGAGTGAGGAGGATCAACAGCAATTGTAGTATGGCCATTAACTTGATACAAGCCAATTAGAATCATGCTGTTCATACCTTTCCAGTTATGAATTTTAGTTCTCCTTATTTTAAAGGAGCTAGTTGTTAATATCGGGTTTTTGTTACCCCAACTACACATTATACACGCTTGAGAAGGATTGTCAACTTTTTATTTGTTAATTATTTCCTCGAGAAATAACCTATTAAGCCAAGGGCAATCCCTAGCAAAGCACCACCGGCCACTTCAGCAGGCTGATGACCTAGAAGTTCATTTAGTTCAACATCTCGTCTCGCGTGAAATAAATCAGGATAGTGCCCCGATAATAGTTCGATGTCTTCATCTAGGTCATTGACCAATCGAGCGATCTCGCCCGTATGTCGTCGAATGCCCTGTGCATCATACATGACGATCACTCCAAATACGACAGCCAGTGCTGTTTCGACAGAGCTTTTTCCTGTTTTTAATGCTGTGTAAGTAGCTAAAGCAGATACACCTGCAGAATGAGAACTTGGCATTCCTCCCGTTTGAAAGAAAGGGCGCCAATCCCAATTTCCCGATTTCGCTTTATGTGTTACTATTTTTAATCCTTGTGCTAGCATGATCGCTGATAAAGCTGTATTCATTCCCTGGTTCATTTCGTGTTCACCTCATCGTTATTCTGGCAAAAAAAGCACATGATTATGACGTCTATCGGAGAAATTATGTAAAAAGGCGAAAGGAGGACTTCATATGAACATAACGCGTAGAGAAGCAGAAATGATTCGAACAGCTCTATCACCGTTAATAGATGATAACAACAAAGAAACATATGCAGGGATATTAGAAAAATTGGTGCTCACTCCGACTCTTTATCAATTTAGTGATTGGGAAGGGTTTATGAATGATTGTCTAGTTGATAACGAAGAATCAATTAATTAGTCAGGGCTACTCAGCACCTGACTAATTTTATTTGATAAGACACAAAGAAGCGAGCCAGATAAGAATTGTTTACATATGATGGATATTAGAGAGGAGGGGGGAAGCAAAGAAAGGGAGAGTGAAATAATGGCAAGTAATTCAAAATATACAATTACTAGAGATTATATCGATAAAGGTAAGTCCAGACCAAAAGAAAAAAATGATGGAATTAGCTTTATTGTCGCTCATGATACAGGTAATCCAGGTTCAACGGCATACGTAAATCGAGCCTATTTTGCTAAAAATATTATCTCAGCGTCTGCTCATACGTTTATTGATGATTCGATTATTCTTGAAATCATTCCATTAACTGAAAAAGCATGGCATGTACGTTATGTAACGGAAAAGGACAATCTCCTTTATAACGGAGATGCGAACGATAAAGCGATCGGTGTGGAACTTTGTTGGGGAGGAGGTATATCCTTTATAGAGGCATATGACCGCTATGTTTGGTACCATGCTTATTTATGTGATAAATATAAACTCGATCCTGAATCAGATATAGTTGCCCACTCAACACTTGATCCAACACGTAGAACAGACCCTGAGAATGCATTAAATCGCTATGGAATTACATGGTCAACTTTTATTGAAGATGTAACAGGCGTTTGGAAAAACTTTAAAGAAATAAGTAGCCCTGGGAAGGTGAAATCTACTACTAGCACACTTATTGTTAGTGCAGGTGATCGTGGGAAAGAAGTTGAGAGAATTCAAGACCTTCTCATTCGTGTAGGAATGGACCTGCGTGAATTTGGGGCGGACGGCATTTTTGGAAGAGAGACGCAGGAAGCAGTTGAGAAATTTCAGCGATTAACAGGTCTAGTGGAAGATGGGATTGTTGGTCCGAAAACACTTGCTGCTTTGAAGCGAGCTCCAAAAGGTGGATTCGCTATGAATGCTCCAGTAAGACCTTATCCTGGTCGATATGTGATGAATGGCGATCGTGGCAAAGATGTAGAGGCCGTTCAACGAGCGGTTAATGTGAACCCCGATGGTATCTTTGGACCCGCAACTGAAAAGGCTGTAAGGGCTTATCAGAAAAGAAAGGGATTATCAGTAGATGGGATTGTTGGTCCAGATACATGGAATATGCTTTTTTAAGTAGCGCATTGAGAACCTCCAACGCAGCTCTTCCAGCTTACAATGCAACAGAGGCAGGTATCGTCTCACTATCGAAATCATTGGCAAGTCGTTATGCGAAGCGGAAAATACGTGTGAACGTTATTTCGCCAGTACCAATTGATACCCCTCTTGCTCGGAAGTTATATGGCACAGAGGATGGGTTTCAGAAAGCCTATAAACAACATCCTAGAGGGTCATTTGGAACGCCTCTTGAAATCGCAAAAGTGGTTTACTTTCTATCAAGTGAGGACGCAAGTTATATTAATGGTCATAATCTTGTTGTTGATGGTTGATATATCCTATTGTAGAAAAAAGCCCGTTATCGTTGATAACGGGCTTTTTTCTTATGGTTTTGGAACCTGTAAATCTGGCATCCACTGCTTCATATGAAGATTCATTTCATTTAATAAATCAGGTTTTACTTCACTTAGCGGGTGGACTTTATACTCATTATCTACATAAGTCGGAGTAAATGCTGGGGAAGTGATTGAGAGCATAGAGTTTCCTCGGAAATTCTTTTTGACGAATTGAACCTCAAGAATGCCTCCGATATCTTTGTAATCCCCTTTTTGACCTGACCAAAAATTACCTAGTGAATAGGCAACCAATACATTGCGCTTGTCGTTTGTTTCAATCCATTCTAACGGCTGGAGAACGTGGGGGTGATGACCTAAAATCAGGTTTGCTCCCGCTTCAGCTACATAAGAACTGAGTTCTAGCTGGTTATTGTTTGGATAGCGTTCATATTCATTTCCAAAGTGTAAGCTTACAACTACCCCATCAGCTACCTTTTTGGCTTCTTGAATATCTTGAGTTATGAGTTGCTTATCAATGTAGTTCACAAGATAAGGTTTATTTCTAGGAGGGCGGAGGCCATTAGTTCCGTAAGTATAGGAGAGAAAAGCCAGCGTTATCCCATTATGTTCAATCGTTCTAATGATAGTGCGATCTTTTTTTGAAACATAACTTCCTGTATAAAGTACGCCGATTTTGTTCCAATGTTTAATCGCATTTTGGATGGCTTTTTCTCCTCGGTCTAAAGTATGGTTATTCGCCATCGATACAATATCTACTCCGGAATTTTTAAGTGCGTCCCCAACTTCTGTTGGACTATTAAAAGAAGGATAAGATGAAAGGCCGATTGATGTCCCGCCGATGACGGTTTCTTGATTGGCGATCGTAATATCAGCTTTCTTTAATTGGTTTTGAACATCTTCAAGCATTGGATTAAAGTTAAATCCATTGCCTACTACTGCCTTTTCATAAACTCGGTCGTGAATGAGTATATCTCCCACCGCCGAAAGCGTTAAGGAAGCATTCTGAATAGCTGTATTCTCCTCAGTTTGTTGAGAGATGTTCCGATAGGTCGTGAGCAGCTCAGACGGCTGCTGAGGTTCAGTTTCATTTTGTGTAGAAAGCACAACTATGAGACCAGCTACAATAAAGAAAAGTATTCCAACAATAACGGATGTTTTTTTCATTAAGTTCACCCATATCCATATGTATATTATTAATATGAAATTAGTTTGCATCACCGTTATATTATCACCTTTTGATGAGAAAAGCATGTTCCTATCAAAAGGATAGACATGGTGAATTCACCATGTCTATTGGGGCGTATGATGTGGTCGGATTTTATAGTCTGAATTAGAGCTCACTGAAACGGTGTGAATGTTTTCTAGAAAAGTAGACAGAGTGGTATTTTCTTGTTGAAGTAACTTCGTTAAGGTTGCTTTTGTACTTGTCCTATAGACGCCCTGTAGAGGTTTAAGTGTCCCATCTACCAATGGAATTGCGCCATCTGCATGATAACGCAATACGTTTTTAATTAGTTTACTTGTTATAGATGTTGAAATGGAAAGTGTGTCTACTTCAATAACCCATGCTATTTCTGTTCTAGCGAGAGATAGTCCGGCATGCAATCCTCCTATAGGTCCCCTATTTGGATAAAAGTCCGTAATGATGCGAATATTTGTTGGGACGTGTGGTAGTAACTCTCTAGGAGTATTTGTAACGATAATGATCTCATCTGCAATTTGACTCATTTTTTTGATCTGACATAAGATGATTGGCTCATTATGATGTAGTAGAAGGGATCTATGGTGACCGTTTACATAATCATTACGTCCTCCGGCTAAAATGATTCCTGTTAGCATGCTCATCACCTTCCAATTTTTTGTTACCTTAAATGTAATATGGTTGAGGAAAACTAGGCTGTAAACAATGTCACATTTTCAAGAGAAAAATGATTGAGGTGTGATGTATATCACACTTAGAATGGAGTGGAACTCTTATAATGATGCTAAGAGAAACATTATAGGAGGCGAAAATCATGAAAGTTACTTGTCCCATCTCCACTATGAATAAAGGCGGATACAATACACAGTCATTTTCAAAGGGTAATTTTATTAAATTAGCAGAATTAATGTATGAACAACAGGTTAAGCGTGGAGAAACGATTTATTGGGAAGGCAATGAATCGAATCATATATATTATTTGAAAAGCGGAGCAGTAAAACTTACGAAGAGTTCTGATGAGGGTAAAGATCTTGTACTCTATCATTTTCAAGCAGGAGATCTGTTCGGAGAATTCCATGATGATAGTCATGTGCAGAATAGCTTTAGTGCAGAAGCCATGACGGATTGTAGTCTAGGTATCATCCAGCAGAAAGATCTTGAAACAATTTTATGGCAAAATGGGGATCTTGCCATTGAATTTATGAAATGGATGGGCTATATGCAGCGTTTTACCCAAACAAAATTACGCGATTTGATGTTTTTCGGAAAGCATGGAGCACTCGCTTCAACTTTGATTAGAATCGCCAATACTTATGGGGTTGAAGAAGGACCAAGTATTCGCATGACTACGAAGTTTACAAATGCGGAGCTTGCAGACTTGATTGGAGCAACTCGAGAAACGGTTAATCGAATGCTCAACCAGCTTAAGAAAGATGAGATTATAGCCTATGATGGGGGAGCAATCCTGATTGAAGATCTCGATAAATTGAAAGCCATATGTCATTGCGAAGGCTGTCCAAAAAACATATGCAGGTTATAAGGCGTGAGAGTTCAGGAGTTTTAATCCTGAACTCTTTTTTTGTCTTGATCGTGATGGCGTGCGGAGGTTGTGGAAGAGGATACTCGCCAAAATCGATAAATATTGGCTAAATTCAGATATATTGGCTAACTCGTGAATGTTCTCTTGTTTAGTGAGTTTAGTCACAGATTAGGAATGTGTATTCTCATACAATAAACCTATAGTGAAGTATAAAGGGGGATGAGTGATGGGGGCTCTTGAGGAGAAGAAAGAAACAGCGAGAAAAGTTGTAATAAATAAGGGAGGACCAAACCTGAAAGGGACGATGGTCGCAGTAATGTTACTTGGTGGCTTTATTCTATTATCCTGGTTTGGGGTTTACTGGCTATATATGGTTCGTCTTTAGAAAGGGGGAAAAGAGATGCACATGCACAAATTAGAAAGACTTTGGCTTATGATTGGAAGCGGGACACTTATTCTTTTTCTTTTAGTCATTGGTGTGAACGCTTTCGCAATGGGGCATACGCCACCGAGTGATAACGAAATTCTTGATCCAACAAAAGTAGATGTAACTGCGCCCTTTGATCAACCTGGTTTAAAGAAAATAGGTGAGAATGAATATGAAGCGGTTTTAGTTGCTCAAGCCTTCACCTTCCAATCAAATGATGAGCTGAAAATACCTGAAGGGGCTACCGTTCATTTTAAAGTTACTAGTAAAGACGTTGTTCATGGATTTCAAATCCCAAAGACGAATGTCAATATGATGATTACTCCTGGGCACGTGAATACCATTACACATACGTTTGATGAGGCAGGACAATTCCTGATTTTATGTAATGAATATTGCGGGGTAGGACATCAGGCAATGGGTGTACCTCTGGAGGTGACGAAATGAGTCATTCTATAGTAGATCGAAATGATGCAAAGCTCAGTATGGCTCATTTGTTAATTGCCTTTCTAGCTGTTCTATTAGGTGGTATTGCAGGATTACTACAAACGTTAGTAAGAAGTGGAACAATTCAGTTACCAGCAGGAATAGGATATTATCAGCTTTTAACTGCACACGGGATCTTACTCGCACTTATTTTTACAACTTATTTTATTATTGGGTTCTTTTATGCCGGCATGAGCAGAACAATGGGGAAGTTCTATGACCAACCATACCGTATGGCGTGGCTGGGATATATCATAATGACGATTGGAACAGTTCTTACAACTGTTATGGTTTTATTAAATGAGGGAACGGTTCTGTATACTTTCTATGCCCCGTTAAAAGCGTCTCCATGGTTTTATATTGGATTAACGTTGTTTATTATCGGAACATGGTTAGCGGGCGGTGCGATGTGTCATCAGTACTACATTTGGAAAAAAGTTTCTCATGAGAAGCTATCTCCATTATTTAGCTTCATGGCTGTGATGACGATGGTACTGTGGTTTGTCGCTACGATTGGTGTTGCTGTTTCAGTTATCTTTCAGTTTATTCCCTGGTCATTCGGTTGGGTGGATGAAATTAATATTCTTCTAAGTCGTACGCTTTTCTGGTATTTTGGTCATCCACTCGTTTATTTTTGGTTATTACCTGCCTACGTCTGTTGGTACGTTATTATACCCGAAATTATAGGTGGTAAAATTTTCAGTGATTCTTTAGCACGTTTGTCTTTCGTCCTTTTCTTGCTATTTTCGATACCGGTAGGATTTCATCATCAGTTACTCGAATCTGGCATTTCTCCTTTTTGGAAATTTCTACAGGTTGTGTTAACGTTTATGGTTATTGTTCCTTCACTCATGACGGCCTTCTCACTATTCGCTTCTTTTGAAATCGCTGGTCGTCGCAAAGGGGCAAAGGGCCTCTTTGGATGGTTCAGAGTATTACCATGGAGAGATGCGCGGTTCTTTGCGCCCATGGTCGGAATGTTGATTTTCATTCCAGCTGGTGCTGGTGGGATCATTAATGCAAGTAACCAAATGAACCAGATTGTGCATAACACGCTTTGGGTAACTGGGCATTTCCACCTTACCGTTGCCTCAAGTGTGGCTCTTACTTTCTTTGGCATTGCTTACTGGCTAATTCCTCATCTTACTGGAAGAGTATTGACGGGGAAAATGCACAGCATTGCGAATTTGCAAACAATTTTGTGGGCGATTGGCATGTTTTTTATGTCAGGAGCCATGCATACAGTGGGTTTACTTGGTGCACCGAGGAGAACAGCTTATACGACTTATCGGGATAACCCTGATGCATTAGGGTGGATTCCATATGAAGTGACGATGGCCGTTGGTGGATCAATCCTGTTTCTTGCCATTTTGCTGTTAGTTTACATTATTGTGAACCTCACGTTTTTTGCACCAAAAGGAAAAGAAGATTTTCCGATTGGAGAAGTGGCAGAAGATGCAGAGAAAACGCCTGCTATTTTGGAAAACTGGCGACTATGGCTTAGTATTGCGACAATACTCATACTTGTGGCTTATACAGTACCGGTCGTTCATATGATTGAACATGCACCACCCGGGTCTCCTGGGTTTAAATTTTGGTAATCAAAGCGCCGGTTATAATCCGGCGTTTTTCTATTGTACATCAGTTTGGTATAGTTAAGTTGGAAAAGAGGAGGGGTATAATTGAAAAAGTCTAATATCTTGTTTATTGGTGCTGGGCGCATGGCTGAGGCTATTTTCTCAGGACTTAAACAGTCTGGAAATATGGGGACAATTACGGTAACGAATCAATCTGATCAGAAGAAATTGGATGATTTGAGAAAAACGTATGATGTTGAAACAGGAGTATGGCAGGATGTCATTACCGAACATGATATTGTCATACTAGCAATGCCCCCAGCAGCACATCCAGCTGTTCTTAAAGAGCTAGCTGATCGAGTAACAAATCAATTTATCATTACAGTTGCTGCAGGCATAGGTCCTTCTATTTTAGAAGCATCACTTCCAGGACGTCCAACAGCCTGGATCATGCCGAATACAGCGGCTGATATCGGTGAGTCAATTTCATTATTCACGTGTGGAAATCACGTTACAGAGGATCATCGTGAAGCACTTCAGGTCATTCTGGATGCTATCGGAGAGTCTGAAGAGTTGTCTGAGAAGCAAATTCATGATCTTACTGCAATTACGGGAAGTGCTCCAGCATTTGTTTATCACTTAGCAGAGTCACTTGAAAAAACGGCTGCGTCTTATGGATTAACTGCTGATGTAGCGAGGAAGCTTGTTGTGCATATGATCTATGGATCTGCTTCAATGCTTAAAGATGGGCGAGACGCAGGAGAATTGCGTGATCAAGTGACAACACCAGGTGGGGCTACTGCTGCAGGACTAGATGTTCTGAGGAAAGGAGATTTCAGTCAGCTTCTGCATGAGGCGATTCTCGCTGTAAACGACAAAGCGGCTGAACAGGCGAAATAAAAAGAGGATGCCCATTAAAGCGGGCATCCTCTTTTTGATTATTATAAAATATAAGGTCCTAACAAGAAAATGAGTATTCCAAGATTTAATCCTAGCTGATAAGAAGTACGCTGAAGAATGGTCCATTCTTGGTCCTGTCCTATTCGACTGATGATGAAAGAGACAAGGAAGATAATCACTGGCCAGACGTATGGAGCTCCTTCAAACGTAAGATAGGTAGGGGCAAGGTTTTGAAAGGGGCCGTCAAGAATCGAAGGTAAGAAAATCATCTGGGACCCAACGCAAAGGAGGACAATTGTCCATTCTACCCAGCTCTTATCCTGCTCAACTGCAGTTGTATTTGCAAAATATAAGTACATTAAAGCAACTGCCGGTAGAATCAGAAAACCAAAGGAAAAAGCTAGCATTGCGAACATACCTACAATTGCTGTGAATGTATAATAAAGAGCGAATTTCAGATCATCTTTTGACGTTTCATTACTGCTCTCAATTACGGTTGAATCAGTAGATGCCCCATGTAAAACCAGGCC
The DNA here is from genome assembly GCF_056173695.1 of Anaerobacillus sp. 63XJN7_5_ISO-PGPR-S23-430. Taxonomy (NCBI): domain Bacteria; kingdom Bacillati; phylum Bacillota; class Bacilli; order Caryophanales; family Bacillaceae; genus Anaerobacillus; species Anaerobacillus sp. 63XJN7_5_ISO-PGPR-S23-430. Next base: position 3,167,772 of record NZ_CM149686.1, on the reverse strand, counting down.
ATTGTCTTCTTGGTCCATCCAAACTAGCGATTGATCTGTAATCGAAACAGGTCGTATCGAAAGTTCCTCACTTGTACTTCTTCTAGAAGCCACCCATTCTCCATCCTGGCGAGATGCTTCATAAATACTTATAACAGAACGTTTCGGAGATATTTCGCCGTCTGCACTAAACAACAGATGAGGTTTTCCATCTACTTTAGTTAAAGAGAAATAGTTAGGCCTTGGGAAGCTATCTCCTGTTTCAACATTAGTGATTTTCAAGAGGTTAACTTTAGCCTCTTCTCCACTAATACTTTCGCCGAAGTAAGTGTTAATCACTCTTGTTCCCTGTCTTGTTGCACTAACTGTATATGTAAACGTCAAGGTTTCATCTACCTGGATCATCTGGAGATTGCTGTATAATTCTCCTGACGAGAGAGGGGTTTCGTGAATAATAACTGGTTCTTTGCCCGGGTCAAATGTTAGAAATTGATTTGTATCTTCTGATTGAACATAAAGAAATAACTGTCCATTTTCTGCAAAGGTTCCACCTTTTATGTATTGAGGTAACTTCGTTTCTGAATCAATTGTTCCTTCTGGAGAAATGGCGTAAACCGTGTGGCGTGACCAGGCTATAACCCCATCATTTGATGCATTTATACCTTCAATCTTATTCAGGATGGATTGCTCTTCTCCATTTCGAGCATAGATAATTTCATCCTTTTTTTTGTAAATGGCTTGTTTATCATCAACATAGAAAGAGTACCCTTCAGGAATAACATACTCGAGATTTTCTGAGGATGTTTCAAGCTGTTCGTTTACGACGACTTTTCGCACAGGATCGCCGCTGAAATATAGCGTACTTACTTCTTCTTCATGTTCCACAAACATTTCACTATCCTCAGCTGCTACGTCTAAAGCAATTGTTCTACTCCATTCTTCGTCGGGTTTTTCTTGAAGAATTGACAGCTGATGGAGAAAAATTAATAACAAAATAACGAGGCCAGTTAGTATGGGAAGCCCAAATTTTTTCATTCAATCACTCCTTATTCCTTACATACGTTTGAATTTTACACAAGTTTCAAAAAATTTACAATAAGTTTTAGTTTGAATCGCCAAAAGATTTCGTGAATACAATACGGTAGCTAAATTCAGGGGGTACCGTTATGGATATGAAGAGGGTGAATGAGAGAATAGATGAGTTAGTAAAAGAAGCAGTAAGTCACCAGGAGAAGAATGGCTCATTTCATTACTGTTTTGAGAATAGTCTTCTAACTGATGCAGTTATGATTGTGCTCATAAGAACACTTGGGTTGAAAGAAGAAACATTAGTGGATCAGCTTGTCCATCGTTTGCTGATGAATCAGTCAAGGGGCGGGTATTGGAAGCTATTTGAAGATGATGAAGGGAATCTTTCGGCTACAGTTCAGGCGTATCATAGCCTCCTTTATTCGGGGAAAATAAAGCGGGAGCATCCTCAGATGAAGAAAGCTGAGTTGTATATCCGAAAGTGGGGAGGGATAGAGAGAACGGATTCAATGACTAAAGTTTTTCTAGCATTAAATGGTCATCTGGAATGGCCACAGCTTTTCCATTTTCCGATGTTATTTATGCTTATTCCTGGTTCCTTCCCGGTTTCTTTCTTTGATTTAAGCTCATATGCCCGCCTCCATTTTGCGCCAATCATCTTATGTCAGGATCTACGCTATTCGATTAAGACGAGCTGGACACCTGATCTCGCTCATTTATTAAATGAAGAACGCGTTTTTTCAGACGCTATCAAATCATTATGGGATTCCATAGTTCAATTTCCAGATAATCAGTTGTTCAAAGCAAGAAAGAGAGCTGAACAATATATGTTACAGCGAATTGAAAGTGATGGAACGTTATTAAATTATGCTACTGCCACATTTTTCATGATTTATGCCATGCTCGCCCTTGGTTATGAAAAACAGTCTCCGGTTATTCTACGTGCTATAGATGGTTTGAAGGGGATGTTGTGTTTGTCAGAGAATCATATTCAAAACTCTCCCTCTACGATTTGGGATACTGCTCTAATAACGCATACGCTCCAAGAAGCAGGACTTTCAAGTGTTGATCCTATCATTATGAAGGCAAGTAAATATTTAGGAAGAAATCAACAAACAAAGTTTGGAGACTGGGCGATGGCAAAACAGAATATTATACCTGGGGGATGGGGATTTAGTGAAGGAAACAGTATTCATCCAGATGTAGATGATACGACAGCTGCCCTGAGAGCAATGAAACATGCTTCTTCCTCAAACAGCTGGCAGCGAGGAGTGAACTGGATACTTGCGATGCAAAATAAGGATGGGGGATGGCCCGCATTTGAAACAGACCGTAAAGCTCTTCTATTGAAAGATCTACCGATCGATGGAGCGCAATCTTCTTTTCCTGATGATTCGTCAGCCGATCTTACCGGAAGAACTGTCGAATTTCTATGTAACTTCGCTGGGTTACAACATAATCATCCATCAGTAGTAAGAGGAGTAAAGTGGCTTGTTAGCAACCAGGAGAGTGATGGTTCATGGTGCGGAAGGTGGGGGATTTGCTATGTTTACGGTACATGGGCAGCTGTAACTGGACTGAAGGCAGCGGGGTATAGTGCGTCTTTTCCTGCAATCAGTAAGGGTTTAGAATTTCTTAAAAAGATTCAGCAGGAAGATGGTGGATGGGGAGAATCATGTGAAAGTGATGAACAAAAAAAGTATATTTCTCTTAGCTATAGTACACCTTCCCAAACCGCTTGGGCAGTTGATGCTTTAACAATTTGTGGAGATAAATGTGATGCACTTCATAAAGGAGTAGAGTATCTTACGAAAGGCGCTTTTGAAAATAAAGAACTCACTTATCCAACAGGAGCAGGATTACCAGGTGGCTTTTACGTTCACTATCACAGTTATAAAATGATCTGGCCGCTCCTTGCCCTTGCCCATTACAGACAATTGTTGAATCAGGAGTGAAAGAAAGAGCGGATGCACGATATGCATCCGCTCTTGATCGTTCTACTTTGCTTCGACGCCGCTTTTTTCAACTTCATTCACAGTGATTTCTCCAGTTCCACGAGGAATTTTTACTGTGTGTATCTTCTTCGCTTCAAGTGCTCTTGCAATAGCATTGGTTGCGTCTGAAGGGTCAATTTTGTCCCCGCAAGTATAGACATCTACTGAAGCATATCCGTGTTCAGGGAAACTATGAATGGTAAGGTGGGATTCAGCAATAATAACGGCGCCACTAATTCCCTGGGGCTCGAACGGGTGGAAGACTACGTCTCTAATTTCGGCTCCAGCTTCAAGTGCTGCACTAGCAAAGGTTTCTTCTATATAGACTAAATCGTTTAATTTCTCTTTGTTACAGTTCCACATTTCAGCGATAATATGGTGACCTAATGTTTCGATGGTAATAGCCTCCTTATTGGTTGCATCCTATAGTTTTGATTTTAGTAAATCGTTTTATACAGTTTTCTCCCCTATGAATGAGATATTTAAACATTAGGAGTGTCTTGATTTGACACCTTATGTTCAAAAGTTTAAACTTAAGAACAATAAAGAGACTTGCCTGAGGAGATGATACGATGGAAGTGATAGAAGAAATAGTAAGAACACAAAGAGAGTATTATTATAATGGAGAAACGAAATCGTATGCTTTCAGAAAACAAAAGCTAGAGACATTAAGAAAAGTCATTAAAGAATATGAACCTGAAGTATTAAAAGCCCTTAAGGAAGATCTTCATAAATCAGAGTGGGAAGCTTATACAACTGAAATTGGTTTTCTGCTTGAAGAAATAAAGTTTACGCTAAAGCATTTAAAGGAGTGGATGAGCCCTGAGAGAGCGAAGTCGCCTGTCACTCATCTTGGTTCTAAAAGTTATGTTCATCGAGAGCCATATGGCGTTACATTAATTATTGCTCCTTGGAATTATCCATTCCAGCTGCAGATTGCCCCTCTTGTTGGTGCCATTGCAGCGGGGAACTGTGCCGTTTTAAAGCCATCGGAACTAACACCCGCAGTGTCTGCTGTGATTGCCAAAATGATTCGAGAAGTCTTTCCGCGAAAGTATATTGCTGTCGTTGAAGGTGGCGTAGATACGAGTACGGAGTTATTAAAGCAATCGTTTGATCATATTTTCTTCACAGGAAGTGTTCCTGTCGGAAAAATTGTGATGGAAGCTGCGGCTAAACAACTTATACCGGTAACGCTTGAACTTGGCGGAAAGAGTCCGGCCATAGTAAATAAAGATGCTAATTTAAACTTAGCTGCTAAACGAATCATGTGGGGTAAATTCACAAATGCTGGACAAACGTGTATCGCTCCAGACTATTTATACGTTCATCGTGATGTAAAGAAAGCATTGTTAGAACAAATGGCTCAAGTCCTGGTTGAATTCTACGGAGAAGATCCATTGTCTGATCAGAAATACGGTCACATCGTAAGTGATCGTCATTTCCAAAGATTAAAAGAATTCCTAAATGATGGTGACGTATTAATAGGTGGGCAACATAAAGAAAAGGAACGTGTCATTGCCCCAACAATTATGGATAATGTGTCTTGGGAAGATCCTGTCATGCAAGAAGAAATCTTTGGTCCGATCCTTCCTGTTCTTGAATTCACAGATATTCATACTGTGATTGATGATGTACGCAGACGCCCAAAGCCACTTGCTCTTTATTTTTTCTCAGAATCTGAAAAAATGCAAGATTTGATCACTTCTTCTATTTCTTTTGGAGGCGGATGTATGAACGACACGTTAATGCATATCGTCTCACCTTATCTACCATTTGGTGGTGTTGGTTCAAGCGGTACTGGAAGCTATCATGGTCAAGCGAGCTTTGAAGCATTCTCTCATCAGAAAAGCATTGTGAAACAAACAACGAAATTCGATTTTGCATTTCGTTATCCCTCTGCTAAAAACGGGCTAAAAATGATAAAAAGGATCATGGGATAACAAGGTTTTTTCTTTAGTGATCTACCGTGTCGTGATATGATTACGAAAAGCAGTACTCGAATCATTCTGAGCACTGCTCTATTCTCGATTAACTTAGGGGGAAGTAGATATGAGTAAAGGTGTTATTAGTCTTGGTGAAGCATTAATTGACTTTATTCCTCTGGACAAGGACAATCTCACGTATCAAAAAAGTCCTGGTGGTGCTCCTGCAAACGTATCCGTTGGACTTGCACGTCTCGGTGTTAACTCCACGTTTCTAGGGAAAGTTGGGGATGATGTCCTCGGACGATTTCTCCAAGAAACGCTAAAAAATTATGGTGTTGATGTATCAACGATGATCCTAACTGAGTCAGCCCGAACCGGAGTTGTCTTTGTTACAAATGCAGAAAACGGAGAGCGTAGTTTTGACTTTTACATAAACCCAAGTGCCGATCGCTTTTTGCATGCAGAAGAAATAAGTGACGATTTATTCGAGCGTCACCGTATCCTTCATTTTGGATCAATTTCAATGATTAGTGAACCTTCTAGAAGTGCAACTAAGGTAGCGGTTGAAAAAGCAAAAGAAAATGGATTAATCATTTCTTATGATCCGAACTTACGACTAGGCCTATGGGAAAGTGAAGAAAGAGCTAAAGAAACGATTGTTTCAATGTTATCAGAGGCAGATATACTAAAACTTTCTGAAGAAGAGCTCACATTCATTACAGGTGAAGAAGCGATCGAAGATGGAATTAAGAAGCTCGCTCATTATCGTATTCCAGTGATCTTTATTACTATGGGTGGTGAAGGTAGTCTCGTTTTCACACCAGACTACTCACTTAGAGTACCTGCTATGAAAGTTAAAGCCGTTGATACAACAGGCGCAGGAGATGCATTTGTTTCTGGCATTTTACACGGCTTCAATGAATATGAAGGCTCTCTTAGTGATCTATCGCGTGAAGAGCTTGAACGTATGACGCAATTTGCTAGCGTGTCTGGTGCTTTAGCAGCTGCAACGAAGGGTGCAATGACCGCTCTTCCAACGAAAACAGAAGTGGAAGAAATATTATTAAAAGAGTCGAAATAATGAAGCACCCCCGCTAATGTGCGGGGTGTTTTTGTGTACAAGCTCGCCATTGCACAAAACTAGAATGAAGTCTTGCTGTAAGATACAATGAAAAAGGAACTTATAAACTATTCGGAGGTGCATCGTATGAACCGTGATTTTTTATTAGAATTGTTATCAACCGCTTCTCCATCAGGAGCTGAAATGGAAATCCAGCATAAATGGATGGACTATGTAAGAGAGTTTGCAGATGACATTAAAACGGATAACGCAGGTAATGCGATCGGAATTCTTAATCCAGAAGCAGAATTTAAAGTGCTTCTTGCAGGACACTGTGACGAAATTGGATTTATGGTGAAGCAAATTGATCAAAATGGATTTATTCGCGTAGAGAAATTAGGTGGAATTAGTCATAAGCCTGCTATTGGCATGAAAGTAACAATTCTAGGCACACATGGAAAGTTAACAGGTGTATTTGGTGTCAATGCAGAACATCACGGAGGGGCGAAAGAGTTTCATTTCGAAGACCTCTATATTGACTGTGGTGCAGCTACAAAAGAAGAAATCGAGAAGTACGTCCAAATTGGGGACCTCGCAGTCTATAAACGAGAAGTTGAGCACCTCTTAAATGACCGAATTAGTGGAAGAGGATTAGACAACCGGACTGGTTCATTTATCGTAGCAGAAGTTCTTCGTGAAGTAGCCAAGCGTAACCCTAAAGTAGGTGTTTATGCTGTTAGTACAGTGAATGAAGAAACAAACATGGGTGGTGCTTATTTCGCTGGTGCAGGAATCCAACCAACAATGGCCATTGCTTGTGATGTTACATTTTCTTCAGACTATCCTGGAATTGATGCAAGAAAGCACACAGAGGTTGATCTTGGAGGTGGACCTGTTCTTGCGAAAGGCGCTCCAATCAATATAAAAATCAATCAGCTCCTTGAAAAGGCTGCTAAAAAGCTTGATTTGAAACTTCAGTATGAGTTAACACCAAGAATGACAGGGACGGATGCAGATAAGCTTCGTTTAACAGGATACGGTGTTCCTGTATCACTTGTGTCCCTTCCGCTTCGCTATATGCATGCACCGGTAGAAACAGTAAGTTTAAAAGATATGCAGGAAGAAATTGATTTGCTCGTGGAAATGATAGCGGATTTAACAGGCGAAGAAAGTGTGAATCCACTAACTTAAATAATAATATTGACAAAATTGTGACAATAGTGCTAAGATGACAGAGTGAAAAATAACGGTAAAGGAGAGTGTGTGTGATGAGACATATTTTGAAAGATATCCAACAACTAACTTCATGTACTCATAGACGCACTTTGCCAGGGATGTAACCCCTTTGTCACAGTAAAGGAATCGGCGCGCGTCATAGACGTGTGCCCTTTTCTATGTCTTAAGAAGTCATTAGACATAACCGCATGCGGTTATGTCTTTTTTGGTTTCTGAGAAAAGTGACAGTGGGGAAATGAAGTGATCCATGTAAGGAGGATGGTGAAATAGTCAATCAGAAAGCATAACTGTAGGAAAAAGTTAGGAGGGATTAAGTTGTTCTCTATTTTACGGAAATTGAGCTGGTTTTTTAAACAGCATTGGAAACGGTATAGCATTGCTATTGCTTTATTGATTTTTGGGGGTATTCTCGAGGTCATTCCACCAAAATTAATCGGAATGGCCATTGATGAAATAAACGTAGGAAGCTTAACCTGGGAAAGCTTACAAAATTATTTATTTTTTTATGGAGGGTTATTGCTCGTCGTCTATATCGTCACATATATTTGGATGTACCAATTATTTGGTGGTGCCTTTCTAGTTGAGAGGGCGCTCCGATCTAAATTGATGAAGCACCTCCTTAAAATGACGCCATCCTTTTATGAGAAAAACCGAACTGGAGACCTGATGGCAAGGGCCACAAATGATCTAAAAGCTGTCTCCCTTACCGCAGGATTTGGTATTTTAACATTAGTAGATTCAACGATCTTTATGTTTCTTATTTTGATTACAATGGGCGTTCTTATTAGCTGGAAATTAACGCTTGCGGCTATTCTTCCTCTACCCCTTATGGCTCTTGCCATGAATCGTTACGGAAAAATCATTCATAAGCGCTTTACAGCTGCCCAAGATTCGTTCGGAGATATGAATGATCAAGTACTAGAATCGATTGCAGGAGTTCGAGTAACGCGTGCTTATGTACAAGAAAGGGCAGATCAGCAGAAGTTTCAGAACTTAACGGAAGATGTATATAAGAAAAATATTGAAGTAGCAAAAGTAGATGTTTTATTTGAGCCAACTATTAAAGTTCTTGTCGGGATTAGTTATTTAATTGGGTTAGGGTATGGAGCGTATCTCGTTTTTCATAAAGTCCTAACACTCGGAGAACTGGTGTCATTCAATGTGTACCTGGGGATGCTCATATGGCCGATGATTGCGGTTGGAGAGTTGATCAACGTCATGCAGCGAGGAAATGCATCGTTGAACCGTGTCTTAGAGACGCTGTCTCATGAAGAGGATGTGAAAGAACACCATTCTCCTCAATATCTGGATACACCAGGTACGATCGTTTTTGAAGATGTTACTTTTACGTATCCCTCTTCATCTGTTACGAATTTACAAAATGTTTCATTTACTCTGAAGAAAGGCCAAACATTAGGCGTTGTAGGGAGAACAGGTAGTGGGAAAACGACATTACTGAAGCAACTTTTAAGAGAATATCCAGTCGGTAAAGGGAAAATCAAAATTTCTGATGTGCCGATCGAAGAAATTTCTCTCGAAACTCTGCAAAACTGGATTGGTTATGTTCCTCAGGATCAGATGCTTTTCTCAAGGTCGGTGAGAGAAAATCTTCTGTTTGGTAAAAATAATGGAACAGATCAAGACATTGATCGAGTGCTGCGGCTATCCGACTTTAAAAAAGATATACATGTGCTCCCTGAAGGGCTTGAGACGCTTGTTGGAGAAAAAGGCGTCGCTTTATCAGGTGGACAGAAACAAAGGGTATCCATTGCGCGAGCTCTAATGATTAATCCTGAAATATTAATTTTAGACGATGCAATGTCTGCCGTTGATGGAAAAACTGAAGCACAAATTATATCCAATATTCGCAATGAACGTTCTGGGAAAACGACGTTTATAGCCACGCATCGTTTGTCGGGTGTTCAGCATGCTGATTGGATTATCGTTCTTGATGAGGGCAAGGTGATTGAGGAAGGAACTCATAAAGAGCTTCTTTCTAAAAAGGGATGGTATCGTGACCAATTTGACAGACAGCAGCTTGAGGATTCATTGAAGGAGGTGCTGTAAATGAATCGACAGGTAGGAAAGCGATTAGTTAAGTATGCACTGGGTTTTAAGAAAAATATTCTTATTGCTTTACTCTTATTAATGGTAGCTGTTACAGCAGAGCTCTCTGGGCCTTTCATTGCGAAACGTATGATTGATGTCCATATTATGGGGATTGAGTATCCCTGGTATGAAACAGATCAGGGAGAAGAAGCTGTTAAATATGATGGGGACTGGTATAAACGAAGTGATCATTTTGGGAGCGATGAATTTAAAGGAGAGGAAGTAAGGATTCTTCAGGTAGGTCGCGACTACTATTTCGTTGATGAAGCGATCGCATACGATGGAGAACGGTCGGTTGACGACAACCTTATCACGATTCAAAAGGAGGGGGAACAACAATCCTATCAAGCTAAAGAAATAAGCAATGAAGAACTGCTTGCCTTTTATCAACCGCAAATAGAACCGATGGTCTGGTTAATAGCGCTCTACTTTGGGCTTCTATTGTTCGCATCCTTTTTTGAATATGGGCAGGGACTTCTATTGCAAACCTCTGCTAACCGTATTATTCAAAAAATGAGAACGGATGTTTACTCCCAGATTCAGCGTTTGCATATCAACTATTTTGATAATTTACCAGCCGGTAAAGTTGTGGCAAGAATTACGAATGATACGGAGGCAATAAGAGAGCTTTATGTGACGGTGCTCGCAACGTTCTTCACAAGCATCTTTTATATGACAGGGATATTTATTGCCTTATTCTTGCTTGATGTAAAGCTTGCGTTGATTACATTAACGATTGTGCCACTCCTTCTGATTTGGATCTTCGTTTATCGTAAATATGCGTCGAAATTCAATAAGGTCATTCGAACAAGGATTAGTGATATTAACGGAATGATCAATGAATCCATTCAGGGCATGTCGATAATAAGAGCTTTCAAACGTCAAGAGAAGACTGAAGCGGAATTTGAAGAGCTGAATGACAGCCATTTTACTTATCAAAATAAGCTATTGAATTTGAATTCCTTAATGTCACATAACCTTGTGAACATTCTACGGAATATTTCATTTGTAGTATTGATTTGGTACTTTGGGGGAGCTTCATTAACGGCTGGGTCTATTGTGAGTCTCGGTGTTCTTTATGCTTTTGTGGATTATTTGAATCGCTTATTTCAACCCGTTACAAATATGGTGAACCAGCTAGCTAATTTAGAACAGGCTTTAGTAGCGGCGGACAGAGTTTTTGAGCTTCTTGATGAAAAGGGGGAAGATGTATCAGATGGTGAATTTCCTCGTTATGATGGGAATGTCACTTTCGATCATGTTTCGTTTGCATACAAAGCAGAAGAATATGTGTTAAAGGAACTATCATTTGAAGCGAAAAAAGGTCAGACGGTTGCCCTAGTGGGGCATACTGGTTCAGGGAAAAGTTCAATTATGAATTTATTATTCCGATTTTACGATAACCAAAAAGGAACGATCTCTATCGACGGTCAAAATATTCAAGATATTCCAAAACAGCAGTTAAGACAGCATATGGCGATCGTGCTCCAGGATCCATTCTTGTTCACTGGAACGATTGCTTCGAATGTAAGTCTTAATGATTCCTCGATCTCAAGAGAAAAAGTTGAAAAGGCTTTAAAAGATGTGGGAGCAGAGCAGCTGCTTCGATCTCTTCCTAACGGGTATGATGAGGCAGTGATCGAAAAAGGAAGCACGCTTTCTTCGGGGCAAAGACAGCTGATCTCTTTTGCAAGGGCACTAGCGTTTGACCCTGCTGTCTTAATTCTTGATGAGGCGACTTCGAATGTTGATACCGAAACAGAAATGATTATTCAAAATGCGCTGGATATTTTAAAAAAGGGTCGTACCACATTTATCATTGCTCACAGACTCTCAACAATTCGAGAGGCTGACCAAATCCTTGTTCTTCACCAAGGTGAAATCGTTGAACGAGGCGATCATGATCAATTGATGAAGCAAAAGGGAAGGTACTTCCAAATGTATCAGCTTCAACAAGGGAAAAAGGTTGAGCAGGCTGTTTAGTAGATATCAGTAGATGAAATGAATCAAAGCCGTAGCTTAAGCTACGGCTTTGATGTTGGAGGGTGCAAACCCCATTCTTTTTCTATTAGATATGTTAGGTATACTGTTGATTCTCGATCTTTGGCTTATTTTAGTGAACTCTTTATCTCACTCGTCTTTCAGTCTGAAGAGAGTAATAAGTAGTTGCATCTATCGTTGAGAGGGGCGGAATCCAGCTTGTTCGGCTTCATCTGTGTTACAAAACATTTCTTCTGCTTTCGTAATCTCGTAATATGATCCTTCAGGAACGTGGTAAATTTTATCTCCTTTAGAATTAATGTTCCCTTTAATGTCACAACCTTGTTGAGATCCCTTGTCAGTAGATGTGGAGTCAGATGCTTCAAAGGATTCGTTAAATCCTTCTTCGCGAACGTAATCTTCAATACTCCAAATGCCTTTGCCTTCTTCTTGAGCCTTACGCTGAATTTCTTGGAATGTATCAACGTACTTTACGTTTGGCTGATAAATATAAGCAACTCTTGCTAGTCCTTCTTCAAGGAGCATCTCATTAAACATCTGATCGCCAATCCATACGTAAGCAAGCAGTCGACCGTATTTGTCGCGTTCTGAAACATCTATCTCGACACCAATTTCTTTTCCTTCTAGTTGATTCTTAGCAAACTGGGAGGCTTCAGGTCCATAGGGTTGTACAGGTTTACTCGGATGCTTTGTTTCCGGAGTGTCAACGAGAAGGAGTCTAATTGTTTCTTCTCGATCTTCAAGAGTTACTTTCAATGTATCGCCATCAACAACTCGATCCACTGTTGCCGGAATTGTGTTTTCTTTTATTTCTGTATCAGATGTGAGTGTAGCGCATGCAGATAAAAATACGATGATAAAAAGAAAAGGCAGTCTTATTCGTATCATTTGTTACTCTCCTTTCCGTTCCACTTAGGTCTTAGACGCCCATATTAGGCATAATCTAAAAGGGGGGTGATCCAATTGAATCACGGATGTATTTACTGTGAGAAAGAATTGCTCTTCCCGTGGGAACGACGAAGATTGGTTTGCGATGAATGTCATTATGCAATATCAGACACCTATCATGAAGATTATAGAGAAATTGGTGAAAGAAAAATAGAACAGAAAGCCCGTCATTAATGACGGGCTTTTCTTTGAGTGTTCTAGTTCAAGCGTTCCAATATCTCCGTTTCTAAACGCTCGTCTTCGCTTTTCTTAATACCTTTTAACGGCTAGGGTGCAGCGGGATATGCAGATTAGTTCTTCTTGTTCGTCTACGATGTTGATTTCCCACACCATTGTTCTTTTGCCGATGTGGATTGGTTCGGCGATGGCTCGGACGACGCCGTCTTTTTTGCTTCGGAGGTGATTAGCGTTGATCTCCATCCCAAAAGTTGCTTCGTTTTCTGAATCTAGATTAAGTGTGCCGCCTATGCTGGCTGCTGATTCTGCTAGGGCTACTGATGCGCCACCGTGAAGAAAGCCAAGTGGTTGATGAGTGCTTGGTCCAACTGGCATTTCTAGAACAACTTTTTCAGGTGTTAATGTAATGGCTTTAATGCCGAGTGCCTCTAACATTGTATTTGCAAATTCCATCGTATTACCCCCATTTTTATGTACTTATTTACAGTATACACGAGGCTAACGTGAGAAAAAGAGAAAAGTTAGCGATCGATAGGCTGTAGCATTTCTAAATAAACTCCTTTTTACTTTCATTCAGAGAATAGAGGATTATTTTCACGAATTTATGCAAAGGTGAGGGAGTGGTTCATAAATATAAAAAAGTCAGAGACCAAATGGATCTCTGACTTTCTCATCGTGTTAAATGAAATAGGCTAATAATAAACCAATGGCCATTAACAGTCCGAATTGTGTATGCATTTGAGCAGTTGCTTGCATAGCAGGCATCATGTGAGCTGCTTTTGTTTTTCCTTCAAATAAGCGGATGGCTTTAAATGCTTTAGGGATGCTTAATATTATCAACAAAAGCCATAAAGATGAATCAATTGTAATAATAAGTCCAACCACCCAGAGGTAGGATACGATAAACATACCTTCTAAAAATGTTACAGCCTTATCATGTCCGAGAAGAATCGCAAGTGTTTTACGTCCTTTTTCCTTGTCGCCTTCTAAGTCACGAATATTATTCGCCATGAGGATACCGCCAACTAGAATGGATATAGGAATCGAAACGAGAATGCTTTCAAACGTAATCACACCTGTTTGAATAAAGAAAGAAAGTAATACAAGTATTAGTCCCATAAATACACCAGCAGCAATTTCACCAAATGGTGTGTAGGCGATTGGATACGGACCGCCAGTGTAAAAGTACCCTGCTGCCATGCAGATTGTTCCAATAACCGCAATCCACCATGTTGTAAGGACACAGATATAAACACCTAAAAGAATCGCAATGCCGAAGAAAATAAAAGCAAGGTTTAATACTGTTCTTGCACTAACACCATCTCGTACGATAGCGCCCCCAATTCCTACACTCCCAGCGTGATCGAGACCCCTTTTGAAATCATAGTATTCATTAAACATGTTTGTTGCAGATTGAATAAGAATAGATGCGATCATCATCGCCATAAACAATCCAAAATGTAATGTATGACTTTGAAGGGCAAGCATTGTGCCCAGAAAAACCGGGACGAAGGAAGCAGTTAATGTATGCGGCCTGAGTAAACGCCACCATACCTGCCATGTTGGTTTTGAAGGCGTGACTTTGTTCAGCTTATCGTTGCTGTTATTCATACGCTCTTCCATATAATTGTGTCTCTCCCTTTAGTAATAAACTTCTTATAAATTCCCCTTGTGACCATTATAGTTTAAAAAAATGGATAAGGGGTGTCAATCCTTTTGTCAATATCAAGAAGTCTCTGTCAATAGAGGAAAGTAGCGAATTTCCCTTCAAACGAAAGAGAAATGAAGGTTATTCTAAGTTTGAGGTGGGTAAAAGTAGTTATTCTTCCATTCAAAAACGATCCTTCGTTCGAAGGATCGTTTTTGAATGATTAATAATATGGGTAAGGATATGGGTATGGTCTGAAGAACGCAATACTTCCTAGTCCTACTCCTAAAAGACCGCCAAGAAAACCTCCTGCAAGTGCTCCGAAGAAAAACATGCCTGGTCCTTCGGGATGTTGTGGTCCGTCACAATTGCGATTTAAAGGGCGGATATAAACAAATTCATTATCAACTTCTTCAACGTGACCTCTATGCAATTGACCGTCATGACACTTGATTTCAACACATTGTCCTATGTGTTGACGACAAACCCCATGGTAATAGTGTCTGGACAATATAGACCCTCCCTTATGCATTAGTTTATAAACGACTGCAAAGCAGCGTCTACTTTTATCAGTGTATGCTCACTATTTTTTTTGCTAAGGGCACTTGCGGAACATTAAAATGGTTTTTTTCTATGAGATGGGGAATCTATACATAAGAACCATTCATACGGTTAAACAGCTTCGTTGACAGTCTTAGCCAGACAGGTGTATCCTTTAATTAACTGTGGCCGAGGCTAACTCGGTCTGCTTTTGCATGGACAGAAAGTTGGGGGGAGAAGACGGTGTCTACAACACAACATCAAGAATTATTTAGCCTGCTTCATCAAGGTGTAAGTAAGGCAGAAAAGCGGGGAACGTCCGTGCTTGTTAGTCAGGTGCTATCAGTAGCTGCTGTCGATCCCCTCTCCTTTTATGCTGCAGGTTCGTTTACTAACGAGAATGATCGAACATTCTGGTCGGACCCTGAGAATGACACGACAATAGTGGGCCAGGGTTGTGTGAAGCAATTTGAGGCTCAAATCGATCGTTTTCGTTCAATTGAAAGTGATTGGCAAACTTTTTTAGAACAAGCGATCATAGAGGGGGCTCCTTCAAGGCCAGGTGTTGGACCGGTTCTGTTAGGTGGGTTTTCATTCGATCCAACTGCCCCAGATAGCGGTGAATGGGATTCCTTTCCTAAAGGCGGGATGGTTCTTCCAGAATTAATGTTGACTTCAGCTGGAAACCATGCTTGGCTCACACTCAACGCAATTGTTAGCGCAGGAGATAATGTGGAAGTTATATCTGAAGCGCTTTTAGATAAGCATGATCGTCTTTTTGAGAAGCTTACGTCTCATGCCTATGCAGATGTCGATGCTATTTCAATAGAAGAAATACGACCTCAGGAATGGAAAGAAACGGTCAGAAGTGCTGCTGCTAATATTAGAAATGGCCATCTTGATAAAGTCGTTTTAGCGAGAGAAATTAAGCTCCAGTCGACTCAAAACTTTTCATCAACCCAAACACTGACAAATTTAAAAAAACAACAAAGTGATAGCTATGTTTTCGCGTTTGAATATGGAGACAAATGCTTTCTTGGAGCTTCACCTGAACGGTTAGTCAAAAGAGATGGACAACAAGTGTATTCGACTTGTCTTGCGGGCTCTATTCAACGAGGTGAATCGAAGGAAATGGATGATGAACTTGGACAAGCACTTCTTCATGATCAAAAGAATCGAATTGAGCATGATCTTGTCGTTCAAATGATTCGATCAGCTATGGAAGAGGAGTGTGAATTTGTTCAGGTACCGTCAAGGCCGGAAATTCTTAAAACGCCTCATATTCAACATTTATTTACTCCTGTTGTAGCAAGGGCTGGTAGAGAGACAAGCCTTTTTCGTATGGTTGAACGGCTTCATCCTACCCCTGCGCTTGGCGGTTATCCTCAAAAGGAAGCCGTAAATGAAATTAAGCGAATAGAGAAGCTTGATCGAGGTTGGTATGCAGGACCTGTTGGTTGGGTTGATTATCAGGGAAATGGAGAATTTGCTGTAGCTATACGCTCTGGTTTACTTAAAGGAGAAGAAGCAACGCTATACGCTGGGTGCGGTATAGTTGGAGATTCTGACCCTGATAGTGAATATGAAGAAACCAAAATGAAGTTTAAACCAATGCTAACAGCTCTTGGAGGTAAGAAATATGACTGACCAGGAAATACTAGCAAGTTACGTAGGGTCATTTGTTGATGAGCTTGTACGTTCAGGTGTTAAACATGCTGTTATTAGTCCAGGATCGCGTTCTACCCCGCTCGCAATGGTCATGGCTGAACACCCGTTACTAAACGTCTGGGTGCACATCGATGAGCGATCTGCTGGTTTTTTTGCGCTTGGCATGGCCAAATCGCATAAGGAACCTGTCGCACTTCTATGTTCTTCAGGTACGGCTGGCGCTAATTACTATCCTGCTGTTATTGAGGCTGCACAATCCAATATACCGTTGATTGTTTTGACTGGCGATCGCCCGCATGAGCTTCGTGATAATGGAGCTCCACAGGCGATTGATCAAATCAAGCTATATGGGGACTATGTGAAGTGGTTTATGGAAATGGCGATGCCTTCTTCCTCTTCAGATTTAAATCGGTATATCAGAACTGCGGCTTCTAGAGCGACAGCCGTTTCTTCCGGTCTCCCTGCTGGACCTGTGCATCTTAATTTCCCATTTAGAGATCCCTTGATACCAGATCTATCCTATTCAGGTCTTTTTTCAGATGGTAGGGAGAATTATGAGCCGTGGGTAAATGCGGCAGATCACATACGTGTTTTAAACGAAGATGCAGTCACAGATTATGCAAACAAATTAGCTGGCAAGAAAGGTATTATTGTGGTCGGACCTCAGGATAACGACGAATTAGCTGAACCGCTATTTGCTCTTGCTGAGGAATTAGGTTATCCGGTTTTAGCAGATCCACTTTCAAAATGTCGGCATATTGATTCTCCTAATCTTGTAGAAGGGTATGACGCCTTTCTTAGGGGCGAGGTGGATTCAGAGCTATACCCTGAAGTAGTGATTAGGTTTGGGGCGATGCCAGTTTCAAAAGCTTATATGCTCTTTATGAAGAGTGTAGCAAGCCCTATTCATATAGTTGTGGATGAGAGAGGATGGAGAGACCCTACTCTTTATAGTTCTGACATGCTTACAGTTTCCTCTGTATCGTTTGTAAACAGTCTTCTTCCTGCTGTGCAAAGCAACAACTCTACTGAGAAGCGGTGGTTACACAAATGGAAGGCCATTAACCAAACGACTCTCACCTTACTTCATGAAGATTTAGGAACTGACGAGCTATTTGAGGGCCATGTGTTTAGAGAATTAGGGAAACTGATGAGTGCGAATGATCTCCTGTTTGTAGGGAATAGCATGCCTATTCGCGATATGGAGAACTTTTTCTTGCCAGAGAATTCTCGACCTACTGTAATGGGGAATCGAGGAGCGAATGGTATTGACGGTATTATTTCAACAGCTCTTGGAGCAAGTACAGCCTATTCTTCTAGCGTGCTGGTGATTGGTGACCTTTCTTTCTACCATGATATGAATGGTCTGCTTCTAGCTAAGCTATATGAGATCAATATGACGGTTATTGTGGTTAACAATGATGGCGGAGGGATTTTCTCATTTCTACCTCAGCGCAAGCAGGAGAAGCACTTTGAGAAACTCTTTGGCACACCACATGGACTAAATTATGAACATGCTGCCGCATTATATGAGGCAAGTTTTGAACGCGTATGGAATTGGGAAGAGTTTAGTTATGCGTATGAGAAAAGTCAGAATCACCATGGGCTAAGCATAATTGAAGTTCCAACTGATCGTGATGCCAATCTTAGGCTTCATCGAGAGATGTTCGCGAAGGTTTCGAAGGAAACAGCAATAGTCCTGCAGGAGAGTTTTAAATCATGATTTATACCGTTGGTGGACAACCTTTTCATGTCGAAATCGCAGGAGAAGGAGAACCTCTTCTATTATTGCATGGATTCACAGGATCGAGTGAGAACTGGTCTTCTTTTATGAAAAGATGGTCCAGGCTATATAAAGTGATTGCAATCGATCTTATCGGTCACGGCGAAAGTGCGAAACCGAATGATGTTTCTCAATATACTATGGAATCTATGGGGAGTTACTTGAAACAACTATTAAATTCACTTGGGATCGATCAACTCCATTTGCTTGGCTATTCCATGGGTGGACGTTTTGCTTTGTCATTTGCTGTCCAGTACCCTCCGCTCATTAAAACGCTTATTCTGGAAAGCAGTTCACCTGGGCTTTCTACGGAAGATCAAAGAAGAGAACGAGTGCAGAAAGACCATGCACTTGCCAGGCGAATTCAGAAGGAAGGTATTGAAGATTTCGTAACCTTCTGGGAATCTCTTCCGTTATTTTCTTCGCAGAAGAAACTTTCACCAAGTATTCAAAGTGAAATAAGAAAGCAGCGTTTGAGCAATACTGAAATAGGACTAGCAAATAGTCTAATTGGAATGGGAACGGGGGCACAGGCTTCCTATTGGAGTGTGTTAGAGAAGATAACCTTTCCAGTCCTTCTAATAGTTGGGGAGTACGATCAGAAGTTCATTTCAATTGGGAAACAGATGAAAAAAAAGATTCCTCAGGCTGATTTTGTGCAAATTATTGGCGCAGGGCATACAATTCATGTAGAAGAACCTGAAATCTTTGATAAAATGGTAGTAGCTTTTCTAAAAAAGCATGCAGATTCTAATCTGTAAATTTTGTTACATAAGGAAGGAGAATTTCTAAATGATTCAATGGAAGACTGAACGAGAATTTGAAGATATTCTTTACGAAACGTATGATGGTATTGCTAAGATTACAATCAACCGTCCAGAGGTGCGCAATGCATTTACGCCAAGAACGGTTAACGAATTAATTACCGCTTTTTCATTTGCGAGAGACAATTCAGATATTGGTGTTATTGTTCTAGCAGGAGCTGGAGACAAAGCTTTCTGTTCTGGCGGTGACCAAAGTGTTCGTGGTCATGGTGGTTATGTAGGTGATGATGAGATTCCTCGTCTAAATGTCTTGGATCTTCAACGCCTCATTCGTGTTATCCCTAAGCCGGTTGTTGCAATGGTATCAGGTTATGCGATTGGAGGAGGACACGTCCTTCACGTGGTATGTGACCTGACAATTGCTGCAGATAATGCTATTTTTGGTCAGACTGGCCCTAAAGTTGGTAGCTTTGATGCTGGATACGGTGCAGGATACCTTGCTCGTATCGTAGGTCATAAGAAAGCTCGTGAAATCTGGTACCTATGTCGTCAATACAATGCACAAGAAGCACTTGATATGGGACTTGTTAATACGGTTGTTCCACTTGATCAGCTTGAAGCTGAAACAGTACAGTGGGCACAGGAAATGCTTGATAAGTCACCAACAGCCCTACGCTTCCTTAAAGCTTCTCTTAACGCCGATACAGACGGTCTTGCAGGACTACAGCAAATGGGTGGAGACGCAACGCTTCTTTATTACACAACTGACGAAGCAAAAGAAGGACGCGATTCATTTAAAGAAAAACGCAAACCGGACTTTAAACAGTTCCCACGTTTTCCTTAAATCGATTGCTTGAAACAGCTTGATGGATTCCCATCAAGCTGTTTTTTTCAAATAGTCTATGGTAATGAAAGAAAGGATGTTAAAGATGGATACGATGCCAAATTGGCTACATAAACGTGCTTCTATGACGCCTGAGCGAGTGGCGCTTATCGATAATGGCAAACAGTTAACTTATAAACAGTTACAAGAAAAGGCAGTTAAGATGGCAAATGCTCTAAAAGCAAAAGGGATCGAAAAAGGAAAGCATGTTGGTTTTTATATGGAGAATGGATTAGACGCTGCCGTTTGTTTACATACTCTGATGTACATTGGGGCTGTCATTGTTCCATTGAATCATCGATTAACAGGACCAGAGCTATCTTTCCAAATGAACGATGCTGAGATTTCCTATGTGATCACTGACAATTCACTTGAGAAGAAAGCTAGTGATGCAATACAAAGTCCGGTAAATATAATCATCTGGGAAGATGTTCACCCAGGTGCTTATCAGTTAGAAGAGTTACAAACAACTATTGAGTTACATCAGCTTCATACGATTATGTACACTTCTGGCACAACTGGAAAACCTAAGGGTGTTATGCTTTCATATGGTAACCATTGGTGGAGTGCGATCGGTTCCAGTCTTAATCTTGGTTTAGATATGAATGATCGCTGGCTGTGTGCGGTTCCAATGTTCCATATGAGTGGACTTTCTATTCTATTGCGAAGTGTTATTTACGGAATCACAATGGTTATTCAACAACGGTTTGAACCGCGTGTCGTTAATCAATCGATTCAAAAAGAACGGATTACAATTGTATCGGTAGTAAGCGCTATGCTGAAAAAAATGCTCGATGACCTTGGAACCGATCATTACCCCGAAACATTTCGCTGCATGCTTCTTGGAGGTGGTCCAGCTCCATACCCGCTTCTTTCTACTTGCGAGGAGAAGCATATTCCTGTCTTCCAGACATTTGGTATGACGGAAACTGCCTCTCAAATTGTGACGCTTTCACCTGAATATATGCTAGATAAACAGGGGTCAGCTGGAAAGGCGCTTTTCCCATCAGAGATTATGATTAGTCTTGATCATAAATCCCTTTCTGCTTTAGAGCATGGAGAGATTCTCGTGAAAGGACCTACGATTACAAAGGGGTATTGGCGAAGGGATGATGCAACAAGAGCTGCATTTGAAGACGGGTGGCTTCATACAGGCGATATTGGTTATCTGGATGAAGATGGCTTTCTCTTTGTATTGGATCGAAGGAAAGACCTTATTATATCTGGTGGTGAAAATGTGTATCCCGCAGAAATTGAAGCGGCGATCCTTGAGCATGTAGATGTGGAGGATGCAGGAGTAACTGGGGTTAAAGATGAGCAATGGGGAGAAGTACCTGCAGCATTTGTTGTTAGTAAGAATCGCTCTTTGACGGAACAGCAGCTGCTCGATTATCTTTCAGAACGTCTTGCGCGTTACAAGCTACCTAGAACGATTACTTATGTGGATAGCCTTCCTAGGAATGGGGCAAATAAGCTACAGCGAAATTTATTAGTAGATATGAGTGATACGAAATGATGCAACTAGAGAGTGTTACTCTACGTCATATTCGAATGAACCTAAAATCCCCTTTTAGTAACAGTTTGGAAACAGTCACTGCTCGAGATTTAATTATCGTCGAAGTAAGAGATTCTGAAGGGGAAGTAGGTTTTGGAGAAGGAGTTGCCTTTACGTCGCCCTGGTATACAGAAGAGACGCTTCAAACTTCCTGGCATATGCTAAGAGACTTCATCATTCCTAAACTCAAAAACCAACTGATTGCTCATCCGTCCGATGTGGAAGGAATACTAGCGGGCATTCGAAGAAATCCAATGGCTAAATCTGCGATTGAGGGTGCGATCTGGGACTTATATGCTAAAAGAGAAGGAATTAGCCTCTCAAGAGCATTAGGTGGTTCTTCACAGAAGATTAAGGCAGGAGTTGCCGTAGGCGCTTCGGATCCTTCAGTTATGCTAGAAGAAATCCATAGAAGAGTTGATGAGGGATATGAACGAATTAAAGTGAAGATCAAACCTTCGCAGGATATTTCGATTCTAGAAGCAATACGTCATTCTTATCCAAACTTATCGTTAATGGCAGATGCGAACTCAGCTTATTCTCTGCAAGACATCGATCGTTTAAAAGCACTTGATCCATTTCATTTGCTGATGATTGAACAACCTCTAGCAGCTGACGATATCGTAGATCATGCGATTTTACAAAAAGAGATTGAAACACCGGTCTGTTTGGATGAAAGTATACATTCTTATGATGATGCCCGTCGAGCACTCGATTTAAATAGCTGTAAGATTATTAATATTAAACCCGGACGTGTTGGAGGGTTATCCGTTAGTAAGAGGATCCATGATTTATGTAGTGAAAGGGGGATACCTGTTTGGTGTGGTGGCATGTTAGAGTCCGGAATAGGAAGGGCGCATAATATCGCGCTTTCTAGTTTGGCTAATTTCACAATACCAGGAGATGTCTCTGCATCAGCACGGTACTGGGAAAAAGATATTATTGAACCTGAAGTGGAAGTGGAGAACGGTTTGATTACTGTTTCTAAAGAGAATGGGATCGGATACGAAATAAACTGGAAAGAACTTGAGAGAGTGACGGTTTCTAAAGAAGTTTATTAACATAGCTAGGGAAAAGATAACAAAAGGCAGAACCTTCTAAAGGTCCTGCCTTGTCTTTATACTTCAGAATTTTTTGCGATTCGCGCATCGAATATAAACGGTCCGAATGGGATAACGGAGGAGACAACTGCGAGCGCCGCTTTAATAAAAGACCAGCGCTTAACGATTGTGACATATAGAATTACGGCAAGATAGAGAACAAACAGTCCGCCATGTAACGCTCCAACAATCGTTACGGCCATAGGGATATCCATCATATATTTAAGGGGCATCGCGATTCCTAATAATAATAAAAATGATATTCCTTCTGCGTAGCCGACGCCTCGGAATAGTTTCAATGGTTGTTTCAACAATGTATTTCACTCCTTCATCATTAGCTGATGTGATCTGCTTCACATAAACAGTTACAGGCAGTTTACAAATAGTATATCAATACTAGTCCTACAATAGAAGTTGAAGTTTTATCGATTTCTTGACAGTTTGAATGCAAATACTCCTAATCAATTTTTTATTCACAGAAAATTTAGTACTAAGGCATTGTTTTCAAATGTTTTGTAAGTGATGATTGCTTATACGTGCCTTTATCGAGTAGAATGAATGAGGGTAACAATAAATCAACTCTGAAGGAGATTTGTATGAATAATAACAAAAAGGCAATCTTTATATACATTCCAAAGTCCAAAGTTGATGAAGCCAAAAAAAACATGAAGAAGAATGATTAATAGACGATAAAAAACAGTCGAACCGTAATGGCTCGACTGTTTTATTTATGATGAATTAATAAATTTCAATTGCTCAATTTTACAATATTAAATAAATGAAATGATAGCTGCAATCACAGCAACCGCGCCAATGATCATAAGGATTGTACGTACCATTGCTATTCCTCCTTGATAAAGTCAATTTAGTTCATATATAACTATATTTTTGCTGCCTTCTAGAATAATGCGCTGACAACAAATGCTACTACAACAACAATACCGATAATAACGAGAACTTGTTTTAACATAATGACTTCCTCCTCTAATATAGCAATGTCCTTTGCTACTATTGATATACCCTATTCATTTTTTATATCAAACCTTTTTTTGAAATAAATAGTTATAAATGACTACTTTCAGAAGAAAATACTTCAAGTTACAAAGCGATTTATGAATAGCGTTCCAGTTATCTGGGTTTTTATGCTTGAAAAATAAAAAGAAGCCTTCCTTTATTTGGAGGCTTCTTCGTTTATTTAAACATTTGTTTCTGAGTGGGTAACTATTGTTTAGGATGTACCTTCATCCGCTCTTGCTGGAAAAATTCTTTTAGCTCCGGGTTAAGTAAGTCCGGCTCCTCATCATTTAAGTTCAGTCTGATCAGCTTGCCTTCAAGGTAATCCATAATACCGATAATCGTACCGTTTCCAAGCTGCTTCTGAAAGATGGTTTCGTAACGAATGCTGCTCATCGGAGCCCTCCTGTTGCGCGTTTTTTTCTACTATAGCACGTTTGGAGAGCGAATTATTGAAGTTAAACTTCTCTTAAATAATTTGTAATCAAAGCGCAACAAAGCTTAACACAGTGACATAGTTCAGTCTTTTTGAACAGGCTTTTGCGAAATGATCATTGGCTTATCACATAAGGGGCATTGCTTTTGATCAGGTTGTTTCTTATCCTCTATTTTCATCCATCCTTTGCAAAATTCACTACTGCAAACCCATGCTTTCACCGTTTTACCTTCTTGTTGAATTTTCTTCTTGAAGGCATCCGTTAAGAAACGAGAGACGGGTGTTTGTTTACCAAGGTGTTTCTCAGGGGAGCAAATATAGAGCTCTTCCTTTGCACGTGTAATGGCAACGTAACAAAGGCGACGTTCTTCCTCAAGGTCAGCAGTCGGATTTTTCATATAGAGCTGCTTATGAGAGGCTTCTTTGTCTTTCATCGTATTGAGCGCAGAAACGTGCGGTAGAATCGTTTCTGAAGCACCAATGACGTAAACCACAGGGAATTCAAGCCCTTTAGCCTGGTGAATGGATAGTAGTGAAAGCGCGTTAGAGGCGCTAGCTTTTTGTTTATGCTCATTGAATCGTTGTATGATTCGATCGACGTAGGCAAGGAACTCTGGGATGGTTTCAAATCGTGAGCTCGAGAACTCAAGCTCGTCCATCATTTCTTTAAGAGTAGTCTTATGCACAGTTAATGCTTCGTCATTTGCGCTGTCCAGATGTTTCATATAGTCATCTCGTAACAATTGAATGGCTTTCTGGGGTCGATGACGTTTAGCTTCTTGAACAAGGCGGACACGTCGATCTATCGATTTTTTTTGAAAATCACGTAGTGTTTTCCATGATTTTAAATGTAACAAAGGAAATTCAACTGGATCAACAAAATTTTCCATCTCAATGTGGCGCATACCTGATTCTTGATTAATAAAAAGGGATGGGAGTATGGCGGCTGTCGCATCAAGATTTTGGTGCTCGTATGCGAGGCGAAGGTGCTCCATCATTCCTTTAATAATTGATTGCTCGTAAAAGACCTGTTTCATTCCCTGTGCGTTGAAAGGGATGTCCTGTTCAATCAACTGCTCGAAAATGGCTCTAGCATTCGTATAAGTTCTTGTAAGAATGGCAATGTCTTTCCACTCTCGCTTCTTTTCTCGAATATGACGGAGGACATAACCTGCTTCGTCTTCTGTTGTAGCAGGGCGAAGATAGTATGGTTGCTTTCCGTCTTTGTCTGTAGCGTTCATCGTTTTCGTTCTTCGATACGTATTGTGCTTAATTACATGGTTTCCGAGTCCAACAATGGGTGGAGCTGATCTATAGTTTGTATCCAGCGTTACGACGGATGCCTCGGGATAAGCACGATCGAACTCTAAAATAATTGAGCTATTTGCACCATTAAAAGAATAGATAACTTGATCATCGTCACCCACTACAAATAAGTTGTTTTGAGGAGCTGCAATTTGTTTAATTAATTCATATTGAATTGGATTCGTATCCTGGAATTCATCTACTAAAATATATTGAAATCGATTTTGCATTTTTTGAAGTAGAGCGAGATTTTGATTGAATTCTCGATACATATAGACAAGAATGTCATCAAAGTCAATATAGCCATTAGCCGTTTTCCACTCTTCATATTCAGAGTAGGCTTTCTTTAATTCTTCTGTTTCTTTACTGTCAGGGATATCTGCAGGCTCCATCATTTTAACTTTGCAGGCAGATATTGATGAAAGCATAATCTCTGGTAAAGATGCTTCAGGACTCTTCATTTTTTTTAGAATATTCTTCATTATAATTTGTTTGTGACGATCACTATTCAATATTTTTTGGTTATAACCGAGACTCCTTAATAATTTCAAGAAGATAGAATGAAATGTTCCTGCTGTTAATCTTCCGGAGTCTTGAGAAGAGACACCTGGTAAGTGACTGATACGCTGTCGCATTTCTTCAGATGCCTTTCGAGTGAAAGTAATGAGTAGAATACTAGAAGGATCTTTTTCCTTTACTGTCATTAGAAAAGCTGTTCGTGCTGTTAAAACAGATGTTTTTCCACTTCCGGCTCCGGCAATTGTCAAAAGAGGGCCTTCAGTATGCTTTACTGCTTTTGTTTGAGGTTCATTCAGACGTATACCTTTTTCCTCTAAAGCATGAAAAAAAGCCTGCTCTGCTTTATCTTCCAATGGTCTGAGAGACGAGTGGGGTGTTAAAGGAGCAGATAGGTCCAATTCAGTCACTGCTTGATGCGGTGTTGTAGTAAAATTCATGATCATCACCTGAACTATTCTTATGGATTCATCCCTTCATTTTAACATAAATTTAGGTGTTTTCGTTTTTAAGGAAAAGATTAATATTTATCCGAAAAGGGTAAAGTGACAAGCAGGATAGGATAAAGAGGAGGAAAAATCAATGGAAAAATTTATTCAAGTTGTAGTGGATCATGATAAAAAACAATTTCATGTGGAGTCAGAAGCGACCGAAGCAACCAACTATGATGCGCGAGTTGAAGAAGCAAAGAAACAGGGACGTGACGTTGGATCATTTCGCTCTAGGCTTGATACTGTTGAGAAAACCATTGATGCTGCTCAACATGAATACAAAGGGTATCGTCATTTAGAAGAAAGTCCTGTTTAAATTTTCATGGAGGTGAGAAGCAATGGTACGTGAGACGTATTTTGTAACACCTAAAGGTGAGCTTCATGAGACAAATGTTGGCACTCAAATGAATGCCTTTGAAATTAGAGCAAGTCAAGAAGAGAAAATGGAAATGGAACGTGTAATTGAGAAGTTGCGCTCTCAGAAATATGTGCAACAAAATGATTTCTTTTCACTGAATCATTATGATGAAAGTGAAGTAGACCGTCATCGAGATTGGACGGATGAAGCAATTTATGAATTATATAAGATGATCCATCGACTAGGCACACCTCATACAAAGCAACAAATTGATCAAATGGGCGTATTATCAGCTCTAAACCACAATACAAGAAATTGAGGATGAACAACTAGTTTTTCTCCATGAACTCCGCTCATGCCCTTCCTAAATGGAATCAACTACATAAAGTAATAGTGTAGTGAATGAATTTTAACGAGGGGGATAAAGATGAGCGGAGGATATGGTAAAGGTTTTGCGTTAATTGTTGTTCTGTTTATTTTACTAATTATTGTTGGAGCTGGCGCAATGGGCGGCGGTTGTGGTCCTGGACCAGGTTATGTAGGCGGAGCAAACTACAATCCTTATTGTTGCTAAATCATAAAGAGAAGCCGGCTAATATTAGCCGGCTTTTCTTTATGTATTTCTCTGTTTTTTATGTTCTAAAAAAAAATGAAATCAAAAGTCCTTCTATTAAAACACAAAAACTATGCTGTAAAGAAGGAAGCTGAACAATACTAAATAAAATGGATTGTATAACTAATAACGATAAAATCATGTTTCTCAGTGGATAATCGTTACGGAGAATAACAAGAAACGAGTCTCTCATTTGTTCTTTTTTGATTGCTAAAAGCTGGTTTTGAGTGACCCATAAAAGGATTGGGACCATTATGTACGATGTGTACTCTCCTCTTAGATAATAGAGAATCAATGCTCCGAGTCCAATTAATCTGATATACACCCATGTGTAGTTTCCTTTACGAAAGAAAATCCTAATCAATAGAAAGGTCTGTGCGTTAGACACTGGTATCAATTGAATAATCCAGTTCAAATACTTTCTTGCCTTCACTTTATTCTGTAAAGAAGGCACATCGACGAATTGGTTTGCGAATTGCTCAAACCGAGCAGTTTGTGATGATTCAAGTTCAATCAATCTTTCCCACTGAAGCATCGAGTTTTGACGAAATAGTAAGTAAAGGTATGTAATGGGAAACATAAGGAATAAGGCACCAATAAAAACATATCCTTTCATGGTGAAGGAAAGAATAGTGAAATTGCTAATGAAAAGGTAAAGACGCAGCCATTTTTTCTTCGTGAAGTAAGATCGTATGATCGTAAAAAAAGACAATATAAAGAGCAAGAGTATCATGACATAAATCCATGTTAGTAATTCCAAAGGAATTTCTAAATGAATGAGGGCAGGAGCACTTACTAAACTAACGATTAAAATTATCGGCAGTGAACGAATCAAAGAATAGAAGAAAGTATATTTAATGTATTGCCTCATACGATCTTCACATGCGATTAAAAAGACGCGATCCGCTTGAAAGAGAAAGAACTTTCCTTCAAGAATACTTAGTACTACGCTCATGATGAGGGCGATCGCAAATAGGAGTGGAAATGGCTCAGGTATAACATCGATTAAACGTTGATAATAAACAATTCCTATTGCTCCGCTTAGCAATAAAGCGATCAAAAATCCGCCTTGCATGATGTAAGACAAATACTTAAGTCGATGCCGCAGATAATTATTAAATCGAATCTTCCATAATTCTCCCAATAAATCACCCCTCTCCCGAAATAAATTAAGAAAAATCGAAACATTCTGCTATGTCTTTTCGTATAAGTAGTGTATCCGAAAGAAAATAGCAAAAATCCTTTCATTGCTATGGTAAAAAAGACTTAATATATCTCTAGTTTGTTTGACACCTAATAGGATGAGGTATGAAATCAATATAAAGAAATTCTACTATACTTAAAGGATGAGTGACATGAAAAAATACATAGGTTTATTAATGTTTGTAGGTGCACTAACTTTCACTTCGGGTTGTGGCGGAGAATTATCAAAAGTTGCTGCTGATCATTCAGAAATCGTGGTTTCTACTCTTGAGAATAAAGCAGAAGCAAAGACGGATTCAGTTGAAAAACCAGAAGTTGAGAATTTATCTAACGAACTTATCAATCATATTATTCAGGATACAGATGAAGAGGGTAAAGTTAAACAGTTTCAAACAATAGCAGAGGTTGAGCAGGACTTACAAAAGATAACCTCAAAAGAACTCGCTTCTGAAATTGCGGATGTTTATTTTGCAGAGCGTGAAGGTGATCTTTACTTAGTACCAACAGAGCTATTCCCGTGGGTGAATACTGATGAGTCATATGAACTGGAGAAACTTAATGAATATGAATATGAACTGACACAATCGAATGAGTCTGACCTTTATGGCTCTTACACAATAAACATCCATTTTCTTTATGAAAACAACCATTGGATCATTAATGATTTTGAGATTAAATAATTCAAACGCACGGAACTTTTGGTCCGTGCGTTTTATTTTTTGTACAGGTAGATTGGACAAGCACAGGCTACTCTTTTACAATAAAGTAAGAAACTAAAGGACGAGGTTATCAAATGAGCGAATTTATGTTTACAGATTACTATCATAATCAGGTAACATTTTCTTTCGAGGATCATCCTTACTCTCCCGCACCAAAACATGTTTGGGTTATTTGTCGCCTCGAAAAACAGTGGCTGTTAACCGAGCACTCTCGAAGAGGCATTGAATTTCCAGGTGGGAAAGTGGAAGTAGGAGAGAATGCCGAAGAAGCCGCGGTGCGTGAGGTATATGAAGAAACAGGTGGAGTTGTTAAGCATCTTCAATATGTAGGTCAGTATCGTGTTGAAGGAAAAGGCGGGACAATTATTAAGAATGTCTATTATGCTGATATTGATCGTCTCGTAGACAAAGAAGATTATATGGAAACAAAGGGACCGGTGAAGCTAACAACACTTCCGAAAGATATTCACTTAAATGAGCGTTATAGCTTTATGATGAAGGATCAAGTACTTACTTATAGTCTAAAACATCTTAATTATTTGTAATGAGAAAAAAGTCCAGTTCATTGTACTGGACTTTTTTGCTCGTAATTATACAAAATCCAATAAGTCACTTTCTTCAAACAAATAACAGATGGAGAATGCACTATTCATTGGCAGAGCCTCTTTCAGTAATTTCCCTGCCAGGTTCAACATGAATGGTGGCATTTCGAACGTCATGATCCTTCTCTAACTGGGCTTCTATTTTGTCCGTAATCGTATGCCCTTCTTTAATATTTAAATGAGGTGCTACCTCTACAACGGCATCGACAATAATATCATTTCCGGCCATCCGTGCTTTAATATCCACTAATGTTTCTACCCCTTCAATGTTTTGGATCGTCGCCTCTATATCATTCAATTTCTCTTTATCAAATCCATCCGTTAACATGAGTGATGAATCTTTAAAGATATCATAAGCCGTTTTGCATATGATAAGACCTACAATAAAGCCTGTAAGAGGATCTAGCCAATGCATGTTAAAGTGAGCACCAATAATTCCAATAAAAGCACCTAGACTAACGAGAGCATCTGATAAATTGTCTTTAGCTGCAGCCATTAGTCCGAGGCTATTCGTTTTTTTAGCGAGGCGGTAGTTAAAAAGATAAACGCCTCCCATAACGATCATTCCAAAAAAGGCAACCCAGGCAGAGCTAAGTGGAGGAGAGGAGACTTTACCACTGAGTAAGACAGTAGCTGTATGGAAGAGGACTTGTATTCCAATCGCAAACATAACAAATGAGGCGAATAGAGAAGAAACGGTTTCTGCTCGAGAATGGCCATATGGATGGTTCAAGTCTGGTGGCTTAAGAGAGATTTTCATGCCAATTAAAACAGCAATGGATGCCACGATATCTGATGCGTTATTCCATCCGTCTGCTAAGAGGGCTTCTGAACCAAAGAGATACCCTGCGGCTAATTTGATCATTGAAAGTAGTAAGTAAGCTGTTATGCTAAGCCATACACCTCTTAGTGCGCTCATTGTTTTCACCTGTCTTATATAAGAATATGTTCTTCTATATGCTAGCAGATGGTATTTGGTTGGGTCTATAGCAATCATTTTGCAAGTGGTAAGACGTGTAGGAACCCATCATATTTGTGAGTGGTGGCTAACTAGTTTGCCCAATCACAACAAAATAAGCCCCTCTTATGAGGAGCTAGTGTTTAATTAATTTCGGTTCTAACCATTCGACTCCTAAATACATGATTGATGAGAGAATCGCAATCATAAATAAGCTCAGTAAAACCAATGTGAAATTAAATACTTGGAAGCCATAAATAATCATATAACCAAGACCTTGCTTTGAAACGAGAAATTCCCCAACAATAACGCCGACCCACGATAAACCCACATTTACTTTCAAGGTAGAGATAATCGCTGGAAAGGAAGATGGCAGGATTACTTCAAAGAAGATCTGGCGCTTATTACCACCAAATGAGCGAATAACTTTGATGAAGTTTGGTTCAACAGTATGAAATGCGTGGTAGATCACAAGAGTAGTAATAATAACGGAAATAGAAGCACCCATCGTAATAATGGAGATATAACCTGGACCAAGCGCAACTATGATGATCGGGCCAAGAGCTACTTTAGGCATGGAATTCAATACAACAAGATACGGATCTGAGATTCTAGAAGCCTTGCGTGACCACCATAGAATTGCCGCGAACACGGTCCCAAGTACTGTTCCAAGAAGAAATCCTGCAATTGTTTCAAGCAACGTTACACCAGTGTGTAACAGTAATGACCCATCTGTTACTTTAGTTATAAAGAGAGAAGCAATTTTAGAGGGGTAGCTAAATAATAATGGATCGATCCATGTGAACCTTCCTGCTATTTCCCATAAAGTAAGAAATGCAAAGAGAATACACACTTGAAAACCCAATATTTCATTTCTTTCCCTTTTCAATTCTCTTAGATAATGTTGATGCTTTTGTTTAAGTTGGAGATGGTTCAAGAGAATCAAGCTCCTTCCATATCAGCTGGAAATTCTCAGGGAAAGCAGAATCATTCCTAGCTTCAAAAGGAAGTAATTCTTTAAGGGAAGCTGGGACTTGAAAAGTTCTCGCGATTTTCCCGGGACGAGGCGATAAGAGGATGATGCGGTCTGACATCGCAATCGCTTCTCCAATATCATGAGTCACCAGCAAGGCGGTTTTTCGATGCTTCTTTAATGTTTTAAACACGAGGTCTTCGAGTTTTAATTTTGTTTGATAATCAAGTGCAGAGAAAGGCTCATCTAATAACAGTAGATCAGGATCTGTTGCAAGTGTGCGAACGAGAGCTACGCGTTGACGCATTCCACCTGAAAGCTGATCAGGATAGGCCGAGCGGACATCGCTTAACCCCATGCTATCCAATAATTCCAATGTTTGTTCTTTTTTATCCGCTGTCAACTTGTTTAGAAGCTTTAATCCTATAAAACAATTTTCTTCAATTGTTTTCCAAGGAAACAAGTAATCCTGTTGAAGCATATAGCCCATTCGTTCGCCGGGAGATTTTATAATTTTATTTTGTAGAGAAACGCTCCCTTCAGTAGGTTTTACTAATCCTGAAATGATCGACAACAGAGTAGATTTCCCGCATCCACTAGGCCCAAGGAGGGAAACGAATTCTCCTTCTTCAATAGCGAAAGAGAGGTTGGAAATCGCTTCTTTGGCAGCGTTTTTCGTTAAATACACATGTGAAATAGCGTTGAGTTGAAGGAAAGACATTATTTTCCCTCCTATTTTTGCGCTTTTTCGGCATAGCTATTATCTACTAATTTGCTATGATCAACGCGTTTTGGGAGTTCTCCTGCTTCATCCATAATATTTTGTAAGTTATCCCATTCTTCTTGATCCAGTGATGGGTTTGTAGCGAATGAATGCTGGCTTTTGTAACGATCTACTACAGTTGTAATGAGTTCAAGATCGGTATCCTGAAAGAAGGGTTCAATTGACTTTGCAATTTCTGCAGAAGAATGAGTATCTACCCACAGTTGAGCCTCATAAAGTGCTTTTGTAAAACGCTCTGCTACATCAGCATTTTTACTCAAATAACTTTCTTTTGCCATAAATCCTGTATATGGAATTTTCCCTGATTCTTTTCCAAATGAAGCTACAATGTGTCCAACCCCTTGTTCTTCAAAGACACTTGCTGTTGGCTCGAATAACTGAACGTAATCGCCAGTTCCAGAAGCGAATGCGCTTGAAATGTTTGCGAAATCAATATTTTGAATAAGGTCCAAATCGTTTTGTGGATCAATTCCTTTCTGTTTCAGCACGTATTCACCAGCCATTTGTGGCATACCACCTTTACGTTGGCCAAGGAATGTACTTCCCTTCAAATCTTCCCATTCAAAATGATCGACTTTTTCTCTTGATACAAGGAACGTACCGTCTGTTTGTGTAAGTTGAGCAAAGTTTATGACAGGGTCATCAGTGCCTTGTGCATAGACATAAATGGACGTCTCTGATCCTACAAGGGCGACATCAGCTCCGTTAGATAGTAGAGTGGTCATTGTTTTATCTCCGCCCCAAGTAGTCGTTAATTCGACATCAATGCCATGCTTCTCAAAAATACCCTCTGAGAGTGCCACGTATTGTGGTGCATAGAAAATCGAGCGTGTAACCTCAGCTACTCTTACCTGATCGTTTCCACTATTTGTACCACACGCCGAAAGAATAAGAAGAAATACACTTGTGTATATACAAAACGTTATAAACCAGCTTCTTTTCATTATCTATCCTCCACATTTGTCACATGAGGTAGGCTCATGTTTTAGATACTATAGCCTATGTATTTTAAAACAATTGGTGTTTTGAATAGGTAAATTAATGGAGGTAGATAGAAAGAGGAGGATGCGCGAAGTGAAGGTGAATGAGTCTTCAAATAAAAAAAGCACCCGTTAAGGTGCTTTTTTCAATGAGACTAAACATTTGGGCCTGCTTGTTTGATTTCGTCAGCTACATTTGAGAATTTGTCGAAGTTCTTCACAAACTTAGTAGCGAGATCTTTTGCTTTCTCATCATATTTCTCTTGATCTTCCCATGTTTGTTTTGGCTGCAATACTTCTGCTGGAACACCTGGACAATGAGAAGGAATATGCAATCCGAAAATAGGGTCTGTTACTGTTTCGATACGATCAAGTTCTCCATTTAAAGCCGCCTGGATCATCGCTCTAGTATATGAAAGCTTCATGCGCTCTCCGACACCATAACCGCCCCCAGACCATCCGGTATTTACGAGGAAGACTTGAACATCATGCTCCATAATTTTCTCGCCGAGCATTTCTGCATAGCGATGGGCAGGTAATGGCAAGAACGGTGCACCAAAGCATGTAGAGAAAGTGGCTTCTGGTGAAGTGACGCCTCTTTCTGTTCCGGCTAACTTGCTCGTGTAACCTGATAGGAAATGAAACATGGCTTGTTCCTTGGTCAGTTTGCTAATTGGAGGAAGGACGCCAAATGCATCTGCCGTTAAGAAAATAATCGTGTTGGGATGTCCGGCAACGCTAGGAATTGCAATATTAGGTATGGCGTCAATCGGATAGGCAGCGCGAGTATTTTCAGTTAGACTAGTGTTATCGTAGTCAGGTTCACGCGAGCCGTTATCCATCATAACGTTCTCAAGAACCGTTCCAAAGCGAATTGCATCCCAGATTTCAGGTTCTTTTTCTTTTGATAAGTTGATGCACTTAGCGTAGCATCCACCTTCAATATTAAAGACACCATTCATAGACCATCCGTGTTCATCATCACCGATAAGAGATCGATGAGCATCTGCTGAGAGCGTTGTCTTTCCAGTTCCAGATAAACCGAAAAATAGAGCAACATCCCCCTCTTTACCTACGTTAGCAGAGCAGTGCATTGAAAGAATATTTCGCTCTGGTAATAAGTAGTTCATAACGGTGAAAATAGACTTTTTAATTTCTCCAGCATATTCTGTTCCACCAATTAAGACGGTTCGTTTCTCAAAGGAGATAATAATAAATGTTTCTGAATTTGTGCCATCCACTTCTGGATCAGCTTGAAAACCAGGTGCAGAAATGACAGTGAATTCAGCGTCATGTTCTTTTAACTCTGATTCATTCGGACGGATGAACAGCTGGTGGGCGAAAAGGTTATGCCAGGCATATTCATTAATAACCTGAATGGGTAGTCTTGATGACTGGTCAGCACCAGCAAATCCTTTAAACACATAAAGTCCCTTTTTCTCACCGAGATAGTTCAACACCTTTGTGTAAAGGTTTTCAAAACTTTTTTCGGAAATAGGTTGGTTTGTTTCCCAGTTCACTTTGTTCTTTACGGAATCTTCCTTTACAATGAACTTGTCCCCAGGAGAACGTCCTGTATATTTTCCGGTTTCTACGCGAAGAGCTCCTGTAGCTGATAGTTGCCCTTCGTTTTTAAATAGTGAATGTTCAACCAGTTCAGACACTGATAAATTCACATGTGGATTATTCTTATTTAATATCGCATCCAATAACGGTGAGGAGAAGGAAGCTGTTTTCATACGTTAAACCCATCCTTTTTTAAAGATTTCGTTGATTGACTTGTTTAACTCAAAAATAGTATAACACATTCATTCAATTATTCTATACTAATCTATGTATTTTTTGCATAAAAAGTGAAAAATGGGTGAATGACTATTTCTTTAGGTTGAAATCCTGTCGCCATTATATAGGAAGTGATTATTTTATGGCTAAAGGATTAGGGTAGTGGTTCGGTCGCTTCGCCCTTGAATTCGAACACAAAGCCCGTGTTCTTTTCGGAGGGCTCCAGCGCTTGTCGAAGCTAAACGGGCGCTTCCGCTTTTCTTCATTGACACATCCTTTCATGTGCGTTATTATATGTCGAGAATGGATACTCTTATCCCGAGCAGGCGGAGGGACAGGCCCGATGAAGCTCAGCAACCAACTCCTATACAACAGGATTAAGGTGCTAACCTGCAAGACGATAGTCTTGGAAGATAAGAGGCGAAAGGCATGAGATATCAGCTCCTTTTCCCTCTGATTGTAGGGAAGGGCTTTTTTAATGTCGTTGAGATTGATGACGCTAT
The DNA here is from genome assembly GCF_056173695.1 of Anaerobacillus sp. 63XJN7_5_ISO-PGPR-S23-430. Classification (NCBI taxonomy): domain Bacteria; kingdom Bacillati; phylum Bacillota; class Bacilli; order Caryophanales; family Bacillaceae; genus Anaerobacillus; species Anaerobacillus sp. 63XJN7_5_ISO-PGPR-S23-430. Next base: position 3,132,133 of record NZ_CM149686.1, on the reverse strand, counting down.
AAAAAAAGGTAAGACGATAAGAAATTGAATTCGTTCTCTCGTTTCGGCACAGGGTAATAGGGAAATGAGTACCGTATCCATTACAACATAATTAGATAGGATCCAATCCTTAAGGAGGTACTTGAGTGAGTAATCGTCGTTTGTTTACTTCTGAGTCAGTAACAGAGGGGCATCCTGATAAAATTTCAGATCAGATTTCCGATGCCATTCTGGATGATATTCTTGCGCATGATCCAAATGCGCGCGTTGCCTGTGAAACTACAGTAACAACTGGTCTTGTTCTAGTTTCCGGTGAAATTACAACATCACACTATGTTGATATTCCGAAAGTGGTTCGTGAGACGATTCAAACGATCGGCTATACACGTGCGAAATACGGATTTGATGCTGAAACATGTGCTGTTCTTTCATCTATTGATGAACAGTCTGCAGACATCGCTGCAGGTGTAAACGTTGCTCTTGAAGCACGTGAAGGTACGATGTCAGATGATGAAATCGATGCAATTGGTGCAGGTGACCAGGGGCTTATGTTTGGTTACGCTTGTAATGAAACAGCGGAATTAATGCCGCTTCCGATTTCTCTTGCGCATAAACTAGCGCGTCGTTTGAGTGAAGTAAGAAAAGAAGAAATTCTTCCTTATCTTCGTCCTGATGGTAAAACACAAGTAACAGTGGAATACGATGAAGCTGGTAAGCCGGTTCGCGTTGATACCATTGTTGTTTCTACACAGCATCATCCTGAAATTTCACTTGAACAAATTCAACGTAACATCAAAGAACACGTTGTGAAGCCGGTTGTTCCTGCTGAATTAATTGATGAAGAAACAAAATACTTCATCAACCCAACAGGACGCTTTGTTATCGGTGGACCGCAGGGTGACGCAGGTTTAACAGGAAGAAAAATCATTGTTGATACTTACGGCGGTTATGCGCGTCACGGTGGCGGTGCTTTCTCAGGTAAGGATGCTACGAAAGTAGACCGTTCTGCGGCATATGCTGCTCGTTATGTTGCTAAGAACCTTGTGGCAGCGGGTCTAACAGATCGTTGTGAAGTTCAACTTGCTTACGCTATTGGGGTTGCTCAGCCAGTATCAATTGCTATTGATACATTTGGCACAGGAAAAGTGTCTGAGGAAAGTCTTGTAGAGCTAGTAAGAGAGAACTTCGATCTTCGTCCAGCAGGCATTATAAAGATGCTTGATCTTAGACGTCCCATTTATAAGCAAACAGCTGCGTATGGACATTTTGGACGTACTGATATTGACCTTCCATGGGAACAAACAGATCGTGCAGAATCCCTTAAACAGGGTGCCGGAATTTAATTAATTTCTAAGAAGCCAAAAATATTTTGGCTTCTTTTTTTTGCTCTATCATCCTTTTTGACATCCGTTATATTGTATTGAATTATCATAAAATAGATGGGTGTTGTGATAAAATGGAAGAAAAAATGGAGGAGTGTAATGTGTGAATACTAGTATATTCGGAGAAACCGTGACCGATGTGAATGAACTAAAAGACATGGCAGGAATACCGAGTAAATTGGCTGCAAACAAAGTCATATCTTTTCTTGATAAACACTGTAAAGAGTTCATATGCCGTACACCATTTATTACGATTGCCACCCAATCAAGTACGGGTGGTGATGTTTCGCCAAGAGGCGATGCACCGGGGTTTATTCAGGTTCTAGATGATCATCATTTATTGATACCGGAAAGACCGGGAAATAAACGAATGGACTCATTGATCAATTTATTAGAAAACCCAAATATCGGTTTGCTGCTGATGATTCCCGGCCGAGAAGAAGCGTTGCGTATTAATGGGAAGGCCTTGATTGTAAAAGATAAAACGCTGCTAGAGCAGTGTGAATATAAGGGGAAAACGCCTTTGTTAAGTATTGGAGTAGAAGTAAAGGAATGCTACATTCATTGTGCCAAAGCCTTTAAACGATCATATCTTTTTGAACCTGAACGATGGCCGAGTACTGAGGGGCTCGCCCCAGCTGCCAGAATGCTATCTGATCATGCAAAAATAGGCGAAGAAAAAGTGATTGAATCGTTGAAAGAAAGTTACACTAAACGTCTTTATTGAACAGAAATCGAGCCCAAACCTTTGTGTATGTTTGGTTGAACAATGGAGCAGTAAATGAGATCATACGTATTTGCTATTTTTCGCATTTCATCTAGCGCGTACAAGTTGTGACCATGTGTTGCGAAGATAGAAGGTGCAGTTAAGCCGATTTCGTTAATCCCAAATACAGTAAGAATCATTTTTTTCTCCTTTCTAAGCATATCGAGCTAATCTTTTAATTCCAATTGTTTTCTCATAATCCTCTACTAATCGTCCGAAGATCGCATCCCATGATTGAGTAAGTGCATAACGACGTCCTTCATAACCCATCATTCTCCGTTCGGTATCATCTGATAAGAGACGATTGATAGCGTAGATATATTCGTCTTCTTTATACGGAGAGCAGAAAAGACCGTTTCTTTCTCCAGTGACAACGTCGGATAACCCTCCAGCATTTGCAGCGATAACAGGGGTCCCGGAGGCAAGTGACTCCAATGCGACATTTCCAAATGTTTCAGTAGCTGATGGAAAGATGAAAAGATCTGAAGTAGCGTATAGCTCTGCTAATTCTTTCCCTTCTCTATAACCGGTGAAAGTGACGTTGTTAGGGACGTTTTCTTGAATATGAGGGAGAGCTGGTCCATCACCAACAATCAGCCACCTTGTTTGTTGTTTCAGCTGATCTGGTAACTTCCACATGATTTTTTGTAATGTTTCAAGATTTTTTTCTGGAGCGAGTCGACTAACAAATAAAAGAATATACTTCTCCTGAATATTATATCGTTCACGTAGCGAGTGATTTTTTCTAATCGGAGAATAGTGTTCGCAATCGACGCCTCTTCTCCAAAGCTTGAGGTTCTTAAAACCTCTTCCTTTTAATCGATAGCGCGTTTCATTGGAAGGAATAAAGGTAGTGGAAAATGGTTGATGAAACCAGGTTAAGTATTTCCACATAAAAGGAGAGAACCATTCAAGGTGGTAATGCTTTAAATAGTCATCAAAATTAGTGTGGTATGAAGCAACCATAGGTATGTTATTTTTCTTTCCGTAATGTAGTCCGCACATGCCGATATTAAAAGGTGTCGCGACATGAAGAAGGTCTGGTTGAAAATCTTTAAGTTGGTTGCGGATAAGACTTACGTTAGGAAGGGCAATGCGACATTCGGGATAAAGGAAAAACTTCATACTGGTAAAGCGGTGAATATTACTTGAGAAAAGGTCATCATCTTTCTGACAGTTAGGAGCAAAAAGCATATAATTAACCTGCTGACGGTCCATATACCTGGTTAGTTTACCCAGAGTGCGAGATACTCCGTTAACCTGTGGATAGTAAGTGTCAGTAAAAAGTGCAAGTTTCATGAATAGCCCTCCCTTTTTCAGCATAGGATGAAAGTTGAAAGAATACCGGATCCGCCACCAAGTATAAAACCAACAAGAACGTCAGAAGGATAATGATGACCTAAGTAAATCCGCGATATGGCAACTAGACTCCCAAGAGCCATTAAGGGAATAGCTAGTGAAGGAATATGAAAGATAAATGGTGTAAGCACAGAAAAAATAGCCGTTGTATGTCCTGATGGAAAAGAATGATCTTTTAAAGGGTATACGAGTATCTTTGTTTCAGGTAGAGCGAGATATGGCCTGTGTCTTGGATAATGCTTTTTTATAAATTGAACAGGTATATGACTAACAGCAAGGGCAAGCGCAGCTTGGAACGCCCATATCTTTAAAGGAGCAGGTAACAGGAACATCAACAAAAGTGTACTTAAAATCGTTGCCCGAGCACCACCCGCATGCGTAACAAATCCAAAAATAGAAGTAAGATACCTTGAATGACACGTTAAATTCACAAACCGAAACATCGTACACTCACGCTCATAAAGCCACCCAACCACTTTACTCAAAAAGAATCCCCCTTCATCCTATGTGTTACTTCTATCCTATACGAGAAATTTAATGCTACTATTAAAGAAATCTTAAAGAATTGTTAAGAGTATAATGAAAAGCGGAGACGAGCGTTTAGAAACGGAGATATTGGAGCTCTTGAACTAGAACACGTCCTTTGTGTTCTGGTGAAAGAGTGAAATATCGCAGTTTCTGCGAGTCGCAGCTAGCCAAGAAAAGCGGAGACGAGCGTTTAGAAACGGAGATATTGGAGCTCTTGAACTAGAACAAGCCCCTTTTGTTTGAATTGAAAGGTGAAGCGACCCAGGATCTGGAATATATAGATGGCTTTCAAGAAAATACATAAGATCGTCCACACTCTAACGCTCCAAACGTTTTCAAAAACCACACAAAATACCATGAAAAAAGACCAGGAATACCATCCTGATCTTTTTCTTCAAATTAATGTGAAGTAAATAACATAACCGATTGCAAGTGCTGTTGCGACGATATAAACAAGAAAAATCGGATTGCTAAAGAAAGAAGATTTCACCCTGGCGTTCCCTTGATTATCATATTCGCCTTTTTGATTTTGTCCGAGTCTGTACGTCATATATGCCCCTATAAGCAAGGTGATGACGACGAGCACGATCAAGACCATGGTCATTTTGTACACGGAGGCCACCTCGATCCATTAGGATTGTATTGGTAACCTTCCTCAAACTAGCGATAAATATGCGTGCTTTCTAGAGCGGCTTTTGCTCTTTGTAATAGGCAGCTTTTTCAACATATTCTCTTCGAATGCGGTTCATATCCTTTCGATCATCCTCTGTTAATGTTCTAACAACCTTTGCAGGTCTCCCGAAAGCAAGGGAATGAGGGGGGATTTTCTTACCTGGTGGAACAAGGCTTCCTGCGCCAATAAAGGAACCTTCCCCGATCTCAGCTCCATCAAGAATAATGGAACCCATTCCAATAAGTGCCTCTTTGCGAATAATACTACTATGAAGGATTACCTGGTGGCCGATCGTCACACCATCTTCCAGAATGAGTTTTTTATTTGGACTCTGATGAAGTACACAATTGTCTTGAATATTGACCTTATTTCCAATTTCAGTTGGGGCCACATCTCCACGTATGGTCGTGTTAAACCAGACGCTGCTATGTTCCCCGATTGTCACATCACCTGTAATGGTAGTATAATCCGCAATATAGACCGTTTCATGAATCACTGGTTTTTTGTCATGATAAGCATAAAGCATTCCAATCCCAACTTTCATTTATTATAGATGAAATCCTTTCCAAAAGTAGTGTATCAAAAAGAAGGAACCTACATAAGGGGGCTAATGTCCATGCGTATAAAAGAAACTGAATATCCAAAAGCGGTTATTGTGTTAGTTCATGGAGCAAACGAACATCATCGAAGGTATGATTGGCTCGTTTCTAAGTGGATTGAAGCAGGCTATCATGTAGTGCTTGGCGATTTACCTGGACAAGGTGAAAGTACTAGAAGACGGGGCCATATTGATTCATTTAACCAATATATTGAAACGATTGATAAGTGGATCAAGAGAGCTCATGAGTATAAGCTACCTGTGTTCTTACTTGGGCATAGTATGGGAGGACTTGCATCCATCCGTACGATTATGGAAAAACGTCCTTCTCTAACTGGAGTCATTTTATCTTCTCCGTGTATTGGACTAGTTAATCCCCCTAACAAAGGTGTAGACTTGCTCTCAAAAGTACTAAATCCAATTGTCCCTTCTCTAAGGTTAAATTCAAAGCTAGAACCGAACATTGGGACAAGGAATCCAGAGTTCCACAAACGAGATCAAGAAGATCCATTAATGGTTCAAAAAGTATCTGTTAGATGGTACCGTGAACTTCTAAAAGCGATGAAAATAGCCAATGAAGGAGCGAGATCATTTCATAATTTACCATTGCTTGTATTACAGGGTGGCGACGATCGAATTGTAGATAAGCATGCTGTTATTTCGTGGTTCAATCGCATTCCATTAACAGAGAAAGCATTTAAAGAGTGGGATGGATTTTATCATGAGGTGTTTAATGAACCAGATCGTGAAGATGTATTTCAAACGGCAAAATCATTTGTTGAGTTAAAACTTGAATTATTAGAGCGTAAGGAAAATAAGATAAATAATTAATACAGGAGTGGGATCACTTGAAAGTACCAAGTCAACCGTGGACGCTAATGTATAGTATTTATAGACGCGTCTTACCGAGGGTTCATCATGAATTAGAATATTGGAGGAAGCGGGCTGAAGAAATCCCTAATCCTGAATTGAGAAAGCAGGCGTTAGATAGCATTGATTCAAAAACGTTTCACTGTGAAGGTGGAGGGATTTATGGATTGCTTGCCGGGAAAGAAATTGATCGTTCTATTTCATTTATCGCAGCTTACCAGACGATAAGTGACTATCTGGATAACTTGTGTGATCGAAGTACTTCGCTTGATCCAGAAGACTTTAGTGCATTACATGAGGCAATGGCGGAGGCTCTTTCCCCTGAAGTTGAAGCTTCAAATAACTATTATCGGTATCGTGAAGAAAAAGATGATGGAGGCTATCTATTAGAACTGGTTCAAACGTGTCAAAAAGTCATTCGTGAATTGCCGAATCAAAGGGAAGTGCAGCCTGCCTTACTTGAACTCTGCCATTACTATTGTGATCTCCAGGTACATAAGCATGTTACAGAGGAAGACCGTGTTCCAAGGTTGAAAAGCTGGTTTGACCAGCATAAGCAACAGCTTCCAGAAATGACATGGAATGAATTCTCAGCGTGTGCTGGATCAACCTTAGGGATTTTCTGTCTTGTATCTTACTCATTAGGAGACATGATCCCTAAGGGCGGTACAGCTATGATTAAGGAAGGTTATTTCCCCTGGGTTCAGGGTCTTCACATAATGCTGGATTACTTTATAGATCAGGAAGAAGATCGAGCAGGTGGCGATTTGAATTTTTGTTTTTATTATAAAGACAATGATGAGCTCGCTCAGCGTGTTGCTCACTTCATTAAAGAAGCGGATAAAAGCGTTGAAAGTCTTCCACATTCTTCCTTTCATCGATTAATTAATCGCGGTTTACTTGGTATTTACCTTGCGGATCGTAAAGTAATGGAACAGAAAGACGTGCGCTCTCTTGCTCGTAAAATTATTCGAATTGGAGGAAGATCGAGCCTTTTCTTCTACTTTAATGGTTGGGTTTATAGAAGACTTCACAAAGCGTCTCAGTAAAAGCGTATAAAAAACGCTCTTTCGTGAGAAAAGAAGCCTATAGGATTTTGAAAGGGGCTCTTAAAATGAAAAAGCGTTACTATGTGGCTGTAAGTTCGGGCGAGATACTCGAAGATCAAGGGGCATCGAGCTATAATTTTGAAATCGATGCGGATGAGGAAGATATCTTCAAGCTCAGTGAGCTATTTGATCTGACAGATAAGGATAGTCGCCTATCGTTATATCGTTCACATGTTCCAGCTATGAGTTATCATGAAGATAAGAACAATGATGATTATGATAATCATATGAAAGAGATCTATGGTCTTTTACACAAATTAGGGAATAAGAAAACAAGAGAACATATCGAAACGATGGGAATTCTATAGAGAATAGGGGCTGTGCAGATGCACAGCCTCTTATTTTTTGCTGATGGCAAGAATATAGGGTGGTTCATTGATTTGGTTAATAAATTGGTATTTTAGAACTTGATACTGTGACTGATCGAGATCTGAAGCGAAATCTGACACCTTTTCACTTTCAATTTTACCTTCTGGATGTCCTGGGTAGACGACTAGAATAAGGAGCCCTTCTGAACGAAGCAAATGTAGGATGTCTGTTACTGCTTGGATCGTTTCTTCAGGTTTCGTCACAATAGTTTTATCTCCACCTGGGAGGTAGCCAAGGTTAAAGATTGCGGCAGAAACGTTTCCTACATCTTTCGTCTCAATTTTGCTATTGATTGAAGCGTGACTCTCGTGGAATAATGCCACCTGGGCAGATTGCTTAGCTTCTGTCAGCCTTTTTTCTGTAGCTTCAATCGCCTCAGGTTGGATATCAAAGCCATACACTTTTCCTGAATTCCCAACTGATTCAGCTAGGAAGAGAGTGTCATGTCCGTTTCCACAAGTGCCATCAATAGCAATGCCTCCTTCTTTTAATACTGAATTCAGTAGCGTTCTTGTAAAAGGTAATATTCGTTGCATGATCTGTAATCCTTTCTAACAATTAAAATTTTCTTAAATGAGTCTTCTGAAACTTATCCTATCAATTTATTAGGACGTCGAGGTTTAGAGTGGCTTCTTGTTTGCTTCTAACTAAGTATGACTTTACCATGATCGACCTTTTACTCCAACTAACATCTTTATGTGTTTGGGAATATCTGGCTCGTGGTACAGAGTACTATACAAAAAAATGAGGTGATCATATGGCAGAGCATGAAAAATCACATAAACAAGGCGAAACTAATAATCCCGAGCAATTACCAGATAAGGAAAAAATCAGCTCGACGAGGATGCTTCAGAAATGAATGTCGATGCGATTCCATTAGAAGATTTAAAAGAAGAACAAAAAGAAGAAAAAGATAAGCCACATTCCAAAGATGATTCGGCTAGTCAAAAAAAGCATCGTAAAGGATAACGTACCCAATCAGGGTGCGTTTCTTTTTTTGAGATATCCGCTTACTGTATTAATTGGAATTGTTCTTTTGGCACACATGCTAATTCATCGAATATAAGGACAGCGGATGTATAGATTACGAAAAAAACGTCTATTCTGATAATGTTCTTGACATTTCTCACAAGTATTCATACAATACAAATTATATACGTAACTAGTGAAACCAAAGATAATGATAAGGAATAGTAACAAAAATTCTATTACTAGAGAGTTAACGGCTGGTGGAAGTTAACATAGGAGATTTGTGAACTCACCTTTGAATCGGAAGCCTGAATAGAGTAAGGTTGCCCGTATGCCTGCGTTAAAGGCCTTAAGTGAGTGCTGTTTCTAGCACTAAGCCGGGTGGTACCGCGGGTGATTGTGAATATTAGATTCTCAACCTCTCGTCCCTGTTGATGAACAACGGGGACGGGAGGTTTTTTTATTTTTTTGCAAGGACTGGAAGGAGAGAGTGACAATGGCATTTGATCACAAAACAATTGAGAAGAAGTGGCAACACTTCTGGGAAACAAACAAGACTTTTAAGACAGAAAACGATGCTAATGGTGAAAAAATTTATATTCTTGATATGTTCCCATACCCCTCAGGGGCTGGGCTACATGTTGGGCACCCTGAAGGATATACAGCTACGGATATCCTTTCACGTATGAAGCGAATGCAGGGATATAATGTTCTTCACCCAATCGGATGGGACGCATTTGGACTTCCGGCAGAGCAATATGCTCTTGATACAGGAAATAATCCACGAGATTTTACTCAAAAGAACATTGACACATTCCGTCGTCAAATTAAAGAGTTAGGTTTTTCTTATGATTGGGATAGAGAAGTTAATACAACAGATCCACAATACTATAAATGGACACAGTGGATTTTCACAAAGCTTTACGAAAAAGGACTTGCGTACGTAGATGAAGTGGCTGTTAACTGGTGTCCAGCACTTGGAACGGTTCTTGCGAATGAAGAAGTGATCGACGGTAAAAGTGAACGTGGAGGCCACCCGGTAGTTCGTAAACCAATGAAGCAATGGGTTCTTAAAATTACAGAGTATGCCGATCGTCTACTTGAAGACCTTGAAGAGCTTGACTGGTCTGACAGCATTAAAGAAATGCAGCGTAACTGGATTGGGAAATCTGAGGGTGCTGAAGTAACATTCACGATTGACGGTCATGATGAATCGATCGATGTGTTTACGACGCGTCCTGATACACTTTTTGGAGCTACGTATATGGTCCTTGCACCTGAGCATCCTTTCGTTGACAAAATTTCTACTAGTGAACAAATCTCAAAAGTTGAAAGCTACCGATCAAAAGTACAAACAAAGAGTGACCTTGAGCGTACAGAGTTATCAAAAGAGAAGACTGGCGAGTTTACTGGCGCGTATGCCATTAATCCAATCAATAATGAGAAGCTTCCAATTTGGGTAGCAGATTACGTTCTAATGAGCTATGGAACAGGAGCTATTATGGCAGTTCCAGCTCACGATGAGCGCGATTATGAGTTCGCTACTACATTTAATCTTCCTATTAAAGAAGTCGTTGCTGGAGGAGATGTATCCAAGGAAGCTTATACAGAAGACGGAAAGCATGTGAACTCTGATTTCTTAAACGACCTTGAGAAAGTAGAAGCAATTACGAAAAGCATTGAATGGCTAGAGGAAAAAGGAAAGGGAACGAAAAAAACGACGTATCGTCTTCGCGACTGGTTATTTAGTCGTCAGCGTTATTGGGGCGAGCCAATTCCAATTATCCATTGGGAGGATGGCACAATGTCTGCTGTCCCGAAAGAAGAGCTTCCTGTCGTTCTTCCTGAAACAACGGAAATTAAACCGTCAGGAACTGGCGAATCTCCTTTAGCTAATATTGAGGATTGGTTGAACGTAGTTGATCCTAAAACGGGCATGAAGGGCCGACGTGAAACAAACACAATGCCGCAATGGGCTGGAAGCTGTTGGTATTACCTTCGCTACATTGATCCGGATAACGATGAAATGCTAGCTGACCCGAAAAAACTCGATGAGTGGTTGCCTGTTGATATGTATATCGGCGGTGCGGAACATGCGGTTCTTCACTTGTTATATGCTCGTTTCTGGCATAAAGTTCTTTATGATATCGGTGTTGTGCCAACAAAAGAACCATTCCAACGTCTCCGAAATCAAGGGATGATCCTTGGTGAGAACAACGAGAAAATGAGTAAATCAAAAGGAAATGTTGTTAACCCAGATGAAATTGTCGAAAGCCACGGTGCTGACACGCTTCGTCTATATGAAATGTTTATGGGTCCGTTCGAGGGTTCTATTGCATGGTCTAACAATGGTTTAGATGGCGCGCGCCGTTTCCTTGATCGTGTGTGGCGTTTATTTGGTGAAGGGGATCTAACGAAGTCTTCTATTTCTGAAGAAAATTCAGGAGAAGACATGGAGCGCGTCTACCACGAAACAGTTAAAAAAGTAACTGAGGACATGGAAGGCTTACGCTTTAATACAGCTATTTCACAAATGATGGTATTTGTGAATGAAGCATATAAGCAAGAGTCAGTTTCCGTTACATTAATGGAGGGCTTTGTGAAGTTGCTATCTCCAATCGCACCGCACCTTGCTGAAGAGCTGTGGAGTGCGCTTGGACATGAGGATACACTCGCATATGCAAACTGGCCAATGTTTGACGAAAGCAAGCTTACTGTAGATGAAGTAGAAATTGTAGTGCAAATCAATGGAAAACTTCGTGCCAAAATTTCTATTCCGACTGAAGCATCTCGTGATGAAATGCAAGAAATTGCTTTAGAGCATGAGAAGATTAAAGGTCAACTTGATGGCAAAACACTTCGAAAAGTGATTGCAGTACCAGGAAAGCTAGTTAATATTGTAGCTAATTAAGGTTGAACCCTCTCCTAACGACTAAGGAGAGGGTTTTTGAATGTAAACTACGGATGGGAAATTTTTAAACAACTCGAATAACCTTTTCCTAAAGCTGAGAATACTACTAAGATGAGTGGAAGATAGATTTCTTGTATTGAAGGTGCAAATCATGTACGATTGAATTTGTTGAAGTGATTATAACTGAAAAATCCATATTAAAACTGTACGAGAGGGGTATGTTTTTATGAGTAACGAAATTAAGACGGTAACACCTCAAGAGGTTCAAGAGTTACTTAATGAGGGCAAAAATGTTTCATTAATCGATGTTCGTGAGGATGAAGAAGTAGAAGAAGGCATGATCCCTGAAGCAAAGCATATTCGTCTTGGCACACTTCCGGAACGACTTGATGAGATCAATAAAGAAGAAGAACATATTATGATTTGCCGTTCAGGACGTCGTAGTGAGCGCGCATGTGAGTACTTGCAAGAAGCTGGTTATGAAGTGAAGAACATGGTTGGCGGTATGATGAAATGGGAGGGTAAAGTGAAATAGCCCTGCTAAAAAGGAGAGAGATTGAATGGCGATATGGGGAACGGCTTTAGCAGCTGTTGCATTTACTTTAGGATTATGGAGAGTCATTTATCCTTATTCTTATATGAAGCCAATTAATATGGAGCGGTTTGATGATGATAAATATTGTCTAATCGATGTGAGAGATTACATTCTTTCACACCGGACACCTTATGAAAAAGCAAAGAACATCCCGCTTTCTTATCTAGGCAGACAAACGAAAGAAAACGAAGTGTGTGATAAAGAGATTATTGTTCTTGCGGAAGATCGAAAAGCAGCACGTCTTGCTGTTAAAATTTTGATGAAACAACGCAAGCAACCTATTTATTACATGACAGTTTCTTAAGTACGACGTCTTTTGGAGCTGGTCTCTAAAAGGCGTTTTACTGAATCTTTAATCCTAGTAAGTTGATAAGATTAATAAATCATAGCACTTTTTTCTCCATTGTCCAAGTAAATTGCCTTAAAGCTCTCTATTCATTTTGTTGATTCCTAGGTATATCGCTCGGTTCGTAAGTGGATCAAAATATGAGAAAAACAATCGTTCTTGCTCATGATCTGGTATAATGATGGAAAAGACTACACCGAGGTGTTGAAATGAAAGCAGATCTTATACGTGCAATGATGGATTTACAGGCTTTGCGACAGCTACAGCCTAACGCATTAGGCAAGCAACAGCCGTCTACTTTTTCCTTTACAGACATGCTTGAGCAAGCTCTCTCAACTCAAAGTACAGGACAGCAAATGAAAGCAGAAGTCCCTGTAAACTCAACCTCGGTGAATTCCTATGGCACATACAATTCCCAAATAGTACCGTCGACTAATTCTTCGTACACATCTTCATCGCTTGAAATTGATGGATATATTGAAGAATTATCGGCTAAATATAGTGTTGATCCAAAACTTGTTCATTCGATTATTAAACAGGAATCTAGCTATAAATCCGATAGTGTTAGCGGAGCAGGAGCTATGGGATTAATGCAATTAATGCCCGCAACTGCCACTTCACTTGGTGTGAAGGACCCTTTTGATCCTGGACAAAACATTGAAGGTGGCGTGAAATACATTAAGCAAATGATGGATAAATATAATGGCAATATTAAGCTTGCATTAGCAGCTTATAACGCTGGACCTGGGAATGTTGATCGTTACGGTGGGATTCCTCCATTCGAAGAAACGCAAAATTATGTTTCAAAAGTAATGGGTCATTACCAGACATAATAAGTAAAGGCTGTCTCGTCGACCGCTCTTCAGCAGTCGTAAAGGAGGCAGTTTTTTATATGGAACGGGACTTAGAACCGTTCCAATCTTGACCAAGATGGGTCATGGTTTCTTATGGCCTTAAAGATAATAAAGATAATTGTTATACTAAACACGAGGTGAATAATTTGAACGAATTTAAAGAAATGGGACTTGATGAACGTCTCGTTAAACAACTAGAAGTTCAGGGGATTAGTACCCCGACCGATATTCAAAAAGAAACAATCCCTGTTATGTTACAAGGAAAAGACGTGATTGCTCAGGCCCAGACAGGAACGGGTAAAACTTTTGCGTTTTTACTACCGATACTTGAAAAAATGGATACAGAAGCACCTGAAGTGCAGGCTCTTATTGTAACCCCGACACGAGAGCTAGCCATCCAAATCTCATCGGAACTAATGAAGTTAGTAGAACATCGCGATGACATTAATGTACTAGCTGTCTATGGTGGTCAGGATGTAGAGAGACAGATTAAGCGCCTTAATAAACAAGTACACATTGTTGTAGCAACGCCTGGACGTCTGCTTGATCACGTTCGGAGAGAGACCATTGACTTATCCCATACTTCTTATCTTGTATTAGATGAAGCTGATCAAATGCTTCATATCGGTTTCCTAAGAGAAGTGGAAGATATTATTAGTGAAACGCCTGAAAGTCGTCTTACAGCTCTTTTTTCTGCAACGTTATCAAGTGATATTAAACAGCTTGCAAAGAGATTTATGCGTTCCCCTGAGAAAATTAGAGGGAAGGAAAAAGGGAAAACTGTCGAAGAAATCGAGCAGTTTGTAATTGAAACGACCGATCGGAGGAAGTTCGCATCGCTTACCGAAACCATCGATGAGGTCAGACCGTTCCTCGGGATTATTTTCTGCCGTACAAAGCGTAGAGTAAGTAAACTAAATGGAGATTTAAAAGCAAGAGGCTATTTAACTGACGAGCTTCATGGTGATTTATCACAGTCGAAACGAGAAGGTGTCATCAAGCGATTCCGTGATGCTAAAATCCAGCTTCTAGTAGCAACAGATGTGGCAGCGCGTGGTCTTGATATCGAAGGTGTTACCCATGTCTTTAATTATGATATTCCTCAAGATACAGAGAGCTATATCCACCGAATTGGTCGAACGGGACGAGCTGGTGGCGATGGAGCTTCGTATACGTTTATTGCTGCAAAAGATCAGGCCTTTATTCAAATGATTGAAAAGGGAATCGGTAAAAAACTTGCCAGAAAGAGCGTTGAGGGTGCATTACCTTCGCATGAAGAGCGTAACGATCGTAGAGAGAATGATCAAAGAGGAAGAAATCATCGATCTTCACGGAAGCCAGGGGCATCGAACAATCGAAATAACGGAAGAAATCGAAACAAACGATAAGTTAAACGAAAGAAAGAGGGACCTGTCTATGGACTGGTCCCTCTTTCTTTGCATGTATTCACCTTAAAAATATCTAGTGGTTGAACTAAACGGCGGATTCCGCTTTCCTTTCGGCTGCGCTTTTTCCTGCTGTATAGCCTGTGACGAAGGCTGATGTAATATTGTATCCGCCGGTATACCCATGAATATCGAGTACTTCACCACAAAAGTAAAGACCAGTTGTGAATTTTGACGCCATTTCTTTTGGGTTAATTTCTTTTAGAGATACTCCGCCACCTGTTACGAATGCTTTATCGATTGGAAGCGTACCGTCTATGGCCACCTGGAACTGCTTTAATAGCCGCACGTATTCGCGCACTTTTTCTTTCGATAAGTGAGCGTAAGTTGTATCTGGAGAAATTTCTGCTTTGTTAAGTAGAAAGAGCATATATCGCTCTGGAACTTTACTTTTCCAAATGTTCTTAATCGCTTTTTTTGGCTCTTCTTTTGCGAGTTTCATATGCTCGCGAAATAATTCTTCTTCGTTTTGATCTGGTACGGCATCAATTTGTAAGGGAATATACTGAGCATTAAATTTTTTCATTGCTTTAACGACATATTGACTGCAGCGAAGAACAGCGGGGCCAGATAGTCCGATATGAGTGAAGATCATATCCCATCGATGTGTCTTTATTATCTTTCCTTTTGGATTGAGAACGGATAGGGCGACATCTCTTAACGATAAGCCCTGCAGTTCTTTATTTTTGATAATAGGTTCACTAGATGTAAGAGGCACTTCAGTAGGATAAAGATCTGTGATGGTATGACCACCTTCTTTTGCCCATGCATATCCATCACCTGTTGAACCAGTATGTGGAACAGATTTTCCTCCTACTGCAATAACTACATTTGAAGAGTGGATCTCTTCTTTTGTTTGTAGCTTCACTCCAGCTACTTCTCCATCCCTATATAGAACTTTCTCAACTGGGGTGTTTACTTGGATAGTCACATTCAACTGGCGTACTTTGTTTAGGAGCGCATTTACAACAGATTTTGCATCATCAGTTACGGGAAACATTCTACCGTGATCTTCTTCTTTTAATTTAATGCCTAGATCTTCAAAGAATGTGATGATATCCTCATTATCAAATATGTTAAATGCACTGAATAAAAACTTCCCATTACCTGGAATGAATTTAATTAGTTCATCTAGTGGAAGGCGGTTAGTGACATTACACCGTCCTCCCCCAGAAATGGCTAGTTTTCGCCCAAGCTTATTACCTTTATCAACGAGAAGTACTTTTGCTCCATGTTCAGCCGCTGATACAGACGCCATGAGTCCGGACGGGCCACCGCCAATCACAATGACATCATAGTTCATACTTACACCTCTCTCATTTTGCTACACACAAACATACCACAATTTGTACTGATTATAAAAGTTTCACAAAAATTTATATTTGTTGTTACTAGGTAAATAGCTTAAAATGGAGAAGTGTATTTCATAACTGTTGAAAATTGTTGATAGATGACGAATAGATATAGTTGAATGGTTAGAAGTAGGAGATGGAGAAATGTCTGATTCAAATGTGATTAGAGGGACGATGCTGTTATCTGCAGCCACCCTTTTTTCTAGGATTATTGGTATGATTTATATGTTTCCTTTTACAGCACTAGTTGGTACACAGGGGGTAGCGCTTTATACGTATGCTTATACTCCTTATACCATTATGCTTAGCCTGTCTACGGTTGGGATTCCATTGGCTGTTTCTAAATTTGTATCTAAATATCATACTCTCGGGGATTATCGAACTGGTCGGAGGCTGTTTAAATCAGGACTTCTTTTAATGTCTCTTACTGGATTCGTTGCGTTTTTAGCTCTCTTTTTATTGGCAGAACCAATTGCTCATATCGTCATTGATGAAGGTAATGAAGGTAACACGATTGCTGATGTAACATTGGTTATCCGTGTTGTGAGTATGGCGTTATTGATCGTACCGATTATGAGTTTAACTCGAGGGTTTTTCCAGGGGCTTCAATCAATGGGGCCAACGGCCGTTTCGCAAGTCGTTGAACAAATCTTTCGTATTGTTTTTATTCTAGTATCAAGTGTTATTATTATGAAATTTATGGACGGAGATGAGGCAACTGCTGCTACGTACGCTACGTTTGGCGCTTTCGTTGGTGCAGTAGGTGGACTGATGGTCGTCTTCTGGTATTACAGAAAACGTAAACCTGCTTTAGATCAACATTTGGCTGAAAGTACGGTTGATCATAATGTGTCGTTAAAGGATATGTATAAAGAAATTATTACGTACGCTCTTCCGTTTGTCGTTGTTGGTCTAGCAATTCCATTGTATTTGCAAATTGATACTTTATTAATTAATCCGGCGCTAAAGAGTATTGGTTATGATAAACCCGCTTATGAAGAAGTTTTTGCGATTATTACAGGCCTTGCTCATAAATTGATTATGATCCCAGTTTCTCTTGCAACAGCTCTTTCAATGACGATTATACCGGCCATTACGAAATCATTTACAGCAAATCGTGAAGGTGCTTTGCAAACTCAGTTAACACAAACCTTCCAGATTTTATTGTTTTTGACTACTCCAGCCGCAATTGGACTAGCGGTTCTATCTGAACCGATATTTAGAGTGCTATATCCTACAGTGAATCAGGAACTCGGAAGTTCGTTGTTAATGTGGTATGCGCCAACTGCTATATTGTTTGCTCTTTTCTCTGTAACGGCTGCTATCCTACAGGGAATAAATAAACAAAAATTTGCGGTTTATAGCTTACTTGCAGGATTAGCCCTTAAAGCAGGCTTAACTTACCCATTCGTCACAATTTTTGAAGGGAAAGGTTCTATCCTAGCTACAAATCTTGGATTGTTTACATCGGTGTTAATTACGATCATTATTATTAAGAAATATACTGAATACGAATTTGGTTTTCTTTCAAGGAGATTGCTGCTTATCGGTATCTTTGTTGTCGTGATGGCCGTGGCTTCTAAACTTTCGATACTACCATTGGAATTTCTCATACCTGATTTGTATCTTTCAACAAGTGAAGGTGGTAGCATGCTGTATTCAATCATTAACCTGTTGATTGGAGTAACAGTTGGAGGAATTGTATTTCTATGGCTATCCTACCGATCAAACCTTGCAGGCTTAATTTTAGGAGAGCGATTCTCATTCTTAAAAAGACGTTAAAAAATGAAGGCCAAAATGGCCTTCATTTTTTTGAGAGATGATATTAATATCCGTAGTCCTCATCTCTTATTCCAATTTGTCTTTCAATCCTTGTAATTCGACGATCCTGTCGTCTTAATTGACGCTCAATTTCTCTTAATTGCTGCTCGATGTTTCCTGGGTATCCTGGTTGGCCAGGGTAACCGGGCTGACCAGGATATCCTGGGAATCCGGGATACATTTGATACCCTTGCCCTTGCTGACGATCATACATAAAGATCCCTCCTTAAATAGGTACCTGATAGTGTATGTGAGTGCTGGGCAGTGTTGCTGGGCATATGTCCCGTGTTATACTGAGTTTTTCTGATACCAGCTTAATTGTTCTCCAATTCCAAGACCTTTGAGAGGAACCTCATATTTGTAATTGAAATGATTTAGCTGCGGTTCAAGGTGTTTGCGATAGACAGATCCTCCGTGCAAACACACAACAATATCTGTAGACGTTTCATACTGAGAGAATTGCTCAATTACTTTTTGAGCCCACTCCTCACGTTGATGATGTGTAAATGTTTTGATGGATACATCATATGGATCCATGATGTCGTCTGGTAATAAGAGGCCGTCTTTGGCATTATAAAAATACATGCGATCATAGTGGTGTGATGCATACTCAAGCGTTTTTTGAAATAAAGGACTCTGGTAAAATTCTGTAACAGGAGCTGATTTATTACTTTTCTTACGAGCCGTTGCTAAAAGTCCAACTTTCACAGTCATTCGATTCACTCCAAACGTGCATATTGGCATTTAACGTTTACATACCCTTCAGAACTAGAAAGTATGCTAAAAAAGTAAATAAATCGTGGAAAAAATATGGAAAAGGATTGATTTTATGCGTTTAGATAAACTATTGGCAAATATGGGCTATGGAACTAGAAAGGAAGTAAAAAAACTTCTTAAGACAGGCGTTGTCCGCGTTGATGAAGAGATCATTAAAGATCCAAAGCAACACGTTAACACTGAACAGAACCAAGTAACGGTTCATGAAGAAATAGTTGAATATCGTGAATTTATTTATTTGATGATGAATAAGCCAGCAGGTGTGATTTCAGCAACGGAAGATGAAGACGATGAGACCGTCATTGACATTCTCATTCCTGATGATCAAGTTTTTGAACCATTTCCTGTCGGTCGTCTTGATAAAGATACAGAAGGATTGCTTATCATTACGAATGATGGAAAGCTCGCGCATCATTTAACGTCACCAAAACATCATGTTCCTAAAACATACTTCGCTAATATTAATGGTGTTGTTACAGAAGAAGATGTTCATGCTTTTGAAAAAGGTGTCACTCTTGATGATGGTTACGAAACAAAACCAGGTGAATTGACCATTCTATCATCGGATGAGGTCTCGGAGATTGAATTAACGATACATGAAGGGAAGTTTCATCAAGTAAAGCGGATGTTTGAAGCAGTCGGAAAGCAAGTCGTTTATTTGCAGCGGATTCAAATGGGGGATATTCACCTTGATCGCGATTTAGAACCGGGGGAGTACCGCGAATTAACAGCTGAAGAAGTAGACATTCTGCATAAGTAAGTCCTCCTCTGATGAAGGAAGGTTTACTTTACCGTTTTCTTTTCGTGTAGCTGGGGAATACCCTTACTAGTCAGTCGCGAAGGAGAGGATGTTCATGATTAAGGTTGGAAAAGAAGTGCTGAATCAAAAGCTTAAGAATGATTCAACAGCTGAATTTGTTGTAAAGCAGGTTTATTTCGATCGATCACTTTCTAAAGCAACGTTTGTTGAGGTTCAGAAAAAAGAAGCAACGAATAAGCAGAATGCAATACCAGATCATCATTCAGATGAAATGCTTCATTCTATTCAAGCCTCTGGGGGGCAGTTTACTCCTGATAACTATCCTGTTACAGACGATGACCGAAAAGAAAAGGAAGCCGATGAAACGATGATTATTTCATATAATCAGATCAATTGGGAAGGTGATGATTACCTTCTTCATAATCAACAAGAAGAAGTGCAATCCTCCGTTTTAATTGATCAATGTTCATATAAATCGTTGGATAAATGTCAGGTGCTAACAGAGGATGGTGAAGAGTTAGGGAAGGTGAAAGATATCGTGATTCATAAGGATGGACAGATTGAAGGATTTTATCTTTCAGAGGGTTTCTTATCTGATTTTCTTTCAAGTGATCACCCTTTTCTAAGTGCGGATCAATCTGTAAGTTATCGTCATGATAAAATCATGGTTCCAGCGAATTATCATCACTCATTATTGAAAAAATAAATGATGAAAGCCCTGCTCTAGTAGCAGGGCTTTTATCGTGGTCTCCTTAATTAGAGGGCTGTGTTAATAAGCGTTGTTGAATTTTAGCTCATTTAGGCATTTAAAGCGAATACTCACTTCAATGATTCAAAAATCGAAAATCAACAATAGAAGCTAACATATCCAAAATTAAAAGTGAAAGAGACCAAAAATAAAGGCCTTCGTCAGAATGACATTGACGAAAAGCCAGGTTTTACGAGTGAATTTATTTTGTTATCCAACTTTTACTCTCTTGCTTGTGGTTGTCCAGAATCCTCGGTTTGGGCTTTTGACTAGTTCATTGTAGGCCAGCACGTTTAAATCTCTTTGAACAGTGCGCTGGGTAATCCCAAACTCTTCAACTAACTCATTAGTGCTGACAGTACCATGCTTGCTAATAAATAAATAGATAGACTTGATACGGGTCATCATACGATCAGTTGAAGTAATACTCAAAGAACCACTCCCTAACATGTAATCAATGCCTTATCCTTAGCATAAATAGTGACTATTAAAACCATATGAAGGAAACGTAAAGATATACTTAATTTTCTAATTGTTCCTTCGATTTTTTCATGAAAGTTTGGTTGAGTGCTCCGATTATGACTGGAAGTGATTTCTGGATGTGTTGGGTTCCCCAACTTGGTGTATTGACGAATAGGTATGACCACTTTCATAAGATAAGCGATTGATTGGTATTATTATTTAATTCCACTCCTACTCCCATTTCCCTCTTTTGGGCGAACTTACACCCCCTCTTTAAAGTTTATTTTACAATAATTCTGTTATTTCGGCAAAAAATTTCATTTCTTTTGAGTCAAACTTCCTTATCGAACTTACCTTTGCTATTCTTAAAGGACTAATATTGAGAGGAGGCGTGTGCTGGTGTTATTTCGAATATTTATTAAAAATGCGATTAAATTAAACAACCGGTTTATGATCATTGTCGCTATAGCATTAGTGATCATAAGTGCTTTTGTTATGCGTTTACTCGAACCTGAGACATTTCCTTCACTCTTTGATTCATTTTGGTGGGTTATGACGACCGTTACGACAGTAGGATATGGAGACTACTTCCCTGTCACAGTTGGAGGAAGAATCTATGCAATGTTTCTCTATATCGCAGGAATTGGATTAATTGGTGTGGTTATCGGTAAGTTTGTGGACGGATTTGCAGAAATTAAAAAGCGAAAGGAGGAAGGGAAAATGCCGTATCAGGGAGATAATCATATTGTTATAATAGGGTGGTCACAAAAGGCGGCATATGCCGTATCAGAGATTAGGGATTCTGATAAATGTGAGATTGTCATCATTGATAAACTACCAAAAACCCCGCTAACAGAAGATAACATTCATTATATACAGGGGGATGCGGCTGAAGAAGCCACTCTCAAAAAAGCGGATATAATGAAAGCGAAGGCGGTTCTGGTGTTTTCGGATGATGCTATCCACGATTCTCTTCTTGCTGATGGGAAATCGTTGATTATTGCTAGTTCGATCGAACGCATGTCAACTGATATTCACACAACGGTTGAAGTGATGAAAGAAGAGCACATAAAGAATTTCACTCATGTCCAGGTAGATGAATTTGTACTTTCGCATGAAGCTGTATCTCGCATGGCGGTTAGATCAGCATTTACGAAAGGAATATCAGGCGTCTATTCTCAGCTATTAAGTCGAGGACATGGTGATAATTTATATGAAATAGCTGTTCATCCAGATTGGAATACATATAGGGAAGCCTTTCAGGACTTATTACAGCAGGGTGCCACATTGGTTGCAGATGGTAACCGCATGGATATAAATCGCCGTCTTGATGAACCAATTTCACGTGACGCAAAATTATTTGTGATTTGTGATAAAAGCGTATATGAAAAAATAAGTAGGCAGGTGTAAATAATATGGAGAGTATAAATTGGAAAAAAGAAGTGATCAATCGAAAAGAAGATTTGTTAGCTGATTTAAAAGGACTTTTGAAAATCGAAAGTGTGCTAGAAGAAGAGCTAGGAAATGAAGAAGCACCGTTTGGTCCCGGCGTAAAAGAAGCTCTTGATTACATGCTTGCTTTAGGTGAGCGAGATGGCTATCAAACGAAGGATGTTAAACATGTGGCAGGACATTTAGAATTTGGTGAAGGAGAAGACATTGTAGGTGTGCTGTGTCATGTGGACGTTGTTCCAGCGGGAAATGGTTGGACGACTCCAGCATTTGATCCTGATCTACGCGATGGAAAGTTGTTTGCTAGAGGAGCTATTGATGATAAAGGACCAACTATTGCTGCTTATTGGGCGATGAATATAGTGAAAGAGCTTTTGCCTTCAGTCTCAAAGCGAGTGCGAATGATTATCGGGACAGATGAAGAAAGTTCATGGCGCTGTGTAGACACATATTTTAAATATGAAGAAATGCCAGACATGGGTTTTGCACCTGATGCAGTTTTCCCTATTATACATGCGGAGAAGGGGATTGCTGATTTCGAATGGGTTTTTCCTGTTAATGACACTCAGAAAGAAGGAATGATTCTTCAATCATTTATTTCCGGTCAGCGTTTGAACATGGTTCCCGATTTTGCTAGTGCTAAATGTGAGGGGGATGAAGCTGAGTTACTTGACGCAAAGAAAGCATTCGAGCTATTTTTAGAAAAGAAAGGTTTAGAAGGTCGTGTAACACTAGATCAGGAACTATCACTTGAAGTGCACGGTGTATCTGTCCACGGATCTGCTCCCCATGAAGGATTAAATGCAGCCTTCAAATTAGCTGAATTTCTAGATGAACAAGCTCTCGATCAAAATGGCGCCAACTATATTGGATTTATTACTAAGTGGCTCCTGAATGATTTTAATGGGGAGCGGTTTGGTGTAGCTTACGAAGATAAGGTAACAGGTTCTCTAACGATGAACGCAGGTACATTTTCATATAAAGCTAATCATGAAGGGCGAATTGGCATTAATCTGCGCTACCCTGTTACATGCTCGTTCGATGATGTTAAGAGAACGTTCAATAAAGTAACTGAACCACTGGAAGTGCAAATGAATGTAGTTGATCATATGACACCCCATCACGTACCTGAGGATCATGAATTGATTCAAAAGCTTCAAAAGGTGTATGAAAAGCAGACTGGTGAGCAAGCAAGACTTTTATCGATTGGTGGAGGGACTTATGCTCGTTCACTAAAAGCGGGGGTTGCGTTCGGTGCTTTATTTGAAGGGAAGCCACAACTCGCTCATCAAAAAGATGAGTATGTTGATATAGAAGATTTATTAAAAGCAACAGCCATTTATGCTGAAGCTATTTATGAACTTGCAAAATAATAGAATGAGCGCCATGCCAACATTGGCATGGCGCTGACTAATTAATGATAAATCAAAGATCACTTCTTTTATTTAGAGCTGAATAAATCACTTGAAAGGTATCGTTCACCGGAATCGCAGGTCATTGTGACAACAACTTGGTCAGGTGATAAACGTTCAGCAACTTGCATAGCAGCATATACGGCTGCACCTGATGAGGGTCCCACAAGAAGCCCTTCTTCTCGAGCAAGTTTCCTGGTTACTTCGTATGCCTGTTCATCTGAAATTTTAATAACTTCATCATAGACAGACGTATTAAGAATATCTGGAATAAAGCCTGGGCTTGTTCCAACAAGCTTGTGTTTTCCGGGCTTTCCACCAGACAACACTGGTGAGCCTTCAGGTTCCACAACATGAACGGTTAAGTCAGGGTAGTGTTCTTTCAGTACTTCTCCTGTTCCTGTTACAGTTCCGCCAGTACCAGCTGTTGAGATAAAGGCTGCCGGTGTAACGCCGATCTGCTTCATTCCTTCAATAATCTCAAGAGCCGTTGATGTCCTATGAGCATCCGGATTAGCTGCATTTTCGAATTGCATTGGGATAAAGCTATTTTTAATTGTTTCGGCAATTTCTTTGGCCTTTTTAATTGCGCCAGGCATTTTCTCAGAAGATGGAGTTAATACGACTTTTGATCCGTAAGCTTTAAGAAGCTTGATTCGCTCTTGCGTAGCATTATCGGGCATAACAATAATAGCTGGATATCCTTTAGCCGCTGCATTCATGGCAAGACCAATACCTGTATTTCCAGAAGTAGGCTCGATGATTGTTGAACCTTCTTTGAGTAACCCATCTTGCTCAGCTTTTTCAATCATATTGAACGCTGCGCGGTCTTTTACGCTTCGACTGGGGTTGAAATACTCTAGTTTGGCGTAAATTTTTGCTCCGTCTGGGTTTGGAACACGGTTTAATTTAAGTAATGGTGTATCACCAATAAGATCAGCCATATTTTCATAGATCATATAAGCACATCCTTTTCAGACAAGTTAAGGTTATTTACCTTATTTAATAGGTAAGAGTATAGAGAGTAATAATATCGGTGGAGCCCAACAGATAATGTTTCCTATTACTGTTCCCCATTATAGCAAAAGATAAATCTTAAGTAATAAGAACTAGCTTAAAAGCAAAAAGATAAAAGATTATTCAGTTTTTTTGGTAGAATAGAATTAGGATAGAAAGAGTGAGTAAGTTGAATACACATTATTTTATAGCACTCCCCATCCAACCACAACTTAGAAGAACGCTTCAAGAAATTCAAGAAAGCTCTCCTTTAGAATTGTTTAAACATGTGGTGTATCCTGAAGATTTTCATATTACACTAGCTTTTTTAGGTGGAGCAGAAGAAGAACAGTTATCTGTACTTCATCAAGGGTTGGAGAGGGTGGTTAGGAATAGTAAACCCTTTGAGGTTATGCTTGAAGGGTTAGATCATTTCGGTCATGATAGACGCCCAAGAGTACTTTACGCTTCCGTCCATCGAACAGAACCATTGGATATAATTCATCAAGAAATACTCCGGGTGAGTGAATTGGCAGGTTTTCCTGTTAGTGAAGGGGAATATTCTCCTCACGTTACGCTTGCAAAAAAATGGCGCGACTCTAGTAAAGAAATACATCCTGATTGGCCGTCACTATCATGTGAAAGTCAGGACGTCTCAAGCATTCATCTATATCGAGTTGAACCTAATGATAAACCGAGATACAAATGTGTGGCCTCTTATGAATTCACTAATTAATAAGTTCCTTATGATCACCTTGCAGATTGGCCTTCTGTTCGGGTTTTACATTGTAGGAGGTTATCTCCAAAAGGTCTTATCACTTCCAATTCCAGGAAGCGTTGTTGGAATGCTCCTTCTCTTGTTGGGACTTTATTTAAAGTGGCTTCCCGTCAGTTGGATTTCTCAAGGAGCAGCTACATTATTGAATCATTTACCGTTGCTTTTTATACCGGTTACTGTCGGTATTGTGCAACATCTCGACTTCTTTAGTGGAAAAAGTCTCTGGTTAGTTCCAATCGTTCTGATAAGCACATGGGTTGTAATGGGAACGACAGGATTGCTTGGCCAGTTTCTTGCTAATCGAAAGGAGTAGAGAAAAATGATGATCATGCAAATGATTCTATGGTTTATGATTACTTTATTGTTATATGTTGTTTTCCGGCGTCTTTATCAGATATTTCCTTATCCATTTATGATACCAGTGCTAACGTGCACTGTTATTCTCGTTATCATCTTAACGTCCTTGGATGTGTCATATGACACGTATTTCAGCGGGGGGAAATGGATTGATGCTTTATTAGGACCTGCCATTGTGGCACTTGCCTTTCCGCTATATCAACAAAGGGAATTATTAAGTAAATACAAATTAGAAATACTTGTAACGGTACTAATAGCAAGTATAGTAGGCATTTTGTCAGGATATTGGCTTGCGGTCATAAGTGGGTATAATGAAATGATTGTCTCCACAATTATTTCCAAAAACGTGACAACCCCTGTTGCGATGGAAGTAGCCAGTATGACTAGTGGAGAGCCAGCTTTTGCGGTTATTTTCGTCATGATCGCTGGGATTGGCGGTGCTGTCACAGGGCCATGGTTATTTCAGCTACTTGGTATATCCAATTTTCTTGGAGTGGGAATGGCATTTGGTGGGGCATCACACGCCATTGGCACTTCAAAAGCCCTTGAATATGGAGAGAGAGAAGCAGCTATTAGTTCTATTGGGTTAAGTTTATGTGCCCTAAGTGTCTCTATACTTGGGCCGATATTATTAAGTTGGTTTTCATGAAAATCTAAATCGAACAAATGTCAAAAAAAGATTTTCAAAATAAGATAGGTAGTGACAAACGGTTGTAAGCATCTCAGCAAAGGATGGGATTCATATGATACGAGATTATTCCGCATATAAAAAAGTGAGCCAGGCTTTTACAGCCTATTGGGATGACTTTCAGACGATTACGGTAATGGCTGATGTCTCGTTAGATGTTCAAGATGCCTACACCCTTACTGATGGACATATAGATCTTTCAATTGAAGTAAAAGAAACCTCTAAAATGGGAAAAAAGAGGCTAGTTTCGTTGCATGTTGATCATGAATATAGTCCAGGAAACAATTATTTTCTAGTTCATTCGAGTGGTGAAACAAGTCTTGTTTTTACTGGGAAAGTTGTCAGAACTGATTTATTTGATGAACGCTATTATTATGATGGTGAACTAGGGGCAATTCTAACTGAGAATGGAACCATATTTCGAGTATGGGCACCGACTGCTACAGAAGTAATCGTCAATATTTATAATGAGGAATTCCAAAAGGTAAAAGAATTACCGATGCTAAAACAAGAACAAGGTGTATTCGAGGGGATAGCTCCTGAAGATGGAGAAGGAACGCTGTACACTTACACAGTATATGTGAATGGAGAAATGCGAGAAACAATCGATCCTTATGCGAAAGCCGCTACGTCTAACTGCAAGTTTGGGATGGTAATGAACGCTTCAAATACGAACCCCGATGGCTGGAATCCTATGGCAAAACCTACTTTTGCAAAACCTTCTGATGCAGTTATTTATGAACTTCACGTCAGAGATTTTAGCTCACAAGCAAAAAGTGGTCTTAAAAATAGAGGGAAATATAAGGCATTTACAGAAGAGCCACCGCCTAAAGATGGTCTTCCTTCTGGGATTAATTATATAAAGTGGCTCGGTGTTACGCATGTTGAACTTCTTCCAATTCAGGATTTTGGTAGTGTGGATGAAATGAAAGCTCCTCCGGGATATAATTGGGGCTACGACCCTATCCATTATTTTGTGCCAGAAGGAAGCTATTCATTAAATTCTCATGAACCTTATACGCGAATTAGAGAAGTAAAAGAAATGATTGGGAAGCTTCATGAGAAGGGATTGAGAGTGATTATGGACGTTGTTTATAATCATGTCTATCAACTTCATGCATCCCCTTTGGAAAAAATTGTGCCAGGTTACTACTTCCGGTTTGATCATGGTGGAAAACCTTCAAATGGAACTGGCGTTGGGAATGATACGGCGTCAGAAAGAAGAATGATGAGAAAGTTAATTGTAGATTCCGTCGTTTACTGGGCAAAAGAATATGGTGTTGATGGATTTCGCTTCGATTTGATGGGTATCCACGATAAGGAAACGATGAATGATGTACGTTATGCGTTAGATTGCATTGATCCATCGATATTGATTTTTGGTGAAGGGTGGCATATGAACACCATCCTACCGGATCATCGGAAAGCGATGAGCTCAAATGCGCGGGAAACGCCTAGAATCGGTTATTTCAATGATCACTTTAGAGATTCAGTTAAAGGGAAATTGTTTGATACAGGCTCTACAGGCTTCGCTAATGGAAATTTTTCAGTTAAAGAAGATGTAAAGAAGTGTATAATGGGGAGTGTTGGAGAAAAATTTATTACAGCATCTCAATCCATTAATTATGTGGAGTGTCACGATAACCATACGCTATGGGACCGCTTAAATCGCAGTCATCCTAGTGTGAGCGAAGAAGTGAAACAAGGCATGCATAGATTGGCTACTGCCATTACAATACTTTGTCAGGGAATTCCATTTATTCATGCAGGTCAGGAATTTTTCCGAACAAAGAATGGGGTAGAAGATAGCTATAAATCTCCAGATAAAATTAACCGATTTGATTGGCAGAGAATGAGAGCTGTCCAAGAAAATGTCAAGTATATTAGAGGACTAATCTCGATTAGAAAACATTTTGAAGCATTTAAAATGACTGAAGGTCATGACATGAATCGAATTAACTTTATCGATTCTCCAGGGCCTATTCTCGCATATCGAATCAACCAGCACCATACTAGCGAATCGATTATTGTGATTCATAACGGAGGATATCATCCTGATGTGATCGATATTGGAGATGGAGACAAATGGGTCCTTGTTGAAGGTGAACATGCAAGTGTTGAACCGCTAAGAAAAACATCTGAAAAAGTCATATCTATTGCACCGTTTAGCACAATTGTTCTAATAACGAGTGATTAACACATGAAGATTTCTTCAACGTGTGTTATAATTTTTTATTCGTAGACGGTTTTTAGCTAAGTCCGGAGAAGATCTCGCTAAAAACGCAAAACTTCCAGAATCTACAAACTAACGGAAATCGAAGGTGAATTTGTTGGATAACATTTTAGGCGAAGGCTGGCAGGTGACCCCTGCTGGCGGAGCGACAGGCGAAGCATACTTAGCTCAATATGGAGACGAGAAATTATTCCTAAAACGGAACTCCTCGCCTTTTCTGGCTGTTTTGTCGGCGGAAGGAATTGTACCGAAACTTCTCTGGACCAAGCGACTTGAGAATGGAGACGTTATTACAGCCCAAAAGTGGTTGCCGGGGAGAGAACTGAAGTCCTATGAAATGAAGCAGCCGCGAGTGGCGCAAATGCTTTATAAAATACATCGGTCTTCAGAACTTCGAAGGATGCTCAATCGGCTTGGGAAAAAGCCCCTCTCACCTGATGTGATTTATCTTGATCTATTGCAGAAGTTTGAGAATCATCATCGGAGAGACGTGGAAGTGATAAGAGCCCTTTCGTATTTAGCTGCAAATAAGAATGACCTTGAACATGTCGAAAAAGTTGTGTGTCATTGCGATGTCAATCATAACAACTGGATGTTTAGCGAAGAAGGGAATCTCTATTTGATCGATTGGGATGGAGCGGTAGTGGCAGATCCAGCTTTGGATATTGGGATGCTTCTATACTGGTATGTTCCAAAAGAAGAATGGGGAGAATGGCTCGGTCATTATGGGCTAGAGAATACAGAAAGCCTTCGCCACCGCATGTATTGGTATGTGGTAGCGCAGACCTTACTGTCCATTTACTGGTATGATCTTAAAGGCTTAGACGGGGAAGTTGAATTCTGGAAAAGGGATTTAGAAAATTTGAATCATTATCGACTTATTGATACCGATCAATAGTATCGACCCACTGGCTAATATGAGGCTGGTGGGTTTCTATGTGATTTAATAAATTTGTTTCTGTCGCACCTGTTACACTATATTGCTCAATTTGATTGAGGATTTGTTTGATTTCTGGTGCAATGCCATTATTTTGTTGCAGGGAATTGGCAAGGCGCTGAATTTGCTCACACTCTGAAGTTGTTCCAGAGCAATCGGTTTGATGATTTTTGAGAATATCAGCGAGTATAAAAAGCTGGTCGCGATGTGATAGTGGCATAATTGTTCCTCCTTATTTGTACTATTAGATAGCGTGTACATGTGTGCAGGAATTATGCCGGTTGAATAATGAAAAAACACGGATTACTCCGTGTTCTGAAATGAAAAGTTTCTTTTATCTGCTTTTGGATATGTTATTTAGTGTCCCCTTTTGCTCCCCAGCCAAAAAGTGCAACCACGGAAACGACGATGACAATCCAGGGTGCCCACATCATGAGAAAGTGCTCCATTTATTCACCCTCCTCTCTGTCTCTAGCATAACCGATATTATTAAATGATTCTGGTTTGCTTTTCAACAATCTTGTTACTTTTACATCCCCTTTTCCTCGCCTTTCTATTCTTAAGAATTCATGGTAAAATGTCGGTTGTGTAAAAACGGTGATTAGATAATAAGGAAGTGAAAGTATGCGTCAACGCAATAAGCCATGGGCAGAAGATATGTTTGCAAAGAATCCTCAATTCGTTCCGACGAACCCTACTGATCGTAAAGGAAATTGGAAAGATGTTTTCGATAATAGTAATCCGATACATTTAGAGGTTGGAACTGGTAAAGGTCAATTTATAATCGGTATGGCCAAACAGAATCCCGATGTGAATTATGTTGGTTTAGAGCTTTCATCAAGCGTAATGGTGTCAGCATTAGAGAAATTAATTGAAGAAGATGTTCCAAATGTTCGTTTGTTGAATGAGAACGCACAAGATTTAAGCACCATTTTTGAAGAAAATGAAGTCAGTCGAGTATATTTGAATTTCTCTGATCCTTGGCCAAAAAATCGTCATGAGAAAAGAAGACTTACCAATAAGACATTCCTTGATCTTTATCGGGATGTTATGAAACCAAATGGAGAAGTTCATTTTAAGACAGATAATCAAGGGCTTTTTGAATATTCCCTTCATAGCTTCTCCTTATATGGGATGATACTTAATCACGTTAGCCTTAACTTGCATCAGAGTAATATGGAAGATAACGTGATGACGGAATATGAAGAAAAGTTCTCATCAAAAGGTAGTCGGATCTATCGATGTGAAGCACAGTTTAGAAGTTGAGTCGTTTAAATGCGGCTCTTTTTTTGAATATTATTGAAAGCGGTTTCTTTTAGTGAGAAAATGAAACTAATCTTATAAAGGTGGGATTTCGATGGAGCAGTTACAAGTTGGGAGTTTATCGATTACATGGCTTAGAGGTGGCGTGACTCATATGGATGGGGGCGCAATGTTTGGAGTTGTACCAAAACCATTGTGGAGTAAGCGGTACCCAGTAAATGAAAAAAACCAAATTGAGCTTAGAACAGATCCTCTCCTTTTACAATGGCAGGGCAAGAACATCTTAATTGAATCAGGGATTGGAAAAGACAAATTAAGTGAAAAACAAAAAAGAAATTATGGAGTTGAAGAAGAGTCAGATATTCATGGATCCCTTGAAAAACTTGGACTATCTGCTGAGGAAATTGATATTGTCTTAATGACACATCTTCATTTTGATCACGCGAGTGGATTAACAGAGCCAGATGGAGATGGATATAAACCAGCGTTTCCGAATGCTGTTATTTATGCTTCAGAGGTAGAGTGGAACGAAATGAAGGAGCCAAATATTCGTTCGAAAAATACATATTGGAAAGAAAACTGGGAAGCGATTCAAAACCAAGTTCAAACATTTAAGGAATCTTATGAAGTCATTCCAGGCTTGAATATGTACCATACAGGAGGACATAGTGATGGACATGCGATCATTTTTATGAATGAGGGCGAAGAGCGCCTGATTCATATGGCAGATCTTATGCCAACTCATGCCCATCACAATCCTTTATGGGTTCTTGCATACGATGATTATCCGATGACATCGATTTATGAGAAAGAGAAATGGATAAAAGATGCTGTTGATCAAAATTCGTGGTTTATTTTTTACCATGATGCGATTTATCGTGCTTTAAAGTGGGATAAGGAGTACAACGTGACGGATGAAGTAAAACGAAATGTGTGATAGTAAGGGGACTGCTAAATGGCAGTCTTCTTTTTTTGTTCAAATAAAGCTTTGTTCAAAGTGTAATGATAAGCAATTGTGGTTGATAGAAAGTCTCGTATGATCATTTGTGATTGTTTTTGATTGTTTTTGAATAAATTTGAACGAAAATGATTGACTATTGAAAGTGCTTTCATTATAATGAGATTAGAAAGTAGGTGATGAATTGTTAAATGCTGAACGTCATTTCATCATTTTACAAGTTCTTAAAGAAAAAGAAACGGTTACGGTGCATGATTTGAGCGATGCAACTGGAGCTTCAGTTTCAACTATTCGTCGTGACCTTGTCCAACTCGAAGAAGAGAATAAGCTAAAGCGAGTACATGGCGGAGCATCTCTTTTTCACTCGAAGTGGACAGAACCGTCCCTTGGTGAGAAATCAACACAGAATTTGACCGAAAAGGAAAAAATCGCTTCTTACGCCGCTGGATTAGTTAAAGATGGTGACTGTATTTTTCTTGATGCAGGGACAACGACTCAGAAAATTGCTGAGTTTTTATCTGACAAACAGGTGATGGTTGTGACTAACGGATATCCTGTCATTGAGAGTCTTCAAGGAGATAGAATAACCACCTATGTGATTGGTGGGAAGTTCAAATCAAGAACAGGAGCTATGACAGGAGTAAAGGCGCTTGAAAGTATTGAAACATATCGGTTTGATAAATGTTTTATAGGTATAAACGGTATTCATGAAACGTTAGGATATACAACAGCTGACCCTGATGAAGCCATTATCAAAAGAGCAGCGATTAAACTATCGCGCGAACCATACATTATTGCAGATTACTCGAAATTCGGAGAAGCGGCATTCAGTAAGGTGGCTGATCTTGAAGCATGTGCCATCATTACGAACGAAAATTCTGAAATGCTCTTAGATAATATTAGTAAACAAACAACAGTAGAAGTGGTGAAAATATGATTTATACAATTACATTAAATCCTTCAGTTGACTATATTGTTCGACTTGATGACCTTAAAACGGGGCTTGTTAATACAGTAGATGAAGAAACAAAGATTGCCGGTGGTAAAGGCGTTAATGTTACCAAAGTATTAAAACGACTTGGACACGATTCTACAGCGTTAGGATTTGTAGGCGGTTTTACAGGTCAATTTATTGAACAATCACTAAAAGATGAAAGCCTACATCCTCATTTCATCCATGTTGAAGGTGATACGCGAATTAACATTAAGTTAAAAAATGGTGAGGAAACTGAAATTAATGGACTATCCCCAATGATTTCTGAAGGAAATGTTGAGAAATTACTTCAACAACTTTCACAAACCGTCGCGGGTGATATCGTCGTAATGGCAGGTAGCGTGCCGACTAGTATTGATCAAAATATCTACTCTAATATCTTGAAGTCCTTACCAGACGGAGTGCAGGCTATTGTCGACACCAAGGGAAAAGCATTGGAAGAAACCGTGAAAGCAAAGCCATTCCTAGTGAAGCCGAATCATCATGAACTTGGCGATTTGTTTGGAGTTAAAATAACTTCAGTGGAAGATGCAGTTGAATACGGGAAGAAAGTGCAACAAATGGGAGCAATGAACGTGATTGTCTCAATGGCCGGTGATGGGGCTGTGCTGATTACATCTAATGAGATTCTTTTCGGAAATGTCCCGGTCGGTAAAGTACAGAATTCAGTTGGAGCAGGGGATTCAGTCGTAGCTGGTTTTCTAAGTAAATATATTGAAACTGAGAATTTGAAGGAAGCATTCCAATCTGGAATTGCAGCAGGCAGTGCAAGCGCATTTTCAACAGGCTTTTGTACAGCAGAAGAAGTACAAGAATTACGAAAGCAAATTAAGATTCAGACTTATGAAGAAATGGGAGGTCGAGGTATATGAGAATTACAGAATTATTAACAAAAGAGACAATGATTCTGAATCTTGAAGCGGATTCAAAAGATCGTGTTATTAATGAGCTATCTGAAAAACTAGAGAGAGCAGGCAAATTACAGGACCTTAACGCGTTCAAAAAAGCGATACATGCGCGTGAGAAAGAGAGTACGACTGGTATTGGAGAAGGTATAGCCATTCCTCATGCCAAAACAGCAGCAGTAAAGGCACCAGCGATTGTGTTTGGACGTTCTAATGCGGGTATCGATTATCAGTCTCTTGACGGTCAGCCGGCGCACCTGTTCTTTATGATTGCTGCGACTGAAGGTGCAAACCAAACGCATCTAGAAGCGCTATCAAGACTATCTTCATTCTTAATGGATAACGAATTCCGTAAAGGGCTTCTTGAAGCAAGAACGGAAGAAGAAGTTTTGCAAGCATTTGATCAGAAAGAAGAAGAAAATGCTGATGAAGAAGAAGTAGAAGAAACAACTGAAGTTACTGGGAAAATATTAGCTGTTACAGCATGCCCTACAGGAATTGCTCACACGTATATGGCTGCGGATGCGCTGAAAGCGAAAGCATCTGAAATGGGTTATAGTGTCAAAGTTGAAACAAATGGATCTGGAGGCGTGAAAAATCGTCTAACTGATGAAGAAATTGAAAAGGCACCTGGTATTATTGTTGCTGCTGATACGAAGGTAGAAATGGAACGTTTCAAAGGAAAAAAAGTAATTGAAGTTCCAGTGGCAGAAGCAATCCGGAAGCCAGCTGACTTGTTGAAGCAGGCAGCAAATGGCGATGCGCCAGTCTATAAATCTTCAGGATCATACGAAGATCAAATCAGTGAGAAGAAAAACGAAAGAAAAGGAAAGCAATCAGCTTTCTACAAGCACTTAATGAACGGTGTTTCGAATATGCTTCCGCTCGTAGTTGGTGGCGGTATTTTGATAGCCCTTTCATTTATCTTTGGTATCAATGCTGCAGATCCAGATGACCCAAGTTACAATGCATTTGCAGCAGCGCTTAGCACAATTGGTGGTGGAAATGCCTTTGCCCTTATGATTCCAGTTCTTGCAGGATTTATTGCAATGAGTATTGCCGATCGTCCTGGTCTTGCTCCTGGTCTTGTTGGTGGCTTGATGGCTTCTACGAACGGTGCAGGGTTCCTAGGTGGACTCATTGCTGGTTTCCTTGCTGGTTACGCTGTTCTTCTTTTGAAAAAGCTTTTCTCTGGACTACCACAGTCTCTAGAAGGGTTAAAGCCAGTCTTGCTTTATCCACTGTTTGGTATTTTTATTACAGGGATTATTATGATGTACGTTGTAATCGAGCCAGTTGGGGCTCTGAATACAGGGCTTGAGAACTGGTTGAGTGGTATGGGCACTACGAATAAACTCCTTCTTGGCTTAATTCTAGGAGGAATGATGGCGGTAGATATGGGTGGTCCAATTAATAAAGCGGCCTTTACGTTTGGTATTGCGATGATTGATGCAGGTAATCTGACGTATCATGCAGCGATTATGGCAGGCGGTATGACACCACCACTTGGACTCGCTCTTGCAACAACACTATTTAAAAATCGATTTAACAAAACTGAGCGTGAAGCAGGAAAAGTAGCGTATGTAATGGGGGCTTCATTCATCACAGAAGGCGCAATTCCATTTGCAGCAGCAGATCCAGGCCGAGTGATTCCTTCCATTATTGTTGGTTCATCTGTTGCAGGTGCATTAACAATGTTGTTTAATATAGCTTTACCAGCACCGCATGGCGGAGCGTTTGTGATCTGGTCTGTAAACAACATCTCATTAACTCATATTCTTCTCTATATCCTTGCCATTGTCATTGGTACAGTTATTACGGCATTGATGGTAGGAATATTGAAGAAATCTAGACCACAAGTACAAGCATAATAATGAGAGGTCCCAAAAGGGGACCTCTTTTTTGCTATATTTATGGATAAGCAAATCGAAATTCATATAAGTAATGAATAGAATCCATCGTTTAAAAAAACTGAAGCGAACCTTTTTTACCACAATATGTTAATGACACAGTCTTGATGAGAGCTTGTGAGATGGCGTGAGAAGCGATATAAGTCGATCTCAATCACGTAGTTTACGTTGAGATTCGAATGATAGCGTTTTCACTATGTATCTTGCACGTATGCTTATTTCTTGCTTCATAAAGGTTGAAGCGTGGTGGATGCAGTGTTAGTATAAATGACCGTAGATGATTTTTCGGAAATCCAAAGGAGGCAATCATGCTAGAAAATAAAACCGTAACGTTTATCGGAGCGGGTTCAATGGCAGAAGCAATGGCTGCAGGAATGATTGAGTCAGGTACTATTGAACCTGAACGTATTATTATGACAAACAGAAGTAATGAACAACGTCGTCAGGAACTTATGGAGAACCACGGCGTATTGGCGACTCAAAGTATAGAATTCGCAGTTCGTGAGGCTAATGTTGTTATCCTAGCAATGAAGCCAAAAGATGTTGAACGTGCACTTGAAGGAATTGAAGATTTCATTTCAGATGATCAACTTCTCTTATCAGTTCTTGCTGGCGTACCATCATCTTATATTGAGGATCAGCTCGATGGAGAGCAACCAGTGATCCGCGTTATGCCGAACACTTCAAGTATGATTGGTAAATCCATTTCTGCCCTAGCAGCAGGAAAACATGTAAATGATGAGCAGGTGTCAATTGCCCGCGCACTTATTCGTTCTATTGGCGAAACAGTCGTGATCGAAGAAAAACAAATGGACGTATTTACAGGTGTTGCTGGAAGCGGACCGGCTTACATTTATTATGTTATTGAAAGTTTAGAAAAAGCAGCAATTGAAGGCGGTATTGAAACGGAAACAGCAAGGAAAATGGCTGTTCAAACTGTACTTGGTGCTGGAATGATGGCAGAGCAATCAGAAGACTCTCCAGCTGATCTTAGAAAGAAAGTTACTTCACCAAATGGAACAACTCAAGCAGGTCTTGAGGCATTGTATGAAAATGGTGGAGGAGAAGCTTTTGAAGCCGCTGTTGAGAATGCTGCAACACGCTCAAAAGAAATTAGCAACGAGTTTAATAAAAAACCTGTTATTCAATAAGAATCGGTGCATACCGGTTCTTTTTTTTGCTGTGCTCGTTAGTATCCCATTTTTATACTAAATCATATGAGATAAAAGGAAACTTATATAGCCGTTATGAAATCGTGAAAAAGGGTATGGGGCTATAAAGGTAGAACCAGAATCTATCCTCTCCTTCCTCGTATTGGATGTTTTTTTCTATAAAATGTTAGTAGAATAATAGATGGAATATGATATGATAAGAATTGGATAATTTGTTTGATAGAGGAGGAAAAAATGATGAAAAAAGGGATTTTTGCACTTATTGCTGCGTTTTTGATCGCATTACCTTTCGCGAATACTGCAGCACAAGCTGAAGCTGATGTTAGTGGTGATGTAAAGAAGGGTGTTGCGGGTTACCTTGGGGAAGAGCATTATGACTATGATAAAGGTTCTCTTAAAGTTGTAGATGCTGAAAACATTGAAGTTGATAGCTCGGCAGATAAGGACTTTAGTAAGGTTTCTATGATGCTTGTAGAATTCACGACAGTTCGTGACAATATCTTCTTTGAAGATCATACACAGGTCCTTTTCTATGACACTGAAGCTAATGCTATTATTCCAGACTCAAAAGTATTAGACATTGAAAAAGCAAAAGAATACAAAGACAGTCATGCAGACGTAACGGGTGAGCATCTTCATATGAGTGTTATTCTAATTCTAAGTGCGATAATGCTTGTTGGTCCAGCACTTCTTGCTTATCTATGGTCAAAAAATAAGTATTCAACTCTTCGTTTTAAATTACAAAATAATGTATACGATACGAATACTACTTTCTAATTAATTAATGTATGTAACCCCCTTGCGATTCTTCCGCAAGGGGGTTTTAATGATTCAAGACTTCAAAAGGAAGTCCCAAGAAGCCTAAAGAGTTAGTCCTCTTATTGAGCTTGTAATTCTACTAGTGTGCCTGTTTCAGCATCAACCATAAATTCAAGCTGTTGAAGCTGGCCTTCTTTTTCACAGGTTAGTCCACCAGCATAGACTGTGAAGGGGAGGTCGAACTTTTCTACTGAATCCGTTTTCATGTGAATCCATGAACCTTTGACAGTATAAGTGGATTTGACAGCTCCCTTCACAGCTTTTAGTGCCTTTTCAGGTGATATATACGTTTTTTTAGAAGCAATCGTTGAAGTAGTAATAGCTGCTGCTCCAGCTCCAATAAGCGCTCCAATTAATAGATCTCTTGTTCTCATTACTATGATTCTCCCTTCCTTTAATGGACGATTTATTTTCCATCTTCAGTATATCTGAAGTTAGCTCTCTGACCAAATATTTCTATAGAAAATCCGTGACACTAGCAACAATTATCTAGATTCGATACAATAGGAAAGGAATAGAGGAACGATGGAAGGGGATACATATGGAAAAAGAAACTCTCTCGTTATTTAAAACATTAACTGAATTACAAGGTGCTCCTGGTTTTGAACATGATGTTAGAAAATTCGTGAAAAGTGAGATTGGCAAGTACACGGATGAAATTATTCAAGATAATCTTGGAAGCGTTTTTGGAGTTAAACGAAACAATGGCCCACGCATTATGGTAGCTGGCCACATGGATGAAGTTGGGTTTATGGTTACATCAATTACTGAAAATGGGATGCTTCGTTTTCAAACACTTGGTGGATGGTGGAGCCAGGTGCTTCTTGCTCAGCGTGTTCAGGTTATGACCAAAAATGGTCCTATTCCTGGAGTTATTGGTTCGATCCCTCCACATTTGCTTGATGATGCTACACGAAACAAGCCAATGGCTATTAAAAATATGCTCATTGATATTGGTGCGGATAACAAAGAAGACGCAGAAA
This sequence comes from Anaerobacillus sp. 63XJN7_5_ISO-PGPR-S23-430, assembly GCF_056173695.1. Taxonomy (NCBI): domain Bacteria; kingdom Bacillati; phylum Bacillota; class Bacilli; order Caryophanales; family Bacillaceae; genus Anaerobacillus; species Anaerobacillus sp. 63XJN7_5_ISO-PGPR-S23-430. The sequence goes on along the minus strand of NZ_CM149686.1, from coordinate 3,093,603 downwards.
AAATTGGTGTCATGCCTGGACAACAGATCGTACCGGTATGTCCATTTACGCCTATGGCAAACGAAAAGAAAATCATGGCAAAAGCGTGGGATAACCGCTATGGTGTAGGTCTTGCCATTGAGCTGTTGAAGGAGCTTCAGAATGAAGAGCTTCCAAATGAGCTTTATTCTGGTGCTACAGTTCAGGAGGAAGTAGGTTTACGTGGGGCACAAACAGCAGCAAACATGATTAATCCTGATCTTTTCTATGCTCTTGATGCTAGTCCTGCCAACGATATGACTGGAGATAAAAATGAATTTGGCCAGCTTGGTAAAGGGGCTCTCCTGCGTATTTATGATCGATCAATGGTTACTCATCAGGGGCTAAGGGATTTTGTGCTTGATACAGCGGAGAGCAACGAAATTCCTTATCAGTATTTCATCTCTCAAGGTGGAACTGATGCTGGACGAGTGCATTTATCTAATAACGGAGTGCCATCTGCAGTAGTAGGAATTTGTTCAAGATACATTCATACGTCTTCATCAATGATCCACGTAGATGATTACGCAGCAGCAAAAGAACTATTGATTAAATTAGTGAAGTCAACAGATCAAACTACAGTAGATAGCATTAAAAGCAACGTGTAAGTGAGAAGGGGCCAAAACGGCTCCTTTTCTTATGAGATCTTTTAAAAAATGGTGGAGGGAAGATGTATGGATAAAGTTGCAATCGGGTCGACAAATCCTGTGAAAGTTAATGCAGTCAAAGCTCACTTTAAAGGTGAAGTATTGGGGGTGAGCGTTGAGTCAGGTGTCGCTGAGCAGCCTTGGGGTGATGAAGAAACACTTCTTGGTGCTAAACAAAGAGCAATAGCTGCAATGGAAAAAGGGCATTCGACAATTGGTATAGGTCTTGAAGGTGGAGTACAGATGGTAGGGGAGCACTTATACGTTTGTAATTGGGGAGCACTTGTAGATGAGATAGGGAATGAAGTAGTAGCCGGTGGTGCAAGATTACCACTTCCTGAAGAAATTAAGAAGAAGTTAGAACAAGGGGAGGAATTAGGTCCTGTCATTTCAGATTATGCGAGACGAGTCGATGTTAGCAAAAAAGAAGGCGCCATTGGTGTTTTTACCAATGGCGCCGTTACAAGAACTGACATGTATGAACAACTAGTTTCTTTACTGGTCGGTCAATATCAGCTGATGATTCGTTAATTTGTTTCTAAAATATAGGACAGGGCTTTTAGTGCCTGATCAGTATTTTCCACTGTAACTTGAGCTTTGTTCGATAGCTCCTTTAAAGGATGGTGCAATGATTCAGGGCGAACTAGAATAAGTGGTTTGCCAAGGGTGATAGCTGTAGCAGCATCCATTGCACTGTTCCATTGTTTGTAACTTTCACCAAATAGTGCGAGGACAACATCTGATTTTTCAAGAAGAACCTGAGTTCTGAGGTTATTGATCTCTGAAGCTGCTTCATCCTTCATAATAGCATTAGGCTGATTGCCTTTAATTTCTTCGCCAATGGCGTCAGAACGCTCATGATTTTCCATGGGTCCTACGAAGTGAATAGGTAATTCCAGTTTGATTGCTTTTTCTTTTAATTCATTTCTCCAGTTATCGTGAATTTGTCCAGCAAGATAAACAGTTAAGTCCATTTGTAGTCCTCCTTTAATTTGATACCGGTATTATTGTAGCATGGCTTTTTCATATATTCCCAGTAAAGTGAACGAGTAAAACCTTTCTCGATAGTAGAAGGTTAAATTACAATTTCTGTTTGAATAAGGAAAAATGAAGATACCCGTTAGTTCTGAAACCTTAATCAAACGTGGTAAATAAGAAATTTGTGTATACTAAGTAAGGATCATCGGTCTGGAAGGAGAAAGTAATGAACGGATTTTTGCAAAGGAAAGGCGTAACTCTATCACCACGAGTCTATTTTATTACAGCTCTAAGCTACATGGCTCTTGGTCTATTTTCGTCGTTAATTATTGGCTTGATACTGAAAACGATTGGAGGGCAAATCTCATCGTTATCATTTCTTGTTCCTATTGGTGAGCTTGCGATGAGTTTAATGGGACCAGCGATTGGTGTCGCCGTAGCGTATGGTCTACAAGCTCCTCCTCTTGTCTTATTTGCATCGCTTCTAGCGGGTGCAGCGGGTGCTGAGCTTGGCGGTCCAGCAGGTAGTTACGCTGCAGCGATTATCGCGGCGGAAGCAGGCAAACTTGTTTCCAAGTCAACTAAGTTAGATATTATCGTGACGCCACTAATCACTATTTTTGCAGGTTATGGAACGGCAGCTCTTATCGGACCTGGCATTCAAACATTACTGACTAATTTTGGTTCACTCATTATGTGGGCGACAGAGCAACGCCCGATAATTATGGGAATCATAGTAGCTGTTCTTATGGGACTAGCTCTTACGGCTCCGATTTCTAGTGCGGCCATTGCAATCATGCTAGGATTAGAAGGCATTGCTGCAGGAGCAGCTACAGTTGGTTGTGCAGCTCAAATGGTTGGTTTTGCTGTAAGTAGCTACCGAGAGAATGGGGTAGGAGGCGTTATTGCTCAAGGAATTGGTACTTCTATGTTACAAGTTGCGAATATTGTTCGAAATCCATGGATTCTTCTTCCACCTACGCTAGCTGGCGCTATTCTTGCCCCGATTGGCAGCGGTTGGCTGACGATGTTAAACAACCCATCAGGTGCCGGTATGGGGACGAGCGGCTTTGTTGGACAAATCATGACATTGAACGTTATGGGCGCCGGAGGAAATATTTGGACAGCTATTCTTCTATTGCATTTTATTGGACCAGCTATTATAAGTCTGCTAATATCCGAGGTAATGAGAAAAAAAGGACTCATTCGTCCAGGAGATATGAAAATTAATACCGATTAGTACTAGGAGGTTTATCATGAAGAAATTTGCCACTCATGAAGAATATTTACAAGCAATTAAAGAAGGGAAATCGGTTTTGTTATTTTCCGCAGATTGGTGCCCTGATTGTCGCGTTATCGATCCGTTTCTTCCAGATTTAGAAGAGAAGTACTCTGAGCTAGATTTCTATTACGTTGATCGTGATGATCATATTGAACTTTGCCAAGAAATGGATGTTTTTGGCATCCCAAGTTTTGTAGCCTTTAATGAAGGTGAAGAGACAGGAAGATTTGTAAGTAAGATGAGAAAAAGCAAGGAAGAAATTGAGGAATTTCTTACAGAAGTTAAGTAATTTCGTACAAAGCTATGCGTGGCATAGCTTTGTTTTTGTATTGGTTTATTTCATGGTATGATAAAAGAACATCTCAATTATAGGTGGTGAAAATATGGAACCAAAAGAATTGAAGAAATTGCTCGAAAAACGTCTTCAACAAGAAGACCGTGAGCTTACATACAATCAAAAGGAAGAAAAACTTAGGGTAGAGGATAGTTCAACAGGTAAAGGAATTAGTCTTGGATTAAAGGGATTGTCTGCTAAGTATGAAGAGCGAGGCGAAAAGATACTAGATGAAGTCGTTCATCATGTAGAAGAAACGTTAAAAGTAATGAGAGAGAAGCAAGAACTTAATGGTAAAGAAAACCGCATCTTTCCAGTCATTCGCTCGGGGTCGTTTGCTTCAGAAACGGAAGCTGGCGTTCCATTTGTTTTCGAAGAACATACGGCGGAGACAAGAATCTACTATGCACTTGATCTTGGTCATTCTTATCGCTTGATTGATGAGGAATGGTTAAAGAAGGAAAATTGGACGAAAGAAGCCTTGCATGAAGTGTCATTGTTCAATTTAAGAGGGTTATCTACTGAAGTGAAAGCAGATACGGTTGCAGGAAATACATTTTATTTCTTGAATACAAACGACGGATATGACGCAAGTAGAATTCTTAATGATTCATTATTGGAACGCATGGCGAAGAGTGCGAAGGGTGAATTAGCGGTAGCTGTTCCTCATCAAGATGTCCTGATTTTTGCTGATATTGAGAATGAGCAAGGTTATGATGCACTTGCACAGTTGACCATGCATTTCTTTTCTAGTGGACTCGTACCAGTAACTGGACTTCCCTTTATGTATGAAGATGGAAAATTAGAGCCGGTATTTATTATGGCGAAAAACAAACCGAAAAAATAACTGTTTGATAAAAGGAGTACATGGACAATGAACATGTTTTACAATAAAGAAGGCGTTGGAGATACTCTAATCGTTACTTTAGGAAGTACTGAACGAGAAGATAAAGCAGTTCAGCGCAAAGAGAATATTGCACGTATTTATAGTAAAGAAACGAATAAAACTATTGGCTATAATCTATTTCATTTTTCACAAATCCAGGAGTTAACAAGCTCAGGTGTCGTTGAGGAAAGCGAAGAGCTTGTTAATGCTGTCAATCGGGCCATCCAAGCTAACGGATTTGATGATGAGCTTGTGTACGATGCTTCCCCTAAGTTTGTTGTGGGTTATGTCGAGGAAATGGAAAAGCATCCGAATGCTGATAAATTAAATATTTGTCAGGTGAACGTAGGACAAGAAAAGCTCCAAATCGTTTGTGGTGCTCCAAACGTCGACAAAGGGCAAAAGGTGGTCGTTGCGAAGGTTGGAGCCGTCATGCCTTCTGGTATGATCATAAAGGATGCGAGCTTGCGAGGAATTGAATCAACTGGAATGATTTGCTCAGCAAAAGAACTTGCACTACCAGATGCTCCTCAGGAGAAAGGGATTCTGGTCCTTCCAGAGGATCATGAAATTGGTACGGAATTTAAGGCCTACTAGAAATTTTTCTAGTAGGTTTTTTCTTTCTATAAAATTGGGAATAAGGAATATTGAACCTATTTTTGCGGTTTTAGACGAAGAACCTGTTTTTTTTACGAAAGATTTTAGAAACAGCCTTACAATGATAGGGGAGTTTCCGATAAAATAGAAGAATAAATCGACCTAAAAGGGCTTAATTAGAAAAGGTGATAGTAGTTGGATAATAATTGGATAAAAAAAGCGTGGAATAAATTATTTGACCTTGATGAGGAAGAAGAACCTCAAAGAAAGGAAACAGATGTTAAAGAAACAAAATCGTTAAAAGACCGACCTGATCGAAAACACTCCATTGGGCGGATGGAAAATGCGAATCGGAAGAATGAAGCAAGGATTGTTCACCAATACCCAAGAGAAGGGAACTTTCGATTCCCTCTTATTCCGGATCATTCAAATAACCAAAAGAATAAAGAAGGGAGAAAAGAAGTCCAACGCCATCAAAGTGAACAGATTACTACGAAAAAACCTAAGGCTGAGAATCGTAATCAGAGCATCACTTCTCCGAAGAAAGATGGCCCCTCCAGCAAAACGACGAGGGATGGGCTTTCAGAAAACAACGGTTCAGTAACAAATAAAAAATTCTCAGGTGTGAATTTCAAACCATCTCAAATCCCATCACCTATTTATGGTTTTAGCAAACGTCCTGTTACTGAAAAAATGGAAGAAGAAGTAAAAAAATCGCATCCAAACAATCGATATACATCACTCGATAAAAGTGACGTAATTGAAAAACTTATCCAGGAACCTGAACCTTATTCACTAAGCGAAGGGAACGGCATACTGACGGATTCAGATCAAGTTACTCAAGGTGTCGATCAGCAAGAGACTGAAGCCGTTAGTGTGAAAGAAGAAACGACAAGCAAGGCAATTGTTAATGAAGAAGAAAGAGAAGACAATAGAGAGGTCTTCATTTCTGATAAGAACAACTTTGGAGTTAAAAGCGATGCTTCCTTACCTCTTGAGACAGAAAAAGAGAGTGAACAATCTAGTGAAGCCGATTTGGACATCAGTCAGCCTGAGAAACAGTGGGAGCAAATAGAAACTCTCACTGAAGATGTAACATTAGAAGAAACAAACGACCTTCAAAAGAACGAGATGTTAGAAGAGGAAAACGAAGAGAAATCAGAGTGGACTGCTGATTATGAAGTGACAGATGATATAGAAGAGGACTTTATCATTTCGGATGAAGATTTTATTGTTGAGAATCAAAATGAGGAACAGACAGCTATTGAAGAATCACCAGAACCAGAACCAGAACCAGAACCAGAACCAGAACCAGAACCAGAACCAGAACCAGAACCAGAACCAGAACCAGAACCAGAACCAGAACCAGAACCATCTAATCAACTCGAAGTAGAACAGCAGTTTCAGCGAGAACAAATAGAAGAATCAATTGAGGAGTCGTCTCAACATCTTGAACATAAGGAGAAAAATGTTCAAGAACAATCCGGACGGGATTCCGCTCGACCAAAGCCGCAGGTTCCTTACAATGTAATGATGCTTGCGAATGACCGACGTCATTTAACAAAAAAACCAGGCAGTGGAGCAGAATATAAACTTCCTCCTATTTCACTTCTTGATATCCCTCCTCGCAATGAAGGTAATGACGAGCAGTGGCTTGAAGAGCAAAGGGAACTATTGGAGCTAACCCTTTCAAACTTTAATGTACAGGCTAAGGTAGTAGGGGCAACAATGGGGCCGACGGTTACCCGTTTCGAAGTGCAGCCAAGTCCAGGAGTTAAGGTGAATAAGATTACGAATTTAAGTGATGACATTAAATTAAGTCTAGCAGCTAGAGACATAAGAATGGAAGCACCGATACCTGGAAAGAATGCAATAGGAATTGAGGTGCCAAACCCTACGAGTAAGCCTGTATTTATTCGGGAGATTGTTCGAAGTGGAGCATTCCAATCTGAAGGTTCACTATTAAATGCGGCGCTCGGTTTTGACATTGCTGGGGAAGCAAAAATAACTGATATTCAAAAAATGCCTCATGGTCTTATTGCGGGTGCTACAGGGTCTGGTAAGAGTGTATGTATCAATTCGATCTTAGTGAGCTTATTGCTTAAAGCAAATCCTAATGATGTAAAGATGATGTTAATTGATCCTAAAATGGTAGAACTTGCACCATATAATGGCCTGCCACATCTAGTCACACCAGTTATTAATGATGTGAAAGAAGCTACTACTGCTTTAAAGTGGGCAGTGGATGAAATGGAAGAGCGTTATGAGAAATTTGCGGCAGCTGGTGTTCGAGATATCAAGCGATATAACGAGCGAGCGATAAACCACGGAGAACCTCAGCACAAACTACCATACATTGTCATTGTGATTGATGAACTCGCTGATCTAATGATGGTTTCACCACAGGACGTTGAGGATGCGATTTGTCGAATTGCACAGAAAGCAAGAGCTTGTGGGATTCATCTACTAGTGGCAACGCAAAGACCGTCAGTTGATGTAATTACAGGGCTTATTAAAGCGAACATCCCTACACGTATTGCTTTCTCTGTATCTTCGCAAATTGATTCTAGAACAATCCTTGATACAAGTGGCGCTGAGAAGCTTCTAGGAAAAGGCGATATGCTTTGTTTGGAGAATGGATCCTCGAAACCAGTTCGATTGCAAGGTAATTTTGTTTCGGACGAAGAAATTGAGCGAGTGACATCCTACGTACGTAAGCAGCGGAAGCCGAATTATTTGATCAAAAAAGAAGATTTAATGAAGAAGCAGCAGTACGATGATCAGGAAGATGAATTGTTTGAGGAAGCGTGCATGTGGGCACTTGAACAAGGTCAGGCTTCTTCTTCTGCACTGCAACGTCGTTTCCGAATAGGATTCAATCGAGCGGCAAGACTAATTGAAATGATGGAAGAACGTGGATTAGTATCTGAAGCTATGGGAAGCAAGCCTAGAAGTATTTTAATGACGAAAGCTGATTTTGAAGAAACATTCCTAAAAGATATGCACGTATAGTGCATATCTTTTCTACTTGTTTTATAGAGCCAGGTTCTATATGATAAGTAGTGTTAAGCTAATGTTAAATTATAGTCAGATAAGTGAATGGTTGAACATAGAGAGCTCACATTCGAATGACGAAACTACTTGAAGGAGCCCCATTATGAAGGAAATTGAACTTAAAATGCAAGGCAAAATAAAAAGGCTTACGAACCGAACCTTTAAATTTGATGAGCGTGTAGGCGAAGGCTGGTTTTCAGCTGTTTACTTCCTAAAGACATGCGAAATTGTGGAAGAGTTCAAGCCGGACAATATTGTGACAATGCAGTTCTTTCAAAAACATGATGCCGTTCTTTGTGGTTCAGATGAAGCAATTGCACTCATAAAAACCTTTGCGAAGGACCCTGAATCGCTTGAAATAGAGTCGCTAAAGGATGGGGATAAAATCTCTCCATTTGAAACGGTTTTGAAAATTAAAGGGCCATATCAAAACTTCGGTTTTCTCGAAGGAATTATTGATGGTATTCTGGGCAGAAGAACATCCGTCGCGACGAATGTTTATCATGTAGTGAAAGCAGCACGATCATCAGGTATCCAAAAACCGGTTATTTTCATGGGCGATCGTGATGATCATTATACTCAACAAGCGGGTGACGGGTATGCTTCTCATATTGGGGGGTCTACTGCACAGGCAACCCATGCGATGAATGAATGGTGGGGAAAAAGAGGAATGGGAACTATGCCTCATGCCTTAATTCAACTTTTTAAAGGTGATGTTGTTGAAGCATCAAAAGCTTATTATGCGAAATACCCTGAAGATGAATTGATTTCTCTTGTTGATTACAATAATGATGTTATTACGGATTCATTACGTGTAGCAAGGGAATTTGGCAAGACGTTGAAGGGTGTTCGAGTTGATACCTCTCGTACGATGGTTGATCAGTATTTTTGGCGTAATCCTGATGTTCTAGGGACGTTCGATCCAAGAGGGGTTAATGCAGAACTGATTTTTGCACTTAGAGATGCCCTTGATAAAGAAGGCTTCGAGCATGTGAAAATTGTAGTAAGCGGCGGTTTTACGGAAGAAAGAATTCGAACGTTTGAATCTCAAAACGTTCCTGTTGATATTTATGGTGTTGGAAGTAGTTTGCTTAAAGTAGACATTGGATTTACAGGAGATAATGTCATTCTTGATGATAAAGCAGAAGCTAAAGCAGGCAGAAAATATCGACACAACCCGCGTTTAGAGCGTGTTGAATAAGCAAAAAAGACAGGAACAAAATCCTGTCTTTTTTGCGCCCGTAGTGCCAAATTACTTTGATGAATTATATTGGAGACCTGTCTCTTTTTCTGCTATAATGTAGTATTGAAAAGAAAAGCAGCGCATACTTGTAATGACATCATATACTAAAAAAGGTTACGCGGAGAAGAAATGAAAGTGTGGAGGTTCTGAAATGACTATATATCACTTTGTTGGCATTAAGGGATCCGGGATGAGCGCTCTAGCACAAATCCTTAGCGATATAGGATACAGTGTACAGGGTTCAGACGTAGAGAAACGTTTCTTTACACAGGAGGCTCTTGAACAAAAAGGTATTACTATTCTTCCATTTGGAGAAGAAAATATTAAAGAAGATATGATTATTATCGCCGGCAATGCATTTGATGATCAGCATGAAGAGTTAGTGCGAGCAAGAGAAATGAACCTTCCTGTTTATCGCTACCATAAATTCCTTGGAGATTTTATTCAAAAATTCACTAGTATTGCTGTAACAGGCTCTCATGGTAAAACATCAACAACTGGTTTGTTGTCTCATGTTGTTGGGGCAGCAGAACCGACATCGTATCTTATCGGAGATGGTACTGGTAAAGGCGTAAAGGACAGTCAGTATTTTGTGTTTGAAGCATGTGAATACCGTCGTCACTTTTTATCTTACCAGCCTGATTATGCGATTATGACAAACATCGATTTTGATCACCCAGATTATTTTTCAGATGTTGATGATGTCTTTTCGGCATTTCAGGAAATGGCAATGCTTGTGAAGAAGGGTATTATTGCTTATGGTGATGATTCTTACCTTCAGCAAATCCAAACAAAAGTACCAGTCGTATTCTACGGCTTTGATGATCAAAACGATTTTCAGGCAACCAATATTAAAATTGATGAACATGGGACAACATTTGATGTTCATGTTCGTGATGATTACTATCGTACATTCCAGATTCCGATGTACGGGAAACACAATGTGCTGAATGCTTTATCTGTCGTTGCTCTTTGTCACTATGAAAATCTTTCAGGAGATGCAGTAGCTGCTCAACTTGCAAACTTCAAAGGAGTTAAGCGAAGATTTACAGAAAAAGTCGTTGATAACCAGGTACTAATTGACGATTATGCGCATCATCCAACTGAAATTAAAGCAACTATAGAATCAGCACATCAGAAGTATCCAAATCGTGAAGTTGTGGCCATTTTCCAACCTCACACATTTACAAGAACAAAGACGTTCCTAAATGAATTTGCAGATGTGTTAAAAGAAGCAGATGTTGTTTACTTATGCGACATCTTTGGTTCGGCACGGGAAGATGCAGGTCAGTTATCGATTGATCAACTGATTGAAAAAATCCCTAATGCTCACATGATCTCTGAAGATTCCATTCAGCAGCTTAATGACCATGATAAAGGAGTACTTCTTTTCATGGGAGCCGGTGATATTCAGAAATATCAAGAAGCATATGAGACCGAAAAAGCGTCTATTTAAGCGAGAAGGCTCCTTGAGCCTTCTTTTTTTTACTATTCTCCTGATAGAGAAGAATGAGAATATGTTATAAAAAAAATTAAAAAAGGAATAATGAAACTTGTAACGAATTAATTATGGTGTAGGGTAGTAAAGTAGACTCATTTTTCGTTCGTATGTGAAATGACAAACTTGTGTTTACGAAAGAGGAATGAAGGGAAGAGATTCAGAAAAGGGAGGTGCCAGCACATGGAGATTATTTTGTATTTAAGTGTAGCTATTATTGCGATTGCATTTGCAGTTCTTGTTTATTTCGTAGCCCAAACTCTCAAATCCTTGAAGGATACGCTGAGTAATACGGCGAAAACACTTGATAGCCTTGAAAAACAAATGAATGGTTTAACAACTGAAACTACTGCACTGTTACATAAGACTAATTTGCTTGCAGAAGACATTCAGGGGAAATCTGAAGCTCTGGATACTGTTTTTGTACAAGTAAAAGAAGTTGGAACATCACTTGGAAAGATGAATCATTCATTAAGAAATATTTCTGGAAAAGTAACAGATGAGGCAGAGCGTCAATCTGAACAAGTTACAAAAGTCGTTCAGTGGGGAAATGCTGCCATGCAAATATGGCAAAAATGGCAAGTTAAGAAGAAAGCCACAGATCAGTACGTTGATTCAAAATAATAGGAGGTATTTATATGTCGGATAACAACATTAACACAAAAGATTTTATCATTGGTTCACTTATTGGTGGTATCGTTGGAGCAGCGGCTGCACTACTTTCAGCACCTAAATCAGGTAAAGAACTTAGAAGTGATCTAAATCAACAAGCTGGAGCAGTGAAGGAAAAGACTTCTCAATTCCGTGATTCTGCAGTAGAACGTAGCACAGATTTTGCTAACCGTGCTAAAGAAAAATCTTCAACAATTTACAAGCAAGTATCGGATCAATCGAATAACATTGTTTCAAAGATTAAAGATCGTAATCTTGAAACAGAAGAAAATAGTGATCTGCATACTCAGGCAGATGCTGACGTTGAGAGCTTCCAACAGGATCTTAGCGATCATTTCTCTGAAGAAGAACCAGCTTCAATGGAGAATCCTACTAAGTCCTAATTTGTTATATAGAAATGAAAAAGAAGAAGCATAATGCTTCTTCTTTTTCATTTCCTGTAAACTTCTTTATAATGAATTTATAGCAATTTGAAGGGGGATAAACTTATGGCCATTACAAAAATAACTACATCAGAAGATTTCAAACGCATCAAGGAAGCTAATAATCAATTTCTATTATTTAAAAATAGTACAACTTGCCCAATAAGTGCTCAAGCTTTTGAAGAATTTCAGAAGTTTTCCGAGGGTGTGTCAGAAGACGTGTATTATTTGAACGTGCAGGAATCACGTCCTTTATCAACTGAAATTGCTGACTCATATGGAGTAAAGCATCAGTCGCCACAAGCGCTAGTGTTTAATGAAAATGAGGTTGTATGGAATGATTCACATTGGAGAATCACTAATACCTCGTTATCGGATGCTGCGAAAAAATATTTAAAGTAAACGGCTTTATAAAGCCGTTTTTCTTTCACTGACATGGTTTAATGCTTAAAAGCGTTTAAGAATTAAAAGAAAAGTAGTGACATTTTATTTTTCATCGTATATAATAACCCTAATCACTTAAACAGATAGGAGTGGAGATATTATGGCTAATATCCAAATTGATGAGTTGAGAGAGAAATTAGACGAGATTAACCTGCAGCTGCTTGATTTAATTAATGAGCGTGCTGAAGTGGCGAAAGAGATAGGTAGAGTAAAGAAAGCACAGGGGATTAATCGTTTTGACCCTGTTCGGGAACGTAAGATGCTTGATTTGCTTACAGAGAAAAATGGTGGGCCTTTTGATAATTCCACTCTTCAACATATATTCAAGGAAATTTTTAAGGCAAGCCTTGAGTTACAGGAAGACGATCATCGTAAGGCGCTTTTAGTTTCAAGAAAACGCCAACCCGATAATACGGTTATTGATATTAAAGGCGAAAAAGTTGGAGATGGCGGGCAAGTTCTTATTTCAGGACCTTGTGCTGTTGAAAGCTATGAGCAAGTTGCTGAAGTAGCGAGGGCTGTTAAGAAGCAAGGATTTAAAATGCTTCGTGGTGGAGCTTTCAAACCACGTACATCGCCATACGACTTCCAGGGTCTTGGAGAAGAAGGATTAAAGATTCTTAAACAAGTTGCTGATGAGTACGATCTAGCTGTAGTCAGTGAAATTGTAAACCCTGCAGATATTGAAACAGCAGTTAAGTACGTTGATGTAATTCAAATCGGAGCACGTAACATGCAGAACTTTGAGTTACTTAAAGCGGCAGGATCCGTTGATAAGCCGGTTCTTCTAAAAAGAGGTTTATCTGCGACAATTCAAGAATTCATTAATGCGGCAGAATACATCGTATCGAACGGTAATACACAAGTAATGCTTTGTGAACGAGGAATTAGAACTTACGAAAAAGCAACGAGAAACACGTTGGATATTACAGCAGTTCCAATTCTTAAACAGGAAACTCATTTGCCAGTTCTAGTTGACGTAACGCATTCAACTGGACGCAAAGATCTTCTATTCCCTGCAGCAAAAGCAGGTCTAGCTATTGGAGCAGACGGTATCATGGTGGAAGTTCATCCAGACCCAGCTGTAGCTCTTTCCGATGCGGCTCAGCAGTTAGATATTCCACAATACGAACAATTTGTTAAAGATCTAAAAGCAAGTGGTTTATTCAATCCAGCGAAAGCTGCGCCTTCTACTTTATAAGTAGAAGGTTTTTTTCTGTGTATGATGTATGAATCCTCAACCTGATGTTCCTAAGTGGCTTGGGTTCTATTGGAATAAAAGAACGTAAGAGTGTTATCATATATAAAGATGGAAGCAAATACGACAGATTTATGATTTAGTCTTTGAAAATTTACGCTTATATAAAGCAAAAAGCGACTAAATATGCTATCTTTAATACAGTATCTAATTGTGAAATAACCTACATAATCATAATAGCAGGTGTTTCACAGCTAATAGTGGTTTATTAGTGTGAGTCGATATAGGTTTTGGTTTGCAGTCAAACGGATAGTATCGTATCATTAAATAAATTAAAGTCCGTAAGAGCATGAAGGAGGATCATCGTGAATACAACGATTTATGACGTAGCGAAAGAAGCAGGAGTATCAATGGCAACTGTATCAAGGGTTGTGAATGGCAACCCTAATGTTAAGCCTGCAACAAGAAAAAAGGTATTAGAGGCGATTGAAAGACTTGGATACCGTCCCAATGCTGTAGCAAGAGGTCTTGCTAGTAAAAAAACGACGACTGTCGGAGTTATCATCCCTGATATTTCGAGTATTTTCTTTGCTGAGCTTGCTCGCGGTATTGAGGATATTGCTACAATGTACAAATATAATATTATCTTGAGTAACTCAGATCAAAATAAAGAAAAAGAAATTCATCTTCTAAATACGATGCTTGGAAAACAGGTAGATGGAATTGTGTTTATGGGCGGTAAAATTACAGAAGAACATGTTGAAGAATTTAAGCGCTCACCTGTTCCGATTGTTCTAGCAGCAACCCTAGAAAAGGGCCAGGAGATTCCGTCAGTTAACATTGATTATCAAAAAGCTGCATATGAGCTTGTGACTAGCTTTATTGAAAAAGATCATAAAAAAATTGGACTTGTTAGTGGTCCATTAGAAGATCCAATTAACGGTGAAGAAAAGTTTCTTGGTTACCGAACAGCTTTAGAGGATGCAGGTATGAAAGTTGATGAAGATTGCGTTGCAATTGGCGACTATACGTATGACTCAGGTATTGAAGCAATGGAAGGGTTTCTTGAACTAGATGAGAAGCCAACAGCTATCTTTGCAGGTACGGATGAAATGGCACTAGGCGTTATTCACGCTGCACAGGACAACGGTTATAACGTTCCGGAAGATTTCGAGGTCGTTGGATTTGATAACACAAGACTAGCAACGATGGTTCGACCAACGCTTTCAACCGTTGTTCAACCTATGTACGATATTGGTGCTGTTGCCATGCGTCTTCTTACAAAATTAATGAATAAAGAAACAGTAGAAGAACAAACGGTTGTTTTACCACACCGTTTGCAACATCGTAATTCAACTACTCATAATCAAGATTAAAAAAACGAGCCTAGGCTCGTTTTTTTATTAATTTACTATTTGATAAAGCGCTCGTTCGCAAGTTAGTTTGTTTTTTTCTGTGATTTCCTGTTTCCTTGGAATGGGCTCATACAAATCAGCTTTATCATGCCAATTCTCTGGAAGAGAAAGTGGTGAGAGTGGGGCCCACCTTTCAATCCATTGTTTTGGTAGGGCACCGTCTACTGATAGCCCTTTCATTTCTAACCAAATTCTTGACCAAGCGCGTGGTACAACACGCCAGATATCGTAACCACCCCCGCCAACGGCAATCCATTTTCCATCACAATACTCATGAGCTAATTGGTGTGCTAGTTTTGGAATGAACTCATAGCTTTTCATGGAAACAGAGAGATGTGTTAACGGATCATAATAATGAGCATCTGCACCATTTTGAGTTAGGATTACATCCGGCTTGAAAAAATCGATTACTTTTCGAAACGAATCCTCGTACACTTCCTGAAATGACTCGTCCTCTGTAAAAGCGTCAATCGGAATATTAAATGAAAACCCATATCCTTTTCCTTGACCTTTCTCATTAATATTTCCTGTTCCAGGAAATAAATAGCGTCCCGTTTCATGGATAGATAGTGTGCAAACATCAGGGTCGTCGTAAAAAGCCCACTGCACACCGTCTCCGTGATGGGCGTCAGTATCAACATAAAGGACCTTTGCACCGTATTTTTGTTTCATGTATTCAATGGCGATTGAACTGTCATTATAGATGCAAAAGCCTGATGCTTTACCTCGGAAACCGTGATGGAGTCCTCCGCCTATGTTAAGGGCATGATCAGACTTTCCTGTCATAACTGCATCAACTGCAGTCAGCGTTCCCCCAACAATAAGAGCACTAGCTTCATGCATGTTCGGAAAGATTGGAGTATCTTCTGTTCCAAGACCGTAGTTAGCTGCAACAGAGGATGCAAGGTTTCCTTTACTAGCTTTTTTTACAGCTTCTATGTAGGCTGGGTCATGAATAAGAGCAATCTCACTATCGGTTGCAATCCGAGGAGGGACCACTTCTTGATCATTTAAAGCATTTATTTCGGTAAGCAAGTCCTGTGTGAGCTTAACACGTATATGATTGAAAGGATGATCGTCACTGAATTTATAATTTAAATAGTCTGAGGAATATACAAAAAGGGAGTCGCACTTCATTTTTGAACACCCGGCATATTTGGCCAGAGAACCTCATAACCTTCATTTTTAATATCGTTTACAACGGAAGTGGGATTCATCGTTTGTATTCGAAAAACGATATTTTTGAATTTTTCATTGTGACTACACGGGTAGACTAGAACGCTAATAATGTTAACATTGCGCTTTTTAATGATTTGGGTAATATCGGCCAATTGTCCTGACACATTTTCCACCTGTACTTCAATATGTGAACTCGGCTGGTGTGCCCCTGTCAAAAGGATTAACGTATGTAACATATCCGTTTCAGTAACCATTCCGATTACTTTTCGGTTTTCAACAATCGGAATCGAACTAATGCGCTGCTCATAAAAGATCGTAGAAATTTCTTCTACAAAATCCAATGGGTGAGCTGTAATGACGTCTTTCTTCATAATAGAGGAAAGAGGAGACTGTAACACTTCCTTGTTTGGATTTGAGTCAAGAATTGATGGACTAGCATCTTTAATATCTCGATCTGATATAATGCCAGTGAGCTCCCCTTCGCTATTTACGATAGGGAGATGGCGAATGTTTTTTTCTCTCATCATTTTAATGGCATCCGCAATGGTTTGGTTCTCTTCAAGTGAAAATACATTTTGATTCATAATTTCTTCAATGACCAACTTGGCTCACTCCTTTGCAATCTTAATACATGAAGCGATTATGGAATCGCAGGCGATCAAACGCTTGAACAGAGTCCTGGTTAATTCTTGTCCCAATTCTAGCCATTAAGCAATTTGCAGGATGAGAGCTTATTTCAGGATCATCCGTTGCATACCACTCAAGACCTCCTGCATTCATCATTTTCTCCATCACTTTACGATAATCCCAAACTGATAAACCTGTTCCTTTAAGGTCCCAATGCCAATAATACTCGGTAGTTATGACGATGTAATCATTCATTGCATCGTCCATAAATGACGTTTTGAGAAGGCTTTTGCCGACTTTAGCATTACGGTACTTTGGAATAACTTCAATCGCTCCTAATTCAATTAAATCTTCCATATTGCCTTCTGACCAACGCTCAAGTGGGTCTGGATATAGAAATGTGACATAGCCTACAATGGTTTCTCTTTCCCTAGCCACAATGATACGGCCTTCAGGCAGACCAGCTATTTCAACCAGTGCTTTATGCTGTTGTTCCGGTGGGCGAAATGCGACAAGGTCCTTATGTAAATGATAGGATGCCAGGCGATCTGGAGTAATTGGTCCTTCAATAATAAGTTTTCCATGCGGGGTGTTCTTCTCGATTGCATTATACGTTTTACGATGTTCCATCTAGTCACCACCTTTTAATAATGGTCTCAGTTCTTATTATACATGAAACGCGATAAATGTAAGGGGTTTCAATGTTATTTTTTGAAGTTTTGTCATTTGTTAAAAAATTAGGAATTTATGTTATACTATCAGTGAAAGACATGAAGGAGAAGGAGGAGATTACTTATGGAATTGAAACCGCTTTCTGCTACATTGGGTAATCATAATTTACAGGATTATGAAGCTACATATGAGAATTTTGATTGGAAAGACGTGGAGAAAACATTTACCTGGAGTGAGACAGGTAATGTCAATATGGCCTACGAAGCAATCGATAGGCACGCTGAGTCCGATCGTAAAAACAAAGTAGCTCTTTATTTTTCTGACCCAACACGAGATGAGAAGTATACGTACAGTGAGATGAAATCAATGAGTAACAAAGCAGGTAACGTTCTAAAAAAAGTGAATGTCGAAAAAGGAGATAGGGTCTTTATTTTCATGCCAAGATCTCCTGAGCTATACTTCATTCTACTCGGAACGCTTAAGTTAGGTGCGATTGCTGGCCCACTTTTTGAAGCCTTTATGGAAGGTGCAGTAAGGGATCGTCTTGAGGATAGTGAAGCAAAGGTACTTGTTACAACACCTGAGCTACTTGAGCGCGTTCCGGTTGATGAGCTTCCTAATCTCGAAAGTGTTGTGCTAGTAGGAAATAACGTTAAAGAAGAAGGTCCTTATATAGACTTTTATAAGCATTTTGAATCAGCAGAAAAGAAGCTTAAAATAGAATGGGTTGACCGTGAAGATGGTATGATTCTCCATTACACATCAGGTTCAACTGGTAAGCCGAAAGGCGTACTTCATGTTCATAATGCGATGATACAACACTATCAAACGGCGAAATGGGTACTTGACTTAAAAGAAGATGATGTCTACTGGTGTACAGCTGATCCAGGTTGGGTAACGGGGACGTCATATGGCATATTTGCTCCATGGCTTGCTGGAACGTCGAACGTCATTCGTGGTGGTCGTTTTAGTCCAGAAGATTGGTACGGTACGATCGAAAAATATGAAGTAACTGTATGGTATAGTGCTCCTACTGCATTTCGTATGCTTATGGGTGCGGGAGATGAGATCGTTAAGAAATTCGAACTTTCATCTTTACGTCATGTACTAAGCGTAGGAGAGCCATTAAATCCTGAGGTTATTAAATGGGGTAACAAAGTTCTTGAACGGAGAATTCATGATAACTGGTGGATGACAGAAACGGGAGCTCAGCTAATCAGTAATTATCCATCAATGGAAATAAAGCCAGGATCAATGGGCAAACCAATTCCAGGCGTGCACGCAGCAATCGTAGATGATCAAGGAAATGAACTTCCTGCTAATCGAATGGGGAACCTTGCGATTAAAAAAGGCTGGCCATCAATGATGCGAGCGATTTGGAATCGTCCTGAAAAATATGAAAGCTATTTCTTAAAAGGAGACTGGTACGTATCTGGTGATTCAGCTTATAAAGATGAGGACGGATACTTCTGGTTCCAGGGGCGAGTCGATGATGTTATTATGACTTCGGGTGAAAGAGTTGGTCCATTTGAAGTTGAAAGTAAACTAGTCGAACATAGTGCTGTTGCTGAAGCTGGGGTGATTGGGAAACCGGATCCTGTGCGAGGTGAAATTATTAAAGCCTTTATTTCACTTAGAGATGGTCATGAACCGTCTGATGAGTTGATGGAAGAGATAAGAAATTTCGTTAAAAAAGGACTTGCAGCTCATGCAGCACCTCGAGAAATCGAATTTAGAGATAAGCTTCCGAAAACGAGAAGTGGTAAGATCATGCGTCGCGTATTAAAGGCGTGGGAGCTGGATTTACCAACTGGCGATTTGTCTACAATGGAAGATTAGGTAATAGAAAACAGCCTGCAGCATAATGCTGCAGGCTGTTTTTTTACTGGTCGTTATTGCTTGTGTTGCCGCCGGTGCTATTTGAATTATTTCCGCTGTCAGCACCATTTGTAGGACTACTGTTTCCATTGTTATTTCCATTACCGGAGTTGTTGGAGTTGTTATCATTTGCATTTTCACCGGTGTTGGTATTCCCTTCATTTGAAGGTGAATCTTCTGAGTTGCTGGATTCATCACTATCATTATCGGAGGGAGCATTATTTTCGTTCTCTTCATTATCAGAAGCTTCATCATTTTCTTCATCTGTTGAAGGTTCTGCTTCTTGCTTTTTCTCAGGTTTTGGCTCTGGTTTATCAGACCAATCTCCATTTGTTACTTTAGCCGATGGTCCCGATTCATTCCCAGCTACATCAACTGCTGTTACGTAATAGGCATATGCACCAGAAGGGATGTTGAATGAGCTACCATCAGATGCTTTTACGCTTCCAAGCTTCGTAAATGAACTACTACCGTTCGAAGCGCGATAAATACGATAACCAACAATATCACTTTCACCTGAAGCACCCCAATTTAGTGAAGAGCCACTTATTGAAACGCCACCAACTGCGCCTGGTTTTTTCCCATTTTCTGAAGCAGTTTTTCCTTCTGAAACGATATTTAAATCACTAAATCCAGAAGGGAGAAGCTGTGAAATATCAACTCCTGAGAAGTAATCCTCTTTAATCATGACTCCGCTGGATACAAACTCTTCTGGAGTGGAACTAAGTGCTTGATAGGTCTTACCATTCATGATGACATAACGTCCTTGAGTGAGACTGTCATCCACTTCAGTTGGTACATACTTTGCGTTGAATAGATCAGTTTTGACAAGTCCGGCTTTTTGACAGAGATCAGAAGCGAGCTTTCCAGATATACCACAGAACGAACGTCGCACAATACCCGTTGGCATTTTGAATGATTCTTTTGGATCCATTATTTCTGGTTTTTTATCATAAGCGGCATTAGCAAATAGTGCCCATAAGTTTTTGTTTCTGTTGGCATATTGACTATCCATGCTAATTTGTTTGTCATATCCAGTCCATACACCTAGTGAAACATTAGGATTGACTGCTACAAACCATGAATCATAATAATTTTGTCCAGTTCCTGTTTTTCCTGCCCAATCAGAAGCGAATTTTAATTTCCCTGGAATGTCTTGGGCAGTACCCTGGTTAACTACATCACGCATCATATCGATTGATAGATAGGCAGTTTGAGGACTGAAAACATCCACTGGTTCTGGTTTTTGTTCGAAAATGGTGTTTCCATCGCGGTCAACTATTTTATCAATTAAATAAGCATCAACAAACTTTCCTCCATTAGCAAACGTGCCAAATGCGTTGGTATTCTCTTCGACACTTACTCCCCGTTGTAGCGCACCAATTGCCATTGAAGGATTGGTTCGATCATCAAGAGTCATTGTACTAAAGCCCATCTTCACCAAATAGTCGGTTGCGTCCACTGGGTTCATTTTATTATAGACTCGAACAGCTGGAACGTTATAAGACCTTTCCAACGCTTTACGTGCAGTTACAAGACCATGGTAGTTTGATGAATAGTTACCAGGATTATATCCATCTTGAATTGGTAAGTCTGGCACAATATAGCCAGGCTGAACTTTTCCCATTTCCATTGCCGGGGCATAGTCAAGCAATGGTTTCATTGTAGAACCGTTTGATCGATAGGCGTCTGTAGCATGGTTAAGTTCTTCTTGCGCGAAATCCCTTCCACCAACAAATGAAAGAATTTTTCCAGATTCATTTTCGATGAGGATACTACCTACTTGCATAGGAAATTCTTTATTTTCAAGCTCTCCAGTTTCAGGATTTTGCACGGAGAGGGTTTTAGCACTTTGGAAATAGCTTCCGTTTTCTAGCACTTTATCTCTTGCAGCATTCATAGATTCATAAATATCTTTGTCAATTGTAGTATAAATTTTATATCCATTTTTGCGAAGCTCTTTCTCTGCATTACTCATAAATTCAAGGAATACATCTGAATTTTCTTGAACTTCTTCCCATTTCAAATCCATTTTCTTGGCTATTTCCGTTGCAGATCTACCAGTAACGTTAGCATCATAAGTGATTTGATTGTAATAGTCTACACTCTTCGAAAGTTCCTTCCCGTCATATCCTTCTTCATTCGCGATCTGCTCGGCAAGAACTCGCTTCGCACGATCTTCAATCTCAAATGTAAGGTAAGGGTATTTTTCTACTGGCGAAGGCGAAGACTCAGCTAGATTTTTTTCAATATCGTATTCTAGCGCTTTGTTATACTCTTCTTCAGTGATTGTTTCTTCTTCATACATACGATATAGAACAAATTCCATCCGATCGATTCCAGCTGAAAGATCCTTCTTTACCTCACCCGAATTTGTAAAAGGGGTGTATGTATAAGGGTTTTTGGGAATACCTGCAATGAATGCAGCTTGAGGCAAATTTAAATCACTAGCATTTACACCAAATATGCCCTGTGAGGCTGCTTGTACGCCCGCAATATTATTACCGGAAGCATTTCGTCCATAAGGAACGATATTAAGGTATGCTTCTAGAATTTCTTCTTTATTAAAGAAATTTTCGAGTCGAAGAGCGAGTAGCATTTCTTTTGCTTTTCGTTCGAAAGAAACTTCTCTTGTTAGAATCTGGTTCTTAACTAACTGTTGTGTTAATGTACTACCACCGCTTCGATCATCTGAATTGGTGACTTCTTGAAGAACGGCACGTCCAATTGCTTTTGGAACAATACCATCGTGATCGAAGAAATATTCATCTTCTGTGGAAATAACTGCTTTTTGTAGAAGAGGAGAAACGTTTTTTAACTCAACCTCTTTTCGCTCAATATCAGAACGAAAGTTACCAAGAAGAACATCACCTGCAAAATATACCTCACTGGTTTCTTCATAGTTATAAACGTCTCTCTTCATCTCATCGTAAGAGCGAATCGGTTCATCTTTAACAAGTGATGCGAAATATCCTGCACCAACACCACCGGCGAAAATAGTGCCCATTAGACCTAGCACGATAAAAATAAGAAATAAATTCCAAGTCACTTTGTAGGCGATCCTGGACCCGGTTAAGATGTTATATTCTTGTAATCTATCAATGAACGCGTTCCACTTCTGCCTGATAGAAGAAAAAAGCTCTCGCATTCCTATACCCCCTCAAATTAATCCTGTTTATTATAGCATATGTCGTCGAGATTTGTATAAACTGGTAGGGATTTCTGTAGGCTTAGAATTGACATGATTTTACCTTTGTGATATTAATTTAATTAGTGTTTTTTAATGAACGACATGCCTTGATTGGACGAAGTAGCATTTTTCTCCCTTTTTCAGAGAGCTGATGTGCGGTGAGAATCAGCATAAAGGAAAATGTGAATTACCTCCATGAGCATCTAATGGGAAAGACAGTGTCTGTGTAGCATTAGACGGTTCAGACCGTTATTCTGACTGAGTGGGAGAAAGGTTACTTTCTTCAACAAGGGTGGTACCGCGATGAAACTCGTCCCTTTTCTGGGGCGGGTTTTTTTTGTTTTTTTGCCCATTTGGATTATTTTAGTGGTTTGCCAAAAGATATTATTAACGAAAGGAAGTCGATTACATGCACATATTAGAAGAATTAGAAGCAAGAGGACTTTTAAATCAAGTTACAGATAGAGAGGGCCTTGAAAAGGAACTTTCAGAAAACCGCATTGCTCTTTATTCTGGCTTTGATCCTACAGCTGATAGCCTTCATATTGGGCATCTTTTGCCTATTCTAGCCCTACGTAGATTTCAGTTAGCTGGCCACACGCCGATTGCGCTTGTTGGTGGAGCTACTGGGCTGATTGGTGACCCTAGTGGCCGTTCAAATGAACGTACGTTGAATTCAGAAGACATTGTAAAAGATTGGACGAATAAGTTACAGGGACAGCTTGCTCGCTTTTTGGATTTTGGAACAGATGCGAACTCTGCAAAAGCTGTAAACAACTACGACTGGATTGGGGAGCTAAATGTTATTCCATTCCTGCGTGATGTTGGAAAGAACTTTGGTTTGAACTATATGCTTGCGAAAGATTCTGTTACTTCACGTCTTGAAGCGGGAATTTCTTTTACAGAATTTACGTATATGATTCTTCAATCATATGATTTTCTTCAGCTTTACCGGAAAGAAAACTGTCGTCTTCAAATTGGAGGAAGTGACCAATGGGGGAACATTACAGCAGGTCTTGAACTGATTCGTAAAGAAGAAGGCAGCGAAGAGTCTTCAAAAGCCTATGGAGCAACATTCCCACTTGTTACGAAGAGTGATGGTTCTAAGTTCGGTAAATCTGAAGGTGGAGCGATTTGGCTTGATGCCGATAAAACCTCTCCTTACGAATTCTATCAGTTCTGGATTAACACAGATGATCGTGATGTTGTGAAATTTCTTCATTACTTTACATTTTTAAGTATTGAAGAAATTAAAGAGATTGAATCAAAACATATCGAAGCACCGGAAAAGAGAGAAGCTCATCGTACTCTTGCTGAAGAAGTGACAAAGCTTGTTCACGGAGAAGAAAAGCTTCAGCAGGCAATCAACATCTCGGAAGCGCTGTTCAGTGGTGACATTAAACAGCTAACAGCTGATGAAATCCGTTTAGGATTTAAGGATGTTCCTTCTTTCCATGTAGAAGATAATGAAAAGGGACTTATCGATCTTCTTGTAGAAGCTGGTATTTCTTCATCTAAGCGCCAGGCAAGAGAAGATGTTAAAAATGGAGCGGTGTATATCAACGGTGAACGGTGTCAGGAAATGGATAAAGTTATTTCAGAAAGCGACCAAATCGAAAATCAATACGTGATTATTCGTAGAGGGAAGAAGAAATATTTCCTTCTTACGTATTAATCATTTAGCTATTTTAACTAATACTGGTGATTCCCAATAACGGTTGGTTATCACAGAGAGTAAATGAGTAAAAAATCACCAGCGGTTATGAACAGCCAATCATTAAGAGGAAGACCCTCCCATTGAAAAGAGGAGGATCTTCCTCTTTTTTTTATATTTTTTGTACTAAGTAAATTTGGACATAAAAAACCCCGGAATAAGTTCCGGGGTTTTTGAAACAGCTTAACGAGAGTAGTACTCAACGATAAGAGCTTCAGTGATTTCAGCAGGAAGTTCAGAACGCTCAGGAAGACGAGAGAACGTACCTTCAAGCTTATCTGCATCGAAAGTAAGGTATTCTGGAACGAAATTGTTTACTTCGATAGCTTCTTTGATGATGTCAAGGTTGTTAGACTTCTCACGAACGCTGATCACTTGACCAGTCGCTACACGATAAGAAGGAATGTCAACGCGTTTGCCATCAACTGTGATGTGGCCGTGGTTAACTAGCTGACGAGCCTGACGGCGAGTGCGAGCTAGACCTAGACGATAAACAAGGTTATCAAGACGAGCTTCAAGAAGAATCATGAAGTTTTCACCATGAACACCTTTCATTTTGCCAGCATCATCGAAAAGACGTCGGAATTGACGCTCAGTCATGCCGTACATGTGACGAAGCTTTTGCTTCTCTTGAAGTTGAAGACCATATTCAGAAAGCTTTCTACGCTGGTTAGGTCCGTGTTGACCTGGAGCGTAAGGGCGCTTTTCCAATTCTTTACCTGTTCCACTTAGAGAAATACCAAGACGACGAGAAATTTTCCAACTTGGTCCTGTATAACGAGCCATAATTAGCTCCTCCTTTATACCATTATTATTGGTATAAAATAAAAACAGTGTCGTGATTCCGGTTTGTGCACATTGTGTTTTCACACGCCTTCACCTCGACAGCCGGAGGTTACGCGGCGTACCTATTAAAAGGAACACAATGAAATCACAGCCCGTCACGCTGCTGCCCATTCTTATTTTACACAAATGCTATTGTAACTCTTTCAGTATTAGATGTCAACTTTAGTAGAAATGAGATGGATAGATAGCACGTCGACATCATTTTTAGGATATAAGAAAGATAAATACCTCTTCACCTTATAATAGAAAGCGCTTACAATGGAAGTGTATCTAGCTATTTTTATAACAGGGGGTTATAACTTTGACAGGGAAGCATCGCTTTGAGACAAAAACAATTCATGATGGATATGAATCTAAATCGCATCACAACAGCCTGGCATCTCCTATTTATCAAACATCAACTTTTACATTTGAAACGGCTGAGGCTGGTGAACGAAGGTTTGCAGGTGAGGAGCCTGGCTATATTTATTCAAGACTTGGAAACCCTACTGTTCGAATGTTGGAAGAGCGGATTGCCTCTCTTGAAAATGCTGAGGCAGGCTTAGCGTTTGGTTCGGGAATGGCCGCCGTGTCTGCTGTTCTTTTGAACCTAGTGAAGACAGGCGACCACATTCTTTGTTCAGAAGGGGTCTACGGATGTACTTTCGGATTACTTAAAATGTTAGAAGAGAAATTTTCGATTGAACATGACTTGCTTCCGCTAGACTCAGTTGAGCAATTACAAAAAGCAATTCGTCCAAATACTACAGTTATTTATATTGAAACTCCGATTAATCCAACATTGAAATTAATTGATCTTGAAATGGTTTCTGCGGTCGCAAAAGAAAAAGGAATTAAGGTTGTGGTGGATAATACATTTTCGACTCCTTATTTACAGCGCCCGCTAGAATTTGGCTGTGACATTGTTTTGCATAGTGCAACGAAATATATCAGTGGCCATGGAGACGTGGTAGCTGGTTTAGTTGTGGGTGACCAAGAGACCATCTCTTCAATTGCTAAAAGTACGCAAAAGGATATAGGTGGAATTCTTTCACCATTCGATGCATGGCTATTGTTAAGAGGCTTAAAGACCCTCCCTATTCGAATGGATCGTCACTCTTCAAATGCTAGACAAATTATGCAGAAATTAGCTGAGCATCCTGCCATAACGAACGTGATGTATCCAGGTATGGAAGAATCTTCATCGTATGCTATTGCTCAAAAACAAATGAAGAGCCCAGGCGGTTTAATTAGTTTTGAAATTGCGGGGGAAAAGAAAGACTCCCAAGCCTTCATGAATAGACTTAATATGATTAAAATAGCTGTTAGTCTCGGGGATGCTGAAACCCTGATTCAACATCCCGCTACAATGACACATGCCGTTGTCCCGGAAGATGAGAGATTAAGAATGGGGATTAGTGAAACTCTTATTCGCCTTTCTGTTGGTCTTGAAGCATGGGAGGATATTTGGGAAGATATTCTTCAAGCGTTAGAGAACTAAAAAAAGCCATTAGAGAAATTCTCTAATGGCTTTTTAAGTAGTATAGGTACAAAATACTTTACTTTAACTCTAAAGAAAATCTTGCAATGCTTCAGTAAATTTCTCTAAATACTCCTGATCCAATTCATCGAAACGGCCAACTTTAGGGCTATCGATATCAAGTACTCCGAGGAGCTTATCTGAAGTGTACATTGGCACTACAATTTCAGATTGTGAAGCAGCGTCACATGCAATATGTCCGGGGAAATCATGAACATTGTCAATTCGCATCGTCTTGCCTTCTTTAGATGCTGTGCCACAGACTCCTTTACCGTTCTGAATACGAACGCATGCTGGAAGTCCCTGGAAAGGCCCGAGCACAAGTTGATCGGTCTCTTTTTCGTATAAATAGAACCCAACCCAATTGACATCTGTTAGAAACTGATTTAATAAAGCAGAGGCATTTGCAAGATTAGCGAGCTGATTTGTTTCACCATCTAGCAGTGCTCTTAGTTGTTTAATTACCATTTGATAATCTTTTTCTCTTTTGCCTGAATAGGATTCGACTTCAAACATGTCAAGACACCTCTTCCTTACATCGAAATTATGAACATCATATCAAATCTTGCAGATTAATACACATATTTTGTCGTACGATTAATAAAGGATTGCCTATGTTATTACCGAATCAATAATTTAGATCGTATTATTTGGAGGTGGTTCCTAGTGAAACAGGAGCGAGATACAGCATCGAAGCGAAGTGTCATACAGGCCGCCATTCAACTTTTCAATACAAAGGGTTTTAACGGTACTTCAGTGCGAGATATAGCGGGTAAAGCGGATGTGAATGTTGCCTTAATTTCGTATTATTTTAACGGCAAAAAGGGGTTAGCTGAGTTTCTAATGACGTCATTTCTAGAAGGGTATGTAAAGGAACTCGAAAAAGTATATCAGCAGCTTGACGCGCGATCTGCCAGAAGCTGTCTCGCTGAAGCTATTGAAAGGATTATGGAGTATCAGTATCAGAATAGGCAACTCGCCAGGTTTGTACTTCGGGAGATCACTTTTGATTCAGTGCTTGTTCGGGAAATCATGACCACTTATCTAGCAAAAGAAAAGTACTACTTTAGCAAAATATTTGAGGTGGGGTTTGCAAGGGAGGAATTTCGTCCACAATCCATTGATTATATCATCATGCAAATGAGAGGCATGCTTTCTATGCCATTTTTGCAACCTCAATATATACTAGAAGTGCATCATATTCAGCCAAATGAACATTACTTTATTGAACGATATACGAAACAATTAAATGAATGGATAGAACGATATATTTGTAAGACTGGAATTTGGGAAGCAAGGCCGTTCGTTATGAACGGCTAAGCAAGGTTGGTGATTGTAGAGAGTGTGTAAGAAGTCGTTCTGCTCCTTGACCAATCCCTTTTGCGCTATGAGCATCTGAGCCATAGACGAGAGGGATTTCTCGTTTTATTGCTTCACGTATAACCCAGTCAGTTGGATATGGCTCTCCACATAAAGGTTTCACTGTTCCGGCTCCATTATAATCTAATGAAAAGCCGCTTTCTTTAATCGCATCAAGTAATGTAGAGATTTCCGAGAAAAAGGAACTTTTAGACGGGTGTTTTTTCTGGAATTTATTTGCTAAAGTTATATGTCCAATTCGAGTAGGCTTATACTTTCCTAGGTCAGCATGGACTGACTTCAATAGCGTTTCGTAATACTTTTGGTGAACCATATCAACGGAACCCAATGAAGCAATTAGTTGTTCAAAAGCTTCTGGACTATAGTCAAGGCAAGTATAGTTAGTTCCTTCTTTCAAAAAATGAACAGAAAGAATCGCATCATCTAATTGTGGTCCTACTGTATTAAGAAACTGTCTTGTCTCTTCTTCATAGCCTTCAATAAAATCAACCTCTAGTCCACAGTTAATTTCAATTTTTCCCTTAAACTTATGTTTTAGCTGCTGAATATTTTCAAAGTAGTTTTCTAGCACTTCCCATTTCATTCCGCTATCTTGATTTGGAACAGGGTCATGGAAATTTTGTGGGAGAGGAGCGTGTTCAGTAAA
This sequence comes from Anaerobacillus sp. 63XJN7_5_ISO-PGPR-S23-430, assembly GCF_056173695.1. NCBI lineage: Bacteria > Bacillati > Bacillota > Bacilli > Caryophanales > Bacillaceae > Anaerobacillus > Anaerobacillus sp. 63XJN7_5_ISO-PGPR-S23-430. The sequence goes on along the minus strand of NZ_CM149686.1, from coordinate 3,065,264 downwards.
TGTCATGCCTTTGTAACCGAACTGAATAGCAGCTTCTACGTAATCCTCAAATAAATCTGTTGATCCATGTGGACAAAATGGAGAGTGTATGTGTCCATCATAAGAAATAATCATCCAAAAGCACCTTCTTTCAATAAATGAAAAAGTTTATAATAAAATCAAGGATTTTAGTTGTCGAATATTGAATTTATTTAGTCAAAGAGGTAATTACATGGTATCATAAAAACATTGATGAAATTCGTACATATTCGTTTATAAAAGATCTATATCTGATGATTTAGACTGCTGTTTTAGCATGTATACATAAATTGATGATGTGGAAGAAGGGGTGCTTCCGTTGGAGTATATTGTCATTGCGATTATTTTACTTGTTGCCGTCATTTTATACGGCACTTTTGCTAGAAGAAAAATATACAATGAAATCGATCGTCTAGAAGAATGGAAGATTGATATATTAAACAGACCTGTGACAGATGAGATTTCGAAGGTGAAAGGTCTAACAATGTCAGGTCAAACGGAAGAAAAATTTGAAAAATGGCGTGAAGAGTGGGATGAGATCGTAGCAGTTAAGCTTCCCAACTTGGAAGAGCAGCTTATGGATACCGAGGAAGCTGCTGAGAGGTATCGCTTTAGTAAAGCGAAAGCAACATTAGTTGAAACTCGTGAACGATTAGAACAGATTGAAAAGCGTATTGAACTGATGTTAGAAGATATTAATGAACTCGTTTCGAGTGAAGAGCAGAATAGAACAGAAATTGTTTCCGTTCAAGAGGTGTTCAGGGAAGCCAAACAGCGACTTCTTTCACAAAATCGTTCACTTGGTAAGGCTTATCCTACCCTAGAAGCTGAACTCGAAGAACTTAAACAAGATCTTAAGCGCTATGAACAACTAACCGAAGAAGGTAACTATCTTGAAGCTAGAAGTGTGTTGAAAGAAATCCAAGAGCGGTTAACAGCTGTTCAAGAAAAAATTTCTGTTACACCAGAATTAATAGCGCTTGTGCATACGCAGATACCTTCTCAACTAAAAGAACTTGAAGATGGAACTTCCGTGATGGAGTCTGAAGGCTATGTACTTGATCATTTGGAAATTCAAGATCATATTGAACACGTCGAATCGGATTTAGTCAGATGGGATTCGGCTATTGAGAAGACGGAAGTCGAAGAGATCAAGATAGAAATTGATACAGTGCGAAGAAATATTGAAGGACTATATGATCAATTGGAATCTGAAGTAGATGCAAGGCATCTTGTTACGGAGAAAGTAGAGGAGCTTGAACATGAGCTGCTTAAAACTAATAATCACTTTCAAGACTTGCAAGAAGAAACGAATGTTGTGCAGCTCAGTTACCGTTTAGAGGAACAGGAATTGAAAATGATTAAGGAAATTGAGAAAAAGATTTCTGATATGCATATTCGATTTAATGCTGTTATTGAAGCAGTTGAAGGCAATAAGCAGGCATTTACCACACTTGCTGAAACGGTGCTTTCCTTAAAAGAAGATCTTGCTTCAATTGATCATGAAATGCAAATTCAAAAAGAGAATTTGCATATGTTAAGAAAAGATGAGCTTAAAGCGCTTGAGACGATTAAAGATTTGAAGAGAAGATTAATTGAATCAAGAAGAATGATGAAGTTAAGTAATCTACCAGGCATTCCAGAATCATATTTAGATGGTTATGAACTGGCAGAGGATATCATTGTAGAATTAAGTGATCGTCTTTCAGACGTACCGCTTGATATTTATCAAATTAATGAAGTGCTTTCTGATGCTGAACGTGCGGTTGAACATAGTACTGAAATAACAAAAAAGCTTGTCGAAGACGCCATTCTGACCGAACGCTTGATTCAGTTTGGGAATCGATATCGAGGGAAGCACAGAAGTGTAGATGAACTGCTTCAAAAAGCAGAAGATCACTTCAGACAATATGAGTACGATGAAGCATTATCAACAGCTGAAGCTGCCATTGAAAAGGTTGATCCACAGGTGCTTCAATCGTTGAAAGATGATGTAAGAGAACCTGTTAAATCATAACTCTCCTCATTGAGGAGAGTTTTTTTGTTGTAATCAGTATTTTTCTTTTTAAAAAAACGCAGACAATTTGTCTGCGTTAGAAAAAATTATAATTTTCTATCTTTCTTAGATATTATCCATCCTACTATTCCACCTATGATAGCGGGTACAATCCATCCTACGCCATCACTATAGAGTGGGAGCTTATGTAGAATGGTAATCCCAGGCATTATAATCCCGGCGCCCTCAAGGGCATTGGGAACACTTATAAGGATTGTCAAAATGATAGCCCCCCTATAAACGTAGTGATGGATAGAAAATAGGTAGCTCATGAATGTTAAGAAGATCAATACAATTGCTACAGGATAAATCGCAATTAAAACAGGTAATGTAAATGTAATCAATTGAGTCAGTCCAAGGTTTGCCACAAAAGCACTGAAAATTGTAATGATCAGAATAACAAACTTATAAGAAAGCTTTGGATACGTTTTTGAGAAATACTCGCCACATGCCGTTACTAGTCCTACAGATGTTGTTAAACAAGCAAATGTAATCGCGGCTCCAAGAAGAAATGTGCCAAATGAGCCGAACAGGTAACTCGCAACACTAGAGAGGATTTCTCCTCCGTTATTGACTGAACCAAGAAGGTTAACACTTGTAGCTCCTATATAGGCAAGTGATAAATAAATACCCGTTAACCCTATTGCTGCTAGGATTCCAGCTTTCAATACAGCGATGGAAATGGTTTTTCGATCTGTGATGCCTTTATCCTTGACGGCTTGAATCACCACAATTCCAAATACAAGAGCTGCAATTGCATCCATCGTAAGATAACCTTCAATGAAACCTTTAAAGAAAACGCCGTCCTCATACTTCGCTGAAGGGGCTGAAAGTGGACCTGGTGGATGGATAAAAGCTCCTACGATTAAACTTCCAAGAACTAGAAGTAATAAAGGTGTCAAGATCTTTCCCACTCGATCCACTAATCTTGAAGGATTCAGTGATAACCAAAACGTAATACCGAAGAAAATAAGGGTATAGATAAATAATGGCATCCCGGTAACATTCGTTGATTCATTCAAAAATGGCACGACACCAATTTCAAATGCTACCGTCCCGGTACGTGGGATTCCAAAGAATGGCCCAATCGCAAGATAGAGGATCGCAGTGAATACAAATCCGAAAGTGGGGTGAACTTTAGAAGCAATATCTTTTAAGTTTCCCCCCGTTAACCCAATCGCCGTCACGCCTAAAAGAGGAAGTCCAACCCCTGTGATGAGAAAACCAGCTGTTGCTACCCAAATATTACTCCCAGCAGAATGACCGAGCGCGGGTGGGAAAATCATGTTTCCTGCTCCAAGAAAAAGAGCAAAAAGCATTAATCCTATTGTCAAAATGTCTTTATTTGATAATTTCAACTTCATAAGGGCCTCCTGATTAAACTGTTTAACATGTCCTAATTTTCGGACTTTATATTAACACAATTGATCGACAAATCATAACAAAACCAAAATGATTAATAATTCAAATAATTTATCTGCCATTCTAGCAGCGTTCGTTCGACCTTGGTAATCATAACCATTCTTAGCGTAACGAACAAAATGATGAATCTATCTCATTATCTAGAATATTTGATTTGGTGATTTGTTTGACCTATGGTAGGATTATTAGTTGGAAATATAAGATGACTGAAGGTGTCATAATATGATTTATTTGGATAATAGTGCTACAACGCAGCCCTATAAAGAAGTACTTGATGCATATCGAAAAGCAGCTGAAAATTTTTTCGCTAATCCATCTTCTCTCCATCGAAAAGGTGGAGAAGCAGAGCGATTGTTTCGACAAGCGAGAATGAGTATTTCAGATTTGTTACAAGTTAAAATGAATGAAATTATTTTTACTTCTGGTGGAACTGAGAGTAATAATTTGGCTATTAAAGGTTCAGCACTTCAATATATGAATCGAGGTAAGCACCTCATTACTACGAGTATAGAACATGCTTCCGTTTTGGAGTCCTTCCGGCAGCTTGAATCCATGGGATTTGAAGTGACGTATTTACCTGTTAACAGAGAAGGAGAAATCTCTCTAGATGATCTTGAAGAGGCGCTCACTCCTGAAACCATTCTTGTTTCTATTATGCACGTGAATAATGAGATGGGTGCCATTCAACCAATAAAAGAAGCGGGAAAGTTGATTAAACAAAAATCACGTGCCTTCTTTCATATTGATGATGTTCAGGGAATTGGTAAGGTGCCACTCAACTTTAATGAAGTACAAGCGGATTTAGTCTCTTATTCGGCGCATAAATTTCATGGGCTAAAAGGTAATGGGATATTAATAAAACGAGATAAACTGTCTTTATTTCCACTGCTTTCAGGAGGGGGGCAGGAAAGCGACATTCGCTCAGGTACAGAAAATGGTCCTGGAATCGTCGCGATGGCAAAGGCTCTTCGAATATTTTTAGGTAAAGCGGATGCTCAAAAGGAGAAGTTAAAAACATTACAAACGCTGTTGCTAAAAGAACTCTCCGATATTGAAGGCGTGAAGTTAAATAGTACTCGATTAGGTTCTCCGCATATTGTTAATTTCTCAGTCCCTGGTATTAAGCCGGAAGTATTGATTCATACGCTTGAGGAAAAAGAAATTTATGTGTCAACTCGTTCGGCGTGTTCTTCCAAAACAGCAGCAGCAAGCCACGTATTAACATCTGTTGGTTTATCAGATCAAGGGGCAAAGTCGGCTATTAGAATAAGCCTTTCTTTTGATACAACGATAGAGGAAGTAGAATTTTTTCTTGAAGAGCTTCAAAAAGTAATACCCAAACTAAAACATGTAATGAGGTAATAGCTATGTATGATCATATCATTCTTCGCTACGGGGAAATTTCACTTAAAGGTAAAAACAGAAAAGGATTTATCACTGCTTTGAAAAAAAGAGTGAAGCAGGTATTGTCTGACTATCCATCCATTGAGGTTCATCAATCTTTTGACCGAATGATTGTGAAATTGAATGGAGAGGATCCAGATCCGATAATTATGAAACTAAAAACGATTTTTGGCATTCACTCCCTTAGTGTCGCCATCAAGACAGAACACGATCTCGATCTTATTAAAGAAAAGGCATTACAGCTTGTTAAGGATCAAATGGGTAATGAAAGTATGACTTTCAAAGTAACAGTTAGGAGACCTTTCAAGCAATTTCCACATCGCTCACAAGATATGAATCGCGATATAGGCGGTTATGTTCTTACTAATACAGAAAAATTAACGGTGGATGTCCACAATCCTGACATGGAATTGAAGGTAGAAGTGAAGCAAGATGGTGCTTATCTTAGTTGCGATAATTCAGAAGGTGCTGGAGGTCTTCCAACTGCTCAAGATAATAAGGTAATGTTGATGTTATCAGGTGGTATCGATAGTCCAGTCGCGGGTTATTTAACGATGAAAAGGGGAGTAAAAGTAGAAGCAGTTCATTTTCACAGCCCTCCTTTTACAAGTGAGCGTTCACGCCAGAAAGTAGAGGATCTTGTAAAAGTTCTCTCTCGATACGGTGGAGACATTCGCCTTCATATTGTCCCGTTTACAAATACACAGAAATCAATTCAAAAAGAAATGCCTGATAATTACAGCATGACAATTATGAGAAGAATGATGATGCGAATCACGGAAAAGTTAGCAGAAAAAAGTGGAGCACTTGCCATTGCAACAGGGGAAAGTCTTGGACAAGTAGCAAGTCAAACGATTCAAAGTATGAATACAATTAACGAAGTGACAAATTATCCTGTTCTAAGGCCTCTTATTTCTATGGACAAAATTGAGATTATGAGGATTTCAAGGGCTATTGACCTGTATGATATCTCGATTCGGCCATATGAGGACTGTTGCACGGTGTTCTTGCCAGATGCACCTAAGACAAAACCAAAACGGGAACATGCAAATAAATTTGAACAATACTTACCAATTGATGAATTAGTAGAAGAGGCTGTAAGTGGTGTTGAAACGATTGTTATTAAGGAAAAAGATGATTCATTTGATGACTTACTTTAATCTTCCAACATTTAACCATACTACCAATAGTTAATGAGAATAACCCTCCCTTCTCTATCAAATGATAGTGTCAAGGAGGTGAACAACTCATGGCTAATAACAGCTCAAACAACCTTGTTGTACCAGGTGTACAACAAGCTTTAGATCAAATGAAATACGAAATTGCTTCTGAATTTGGTGTGAATCTTGGTCCAGACTCAACTTCACGTTCAAACGGTTCAGTTGGCGGCGAGATCACGAAGCGTCTTGTTCAACAATCTGAACAGCAATTCGGAGGATACTCCAAATAATTTAATATAATGGCTTGGAGAAGGTGAATTAGACACCTTCTCCTTTTTTATCGGCAATAATGTTCAAAACTTTCATACTTTTATGTATAATGTAATTATTGCAGAATAAAGGGGGATAAGAATGCAGGACTTAATTGCACCTGAACATTACAATCTAACAAGCGAGATGGAGCGCTTTACTTCTAAAGAAGATAAAGTGGCCTTAAAATGGCGAAGTGATCAAGGCGAAGTTCAAGAAATTACATATAAACATTTATTTGAAAAGGCGAATCGCATCGCTGGCGCGCTAACTGCCCAGGGATTAACAAGTCAAGATCGTGTTTTGATCATGATGCCCAGGTTAATTGATACATATGCCGTATACATTGCCTGTTTGAAAGCGGGTCTAGTCGTTATTCCTTCTTCAGAAATGTTGAGAAAAAAAGATTTGATCTATCGAATTAATCATGCCGAAGCAAAAGCGGTTATCTGTGAAGCAGAACTTATTGAATCATTTGAAGGTGTAGAAGACGAAGCGCCTTCTTTGGAACATAGATTCATTGTAGGCAATCGTGCTAATGGATGGATATCTTTACTGGATGAAGCTAAAAATGAAAGCGCTTCTTTCGCTGGCGTGGCCACATCAAGAGAAGACATGGCATTCCTTTCCTATACGTCTGGAACAACGGGAAATCCTAAAGGCGTTGTTCATAGTCATGGTTGGGCATATGCTCATTTAAGAACTTCTTCAGCCTCATGGCTCGATATTCATGAGGGAGATAACGTTTGGGCAACTGCAGGACCAGGGTGGCAAAAATGGATTTGGAGCCCTTTTGTTGCCACATTATGTAGTGGCGCAACTGGTTTTGTTTATAGTGGTAAATTTGATCCAGAAGCGTACCTTGGTTTTCTTTCAGAATATGATATTAATGTTTTATGTTGTACACCAACAGAGTATCGCTTAATGGCAAAGGTAGATGATTTAACTAGGTACAAATTGCCTGCTCTCAGAAGCGCCGTTTCAGCTGGTGAGCCGCTTAATCGTGAAGTAATTGATACGTTTAGAAAATATTTTCAGATTGATGTTAGAGACGGCTATGGTCAAACTGAGAATACATTACTTGTTGGCATTCTAAAAGGCATGGAAGTAAAGCCAGGTTCAATGGGGAAACCAACACCTGGTAATCAAGTGGATATTATTAATGAAGATGGTCAACCTGTTCAGGTTGGAGAAGTGGGAGACATTGCCGTCCATAAGGATGTACCTGCTCTGTTCAAACGGTACTATAAGGATCAGGAACGTACGCAAATGGCGTACAGAGGTGACTATTACTTAACGGGGGATAAAGCTTCCAAAGATGAGGATGGTTACTTTTGGTTTGAAGGTAGAGGTGATGATATTATCATTAGCTCCGGATATACAATTGGACCATTTGAAGTAGAGGATGCTCTTGTGAAACACCCGGCTGTACAGGAGTGTGCGGTCGTTGCAAGTCCTGATGAAGTTCGCGGTAATATAGTAAAAGCGTATATTGTACTGAAAGATCCCAATCAAGCGGGAGATGCTTTAGTTCGTACACTACAAGATCATGTAAAAGAGCTAACTGCGCCTTATAAATATCCAAGAAAAGTTGAATTTATTGAAGAACTTCCGAAAACAACTTCAGGTAAAATTAGAAGAATTGAGCTTCGTCAAAAAGAAACTCTTGGGGCGTCTTAGAATAGAGGATACAGTAAAAAATAAGAAGAAGACCTTTGAGGTCTTCTTCTTATTTTTTTGCTTTATTTTTAATTAAAGCTTCAATCTTATTTGCCTGATCACCTGCATTATCCTGTTCCATTGCTTTTATATATGTCGAGCGGTTCTCAAATGTTTCACGTACGGATTTTAAGAAAGAAGCGTCTGATAAATCTTCCTCCAATAGAACATTCGCATAGCCTGATTTCTGGAACGATTGGGCGTTCAAAATTTGGTCCCCTCTACTTGCAGCTCTTGATAATGGGATGAGTAACATTGGTTTTTTCAATGCAAGGAACTCAAAAATAGAATTTGAACCAGCTCTTGAGACAATTAAATCAGCCATGGCTAATAAGTGAGGAAGTTCATCTGTTACATACTCGAATTGCTTATACCCCTGCATTTGCAAATTTTCAACCACTTGCCCTTTACCGGTAAGGTGGAGAATATCATATGTTTGTAAAAGCTCATCTAACTGATTGCGAACAGCTTCATTGATTCGTTTTGCACCAAGACTTCCGCCCATAATTAACATAACAGGCTTTGTCCCAGTGAATCCGGCAAAAGAAAGGCCAGTGGAGCGTTTGCCACTTTTCAGTTCATCACGAACAACTGCGCCGATATATTCCGCTTTGCTTTCAGGTAAATGGTTTACCGTTTCAGGGAAAGTTGTACATACCTTTGAGGCGAAAGGGATGGCTACTTTGTTAGCGAGTCCCGGTGTTAAATCAGATTCATGAATAATGACAGGAACTCCATTCATCTTTCCGGCGATTACGACAGGTACAGATACAAATCCCCCTTTAGAGAAAATGACAGAAGGCTTTTCACGTTTAATAATGGAAAAAGCCTCTCCTACGCCTTTAATTACTTTAAAAGGATCTTTGAAGTTATTCCAGTCAAAATATCTTCTTAGCTTTCCGGTAGCAACATGATGATAAGTAACCCCTTTGACAGGTTCAATTAACTGACGTTCAATGCCGTTCTCAGAACCGATATAATGGATATCCCAGTCGTCTTTTAAAAAACGAGGAATTAGTGCTAAATTAACTGTAACGTGCCCGGCAGAGCCGCCACCTGTAAATAAGATTTTCTTTTTCAACGAGATTTCCTCACCTTCAACAATTGTCTTGCATATACTCTTTGTTATTCTTATTGTATCATGATTGAAAAATCAACCAAGAGTTTGATGAAAAACCAGAAGATTCACAGTTTATATGAGGAATGATACAATTAGCTCACAATTTACATTTACATAAAGGAGAGAACATCAGTGGGAACGCTTTGGTTTGGTGGTAAGATCTATACGCTTGAACATGAAAATGAAACGGTAGAAGCCGTCTATACAGAAAATGGCCGTATCAAAAAGGTCGGGTCTAAATCAGAACTAACCTCTATGTTCGAGAAAGAAATGACAGAAAAACATGATTTAAAAGGGAATGTCATGATTCCTGGTTTTGTGGATAGTCATCTCCACATGATTGGACATGGAGAAAAACTTCTGCGTCTCGATTTATCGGAGGCTACGTCAGCGGAAGAGATGAAAAGACATCTGATTAACAAAGTGAATGATACAGCCTCATTTGACTGGGTGATTGGGGAAGGTTGGAATGAAAACAACTTTCAGGATCGCAAAATCTTCCACCGTGATGAATTAGATGATATTGCTCCAAATAATCCAATGATGTTAACAAGAGTGTGTAGACATGCCATACTTGCGAATTCGATAGCCCTTGATCTTGCAGGTATAACGGATGATACACCAGATCCTGAAGGTGGCGTAATCATGAGGGATAATGAAGGCAGAGCAACTGGTTATTTATTGGATCGTGCCCAGGAACTAGTAAAGGATGCTATGCCTGAAGTAAGTACTGAATACCTTGAAAAAGCTCTGTCTTGCTCAGTCGATGACCTTGTAGCGAAAGGCGTTACGGGTGGTCATAGTGAAGATCTAAATTACTATGGTGGTTTTAAACGTACTTATGAGACTTTTGTAAATGTTATCAACGGACAACGTAAATTTAGAGCTAATTTATTAGTCCATCATGAAGTAATCGAGCAGATGCGCAAGCAAGGATTAGGTTTCGGTGATGGAACAAATTATGTGGAGCTAGGTGCGATGAAGATTTTTGCTGATGGCGCACTTGGTGGACGTACTGCTTTATTGAGCGATCCATACAATGATTCTCCTGATACGTCAGGAGTTGCGATTCATAGCATTGAAGGACTTGCCGAACTTGTGAAGAAAGCAAGGGTTCATGGTATGCCTGTTGCTATTCATGTGATTGGTGATCTGGCACTCGAGTATGCAATTGAAGCGATTGAACAGTATCCTGCTCCATATGGGCTTAGAGATCGCCTTATCCATACGCAGGTCATGCGTGATGATTTGTTGAAACGATTAAAAGAACTTTCAGTTATTCTTGATATTCAGCCAAGATTTGTCGCTTCGGATTTTCCATGGGTAATGGAGCGTCTCGGCGAAGCAAGAATGACATGGTCATTTGCGTGGAAAACGCTGCTTGATAGCGGCGTCCCAATTGCAGGTGGATCAGATGCACCGATTGAACCTGTGAATCCATTATTAGGTATTCATGCAGCAGTTACGCGAAAGCGTCCTGAGGAAACACATAGTGGATATTATCCTGAACAGAAATTATCTGTGTTTGAGAGCGTCTCACTTTTTACTAAAGGAAGTGCGTTTGCAATTGGAAGAGAACATGAAAGAGGTTTGATTAAAGAGAACTTTGAAGCGGATTTCACTGTATTAAATCGCGATATTTTTAATTGTGATCCAGACCTTATTCTTGAAACAGAGGCTGTTATGACAGTGATTGATGAAACAATTGTTTATCAAAAAGAGCGTGGTTCTCTCTCATAGAAAAAATTCTTTACTAATAAAAACCTATGTGAATTTATATTGTTGATAACTCGTTTTTTTAGCTCAAAACGATTGGTTATAACAGATCGTAAATGAGCCGAAGTTCAACGATGTTCGTTAACATAGTCAATAAAAAAAGAAGCGCCGCACATTTTTGTGGCGCTTCTTTCGTTTAGAGGAAGCTTCTTTGAACTTTATGCCAGAAAGAATTGTTTTTAAGCTTAACAGTTTTAATGCGTTTTTCTGGGATATGAATTTGAATTTCTTGAGCATGCTGAATGCTCATTGCTTCATTGTCAATACCAATAACAGGATAATCATTACCATCCTGAATAACTTGAAGAGAAAGCGTTCTCTCATCACTTAATATAAAAGGAGAGCCGAGCGTGCGGTAATGATTATTGTTTAGTGAAGCGAGTTCACTTACTTGCATACAAGCAAGCTTAGGATCTACCACTGCACCGTTTACGGACTTATTATACGCCGTGCTTCCTGTTGGTGTGGAAACAATGAGACCATCTCCACGAAATGTTTCAAAGTGAAAATCTTCCACATAAACTTCCATGGCAAGTGTCTTAATAATTGACGAACGAATGGTGCACTCGTTCAAGCAATAGAAGGATGATTCATTGTTCACTTTTACTTCAATCGTCGGGTAACGACGAACTTCAATGCCTTCTGACAAAATGTCTCCCACCATATTTTGGATGTTGTCGATGTGGAAATCACAATAAAATCCGAGCTCACCAGTAGAAATTCCTACATAAAGGCAATCTTCTCTGAAACCTGTTTTTCTTACGGCTTGAAGGAAAGCACCATCTCCTCCAATACTTGCAATAATGCTAGCTTCTTCAGGGTTTTCTACGATATGAAAATCGTTTTTTTCTGCTAGTGCCTTTAACGGTTCTACTTTCTCCTGAATTTCTTTTGACTGCTTATAGAAAAAAAACAAATTACGCCGATTTGGCATGTAGATTCCTCCCTGTCTATCTGTTTGTCTTCTTTACTTTATCATTATCGCTTTTTAGAAAAAAGAAAAAATTATGATTTCGCTCATTTATTCAAGGCTATGAACGAGTGCGGAAAGAAGAGTAAAGTGTACTTTCTATGGTTCCCTCTCTCGACACATTAAATTTGTTCAAACGCTTCTAAGGAGTGCGATTCCTTATTTTGTATGGTATTCTCAAAAATATGAAACCAATAAGTTGGCTTCATCGTACATAAGATAGCATCAGGATATAGAGGAGGCTTACTATGAATGGAAAACGATGGATCGCCCTCGGCATTACCGTTGTTCTGATTATCGTATCAATCGTGTTTAATTTTGTTTCTAGTCTGGCATTTGGAGGATGGCAGGAAGAAATGAACACAACGGACCAATTTGCAGAGACGGTTATTGAGGAAGGTAGTAGTTCGAATAAGATTGCGGTTTTGAATGTGGAAGGAGTTATTCAAGATACTGGAACAAACACTAGTTTTCTTCCACAGTCTGGATACAATCATGCTGTGTTTATGAAACGTTTGGAGCATGCTGGGGAAGACAACAGTGTTAAAGGCATCATTTTAAGACTTAATACGCCGGGCGGCGGGGTAGTAGAAAGTGAAGAGATTCATGATAAGCTCTTAGAGATTAAAGAGAAAACGGATAAACCCATTTATGTTTCAATGGGAAGCATGACGGCTTCTGCGGGTTATTATATTTCAGCTCCAGCTGATAAAATCGTTGCGAGTCCTTCCACGATTACAGGTTCCATCGGTGTTATTATGCAGTCGATGAACTATGCAGAACTAGCTGAGAAGGTAGGAGTGAAATGGGAGACAATTAAGAGCGGTCCACATAAAGATATTATGTCTCCTAGTCGTGAAATGACTGATGAAGAACGGGACATTCTCCAATCAATGATTGATAATTCATATGATGAATTCGTTCGGGTAGTTAGTGAAGGTAGAGGAATGGATGAAAGCAAAGTAAGGGAGCTTGCTGACGGAAGAATTTATGATGGCAGGCAAGCGAAGGAAGTTAACCTTGTTGATGACCTGGGAAATCTTGAAGATACAATTGCCGGTATGAAAGAAGACGTGGGAGATCGTAAGTTACAAGTGGTGCAATATAAGCAAAACTTAGGATTAAACTCTCTCTTTGAAATGACGGCCGCTAAGCTCATGGGGCCTGATAAAGATCTCTTAGGCATCCAGCAGTTATTATCCACTCCACAATCCCCTGAGTTAATGTATTTATATTCTGAATAAGGAGGCAGGCAGAATGGATGAAACAATGAGTACGACTGCCTCTCCCGCATCTTTAGAGAAAGAAGTGAAGCACGAGCGTTTTGCTGGCTTCTGGATGCGCTTTTGGGCATATTTAGTTGATATTATTGTTGTAGCAAGTTTGAATGGAATTCTGATTACTCCTATGATCAAGGGGTTTGATCTTCCTGCTAATGAACCTGCCTATCTGCCGCTACAGGCGATATTAACAGGTATCGTGTATTACGCTTATTTTATACTGATGACTAAGTTCTTATCTCAAACGCTAGGGAAAATGCTTTTTGGTTTAAGGGTAGCCTCTGTTAAAAGCACGACTTTAACATGGGGAACGGTTATTTTTAGAGAAGGCATTGGACGATTTATTAGTAAAACAATCTTATTTGTTGGTTTCCTTGTCGTTGCTTTTACGAAAAAGAAACAAGGAATCCATGATTTGTTCGCTGATACAATTGTTGTGCACGAAGAATAAGAACATACTGAATGAATAAACCTGTCCATATTGGGCAGGTTTATTTTATACTCTATTTTCATGAATACTGTCTCAAAATAGAAAGGTATATGGGAGGAGGCTATTCATTGATTATTATTCTTGTTGCTATATTTGGCTTATTAGTGATCGCCTCCTTACCCCTTATTGTTTTTTCGACAGTAAGAGTAACGTTCACAATAGAACACTCTTCTTCAGTTGAAGAAATTCAAATAGCTGTGAAAGCCCTCTTCGGATTAGTTATTTATGAGACAACCATACCACTTGAAACGTTATTAGAAGGTGGGGAAGAGGCTGTCAAAGCAAGCAAAGAAGAAGAGGGGCTGAAAGGTGACCTCAAAGAGGTCATCCAGTTACTGAAAAAAACGCTTGGGGCTAAAACATCTGTTTTGTTTTTTCTTAGGAAGACACGATTTCGAACGATTCAATGGGAAACAAATTTTGGAATGGGAAACGCTGCAAGTACTGCAGTAGTAGCTGAACTTATTATGAATACAAAAGTCGCTATCTTCACACTTTTATCACATTACTCTAATCTTCATTCAGTCCCTCAACTCATCGTAACACCAATTTATGAAGTGAAAACGATTCAAACTTATATACGATGCATGATTACATTTAAACTGGGGCATGCTATGATCGCGGCAATTAAATTAATGAAGTCTCAAAAGAATGTGCAGGAGGCTTAGCGGTTTAGTAAGTGAAGGAGGAAAACACAAAATGCCTGAACATCCAATTGAAGGACTTATGCAGACTGCAATGGAAAATCTGAAAGACATGATTGATGTCAACACGATTATAGGTGATCCTGTCGAAACCCCTGATGGAAGCGTCATTCTAACGGTGTCAAAGGTTGGATTTGGATTTGCTGCTGGTGGTAGTGAATTTATGCTAAAGCAACAGTCCAATCAGCGTGATCAGCAAGGGCAAAGCAAAGGCGATCCTTTTGGTGGAGGTAGTGGTGGTGGTGTTTCCATAACGCCAATTGCGTTTTTAATTGTAAGTGCTGGCGATATAAAGATGATACACCTTGATAACACCACACATCTTTATGAGAGATTGCTCGATCTTGCCCCACAGGCAATTGAAAAAGTACAAAGCATTCTTCAGAATATGAATCATGAGACTAAGGGAAGAAGAGGAAACGATCACCAAAGCGATTCACAATCTTCGCGACATACATCCCAAGGAAAACACCTCTTCCGTGGTCATAAGAGACAGCAGGATGACGATAAGCAGGATTTGGATTTTTAAGCTACTTTTAATTAAAGTAGCTTTTTTATATGGTCTTTAGATTCGATTCTTCTGCCATTGTGGGTTATTCTAGAAAACTAAGTTGCATTAATCGAACATAAATACCTCTGATTCATAAAAACTGAGCTAGAAAGCCTTAGCTGATTTCTTGAAATCAGAAGCGATGGCATATATGATGAAAACAGTCGTACATACGACCAATTATGAAGGAGGTATGAACATGGCTAATATTACATTTAAAGAAACGCCGATGACACTTTTAGGGGAAGAAGTAAAAGCGGGGGACAAAGCGCCTGATTTTACTGTTCTTGCTAATGATCTATCTGAAAAAACGCTTGATGATTATGCAGGTATTCGTCTCATTAGTGTCGTACCATCACTAGATACAGGCGTTTGTGATGCTCAAACACGTAAATTTAACGAAGAAGCTGCTAAGCTTGATAACGTGAAAGTGTTAACAATTAGCGCTGACCTCCCATTTGCACAGAAGCGCTGGTGCGGTGCTGCTGGAATTGAAGATGCTATTACTTTATCTGATCATCGCGATCTTTCATTTGGTAAAGCTTTTGGCGTAGCGATGGAAGAGCTTCGTTTATTAGCAAGAGCTGTTTTTGTAGTAAACAGTAAGGACGAAGTTGTATACACAGAATATGTTAGTGAAGCAACAAATCACCCAGATTATGACGCTGCACTTAACGCCGCTAAGCAAGCTGAATAATGTAAACAAACATGGCAAGGACTTCGATGACGTGATCGGAGTCCTTTTTTAACGGAATTGTATTGTGATCTATAATTCATAGACGTTAGTGTAGAAAACTCTCGATTAGCCATAAACTTTTGCAAAGTATAAAAAGTCTCTCTCGTAACAGATGATCTTCCGATGTTGCGAAAGAACTCAAGACTGTTTACAATAGAGACGGCGAACTGATAGGAGGCCAATCAATGACCGAACTAACTGTAGAAAATTTATATAACGTGCTTGATGAATCGACGCTAGTTATTCAAAATAAATTGGAAATGTCGTATCTTGAAGCTCTCGTTGAGACAGGTTTAAACATATTTGAAAATAAAGTATTACAAGAGGAACTAGATACGGATACCGTTGTCCGTCTTAAAGCTCTTTATGATTCATGTGATCTTGAGGATGCTAAGAAAGAAACAGTGCGTAAAGGGATCCAGCTTGCACTTCTGAAAGGGATGAAGAAAGGAATTCAGCCTCATCATGCCATGACTCCAGATAGTGTTGCGCATTTAATCGGTTATCTTGTGAAAAAATATAAAGATGTATTAAATATAGAGGAAATGAAAATTCTTGATCCTGCAGTAGGAACAGGAAATTTACTCACTTCTGTTCTAAACCAATTAGAAGGTGAGAAAGTTGAAGCATTCGGGGCGGAACCAGATGATCTTTTATTACATTTAGGTTTTGTTAATGCGAATTTGCAAAAACACCAGGTAGAATTTCTTCACCAGGATAGCGTAAAGCCACTTTATATTCCCCAGGTTAATACGATCGTAACTGATTTACCTGTTGGTTACTATCCCCATGAGGAAGCATCTGCAAAATACGAATTAAAAGCAGAAGAAGGGATGTCTTACGTTCACCATCTTCTTATCGAACAAAGCTTAAATATGACAGAAGAGTCTGGCATGCTCTTCTTTATGATTCCAAACTTTCTCTTTGGAGATGATGGAGCCAAGCAAGTGAGGAATTTGCTAAATGATCGCTCTGTTATCCACGGCATTATTCAATTGCCTACAAGTTTATTTGCGAATGAGTCGCAAGCTAAAAGTATTCTTGTTACTCAGAAAAAAGGAGAACATACGTTAAAGCCTAAACAAGTTATGATGGCAAAGCTTCCATCCTTCTCCAATCGTGAAGCGATGTTGAACATGATGCAGCAGATTAACGGGTGGTTTTCACAGCTTTCTTAAAGGTTATGAAACGTTTACAAATCTGAATTGGCGGAATACTTGAATGTAAGCGGTTTTCACCTTGAATAAAGTAATGGACGATGTTTAAATAATAAGAGTGCTAAAGATAGAAGGGTCTTACCCTTCTATTTTCGTGTCGTATTCTAATTTTATTGAATTAAAGGAGCTGTCACATATGGCGAAAATAATCGCAATCAACGCCGGTAGTTCTTCGTTGAAGTTTCAACTATTAAATATGCCGGAAGAAACTGTTATCACTAAAGGACTCGTGGAGAGAATCGGCCTTGATGACGCCATTTTTACAATAGAAGTGAACGGTGAAAAGAAAGAAGAAATTACTGATATTCCTGATCATGGAGTTGCGGTTAAAATGCTATTAGATAAGCTGATTAGCTTCTCCATTATCTCTTCCTATAATGAAATTGAAGGTGTTGGACACCGTGTGGTTCACGGCGGTGAGAAATTTGATGACTCTGCATTGATTACGGATGATGTACTAGCTAGCATTGAAGAAGTATCAGAGCTTGCGCCATTGCATAACCCCGCTCACCTTGTTGGGATTCGTGCATTCCGTGAAATTCTACCAGATGTTCCATCTGTAGCCGTATTTGATACAGCTTTCCATCAGTCTATGCCTGAGCAGTCGTTCCTATATAGTCTCCCTTACGATTATTATAAAGATTATGGTATTCGTAAGTACGGCTTCCACGGAACTTCTCACCAGTATGTTTCAGAGAGAGCGGCAGAGATGCTTGGTCGCCCGCTTGATCAATTGCGTCTCCTTTCTTGCCACCTTGGTAACGGTGCGAGTATTGCAGCTATTCAAGGCGGAAAGTCAATTGATACATCAATGGGCTTCACTCCACTAGCTGGTGTAACAATGGGAACTCGTTCAGGTAACATTGACCCTGCTTTGATTCCATTTATTATGGATAAGACTGGTCAAACAGCAGAAGAAGTAATGAATACATTGAATAAGAAAAGTGGTCTTCTTGGAGTGTCTGGTTTCTCAAGTGATCTTCGCGATATCACTAGTAAAGCAGAAGCTGGAAATGAACGTGCTGAATTAGCACTAGAAGTATTTACTTCTCGTATTCATAAATACATTGGGTCTTATGCAGCGCGCATGTCAGGACTAGACGCTATTATTTTCACAGCAGGTATCGGTGAAAATAGTGATGCTGTTCGTGCACGTGTACTTCGTGGCCTTGAATTTATGGGCGTATATTGGGATCCAGCTCTAAATAAGGTGAAGGGGAAAGAAGCTTTCATTAACTACCCTCACTCACCTGTCAAAGTAATGATTATTCCTACTAATGAGGAAGTCGTCATTGCGCGTGATACAGTTAGGCTTTCAAAATAGACTTTAGAGAAACAGCGTATCTTAACAGATGCGCTGTTCTTTTTTTACTCCTTATTCCACCTTTGTTGGAAGTTTTTGATTGGAAAAGCTACAATATAGGAAAGAGTTGTAAGGGAGTGAATTTGAATGGTGTGGACAGATAGAGAACAAAAAAGAATGAACGGCATAATTCAATGGGAGGAAGAGCACTTTACGCATCATGCAACGGACGTAGAGCGCACTTTCCAGAAATGGTATGACTATCAGCTTAATCAGCTAGAGTCACCAACGAAAAACCGTTTGTATGCTGTAATTGATTCAGCTCTTTTTCATATGCATTCGCTTATACAAAACTCACAATCGCAAGTGGATGCCAGTCATCGATTGTTAACGGATGCAAGGTTATTTGATCCTAAAATTGAACAAATTCAGGATATGAAAAACCTCTCGATTGATCACCTTGTTTACATAGCAGATCAACAAATTGCCCGTCAGCGAATGGTATCATTTGCTCAAGGAGGACTTGCTGGAACGGGGAGTTTTCTACTGCTGGGTCTTGATATACCTGCTGTACTTGCTATTAACTTGCGTACTGTTCAGCTAATAGCGATGACATATGGCTATCCAGTAAACTATCCTTCCGAAATGATGATCGCTCTTAAAGTATTTCACATGGCAACATTACCGAAAGTGCTACAAGAACAAGCCTGGAAAACGTTAGAGGAAGAGATAAAGCATGAGCAAACGCATCCTTATTTTTATGAAGGGCCTGAAGAAATTGCAGACGGAAATTGGCTACAAGGACCAATGAAGCAAATTATAAAGGGAACTGTTCTTATGATGTTAAGGAAAAAAGTAATTCAAGGAATACCGCTTCTTGGAATTGCCATGGGAGCGGGAGTGAACTATAGATTTGCGCGAACGGTAAGTGAAACCGCACATAAATTTTATCAGAAACGTTTCTTGAATGAGCTTGAAAAGGGGGACGTAGGATGAGTGCAGAAGATCACAAAAAAGATGCACCATTGATTCGAGCTCTCATTGTAACCGTGAGCGATACAAGGACAGTTGAAACGGATAAAAGCGGAGATGTTATTTATTCCTTACTTGAAGAAAACAATCATATGGTTGGGCAAATGAAAATCGTAATAGATGAACAAGAAGAGATCCGCCAGGCGATTCAAAAAGGTATAGATGATAAAGACGTTGATGTTGTGCTATTAAATGGTGGAACTGGAATATCCAAAAGAGATGTTACGTATGAAGTTGTTGAAGCTATACTCGAAAAGGAGCTTGCGGGATTTGGAGAACTATTCCGCATGATTAGCTATACAGATGATATTGGTACTCCAGCGATGCTTAGTAGAGCCATTGGTGGGGTGACAGGTGAAACGGCAATATTTGCTATGCCTGGGTCTTCAGGAGCAGTCAAATTAGCAATGTCGCGATTACTGCTACCGGAGTTGCCGCATATTGTCCGTGAGCTCCATAAATAAAGAATGTCTTGTAACGAAATTTATGTGACCATCCATTCCGATTTCAGATTCAATCATCCTATTTTTAGAAGCATTTTTCATCCTTGCTTTGGAAACAATATAAGCGCAAGTCCGAAATGATAGGAGGATGTCTTATGGCTGATAAGAAAAAGGAACTGATTTACGATGAGAATGGCGAAATGGCCGTGCATCAGCAGTTGAGTGAATCATACCAGAGTGGTGTCATTGATCAAGAAGAAACTAAAAAAACAAAAGAATTACCACGGAAAGCTGACAGGAAAAGTTATTATTAAAAAGCAAAAAGTTCATGCTGAGCGCATGAACTTTTTTATTTATGATCGTTTTGAATTGCTGTTTCTAATGGAACTTCACCATGATTAACGAACTGGGAAGTAACGAAAAGCGAGATAACATCCACCAGTTAGGAAAAATGAGAGAAAACCTGGTGAATAGGATGCAGGAAGAATAATGTAAAAGATAAGACCAATTAAAATCGCGACAAACCCTGGTCGATTCAAGAGCTTGGCCTTCTCAGATAATTCCTGGAGCATCGCTGAAGTAAACCTTCCTTTTTTCACAATAATAAAATCAGTCACGATTACAGCTGATAACGGGATAACGAAGGCTCCAAGAAGTGAAATAAATGACTCGGCCTGGTTAACAAAAGTAGGGAATCCACTTAATATAACAGCGGCACAACCTAGTAATACCGCACTTTTTACTCGACCAAGAGAGGGGAATGTATTAAGCAGACTATATCCTCCTGTATAAGCATTGCTAATGTTAATCATAATCATCGAGCAAAGGGCTGAAGCAAAAATGAGTATCAATAGGAGTGGTGACTGTGTTTGTTGACTCGTGATTAAAAATGGGTTCCACGTACTAGCTACTGAAGCGGTGTAGGCTCCGAGTAGTGCTGTTAATGTGAAACCAATCGTATTTCCTGAGAAGATTCCCCAGAATGCATGCTGAGTGGATTTTGCGTACCTTGCCATGTCTGAAGAACTACTAACACCTGATACATACTGCACAAAAGCGAGGCTGGCAAAGAAAAAGAAAGAGCCTAGTTCAGGACCGTGTTTAACTGATAGAACGGTTGAGTAACTCTTCCCGTTAATAGGAGTCTGAGAATACACAAACAACATGGCAACTCCTCCGGCAAATAGAAGAGGGAGAAAGTACCTTGTGGCTTTTTTGACGGCATTGAATCCTATTAATGCAAGTAAAGCCATTACTGAAGCGAGAAATAGAGATGTTGGTAGAAAAAGAAGGTCGATTGAAAAAGCACGTTTCATCAGCTCTACAACCATATAAGTACCTCCAATGGTTTGTACAGAAAACCAATAGAGCGACGTGATGGTTCTTACGGGAGAGGCGAAGTATTGAGCTCCTTTCAGACCAACAAAAGCTCTTACTGCATACTGTGAAGGGATACCTCGACGTGCCCCTGGAAAAGAAAGGTAAGACACGAAAAGGAATGCAAGACTTGCTCCAAATACAGTGGCGAGAACTGCCCATACAAAACTAAGGCCGCCTTCGAGGACGGCGAGAGCTGGGACGAGAAAGTTACCGGCATTGACAGAAACGGTCATTTGAATCATGGCATACTCATACCATCTTGTTGTGCGTAATTTTTCTGGGACTGATTCAAGCCCATAACGCTCAATTTGAATAGTAGAAGAGGTTTTGCTTAGACTGCTCATATTATCTCCTTTAAAGTTACGGACTTATCTTTATTTTAGTTCGCAAAAAAGAATGAAGCAATCCTGATTGCTCGGTTAGGAATAATATTTGCTGTTTACACTCAGCATAAGGGTGAGGTGATTAATAATGAAAAAGTTTGTTGTCATAACCTTTGCTATTTACTTGTGTCTATTTACAATTCGAGCAGAGGCTTCTACATTAGAAAACAGCTTCTCGTTTAAATGTATGGTAGTAACAAATGGAGTTGAACATGAATGGGAATTTTCCAGTCCGAACGAATTTGAGGTAGAGAATGGAACGGTCGTTGAGAAAGGTGATCGTGCAAAAGACGAAGTAGAGGCGTTATTTCAGCATTTGGAAGTAACTGAAATCGCGCGCGTAGAGGAATTAGTAAAGAAAATGGACACCTTTGGTTATAAAAATGCAGAGCGATTTGAGTTGAAATGGATGGATGCAAGTGGAAGATTATATACTTGGGTCTGGAACCAAAACGATCGGTAGACTTTGAATAGCGGTTTCGTTAAGATGAGGAAAGACGTGAAAGGAGCCGCATTCAAGTGAAGAATAGTTTTGCAGTCGTTTTAGGTGGTGCAATTGGTGCTACACTACGAGCGGTGGTGGGAACCATATTGAATGGCAGTCCCTTATCGACTTTTATAGTAAATATAGTAGGTTCCATTATCCTTGGGTTTTTCTATCAATACAATCATTCAAACAATCGCTTTTCAGAGCCAGCGAAAAAAATGATTGCAACTGGCATGATAGGATCATTTACGACTTTTTCAACCTACTCCCTTGATCTTTTGGTCTACATAAAAGATGGTCAGTTTATTAAGATGGGCCTTTATGGGGGCGGCACTATTGTAAGTGGAATTCTAAGTGTCTTCCTTGGAGTCTTACTAGCTAAAAGAACGAGGAAGGTGACGTAATGGAGTGGTTAATGATTGCGATCGGTGGAGGTATAGGGGCATGGCTTCGATATATAACGGCATTAATAGTTAACCGATGGAACACTTCTCAATTCCCGCTAGCCACTCTACTTGTTAACCTCATAGGAAGTTTCATACTAGGGATGGCTTTCGGAGCAGGCGATTGGGGGACTGGGATATCGACTGGATTTCTCGGAGCACTAACGACTTTTTCCACCTTTATGTACGAGGCTTTTGAACTAGGCTCAATAAAGCTTTGGCTTTCTGTTACATATATATCAATTAGCTTAATTGGCGGGTTGTTAATGGTGGCAGTGGGGTATATGATAATGGTGTAAAAATATTCCGATAACTAATACGATCTATTGATGAAATAGATTCACCCCTTAAGTCATTCCCTCATTTAATGGTATTAAATGTTATACAATAGAGGTAACAGTATATGGCTCGTTAGAGATAAAGGAGGAGTATCAATGCATATTGGAGTGCCTGTTGAGGTTAAAAACAATGAGAACCGTGTAGCAATGACCCCTGCTGGCGTATTGACCTTAACGCGATTAGGTCATGAAGTTTATATCGAAAAAGGAGCGGGCGTTGGATCTGGTTTTGGGGATGATCAGTACCTTGAAGCTGGAGCTCATCTAGTAGAGACGGCCGCTGAAGCGTGGTCGAAGGAAATGGTCATGAAAGTAAAGGAACCACTTCGAGAGGAGTATGTCTACTTTCGTGAGGGTTTGATTTTATTTACATATCTTCATCTTGCTGCAGAATCAGAATTAACCAGGGCTCTTGTAGAAAAAAAAGTTATCGGAATTGCCTATGAAACCGTTCAGTTACCAAATGGCTCGCTACCTCTTTTGACACCCATGAGTGAAGTTGCTGGTCGGATGGCGGCTCAAATAGGGGCTCAATTTCTTGAGAAACCTAAAGGAGGACTCGGTATTCTTCTGGGCGGTGTCCCTGGGGTTAAAAGAGGTAAAGTAACGGTTATTGGTGGAGGAGTCGTCGGAACGAACGCAGCGAAAATTGCGATGGGGCTTGGTGCCGATGTGACAATTATGGATTTAAGTCCAGAACGAATGCGTCAGCTTGATGACATTTTTGGTACTGAGATTAATACGATGATGTCCAATCCACTTAATATAACAGAAGCCGTGAAAGAATCAGATTTAGTGATTGGTGCAGTGCTTATTCCAGGGGCAAAAGCACCGAAGCTTGTAACAGAAGAGATGATCAAAGAAATGAAGGCGGGCTCTGTTATTGTTGATGTAGCAATTGATCAGGGAGGTATTTTCGAAACAACCGATCGTATCACAACTCATGACAACCCGACATACACAAAATATGATGTTGTTCATTATGCGGTAGCGAATATGCCTGGAGCTGTTCCGCGTACATCAACCATTGCCTTAACGAATGTGACTGTACCTTATGCCGCTCAGCTTGCGAATAAAGGTTATAAAAAAGCCTGTCTTGAAAATGAACCTTTGCTAAAAGGAATTAATACGATGGACGGATTTGTAACGTACGAAGCAGTAGCTGAAGCCCATCAGCTCACATATAAAAATGCTCGCTCACTCCTTGAAAAATAGAAGTAGAAATAAAGCAGCTAACCGTTAGCTGCTTTATTTTTTTATCGTATTAAAAAGCTTAGAAATTTTCATCAGCGTTGAAGGGTTTTTATATAGTTATACGAATCATAAGAGAGGGAGGTGAATCATCAAATGGCTTTTTGGAGTAAAAAAAGCATTAAAAACAATCCGCAACATTCAATCGGGATAATAGATGCAAGCCTTCATGAGATACGACAGGCTGTCGGAGCATTTGCTGAAAAGAAAAGAGATGGGATCTCGTTGAAAGTATTGGTAAAAGAAAATAATGAACTTGATTCTTCTCTCCTCGCTCCCCATCTTGGAGGCATTCCTTCTAAATCATTTTATATGTCAAAAGAGACATTCGAACTCTTTGAAGAGGAAAACCGTCACATTCCTTTTTGGATTGATGCAGTGCAAAGAGCGGTAGATGCATACATTCGTTCTGAAAAAGCACCTCCAATTATTGAAGGAGACCCGTATAAAAAAATTAGTTTTTTTAAGCTAGAGAAAAAAGCTCTTTTAACAGAACGACCGCCACTGGATTTCTATTTTACAGAACAGGAAAGTATGGTTACACATAGAAAACGGGAAAAATAACGGGAACATTTTTCTCGATCATTCGTATGAAAGAGAGGATGGGAGGTCGCGGTATGAGTTTTTTATCAAAGTTTTTTGGAAAGAAAGAAGAGAAGAAGGTAGAAGAAAGAACGGTTTTTACGATTCAGGTAGGAGATATCATCACATATGATCTTGAGGATTATGAGGTTGTGGGGACGCTAACATATCATAATAAAGGTTACGAATGGCAAGCATACCAGTTAATCTCAGGATCATCTTCGATCTGGCTTAGTGTTGAAATGGATGATGAACTAGAGCTAGGCATTTATCGAAATGTAAAAGAAAAAATCTCGAAACCAATTCCTGAAGAAATAAGCATTGATTCCGTTACTTATTATAAAGAGGAACATGGTTACGCAAAGGTGACGGGCAATGGACGAGGAAGTAATCTAGATGGACAGGAAGTCGAGTATTATGATTTTTCCAATGAAGATGAATCAAGTTATCTATCCATTGAAGTCTGGGGTTCCGAAGTAGAAGTGAGTAAAGGTTACGCGATTGAAGATTATGAAATCAAAATTCTTGCTGGAAGCAAATGAGAGGATGAAAGCGAATGTTTAAAATGTTTAAAAGAGTAAAAACGATTATGTCTTCTGAATTAAACGCTGCACTTGATAAAGCGGAGGATCCCGTAAAAATGCTAGAGCAATTTATGAGGGATATGGAAGCGGATATAAGAGAAGCAGAAACCGCTGTTGCAAAACAAATCTCTAATGAAAAGATGTTAAAGAAAAAATGGGACGATGCTAATTCTATGGTGACTAAGCGTCAGGGGCAAGCTGAGAAAGCTCTCCAAACTGATAACGATGATCTTGCAAGAAGAGCGCTTCAGGATAAGAAAGATCATGAAGCCAAAGCGGAAACATTAAAGGTATCGTACGAAAGAGCAAAAGCTGACGCCGACTCTCTTCGCTCAAAATTAGATGAAATGAAAGAAGAATATCGTCAAATGCAACTGAAGAAAGATAGTTTGAAGGCTCGAGCTGAGTCAGCTAAAACAAAAACAAAAATGAATCGCGCCATGTCTGATATTGGTGGTGATGATTCTAAACGAGGATTTGAGCGTATGGAAGAAAAGGTCCTTCAATATGAGGCAGAAGCTGAAACAAGTGAAGATATGCGTTCCAAAAATCGTTCGCTTGATGATGAGCTTGAGGCCCTCGATAAAAATAATGGAATCGATGATGAATTAGCTGAGCTAAAGAAAAAAATGGGGAAAGAATAACCTTTCCCCTTAAATGGGGTGGAAGAATGAAATGGCTAATAGGATTGCTGACAGCATTCATTCTGCTCTTATCGGCATGTGGGATTACGAAGGATATTCTCGAAATTGTTGAAGACCGCTATCAGCTTGAAGATGTTGTAGCGAGTAGCGTGGATTCAAACGATACCTCAAAGGTCTATCTTGCTGAGGAAGATATTCCTTCTGTTGCCACCTATCTTAAGGAACAAATAAAGCCGAATGAAGTCAGTGAATTAAAAGAAGGTAAGCAAATTCTTGTTTATGATGACTATATCGTTACATTAGAAGAAAGTGATGAGCCATCAAACACACTAGTTGAAGTTGCGACAGTTGGCTTTGTGAGAGATAATTACCAGCCGGATTTCTTTGATGGGTTGCTAGCTTACTACATTCTTGATGAAATACTTGATGTAGACGACTGGGGCAAGAAGCAGAAGAACCGCTGTCAGAGCGCTAGCGGAAATTGTTATGGCGGTTATGGATCTACTGGAGGTTCA
Organism: Anaerobacillus sp. 63XJN7_5_ISO-PGPR-S23-430; assembly: GCF_056173695.1. NCBI lineage: Bacteria > Bacillati > Bacillota > Bacilli > Caryophanales > Bacillaceae > Anaerobacillus > Anaerobacillus sp. 63XJN7_5_ISO-PGPR-S23-430. The sequence goes on along the minus strand of NZ_CM149686.1, from coordinate 3,038,948 downwards.
TATAAAGGACCGTCCACGATTCCATCATTCCGAGGATCTAATCGTGGGGGCGGACCTGGAACAGGAAAATAAACAAAGGAGGATCATGACATGGGGCCATTTCTATTAACATTTTTTTATTTTATAGCGGCGATTGTCGTTGTTGTAGTTGGATTGATTGTGTTTGAATTGATCACGACGAAATATAAGGACTGGGAACAGATTGAGAACGGGAACACGGCCGTTGCACTTTCAATAGGTGGTAAGATAATCGGGATTTGTTTAATACTAGCATTCTCTATATACCATAGTTCGGATGTTCTCGAAACAATTATTTGGGGAGCGTATGGTGTAGTGCTTCAATTAGTTGCCTATTATATTTTTGATTTTCTTACTAGACGATTTTCGGTTGAACAGAAGCTTAGTGAAGGTGTCGTATCAATAGGCATTCTATCGATGTGTGTTTCAATAGGCCTGGGCTTAGTAGTAGGAGCATCAATTACGTAAAAAGAAATGATCAGCTGAAGGTGGAAGTCATGAGCAAGACGTTAAGTAAAAGCAGTCAATTGTACTGGGCTTCAGGAATTGTATCCATTTGCGGTATTATTTTTGAAGTGCTGTTCGGCGCACTGGGTTCTTACATACTCGGAGACGGGGTTAAGCAATACACGTTAACTATTTCGCTCTTTCTAACAGGTATGGGTATTGGCGCATCATTGAGTGAAAAGGTAGTTAAAAACCTGATTACGAGATTCATTGCAATTGAGCTTCTTATTGGCTTAATTGGAGGATTTTCAAGTTTTGCTGTGTTTGGAATTACAGCTTTTGCGGGAGAAGAAGCAACAGCCATTGTACTCTATTCCATTATTCTCATTGTTGGTGGACTAACTGGTCTTGAATTACCCATTCTTATTCGGAAAGCGAATGAGATTGGCGTGGAAATGAACAAAAGCACGGCCAGGGTGCTCTTCTCTGACTATGCTGGGGGACTTGTAGGAGGAATGTTATTTGCTTTTTACCTTCGTCCGGAATTCGGTCTAGTAAAATCAGCCTTCCTTGTAGCTATTGTAAACATTCTCGTTGCATTTTGGATGATTTATTCATTTAGAAAAGAGATCGTCTATCAAGGAATCTATATTGGAGTAGCCTTTCTTCTGTTTGTACTAATGATTGGTGGGACTTTATTTGGAGAGGAGATGGCGTTCTCATTTGAGCAGCGCCTATACAAAGACCCCATCATTTACTCTGAGGAAACATCCTATCAGAAAATAACCTTAACGAAGGAGCAGGGAGATCTAAGACTTTATTTGGATGGACAGCTTCAGTTTAGCTCAAGTGATGAACATAGGTACCATGAAACACTTGTCCATATTCCTATGGCTGCTGTTAAAGAAGCGGAGGATGTTCTTATACTTGGAGGTGGAGATGGACTTGCGGTTAGAGAGCTACTTAAATATGACGATCTGAAATCCATTACGGTAGTGGATCTAGATCCGGAAATGGTAAAACTAGCGAAGAATCATCATTTATTAATGGAATTAAATGAGCATTCACTTGAGGATAAACGTGTCGATATTCATAATGAAGATGCCTTTCAATACATTGAAAAACAGAAAAAAATGTTTGATGTCATCATATCTGATCTCCCAGATCCAAATAATGAGTCTTTGAATAAGCTTTACACGTGGGAGTTCTACTCTTTATTGCGCAATCATTTAGATGTAGATGGGGCGCTAATGGTGCAGGCGACTAGTCCTTTATTTGCGAGGGAAGCTTATTGGACGATTGATCGAACGATTTCAGAAACTGGACTACGAACGTCAAATTATCACGTTGATATTCCAAGTTTCGGGAACTGGGGTTTTGTTATGGCAACAAGGAATCCTGTAGCTCAAGAGAAATTGGATATTTCAGTTCAAACCGATTATCTTTCAGACGAGATGATTCCATCTCTTACTGTATTTGGTAAAGATGAGGACAGTCACATGGTGAAAGATGGCAATAAAATCAGCTTTGAACCTAATACTCTAATTCGCCCTCATTTAATTGAAAAATATGAGAATGCCTGGTTGTATTATTAGTTTAGATCGTTTATCAAAGGGAACGTAATAAGTAGAGAACCCACTTCCTAGCGTTTTAGGGAAGGTAATGAAACCCAATTGTTAAAGGAGCGATAACAAATGAAAGTTACATTTCATGGTCATTCAGTTGTAGAAGTTGTTACGAACAAAGCAAAAATTTTAATTGATCCTTTTATTTCCGGTAATGGTCAATGTGATTTAGATGCGGATCAAGTTACTTGCGATGTGATATTGCTAACACATGGACACAATGATCACGTTGGTGACACAGTTGAAATTGCAAAGCGAAACGATGCATTAGTCGTAGCTCCATTCGAACTTGCTACATATCTTGGTTTTAAAGGTGTTAACACGCATCCTATGGCAATCGGTGGGGCGCATGAGTTTGAGTTTGGTAATGTGAAGCTAACTCAGGCATTCCATGGTTCGAGCTACACTGAGGAAGAAAACCAGCAAATCATTTACACAGGGATGCCAGCGGGTATTCTCTTTAGCGCAGAAGGTAAGACGGTCTACCACGCGGGTGATACTGGGCTTTATTCTGATATGAAGCTATTATCTAATAAGCAAATTGATCTTGCGTTTCTACCAATTGGTGATAATTTTACTATGGGTCCTGAAGATGCAGCTATCGCTGCAAAATGGATAGGAGCTGAAATAACCGTACCAATTCACTACAATACTTTCCCGCTTATTGAACAAAATGGCGAGGCGTTTACTGAAAGCCTTGAAGGTACAAAAGGTAAGGTTCTTCAAACAGGAGAAACAATCGAATTGTAATCAAACACAAAACCGATGCCCTGCATCGGTTTTGTGTTTGATAAGCGTATTAAATACGCGGACTTGAACATACCCTTTTAGAAAGACTATGAGGGGGAATCATTGTGAAACAACGATTGTTTTTATCCGTCTTGTGCATTCTGTTTTTGATGTATGATGCTATGCCGCGCTTTCAAATTGATTTAACGCTAGAAGGTGCTTTTTTTAGTCTCTGGCTTTTATTTGCCATTATGGCACTTGGTGGAAATCTTTCTGGATTATTTTTTGGAAAGCAAGAGAGAAAACCTATGACAGTTAATGATTCAGTAGAAGAATTAAGAAAAAAACAATACGGTCGTTGAAGTTATAGGTCTGTGTTATGTATAATGAAGTCAATTCAAACACCACTATAACAGAAGTAGTTTAGCTACTGATACAGATGTGCATGTAGAAAGTATGGTGAAAGAAATTGACAACGAAACATGAACAGATCCTCTCTTACATTGAAACGCTAGAAGTAGGAAGTAAAATATCCGTGCGTCAAATTGCTAGAGAATTAAAAGTTAGTGAGGGTACAGCATACAGAGCGATTAAGGATGCTGAAAACAAAGGGACGGTCAGCACGATTGAACGGGTTGGGACGATCCGAATCACAAAAAAAGAGAAAGAAAATATCGAAAAACTCACGTATGCTGAAGTAGTGAACGTCGTCGATGGGCAGGTGCTTGGAGGAAGAAATGGTTTACATAAAACCCTTCATAAGTTTGTTATCGGTGCGATGAAGCTAGAGGCTATGATGCGTTACGTCGATCCTGGTAGTTTGCTCATAGTCGGTAATCGCGACAACGTGCATAAAATTGCACTAGAAGCCGGGGCGGCTGTCCTTATTACTGGTGGTTTTGATGCGCAGGATGATGTGAAGAAAATGGCGGATGCATATGATTTGCCAATTATATCTACCTCCTATGACTCCTTTACAGTGGCAACAATGATTAATCGTGCGATATATGATCGATTAATTAAGAAAGAAATAGCTCTAGTAAGTGACATATTAACGCCGCTTACGAAAACGAGCTTTCTAGTGACAACAGAAAGTGTAGGTCGCTGGCATGAGCTAAATGAATCAACATTGCATAGTCGCTATCCGGTTGTGGATCCAAATATGAAGGTTCAAGGCATTGTGACATCTAAAGATATTTTAGGTGAACAGCATGAAACGTCAATAGCTAAGGTGATGACAAAACACCCGCTCACTGTTAATGAGCAAACGTCCGTCGCTTCTGCAGCTCATACAATGATCTGGGAAGGGATAGAGATGCTTCCTGTTCTCGATCAATATCAGCGACTTATCGGTATTATTAGTAGACAGGATGTACTTAAGGCTCTTCAAATGATTCAGCAGCAACCACAGATAGGGGAAACCTTTGACGACCTTATTACGAGTCAAATCAAAGATATTTCCACTGGATCGGAAAGTCGCTATAGCTGTGAGGTAACACCTCAAATGACGAGCCTACTTGGAACGTTATCTTATGGTGTTGTAACAACCCTAGTCACTGAAGCTGGGAGTCGAGTTTTGAAGAAATACAAAAAGGGTGATTTAGTAGTAGAAAACATTACACTTTATTTCATCAAACCGGTTCAAATTGATCATACAATTGAAATTGTGCCTAAAGTTCTCGAGGTATCAAGGAAATTTGGTAAAGTAGATGTTGAAATTTATCATGAAGGTGCGGTCGTAGGAAAGGCTCTTATGATGGCGCAATTGATTGATCGATAAAAAAACCGCCAGAAATAAATCCGTGGCGGTTTTACAAGTAAACATAGCGCTGTTAGTTTAGTTTCATATCCTTTGCTTCTTCGATTGCAAATGGAAGATAGTGTCGATACTTTTTATAGCCGACTGTAACGTTTACAAGACCAAGTAAAATAAAGACAGCGGCAACAATCACAGTGACCGTTGATAAAGAAACGGTAAGCGTATTAATGGCAAAAAAGACAAGGAAAAGTCCGAGTGCAATGCTTGCTTTTGAATTAAGCCATTGAGTTGTTGCGACACCGTTATGTCGAACAGCTTTTACTCGATAAAACAAATAGAAAACGATTGAAAAGACAATTAATATGACAAAGATAGGCATGACTGTTTTCCTCCATAATTCAAGGTTCTTTTCTATTGTATAGAATTTAGTACTGAAAATCTATGACATATACGTAACAATTGGGAAGCGGTCGAAAGGAGAAAGTTGATGAAGGAACAAATATTAGATGCTATCGAACAATATGAGACCATTATAATTCATCGTCATGTGCGCCCAGATCCTGATGCACTTGGCTCGCAGGGAGGACTTGCCGAGCTTATACAAACTTCTTTTCCAAAGAAGCGTGTGTTTACGGTTGGTGAAGAAGAACCATCACTTACATTCCTGAACCGAATGGATGAGGTTCAGGATGAAACATATCATAACGCACTTGTCATTGTTTGTGATACGGCGAATCAGCCTAGGGTTAGTGATAACCGATACCGTAATGGCAAGCTCTTAATTAAAATCGATCATCATCCAAATGAAGACCCTTATGGTGATCTTCTCTGGGTGGACACTTCTTCAAGCTCTGTTAGTGAAATGATTGTCGATTTGTACCTTACTGCTAAGGAACGAGGGTACAAGCTTTCTGAAAAAGGAGCTTTTCTTCTTTATGCAGGTATAGTAGGTGATACCGGACGTTTTATGTTTTCTAATACGACTCAGCGTACCTTTATGTATGCAGGTGAGCTCTTGAAGTTTGGTGTAGATACAGGCTCTTTATATAAGGAACTATACAAAACGGAACAGCATATCGCTCGCTTAAACGGATATGTCTTACAGCATTTTGAAACATCAGAAACTGGTGCTGGATGGATGAAAATCACAAAAGAAACAGTTGCTTCATATGGCGTAACGGCTAGTGAGGCATCACAGCTAGTGAATACTTTCTCTAATGTAGCGGGTTTGAAGGCGTGGGTTTTCTTCATTGAGGAACCAGATCAAATTCGTGTTCGTCTTCGTTCAAAAGGGCCTGTTGTGAATACAATTGCTGCTCAATTTAATGGTGGCGGACATCCAATGGCTGCGGGGGCAACTGTTTATTCGTGGGCAGAGGCTGATGACGTTCTTGCGGAGCTAGACAAAGTGTGCGAAGAAGTATAATAACAAGTTAAAAGACCGGGGTCTCCTTTATTGAGAGAGCGCCGGTCTTTGTTGTTACCACATTTACACTTGATCATGCGATTTAGGTATAAACCACGAACCAAAGCTTGTCACGTCTTCGTGCACGTCGATGTTAAGTGATTGCAATTCCTTTTTAATTAGAGCAGTCATTTCGTGTGACTCTGCGTAAGCGGATCGCCCATTCATTAAATCAGCAATTTTCGCTCTCGCGATTTGTTTGCGATCAATAACCATCGCGCCACCTCCCAATTTTCTATACTCTTATCATATACTACACCTAAGAAAATTGCGACTTGTCTGACAAAAGGTCACAAAATAGTTTTATTTTCGCTATTGAACGAGTTCAATTGTAAGCACCACCTCGACTGTTGTCCAAAGAATAAATTGCTTCACTTTAAAACCATATTTAATATTGTCAATCATGAGCGTTTTGTTTTCGAGGGATTGAATGATAAAGCTTCTGGTTCTAGAAATCGCTCCGAGATCCTTGTTGAGAAGATCATTTAATTCGGTTTGAATTTCTTTCTTTAACTCGTGGCGCGTTAATGAGTTTAATGGTAGATCATTATCTTTCTCGAAAGTGACTTCGATTTTTTTGACGAGAAGAGTTTTTTCGATTTCTTTATTATTATAATTTACTTGATCATCGAGCAATGTTTGATTTTGGGTTTTTAAGTCCGAGATTTCAATTTTTTGTTCTTTAATCGTTGTGATCTGCTTTTCGTACATAATGCCGAATAGCATCAGAAAGAATAACCACCCAAAGATGACCCCTACAGAAAGACCTGCAAGAAATCGTTGCCACCCTTTTCTAGAATAAATTTGCGGAACTCTCATAAGGAAGAGCGTTCCTGAGTAAGCCAGTTAATGATCTCCATACCTGCCTGCGCCCCACCAAGCGCACAGAAAATCCATAAAAATTGGCGCATGATTTCATCTGGAGAACCACTGAGAAAACTTCTTTCCATGTTATTTATCGTATCAAATGTTCCGCCAATTGCTGCGGCAATCGCCCAGATTTTTAATCTTTGTGCAACGATATAGATCCAGTGTAGTGGTGGCTCACCAGAAAGGAATGCCCCGATTCCTCCGATAATTGACCCTCCAACAATCACACCAAATGCAACGAAAAACGCGATAATTAATGTTACGAGAGTTACTCTCTCCATTTTGATTCCTTCTTTCGTATCAAATTTCATGAAGTAACTTTTTCTGTCTTCACAGCACATAAAAAGTTGAAGAAAAAGTGTGTGATTATAAATCAGCCTATTTTTCGCTTTTAGTACAGCCTATGCAATTAGGAGAGAGGGATATGCTTGATAATGTTTGTTTGAGAAGGTGGAAGTATTTATAATAGAAAGTAATAGCAAATTGAGAGTGGGATTATATATGGAATTTGTGCATCTTCGTGTTTACAGTGAATATAGTCTGCTAGATAGCCCAAGTCGAATTGAATCACTTGTTGAATCTGCAATACAAAAAGGATTTCAGTCTATGGCTCTGACAGATAAAGGAACAATGTATGGGACAATTCCATTCTATAAAGCATGTCAAGCAAAGGGAATAAAGCCAATAATCGGACTAGAGGTAAGCGTTGGGGATGAGTCTTCTCTCCATCAGCGGGACCAACATTTGGATAACCTTGTTCTACTTGCTGTTAATACGGAAGGTTATGAGAACTTATTGAATATCAGTACGCAAATGCAAAGTACAGGGGGGCCACAACCATACATAGATAAAACAAATTTATTTGAAAGATCAGATGGTCTCATTGCCTTATCTGGGACCCTTCATAGTGAAATTGGAAAAGCCCTTCTTTATGAAGAAGATACGGTCGCCTTACAAATGGCAATGGAGTATCAACGTGTTTTCAAAGAGGGATTCTATCTCGAAATGCAGGATCATTCTCTTAGAGAAGAAAGACACCTTAACTTGTTAATTTCCAAGCTTGCCAATAAAGCGAACATTCCATTAACCGTTTCAAATGCGGTTCACTATATTAATCAAGAAGATGGGGAAGCACATGATTGCTTAAGGTGTATTGATACAGGGCAACGTTATGAAGAGAAAGACAAGGTGGCCTTACCTAATCATGAATATTATTTAACCTCTGAGGAAGAAATGAGAGAGCGGTTTAAGGGTTATGAGGAAGCTCTTGCAAACACAATTAAGATCGCCGCAAGATGTTCTGTCGAACTGAATTTCGAACAAACGCACTTACCCGTTTATCCAGTTCCTGACGGAAAATCGGCTTTTGAGTTCTTGAAGGAGATATGTATAAACCATTTAGCTGAGCGATATCACGATCCAGGTATACATGTGACGGACCGATTAGATTACGAACTTTCAATTATCAATGAGATGGGATTTAATGATTATTTCCTAATTGTTTGGGATTTCATGAAATATGCTCATGATCATCATATGATTACAGGTCCGGGGAGAGGATCGGCGGCTGGCTCTCTCGTTGCTTACTTATTGCATATAACAGATGTGGATCCTATCGAACACAACCTTCTATTTGAGCGCTTCTTGAATCCAGAACGAGTTACGATGCCAGATATTGACATCGACTTTCCTGATGTAAGAAGAGATGAGGTCATTGAATACGTTTACGAGAAATACGGACATGACCGAGTAGCCCAAATCGTAACATTCGGTACGCTTGCTGCAAAAGCTGCAATTCGTGACGTTGGAAAAGTATTAGAAGTAGATACGAAGCTTCTGGATGCGATGTCTAAAGCAGTTCCTTCAAGACCTGGAATGACGTTGAAACAGGCAAAAGAAGAGTCAAAAGCACTCATGGATCTCATATCATCTACCTCTGAAGGAAAACAGGTTTTTGACATAGCAAGTACGATTGAAGGGCTACCACGTCATACATCAACACATGCCGCAGGAATTGTTATTTCAGCTGAGCCGCTTACGAAACATGTACCTTTACTTGGTGGTCATCATATTAGTTTGACGCAGTTTCCCATGAACGATTTAGAAGAAGTAGGTCTTTTGAAAATGGACTTTCTTGGACTTCGAAATTTAACTTTAATTGAAGGGATATTAAATGATATCGAAAGTGAAACAGGCGTGCGCCCTTCGCTTTCTACAATTCCAATGGATGATCAACCTACCTTCTCACTGCTGCAAAAAGCTGATACAACAGGTGTTTTTCAACTTGAATCTGATGGCATGCGTCAAGTGCTGAGGAGGCTGAAGCCAACTGAATTTGAAGATATTGTTGCTGTTAATGCTTTATATAGGCCGGGTCCAATGGAAAACATTCCGCTCTTCATTTCAGGTAAACATAAAGAACGTTCAATTGATTATCTCCATCCAGATCTTGAACCAATTCTAAAATCAACTTATGGAGTTATCGTGTATCAAGAGCAAATCATGCAAATTGCATCAAAATTAGCAGGTTTTTCTCTTGGAGAAGCGGATTTATTAAGAAGGGCCGTATCTAAGAAGAAGCGTGAAGTTCTTGAATCTGAAAGAGAGCATTTCGTTAGTGGTTGTCTTGCAAAGGGATATCCTAGAGAAACTGCTGTTAAAGTATATGAGTACATTGTCCGATTTGCGGATTACGGATTTAATCGGAGTCATGCAGTAGCTTATAGCGTGATTGCTTATCAACTAGCTTATTTAAAAGCTAACTATTCACGTTACTTCTTTTCGAGTCTATTAACATCTGCAATCGGAAACCAAGATAGACTTGCTATGTATTTATCAGAAGCGAGACAGAAAGGCATGACGGTTCATCCGCCGTCAATCAACAAAAGCAAAGAAACCTTCACTGTTGAAAATGAGGCCTTGAGATTCGGTTTGCTTCCAGTAAAAAATGTCGGTAAAAATGCTATAGAAGAAATCTTAGATAAGAGGAATCACTTTTATAAAAGCCTTTTTGATTTATGTGCAAGAATTTCACTAAGAATAGTAAATAAGCGCGCACTTGAATCGTTGATATTTGCTGGTACGATGGATGAGTTCGGGGTAAGTCGTTCTTCGATGCTCGCTTCACTCGAAGGGGCCATGAACTATGGCTCTGAACAAAATGGACAAAAAGGTTTTTTTGAAGATGGTGAGGCTGAACCAGCTTACGAGAGCGTTCCCCCTTTTGATGAAAAAGAAATGCTTGCATTCGAGAAAGAAGCAATTGGGTTTTATTTAACAGCCCATCCTCTTGATCCCTATTTAGAAAATTTGAAGGGATACGTAAGAGATGTTACGAGGGACGCCATCAATGCTTCAGATCGAGCTCCATTAAGGTTAGCTGTAGAGGTATTGAAGGTCAGAAGTATTCGCACGAAGAAAGGACAAATGATGGCTTTTCTAACGTTGGGTGATGAAACGGGAGAAATAGAAGGAGTCGCCTTTCCTGATGTTTGGGAGCAATTGGAGAGTCTTTTATCGAGAGGGCAATTTCTTTACGTTGATGGTGTAGGGCAGAAACGAAATGATCAAACGAATATTATTATTTCTAGAGCGATGAAGCTAAGTGATGTTCAACCAAAGAAAGAGAAGAAAACCTTATTTCTGAAAGTTGAGCCTCACCATAAAAGTATGCTAAGTGAAGTGAAGGGAGTGCTTCGAAACTATGAGGGTGATGCAGAGGTCGTAGTTTATTATAGTGAAACAGATAAAACCGTAAAGCTCGGTAAAGAATGGCTTGTAAACCCTGATACTGACTGTCTTCACGCCTTGAAAAAATTACTTGGTGAAAACAATGTTGTGAAAAAGCCTCGATGAAAATCTTTACAGCTAATGGTGATTTGTTATAATGGTGAAAATAGAGTGGTCTGACCACTGCCCAATTGTACTAGGGAAATTGTTAACATCATCTAATGCTTCTGAAAAAAGGAGAGTGGGTTTATTGTCCATTACGAGAGAAGAAGCTCTACATATTCACAGAGTGAGACAAGGAAAACTAGAATCTAAATCGAAGGTGCCGGTTCGAAACGCTACGGATTTAAGTCTAGCTTATTCACCAGGTGTTGCAGAGCCTTGTAAAGAAATTTATGATGACAAGAATAAAGTATATGAATATACGATGAAAGGAAACATGGTTGCCGTCGTATCCGATGGCACAGCCGTTCTTGGACTTGGAAATATTGGGCCGGAAGCAGCACTTCCTGTAATGGAAGGGAAAGCAGTGCTTTTCAAAAGTTTTGCTGGTGTTGATGCATTTCCTATTTGCTTAAATACGACTGATGTAGATCAAATTGTGCAGACAGTAAAGTTAATGGAACCTACTTTTGGTGGTATTAACCTTGAAGATATTGCTGCCCCTAATTGTTTTGTAATCGAAGAAAGATTAAAAAAAGAAACAAATATCCCTATTTTCCATGATGATCAACACGGCACTGCCATTGTTACGGTAGCAGGGCTTGTCAATGCTTTGAAACTATCAGGTAAGAAAATGAGTGAAATTAAAGTCGTTATCAATGGTGCTGGAGCTGCAGGCATCGCCATTATTAAGCTTTTGAATCGTTTTGGTGTAAAGGATATCATTATGTGTGATTCGAAAGGTGCTATTTACGAAGGCCGTTCTTATGGAATGAACGACGTGAAGGCAGAAGTTGCGAAGTATACAAATCGTGACAAAGCAGAAGGGTCATTGAAAGAAGTTATTTCAGGCACAGATGTTTTCATTGGGGTTTCAGTTGAGGGAGCACTGACGAGAGAAATGGTCGAATCTATGAACGACGATCCAACTATTTTTGCAATGGCTAACCCTAATCCTGAAATCATGCCAAATGATGCAAGAGAAGCAGGAGCTAAGGTTATTGGTACTGGGCGATCAGATTTCCCAAATCAAATAAATAATGTTCTAGCGTTCCCTGGAATTTTCCGAGGCGCACTTGATGTTAGAGCAACTCATATTAACGAAGATATGAAGGTTGCTGCTGTACATGCTATTGCAGAACTTGTTGCTGAAGAAGATTTGAGCGCCGACTACGTTATTCCCGCACCGTTTGATCCACGAGTAGCACCTGCTGTTGCTGCTAGTGTAGCGAAAGCTGCGATGGAGACGGGTGTGGCTCGTATAAACGTAGATCCTGAATCAGTTAAAGAAAAGACACGTTCTCTCGCTATTATTGAAGAAGATAACGAGTAAGTGGGGAAGAGCTTGACTTTCTCACTTTTTTCTTGCATTTTATTTATGGAGAACATGAAAAACAGCTTATCTTCTAAACATTCATTTTGGTTAAGAGGCATTCACGGTTCCAAACCGCAAATGTCTACTTTTCCTATTTGTTTTCAGTCAGGAAAGGGTGTTGATTTCCCATGATGAGTCAGGGGAAAGTTTATCAGAATATCCTTCAGAAAATAAAAGCGATTATTTATAACGATGGTTTACAAACCGGTGATAAGCTCCCTTCGGAAAGGGAGCTTTCTGAGCGCTTAAATGCCGGAAGATCTTCCGTAAGAGAAGCGTTAAGATCAATGGAAATGCTTGGTCTAATTGAAACTCGTCGAGGAGAAGGGACATTTATTGCAAATGCTAGAGATCATCGACTTGTAGAAGTCATTGCCTCCTTTATTCTAAAAGATACTAAGTCTAAAGAAGATCTGTTAGAAACTAGAAGGTTAATTGAAAAAGATATTCTAAGGGTGGCGTGTGATCGAATCTCAGATGAATATCTTGATCGATTAAGAACTATGATGGAATATAAGGACAACTCTTCCGGTCGAAATATTTTTTCGACTGAATTTGATACAGCTTTCTTCCGAGTTATTGTTTCATCAACTCATAATCATCTACTCATGAGGTTATGGGGAGAGCTTGCGGATTACCATCAGACAATTTGGCACCAGTTAACTTTCCGCCCTAAAGAGTATTATGAATCCATGATTGATGCATTGACTTCTAGGAATAAGGAAAGTGCCATTTGTTTATTTGACACGTATGAAATAAAAAAAGCGGAAGAATAGCAAATATGTTTGATATTGTGAAAGGGATGGTCAACTTTGTTAAAGGATCTATTCAACAAGAAGAAGAAGTATGCGACGGTTCCCTCAGATAAAATAAAACAAGATGTACCTGAAGGCATTATGACAAAGTGTCCAGGGTGTAAAAGTATTATTTATACGAAAGAGCTGGAAAAATCGCATAAGGTTTGTGTGAAATGTGGGTATCACCATCAAATGTCAGCCCCTGAAAGATTAAAGGATACGCTTGATACAGGTTCTTTTACAGAACTGGATGCAGATATGATTTCAGAAAACCCGCTCTCTTTTCCGGATTATGTTGAGCGTTTGGAGAAGGATCAAAAGAAATCCTCATTGAATGAAGCGGTTGTAACGGGTGAAGGAACAATAGATGGCTACCGAACAGCTATTGCAGTAATGGATGCACGTTTTCGAATGGGAAGCATGGGTTCAGTGGTAGGAGAAAAAATCACAAGAGCGATTGAGCATGCGCATAAAGAAAAAATCCCGTTTATTGTCTTTACTGCATCGGGCGGTGCTCGAATGCAAGAGGGTGTTTTGAGTTTGATGCAAATGGCGAAATCCAGCGTAGCGCTTAAAAGATTTAGTGATGACGGTGGACTATTCATTTCTATAATGACACATCCTACAACTGGTGGTGTATCAGCGAGTTTTGCTTCTGTAGGCGATTTTAATTTCGCTGAACCTAAGGCTTTGATTGGCTTCGCTGGTAGGCGAATTATTGAGCAAACGATTCGTGAAGATCTTCCAGAAGATTTTCAGACAGCTGAATTTCTCCTTCATCATGGTCAGTTGGATCGCGTGATTCATCGAGCTGATATGAAGAAGATACTCGGTCAGGTACTAATGATTCATGGAAATGGAGGTGAAGAATAATGGCACAGAGACTTGATTTTGAACGACCTCTCCAAGAGTTAGAAGATAAAATTACTGAATTACATTCTTTCATGGAAGAAAAGAATGTGGATCTTAATGATGAGGTTTCTCGTCTTCAAAAAAGACTTTCAAAAATGGAAGAAGAAATTTACGAGAATTTAACAGCGTGGAACCGTGTCCAATTGGCTAGACATCCTGAACGTCCCACAACTTCTGATTATATCGATCGTATTTTTGAGAACTTTCTTGAATTGCATGGTGATCGACTGTTTGGTGATGACGAAGCGATTGTAGGTGGTATTGCAACCTTTGAAGGAAAACCTGTTACGGTTATCGGCCATCAGCGTGGTAAAGATACAAAAGAGAATCTTAGACGAAATTTTGGAATGCCACATCCTGAAGGCTATCGTAAAGCGCTTCGTCTCATGAAACAAGCCGAAAAATTTCAACGTCCCGTTATTTTTCTCCTAGATACTAAAGGAGCGTTTCCTGGTAAGGCAGCGGAAGAAAGAGGGCAAAGTGAAGCGATTGCACGTAACTTGATTGAAATGGCGGGGCTAACCGTTCCAATCATTTGCATTGTTATTGGAGAAGGTGCGAGTGGAGGTGCGTTAGCGATTGGCGTAGGTAATCACGTGCACATGCTTGAAAATTCATGGTATTCCGTTATTTCTCCTGAAGGAGCTGCGGCTTTGTTGTGGAAGGATTCTGGTTTAGCTCAGCAGGCAGCTGATACTATGAAAATCACGGCGCCAGATTTGAAAGAACTAAATGTCATTGATGAGATTATCCCTGAAGTAAAGGGAGGGGCTCATCGGAATACGGAAGAACAGGCGAAGGCGATTCAATCGGCACTTGTCAAATCACTTGAAGAACTGACACAACTTTCCAAACAGGAGCTTGTGAATCAACGCTATGAAAAATACAGAAATATTGGACAATATACGTTTGTAACCGATACCATTGGCTTAAAATAAGGAAAGTGCTTTCTCGTTATAGAGAAAGCACTTTTTTGCGATGTAGCTTAGCTATTGTATTCAACGACCGTATTTGATATTTTAATAACACAAAGAATTAATGAGGTGAACAGTTATGAAACGTATTGGTGTACTAACCAGCGGAGGAGACTCACCAGGAATGAACGCTGCTATTCGAGCTGTCGTTCGAAAAGCAATCTACCATGATATTGAAGTTTATGGGATCTACCACGGATATACCGGGTTGATTAATGGAAATATAGAGAAAATGGAAATCGGTTCTGTAGCTGATATTATCCATCGTGGCGGTACAATGTTATATTCTGCTCGCTGCCCTGAATTTAAGACACTTGAAGGTCAACTGAAGGGTGTAGAGAACTTAAAGAAATTTGGTATTGAGGGTCTAGTCGTAATCGGAGGAGATGGATCCTACCGTGGAGCTCAGAAATTAACTGGTCATGGCTTCCCGACGATTGGAATTCCAGGAACGATTGATAATGACATCCCTGGAACAGACTTTACGATTGGTTTTGATACAGCACTAAATACAGTTATTCAAGCTATTGATAAAATTCGTGACACGGCGACATCTCATGAGCGTACATATGTGATCGAGGTAATGGGACGTGACGCAGGAGATATCGCTCTTTGGTCAGGTCTGGCTGACGGTGCTGAATCAATCCTCATTCCTGAGGAGAAGTTCGAGTTGTCCGATATCTTGAGTCGTCTGAAGCGCGGCCATGATCGCGGAAAACGTCACAGTATTATTGTTGTTGCTGAAGGTGTTGGAAGTGGTGTTGAAATTGGGAAACAAATCCAAGAAGAGATGAACATGGAAACACGTGTAACCGTTCTTGGTCACGTTCAACGTGGTGGTTCACCAACTGCTTCGGACCGAGTTCTAGCAAGCCGTCTTGGAGCACGTGCTGTTGAACTTCTACTTGAAGGAGCAGAAGGGCGAACAGTTGGTATTCAGAACAACCAAATTGTTGATATGGATATTAACGAAGCACTCGCTCTACCACATGAAGTCAATCAAAAAATGTGTCAGCTTGCAAAGGAATTATCTATTTAAAAAGACCTTAAGTGGTTCACCCCTTTAAACATAAGGGGTGTATCGTAATGTCTGAAAATGTTACATAACATAGTTGTTATGAAGAAAACTAATTGAAGCATAGCTTTTTAGGAGGAGACAGACCCATGCGCAAAACTAAGATTGTCTGTACGATTGGACCAGCAAGTGAAAATGAACAAACTCTAGAAAAATTGATTAATGCAGGGATGAACGTTGCTCGTTTGAATTTCTCACATGGTGATTTTGAAGAACACGGTAATCGTATTAAATCAATCCGTGCAGTTGCTGAAAAGCTCGGAAAAAACGTTGCGATCCTTTTAGATACAAAAGGCCCGGAAATCCGCACGAACAATATGGAGAACGGTGGGATCGATCTTGAGGCTGGTCAACAGCTTATCGTTTCTATGGAAGAAGTACTTGGTACAACAGAGAAAATCTCTGTCACATATCCTGACCTTGTTAATGATGTTCATGTTGGATCTAAGATTTTACTTGATGATGGATTGATTGAACTTGAAGTAAAGCAAATTGAGAAGAATGAACTTTATACTGAGGTTCTAAATAATGGAACATTGAAAAACAAAAAGGGTGTTAACGTACCAAACGTGAGCGTTAACCTTCCTGGTATTACAGATAAGGATGCTGCAGATATTGAATTCGGCATTGAACAGGGTGTAGACTTTATTGCTGCGTCATTCGTTCGTCGAGTATCCGATGTTCTTGATATCCGTAAACTTCTTGAGAAGCATAAAGCAACTGACATTCAAATTATCCCTAAGATTGAAAACCGTGAAGGTGTTGATAACATCGATTCCATCCTTGAGATTTCAGATGGTTTAATGGTTGCTCGTGGTGACCTAGGTGTTGAAATTCCTGCTGAAGAAGTACCTCTTGTACAAAAGCAGCTTATTAAAAAGTGTAATGCACTTGGAAAGCCTGTTATTACTGCAACACAAATGCTTGATTCTATGCAGCGTAATCCTCGTCCAACTCGTGCGGAAGCGAGTGACGTTGCCAATGCTATTCTTGATGGCACAGATGCAATCATGCTTTCAGGTGAAACAGCTGCAGGATCTTATCCGGTAGAAGCTGTTCAAACTATGCATAACATTGCTTCTTATACTGAAAAATCATTAAACTTCCGTGAGCTTCTTTCTGTAAGAAGTAAAGAAACAGAAACAAATACAACAAATGCGATTAGTGAATCAGTAGCTCACACAGCTTATAACTTAAACGTCCCAGCAATTATTACAGCTACTGAGAGCGGACATACAGCGCGTATGATTGCTAAATACCGTCCGAAGGCACCGATTGTAGCTGTAACAAATACGGCTAGCGTATGCCGCAAGCTTGCTCTTGTATGGGGCGTTCATGCACAAGAAGGACACAAAGTATCAACAACAGACGAAATGCTAGAAGTTGCAGTTGACGCTTCAATCCAGTCTGGAATTGTAAATCACGGAGATACAGTTGTTATTACTGCTGGTGTTCCAGTTGGAGAATCTGGTACAACGAACTTGATGAAAGTTCACGTTATCGGTGATATTCTTGCAAAAGCTCAAGGAATTGGGAAAACATCTATTTCAGGAAGAATCGCTATCGCAAAAAATGCTCAAGAGGCGATTGATAAAGCAGATGGAAACACAATTCTAGTTACGATTGGCTCTGATAAAGATATGGTTCCTGCTCTAGAGAAGGCAGCAGGACTTATTACAGAAGAAGGCGGACTTACTTGCCATGCTGCAGTTGTAGGTCTTAGTCTTGGACTACCTGTCGTAGTTGGTCTTGAAAATGCGACACAACTATTCGAAGAAGGTCAACAAGTAACACTTGATGCAACGACTGGAATTATTTACAACGGGAAAGCAAGCATTCTATAAGCAAGATTGAAACTTTTAAAAGGCTGTCGAGAAAATCGACAGCCTTTATTATTTAACTTATTTTGGGTATTCTTCACTGGGGATTAGGTTAATGGTGCAATTGAGTTCGAAAATTATTTTAAATCACGTATAATAGTGTTAACGGGACAATTTCCCGATTATGATTGAGGGAGCTATGTCATGTTTCGTATTTTGTTGCTTTTTATTATTATCGTTCCAGCTCTAGAGATCGCTTTGTTACTTCTGTCAGGAAGAACACTGGGACTTATTCCGACAGTATTATTGATTATTGGTACAGGGATTCTAGGGGCGTGGCTTGCGCGTAAAGAAGGGGCAGAAACGATCCAAAAGGTTAACAGACAAATGCAATCAGGCCAGATGCCTGGAGATGCTATTCTAGATGGTCTATGCATACTCGTAGGTGGTGTCGTTCTACTCACACCAGGCTTCATCACAGATGCAACAGGATTTTTACTTCTCATCCCGGCAACGAGAAAACCTTTTAAGAGATGGATTAAGAAATTCCTTGAACGTCGAATGAATAATGGTCAGTTTATGTTTATTAGAAGGTAAAAATTCTGCCTTAGAAACGTATAATGAAATGTCCTTAAGGAGCTTGAATACATATTCAAGCTCCTTTTCTATTGGAAGAAATAAAGTGTGATTTGACATTGTATAAACAAGTAAATTATATTAATTGATAGATCAATGGTTGACCTATCAATTAATTAAGGTTTTATTGTTGACATCAAGGAACTCATCTAGTATATTAGTTGATGAGTCAACGATTGACCCATCAACTGATTGAAGGAGGAGGATGCGTTGAAGAATTCTTGTTCAAATGAAGGCGAAATTTTATATCAGTTAAATGATATTTACAAGCAAATGAGCCCTAAATTCGAACGATGCACCGGCATCAGTCAGTCTCGCTTAGAGCTCCTGCATAAATTGTTTGAGGTTGATGAAATTAGCCAAACAGCATTGCAGAAAGAAGTGAATATTGATAGCGCTGCTGTAACGAGACATTTAAAGCAGTTGGAAGTGAAAAAAATGGTTGCTCGTCGTAAAAATCCAGATGATAACCGGTTTACCTTCGTGAGGTTAACAGAAGAAGGCAGAGATCGAATTGCATCTTTTCGGAAAGAGAAAGAGCAATTCATTCAAAAGGTACTAAAAGATTTTACTGAGCAGGAACAATCAGAATTATCGAATATGCTTAACCGTATTCAAAATAACATTAAAGATATTCAATACTAACTAGAAAAGTACTAAGGAGAATTAACGATGAATGCAACGAAAATAAATGACTTTAACGAAATTATTACAGGGCGCCGCTCAATCCGCCATTATGATCCATCCGTGAAAATAAGTAAAGAAGAGATGACTGAAATACTAACTGAAGCAACACTCGCACCCTCTTCAGTGAACCTTCAACCATGGCGTTTTGTCGTTATTGATAGCGAAGAAGGAAAGGCGACATTAGCACCACTTGCTAAATTCAACCAGTCTCAAGTTGAAACTTCTTCAGCAATGATTGCCGTTTTTGTTGATATGAACAGCCTGGACTATGCTGATGAAATTTATGACACTGCTGTACAAAAAGGGTATATGCCTGCAGAAGTTAGAGATCAGCAGCTTCCAGCGATTAAAGGGTTGTTAGAAGGAATGTCAACAGAGCAGTTTAGAGAAATGAACATCATTGATGGTGGTTTGGTATCCATGCAGTTAATGCTTGCTGCACGTGCACACGGTTATGACACCAATCCAATTGGAGGATATGAGAAAGCTCAAATCGCTGAAGCTTACGGTATGGATAAAGAGCGTTACTACCCAGTTATGTTGCTTTCAATTGGTAAAGCAGCAAATGAAGGCTACAAATCTGTACGCTTACCTATTGAATCGATTGCAGAGTGGAAATAAAAAATTTAAAATTGAAAAGAGGAAATGAACAATGATTATTATTCATGCAGGATTACAAATTAACCCGGCTAAAGAAGAAGAATTTCTTAAAGAAGTGACAACTTTGATTGAAGCGGCTAGAAATGAAGAAGGTAACATTTCTTATACACTTTCAAAAGAAGTTGAAAAAGAGAACACTTATAAAATGATTGAAGCTTATGAAGATATGGCTGCAGTCGATGCGCATAACCAAAGTGCTCATTTTCAAGCTTTTGTAGGTAAAGCACCAGAATATCTAGTTGCACCTTTAGATGTTAAAGTTTATGACGCTACTGAGATACAAAAATAATAATTAGTAGATAGCGAGAACCTTTCGGCTCTAGCATGGCAGTATCGTCTAAATGAGACGTTGCTGCCATGCTTTTTTTGCTTTTATTATTAAAGGAGATTTGATAGAGTCACCCAGGCCGATTTTTCTATTAGAGATTCATCTAATTGGTTGCGAGCAAAGGATGTAAGAACCACTAAAGTTAACAGTGTAATTAAACTTATACTCCTTTGATAAAAACCCAAATGTCCTTAAAAACATTTGCGTGATAAAGAGTTTTTAGTACCACGAGAAGAACTGGGCCGATGATTAGACCAATGAATCCAAATAGTTGGAAGCCTACAAAGAGAGCAATCAATGTTGCGAGAGGATCAAGTCCAATATTCGATGATAGCACTTTAGGCTCCATGACTTGCCGCTGAATCACGACAATTCCATAAAGAATAGAAAGTCCTATGGTCAATCCGTAGTTTCCGATTAAAAAGGAATAAATCATCCATGGCACGAAAACTGCGCCTGTACCAAGGTATGGTAGTAAATCGACAAGCCCAATGATAATCGCTATGGTAATCGCATAATCTACTCGTAAAATAAAAAGACCAATTAAAACGATAATTGCTGTCATTGAAATAAGGGTAAGCTGTGCTTTCAAAAAACCAAAAAGAGCGCGTCTTAAGTCAATATAAACGGTGCTAATACTTTCTTGGATATCAGTTTTTACTTTTAGTTTCATCCAATTTATGAACTTATACCAGTCTTTACTAATAAAAAAAGTGGCAAGCATAGAAAAGATCAGAACTGTTAGGATCGTAGGTAAGCTGACAATAAACGAGCGGATTCCTTCAACAAGAGATTGAAGTATATTCGTAAGGGTAGTTGTAATGGTTGTTCCAATGGACTGGATATTATCGAGTACTGTGGTTTGTTGATCTTTGTTCAAATCCTTAAATAATTCTTCAAGCTGATAATAAAGTGGCATGACGTGAGACACGAAAAGATCTTCTATGAATAAGACAATTTCTTGGAAATTTCCTGGTAATACATTTGCGAGGTATACAACGCCTTGTACAACTTCATTTACTAGCAGAGCAATAAAGGCAGCAAGGACTCCGATAAGGAATAGAATTGATAGGGCTACAGCGAGCGGCCTCGGTATTTTCGCTCGGTTTTCTAATAAGTCTACGAGAGGGTTAATTAGAAAAGCGAGCAAAAGAGCGATGACAAATGGATAAGCAAGATGCCAGATATAATAAAAGGAGATCAGAGAAACAATAATAAGAAGAATGACAAGTAGAAAGCGTAAGATTCTATGTATGTACTTCCAATTCATTTGAATCCCCCTTATGTCTTTCCTATATTTTACACCGGTTGCTTCGTGACAATCAATTGGGATTGAGGTGATCCGTGCTTAAATTCATAAAATTTGTTATACTATAAGAGTTCTGTTAGTGTGAAAGAGGGAGTTATATGACAATTATTTCACAGCCTACCATCTTTTTGCTAATCTTACTTGGGATCGCACTTGTAGCGAAGAATAGCTCACTGATCATTGCGGTAGTCGTTTTGTTACTAATCAAAGCAGTGGGATTAGGTGATAAAGTGTTTCCGATATTCCAATCCAAAGGCATTTCATGGGGCGTTACGATTATAACCATTGCCGTACTCGTTCCAATTGCTAGTGGTGAAATAGGATTTAAGCAACTTGGAGAAGCTGTCAAATCTTCCTATGCCTGGATTGCGATGGGGGCAGGAGTGTTTGTAGCCATCATAGCTTCAAAAGGCATCGTCTTACTTCAGAATGATCCGCATATTACGACAGCACTTGTATTTGGTACTATTCTTGCAGTTGCTGTTTTTCAAGGGATTGCTGTAGGTCCATTAATAGGAGCTGGAATTGCCTACATGGCTATGAAGATTGTCGAACTTTTTAACTGAACGACTGTTCAGGAAGGGGCGGTTGTGCAGTATTTCTTTGATTATCAATTCAGATTTTCGGCATGTGAGAAAAAAAGGAATTGATGAAATTATGCATATTCATTCACAAATATCAGAGAATTGTTTATAATGAGAACTGACGCACCAACTTGTACATAGGTTCTTATTTTTTTTGGAGCGTTTTAAAAGCGTTATCAAAGCAGAATTTTTAGAAAATATCAGAGCCAATAATATGGAAAAGGAGAGGGAGACGTATGACGACTACACGCGGATTAGAAGGCGTAGTTGCAACAACATCATCGATTAGTTCTATCGTTAATGATGTCTTAACATACAGAGGATATAACATCGATGACCTCGCTGAGAATGCTAGTTTTGAAGAAGTAATTTATCTTTTATGGAATGATAAACTTCCAAATAAGACAGAACTTGAGGAATTTACAGCTGATTTTGCCAAAAATGCAGCTATTCCTGAAGAAATCG
Organism: Anaerobacillus sp. 63XJN7_5_ISO-PGPR-S23-430; assembly: GCF_056173695.1. NCBI lineage: Bacteria > Bacillati > Bacillota > Bacilli > Caryophanales > Bacillaceae > Anaerobacillus > Anaerobacillus sp. 63XJN7_5_ISO-PGPR-S23-430. Next base: position 3,016,522 of record NZ_CM149686.1, on the reverse strand, counting down.
TTGCTCAAATGAAGTCTTATCCAAGTGATAAAGTACATCCGATGGCAGCTCTTCGTACTGCTGTTTCTACACTTGCTTTATATGACGAAGAAGCAGATGATATGAGTGAAGAAGCGAATTATCGTAAGGCGATTCGTCTTCAAGCTAAAATACCTACTGTTGTAACCGCTTTTTCCCGGGTTCGTGAAGGAAAGGATCCAGTAGAACCTAAGAAAGATCTAAGCTTTGCAGCTAACTTTTTATACACATTAACTGGTGAGCTTCCGGAAGATGTGGCTGTGACAGCTATCAATAAAGCCCTAGTCCTTCATGCAGACCATGAACTGAACGCTTCCACTTTTACCGCTCGCGTATGTGTAGCTACTTTATCTGATATGTATTCAGGTGTCACAGCAGCGATTGGTGCTCTTAAGGGACCTCTTCACGGTGGGGCAAATGAACGCGTGATGGCTATGTTAAGTGAAATCGGCAGCGTTGATAATGTCGAACCTTATTTGCAAAATGCATTTGATAACAAAGAAAAGATCATGGGCTTTGGACATCGCGTTTACAAGACAGGTGACCCGCGTGCGAAGCATTTACGAGAGATGTCACGTCAGTTAACTGACCTTACAGGTGAAACAAAATGGTATGAGATGTCAACGAAGATGGAAGAAATCGTTACAAGTGAGAAAGGTCTTCCACCTAACGTAGATTTCTATTCAGCTTCTGTTTACCATAGTCTTGGCATTGACCATGACCTGTTCACGCCACTTTTTGCAGTGAGTAGAGTTTCTGGTTGGATTGCTCATATTCTAGAGCAATATAGTAACAATCGCCTCATTCGTCCACGTGCAGAATATATTGGTTCAACGAATCAGACATATGTAAAAGTAGAAGACAGATAGAAGAAAACTCAGGGAGGATCATTTCTTCCCTGTTTAGCTAACATAAAAGTTATTTCAATAGGAGGAATACAGAATGGCAAATGGAGAGAAGATTACCGTAAATAATGGTGTACTAAATGTTCCAGATCACGCAATTATTCCGTATATTGAAGGAGATGGGACTGGTCCCGATATTTGGGCAGCTGCCTCTAAAGTTATCGAAGGTGCCGTAGACAAAGCTTACGGAGGAAAGAAGAAAATTGTATGGAAAGAAGTATATGCAGGTCAAAAAGCCTACGATAAAACAGGTGAATGGCTACCAGCAGCTACTCTTGATGCAATTCGTGAATACATAATTGCAATTAAAGGGCCACTTACAACACCTGTAGGAGGAGGCATTCGTTCTCTTAACGTTGCACTTCGTCAAGAGCTTGATTTATTTACTTGCCTTCGTCCAGTTCGTTATTTTAAAGGAGTTCCTTCTCCAGTAAAACGCCCTGAAGATACAGATATGGTTATTTTCCGAGAAAATACAGAAGATATCTATGCTGGAATCGAGTTCCAAAAAGGATCAGATGAAGTGAAAAAAGTGATTTCATTCCTTCAAGATGAAATGGGTGCAAAAAACATTCGTTTCCCTGAAACTTCAGGCATTGGTATTAAGCCAGTTTCTGAAGAAGGAACGAAGCGTCTTGTTCGCGCAGCGATTCAATACGCTCTTGACGAAGGTCGTAGAAATGTAACCCTTGTTCATAAAGGGAACATCATGAAGTTCACAGAAGGCGCATTTAAAAACTGGGGCTATGAAGTGGCTGAACAAGAATTTGGAGATAAAGTCTTTACTTGGGCTGAATACGATCGTATCGTTGAAGAAAAAGGTAAAGATGCTGCGAACGAAGCTCAATCTAAAGCAGAAGGTGAAGGCAAACTCATCGTGAAAGATGCGATTGCGGACATTTTCTTGCAACAAATTCTTACTCGTCCAGCTGAGTTCGACGTTGTCGCTACAATGAACCTTAATGGTGATTATGTATCGGATGCTCTTGCAGCGCAAGTTGGTGGAATTGGTATTGCTCCAGGAGCAAATATCAACTATGAAACTGGTCATGCTATTTTTGAAGCAACGCATGGTACAGCTCCAAAATATGCTGGTCTTGATAAAGTAAATCCATCATCTGTTATTTTGTCAGGCGTTCTTATGCTTGAGCACATTGGATGGAATGAAGCAGCTAAGCTAGTTCTTGATGCCATGGAAAAATCAATTGCGAATAAAGTTGTAACATATGATTTTGCGCGACTAATGGACGGCGCAACAGAAGTGAAAACATCTGAATTTGGTGATGAACTAATCAACAATATGGACTAATTCAACAGACCACCAATTTTGAACTGGATTAAAGGAGTGGCTATTAAATGACAATGAAACGTAAGAAAGTTTCCGTAATTGGTGCAGGATTTACAGGGGCAACGACGGCTTTTCTACTAGCTCAAAAAGAACTTGCTGATGTAGTACTTGTAGATATCCCAAATCAAGAAGGTCCGACAAAAGGAAAAGCTCTTGATATGTTTGAAGCAAGCCCAGTTCAAGGATTTGACTCTAAAATCACAGGGACTTCAAGCTATGAAGATACAGCTGATTCAGATATTGTTGTTATTACTGCTGGAATTGCAAGGAAACCAGGGATGAGTCGCGATGATCTTGTGAATACTAATGCCAAAATCATGAAGAGCGTTACTCAAGAAATCGTAAAATATTCTCCTGAAACGACAATAGTTGTTCTAACAAATCCTGTAGATGCCATGACGTATACGGTATTTAAGGAGTCAGGTCTCCCTAAAAACCGTGTCATCGGGCAATCAGGCATTCTTGATTCTGCACGATTCCGTTCATTTATTGCTGAAGAATTAAATCTTTCTGTGAAAGATATTACCGGTTTCGTACTTGGTGGTCATGGTGATGATATGGTACCACTTGTTCGCTATTCATTTGCTGGAGGCATTCCTCTTCAAAGCCTTATTTCTGAAGACCGGCTTAATGAAATTGTAGAACGTACACGTAAAGGTGGCGGGGAAATTGTAAGTCTGCTTGGAAATGGTAGTGCTTATTATGCTCCTGCTGCATCTCTTGTTGAGATGGTTGAAGCCATTTTAAAAGATCAACGTCGTGTGCTTCCTACAATTGCTTATCTTGAGGGTGAATATGGCTATGATGGTCTATACCTTGGTGTGCCAACAATACTTGGTGGCGACGGGATTGAAGACATCATCGAATTAGATTTAACTGACGAAGAAAAGAAAGAGCTGGATAAATCAGCCGAGTCTGTTCGCAAAGTTATGACGGTATTAGGTTAATAATGCCATTAAAGTAGATCCGGTGTTAACCGGATCTCTTTTACAACATTATAAGAAAGCGCTTTCTTATATAAGGGGGAGTAGCTGTGCTTTTAGGGAAAAAACGAAAAATTGGACGAATGATTGAAGAGATTTCTGTTGGTGAAAAGCTTGAAGTATCAGAAAAAATAGAGGATCGAGATCTTCTTCTCTACCTTGGAATTTCCAACGATAACAATCCCCTATTCATTCAGCATGATTATGCCTCTATGACGCCTTTTAAAAAGCCGATTGTTCCGCAAATTATGCTCCTTGCTATCGTAACAGGTGCTATTTCTAAATATTTGCCAGGACCCGGAAGTAGTCTTAAGAAACATGAAGTGAAATATGAAAACCCGGTTCATCATTATGAGACGCTTCACTTCAAGTTTGAAGTCATAAACGTGTCTAAAGAAGCACATGAAGTCGTCATAGCTGTTAAGGGTGTAAACGAATCGGAGGATTCCATTTTAGACGGAACTTTCACTGTCAGCCCTCCATATCCTGCTAAACCACTAACAAAGTCAACTTCATTTGATAATTTTTAGAGCCCATTTTGGGCTCTTTTTTTGTAACGAAATTTCATACGTATGGAAAACGGTTAATATCGTGGATAGCTTAAGTTTTTCTTTTGCCTTTGTGAAAAAAATAGTATGATGAAAGTATTCAGGCTAAAATAAAGAAAACCGCCTGGTATAAGAATCGGTATTGATGAATGGGGAAATTCGTTAGGGGGATTTGACAATGGCTCAAAAAATACTAGTTGTTGATGATGAAATATCAATTTTAACATTGCTTCAATTTAATCTTGAACAGGCAGGATACGAAGTCGTCACTGCTGAAAACGGTGCTGAAGCTTTAGAAGTCGTGATTGAGGAAAAGCCGAATTGCATTATCCTTGATCTCATGCTACCTGAAATGGATGGATTAGAAGTATGTAAAGAATTGAGACAACGTCATATTCACACACCGGTGCTGATGTTAACTGCAAAGGATGATGAATTTGATAAAGTGCTTGGTCTTGAACTAGGTGCTGATGATTATATGACGAAGCCATTTAGTCCAAGGGAAGTAGTGGCCAGAATCAAAGCTATTCTCAGACGAGTGAAACAACTTGAGGAATCAAAGGCTGCTAGCCAAATGGAAGAATCCGAAAAAATCCAAGTTGGAGAATTGGAAGTATACCCTAATAATTATGAAGCATTCTTCCAAGAAGAAATTATGGAGGTAACCCCGAAAGAATTTGAGTTACTCGTTTATCTTTTACGTCATAAAGGACGTGTACTTACAAGAGAGCAGCTGTTAAGCGCTGTATGGAATTATGATTTTGTAGGAGATACGAGAATTGTTGATGTGCATGTTAGTCACTTACGTGAAAAGATCGAACAGAATACGCGCAAACCTGAATACATTAAAACAATCAGGGGTCTTGGGTATAAGTTAGAGGAGCCCTCAATTTAATGAAAAGATTTCGTTCACGCTTTCTTAATGCTCAATTTGTTATCCTCTTTATCGTATTTTCTATGATGATCGTTTTCCTTGGCAATTTATTTGAAGGAATTCTATTCGAGAGTGCTAGTCAGGAAGCTCTATCGAATATGTGGCTGATATTGATTTTTTCTTTTGCAGCTGCTTTTTTTATCATTATATATATTAGTCTTCGTATCTCCAATCAGTTAACGAAGCCCTTGGAGGGAGCATTAAAGGTTGCGAATGAACTAGCTTCTGGAAATTTCAAGGCAAGAACATATGAGTATAAACTAGACGAGACGGGACAACTTAGTCATGCTTTAAATATACTTGCTAGAAATTTGCAAACCATGACCACATCTTATGAAATTCAGCAAAATCGCTTAATGACACTCATTGAAAACATGGATAGCGGCTTAATTCTTATTGATTCAAAAGGTCATATTAATTTAGTAAACCGCTTTTATAAAGACACTTTTCAAATCCAAGTAAATGATTATATGGACCTGCTTTATTATGAGGCTATTCCTTATCGAGATATTATTCGTATTGTTGAGGAGACACTTCTTGTAGAACAAACAGTGCGTAAGCAGGTTGAGTTAGAAGTGGGAATTGAAATAAGGCATTTTGATGTGTCTGGTGCACCAATTCTTGATCAGGACAATAAGCTGAAAGGTGTTGTCCTTGTTTTTCACGATATTACAGAATTGAAGAAGCTCGAACAAATGCGCAAAGACTTCGTAGCGAACGTTTCTCATGAATTGAAAACGCCGGTGACTTCGCTCAAAGGGTTTGCTGAAACATTATTAGATGGCGCTATGGAAAATAAAGCTTTTAGAACTCGTTTTCTTACAATTATTCTAAATGAGAGTGATCGACTTCAAAGTTTAATTCAGGATCTTCTCGATTTATCTAAAATGGAACAAAAGCATTTCTCATTAAACTGGCAAGTTGTAGACTTAAAAGAGGTTATTGATGATTGTTTGTTAATGACTCAAAGCAAAGCAGAAAAAAAGGGCATTGAAGTGAATGTCCAATATGAGGGGAATCTTCATATTAAAGGAGATACAAATCGTTTAAAACAAGTGTTTCTGAATTTAATTGCCAATAGCATTACGTATACACCGGAAAAAGGCAAAGTTACGATTTCTGTTCAAGAGTCAAGTGACATTGTTCAGTTCATCATTTCGGATAACGGAATTGGCATTCGTAAAGAAGAACTTCCTAGGATATTTGAACGTTTCTATCGAGTGGACCGGGCTAGAAGTAGAAATTCAGGCGGAACGGGTCTTGGGCTTGCTATAGTGAAACACCTTGTTGAAGCACATCATGGTCGTATTGATGTGAAGAGCGAACTTGGAGATGGGACAACATTCGTGATTACACTTAACAAAGAGAGACATTTCTAAACTTTACGATTTCTTTACACTCTATTTATATGTCCTTTAAACTATTTCTGTAAAGTAACAATTGACCCCTTCATCATGACGAGAGCATATTTTTGAGACGAGTATAACTCGTCTCCTTTTTTTTTTAGATCATATTATGGAATGCCTTCTATACAAAATCAAAACTTTATTGAAAATGTTAAGTTGTGATTTTATTATGCTTTATTTGTTTATTGGCGCTTGTTTTTCTTTCTTTTTGCCATCGTGGTAAAATGAAAGGAGCAGGCGTCGCTTTTTATAATTTTAGCGATAATAAAACGTCTATATGAATGAAACGGGAGGATTTCGATTGAAAAACAAATTAGTATTAATTGATGGAAATAGTATTGCTTATCGTGCATTTTTCGCATTGCCATTGCTAAACAATGATAAGGGTGTATATACGAATGCGGTGTTAGGTTTTACAACGATGTTGCTGAAGATTATTGAAAATGAATCACCAACTCATATGCTCGTAGCGTTTGATGCAGGAAAAACCACGTTCCGTCATAAGACATATACAGAATACAAAGGTGGTAGACAAAAGACTCCTTCTGAATTGAGTGAACAGTTTCCTGTCATTCGTGAGGTGCTAGATGCCTTTAATATTAAGAGATATGAAATTAAGAACTATGAAGCAGATGACATTATTGGAACGGTATCAACCATTGCGAGTAAGGAAGATTGGGAAGTTAAAATATACTCCGGTGATAAGGATCTTCTTCAGCTAGTTTCAGATAACGTTCATGTTGCTTTAACTCGTAAAGGGATTACAGATATTGATACATATGACCCTGCATTTCTTAATGAAAAATATGGACTTTCTCCAGATCAAATTATCGATATGAAGGCGCTAATGGGTGATAACTCGGATAATATCCCTGGGGTACCAGGGGTTGGAGAAAAAACGGCTCTTAAATTATTGAAGCAGTTTGGCACAGTTGATGCGGTTTATGAGTCGCTTGATAAAGTGTCGGGCAAAAAGCTTAAGGAAAAACTTGAAGAGAACCGTGATCATGCCATGATGAGTAAGGAACTCGTAACAATATTTAAGGAGACGCCTCTTGAGCTTGGAATAAATGATCTGTCATATAGAGGATATGAACATGATGCTGTAGTTTCATTATTTAATGAGCTCGGCTTTAAAAACCTTCTTAATCGAATTGGTGGAGAGCAAAATGAGGAACAAGCAATAGAGGAATTGTCTTTTGATTTGGTTAAAGAAATTGAAGAGCATCATTTAATCAGTCCTTCTGCCATGATCGTTGAGGTAATGGAAGAAAATTATCATAATGCGGAAATACAAGGTATTTCTATTGTGAATGAAAATGGGAATTATTTCATACCAACCGAAGTCGCAATGTCTTCTAAGCTATTAAAAAACTTCCTTGAAGATCGATCTCAGAAGAAGTGGGTGTTTGATGCGAAGCGAGCAGTTGTTGCTCTAGGGTGGAAAGGGATTGCGCTAGAAGGCATTACGTTTGATTTAGTAATTGCTTCTTATTTACTGAATCCCTCTGAGTCAACGCATGATATATCTGCTATTTCTCGTCGAGAAGGCTTTTCAATCGTTTCCTCTGATGAATCGGTTTATGGTAAAGGGGCAAAACGCAAACTTCCAGAACAAGACGAGCTTGCAGACCACCTTGTTCGAAAAGCTTTCGCTGTTTTCCAATTAAAAGAGACACTTGAAGAACAGTTAAAAAAGAATGAACAATATGAGCTATTTCACGATCTTGAAATGCCGTTAACCCTTGTTCTTGGTGAAATGGAAACAAAAGGTGTATCCGTTGATACGAAATTCCTTGAGAAAATGGGTGCAGAGTTAAATGAGAAATTAAGCAAAATCGAAGCAAGGATTTTTGAACTTGCAGGTACAGAGTTTAACATCAATTCGCCTAAGCAACTCGGTGAGGTTCTATTTGATAAGCTAGAGCTTCCGGTGATTAAGAAAACAAAAACTGGATATTCAACTTCAGCTGATGTACTCGAAAAGCTTGAAAGTAAACACTATGTTATTCCAGAAATTCTTCTTTACCGTCAATTAGGGAAGTTGAATTCAACATATGTAGAAGGTTTACTAAAAGTGATCTATTCTGATACTGGGAAAATTCATACAAGGTTTAACCAGGCTCTCACGCAAACAGGTCGACTTAGCTCTACAGACCCTAACTTACAGAACATTCCGATTCGTTTAGAAGAAGGCCGTAAGATTAGAAAAGCTTTCATTCCATCTAATGAAAACTGGGTTATGTTTGCGGCAGACTATTCGCAAATTGAACTAAGAGTCCTTGCACACATCGCTCAGGATCAAAATTTAATCGAAGCTTTCCAACAGGATGAGGATATTCATACGAAAACAGCGATGAATGTGTTCAACGTTAACAAGGATGACGTTACGTCGAATATGAGAAGACACGCGAAAGCTGTTAATTTCGGAATTGTTTATGGTATTAGTGATTATGGTCTTTCTCAAAGTATTGACGTTTCGAGAAAGGAAGCTGGCGAATTCATCGATCGGTACTTAGAGAGTTTCCCAGGGGTGAAAAATTACATGGAAGATGTAGTTGTTAAGGCGAAAGAAGAGGGGTATGTATCAACAATGCTCCAGCGAAGAAGATATCTGCCCGAAATTAACTCAAGGAACTTTAATCAAAGAGGGTTTGCTGAAAGAACGGCAATGAACACACCGATTCAAGGAACGGCTGCTGATATTATTAAGCTTGCGATGGTTCAAATGGATACGCGATTAAAAGAAGAAAATCTAAAAACGCGTATGCTACTTCAAGTACACGATGAATTAATTTTTGAGGCACCAGAAGAAGAAATTGAAACGTTAAAACGGATCGTACCTGAAGTGATGGAATCTGCAATCAAACTGGATGTACCGCTGAAAGTTGATTATGAATATGGCTCCACCTGGTATGATGCGAAGTAGGCATCAAAGGAGAGGGAATAATGCCTGAATTACCAGAAGTAGAAACAGTTAAACGCACGCTCGAAGAATTAATCGTAGGGAAACGAATTACAAATGTATTAGTAAAATGGCCAAAAATCATCAAGAAACCTGATGATGTCGAAGCATTTAAAATGAAGGTGATTGGACAGACATTTAAGGGTGTAAGAAGAAGAGGGAAGTTTCTAAAGCTTATACTCGAGGATGATGTGATCGTTTCGCATCTTCGAATGGAAGGGAAATATAAGTTAACATCTATAGAAGAAGAGTTTGATCATCATACTCACGTATTCTTCACTTTTGATGATGGGACAGAACTTCGATACCATGATGTACGTAAATTTGGCACGATGCACTTGTTTCCGATTGGAGTAGAAGAAAATGAGTTGCCGCTTGCTCAGCTAGGTTATGAACCATTTTCTGATCAGTTTACCCCAGAAGTTTTACAACAGGGGTTTAAAAAGACTTCTAGGAAAGTAAAAACGGTATTATTAGATCAAACAATCGTTGTGGGATTAGGAAATATTTATGTGGATGAGGCATTGTTTAAAGCTGGTATTCATCCTGAGCGAGTGGCTTCAACGTTAAAAGAAAACGAAATTGAAGAGCTTCATGCTGAGATTGTGAATACGTTAAAAGATGCTGTAAACAAAGGTGGAAGTACAATACGTTCCTATGTAAATAGTCAGGGAAAAGTTGGAACTTATCAGGACAGTTTATTTGTCTATGGTAGAGCAGGTCAAGAGTGTAAGAGGTGCAATGGAGAACTTTCCAAAATCGTAGTCGGTGGGCGCGGTACGACATTTTGTCCTGACTGTCAGATAAATGAGTGATTCGTAGCGTTGGATGGGCTGCTTTCATATACTATTTAAGATTTTAGTATGGAAGGAGCTCGCCTATGTACTGGGTTTCTCTTTGTTTCTTAGCACTTGCAGTAAGTGTAGATGGATTTGGGGTCGGCTTAACTTATGGCTTGCGAAGAATGAGGATTCCTTTTAAGTCAATTCTCATTATTTCAATCTTTTCGGCGGTCTCCATGTTGGTCGCTATGGGGTTTGGGTCCCTTTTACAATTATGGATATCAGATATATTAGCCCAGCGTATTGGAGGCGGCATCCTTATTGCGCTTGGTGGCTGGGTGCTGTATCAAATGTTTCGTAACAATAAAGAAGCAGAAAAAACTGTTTCAGAGCGAATCCTTCTTCATTATGAAATTCGCTCGCTTGGAGTGGTCATCAGTATATTAAGAAAGCCGACAACAGCCGATTTTGATGACTCCGGTACGATTACAGGTATTGAAGCTATCATGCTCGGTGCAGCATTGTCGCTAGATGCCTTTGGAGCAGGGATTGGTGCGTCAATGGTTGGGTTTCCACCAATTGAAACTTCTCTTTTAATCGCATGTATGAGTTCGTTATTCCTGCTTTTAGGTCTTAAGTTTGGTAACTTCACTTCAAATATTAAATGGATGGATAAACTTTCTTTTTTACCAGGGTGTTTACTCATCATTCTGGGCTTTATGAGAATGTAGGAAAGGAGAAGATACGATGGATATAGGACTTACCGGTGGAATTGCTAGTGGAAAAAGTACTGTGGCAGAAATGATTCGCCGATATAACATACCAATAATTGATGCAGATGTGATGGCAAGAAAAGTGGTTGAACCTGGTGAGCCAGCTCTAGAAGAGATTTTTCGTTTGTTTGGAGAGGAAATGAAGGATGATAATGGTGGGCTTGATCGGAAGAAGCTTGGCTCTGTTATCTTTAAGGACGATGACAAGCGTAAGCAATTAAATCGTGTTCTTCATCCCGCTATTCGAAAAGGAATGCTTGACGAAGCTGCAGCTTATAAAGAACAAGGAAACGCTCACGTGGTATTCGATATTCCGCTGTTATTTGAAAGTAAACTGACTCATATGGTAGATCAAACACTTCTTGTCTATGTTAATGCTGACGTCCAGTTGAAACGATTAGTGGAGCGAGACGGTAGTACAGAAGAAGAGGCAACTGATCGCATACATTCTCAATTGCCTATCGAACAGAAGAAAAAGCTTGCTGATGAAGTGATTGATAATATGGGAACACGTGAAGAAACAGATAAGCAGCTTAGGAACATTCTAACTAAATGGAAAATCATTTAAAAAAATACGCCTTTCTGGCGTGTTTTTTTGTATTTATTTAGACGATTGCTCAGATATATGACGATTTACAAAAATAGTGTAAATTAATCTTTTCAATTGCATATTATATGTTATACTAATTTTGTGATAGGGGAAATAAGTATAACACATATATGGCGGGAGGAACGCTGGATGAAATCAAGAGTAGCGATTAATGGCTTTGGAAGAATTGGGCGTATGGTATTTAGAAAGGCAATTATGGAAGATAGTTTAGAAGTTGTGGCAATTAACGCTAGCTATCCGCCGGAAACGCTCAGCCATTTAATTAAATATGATAGCATTCACGGTACATTTGATGGAGAAGTAGTCCCTGTTGAAAACGGGATAAAAATTAATGGTAAAAAAGTTGTTGTTTTAAACAACCGTGATCCGAAAAGTCTTCCTTGGAAGGATATGGGGATCGATATTGTGATTGAAGCCACTGGTAAATTCCGTACAAGAGAAGAAGCAGCCTATCATATTGATGCGGGTGCTACCAAGGTAATCATAACAGCTCCTGGTAAAAATGAAGATCTTACAATTGTGATGGGCATAAATGAAAGCGAATACAAAAATGAAAAACATCACGTTCTTTCAAACGCTTCTTGTACAACCAACTGTCTTGCTCCTGTAGTACAGGTGCTTGATAAATCCTTTGGTGTTGTCTCGGGAATGATGACAACTGTGCATGCGTATACGAATGACCAAAAAAATATCGACAACCCCCATAAAGATTTGAGAAGAGCTCGCGCTTGTGGTCAGTCAATCATACCGACTTCGACAGGAGCGGCAAAAGCAATTTCTAAAGTTTTACCACACCTTGAGGGGAAACTTAACGGCATGTCACTTCGTGTACCTACACCAAATGTCTCACTTGTAGATCTTGTAGTAGATCTTGAGAAGGATGTGACAATTGATCAGGTTAATGATGCTTTAAAGGCTGCTTCCGAGGGACCGCTTCGAGGAATTCTTGGCTACTCTGATGAACCTCTCGTTTCCATTGATTACAACGGAAATGATCATTCATCGATTGTCGATGGACTTTCTACAATGGTCGTTGAGAATAAGAAAGTAAAGGTCCTTGCCTGGTACGATAATGAGTGGGGTTACTCATGCCGAGTTGTTGATATGGCGAAGTATGTGGGAGAAAGAATACCCGAGAGATTGAAAGCAATCGTATAGAAAGTGGGAGAAGAGGCGGTATATCACCGCTTCTTTTTTTATAAGCTTGTGTTATTGATAGCTCGATTTTTGTTCGAATCAATGGGTTGACACAGCGCGTAAATACTACAAAAATCAACAAGGCTCGTTAATATAGTCGGTATGTAAAATAACGTAATGATAGTACTCGCGAAATTCACATCTTAGTTAAAGGAGCAGTTAACGATAAACCAAATATATTTGAATGATTGAATCATACTACAGTTAATAGGATAAAATTAGTCATATAAGAATATAATGAGCTTTAATGCTCAATAACGACGAACTAACAAAAAGGTTCTTTAATTTATTCTTGCAAATCTATTTTAAAAGCCTTATACTATTTTTCGTGAACTTCTTTTATAGCAATTTGGCATTGAAAACTACTTAAAGGGTTAGGACCTCATCGGACTAACTTTCCCCCGTGGTGGATTTTCGATACCGCATGCTAATCAATGCATGAGTAAATTTAAAGGGGGAATTTTGCTATGGATACAATGGGTCGTCACGTCATTGCTGAACTATGGGGCTGTGACATTGAAAAATTAAACAACATGAAATTTATTGAAGAAACGTTTGTTGAAGCTGCTCTTAAGTCCGGTGCTGAGGTTCGTGAAGTTGCATTTCATAAATTCGCTCCACAAGGCGTTAGTGGTGTTGTTATTATTTCTGAATCACACTTAACGATTCACAGTTTTCCTGAACATGGTTATGCAAGTATTGATGTATATACTTGTGGAGATCTTGATCCGAACGTTGCGGCTAACTATATTGCTGATGCTCTCGGTGCAGATTCACGAGAAAACATTGAACTTCCTCGAGGCATGGGTCCGGTCAAACCTAAAGTTAGAGAAGAACAGTCAGCGTTTACTTCATAATAATACAATGATTGAAAAGGGTGCTCAGTGCACTCTTTTTTTATATTCACTAAGAAGACATCTCGCTTTTCCTATCGGTCCTATTCCTTTCAATGTGATTGATTTATCAGTCATTTATTGCTATTCTTAAAAAAAATAGAGGAGGACCTGGGGTGGGAATAAAAGAATTTTTTAGCAACCGTTCTGAAACTGGGGAAAGACATCCGAATGATGCTCTTAAAACCCATTATTTTAAAGCGACAAAGGAACAGGCTTTTACAGAAGCGAAAGCCGTCCTTCAACAACACTATAAAGGTGAAATCGTTACGAATTCTCCGGAGCGTGGAGAATTTGTTTTTCAAGTGAAAGGTCCTAAAAAGGCCCTTATTGTTGTAACAGTTGTCACGGTTCGTGCTTATAGAACTGCCGTTGATTTCTCTGTTTCAACAGAGACGCCACTTCCAGTTGATTTCGGATACAGTAAGAAAGTCATTGCAACCATTTATAATGATTTAAAAAAGAAACTTACGTTAATCGGAACAGGGATTTCTGAGCAGTTTTAAGGGTAGGTGTGTCTTGACACATTTTATGCTAAAATAGTAGTAGAAATCTTGTTCGTTTAGTGGAGATGATCTTATGCGTTGTCCCAACTGCAATCACAATGGTACAAGGGTGCTTGATTCTCGGCCGGTTCACGAGGGCCGTTCGATTCGTAGGCGCCGTGAGTGTGAATCGTGTACGTATCGATTTACGACATTTGAAACAGTTGAAGAAATACCGCTTATAGTAGTGAAAAAAGAAGGAACTAGAGAAGAGTTTAGCAGGGATAAAATTCTTAGAGGTTTAATTAAAGCCTGTGAAAAAAGGCCTGTTCCACTTGAAACTCTAGAAACAATTGTTAATGAAATCGAACGTGATCTTCGTAATCAGGGAGCTTCCGAGATCAGTAGTGATGTTGTGGGAGAGCTTGTTATGGATCAGCTGGCAAAGGTTGATGAAGTTGCTTATGTTCGATTTGCTTCTGTCTATCGTCAATTTAAAGATATTAATGTCTTTATCCGCGAATTAAAAGAATTAATTAACAGAGCAGAATAACAAAGGGGGAGCTTCGCGTAAGCTCTTTTTTTGTACGGTTTCAAAAATTATGAGGAATACAAAGGTGAAGCATATGCATTGGAAAGAACTTCTTCCTGTTGATACGCTTCAGATTGAAGCATCCGGACTTTTGCACGAGTATGATCGAAGAGTACTAACATTGTTATATCAACCTTTAATCGGGGCTCCGGCCTACAGTCTTTATATGACTCTCTGGAGTGCTCATGAGCAGCAGAATCATTTTGTTACAACAATGACTCATCATAATTTGCTACTTATGATGAGATGGGATTTGAAGAGAGTACTTGAAGAGAGACGTAAATTAGAAGGAATTGGCCTGTTGAAAACATATGTAAAAGACAGTGGAGATCCTAGACATTTTACTTATGAATTGCAAGCTCCTCTCACACCGGAACGCTTCTTCAATGATGGCGTACTGAATATTTATTTATTCAATCGATTAGGACGTAATCGATACAATGATCTAAAAAAGCACTTCACAGTGGAAAAGGCAGATCTAGCTGAGTATAGTGACGTGACTGCATCATTTAATGAAGTATACGATTCTCTTCACCCGTCTGAAATGACTGGTATGAGCGAAGTAGAAGAGGAAGTAACGATAGAGAAACGTGATGAAAATAAAGGCCTTGTTTTTACTTCTTCGCAATTCGACTTCGATATGATGAAGCAGCACATTTCTGATATGATTGTCACTGAGAAAATGTTTACAGAGTCTGTTAAGAAAACGATTGAGCGACTTGCTTTTGTGTATAAAATTGAACCATATGAAATGGGCCGGATTGTGGAACAAGCTGCAATTCACCATGACGAACTTTCTGATGATCTATTGCGAAAGGAAGTAAGCAGTTGGTTCGCGCTTGAAAATCGTGGCAAAGTGCCTGCTCTCCAATATAGAAGTCAACCTGTTTCTTTACAAGAGTTTCATAAGAAAGAACCTGAGACAGAAGAAGAGAAAGCGGCGCAGAGATATGAACAGATGACGCCATATGATATTCTTCAGCGGGCAGCTGAAGGGGGAAAACCTTCTGAAGCAGATATGAAGCTTGTGGAGCGAATAATGGATGAACAAAAGCTGACTCCTGGTGTTATGAATGTCTTACTTGATTTCATTCTAGAAACGCAGGATAAGAAGTTATCGAAGAATTATGTAGAAAAGTTTGCGAGTCACTGGGCAAGGGCAAGGGTAAAGACAGTAAGAGAAGCAATGAACCTTGCCATTAAAGAGCTTCAGCAACCGGCCAAGAAAAAAACAGGCTCTTCCAATCGTGGGAAACCTGCCGCTAGAAAAGACAAAGTGCCTGAATGGATTTCAGATCAAAAAGAACCGGATATGTCTCATGAGGAGCGATCTGAGAAACAGGATCAGCTTAAAAAGATGCTAAGTAAATATAAGAAATAAGCGGGGTGAACAAGAATGGAATCAATCCAGGAATCATTTAACAAGATGCCAGGCAATAAGAAATTCCAGGAACAGTACCAAGAGATGAAGAAGGCTATTATGGCCGATGAAGATATTCGTGCATTTATTGAAGAGCATGACGAGGTCGATGACAAAATAATTGATAGAAGTCTTGCAAGACTATATGAATATACAACACAAGCAAAGCGATGTGAAGGATGCCCTGGTCTCTCGAACTGCATTAATATGATGGAGGGGTACGAGCCTGAGCTATTTATTAATCGTTCGGTGATTGATATTCGCTACAACCGTTGTCCAACAAGAATTGAAGATGATAAGAACAAAAAGCGTAATCAGATGATTCAAAGCTACTATATTCCGAAAGAAATTCTTCAGGCTACCTTCGCGGATTTGGATGATGAAGATCCTGTTAGAATTGAAGCGATTGGGACGGCGATTCAATATGTAGAAGATTTCGTTCCTGGTGAAACCACTAAAGGGCTTTATATTCATGGAGGTTTTGGGGTAGGGAAAACGTTTATTCTCGGGGCTATTGCAAACCAGCTGGCGAAAGAAAAAGGGGTTCGTTCTCAGTTTATTTATACTCCGGATTTCTTCCGTCAAATGAAAAGCGCCATTCAAGATCAATCTATTGATGAAAAGCTTGATTATTTAAAAGAAACACCGCTCTTGATACTTGATGATATTGGAGCGGAAAATATCTCAAGTTGGGTACGAGATGATATTCTTGGAACTTTATTACAATATCGTATGACTGAGGGGTTACCAACTCTGTATTCATCTAACCTGGACTATGCTTTGCTTGAAGATCATTTAGCTTATTCCCATAAAAGTGGAATTGAAGAAACGAAAGCTAAGCGGATTATGGAGCGAATTAAGCACTTTACCACGCCTGTATTTTTAGAGGGTAAAAATAGACGAGTTTAAAGTCTTCCATTACGGAAGGCTTTTTTTTTGGTTCTATACATCATTTCGCATATTCTGCCATATAGATTCTAATGAGAAGGTAGTGGACAGGAGGGAATGCGTTGGTTTCGATAACATTTACTGATATAGATGACTTCCAATTTGTATTCGATCAATTGAACAAGTTCATTAAAATCGGTGACTCAGTCATTGTAAATGAAGAAGAGTTAAGTCTTTCTGTTGCGATAGGCCCATATGATACAAAACTGTGTTATCAGATTTCTCAATGCATTGCTAACTGTGTGAGTACCTTCTATGAGAAGCGTTGGATGGAACAGCTATTAACTTCAACGTATTATTATCAAGATAAAGATGAAATTGGTGAAATTACATCCATTGCTCGAAGTATTGGAGATGGGGATAAAGAAGACTATCCAGGTGCTCATCGCTATGCTAATCGAAGGGACGTACTGCTTCAGTCAACATTATCGTGTATTGAACAGGGTGGAACCATTTTGTTTGATTCTTTTTTAAGATTTCGAACGGGTCCTTATCGTGCTTTGCTAAATGAATTGATTGGAGAAGCGATTGACGAATATAAACTTGAACAAGAATATCAAAACTTCGTTGAAGGTTTAAGAATTCTATTGCGATCCAGGCAATCTCTTCAGAAAAAAGTAGTTCTTGTTTATGATAAAACATATCAATTATTTGATATGAATGGGTCACTATTAACTGGTATAGAAGGGAAGTTGGAAGATCTTCCTGTTGGGCTAACCATAGATGAGATAGATTCTGAAATTCTATTTCCCCTTCTGCTGCTTGCTCCAGAAGAAGTTTGTATTTACACGGATGATTCCGATGAGGGGCTCGTTCAAACAATCCGAAATGTGTTTGAAGAAAGGTTAAGTTTTTTTCCGTATCGTATGTCTAAACTATTTTTTTCAGGCAATCCTTAAAATAAGCTTGATTTTCATATGTACACTACTTATAATACCTACATACACGCATATACGTAATTGTTACGATAAGGACATGGGATGTGTTGTTAGCTTTCAGAGAGGGAAGGATTGGTGCGAACTTCCTAGCGAGACGAGCATACTTACCACCTTTGAACTCTGCCCTGGAAATGGGGTGGCGTTTCTGCTACGTTACAGCAGTCTGAGCCGTATAGGTTATTATCTTATGCGGGAAGCAGGGTGGAACCACGAGATCAACACTCGTCCCTTTTGGGATGGGTGTTTTTTATATGCAAAAAAAGGAGTGAAGAAGCATGGCTGAAATGGTAAAAATAACGTTTCCTGACGGTTCTGTAAAGGAATTTAATAAAGGGACAACAACGGAAGAGATTGCAAGCTCAATCAGCCCGGGCCTAAAGAAAAAGGCTCTTGCAGGAAAAGTGAATGGTGTTCTTTTTGATTTGAGACGCGAAATTGAAGAAGATGCTTCTATTGAAATTGTAACACCTGAAAGTGAAGACGGTCTTGAAGTGCTTCGTCATAGTACAGCGCACCTTATGGCACAGGCAATTAAACGCCTCTACAGTGATGTAAAACTAGGAGTAGGGCCGGTTATTGATAGTGGTTTCTACTATGATATTGACTGCCCTGTATCTATTACGCCTGAGGACCTGCCTAAGATTGAGAAAGAAATGAAGAAAATCATTAATGAAAATCTTGAAGTGAAGCGTATCGTTGTAAGTCGCAGTGAAGCAGAGAAAATGTTTAAAGAGATTGGCGATGAGCTCAAATTAGAGCTATTAGAAGCTATTCCTGCTGACGAACAAGTGACAATTTATGAACAGGGTGAATTCTTTGACCTTTGTCGTGGACCACACGTTCCATCTACTAGTAAGATTAAAGCCTTTAAATTACTTTCGATTGCAGGCGCTTATTGGCGTGGAGATAGCGAAAACCAGATGCTTCAACGCATTTATGGAACAGCTTTTCCAAAGCAATCTCAAGTTGAAGAATACCTTCATCTTTTAGAAGAAGCTAAAGAACGTGATCACCGCAAACTCGGTAAAGAACTTAAGCTATTTACTATTTCCCAAGAGGTAGGACAGGGACTTCCGATTTGGTTGCCAAGAGGGGCGACTATTCGTCGGACGATTGAACGATATATTGTAGATCTTGAGGAACGTCTTGGGTATAACCATGTATATACACCTCACCTTGCAAATGTTGATCTATATAAAACAAGTGGTCACTGGGATCACTATCAGGATGATATGTACCCTCCGATGAAAATGGATGAAACAGAAGAACTTGTTCTTCGTCCAATGAATTGCCCGCATCATATGATGATTTATAAAAACGATCTGAAAAGCTATCGTAGTCTTCCATACCGCGTTGCGGAGCTTGGAACAATGCATCGATATGAAATGTCTGGAGCGCTAGCAGGTCTTCAGCGCGTACGTTCGATGACGCTAAATGACGCTCACATCTTCTGTCGTCCTGATCAAATCAAGCAAGAATTTATTGAAGTTGTCGAGCTTATCCAGGAAGTTTATAAAGACTTTAACATCAGTGACTACTCATTCCGTCTTTCTTATCGCGATCCAGCAGATAAGAAAAAATATATCGACAATGATGAAATGTGGGAAAAAGCACAAAGAATGCTTAAAGAAGCAATGGATGACCTAAACGTCGAATA
Organism: Anaerobacillus sp. 63XJN7_5_ISO-PGPR-S23-430; assembly: GCF_056173695.1. Lineage (NCBI taxonomy): Bacteria > Bacillati > Bacillota > Bacilli > Caryophanales > Bacillaceae > Anaerobacillus > Anaerobacillus sp. 63XJN7_5_ISO-PGPR-S23-430. The sequence goes on along the minus strand of NZ_CM149686.1, from coordinate 2,997,120 downwards.
TGTGGAAGCTGAAGGCGAAGCGGCGTTTTATGGTCCGAAATTGGATGTTCAGGTGAAAACAGCTCTAGGTAAAGAGGAAACTCTTTCGACTGTTCAACTTGACTTCCTACTTCCAGAGCGATTTGATCTATCTTATATTGGTGAAGATGGCAACCACCATCGTCCAGTTGTTATTCATCGCGGCGTTGTTTCTACAATGGAACGCTTCGTAGCATTCTTAATTGAAGAATACAAAGGAGCATTTCCAACTTGGCTTTCACCTATCCAGGCGGAGATTATTCCGGTATCAGAAGTTCACTTAGAATATGCGAAGAACGTTCAGAAAAAACTTCAGCGTGCAGGAATTCGTGTCGAGGTTGACGAACGCAATGAAAAGATTGGTTACAAAATTCGTGAAGCTCAAATGCAGAAAATTCCTTACATGCTCGTAGTAGGTGATAAAGAGGTTGAAGGTGAAGCGGTTAACGTACGCCGCTATAGCCAGCAGGATTCTGAGACTGTTTCATTGAATGATTTCACAGCTAGAATTGAAGAAGAAATTAAACAGAAGAAGTAATGTAAGACCGGCATAATTGCCGGTCTTTTATTAATATAGAAAAGAAATTTACAAAAAACACTTGTCACAAAGGGAAAGATTCGTTATGATAATCAAGTGCACTTCGAACGAATCTTATCACCTTGACATACATTTGGTCAGCATGGTATACTGTCTTAGGTAATTAAATATCGGAAACAAAGCAAGCAGAAGCGCCCGCTTCTCACCTGATTGACGCCGTAACTGGTAGTTTGCAGGTACACTGTTCTTATAATTGTGTAATGTGTGGGTGCCGTATGCGCCGACGCTTTTTTTATGCTTTGAACCGGATATAAACCATTTAATGACATCATGTTAGATGATCATCATCGAACAATAACCATGGAGGTGGCTGATTATTAGTAGAGATATGAACGTCAATGAGGGCATTCGTGCTCGGGAAGTACGTCTAGTTGGTGCAGACGGAAACCAAATTGGTGTGAAATCCAAAACTGAGGCATTAGATATGGCTCGTAATGCAAATCTTGATCTTGTAATGGTTGCTCCAAACGCGAAACCTCCTGTTTGTCGCATTATGGACTACGGAAAGTTCCGCTATGAGCAGCAGAAGAAAGAGAAAGAAGCGCGTAAGAAACAAAAGATCATTACCGTTAAAGAAGTTCGCTTGAGCCCGAACATTGAAGAACACGACTTCAATACGAAGCTTCGTAATGCACGTAAGTTTCTTGAAAAAGGCGACAAAGTGAAAGCATCGATCCGTTTCCGCGGACGTATGATTACACACTCTGATATCGGTAAAAAGGTGCTTGAGCACCTAGCAGAAGATTGCAAAGATATTGCAACTGTTGAGTCCAAACCAAAAATGGAAGGACGCAGCATGTTCCTAATCTTGGCACCTATCGCAGAAAAGTAATTCTTGAAGGAGGAACTCACTCATGCCAAAAATGAAATCTCACCGTGGAGCTTCAAAACGGTTTAAGAAAACTGGATCAGGTAAACTTAAGCGCAGCCGTGCTTACACTAGCCATATGTTCGGTAACAAGTCTCAAAAGCAGAAGCGTAAGCTTCGTAAAGCTTCTCTTGTTTCCGCAGGTGACTTCAAGCGCATTAAGACTTTAATCTACAACAAGAAGTAATCGGTTATTATATTATTGAGACACAGAAATTAGGAGGGGTTTAGTATGCCAAGAGTAAAAGGTGGCTACGTAACACGTCGTAGACGTAAAAGAACGTTAAAACTCGCAAAAGGATATTACGGATCTAAGTCTTTGCTTTTCAAAGTTGCTAATCAGCAAGTTATGAAATCAAACATGTACGCTTACCGTGACCGTCGTCAGAAAAAACGCGACTTCCGTAAGCTTTGGATCACTCGTATCAACGCGGCAGCTCGTTTGAACGGACTTTCTTACAGCCGTTTGATGTTTGGTCTTAAAACAGCTGGTATCGACATCAACCGTAAAATGCTTGCAGAACTAGCAGTAAATGACGAAAAAGCATTTGCTGAACTAGCTTCAAAAGCAAAAGAAAACTTGAAATAAGTTCTTTAAAACCATCCTCACATGTTGAGGGTGGTTTTTTTGTAAGCTATGTTACTTATATCGTTGATTCTCAATTTTGTCTCACAGAGCGTAAATGAGTCAAAATCAACAGCGTTCATTAACATAGCCTTTTTGAAAAAAGTTATAATAGAGGAGAGAGTAAGTGTTGGATGGTTTAATTGTATTAGGAATATATTTGGCGATCATCAATAGTTGGAGTTTCATAGCTATGGGGATCGATAAGCGTAGAGCGCAAAATGGAAAGCGAAGAATTCCCGAAAAGACGCTATGGTTTTTATTTATCTTTGGAGGAAGCTTCGGTGGTTTAACTGGAATGAAGAATTTTAGGCATAAAACAAAACACAAGCAATTTGTGTATGGCATCCCCGCTCTATTAGCTCTTCATCTCGTGCTCTTTGTTATCTATGCATACATCTATATGTAGAAAAAACGCCGAATGGGCGTTTTTTTTATTTAGTGTATTGTTCTTTTTTTTTTCATAAGACGAACTTGTTTTCAATTAGGATTCATTTTGCTTAAGGTACCTTTTGTCTTTCAGAAAAAGGCGCCAGAAGTAGATGAATCCTGGGGTTAAAATAAAGAAGGCTACAATGTAGGTGACGATTAATGCTCTAAATGTAGCGGGGTCTGTGAATCCAGTTTCAATCGTTACATTTGGATATACGATATAAGGTAAATGAGCTGAACCATAAGCATAACTAGCAAGTAAATATTGTGTAACGATACTAACCATAGCAAGCCTCGGAATACCGACACCTGTTTTTCTAGGAATAAAGAGAGCGAGATATCCGATTGCAAAGGTTGTGATAGAACCAATTAACCACGGTACATAGTCCATTAAATTGTCATAAAGCCATGGAGCTTCCGTTCGAATAGTGAGAACGAGTAAACCCGCCATCGCTAGTGAGATTGGACCGACAAGAATAGCATCCCTTCTATAAGTTTGATAAGCATCTTCATCTCCTGATACGTTAGAGTAATCAGAAAGCAGCAGAGATGATAGAAAGAGCGTGCTTGAGATGGCGAAGGCCATGAAAGCATAAACACTTGGACTTGTAAATAATTCACCCAATAAAAGACGTTCTATCCCGTTTGATGTTTGTATAAATCCGCCATGCGTAATAGGCAACACGCAAATCAAGAGAGCTGGAATAAGAAAACCAGTTATTCCTGATATCAAGGTTAAGAGGCGTTTGTAATTTGAAGAAGCGGAATGAGAAAATACAAGAAACGCACTCCTAAGGGCAAGTAATAGTATAATCAAACTCCCTGGAATGAGAAGGACAGTACCAAGGGTAAACGTTGCTCCAGGGAAAAAGCTGAAAAGAGCTACGACAATGGCAACGATAAATACATTTGTTACTTCCCAAGATGGAGATAAATAGCGATTCGCAATATTTGTCGCTTTCGTGTTGTTTTTATTTAAATAGATCATGGACCAAAACCCAGCACCGAAATCGATTGTGGCCATAACCGCATAAATAAAAACAAGACCCCATATTAATGTGATAGCGTAAAATGCTTCTGACATGTGGTTCACCTCTTATTCTTTTTTAACGGTATAGGCAGGTGCCTACTGATCGAGTTCCTCGCTAATCGGGTTACGATTGAAATAGTAGCGAAGGACGAGGACTGTTGAGATCATTAAAATGATATACACAATGAGAAAGAGAACAAAGAGCAGGCCGATATTTCCTGAAGTTGTGACTGCTTCTTCTGTTTTCATAACGTGATAGATAATCCAGGGCTGTCTGCCGGTACAGGCGAATATCCATCCGAATTCAATTGCTGTAATGGCGAGCGGACCTGCAGCAATAAATGCCCACATAAGCCAGCGTGGAAATTCTTTTCGTTTAAGGATTTTGTACCAAGTAAACCCAACAATAGACAATAGCATGAGTAGGGAACCAATCCCGACCATTGAATTGAACAAGGTATGGACAAATAGTGGTGGCCACTCTTCTTCAGGCCATTCTTCAAGACCGAGTACTTCCGTATCAAATGCGTCGTCGGATAGAAAACTAAGTGCCCACGGAACTTCAATTGCCCACTTTACCTCACGTTCTTCTTTATCGGTGTAGCCGCCAATAGCAAGTGGTGCATAAGTTTGTGTTTCAAACAAACCTTCCGCCGCCGCGAGTTTCTCAGGTTGATATTGATACAGTTGTTGAGCAGATTCATGTCCATTTAAGGCGGTCAAGATTGAAAAAACCCCTCCGATAACGAGCCCCATCATTAATGCTTTATGATGAAATTTATATTCTCTCGTATTACCTCGTTGACGAATCATTTTATATGCCGCAATCGATGCGATAACAAATGCCCCTGTCATTAAAGCAGAAACAGTTACGTGTCCAGCTGTAACTAGGAAGGAAGGATTGAAGAATGCCTCCCATGGATCAACGTTAACGAACTTTCCGTCTACTATCTCAAATCCAGCTGGTGTACCTTCAAAAGCGTGGACATTTGTAATTAAGATAGCTGATGCGCTCGCACCGAATGCAACAAGCGTTACGCTCACAATTCGCATGATTGGAGAAAGGCGATCTGCAGCATAAACATAGATTGACATAAAGAGAGCTTCTAGGAAGAAAGCATATATTTCAATTTGAAAGGGCAATGCAATCACTCGTCCAACGACTTCCATAAATCCTGGCCATAAGAGAGAAAGCTGTACACCTGCAATGGTTCCGGTAGGAATCGCCACCCCTAGTAAAACAGCAAACCCTTTCGTCCATCGATTGGCCATTATCGCATAATCTCTATCTTTTGTTTTTTGATACATGAGCTCAGCTACAAGAACCATTAAAGGTAAGCCTACACCGAGTGTTGCATAAATAATATGTACGCCCATTGTCATTCCAAATAATGAACGAGCAATAACGAGTTCATCCATAATTTATCCCCTCCAATTACCGAACTGATTAAATCTCCCCTTATTGTCCACGTATTTCCAAATAATATTCTAATCGAGATCCTTCGCTTTTTGACATAACAGCTCGTCTCTTGTCATAAAGGTTAAAGGAAGGGGGGAACATCATGAATGAGCTCGTCCTACCGCTTGTGGAGGTTGTATCTAATAGCGGAATTTACGCCCCGTTCTATTTCATTATTTTTCATTTTATTCGTCAGTTTGTATTTGTTCCAGTTAGTGTTGTTTGTGTTGCTGGTGGAGTGATGTTTGGCGCAATATATGGCACGATTTACTCATTGATTGGGATTACTGTTGTAAGTACGGTTTTTTATTTAGTTGTTAAGCGGACGCCGGGTTTGTTTAAGAAGATTATTCGAATGAAAGAACGATGGACACGTAAACATATGCCAATGTCAGTTGGGCAAATTGCCATCCTTCGATTAGTACCTTTCGTTCATTTTCATTTCATTTCCCTTTGTTTAATTGAGGTGTCTAAAGACTTTAGAGATTATTTGCGGTCATCCCTCATTTCAAATGTACCTCTCGCTTTGTTGTATTCTTTCTTTGGAACGGCAATTAGTAGGTTCGATCCGGTCGTCATCGTACTCATGTTGTGTGGACTTGTCATCCTTTTCTATTTACTAAGAAGAAGAGAGTGGATTATGAAGTGGGAGGATTTCTTTCAGCCTGTGAGATAAAAAAGCTTTTTAATTTGATCGTAAACAAACAAAACCCCTCCAGATCGGAGGGGTTTTGTTTGTTAAGTATTTTCGCGATGGCGTAAAAATTCTTTGACTGGGCTCTTCCATTCAATTTTTGCACTAGGATAGCGGATGTCCATTTCCTTTTCAAGAAAATAGAAATCTTCTTTCTCAAGTAAATATAGTTCTGATGCATTTTTCACCCCTACTGAAAGGGTAATAATATCGAACGAATTTTCAGTAGTGCCAAGGTACTTTTCACCTTCGAATAAGGCACCTTTGTAGGTGACGAGAAAATTCTTTCTTACATTGGACGAGTCATCGAAAAAATAGTATTCTTTATGATCGTGAGCTTTTTCCAGCTTTCGTTTTGGATCCATAAAAAAGCGGATGACAGAATAAGCGATCAATACCATGGCTACGAGAATGACAAGACGAAAAAGAATAATAATCATTAGTCAGCACCTCATTTTCACTATGCTTCTATTCTCTATACGTATATGATAAAGAAAGGTTTCATAAAAAGAAAAGATTTAAGAAGGGAAGAGTTCATTGAAATTCGAACAATTATTTACATTACAAAGACAACTTGATACTCGGATTGTAAAGGAACACAATCTGGAGCATGAAGATTTATTCGAGAATAAACTACTTGCTCTTAAAGTCGAGATTGGAGAACTAGCGAATGAAACACGTTGTTTTAAATATTGGAGTAAAAAAGCTCCTTCCCCTAAAGAAACGATTCTAGAGGAGTATGTGGATGGTATTCATTTTATTCTCTCATTAGGGATTGAATTGGGCATTACAACGTATGAAGCAGTGTCAAAAGGCGACCCCGCTGGCTCTGAAGTACATGCTTTCCATCGTGTCTACAAAGCGATTGATCAAGTGGCAAGTGAAAAAAATGAGGAAGCATTTAACGATTTAATGGAAAGTTATCTTTTACTTGGACAACTTATCGGGCTACGGTTTGAAGAAATGAATGAAGCGTATTTGAAAAAAAATAAAGTGAATCATACTCGACAGGATCAGGGATATTAGATTCAAGAGTCCTCTGAATTGTGAAATATTTCGGAAACCGTTATAATGAACAGAGAATACATATCAAGGAGGCAATACATATGGCTAAGCTAGACGAAACGTTGCAGATGCTGAAAGAACTCACTGATGCGAATGGCGTACCAGGTAACGAACGTGAACCTCGTGAAGTGATGAAGAAGCACATTGAATCTCTTTCAGATGAAATCATGTATGATAATCTAGGCAGCTTAATTGCGGTTAAAAAAGGTAAAGCAGAAGGCCCAAAAATTATGGTTGCAGGTCACCTCGATGAGATTGGCTTTATGGTAACGCGTATTGATGATAAAGGCTTTCTTTATTTCCAAACAGTTGGCGGCTGGTGGGAGCAGGTTATGCTTGCACAGCGTGTTAACGTCATGACTCGTAATGGTAACATTATGGGCGTCATCGGTTCTAAACCACCACATATTCTTCCTCCTGAACAGCGTAAGAAATCGGTCGACAAGAAGGATATGTTCATTGATATTGGTGCTTCAAGCCGAGAAGAGGCTATGGAATGGGGCGTTAAGCCGGGAGATTCTGTTGTTCCAGTTTGTGAATTTACTGTTATGAATAACGAAAAAATGCTTATGGCGAAAGCATGGGATAACCGTATTGGCTGTGCTATTGCGATCGAAGTACTTCGTAAGCTAAAAGGAGAAGAGCATCCTAATACTGTCTACGGCGTTGGTACGGTACAAGAGGAAGTAGGTCTTCGCGGAGCGACTACGGCTACAAACATGATTAAGCCTGATATCGGCTTTGCGGTTGACGTTGGTATCGCTGGTGATACTCCTGGAGTAAGTGATAAGGACGCTCAATCCAAAATGGGGAAAGGTCCTCAAATTATTATGTATGATGCTTCAATGGTCGGTCACAAAGGTCTTCGTGACTTTGTAACAGATACAGCTGATGAGAACAATATTCCTTATCAGTTTGACTCTATTGCAGGCGGTGGGACAGATTCAGGTAAAATTCATTTAACAGCAAATGGAGTACCTGCACTTTCCATCACAATTGCCACACGCTATATTCATACTCACGCAGCGATTCTTCATCGTGACGATTTTGAGAATGCAGTTAATTTGATTGTTGAAGTGATTAAAAAGCTTGATGCTGATACTGTGAAAGAAATTATCTTTAACTAGAACACAAAATCCGGTGGCTCTTGCCACCGGATTTTGCTTGTTAATTTACACCCTGTGCCATATAAGAGAGCATTTGCTCTCGCTCATTTTCTGGTGCTTCTTTCCAAAGAATTTCGAAAAGAACACCAAGCCCAGGGAGCATTTTCTCTTCTCCGCTTTGCATGGCGTCGAGGATTGTCGCTTCGAGTTGCTCCTCGTTGTTGCCATTAATATTAGCGAGAATCGCTTTGCGTAAGTTAAGGTCCATACTTTCCACCTCACCTTTCTCATTCGCTTGTTGGTTCAAGCCTCATTAGTATGAGCGAATTGAAGAAATTTCATGAGTTTTATTGGAATCTTCCCTTTCAACCCTTTATAATGGAAACATTGAAAACTGAAGGAGAGCATAATGATTATCGAATCCGCTAAAAATCAAAAAGTGAAAGATTGGAAAAAACTTCAGACGCGAAAGGGTAGAGAGAAAGCTTTCTCTTATATCATTGAAGGTCCACATATTGTAGAAGAAGCTGCAAAGGCTGAAGCTTCAATCACAGAATTGATTGTGACAGAAGGCACTGACTTATCTGCTTATCCGTTTAAAGAGCTTCCTGTTGTCTATACTGTTACGGAGAAAGTGATGCAAGAACTAACGGATACAGAAACACCACAGGGGATTATGGCCGTTTGTAAAATGGTTGAGCCTGAACTACCTCGTCATGGCAAACTATTATTACTGGACGCTATTCAGGATCCCGGTAATTTGGGAACGATTATTCGAACTGCAGATAGTGCTGGATACGACGGCCTTCTACTTGGACATGGAACCGTTGATGCTTATAACAGTAAGGTGCTTCGATCCACCCAGGGATCTATTTTTCATCTTCCTGTAATAAAAGGGGACTTGGTGACAGAAGTTCAGAAATTAAAAGAAGCTGGCATGCTTATATACGCAACAGAAGTGAGTGGAGGAACGCCATATCAAGAGCTTGATTCATCTTCTCAGTTTGCTGTCATTCTTGGAAACGAAGCAAACGGTGTATCAGACGAGCTTCAACGTTTAGCAGACGAGAACGTGTATATTCCGATATATGGTAAAGCAGAGTCGTTAAATGTCGCCGTTGCAGCAGGAATTCTGATGTATGGATTGTTACCTTCATAATAAGGCTTGCGGATATAGCGATTTTTTTCTATAATTAAAAGCAACTTATATATGTTAAAAACAATGATGGAGAGTAGTAAGCTGCCGCTGCCTTTGCAGGGAGGAAATGCCGAGACTGAAAGCATTTCTATTGGGACGCTGCCGAATTCGCTCTGGAGTTGCCGCTTTGTTCGTTCGAAAGCGGATCGGTTTACAAGCCGTTATTCTTTGCTTAAGGCTGATAGGTGTACTCTATCGGTGAATTAGGGTGGTACCGCGAAATCAAATCTTCGCCCCTTTCTGGGGAGCGAGGATTTTTTTATTGCAAAAAGAAGCAAACACGAAAATGAAGTGGAGGTTGAAAAGATGCAAGAGCGTTTACAAACGTTGAAAGAAGAAGCACTATCAGAAATTCAGCAAGCTTCTTCAATGAAAGAAGTGCAGGATATCAAAGTGAAATACCTTGGAAAAAAAGGTCCAATTACAGAAATTTCTAAAGGTATGGGGAAATTGTCTAAAGAAGAACGTCCGAAAATGGGGCAGCTCGTTAATGAAATTCGCTCAGCGATTTCGGATCAATTAGAGGAGAAAGTGACTCGCTTAGAAAAAGCAGCCGTAGAAGAACGATTAAAGAAAGAAACGATCGATATTTCTCTGCCGGGTCGGCCAATTAAGAGAGGAAATCATCACCCACTAACGAGGGTAATCGAAGAAATTGAAGACCTATTTCTTGGTATGGGATTCTCGATTGCGGAAGGACCAGAAGTTGAAACCGATTATTATAATTTCGAAGCGTTAAATCTTCCTAAGGATCATCCGGCTCGAGATATGCAGGATTCATTCTATATAACTGAAGAAACGCTATTAAGAACGCATACCTCTCCAATGCAAGCTAGAACGATGGAGAAGTTAAATGGAGAAGGTCCTGTTAAAATCATCGTGCCCGGTAAAGTTTATCGCCGTGATACAGATGATGCAACACACTCCCATCAGTTTATGCAAATTGAAGGACTAATGGTTGGTGAGAATGTTCGCATGAGTGATCTAAAAGGTGTGCTCCAATCATTTGCGAAGAAAATGTTTGGAGAAGAACGTGAAATCCGTCTTCGCCCAAGCTTCTTCCCATTTACTGAGCCTTCTGTGGAGATGGATATTTCTTGCTTTAATTGTGGCGGGAATGGCTGCTCTGTATGTAAAGGAACCGGATGGATAGAAATTCTTGGAGGCGGTATGGTACATCCGAATGTACTTCGCATGTCCGGCTTCGATCCTGAGAAAGTCACTGGGTTTGCATTTGGTATGGGACCAGAACGGATCGCTATGCTGAAATATGGTATTGATGACATACGTCATTTCTACACGAATGACAGCAGATTTATTAAACAATTTAATTCACTATAATATGATTGGAAGTTAGGAGGAGAAAACATGCTCGTATCAATGAATTGGCTACAGCAGTATGTAGATTTAGATAGTTACTCAGCTGATGAACTAGCAGACCTGATTACTAAGGGTGGTATTGAGGTTGAAACAGTCGAAAAGCTTAATAAAGGAATTACCGGCGTGGTTATTGGTCACGTTCTTGAATGTCAGCAACACCCTGATGCTGATAAGTTGAATATTTGTCAGGTGAATGTTGGTGAAGAAGAGCCGGTCCAAATTATTTGTGGAGCACCAAATATTGCTCAAGGACAGTACGTAGCTGTAGCAAAAGTTGGGGCTGTACTTCCAGGCAATTTTAAGATTAAGAAAGCAAAACTTCGCGGTGAAGCTTCTCATGGTATGATCTGCTCACTTCAGGAGCTTGGAATTGAAAGTAAACTTGTATCGAAAGAGTATGCAGACGGAATCTTTGTATTTAGTGAAGACGTGACACCTGGTGAAGATGCGCTTGAATACTTGAATCTAAATGATGAAGTTCTTGAGCTAGGTCTTACTCCAAACAGAGCTGATGCGATGAACATGATCGGCGTCGCTTATGAAGTTGGGGCAGTATTGAATCGCTCAATTGAGCTTCCGTCTCCAGAGCTTGTTCGCTCGGATGAAGACGTTGAAGAGTATGTGTCAGTTCGTGTAGAGAATGAAGAAGATAATCCTTATTATGGAGCTTCCATTATTAAAGACGTAACGATCAAATCATCACCGCAGTGGCTTGTAAATCGCCTCGTTTCTGCTGGTATTCGTCCAATTAACAACGTAGTCGATATTACGAACTATGTTCTTTTGGAATACGGACAGCCGCTTCATGCTTTTGATTATAATCGATTTGGATCGAAGGAAGTCGTGATACGTCGCGCAACTGAAGGAGAAAAAATTGTCACTCTCGATGATGCTGAACGCACGCTTTCGAATGAGCATCTTGTCATCACGAATGGTTCAAAACCCGTTGCCGTGGCTGGTGTTATGGGTGGTGCTGATTCTGAAGTACAAGAAGACACAACAACGATTTTGCTTGAAGCAGCTTACTTTAACAGCAAGCTTGTTCGGAAAGCATCGAAAGATCTAGGGTTACGTAGTGACTCAAGTGCGCGTTTTGAAAAAGGAATTGATCGAAACCGCGTTGTTGGTGCAAGCGAACGCGCTGCTCAGCTCATTCAAGAAATTGCCGGTGGAACAGTGTTAAAAGGTATTGCTGAACAGGGAGCTCGAACCATCGAAGCTCTTGACGTTAGTATTGAAGTGAATCGAATTAATCAAGTTCTTGGAACAGAAATTTCTGAAACAGAAGTTGCTGCTATTTTTGAGCGTCTGCAATTCTCTTATCAGAACTTTGGTGGCACATTTACCGTTCAGGTACCGCCTCGCCGCCCGGATATAACGATTTCTGAAGATTTAATTGAAGAAGTAGGACGCCTCTACGGATATGATAATGTTCCTGCAACGCTACCTCTTACAGAAAGTACACCAGGACAGCTGTCAGAATATCAAGTGAAGCGTCGCCATGTTCGCCGTACGCTTGAAGGCGCAGGTCTTTTCCAAACAGTAACGTATTCTCTTACGTCGCCTTCTAAACGTCTTTTCTTCTCTGATGAATCAGCCGAAGCTGTTCGTCTTGCGATGCCAATGAGTGAAGAAAGAAGTGAACTTAGAACGAGCCTGATTCCGCATCTTCTAGAGGTAGCGCAGTATAACCGCAACCGTCAGCTAGATAATGTTGCTTTCTATGAAACGGCTTCTGTGTTCTTACCAGGTGATGAGCTTCCGGTAGAACAGGAACACCTTGCTGGCGTAGTGTCAGGATTATGGCAAGAGCACCTATGGCAAAAAGAAAAGAAAGTCGCTGATTTCTTTGTTGTAAAAGGAATCCTCGAAGAAATAGCGGTTGAATTTGGTTTAGAGGATCGTCTTTCGTTCGCTCGTGCAGAAGAGCCAAAGCTTCACCCAGGTCGTACAGCATCGGTTTATCTCGATGATGAGCTCATCGGATATATCGGTCAACTTCATCCAGAAGTTGAGAAAGATCTTGATTTGAGTGAAACATACGTTTTTGAAATCAATCTAGAGAAGTTACTGAATGCAGATGTTGCTCACCTTCAATACAAAAAGCTTCCACGATTCCCGTCTGTTACTAGAGATGTGGCTCTTGTTGTCAGTGAGTCGCTTGAAGCTGGAGAAGTGAAGAAAGTCATTAAAGAAGCTGGTGGATCTAAGCTTGTGGACATTCAACTATTTGATGTTTACCAGGGTGAACATCTTGATGAAGGTCAAAAATCACTAGCCTTTTCTCTTAGATATTACAATCCAGAACAAACTTTAACAGAAGAAGAAGTGAAGAAGGCACATGACCGTGTTCTTACAGCAGTAGAAGAACAATTTGGAGCTGCCCTTCGTCGATAACTACAGAAAATCCTCCCTACGTGTATAGGGAGGATTTTTATTTATACTATTTTTTACATAAACATTCCTACAAATATAGCCGTAATAAAGGAGGCTAGTGTACCACCGATAATGGCCTTTAATCCTAATTTAGAAACTTGAGAACGTTTAGTGGGCTCGAGTGACCCTAGTCCAATAATAAGCTGCCCGATGGATGAGAAGTTAGCAAAGTTACATAGTGCGACAGAAAGAATGGCAACGGTTTTGTCAGAAAGCTGTGCTTGAATGGCGGTTAAGTTTTGGAAAGCCACAAATTCATTAATTGACATTTTCGTACCAATGATGGATGCTGCTCGAAATGCTTCATCCGTTGGAATACCTACTAATAGGGCAAATGGATAGAAGATATATCCTAGAATTGAGCTCAGGTCAGTTCCGACGAAACCTAACATGCCGTTTACAACTGCTAGAATACTGATGAATGCTATCAAAAGACCTCCAATATTTAACGCAAGCATCACACCGCTGACTGTTCCGTCGGCGATTGCCTCAAAAATATTGGCATGATCCGTTTTTTTCATTTTTACTTTATCATTAGTTTGTGAAACTTCAGTTTCTGGTTCCATCACTTTTGCAATAACAAGTGAAACGAAAGGAACGCTAAAGACAGATATCAATAAATATTTAAGTTCAATACCCATAAGTGAATAACCGACGAGGATGGCTCCACTAGCAGAAGCAGTACCTCCTACCATGATGGCAAATATCTCAGATCTGGTGAGCAATTTCAAATATGGTTTTACGAGTAAAGGCGCTTCGGCTAGACCTAAAAAGGAGTTTCCGACAGCGTTAAATGTTTCAACTTTCGTCGTTCCCATTAGCTTACCAATCGTAATGCCAATCACTTGAACGATAAGTGGGATAATGCGCATGTAATAAAGTGCTGAGACAAGAGCAGAAATGAAGATGATGACAGCTAAAACATTTATAGCAAATACAAATGTTAAGCCTGTTTCTTCATAGAGGCCGCCAAATACGAATTGAATGCCTTCGTTACTATAGTTAATAACGTTTTGTACAGCTGCAGAAGCTTTTTCGAGCATAACCTTTCCTGCATTTACTTTTAGAACAAATAAAACAAATAGCCCTTCAATTAAAACGCCAACCCCGATCGTTCTCCATTTGACTGATTTTTTCTTGTTGCTCATTAACCAGGCGATAGCAAGTACGCCAATAATCGAGAGTAGTCCTGTGAAAATATTCATGATGTCAATTCCCCCTGAAAACTAGTTGTTTCTTCACAAATCTAAATCGGATGAATACAAAAAAACCCGTACTTTGTAGAAAAAAGTCCGAGTTTACAGGAAGAAAAGTGGCACACAAATAAACAGAATATGCCTGTCTAAGTGACGATGCCATGCCTTCCCTATAGTCCAGCAATTCTCGGTTGCCGGGTAGAAACTCTTTGGACCCTATTTCCAAAATTATATAGAGATAAATGTGAAGTTGTATTCATCAATCTAGCAGAAGATAGAATAGGTAGCAAGACCTATTAAGAAAGTAGGAATGTTTGGAATATTCGAATGAAAAATGTAAACGTACGACATTTTTTTGCTTATTGCTTCCTTATTCACGCTCTGATAGAGTACAAAGTGATTAGAATAATGGAAGCTCATATATGTCGGGAATTGGCCTGAACGTTTCTACCCTGTTACCTGAAATGACAGGACTATGAGTGAATAAAAAGTTGAGAAGACCTTAAACGTACCTCAACGCTATAAATAGAAAAGGTTCACTTTCAGGAAACGATGGTTAGCGACATGCGAGTTATCCACCAGGGGGATATAGGATGGAAAAAAAGAAGGTATATTTCAATCATGATGGTGGCGTTGATGATTTAGCATCACTGTTTCTATTATTAAACATGGAAGAGACCGAGCTTGCTGGCGTATCGGTTATTCCGGCAGATTGTTATCTAGAACCAGCTGTTTCTGCAAGCAGAAAAATAATAGATCGATTTGGAAAAGCCACTGGATTAAATGTTGCAGCTTCTAATTCAAGAGGGATTAATCCATTCCCTAAAGACTGGCGCATGCATGCTTTTTATGTCGATGCTTTACCTATTCTAAATGAATCAAATAAAGTGAATACACCTATGTCAGAACTACCTGCTCATTTGCATCTGATTGATACTCTTGAACGAAGCTCTGAACCGCTAACTCTTCTTTTTACTGGACCATTAACAGATCTTGCTAGAGCGTTAGAAACAGCTCCACATATTGAACAGAGTATTGAAAAATTAGTATGGATGGGTGGCACTTTCCTAGAAGTAGGAAATGTGGAAGAACCAGAACATGATGGTACAGCAGAATGGAATGCTTTTTGGGACCCCGAAGCAGTATCTACTGTTTTCAAAACTTCTATTAAGATCGAAATGGTCGCACTTGAAAGCACGAATCAAGTCCCGTTAACCAATGATGTAAGAAACATGTGGGCAGCTAAACGAAAGGAAATTGGTGTAGACTTTATTGGACAATGCTACGCCATGTGTCCTCCACTTGTACACGTTGAGACCAATTCGACTTACTATTTATGGGATGTTCTGACTACAGTTTCTGTGACACCAAAATCCTTTATCCATTCAAGAAAAGTAAAATGTCGTGTTGAAGTAGATGGAGTAAGTCAAGGGAGAACCGTTCTTGATGAAACAGGTCGTGAAGTGATTGTAGTAGATGACGTGGATCGTGACATGTTCTTTAACTATTTCACTTCCGTCATGCTGAAAGCAGAAGATCAATTAGAAGCTTCTCACCTTTATTAATAAAATGAACATTAAAAAAGCTGACTCACTCGAGTCAGCTTTTTTCGTAGAGTTTCTTTAACGACGTGATTGATCAGCTATTTTTTGAGCTTTTAAGCTATTAGCAAAATGTAGCTTAGCTAAATTCCCAAGAATCTGATCTCCATGTTTTTGAATAAGCTTTGCAGCTGCTATATCTACAGCTGGTCCAGCCCCTTTTGGAAGCTTTACATTATATTCTTTTCCAAGTCGATCCATTTCCATTACAAAAGAGTACCTCGCAATAATGGATGCTGCTGCTACAGCAAGGTGAATTTCTTCGGCTTTAGTTGCGAAATATACATTTTCTTTTACGATTGTTGATTGACCTTTTAGGTAGTTGAAATAAACTTCAGGTTTAGCGAATTGATCAATGAGTATGGCATCATATCCCTGGACTTTGCGCATCACATTCTGGATGGCCTGATTATGTAGTAGAGCCTTCATTTTCCCCTGATTCGTTCCCTTTTTCTGCATAGTATTGTATTTTTCATTTGGTAGGATAAGCAGGCTATAAGGAATGGTTTTAATCAAATTTCTAGCTATTTCAATAATTTCTGGATCCTTCATTCCTTTAGAATCTCTTACACCGAGTTCCTTTAAGAGTGGAATTTGCTTCTGGTCGACATATGCAGCAACAACTGTCATTGGACCAAAGAAATCTCCTGTCCCAACTTCATCACTTCCGATGGCGGAAAGAGTTGAGATATTACCAGGTGGAGAGTATTGATGATCGCCCACTGTTTTCTTTTTAGATTTCGTTGCCTTTTTAGAACTCGCTGTTCCGCTAGATTGCCATGGTCTTGCTTCTCCTTCTGCCCCTGGGCCCTGGAACATTATTTTTCCAGATTTATAGCCTGTAATAGTACAGGTAGAAGTTTTCGCTACAAAAACGCTCCCCGGTGGCTGTTTATCGCTTAAGTGGCTGTTGTATTTCTTTTTAATTTCATTCATAATGGAAGGTGATACAGTTAAAACAACCTGTGACATAACAAAACTCCTTTTGTGAACTAGGCTTGCATCCTATTATAGCAGAATCTGAAGATGAACAAGAATGGTTCAGGAGTGCTGTGTTTCAAAAATACCAATTTTCATGCTATGATGTAAAATAGGATTCTCTCTCTTGATAGGAGGCTTATGGGGTGACAGACAGTCATGGAAAAATACGTACAACCGTGGAAATCTATGGTGAACAATATACAATAATCGGTGATAAAAGTCATCAACATATTCGTGAAGTCTCAACTTTAGTGGACGAGAAGATGAATGAGATTAAAGGAATGAATACCTATTTAGATACGAAGCGACTTGCTGTTCTAACAGCAGTTAATATTGTAAATGATTATGTGATGATTAAAAAAGAACTTGAAGAGTTAAAGAAAAAACTGAGAGAAGAGGAATAACGTAAGATGGTTGATCTAATTCTTTTTATTATATTAGTTGGAGGGTTCCTAATTGGACTTCGAAGAGGCTTGATCCTTCAAGTTGTTCATTTAGCAGGATTTATCATTTCATTTGTTGTTGCGTACATGTATTTTAAGGATCTCGCTCCACATTTGAAGCTATGGATTCCATACCCGTCCTTCGGCAACGAGGCATCTTCAACGGCAATGGTGTTTGACGCTATAAACTTAGAGGCCACATACTATAGTGGAATTGCGTTTGCGCTATTGTTCTTTGGTACCAAAATTATCATGCAAATAGTTGGTTCTATGCTCGACTTTCTTGCAGATTTACCTATATTGAGAACTGTAAATGGATGGCTTGGCGGAGTGCTTGGATTTGTAGAAGTATACATTATCGTGTTTTTATTTCTATTTATTGCAGCGCTTCTTCCAAATGAAACCGTTCAAACAGCCATATCAAATTCGTTTCTTGCGGAAAGCATCGTCAAGCATACCCCTGTGTTGACAGAACAAATTAAAGACCTCTGGAGTACACACGTAGCATAACCCTTCAATTAGAAGGGTTATTTATTTGTATTAGCATAAGTACGATTGGTTAAATTGGTAGCGCTTGTCGGACCTAATCGAGCGCTCCCGCTTTTTTTAAGATAAATTAATTGGATTTGGGTTTGAATATGGATAGGATAGTAGTAATGATCTTATGAAGAAGGGTGAGAAAAAGATGAATAAAAAACAGGTTATTCATTTCCTTGAAGAGATAGCAGTTTATATGGAGTTGAAAGGGGAAAGCCCTTTTAAAATATCCGCTTTTCGTAAAGCTGCCCGAGCACTCGAAACAGATGATCGGAGTATGGAGCAAATTGAAGATCCTGCTGAGCTAAATGGCATCGGAAAAGGGACGGCAGCGGTAATAAATGAAATCCTCGAAAAAGGAGAATCAGAAACGCTTGAATATTTAAAGAAGGAAGTCCCATCTGGGCTTGTGCCGTTACTTAAATTACCGGGACTTGGTGGTAAAAAGCTTGCTAAGCTATACAAGGAACTTGATGTTATTGATATGGCGACATTACAAACAGCTTGTGAAGATCATCAGATTCAAGAACTCCCTGGTTTTGGGAAGAAGAGTGAGGATAAAATTCTTGAAGCGATTGAGGAAGCAGGTAAAAGACCTGAACGCTTATCCATTGCCTACATGCTACCACTTGCTGAAAACATTGAAAGCCAATTAAAAGAAATCCAGAGCATTGACAAATTTGCAAGAGCGGGGAGCTTGCGAAGGGTAAGGGAAACGATTAAAGACCTTGACTTTATTATAGCGACAACTTCTGCTGCTGATGTGTCAGCGAGCTTACTTGAATTAGAAGGTGTTTCTAAAGTAGTCGTAAAGGGAGAGACGAAGATTACACTTGAACTTGACGATGAATATGGCGTTTCAGTAGATTTTAGAATTGTAATGCCTGAAGAATTTGCTTCTACACTCCATCATTTTACTGGTTCACAGGCTCATAATGTGAAAATGAGGCAAATCGCAAAAAAGAAAGGCGAAAAAATTAGTGAGTACGGTGTAGAGTCTTTAGAAACGGGGGAAGTTCTTACATTTGAAGATGAAAAGGATTTCTACCAGCATTTTGGTTTAGCCTATATTCCGCCTGAAATTCGCGAAGATAAAGGTGAAATTGAAGAAGCTGAGAAAGATGAGATTGAATTAGTCCAGTTGAACGATATAAAAGGAGATCTACATATGCACTCCACCTGGAGTGATGGTGCTTATACGATTGAAGAAATGGCCGAACGAGCAAGAGCAAAAGGATATTCGTATATCGCGATAACAGATCACTCTCAGTACCTTAAAGTAGCGAATGGCTTGACACCAGAAAGGCTACGAGATCAAAGAGAAGAGATTGATCGTCTCAATCAAAAATGGAATGATTTTAGAATATTTGCAGGGGTAGAAATGGATATTTTACCTGATGGAACACTTGATTATGACGATAAGATGCTGTCGGAAATGGATTTTGTTATTGCTTCAATTCATTCATCCTTTTCCCAAGATGAGGATACGATAATGGCACGTCTTGAAACAGCACTTCGGAGTCACCATGTTGACCTCATTGCTCATCCATCAGGAAGGTTACTTGGAAAAAGGAAAGGGTATGCTTTAAGCCATGATAAGTTAATAAAGCTTGCGAAAGAAACGGATACGGCTCTTGAATTAAATGCAAATCCAAACCGATTAGATCTTGCAGCGGAATGGCTTCAAAAAGCACAAGAAAATCATGTTAAAATAATGATTAATACAGATGCTCACCATATGGACATGCTTGAGCATATGGAAATCGGCGTAGCAGCTGGGAGAAGAGGCTGGCTGCGAAAAGAGACTGTCTTAAACACATTTACGGCTAAAGATCTTGAAGCATTCTTTAACCGTCACTCATAAACAAATCCCGTTTTATTAGGAGGAACGACCATTGCAAAAAAGAGTGTTACGGCTACTCGAATATAATAAAGTGAAAGAACGATTAGGAAAACACGTTTCATCCTCATTAGGAAAACAAAAAGTAGAACAGTTAACCCCTTTGTATTCTTTAGTAGATGTTAACCAACAGTTAGCAGGAACAGAAGAAGGAAGAAAAGTGATCCGTCTTCGTGGTCAAGCTCCGCTTGGTGGCATTCGAGATATTAGACAAAGCGTGAAGCGAGCAGAGATTGGAGGGATGCTAAACCCATCTGAATTACTCGACATCTCGAGTACAATTTATGGCGGTCGTCGATTTAAAACATTTCTTGATAATATGATTGAAGATGGTGTAGAGCTTCCTCTTCTCGGAGATTTAGTTAGTCAAATTATGCCTGAAAATGAGCTGGAGAATGAGATTAACGCCTGCATAGATGAGGACGGGGATTTGCTTGATTCTGCAAGTGATGCACTTCGTCGACTTAGAACCCAGCTTCGTAGCTTTGAATCTCGCGTTCGTGAGAAATTAGAAAGTCTCATTCGATCTTCAAGCACAAGGAAAATGCTTTCAGATGCGCTCATTACCATTCGGAATGAACGGTACGTTATCCCCGTTAAGCAGGAATATAGAGGTTCATTTGGTGGAATGGTCCACGACCAATCCTCTTCTGGTGCGACGTTGTTTATTGAACCACAATCGGTCGTATCAATTAACAACCAGCTAAAAGAAGTAAAAGTTAAGGAAAAACTTGAGATTGAGCGGATCCTAACAGAATTGACTGGACATGTTGCGGAAGCTTCTGAAACGCTTAGACATAATGTTGATGTACTTGCGGATATTGATTTTATTTTTGCTCGTGCCCTATATGCTAACGAATTAAAAGCAACGAATCCTTCCATGAATGATGAGGGGGAATTAGAAATAAGACAGGGGAGACATCCCCTTCTACCTCAAGATGAGGTCGTCCCTTCTTCCCTATTTCTCGGGAAAGACTATTCGTCACTTGTTATTACTGGACCAAACACAGGCGGGAAAACAGTTACATTAAAAACGGCAGGACTTCTTACTCTAATGGCTCAATCTGGACTTCATATACCAGCTGATGAAGGATCTACTATGGCGGTCTTTCAAAATATCTTTGCAGACATCGGGGACGAGCAGTCTATCGAGCAAAGCTTAAGTACTTTTTCATCGCATATGACGAATATCGTTCATATTCTCAAGAACATTGACCACAATAGTCTTGTGCTTTTTGATGAGCTTGGCGCTGGGACCGACCCTCAGGAAGGTGCTGCACTTGCCATATCCATACTTGATTATGTATATAAACGTGGATCAAGAGTTATTGCGACGACACATTACAGTGAATTAAAAGCCTATGCGTATAATCGAGAAGGCGTGATGAATGCTAGTGTAGAATTTGATGTTGAGACACTACGCCCAACGTATCGCCTATTAATTGGAGTGCCAGGCCGCAGTAATGCATTTGAGATTTCAAGACGCCTCGGGCTGATGGATGATATTATTGAGGATGCACGATCTCAAATATCAAGCGAAAGTAACAAAGTTGATCGGATGATTTCATCGCTTGAAGATAGCCAGAAGCAAGCCGAATTAGATCGAGAAGGAGCTTCTGAACTTAGAAAAGAAGCAGAGTCACTTAAGAATGACCTGGAAAAGCAACTTGAGAAATTTGAAAAACAGCGAGAGCGACTTTTTGAGGAAGCGGAACAGAAAGCTGCTGAAGAAGTAGAAAAAGCACAAGAACAAGCCAGAAAAATCATTCAGGAACTGCGTACATTCCAAAACGGATCTGTTAAAGAACACCAATTGATTGATGCTCAAAAGCAGCTTGAAGATGCCAAACCCGAATTAAAATCTTCAAAACCAAAACCTAAAAAAGCCCAAACTAAATCATATCAACCAGGTGATGAAGTGAAAGTGATTAGCTTTAACCAAAAGGGGCACATTGTTGAGCAAGTCGGGAAGAACGAATACCAGGTTCAACTTGGGATAATGAAAATGAATGTGAAGGCAAACGATCTTGAAGCGATTAAATCAAAACCGGTCGTTGAGCGAAAGCCGTTTGTGACAGTTCGTGGAAGTGATAGTCGAGTGAAAACTGAACTTGATTTACGAGGTAAGAGGTATGAAGATGCTCAAATGGAAGTTGAACGCTATATCGACGATGCCTTACTTGCAGGGTATAACCAGGTCTCAATCATTCATGGTAAAGGAACGGGTGCACTTAGAAAAGGTGTCCATGAATGGTTGAAACGTCATTCCCGAGTGAAAAATCTTCGCATGGGTGGAATGAATGAAGGCGGCGGTGGTGTAACTGTCGTTGAATTGAAGTAGAGAAAGGAATTTACACAATGGATCAATTATGGGAGAGTATCGCATTTCAAACTGCAGCGAATTATAGCGTAGTGATTGTTTGTATGATTGTGTTTCTTTCAGCATTTGAATTTGTAACGTCCTATCGTAACTGGGAAGAAATCCAAAAAGGTAATCTTGCAGTAGCGATGGCTACTGGAGGTAAAATATTTGGTATTGCGAATATCTTTCGTTTTTCAATTGAGCATAATGATTCACTAGTGACCATGATGGGGTGGGGAGTCTTTGGATTTGTCCTTCTATTAATTGGTTACTTCACCTTTGAGTTTTTAACACCTAAATTTAGGATTGATAAAGAAATTACAGCAGACAATCGAGCGGTAGGATTCATTTCTATGGTTATTTCGATTGGTTTGTCCTTTGTTATAGGGGCAGGAATTTCGTAAGGGGAGCACATATGGAGACTTTATGGAAAGTTCTTATGGTTGTATCAGGGATATTCTTTATTGCGGGCATTGTTTATTTATTTTATTTTGTATGATGGTTCAAGAAGAGCAGGTACTTTACCTGTTCTTTTTTTTCTTCAAAATTCTGTGCGCTCTTATCACAACTTAACCTAAATATGGATAGAATAATGTCGTATGCTCGTCTGTTTTTTACGACCTAAAATGCCAAAGTATTCAAAAAATTAAAAAAAAGATAGGATATTTGAAGCGTTTTCATTATAATTATCATATAGAGAGAGTTTTGGTTTGGAAGGAGTCGTGAAAGGGAGGTTGATGAAAATTGACAAACAATGGCGCAAAAGAATGGTTTGATTATTATCAAGAAGGAGTACCGACTTCAATAGAGTATGAGGAAAAGCCCCTTCATGCGTATCTTGTTGATGCAGCTACAAAACATCCTAACAAAAAGGCAGTTCACTTTCTGGGAAAAGAACTTACATTTCAGGAATTATTTCATCGCTCAAGACGACTTGCGAATTCATTGCGGGATCACGGTCTGAGCAAGGGCGGAAGAGTATCAATCATGCTTCCTAATTGCCCTCAAGCTGTGATTAGTTATTACGCTGTATTGATGGCTGGGGGAGTGGTCGTTCAGACGAATCCACTATACATGGAGAGGGAACTAGAACATCAATTAAGAGATTCTAAGGCGGATATGATGATCTGTCTTGATCTTGTTTTACCGAAAGTATTAAAAGTAAAAGATAAAACAGTACTAAAGCACATTGTTGTAACGAAGATTCAGGAGTATTTACCTTTTCCTAAAAATGTTTTGTATCCACTCGTGCAAAAGCAAAAGAAGCAGGGATTACTTGTTGAAATGCCTTCAACAGACCAAATTCATAGCTTTTTGCAATGGGTGGCAAACGGTAGTAACGATGATATACATGTTAATGTGGATTCCAAAGAAGATTTGGCTCTTCTTCAATACACTGGGGGAACTACAGGTCTCGCAAAAGGAGTTATGCTGACACACTATAACCTCGTTGTTAATACGATGCAATGTAAGAACTGGATTCGTGATGCTAAATATGGCGAAGAGAGTGTGATGGGAATTCTCCCTTTTTTCCACGTTTACGGAATGACTTGTGTGATGAACTTATCGATTATGTATGCTGCCAAAATGATCATACTTCCAAAGTTTGAACCTAAAGATACATTGAAAACGATTCAAAAACAAAAGCCAACCTTATTTCCAGGTGCACCAACTATTTATATCTCTTTATTGAATGATCCGAATATCGATCGCTATGATCTCTCGTCTATTAAAGCTTGTATTAGCGGTTCAGCTCCACTTCCAGTTGAAATCCAACAAAAATTTCAAGAGAAAATTAGCGGTCGTTTAGTGGAAGGTTATGGTTTAACAGAGTCATCTCCTGTAACCCATTCCAATCCTTTATCAGATGGTACTGTTGTTGGTAGTATCGGTTTACCTTGGCCAGACACAGATGCAAAAATTGTGAATGCTGCAAATGAAGAAGCTGAAGTGAAGGAAATCGGCGAATTAATTGTGAAAGGTCCACAGGTGATGAAGGGGTATTGGAATTTACCAGATGAAACCGCTGCCGTATTGAAGGATGACTGGCTTTATACTGGTGACATGGCTTATCGAGATGAGAAGGGCTACTTTTATGTCGTTGATCGGAAAAAGGATATGATTATTGCAGGCGGATATAACATTTATCCACGCGAAGTTGAAGAAGTTTTATATGAACACCCAGCAGTTCAAGAAGCCGTTATTATTGGTGTACCTGATGCTTATAGAGGAGAAACAGTGAAAGCATTCGTAGTGCTAAAAAGTAACGTTGAAATAACAGAAGATGATTTAAATCAACATTGTCGACGTTACCTTGCTGCTTATAAGGTACCTCGATTATATGAATTTCGGGAGGAGCTTCCTAAAACAACCGTTGGAAAAATTCTACGTCGTGTTCTAGTCGACGAAGAGAAAGTTAAACAAAACCAATCGCTGTAGCGATTGGTTTTGCTTTTTTAATTTCAGTTAAATCAATATGTATTAAATAAAAAATTCCGGAAAGATTCGCACATTTCTGCTTATTATGATATGATGAATTTGCAAAATAACTCTCGATTCCAACCGAGCGCTCGTTCAGAAATCTTATATTGACAATAGCATGGTCGTATCGCTACAATAAGATTATGAATGAATGCTCATTCATTTTGAATGAGTGCCGGATAAAGAATAAGGGAGAGCTTCATATGGTTGAAAAGGGGAAAAAAAGGGGTCCGAAATACGATAAAATCATTGATGCGGCTGTTGTTGTCATTGCTCAAAATGGTTATCATCAAGCGCAAGTATCCAAGATTGCGCGTGAAGCAGGCGTGGCAGACGGTACGATCTACCTTTATTTTAAGAATAAAGAGGATTTGTTAATTTCGTTGTTTCAGAAAAAAATGGGAAGTTTTATCGATAAGACAGAGGAACAAATTGTAAAGAAAGATAATGCAATGGATAAATTGTTCACGCTTATTGATATGCACTTTAAACATCTAGGTTCTGATCATGAGCTTGCTATCGTCACGCAATTGGAACTAAGACAAACAAATAAAGCCCTTCGAGCACAAATTGGCGAAGTACTTAAGAAATACCTTACGCTCGTTGATCACATATTGCATGAGGGAATTAAATCAGGATTGTTTATTGAGGAACTAGATATTCGTCTCGCAAGACAAATGATCTTTGGGACACTCGATGAAACCGTAACGAATTGGGTTATGAAAGACCACAAATTTGAATTAGAACCACTTGCTAAGCCACTTCATAATCTTTTGATCAATGGCTTAAGCAAATAAATAGAGACCCCGGCTTTGACTGGGGTCACAAAGTTTTGAGAGGAGTGGAGAAGTGGAATTCATTAACATTTCAACTGAAAACAAAGTGGCACAAATTACGCTGAACCGTCCACCAGCTAATGCAGTGGCATCGGACGTATTGCGAGAATTGTCAGAAGCATTCACTCAAATTGAAAACGATCCAGCAACAAAGGTTATATTGCTCTCTGGAGAAGGAAGGTTTTTCTCAGCAGGAGCTGATATTAAAGAGTTTACAACGGTTAGCACTGAAGAGGGATTTGCTGATTTGGGGAGCTTCGGTCAACAATTATTCGACAAAATGGAAGCGTTCCCAAAACCGATCATCGCTGCTATTCATGGTGCTGCGCTTGGTGGTGGACTAGAACTTGCAATGGCATGTCATATTCGTCTTGTAACTGAAGATGCAAAGCTAGGTCTTCCCGAACTACAGCTGGGTTTAGTACCGGGATTTGCAGGTACTCAAAGGTTGCCAGCATTAGTGGGAAAAGCAAAAGCAACAGAGATGCTGCTAACGAGCGAGCCAATCTCAGGACGTGAAGCTGTTGCAACTGGTTTAGCGAATCAGATGTATAGCGAAGAAGAGCTTCTTCCGAAAGCGAAAGAGCTTGCTGAGAAGATTGCTATGAAGAGCTCTGTGGCAGTTGGTTATGCACTTAAACTTCTTACTTATTCTAAATCAGAAAAGTTTGATGAAGGCGTTCAAAAAGAAAAAGAGTATTTTGGAAAGGCATTTGCTTCAGAAGATGGTCAAGAAGGCATTCGAGCCTTCATCGAGAAGCGTCAGCCAAACTTTCAAGATAAATAAGGTGAACTATTTCAGGGAGGGATAAAGATATGAACATTTATGTCATTATGAAAAGAACGTTTGATACTGAAGAAAAAATCGTAATTGAAAATGGGAGAATTAGTGAAGAAGGCGTTGAATTTATTATTAATCCATACGATGAGTATGCCATTGAAGAAGCGATCCAACTTCGCGACGATCATGGCGGAGAAGTAACGGTTGTAAGCATTGGTGACGAAGAAGTTGAAAAAGAGTTAAGAACAGCTCTAGCGATGGGCGCAGACAAGGCAGTTCTCATTAACAATGAAGACATTGATGAGAGTGATCAGTATACGACGACTGCCCTTCTTGCTGCTTATTTTGAAGATAAGGAATATGACATTATCCTTGGCGGGAATGTTTCTAATGATAACAGCACTGGTCAGATTGGACCGCGTCTTGCTGAAAAACTTGGAATCGCTTACGTAACAACGATTACGAAGCTTGATATTGATGGAACAACAGCGACAATGGAACGTGATGTTGAAGGTGATATGGAAGTTGTTGAAGCACAGCTTCCGTTACTTGTAACAGCACAGCAGGGACTTAACGAACCTCGTTATCCATCACTTCCAGGGATTATGAAGGCTAAGAAAAAGCCACTTGAAGAAATAGACTACGACGATCTTGATATAGATGAAGACGAGATCGAAGCTAAAACGGAAACAATTGAAGTTTATTTGCCACCAAAGAAAGAAGCTGGCAAAGTACTTGAAGGTGAAATTGGAGATCAAGTGGAAGAATTAGTGAAATTACTTCGCCAGGAAGCGAAAGTTATATAGGAGGGAATCAACATGGCCAAAAAAGTACTTGTATTCGCAGAAGCTCGTGACAATGAATTACGAAATGTATCATTTGAAGCAATTGGTGCTGGGAAAGAAATCGCAGCCGGTGGTGAAGTGATTGCAGCAATTGCTGGTGAAAGTATTAGTTCTTTAACAGACCAACTATTTCACTACGGAGCAGACCGTGTGATTAAAGTAGAAGATGAAAAGCTTAAAAACTATACAAGTGATGGATATGGTCAGGCATTTTTGCAAATCGTTCAGAGCGTCGATCCGGATGCTATTTTAATGCCCCATACGTCAATGGGCAAAGATTTAGCACCACGTCTTGCAAGTAAGCTTGACGCTGGACTTGTCTCCGATGCTACGGGTATTGAACTTGATGGTGAAGATGTCGTATTTACACGTCCAATTTACTCTGGTAAAGCTTTTGAGAAGAAAAAAGTAAAAGAAGGCGTTGTTCTTGCAACGATTCGTCCAAATAATATTTCTGCTCTTGAAATCGATGAATCACGCTCTGGTGAAGTCTTTGAAGAAACCGTAGAAATAAAGGACCTTCGTACGATCGTGAAAGAAGTGGTCCGTAAATCTACATCAGGTGTTGACCTTTCAGAAGCAAAAGTGATTGTAGCCGGCGGCCGAGGCGTTAAAAGTGAAGAAGGATTTGAACCACTTCAAGAACTTGCGGATCTTCTCGGTGCTGCTGTAGGCGCGTCCCGCGGTGCTTGTGACGCTGACTATTGTGATTACTCCCTTCAGATTGGGCAAACAGGGAAAGTAGTTACACCTGACCTCTATATTGCTTGCGGTATTTCTGGTGCTATTCAACACTTAGCAGGAATGTCTAACTCGAAAGTGATAGTAGCAATTAATAAAGACCCTGAAGCAAGCATTTTTAATGTTGCAGATTATGGTATTGTTGGTGATCTCTTTGAGGTTGTACCATTACTTACACAGGAGTTTAAGAAAGTATTGCAAACAAGCTAAGAAAAAAAGCGAGCTTATCTAGCTCGCTTTTTGTATAGAGATCATTACGATCTTATTTCATTATTTCAGGCTCGTTTTATTAATGAAGAGATAGGGAACAATGAAATTAAGTCAAAAGAATGGAATCAGAAAGAGTATTAATGATATACTCATTTTGTGCCTATTGATATGAAATCAAATTGGCAGAGCACACTGAGGCAACCGGCCTTAACCTGGTAAACTCAAGTGATAATGTTTAAGGAGGAAGATACAGTATGGCTATCGTACACGCAACAGATCAAAGTTTCGCACAAGAAACAAGTGAAGGTCTCGTTCTTGCAGACTTCTGGGCACCATGGTGTGGTCCTTGTAAAATGATTGCTCCAGTACTAGAAGAGCTTGACTCTGAGATGAGCGACGTAAAAGTTGTAAAGCTT
Source organism: Anaerobacillus sp. 63XJN7_5_ISO-PGPR-S23-430 (assembly GCF_056173695.1). Classification (NCBI taxonomy): domain Bacteria; kingdom Bacillati; phylum Bacillota; class Bacilli; order Caryophanales; family Bacillaceae; genus Anaerobacillus; species Anaerobacillus sp. 63XJN7_5_ISO-PGPR-S23-430. Next base: position 2,968,881 of record NZ_CM149686.1, on the reverse strand, counting down.
GACGTTGACGAAAATCAGGAAACAGCAAGTAAATTTGGGGTAATGAGTATCCCAACACTACTTGTATTCAAAAATGGTGAGGTAGTTGACCAGGTTGTCGGCTTCCAACCAAAAGAAGCACTTGCACAGACGCTTTCTAAGCATCAATAATTAGTTAAGTTTCAAACACCCTGATCTGTTTTAGGATCAGGGTGTTTTTTTTGTTATCTTCAAATGAAACGGTATTGACACTGATAATCGTTCTCGATATAATCATCATGGATATAAGACCTGACGAAAAGGAGTTTTACATAATGAAGAAATCGGCTATGCTATTCACTTCTATTACGCTTGCAGCTACGGTTCTTGCTGCTTGTGGTAATGATTCTGAAAATGCTACAAACACAGAAAATAACAGTTCTAAGCAAGAACAAACGAATTCTGATGATAAGTCTAGTGAGATGTCAATTGAAAGCGCTGCTACTACGAAACAAGTAGAAGCTTATCAGACGATTACTAATGAACTAAACAAAATGAAGGAAGATCAAGAAGTAGATTGGGAGTTAGTTGAAACTACCTACACTAGTGACTTAAAGAGCGCTGTGAATGAAATTGATAATGAGTTTGATACATTTATCTCTACTGGAATTCAAGCTGGAAAATCTGGAGAGCTTGATAAGAATGTAGCTCGTCAGATCATTGATAAAGGGACACAGTCATACTTTTATCAAAAGCAAAAATCCCTTCAACAGGCAGTGATTGATGCGAAGGATGCTAACAAAGAAGATGAGGCTATGCTTCATTTTGAAGAAATACAGTTACTAGCAGAAAAAGTATTTGTTCCTACAGCCGAAAAACGCGACTCCTACTATGAACTTGATGGAGATTCAAGTATTGTTGAGAATATTAACAATGGCCTATCAGCGCAGGAACAGGCGCTTTCTGAAGGGAATATGGAAGATTTTGCTGTGACGAAGCAAGTAACGGATAAGTCCATTTATAAGAGCTACTACTTAGCTTCTAATTCCTATGCAGAAAAGATTGAAGAAGCGGTAAAGACTGGTGAAACAGATGAGTTACAAGTGATGCAAACAGAAGCTCTCGGTTTTTATCAAGCAATAAAAGGATCACTCTCAGGCGGCGATGAAGAAGCGGCTGAGAAGTTAAGTGAATTATTCGATATAAGTAACGATCCAGAGGCAATCAAAGCTGATGAAGTAAACGATTTGTTCGCAAAAGCGTTTACAGGAAAAATCAAAGGATATCACGAGAAAGTAGCTGAGCTAGCTAAAGAAGACAAGCTTTCTGAAGGTAAAGAAGCTGCAATGGAAGCCAATGTATTCTTAAAAGCGATTGAAATGCCATTAATGGAGGCAATCGGTGAAGAGGAAACGGATGCAGTCTATGAAGACGCACAAAACTGGTTTGATGCAGTTGCTAGTGAGAATGCAGATGAAGTGCAAAAGCTAAGTGATCGCATTTTGACCGAACTAGAAAGTGTAGTAGAATAGCTTTAGATTGAAATGGCCGCTAAATGCGGCCATTTCTCTTGTAGGACGGATTAATTTGAAACACTGAAAAATATAGGAGTGCCTGAGATGAAAATACTCATTACTGGCGGGGCAGGTTTTATAGGAAGTAGCCTTGCAAAGTCGCTTTTAACAGCTGGTCACGATGTCTCAATCATTGACCATTTCTCTTCCTATTATGATATTAATCGAAAAGAAGAACATCTAGAAGAAGTGAAAAAAGCTGGTTCAATTAAAGTTCACGTTTTTGATTTATTAGATCATGAAAAAACGGATGCTCACTTCAAAGAGCATTCTTACGATAAGGTGGTTCATCTTGCTGCACTTCCAGGAGTTCAATATTCATTAACACATCCACATGACTATATTGATCAAGATATCAAAGTAGTGGTAAATGTATTAAAAGCTGCGGGTGATGCGGGAGTCCCCCATGTTTTATTTGGTTCTTCTTCATCAGTATACGGTAATCGTGAGAATGGCCCGGTGTTAGAAGATGAGGCAAATGGCAAAGTGAAGTCTCCGTATGCAGCTGCTAAAGCTGGAGCAGAATCTTTTTGCCATGCGTATCAATCGCTTTACGGCTTTAAGTTAACGGTTTTACGATTTTTTACAGTGTATGGGCCATGGGGCCGTCCCGATATGGCGATTCCTCTATTTATTAATAAGTTAATAAAGGGGGAGGAAATCATTGTTTATGATCGTGACCAGTCTAGGGACTTTACGTATATTGATGACATTGTTACAGGTATAACATTAGCATTCGAACAAAAAGGAATATCAGAGATTTATAATCTCGGTTCGGGTACGCCGATTCAGCTTAATGAACTTATTACTTCGCTTGGTGTCTATTTTCCTGATGCGAAAATACTTGATGGAACATTTCGTCCAGGGGATGTAAGGCATACTTGGAGCGGTATTAGTAAGGCTAGGGAAGAATTGGGATATACTCCGAAGGTGAAGTTTGAGGAAGGATTAAGAAGGACAATCGAATGGGCAAAAAAATATCACGCTTATTAAAGTGGTCATTTGGAATTGGCCTATTCATTTCATTTGGATTTCTTCTTTTTCAAGAGTTTAATCTGTCGAGTCTTTTAGCTCTTACCTCTGAATTGCTAAGTGAACCATGGTGGTTAATCGCTATGATAACTGGATACACATGTTCTTTTTTACTGCGTAGTTGGTGCTGGCGATTACTTGTTGATAAGAATATATCAATTAGGGTTTATTTAGCAGGGGTTTTTTATAGTCTCTTTTTTAACCATCTACTTCCTTTCAAGGGCGGAGAGGCTGTGCGTATGGGAGTGCTTGCGCAGAAACAAAAAGGGCGATGGGGAATGGCTATTCAATCCGTGCTCGTTCTCAGGTTAATTGATCTCTTCTGGTTGGGGGTTTTTTCAGTTATTGGGGCGGACCTTATTGGGATTGATATCAACCTGACTTTTTTCATAACAGCGCTTGTTATTTTTGGTGTTACCGTGAGTGGGTTGATTATCTATCTGAAAAAACATCACGCTGCTTCTTTTTTTAATAAGCAGATAACTACCATGCAGACTCTTGTAAGTTCACCACATATGGTGCTTGTTCTAACGCTATCTTGTATAAGCTGGGTAGCTGAAGGAATCGTCGTATTTAGCGTAGCGAGTCTTATTGGACATCTGTTTACATATTCAGATGCCATGTGGGTTACATCATTATCAGTCGGATCTGGTGTCTTTCAATTAGCTCCAGGTGGCTTTGCGACTTACGAAAGTGTGATGAGCTTTTCACTTAATCGGGTAGGTTTCGGATGGGAAGAAGCCCTTTCAATTGCGATTGTCACGCATGCATTTAAGTATATTTATTCTTTTGGCGCTGGATTAGTGGCGTTTTATCTTTATCCTCTTCGATTACAGGAGTTGAAGTCGTTTATGAATAAGAAAGGAGAAACATCATGAAACAAGCGTCAGGCTTTGAAAAGATAGCAGCAAGATGCTGGAATCTGTTAAATGAAGGTAAGCCATTTACACCAATCTTTGTTACAGGGACAATTTTGTTATTTTACATTTCACAATGGACTTCTATAGAGTTCTGGGGGGCTTTCTTTGTTGGACTAGGCGTCGTATTGCCTCTTTTAGTACTCTACTACGTTTATGATTACCCATTATTTTTACGAAATTATTTATGGATGCCTCTAATTGGGTACCTGCTGATTTTTGATTCATTTTCACTTCAAGTAGCCATGCTAGGTATAGGTCTCTATTTTTTCTTTACTGTCTTTTTCTGGGGAACATTCTATTACCATCTTCGAATTGGAACGAGCTGGCTTAACTTCACTCGTTTTTGGAAGTTAGTGCTTAAGAATAGTGATTCTACTAGTGGTAACGCGCAAGAACAACTTCCGAAGTTTTTATTAATTCTACCATTATGGGTGATGGTTATTGACTCTTCAGTAAAGAATGAAATGACTTTTGAATGGACGACTCTTGTTTTCTTTTATGCAGGAATTTGGTTATTTAGTTTTATTCTTCACCATTACTTATTTGACTGGAAGCCCGCAATTAAATCAGATTATACGAAAGCTGTGCCACCTACGTCGACTAATGAGCGTGTCATTATGATTGTAATCGATGGAATGCGAAAAGAACGATTCCAGGAAGCCAATACGCCTTTTCTTGATTCATTAAAGAAAAATGGGACAGAATACAGTCAAATGGAGACGGTATACCCTGCGCGTACAGTTGTTTGCTTCTCCTCGATGATGACAGGTACATATCCTCTTGAGCATGGTATTAAGTCCAATATGGTTTGGAATCTTGGCGTGAAAGTAGAGACGATCTTTGATTCGTTAAGAAAAGTTGGGAAAACAGGAAGGTTACTCGGTATTGCCCACCTTGTTGACGCTATGGGAGATGACGTAGATACTGTAACGGCAGTTATGAATAACGATGTGGCTGATACGAAAATTATGGAGGGCGCTCGTCAGATTATGTTAGATAAAAACCCTGACTTTTTCACTGTACAGCTTATTGGGACCGACCAAACTGGTCATGCGAGAGGAGTCTTGTATGATGATTACATTCAAAAAATTGAAGAAGCTGATAAATTAGTGGAAGATTACGTTGGTTTTCTTGAAGTGAATGGGTTTATGGAAAATACAACACTCATTGTTTGTGCCGATCATGGACAAGCAGATGGCATTGGGGGACATGGTCATCTAGATGAAGGAGAACGATTTGTTCCATTCTTTATGAATGGGCCATTTATCGAAAAGGGGAAAATTGTAGAAGAAAGGCATAGTCTTACTTCAGTAGCGCCAACCGTTGCTCATTTATTAGGTGCCCCTATCCCTTCACATAGTAGAGGAGCGATATTAGAAGAAGCGCTTCAGGATAGGAAGGAAGACATTATCAAATGAAACAGCATGTGATTGTTTTTTTACCCGCGCATAATGAAGAGCATGCCATTGGAGAAGTGATTAAGCAAATTCCCAGAAGTATTCATCCTTCTGTTCAGGTGAGCGTTCTCGTGATCGATGATGGCTCAACAGATCGGACAGTAGAAGTAGCTAAAAAGGCTGGAGCTAACTATATTTATTCTTTTGATAACAATCAGGGTCTTGGTGCCGCAGTTCGAAAGGGGCTTTCCTATTCAGTAGAATTAGGTGCTGACATAGGTGTGATGCTTGACGCGGATAATGAATACCCTGCCTGGCAATTAGCTGACCTTCTCGAACCTCTATTCAAAGGGGAGGCAGACTATGTGATGGGTTCTCGTTTTAAAGGTACGATTGATGGGATGCGACTTCATCGTCGTTTAGGCAATTATTGTTTTACATTTATTCAGTCCCTTCTTTTACAAAGGTGGATTTATGATGGTCAGTCTGGGATGAGAGTTTTCTCTAGACAAGCTATGGAGCATGGAGAAATCATTCATGACTACAACTATGCACAAGTCATTACATTGAACCTTGTTCGAAAAGGATTTAGAGTTAAAGAAGTTCCAATTACGTACCAGGTTCGATCTACTGGTGAATCATATATTAAGTTTAAAGCGTATTTAACATCTGTTTTACCGGCTATTTTGAAAGAAATGATGCGACCAGTTCAAAAGGTATCGATTGACTATAGTGCGCATAAAATCTTGCCTGGACACATGACAAGTATGGTGGCAGAAAAGTCACACTAATTGCAGATCTGTTATTGACTTCAATGATGATAATCATTATCATTATCAATGAGGAGGATATTTCAAATGATAAAACGTATTCTGTCATCAGCATTAATAATGACACTAATTTGTATACTAGCAGTTCCTGATCTTGCCAGTGCATACTCTTATGGTGACCCAACCGAAGAGAAAGTAGCTGAAGCATACAGTGAGATGTCTGCAAAACTTAATGAATCTCCTCCGAATTTTGCAGAAGCGAATAAAATTTTTGCTTCCGTTAAAGACGAAATTCAATTACATATGGGTGAAGATGCGGTTCAAGCTGTTCAAAAGGAGCTAGACAACGAAGACAAGGAAGCTGTTATAACGAATATGCAGCAAGTCCTGGTCTTAAATATTTCACGTCGACTTGAAAACGCTGAAACAGATTTTGAAGAATATGATACAACAAGAAAGCTAGTTGGCAAAGCAGATGCCACATATAAAACGCTCTCTCCCGTGGTAAAACAAACGAATCCCGAACTTGATGAAAAGATAAAGAATGAATTTGAGGTATTGCTTGATTCGCTTGGTAACCCTGGCCTTTTTGGAGTGGGGGAGAAAGATTCAGATGAAGAGGAATACGCTGAAAGTAAGAAAGTTATACTTGATGGACTAAAAAATCATTTTGATATGAAATCAGTTGAAATTGGTCACTTTGGAGAAAGTGCAACAGAGGATGAAAGCGCTGGTAGTGAAAAAACGGATTGGACTGATCTCGGTCAGCTATCGAATTGGGTGCCAATCATTATTCTCATCGTTGTGATTGCAGGAGTAGTAATTTACACAACAAGAAAACGGCGACGCTCCTAAAATCTTTGTTTACGGAAAGGGGAAAGTTTAATGGAAATTCAGGCATTACTGATCATGTTCAGAGAAGTACTTGAAGCGCTTCTCATAATTGGAATCATAACTACCTATATGAAACGAATGGGACAATGCCAGTATAATAAATATGTCTGGTTAGGTGCTGGGCTTGCTGTAGTTGCAAGTGTAGGCGTAGCCATGTTGTTCCAGGTTGTTTTCACCGGGTTCGCAGCGATGGGAAGCGAGATTTACCTGAAAATTTCCATTATGCTAATCTCCGCCGTATTATTAACTCAAATGGTATTTTGGATGGCTTCACATAGTCGCAATCTTAAAGGAAAGACAGAAGGGAAAATGACGGAATACATTACAACGGGTAACGTGGTAGGCATGGTCATTCATTCTTTTCTCGTTGTCCTTCGTGAAGGTGTAGAAACCGTATTTTTCTTTGCTGCAATTACTGGTGGCGATATTGGTAAAGGATTTGAAGGATGGGGAGCGATTACTGGAATCTTGATTGCTTCCGCTGTATCGTACTTTTTCTTTAAGGGCACGATGCGCATTCCGCTTAAATCGTTCTTTAAGATTACTGGAATCTTTATTGTACTTATTGCCGGTGGCTTATTTGTACAGGGAATTTCGATGATGCAGGATATTAAACTAATTGGTAGCGTAATGCCTCATGTATACGATCTTACATGGTTCTTGCCAGAACATCCGATTGACTACGCGCATTATGTTCGTGATCATGGTGTGGCACCTCTTCTCTCAGGAGACATTGGAATTTTCTTTAAAGCGTTGTTCGGTTACTCTTCAATGCCTTCCATTGAAGAAATCATCGCGTACGTTGGTTATTTTGCAGTGATTTATCTTCTTGTGAACTCAAAGAATGAACCTGTAAAATCAGAAGTGAAAGAACCGAGTAAAGCGATTTTTAAAGCGACAAACGAAATGAAGCAATCGACAGTTAAATAAATTTCCAAAGTGCAAGGCGAAATTCTTCGTCTTGTACTTTTTTTCATCGGAGGTATTTAAAAAGGATAGATTAACGTATGACCCATACCAAGAATTATAAAGGATGATTAGGATTGGATCGATCAGGTAGATACCTTATACGAGCTAGAAACATTAAAATACTCATCTGGCTGATTTCAATGAGCAGTATCTTGTTGATTATTTGGTGGAGAACCGCCTATGCAACTGAGTTACCACGTTCTTGGGATCAAGTCGATTTCTCACTAGCTTTAAATCGATTTGATTTATTTGCCATGCAACCTCACTTTCCCGGATATCCCTATTTTATTCTAGGTGGGATGTTGTTAAATAAATGGATAGGAAATCCCGTTGAGGCTTTAACGTTATGGAATGGACTATTAATGTCGCTTTCTATGTATCCAGCATATGCAGTTAGTCGCTCTTTTCTTTCAAAAACACTTAGTATGGCATCAGTAGCTCTTATTCAATCAATGGTATTTGTCAACGTGTTAACCATTCAACCGATGAGCGAGGCGGCAGCGGTGGCTATTCTATGGTGGTACTTATGGAGTTTGCAAAAAGCATTTCATCGCGAACATTCATTCACGAGCATCGTTGTCGCTTCTTTGTTGTTTAGTTTACTTTTAGGAGTTCGTTTATCTTATTTACCTTTTGGTGTCGGCCTTCTACTACTATTAATACAGAGAAAAAAGCAGCATAAGTCCATTAAATCCTACAGTTTATTTTTACTCACCCAGGTCGGTATAGCCGTCATCTTTCAATTAATTTGGGTAGGGGGTCTTGCTGCTTCTGAAGGTGGCGTAGCTGCATTTTTACAGCTAGCCTTTGGGTTCTCTGAAGGTCACTTTGAAGAGTGGGGTGGAACTGCGGTTTCAGCCTCAGCCCCACTTTTGGAACGAATATCACATCTGATATTGAATAATATAGTTTGGACAGGTCTTAGCGGTCAATCGCTAATGATTTTACTACTATATCTAACCTTTTTTACGTTCATGATCTTCCAAGGGGTGAAAAATAGTGGGAGAACATTGCGAGAAATTTCATGGTTTGGATGGGCATTTGTCGCTATGGCATTTAGCTATTTTCTATGGGCCCTTTTGGCACAAAACATTGATAAGCCAAGACATATCCTGCCTCTACCTGGGATAATAATGTTAGGATTTCTCTGGATAGGGTTAGGAAGACAGGGTAATAACTCAACGAAAATAATGCTTGGTTTAGCCGTAATGATTAGCATACAATCACTTGTTTCCTATTCAACAATGAAAGAAGCAAACGATCCAGCAGCTGTTTATCAATTGATGGATTATGTAGAGCAAATTAACGAGCCGGTCATTGTGTATACTTGGGAAGAAACTAGGGTAATGTCCTATAACAAGGTGTCATTTGAACACGAACAAATTTATACGTATTCAACCTTTCTATCTGATCTTCAATATTATGATGAGCATCGCGTATTTTTAACAGGACAGGTTCTCGATGGATTTAAGAAACAGAATATATCGATGGATGGTCAGATCAAAAAGGTCAAAGAATTCCAATCCTCCACATTGTATGATCCTGTCTATCATGACATTGTTTTATATGAGTTCTTAAGATAATAGAAAATTGAGGTAATGTGTTACAATGAGAGGGGAATATAGATACGCCTTGAAAAGGAGTAGTGAGGTGAGGCAGCATGGAACAACATCTTAAAAATAAGCTAGCAATCCTTCCTGACCAGCCCGGGTGTTATTTAATGAAAGATCGCCAGGGAACGATTATTTATGTTGGGAAGGCAAAGGTGCTAAAAAATAGAGTCAGATCTTATTTTAGTGGATCACACGATGGAAAAACGCAGCGGCTTGTAAGTGAAATACGTGATTTTGAGTATATCGTAACCTCCACAAATCTTGAAGCTCTTATTCTTGAACTTAATTTAATCAAAAAACATGATCCGAAATATAATGTGATGCTTAAAGATGATAAAAGCTATCCTTATATAAAAATAACGGCAGAAGAACAGCCCCGCTTAATTACGACACGTAAAATAAAAAAAGATAAAGGTAAGTATTTTGGTCCATATCCGAATGCTTATGCAGCTAGTGCAACAAAGAAGCTTTTGGACCGACTATATCCTTTACGTAAATGTCGTAAAATGCCTGATCGCGTCTGTCTTTATTATCATATAGGCCAGTGTTTGGCTCCATGTGTCAACGACGTCTCTAAAGAGCAAAATAAAGAGATGATTGACGGGATTACGCGTTTTCTAAACGGAGGTCACCAGGAAGTTAAAGAAGACATAGAAAGAAAGATGACCACAGCATCTGAGAATATGGATTTCGAGCGAGCAAAAGAGTTTCGTGATTTAATGTTTCATATTGATAAAGTTATGGAAGTGCAAAAGATCCAATCTAACGATGGTATTGATCGGGATATTTTTGGATATAGTTTCGACAAAGGATGGATGTGTGTTCAAGTTTTCTTTGTACGACAAGGGAAGTTAATTGAGAGAGATGTTTCACTTTTCCCTTTCTATAATGATGCTGAAGAAGATTTCTTAACTTATATCGGTCAGTTCTATCTTCAACAAAATCATCCTAAGCCAAAAGAAGTATTGCTTCCTCAGCAGGTTAATGCTCAAATGGTAGAAGAACTTCTACAAATTCCAGTTCACCAGCCAAAAAGAGGCAAGAAAAAAGAGCTTGTCGAGCTTACAATGAAAAATGCGACCATTGCCATTAATGAGAAATTTTCATTAATTGAACGCGACGAGAAAAGAACGATTGATGCTGTTGAAAACTTGGGAGAAAAGCTTAATATAGAAGCTCCGCTCAGAATTGAAGCTTTTGATAACTCGAACATTCAGGGCACGAACCCTGTATCCGCTATGGTTGTTTTTCTTGATGGAAAGCCAAAGAAAAATGAGTATCGCAAGTACAAAATCAAAACAGTGGAAGGACCAAACGATGTAGGTTCTATGAAAGAGGTTGTGAGAAGAAGATATTCAAGAATGCTTAAGGAAAATGGTCCGCTTCCTGACTTAATTATTATTGACGGCGGAATAGCTCAAATACAGGCGTCACAGGATGTGCTCGAGAATGAGCTTGGTCTGGACATACCGGTTTGCTCGCTGACGAAAGATGAGAAACATAAAACCTCTCATCTTCTTATTGGTGATCCTCCTGAAGCTGTTTATCTACCAAGAAATAGTCAGGAATTCTACCTGTTGCAAAGGATTCAAGATGAAGTACACCGATTTGCGATTACGTTTCATCGACAGCTTCGAGGAAAATCGATGCTTAAGTCAAGTCTTGATGATATTCCCGGTATCGGAGAGAAGAGAAAAAAGAAGCTGCTAAATCATTTTGGATCGATCAAAAAGATGAAAGAAGCAAGCGTTGAAGACTTACACAACGCAGGACTACCAATGAATGTTGCAGAGGAAGTAGTCGCTCGATTTGAAAGTCAATCAAATTAATTTGTAAGAACATGTTGCGGCATTCACGTAAGTTCGTTATAATGAGTGAAATTTAATAGTTCCACACTTCGAAAGTTGAAGTGATGGTAGAGGCGCAAAAACCAATAGTAAGCTTACTGAAGAGTGTTAAGACTCAGTGATAGGAGCTGAAAGGGGGATTTGCCGAAGTGGAAAGACGCTTATCCGTCTGAAGCTGGATCTGTATTGAATAAGTGCAGAGCTGTCATCCAATACCTACCCGGGAATTGGATGGAGAACTATCTCACAAAGGGACGTTTTCTTGGATTTGTTATGAAAACAACAGTGAGGTTTTTCTCATTGTTGTTTTTTTATACTTTAATAAACGCTTTACAAGTTTAAAGTATAAAAAATGAAGGCTATCGCTATTTCAATCTGGTGAGTGGCCGAGTTTTTTAATATCCATTTCGACTCTTAGTTAGTGAGTGTTTGTAACGTGCGATGATTACGCACTATGAGGGATAACGAGCTGCATGAAAGAAAGGATGGAGAGAGTGGGACTACGCGTATTGAAATTCGGAGGTACGTCTGTTGGAGATGTAGAGAAAATCAAAAATGTTTCCAAAAGGCTTATGGAAGCTGTAAATAATGGAGATGAGGTTGTTGCGGTTGTTTCAGCGATGGGCAAAACAACGGATGAGCTTTTAGGATTATCAAAAGGGATAACAGCTACACCGTCTGCAAGAGAGCTTGATATGCTTCTAACGACTGGAGAACAAGTAACAACAGCGCTTCTTTCGATGGCATTAAATGAAGAAGGGTACGATGCTATTTCATTAACTGGCTGGCAAGCAGGAATTAAAACAGAGTCGCTTCACGGCAATGCCAGAATCCTCGATATTGATGCATCACGTATGAATCAACACCTTGCTGAAGGGAAAATTGTGATAGTAGCAGGATTCCAGGGGCTAACTGATACGTCTGACATCGCGACGCTAGGGCGTGGTGGTTCCGATACAACAGCTGTGGCGATTGCAGCAGCTCTTAAAGCGGATCGTTGTGAGATATATACAGATGTGGATGGCGTGTATACGACAGATCCTCGATATGTGAAAGGTGCAAGAAAGCTTTCTACGATTTCTTATGATGAAATGCTTGAACTTGCTAACCTTGGGGCTGGTGTCTTACATCCTAGAGCGGTTGAGTTTGCAAAAAACTATAACATCTTGCTTGAGGTCCGCTCGAGCTTTACGAATGAACCTGGAACGCTAATTGAGGAGGTCGTATCAATGGAACAAAATTTGGTGGTTAGAGGTCTGGCTTTTGAAAGTAATGTAACAAAAATAACAATTTCAGGTTTGCCGAATGAGATTACAACACTTCCTTCCTTGTTCTCATCTCTTGCGGCAAATGGTATTAATGTAGATGTGATCATTCAAAGTACAGGAGAGAAAAATACAACGAGTATCTCATTCTCAATTGAAACAGCCTCTCTTGAATTAACTCTTGATGTGCTCCGTCGCATTAAAGTGAAACTTCCCTACGAACATATTTATCACGAATCAGAACTTGCTAAGGTATCCATAGTAGGATCAGGTATGATTTCTAACCCTGGTGTTGCGGCACAAATGTTTGAAGTACTTGCTGAACACGGGGTAGAAATGAAGATGGTGAGTACATCAGAAATCAAAGTGTCAACGATCGTTCCAGAAGATAAAATGATTTATGCTATTGAGTCGCTACACGATAAATTTCAACTAGATGAAAGAACCCCTGTTAAACAAATGTAATCAAAAAGGAGACCACATGTGGTCTCCTTTCTATTCAATCTGATCTTTTGGGTCCCATTTTACTGTGAATTGAATTTCATTCTTTTTATCAGTTTCATAGGCTTCAGCGATGCAACGAAGCATATTTTGATATTGTTCAGCAAGAAAACCTGCTTCTAGTTGATAACAAGCATTTCGACTAGTATTTCTTCGCTCAGTGATAAGAGCTGACTGAAGATCAAACGTTACTTCATTCTTTTTTTCTTGTGCAATTGATAATTTACCCCATCCAGCACGCTGAAAAAAATCCTCGATCTCTTCTCGAGTGGAGAGCGGGAATTGCCTAGCCATTTCTTTTCCAGTCCAATATAAAACAGCCGGCTGTTCACTACCAAGAAGTTCAGGAATAAGAACTTCTCTATAAAATTCATATCCAAAAGCAGTTGTTTCTATTTCATGACTATAATCAATCGAGTTTGTGCGCTTCTTAAACATAAATTCCTCCCAGCTTTTCTACAAAATAATTATAACGTTTTATCGACAAATCCTCCATAGCACCATAGATAGAATTTATATATATAGAAAGCGTATTCAATTGAGATATACGCAGGTGTTGCAAGGGAATTTTGAAAAATCTAAATGTACACGTTTTCTTGACGGTCCTAAATGATGGGAGTACAATGGGTATGTCACAATATAATCGACAGAAAGCGATGATTTCTGTGCATGCAAAGACTTCTTTATTAGAAAAAAATGCACTGGCAGATGGTAGCTTAACAACTTAAAAGGGGGACACACAAAACATGGCCGCAAGTCGAGACTTTGTAAGCCGAAAATTGCATTCGCTTCTAGGAGTAATTCCGCTCGGACTTTATGTTACTCAGCATCTCACTGTTAACTATTTTGCAACAAGAGGGCCCGAGGCGTTTAATGACGCAGCTCATTTTATGGAGAGCCTTCCTTACAGGTATTTGCTTGAAATTTTCGTCATTTTCTTACCGCTCTTATTCCATGCGATTTACGGTGTTTATATCGCATTTCAATCCAAAAACAACGTAAGTCGATATGGCTATTTACGTAACTGGATGTTTTATTTGCAGCGGATTTCTGGCGTTATCGTATTAATATTTGTAACTTGGCACGTCTGGCAAACGAGAATACAAGCTGCGATGGGAGCAGAAGTAAACTTCCAAATGATGGCTGATATCTTGTCTAATCCAGGAATGATGATCTTTTACATCGTTGGTGTACTTGGTACTGTCTTCCACTTCGCAAATGGCTTATGGTCTTTCTTTGTAAGCTGGGGCTTCACAGTAACACCAAAATCACAGCGTACGATGACATACGTAACAATGGTCATTTTCGTTGCACTTTCAGTTATTGGCATGCGCGCATTATTTGCATTCGTTTAAGAAAGTGAACTGTCTTCACCACGTCTGATACATAACTTTCAGACAGAGCCAGCATTTAAGGGGGAACTGTTCTTATGAGTAAAGGTAAATTAGTGATAGTTGGAGGCGGCCTTGCAGGTTTGATGGCTACCATCAAAGCTGCGGAAGCTGGAATGCAAGTAGATCTTCTTTCCATCGTTCCGGTAAAACGTTCTCACTCTGTATGTGCGCAGGGGGGAATTAACGGGGCTGTTAATACAAAAGGAGAAGGAGATTCTCCTTGGGAGCACTTTGATGATACAGTTTATGGAGGAGATTTCCTTGCAAATCAACCTCCAGTAAAAGCAATGTGTGATGCAGCGCCTGGTATCATTCACTTAATGGATCGTATGGGCGTAATGTTTAACAGAACACCAGAAGGTCTACTAGATTTTAGACGCTTTGGTGGAACACAACATCATCGCACTGCTTTTGCCGGTGCAACAACCGGGCAACAGCTTCTATATGCGCTTGATGAGCAAGTTCGTCGCCATGAAGTAGCAGGCCTCGTTACAAAATATGAAGGATGGGAATTTCTCTCCGCTATTTTAGATGATGAAGGTGTATGCCGAGGAGTTGTTGGTGAAAACTTAACAACTTCTGAAATAAGAAGTTTTGAAGCAGATGCGGTTATTATGGCGACTGGTGGACCTGGTATTATCTTCGGTAAGAGTACAAACTCTGTTATTAATACAGGTTCTGCTGCTGGTGCGCTTTATCAGCAAGGGGCTATTTATTCTAATGGGGAATTTATTCAAATTCATCCAACAGCAATCCCTGGTGATGACAAGCTTCGTCTTATGAGTGAATCTGCACGTGGCGAAGGTGGCCGCGTTTGGACGTATAAAGACGGTAAACCATGGTATTTCCTTGAGGAAAAATACCCAGCATATGGAAACCTTGTACCGCGTGATATTGCTACGAGAGAAATTTTTGATGTGTGTGTTAGTCAAAAGCTTGGTATTAATGGAGAGAACATGGTTTACCTTGACCTCTCACATAAAGATTCAAAAGAGCTTGATGTTAAGCTTGGCGGTATTATTGAAATTTATGAGAAATTCATGGGTGACGATCCTCGTAAAGTCCCTATGAAAATTTTCCCTGCTGTACACTATTCAATGGGTGGTTTATGGGTTGATTTTAACCAGCAGACTAATATTCCTGGGCTATTTGCTGCTGGTGAATGTGATTATTCTCAACACGGTGGCAATCGTCTTGGAGCAAACTCGCTATTATCTTCTATTTATGGTGGCATGGTTGCTGGTCCAAATGCGGTTGACTATATTAATGGATTAGAAGCAACGGTTGAGGATCTCTCTTCTTCATTATTTGAAAAGCATCAACAAGAAGAGCAGGCAAAGCAGGACGAAATCATGAAGATGAATGGAACAGAGAATGCTTATCAAATTCATAAAGAGCTTGGCGAATGGATGACAGCTAACGTAACGGTTGTAAGAAACAACGACAAGTTAAAGGAAACAGATGAGAAAATTCAAGAGTTGATGGAGCGTTACGAGAACATCAATATTAATGATACATCCAAGTGGAGTAATCAGGGGGCTTCATTTACTCGACAATTATCTAACATGCTTCAGTTGGCACGGGTAATTACAATCGGGGCCTTAAACCGTAACGAAAGTCGCGGTGCTCACTACAAGCCTGAATTCCCTGAGCGTAATGATGAAGAATTTCTTAAAACAACAATGGCTAAATACGATGCAGTCAACAACAAACCAGAATTCTACTATGAAGAAGTAGATACATCATTAATTCCACCTCGTAAACGCGATTATTCTAAGAAGAAAGCGGGGGATAAATGATGAGTGAGAATAAAACTGTCACACTTAAGATAAAAAGGCAGGATGGACCTGAATCTAATTCATATGAAGAAACGTTTACGATTCCATATCGTCAAAATATGAACGTTATTTCTGCTTTAATGGAAATTCGTCGTAATCCAGTTAATGCAAACGGTGAGAAAACTACACCTGTTATTTGGGAAATGGGTTGTCTAGAAGAAGTATGCGGAGCTTGTTCGATGGTCATTAATGGAAAACCACGTCAATCTTGTACTGCTTTACTAGATCAACTTGAGCAACCAATTCGCTTAGAGCCAATGACCACATTCCCGGTTGTGCGAGATCTTGCTGTAGATCGAAGCAGAATGTTTGATGCACTTAAGAAAGTGAAAGCATGGATTCCGATCGATGGTACCTATGATCTTGGACCTGGTCCGAGAATGCCTGAGAATAAGCGACAGTGGGCATATGAACTATCAAAATGTATGACATGTGGTGTTTGTCTTGAAGCGTGTCCGAATGTAAATAGTCGCTCGGAGTTTATTGGACCAGCTGCTATTTCACAGGTTCGATTATTCAACTCACATCCAACAGGTGAGATGAACAAAGAGGAGCGTCTGGAAGGCTTAATGGGAGAGGGTGGACTTGGGAACTGTGGTAACTCACAGAACTGTGTGCAATCTTGTCCGAAAGGAATTCCACTAACAACTTCTATTGCTGCAATGAATAGAGCAACGTCACTTCAAACGTTCAAAAACTTTTTTGGAAGTGATCACTAGGAAAAGATCCCCTACAAGGGGGTCTTTTTTTAGTTTCAGATAATTCTTAAGCTATGTTAGCTTATACCGTGGGTTCTCGATTTTTTCTGCGAAGCGATTGATCATGACAGAACTTAATTGATTCTAAGATCTACAGCTTCTTTAAAAGAGCCAAGTCTTAAGAAAAGAATAAAATCTTATTACGATATTTCTCAGGAAATGATGAAGAAGAACGAAGGTTGTCATAATAAATTCTCTAAACTGTTTTTATGCAATGTGTGAATTAATGTAACACGTAAGATAGAAATTCATATATTGTAAGGACTATATAATTTCAATCGAAGTTGCTTTGTTGCCCTATCGAGGAGGGTGGAATGTTGAAAGGGAACCACTACCGACCAAAGCCACTATTAACCAAAAGAGAAAGAGAAGTTTTCGAATTGCTTGTTCAAGACAAAACGACAAGAGAAATAGCAGAAGAATTGTTTATTAGCGAAAAAACAGTTCGGAACCATATTTCGAACACGATGCAAAAGCTGGGGGTAAAGGGGCGTTCTCAGGCTGTTGTTGAATTGCTTCGACTGGGAGAATTAGAAATATAACTGTGCCGGCTCAAAAAGCCGGTTTTTTCTTATGTGAAACGTCAAGTTAGCTAATACTGTTAATTCTAGATTATTTCTTAATTCGAGTTAAATGTCACTCTGTGAAAAAGAAAGAATGAGATAGATAGGAACTTTAACTTCATGATAAAGAGTAAGGAAAAGAAAATCCTAGAGATCGGTCAATGAAGTGAGTAGGATAAAATAAAAAAGAATGAATAGTATGTTAAAATAACAAAAAGGTATGTACCGAGATGGTTTCAAGCGAAGAAGAGACTCTTATACAAACAAGCGTAGCTTTTTAGTAGATTTTCTTTTTGTTTGATAATAACATAATAAAATAGCGGCATATGAAATGAATGGAAGATAGAAAAATATCTTCGGGTTGTTATAAATGAAGCAATAGATTATGATATCAACTATATTACATGAGTAAGGGGCAACCTAATGGAACGTTTTCTCATTGACGTTCGATCTGTTATTTACTATCATTAGTACGTTCATAATCACAAATGAAACCGGTTTAATGAGGGGAAATTGAACATGAATGGTGAATTTGAAATAAAGAAAATTCTAAATAATAATGTCGTAATTGCCGTTTCGGAGAATAATAATGAAGTCGTTTTAACTGGAAAAGGGATTGGCTTCAATCAGAAACAAGGCGAAAGACTCGATGAATCCAAAGTAGACAAGTATTTTGTTCTTATAGATAAGCATGAGCAGGAACAATATAAGTTATTAGTTCCACATGTACCAGAATCTTTTATCGGCATGATGAATGATACGATTTCGCTGATCGGAGATAAGCTGGATGCGGAGTTAGACGAGCATATCCACGTTTCCTTAACGGATCACCTTTCCTTTGCGATTAAACGCCTTCGTCAAGGATTGGATGTAAAGAATCCTTTTCTAGTCGAAACGCAAACAATGTATCCAAAAGAGTATACAATTGCTGAAGAAGTGATACAGTTAATTAATCATAAGCTTGATGTGGCTCTTCCTGATGGAGAGATTGGGTTTGTTGCGTTACACATTCACAGTGCTATTACAAATAGAAGCGTAGGTAAGCTTAACAAATATTCGGCTTTAATTAGTCAACTCGTTAAAGTCATTGAAGAATCTCTTCGAATTGAAATTAGTCGGACAGGAATTGATTATTTGCGTCTTGTACGTCATCTGAGACATGCGATTGAACGTAGTGAGTTAAATCAACCCGTGGAAGCGCATGAACGATTAGAAAAAGTGTTGAAAGAAGAATATCCAGTGTGCTATAATCTGTCATGGAAGTTGATTAAAATTATGCAGAAGGAACTTCGTACGAATTTTCCTGATGCAGAAGCGGTCTACTTAACGATGCACTTGCAAAGGCTTTCTCCTAAATAATTTCATACTTAACGGTAACGTGTTACTGATACGATCAGGCATGAGTGAAGCCGGAATGACAAAAACTGATTGGGGTATAGTATATCCTGATTGAGTTGTCATACCGTCCACTCATGCCTTTTTTATATTCAAATTTTTGGGGGGAAAAATAAAAGGAGGAAAACACATGTTTAAACAGGCTTTCGGGGTTTTACAGCGCGTTGGTAAAGCGCTAATGCTTCCAGTTGCAATTTTACCTGCTGCTGGACTATTGCTAGGTTTTGGTAATGCATTTCAAAATCCAACTTTACTTGAAAAACTACCGTTCTTGTCAGCTGAATGGTTCCAGCTTCTTGCTACTGTCATGGAGGAGTCTGGTGGGATAGTATTTGCTAACCTTGCACTACTATTTGCGGTTGGGGTAGCAATTGGTTTATCTGATGGAGACGGCGTTGCGGGTATTGCTGCAATTGTAGGTTTCCTTGTTATGAATATTACAATGGGTGTACTTGAAGGCGTATCAGCTGATCAAGTTGCTGAAAGCGCATCATATGCTAATGTGCTGGGTATACCTACATTACAAACAGGGGTTTTCGGAGGAATTATAGTCGGTATTCTTGCCTCCTATATGTATAAACGGTATTATAATATTCAACTTCCTCAATATCTTGGTTTCTTTGCTGGGAAACGATTTGTTCCAATCGCTACGGCGGTTTCAGCTTTGATTCTTGGTGTAATTATGATTTTCGTTTGGCCACCTGTACAATCTGGCCTAAATGCTTTTTCACACAACATGCTTGATGCTAATCCAGCACTTGCTGCATTTGTATTCGGTGTTATTGAACGTTCGTTAATTCCATTCGGACTGCACCATATTTTCTACTCACCATTCTGGTTTGAGTTTGGACAATATACAAATGCTGCAGGTGAAATCATTCGAGGAGATCAAAAGATTTTCTTCGAACAGTTGAAAGATGGTGCTGAGTTAACTGCTGGTACATTCATGACTGGTAAATTCCCGTTTATGATGTTTGGTCTTCCTGCAGCAGCGCTTGCTATGTATCATGAAGCTAGACCAGAAAAGAAAGCGGTTGTAGCAGGAATCATGGGCTCTGCTGCACTTACTTCTTTCTTAACAGGGATAACTGAGCCGCTTGAATTTTCTTTCTTATTCGTAGCTCCAGTCCTTTTTGGAATTCATGCGATTTTTGCAGGTCTTTCTTTTATGACAATGGCTTTACTTGATGTTAAAATTGGTATGACTTTCTCTGGTGGTGTCATTGATTTCCTTCTATTCGGAGTACTTCAAGGTAGAACTGCCTGGTGGCTTGTTATTCCAGTAGGGTTAGTATTCGCATTAATCTATTACTTCGGCTTCCGTTTTGCGATTCGTAAGTTTAACTTAATGACTCCTGGACGAGAAGAAGATGAAGAGGATGAAATTGCTGACGATGGTCAAGACAATACAGCGCTTGCTTACAATGTGCTTCAAGCTCTTGGCGGTGAAAGCAATATTACAAGTCTTGATGCTTGTATTACACGACTTCGTGTTTCTGTTTCAGATAAAGGCGAAGTGGATAAGAAGCGTTTGAAACGTCTTGGTGCATCAGGTGTTATGGAAGTAGGAAATAACATTCAGGCTATTTTTGGAACTCAGTCCGATGGTTTGAAAGGACAGATCAGAGATATCATGAGTGGAAAGACACCAAAGCCACTTCAAGATGAGAAAAAAGAAGAAAAGAGTGAGCAAGCTTCTGGAGTGAAGGGTTCTGATCATCTTATTTCTCCTCTAGAGGGTAAGATTATGCCAATCACGGAAGTGCCTGATCAGGTCTTTTCTGGTAAGATGATGGGAGACGGTTTTGCGATTGAACCAACTGATGGCTTGATTGTCGCACCGGTTGATGGCAAAATAATGAATGTGTTCCCAACGAAGCATGCAATTGGTATTGAGTCTGTTAATGGACGTGAGATTCTAATTCACGTTGGAATTGATACGGTTAACCTCAAAGGTGAAGGTTTTGAAGTATTCATTAGCGAAGGCGATGAGATTAAGCAAGGACAGAAGCTTATGAAGGTTGATCTCTCATTTATTAAAGAGAATGCAACATCAACTATTACACCTATTGTATTTACTAACCTTGAAGAGGGAGAAACAATTGATCTTTCGAAAGAAGGAACTGTTTCTCGGGAAGACAAAGATATTATTACAATATCAAAATAAAAAATATAACATTTGAAAGAGGGAATTGAAAATGGCAGAGAAAAATTTCACAGTAACAAGCGAATCAGGAATCCACGCACGCCCAGCGACAGCACTAGTAAACAAAGCAGGTCAATACAGCTCTGACGTAACGCTTGATTACAACGGGAAGTCTGTAAACTTGAAATCCATCATGGGTGTTATGAGCCTTGGTATCCAACAAAATTCTGAAATCACTATCAAAGCAGAAGGATCAGATGCTGACGATGCGATTGCAGGACTAACTGAAGTTATGGAAAATGAAGGTCTAGGCAAGTAATGTCTAACCAACTGACTGGAATTGGCGCTTCTGCGGGAATTGCTATTGCTAAAGCGTTCGTACTTGAAAATCCGGCACTTGAAATTGAACAAAAATCAATTACTGATGCTGGTGCTGAAATTGAACGTTTTGAAGCGGCCGTTCATCGTGCTAAAGAAGAACTAGAAGTCATTAAGAATCACGCCAATGAACAGCTCGGAGAAGATAAAGCAGCGATTTTTGCTGCTCATCTTCTCGTTTTATCTGATCCAGAGTTGTTGAATGCAGTGAAAGATAAAGTTAATAATGAAAAAGTAAATGCTGAAAGTGCAATGAGTGAAGTTTCGAATATGTTTATTAGCATGTTTGAGAACATGGATAATGAGTACATGAAAGAACGTGCTGCTGATATTCGAGACGTATCTAAACGTGTACTGGCTCATTTACTTGGCGTTACGTTTACATCTCCAGGTGCAATCACCGATGAAGTTATTGTTCTAGCTGAAGATCTCACTCCTTCTGACACTGCTCAATTAAATAAGCAGTTTGTTAAAGGGTTTGCGACGGATATTGGTGGTAGAACATCTCACTCTGCTATCATGGCTCGTTCAATGGAAATTCCAGCTGTCGTTGGAACGAAAACTATTACTTCTGAAGATGTGGAAGGTAAATTAGTTATCATTGATGGTATCGATGGTAATGTGATTGTTGATCCTTCTGAAGAAGAAATTGCGGAATATACAAAGAAAAAGGAACACTTTGAAGCTAAAAAACAAGAGTGGGCGAAGCTTGTAAATGAGCCAACAACAACGAAAGATGAGAAACATGTTGAGCTTGCAGCAAACATCGGTACTCCTGAAGACGTAAAAGGTGTCCTTGAAAACGGTGGAGAAGGCGTCGGCCTATACCGTACTGAATTTCTATATATGGGCCGTAACGAATTGCCTTCAGAAGAAGAGCAGTTCAAGGCTTACAAAGAAGTTCTTGAAAAAATTGATGGTAAGCCTGTCGTAATCCGTACACTTGATATCGGTGGAGATAAAGAGCTACCTTACTTAAATCTTCCGAAAGAAATGAATCCGTTCCTTGGGTTCCGTGCGATTCGCCTTTGCCTTGAAGAGACGGAAATTTTCCGTACTCAACTGCGTGCACTTCTTCGCGCTAGCGTATTCGGTAACTTAAAAGTAATGTTTCCTATGATTGCAACTGTCGGTGAATTCCGTCAGGCTAAAGAGATGCTTCTTTCTGTTAAAGAGGAGCTAATCGGGGAAGGTATTCAGGTATCAGAAGATATTGAAATTGGTATGATGGTTGAAATTCCAGCAACGGCGGCAATGGCTGACGTTTTTGCTAAAGAAGTTGATTTCTTTAGTGTTGGAACTAACGATCTTATTCAATATACGATGGCTGCTGATCGTATGAATCAAAAGGTATCTTACCTTTACCAACCATATAATCCTGCAATTCTTAGACTTGTTAAAATGGTCATTGATGCAGCTCATAAAGAAGGCAAGTGGGCTGGTATGTGTGGTGAAATGGCGGGAGATCAGATTGCGATCCCAATCCTTCTTGGTCTTGGACTCGATGAATTCAGCATGAGTGCTACTTCGATTTTGCCTGCTAGAAGTCAAATGACGAAGCTATCTAAAGAAGAGATTTCTTCTCATATCGATCACATTCTTTCACTTGCAACAAATGAAGAAGTGGTTGCCTATGTACAAGAACATTTCGCAACGGAAGAGCTATAGGAAACTATAGCTCTTCTTTTTTTATTTACATATGTTCATGATTCGTTTTTGGGCAATGATGAATTCGGTAAGTTTTTTACGCTACTTCTTATACATGGGCATATGAATAAGAAGTTAGAAGGAGTCATCTCTTGCAATTCATATCGGTTACAATCAAAATAGAATGTAAGATATTATAAGGGGGAGACTAGATGTCTGAAGAATTAACAAGAGAACCAGCGTCAATTGTTGATATAGAGAAATCACTTCGTATGGTTGCTGGTATTATTAAACAACATGGACGGGAACTTTTGAGTGAATTTTCCATTACACCTCCTCAATTTCTTGCGCTCCAATGGCTTTCTGAATACGGTGATTTAACTATTGGAGAACTGTCTAATAAAATGTATCTTGCCTGTAGTACGACGACGGATCTCGTGGATCGTATGGAAAAAACGGAGCTAGTAAAACGAGTGAAAGACCCACACGATCGACGAGTCGTACGAATTCATATATTAGATAAGGGAAATGAAATAATTAAAAAAGTGATTCATAAAAGACAGGTCTATTTGGAAAACATTACCCAGAAATTCTCGGGGGATCAAGTAAAAGCACTTGAAGAAAGTTTGCATTTACTTTATGACGAAATGAAAAAGAACTAACTGGACCGGTAAGTAGAGAGGCGAAATATTTTGAAGAAACCAATCGGGGTTATTGATTCAGGTGTTGGCGGACTAACGGTAGCAAGAGAGATTATGCGACAGCTACCAAAAGAAGAAATTGTTTATTTAGGTGATACAGCAAGATGTCCTTATGGGCCAAGAACGGTTTCTGAGGTGAGGCAGTTCACCTGGGAAATGACGAATTACCTATTAGAGCAATACCATATTAAAATGCTCATTATTGCTTGTAATACTGCGACCGCTGTCGTTCTTAAAGAGATTCAAGATGAACTATCTATCCCCGTAAGAGGTGTTATTCACCCTGGAGCAAGAAGTGCTTTGAAAGAAACGACAAATAAGTATATTGGAGTAATTGGAACGACTGGTACTGTAAAAAGTCGAGCTTACGAGTACTCCCTTAAAGCTATTGATAATGATATTAAAGTGGAAAGTCTTGCGTGCCCTCCCTTTGTGCCGCTGGTCGAAACCGGAAATCTGAACAGTGAAGAAACGTATCAGACTGTCAGAAGCACGCTTGCCCCATTGATGAATAAAGGAATCGATACCCTGATATTAGGATGTACACATTATCCATTATTAGAATCAGTGATTCAATCAGTCATGGGAGACGATACAGCCATTATTTGTTCAGGCGATGAAACAGCATATGAAGTGAGTGGTATTCTAGAGTACAGTTCACTTTTATATACAGGTGATGAACGTCCATCGCATACATTTCTTACAACTGGATCAATTGACAACTTCGCTAGGATTGCGAGCCATTGGCTCGATTATCCTGTAGCTAATGTTGAACGTATCGAACTCTAATCTATCAAAGATTAGAGTTTTTTTAGTTATCAAAAAATTAATCTTTCTCAAAAAATTTCTAGAAATCACCAAGGTTCAATATCGTAGCCAATTTTTGAAGCTCGTATCTCTCCTAATAAATGATAAAACAAGTTATTCAAATTACTCAGGTATAAATTGAAATATAACTCGTATAAATGGTAGTACAAACCATCCGGGGAGGGATAGCTATGCGTTTACGCGGAATTGGGTTCGCGCTATTGTTGCTTTCATGTATATTAACAATATCTGGTTGCGGTTTCGGTTTTGAAAAATCATTAAAGGAAATCGATCCTCCTAAAGTCGATTATGTAAAAGATGGAGAACAGATGGAGGATAATGAGACAGGTGCTACAAAAGAAGGTGAAGTAGAAGAAGCGACGGGTGAAGAGGCGGCTGATGAAGCCAATGGAATGACGACTCGTCAACTCTATTTACTTGATGCCAATGGAATGGTTGTGCCACAGAGCGTTCAACTTCCTGCCGTAGAAGGTGCTGCAAAGCAAGCGTTAGAATACCTTGTTGTTGATGGTCCAGTGACAGAAATGCTTCCTAACGGTTTTAAAGCTGTGTTGCCTGCTGGAACTGTTATCCAGGGCGTTGATCAAGTTGATGAAACGGTGGTTGTGGATTTCTCAAATGAGTTTAAAGATTATGCTGCAGAAAATGAGAAACAAATTCTTGAGGCTGTCACTTGGACATTAACTCAATTTGACGGAATTGAGAAGGTGAAAATTCAAATCAATGGCTATGATCAACAGGAAATGCCTGTGAATGGGACGCCAATCGGTGAGAGTGTTAGCAGGGCAAATGGGATTAACCATGAGATGGGTAATGTGGTTGATGTTTCCAATAGCGAAGATGTAACCGTCTATTTCATGGCTCAAAGTGAAGACTATGCATACTACGTCCCAGTTACAAAACGGATGGAAGGCGTCTCGGATGATGTGCGAGGCGTATTGAAAGGACTAATGGAAGGACCGGCAGTTCATTCCGGCTTATTTAGTCAACTATCTAAAGACGTAAAATTATTGAAGGCTAAAGAGGAAGATGGTTTATTAACGCTAGATTTTAATGAAGCGATCTTAACTGGATCAGAAGAGATGGTTATTCAGAAAGATATTATAAATAGTCTGGTTCTTTCGTTAACCGAGAAGGAAAGCATTAGTGAAGTAGCTATTACTGTTGATGGTCACCCAGAAGTCATTGATGAAGCTGGTAATGCTTTGTCAGAACCAGTTTCAAGGCCAGTAGACGTTAACAAAGTGGGTTTTTAAAATAGAATATGATACGATTAAGAGGCAGGTGTACTGCCTCTTTTTCTATTTAAATGAAGGTTAGTTAGGCTTATTACGTTTAAATTCATGGGTCATCTAAAATTCAGTAACGTTTATTAACATAGTCTAGAAAAGATAAAAGGTAGTTTCATTAAATGGTTATGATTTAGTAATGAAAGAGATGGGGAACAGGAGGAAGAGTATGAGAATTGATGGACGTAAGGAAGATGAGCTTAGAGCGATACATATTGAAAGAGATTATATAAAGCATCCGGAAGGTTCTGTATTAATTACTGTAGGAGATACAAAAGTGATTTGCTCTGCATCAATAGAGGATCGCGTACCACCTTTTATGCGAGGACAGGGGAAAGGGTGGATTGCAGCCGAGTATGCTATGTTGCCAAGAGCTACTGAACAAAGAAACATTCGTGAATCAAGTAAAGGAAAAGTTGCTGGTCGCACAATGGAGATTCAGCGTCTAATTGGAAGAGCACTTCGTACGGTAGTTGACCTTGAAGCGCTTGGAGAACGCACGATTTGGATTGATTGTGATGTGATTCAGGCAGATGGCGGCACTCGAACTGCTTCTATTACTGGCGCATTTGTAGCACTTGCACTGGCTGTAGAAAAAGGTATGAATCGAAAGCAAATTAAGAAAATGCCATTAACTGATTTTCTTGCAGCCACTTCGGTAGGAATTGATCAAGGTGGAACGGCTTTATTGGACCTTTGCTATAAGGAAGATTCCTCAGCTCATGTGGATATGAATATTGTTATGACTGGTAGTGGGGAATTCGTGGAACTACAGGGAACAGGTGAAGAAGCAACGTTTAATATGAATCAATTAAATGAAATGCTTGCGCTAGGTAAAGATGGTGTTGAGAAATTGATTCAGAAGCAAACAGAAGTGATCGGTGAGTTTGCTTCAAAAATAAAGGAGGAATCTACGGACGATGCGTAAACTTCTTATTGCATCAAAGAATGAAGGTAAAGTAAGGGAATTTAAGAGAAGGTTCGAGTCAGAAGAGCTTACTGTAGTTTCTTTATTGGATCTCGAAGACGCGCCTGACGTGGCAGAAACTGGTCATACTTTTGCGGAGAATGCCGTACTAAAAGCCGAAGCCATTATGAAATTAACAAACCAACCGGTTATTGCGGATGATTCTGGGCTTGTCATAGATGCACTTGATGGTGATCCCGGGGTTTATTCGGCTAGATATGCAGGACTCGATAAAAATGATGAAGCAAACATGGACAAAGTTCTCGAAGAAATGAAGAATGTACCTGAAGAAGATCGTGGAGCTTCTTTTCAATGTATTCTAGCGGTCGCCATCCCTGGTCAAAACACGGAAGTTTTTTCGGGTTCATGCAATGGGACAATTGCTTTTGAACGTTCTGGAAACTACGGGTTCGGATATGATCCGATTTTCTACCTGCCTTCATACGGTAAAACGATGGCTGAACTTTCTCCTGAAGAAAAAAATGCTATCTCACATAGAGGACAAGCTCTTGATCGTTTAGAAAAGGGATTTAAGGATTTATTTTAAAACATATGGATAACTAATGATTTGAACTCGTTGAATATACGGCTTCTTTGCCTGAGTTAACATTAATAGCATTCATGACTCGACTCTAAATTGAAGAGGTGACGTGAGATGAAAGTTCTAGTTGTAAGTGATAATCATAGTTCTAAGGAAGAATTGCAGAATCTTGTAGAGAGACATCAAAATGAAGTCGAATGTATGATCCACTGTGGAGATTCAGAATTTGATTATGATGCATCTGAAATGCTACCTTTTCAGGTGAGAGTGAGTGGAAACTGTGATTACGACCATCGTTATCCAGATGAATCGGTCGATAAAGTAGGGGACAAAACTGTTTTTACGACCCATGGACATTTATATAATGTGAAAATGACGTTAATGAAATTGCAGTATAAAGCTGAAGAAGTACAAGCGGATCTTGTTTGTTTTGGTCATTCTCATGAGGTCCTATCTGTATATGAGGAAGGAACACTGTTTCTTAATCCTGGTAGTGTCAAACTTCCGAGAAAACCGCCGATTCAAACTTATGCGATTGTAGAATGGTCTGAAAATGATGTTAGCGTGACGTATCGTGATGAAACTGGGGAAATAGTAGAAGATCTTTCAAAAATATTTTCTCTCACTTAAGAAAAAACACAGCGAAGGCTGTGTTTTTCTAGTTTTTCTATTGACATTATTTTTGATATTCGTTATATTAATAAATGTCGCTACAAACTAAACAATGTCCCAGTAGCTCAGTAGGATAGAGCAACAGCCTTCTAAGCTGTGGGTCGGGAGTTCGAATCTCTCCTGGGACACCATATCTATAACGTAAAGGCATTTATCATTGTGATAAGATGGCTTTTTTTTTTATACTTTGAGCTGTGTGAATGAACGTTGTTGATTTTTGGCTTATTTTCACGATGTGAAAATAAGGTTTCACTTGAATGAGCCCAAAACGACATTTCATCAATATAACCTAACATAGCTTACACATTAATGAGTACGTTCAGAAACGGTGCTGTACTGTGACTTGCTTTCAGGGGAACAATCACTTATCGTAGCGCTTTACTAATAGAGCGTGTTAAACAATAAACAAGCGGGAATAGAACCTGTAACGTGCTTCAACTTGAGTTTACAGGTGGATACTGATAAACTGATACCTAATCGTAGCTGCGCCTTTCCTGCTGTAAACTCTTTTAATAGAGAATATAAGAGAGTGGAGCGATTACGTCATGGATAAAGAAAAGCATGAGAGGAAAATAGTTTATTTTCCAAACGTGGCAGGCAAGCTTGTCGAAAAAGGAATGGCAGCACTTAAAGCTAAAGAAATTAAAGAGGCACATAAACATTTTAGTCAGCTACTTGAAATCGAACCAGATCATCCTCAAGGGAATTTTGGAATGGTCCTAAGCCTGGTTGAAATGGGCGATTTAAAAGAAGCATCTGAACGCTGTGAAACAATGATGCAGCAGGGTATCGGGGACTATTACGACATTTTTCAAGTATACATATCAATTTTAGTTCAGCTTGGAAAGTATCAGAATGTAGTTACGATGATCGAAGCGGTATTGCAAGAAAATCAACTTCCGTCAAATATAGCGGAATCGCTCTATCAGCTATTGCATTTCAGCAGGCAAATGACGAGTTATGATATCGATTCTGACGATGAGTTTGAAACTGTCCAAGAGGAAGATGCAGACAAGCTAATTGCTTATTTAGAAAGCAATAAGACGGAAAAACAGTGGTTGGCTATACAGAAACTGAGCGCTGTTAATGAGAAAAAGTCTATTCCAGTTTATCTTACATATTTAAATGCAACAGATAAGGATCCCCTCCTTAAAAGCCTGGTGTTACAGGTTTTAAGAGAAAAAGAGTTGAATCAAGAAGTTATCGTACATAAGTTTGGAAGAGAGATTACTGTAAATCCTTCCGAATTGAAGGATATTTTTCTGCAGGACTTTTCTTTAAGCGTTAAATCGAAACTTTCTCATGTGGTGGAACAGAAAAACCCAGCTCTTTTTGAGATGTGTATGCAAATTTGGTGGCATTATTTGTTCGCCATTTCGCCATTTGAAGCCGAACCATCGAACAGTGCTGTTTGGGCGGCAGCTGTTCATAAAGTGGCTTCTGAAATGAATGGTGAAGACTTGTTAAATGAGGAGCTTAGCGATTATTATGAAGTTAAGTCTTCAGAATTTGAGGTGGCTGCAAATCGGATCATGAACATTGAAAATCAGCCATTTTATCGCCCGTTTGAGTAGAAATACATGGAAATAGAATGTTTTGCCTTGCGATCATTCGGGAACATAGGTAAGCTGTACTATGGTTACGCGGTTTACAATCATACCGTATGTGTTGAAAAGTAACTGTTCTATGTTATAATAAAATGGTTGCAAACCCATATTTACTAGTAAAAGAGACCGTTTAAAAGACAGCAGACGCTTTTATACTCCAAAAGGCGTCATCTTTTTTAAACGCTCGATTAGTGGAAATATATTTATTGTTGGAGGTAATGTGTAAATGACTGCAAATTGGGAAAAGCTTGAAGGTAATCAGGGCGTTCTTACAGTAGAAGTAGACGCTACTGAGGTTAATAGTGCGCTGGACGAAGCGTTCAAAAAAGTCGTGAAACAGGTTAATGTACCTGGATTCCGTAAAGGTAAAATGCCACGCTCTCTTTTCGAAAAGCGTTTTGGTGTAGAATCTCTTTATCAAGATGCTCTTGATATTATTCTTCCTAAA
The DNA here is from genome assembly GCF_056173695.1 of Anaerobacillus sp. 63XJN7_5_ISO-PGPR-S23-430. NCBI lineage: Bacteria > Bacillati > Bacillota > Bacilli > Caryophanales > Bacillaceae > Anaerobacillus > Anaerobacillus sp. 63XJN7_5_ISO-PGPR-S23-430. The sequence continues at coordinate 2,938,969 of NZ_CM149686.1, read as the reverse complement.
GCTTATTCAGAAGCTATCGATGAATCTGGTATCGAGCCAGTTGATCGTCCGGAAGTAGACGTGGAGCAAATGGAAAAAGGTCAAAACTTGATCTTCAAAGCAACAGTAACTGTTAAGCCTGAAGTAAAACTTGGCGAATACAAAGGTCTTGAAGTTGAAGAACAAGAGACAAGCGTTACAGATGAAGAAGTGGAAGCAGAGCTTAAGTCACTTCAAGAAAAGCAAGCTGAGCTTGTTGTTGTTGAAGATGGAGAACTTCAAGAAGGCGATACAGCAGTAATCGACTTCGAAGGTTTCCTTGGTGAAGAACCATTTGAAGGTGGACAAGGCGACAACTATTCATTAGAAATTGGTTCAAACACTTTCATTCCTGGCTTTGAAGAGCAACTAATTGGTGAGAAAGCTGGTGCTGAGAAGGAAGTAACAGTTACTTTCCCTGAAGAGTATCATGCTGAGAATCTTGCTGGTCAAGAAGCGACATTCAAAGTTAAAATTCACGACATTAAGCGTAAAGAACTTCCTGAGCTTGATGATGAGTTCGCTAAAGATGTAAACGAAGAAGTAGAATCACTTGATGAGCTTAAGAAAACAACGAAAGAAAATCTTGAGAAACAAAAAGCAGAAGATGCTGATGTTCAAAAGAAAGACACGTTGATTGAAAAAGCTACTGAAAACAGCGAGATTGACCTTCCATCCGCTATGGTAGATGCAGAAGTTGACCGCATGCTTCAAGAATTTGAACAGCGTCTTCAACAACAAGGTATGAACCTTGAAATGTACTACCAGTTCTCTGGTCAGGATGAAAAAGCACTTCGTGAGCAAATGCAAGAAGACGGTGAAAAGCGCGTGCGTACTAACCTAACTCTTGAAGCAATTGCTGAAGCTGAAAATGTGGAAGTTTCTGAAGAAGAAGTGAATGAAGAACTTTCTAAAATGGCTGCAATGTACAACATGGAAGAAGAACAAATTCGTTCAATGCTTACTATGCAGGGCGGCACTGATGCACTTAAAGGTGACCTACGCATCCGTAAAGCAATCGATGTTCTTGTAGACAACAGTAAAAAAGCTTAATACAAGCTATTAGATTGGCTTATTTAAAACAAGGCGCTTAATCGCGCCTTGTTTTTACAAAAAGAAGTAGTAATGAAATGTAACAAATTTGCTAAACATAGTAGTAAGACAAAGAACTTGATACATAATAAGCTTTAAAGAGTCGTTTTATTTCGTATCCTTTTGCGTTATATGATACAATTTCATTACATAAATAGGATGAGAAACCAGTGGTGGATGCCCGTTAAGATTACTTCATGAGTAATTAAAGTTCAATTGGACTGACGGAGTTCCTTTGCAGATAGACCTACTCGGATTTCATCGAGATCAAAGGTTAGGGGTGAATTCATGTTTAAATTTAACGATGAAAAAGGACAACTTAAATGTTCTTTCTGTGGTAAAACGCAGGATCAAGTCCGTAAGTTAGTAGCAGGACCAGGTGTTTATATCTGTGATGAGTGTATTGAATTATGCACTGAGATCGTTGAAGAAGAACTTGGAACTGAAGAAGAGGTGGACTTCAAAGAAGTACCGAAACCTCATGAAATTTGCCAAATTCTTGATGACTATGTCATTGGGCAGGAAAAGGCGAAAAAATCACTTTCAGTAGCCGTTTATAATCACTATAAGCGTATTAATGCATCATCTAAACCTGATGATGTTGAGCTTGCGAAAAGTAATATTGCACTAATTGGACCAACAGGGAGCGGTAAAACGCTTCTCGCACAAACGCTAGCTAGAATTCTGAATGTGCCTTTTGCTATTGCGGATGCTACTTCATTAACTGAAGCTGGGTATGTTGGGGAAGATGTTGAGAATATTCTTCTTAAACTCATTCAAGCTGCAGATTACGATGTAGAAAAAGCTGAAAAAGGGATCATCTACATTGATGAAATTGATAAGGTAGCTCGTAAATCTGAGAATCCTTCTATTACACGTGATGTTTCTGGTGAAGGTGTTCAGCAAGCGCTACTCAAAATTCTTGAAGGTACAACTGCTAGTGTGCCTCCGCAAGGTGGACGTAAGCATCCTCATCAAGAATTTATTCAAATTGATACAACAAATATTCTCTTCATTTGCGGGGGAGCGTTTGATGGAATTGAACAAATTATCAAGCGTCGTCTTGGTAAGAAAATTATTGGATTTAGTGGCGAAGCAAAACAAGAAGATCTTAAACCAGGTGAATACCTAGGTAAGGTTCTTCCTGAAGACCTCCTTCGTTTTGGACTGATTCCTGAATTTATTGGCCGTCTTCCGGTTATTGGAAGCCTTGAGCCTCTAGACGAAGAAGCACTAGTAGAAATTCTTACAAAACCTAAAAATGCATTAGTGAAGCAATATCAAAAACTTCTTGAACTTGACGATGTTGAACTGGAGTTTGAAGATGATGCACTAGTAGAAATTGCGAAACAAGCAATTGAAAGAAAAACTGGTGCACGTGGACTTCGATCGATTATTGAAGGAATTATGCTTGATGTTATGTATGACCTTCCTGCTCGTGAAGAGATTAAGAAGTGCGTTTTGTCAGCTTCTACAGTAAGTGAGAAGACTACGCCTAAATTGATTCTCGAAGATGGTTCTGTTATCGACGAAGATAAGAAATCACCTAAAGAAAGTGCATAATTTCAAAGCCAATCGCCTGCGGGTGATTGGCTTTTTTGTGAGATGCCCTATCCAATTTGTGGATTGCCGGTTTATGGAACGAAACCTCAGGAGATACTAGTTCTATTGATCAATCTTCAGGAGGTAGGAGTATGAATTGGACAGGGATAGCACTTGCGATACAATTATTTTTTGGAATAGTGATCGGATTGTATTTCTGGAATTTGCTTCGAAATCAGCGAACCCAGAAAGTTTCAATAGATAAAGAATCGCGAAAAGAAATGGAGCATTTACGTCGATTAAGAAGTATTTCGCTAAGCGAACCGCTATCAGAACGTATTCGGCCAACTGGGTTTTCTGAAATTGTTGGTCAAGAAGAAGGGATTCGTACGTTAAGAGCCGCCATCTGTGGACCTAATCCGCAGCACGTGATTATATATGGACCGCCTGGGGTAGGCAAGACAGCGGCCGCCCGCCTCGTTCTAGAGGAAGCTAAGCGAAACCGTGGAACGCCTTTCAAAAATTCAGCCGTTTTTGTAGAACTAGATGCTACTACGGCCCGCTTTGATGAAAGAGGAATTGCTGATCCTTTAATTGGTTCTGTTCACGACCCTATTTATCAAGGTGCGGGAGCTATGGGGCAGGCAGGCATTCCTCAGCCAAAGCAAGGAGCTGTTACGAATGCGCATGGAGGGATTCTCTTTATTGATGAAATTGGAGAGCTTCATCCCATTCAAATGAACAAGCTGCTAAAAGTTCTAGAGGATCGAAAAGTGTATCTTGAGAGTGCTTATTATAATGAAGAAAATACAAATATTCCTAACCATATACACGACATTTTCCAAAATGGATTACCAGCAGATTTTAGAATGATTGGAGCGACTACGAGAACTCCAGAAGATATTCCGCCGGCCATTCGTTCTAGATGTATGGAAGTTTATTTCCGTGAGCTGAGCCAGGAAGAAATCGCTCATATAGCGACTAGAGCAGCGAAGAAATTAAACCTTACGCTCGATAACGATGGTATTGAGCGGGTTAGTCGCTATGCTAGAAATGGTCGTGAAGCGGTTAACTTAATGCAAATTGCGGCAGGACTGGCGATTACAGAAAATAGAGGAAGCATTACTGCGGCAGATATGGAATGGGTCATCCATGCCAGTCGACTTACGCCGAGACCAGAAAGAAAAATCCCTCTTTCCCCAGCAACAGGTGTTGTTAATGGGCTCGCAGTTTATGGACCAAACATGGGAGCTTTACTTGAAATTGAAGTGACAGCCGTTAAAGGGAAACTAGAAAAAGAAGGCTCTGTTACTATTACAGGTATTGTTGAGGAAGAAAGCATCGGGAATCAGTCAAAGTCGATTCGAAGAAAGAGCCTTGCGAAATCTTCTGTTGAAAACGTTATGACCGTATTAAAGTCGATGGGGATACCAGTGGGGGCTTATCATCTACATATTAACTTTCCTGGAGGTGTTCCTGTAGATGGTCCCTCAGCAGGGGTTGCTATTGCGACAGGTATATACTCTGCTGTTAAGGGAAGTCCTGTTAATCATAAAGTTGCAATGACTGGCGAAATTAGCATTCATGGGTTTGTTAAACCTGTCGGGGGCGTTTTTGCCAAAGTAACAGCTGCACGGGATGCTGGTGCTGAATTAGTCCTCATCCCATATGAGAATAATGAAGAAATGCTGAAAGTCATAAAAGGTATTACTGTAGTACCGGTAAAACATCTGTCAGAAGTATTTGACGCAGCCTTTATGATTGAAAAAGCGCAAGAATTTCCTTCCATTGTAATAGGAAAATCCCAGCCCGGAAGTTAGGGGGCGGGGATTTTCTTTGTGCATTGAAGAAAAGTTAAAGAAAAAGGTGAAATAAATTAGATCAGCTAACATAGCTAAAAAAGACTGCCAGGCGCGTTTTTCTATTGTAAGTAAGTTTTTTTGGAGTTTGAGCAGGGATGATTAGACAAGTAGAAGAAACTTAGGATACAATGAAGTACAACTTATCAATAGAATAAGCTCGGATAATTGCGAATCATAACGTTTTTTAGTTTGTTGTCTGGAGGTGCCGTGATTGAAGAATGAACATAAAACATTGCCATTGCTGCCTTTAAGAGGTTTGCTTGTTTACCCATCAATGGTTTTACATCTTGATGTAGGACGTGAGAAGTCTGTACAAGCACTTGAGAAGGTTATGATGGATGACCAGAAAATTTTTCTATCTACACAAAAAGAGGTGGAAATTGAAACACCTGAAGTAAAAGATATCTACGAAATTGGAACACTTGCAACGGTTAAGCAAATGCTGAAATTGCCAAATGGCACAATAAGAGTGCTTGTTGAAGGGCTCCAACGAGGAAAAATTGTAGAATTTAAAGATACAGAAGAGTTTTATGAGGTTGAAGTAGAGCAAATTAATGAAAGCGCAGATAAGAATGTTGAAGAAGAGGCATTAATGCGAACAGTTCTTGATTTATTTGAACAATACATTAAAGTTTCGAAGAAAGTGACCGCGGAAACATTTGCTTCTGTAAGTGATATCGAGCAGCCCGGACGGCTTGCTGATATTATTGCTTCTCATCTTTCATTAAAGATTCGCCAAAAGCAAGAAATTCTAGAAACCTATAGTTCACAAGAACGATTAAATAAGCTGATTGAAATTCTTCAAAATGAAAAAGATGTAATCGATCTTGAAAAGAAAATTGGTCAGCGTGTAAAACGGTCGATGGAGAAAACACAAAAAGAGTATTATCTTCGCGAACAAATGAAGGCGATTCAAAACGAACTGGGTGAAAAAGAAGGTAAAACTGGTGAGATCGCAACACTGAAAGAGAAAATTGAAGAAGCGGATATGCCCGAATCCGTTCAAGAAATGGCGTATAAAGAGCTTGATCGGTATGAGAAAATTCCGCAAAGCTCTGCTGAAAGTTCTGTTATTCGTAATTATATTGATTGGTTAATTCAAGTACCCTGGTCAAAAGAAACGACGGATAACCTAGATATTAATCATGCAGAAAAGATTCTTGATGAAGATCATTACGGTCTTGAGAAAGTAAAAGAACGTGTGCTAGAATATCTTGCTGTTCAGCAACTCACCAAATCGCTCAAAGGACCAATTCTTTGTCTTGTTGGACCACCTGGTGTAGGTAAAACATCACTTGCAAGATCTGTCGCTCGTTCCATTGGACGAGAGTTTGTGCGAATTTCTCTTGGTGGTGTGCGTGACGAGGCTGAAATACGAGGTCATCGTAGAACCTATGTTGGAGCTATGCCAGGTCGAATCATCAGAGGGATGAAAAAAGCAGGCACTGTTAACCCTGTTTTTCTATTAGATGAAATCGATAAAATGTCTAATGACTTCCGTGGTGATCCATCATCTGCCTTATTGGAAGTGCTTGATCCGCAACAAAACAACACATTTAGTGATCACTATATTGAAGAGCCGTATGATCTGTCGAAAGTGATGTTCGTAACAACAGCTAATAATCTTGCAACGATACCGGAACCACTTCTTGATCGTATGGAAGTCATTCAAATTGCAGGGTACACTGAAATTGAAAAAGTGAATATTGCTAAGAATTATCTTGTACCAAGACAGCTTGAAGAGCACGGATTGAAAAAAGGAAATCTTCAGCTCAGAGAAGAGAGTCTTTATAAGCTTGTGCGTCACTATACGAGGGAAGCTGGTGTTCGTAATCTTGAGCGCCAAATTGCTACGGTTTGTCGAAAAGCAACGAAATTAATTGTTTCAGGTAAGAAAAAACGCGTTATTGTTACTGAAACTATGCTTGAAGAGCTGCTTGGACATCCGAAATTTCGTTATGGTGAAGCTGAGAAGGAAGATCAAATTGGAACGGCCACGGGTCTAGCTTATACGACGGCTGGTGGAGACACCCTTGCTATTGAAGTTTCCCTATCACCTGGTAAAGGTAAGCTCATTCTAACAGGGAAACTTGGCGATGTGATGAAAGAATCAGCTCAAGCTGCGTTTAGTTATATTCGCTCTAAGTCAGAAGAGCTATCCATTGACCCGTCGTTCCATGAGTCGAACGACATTCATATTCACGTACCAGAAGGGGCTACTCCAAAAGATGGTCCATCAGCAGGGATTACAATTGCCACGGCTCTTGTATCCGCATTAACAGGCAAGGCTGTTCGAAGAGATGTAGGGATGACCGGTGAGATTACGTTACGTGGACGTGTTCTGCCGATTGGTGGACTTAAAGAAAAATCGCTTAGTGCGCATCGAGCTGGTTTAACCACTATCATCATGCCAAAGGAAAATGAAAAAGATCTGGATGATATTCCAGAAAGCATTCGCAAAGATTTAACATTCCTTCCAGTCTCACATTTGGATGAAGTGTTAAAAACCGCACTTGTGGGGGAGAATAAATGAAAGTAACGAAATCAGATTTTATAATTAGTGCTGTTAAGCCAGAGCAATATCCTGTAGATGGTTTACCTGAGATTGGCTTAGCTGGCCGATCTAACGTAGGGAAATCTTCTCTTATTAACACGCTAATTAATCGAAAGAATCTTGCTAGAACATCACAAAGACCTGGTAAAACCCAAACGCTTAATTTTTATTTGATTAATGAGCTTTTGTATTTTGTGGATGTTCCTGGTTATGGCTTTGCTAAAGTATCCAAGAAAGAAAGAGATGCCTGGGGGCGTATGATTGAGACTTATTTAACTGATCGAGATCAGCTTAAAGCGGTCATTCAAATTGTTGATTTACGTCACTCTCCATCTAATGATGATGTCGTGATGTACGACTGGTTAAAGCACTATGAAATACCAGTAATTGTTGTAGCGACGAAATCGGATAAAATCCCTAAAGGAAAATGGGATAAACATTTAAAAGTTGTTAACCAGACGCTGAAAATTGAACCATCCGACAAGCTCGTCACGTTTTCTTCTCATACTGGACAAGGTAAAGAAAATGTATGGGGTGCAATTAAATCTTATTTGTAGTTATCAAGCCCGGTCAATAGATCGGGTTTTTCTTTATGATTATTTTTCAGATAATTAGCAATTTAAGGTTTTTAATTCAAATAGAAAGGGAATGGAAATAAAATGAAGCAAACAGAAGGATATAGAGGCTGGTTTTCTGTTATCCACTCTTAGGAGGAATTAGGAGGTGTACAAGCCACAAGTCAGAATTGATAGAAATGTCTAAAAATTGGTATTATAAAAGTATCGCAGTTTACATAATCATAACTGCAAGTTTGAAAAGTCGTTCAAGGGGGACACGTGATGATGAAAAGAAAATGGAGTTTTCTAACCGCAATAATGTTATTGTTTGTGCTTGTTTTAGCCGCTTGTGGAGGGAACGAAGAAGAAAGTGGATCATCTGGTTCTGAAGGAGACGACGGTCTAGAATTAACAGAAGACGGTAAATTCAGCTACGTCGTTTCGGGTGAATTCCCACCGTTTAGTACAGTAGATAAGAATGGAGATCTTGATGGCTTTGACGTAGCAGTTGGTAAAGCCATCGCAGAAAAGTTAGATCTTGAACCCGCTGTAGAGAAATTTAAATTTAGCGGTATGGTATCGGCCATTCAGTCAGGTCGTTATGATGCGGCAGTAGCTAGTCATACGATTACGGATGAGCGTAAAGAAGCAGTTAATTTTAGTGAACCATACTACTATTCGGGACCTGTACTTTATGTTCAGCCTGGGAGCGATATTAAGAGTGTAGAAGATCTAAGTGGCAAAGATGTCGCTGTATCTAAAGGTTCCACTTACGAAAAATCAGCCGAAGAGTACACTGATAAGATTTCAAATTACGATAGTGATCAAACTGCACTGCGTGCATTAAGTGAAGGAAAGCATGATGCAGTTATTACAGATGACATTACAGGTAAACAAGCAATCGAAGAAGGTTTCAAGATTGAGAAGGTTGAGCAACTTGGTACAAGTGAACAAGCTGTTGCCATTAAGAAAGAGAACTCAAATCTTCTTGAAGCCGTTAACAAAGCTTTAGAAGAGTTAAAAGAAGATGGAACACTAACAAAGCTAAGTGAGGAATACATCGGAGTAGACATCACCCAGAGTCCTGACAGTGAGTAAGGAAAAGGAATGTGTGCGATGTGCGCACATTCCTTTTTTTAACCTGTTACGTTACCGAATTCTAAGGAGCTGATCGCACTTGCCAACTTTTGCTCATTTTTTTGAAACATTATTAGAAAGCTACCCAGTTTTCTTTGAAGGTTTATGGCTAACGATTCGAGTTACATTTGTATCTGTTTTGATAGCTGTTTTTATTGGACTGTTTTTTGCACTTTTTAAAATATCTCAATCAAAAATACTTAATTGGATTGCGAATGTGTATATCGCTGTCATTCGAGGTACACCACTTATTGTGCAAATCTTTATTTTCTATTTTGGTTTAACTGAATTCAACATTCCGAAATTCTGGGCTGCTTCGATCGGACTTGCTCTCCATAATGGGGCTTATATTGCAGAGATCTTTCGAGGTTCGATTCAATCAATCGACAAAGGTCAGATGGAAGCAGGACGCTCTCTTGGAATGAGTCATACTCTTGCTATGAGACGGATTATCCTTCCACAAGCATTCAGACGAGCACTTCCGCCACTGGGTAACCAATTTATCATTGGTTTGAAAGATTCCTCTCTAGCAGCCTTTATTGCTCTACCAGAATTGTTTAGCGTTGCGACTACGCAGGGAGCAAGAACGTTTGATGAAATGACGTATTTACTTATAGTTGCTGTATATTATCTTGTGTTGGTTCTAATCTTTACGTTCTTAGTTAACCTTCTTGAGAAACGACTATCAGCTAGTGATTAAGAAACCAGAGAGGTGTTAGAAATGGCCGAAAAAGCTGAAATGATTCGAGTAGAGAAATTGAACAAATCCTTTGGTGACCTCCATGTCCTTAAGGATATTGATCTTGAAGTTAATGAAAGTGACGTTGTTGTTCTGATTGGAGCTAGTGGTTCAGGTAAAAGCACATTGCTACGCTGTATGAATTTTCTTGAAATCAAGAATAGCGGGAATGTCATCATTGAGGGTGAAACAATCGATCCTAAAAGAAATGATCTAAATAAAGTAAGGCAGCGTGTTGGAATGGTATTTCAACATTTCAACTTATTCCCCCATAAATCCGTTTTAGAAAACGTTATCGAAGCACCGTTAATGGTTAAGAAATTGAAGCGTGCTGAGGCTGAGAAAGAAGGCAAAGAACTTCTTGCGAAAGTAGGGCTAGCTGATAAAGCAAATGTGTATCCGAACAAACTTTCAGGTGGGCAAAAGCAGCGAGTTGCAATAGCACGTTCACTCGCGATGAAGCCAGACATTATGCTTTTTGATGAGCCGACTTCGGCGCTAGATCCTGAACTTGTAGGAGAGGTTCTTTCAACTATGAAGGAATTAGCGAAAGAGGGAATGACCATGGTGGTGGTCACACATGAAATGGGCTTTGCACGCGAAGTGGGAGACTGGGTCGTATACATGCACGACGGTAAAATTGTAGAGAAGGGTCACCCGAACGAACTGTTCAACGATCCAAAAGAACAGAGAACACAAGACTTTTTAAGTTCAATTCTATAAAAAAGTAAGGAGCTGCTGCTCCTTACTTTTTTTTTGTTACAAGATAGATACCGATTGCAATTAAAGCAAGAGGCCAGAATTTTCCTACGAAAGAAAAAGTAGTCGTAAGCCAAATTTCTAACCCGGTGTATAGAAGTTCAATAATGGATATGGCAAGTAGAATTAAACCTGGAATGAGGCCTGTTTTCTTGGTCTTATAATATGTAACGAGATAGGCAGCACTTAATATAAGGGTATACATGCCCCAGCTGTCTGGCCAGATAGCGAGTTTATTGACGAAGTAGAAATGGACACCAAGGCCAAGTAGGAGTACTCCAGGAAAAAGCATGTTTCCTTCTCTCGCAATAAAGCCTTGAATCATCATCGCTACACCGATAACGATTAGGATTATTTGCCAATTCATTAGTTGTTCAGAAAAAGGCAGATTTAACGTTTGTGAGAGATAATAAAGGCCGATTCCAATAAATAAAACACCCGGAAAAATACTTTGACGTTTCAATGAAAATCCTCCTATTGTCAGAAATACGCATTTTTTGCTATACAATTGATTTTCTGGTACATTAATAGTTGTATGACTACTAATAATATGCAGAGATAATACTTTCTTCATCATATCATAATTGCTTTCATAGTCTGTTCACATTTCATAACTCTGTGAGTTTTGTCACATGTTACAATAATTAGAGACGGTATGATAGCAAAAGATTAGTTTTAGCTAACAATTTTTTGGGGGTGGAACGATGCACATCCTGGTCGTAGGGTTGAACCACAAAACAGCCCCTGTTGAAATACGAGAGAAACTTTCCTTTCAGGAGAACGAATTGCCTGAAGCGCTAGATAAGTTGCGTCACTCTAAAAGTATTCTAGAAGCGGTGATCTTATCAACATGTAACCGTACAGAGTTATATGTTGTTGCTGATCAGCTTCATACAGGGAGATATTATTCAAAAGCTTTTCTATCTGAATGGTTTGGAATTGAGAAAGAAGAATTTTCACCATATCTAGTGATTCGCGAAAACGATGCGGCAACAGAACATCTTTATCGTGTAGCCGCTGGACTTGATTCGCTTGTCATCGGGGAGACGCAAATCCTTGGACAAGTTCGTGATGCTTTCTTGCTTGCTCAGGATTCAGAGACAACAGGAACGATTTTTAACCAGCTTTTTAAACAAGCGATTACTCTTGCTAAACGATCACATTCCGAAACCGAAATTGGAGAAAATGCCGTTTCGGTGAGCTATGCTGCGGTCGAATTAGCCAAGAAGATCTTTGGTGGACTTCAAAATAAACACGTTGTCATTCTTGGCGCAGGCAAAATGGGGGAACTCACTGCTAAGAATTTGCAAAGCAACGGTGTAGACCAAGTGACGGTCGTAAATCGAACGCTTGAGAAAGCGACAGAGCTTGCTTCGCGTTTTAAAGGACAGGCTCGTTCTATGGATGAAGTAGAAACTGCGCTTGCTGATGCAGACATTCTAATCAGTTCAACAGGCTCAACAAGTTATGTTCTAACAGAACAAAATGTCAAACCTCTACTTAAAAAGCGAAGAGGTCGTCCATTGTTTATGGTAGATATTGCTGTTCCAAGAGATCTAGATCCATCACTTAATAATATGGACTCTGTTTTCTTATACGATATTGACGATCTAGAAGGGATTGTCGAAACAAACATTGCAGAGCGTAAGAAGGAAGCAGAGAAAATTGAACTTATGATTGAAGAAGATCTAGTTCAATTTAGAGATTGGCTCAATACACTTGGAGTTGTACCGATGATTACAGCATTACGTACGAAGGCACTTGCGATTCAAGCAGAAACAATGAATAGTATTGAACGCAAACTGCCTAATTTAACAGATCGGGAACGAAAAGTATTGAGTAAGCATACGAAAAGTATAGTGAACCAGCTGCTACGTGATCCTATAGTGCGAGTGAAGGAGATGGCTGCAGAGCCAAATGCAGAAGAGTCGCTTGAGATCTTCACTAAAATATTTGCGATTGAAGAAGAGATTGAGAGAGAACTCCATAAGCAAAGAGTGAAAGAAAACGAAGAAAAAAGACAGCATGAATCCGTTGACTACTCCCCTTTATTACAGGTATCGCAGTTGCGCTCCTAGGAGAGGAGACATGATTTGTGACGAACGCCAGCTGGCTTTATGATATAACGATATTACTTTATGCACTTAGTGTACTTGGGTATTTTATTGATTTCTTGCAGAACAACCGGAAAGTAAATCAGTTTGCTTTCTGGTTGCTTTCTATTGTCTGGATCCTGCAAAGTGCGTTTCTTGTAACGCAGATTATTGAAATTGGCGGCTTCCCGATTTTAACACCTTTTGAGGGGTTATTTTTTTATGCGTGGGTGATTGTCTCACTATCACTCTTAATTAATTGGTTTTTTCGAGTCGATTTCTTTGTCTTTTTTGCAAATGTACTCGGTTTCAGTATCATGGCCATCAACTTATTTGCTACTCGAGAGCAGGCATCGAGTTTACTCACAGAACAGCTTATGTCTGAGCTTTCGATTATTCATATTACGATGGCTTTCTTATCATATGGAGCATTTTCACTTTCCTTTATTTTCTCGATTATGTATTTAACTCTCTATCAAATGTTAAAAGGCAAGAAGTGGAGCAAACGACTGAGAAGATTTGGGGATTTGTCACAGCTTGAGAAATTGTCTTATTTATGTAGCGTTCTGGGTGTGCCGCTTTTGTTACTGAGCCTGATTTTAGGAATCGTATGGGCGATCTTGAAAGTAGATACATTCAGCTTACTGGATGCAAAGGTTATTATCTCTTTCTTTGTTCTTGGCGCATATAGTACGTATTTATATCAAAAGGTAGCTAGAGATATGGAAGGGAAATCCCTTGCTTTATGGAACGTAGCGGCGTTTCTTATCGTTTTAATTAATGTCTTCCTTTCTGGAACATTTTCAGAATTCCATTTCTGGTATGTATAAGGGGAGCACTGAAAGTTTGGAGGATAAATAATGCGTAAAATCGTAGTTGGTTCAAGAAGAAGTAAATTAGCGATCACTCAAACAAAATGGGTGATCAGTAAACTAAAGGAATTAAATCCGGATGTTGATTTTGAAATCAAAGAGATTGTCACTCGTGGTGATAAAATTCTTGATGTTACGCTCTCAAAAGTTGGGGGAAAAGGACTATTTGTGAAGGAAATTGAAGACGCCATGTTAAGAGGAGATATTGATATGGCGGTTCATAGTATGAAGGATATGCCTTCTATTTTGCCTGAAGGATTAATGATTGGGTGTATACCTGAACGTGAAGATCATCGAGATGTGATTATTTCTGAATCGAAGAAGACGTTCAGAGAGCTTCCAGAAGGTGCCGTAATAGGAACTAGCAGTTTGAGACGTGGTGCACAGTTGAAAGCCATTCGTCCGGATGTGGAGATTAAGTGGATTCGCGGAAATATTGACACGCGTATACGTAAGCTTACAGATGAAGATTTTGACGCCATTGTACTAGCTGCAGCGGGTCTACACCGTATGGGGTGGTCAAAGGAGATTGTTACAGAATACCTTGATCCTGATTTGTGTGTACCGGCTGTTGGACAAGGTGCTTTATCGATTGAATGTCGAGAAAGTGATGATGAGCTACGAGCTATTTTAAATCAATTCAGTGATTATGAAACGACGAAAACAGTATTAGCGGAGCGAGCTTTTCTTCATACCCTCGAAGGTGGATGTCAGGTGCCGATTGCCGGTCATGCGACGCTTAAGGATGAGACGCTTACGGTTACTGGATTAGTGGGAGAACCTGATGGTTCGATCATTATTAAAGAAATGGAAATTGGTGATGATCCTATCCAGGTAGGGAACACACTTGCAAATAGAATGAAAGAACAGGGAGCTAAGGATATCCTCGACCGTGTGAAAGAAGAATTAGACCAATGATCTCGCCGCTCTCAGGAAAGCGTGTATTGGTCACGAGAGCTCGGGAGCAGGCAACATCATTTACGAAATTAATTGAAGAAAAAGAGGGGATTTCTATTGAAATCCCTCTTATTTCATTCGAATCTCGGAATCAATTGTTGAATTCGATCACGTTGAGTGAATATAGCTGGATTGTGTTTACAAGTGCGAATGGTGTGCGGTTTTTTTTGAAGCAAGCGAAGGTTCCAATAGGTGTAAAGGTTGCAGCGGTTGGAAGTAAAACAGCTAAGGCCCTAAAGCGATATGGGATTGAAATCAATCTTATGCCAAAGGATTTTATAGCAGAAGGGCTTGTAGCTGCTTTGTCTCGCAAGGCTGACCCAAATGAGAAGATGCTATTACCAAGAGGGAATCTTGGTCGAGCAGTATTGCCGGGGCAATTAAGGGATCTTGGATTTAACGTAACTGACTTACCTATCTATGACACAGTCATTCCTTACGAGTCCAGGGCAGCATTGAAAAGAGTGATTGAAGAGCGGGAGTGTGATGTGATTACGTTCACTTCTTCGTCAACGGTCCACCATTTTAATCAACTTCTTCAAGCCGAGAATTTGAAAGATAAGCTTAAAGGGATCACAATAGTGGTAATCGGACCTATTACTGAAAAGACGCTACTGTCTTATGGGATCGTACCTCAGGTAGTCCCTGATCAATATACAATTGAAGGAATGCTTGATAGCCTTGAGCATTTCTTTGAAAAATAGGAGGAAAGTATAATGGAAACAGGAAACTTTCATCGTCATCGTCGTTTAAGACGATCTGAATCAATGAGATCACTCGTGAGAGAAACCTATTTACATAAAGAGGATTTCATCTATCCCATATTTGCAGTTGAAGAAGAGAATGTAAAACGCGAAATTCCTTCTATGCCTGGTGTTTATCACTATTCATTAGACCGTTTGAATGAAGAGGTACAGGAAGTTGTTGACCTTGGCATTAAGTCAATTATGATGTTTGGTGTACCAAATCACAAGGATGCGGTTGGATCAGAAGCATACTGTGATACTGGAATCGTGCAAAGAGCTATTGCACAAATTAAAGAAGCGTTTCCTGAATTAACTGTTATTGCAGATACATGTCTTTGTCAATATACGGATCATGGCCATTGTGGTGTGATCGAAAACGGGTATGTACAAAATGACCAGTCTCTAGAGTTACTTACTAAAACAGCGGTTTCTCAAGCGAAAGCTGGAGCAGATATGATTGCACCGTCGAATATGATGGATGGGTTTGTATCAGCTATTCGCAAGGGTCTTGATGAAGCGGGCTTTGTTGACGTCCCGGTGATGAGCTATGCTGTGAAATTCTCATCTGCTTTCTATGGTCCTTTCCGCGATGCGGCTCATAGTACTCCGCAGTTCGGAGATCGTAAAACGTATCAAATGGATCCTGCTAATCGACTCGAAGCTATTCGAGAAGCAGAGAGCGATATCGCAGAAGGGGCAGATTTCTTAATGGTTAAACCGGCTCTTTCTTATCTTGATATCATTCGTGAACTGAAAGATCGTTATCCTCTACCGATGGTTGCCTATAATGTAAGTGGGGAATATTCCATGATAAAGGCTGCGAGTCAGAACGGGTGGCTAAATGAACAAGAGGTTGTCCTTGAGAAATTAACAAGCATGAAGCGCGCAGGAGCAGATTTAATTATCACATATTTTGCGAAAGATGCTGCTCGCTGGCTAGATCAATAGAACTGAAAGAGAGGGGTTGTAAAAATGGGTAATTTTGATCGTTCTAAGGAAGCTTTTCAAGAAGCATCTAAAGTAATGCCAGGTGGTGTGAACAGTCCAGTTAGGGCGTTTAAATCAGTTGGTATGGATCCTATTTTTATGGAAAAAGGAAAAGGATCTAAAATTTATGATATCGACCAAAATGAGTATATTGATTACGTCCTTTCGTACGGACCACTTATTCTCGGTCATGCTGATGAACAGGTTGTTGATCGCCTTAAAGCTGTGACAGAGCTTGGAACGAGCTTTGGTGCACCAAGTAAGTATGAAACGAAACTAGCTGAACTAGTGATTGATCGAGTCCCATCTATTGAAATTGTTCGTATGGTGAATTCAGGAACGGAAGCCACTATGAGTGCTTTACGTTTAGCTAGAGGATATACTGGCCGTAATAAAATCCTTAAGTTTGAAGGCTGCTATCATGGTCATGGGGATTCGTTATTAATAAAAGCAGGTTCAGGTGTTGCAACGCTTGGGCTACCTGACAGTCCTGGCGTACCTGAGGGAATTGCGAAAAACACGATTACGGTTCCATATAATGATCTTGAAAGCTTACGTTACGCATTCAAAGAATTTGGAGATGACATTGCCGGCGTCATTATTGAACCTGTAGCAGGTAACATGGGGGTCGTCCCACCACAGCAGGGCTATCTTGAAGAAATTCGTAAGATAACGGAAGAGAATGGCACACTTCTTATTTTTGATGAAGTTATGACAGGCTTCCGCGTTGGGTATAATTGCGCTCAAGGATATTACAATGTTACACCCGATCTTACGTGTCTAGGTAAAGTTATTGGCGGTGGGCTCCCTGTTGGCGCTTACGGCGGTAAGAAAGAAATCATGGACCAAATCGCACCAAGCGGTCCGATTTATCAAGCGGGAACGTTAAGTGGAAATCCGCTAGCTATGACGGCTGGGTATGAAACCTTATCGCAACTCACACCAGAAAGTTATGAGGAATTTGAACGGAAAGCAGAGCGACTTGGAGAAGGACTTTCAAAAGCTGCTGCAAAATACAATATCCCTCATACAGTAAATCGTGCAGGATCGATGGTTGGTTTCTTCTTTACTAATGAAGATGTGATTAATTTTGAAACAGCATCCTCTTCAAATCTTGAACATTTTACAAACTATTTTAAAGAAATGCTTGAACAAGGGATTTCACTTCCCCCTTCTCAATTTGAAGGAATGTTCTTGTCAACCGCCCATACAGATCACGATATTGATGAAACGATTGCGGCTGCAGAAGCGGCTTTCTCTAAACTAGTCTAACCTAAAGCTACCGGCATTTGCCGGTAGCTTTTTCTATGATAAGAAATTGAAAACTTCTTCATTCTTTTTCAATTTAGACATAATCCTGTGAATCACTCATACATGTGTAATGTATGGATAATGTTTGAAAGGAGGAGAAGGCATGCCTGAAGGCTCATATTTGCATTTCTCCGTGGAGGAGCAGGTCTGGTTAAAGAAAGGACAGGAAGTTGAAGAGGTTCTATCTATCTCACTTGACCCTGAAATTTCGATTGAAGAGTATGAGGATTATGTAGCTGTGAAAGGCTGTTTATATTTAACGGGTGAATATTTGCAGCGTGACCAAACAGATGAGGAAGTTATTAACGAAGCTTCCCCTTATCGTTCCATTCATGAGGTGAACGTTAGAGAAGATGGTACAGCGTCAATGGGGCATCGTTTCCCTGTTGATATTACGATTCCAGCAAGCCGTATAAGGAGTCTCGAGGAAATTTTCGTTACGGTTGACACGTTTGATTACTCTCTAGTGGAAGAGAATTGCCTTCAGTTGAAAGCAGATATTTCCATTAGTGGCATTCAGGGGGATCAAAATCGTGTGGAAGAGGACGAAGCTGAACTATACGTTGTAGAAGAGGACGAAGGGACAGAGGATTATACAACAGAGGAAGATGCAATCTGGGAGAATGATATTAAATACGTTGATGACAATGAGGAAGAATCATTGGAACAGGCCTATCATTTACGCGCTCCACAAGTAGGTATGAGAGCTAAGTCAGACTCATATGAAGTAAATGAACTAGAGAACGATGATCAAGAGCAGCCGGAACCCACGTATGACTTTCTCACGAGAATGGCTAGGCAAATGGATGGTTCCAATGAATATAATAACCAGCCAATCGTAGAAGAAACGAGGTCATATCAAGACGATCATTATAACTATGAAGAGGAGGAACAAGAGCGTCAGGAAAACCGGAATCAAGCACCGCGCGAAGAAAATGCGCTCTATCTTACAAGTATGCTGACAAAAGAAGAAGAACAATTTTCGAGAATGAAGATGTGTATTATCCAGCCTGGGGATTCGTTAACCGAAATAGCGGAACGCTATCGAGTCCTACCAAGTCATCTTGCGCGCGTTAATCGACTTGAGGAAGATGAAGTGAAGGAAGGACAGATCTTATATATTCCTGTCAATCGTTAACTTAAATTGTTTGCTGCCCCTACCTTTTGGAATGTTGCAAATAAGGTAGGGGATAAAGGGGTAATTGAAATGGATCTCGTAGCGATCATTGAAGAGAAGTATGATCTAAAAGTTGTCCAATGGTTAGAGAAACCACAATTGATCATGACCCATTTAGGTAAAAGAAAACTATCATACTGGCGGGATCGGGATTTGCTTGAGTATCATCTCAACTTCCGTGACCGTCTTTTTTCTCAACATGGACTTCTTTGTAATCGAATGATTCGAACAAGTGAAGGGAAAGGATTTATCCGAATAGAAAACGATTATTTGACTATACATGATCATGTAGAAGAAGTTTACCCATTGGACGTCGTTCCTGAAATGAAAGGATATTTACTTGCGACACTACTAAGTACCGGAGATGAGAAGGCTACTCTTACATTAGATTTCCCTTATCGTAAGACGTTAGAAGAGTTATCATCTATAAAATTAACGTATAAGGAACAATACTTGTTACTTGTTAACCTTATTCCAGAAGTGAAAAAGCGTCTGAATTTTGAGGTGTGTTATTCGCTTCCATTCATTCCATTTACTCACCAAGTTTTAAAAGAGGTTTTAGGCCAAATCTACTTTGAAAGTAGCGACGAATCACCTGTTTCTGCTTCCGAAGTTATTAGGAAAGAAGTTCAATCCTGGTATGCTCTTAAAAACTCCCATCATTTTGTAAAATGCTTTGAAGCGTTAGTGAATGGCGTGGAAGACGATATGAAACACAGACTTATTCAGGCTATTTTTGCTCCATGGGAGTGGCAGGAGTGTATTCAGGCATTGCAATCGAATATGAATGACCCTGATCAGGTCATGAAAGAGTTTATTGATAAGTGGGAAGCAAATAGAGATATGTTAAGGGAACTTGAGCTCTCCCTTTCAGATAGGAGGGTTACCTTCTAATGAGCGATCCAGCACTCTTATTTCAATATGATTTATATCCTGAACGGGTTGTACAAATGGGGAAAATCACAAAGATCGAAACAGAGAGAGGCGCGTTTGCTTTAAAAAAAACGAAGCTTAGTAAAGAACAGATGGATCGTATGCTTTATCTAGAGGAGCGGTTTAAACAGCTGAAATTCGAAGGTTATGTACCGCTTGTTCGAACAAAGTATGGGGATTCCTTCGTTTATCAAGGGAACAACATCGTTTATTTAACGCCATGGGTAGATGAAAGGGAAACAAGTCCGGCTCAGAAAAATGAGCTTCTCGTTCATAACCTAGCTGAATTACATGGCTATACTGCTAAAGAGCAAGCTTTTTCTGAAGAAGTGATCAAACAGTCGTATCAGAAAATGGTTTTATTAAGAGAAAGTAGACAATTTGAAATGGAGAAATACGTAAGTCAAATTGAAAAACGCATTTATCTTTCGCCATTTGAGCTTACCTTTGTATCACATTTTCACATGCTGATGAGGTATTGTGAGCTCGCGAAAAGAAGATTAGATGACTGGTATGAGCAAATTCTGGAAACAAAACGGTATCGAAGTGTTCTCTGTCACGGAAAATGCTCTCCTTCTCATTATGTATCAAGCGGGGGGAGAGGGTATTTCATTAATTTCGAAAAGTCAGTTAGCGATACTCCTATAAGGGATGTTGCTTATTTTATTCGCTCATCTATTCAACCTTTTCAATTCAACCCTGCTGCCACAACTGCTCATCTTGCCAGATATGAAGCCCAATTTTCTCTTAATGATGAGGAAAAGGAGCTTCTTGCAAGCTATTTATATTTTCCAGAGTCGGTTTTTAATAGCGTGTCATTATTTAATGAAAACCGACAACAATGGCCACATATTAAGCATGTCCGCCTATTTACGAAAAAAATAGAAGTGATGAATGGGATAAATAACGTTCTAGAAAGCTTCTAGATCCATTCAAAGTAAAAGCACACTTCTAAGGCAACAAGGATTATTAATATGAGTACATCTATAGATGTTGGAAAAAGGATTGTTCGGATCGTTTGAAACACAATAAACGGAGGTACGAACTGAGCGCAAATATCTCTGAACTTATATAACGAGGGTGGGATCTGAAAGCGATTCATTCCACCAAACCGTTTTTTCATATCAGGTATTCCCCTTTGTTTTCAGTTATTGTTACAAATAGACTATGTGGGAAGTTGGAATTGGGTGATTAAGGCGGGAGCGAACTGGCTAAGCTAAGAAAAAGGGCTCTTATGATCTTGACGATCTCGAATCAAAAAGGTAAACTTAGTGATACAAATAGTCGACAGGCAAAGATAGGGAGTAGTAGAATGTGAACCCTTCAGAGAGAGAAGTCATTTGCTGAAAGATTTCTCAGGATCGTAGCATTCGAAGTCGCCCTTGAGCTGTTTCTCTGAACGAGTAGTAGGAGAATCCGGTAATCCCGTTATTCGAATGAAGCGTACAGCTAACGTTTATTTAGCTGTAAATAAAGGTGGTACCGCGAAAATACTTCTTTCGTCCTTTTCCTAAGGATGGAGGAAGTTTTTTTGTTGTCTAAAAAGCTTACACCTTCGTGGAAAGAGAACAAGGAAAGCCGAAGAAATGTCCTGAGACTTATTGAATGGAAAGGAAGAGTGACAATGGCGAATAAAGAGCTAACGATGCCGACGAAGTACGACCCGAAGGCAACAGAGCAGAAATGGTACCCGTATTGGGTAGATGGCAAATTTTTTGAGGCAACAGGTGATAAAGATAAAGAACCTTATACAATTGTAATCCCCCCGCCGAACGTTACAGGTAAACTACACCTCGGGCATGCTTGGGATACAACGCTTCAAGATATTCTATCGCGTGTAAAGCGTATGCAGGGATATGATGTTCTCTGGCTTCCAGGAATGGACCATGCTGGGATTGCGACACAGGCAAAAGTTGAAGGGAAGCTCCGCGAAGAAGGTACCTCGCGCTATGACCTTGGCCGAGAGAAGTTCCTAGAGAAGTCGTGGGAATGGAAAGAAGAGTATGCGGATTTTATTCGTAGCCAGTGGGCGAAGCTTGGTCTTTCTCTAGATTATTCAAGAGAGCGTTTTACACTTGATAACGGTCTTTCTGATGCAGTACGTGAAGTATTTGTGAAGCTATATGAGAAGGGCTTAATTTATCGCGGTGAATATATTATCAACTGGGACCCACAAACAAAAACGGCCCTTTCAGATATTGAAGTTATTCACCAGGAAGTAACTGGTCACTTCTATCATATGCGCTATCCTCTTGCAGATGGCTCAGGACATATCGAAATTGCAACAACGCGTCCTGAAACAATGCTAGGTGACTCAGGTATTGCGGTTCATCCAAAAGATGAGCGCTACAAGCACCTAGTTGGCAAGAAAGCGATTTTGCCAATTGTAGGTCGTGAAATTGAAATTGTTGCGGATGATTACGTTGATATGGAATTTGGTTCAGGCGCTGTGAAAATCACTCCAGCTCACGATCCGAATGACTTCGAAATTGGTAACCGTCATAACCTTGAGCGCATTCTCGTAATGAATGAAGATGGGTCAATGAATGAGAATGCCGGAGAGTACAAGGGCATGGACCGATTTGAATGCCGTAAGAAACTTGTGAAAGATTTACAGGATAAAGGAATCTTATTTAACATTGAAGAGCACGTTCATTCCGTAGGTCATTCTGAGCGAAGCGGTGCTGTTGTCGAACCTTATCTTTCAACACAGTGGTTTGTTAAAATGGGGCCTCTTGCTGAGCAGGCGATTGCTCTTCAGAAGTCAGACGACAAAGTGAACTTTGTACCTGAGCGTTTTGAAAAAACGTATTTAAATTGGATTGAGAACATTCGTGACTGGTGTATTTCAAGACAGCTTTGGTGGGGGCATCGTATTCCGGCGTGGCATCATAAAGAAACTGGAGAGATCCACGTTGGACTGGAAGAGCCAGCTGATATTGAAAACTGGGAGCAAGACGTTGATGTTCTAGATACGTGGTTTAGTTCAGCGCTTTGGCCTTTTTCTACAATGGGATGGCCAAACGAAGACGCTGAAGACTTTAACCGTTTCTACCCAACAAACGTTCTAGTAACGGGTTATGACATTATTTATTTCTGGGTAGCTCGTATGATCTTCCAGGGTATTGAATTTACAGAGCAGCGCCCGTTTAACGACGTCCTCATTCATGGACTTGTACGTGATTCTGAAGGACGTAAGATGAGTAAATCGCTCGGTAACGGTGTCGATCCAATGGATGTCATTGAGAAGTACGGTGCTGATTCCCTTCGTTTCTTCCTATCCACTGGCTCATCACCAGGTCAGGATCTCCGTTTCTATTGGGAAAAGGTAGAGTCTACGTGGAACTTTGCTAATAAAATTTGGAACGCTTCTCGTTTTGCTTTAATGAATATGGATGGCATGACGTATGAAGAACTTGATTTAACAGGTGAAAAATCGACAGCTGATAAATGGATTTTAACTCGCTTAAACGATACGATTGAACAAGTGACGCGCCTGATTAATAACTATGAGTTTGGTGAAGTGGGTCGCTACCTTTACAACTTTATCTGGGATGACTTCTGTGATTGGTATATTGAAATGGCTAAACTACCGCTCTATGGTGAAGACGAAGTAGCTAAGAAAACAACTCGTTCTGTTCTAGCTTATGTACTTGATCAAACGATGCGTCTTCTGCATCCATTCATGCCTTATCTTACTGAAGAAATCTGGCAACACCTTCCTCATGAAGGTGAATCGATTACCGTTGCAAGCTGGCCAGTAAAGAACGAAGAACTTCACTTCCAAGAAGCTGCTGCTGATATGGCGCTTCTAACGGAAGTTATTCGTTCAGTACGTAACATTCGAGCTGAAATGAATGTGGCACCAAGCAAGCCGATTGAACTTCGTATTAAGCCGAAATCAGCTGATACTCAGAAACAGCTTGAGCAAAATAGTCAATACATCGAACGCTTCTGTAACCCAGAAACCTTGACTATTTCAGCGGAACTTCAGGCACCGGAAAAATCGATGACGGCTGTTGTATCTGGAGCTGAATTATTCTTGCCGCTTGAAGGGTTAATCAATATTGATGAAGAAATCGAGCGTCTAAAAGGAGAAATGAAGAAGCTAGATTCTGAAGTTGATCGTGTTCAGAAGAAGCTCGCTAATGAACGCTTTATTAGCAAAGCTCCTGAGAAAGTCGTCGAAGAAGAACGAGCGAAAGAAAAGGATTATCTTGAGAGACGAAGCAACGTAGAAGCTCGTATAAACGAACTAAAAAAATAAGAAAATGACGAATCTCTTTTAGAGATTCGTCTTCTTTTAAGGAAGGAGCGGGACGCATGTTTCACTCATATGACGAAGCGGTGAGTTGGATTCATAGTTTATTAAATCATGGCATAAAACCAGGTTTAGAGCGTATGGAATGGATGCTGGATCAGCTCGATCATCCAGAAAGACGGTTAAAAACGGTACACGTTGGCGGAACGAACGGAAAAGGATCAACCGTTACGTACTTGCGGACGGTGCTCGAAGAGTCAGGATATGAAGTAGGAAGCTTTACTTCTCCTTATATTGAATCGTTTAGCGAACGAATCGCTATTAATGGACAACCGATTAATGAAGAAGACTTAGTTGCTCTATGCAATCGTGTTCAGCCTCTTGTTGAGATGGCTGCTGTCTCTCCGCTTGGGTCACCAACTGAATTTGAAGTGATTACGGTTATCGCTCTCTTATATTTTGGGACAATTGCCTATCCAGACCTTGTTTTGATGGAAGTTGGTCTTGGCGGACGATTTGATTCAACCAATATTATTAACCCGCTTGTAAGTGTGATTACAAATGTCGGATACGATCATACGCACATCCTTGGGAGTGATATTAAGCAAATTGCTTATGAAAAAGCGGGGATCATTAAGTCAGGGGTTCCTCTTGTGACAACTGCTGAAAAAGAAGAGGTACTCACTCTTTTACATGAAACGACCAAATTGAAAAAGACGAAAATTTATCGATTGAATGAAGAGTTTTCTATTAAGGAGCAAATGAGTGATAAGGAAGGGGAGCGTTTTTCTTTTCAATCACCTTACCGTAAACTAGAAAATCTACACATTCAGATGAAGGGTGAGCACCAGGTAAAAAATGCAGGCGCAGCGCTTATGACACTTGAATATTTACGTGTTTTCTATGGTCTACATATTGAACAGGATATGATTCAGCGCGGACTGGAGAGAGCAACGTGGCCAGGTCGATTTGAACAGCTTCGTTCAAATCCGACTATTGTTGTGGACGGTGCGCACAATCCGGAAGGTGTCGAAAGTCTTGCTAACACGCTTAAGCAGCATTACCCTGAGACACGCATACATGTTATCTTTAGTGCTCTTGGTGATAAAGATATTGAATCGATGCTAAAACCACTTTATCTTCTAATTGAGACTATTTCGTTTACTACCTTTGAATTTCCAAGAGCTATATCAGGTGAGGAGTTGTCGAATAAAGCGACTTTTGCTAATAAGAGATATGAGGAAAACTGGCGGAAAGCCATCCAGGTGATGATGGATGAGATGATTGAAAATGACCTGCTTCTGATAACGGGCTCTCTTTACTTTGTCTCTGAAGTTCGCCGTTTTCTAAAAAATTAGAATTTTATAGAAAAAGCTAGGACTTTTTCGCCATTTTTTGCTAAAATAGAACTTAACCACATTAATATGGAAAAATATTCTTCCTGAGTTTGGAAGATGGAGGGGGAAACAATTGACTGCATTAATGAAACGTAAAGTTTGGTTGGTATGGCTTTTGTTCTGGCCACTACTCATTTTTGCAACGTTCTATTTCTTTCCTCCTGTATTATCAGGAAATTGGGCAGATGTTCTTGCATTGTTTGTGCTTCTTGCTGTTGTTGCTATGATGCCAATTAATGTAAAGGGGACTGACCTTTTTTTTATCCAGGGGATCTCGCTTGCTGTGTTCTTAAGGTATGGTCTATTTGTCGAAATGATCTTAACTCAGTTAGCGATACTCGTTTTTCTTTTAAACTTACGTGTCACAAAAAAAGATAGTCATCGTTATCCTGTTAACATGCTGATGTTTATGCTTGTTTCACTCGTTTCCGGAGGACTTTTCTATTTACTCGGTGGTTCAGTAGGTGAATTCTCTGGTGATGCGATTACGCAGCTCGTTCCTTCAATTGCATACATCTTATCGCTTATAGTTGTAAATCAAATTCTCCTACATTTTTTAAAAATTTATATTTACAAAGAAGCTGATACTAAATTTTTTGGTAAAGATATGCTCTGGGAAGCGATATCAACTGGGGTGACTCTTCCTGTTGGCTTCTTACTATATATGCTACATACATATCTAGGTACAGTCGCTATTTTCTTTGTAGGCGTACCATTTATACTGGCTTCTCTTATGCTCAGGCTCTATTATTCCAGCCAAAAAGTAAATAATCTTCTTCAGCAGACAAGTGAAATAGGACAGCAAATCACACAATCTCTCGATACTGATGAAATATTAAATGTCTTCTTAAATGAAGTGAAAGATATGTTTCTTGTGGATTATGCTTATATTATGGATGCCGAACATGTGAAGCGACTAACGGTTATTAAACGATATGAGAATGAGCGTGGCATCGTTTCAAAAGAAGAAAGTAACCTATACCAGGAAGGTATCAGTTCAAGGGTGTGGCGAAGCGGACGAAGCCGCTTGTATACGAAGAGGTCTCAGTGGAAGAATCTTACGGAAGGTGTGCTTTCTGATGCTGCCAACTCAGTAATTTCCGTCCCAATGAAGCGGAATAAAAATGTTGTAGGCATCATTACTCTTGCTTCAGACCGCGTCCGTTCTTATGAGAAACATCACATTCTTGTCCTGCAAATACTAGCTAACTATTTAGCCGTTGCTGTTGATAATGCTAGGCATTATGAAGAGACGAAAAGGCGAAGTGAACGATGTCCATTAACGAATTTATACAACTTCAGGTTTTTTGGGGAGTTATTGGATGAGAAATACAAGCGTTTTGACAAAACGCCTGATCCGTTCTCTATCATTCTGCTCGACCTGGATCATTTCAAGAAAGTGAATGACACGTTTGGTCATCCTAGTGGAAATGAAGTGCTTTGTGGGGTAGCAAATCGACTTGAAGAAGAAATTGGAGGCAGAGGCACCGTTGCAAGATTTGGTGGAGAAGAGTTTGTCGTTTTGCTAGAAAATCATTCTCATAAGAAGAGTGTTCAAGTAGCAGAAGATTTACGATGTTCCATCGCGGATCGTCCATTTGAAATTTATAATGATCTCGATAACGGCAATCGCCAGGTTATTTACGTAACGGCTAGTATTGGTGTGGCCACGGCTCCTGATCAGGGAGAGGATGCGCAAACGTTGATACGAAACGCGGATCGAGCGATGTACACTGGAGCAAAGCAGCAGGGGCGAAACCGCGTTGCGAGCTATGTTGGATAAATAAGAAAATCCCCGTTCTTCACGAATTGTGAAGAACGGGGATTTTATAAGAATTCCTTTTGGAACGTTCAATTGGAACGGGTTCAACAATTTACTTAAAACACAGGGTTGTACGGTCTTGAAGTAGGAAGATGTTCTGAGTATCGTTGGTTGGTAAGTGATTTGTAGTCGGTGGGGGTACATTTTCTTGAAAATTTCTTTGTTGGAAATAGCCATAACCGCATTTCTAATATTTGTTGATATATGGGTAAGGTGATTTTCGTTTCACTTTAATAGCATTAAAACAACTATTAATCCTGAAATCACTTTATATACATACCGTTTTTCTTAACCTACTAAACTCTTTCGAAGAGGGGGGGGGGAACATATGGGGGGCATTTTACATAGTTATTTATTTCTAGTTGGGCTTGCGCTTGGGTCTTTTTATAATGTCGTAGGTCTGCGGGTGCCTGTCAAACGATCGATTGTGGCCCCTCGCTCATCCTGTCCAACATGTGAACGAGAGCTTTCACTGCTTGAGCTTGTGCCGGTTTTCTCATATTTATTCCAGCGCGGGAAATGCAAAGGCTGTGCGTCACGCATTTCACCTATTTACGCCAGTGTTGAATTCGCTACGGCACTTCTTTTTACGATTGCACCGTTTTTAGTGGGATGGTCAAAAGAATTGATCATTTCTTATGGATTGATTTCGCTTCTTGTGATTATTTTTGTTTCAGATATCACCTATATGCTTATTCCAGATCGTATTCTTCTCTTTTTTGCTGCTTACTTTATTGTTGGTCGAATCCTTGTTCCAATGGATCCGTGGTATAGCCCTTTTATTGGAGCGGCTGGAGGATTTTTATTACTCCTTCTCATTGCTGTTATTAGTAAAGGGGGAATGGGGGGCGGTGACATTAAATTATTTGCGGTACTAGGCTTCGTATTTGGTTATCAGGAATTACTTCTTGTGTTTTTCTTTTCTACTTTATGTGGCACGATCATTGGCGTAACAGCGCTATCGACTGGAAGAGTAAAGCGAAAGCAGCACATTCCGTTTGGGCCATCGATAGCGCTAGGCGCGATCTTAACGTATTTTTATGGCGAACAAATTTTGCGCTGGTATTTTAGTTTTCTTTCATGATGGAGGGAATAAACGATAGGACTTTTTAATTTCAAGCCAAAAAAAGCAGATTAGTTTGATTCTGCATGATCATGTGATTCGGGTGGTAGAGCTCGCGCCTTCTACGATGGGGATTCGTTCTTATCAGGAACGATTTATACCTGAAGGGTTTGTTAAGGACGGAAAATTATGGAGTGTGATACGCTCTTCGTGATTTTAGAAGAGTGGGGAATTAAAGGGAAGCGGGTCGTTTTTCTTGTGCCTAATGCCTATCTTGTTTTCCGTTATGAGAAGATCCCGCGAGCCATTTCTAACGATGACATTAAAGGCTACTTGTACCTTGAATTTGGGGCGAGCATCACGTTTCTTTTTCTGAATTTCGTTTTGATTATGAGTAGATTAGTGAAACGGATGCTGTGTTGCTAGATGAAGCTGAGAAAAATGAGTTAACATATACGGCGAATGTAGCTACTTTTCACATCCCACCTTAACGGATCTAGCAGAGCAAACGCCATCGATTGATTATCCAGAACCTGCAGATAAAGACAATCCATTGTATGAAAAGGTTGATAAAGAAGAAGCTTCGGAGTAATGATGTTTTTATAATCACAAGTGATATAGCAAGTGGAGGAAGCCTTTGTCGGTTAACGGAGGCTTCTTTTTATCGTCTGAATTATCCTGATCTACTCTAGTATTTTCAGTTCTAGTATTTCGTCAGAATTCATAGACTGTAGTACAAGCCGGTACCGAGGAGGATGATTATGGATAAGGAGAGACGGACGATTTCAATCCGATTAAATGATGAGGAGAAAAGCGAGCCTCCCGAAACACATAAAGAAGAAAGCGCAGCAGCTGAGGAGAAGGAATTTGAGTGGATTTTACCCGAACGGCGTGATTCGAGGAAAATAGTAGAACTTAAAAAGAGGCACATTCAAAAAAAAGCTGGAGCTTTTTATGAAAAGAAAAGTCCAAGGCTCCCAGTTGGACGCAAAAAGAAAAAACACTTAGTTAATAAGAAACCTATTATTACACTACAAAAGAAAGTGGTGGCTTCCGCTGCTTTTGCTATTATTCTTGGGATTTTATTTGGATTTGGTTTATTAATGGTATTCAGTGGGGATAGCGTGGCGACGATAGATGATGGATATGAAGAAGCAGCTACAACGACCACGGATTTGGACTTATCATTAGATTTTCACGTAGTTCAATCTGGAGCTTATGAAACAGAGGAGTCTGCGAAGGAGTTTCAAGACAAGTTAAAAGAGAATGGATTTCCGGCAGCTATTTTTAAAGGAGAGAAATACTATTTGTTTATAGGTGTATCTCCTTCTGCTGAAGGACAGGATGCACTTGGAGCTTATTATGAAGGAAAAGGACAGGATGTCTATAAGAAGGTGTGGTCGATTGATGGTCAGAAAGCATCTGTGAGTGACGAAATGGCGGGTCAGATGAAGGAAGGCAAAGCGTTGCTCGAAAAATTAACGACGCTAGATCTTGTCGCATTATCTGATGGAAAGCTGAAAGAAGCTGAAATGAGTGACATAAAAAAAGAAGTTGAAGCCTGGAATGAGAGTGGCTCGGGGAGAAAAGAGTGGGATAAAATCGGCGGGAAAGAGCTTGAACAAAGTCTGAACAGTGCTTTGGAGGAACTTGAAATGTACGCTTCTGACGAAACAGTACCGTCTTTATGGGTTGCTCAGCAGCATTTATTAGACGGGATGGTAGCATTTCAAAATGTAGTGGAAAGGTTGAAATAATCAGTTATTTGCGGAGATTCTCAATTAACGGTACGATATGAGTATTGGGAGCGACCCTCCCTAACGACTTTTTCTTAACGAATTAAAATAAGATTAAACAAATTTAAACTGTATGCACATACAGAAACGAAAGAAAACGAAAAATGTAGAGGAACGTTAGAAAATTAAATTGTGGAAAGAAAAGGGATTTGATAAGCTGTTATCAAGCCCTTTTCCCACTTATGAATCATTTACAAAAAGGGTGGTAAAATGAAGCGCCTCGTCTTAGCCTCAGGGTCTCCACGAAGAAAAGAACTTCTAGATCAAATGAATCTCCAATTTGAGATTATCGTTAGCCGCTTTGAAGAGCATCTCTCTCAATCTGTCCCACCTTCAGAACTTGTGAAACAGCTTGCCTTAGGGAAAGCAAATGAAGTGTATACAAATACTTCAGATGCTGTCGTGCTAGGTGCAGATACGGTTGTTACACTCGACCATGAGGTCCTTGGAAAACCTGATAGCCGCGAGCATGCGAGGCAGATGCTTAAAGCCTTATCAGGACGATCTCACGTCGTTTATTCAGGTGTGGCCATTCTATCCAGTGAACGAAGTTCTCAATTCTTTGAAGCAACTGAAGTAGAATTCTGGGAGTTAACAGATCAGGAGATTGAGAATTATCTGGATACAGGAGAGCCTTTTGATAAAGCGGGAGGTTATGGCATACAGGGTTTCGGTGCCGCCTTTGTGAAGCGAATTCATGGTGATTATTATAGTGTGGTAGGGCTTCCTATTTCGAAAACGCTACGAGAGCTTCGTGCGTTTGGAATTGTTCCGGAGATTCAGCGGTAGTCAGTCATGAAGATGAATCCAGGGAGGAAGCGTGTTGTTGAAAACACCTTTAATGATTCGAGATTATCCTGAAGAAGAGCGCCCGAGAGAGCGTCTGATGAAGGATGGTCCTGAGACCTTATCCAATCAAGAATTATTAGCTATTATCCTCAGGACAGGAACAAAGCAGGAGTCAGTACTTCAGCTTTCTTATCGCATTATCCAGAACTTTGAAGGACTTCGACTTCTGAAAGATGCAAGTATTGAAGAGTTAACGTCTCTAAACGGCGTTGGAACTGCTAAAGCGGTTCAGCTAATCGCAGCGATGGAGCTCGGTAGAAGAGTTAGCCGCCTTCAATTAGAAGAGCGCTATACGATTCGTTCTCCTGAAGATGGTGCGAATTATGTGATGGAAGACATGCGCTTCCTATCACAAGAACATTTTGTTTGCTTATACTTAAATACGAAGAATCAGGTACTGCATCGTCAAACTGTCTTTGTTGGAAGTCTAAACGCATCGATTGTTCATCCGCGTGAGGTCTTTCGTGAAGCATTTAGGCGGTCGGCAGCTTCATTAATTTGTTTTCATAATCATCCGAGCGGTGATCCAACACCGAGCAGAGAAGATATTGAAGTGACAAAACGTCTTGCAGAATGTGGTAAAATGCTTGGTATTGATATGCTAGATCATATTATTATCGGAGATCAGAAGTTTATTAGTTTAAAAGAAAAAGGGTATGTATAAATCGGACGTGGGATAGCACGTATTCCCACTACCGTTTTCAATACTGATGCAGTATAATCATATTTATGAGTTTTGCTTGAATTGAAGGGAGATTTAACATAAATGTTTGGTGGATTTTCAAGAGATATGGGAATAGATTTAGGTACAGCTAATACGCTGGCATATGTAAAAGGAAAAGGCGTTGTTGTTCGAGAGCCATCAGTTGTGGCACTTCGTACAGATACAGGTTCTATTGAAGCAGTCGGAAACGACGCAAAGAACATGATTGGACGTACACCGGGTAATATCGTTGCACTTCGTCCAATGAAAGATGGCGTTATTGCTGATTTTGAAACAACGGCTACAATGCTAAAATATTTTATTCAACAGGCACAGAAAAACCGTTCTGTGTTCGCACGTAAGCCAAACGTGATGGTTTGTGTACCTTCAGGGATCACGGCTGTCGAAAAAAGAGCAGTAGAAGATGCAACTCGTCAAGCTGGAGCACGTGAACCTTATACAATTGAAGAGCCGTTTGCAGCCGCAATCGGAGCTGATCTACCAGTTTGGGAACCAACTGGTAGTATGGTTGTCGATATTGGTGGAGGAACAACAGAAGTTGCGATCATCTCATTAGGTGGAATCGTTACAAGTGAATCGATTCGCATTGCTGGTGATGAGATGGACGAGTCTATCATTCAATATGTGAAGAAAACATACAATTTAATGATTGGTGAGCGTACAGCTGAACAGCTTAAGCTTGAAATCGGATCTGCTGGAACGACAGAAGGTATTGAAGCGATGGATATTCGTGGACGTGACCTTGTAACGGGTCTTCCAAAGACGATCAGCGTATCCGCTGATGAAGTGTCGGGCGCTCTTCGTGATACGGTTAATAGCATTATGGAAGCTGTTAAAGTAACACTTGAGAAAACACCGCCAGAACTTGCAGCAGATATTATGGATCGTGGAATTGTTCTTACAGGCGGTGGTGCATTGCTTCGTAACTTGGATCAGGTGATTAGCGATGAAACAAAAATGCCTGTTATTGTAGCTGAGAATCCGCTTGAGTGCGTAGCGATTGGTACTGGGCGTGCGCTAGAAAATATTCATCTGTTCAAATCTAGAGCTGGTATTACTTCCCGCTCAAAACAGAAGTAGTTGGAAGGTGTAAGGCATGCCACAATTTTTTTCGAATAAACGACTCATTGTATTACTTGTCAGTATCATTATTCTTGTAGCGTTAATTGGGACGTCTATGAAAGAACGTGATGCTCTCACGATGCCGGAGCAATTTTTCAAAGATTCCGTTGGCTGGCTTCAATCAATCTTCTATAAACCCGCTAATTCAGTAGCGGGTTTATTTGAGAGTATTGGTGATATGAAGGACATGTACGAAGAAAATGAGCTATTGAAATCGAGACTTAATGAATTTGTTGCTGTCTCAGAAGAGCTCAAAACAGTGAAGAAGGAAAATGAAGACTTAAAAAGCGAATTAAACATCGATTCATCAACTGGGTTAGCTAGCTATCAAACATTTCACGCAAATATGATTGCAAGATCTCCAGATCGGTGGAATGATTTATTAACGATTGATAAAGGTAAACAGGACGGGGTAGAAGCGGATATGGCTGTTGCCACACCGGATGGATTAATCGGTAAAGTGAAAAACGTTCAGCCTTTTTCATCGACTGTCCAGCTAGTGAGT
The DNA here is from genome assembly GCF_056173695.1 of Anaerobacillus sp. 63XJN7_5_ISO-PGPR-S23-430. Taxonomy (NCBI): domain Bacteria; kingdom Bacillati; phylum Bacillota; class Bacilli; order Caryophanales; family Bacillaceae; genus Anaerobacillus; species Anaerobacillus sp. 63XJN7_5_ISO-PGPR-S23-430. Next base: position 2,906,094 of record NZ_CM149686.1, on the reverse strand, counting down.
GATGTAGACCGGACGAATCGAATCGCTGCTATGACTCAAGAAGATAAGAACGTTTTCGGTACAATAGAAGGTTATGATACTGAAAAAGAAGTGCTTATGTTCTCGAAAATTCCAGTAGATACAAAGGTTGAAAAAGGTCAAACTGTTATTACGGCAGGTAATGGAGGCATTTTTCCACGAGGTATTGTCATCGGGGAAATTGTAGATGTTGAAACAGACAACGTTGGAACGACTCAGACGGCTTATGTGAAACCAGCGGCCGATTTATATGATATTAACAATGTTATGGTAATCGATCGTGGAGCGCAGGATGTTACGCCTGATGACGGAGAAGGTGAAGAGGAATGAGGCGTTTTCTTCTAATTGGAACGCTATTTGTTCTTTTTCTTCTTGAAGGTACCGTTTTTCAGGTGTTTGCCCCTGAGCAATTTGGATTTGAATTTCAATTAATCCCACGTTTTGTTACGGTGATTGTGATTATGATTGGAATGATTCTCTCCCCTGCTTATGGTGTAGTGTACGGTGTCGTATTTGGTCTATTGCACGATTTGATCTACACGGATCTTGTTGGTGTCTATATGTTTGGAATGTCTGTTGCAGCCTACATAATCGGTTATTTATCGAAAGTATTTCACCTGAATTGGTTTACAACGCTTATCCTCGGTTTACTGGGCGTATCATTGGTGGAATTCTATGTGTATGAACTATTTTCACTTATTAATGTAACGGATCTTTCTTTCTCTTCCTTTTTCTACAAACGCTATCTTCCTTCATTACTTTTAAATGGAATCTTTTTGCTTATTGTTTACTATCCTGTTAAACGGTTGCTGGATGATTTATCGGAAAACCGTAGACAAGAAAATCAGGCCAAAAGAAGGAGTTTCCTTTAGCAACGTTGAATTATTCTATGTTGAGGTGAATGAAATTGTCTATGGTACAAAAGCAAACACAGCATTTTGTCACGATTAAAGGAACGAAAGATGGCTTGAATCTGATTCTAGATGATTCTTGCGCTTTTCGTGATGTTATAAATGAACTTGATGAAAAACTTTCCGCTCGTCATATACAGCAGACGGAAGGTCATACGATTACTGTTACCCTTAAATTGGGTAATCGATATTTAACAGACAAACAAGAAGAAGAGCTTCGTGCCATGATTCAATCTAAGCAAAACCTTGAAGTTGATCGGATTGATTCAAATGTCATCTCTCGGAGTGAAGCGGAAGCAGAGCGAAAAAGAACAACTGTAACATCTGTTTCGAGAACCGTTCGTTCCGGACAGGTACTTGAAGTAGAAGGAGACCTTCTTTTGATTGGCGACGTTAATCCTGGTGGCACCGTAATAGCTGCAGGGAATATATTCGTAATGGGTTCGCTTAGAGGCATCGCACATGCAGGGGCTTATGGCGATATAAATGCCGTGATTACGGCATCTGTTATGAAGCCATCTCAGTTGAAAATCGCTGAACTAATAAGCAGGCCACCTGATCAAGCAGGAGTAAGTATTCATGAAGCAGAATGTGCTTTTGTTAAGGACGGGCAATCTGAAATTAGCGTTGATCGCGTTCAAATACTGACTAAAGTTCGACCGAATTTGACTAGGTTGTAGACAGAAAGGGGAATGTTGTGTGGGAGACGCTATCGTCATTACTTCCGGAAAAGGTGGTGTGGGTAAGACCACAACGACAGCAAACATTGGGACAGCTCTTGCACTATCGGGGAAAAAAGTATGTCTGGTAGATACAGATATAGGTCTTCGAAATCTTGATGTAGTCATGGGACTTGAAAATCGTATTATTTACGATCTTGTCGATGTTGCTGAAGAGCGATGTCGACTACATCAAGCGTTAATAAAAGATAAGCGTTTTGAAGCGCTTTATATGCTACCTGCAGCTCAAACGAAAGATAAATCTGCTGTGCAGCCAGAGCAAATGAAGAAGATTATTGGTGAGTTAAAGCAGGATTATGACTATGTTCTCATTGACTGTCCTGCTGGCATTGAGCAGGGCTTTAAGAATGCGATTGCAGGCGCGGATAAATCGGTTGTAGTCACAACTCCCGAAACGTCGGCTGTTCGAGATGCTGATCGTATTATAGGCCTTCTTGAAAAAGAAGAAGGTATTGAAGCACCAAAACTTGTTGTTAATCGTATCCGAAACCATATGATGGAAAGTGGAGAAATGCTAGATGTAGATGAAATCGTTTCTATTCTTGCTATCGATCTACTTGGCATTGTTGGCGATGACGATACAGTTATTACAGCATCTAACAAAGGAGAGCCCATTGCGCTCGACCCTAGTTCAAAAGCATCCATTGCCTATCGCAATATCGCGAGACGAATTTTAGGTGAATCTGTTCCGCTTCTTTCTCTCCAGGAAGAACGAGGGATGTTTAGTAAAGTGAAGAAATTCTTTGGAATGCGTTCCTAAATCTCGGCTGCGGCCGGGATTTTTTTGTTTCTTGCTATTCCTTCTTCCTTATCAAAGTAAGACGGCTTTTGATCGGTTGTGTGATCTTCATTTCATTCAATTCCTTGTGAAAGAAAGTATTCTCAATGACATATCCCCACAGGACAAGTCATAAACTGAGTACTACTTATAGGAAGGTTGGGTGAAGAATGCGGAGAGACCTAGATGATGTAAGGAAACGACTTCATTCAAGAAAAAGACAGCGGCGAGCAGTTCCCCAAATGGAAAGACGTCATGATGCTATCCCTTCATCTTCTTTTCAAAACACGGAGGTCAAAATCCATCCTCTCTTTAACAGGCAAAGTTTTTTAATGCGCTCGATGGTTGCGGCATGCTTGTTTCTTGCTGCAGGAATACTATTTAAAGCAGAGAGCGATAAGGTTGCGCCTGTTCAGGAGTATGTGTCAGACATGATGGTAGAAGAATTTCAGTTTGCCACTGTGAAAAGTTGGTATGAAGGAAAGTTTGGGAATCCTGTGGCATTGTTCCCGACAGCGCCTGAAACTGATTCAGTAGGGGAAGCACCAAGCTATGCCCTTCCTGCGAGCGGAAAAGTACTTGAAAGCTTTGAATCGACGGGCAAAGGAATCATGGTTGAAACGGTTTTAAGCTCCGATGTTGAAGCAATCGATGCAGGAGTAGTGACATATGCAGGTGAGAAAGAAGGAATTGGCCAAACAGTAGTGATTCAGCATACGGATGGTAGTGAATCATGGTATGGGATGCTAGATTCGGTGGATGTATCGATCTATGATTTTGTTCAAACAAAGGATCAACTTGGAAGCGTGTCGAATTCTGATGATGGGAAGACAGGAACGTTCTATTTTGCCATTAAGAAGAACGAAGCATTTATTGATCCGCTTCAAGTTGTGCCAATCAAATAATGGTGAAAATGATAACGATCCATCCACTATTTTGGATGACGATTGGTCTTTCCATCTTAACAGGTAGGTTTAGAGAGATGCTGCTGCTCTTCTTAGTTGTCCTCATTCACGAGTTAGGGCATGCGGGGGCAGCCCGTATTTTAGGATGGCGTATCAATGAGATCGTTTTATTACCATTTGGGGGCGTAGCCGTAGTTGATGAACATGGGAATCGTCCCTTGAAAGAAGAGCTTATTGTCATTCTCGCAGGGCCGTTACAGCATGTTTGGATGATGGGGGTTGGCGCGACGCTCCATTATATGGGAATATGGAATGACATGTTCGCTCTCTTTATGCTTCATAATATCATGATTCTTTTGTTTAATTTGCTGCCGATTTGGCCACTCGATGGCGGGAAGCTCCTCTTTCTTCTTTATTCTTTGCGTCTTCCCTTTAAATCGGCTCACAAAATGATGCTATATTCTTCGTTGTTTTGCTTTTCACTTCTTATTATTTTAACAGCGATATTATTTCCTTTTCATCTTAATTTGTGGATGGTGATTGTGTTTCTGTCTGTATCACAATTTAAAGAATGGAAACATCATCCTTATATTTATTTTAGATTTTTACTTGAACGCTATTCTAAATCGTTTAATGGGAAAAAACAGGTTGTTACAATTGCTCCAGATATGCGCTTAAATGACTTGCTAGCAACCTTTTCACGAGGGAAGCATTACCATATCCTCATACAAGATTTGAATATTGAAACAGATGAACATTTCTTACTGGAGGCTTATTTCAAAAAAAATCAAATTGCCTGTGCAGTGGGAACGCTATTTAGGTAAACTAAAGAAAAGCTACTAAAGGAGAACGGCTATGCGATTAATTGTTCTTGAGAGAAATCAATTGCGGGCAGCAGCTATTGAAATAAATAATGAACTTACAGATATATGGGCGGAAACGTTGACGAATAGGAAGCCTTCTCAAGGAGATATTATTCTCGGAAAAGTGTCTTCCGTATTAGATGGCAAAAACGCCGCCTTTATCTCTTTAGGCAGTGGAAAACCCGGGTTATTAAATGGAGAAGAATTTGTTTTAGCGCAAGGGAAAAAGACAGCTGGAGAACCATTACCGGCTGTTTCTGAATGCGTTCAAGAAGGACAGGCTATTCTTGTTCAAGTAAAGCATCCAGGCGTTGATCGGAAGGGCCCAATTGTTACAGAGCTAATTAAGCTGACGTTGGGTCACTTAGTCTACATGCCTTATGCAGGATACTCAGCTGTATCGAAGCAGTTAACTACAAATCGTGAAGAACTACTCCAATTTGCAGATAAATATTGTATAGAGCAAGAAGGTGTTATCTTTAGAACTAGTGCAGGATACATAAAGGAAGAAGCTCTTTTAGCGGAATTACAGTCTCATCGTAAAGAATGGCTGCGTATTCTCGAACAATCCTCTTCACAACGAGCGCCTAGTATGGTGAAAAAAAACAGTGGCCTTGGGGAGGAAGTGAGCAAACTATACCCCCTTCATCGGGTGAGTAGTTTAGCGGCAAATTCCTCCGAAGCGGTTAGCTCGTTTTTTCCGCTTTTATCAAAGAATGCGACCCTGATGGAATTGAATGAGAAGAAAAAAAAGCTTGATAAGCTTGAAGATACCATTCTGAATATGAAGAAAACCATTAAAATGGGGAAAGCGAATCTTCATATTGAAGAAACGCATGCATTGACAGCTATTGACGTCGATACTGGAGGAGTAAAGCTTGGGACGAAAAATGAAACTCATTTCGAAGTGAATCGATTAGCGGTGGACGAAATTGCGAAACAGCTTCGACTTCGCAACATTAGTGGATTGATTGTCGTCGATTTTTTACGAGTCGAGAAAGAAGAGCAACAGAACCTTCATGCGTTAATGAAAAGCAAAGAAGAAACAGATAAACGCTTAAAAGTTGGAGGATTTACAAAGCTAGGACTATTTGAGATGCAACGTAAAAAGTCCGGACTTCCGTTAAGTCGGTTTGTGTAAAATAAGTCACGTTAATCGCATTGACATGGCAATTTTAGCTGTGGTATGATTTAGTGGTTAGTTCGTTTGGAAGCACCCAAAGAGCTACAACCGCTCAAGAACAGGTTTTTAAGCTAGTTTCTAGCACCTGCAATGGCGAGTCTTAGTATTAGAGGAGGTGCACGTATGTACGCAATTATTGAAACTGGTGGTAAACAAATCAAGGTTACTGAAGGTCAAGAAATCTACATCGAGCTTCTAAACACTGAAGCTGGTGAAACGGTTACTTTTGACCGTGTGCTAATGGTAGGTGGAGATGACATTAAAGTTGGTTCTCCTATGCTAGATGGCGCTACTGTAACTGGTAAAGTTGATAAGCACGGTAAAGGTAAGAAAATCACGGTTTATAAATATAAGCCAAAGAAAAACTACCGTCGTAAGCAAGGACACCGTCAACCTTACACTAAAGTAGTTATCGACAAAATTAACGCTTAAGGATATCTAAGATGATACGTTTCAAGGTGAAGCGAGATTCTAACAATCGCATCCTTTCATTTTCCCTTTCTGGACACGCTGATTCTGGCCCTTATGGCTATGATTTAGTTTGTGCAGGTGTTTCTGCTGTGTCGATTGGGACGGTGAATGCGATTGAATCCCTTTGCGATGTAACTCTCATAGTTGATATGGAGGATGAAGGCGGCTACCTCAGCTGTACTGTTCCGGATCATCTGGAACAACGTATAGATGAGAATGTTCAACTTCTCCTTCAAGGAATGGAAGTATCCATTTCTGCTATTGCCGAGGAATATGGCAAGCACATCCAAATTACTCACACATAGGAGGTGGGACAATATGTTGAAAATGAATCTACAGTTTTTCGCATCGAAAAAGGGTGTAGGTAGTACAAAAAACGGCCGTGATTCAATCTCCAAGCGTCTTGGCGCGAAGAGCGCAGACGGCGAGTTCGTATCCGGCGGTTCGATTCTTTTCCGTCAACGCGGAACTAAGATCTACCCTGGTACAAACGTTGGCCGCGGTGGAGACGACACTCTATATGCGAAAATCGACGGCGTCGTGAAATTCGAGCGTCTTGGACGTGACCGTAAACAAGTAAGTGTATATCCAGTTGCTAAGGAAGCGTAAGCAACTTAAGAAAAACTCTAACCGAACGGTTAGAGTTTTTTGATATAATGGAGAAAATGAGATGGATAAGTGACGATGCACAATGAATTCGCGTAAGATTGTTTTCTTTTAATCCAAAGTAACATACAGAAAAGATCTATTGTTATAATGAAGGAAATGGTTAGAGCATTGGGAGTGCAATTATGTCTAAAAATTGGAATACCTTTGACGTTCTGCGCCATTCTCGTCATGATTGGTTAAATCGTTTGCAGCTGATCAAGGGAAACCTTGCGCTGGATCATGTAGACAGGGCAAAGGAAATTATCGAAGAAATTATTATCCAGTCGAGACAGGAAGCAAAATTATCGAATTTAAATGCTCCGAAACTTGCAGAATATATATTAACGTTTAACTGGTGTAACCATTTATTTCAGTTGGATTTTGAAGTGATCGGAGACGAGTATGATATTTGCGTTTATGAAGCGGATCTTATCGAGTTAATCTCTCGATGTACAACAGTGCTTGATTCTCATGTGAAAGTTCCATCAGATCATCACTTGTTATTAACGCTTCAGTTGTACCACGAAGAAATTCATCTTGTTTTTGATTTTCAAGGTGAAGTTTCCGATCAAAACAAGCTCAAGCTGGCGTTCGAAAATCCTGAGGTGAAAAGCGCTAAATTGATTGAATTAGAGCAAACGGGTCAGGAGCTAGTTAGCACGTTTTTGATTAAATGAGGTGAAAGTATGTTTGTAGATCAGGTCAAAGTATTTGTTAAAGCAGGCGATGGCGGAAATGGTATGGTTGCCTTCCGTCGAGAGAAATATGTACCGGATGGCGGTCCAGCAGGAGGCGATGGAGGAAAAGGCGCAAGCGTCATTTTCGAAGTAGAAGAAGGTCTTCGTACGCTTATGGATTTCCGTTACAATCGTCATTTTAAAGCCAAAACAGGTGAGCATGGTCGCTCGAAGAATCAGCATGGCCGTAATTCAGAAGATATGGTTGTAAAGGTCCCACCTGGTACAATTGTATCTAATGCGGAAACGGGAGAAGTTATTGCGGATCTAACTGAGCATGGGCAACGAGCAACTGTAGCGCGTGGCGGTCGAGGCGGACGTGGGAATTCACGTTTTGCATCACCTTCTAACCCGGCACCAGAGCTTTCAGAGAATGGTGAACCTGGGGAAGAAAAAGATGTTACTTTAGAGCTTAAGGTTCTAGCTGATGTTGGACTTGTTGGGTTTCCTAGTGTAGGTAAGTCAACGCTTCTATCCGTAGTATCAGCAGCGAAGCCCAAGATTGCAGCATACCATTTTACAACGATTGCACCCAATCTAGGTGTTGTTGATACAAAAGATGGACGCAGTTTCGTTATGGCTGATTTACCTGGATTAATTGAGGGCGCTCATGAAGGCGTTGGCCTTGGCCATCAGTTCCTTCGACACATTGAACGAACACGAGTTATCGTTCACGTCATTGATATGTCTGGTATGGAAGGGCGAGACCCTTATGAAGACTACTTGAAGATCAATGATGAGTTAAAGCAATATAAAATGCGTCTAATGGAACGTCCGCAAATCATTGTCGCTAATAAAATGGATCTTCCAGATTCTGAAGAAAATCTTGAAATTTTCAAGGAAAAGCTTGAGGAAGATTTCCCGATTTATCCGATTTCTGCTGTAACGCGACAAGGTGTCCAGGAAGTATTGTTTGAAATTGCAGACAAGCTTGAGACAACACCTGAGTTCCCTCTTGATGAAGAGAAGGAAGAAGAGACTCGCGTGATGTACCGTCACGAAAAAGGTGCACCTGAGTTCTTTGTAACGCGTGATAGCGACGGAACATTCGTTGTTAACGGACCACGAATTGAAAAGCTATTCAAGATGACAGACTTTAACCGAGAAGACAATGTTCGCAGGTTCGCGCAACAAATGCGTAGCATGGGAATTGATGATGCGCTAAGAGAGCGTGGAGCTGAGGATGGAGATGCGGTTCGAATTCTGGAGTTCGAATTTGAGTTCGTAGACTGATAAACGGAGAAGACTGTCCTCATGGAAGGGCGGTCTTTTTTTACATAGAGCTACATGAACATAGCAAACCTGTGAATGGTATACGATTATCGGTCGTAGCTGGCCGCGATAGAGGAGAGGGGAAGAATGAGCAAAGACGATAAGAATTTTTATCTCGTTCGGGAAGATGTCCTATCTGATTCGATGTTGAAAACGCTGCAAGCCAAGCTTCTTCTTGAAAGTGGCACTGTGGAATCAGTTCGAGAAGCCATTGATGAAGTTGGCGTAAGTCGGAGTGCATTCTATAAATATCGTGACACAATCTTACCGTTTCATACGATGATCATTGAACAGATCGTAACGCTCTCGGTTCATTTGGAAGATCGTTCAGGAGCGCTTTCTAGAGTGCTTAGCACAGTAGCCTCACTTGGTTGCAATTTATTGACGATTAACCAGACGATTCCCCTACAGGGCTATGCTACGGTTATTTTAACAATGGAAATTGGTGAAACAAACTTACGCTTAAGCAATTTACTTGAGAAAATTAAAGACATCGAAGCCGTAAACAATGCTGAAATTATTGGATCTGGAGCATAGGGGGAGAAAATGGATAATCAAAAGAAGATAGGTTTTCTTGGACCAGAAGGAACTTTTACAGAAATCGCAGCAAAAACGTTATTTCAAGACGAGGATCGGACACCTTTTCCTACGATTCGCGCATGCCTTGAAGCAGTAGAAAATGGTTCTGTTGACTATGGCGTTGTTCCTCTAGAGAATACGATTGAAGGCTCCGTTAATATGACGCTTGATCTTCTTTCGCAGCAAGTTTCACTTCCAATCGTAGGAGAGCTTGTATTGCCAATTCGACAGCACTTACTGATCCATCCTGATCAAAACGATTGGACAAAGATTACTCGAGTTCTTTCGCATCCGCACGCGATAGCCCAATGCCATGTTTTTCTCCAAAAGGAGTTAGCTCAAGCTGAGCTTAGTAATGCAGCGTCTACAAGTGCTGCAGCGGAATATGTGCAGAGTACCGGAAAGATCGAAGAGGCAGCAATTGGTAATGAACTTGCTGCAGAAAAATACGGATTAACCATTGCACAGGCTGACATACATGATACAGAAGATAATGATACTCGCTTTCTTGTTTTACATCAAACGGCTGAACCACTCCCGAGAACTAACCTATTTCGGGAAGACCGCGTCACTTACAAGATTATTCTTCCTTCAGATTATCCTGGAGCCCTCCATCAAGTGCTTGCGGCATTTGCATGGCGTAATCTCAATTTAACGAAAATCGAGTCTCGCCCAATGAAAACAGGACTTGGTAACTATTTCTTTATTATTGATGTCGAACGTCCTAACCGCGATGTACTCTTAAAAGGTGTAATGGAAGAAATTCAAGCGCTTGGTATTGGTATTTCTGTATTAGGAGAGTACCCCTGCTTTGTTGTAACGAATAAATAGCGATAGGAATGCAATAAAAAGGAACGGCATCTGAGCCGTTCTTTTTTATTGGAAAATAAAGTTTTTAGAATTAGTCCTGTTCTAAAAGAAACCCTTCGTGTTTTAATGCGTTGATAACAGCCTCAAGCTGTGATTTAGAGTTTGCTTCGATTGTATGAAGATGAACACCAGAAGTAAGCTCGGACAAAAGAGAAGCATTTGTCATAGAGAGCTTAGAAAGAAATTGATCTGCTTCAAAGCGATTTCCAACGTAAAGTGAAGCTGTTAAGTGTCCATAAAGAGGATGCTCAACGGTGACGTCTTTCACAGTCCCTCCGTTATCAACTATTGTATAGAGTTCATTCTTTGTATCTTCTGGTAAATGCTTGCATGCAATCACTTGTTCTTGCTTTGTATCTTTCCGATCTGAAGAGAACATGACATATCCTTGGGAAGTAGCGATAATCGGTTCATTTCTTGCTTTTAACAAAGAAATATCCTGGACAATCACTTGTCTGCTGACATTGGTTCGTTTTGATAAATCACTTCCTGTTAAAGGCTTTTCGCTCTCTTTCAGCCATTGAAGAATGAGTAACCTCCTGTTCTCACCCAGTATTTTTTCTCCTTCTTGTCCCACTATTGAAAACTCCTTTCGAAGACCACGATGTGTACCCTTATTATATCTTTGTTACGGAAGTGCGTGTAAGGATTTCATTAAATACGTCTGCTATTTTCTCTATTTCTTTCTGTGTAGTTCTTTTTCCAAAGCTTATACGAATTAACTCTCTAGCTTCATCATCCGATCTTCCCATTGCTCGCAATGTCTTTGAAGCCTGCTGTTGGCCAACTGAACAGGCTGATCCAGTTGAAATAGCAATTCCTTTGCGATTCAGCTCTAGCATGACATATTGTCCTTCCATCCCTTTGATTCGAAGTCCGATAATATGTGGTAGTCCTTGCTCTCCCTCGATGACAATATTCGGATGAGTAAGTTTATTCACGAGGTAGGCACGTAAGTTTGTATATTTTGTTTGGTTCGAGTTCAACGCATGAATCGTTTCTTCTGCTGCTGCAGCAAAGGACATAATGCCTGGAACATTTACGGTACCAGGGCGAAATCCTTTTTCATGAACGGTTCCGGGTAAATTCTGCCTCCATGCTAAAGACGGTGCAATATAGCATGCACCGACACCTTTTGGTCCATATACCTTATGGGATGAAACGGATAATGCAGAGATATGCATCTCCTTGACATTAATCGCGATTTTGCCGAAAGCCTGTACCGCATCTGTATGGAAAAGAATGTGACGCTTCGCAAGTTCTTCTCCGATTTCTTTCATTGACTGAACGGATCCTATTTCACTATTGCCAAAGGCGACCGATACTAAAATCGTGTCTTCACGAATAGTCTTTAACAATTCACTAAGTAATACATGCCCATTATGATCATAAGAAAGATATGTTACCTCATATCCTTCCTGTTCTAGCTGAGAGAATGTATGCAAAACGGAAGAATGCTCTGCAGCACAAGTAATCAAATGTCCTTTAGCATACATTTTTACTAAACTTCTAAGAGCAAGTATATTTGATTCTGTTCCACCAGATGTAAAATAAACTCCTGATGGTTCGCCATTTATGTGAGAGGCGATTGAACTACGCGCAGCTTCTAGTAAATGAGAAGCGTTGGTGCCAGCATCATGAGAACTTTGTGTATTTGCATAGAAATGCTGTGCGGCATGAGTATATGCCTCAATTGCAGCTTCTGACATCGGTGTTGAAGCTGCGTAGTCTAAATAAATCATTTTAATCTCCTCGCTTATATTCTGTCTTGTTATTTATTTAAATATATGTAAATATAGGTGTCAAGACACATGTTAATTTACTTTGGTGTAATCTCCATATTGTTCAGCGAGAGAAGGGATTTCATGAATCAGCTAAAAACAGATGTATTAGTAATTGGAAGTGGCGTGAGTGGATTGATGGTGGCCGAACTTCTTTCGGCGCAAAAGAATGTGACTATTATCACAAAGTCTAAGTTTGGACAAAGCAATTCAATGCTTGCACAAGGAGGAATTGCCGCAGCTACAGCTGATGAAGACAGCTGGACAAATCATTTTTTTGATACGATTCGTGCTGGGGTTTTTCATAATAATGAAGAACTAACGGAACTTTTGGTCAGAAAAGGACCAGATCAAATCGATCAGCTCATAAACTTAGGGGTTCATTTTGATCAAGAAGCTGATGGAAAGTATAAAAGGTGTAAAGAAGGAGCTCATAGTGTTTCACGTATTTATCATTCTGGGGGAGATGCGACGGGGAGAGAAATTGTTTTAACGCTAATGAAGCGTGTTCAAAGAAAGTGTACGATCATTGAGCATCATCAAATCGTTGACTTAACAATGAAAGATGGGCAGTGTATTGGAGCTGAAGCGATCAATCAAGAAGGTGAAAGAATGCTTATTAATGCAGCGTACACTATTCTCGCTACCGGAGGAGCGGGGCAACTTTACCCTGTTACTTCAAATGAACTATCAATAACGGGCGATGGTCTTGCGATGGCTTATCGTGCCGGAGCCGTTCTAGCCGACCTAGAATTTATGCAGTTTCATCCTACAATGTATGCAGGAGACACCGAGCAATCGTTCCTTATTTCAGAAGCTGTCCGAGGAGAAGGCGGCATTTTAGTAACGGTTGAAGGCAAGCGTTTAATGGAAGGTAAGCATGACCAATTAGATCTCGCCCCAAGAGATGTCGTTGCGAGAGAGATTCAACAAGAGGCTTCGACTGTATACCTTGACATATCAAAGGTTTCACAGTTTGAAGAACGATTTCCAACAATCGCTAAGCAGTGTCAAAGTCATGCCGTAAGATTAGCTGAGGGACTCATTCCCGTGAAACCAGGCGCCCATTTTCTTATGGGCGGAGTAATGACGGACCAGGTTGGTAGAACATCCATAGAAGGTTTATTTGCTCTTGGTGAGGTCGCTCATACAGGTGTGCACGGTGCTAACCGTCTTGCAAGCAATTCTCTTTTGGAGGGAATTGTATTTGCTAGTGAAGCGTCGGAGTGGATTCTTCAAAATAAACGGAACGTTACGGAAGGTAAATTGGAGAGCTCACATTTTCAACTTCATGAACCTTTGTTAACAACAAATGAGTTAAAAAACATAATGGAGCAACATGTAGGAATGGTGAGAACAAGTGATGGGTTAGCTTACTCGCTAAGAATGCTTCAGCTGGATGAAATGAGGCTAGTTGAGGATTTAAAAATAGAGTCAATCGAGCGATACAATATGTTTCAGGTAGGGTGGTTAATGGCAACTTCAGCTTTTCTTCGTGAAGAAAGCAGAGGAGGGCATTATCGCGCAGATTATCCAGATCAGAAGCAAGAGTGGAAGCAAAAAAGAATACTCAGGGGGATATATTACGATGATTGGGCTGAAAGTCAAAAAAGATCTCGAACAGTTTTTTATTGAAGACATTGGAAATGTTGATTTATCAAGTGAGTTGTTATTTCGTTCAGAGGATCAAGCTGAGGCGTTATTTGTAATGAAAGAGGCTGGCGTTTTTTGTGGGCATCAGGTAATCGAGACCGGGTTTGAACTTCTTGATCGGGATATTTGTGTCGAGGTTTACGTCGAAGATGGCGATCACGTTCAAACTGGTGAAGTAATTGCTTCTGTGAAAGGAAATGTTCGCACAATATTAACGGGAGAACGGGTTGTTTTAAATATGATACAGCGAATGAGCGGTATTGCAACGATGACTTCTCATGCTGTGGAAATTTTGGGGGATTCATCGATTCGGATCTGTGATACACGCAAAACGACGCCTGGGTTAAGAATGTATGAGAAGTATGCAGTAAGGAGTGGAGGAGGATTTAATCATCGAATGACACTTGATAGCGGGGTAATGTTAAAAGATAATCACATTGCCCAGTTTGGTAGTATCGAACAGGCTGTAGCACATGTGAAAGGTCGCTTAGGGCATATGACCAAAATTGAAGTTGAGACGTCATCTGAAATAGAAGTTCGTCAAGCGGTGAATGCGGGAGCAGATATTATTATGTTTGATAATTGTTCTCCTACAGAAGTCTCTTCATACGCGCAGTTAGTACCTGACCACATTATAACTGAAGCTTCTGGGGGCATCACGCTTAAGAACCTTGCAACTTATCGTGATTCAGGTGTTCAGTTTATTTCACTCGGCTGCTTAACACACTCTGTTAAAAGCCTTGATATTAGCTTACGAATGAAAGGGGAAGAGAAATGAGTATTTTAGATGCGTTGAAGCGATCGAACGGACTTCCTGATCGATACAAAGAACTATCAGATCAAGAGATGGTAGAAAAAATCACAGCGATTAAAGCAGAGATGGGGGATCGTTTGTATTTACCTGCCCATCACTATCAAAAAGATGAAGTCATTCAATTTGCAGATGATACCGGAGATTCACTTCAACTTGCCCAGCTTGCCGCTCGGAATAAGAAGGCAGAAGCAATAGTCTTTTGTGGTGTTCATTTTATGGCCGAAACAGCAGATATTTTAACTGAAGAAGATCAAACGGTTATTTTACCTGATATGCGAGCGGGGTGTTCGATGGCTGATATGGCGAATATTTATCAAACTGAACGTGCTTGGAGCCATCTCATTAATCTTTTTGGAGAGACCATTCTCCCCCTAACTTATGTAAATTCAACGGCAGCTATTAAAGGATTCGTTGGAAGAAACGGAGGGGCAACTGTTACATCTTCAAATGCTGTAGCAATGGTTGAGTGGGGTTTTACTCAAAAAGAACGTATCCTATTTTTACCTGATCAGCATCTTGGGCGGAATACAGCTTACGACCTTGGTGTTCCACTTGAAGCGATGGCAGTGTGGGATCCAATAACGGATACGCTTGAATATAAAGGAGATTATGATGCAATTAAGGTGATTCTTTGGAAAGGTCATTGTTCCGTCCATGAAAAGTTTACAGTTCAAAACATCGCACAAATTCGAGAGAATGATCCTGATATGTCCGTCATTGTTCATCCAGAATGCAGTTTTGACGTTGTTAAACGTTCTGACTTATCAGGATCTACTAAAATGATTATTGAAACCATTGAGGAAGCAGAGCCAGGTACGAAATGGGCAATCGGAACAGAAATGAATCTTGTGAATCGGATCATTCAACAACATCCAGATAAAAGAATTGTTTCTTTAAACCCAAATATGTGTCCTTGTCTTACAATGAATCGAATCGATATGCCCCACCTTCTTTGGGCGCTTGAAGAAGTACAAAGTGGAAAGAAAACGAATCAAATAATCGTTGATCAAGAAACATCTTTCTACGCAATTAAATCATTGAATCGAATGCTTGATCGAGCATGATGGATAAGGAATCAGACTTGATGTTTGATTCCTTTTTTTATTGAAGAGAGAGACACTATACATAGCTACACTTACTCCTGCATATTAATGTGATGATCTTATCCTTTAAAAAAGGTAGCAATCTGCCCAGTCACGCATACACTGTACTGAATTTCATTGTACTGATTACAGGAGGGAGTTTTTTAGCTTGAAAATACATGTCGTTCAAAAAGGCGATACTTTGTGGAAAATCGCTAAAAAATATGGTGTTGATTTTGAACAACTAAAAGCTGTTAATTCACAGCTTAACAATCCTAATATGATTATGCCTGGTATGAAAGTGAAAATACCATCTGGCGGTGTTCCGGTAAAGAAGAAGGAAATGCCGATTAAAGAAATGAAAAAAGAAATGCCTAAGAAAAAAGAAAAGCCAATGATGAAGCCGAAAGAGAAGCCTTCAATGACAATGCCGATCAACAATGAATTGAATATGAACATGAACATGAATATGAACATGATGCCTCAAGAAGAGAAGCCTAAAAAGGTTAAGCCAAAAGAAATAAAGCCTGAAAAGAAAATGAAGCCTATTGAAAAGAAGGCTGAGAAGAAAGTAGAAGAGAAAAAGGCAGCTGCGAAGAAACCTGTTGAGAAAGCGAAGAAAGCAGAAAATTTATTCTATCCAATGAATGACGAAGAAGTGCTGAGCGAATTTGAATCCTCATCAATGGAAATGCCCCCACCGCCAATGAACCAGGGCTATCCTAATAATGTAGCGGGTGCAACGAATTATGCGAACAAAGAATACAATGGAGGTTACCCGGGGTATCCAACTTCTGTAGGCGGAGCGCATATGGGCTTCCCTAACAACCAGAATATTGCTGGTGTATATGATGGTTATGGGAACAAAAGTAATCAAAATGCCTCTCCAGGAGAAGTGGCTGGGATGTATCAAGGCTATGGAAATAAAGGTGGCTATCCAGGTTCAGTTGCAGGAGCAGAAATGAATAATTACGGCCATAAAGGAGAGGAAAGCTCTGAAGTAGCTGGGGCTTATGAAGGGTATGGTCAGCCGAATTTCGGTGCGCCTTCTGGGAATGTAGCAGGCGCGTATAATCAAGGTAACGGCTATCCTAATCAGAATGTAGCAGGCGCATATCAATATGGAAATAAAAGTTCGGTCGGTGGGGCCAATAAAAGTAATTATGGAATGGGCGAAGAAAGTTCAGATGTAGCAGGAGCAAGCTACGGTCATAAAGCCAATCAACAAATGTCAGGCTATCCAGGCTCAGTAGGTGGCATGCAATATGATGGGAATCAGGGTTACCCAAATCAAAACGTAGCGGGTGCGTATGATGGTTATGGGCACAAAGATAACAATGGTGGGTACCCAGGCTCAGTAGGTGGCATGCAATATGATGGGAACCAGGGTTATCCAAATCAAAACGTAGCGGGTGCGTATGATGGTTATGGGCACAAAGATAACAATGGTGGGTACCCAGGCTCAGTAGGTGGCATGCAATATGATGGGAATCAGGGTTACCCAAATCAAAACGTAGCGGGTGCGTATGATGGTTATGGGCACAAAGATAACAATGGTGGGTACCCAGGCTCAGTAGGTGGCATGCAATATGATGGGAACCTGGGTTATTCAAATCAAAACGTAGCGGGTGCGTATGAAGGTTACGGACACAAAGGGAACAATGGTGGATACCCAGGTGCTGTAGCAGGTGCAGCTTCCGGTTATCCGCAAATGAATATGGGCTACCCAAACGTCGCAGGTGCTTCAATGAATGGGAATGGTATGCCATCACCTTATGGCCATAAAGGAAATGAAGAATATCCTGAAGCTGTAATGGGAGCTTATGGCTATCCAAATGAGAACGTAGCAGGCATGATGATGCCTCCGGGTTATCCGAACCAGCCAATGGTATCACCTTATCAACAGCACGACTGTGGATGTGGTGGGAATCCGAACGTTTCACCATATCACCAAATGCCGCAATATGCGAATCCGGGATTTGTTCAGGGAGCGAATAAAGCGCCAATGATGGATGATTACATGGGCATGGAAAGTAGCTATGCAGAATCACGCTAAGGAAAAAGAGGACGGTATCCTGGAAAGGGTACGTCCTTTTTTTCTTCATTTAGAACGTGTTAATTCATTTGTTTGGAAGGGCAGATTGATTACTGGCGTATCGGTTTATATGAAAGGATCTGTAAAAAAGGAAACGTTAAGAAAACAAATACACCTCTCACATCACTGTTCAGATTCTTTTATTACTTTCATTCCATTTCCAGATGGCGATTGGCTTAAGGAAGACGGGGGAGTATATTTTGCCTGTATGAAAACAATGGAGGGACGAACGCTCAATTACTCATTGAAAGAAGATCGGCTTTTAGCGATTGAGAAAGTAGCACACTTTCATCAAGAAAGTATAGGATTAGTCAGTAAGGATATTTTTCCCGTATCACTTACTCGTAAGTGGACGAACCGTTTAATTCGCTTCAAGAATGAAGTAGGATCTTCTCTAATATCTGCAAATGAAAAACAATTCATTCAGTATTATATTTCTGTAGGGGAAGAAGTCATTTCGGGTATGACACCGATCGAAGAATTGGAACGAAATGCTCTCCGTGATAAATGCATTGTTCACGGCGACCCCGCACATCATAATTTTATCTTTCGTACGGATACATTATTATTGATTGATGGTGACCTAGCGAACTATGCCCCTCATGAATATGACTTTTTGCAGTTAATGAATCGAATGCTGCCTCACTCTAACTGGTCACTGGATGAATGGTCACGATCTCATATCCCGACTGTTCGACATTGCTTAGAGAACCCTTTGTTGTGTAGGCTTCTAGCCTATCCTGCCGATTTCTACCGAGAATGGTTGATGAATCCAAATGGAAGAAGTGCCCTATTAGTTAAAATGAGACAACAAAACAACCTTAGATCACGGTTTATTAATTCGATTCTGAAGTAGGTCCCTGTGTTACCTAGAACTAACAGATTAAAATGATAAGCCTCCTCACATTCTAAAGGTGAAAGGAGGTTTTAAATATGAAGAAAACAGTCTTGACGCTTTCAACGATGATGCTCGCAGGTGGTTTGATCGGCTGTACAGCTGATAATGAGGCGATGGATACGCGTTATAACGACTCCGCACGTCCAATTGGTTACTACACGAGTGAAGATAATAACGGTGATTACCGTGAAGGTGCAGTAACGGATATGATTGATCGTGACTATTCAAACGGAGTTAAGGCCCCTGACAAAAAGCAAATCGATAAGCGAAATGGCATGAATGGCCCTGGATATATGCGTACAGATAACAATTATTCAGGTTATGATAATGAGCTTTCTACACGACTAGCTAAACGAATCAATAAGCTTAAGAACGTGGATGATGCTCGAGTTATCGTATATGGTGATCAAATTATGATTGCCGTTGATACAAACGACCAAAACGATGCAGATGTTAAAGACAAGGTTCGCAGCGAGGTAGCAAAAGTAACAAAGCAAAAGAATGTGTCAATTTCAACAGATGAAAATGTGTTTGGTCGAATGGGCGATGTTAATAACCGTCTCGAAGATGGAGATGGTTTTGAAGAGGTACAGGCAGATGTGAATGGCATATTAGATGACATCGGAAATGCTGCAAAACGTCCATTTGAAAACAATAAATAATAAAAATAACGAGCGGGCAGTAGCCTGCTCGACTACATATGCAAAACTCTTTTCGGAGACTTGAGCCCTATGATATAGTTGGGAAATCAGTTCATTTGAAAGGAGTTCTCTTAGATGGCAGGACATTCCAAATGGAAAAATATACAGCGTAGAAAAAACGCTCAAGATGCTAAACGTGGAAAAGTATTTATGAAGCTAGCTAAGGAAATCTTTGTAGCTGCCAAGCAAGGAGGGGGCGATCCGGAAACGAATCCCTCATTAAGGCTTGCTGTGGACAAGGCTAAATCATCAAATATGCCTAACGAAAACATTGATCGAGCAATTAAGAAAGCTACAGGGGATTTAGACGGTGTTCAATATGATAACGTGACATACGAAGGATATGGCCCAGGTGGTGCCGCCATTATGGTTCAACTACTTACCGATAATAAAAATCGAGCTGCAGCAGATGTGCGTCATGCCTTTAGTAAAAATAAAGGGAATATGGGCGAAAATGGCTGTGTTTCATTCTTATTTAACCGAAAAGGTCTCCTTGTGATCGATCGTTCCGAAAATGATCTCGATGGAGATGAATTGATGCTTCAGGTTATTGAAGCCGGGGCTGAAGAAATGGAAACAAATGAGGATGCTTATGAGATTTATACCGATCCCCAGGAATTCCAAGATGTAAAGCACCAATTACAAGCGAGCGGATTAAGTTTCTCTTCCACTGAAGTCACGATGATTCCAGAAACGTATGCTCCACTAGAAGATGAAGATGGGCTTCATATGTTAAAGCTAATTGATATGCTTGAAGATAACGATGATGTGCAAGATGTTTATCATAATGCTGAAATAAATGATGATGTTTATGATCAATTGTGAGCTACAGTTTTTCTGTAGCTTTTTTTGATGCATATTCCTCAATAAAATGGAAACGCTAACGGCATGAACTTCTTGAAAATGGAAGAAAGGTGTTGGAAACATATGAAAAGCCTTTATCCACTCCTTCTATTAGGTATACTTCTTGTTCTTGGAGGAACATCGGCCGTGGCTTATGAAGGAGATGGCATATCACCGGTTACAGGAACCAAAACTCAAGAAAAAGGACCACTAGTTGTTGAAGTTGTATTGAGAACAAATTATGCGGACGGTGTTTCAACGAACCAATCTGTATATGAAACCATATGGGCAATGGAAGACTTTTGGAGTCAATACGCTGATTGGCAACTTGTAGATCAAGAAGAAGGACGAATGATATTTGAACGGAATCTAGAAGATATTTCGCCTGCGAGTAAACAAAATGGACATTTTGGATTAACAGAGGATGGCATTCTTACGATATTTGATGGAATTCCGGCAGAAGAGAAAGTCATTCAAACATTTTTTCAAATTGATGTAGGAAAGCTAGAAAGTCAAAGAAGAGAGCAGCTTATGGAAGGAATTCCAGTAGAGTCATGGTATCAGTTTGAAGACGTCATCCAGTCTTTTTCTAAAATTAAAAAAGAAGAACCTGTCCAGTAAGGGCAGGTTCTTCTTTTGATTTAGACGCTTATCTCCGTTTCTAAACGCTCGTCTCCGCTTTTCATCTTTTTATGGTAGAATGGAGAGATAGAAATACATGTTCGTATGTACAGGGGAGAGAGTAGCTTTGATAGAATATATTAAAGGCACGGTTGAATATATTGATACAGAATACATTGTTGTAGAATCGAATGCGATAGGATATAAAATTTATTGTGGGAATCCTTTTGAATTTCAGAAGTACCGTAATCAATCGATTCAAATTTTTACGCATCATTACGTTAGAGAAGATCTCATTGCCCTTTATGGATTTCCAACACGGGAAGAGCGACTTTTGTTTGAGAAGCTTCTAAATGTTTCCGGTATCGGTCCTAAGGGAGCTGTGGCCATTTTAGCGACTGGTGAACCTGATAAAGTTGTGAGTGCCATTGAAATGGAAGATGAGAAATTTCTAACAAAGTTTCCTGGCGTTGGTAAGAAAACTGCCAGACAAATCATTCTAGATCTAAAAGGTAAGCTTAAAGGCTTTGGCGCTCCCACTGAGGGATTGTTTGCAGTGGATGAAGTTCAAGAAGAGGGTGCTCATGAGCTAGAAGAAGCGCTAGAAGCATTGAAAGCTCTTGGGTATGCTGAACGAGAAATTAAGAAGATTAAACCAAAGCTAGTTGAAGAAACGTTAACGACAGATCAGTATATTAAAAAAGCCCTTCAGCTTATGCTGAAGCAATAAGGAGGGAGTAAAGTGGAAGATCGAATTCTATCAGGAGAGCAGGTCGGTGACGACTCATCCGTAGAATATAGCCTCCGTCCTCAGCGATTAAGTCAATATATTGGACAAGAAAAGGTAAAGCGAAATCTTGAAGTGTTTATTGAAGCGGCTAAAATGCGTGAAGAGCCCTTAGATCATGTGCTGTTGTACGGCCCTCCTGGTCTAGGTAAAACGACTCTCTCGGCCATTATTGCAAACGAGATGGAAGTGAATTTGCGTACAACATCAGGTCCTGCGATTGAAAGACCTGGTGATCTTGCAGCTATATTAACCGCCCTTGAACCTGGGGATGTTTTATTTATCGATGAAATACATCGACTACCTCGAAGTGTTGAAGAAGTTCTTTATCCTGCGATGGAAGACTACTGTCTAGATATTGTAATAGGAAAAGGCGAAACGGCAAGATCTGTTCGTTTGGATCTGCCACCGTTCACCCTAGTAGGCGCTACGACAAGGGCTGGACTATTAACGGCGCCTTTACGAGATCGTTTCGGCGTACTGAGTAGATTAGAGTATTATCTTGAAGATGAACTTCAAACTATTTTAATGAGAACAGCTGACATTTTCGATGTTGAAATGGACCACGCTGCTGCTGTTGAACTTGCCCGAAGATCGCGAGGGACCCCTAGAATTGCCAATCGCTTGCTAAAACGTGTAAGGGATTTTGCACAGGTGAAAGGGGATGGCGTCATTTCGCATTCGCTTGCTTCTCAGGCTCTTGAGATGATGCAAGTCGATCCTCTTGGACTTGATCATATCGATCACAAGCTTCTATTAGCCATCATAGAGAAATTCCGTGGAGGTCCTGTAGGAGTAGATACAATTGCAGCAACGATTGGTGAAGAAAGTCATACCATTGAAGACGTGTATGAACCCTATCTTCTTCAAATTGGATTTCTTCAGCGTACACCTCGTGGACGTATGGTTACTCATCAGGTATATGATCACTTTGGTATGGAGATTCCTCAATAGCGATGGGAATTTCAAAACTGTTTATTATCTTAGGGATCGCCTTCTTGGCCATTGGTGTGTTGTGGTCCTTTATTGGGAAATTACCTGGTGACATCGTAATCAAAAAAGGAAACACTACGTTTTTTTTCCCGATTGTAACCTCAATAGTCGTTAGTATTGCCTTGTCTTTACTCTTTTTTATTATAGGTAAGTTCAGATAAGGGGCAGCTTTCCAAACGCCATTTTCAACATGGTAGAAGGGGAACTGCCCCTTAAGGGTGCGCCAACAGGTAGAGCTGTGGTAAAATCAATAAAGTTGAACACTTTCTAGAAACAGTGGTGAATAAAATGAACGTAAATGATTTTGATTTTGAACTTCCAGAACGGTTAATTGCTCAAACGCCGTTAAAGGAACGGACTAAGTCCAGATTGATGGTATTAGATCCATTAAAGCAAAAGCTTCAGCATCGCGAATTCTCCAATTTAGAGGATTACATAAATCCCGGTGATTGTCTTGTGTTGAATGATACACGAGTCATGCCAGCTAGATTGTATGGATTAAAAGAAGAAACAGGAGCTAAAATTGAAGTGCTGCTTCTTAAGCAAATGGAAGAGGATCAATGGGAGACTCTTGTTAAACCGGCTAAGCGAGTGAAGCCAGGCACTGTGATTTCATTTGGCGATGGACGTCTAACAGCCGTATGCAAAGAGTCACTTGAACATGGCGGACGAGTATTAGAGTTTCAATACGAAGGCGTTTTCTATGAAATTCTTGATCAGCTTGGCGAAATGCCTCTTCCACCATATATTACTGAAACGCTCGATGATCAAGAACGATATCAAACCGTTTTTGCTAAGCATAGAGGATCTGCAGCAGCACCAACTGCTGGCCTCCACTTCACAGAAGAAATGCTTCAGCGTCTTGAAGATAAAGGTGTTCATGTCGCATTTATCACACTTCATGTGGGTCTTGGCACTTTCCGACCAGTTTCCGTCGATAATATTCTTGAACATGAAATGCACGGGGAATTTTATCAACTGACAAAGGGCACCGCTGAACTGTTGAACAGTGTAAGGGAATCGGGAGGCCGAATCATTTCTGTCGGTACTACTTCAACGAGAACACTTGAAACCGTGGCATCAGCACATGATGGACAATTTGAAGAAGCTTCTGGTTGGACCGACATTTTTATTTATCCGGGTTATACTTTTAAAGCAATCGATGGGCTGATTACAAACTTTCACCTGCCTCAGTCAACATTGATCATGCTCGTGAGTGCCCTTGCGGGAAGAGATTTTGTGCTTTCTGCTTATCGCACGGCTGTTGAGGAAGAGTATCGCTTCTTCAGTTTTGGTGATGCAATGTTGATTTTGGAAGGGAGTATGAAAGAATGACAGAACCAATTCGCTATGAATTAATAAAAACGTGTAAACAAAGTGGGGCACGTCTTGGAAAGTTGCACACGCCACATGGTACGTTTGATACACCGATGTTTATGCCTGTTGGAACACTTGCGACAGTGAAAACGATGAGTCCAGAAGAACTAAAAGAAATGGGCGCTGGCGTTATCCTTAGTAACACGTATCATCTTTGGCTTCGTCCTGGTCATGATATTGTCAAAGAAGCTGGGGGCCTTCATAAATTTATGAACTGGGATCAGCCGATTCTTACGGATTCTGGAGGATTTCAGGTCTTTAGCTTAAGTGACCTGAGACAGATTGAGGAAAAAGGCGTTCATTTTCGGAATCACATGAGCGGTGAGAAGTTATTCTTATCTCCAGAAGGCGCAATGGAAATCCAAAATGCACTCGGTTCTGATATTATGATGGCATTCGATGAGTGTCCTCCATACCCAGCAGAATTTGATTACATGAAAAGTTCTGTTGAGCGTACGAGTCGCTGGGCTGAACGATGCCTGACAGCTCATGAACGAAAAGACATCCAGGGGTTGTTTGGAATTGTTCAAGGTGGAGAGTATGAAGAGTTAAGAAAACAAAGTGCTGAGGATCTTGTTTCACTTGATTTCCCGGGCTATGCTATTGGAGGCCTTTCAGTAGGTGAACCGAAAGACGTGATGAATCGCGTGCTCGAGTTTACGACACCTCACCTTCCAACTCAGAAACCTCGTTATTTAATGGGGGTTGGTTCACCAGATTCTCTTATTGACGGAGCTATTCGAGGCGTGGATATGTTTGATTGTGTTCTTCCTACTCGTATCGCGCGAAATGGAACACTAATGACTAGTAATGGTCGTCTAGTCGTTCGAAATGCAAAATATGCACGTGATTTCCGTCCGCTTGACGAGAATTGTGATTGTCATGTCTGCCGCAATTATTCAAGGGCGTATATTCGTCATCTTGTAAAATCCAATGAAACATTTGGCTTTAGATTAACGACTTACCATAATCTCTATTTTCTGTTAAACTTGATGAAGCAAGTTAGGCAGGCGATTATGGATGATCGTCTCCTGGACTTTAAGGATGAGTTTTTTGAACAATATGGGTTTAATAAACCAAATGCGAAAAACTTTTAATCCATAGATTGTATGATTGCTGGAAAGGGGTGAAATGAATATGGGTTCTACGTTAATGAATATAGTCCCGCTTCTACTAATGTTTGCGATTTTCTATTTCCTTTTGATTCGCCCGCAACAGAAGCGTCAAAAGAAAACGAAAGAAATGCAAGCAAGCTTAGAAAAAGGAAATAAAGTTGTAACGATCGGTGGTATGCATGGCATCATTGATGCAATGGATGAAGGTACAATTACAATCCGTACTACAGACGGTACAAAAATGGTGTTTGACCGAGCGGCTATCCGCGAATCAATCACTGAAAACAGCAAGTAACATAATAAAGAGCGTCCTCATCAGAGGGCGCTCTTTGTTCGTCTAAGCCTCTCGATGATTTCCGCCTCTAACATTTACCCCCATGATTCCTCCTAGAATGCAAATCAGACCATAACCAGCATGGTAAAGCAATTGTTCAAGATTCATGTTTATTCTGTAACCCAGATACTGAATGAGAAAGAGGAGAATGACGTACATAATGGCTGTTCCTCCTCCTAGTAGCCAACCGCGTTCTCCTCCTTTCCCACCTGAAATAAAGCCACCTATAAAAAATGCAATAACGGTAGCAACAATAATGAACGGGCTCAGTCCGTTTTCTGATACAGATGTGAAACGAAGAATTAAAGAAAAAAGCACGCTAGTTGCAAGCACAATCACGATTATTGCTAATAGCCCTGAGCCCATACTTGAGACTGCATGTTTCGATCTCATTGTCTTCCTCCTTAAACGAGATAGTTTGTACATTCTATTCGTTTGAGAAGGAAATAGAAGTCTATTCATGAAATCGAACAGCTCGTCATACGATGTTAGAAACGGGACAGGGAAGGGGCAGCATGGATTGGAAATGATCATCGCGCTCATCATATTTGTTCTTGCTTATGTCGGCATATTAACTGAGAAAATTAATCGTGCGATCGTTGCCTGTGGCGGTGGTCTTCTCATGCTACTTTCAGGAATTACAACCACAGATTCTGCTTTCATGAACCACGTTGATTGGAATACGATTGCATTATTGTTTTCAATGATGATTCTTGTCTCCATTACAAGTCAGAATGGATTGTTTGAATATATTTCCATCAAACTTGCGCAACAGGTACAAGGAAAACCGCTGCCGCTACTTGCTGTAATAGGGACATTGACTGCAGTTGGATCAGCTTTATTAGATAATGTGACCACCGTTCTTCTTCTCGTACCAATTACTCTTACCTTAACAAGGATACTTAAAATTACAAGCATGCCCTTTTTAGTAACTGTTATTTTATCTTCTAATATAGGTGGAACAGCAACGTTGATTGGTGATCCGCCGAACATTATGATCGGGCAGGCTGTTGATCATTTAGACTTTAATGATTTTCTATATAATCTGGCACCAGTGGTTGTTGTCATTTATGCCGTGATCATGACAGGTCTTTTATTTTTATATCGAAAGGGATTGACTGTAGATGACGACCATCGACAAACGTTGCTTCGAATTAATGCAGATGATTATTTAAAGAGAGGGCCTCTTCTTTATAAATCGTCGGTCGTTCTGCTAATGACGATTTCAGGCTTTCTGCTACATCCTATTTTACATACAGAGCTAACTAACATTGCGATGGCAGGAGCGGTCCTCTTATTACTCATCACACAAAATGAACACAAGATTGAAGAGGTTTTCGAGTCAATTGAATGGGTGACCCTGTTCTTCTTTATTGGATTGTTCATTTTAATCGGTGGATTAGAGGAAGTAGGGATTATTGATGAAGTGGCGAGAAGTATTCTCTTATACACGGACGGCGATTTGCCTAAAACATCGCTTGTGATTTTATGGGGATCTGGTTTTCTTTCAGCCTTTTTAGATAATATTCCATTTGTAGCAGCGATGATTCCTGTCATTACGGAATTTTCGGGTTATGGAATGACAAACCTTGATCCATTGTGGTGGTCGCTTGCCTTAGGCTCATGTCTTGGGGGGAACGGAACGTTAATCGGTGCTTCAGCAAACGTAGTAGTAGCAGGTCTAGCGCTGAAAGATAAACAAGAAGTTCGCTTTATTGAATTTTTGAAAATCGGAATACCTGTTGTTTGTGTTTCACTTGCCATTAGTACAATCTACATTTATTTCCGCTATTTGCTTCCCTACTATTGAGGGAAGCTTTTTTATTTGTGCTAAGATCATCCTATCTTTGGTTCACACGTTATTTTAATGAAATGTAAAAATCCGTTTTTCCAATACATTCCCTCATGCTGAGCTGAAACATGGTTACACTAATCAAAACAAGACTGGAAGGAGGGATTCAGGGATGGAATTTATGACAGTCATAATGAGGACACTTGTTTTATATTTTGTCATCATTTTTGTTTTTCGAGTCATGGGAAAACGAGAAATTGGTCAGTTAAGCATTCTTGATTTTGTTGTCTCCATTATGATTGCTGAGCTTGCCGTTATGTCAATTGAAGACCCTCAAACGCCAATGATAAATACAATTGTTCCAATGGTCATTCTAGTACTTATTCAAATGATTATGGCTTATATTTCATTAAAAAGTGAGAAGGTTAGAGAAATTGTAGATGGAAAGCCGTCTGTTTTAATTGATCGTGGTCGAATTGATGAGATCGAAATGAAAAAACAACGGTATAACTTTGATGATTTGCTTATTCAACTGAGAGAAAATAACGTTGCTTCTGTTTCGGACGTGGAATTCGCCATCCTTGAGCCTTCTGGAAAGCTATCTGTCATTAGAAAAGAGGAAGATGATAAGAAGGAACATCCAGAGACATTGATGCCACTCCCTCTCATTCTCGACGGGAAAGTACAGGAGGAACATCTTGAACGAATTGGAAAAACAGCTTTATGGCTTCGTCAGGAATTAAGAAAAGTGGGTCATAAGGATATTAAACGTATCTCATTTTGTTCTCTTCATAAGAATGGCAGCTTTTTTATTGATTTAAAGAATGAAAAAAGGTAACCAGAGCGGTTACCTTTTTTTCTCTTCATTTAATGCACATATTTTCCGATAAGAGGGATTCTTCTAAGATCATTTCGATTAATTAACCCAAGTAATAGAAGGACGATGCAATAAATAATTGATGTTACACAAATAGCAACAAACGTACCGAGTATATCTGATGATGAAGAAGCGAGGTTCTCATACAGAAAGTGACCAGCAACTCCGGCACCAATAATGGACGCAACCCCTTTCAATAAATCACTCACTACGATGGAGAAACCAATTGCTTTTACGAGTGTTGCAAAATGGAGAAGCGTTACAAGTAATATCCCAATAACAATCGCTAGAGCAGCCCCCATAATGCCGAGTTCAGGTCTTGAAGCTAGGAAGAAGATGGCGGTGAGCTTTACGCCTGCTCCGATGAAGCTATTGATCATCGCTGCTTTAGCTAAATCTAAAGCTTGAAGTGCGGCCGCAAGTGGTCCTTGAAAATAGTAGAAGAAAAAGAAAGGAGCCATTACTTGCACATAGATAGCTACATGAGGTGCTTGATACATAATATCCATTAAAGGAACGGCAAAAATATACGTAACAACAACTGAAAGGCCACCTGCAACCATGGATAGTCGAATCGCCTGGCTGAGACGATGCTGAATCTGTTTGTATTGTTTCTGAGCGTGAGCCTCACTGATTGCGGGGACGAGTGAGACTTGTAAGGAATACGTAATAAAAGTAGGCAGAAAAAGGAGTGGGATGGCAAGGCCTGATAAATGCCCGTATTGTGTGGTGGCAAGCGTTGTCGCAACACCAGCCATCGCCAGACTACGGGCAACCATGATTGGCTCAAAGAAATAAGATAACGAACCAATTAACTGGCTTCCTGTTGTAGGTAGGGAAATTTTCATTAAGCTGTTAAATGTTTCCCTCCCGCCTTTTAAATAATTGAAAAAACCGCTTCGAATTTTAATGCGCTTCTTCATTTTGAACATCGAGAACATAAATAGTAAGGAAGCAAGTTCTCCGAGAACAACGGAAATCATAGCGCCCGCAGCTGCAAACTCAACACCGTATGGGAGGAAAGCTCCTGTTAGAACCGCTACAAGGCAAATGCGGACAATTTGCTCGATTACTTGGGAATAAGCAGAAGGTCGCATGTTTTGTAATCCTTGAAAATAGCCTCTTAGCACAGAGGAAAGAGCTACAATCGATACAACTGGAGCGATAGCAATAAGAGGATAAAAGGTACGGTCGTCTGTGAAAACTTCTTTTGATAAGAAAGGTGCAGCTAGTACCATAATTGTCGTAAAAATGACACTAAGGACAGTGGTAATGGAGAGCGATACAATTAAAATTCGTTTAATCTTTTGTCGATCTCCACCGGCATCCGCTTCCGCGACCATCTTTGAGATTGCAACGGGGAGTCCCATACGTGTTAATGTAATGGTTAGAATTAGCGTTGGGACAGCCATCATATAAAGACCGACACCTTCTTCGCCCATCACACGAACCATCACTATACGGTTAATAAAGCCTAGTACCTTTGTAATTAACCCGGCGAGAATGAGAAAAAGAGTCCCTCTAAGAAAGGTTTGCTTTGACATATTCACCCTACTTTCTATCCAGAATGCACCTGCGAAATTGTAGAAAAGTCTAGATATTTTTTATCACTATGTATATGCTTATTAGGGGACAAAGCATGACAGGCATATAGGAGTGTTTCAATGAAAGAAGAAATTAAACAATTTGTCGTAGAGAACCTTGGTTTTCTACCTCATGATGTGATTGTAGTTATTGTTTCAGCGCTTCCAATATTAGAGCTGAGGGGTGGATTACCTCTCGCGTATACCTTTGATTTTTCATTTTTAAAGGCGTTCTCACTTAGTCTTTTAGGAAATGTGTTACCGATTATTCCATTGCTTCTTCTTTTTCAGCCGTTAAGCAATTGGCTAATGAGATTTGGCTGGTATAAACGATTTTATGACTGGCTTTATCATAGAACGATAAGCAAAAGTAAAAATGTCGATAAGTACGGTGCAATCGGGCTTATTCTTTTTACCGCTGTCCCGCTTCCGACGACTGGGGCATATAGCGCATGTGTCGCTGCTGCTTTATTTGCGATTCGTTTTAAATATGCTTTTCTTTCCATCCTCACAGGAGTCATTATTGCAGGCCTTGGGGTTGGCGCAGCGATTTATTCCATTTTTTAATCCAGAGTGTAAAATGTTTGAAAGGTTATAGCGCCTCTTGATTTAATGCTATGTTGGACGCTAGCTTATTTGAGAAAGGAGACGGCGAGATGAAAGAGTGGAAGAAGGAAATATCCCCAGCGCTTGAAAGCAAGAGAGACGAGTTTTTGCTGTTAGGGTATAGTGGAGCGACCATGGACGAAATCTGGGAATGTCTCCTTGCACGCCTTGAAAGAAACAATGAATTAGAAGAAGTAAAGTTGCACAGACTTGTGAATGAAATTATGCGTTTATCGGTGAATGAATATATGAATTGGTTAACCATTCATGCGTATAAAGGTACGAAAACGTTTGAAAGTCAGACTTAGAAAAGACTAAAATTGACAGAAAAATTCATATTTCGATATAATAGCTAATATTGTGTGCTATCCGTTTTACATAAGCATTAATGTTGGGGGTTTAGAGAGGAGTTTTATTCCATGGTAAAAAAAGGCCGGATCGTTGCGTTCTTTTTGATCGTCCTTTTACTTGGCGGATTAATTGGAACAACCGTCATGGGTGTAACAAAAGATATTAAATTAGGCCTTGATCTGCAGGGTGGATTTGAAGTTCTATATGAAGTAGAACCGGCTCAAGAGGGCCAGGAACTTAGTCAGGACCTGTTAAACAGCACAGTAAGCGCTTTGTACAAGCGTATTAACGTATTAGGGGTTTCAGAACCTCGTATTACGATTGAAGGGGAAGATCGCATTCGCGTTCAGCTCGCTGGAGTGAAAGATCAAAACCAGGCGCGTGAACTTCTTTCCACTCAGGCTGAGCTCACCTTCCGAACCACGGATGATGAAGAGAAAATGAGCGGAGCTGATCTTAAAGAAGGCGCCGCGAAGGTTGTATTTGATAACAACCAACCCGTTGTTCAGGTAACGCTTAAGGATCCCGAAAAATTTGCAAATATAACTCGAGACCTCAGTCAATTGCCTCAGCCGGATAATCGACTAGTGATCTGGCTTGATTATGAAGAAGGCGATTCTTATAAAGAGGAAGTTACAAAGCCAGCTGATGAACAGAAATTTATTTCCGATCCAGCGGTCAATCAAGTGCTTTCTCAAAATACTGTAGTCATTTCAGGACCACCATTTCAGCTTGAAGAAGCTGAAAATCTAAAAGAGCTTTTAAACGCAGGTTCTTTACCGGTTCAGCTAGATGAAATTTATTCAACTTCAGTTGGTGCACAGTTCGGCGAACAGTCTCTTGATAAAACGGTTATAGCAGGATTTATTGGAGTCGGTTTGATTTTCTTATTCATGCTGTTCTATTACCGTTTGCCGGGAGCAATTGCGGTGATTACGTTAACTACGTACATCTATTTGATTCTTGTTGTCTTTAATTGGATGAACGCAGTATTAACTCTCCCTGGTATTGCTGCACTCATCCTCGGCGTAGGGATGGCGGTTGATGCGAATATTATTACGTATGAACGAATTAAGGAAGAGCTTCGTTCAGGTAAATCCGTCATGTCGGCCTTCAAGGCTGGGGGAAGACGTTCGTTTACAACTATTTTTGACGCAAACATCACGACGTTAATTGCAGCAGGAGTTCTATTTGCATATGGAACAAGCTCTGTTAAAGGATTTGCAGTGATGTTAATTACTAGTATCGTCGTTAGCTTTTTGACTGCCGTTTGGGGTTCACGAATTCTTCTCGGCCTATGGGTCAAGAGCAGGGCACTGAATAAAAAGCCCGGACTTTTTGGCGTAAAGGAGAGTGAAATCGATGAGCTCTAAAGTAAGAGACATTAAGTTTGATTTTGTCAAACATCGAAATAAGTTTTTTGCGATTTCACTAGCTTTAATCGTTCTTGGTGGGTTAGCGATTGCTATATTTGGTCTAAATTTAGGAATTGATTTTTCTAGTGGATCACGTGTTGATCTCCAATCTGATAGTAAACTAACAACAGAAGAAGTAAGCGACGAATTCGATGGACTTGGATATAAACCCGAATCAGTAACTCTTGCTGGTGGTGGTGATATTGCCGTTGCTGCATTTAAGGATGAGCTTGACAAAGATGAAGTTGCTGAAATTAAAAATCACTTCACAGAGCTTTATGGTGCTGAACCAAGTATTAGTACGGTCTCACCTGATGTAGCAGTTGATCTTGCTAAGAATGCGTTTATCGCAGTTGCTATTGCTTCGATAGGAATTATCGTATACGTTGCACTAAGGTTTGAATGGTTACAAGGGCTTGCCGCTGTCGTTGCGTTATTCCATGATGCGTTCTTCATAATTGCGGTATTCAGTATCCTGCAGATTGAAGTGAACATTACGTTTATAGCAGCAGTACTAACGATTGTCGGTTATTCCATAAATGATACGATCGTTACCTTTGATCGCATACGTGAAAATATGAAGTTTGAAAAAAAGGTTAAAACATTTGAGGACGTCGCACGTGTTGTGAATAAAAGTCTTGTTCAAACGCTTGCTCGTTCCATTAATACAGTGCTAACGGTTGTCTTTGCTGCTGCTGCTCTTACGGCCTTTGGCGGCGAAGCAATTAGACCATTTGCGATTGCCTTATTGATTGGACTAGTCGCAGGTACGTATTCATCTCTCTTCATTGCCTCGCAGCTTTGGGCAGTATGGAAGGGGAAACAATTGAAGAAGAAAAAGTTCGCCCCTGTTGAAGGTGAAGCATAAGAGAATTCCTTTGAGGGTGCCCGGATGAAGTGAAGCCATGGCTTAGCCATGGCTTTTACGTGTCCAAATGGTGCGGTGTGAGATTTTGAAATAAGGGAAAAGCTATAATGACTTGTTACGTAAGAGGTGAAAAAATGAATAAAGAAGAGCGGTTTCGAAAAGCTGAGATTGCAGCGATCATTGGTATACTAGGAAATATTATCCTAGCAGTACTTAAAGGCGTTATTGGGTCGATCTCCAATAGTCGAGCTCTTATTGCCGACGCCGCACACTCGGCATCAGATGTAGCTGGCTCATTTGCTGTTTTTGTTGGTTTGCGAGCCGCTAAGCTACCACCCGATAAAGATCATCCCTACGGTCATGGTAAAGCAGAGTCAATTGCAGCTATTATTGTAGCTGTGTTGTTGTTATTAGTTGGCGTTGAAATTGGAATAAGTTCAGGGAAGGCGATATTCGAACCTATTGAGGCCCCCGGTACTCTTGCTCTCTATGCAGCTCTCATCTCGATTGTGGTCAAAGAAGCGATGTTTCGATATAAGTATCGGTTGGGTAAAAAGATAAAAAGTGATGCACTGATCGTGAATGCGTATGAACATCGCTCAGATGTCTATTCTTCTATTGCTGTTTTAATAGGGATTGCAGGTGCCATTTTAGGAAGCGAATTTAGCTTGCCATGGCTCATTTATGCCGATCCGATTGCAGGAATTTTCGTTTCTGTTCTGATTGCTAAAATGGCTGTGAAGCTTGGTTTCGAATCCATTCACACAACACTCGATCATGTGCTGCATGAGGAGGATACGACGGAGTATAAAAAAGTGATTACCGGGATGCCAGGGGTTGTGAACCTTGATGAGTTCTATGCTAGAGAGCACGGACACTATGTTATTATTGATATCAAGCTTGGTGTAGACCCGGATATTTCTGTTAAAGAAGGACATGACATCGGTAAGGACGTGAAGAAGCGACTTCTTGAAGAAGATGACGTGCATGATGTGTTAGTCCACATTAATCCTTATGAACCGAAGGAAAAAAAGAGAGAGTAATGGAATAGGTATTGTAGTAGAAGAGGAGGTAGATAAGGATGAAGGGACAATGGGGATTAGTTGTAGCACTTATTTTCGCCTTAATTATAGCGGTGTTTTCAGTCGTGAATGTAGATCCTGTACAGGTGAACTATGTATTTGGAACTTCGGATTGGCCGCTTGTGCTTGTTATATTGGGATCTGTATTGATGGGTGCGATTCTTGTGCTTGGTTTTGGAATGGTTAAGTATTACAGACTGAAAAGAGAGCTGAGAAAGTTACAAAAAGAAAATGAAAGGTTAATAACAGAACCAGTATCAAATGAATCAAAAGCTGTCCATACTCCACTTGATGGTGAGGCAGCAGATGAGGGCACCGGTACTGAAGGGGAATAATGACGAGAAAGCCTTGATTAAGTTCAAGGCTTTTTATAGTGGAGTGAAGAGGGATTGTAAAAGATTCCTCTTCTTGAACTATGGTCAAACCTCCTGAAACTATATATAATGAACAAGTTAAGAGGTGATTCGATGTTAAGGTCTAAAACACGCTGGAAACTGGCTGAAACAGATGAAACAAACATTGATCGGCTCCAGAGTGAACTTGGAATTTCTCGACTTGCTGCTTCGCTTTTAGTTAATCGAGGTATTGAGGGAGAAGAAGAAGCGAAAAGATTTCTATATAAAGAGAATTTAACTTATCACGACCCATATTTAATGGATGGTATGAAGGAATCGGTCGAAAGAATTCAACAGGCGATTGCTTCTGGTGAGCGAATCCTTATTTTTGGTGACTATGATGCCGATGGCGTTAGCAGCACGACTGTACTTGTCTATACGTTGCGCGAGCTTGGCGCTATATTTGATTACTATATTCCTAATCGATTTACAGAGGGATACGGTCCGAACGAAGCTGCTTTTAGGCAGGCAAAAGAAGATGGGTATCAACTAATAGTGACTGTAGATACAGGGATATCCGGTGTACATGAGGCGGAAGTTGCTAAAGAAATCGGTATTGATCTCATTATTACTGATCATCATGAGCCTCCTCCGGTTCTGCCCGATTCCTACGCGACAATAAACCCTAAAAAGCCAGGGTGTGGTTATCCATTCAAAGGTTTAGCAGGAGTAGGGGTTGCATTTAAACTTGCGCAGGCTTTGCTTGGAAGAATTCCAGGGGATTTATTAGAGATCGCCGCAATGGGTACCATAGCTGATCTTGTGCCACTTCAGGATGAGAACCGTCTTTTAGCAAGCGAAGGTATTCGCGCCCTTCAAAATTCAAATAAGCCAGGAATAAAAGCTTTGCTAGATGTATGTGGTCTAAAGGGTCAGGAGCTTAACGAAGAGCATCTTGGTTTTGGGATAGGACCGAGACTAAATGCTGCGGGCCGTCTTGATAGTGCAGACCCAGCAGTTGAACTGCTGACAACAGATGATCCGATTCTTGCTGAACAGCTGGCATCTGATATTGATGCTCTTAATAAGAATCGTCAGGAACTAGTTAATACAATGACGAAAGAAGCGATTGAAGAGGTTGAGTCAAAGTACTTGAGTGATGAAAGCAATCGTGTACTCATCATTGCTAAGGAAGGATGGAATGCGGGGGTCATTGGAATCGTGGCTTCACGACTTGTTGAAAAGTATTATCGCCCAACCATCGTGATGAGTATTGATCGTGAGAAAGGTGTCGCAAAAGGATCTGCACGAAGTATTGAGGCCTTTGATATGTTTGCAAACCTTTCTGAGTGCAGAGACATTCTCCCTCACTTCGGTGGTCATCCAATGGCCGCTGGTATGACCATTGATTTAAGCTACCTAGAAGATTTGCGTTCAAGATTAAACGAACAGGCTTTAGATAAATTAACAGAAGAAGATTTGACACCACTTACAAAAGTAGATCTTCACTGTCGTGTAGAGGATGTTACTCTTGAGACAATTGAAGAAATGAATCTTTTGGCTCCTTTTGGAGTAAGTAATCCGAAACCAGTCGTTATGCTAAAAGACGTTCATCTCTCTCAAATCAGAAGGATTGGGAGTCAGGACAATCACCTCAAGGTAGGTCTTGAGGAAAACGGCGCTACGCTAGATGGCGTAGGGTTTCATTTCGGTTATGCATTTGAAGAAATAGCATCAAGAGCTGCTGTAAGCGTAATTGGCCAACTCTCCGTCAACGAGTGGAATGGACTTCGAAAGCCACAAATCTTTGTGAAAGATATCGCTGTGAATGAATGGCAGCTCTTTGATTATCGTGGCATTCGAGATTTGAAAAAACGACTTGAAATGTTGCCGCTCGATAAGCTTGTTATGGTAGCTTTCCAAAAAAACACCATGACAAAGCTTGGACTTGAGAATTGGAAAGACTACATTATTGTTGATCCAACAGAACAAGAGAAACTAGCAATTGAGAATAAATATGTTATGCTACTCGATCTTCCGGATTTAGAGGAAGACCTTGTCAATCTGTTTCGAAAAGGTGGATTACCAGATCGAACGTATGCGGTATTTGAGCATGAGGAGGATCACTTTTTCTCAACGCTTCCGTCACGTGAGGATTTTAAATGGTTCTATGCTTTCTTAATGAAGAGAGGTAGCTTTAACTTACGCGATGCTGAAAAGCTCGCAAAGCATAAAGGTTGGTCAAAAGAAACAGTTCCGTTTATGTCAGAGGTGTTTTTTGAGCTAGATTTTGTTACAATGGATAATGGACTGATTTCTCTAAATCCACAATCTGTAAAAAGTGAATTAACTTCTTCTAAAACGTATAGGAGTAAGCTTGAAAAAGCAAAGCTCGAAAATGATTTTTGCTATTCCTCCTATCATGCTTTGAAAAGTTGGTTCGATCAATCAGTTAATTGTTTCAATAGCACTGAGGAGGCCATTAAGTAAATGAATTATAAAGATTATATCGCAGTGGTTGAAGACTATCCGAAAGAGGGTATTCGTTTTAAAGACATCACTCCGTTAATGCAAAACGGCGAAGCTTACCGAGGAGTCGTTAATGATATTGCGGATTTTGCGAAAGATAAAGATGTTGATGTTATTGTAGGACCTGAAGCAAGAGGATTTATCGTAGGATGTCCGGTTTCATATATTCTTGGTATCGGTTTTGTACCTGTTCGAAAAGAAGGTAAATTACCACGCGAAGTAGCTAAAGTAGACTATGGTCTTGAATATGGTAAAGACGTCCTTACGATTCATAAGGATGCTATTAAGCCAGGTCAACGAGTATTGATTACGGATGATTTGCTTGCGACTGGTGGTACGATCAATGCAACGATCGAGCTAGTTGAAATGCTTGGTGGAGTTGTTGTAGGACTTGCTTTCATGATTGAGCTTTCCTATCTCGAAGGGCGTAAAAACCTTGACCGCCATGATATCTTTACTCTAATGACATACTAAAGAATGGAGTGTCCGAATAGCCGGACGCTCTTTCTCTTTATGCACCTTAGACACAAAGATTGAGCGTTTACTAATTAGGGAAAACGACATTTTTCTCTTAATCTCTTTACATGCTGACTTTTTTTAACGATAATAGAAGCAATATACCAACAGTAATCAAGGTGATTTGATGACGATAGAAGAAGTGATGGAAAGAGCGGAGAAGTATCTGTCTGAGGACGATCTCTCTTATCTTAATAGAGCATTTGAATACGCGCGAAACGCACATGAAGGCCAGTACCGCAAATCGGGTGAACCCTATATTATTCATCCTATTGAGGTTGCTGGCATTCTTGTGAACCTTGAAGTAGACCCTGTGACAGTGGCTGGGGGCTTTCTTCATGATGTCGTTGAAGACACCGACGTGACGCTTGAACAAATTTCTGATGAATTCAGCCCGGAACTTGCCATGCTCGTTGATGGCGTTACGAAGCTGAAGAAAATCAAGTATAAGTCCAAGCGGGAGCAGCAAGCTGAGAATCACCGGAAGATGATGATCGCTATGGCTCAAGATATTAGGTGCATTCTGATTAAATTGGCTGATAGACTTCATAACATGCGTACGCTTAAGCACATGCCAAAAGAAAAACAAATGCAAAAAGCGAATGAGACGCTAGAAATATTTGCGCCTCTAGCCCATCGTCTAGGTATTTCCACTATTAAGTGGGAGCTTGAGGATACGGCGCTTCGTTATTTAAATCCACAGCAGTATTATCGCATCGTGAATTTAATGCAAAAGAAACGGGCTGAGCGTGAAGGGTTTGTCCATGAAGTTGTGGACGAAATTCAAGAGCGTGTGAAAGAAGTTTCCATTGAAGCTGAAATTTCAGGTCGTCCGAAACATATCTATAGTATCTATCGGAAAATGGCTAAGCAACATAAGCAATTTAACGAAATTTATGATTTGCTCGCGGTACGTATCGTTGTGAATAGCATCAAGGATTGCTACGCCGTTCTTGGCATTATTCACACATGCTGGAAGCCTATGCCTGGTCGTTTCAAAGATTATATTGCTATGCCAAAAGCGAATATGTACCAATCGCTTCATACGACAGTCATTGGACCAAAAGGTGATCCTCTCGAGGTGCAAATTCGAACGTCTGATATGCACAAAGTTGCTGAATACGGGATTGCCGCTCATTGGGCCTACAAAGAAGGCGATGAGAATCAGGTGAATAGCTCATTTGAGAAAAAGCTATCATGGTTTAGGCAAATTCTTGAATGGCAAAATGATGTTTCGAATGCTGAAGAATTTATGGAGTCTCTTAAGATTGATCTATTCAGTGATATGGTTTTTGTCTTCACGCCTAAAGGAGACGTATTTGAATTGCCTACTGGCTCGGTACCTCTTGATTTCGCCTACCGCATTCATACTGAAATTGGGAATCATTGCATTGGCGCAAAAGTGAACGGCAAAATGGTACCACTAGATCATCGGTTGAAAACAGGGGATATCGTTGAAGTTCTAACTTCTAAGCACTCTTATGGTCCAAGTAAAGACTGGTTAAAAATCAGTCAAAGCTCCCACGCTAAGAATAAGATTAAGCAATGGTTTAAGAAAGAAAAGCGTGAAGAAAACGTTGAAAAAGGCCGAGAGCTTGTTGAGAAAGAAATTAAAAACCATGGCTTTGAGTTAAAGGCTGTTTTGACTTCAGATAACATTGCAAATGTATCTAAGAAATTTAACTTTACAAGTGAAGAAGATATGTACGCAGCTGTTGGATATGGTGGAATTACAGCTGCACAAATCGCAACAAGGCTGACAGATAAGGCTCGTAAAGAACGGACGAAAGAGCAGGAAGAAGAGCTAGCAAAATCAATTATTGAAGGTAAGACTCATTCACCTTCTCGGCCGCCAAAGAGAGCAGAGTCGGGTGTGCGAGTGAAAGGGATAGACAACCTGTTAATCCGCCTTTCACGATGCTGTAACCCTGTTCCAGGTGATGATATTGTGGGCTATATCACGAAAGGGAGAGGTGTCTCGATTCACAGGAAAGACTGTCCTAATGTGAATGAAGAGAATGGTCAGGAACGCCTCTTAGAGGTTGAATGGGAAAGTGACTCTCCAAAAAACTATAATGTTGATATCGAAATCAGTGGTTTTGATCGCAGAGGTCTTCTGAATGAGGTTCTTCAGGCTGTAGCAGAAACCAAAACCGACATGACGTCTGTTTCAGGTCGATCAGATAATAACAAGATGGCAACAATTAGTATGACTGTCTCCATTCGGAACACAGCTCATCTTCAAAAAGTGGTTGAGCGCGTTAAACGAATTCCAGATATTTATGCTGTTCGTAGAATTATGCAGTAGTTAAGAAAGGAAGTTCTCCATGAAAGCCGTTATACAACGTTCAAAGCAAGCCTCAGTCACCGTGAATGGAGAAACTACAGGTGAGATCGAACATGGCCTTGTGGTGCTCCTAGGGGTCACGCACGAGGATACAGAAGAGGATGCAGGCTATCTTGCCACTAAAATTGCAAACCTTCGTATATTTGAGGACGAAAATGATCGAATGAACCTGTCAGTGAAAGACAAAGGTGGAGCTATTCTATCTATATCACAATTCACGTTA
The DNA here is from genome assembly GCF_056173695.1 of Anaerobacillus sp. 63XJN7_5_ISO-PGPR-S23-430. Lineage (NCBI taxonomy): Bacteria > Bacillati > Bacillota > Bacilli > Caryophanales > Bacillaceae > Anaerobacillus > Anaerobacillus sp. 63XJN7_5_ISO-PGPR-S23-430. The sequence continues at coordinate 2,866,501 of NZ_CM149686.1, read as the reverse complement.
TATGGTGATTGTCGTAAAGGGCGACGTCCAAACTTTATGAAGGCGGCAAAACCTCCTGAAGCCAGCGTACTTTATGATAAGTTTAACGCTTTACTTAGAGAAGAGAGTCTCGAGGTGCAGACAGGTGTTTTTGGTGAGATGATGGACGTACAGCTTACGAATGATGGACCTGTAACTCTTATCATTGAGAGCAAAGAATGACAAAAAACCGCAATTCCTAATTGGAATTGCGGTTTTTTGGTTCATCCATATAGATAGAAAAGCAAGTCAAACTGTTCTTCATCTTAAGCGTTACTACTGTAAAAAAGTAAGGATGCCATTTGAAATTTCAGTAGTCACTTTTGATTGGTAATCCAACCTATTCACTAATTGCTCTTCCCATGGATTTGAGAGAAAGCCAAGTTCAAGAAGGACAGAAGGCTGCTTATTGTTCCTTAGAACATAATAATTTCCATATCGAATACCGCGATCTCTCAAAGTTGTATCATCTCCGATTTTGGCGTGTATCGCTGAAGCTAGGGGCATATCATTCTCACCATAATAATACGTTGTTGCTCCATTTGCAGTTGGATCAACTGTGCTATCGAAATGAATACTTACAAATGCGTCGGCTTTATAACGATCTGATAAAAGAGTTCGTTCAGAAAGAGAGACAAATGTATCATCATCTCTCGTTAAAATAACTTGAACCCCTGCATTCTTTAATTTTTCCGCGATAGTTGTTGTCGTCTTCAATGTAAGGATTTTTTCAAGTGTCGTAATGCCTAGGGCACCACTGTCGTAGCCACCGTGACCAGCATCAAGAACAACTGTTTTTCCAGATTTCAAGACAGGCGAAGTGGATAGTTTAGATGCAGTAGAGACGACCCAGTCAGCAACGTATGCTGAACGACCATCGTCAAGAAGGATACGAAACCATTTGCCTTCTTTTGCAGCTATTTTGTAGCGCGCTTTTGCAGGCGCTTGTTTAATAACTTCATAATTCAACCCCGGCCCACTTCTTAAGTTTGTTGCCTGGTATAGAATTGTAAGAAATTCTGACTCCTCTTGTTTGTCTGTTTCTTGCAAATAGGTACTGTCTACCCAACCAGTCTGTCCATTCTGATAGCGAATGAAGCTCCAGTTTTTTTCTTGACGAACTTCTTCTACAATTGTTCCTGAAGGGAGTTGAGATATGATCCGGTTCTCTGTTCCTGGGAAGTCACGAACGTTTAAGATACGCGCCTTTACTTCTTTTACCTGGCTTGTTTTTTGATCTGGGCTAGCTGTTGTAGAACTTACTAACCAGGACGCTACCCATCCGGTCTGTCCTTTAAATTGAATGGAGGTCCAATCGCCTGCAGTCTCAAGCACATTCCACTCAGAATCTTGAGTGATATTTCCAATAACTTTGTATTCTTTACCAGGGCCAGCACGGACTTGAAGATCAGACACGGTTGATTGTATTGATTTCCTTTCTTTGGAATCATAAGAAATGCTTACTAGTCTACTTGAAACCCAACCTTCTTCCCCAGTATGAAGTTGAATGTTTGTCCAATCGGTCTTACTTTCGAGAACGATGGCTGAATCCCCTTTATGAACCTGTGTGATAACAGATGAAGTAAGAGAGGGTTCGGCGCGAACATTTACAGTTTCCTCAAAATAAGCATTTTTCTCAGCCGAAGCAGAAGTAGAGAAAATAATGGATATGACAAAAAATAAAAATGCAAAAATCATTTTTTTCAAGTGATGACTCCTTTCAATGACGCCTGCTGCTTTCATAGATAATTTCTTTATCGGATAAAAAGATTCCTTCGTTAAGTAGTAAAATGCATTCTTTTTGGTGAAACTAAGAAATAATTGAACTAATAAAAGGGTGGGGTCTTGTGAGATCAACTAATAAAGAAATGATGAGCTATCATATGTCACAGCCGGAATTTGGTATCGACTTTCATGATTTTCTACAAAAAGAACAGTGTTTGTCAAATATGGAACTCGCGGAAGAATTTGGACTGTCATTAAAAAGTGTGAAAATCATGAAACAAAAAATGAAGCGATAATGTTTTGTAAAACCAATCCTAATATACTTGACAAAAAAATCACTGACTCGTATGATAGAAAACAATTCAGTAAATCGATACGAAGCTCCGATGAGGAAGAAAAGTAAAAAAATACCGGGTTGATCAGAGAGGAAATGCCGCTAGGCTGAGAGCATTTCTCGATACCGCTTTTTTGAAAGACACTTCCAAGGATCGTCTCCGAACAGATAACTCAGTAGGGGACGACGTAGACAGGCGTTAACTGTTTTAAGAGGAAAGATTTATCTTTCCATTAGGGTGGCACCGCGGGTAACTCTCGTCCCTGAATTTCGATTCAGGGATGGGAGTTTTTTTGTATCCAAAAAAAGGATTTAGCCCATTAGAATTAGCCGTTAGAAGAGCTTCTTGCTAGTGATTAAAGGAGGATATAAACATGAGTTTTCAAATTCCTAGAGGTACTCAGGATATTGTTCCTGGTACGTCGGAGTTATGGCAATACATTGAAGATAAGGCAAGAGATATTTGCCGCAGATACAATTATCATGAACTTCGAACGCCAATATTTGAGCATACCGAGTTATTTCAACGCGGAGTAGGCGATACAACAGATATCGTTCAAAAAGAAATGTATACATTTGAAGACCGCGGTAATCGTAGTTTAACACTCCGACCTGAAGGAACAGCTTCGGCGGTTCGAGCTTATGTGAATAACAAGATGTACGGTTTACCCGAGCAGCCAGTTAAACTGTATTACATCGGCCCTATGTTCCGCTATGAACGTCCTCAATCTGGGCGGATGAGACAATTTGTTCAGTTCGGAATTGAAGCGTTAGGAAGTAATGACCCTTCGATTGATGCCGAGGTTATTGCGCTTGCGATGAGTTTGTATCAAGAATTGGGACTTAAAAAGCTTAAACTATATTTGAATAGTCTCGGTGATAAAGAAAGTCGTGAGGCACACCGTCAGGCATTAATTAATCATTTTGAGCCAAGAATCGGAGAGTTTTGTAGCGATTGTCAAAATCGCCTGGAGAAAAACCCCTTACGTATTCTTGATTGTAAAAAGGATCGTGACCATGAATTAATGGGAACTGCGCCTTCCATCATCGATTATTTAAATGAGGAATCGACTGTTTACTTTACAAAAGTAAAAGAAGCCTTAGATCAAATGGGAATTGATTATGTTCTTGATGACCGCCTTGTACGCGGATTAGATTATTATAATCACACAGCATTTGAAATCATGAGCGACGCTGACGGCTTTGGAGCTATTACGACGTTGAGCGGTGGTGGTCGCTATAATGGACTTGTTGAAGAGATGGGTGGCCCATCAACACCTGGAATCGGTTTTGCAATGAGCATTGAGCGTCTATTAATGGCATTGGAAGCAGAAGGTGTTGAGCTCCCGATTGAAAAGACAATTGATTGTTATGTTGTCACAATGGGGGAAGAAGCACAAAAGGTTTCTAATGGCCTTGTTCAGAAGCTTAGAAATGCTGGGATTTCCACAGAGCGAGACTACCTTGATAAGAAGATGAAAGGTCAGTTTAAAGCGGCTAATCGACTCAAATCAAAGTACGTAGCTATTCTAGGTGATGAAGAAATTGAAAAGAATGAAATTAACATTAAAGATATGAACTCAGGTGAGCAAGAATCAATAGATTTAACACATGTTGATTCTTATCTGAAAGGGAAATTAAAGGAGGAAGTTGGAGAATGATCGGAAGAAGCCATTCATGCGGGAAAATTCGTGAAAGCGAGATCGGGCAAACAGTAGAATTAAAAGGTTGGGTTCAAAAGCGTCGTGATCTTGGTGGATTAATCTTCATTGATTTTAGAGACCGTTCAGGTATTGTACAGGTTGTATTCAATCCAGACCTTTCAAAAGAAGCGCTTGAACTTGCTGAGAAAGTTAGAAGTGAATACGTACTAGGCATTACTGGTAAAGTAGTATCTCGTGCGGAGGGAACGGTTAATCCGAATCTTCCAACAGGGTCGATTGAGGTACATGCTGAATCACTTGAAATCCTCAATGCTGCGAAGAATCCTCCCATTAGCATTGCGAACGATGTAGAAGTTGGAGAAGATATTCGCTTGAAATATCGCTACCTGGACTTGAGACGTCCGGTGATGCAAGAGACATTCAAGCTCCGTCATCGAACAACTAAAGTCATTCGTGATTTCCTGGATCATAATGAATTTCTTGAAATTGAAACTCCAATGTTAACAAAAAGTACACCTGAGGGCGCTCGTGATTACTTGGTACCAAGCCGTGTGCACGAAGGAGAGTTCTACGCTCTTCCGCAATCTCCGCAGCTCTTTAAACAACTGTTAATGGTTTCAGGATTTGAACGTTATTACCAGGTCGTTCGCTGCTTCCGAGATGAGGATCTTAGAGCGGACCGTCAACCTGAATTTACTCAAGTCGACATTGAAACATCCTTCCTTCCAAAAGAAGATTTAATTGCGATGATGGAAGAAATGATGAGTGCGGTATTGAAGGAAACGAAGGGATTAGAAATTGAAAAGCCATTCCAACGCATGACTCATGCTGAAGCGATGAATCGCTACGGATCAGACAAACCTGATACGCGTTTTGAAATGGAATTTGTGGATGTATCTGATCTTGTAAAAGACTCTGACTTTAAAGTATTCTCTAGTGCTGTTTCTTCTGGTGGAGCTGTTAAAGGTATTAATGCAAAAGGTGCAGCAAGTAAGTACTCACGTAAAGATATCGATGCTTTAACAGAGTATGTGAAAACGTACAAAGCAAAAGGACTTGCATGGTTAAAAGTAGAGGAAGATGGTTTGAAAGGCCCTATTTCTAAATTCTTTGACGAGGCTCTTGCATCTCAACTAAAAGAAGCATTCGATGCAGAAGCGGGTGACCTTCTTCTGTTCGTAGCTGACAGTAAATCTGTTGTATCAGACAGTCTCGGTTCTCTTCGTTCAAAGCTTGGAAAAGACCTCGACCTTATTGACTATTCCAAGTTTAATTTCCTTTGGATCATGGACTTCCCACTGATGAGTTACGATGAAGAAGCTGATCGTTATTTTGCGGAACATCATCCGTTTACAATGCCGTTGAAAGAAGACCTTCATCTTCTTGAAGAAGAGCCAGGAAAAGTTCGTGCAGATGCATATGACCTTGTCCTAAATGGTTATGAGTTAGGTGGAGGTTCCCAACGTATTTTCCAGCGTGATATTCAGGAAAAAATGTTTAAAGCGTTAGGATTTACAAAAGAAGAAGCAGAGGAAGAATTTGGTTTCCTTCTTGAAGCGTTCGAATACGGTACCCCACCACATGGTGGAATTGCATTTGGTCTTGATCGTCTCGTGATGTTGCTTGCAGGAAGAACGAACCTTCGCGACACAATTGCTTTCCCTAAAACAGCTAGCGCAAGCTGCCTGTTAACAGAAGCTCCTTCTCCAGTTAGTGAGGATCAACTAAAGGAGCTGAATCTTGAGCTAGCTAAGAAGCCAGTGGGTGCTGAGAAAGAGTAAAAAATAATAAAAAGGACCTAATACCTGATGATTGAAATCGGTTTGAAGGTCTGCTATAATTCAATTACAAGTTAACGAAGAGTCCTGAAGTGTTCGTTTACTTCCATAATAATTTGAGCCAACACTTTTACAACGGGAGCCTGACTCTTTCCATTCAAAGTACATGCCTCGGTAGCTGAGGACTTACGGAGAATGGGATAAGGCACCCACCTGCCAATGCAGGTTCAACGATTATGGAAAGGACGGCACAGTTGGGGCTCTTCTATTTTTATGACAATTAATAAAGCATCCGTTCATTTTGAACGGATGCTTTTTCTGTTTGAATGGTTTATTAAGTGTTCTAGTTCAAGAGTTCCAATATCTCCGTTTCTAAACGCTCGTCTCCACTTTTTTTGTCCAGCTGCAGTGGGCAGCCACTCGGTCACTTCACCCTCCAAATCGAACACAAAGGGCGTGTTCAATTTGGAGGGCTCCAGTGCTTGTCGAGGCTAAACGCCCACTTCCGCTTTTGGTGTCTAGCTGCAGCGCCCAGCCTCTCGATCGCTTCCGCTTTTCATGATCTAGCTGCAGTGGGCAGACCCTCGGTCACTTCACCTTTTCATCCGAACACAAAGAGCGTGTTCAAATGAAAAGGCTCCAGTGCCTGCCGTGTCTAAACGCCCACTTCTGCTTTTCGTTTTCACCTTGCGACTTTTTCTAGGTTCCCATTCTTATCCATTTTAAATGTTGGGACGTTGTGGTCTTCGTTGTCGTTTAGGACGACCATTCTTCTGGCTCGGTCCATGATTTGGATGAGGGATTGGTAATCTTCTTTCATGATTTGTTGTTCGTTCTCGAGTGTTTTGATTTTTTGATGAAGAAGGGTGTTTTCTTCTTTTAGGTGTTGATTCTCTGATTCTAGTTTCTCGACATTTGTTCTAAGTCTGTTTGTTGAGGAAGCGGATTGTTCTAAGTTTGATAAGAATGAGATTACTTCTCTCATAGTCATTTCTTTTTTCATTTGTACCGGTTCGGTATATGATATTGAAGTTTCAATTAATGGTTGTGAGATTGGTTGTTCTTGGGTGGAAACAGTCGTATGTGTTTCTTTATTTGTGTATTCAGGCTGCCTTCGTTCGGCTCGTTTCATTTCTTTTCGCTGCTTTTTCGCTAGCTTTAAGGCCTGCTCGTATCTTTCGCGGACAATGGCATTCCAGCGGAATCCTACAGCGGCTGATGTGCGACTTAGTCGATCACCAACTTCATCAAAGGCTTTTAATTGCGTACTGCCTTCTCTTACATGCCGCAGCACTGTTTCGGCAAGCATTAAATCATCTTCATGAGACCAGGCATCTTGTCTTACTTTCATTTTCATTCAGCTCCTTTATGTGATTAACATTTTTGCGTTTTGAAAGTAATCATAGCTTTGCCAGTATGGAAGAATTTATACAGAAGTCTTGTAAATTTGAGGTAGATTGCAAGAGTGAATAGAAAAAACAGCAGAGCATAAGCCCTGCTGTTAAGATTTCTTGCTATCGGATTTGATGCGTTCAGCGAAATAATCAAGTCTCTTTTGGATCGTTCTTTCGTGCCCGCGCTCAGTAGGTTTATAGAACGTTTTTCTGACCATGTGATCAGGAAGGTACTGTTGAGGGACATATCCTCCTGGATAGTCATGCGGGAATTTGTAGTCAATCCCATGCCCTAGTTCTGAAGCTCCTTTGTAGTGTGAGTCACGTAAATGAATAGGAACTGTTCCGTTTTTTTCTTTTTTTACTGCTGCAAGTGCAGCATCTATACCTGAAATCACCCCATTGCTTTTTGGAGCGGTGGCAAGATATAACGCTGCTTCGGCTAGTGGAATTCTAGCTTCCGGCATACCGATAAATTCGACCGCATAGCTGGCCGCATGGGCAATCAGAAGTGCGTTTGGGTCGGCTAATCCAACATCCTCGGCAGCATGGACATAAAGGCGTCTCGCGATAAATCTAGGATCTTCACCTGCATAGATCATTTTTGCTAACCAGTAAAGCGTAGCGTCTGGATCAGATCCTCGTATACTTTTAATAAAGGCCGAAACGGTATCGTAGTGATTATCGCTATCCTTGTCATATTGAAGCACGCGTTGCTGGATGGATTCTTCTGCAATTGCAAGACTAATTACAAGCTTCCCATCTTTATTTGGAGTCGTTGTAAGGATGGCGAGTTCTAACGCGTTTAGAGCTGTTCTAGCGTCTCCATTAGAAACGTCTATGAGATGCTCAATGGCTTCATCCTCGATTTCAACATCGTATCTTCCAAAGCCGCGATCCTTGTCGTTAATCGCCTGATAAAGAATGTTTTTAATAGTTGTTTCATTAAGATGTTCAAATCGAAATAATCTTGAACGAGAAAGAAGAGCCGCATTAATTTCAAACATTGGGCTTTCTGTTGTTGCTCCGATTAACACGATCGTTCCATCTTCAACAAAAGGAAGAAGTGCATCCTGCTGTGATTTATTAAAGCGATGGATTTCATCTATAAAGAGCACCGTTTTTTGATCATCAAGCTTTAAGCGATCTTTTGCTTCAGACGTGAGTCTTCTAATGTCAGCTACTCCTGAAGTAACAGCATTTAACTGTTCGAAATGAGCAGATGTAGTGTTGGCTATAATACGTGCAAGTGTTGTTTTACCGGTTCCTGGTGGACCGAAAAAAATCATTGGAGTAAGTTGATCAGCTTGGATGGCTCTTCTCAATAATTTGCCATCACCAATAATATGGTCTTGGCCGATAAATTCTTCAATGGATCTAGGTCGCATTCTGCTAGCGAGAGGTCCAGAAGAAGTATTGTTGTTTTCTTTTGGGTAATCAAATAAATCCATAGAACACCCGTCCTTTCATAGTTATTTGAAACATACTATACGGGTTTTGGAAATGCAAGAAAAACCGGTTCGTGCTATAATAGCGAAGGTTTACTAACAGAATCAATGGCTAAATAGATGAGAGAAGATTGAGTTAAGAGGGATGAGATGAAACCAGATAACAAAGGCATACCATGGTTCTGGATGAGCTGGGGAATATTTGTATTAGGTCTTTTGGTTATGGCTTTTGGCATTTCTCTGATGATTAAAGCTGAATTCGGTAGCGCGCCATGGGATGTCTTCCATATTGGACTGTATCAGCAGTTTGGATTAACAATTGGCACATGGTCAATTCTAATTGGTTTTCTGATTATAGGCTCGACTTCATTATTAGATCGAACCTGGCCAAAATTAGGTGCTTTTCTAAACATGCTGCTTGTAGGTGTGTTTATCGATATTTATATATGGGTTCCTTTTTTTAAAACTCCGGATCATTTGATAGGCAAATTGGTTATGCTTGTTAGTGGTATTCTGATCATGGGGTACGGCATCGGTCTCTATATTGCAGCAGATCGTGGAGCAGGTCCAAGAGATAGTTTGATGCTTGTATTAACAGAACGAACGGGATGGAAGGTACAACATATCCGACTTACTATGGAAATAGTTGTCCTTTCTCTTGGATGGCTTTTGAATGGTCCTATTCATGTGGGAACACTTTTGTTTTGTATTACGATAGGGCCAATTGTGGGTTATTCATTGCCACAGTGCAAAAAACTTGTGGCTCGATTGATAGAAAGAGGTGGCAGGTTTGAAGATATCAACAAAAGGAAGATACGGATTAACAATTATGATGGAGTTAGCAAAAAAGCACGGTGATGGTCCGATTTCTTTAAAGTCCATTGCTAGAAGCAAAGATTTATCAGAGCATTACCTTGAACAGCTAGTCGCTCCATTAAGAAATGCTGGTCTTGTTAAGAGTGTTAGAGGGGCATATGGTGGTTATATTCTAGCGCAAGAAGCAAGTTCAATTACAGCGGGAGATATCATTCGTGTTCTAGAAGGACCCATTAGTCCTGTTGAAGTTATGGACGATGAAGAACCTGCTAAACGTGATCTGTGGTTAAAAATACGAGACGCTGTGAAAGATGTTCTCGATTCTACAACGCTAGAAGATCTTGCCACCTATGAAGGTGAAGGAGAGCAAGATAGTTATATGTTTTATATTTAGTAGCCGGCTCACTGCTGGTAGTAAGAGGTGACTAATAATGAGTGCAATTTATATGGATCATGCTGCGACCTCTCCGGTCCATCCCGATGTTATTGAAGCGATGGTTTCATCACTAAAAAGTGATTTTGGTAATCCTTCAAGTATTCATCAGTTTGGCCGTAAGTCGCGTCATGCACTTGATGAAGCGAGAAACAATCTTGCGAGCAGTATTCATGCTCGAGCTAATGAAATTATTTTCACAAGTGGGGGTACAGAAGCAGATAATCTAGCAATTGTAGGAGCTGCTAAAGGAAACCTTGCTAAAGGAAACCATATTATCACAACAGAGATTGAGCATCATGCTGCACTGAATGCTTGTAAAGTACTTGAAAAAGAAGGATATGTTGTAACGTACTTACCTGTAGATGAGAATGGTAGAATTTCTATAGATGATCTAGAAAAGGCGATTCGGCCAGAGACAATCTTAATAACAGTTATGTATGGTAATAATGAAGTTGGGACAGTACAGCCAATTGCAGAGATCGCCAGGTTGGCAAACGATTCTGATATTCTGTTTCATACCGATGCCGTTCAAGCGTATGGCTTAATCGATCTTGATGTAAAGCAACTTGGCGTAGATCTTCTTTCTGTTTCAGCACATAAAATCAACGGTCCAAAGGGCGTTGGCTTTCTTTATGTTAAGGATGGGACAAAGCTGTTGCCTCATTCATTTGGCGGTGAACAGGAGAGAAAACGACGAGCAGGTACGGAGAACGTTGCTGGCATTGTAGGAATGGAGAAGGCAGCTGAATTAATGCGGATTGATCGAGAAGCGAAAGTGGAGCTTTATCAGAATATGAAGCAAGTGATGCTAGGTGTTTTTGAAGAAGCATCCATTCCTTATCGTATCAACGGTGATCAGGATCATATTCTTCCACATGTATTCAATGTTAGTTTTTTAGATGCAAAAGTGGAACCGATGTTAATGAATCTAGATCTTGCAGGTATTGCAGTATCGAGTGGTTCGGCCTGTACGGCTGGATCGCATGAACCTTCACATGTGTTGACAGCGATGTTTGGTGATAATGAGAGAACACAAACGGCCATTCGTTTTAGCTTTGGATATGGAAATGCAATTGAAGATGCCACAAAAGCTGCGAGTGAAGTCGTTAAGATTGTCAATCGTTTGAAGAAGTTATAAAATAGTCAGGACACAATTTGTGTTAAAGAAGAGGAGGTGCAACCATGGCAGCACGTAAGAATGAAGATATACGAGTCGTGGTTGGAATGTCCGGAGGTGTTGATTCATCAGTAGCTGCATTAATGTTGAAAGAACAAGGCTATGACGTGATCGGCATTTTTATGAAAAACTGGGACGACACCGACGAAAACGGGGTATGCACAGCAACAGAAGATTACGATGATGTTATTCGTGTATGCAACCAGATCGGCATTCCGTACTACGCAGTCAACTTCGAGAAGCAATACTGGGATAAAGTGTTTACTTATTTCCTAGATGAATATAAAGGTGGGCGTACACCAAATCCTGATGTTATGTGCAACAAAGAAATTAAATTCAAAGCATTTCTTGAACATGCACTAACGCTTGGAGCAGATTACCTTGCGACAGGGCACTATGCGCAAGTGGTCGAACGCGACGGAGAAGTCAAAATGCTTCGTGGTGTAGACGACAATAAAGATCAAACTTACTTTTTGAATCAGCTCACGCAAGAGCAACTTTCTAAAGTAATGTTCCCGCTTGGAGGCATCGAGAAGAAAAAAGTTCGAGAGATTGCGGAAGAAGCGGGTCTTGCTACAGCTAAGAAAAAGGATAGCACAGGAATTTGCTTTATCGGCGAGCGTAATTTCAAAGAATTTCTTGGACAATATCTTCCTGCTCAACCAGGCAAAATGATGACGCTTGGTGGAGAAGAAAAAGGACAACATGATGGATTGATGTATTATACAATTGGTCAGCGTCATGGCCTTGGAATTGGTGGCGACGGTGAACCGTGGTTCGTGGTAGGTAAGAATCTTGACGATAATGTTCTTTATGTTGACCAGGGTTTCCATAATGATCTCTTATACTCTGATTCCCTTATTGCAGTGAATTCAAGCTGGGTTTCGAATCTTCCGATAGAAGAGCATATCTCTTGCACAGCGAAATTCCGCTATCGTCAAAAAGATTCAGGCGTTACGGTGGAAAAGCTGGATGACGATCGCTTGAAAGTAACATTTGATGAACCAGTACGCGCTATTACACCTGGACAAGCCGTTGTTTTCTATAACGGTGATGAGTGTCTCGGCGGAGCAACGATTGATCAAGTATTTAAGAATGCAAGTGAACTAACATACGTTTAACAATTAGCCTCATTTCGAAATGAAATGAGGCTGTTTTTTAGGTGGAGAAACCGCCGCTAACTTATGCTAAACTAGAGATTAAGTTAAAGAAATAAGGAGTTTTTTTAAATGAGTAATAAAAATGAACAAGCGATTGAAGCAATGAATAATGGACAATTAGAAAAAGCTGTAACGCTACTTTATGAAGCAATAGAAGAGAATCCTAAAGATCCAGTTGCTTATACGAATATTGGAAATCTCCTCGCACAGGCAGGAGAAATTAAGCAGGCTGTCGCATATTTTGAAAAAGCGATTGATTTGGATGAAACGCAGGGGACTGCTTATTATGGCGCAGGAAACGCATTCTTTGAACTAGAGCAGTATAAAGACGCTGCAGACATGTACCAGAAAGCAATCCAGCAGGGGCTTGACCAAAGTGATGTTCACTTTATGATTGGTCAGTGCTTTATGATGCAGGATGCACTTCGATTAGCATTACCTTTCTTCCAGAGAGCTGTTGAGCTCAATGAGGAAGATACGGAAGCGCGTTTTCAGTATGCACTTTGTCTCGCGCAAGATGGGGCAATCGATGTAGCGCTTCCTCAGTTTGAGAGAGTCGTTGAAGAGGATCCGGATCATGCCGATGCGTGGTTTAATTTAGGTGTGAGCTATGCTTATCAAGAAAATTTGACGAAAGCAATAAGCTGTTTTGATCGTGCACTCGCTATCCAACCAGATCATCTCTTAGCAGGAAACGGGAAGAAACAAATGGAACAAGCGATGAACAATAACAATTAAATTTTAAGTTATTGGAGAGAAGATCTTATGGATCAGCCACAAAAAGGGTATATCAAAGGAAGACCCATTCAAATGATTTTTTTTAATGAAGATAGTTTGTATGGAGTGGCAAGACTTCGGATTTCTGAAACGAACGAACCTTATGATGAGAAAGAAGTCGTCGTGAATGGAATGATTCCTCGACTTCTTGAAGATGAGACGTATGTATTTTACGGACGCTTTACGGATCATCCCCGTTATGGGAAACAGTATGCTGTTGAATCATTTGAGAGACAGATGCCTGAATCAAAGCCAGGGCTTATCCAATATTTATCTAGTGATTTATTCCATGGAATTGGTGAAAAGACAGCTGAATCGATTGTTGATGTGTTAGGTGAGCGCGCCATAGCTAAAATTATGCGTGATCCATCAATATTAAGTAAGGTTCCAAAGCTATCTGAAGAAAAAGCAAAGGGACTATATGATTCTCTAATGGAGCATCAGGGGCTTGACCAAATTATGATTCGATTAACTGAGTTAGGATTTGGACCGAGACTATCGATGAAAATTTTTAAAGCCTATAAGCAAGAAACGCTCGAGATTGTTGAGAAAAATCCATATCAGCTTATTCAAGATGTGGAAGGTATTGGTTTTCGACGTGCGGATGATTTAGGGAGATCGATTGGTATTGAAGGAAAGCATCCTGATCGCATTCGGGCAGCATGTCTTCATACGTTAAATGAACAAACGTTACAGGAGGGACATGTGTATCTTGAGTACGATGCATTGATTCAATCTGTGAATGAGTTACTAGGTGATAAGCTTGATGAAGCAGATATTTCAAGGGAACTGATCTCTCTTTACGAGAGTGATAAATTGATTCTTGATCGAGAGAGAATCTATTTACATTCACTTTACTATGCTGAAAAAGGTCTTGTGACTGGATTAAATAATGTGATGTCGCAAACGGAGTATGCTGACTCTTTTCCGGAATCTGAATTCTATCGCGCTCTAGGAGACCTTGAAGAACGACTTGGTATTCAATACGCTCCCTCACAGCGTGAAGCGGTACAAAAAGCAATCGCTTCTCCGTTTATGATTTTAACTGGCGGACCAGGTACGGGGAAAACCACGGTTATTAAAGGGATTGTGGAGCTCTATGCTGAGTTAAATGGACTTTCACTCGAACCGAAAGATTACTCAAAGGATAAGCCGTTTCCAGTGCTACTTGTAGCACCAACAGGAAGAGCAGCGAAACGGATGAGTGAAGCAACAGGACTACCGGCTTTTACGATACATAGATTACTTGGGTGGAAAGGTGAGGCGGGATTTGAGCATGATGAGAATAATCCGATTGAAGGCAGGTTGTTAATTGTCGACGAAGTATCCATGGTTGACGTGTGGCTTGCCAATCAATTATTTAAATCCTTACCATCTCAAATTCAAGTGATTGTTGTTGGTGATGAAGACCAACTTCCTTCGGTAGGGCCAGGACAGGTGCTCAAGGATATGATCGATTCACATGCAGTTCCCGTTAGTAAACTGACGGACATTTATCGACAAGCTGAAGGCTCTTCGATTATTGATCTCGCGCACTCTATTAAAGAAGGAGAGCTTCCAGAAGAGTTTCGGAAACCAACGCCTGATCGGAGGTTCTTTCCTTGTTCCCAAGCACAGATTATAGAGGTTGTCTCGCAAGTGTGTGGCAATGCATTAAAGAAGGGATACTCTCCTCGGGATATTCAAGTTCTGGCTCCAATGTATCGAGGATCGGCAGGAGTGGATCGGCTAAATCAGGAGCTTCAAAAGCTGTTTAATCCTGCAACAGAGCAGCGAAGAGAGCTTTTGCATGGAGATCTCGTTTATCGAGTCGGTGATAAAGTTCTTCAACTTGTAAACAATCCTGAAGACAATGTCTACAATGGTGATATGGGCGAAGTTGTTTCTGTATTCTTTGCGAAAGAAAATATTGAAAAGCAGGATCAGCTTGTTGTTTCATTTGATGGACAAGAAGTAGTTTATGACAGGCCTGACTTTAATCAATTAACACATGCCTACTGCTGCTCCATTCATAAATCCCAGGGTAGTGAGTTTCCGATTGTTGTTCTTCCTATTGTAAGAGGGTATTATCGGATGCTACGAAAAAATCTTCTTTATACAGCCGTTACAAGGAGTAAGGATTATTTGATTTTATGTGGAGAAGAAGAGGCCATTAAACTAGCTATCCAAACAGAAGATGATCAGGTTCGAAACACGCAATTAACGGAGAAATTGCAAGAAATGATTGGGGAACAAAAGACAATTGAAGAGTCGATGTAGAAGCCAGAGAAAATCTCTGGCTTTTTTCTATTTAGCTTTACTAGGTAATTCACGCCTTATGAACATGAGGCTCTGTTGAAAAGAAGCGATTACTTTACAAATGCCGTATAGAATGATTTCAAACTGGACAGGATGGTGTATATCTTCTTAAATAGCTGGATTAGGAGGCATATGGAGATGGAATGTCCAAATTGTAAAAGTAAAAATATAGGGAAAATCGGGGCAAATCAATTCTATTGTTGGAACTGTTTTGTGGAAATGTCGATTATTAAAGGAGTTCTTTCCTTACACCAGGTGGAAGAGGACGGATCGCTGACATCCCTGGATGATTTATTTGAAGACTATGATATGCGAGTTGAGTTGTAGATGGTATTTGCTGGCAGGAGGGATTGACAGTGAAGCGTGAATGGAACCTGAACTGGATCATTTATTTAACGACCCTTCTGCTAGTTTTTTTATGCATTTATTTATTGCTGAAGCTTTCTCCAATTTGGGTTCCGATCATCGATGTGTTAACTGTTTTAATTGTTCCATTTTTAATTGCTTCTCTTATAACTTATTTGCTTCATCCCATTGTAGAGAAAATTCATAAAGAAGGTTTGCCAAGAGGGATAGCTGTACTTTTAATCTATGTTCTGTTTTTTGGAGGTACTGGCTATGCGATTTTTAAGGGGCTTCCTCATATTGTGAAACAGTCACAGGAGTTAATGGAGAACGTTCCAATGTTCATTGATATGTATCGGGATGCTGTGCATCATACATATGACTTTACTTCAAACTTACCTCCTTCTTTACAAGGAAAGGTTGATCAAACTTTTCAGGATGTTGAAGATGCTGTTAACAATACATTGACATTGGCGGTTGAATTAGCAAAAAAGTTACTTAGTTCTTTTTTTGTCATTATGATTATTCCTTTCATCGTGTTCTATTTACTGAAGGATTTTGAGACGTTAAAAAAAACAGCATGGAGAATAACGCCACCTAAGTGGAGAGCACCCGGAAAGAACCTACTCATCCGAATAGATGAATCACTTGGTAATTATATTCGAGGTCAATTTTTTGTCATTTCGGTGTTAGGTGTTCTTGCGGCACTGGGGTTCTGGTTGATTAAGCTTCCATATGCCATTCTACTGGGGATTATCGTTGGTATAACAGATATTATCCCATACTTTGGACCTTTTCTTGGTGCGGCTCCAGCACTATTAATTGCATCGACCGTTTCAGTTAAAATGACGATCATTACGATTATCGTTATTGTGGTTCTTCAGTTTATCGAAAGTAATATTCTATCACCCTATATTGTTGGGAAAAGTCTGCACATTCACCCGGTCATCATAATTTTTGGACTTCTTGCAGGGGGAGAGATTGCTGGCGTAATCGGACTAATTCTTGCAGTGCCTGCTCTTGCGGTTCTAAAAGCACTCTTTCTCTATCGAAACGAAGATGAATGAAGCAATTGACAAACGAATGTTGCTCTGACTATAATAATCCCAGAGATTAAGAATTAAACACATTGACGGAACGAGTATGTTGACCCCTATTCTTGAATACGAACTGTATTCGTTAGAGAGAAGCTCCCTGGCTGTAAGAGCTTTAAGAACAAGATCAGCAGAAAGCTAATCCTGAGTGCGGGTTAATCCCCGCCGTCTCGACCTCGTTACGGTCGCTTGAGGTGATAGACAGTTTTGTCTATAACCAGGGTGGTACCGCGTGAGCGTTTTAAAAAAACTCTCGTCCCTGATTTATTCAGGGGTGAGAGTTTTTTTGCGTTCAAAAAACACCACCCCCAAAATCCATTACTGAGTAACTAAAGGAGGATAATTAGTATGAAGAACTTATCATCAGCAGATGTAAGACAAATGTTTATCGATTTCTTTAAAGAAAAAAGTCATTCGGTGGAACCAAGTGCATCGCTCGTTCCACATGAAGATCCAACTTTACTGTGGATCAATAGTGGTGTAGCTACGCTTAAAAAATATTTTGACGGTCGCGTAACACCTGACAACCCAAGAATTGTAAATGCTCAAAAATCAATTCGTACAAACGATATTGAGAATGTAGGCAAAACAGCACGCCATCATACGTTCTTTGAAATGCTTGGGAACTTCTCTATCGGAGAATATTTTAAAGAAGAAGCGATTGAATGGGGATGGGAATTCCTAACTAGCGAGAATTGGATTGGCTTTGATGCTGATAAATTATCTGTCACAATTCATCCGGAAGATGATGAAGCATTTACCATTTGGAAAGAGAAAATTGGACTTCCAGAAGAGCGTATCATCCGTCTAGAGGGTAACTTCTGGGATATCGGGGAAGGGCCAAGTGGACCGAATACGGAAATTTTCTATGATCGTGGAGAAGAGTATGGTTTCGAAGATTCTAAAGAAGAACTTTATCCTGGTGGAGAGAATGAGCGTTATCTTGAAATCTGGAACCTTGTTTTCTCCCAATTTAATCATAACCCTGATGGTACTTATACACCATTACCTAAGAAGAATATTGATACGGGCATGGGACTTGAACGGATGGTATCGGTTATTCAGGATGCAAAAACAAACTATGATACAGACCTCTTTATGCCAACCATTCGTGAAACAGAGCGAATGGCAGAAGTGAACTATGGAGATTCCAGAGAGGGAGATACAGCATTTAAGGTAGTCGCTGATCATATTCGAACAGTTACATTTGCCATTGGTGACGGTGCCCTTCCATCGAACGAAGGTCGCGGATATGTACTAAGAAGATTACTTAGAAGAGCAGTTCGGTTCGCTAAGCAAATTGGTATTAACCGTCCATTCATGTATGAACTTGTACCAGTCGTTGGGGACATCATGGTTGAATTCTATCCTGAAGTTAATGCGAAGAAGGAATTCATCCAAAAAGTAATTAAGAATGAAGAAGACCGCTTCTATGAAACATTAAATGAAGGACTGTCAATTCTTTCAGACATTATGAAGAAAGAAAAAGAAGCTGGTAATCATGTCATCTCTGGTAGCGATGTGTTTCGACTTTACGATACGTACGGTTTCCCTGTGGAATTAACGGAGGAATATGCTGAAGAAGAAGGCATGGAAATTGATCGTACAGGTTTCGAACAGGAAATGGGAATGCAGCGGAAACGTGCTAGAGATGCTCGTCAGGATGTAGGTTCCATGCAGGTTCAAGGTGGCGCGCTTGGCGACATTTCAGTCGAAAGCGATTTTGTCGGTTATGAAGAGCGGTCTGTTGATACAGAAGTAGTCGCAATCATAAAAGATAAAGAGCTGACTGAGGTAGCGTCAGAAGGCGACGAAATCCAGGTTATTCTCCAAAGCACGCCTTTCTATGCTGAAAGCGGCGGGCAAGTTGCAGATCCTGGTATCATTCGTGGCGAGGATGTTCAACTTCGCGTAACGGATGTACAAAAAGCGCCAAATGGCCAACACGTCCATACGGCGGTTGTAGAATCTGGAACGATAAAAACTGGAGCAAAAATAATAGCTGAAATCAATCGTTCGAACCGTTCTGCAATTGTAAAGAATCATACGGCAACTCACCTGCTTCATCAGGCATTAAAAGATGTTCTTGGTGAGCATGTAAACCAGGCTGGTTCACTCGTTGGTTCAGAGCGACTTCGCTTTGACTTCTCTCACTTTGGACAGATTACATCTGAAGAGCTTGAAGAGATTGAAAAACAAGTGAATGATCAAATTTGGGCTAATATTCCAGTGAATACGATGGTAAAGCCTATTGAGGAAGCTAAAGCAATGGGAGCTATGGCGTTGTTTGGTGAAAAGTATGGAGATTCTGTTCGTGTTGTACGTGTTGGTGATTATAGTCTAGAACTATGTGGCGGTACTCACGTTCAAAATACAGCAGAAATTGGATTGTTTAAAATTCTTTCTGAGTCAGGTATTGGTGCAGGAACGCGTCGTATTGAAGCTGTAACAAGCGAAGGAGCTTACCAGGTTTTAAATCAACAAGTATCAATTTTGAAAAATACGGCTGACTTGTTAAAATCAAATGTGAAGGATGTTCCATCAAGAACAGAAGCACTACTTGGTCAGATTCGAGATTTACAACGCCAAAATGACTCACTGACGTCAAAACTTGCAAATGTTGAAGCAAAACAGATGGCAGGAAATGTTCAAGAAGTAGACGGTGTGAAAGTAGTTGCTAAACGCATCGACACAGATATGAATAACCTTCGTAGTATTGTCGATGATCTGAAGGCTCAGATTGGCAGTGTCATTGTTGTACTTGGTAGCGGTGCAGACGGGAAGGTTCAGTTAGCTGCTGGAATTACAGATGACCTCGTAAAAGAGGGATATCATGCAGGGAAATTGATTAAAGAGCTTGCTACTCGCTGTGGCGGCGGTGGCGGTGGCCGACCGGATATGGCGCAGGCAGGGGGCAAAAATCCAGAGAAACTGGATGATGCTCTTGCTTACACAACAGATTGGGTGAAATCCATTTCCTAATTTGGTTTTAGTAGTGTACAATAAGAATTAGTTGACTAGTTACGATTCTAGATGGGGATCGGAGAAAGAGGTGTAAGGAATGAGTTCGATGGACAAAACAATGAAATTTAATTTTCCAGACGACGCATATAATCATGATGTCCAGGAAGTGTTACTCACCGTCTATAGTGCTCTTCAAGAAAAGGGCTATAATCCGATTAACCAGATCGTGGGTTACCTCCTTTCTGGGGATCCGGCTTACATTCCGAGACACAATGATGCGAGAAGCTTAATTCGTAAGCTTGAAAGAGACGAATTAATTGAAGAGCTTGTAAAATCGTATCTTACTCATCATCAGGGATAAGGAGACAGCATGAAAACACTTGGATTGGATGTCGGTACAAAAACAATCGGCGTAGCGCTAAGCGATGCAATGGGATGGACGGCACAGGGATTAGAAACCGTGAAACGTAACCCGGAAGCGCAGGATGTGATTCCTGATCGTTTAATGGAAATCATTAATGGGAATGATGTCAGCAAGATTGTCGTTGGACTTCCTAAGAACATGAATGGCTCAATTGGTCCGAGTGGCGAAGCCTGTCAGGCATTTGCAGAACTTATTCAGACAACGACTAATATTCCAGTTGACATGTGGGATGAAAGACTAACAACCGTCGCTGCAGAACGCATGCTGATTAGTGCTGATGTGAGTCGTAAGAAGCGTAAGAAAGTGATCGACAAAATGGCTGCTGTTATGATTCTGCAAGGATACTTAGACAGCAAGCAAAATTAATGAGGTGAAAACATGGAGGAAAAAGAACGTATTATCATTCCAGATGAAAATGGAGACGAGCATCTATTTGAAGTTCTCTTTACATTTGATGTAGCTGAGAACGGTCAATCTTATATGACTGTAGTTCCTGCTGATCAAGCTGATAGTGAAGAGGAAGTGGAAGTTTATGCTTTCCGCTATGAAGAAGAGGACAATGAAGAGCGAGACTATAAGCTTTTCCCTATTGAATCAGATAAGGAATGGGAAATGGTCGAGGAAATGCTCAACACTTTCTCTGAAGAAGAAGAAGAAGATAGCGAGTAAATTTCAATCAAAAGCTGCCGGTGAAAATCGGCAGCTTTTTTTCTTGATTATACGTTTAGAATTACTGTGTCATGATCGGTTTGAGTAAGATTTCTTATGTGTTTGGATACCTTAGGGCAAAGAATCTTCTTACTGTTTTTTGGAAATGACTACAAACCTTTCAAATAACCTTGTATAATACATAATGGATAATTTTTGGCGAACGTTGGCATCCTTGCCGACAATATGTCGACATATAGTATAATAGATGAAGAATGAAAGGGGGCCACGGCGTTGTCTGATTTTAAGGACTTGTATAAAGAGAAGCTTATGAAGCGCCAGACCGAGAATCAAACGGTAAGAAAAATAGTGTTTATCATTTTACTGCTTTTAACCATAACGGTGGCTGCCGTTATAACAGGTGGTTACTTCTACATAAAAAACATACTCGAACCAGTTGATTCTGATAGCAAAGAAAAAGCAGCTGTGACTATTCCAATTGGATCTTCAACATCTTCAATTGGAGCTAAACTGGAAGAAGAAGGCATCATTAAAGATGGCACAGCTTTCCGTTATTACGTGAAATATAAGAATGAAAGCGGCTTTCAAGCAGGTGATTATGAACTTTCACCTTCTATGACGATGGATGAAATTATTGCCATTATGAAGAGTGGGAAAGTAATGAAAGAAGCTGTTGCCACTATATCTGTACCAGAAGGAATCTGGTTAGAAGACATAGCTGCTCGTATTGCGAAGGAACTTGACTTAAAGCAAGAAGATGTTATTAAGAAATTAGATGATGAGAAATACATGAAAGCTTTAGTGAATGAATATTGGTTTTTAACAGAAGATATTTTAAATGAAGACATTCGTCATCCGTTAGAGGGTTATCTCTTCCCTGCTACTTATGATTTTGAAGAAGAACCTTCAGTGGAAGTCGTTGTGAAAGATATGTTAGACAAAACTGATAGCGTCTTAAAAAAATATCGCTCTGAAATAGAAGATCGTGATTATTCCATCCATGAAATGATGACACTTGCTTCGATCATTGAAGAAGAAGCGTCAGCAAAAGCTGATCGAACAAAAATTTCGAAGGTGTTTTATAATCGTCTTGATAAGAATATGATCTTACAAACAGATCCTACGGTTGTATATGCGAGAGGAGAGCAATCAGGAGAAATCACCCAGGATGATCTTGATGCAAAGTCGCCTTATAATACGTATAAGCAAAAAGGTCTGCCGATTGGCCCTATTGCCAACCCTGGTGAGTCGTCAATCATAGCGGCAATAGAACCAGCCGATACAGAAGCACTTTATTTCTATGCTCGACCGAGTGGCGAAACGCTGTTCTCAGAGACTAATGAAGAGCACAATAAGAAAGTTGCTAAGTATAAGGAAGAGTGGACAGAGTATTATAAGAAGAAAGAGAAAGAAGAGAAAGAAAAAGAAGAATAAGAAATTTATGGGGAATGGCGAGTAAGACTACCATTCCCCTTTCGATTATGATAAAATTATTCGGGTTACATGAAGGAGGACCGATCATGATATCCGATCATGTGGAACAATATCTGGAATCTTTACGCCCGAATCGAGAAGACTTAATAAAAGAGATAGAAGAATATGCACGGGAAAAACATGTTCCAATTATGGAACAAACGAGTCTTGATGTGATGCTTCAACTCCTGACCTTTTTGAAACCGGGCCGAATATTGGAAATTGGTGCAGCCATTGGCTACTCAGCAATCCGTATGGCTGAGCGTTTGCCAGATACTGCTATACTTACTGTTGAACGAGATGAAACTCGTTATAATGAAGCGATCGCAAATATTGAAAAAGCAGGATACTCTGATAGAATAACCGTTTTATTTGGGGATGCATTTGAGCTGGCTGATGAGCTTAAGAGCTATGGTTCATATCAAGCGCTCTTCATTGACGCGGCCAAAGGTCAGTACCAGCGTTTTTTTGATGAATTTTATGATCAATTAGAAAAGGGCGGAGTAGTGTTTTCTGATAATATTCTCTTTAGAGGTATGGTAGCAGAAGAGGAGATCGAAGAGAAGCGCTTTAGATCAATGGTAAAAAAGCTCCGTCTTTATAATGAATTTTTAATATCCCATCCCGAACTAGATACTACAATATATCCTATTGGAGATGGATTAGCTGTTAGTCAGCGTAAAAACTCATGATGAAGAAAAGCCGACGTACGTATGTACGAGCGGTTTTTCTATAATAGAAGGGGAAGAATTATGGTTAATAGACCCGTAGTAATTGGTGTTGCCGGAGGTTCAGGCTCAGGTAAAACCACTGTAACAAGAGAGATATTTAAACAGTTTGCTGATCAATCAGTGTTAGTCATTGAACAGGATTCTTATTATAAAGATCAGAGTGAAAAGTCAATGCCTGAAAGACTAGGTACAAACTATGACCATCCACTAGCGTTCGATAATGACCTGTTAATTGACCATGTGAAAGAACTAATGTTATATAACCCTATTCAAAAACCTGTCTATGACTATACAGTTCACACAAGATCTGATAAAATTATCCCTGTCGAACCAAAAGATGTCATTATTTTGGAAGGTATCCTAATTCTTGAAGATGAACGTCTCCGTGATTTAATGGATATTAAGCTATTTGTAGACACGGATGCTGATCTCCGTATTTTAAGAAGAATGGTTAGGGATATCCGTGACAGAGGGAGAACGCTTGATTCTGTTGTAGAGCAATATACTTCAGTTGTTCGCCCCATGCATCTTCAGTTTATAGAACCTACAAAGCGTTACGCAGATATTATTGTTCCAGAAGGCGGGCAGAATAGAGTAGCCATCGACCTAATGGTAACGAAGATTCATACGATACTCGAAGATAAAGCCATGTTATAACGATTAAACGAGGTATATTTACCTCTTTTTTTCATACAGTTTATTACGATTGATGCCCTTAATTGATGAAGGAGTGAAAGAAATGGCAGAGGATAAAAAGTATTACATGACACAAGATGGTAAAGAAAAGCTTGAAAAGGAACTTGATTCCCTTAAAACAGAGAAAAGAAAAGAAGTAGTAGAACGAATTAAAATTGCTCGTAGTTTTGGAGATCTATCTGAGAACTCTGAGTATGACGCTGCAAAAGATGAGCAGGCATTTGTCGAGGCGCGTATTCAAACAGTTGAAAATATGATTCGTAATGCTGAAATTATTGAAGAAGACAATAGCTCATCGAATGTTGTATCAATAGGTAAGCGGGTTAAATTTGTTGAGATTCCAGATGGAGATGAAGAAGAATATATTATCGTTGGTAGTGCTGAAGCTGATCCATTTGAAGGGAAAATTTCAAATGACTCACCTATGGCAAGAAGTCTTCTCGGCCGTCAAATTGGAGAAAAGGTTAACGTGCAAACTCCAGGCGGAGAAATTCGCGTTGAAATTCTAGAAGTTAGCTAATAAATGCAATGTTTAAAAAGACAGCCAATCCGGCTGTCTTTTTCTATGGAATATCAATTGAATTAAAGTTATAAGTCAACAGCAAGTCCCAGGTTACTTATGTTTGAAATAGGGGACATCGGTCGACACTCATATAGAGGTGAGTGGTATGAGTAGGAGAAGGGTGACCGGAGTTGGTTTCCTCTTTATGTGCTTGATGTTCGTGCTAGTTGGGCGATTGATTCAGCTACAATTAGTTGAAACGGAATCTTATTCAAAGCATGAAGTGAATTTAATAGAAGCTAGCATCGATCAGCGTACCCAATCTTATGTACTAGATGAAGGAAGGGGAACGATGCTAGATCGAAATGGTATTCCGATGAGTGAGACCATTCCAGCTTTGGTACTATTTCCGTTTTTGAAAGATCGGGACTGGCCGATTGAAGAGGTAGCAAAGATTATAAAGACTTCTCCTGATGAAATCGACCGCTCTTTTGATAAGCGAAAGCAACCATTTAATTATGAAAAAAGACTAACATCTGAACAGATGAGGCAAATAAACGAATTAAGTATTCCGGGTGTTTACGCTGTAAATAAACCATTGAACGAAAATCCGTTAGCTGCTCATGTTATTGGAAGTGTAAGACCAAATCCAGATCTAATCAAATCGAAATATCCTGAGAAATGGGCAGAAGGAATAATTAATGAACACACTAAATTAGGTATTTCAGGACTCCAGGCTGCTTTTGATCCCTTTTTAATATCTGAAGGAGATACCACACTCCTTTATCATGCTGATCGTCAGGGAAATCCTCTACTCGGACTTGATGTGAAGCTTTTTTCAACAACAGACTCTTTCTACCCCCTTCAAGTGAAGACAACGTTGGATATGGAGATCCAGAACAGCCTTGAGGAAGCGGTAGATGAAGCAGGTATTACAAATGGTGGAGCAGTTTTACTTGATATCGAATCGAACAATCTTATTGGAATGGTGAGTCGTCCTCTCTTTGAATCGGATGATCCACTTGGAAAAGGCGCAGTCAATCAAATGGTAAAAGGATATTTTCCAGGTTCGGTATTTAAAACGATTATTCTAGCAGCTGCCTATGAGAACGGGATAAAAGACACCCGCACATTCAACTGTGATCTAAATTTATATCGAGATGGACCTGGGAACCGTGACCTAGGAATCATGAACCTAAAGAGTAGCTTTGCAGCTAGCTGCAATGCCGCTTTCACAGAACTTGCTGAAGAGCTCATCAAAATTGATCCGGATGTGATTGAAAATACTGCAACAAAACTAGGGATTGGCAAAACTGTTGGCTGGGAAGATATGCTCTATCATTACGAAGATTTTAAACAGTTTCCCGACGAGTCGGAACCGGTCTTTTTTAAAGATGATAAAGATAAAGTTGTGATTAAGGCGATTGACCAAACAGCGATTGGGCAATTAAATGTTAAGTTAAGTCCACTGGCTATCGCCAATATGATGGCGACAATTGGAAGAGAGGGAGAAGCAAAACAGGTGAGGGCCGTTAGTGACATACTTTATAAAAATGGCACAACTTTCCTTAGTTTTAGTGAAAGAAACTTGAACGGAAAACTTTCGAATAAGGTAGTAAAGTCACTACAAGAATCGCTTCGAGAAGTAGTTGTAAGTGGAACCGGTCGTACATATTTAGCTGATTTACCAGTAAAAGTAGCTGGTAAGTCAGGTACTGCTGAACTTGGTGAAGATTTGTCATTTGATCATCAGTGGTTCGCTGGTTACTTTCCTTATGATTCTCCAAAGTATGCTTTGGTTGTTGTTGATTTCGAACGAAAGGAGAAAGAATATAAAACTTATGAAGCTTTTGCTTCAATCGTTAAGCTGTTGCAACAATTTGAGAGACAATAACGAAACAAAAGTCAAGCCTTCTACGAATCATTTAGAGATGATAAAATAAGAGCAACAGCTAAATAGAGGAGTGGATGGGTTTGAGATCACGATATGGGGACCGACATTCAAAGAGAAAACAAAATATCGTATTAAATAGTTTAATTGGAATTGTTCTCGCAGTGATACTTGTACTTGTTGCCAACATTGTGTTTACGGGTAACGACTCTCAACAAACAGCAAGTGAAGAACAACCAACAGCACAAACAAGTTCAGATGAAAAATCGAATAAGAGCAGTGACGATTCCATTACTTCTGATGAAGCCGACTCAAAGGATTCAGAGTCCAATGATTCAGATTCTGACAGTAGCGCTGATCAAGATAGTTCAAAAGATGAAAGTACTGACGAAGAGAAAGAAAAAGAAGAGAACGATAAAGAGAAAGAAGATAAAGAAGACCAGGACAAAGAAGAAGCTGATCAAGAGCCAGGTGAACCAAATCTTGAAGGACCGTGGGAGCCGGTGGGTACAGTGCAATCAGGTCCACATAAATCCAGTTATACCAAAGGTACTGATGACTGGAATGAAAAAATAAAAGCTGCAGAATCTGTTATGGGTCTATCAGAAGATCAAATGACGATCTGGAGAATAGGTGGTAATGGTGGGCCACAAAAGTCCTTTGCACGTGTTAGTAAAGCAGGATCTGGAAATCAAGTCTATTACATCGAACTTGAGTGGGTTGATGGAGAAGGTTGGAAGCCGGTTAGTGTTAAGCCAGAATAACAAAAAGCAGGAGCAAATGCTCCTGCTTTTTTTATTTAGCTTTAAAATGAACAACAGCAGAGTAATAAGGTCTGCCTGTTTTTTCATGTGTAAGAGCGTGATGCTGAACAGAATGAACTTGAAGCAGCAGTGCACGGTTGTTATCGATCTGAGTCTGAATTTTATTCTCGATTTCTTCAAGCGAAAATCCTTCGAAAAATTCTACTTTATCATCTATCCGTTCAAGGGAAAAACTCATTTATTGCTCCTCCTTAAAATACTTTCCACATAACAGTGTACACATTTTTGTTAAATCATACAAATTGATATTCAAAAAAGAATATGATAAGTTAGAACCATAATGCATATTATTCATACCTTAATACTATGAATTAAAAACAGGAAAGCGATGTGACAGCAATGGGAAGAGAGTTTATTGATTTATTTGAGCGCTGGGCTGACTCGTATGACACAACGGTGTCTGGTCAAGATGAAGAGTATCGTGATGTCTTTAAGGGATACGACGGCATTCTATCTGCAGTTGCTCAAGCTTCCTCAGGCCACGTGTTAGAATTTGGCGTTGGAACAGGGAACTTAACTTCTATTCTACTTAAGAAAGGCTTGTCGGTAACCGGTATAGAGCCATCAAAAGCGATGAGAGAAAAGGCGAGTGAAAGATTACCTCATGTCACGCTTCATGATGGTGATTTTATGGATTTTCCAACTCCGACTAACCCTGTACAAACAATCGTGAGTACCTATGCATTTCACCATCTCACTGACGAAGAAAAAAGTATCGCCATTCACAAATATAGCCAACTACTGGCTCAAAATGATAAAATTGTATTTGCGGATACAGCATTTAAGGATGACAATGCTAGAGTAAAGATGCATGAGAAAGTGAAAGCAAAGGGATATTACAATTTGCTACAAGATTTACAGTCGGAATATTATACGACGATTTCAGTGTTGGAGACATTATTTCGAAAGCATGGATTCGACGTTACTTTTACTCAACTAAACGATTTTGTTTGGTTGATGGAAGCCATCAAAAATTGAACAAGTAAAGGAGTTCGTCATGAAGATCGGTATTATTGGAGCAATGGAAGAAGAAGTTAGAATTTTACGTGACCGTCTCGATCACAGAGAAGAACAGGTGATTGCAGGATCTGAGTTCACTACAGGAAGCATAGATGGCCAGGAGGTAGTTCTCTTAAAATCAGGCATTGGTAAAGTGAATGCGGCCATCGGAACAACATTAATGAATCAACTATTTAAACCAGACTACATTCTCAATACAGGCTCTGCGGGTGGATTTAATCCTGAATTAAAAGTAGGCGACATCGTGATTTCTTCAGAAGTTCGTTACCATGATGTAGATGCAACCATTTTTGGTTACGAATACGGCCAGGTTCCTCAAATGCCGGCTCTTTATGAACCGAACAGCATGCTTGTTGAAGCTGCTGAGCGAAGTGCTGAGAAAGTAACGGAACATCAGGTAGTAAAAGGAATGATCGCGACTGGCGATTCCTTTATGGATGATGCGGAGAGAGTTGACTATGTCAGGTCAAAACTTGCGAACCTAGACGCTGCAGAAATGGAAGCAGGAGCGATTGCACAAGTTTGTTATCAGTTCGGTACACCTTTTGTGATTATCCGCTCACTTTCTGATATTGCAGGGAAAGAATCAAATATTTCTTTCGATCAATTTCTTGAGACAGCTTCAATTAATTCAGCAAACTTAATTTTAAATCTAGTGGAGGAGTTGAGTAAGAATGGCTAAAAAAATGAATGTAGAAAGTTTTAATCTTGATCATACAAAGGTAGCAGCACCATATGTTCGTCTAGTAGGCGTAACAAAAGGACCAAATGGTGATGAGATTTATAAGTATGATATTCGTTTCAAACAACCAAACAAAGAGCACATGGAAATGGCTGGTCTACACTCAATCGAACACTTGATGGCAGAAAATATTCGTAATCATATGGAAAACGTCGTTGATATTGGTCCGATGGGATGCCAGACTGGGTTTTATCTTGCGGTTCTAAATCATTCAAACTACGACGAGATTCTAGAAGTACTCGAGAAAACATTGCAGGATGTTCTAAATGCACAAGAAGTACCAGCGTGCAACGAAGTACAATGCGGCTGGGCTGCTAACCATAGTTTAGAAGGAGCAAAAGAAATCGCAGACGAAATGCTGACACATCGTGATGAGTGGCACATTATCTTCGCCAAATAGAAAGGATTTCACGCTATGGAAATCTTTCATAATATTCATGAGCTCGTAGGCCGAACTCCGGTCATCGAGCTCCATCATTTTGATCTACCAGGAGGCGTTCGCCTTTTTGCAAAGTTAGAGTTTTATAATCCTGGGGGAAGTATTAAAGATCGTCTTGGTCAGGAACTACTTCAGGAAGCGATTGATCATAATCGAATAGCCCCGGGCGGAACATTTATTGAGCCTACAGCTGGAAATACAGGCATTGGTCTTGCTCTTGCAGCGGTTAATCGAGGGTACACCGTGATGTTTGTGGTTCCAGAAAAATTCAGTATGGAAAAACAGGATTTAATGAGGGCGCTTGGTGCGAAAATTGTCAATACCCCTACTGAGCTTGGAATGAAAGGGGCAATAGCTCGAGCTGAAGAGCTAATTGAGGAAATCCCTAATTCATACATGCCTCGTCAGTTTGGTAATCCTGCTAACCCACTAACCTACTACAAAACACTTGGTCCAGAGTTGTGGAAGCAGCTTGACGGTGAGCTTGATGTTTTTGTAGCTGGGGCTGGAACTGGTGGAACATTTATGGGTACAGCTCGCTATTTGAGGGAGCAGAAGGCGAATGTGAAAACCGTTATTGTAGAACCCGAGGGATCCATTTTAAATGGTGGAGAATCTGGTCCTCATAAAACAGAGGGGATTGGTATGGAGTTTCTACCTGATTATATGGACGAAGCCTACTTTGATAGTATTCATACCGTAACAGATGAAGTAGCCTTCAAACGTGTAAAAGAGCTCGCTGAAAAAGAGGGCCTTTTAGTTGGAAGTTCCTCTGGAGCAGCGCTCGAGGCGGCTCTTATCGAAGCACAGCACGCTCGTCCCGGAACAAATATCGCTACGATTTTTCCAGATAGTAGTGAACGATACTTAAGTAAGAAGATTTATCAAGGAGGCATTTAACCAATGAAGCCAAAAACAAAACTTATTCATGGTGGGATTACCGGTGATCCACAAACTGGAGCTGTATCGGTACCGATCTATCAAGTAAGTACTTACAAACAAGAAGCTGTAGGAAAGTTCAACGGCTATGAATATTCCAGAACAGGGAATCCAACACGTCATGCACTAGAAGAGCTGATTAAAGACCTTGAAAATGGCGTCGCAGGATTTGCATTTGGATCCGGAATGGCAGCCATTTCCTCTGTTATGATGATGTTTAATTCTGGAGATCATGTTGTTATGACAGATGACGTTTACGGTGGAACTTACCGTGTAATGACAAAGGTTTTAAACCGTCTTGGTATTGAATCAACTTTTGTCGATACGACTGATTTAGCTGTTGTTAAAGCTGCGATTCAGGATAATACGAAAGCGATTTACGTTGAAACACCAACGAATCCGTTGTTGAAGGTGACCGATATTAATGCCATCTCCAAATTGGCAAAAGACCACAATCTTCTAACAATCGTTGATAATACGTTTAATACGCCTTATTGGCAAAATCCAATTGACCATGGTGCTGATATCGTTCTTCACTCAGCAACAAAGTATTTAGGCGGGCATAGTGATGTCGTTGCTGGACTTGTTGTTGTTAATTCAAAAGAGCTGGCGGAAGAAGTGCATTTTGTTCAAAATTCGGCAGGTGCCATTCTTGGACCGCAGGATTCATGGCTGCTTATTAGAGGATTGAAAACACTTGGGGTTCGTATGGAAGAGCATGAGAAAAACACAGCGAAAATTGTCCAATTCCTTAGTAATCACCCATCAGTCGAGAAAATATATTATCCTGGGCTAAGTACACATCCAGGTAATGATATCGCTGTTAATCAGTCTCGTGGCTTTGGTGGTATGATCTCTTTTGATATCGGAAGTGCTGATAAAGCAGATGAGCTGTTAAGCAAAGTGAAATATTTTACTCTTGCTGAAAGTTTAGGAGCGGTGGAAAGTTTAATTTCAGTTCCTGCTCGCATGACTCACGCTTCTATTCCGAAAGATCGACGAGATGAGCTCGGCATCACAGAGGGTCTTGTACGTATTTCTGTTGGACTTGAGGATGCAGATGATTTAATTGAAGACCTTTCAAACGCATTAGGATAATAGTAGAACCCTTATCTGATATATTTGGATAAGGGCTCTTTAATGATTGGAAAGAGTTACATCTCTAGTAGACCCGTTTCTTATGGTAGAATAAGAGACGGGAGAGGTGAGCGCTATGAAGCAACTTCAAGACAAAATGACAGATTATAAACGTTTTGCGTTTGTATTGCTTAGTCTTAGTGTTTTCTTATATATTGGTTCTTTTCTTCCAGTTGAAGGGAAGACGGATGGTGCAGCCCTTATTTTAACGGGTGGTGGGTTTGTACTCGTTGGGATTGCGATTTTCTTCTATTCTCGCGCTATCGCTATTCAAAAAAAAATAAACGAGCAAGATATAAACTATTAAACGATATATGATGAATGATCCATATGTTTTAATGAAAGCCGCTTCTTTTTTGGAAGCGGCTTTTGTATTTCCTAATAAGTCATGATTTCTTTAAGGCGTCCCTGCCATTTCTCGTCATCAAGAATAATTTGAAAAGAGATTCTTCTGTTTTTCTCGTACGCATCACTTGTATCTTCTTCAATAACTGGTTTATATTCTGAATATCCCGTTGCCGCTAAATATTTTGCATATTCTGGAGTATCTAGTTTAGGGTTTGCTTTCATCAATTCCTTTACAACTGCGACAGAGCGATCAGCTGAAAGTTTCCAGTTATCATAGGGAACTTTATCAGTATGTCCTTCGATTAAGATGATATAGAGGTACTGACTAATATCTTCTTCATCGATTAAATTAGCAAAAACATCCGCCAGGTCGTTTAAAACTTTTTTCCCCTGAGGGCTAATTTCGGCGCTTCCTGTATCAAATAAAATATCTCCTTCGACTGAAATCGTATTATTTGGTCCGCGAACGATCTTATCTTTGCCAACGTTTTCTTCAAGCTGTTCCTCAATTAAATCACTAATATGCTTTTTGACATCTGCTACTTTGGCAAGCTCTTGTTTCATAACCGTTTGGTCATATGCATCATAGATCATTTGAACGAACGCGATGATCGCGATAAAGAGCATGACAAGAACGATCATCGCCATCATATCAGCAAAACTAGGCCAATAATGTTCTTCATCACTCTGTATTTGAAATCGCCTTTTTCGATTTTTCATCGATTGTCACCAATCATCCTTGATTGGACATGCTGCTGTGCCATAGATTGACGACGCATTTGCTCCTCGTACAAGCGTAGCTGTAGTTGATGTGATTCTGAGAGCTGGTGTTGAATATCTTTTAGCTCTCGAGCTAGACCTTGGTAAAGAGAATCAAGACTGTTTGATATAGCTCTCATTTCATGCTGAAGAGGTTGATCACGCTGGTCCCGTTCCATTCGATGAATAATTGGCTCCAGTGCTTCACGCTTAATTTTATCGAGAGAGCTATACCAGGCTTTTTCAAGCTGTAAAACTGATTCAGCGAATTCTTGAGAAGCTCTTCCATATTGATTTTGCTTATCTTGATAGCGGTAATACCATTCATCCTGCATTTGGTGAACGCGCCTCTCAAGCTCCTCCTGCGAGCCTTGGAACCGCTGCATTTGTTCATCTAAGCCTCTTAAGTAATGTTGACCTGTTTCTTCTGCTTTCTTTTGAGTTTCCTTGATTAATTGATCCGATCGTTGAACAAGCTGCTCGAATTTACGCTGACCAGATTCATGGTGTTTAGATAAAGATTGAAGTTGACTTTCGAGTGTTTTTAATCGATTCCCAAGATCGATAATTCCGTTCGTTGCTTTTTCTTGAACACCGTCAAGCTGGGTAAATGAGTCTTTAAGTTTTATCCCGAATGATTCCAACGTCTCGGTGCTACTTGAGAATTTTTCGGTATATTCACGTTGAGCTGTTAATGTAGCTTGAACGTCTTTCATCGCCTGTTCAAGACCAGCTGTAAAGTGGACCATATTAGTAGAAAAATCTCCAAGTGTTTCATGAAAACTATCTTGAATCCTACATGCAAGGCGATCTAATATGCGTTCCATTTCATCGTGAGGTTTTTCCTGCGTTAAGCTTGCATTTAGATTATGATCAAGAAGGGACTCACAATCCGAAATGATTTTCTCCAAATAATAAGCAGTTGTTCGCCCATTTGTTAATACACCATTTTGGATAAGTGTTAAAAATAGAGCATTACCAATCCCGGCTATGCTTGTGATGAATGCAACGCTCATTCCTTGAAAAGGACTTGAGATCGCTTCAATCACGGAAGCAAGATTGAGGTTTGCATCTTCTGGTTTCTGTGAAAGAAACATAAGCGTTTCTTGCATCGATGAAATGGCGAGTGTAAGTCCGATAAAAGTTCCTAGTATTCCTATGATAATGGAGGTAGGGGGTAGCTGCTGCATGAATCGCATCATTCCACCTGCTGGAACACGAGCAAAGCCAAATAGAGGAACGGATTCTTTATAGAAATGTTTCTCAATAAGAGCTTGTGTATTGACTTGAGATACGCCTGCTAAATGGTATGACTTGTATTCTTTCATAACATTTTGAATCCATGGTGCAGTATGAGTCGTTGAATCATTTTGTATCTCAGCATTCTCAATATCTCGGAGCCATTTTTTCATTTGTAAACTAATCTGAATCGTAGCTGTTACCCCGAACACAGCAAGAAATCCAATGATAAAGAGGACGATTGTTGTCACGTTCAGCATATGTTCACCTCCACTTTGTATATATGTATGTCCTCTTTAGCAGAACTTTCTTGGTTTCTTATAATATAAGGGGATTTAGGACAATGTTGAAGATTGTCGAAAATATTCATATAAATAAAATATTTAGGAAATTTAGTAAAAAAGGTTTACTTAAATGGTGGATTTGGATATACTTACCTTTGTAAACAAATATGAAAAAAGGAGGTCGAACAGAATGATGAAAATGATGAAAGCAGATGCAACGACTGTAACTGAATATGCACAATCTGTTCGACCAGTGCCTCGATAAGAGGAATCCTTTTTAATATCGGATTGAAAAGCCGCAGGTCGATGCCTGTGGCTTTTCTATGCTTTTTTTGCCGCAGGCTAATATCCTGCGGCTTTTTGTGTCCAAAAATGGAGAGGAGGAATGTAAATGGTAAATGGAAAAGTGTTGAACGTAAAGCAACTAAAAAGGAAAAAATGGGTCCCCAGAAGTAATTGAATAGAAAGGAGGTCGTTAACATGTTGCCATTCCATTTAATGATCATAACAAAAGTGAAGGGTGCTTTTCATCGTAGTTTATCTACGGAACTACATCAGCGCTCCATTCATCAACGCATGTCAGAAGCCGAAATGAAACGAAACCGAGCTTCGATGTGGTTATCCTAATTTAAAAGACAGTAAGGAGAAATGATCATGTTAACGATACATTTAGTTTTTGTCACAATTCGTCTTCGCGTTCATGAACGAACTTTAGCTGAGGAACAACATTATTTGCGAGTGAAAAGACAAATGAATGTAAGAAGTGAAAAACCAATCTGGATGCATTAATACCAAAACGGAAAGGAAGAGAATGATGATTATCGATCAGAAGAAATTAGCCATTCAAAAATGGATCGCAGTAGAGAAAGGGTTAACCTGAAGTAATCTATCTGGAAAGGAGTGAAGTGGAATGACTTTACATTTATTGTTTGTTACAATCACTTTTTCGATCAAACGTAATCGGCATACGCTTGATCAGGAATTAGACCATAAGAGAAGGCAAGAACTGATTGATTCAAACCAATACAAACAAAGTTTCTATATCCATCAATAAGTCATAAGGCAGGCGCTCCCTGCCTTATGACTATTTTCTTGAATGCATCGCTATTTTGTATGAAAAGGTAAGATGCGAGTCAAAATAGTAGTGTACATATAGCTGAATCTGTTTTTAAAAGTAGGCAAAGGGGTATTGATTAGTAGAGAAAATTATATAAAAATAAGAGATGTGGTATTTAAAAGGAGTGACAATAATGAGAGAAATGCAAAAAGAAATTATTGAAGAGCTTGGTGTACAACCTTCAATTGATGTAAAAGAAGAAGTCAAAAAGCGCGTTGGATTTTTACAAGATTATCTCAAGAAAAGTGGAACAACTGGATTTGTTCTTGGAATATCAGGTGGACAGGATTCTTCACTTGCAGGGCGTCTTGCACAAATTGCAGTTGAGGAACTTCGTGAAGAAGGAACTGATGCAAGTTTTATTGCTGTGCGACTACCATACGGAGAGCAAAGTGATGAAGATGACGCTCAGGCCGCACTCAAGTTCATTAAGCCTGATCAAACGGTTACGATTAATATTAAACCTGCCGTTGATGCTTCAGTCTCAACATATCTTGAAGCCACAGGAAATAGCCTTACTGATTTTACAAAAGGCAATAACAAAGCTAGAGAGCGAATGATTGCTCAGTATAACATTGCAGGCGATGAGAAGAAGCTTGTTATTGGAACAGATCACGCAGCAGAAGCTGTGACGGGCTTCTATACGAAGCATGGCGATGGGGCATGCGATATCACGCCTCTTTTTGGTTTGAATAAACGTCAAGGTAGAGCGATTCTTGAAGAAATCGGTATGCCAGACCATCTTGTGGAGAAAGTGCCGACAGCTGATTTAGAAGATGATCGCCCAGCACTTCCTGATGAAGAAGCGCTAGGAGTAAGTTATAAGCATATCGATGATTACCTTGAAGGAAAAGAAGTTCCTGAAGAGGCTTCTAAGACAATTGAGAATCATTTCATTAAAACAAAGCATAAGCGAAACATGGCCGCAACAATATTCGATAGCTGGTGGAAGTAAGATGAGAAAGAGACCTGAATAAGGTCTCTTTTTTTTGCGTATGAATAAATAAAACAGGAGATGGTGCTATCAAGGTGAAAGGGTTTGGGGACATGAGCGATAATATAAATTATCTTCAAGACATTAGTCACAAGCTTCTCAGAGATTCAGGTTTAGATGTGCAAATTCAATTAAAAGACTATTTTCCTGAGCGAAGACTAATAGGAGGAAAATATTCATTAGAAACGAATCAAGTCACAATTTATGTAGAAGAGGTACGAACGCAGTGTGTTAAGTTAATTGGATCAGAGGAACAATTTCTTGATTTTTTCACTGTGATTTTGGCTCATGAACTTGGTCATGCCGCAGACTCTAACCTTCCTATTTTAGCTAGTAAGAGGGCACATACTGAGTGTTTAGAAATGAAGAAGCAAGTATCCGTCCTAATTGAAAATAATGCCTGGAACTATGCTTACAATCTTGTTCCACAATTCAAGGACATTCTAGCGCTTCTAAAAGAACACTCTATGAAGCTTTATAAGTAAAACTTTATAATATGTAATTTTCTGAAAACATATACAGATGATAAACACCTTGTTAAAATAAGTGAAAAACGTGCTTCACATCCATTTAACGTAAAGGTGTGACGTTTATGAAGGTAATCAAAACGTATTACCCGAAAGTGAAAGCAGTCGAATTTTTTATGATGCTTGTGTATAGTATTGTCGTTTGCTTTGGCACCCTATTGTTGTGGTTAAAAGAAGATTTAACATTTGAACGCTGGCGAAGTTTCATGCTAATTGGGCTCATTTATGTCTTGTTTTGTACCTTTCTTAGTTTCTGCATTCGAACACAGCGAATCGAACTAACAGAATATAGGATCGAACACAAGTTACTAGGATTTAGCTGTCGAAGTGTAGCTTTTTCGTCCGTTAAAGAAGTTATGTTTGGAAAAATAAACGGTTCCCCAGTTATTGCTATTATTAACGAAAATACTCAAAAGCCTATCTTTGTCCCTTATATTCCATTTGAAAAGGACTGGGATGAAATTAGTTCTTTCATAAAGGAACGAAATCACACGGTTATTATAACAATTTAAAGAAGCGCCTATTTGGCGCTTCTTTAATGTTTAGAAGTTCGGTTATGGCATTGATGGTTCTAAAGCGACGGCTGGACCGAAAAACTCGAAATGCATTTTATCTTCATCGACTCCGAGCTTTGTTAATGCTTCTTTAACAGCCTTCATAAATGGAAGTGGTCCACAGAAATAATAATGCGTATTGCGTTCTAATGGAAGAATTTCTTTTAACCATTCGCTCGTTACAAATCCTTCTTTTTGATAACTGTTTTTCATAGAATCCTCTTTCGTAGGGGATTCGTAACATACGAAATAGTCCATAGATGGATGATTGAGAGTCTTAAGTTCCTCGTCAAAAGCATGGACATTTCCATTAAGTGCTGCATGAACAAAAGTCGTTTTTCTATTTTGATCTGCGCTGGTCTTCAGCATACTTAGCATAGGTGTTATACCTACCCCACCACTTAAGAGAACGATTGGAGATTGATCTTCCTCCAAATAAAAGTCACCTGCAGGAGCGGTTAAGCTTAACTCATCATTTTCTTTAACATTGTCGTGTAAATAGTTGGAAACGATTCCGTCAGGTTTTGAAGGATTTTCTTCTTTTTTCACAGATATACGATAGTAAGGTTTACCAGGAACGTCAGATAAACTGTATTGACGAATATGAGTGAATTGATCTCCTGGAATATGAACTTTGACACTAATATATTGACCAGGTTTAAATGAAGCAATTGGCTCCCCGTCAGCTGGTTTTAAATAGAATGAGGTAATTACATCACTTTCTTTCTGTTTCCTGTCGACAACAAAAGTGCGTTCAAGGTCCCAACCACCCTGTTGTTTTGCTGCGTCTTCATACATCTCTTCTTCCACCTCGATGAAAACGCTAGCTATGACGCCATAGGCCTCTTCCCATGCAAGTAAAATTTCTTCTGTTGCATCTTCTTTAAGAACTTCTTTAATAGCCTTAAGCAAATATTCTCCTACAATTGGGTAATGTTCTGGTTTAACACCAAGGCTACGGTGTTTATGAGCAACTTGTTTAACAACAGGAAGAATAGTTTCTAATTGATCAATATGTTTGGCAGCTGCATAAACTGCATTTGCAAGAGCTTGTTGTTGTCTTCCTTGTTTTTGATTAGCGTGATTAAAAATATTTAATAGTTCAGGATGGTTCTCAAATAGCATTTCATAAAAACGCTTTGTAATTTCAGTACCGTGAACTTCGAGGACAGGTACTGTTGATTTAATTGTAGTAATGGTTTTAGGTGATAACATAGATAAAACCTCCAATATTTTAAAGATGCATTTTTAATACATCTTTATAGTATCGAATTGTTATTTGAAAAGCAATATAAAATATACATCTTTAAAGAAACGTTCACATCTTATAGAAAGCATTGTAGAACACTATGTTTTAGGAGGTATGATAAAATAGACCCATGAACAATGGAGCGAAAAGAGGTTGAAGGAACATGCGTTTAACTAATTACACGGATTACTCGTTAAGAATGCTGATTTATCTTGGTAGTATGAAAGAGGATAAGTTAGCTAGCATACAAGAAATCGCTAATGCCTATCAAATTTCAAAAAATCATCTCATGAAAGTAGCACATGAGCTTGGGAAAAATGGATATATCGAAACGATTAGAGGGCGAAATGGAGGATTGCGACTCGCTCATCTCCCAGAAGATATTAATGTAGGAAAAGTTGTAAGAAGCACTGAAGAAGACTTCAATTTAGTGGAGTGCTTTGATAAGGAAAATAATAGTTGTGTGATTAGTCCTGCTTGTCGATTAAAACATGTCCTACATGATGCCTTATCAGCTTATTTTGAAGTTTTGGATGGTTATCAGCTGTCTGATTTAATTATAAACGATGAGATGCTCGTTAAACTATTCAACACTAATCTATAGCGTAGCAATCTAATTATTTATGAATATACTGTCATTAGAGGAGAGTGGCAGGTATGGAATGGTTAGAGCTGACAGGTCTTGGCGGAATCGTTGCTATCCTAACAGTTATACGTTTGAAGTATGGACGTTACTCCACCCATCATCGGTATTTAAGGGAAGAAGTTATGTCTGAGAAGTGGGCAAGAGAAAAGAATAGAGATTATAACGGTTGATAAGACGTTCCAGTCAGGGGCGTCTTATTTTTTTAATTAGAATTCCATAAGGACAGACACGTAGGGGTAGGCATTCACATAAACATAAGATATAGTAAAAGCCCATCTTTGGGAGGTGAGTATGTGTCATTACTGGCAGCACTTGCTTACGTATGTAAGGAAGTTCTTTTCTTTGTCTCGTTTGTGAAGAACAATGCTTTTCCTCAGCCTCTCTCAAGAAAGGACGAAAGAAAGTATTTAGAACTGATGGCAAAAGGTGATGAAGATGCACGAAATCGTCTGATCGAGCATAACCTCCGTCTTGTCGCTCATATTGTGAAGAAGTTTGAAAATACAGGTGAAGACCCTGAAGATCTCATTTCGATAGGGACAATCGGATTAATTAAAGCAATTGAAAGCTACTCTACTGACAAGGGTACTAAGCTAGCAACCTATGCTGCAAGATGCATTGAGAACGAAATTCTGATGCATCTCCGCGCTTTGAAGAAAACGAAAAAAGACGTATCTCTTCATGACCCCATAGGTCAGGATAAGGAAGGGAACGAAATTTCTCTGATCGATGTCTTAAAAGCAGAAACGGAAGATATTGTTGAATTAATTCAGTTAAACATGGAGAAAAAGAAGATATATGAGTACATTCATATTTTAGATGACAGAGAAAAGGAAGTTATTGTTGGGCGATTTGGTCTGAATCTTGAGAAGGAATTAACACAGCGAGAAATAGCCCGACAGCTTGGGATCTCACGAAGTTACGTATCTAGAATTGAAAAGCGAGCACTAATGAAACTGTTTCATGAATTCTATCGTAATCGAAAAGAAAAAGAGAGTGGAGCCTAAACCTGCCAAAGTGCAGGTTTTTTTATGTTTGTTTCATCAATTGGTCATAACGCTAATAGGAAAAATAACTTCTCTCTTCTCGTGAGAAATATTGGCAGTTTGTTCGTAATACGATCGGAACAAACAATCTGAATGAGGGGGTGTATGAAGTATCAAAAATAAAAAGGGTATCTAACTCATCATCAGTCGGTCGAAATAGTCTATTTATCAAAAGAAAATCAGCTTTCTGAATGAGTTGTAACATTTTATGTTGTAAATGTAGAAGAAACAATTGGATTTTGTCATTTAAGAAAGATAGTTTGAATGTTTAAAACTGAACAACTCTTTGTTGACTAACCATGTCAATTTGCCAGGAGCAAGGACTCATTAATGAATTAAAAGCTAAAAAGAGCAAAAAAAAGGACTCCGGAGGTTTTCCTCCGAAGCATTTTAAGGTTGGTCTCTTATAGTTTAACACACAAAAGCAAAAAAGCAATAACGCATTGAAGAGTTTATTATTTCTCCTCTGCGTTAGTGTTATATGTTGAGAGAACTTTTCGTGTCCATATTTTATATCCTTCTCCATTAAGATGAAGCCCATCAAATGTGAAATCTTTATTTAACTGACCAAACTCTACTAGCTCTGGATAAATATCAATAAATTGATAATCATACAGATTCGAAAGATCTTCTAGGCGTTTATTTAAATCCTTAATGATTGAATTATTTAGTGGGTGACCAGTTAATGCTGTGTTCACCGGAAATAAACTTTGCACATAAACTTTTGTGTTAGGTGATTGCGTTTTGAGCGTATCTAGAATTTGCTTATAATTGGTTTCAATTTTGTTTACTGACTGCCCAGCAATCATATCATTAATACCAATTAACAAATAAATCCGATCTGGCTTTGCTTTTACGACTTCTTCAATCCTGTTTAGAACTCCTGTAGTCGTATCCCCAGCAATACCGCGATTTAATACTTCATGGTCACTAAGAGCTTCCCCCCACTCATAATAATCAGTCAAACTATCACCGAGGAAAATGGTTTCGCTTTCCTCATGTTTATAAGAGTCATAAATGCTCTTTTTAGTCTGATAATATTTAGTATAATACGTAATGTTTTTCTTCTTTGATTCTGAATCATTTTCGGGCATTTCATTTGCATTGGTTCTTAGAAAATCTGTTTGGTTCTCAGCCAATGCAAGCAAAATAACAAGAGATCCCGCAACTAGAATCAGAATCCATGTCTTTTTCTTCACAACTATCACACTCCTATAGATTACGATAGGTATTATACCCTATCTGAGTTAATGCGAAAGCTGAAAATGGTATTAAATTTAAAAATGAGTAAAAAAACCCCCAAAATTGGAGGTTATAGCGAGATGTTTGTCTTTTTTTGTAAGAAATCAACATCCTGATAGTAAGCATCCTTTACAAGAAGGTTGGGTCCTAGACACTTTACTGCAGGGCAATGACAACTTATGCTTTGAGCCATTTTACTTTCTTGCCATTTTTCGTAAGCATCATTCAGATTAGTATCTTTAATATTTCCAAGTGGTGGCGTATCTCCAAAATCAGTTACGATAATATCGCCATCGAAAATATTCATATTTAATCTAGAACGTCCATCTGGGTCATTTCTAACAGTGACATTAGGTTCTGAATATAATCTTTCGAGAAGTCTAAGGTCTTCTTGATTGGAACTGCATGGGTAAAATGGAAGGGTACCGAATAAGAGCCAAACATCTGGATCTCGATTATCTAATAAACGGTGAATTCCTTCTCGAATTTCATCCAAAGAGGCAATATCAAGACCTGAAGCGAAGTCTGACGGATACATCGGATGAACTTCATGACGCTGGCACCCCATGTCTGCTATTTGTTGATGAATGCTCACGATATTTGGAAGAGTTCTACGATTAATCATTGTCTCCGCTGATACGATGACACCTTTAGATGTTAAATCTTTTGCATTCTCAACCATACGATGGAAATAAGCTTCCCGCTGTTTGAGAGATGGCTTCCTTTCCATAACAGCGAATCCAATGTCAGTGAAATCGTCTATGCTTCCATAATTATGTGAAATATGTAAAACATCAAGATAGGGTATGATCAAATCATATCGCTTACGATCAAGCGTTAAATTTGAATTGATTTGTGTTCTCGCTCCGCGTTCATGAGCGTATTTAAGAAGTGGAGCTACATATTGCTTAACCGATTTCATGGAAAGCATTGGTTCACCACCCGTAATACTTAACGCCCTAAGTTTTTCTACTTCATCAAGACTACGAGTAATAAGGTCTAGAGGAAGTGGATCAGGATCCTTTGGTTGCAATGTATAACCAACTGCACAATGTTCACATCTCATATTACATAAAGTAGTCGTTGTTAGTTCTATGTTGGAAAGAATCATATTTCCATATTCTTCAACATCCATATAAGCTTCCCATGGGTCATAGCTAGGCGTTATTGTTTTCATTGGTGTTATCATTTAAATCGACCCCTTAGTGTTAGTTCAAGGCTTACACCCTTCTATAATTGTAGAACATAAAATGAAGGATGAACAGATGTAGTAATGAATTTAGAAAACTCCGCCAATGTCCATACATTTTTGATCAACCTATCATAGACTGTAATATCTACCAATAGATTGTTTGAAGGAGAGAAGGAGGGGGAGCATGAGTTACGGTTATCCCGGTTGTGGTTATCCTTATCCGCCTTACCCATACCCATATCCAGGCTATGGCGGAGGATATTTTGCCTTAATCGTTGTTCTACTAGTATTACTACTTGTTATTGGCGGAGGATACTATTACTACGCTAATCATTATGGAAGCTATAAATAATTTGATAAATCTATAACAATAATTTCAAGGACACGGTCAACATGTAAAAAAGCAAGTACGAAAGGGTTTAACCCTTTTTCGTACTTGCTTTTTGGTTTTGTGCTTTATCAAGATCATCTCTCGTAGTTTTATCCCAGAGCGGAACACCTTTTTGATAAGCAGCTCTAGAAATCATATGTCCAGAAACTGGAGCTGTCATCAAAATGAAAATAATACCGAGAATGAGCTTTCCACTTATCATTTGTTCTTCAAAGATAAAATAAAGGAAAGCGGCAATGAGGATTCCAGCTACTCCTAGAGTAGCGCTTTTTGAAGCAGCATGTAGACGAGTATAAACGTCAGGAAGTCGAAAAATTCCAAGTGCTCCAGAAAAAAGGAAAAACGTGCCAATGATCATAAAAATGCTAATCACGACTTCTTTCAATGATAACACCCTTTTCCAGAAATTTAGCAATAGCTACTGTGCCTATAAAAGCGAGAATTCCAATAAGAAGAATAATATCATTGAAATACGCTGTTTCCAGTTTGATTGCTAGAATACCCGCTATTGCCATAAGATTAATGCCGATTGTATCCAGTGCAACAGCACGGTCAGGATTTGAAGGTCCTTTTATTGCTCGATAGAGTAAAAATAGGGTAGAGATTGCGATGATGACGATACAAATGGTTGATACAGTAGATAAAAGAGAAGTCATCTCGTCACCTCCATAATTGCTTTCTCAAATGTGCCTTTAATTTCTTTAATAACCTCATCTGCATCAGGTGCGTCCATAGCATGGATATAAATGTGCATATTATCTGGAGCGACTGAAACCGTTAGTGTCCCTGGTGTTAATGTAATGAGATTTGCGAGCATCGTAATTTCCCAGTTTGTTCGAACATCAATGGGTACAGCGATAATGCCTGGTTCCATTTTAAGATTGGGAC
The DNA here is from genome assembly GCF_056173695.1 of Anaerobacillus sp. 63XJN7_5_ISO-PGPR-S23-430. Lineage (NCBI taxonomy): Bacteria > Bacillati > Bacillota > Bacilli > Caryophanales > Bacillaceae > Anaerobacillus > Anaerobacillus sp. 63XJN7_5_ISO-PGPR-S23-430. The sequence continues at coordinate 2,823,110 of NZ_CM149686.1, read as the reverse complement.
TATATACGAGCTTAACAACCTGAACATTAGCCATAATCAGCTCTTTAATAAACAAAAACAATAACTTAAGAATCGCCCAAAGACGATAAAAGTAAAAGCGGTCTGGAATGAAACGCTCCATTAATAGAAGTAATCCGATTCCAAATAAATAGCCTACAAAGAACGTACTAAAAGAGTAACTTTCAAAAAGAAACATCCAGAGAACGGCAATAATCAGGTTTATGATAATTTGTATTGGCATGCCATCTACTCCTTCATAACCGAATCAATATAATTTGCTGGATCAATCATTTGATCCGCAATTGTTTGAACCGTAGGATAAATAAATTCTGCACCTAATCCAAGAAATATCGTGAAAATGAGTAAGAAAGTAGCAGGCATTATTTTACCTTTAGTAGAGTTAACTGTTGAAACATATTCCTGCTTTGCCTCTCCCCAGAATCCATTAATAAAGATGCGGATAACAGAAAGAAGAATTAAAAGACTGGTCACTAATCCTATAATCGCTAGTACATAATGTCCTTCCTCGAAAGCACCTCTTAGAATAAGGAGTTTACCGATAAATCCACTAAATGGCGGTAATCCAGCAAGCGCTAATGCTGCAATGAAAAAGAGCCATCCAAGGACTGGTTGATTTTTAATAATGCCACCCATCTTTCTTAAATCTGATGTGCCGGCGTAAGCCACCATAGCACCAACAAGGAAGAAGAGTGCTGCTTTAATAATCATATCATGAAGCAAATAATAAATTGTGCCTGCAAGAGCAGTTGCTGAGAACGTGCCAATACCAAGAATCATATAACCAACTGCTGGAATGATATTATAGGCAATAATCAATTGCACATTATTCGTCGAAAGGGCCCCAATCACACCGAAAACAAGCGTGAATCCTGCCAGTACAAGCAAAATTTGATGCGTAACTGTAAGGTTATAGACGAAGATCAGAGAGAAAACTCTTAGTATAGAATATACCCCAACTTTGGTAAGTAACGCTCCAAATAATGCTGAAATAACAGTTGGTGGAACTGTATAAGACTTAGGGAGCCAGAAATATAATGGGAAAAGCGCACCTTTCGTTGCAAAAACGATCAATAACAAAATGCCAATGGTCGTTAACACACCATCCTGTTGAACTTCACCGATCCGTTCAGCTAACTGAGCCATATTGACTGTCCCAACTACTGCATATAGAAAGGCGATCGTTGTAACAAACAGCATAGATGAAAATAGATTGATAATGATGTATTTAAAGGACTCTCTGAATTGTTCTTTGGTCCCACCAAGAACGATTAATCCGTATGAAGCAATAAGCAGTACTTCGAAGAAGACGAATAAGTTAAATAGGTCTCCTGTTAGAAACGCACCACTAACACCCGCAATGAGAAGTTGAAAAAGCGGATAAAAGTAAAACCGTTCGCGTTGTTCATCAAGCGAATTAAAAGCATAAAAAGCACATGCAACCGCAATGATATTCGCAGTGACGACTAACAACATAGCAAGCGGATCGGCGACCAGAACAATGCCATAAGGCACTGTCCAATCCCCGGCTTTTAATACGATCGTGCCGTTTTGAATCACATTAAATGCGATGACAGATACAACTGCGAGATTGACTAGCACCATAATGCGTGTAATCAATCGTACAAGTGGCAACCGTTTATTGAGGAATACAAGAATGATTCCAGTTAATAACGGTAATAAAATTGGTAGTATAGCTAGATTACTCATTTTCGTTACCCCTTAACTTCTCCATATTATCAGTACCGTTCGTTTGATATGTCCGATACGCTAGCACAAGAAGAAACGATGTCACACCGAAACTAATAACGATGGAAGTTAATATAAGTGCCTGTGGTAACGGATCAACATAACTTGTTACGCCTTCTGCAAGGATAGGAGGTTTTCCACGATTTAACTTTCCCATCGTAATAATAAAGAGGTGTGCTCCATGAGACAACAGTGCCGTACCGATAATGATTTTAAGAATTTGTTTTTGCAGCATCATGTAGACACCTGCTGTAAAAAGCAGACCTGCAAGTACAGACATGATAATTTCCATTAATCATTTCCCTCCTTCTTACTCGGACGCAATTTAATCATTGTGAAGATGCCGAGCGCAGCAAGTCCAAGTACAAGGATTTCAAGCATCGTATCAAGTCCACGGAAGTCAACAAGAATAACGTTAACAACGTTGTCTCCTCCGCCCAATTTATAGGAGTTTTTAAGAAAGTACTCTGAAATTGGTTCAAACAATTTCGTACTGTGTGAAGCGATTCCTATCATAGTTACAAGAACCCCTACAGATATAGAGATGACCCAGTTAACGGCGTTTGTTCTTTTGGATTCCTTCTGTTTATCAAAATTAGGCAAGTGATAAAAACATAGAAGAAATAGTGCAACCGTTACGGTTTCTACAATAAGCTGAGTGAGCGCTAAGTCTGGTGCTCGGAAGAAGACGAATAATAGGGATAATCCATACCCTACGATTCCAAGTACTAGAATAGCGGCAATACGATTCTTCATAAAAATCGTTCCAAAAGCAGCGCCGGCCATCACAATCGCTATAAGTAACTCAGGAATAGCAATCGGGGCCAGGTCATCAAATGACATTTCGAAGCCTCCAGTAACACTTATGGTGATGGAGACAAGAGCTATGAAGAAGATTAGGATATATATCATGTAATGCCTGAGAGATCCAGTCATATAACCATTCGTTAATTTCTTAGATCCATTTATGATGCCGTTTATAATACCATCATAGGCTTTAGCTGCAGAAAGTTTACCAGGTAAAATATTGTATATACGTTCCCATTTTGTACGGGTCAGATAGAAAACCGTTCCTAGCAAAAGTACAGCTAAACTCATGTAAAGAGCAGGCCCTAATCCGTGCCAGAATTTAATATGCGTTTCACCAGCTGAACCGGCTATGGAATCCACCATTGGCGAAAGAAGAGAATGCCCAAAAACGTTCGGAACAAAAGCAATGACGATCACAAGAAGTACAAGAATGATTGGCGAGATAAGCATACCAATCGGTGCTTCGTGTGGTTCTTTAGGTAATTTATCCCTTTGTTTACCGGTAAATGTTCGGAAGAAAAGCATAATGGAATAAACAAAAGTGAAGATACTTCCGCCAACTGCTAAATAAGGGAAATAAGGTGAAACAGCTTCAACAATTGTAGATGCATTTTCAAAATGCAGGGACGATTCAAAGAACATTTCTTTACTCAGGAAACCGTTTAGAAAAGGTAGCGGGAATCCTGCCATTGAGAATGTGCCAAAGAATGCTAAGGTTGCAGTGATTGGCATGAACGTAAATAGGCCTCCGAGCCTTCTAATATCTCGAGTGCCTGTCTCGTGATCAATAATACCTGCGACCATAAAGAGACTCCCTTTGAACGTAGCGTGGTTCAAAATGTGGAATACCGCTGCAAGAATAGCCACTTCAGTACCAAAACCTAACATAGCCATGATCATACCCAGTTGACTAATCGTCGAATAGGCGAGGATAGCTTTAAGATCTGTTTGTCTAACCGCCATATAAGATCCCCAGCATAGCGTGAGCAATCCAAATCCACTAACAATCAAGAAAAAGAGATCGGTACCTGCGAAGATGAGGCTTAACCTCGCAACAAGGTAGATACCAGCTTTAACCATAGTAGCTGAGTGTAGGAAGGCACTGACTGGTGTTGGTGCTTCCATTGCGTCAGGTAACCATGTATGAAATGGAAACTGAGCTGATTTCGTAAAAGCTCCCAGTAGTACGAGTACTAAGATGAATGGGAAAAGGGAAGACGTAACAATCATCTCTCCGCTTTCAATAATCCCCCTAATACTTGCCGTTCCTGTGATATCTGCCATGAGTAAAAAACCACCGAGCATGGCTAGACCGCCAAAAACAGTAATCATCATGGATTTAAGGGCACCAGATGTTGATTTCTCTCGTTGGTACCAGTATCCAATTAGCAGGAATGATGAAATGCTCGTTAATTCCCAGAATGTGTAGAGAACAAATAAATTATCCGACAACACAACCCCGAGCATGGCTCCCATAAACAATAGGAGATAGACATAAAAATGGCCAAGCTTTTCGGCTTTACTTAAATAATAAATGGAATAGAGAACAACGAGTGATCCAATTCCAGTGATCAAAAGCGCGAAAAACAGGCCAAGACCATCAATATAGAATGTAACGTTCACTCCGAGTGATGGAATCCACTCAAACGTTTTAAGTGTATGTACACCCTGCGTAACTTCTTTTATAAACGTAAGAAAATACCCAAACAACACTATCGGAACTAAAAGAACAAACCATCCTAAATGGACTTGTTTGACGCCCCGATAAAGTAACGGGATGAAAAACGCTGCCAGAAAAGGTAGCAAGACAGCTGCATGAAGCATTCTACAAAAACCTCCCCACTAATGCTCAATATGATAAAAGTTCAAATGAACTCATATTGCGATACCTCAATTGTAATCAAAAACCGACACGTTTATCAACTTTTCCTGTTTAAAAAAGCAACTTTCCCGTATAAGTTTTCCAAACATCGCCGATTCTATTTGCGAAAGGAGGATTCACGTGATAAAATCCATTTCTATTCTTATTCCTATCCTTATATTGTTAACGGCGTGTCAAACGATATATAAAAGCGAGGATCAATCTCCATTTGGTCCAAGAGAATATTTTCGCTCAATAGAAATGGCTCCCATCGGAGCCGCAATAATGAAAGATCATAAACCGTTAAGTTCATTAGAAGCTATTCGAAAAAAAATAAAAAATGAGTCTGCTATAAATGATGTCATTATTTTATCCCGTAATGACCAAACGGTGGTGGCGTTGAAACCTTTTGCATATACAAGACAAGATATTGAGCCATTGCTTACAGAGTACAAGGAATGGTTTCAAGCAGAAGGATTGGCGGTTGTCTTCTTATCAGAACCTGATCACTTTCGAAAAGCGAAGAAAATGAAGACGACTGATGAAGTAACAAGCGAAGAGTGGACTTCTTCATGGGGGAACTACTTTGAAATCGAATAAAATAAAAAGGCCAACCCTGGATACGATCAAGGTTGGCAATGTTTAAATCCCGATAAGAGAAACTTGCTTATCAAGTCTGCGCCTTTTGATCTCACGTTGAATAAGACCAATAAAGTCGCTACTTAGCTTTAATTCTTTTGCCTTATAAAAGGATTCAATCAATAAGTCATCTGATAACTTTTCCATGATTAAGCACCTCCTGAATAAGGTTCTATTCTCCGTCTAGTCCGCATATTGTGTATGTGGATCTTTTATTTGCAGTAAGCTTACCACGTAAACATACGGAGAACAACCGTTCCGTTATCCACAGTGAAGAGTGGATAATTTGTGGGTATCATGTTTATATCTTAGTCATTCACAATGATTTAATGGTTTGTTTATGTTAATAATGTTATCCACATATTTTGTGAATGACATAATGTGTCGAAAAATTTTGATTTTATTATTTTGTTTTCATTTTGTTCATTCGTAAGTTAATAGTTGTACGAGGTGAAAATATTGATACAATAGGGATGTCACTAATAGTAGGAGTGTTGCAATTTGCTAAATAAGTTTTTACCAAATGAACATGTACAAGACATCTTTCAAATAAGCCCAGAATTATTGAAAGAGCGAGGCATTAAGGGCATTATTACTGATCTCGATAACACCCTTGTGGAATGGAATAGAGCTGACGCCACACCTAAGTTGCTAAAATGGTTTAAGCAAATGAGTGATGAGGGCATTCTCGTTACCATTGTTTCGAATAATAATAAGACAAGAGTAGAAAAGTTTGCCTCACCAGTTGAGGTGCCATTTATATATGAAGCTCGAAAACCGATGACTAAAGCTTTTCGGAAAGCGTTGAAGGATATGAATCTTAGCGCAGATGATACTGTAGTTATTGGAGATCAAATTTTCACGGATGTGGTCGGAGGAAATCGCATGGGCCTTCATACAATTCTTGTCGTGCCAGTTGCAAGCACAGATGGGTTCTTTACGAAATTCAATCGAAAAATAGAAAGCATTTTCCTTACCTGGATGAAACGAAAAGGGAAGATAAATTGGGAGGAATAAGTTTGGACAACGAACAAATTATTTGCGCCGGATGCGGTGTACACATTCAAACAGAAGACAAAAACGTACTTGGCTATGCACCACCGTCTGCACTTAATCGAGACGTCATTATATGTCAGCGTTGTTTTCGTTTAAAGCACTATAATGAAATTCAAGACGTTTCTTTAACAGATGATGACTTTTTGAAAATACTAAATGAAATTAGCCAAACGGATGCTCTTATCGTCAAGATTGTCGATATCTTCGATTTTAATGGAAGTTGGCTTCCTGGTATTCAGAGATTCGCAGGAGGAAATCCTGTTTTATTAGTTGGAAACAAAGTAGATTTGTTGCCCAAGTCAGTAAACAAATCAAAGTTAGTAAAGTGGATGCAAACAAGCGCCAAAGAGAATGGACTAAAGCCTGCTGATGTCATGTTAATGAGTGCAGAAAAAGGCGATAGCGTTATGGATGTAGCAGGTGAAATTGATCGCTTGAGAGATGGAAAAGATGTTTATATAATTGGCTGTACAAATGTTGGTAAATCAACTTTTGTAAATCAACTTATACAAGAGTTTGGCGGAGATGAAGAGCAAATGATTACAACAAGTCAGTTTCCAGGTACAACACTTGACTTGATTGATATTCCGCTTGATGATGGAAACACATTATATGACACTCCAGGTATTATTAATCATCATCAGATGGCACACTTTGTCAACGCTGAGGAATTAAAAGTGATTAGTCCAAAGAAAGAAATTAAGCCTAAAGTATTTCAGTTAAATGAAGGACAAACGCTGTTTTTCGGTGGACTTGCACGCCTTGATTTTGTTGAGGGCGGAAGACAGTCTTTTATTTGTCATGTGTCAAATGATCTCTATATCCATCGTACAAAAATTGAGAAGGCTGATGATCTTTATGATGAGCATCTAGGAGAACTTCTTTATCCTCCAGGATATCAGTCAAAGAAAGAGCTGCCTGCTCTAGTTGGTCATGAACTCCGGATCAAAGAGGAAAAGATGGATATCGTTTTTTCAGGTCTAGGATGGGTAACCGTATCCGGTAAAGGAACAACTGTGAAAGCATATGCACCTGAAGGAGTAGGCGTGTCTATTAGAAAATCACTCATCTAGGAGGCAGATAATGGGGAAGTTATATGGACTGATTGGTCATCCTATAGGACATTCGATGTCACCGGTCATGCATAACGGTGAATTTAAAGAGCTTGGTTTATCGCATCATTACCATGCATTTGATCTATCGCCAGAACAGCTGGAAGATGGTGTGGATGCAATGAAAATGCTTGATATTCAAGGTTTCAATGTGACCATTCCACACAAAGTCGCCATTATTCCATTACTAGATGAGGTGGAGCAAGAAGCTATTGATATTGGTGCGGTTAATACGGTTTATAAGCGTGATGGTAAATATATCGGTACGAACACTGATGGATCAGGTTATTTACTTTCGTTGCTCACTTTGATTGGAGAAAAAAACTTGAGCGGAAAGAAAATCCTTGTTATTGGTGCTGGAGGCGCTGCTCGAGCAGTTGCTGTTTCTGTTTCCCAATCCGAGGTGGCATCTTTAACGATTGCCAATCGAACACTTGAGAAAGCAGAAGAGCTATCAAAATTATGTCAACATTACAGCGTGGCAAATGCTATAACGCTATCTGAAGCAGAGACTTCATTGGGACAGTTCGATATCGTTATTAATACAACGTCTATTGGTATGAGCCCTCACCTTGATCGAATGCCAATATCACTTGAACATATAAGATCAGGTACGGTTGTTAGTGATTTGATTTATAATCCACTAGAAACAAAATGGATGAAGCTTGCAAAATCAAAAGGCGCAGTCACTGATAATGGCATCTCGATGTTTGTTGAACAGGGGGCGCTTGCATTTGAAAAGTGGACAGGAGTCTCGCCTGATCGGAAACGAATGCGAAATACGGTTTTAAAAGAGCTAGGAGGATATTAATGTTAACAGGAAAACAAAAGCGTTTCTTACGCGCAAAAGCTAATCGTCTAAACCCTATTTTCCAAGTAGGAAAAGGTGGCGTGAATGAGAATATGACAAAACAAATTGAAGAAGCATTAGAGGTTAGAGAGCTTATTAAAATAAGCATTCTTCAAAATTGTGACGAAGATCGCAATACAGTTGGGGAACAACTATCAACTGAAACAGGGGCGGAGCTCGTACAAATTATTGGGAATATGGTTGTTTTGTATAAAGAATCAGAAGAGAATAAAGAAATTATTCTTCCATAATGACTGTTGAGAAAAAATTAAGAGTCGGCCTACTCGGTGGAACATTTGACCCCCCTCATCTCGGTCATCTTACCATTGCGCAAGGGGTGCTCGAAACTTGCCAAATGGATGAAATTTGGTTTATGCCAAGTCATCGACCTCCACATAAAAATGGTAGTCATATTACTGATAATCATCACCGTGTGAAGATGGTACAGTTGGCAATAGAGGGGAACCCTTACTTTAAGCTTTCTTTAATCGAATTTGAACGTAATGATCGATCCTATACAATTGATACAATTGAAATATTGAAAGAAAATTATCCTAATATCGATTTTTATTTTATCATTGGTGGAGATATGATTGAGGATCTCCCCAATTGGCATCGAATTGATGAGTTGTCTTCGATGATTTCATTTGTAGGAGTAAATCGACCTGGGTATGATCCAGATAAAGAACGTTACAATGTTTCTGTTATAGACGTTCCTCAAATCGATGTTTCTTCAAGTGAATTAAGAGACGATTTACGCCATAGAAAGAGTGGACGGTACTTGCTTCCAGAAGCCGTCCGAACTTTTATTGAAGAGAAGGGATTATATGAATCGAACTGAAGCGTTAAAGTTAGTTGAGCCTCATTTAACTGAGCATCGCTACGTTCATACTGTTGGAGTAACGGATACTGCAATTGAGCTTGCAGAAAAATATGGCGCAGATCGTCAAAAGACAGAAATTGCGGCTATTTTTCATGATTATGCTAAGTTTCGTCCAAAGGATGAAATGCGCCAGGTTATTATTGATCAAGGATTTCCTGAAGATTTGCTGGAGTATTCGCCTGAACTCTGGCACGCTCCAGTTGGAGCTTATTTAGTACGTTGTGAGATAGGGATTGAGGATGAAGAAATTCTAAATGCCATCAAATATCATACTTCAGGTCGTCCTGAAATGACATTAATGGAAAAATGTGTGTTTATAGCTGATTACATTGAACCAGGACGGTCATTTCCTGGTGTAGATGAGGTCAGAGAAATGGTTCAACAAGATCTCGATCAAGCTATTGCGTTGTCTCTCAGGAACACTGTGCAGTTTCTAATGAAGAAGAATCAACCCGTTTATCCGGCGACGTTCTTAACATATAACAGCATTGTAAAATCATTGAACGCCTGAGAAGAATTGGAGGAAACAATATGAATGAAAACCAAATGATTAACCTTGCTGCAAAAGCAGCCGATGATAAAAGAGCTGAAGATATTGTAGCCCTTAATATGAATGGAGTTTCTTTAATTGCAGATTACTTCTTGATTTGTCACGGGAATTCAGAGAAGCAAGTTCAAGCTATTGCAAAAGAGGTTAAAGACCAGGCATTAGAGCAAGGTATGGATGTGAAGAGGCTTGAGGGATATGACCAAGCGAGATGGGTTCTTGTTGATTTAGGGAACGTCATTGTCCATATTTTTCATAAAGATGAGCGCAACTATTATAATCTTGAGAAATTATGGGGCGATGCACCGCATTTAAGCCTTGAAGAAATTCTGGCATAATATGCAATCGTATGAACGCTTTTCTTATGTTTACGATCGTTTGATGGAAGAAGCTCCTTATGAGAAATGGTCTGCTCTTGTTAAAGGGGAATTGTCTCATGGTCGTATTTTGGATTTAGGATCTGGTACTGGAGAATGTTCAATTAGACTTGCGTCAGCGGGATATGATGTTACTGCAGTGGATCTTTCAGAACATATGCTTTCCGTGGCGCAAGATAAAGCACTAAAATACAATCTTCCTTTAAACCTGCTCCAACAAGATATGAGAGAACTTGATACTGGTGAAACGTACGACATAGTAACGATTTTTTGTGATTCTTTGAACTATGTCACAGATGAAAATGGTGTTCAAGATTCTTTTCGAAGCATTTATAAGCATTTAAAACCAGGTGGGGTTTTGTTATTTGATGTTCACTCTCTTCACAAAATGGAAAACCATTTTGTTGGTCATACTTTTGCGAGTAGTGAAGATGACATTTCTTATATATGGAATAGTTATGCCGGGGAAGAAGAGGGATCTGTTGAGCATGAATTAAGCTTTTTTGTAGAAAATGAAGAAGGTCTCTATGAACGATTTGATGAGCTTCATTTTCAAAGAACGTTCCAAACGGATGATTATATAGCCTGGTTAACAGAGGTAGGCTTTTCAAATATTTCAGTAACAGCTGACTTTACTGAGCTAGCTCCAACTCCTACATCTGAGCGCCTGTTTTTTAGAGCTGTGAAATGAAAAAAGAGTGATTTCAATTGAAATCACTCTTTTTTTATTTGGTTAAAGGAAACGGCTAAGTTTTGACGAATGAACTTTAAGTAGTTATTATTTTTGTCTCGATTCTTCCTTGAATTGAATTTTAATTCCTTCGCGATCTTCATCAAATTTTTTATGAGTGCTCTGTATTAAATGACGAAACATCTCTCCAGTTTCCGCTTCGAGAACTTTCAACCCTTCTCCAGTTACGCCTCCTTTTACAGTTACTTTTCTCTGCAATGTTTCAAGTGAAAAATAATCTTTTTCAAGAAGCTTCCCCATCCCGATCAGCATTTCAGTAGCCAAAATGGAAGCCTGTTCATTTGATATGTCTGTTTCAGCTACTGCTCCTTCGATGAACTGTTGGATCAAGTAACTTAGAAAAGCAGGACCACAACTGACAATATCAGATGAAACTCTAGTGATTTCTTCTTCTGTTTCGATCGGCGTTGAAATTTGTGACATGAGGTAAAGCAATTTCACTTTATTTGCTTCAGAACACTGACTGCTGAATGTTACGAGTGAAGCGCCGCTTAGGGCCCTGTTTGTAATGCTTGGGATGGCTCTTGCAACATCACATGGAACAAACGATTGGAGTTCACTCACCTTAATTGGACTTGTGATGGAAACAACAAGATGCTGGGGTTTAAGTCCAGGTCGAATTTTCTTTAAGAGTGGGAAATACTCATGTGGCTTTACACAAACAAAGATCATATCAGATTTTTTCACTACTTCTTCTGCGCTTCTCACAAGGTTTAACGAAGGGTACTGCCTTTTTAATGTTGCCGCTTTTTCGATTGATCGATTTACTATTGTGAGATGGGAAGGTATTACGGCGCACGAATCAATAAAGGAAGAAATAAGAATTGTCCCCATATTGCCGGTACCAATTACACCGATTTTCAATTTACTCCCCCTCCTTCCATACTCATTTCTCCTACAACATATGTATGAAAGTCTAAATATATGTTTAAGACCATGAAACATTAGAAAGGTATGAGAGAAGAATGAAGTATTTTCGAAATTTAACTGTTCGTGAAAAAGTAATTCTTTCTATTCTGGCCGTTTCGGTTGGTATTAGTTTCCTCTTTTATTTTAATGTATTTGCAGAAAATCAAGACAATCTCTCATTTGATCATGCGCTTTTAGAAAGTGAAGGTGGTGAACTCCAAGAAACAAAAGAAACGGTTGTAGAGAAGCCGGATGAAGTAGTTAGTGTCGTACTGGTAGACGTGAAAGGAGCTGTAGTAGCGCCAGGCGTGTATGAAATAAATAGCAATGGGCGCGTAAAGGATGTCATTAAAAAAGCTGGAGGATTTCTTGAAGATGCCGATCAGGTTCAGCTGAACTTAGCAAGCAAAGTAGTGGATGAAATGGTCATTTATGTACCAATAGTTGGGGAAGTGACATCTAGTTCAGTTAGTTCAGTTAGTGAGAAGCCAAGTGTTGAATCACAGCTCGTTTCAATTAATTCAGCTGATTTAAATGAGCTTCAAAAACTGCCGGGGATAGGTCCTGCCAAGGCTGAAGCAATTGTCCAATTTCGAGAAGACAATGGTAGTTTTACTGCAATAGAAGAATTGATGAATATCAGTGGGATCGGGGAGAAAACGTTTGAGAAATTAAAGGATTTGATTACGGTTCAATGAGATAGATTGACGAGACAGTTTATTTAGATCAAACTAATAGAAGATAAAAGACATTGGGGGGAGAACCTTGGAACGCATTTCGTGGGATCAATATTTTATGGCGCAAAGCCATTTACTTGCACTTAGGAGCACATGCACTCGTTTAACTGTAGGGGCAACAATTGTGAGGGATAAGCGTATGATTGCTGGCGGATATAATGGATCTGTGTCAGGTGGGGTGCATTGTATTGATGAAGGATGTTACGTCATTGATAATCATTGTGTTCGTACCATTCATGCTGAAATGAATGCAATTATACAATGTGCTAAATTTGGTGTGCAAACAACTGATGCTGAAATTTATGTTACTCATTTTCCCTGTCTCAACTGCTGTAAAGCAATTATACAGGCTGGAATTAAAACGGTCATCTACGCTGAGAATTATAAAAATCATCCTTATGCGATTGAATTATTTGAGGATGCAGGAGTAAGTGTTAGACAAGTTGAGCTGGAAGAAATGATTTTGGATACAAATAGTCAAGAGAAACTTGATTTAACGGCTGATTTGTTAAGAAAAGTATCTGATGCTGGACTCGATCCAACAGAAGTAAAACCTTTATATGAGAAAGCTTCAAAACTATACGGCATGTAATGAAAGGGAATTTGTGGGTCATAGCAGCTGCTGCATTCATTGGCGTAATGAGTGTCAATTTTTCAGGCGCCTTTTTTGTATTATTTGTAGTATTACTATGGTTATGGAAGGGCAAGCGAAAGCTATTAATGCTGTTAGTTTGCCTAACCTGCATTCTTTTCTTTAGTTATACAGTTATTGTGAATGTTTTTAATGTAACATCCTTAAAGGAAGGGCCAAGTAATATTCTAGGAACCATTTCGTCAATACCAGAAATTGATGGCGATTTTATGTCATTTGAACTAAAGACTGAAAAAGAGAAATTGAAGGTCAATTATTATATCTCCTCTATACAAGAAAAAAATGAAGTAGAGCAATTAGAAGTTGGTTATACATGTTACCTTTCTGGGTCGCTAGAGCCTCCATCCCCTCTCAGAGTTCCCTCTTTATTTGATTATGAGCGTTATCTTTATTACCAAAACATTCATTGGATTTATGAACTAAAATCAAAGCCTGAATGTCACAAATTATCAAAGTCATTTTTTTCTTTAGTTCAGCAATCTCGTCAAAATGTTTTATCGACCATTGTTTCAGAATACCCAGCCCGCCTTCATGGATTGGCTGCTTCTTTGTTAATAGGCGAACGAAGCCTATTACCAGATGAAGTTGAGGAAGCTTATCAAGTTTTAGGATTAAGTCATGTTCTGGCTGTTTCGGGGTTACACGTTGGCGTTGTGGGAGGGGTGTTCTTTTGGTTATGTATCCGTTTAGGACTAACCAAAGAAAAAGCGTATACTTCACTCATTGCATTTTATCCGATTTATATGACTCTAACAGGATGTGCTCCTTCTGTTATGAGAGCTTCATTAATGGCTATGCTAGTTGTCATCAGCTTACGGCTAAAGTTAAATGTCAATCCGCTTGATGGTGTTTCATTCGCTTGTGTGGTTATTTTATCTGTAAACCCATATTACGCCTACCATATTGGATTTCAGCTTTCTTTTCTCATTGCGTTTGCTTTAATTGTTTCTTCCAAATCGATCATTAATCGTTCAACTCATCCATTCGCTCAGCTTCTTTCTCTTTCTGTTATCCCTCAAATTATTTCATTCCCCGTTGTTATTTATCACTTTCATCAAATTTCCATTCTAAGTCTTGGATTAAACCTCATATATGTTCCAATTATTTCAGTCATTGTATTACCAGGTTTGATGCTTACCTTTCTATTGCATTTCCTCCACTTACATTTTCTTTTTCAATTTATTTCTGAAATTCTCGTTTTTTTTATAGATCATATTCATACTTTCTTTGTATTTATTGCAGGTAAGGATACGATTGTTGTATTCGGGAAAATATCAGCCATAACGCTAATTGTCTCATTAGGCGTAAGTATTGGTATTTTGCTTTTGTGGGAGCGTGGAAATGTTCTCTTAGGCGGAACTTTGTGGAGTGTATTTTGCATCGTATTATACGTTATGCCTTATTTGAATCCATATGGAGAAGTGTCGTTTATTGACGTGGGTCAAGGAGATAGTATATTAATTACATTGCCTTTTCAAAGGCAGGTCATCTTAATTGATACAGGAGGAAGACCGATGTATGGCAATGAGGAAGAGTGGCGAAAAAGAGCTTCATCATTTGATATAGGGGGTGATGTAGTCCTTCCATATATCAAGTCTAAAGGAATTCGTGCCGTTGATTTGTTAATTTTGACACATGGGGATTATGATCATGCGGGGGGAGCCAAGGAGTTGCTTGAAGGGGTCTCTGTAAGAAGGTTATTACTCGATCACAGCACAGAACAAACGGCATTAGAAAAAGAGTTGATTCATATTGCGAAAGAAGGGGGGACCACTATTTCTTTAGCGGAGGCGGGGCAATCCTGGTCTCTGAATGACGCTCGATTTACAATTTTTCAGGCTTTAGAGAAAGCAGAAGAGAACGACGGTAGCATTATACTTCATGCACGATTAGGCGGATATAGTTGGCTATTTACAGGAGATCTGGAAGAAGAGGGAGAACGTCGATTGCTTTCAAGTGGTTACCTCAAAGAAATCGATGTACTAAAAGTAGGGCATCATGGAAGCCCTACATCCAGCTCTAAAGAGTTTATTGAGCATTTATCACCTGAGCTTTCGATTATTTCAGTAGGTGTAAATAATCGATATGGTCATCCAAACGAAGAGGTTTTGAAAAGGTATGAAGAACTTCATATTCCAGTCCTCAGAACAGATGAGAATGGTACGGTGAGATACATCTTTAGAAACAACAAAATTGGAAGGTGGTCTGTGATGTTAAATTGAAAATAGACTGCCTGGGGCAGTCTATTTAGCCTAGCGCTTTAATAATTACAGCCGTGAAGAAAATGATGGAAAAGAATAAAAATGGTACTGCAAAGCCAACAGCTGATTGAACAGCGTCGTTCTCCTTAGCTTGAACATCTTTTTCGAACTCGTTCATTTGCCTTCCCTCCTGCTTCCCCAATAGTATTCACTGTTAACTACCTATGTAGTCTTTATGTAGGGGTTTTCCTTTAAATGTACATTTCAAACAATATTGTATCATGTATTATTCCTCATGTCTTTATTATCCATGAACTGTTTACGTTTTTAATGAACGTAATTTATGCGAAAAAATCACTCCCTTTCCTGTAAAGAGTTGTCACCCATACTTTAACTTTGCATAGGATATCCTATCTACTACACACCGAACATCGTTGCTTGGTAAGAGTCCTAGGCCTTACGGAGCAGCGTTTACTATAAATGGGAGGCTGGTTGTAGCAGCCGGCTTCCCTTTTCTACTTGCCAACTTTGTTGTCTGCTATTAGGATAGGAATGGACGAATAAAATCGAGGTGTACATAAATGTCCATTTCAGACTTAAAAAAGAAAATCAAACAGAACAAGTTAGATCCACTATATCTCTTAACAGGAACAGAAGCTTTCCTAATTGATGAGCTGCAAAAAATGATCATTGAACAGGCACTACCTGAAGAGGAAAGAGAATTTGGACTTGCTTATTATGATCTAAACGAAACCCCCGTACAAGCTGCCGTAGAAGATGCTGAAACGCTGCCGTTTCTCGGGGAGAAACGGGTGATAATAGTAAAGAATCCTTTGTTTTTAACAGCTGCTAGGGACAAAAGCAAAGTTGAGCATGATCTTGATTCCCTTCAACGATATGCTGAAAACCCTTCTCCTTTTACGATACTCATAATTGAAGCACCTTATGAAAAGCTGGATGAGAGAAAAAAATTGGTAAAATCAATTAAGAAAGCAGGAGCCTTTGTGAAAGCTGAGGCTTTACAAGAAAGTCATCTTGGGGACTGGCTTCAGCAACGAGCAAAAGAGAATGGTGTTACATTTGACCAGGAAGGTGAAGAGAGGCTTGTTCAATTAACAGGTAGTCATTTGATGTTATTGCAGCAGGAAATTGATAAAATGGCTCTATACGTTGGTGAGGGTGGAGTTGTCAATGCGGAGGTTGTTGATCTCCTTGTTGCAAGAACATTAGAAAATGATATTTTTGCGCTAATAGACCGGATTGTTAGAAAAGACCTAGATAAAGCCTTTCGTATTTTATATGATTTATTAAAAATAAATGAAGAACCAATCAAAATTCTTTCTTTAATCGGCAGGCAATTTCGAATTATATACCAGGTTAGTGAACTTTCTAAGCGAGGTTATGGTCAAAAGCAAATGGCTTCGACACTTAAATTGCATCCTTACGCGGTTAAAATTGCACAGCAGCAAAGTCGAAGTTTTCATGAAGAAAAGTTGCGTTTTATTCTAGACCAAATCGCAGAATCGGATTATGAAATGAAAACAGGTAGAATGGATAAAAAACTTATTCTTGAATTGTTAGTTACTAAAATTAAAAACACATAAAAAAGCTGTTGGGTTGCCCCAACAGCTTTTAACGTTTTAAGGAATTACGCTGAAATCTCGTTGTACATTTTAGTTAGACGAGATTTTTTACGTGCTACTGTGTTTCTATGAATGATTCCTTTATCAGCAGCTTTGTCGATGCGCTTAGAAGCTTGGTTAAGAGCTGTTTTCGCAGCTTCAACGTCTTTTGCTTCAACTTTCGCTTCAAAAGTCTTGATTGCAGAACGCATTTCAGATTTGAAAGCGAGGTTATTAGCGCGACGATCAGATTGAGTTCTAACGCGTTTAACCGCAGATTTAATATTTGGCATACCTTTCACCTCCTTGCAAGGCTTAACAATTCCATGTCATATCCGTGCATAGAACAAGAAACATTCTATCAAATAGCACAATGAATTGCAATAGAGAATGAAAACCTTATTTCAGGGTTACGCTAACATGTAACAGATAGAATGAGAGGTGATCTGATGGGATTCGTTGATCTAGAAAAATATCAGGTGAGAACAGATCTTGCGGTTGAAGCGCAAGAAATGGTGAAAGAGAAAAAAGCAAAAAGCATGAAAGAAGATAAGCCTGATGGGCTTAAAGGCGTTATTGTGAAAGAAAGAAATGAAAAGGGAGTAAATATTACAACCGTTGAAGTGACAGAAGAGGGTGAGAAAGAGATAGGAAAAAAAGCTGGTCATTATCTTACCTTCGAGGTACAGGGAATTCGTCGAAAAGACTCTGCTCTTCAACAAACCGTTCAGGATGTCTTTGCTCATGAATTTGCGGCTTTCCTTAAACAACAAAATATTGCGAAAGAAGCGAGTTGTCTTATTGTTGGGCTGGGTAATTGGAATGTTACCCCAGATTCACTAGGGCCATTAGTTGTTTCAAATCTGCTCATTACAAACCACTTATTTGAGCTTCAACCAGAAACCGTTTCAGAAGGGTTTCGCCCTGTAAGCGCAATTACTCCAGGTGTTATGGGGGTAACAGGAATTGAAACGAGCGATATTATACATGGGGTTATCGAAAAAGCTAAGCCAGACTTCGTGATTGCAATAGATGCGCTTGCTTCAAGATCAATCGAGCGTGTAAATACAACTATACAAATTTCTGATACAGGAATCCATCCTGGTTCGGGTGTAGGAAATAAGCGTAAGGAGCTAAGCTTTGATACCCTCGGCATACCAGTAATAGCGATTGGCATACCAACAGTTGTTGACGCTGTCTCTATAACGAGTGATACGATTGATTTTATTTTGAAACATTTTGGAAGAGAGTTGAAGGAAAAAGGAAAGCCATCGAAATCATTAGCTCCTGCAGGAATGACTTTCGGAGAAAGAAAAACATATACAGAGGATGATCTCCCTGATGCAGAGAAAAGACAAACATTTCTTGGCATGATTGGGACGCTAGAAGATGAAGAAAAACGTAATTTAATCCGAGAGGTTCTTGCTCCTATGGGACACAACTTAATGGTTACACCTAAAGAAGTAGATGTTTTTATAGAAGATATGGCGAATGTCATATCTGGAGGGCTTAATAGCTGCCTTCATGGGGAAGTAAACCAACAAAATAGTGGAATGTATACCCATTGAGTATATTTTGGTTTTTTTTGCATAGGTATTACTGAAGGACGAGCTATTTCAGGAAGGGGCCAAAGTGATGGCATCTTTTTTTCTTAAATGTTTTCTTCTTGTTACATTGCTTTTATTTGGTGTGCTTCTTGGAATGGAACAAGCTTCTAGAAATATGAATTATATGCAGGATCATGAGAGTACTGGAGCTTTTCAAATCAAGACTGCATCCAATGGTGTTGAAGCTGAAATTTTAGGAACATCCATTACACAAAGCGATCTCCAAAATAAACAAGAAACGTTAGAAGGTGCAAATGAGTTTAATGTGCTAGGAGACCTCGGTTCAAAGCTTAGTAACTGGTTATCAGCATTAATCAAATCCCTTTTAGCGTTTGTATTCACATTAATTACGACAGTTCTTTCCTTTTTTCAATCATAAAGGTCGCATTTGCGGCCTTTTTTAAATTATTGGCTATGTAAAAAATCGAGAATCGAAAGTATAAGCTTAGTTATTCTATATTATTTGAGTCTCGAAAGGTAACAGAGTGTTATTCTTTCTTGTGAAAAAGAGAGGAATTTCTAAGAGAAATTCATAGTCTATGTAAATGGGCGGATTCCGGATTGAATCTGGACAGCGGTATTGCTATAATCTATACTAGCGTAGTTTCGCCTTAGGAGTGATTGTAGATGAACCTTGAAGAAAAATTGAAAAGACAGTCCAGGATTCGAAATTTTTCCATTATTGCTCATATCGACCATGGAAAATCGACTCTTGCAGACCGCATTTTAGAACGGACAGGTGCGTTAACTGACCGTGAAATGAAAGCTCAAACGCTCGATGCGATGGATCTCGAACGTGAAAGAGGAATTACGATTAAACTGAATTCTGTTCAGCTTACTTATACAGCGAAAGATGGAGAAGAGTACATTTTTCATTTAATCGATACACCAGGACATGTCGACTTCTCTTATGAAGTATCTAGGAGCCTGGCAGCTTGTGAAGGAGCATTATTAATTGTTGATGCAGCACAGGGAATTGAAGCTCAAACGCTAGCGAACGTTTACCTTGCTCTTGATAATGATTTAGAAATCCTTCCAGTTATTAATAAGATCGATTTACCGAGTGCTGAGCCTGAACGAGTGAGGCAAGAAGTAGAAGATGTAATTGGATTGGATGCTTCTGACGCAGTGCTTGCTTCAGCTAAGTCTGGAATTGGTATAGAAGACATTCTAGAACAGATTGTGGAGAAAGTACCCGCGCCACAAGGAGATCCTGAAGGGCCGCTTCAAGCGCTTATCTTTGATTCTCTTTATGATCCATATAGGGGAGTAGTTGCTTATATTCGAATAACAGAGGGATCTGTTAAGGTCGGCGATAAGATCCGTATGATGGCGACAGGTAAAGAATTTGAAGTAAATGAGCTTGGCGTGTTTAATCCTAAGCCGGTATCTAAGAAAGAACTTTCTGTCGGCGATGTTGGTTTCCTTACTGCAGCGATTAAGAATGTGGGAGATTCTCGTGTAGGGGATACAATTACAGCTGTGAAAAATCCTGCTGCAACTCCTCTGCCTGGTTATCGGAGAATGAATCCAATGGTATACTGTGGTCTTTATCCAGTAGACTCAGCGCAATACAATGATCTCCGCGAGGCTCTTGAACGTCTTGAGTTAAACGATTCTTCGCTTCAATACGAAGCAGAAACATCTCAGGCACTCGGCTTTGGTTTCCGCTGTGGTTTCCTTGGACTTCTTCATATGGAAATCGTGCAGGAGCGGATTGAACGAGAATTTAACATTGATTTGATTACGACGGCTCCGAGTGTTATTTATCAAGTTAAACTAACAGACGGAGAAGAAGTGATTATCGATAACCCTGCAATGATGCCTGATGCGCAATCTATTGCGGAAGTGCAAGAACCATATGTAAAGGCGACAATTATGTCACCTAATGATTATGTCGGTGCTATTATGGAATTATGTCAGGGTAAACGCGGTGACTTTATCGATATGCAATATATGGATGAAAGTCGTGTGAATATTGTCTATCATATTCCTCTTTCCGAAATTGTTTATGATTTCTTTGATCAATTGAAGTCAAGTACGAAAGGCTATGCGTCCTTCGACTACGAATTAATTGGGTATAGAGCTTCAAATCTTGTTAAAATGGACATTCTTCTTAATGGTGAGACAATTGATGCTCTATCCATTATCGTTCACAGAGACTTTGCCTATGACCGTGGTAAAGACATTACTGAGACATTGAAAGACCTTATCCCAAGACAGCAATTTGAAGTCCCGATTCAGGCTTCTATTGGACAGAAAATTGTTGCCCGTTCTACAATCAAAGCTATGCGTAAAAACGTACTAGCAAAATGTTACGGTGGAGATATTTCTCGTAAGCGTAAGCTTCTTGAAAAACAAAAAGAAGGTAAGAAACGAATGAAAACGGTAGGTAAAGTAGAAGTGCCTCAAGAAGCATTTATGGCTGTCCTCCGTCAGGATAACACGAAGAATAATTAAGGTGCTTTAGTTGAAGTGCTGAGTTGATTTTTATACTATGTAGGTTAGAAGACCGCAGAGCGTTTCTGCGGTCTTTACATTATGCCAGAAAGCAGTGATTGAAATGGTTAACGCTGTTTATTTACACATTCCGTTCTGTGACTATATATGCCACTATTGTGATTTTAATAAAGTTTTTATGCAAGGTCAGCCTGTGGATGACTATTTAGCTCATATGGATACTGAAATGAAAAATACATTGGAGCGATTCCCGACCAATCGAATAGACACAATATTTGTAGGTGGAGGAACACCTACAGCATTAAACGAAGCGCAGCTTGAGCGCTTTTTAAAAGACGTTCAAGAACGCTTTGGTCCGTATGTATCCGAGCACCTCGAGTTTTCAATGGAGGCAAATCCTGGGAGTGTCACACCTGAGAAGCTTCGAATTATGAAGAAGTACGGTGTGAATCGATTAAGTATCGGAGCTCAGGCATTCCAAGATACGCTTCTAAACAAGCTTGGCAGAGGTCATTCCGTTGAAGAAATCGGAGAAATTGTTCAGATGGCTCAGAGTGAGGGCTTTGTTAACCTCTCACTGGATCTGATGTTTGGATTACCAGAACAAACTATTGAACAATTCTCAGAGTCGATTACAAAAGCAATTGAATTAGGGATTACTCATATTTCTTCTTATTCCTTGCAGGTAGAGAAGAAAACAGTGTTTTATAACAAATGGCGTAAAGGAGAATTACCTCTTCCAACGGAAGAAGCTGAAGCTGATATGTATGAGCTTCTAATGAAACGCCTTGAGGAAGCTGGTCTTTTGCAGTATGAGATTAGTAACTTCGCAAAGCCTGGATACGAGAGCCGACACAACATAACGTACTGGAAGAATAATGAGTACTATGGAATAGGTGCGGGTGCTCACAGCTATATTGATGGGGTACGACGAGCAAATGCTGGTCCGCTTAAGCAATATATGACTAAAATAGATGAGAACAAGTTTCCGTATATGGATGACAATGTTCTAACGAAAAACGAACGAATGGAAGAAGAAATGTTTATGGGCCTTCGAATGAGAGAGGGCGTTTCAAAAGAGACGTTTAAGTATAAATTTAATCAGTCGATTGAGGAAGTTTTTAGTGAACAAATTGAAAAGTTAGTCCGAAGCGACCTCTTGAAAGATACTGGATCACATATTGCATTGACAGAGCAAGGCTTCTTTTTAGGCAATGAAGTATTTCAAGAATTTCTTGCTATCTAGTGACATCGTTGTCAATTATGCCCTTAGGTTGTTAACTAAGGTAGTGATGGTGGTCTTCAGAGTACCCCGATAAAGCGATAATTAAGAGCCTTTCTATTGTTGGAAATGTTTAGTCACAATAATGATTAACGTAATGATTGACAACTAAAATAAGTTTCTGTTACCTTATTAATAGATTTAGCACTCGGCACATTAGAGTGCTAACAGAGGTGATGAGGAGATGTTAACAGAACGTCAACTATTCATTTTGCAGTTATTGATTAATGACTACATTCAAACGGCTGAGCCTGTTGGATCACGCACGATTTCCAAGCGTGAAGATGTGACATTCAGTTCTGCAACCATTCGTAATGAACTTGCGGACCTTGAAGAGATGGGCTACATCGAGAAGACACATAGTTCTTCTGGAAGAGTACCTTCTGAAAAGGGATATCGTTTTTATGTTGATCATCTTCTGTCTCCACCTGTGCTTTCGAAAAAAGATGTGAATAACATTCATTCTCTTTTTGCAGAGAGAATGGTGGAAGTAGAGAAAGTGATTCAACAATCTGCTGGAATACTTTCAGAGCTAACTCAATATACGTCCATTATTCTTGGACCTGAAGTATTTGAAACGAAACTTCGACAAATTCAGATCATTCCCTTGTCAAAGGATACGGCCGTTGTGATTTTGGTAGCTGACAGTGGACATGTCGAGAACCGAACAATGCAAATCCCGCCTTCGGTCAGTATGTCTGATATTGAAAAAGTTGTGAACATCATGAATGAACGCTTGAAGGACGTTCCACTAATCTCCTTGAAGTCGACAATGATGAAAGAAATGGCAACTGTCTTAAAGAAACATATTGAAAATTATAATCAGGTTAATACAATGCTTGAAAATCTTTTTCTCTATACCAATGCTGAAAAAGTGTATTACGGAGGCAAGACTAATATTCTGACCCAACCTGAATTCAAAGATATTGATAAAGTCAGGTTGTTACTTAATACATTTGAACAAGAAGACGTTATGTATAACATACTTCGACCTGAGAAAAATGGAATTGAAGTTAAAATTGGTCAGGAAAATGATCTTGAGGCGATGCAGCATTGTAGCATCGTAACCGCCGACTATTTCATAGAAGGCAAGCGAATGGGCTCTATCGCTTTGCTTGGCCCGACTAGAATGGAATATCATCGTTCAATGAGTATTCTTGGTTTTCTAGCAAATGATCTTACTCGAACCTTGACCGATCGATATCAAAGTTTCAGACACTGGTAAATTGGTAATAGTGAAGAAGGTGGGAGAAACATTTCTTCCATCCTTTTCTATGGGAGAAAGATTTGTTATATTTCGTTAGGGAGGTGAAATTCGTGGAAAAGCAAAACAGTCATCAAGAGGAAGAAGAACTTCTAACTGAAGAGGAAGAGAATCTTGAGCAAAATGCTGAAGAGAATGATGAACCTGAAGTGATTGAAGTATCTGAAACCAATGAAAATGAAGAGCTTGAGAACTTGCAACAGCAGGTTGAAGAGCTTGAGAATAAATATATGCGCACTCAGGCAGAATACGATAACTTCCGCCGCAGAACGCGTGAAGAACGAAATGCAGATGCAAAATACCGTTCTCAAAAATTAGCTGAAGGGTTACTCCCAGCTATGGATAATTTCGAACGTGCACTAGCTGTTCAAAGCGATAGTGAGCAAGTAACGTCATTGCTTACCGGAATGGAAATGGTGTATCGTCAGTTGAAAGAGGCACTTGCTAATGAAGGTGTCGAAGAAATTGGTTCTGTAGGAGAAGCATTCAACCCGCATCTCCATCAGGCTGTCATGCAGGTTGAATCAGATGAACATGATTCAGATGTGGTTGTAGAGGTCTTACAAAAAGGCTATCAACTAAACGATCGCGTCCTTCGACCAGCAATGGTAAAGGTAAGCTCTTAACTACATATTAAGAAATAGGAGGTAGAATGTAATGAGTAAAATTATCGGTATTGACTTAGGTACAACAAACTCTTGTATTGCAGTAATGGAAGGCGGAGAAGCTACCGTTATCCCGAACCCGGAAGGTAGCCGTACAACTCCATCTGTCGTTGCATTTAAAGATGAAGAACGTCTAGTAGGTGAAGTTGCGAAGCGTCAAGCAATCACAAACCCAAACACAATTCAATCCATTAAGCGTCATATGGGTACTGATCATAAAGAAGACGTTGAGGGTAAATCATTTTCTCCTCAAGAAATTTCTGCGATCATTCTTCAGAAGCTAAAATCTTACGCTGAAGATTATCTTGGTGAAGGCGTTGAAAAAGCGGTTATTACAGTGCCTGCTTACTTTAACGATGCTGAGCGTCAAGCAACAAAAGATGCTGGTAAAATCGCTGGACTTGAAGTAGAGCGTATTGTAAACGAACCAACTGCTGCAGCGCTTGCTTACGGTCTTGATAAAGAAGATGAAGATCAAACAATCCTAGTATTTGACCTTGGTGGCGGTACTTTTGACGTATCAATCCTTGAACTTGGCGGAGGCGTATTTGAAGTTAAGTCTACTGCTGGTGATAACCGTCTTGGTGGTGACGACTTTGACCAAGTTATTATCGATCATCTAGTAGCTGAATTTAAGAAAGATACTGGTGTTGACCTAGGTCAGGATAAGATGGCACTTCAACGTTTGAAAGATGCTGCTGAAAAAGCGAAGAAAGATCTTTCAGGCGTAGCACAAACTCAAATTTCTCTTCCATTTATCACAGCGGATGCTTCAGGTCCTAAACACCTTGAGCTTAACCTAACTCGTGCTAAATTCGAAGAGCTTTCTGCAAATCTTGTAGAGCGTACAATGGCACCTACTCGTCAGGCTCTTAAAGATGCTGGAATGTCACCATCTGAACTTGATAAAGTAATTCTTGTTGGTGGATCTACTCGTATTCCTGCAGTACAAGATGCGATTAAGAAAGAAACAGGACAAGATCCACACAAAGGCGTTAACCCTGATGAAGTCGTTGCACTTGGTGCAGCAATTCAAGCTGGTGTTATTGCTGGAGATGTGAAAGACGTTGTTCTTCTTGACGTAACTCCACTTTCTCTTGGTATTGAAACAATGGGTGGCGTATTTACGAAGCTTATCGAGCGTAATACAACGATCCCAACTAGTAAGTCACAGACTTTCTCAACTGCAGCTGATAACCAACCTTCAGTTGACATTCATGTTCTTCAAGGTGAGCGCGAAATGGCTCAGTATAACAAGACTCTTGGTCGCTTCCAGCTGACTGATATTCCTCCAGCACCACGAGGAACTCCGCAAATCGAAGTATCATTTGATATCGACAAAAACGGTATCGTGAACGTTCGCGCGAAGGATCTTGGTACGAATAAAGAACAGTCTATTACAATCAAATCTTCAAGCGGTCTTTCAGATGACGAAATTGAAAACATGGTGAAAGACGCTGAAGCTAACGCTGAAGAAGATAAGCAGCGTCGTGAAGAAGTTGAAACACGTAACGAAGCTGATCAGCTCGTATTCACTACTGATAAAACTCTAAAAGACCTTGAAGGTCAAGTAGAGGAAGAAGAAGTGACAAAAGCTAATGAAGCAAAAGATAAAGTGAAAGCAGCTCTTGAAAATGATGACATTGAAGCAATTCGCACTGCGAAAGATGAGCTTCAAGAAATCGTTCAAGCCTTATCAATGAAAGTCTATGAGCAGGCTGCACAAGCTCAACAGGCTCAAGCTGGCGAAGAAGGCGGAGCTGAACAAGCAGATGATAACGTCGTTGATGCTGAGTATGAAGAGGTAGACGACGACAAAAAGTAAGAAGATGATACGAAAAAAAGTCAAAGTCAGGCGTATCTTGACTTTGACTTTTTTCGTTTAAAATGAAATGCAAACCATTCAATTCCATATAATACGTATGCTAAGAATGTTGTTTGCAGTTGAACAATAACTAATCACAGGTCACGTTTTCTCCATACTTGAAAAATTCTAAAAATCGGGTGGAAGCGACGTATCATGGTAATATTCACCAATTAACTTTTGGGTTATTATCCAACTTTACCCAATTTGCTATTAGCGTTCACTGGTGCTTACGATAGAGTATTGCAGAGCGTATAAACTCAATGATATGATAAACGTTATGTGAAGAGAATCGGGAGTGGATACGATGAGTAAACGAGATTATTATGAAGTGCTGGGCGTAAGTAAGGATGCTTCTGATGCCGAGCTGAAAAAAGCTTATCGAAAGCTTGCTAAGCAATATCACCCAGACATCAACCAGGAGCCGGGTGCAGATGAGAAGTTTAAAGAAGTAACGGAAGCTTATGAAGTATTAAGTGACTCTCAGAAAAAAGCTCAGTACGATCAGTTTGGGCACGCAGATCCAAATCAAGGATTTGGTGGCGGAGGAGCTGACTTCGGTGGCTTTGGCGACATTTTTGATATGTTCTTTGGTGGCGGAGGTCGCCGTAATCCAAATGCTCCGAGACAGGGTGCTGACCTTCAGTATTCAATGGAACTAACTTTTGAAGAAGCAGCATTTGGTAAAGAGACGGATATCTTTATTCCAAAAGAAGAAGAATGTTCAACATGTGATGGTTCTGGCGCAAAACCAGGAACTTCACCTGAAACTTGTTCACACTGTGGTGGAGCTGGTCAATTGAATGTGGAGCAAAATACTCCGTTTGGCCGAGTAGTTAATCGTCGCGTGTGTCATCATTGTGAAGGTACAGGCAAACTTATTAAAGATAAGTGTAAGACGTGTCGCGGTAAAGGGAAAGTTGAAGTTAAAAAGAAAATTCACGTTAAACTCCCTGCAGGAATCGATGAAGGTCAACAAATCCGCATAACTGGAAAAGGGGAAGCTGGCGTTAACGGTGGACCTCCAGGAGACTTATTTGTAGTTGTTTATGTGAGATCACATGACTTTTACGAACGTAGTGGCGATGATGTGTTATGTCAAATGCCGATCACCTTCTCACAAGCAGGTCTTGGAGATGAAATTGAAGTGCCGACCCTTCATGGTAAAGTGAAGCTTAAAGTGCCAGCTGGTACACAAAGTGGAACTAATTTCCGTCTAAAAGGGAAAGGTATTCAGAACGTACGTGGTTATGGCCAGGGAGATCAACATGTTAAAATTCAAGTGATTACTCCTAAGCACTTAACTGATCGACAAAAAGAGCTTCTACGGGAGTTTAGTGAAATTTCCGGACAGGTACCTGACGAACAGCATGAGAATTTTTTCTCTAAAGTGAAAAAGGCGTTCAAAGGAGAATAAGTAAGGTGAAAGCTGGTAACAGATTGCAGGCTACTACTTCAAGTGGCCTGCCTGTTTCCTTTCCGAAAAAAAGGATCCAAAAGAGGAGTGGGCAATGAATGAAATGGTCTGAGATAAGCATTCATACGACAAACGAAGCAATTGAAGCAGTATCAAACATTTTACATGAAGCAGGTGCCAGTGGGGTAGTCATTGAAGACCCAATGGATCTTGTGAAAGTATGGGATACTACTTTCGGAGAGGTTTATCAGCTCAATCCAGATGATTATCCTGAAGAAGGCGTTATCTTGAAAGCTTACTTGCCTGTCAATAGTTTTCTTGGTGAAACGGTTGAACAAATTAAAGAAGCGATTAATGGACTACTTGTCTATGATATTGATTTAGGACATAACACTGTTCAAATCAGTGAAGTGAATGAGGAAGAATGGGCTACAGCGTGGAAAAAATATTATAAACCTGTCAAAATATCTGAACGAATTACGATTACACCCACATGGGAAGATTACAAGCCTGTCACAACAGATGAAATTATTATTGAGCTTGATCCTGGCATGGCTTTCGGTACAGGAACACATCCGACAACGGTATTGTGTGTTCAAGCGCTTGAAAAAATCATTGTGCCGGGTCAGCGTGTGATTGACGTTGGTACGGGGTCAGGTGTTTTAAGTATCGCGGCTGCTAGTCTTGGGGCTGAACCAGTTGATGCACTTGACCTTGATGAAATAGCTGTTAAAAGCGCTGCGTTAAATACTAAATTAAATAAAGTTCATCACAAAGTTAGTGTTAGTCAAAATAATCTTCTTGAGGGCATTGATGAAACTTACGATGTCATTGTCGCTAATTTACTTTCAGAAATTATTATTCGCTTTACAGACGATGTGGCCCGCGTCCTTAAACCAGGTGGTGCATTTATCACCTCGGGTATTATCTCTGCGAAAAAGCAGGAAGTAAAACAGTCGATCATTGAACAGGGTCTTATCATTGAAGAAACGCTCCAAATGGAAGATTGGGTTGCGTTTATTGCCAGAAAACCCCACGAGTAAGGAGGTAGAACGATGCAACGATATTTCATTTCTGCCTCTCAAGTTCAAGACGGTCACGTTACTATTGAAGGGGAAGATGTGAAGCACATCTCGAAAGTGATGAGAATGACAGAGGGTGACAACATCATATGTTGCACTGAAGACGGTAAATCAGCCCTATGCGAATTAGAAGAAATTAATTCGGACTTAATCAAAGCTGTTCCAATAGAATGGTTGGAAGAACAAAAGAAACTCCCTGTTCATGTTACAATTGTTCAAGGACTGCCTAAAGGAGATAAACTAGAAACAGTCATACAAAAGGGCACAGAACTAGGTGCAGATCAGTTTATCCCTTTTAAAGCTGAGCGTTCTATTGTAAAATGGGATGAGCAAAAAAGCGCTAAAAAGTTGCAAAGGCTAAAAAAAATTGCAAAAGAAGCGGCTGAACAATCCCATCGAACAACCATTCCATTGATTGAAATGCCTCATTCCATTTCATCACTTATTAAAGCAAGTGAGTCTTATGATTATAAATTAATTGCTTATGAAGAGGAAGCGAGAGCAGGAGAAACTGCTGCGCTTGTTCAAACGCTTCACGAGGCAAATGTGAATGACCGAATAATGGTCGTATTTGGACCAGAGGGCGGACTTTCAGATAATGAAGTAGCCAGTTTAATTCAAGCTGGTTTTGCTTCATGTGGACTTGGTCCAAGGATTTTGCGAACAGAAACGGCTGCTATGTACGTGCTGGCAGCAGTTTCTTATCATTTTGAACTAATGAGGTGATTATATGCCTTCAGTTGCTTTCCATACATTAGGCTGTAAAGTAAACCATTACGAAACGGAAGCGATTTGGCAGTTGTTTAAAGATCATGATTATGAACGCGTTGAGTTCGATCATGCATCTGATGTTTATGTTATTAATACGTGCACAGTAACGAATACTGGGGATAAAAAAAGCAGACAGGTTATTCGTCGTGCGATTCGTAAAAATCCTGATGCCGTCATTTGTGTAACAGGTTGTTATGCTCAAACTTCACCTGCAGAAATTATGGCTATTCCTGGAGTGGATGTTGTTGTAGGAACTCAGGATCGCGTTAAAATGCTTGATTACATTGAACAGTATAAGCGCGAACGAGAGCCTGTAAATGGCGTAGGCAATATTATGAAAGCGCGTGTATATGAGGAGCTTGAAGTTCCGGCTTTTACAGATCGCACCCGAGCTTCTCTTAAAATTCAAGAAGGTTGTAACAATTTCTGTACTTTCTGTATAATTCCTTGGGCAAGAGGGCTTCTCAGATCTCGTGAACCGGAAGCGGTCATTTCACAAGCTCAACAGCTTGTTGATGCCGGTTATAAAGAAATCGTTCTAACGGGTATCCATACAGCAGGTTATGGAGAGGATTTGAAAGATTACAACTTTGCTCAGCTTCTTCGTGACCTTGATGCTAAAGTAAAAGGTCTTAAGCGAATTCGGATTTCTTCTATTGAAGCCAGTCAGGTAACTGATGAAGTGATAGAAGTATTGAATCAATCTGAAAAAGTTGTTCCGCATCTTCATATACCGCTTCAATCTGGATCCAATACAGTACTACAGCGAATGAGAAGAAAGTATACAATGGAAATGTTTGGTGAGCGCTTAGAGCGTTTGAAAAAAGCACTTCCAGGATTAGCAATTACGTCCGACGTTATTGTCGGCTTTCCTGGTGAAACAGATGAGGAATTTAAAGAGACATATGACTTTATTGCAAAGCATAAATTCTCAGAACTTCACGTTTTCCCATTTTCAAAGAGAACAGGTACGCCTGCAGCTCGGATGGAAGACCAGGTTGATGATGAAGTTAAGAACAAGCGTGTTCATCATTTAATTGAGCTTTCAAATCAACTTGCGAAAGAGTACGCATCCCATTATGAAGGTGAAGTGCTTGAGGTAATTCCGGAAGAGAAGTACAAGGATGACCCAGAATCAAACTTATTCGTTGGTTATTCAGCGAATTATATGAAAGTAATCTTTGAAGCATCTGAAGAAATGATTGGAAAAATTGTTAAAGTGAAAATCACTAAACCAGGATATCCTTATAATGAAGGTCAATTTGTTCGCGTTATGAACGAGGACGAGCCAACTGCTGCAGTTGCTTCATTTTAAGCTATTAACTTAACCTAACTAAACAGAATTGGAAGGATGACTATCATGAATAAAGAACTAGCAAAAATGATTGATCACACAGCACTAAAACCAGATACTAGCAGAGAGCAGATCGAAAAGCTTTGTGAAGAAGCAAGAGAATTTAACTTTGCTTCAGTTTGCGTTAATCCTACTTGGGTTTCCCTCGCAGCGGAAATGTTGCAAGGTGCTGAAGCTAAAGTTTGTACAGTAATTGGTTTCCCTCTAGGAGCCGTTACAACAGAAACAAAAGCCTTCGAAACAAATGATGCGATTCAAAAGGGTGCTACTGAAGTAGATATGGTTATTAACATTGGTGCACTTAAAGATGGAAATAACGACTTTGTTGAGCAAGATATCAAAGCTGTTGTTGAAGCGGCAAAAGGTAAGGCGCTTGTTAAGGTAATTATTGAGACTTGTCTTCTAACTGATGAAGAAAAAACACGCGCGTGTGAGCTTTCGGTAAAAGCTGGGGCTGACTATGTTAAGACATCAACTGGTTTTTCAACTGGTGGAGCTACAGTTGAAGATATTAAACTAATGAGAAATACAGTTGGGCCGAACATTGGTGTGAAAGCTTCTGGAGGAGTTCGCGACCTAGAAGGTTCTCAAGCAATGATTGATGCAGGAGCTACACGTATTGGAGCTAGTGCTGGAGTCAAAATTGTGCAAGGTGAAACAGCAGATACGGATTATTAATATAACGACCCCATTACTTCTATTAACAGAAGTGATGGGGTTTTTTAGATATTATGAAGGAGAGGGAATATCGTTTTGCTCAGTAGATAATAAGGTGACAGTCAATTGAACTAAGCCTGAGAATTTATGCTGAATTCGCTAGCTTTATATTAAATTGTTTTTTGAGTGTACCCTTTCTATGGATAGTGCTAACAAACCAGTTACAGGTAAAAAGAGTAATGAAGACAAGACGTTAAAGAGGATAGATACGTGAGCAAGTTGAACGTCAGGAAAGGTAGTAAGGGTAGAAGCCATCGTGCCAAAAATCCCTATTAACGGATAGAATATGACTACACCTATTATGTTTATCCAAACGTGAGCATAAGCAGCAAGTTTAGCTTCTGCACTGCTTCCGATACTTGCTATGACCGCTGTGATACAAGTGCCGATATTCGCTCCATAAAGGATGGCAATAGCTGAGGATAGCGAAAGTAAGTCCTGATTAATAAAGCTCATTGTAATTCCAGTTGTTGCTGTACTTGATTGGATGACTGCAGTTAATAATGTCCCAATTCCAATACCATACATAAGGTTTGAATTCGTATGATGGATAACATCTTTAATAAATGATAAAGTCGATAAAGGTTTAGCAAGTGCTTCTAGCCCATGCATAGCAACGAAAATGCAACCTAAGCCGAAGAGAACTGTTCCAATGCTGAAAAGCAGCTGTTTTCTAACTTGAAGCAAGACAAAGCCGCTCAATAATAGCGGTATGACAAGTTGATCGGGATTAAGAGTCATTAATTCAGCTGTAATAGTAGTCCCAATATTCGTGCCAAGAATAATTCCAATTGACTGTCTAAAGGTAAGCAGCTTAGCCGCAATTAAGCTTATTGTAATGACCATCACAGCAGAGCTGCTTTGTAACAGGGCTGTTATAACAGCGCCGGTAATTAGTCCGCGTAAAGGCGTTGAAGCAGCCCTATAAAGCCATGTTTGTAGCCTGGAACTGGAGATTGTATTTAGTCCAACGCGGAGAACAGCCATTCCAAAAAGAAAAATACTAATGAAGACGATGAAAGATGCAATATATTGACTCAATTTAGCACTTCCCCTTTCCATTGAAAGTTTATGGACAGGATCCGTGTTACATGCTCGTTTTTTCTCATTGCTATGGAAAAAGTTTTCATTATAACCACCGCTCATTCAAATAGTTAAATTTTCACTTAGTTGCGGTTTTAAAGCAATTATGTGTGAAAAACAAAAAATCTTTAATAAGACTAATATAAATAAAATATACGAAAGAAATGTTGATAAACAGGACGGGATGTATTATAATTGCAGGTGACATGTCTTTGTTAGAAAGTCATGTGTTATGATTGTCTATGTTTTGGAGGGAGGGATAGAGATGGCGGAAACTCGCGTGCGTAAGAACGAGTCGATCGATGATGCTCTGCGTCGCTTCAAGAGAACGGTTTCTAAAGAAGGCACTATGGCTGAAGTAAAGAAGCGCAAGCACTATGAAAAGCCAAGTGTAAAGCGTAAAAAGAAATCTGAGGCAGCAAGGAAAAAGCGTAAGTTCTAAGAGAGGGTGTTAGGTCAGTGAGTCTAAATGACCGTTTAACAGCAGATATGAAAGTAGCGATGAAGAACAAAGAGAAGAACAAACTATCTGTTATTCGGATGGTGAAATCTTCAATTCAGAATGAGTCCATTAAATTGGGTCATGATCTAACTGAAGAGGAAGAACTTACCGTTCTCACTCGCGAAGTCAAGCAACGTAAAGACTCCCTCCTTGAATTTGAAAAAGCTGGCCGAAGTGATCTTGTGCAGAATCTCGATGAAGAGCTGTCGATTTTATCTGTCTACCTGCCGAAACAACTCTCTGAAGAAGAAGTTGACCAGATTGTTCAGAAAGTTATTTCTGAAACTGGCGCGTCTTCAAAGAAAGATATGGGTATGGTAATGGGTGCGCTAATGCCTCGAGTAAAAGGCAAAGCGGACGGCGGACTTGTTAATCGTCTTGTACAAAAAAACTTATCATAAAGTGATGCTGTCACTTTAGAAGATTATCTGTTTTCTAAAGATGACTAGTTGAAACAATCAGACCTTAAGGCGTGACTGGGTGTTCACTTCCCTGTTAAAGAGAAGAAGAACTTAGTTATGCATTAAGTGTTGGATAAATATGATCAAGCGCAAACACGCCCTGTACGAACAGGGCGTGTTTTTTTTATCAACGCTCGCTCATACATACGATACAAGTGAAAAGGAAAAATAGTTATGTTATATTTCAAAGAATTTTGATCCATATGCCATTTCAAACTAGTATTTTCTAAATCCTTTTGTCATACTAAAGATATTCTTCTACATAAAATTGAAACTTCATGATGATCTCATTCGTATACTTAGGAAGTTGGAGGGAGGGATTACTATCGGAAAAAACATAGTCAGGTTTTTAGTGTGTATTTGCTTCATGATGATGGTTTTTCTTCCGTTCTTTGGGGAGTTAGTTTTGGGTGAAGGCGAAGGAGATCTCGTTACATTTATACCTGTGGAGCAGGAAGTGGAGCGGGGGTTGGAAGCATTTCTAAAACGGTCGATCCAGGATGCGGAGGACCAGGGAGCTGATCACATTGTGTTAGAAATTAACACGCCTGGAGGGGCTGTGAATGCGGCTGATAATATTGCCAAGATTATGAAAGCATCAGATGTTCCGATTACAGCATATGTTACCAATCGAGCACTTTCAGCTGGTGCTTATATTGCTTTAAATGCGGATCAGATTATTATGGAACCAGGAGCACTTATGGGATCGGCTGCTATCATTGATCAATCTGGCAATACGGCAGGAAAGAAAGCAGAGTCTTTCTGGCATGCGGCTATGAAGTCGGCCGCAGAACTTAATGACCGAGACCCAAAGTATGCGCTAGCAATGGCTGATCCTGATGTAGATCTTCCGGATTATAACGCACCTAAAGGTGAGCTTTTAACGCTTAACGATCAGGAAGCTGTGAAAGTTGGATATGCCGAAGGGACTGCAGAAGATCGCACAGAACTACTAAGCGTTCTAAATCTTAAGGATGCCGAAGTAAGTGATGCTGAAGTTAGTATTGCAGAGAGAATTGCACGTTTTGTTACAAATCCTATCATTATTCCCATCTTATTATCTATAGGGAGTTTGGGACTTGTATTGGAACTATATTCACCTGGATTTGGAGTACCGGGATTTATGGGAGCGGGTGCTCTTCTACTGTTCTTCTTTGGTCATATGATTGCTGGTTTTGCTGGATGGGAATCTCTTCTTCTATTGATTGTCGGAGTTGTGCTGATCATCGTCGAGATATTCATTCCTGGCTTTGGGATATTCGGCGTTCTTGGGGCGGTAGGTGTTGTAGCAAGTATTGTTCTTGCTTCAGGACAATCGATGCAATACGTTTTAATTGCGGTCCTTATTGCCGTTGCCGTTACAATTGGTGGTTCTTATCTGTTCATTCGGCTATTCGGCTATCGTGGCTTCTTCAAAAAAATCGTTCTTTCTGATTCAACGAAGTCAGAATTTGGGTATGTCTCAAATGCTACTCGGGAAGAACTGCTTGGAATGGAAGGTGTAGCGGTGACTCCGCTTAGACCATCGGGCATAGCGGAGTTTGGAGACGAACGTCTGGACGTTGTAACGGAGGGGAGTTTCTTAACAGCTGGGACAGCAGTAAAGGTTGTAAAAACAAATGGATCTAGAGTCATTGTAAGAGAAAATAAATAGTTTAAATCAGGGAGGAAAATTATGGATACTGGAACGTTAGGTTTATTAGTTATAGTAGGGTTAGTTATTATTGGTTTAGCGATTCTTTTCACGTTTGTACCTGTTATGTTGTGGATTTCAGCATTAGCAGCTGGTGTGCGAGTTAGTATTTTCAATCTTGTGGGGATGAGATTACGTCGAGTTATCCCATCACGCGTTATTAATCCGTTAATTAAAGCTGTAAAAGCGGGACTTGAGTTAAGTACAAATCAATTAGAAAGCCACTACCTTGCTGGTGGTAACGTTGACCGTGTTGTTAATGCGTTAATTGCAGCGCACCGCGCGAATATAGAACTGAGCTTTGAACGAGGAGCTGCGATTGATCTTGCGGGTAGAGATGTATTAGAAGCTGTGCAAATGAGTGTTAACCCGAAAGTGATTGAAACCCCTTTTATCGCAGGTGTTGCGATGGACGGAATTGAAGTAAAAGCAAAAGCAAGAATTACAGTGCGTGCTAACATTGACCGCCTTGTAGGTGGAGCTGGTGAAGATACTGTTATTGCTCGAGTAGGCGAAGGTATTGTTAGTACAATTGGTTCTTCTCAAAATCATAAGAAGGTACTTGAGAACCCAGATATGATTTCTCATACGGTTCTTTCCAAAGGGTTAGATGCAGGTACGGCATTTGAGATTCTCTCGATCGATATTGCTGACATTGATATCGGTAAAAACATCGGTGCGGTTCTACAAACGGATCAAGCTGAAGCAGATAAAAATATTGCACAAGCGAAAGCTGAAGAGCGTCGTGCGATGGCTGTTGCCCAAGAGCAAGAAATGCGCGCTCGCGTAGAGGAAATGCGTGCTAAAGTTGTTGAAGCAGAGGCTGAGGTACCGATGGCAATGGCTGAAGCCCTAAGAGCTGGTAATATTGGAGTAATGGACTATATGAATTTAAAGAACATTGAAGCAGATACAGATATGCGTGACATGATCGGGAAACCGAATCAGGAAGAAGATGAGGATGATCGCTAAACTGTTTCCTAAGTCCTGTGGTGGAGGTGATCTTGTTGGATAATCTGATTGAACTGCTTCTAAATAATTTTGTTTTTGTGTTGGTCGCTATTGGGGGAATTATTAGTTTCCTTAAGCGAATGGGCAGTGAGGAAGAAAAACAGAAATCGAAGCCCACTGCTAACAATCGCCAGCAATCACAAAGACGGAGAGAGCAGGGAAATACCGCCTCAGGCCGTTCAGAGTCTAATGGGATAGGGGAAGAGGAAACTCCTCAAACTGAGACTGTCAGTGCTTATCAAGAAGCTCTAGGACGGATGGCGAAGCGGGAGAATCGATATTCAGAGAACGATATTAAAGTTCAAAAGAATGTGAAGCAAACTTCTTATAAGAATGATAAGAATCTTTCGATAAATAAGAAGAATGTAAGGGATGGTATAATCTGGTCGGAAATCCTTGGGCCGCCGCGCTCAAGAAAACCGCATCCCTCGATGATAAGCATGAAACAGATGAAGAAATAAAATGTTCAAAAGACGCCGATTGGCGTCTTTTTTTGTTGGAGCGCGATCATTCATTTTAAGTTTGCATAAGATGAGAACAGGATTTTTAATCAAATGTAAGTGGGATAGTTTTGCGATTCTTTTCATAAAGATGAAGGGAGAGGGGGGAGCATCCATGGCAAAGTGGAAGCATGGTCTAAAAAGCTGGTTAACCCGAAGGTTAGAGCTTCCTGCAGATGCAGTCATGGATTTACCACGAATAACCATGGTAGGGCAGCTGCATATCTACATAGAGAATCATCAAGGTGTTTTAAAATTCTCTAATGAAGAAGTTCGCCTCCTTCTTAAGAATGGCCAATTGTTGATTAAAGGAAAAGATTTTATGCTTAAGACAATTCTTCCAGAAGAGATACTTCTTGAGGGTAAAATTGAACATGTTTCTTACCTTGATCGACCTAATAACTGATCAGAAGCCTTATGATATCCTCAGGCTGACTATACAGGAGGCTGCTATGAAGGAATACTTACGAGAACTTTTTTCAGGATTTGTTCGAATTAAAGTAGTGGGTTCTTATTCAGAACTCTTTATTAATCGGTGTATTGAGTACAACATACCAATTTGGGATATTGTTCGTTTGGATAAAGATACTATTATTCTTTCGCTCTATACTTCTGATGTAAAGAGAATTAGGCCGCACTTAAAGAGGACAAGGTGTAGAATTCGAATTCATGAAAGAAAAGGTTTTCCATTTGTAATTAAAAGGATCGTATATTCTAGAGGCTTTCTCAGTGGAGTAATTGGATGTTTAGTATTGATATTCATTTTATCAAACATGGTTTGGTCTATTACAGTAAATGGTGCTACACCTGAAGTGGAGCATAAACTAAAGCAGGCAGCAGTCGAGCTAGGAGTAAAGAAGGGTAAATTTATCTTTCAATTGCCTTCTAATCAAGAGCTTCAGCGCGAGATTACAGAGAGTTTAGAAGAAATTACGTGGGTTGGTGTTAAGCAAAGCGGGACTACCTATCATTTCGAAGTTGTGCAAAAACAGCTTCCTGAAAAAGAACCTGCGCTAAGTCCTAGGCATATCGTTGCGAATAAGAAAGCGATCATTACAAAAATGTATGTTGAGGAAGGTCAGGCGCAGGTAGAGGAAAACACATATGTCAAACCGGGTCAATTGCTTATTTCAGGCTTTATTGGAAAAGAAGATAAGAGTGAACTTGTTCCTGCAAGAGGCGAAGTTTATGGAAAGACGTGGTATGTAACTAATGTTTCCATTCCACTTGAATCTACTTTTCAAACAAACACAGGAGAATCAGAAACGAAATACGCGATTGGATTGTTTGGCTTACGCATCCCAATATGGGGCTTCTCTAAACCAGATTTTGAACACTACGAAGAGCTCAAAAGAGAGACTGATTTTCATTTTTTGAAGTGGGAAATCCCGATAGCTTTTCAAACGACAGAGGTGCTGGCAACAAAGGAAGTGACAAGAAAATACACAGAAAAAGAAGCACTGAATGCGGCGCGTAGTGTTAGTCGGGAGGACATCCTAAATAAAACCTCCAAAGAAGCTGAAATTAAAGAGGAAAAGATTTTGCACCATGAGGTAGAGAATGGTAAAGTAAACGTAAAGATACACTATGAAGTAATAGAAGAGATCGGGAAAGACATACCGATTATTCAAGGAGATTGATGGCTATTGGCAGAATCTTATGTTGAACTTACATTGCAGTTAGAAAATTCTAATGAAGCTCAAAGCTTATTTGGTCCTGGCGATGAGCATTTAAAGATAATTGAGGAATCACTTGAAGTTTCACTTGTTACTCGTGGAGAAGGCATATCCGTAAAAGGTAATGAAGAAACCATCGCCATGGTAAAGGAAGTTGTCCACACGCTTCACACCCTTATAAAACGCGGAGCAAGTATCTCAGGGAGAGATGTCGTTTATGCTTGTCAACTTGTTCAACAGGGAATGCTAGATCAGCTTCTTGAACTTTACCAAGAAGAAATCACAACGAACGCTAAAGGGAAACCGATTAAAGTTAAGACGCTGGGACAGCGTCATTACGTTTCGGCTATGAAGAAAACCGATCTGGTATTTGGGATTGGGCCAGCTGGAACTGGCAAGACGTATCTTGCTGTTGTAATGGCGGTAACAGCTCTCAAGTACAACCAGGTGAAGAAAATTGTGCTAACTCGCCCAGCAGTTGAAGCTGGAGAGAGTCTTGGGTTTTTACCAGGGGATTTGAAGGAAAAGGTGGACCCATACTTACGTCCATTGTACGATGCGCTTCATGATGTACTTGGTGTTGAACAAACGACGCGCTTAATTGAACGTGGCACGATCGAAATTGCTCCACTTGCCTATATGAGAGGTCGGACGCTTGACGATAGCTACGTTATCTTAGATGAAGCACAAAATACAACTTCTCAGCAAATGAAAATGTTCTTAACACGATTAGGATTTGGTTCTAAAATGGTTATCACTGGAGATATAACGCAAATTGACCTTCCGAAAGGTAAAGAATCAGGCCTTGCTGCTGCCGAAAAAATCCTTAAGAGAGTAAAAGACGTTTCATTTATTTACTTACAGCAAACGGATGTGGTCCGGCACCCA
This sequence comes from Anaerobacillus sp. 63XJN7_5_ISO-PGPR-S23-430, assembly GCF_056173695.1. Classification (NCBI taxonomy): domain Bacteria; kingdom Bacillati; phylum Bacillota; class Bacilli; order Caryophanales; family Bacillaceae; genus Anaerobacillus; species Anaerobacillus sp. 63XJN7_5_ISO-PGPR-S23-430. Next base: position 2,784,039 of record NZ_CM149686.1, on the reverse strand, counting down.
TTAGTTCAACGAATTATTGACGCATACGAGCATGAAACGAAATAAGCTTTCAAAGGCCCGTGAAAAACGGGTCTTTTTTTAGCCTTTAAGAATTCAACAAGATACCTTTATCTTTTATGTTTTCATCAAGTTGAACTGCTAGCAATCAGTTTAACTTATTGTGAGATTCCGCTCCATTTATTAGGGAATTCTGATAAAATATGAAGAAGAGTAGTAGAGGCCAGAACTTATGAGGTGAAGGAAGCTATGGTTGCGAAGATTAAACGTCTGTTTCAGGATAATCTCCGTAATATTGAACGAATTAAAATGGTGAAATGGTCTCTTTATGGCCTAGTTGCTCTCATCATGTATTTAACGATGCTTTCAAATGTCATTCCTGAATCATTGGACGTTTCTCTTTATTCAAGAGCAGATCATGATATAGCTTCGCCTATTACGATCGAAAATAAAACAGCCACAGAAGATGAACGATCGAAAGCAGCTCAAATCGACGCAAAATATGTTTACAGAGATGAAGTTTCTCAGTCACAGGTCGATCAATTAAATGATTTGTTTTCAGGTATTGAAAAGGTTAAAAAAAATGATAGTGATGACGCTGAAACGACAGAAGAGAAAATAACAGAACTTGAATCTTTGCTATCTGTGTCGATGTCAGCAGAACTTTCAAACGAAACTCTCGTGCCGCTTCTTGAAGCGGAATTGTCTCAAATTAGCTTAATTAAAGAGCTGACACTATCTGAAGTAATGGAAGTCATGACTGATAGAGTGTCTATTGATAATTTAGAGCAATCTAAAACGGATGTGGAAGATCGGTTATCCCTTACTTCTCTACCTACTGAGCAGAAAAAAGCAATGATAACAGTAGCACAGCAGAGTATTGTGCCTAATTATTTTCTAGATCCAGAACAAACCGAACAAAGTCGTCAAGAAGCAATAGAAGCAGTTCAGCCGGTTATGATTCGTGAAGGCCAAATTATCGTTGAAGAAGGAGCGATGATTAATAGAGAAGTGATGGAGCAATTAAGACTAGCTGGTCTTCTTGATGAGGGGTTTGATGCAGTTCCTTATATCGGCCTTGCATTGCTAGTTGTCCTTCTTACTGGTTATTTGTATTACTTCTTTCAGGATGTAAATTCAAGAGTCCGCTCAGCCAATACAAATTTATTGATTCTCGTTCTCATTTATCTCAGCACACTGCTTGTTCTGAAACTATCAAGCTTGATGCAGGGAATTGAATTGCCGGGTATTGCTTATATTGTTCCTGTAGCGGTAGGTTCTATGCTCATAAAAATGCTCTTTAATGAACAATTAGCCATTGCATCAAGCTTCCTCTTTGGAGTATGTGCTGGCGTGTTTTTCAACGGAGAAATAACGGGACCAATGAATGCGTCACTTGCTTTCTATGTATTGATGAGTTCTTTATCGGGAGTCTTTTTCCTCGGTAAAAGAAATCATCGATCCAACATATTGAAAGCAGGATTACTAGTATCCTTAATAAACATCGTTTCAGTGGCTATATTATTAATGTTAAAGAACGGACAATACAGTGGTATCGAATTAAGCTACCATTTCTTGTTTGCATTTGTATCAGGTTTTCTTTCATCTATGTTAACACTAGGACTTATGCCTTTCTTTGAAGCAGGTTTTAGGATCATCTCGACTACAAGATTAATCGAATTATCTAATCCAAACCATCCACTTCTGAGAAAAATTCTTGTTGAAACACCGGGAACATATCACCATAGTGTAATGGTTGCTAACTTATCGGAGGCAGCATGTGAATCGATTGGAGCCAACGGTTTACTAGCAAGGGTGGGAGCCTATTACCACGACATTGGTAAAACAAAACGCCCCCACTTTTTCATTGAAAATCAAATGAATATGGAAAATCCGCATGATAAAATTTCTCCATATTTAAGTAAAACAATTATCGTTTCTCATGCCACTGACGGGGCGGAGATGCTCAGGAAGCATCGATTGCCAAAAGAAATTGTGGATATAGCTGAACAACATCACGGAACGACACTGCTGAAGTTCTTTTATTACAAAGCAAGTGAACAATCTGATCAGCAGGTGTCTGAAGCTGAATTCCGCTATCCTGGACCAAGAGCTCAAACGAAGGAAGCCGCTGTTGTTGGAATTGCAGACTGTATCGAAGCGGCAGTGAGGTCGATGAACAAACCAAACCCTGATACCATAGAATCGCTCGTAAGAAAAATTATTACTGAAAGACTTGAAGATGGACAGTTTGACGAATGTGATTTATCTCTCAGAGAGCTCGACATTGTTGCAAAAACAATATTAGAAACATTAAATGGTATTTTTCATAGTCGAATTGAATATCCAACAGAATTAAAAAAGAAGGTGACTTCATGAATTTAACGATAGACTTTGTTGATGAGACGAACTCAATTAAAAAAGAGCAGCTTGAGATGCTCGAGAATTTATTAAACCATGCTGCAAAGGAAGAAGAGGTTAGACCGGGAAGTGAAGTGTCGGTTATGTTTGTGGATAATGAACGTATTACCGAGATCAATCGCGAATATCGTGGGAAAGATCAACCGACAGATGTCATTTCCTTCGCACTTGATGATGAGGAAGAGGGAGAAGAACCGCTTATTATTGGTGAAGAACTACCGCATTTACTCGGAGAAATTGTTATTTCCGTTCCAAAAATAGAGGATCAAGCTACTGAATATGGGCATAGTTTTGAGCGGGAGCTTGGCTTTTTAAGTGTTCATGGTTTTCTTCATTTACTTGGTTATGATCATATGACCGAGGAAGATGAGAAAGAAATGTTCGGAAAACAAAAAGTGCTGTTAGAACAATATGGCCTCACGAGATAATCGGTCTAGGTTGTTACGGTTTTTACGTAGCTTTCTATATGCTTCACAAGGCTTTCGTTATTTAGTGAAAAATGAACAAAATTTTCTATTTCATCTTATTGCAGGTAGTTTCGTTCTGATAGCGGGGCTAATTCTTGAGCTATCTGTGATAAAGATGAGCATTTTATTAACTGTAATCGGTATCATGTTAAGCTTAGAAGCGTTAAATACAGGGATTGAGAGGTCGATTGACTTAATTACCGAAAAAGAACATCCTATAGCGAAAGTGGCAAAAGATGTTTCAGCCGCTGCAGTCTTTCTTTTTGCGGTCATTTCAGTTATAATCGGTATCCTTCTCTTTTTCGAACCGATTGTTCACTTGTTTCAGTCATAAGGAGGAATAGTAATGGATAAGCAAATGTTGATTGATGAAGCTAAAAAGGCAAGAGAAATGGCTTACGTTCCCTATTCAAAATTTAAAGTAGGTGCGGCTCTTCTTTCTGAAGATGGCACAGTATTTGGTGGATGTAACATTGAGAACGCTGCATACAGCATGTGTAATTGTGCGGAGCGTACAGCCCTTTTTAAAGCTTACTCAGAAGGTCATAAAGCATATAAAGCGATTGCAGTAGTTGCAGATACTAAAAGGCCAGTCCCACCATGTGGTGCGTGTAGACAGGTGATATCTGAACTTTGTTCTCCAGATATGCAAGTTATCTTAACAAACTTAGATGGAAAAATACATGAATTAACCGTCAGCGAATTGCTTCCTGGCGCATTTTCACCGGAGGATTTGAATGAGTAAAGAAGTATTTAAGTCAGGATTTGTATCAATTGTTGGTAGACCAAATGTAGGGAAATCTACTTTGTTAAACGAAGTGATTGGCCAAAAAATTGCGATTATGAGTGACAAAGCTCAAACAACGCGCAACAAAGTTCAAGGCGTTTATACGAGAGATGATGCACAAGTTGTCTTTATCGATACGCCAGGGATTCATAAGCCAAAACATAAACTAGGCGACTTTATGATTAAAATGGCTCAAAGTTCATTAAATGAAGTCGATTTAATATTGTTCGTTATTAATGCTGAAGAAGGTTACGGAGCTGGGGATCAGTATATTATTGATCGCTTGCAGAATGTAGAAAGTCCAGTCTTCCTAGTCATAAATAAAATCGATCAAGTCCACCCTGATCAATTGTTCCCCATGATTAATTTTTATAAAGATAAATATTCATTTGCCGAAATCGTTCCGATTTCTGCTTTGCAAGGAAATAATGTGAATACACTTTTAGAGCAGGTAGTTGGCTATCTTGAAGAAGGGCCCCAATATTACCCAAGTGATCATGTGACCGATCACCCTGAACGATTTATTGTGGCAGAGCTTGTAAGGGAAAAGGTTCTTCATTTGACAAGAGAAGAAATCCCTCACTCAGTTACAGTTGTCACAGAACAAATGATCAAACGTGAAGGTTCTGATGTCATTGATATTCATGTTACAGTCGTCGTAGAACGCTCTTCTCAAAAAGGCATTATCATCGGGAAACAGGGGAAAATGCTAAAAGAAGTAGGAAAGCGAGCAAGGCAAGATATTGAAGCCCTTCTTGGTTCGCGTGTATTTATGGAGATCTGGGTGAAGGTAGTAAAAGATTGGCGAAACAAACCATCATCATTACGTGATTATGGTTACCGGGAAGATGACTATTAAGTGAAATTTTGTTAAATATTCCATCACATAAACCGACATATGTCAGGTCAAGCTAGAGGTAAGAGAAAAACTTTTTTACAAAATGAAAGGTGGGATCTAAAGTGTTAGAGTTTACCTGGAAAATATTTTGTGAAACAGGAAACATTGATACTTATCTTCTTTTGAAGGAAATGGAAACACCGAGCGATGAAGAGGGAGAATCTCTTATCGATTTGGAAGAAGTAACTCGCCTCACTTGACCTTATGGAATGTTAACAGGAAACGGTTGGTGAATGTTCTTGTTAAAAAAGGTTGAAGGAATTGTGATTCGAACCGTAGACTATGGTGAAACAAATAAAATACTAACACTTTTTACAAGAGAGACGGGTAAGGTTGGCGTTATGGCAAGAGGCGCAAAAAAACCTAAAAGCCGTCTTTCTGCTGTTTCTCAACTTTTTGTATATGGTCAGTATCTTTACCAGCATACATCCGGTCTTGGGGGACTGAATCAGGGAGAAATCATTGATTCATTTCGTTCCATTCGCAATGATCTTTTTCTTACCTCATATGCTGCTTATGCGGCAGAGCTTGTTGACAAATTAACAGAGGAACGAAAGCCTAACCCCTATTTATTTGAGATGCTCTATCAGGTGCTGCACGCGTTAGATGAAGAAAAAGACCCTGAAGTAGTGGTGTTTATATTTGAATTAAAAATGCTACGTGTTGCTGGAATAACCCCTCAACTGGATCGTTGTGCGAACTGCGGCCTTCCTGAAGGGAAATTCCACTTTTCAATTAATGAAGGTGGGTTGCTATGTCACCGTTGTCTTTCAGTCGATCCTTATCATCTTCCAATGACAAAACGAACGGCAGAGCTTCTTCACCTGTTTGCCCACATTGATCTCGGAAGATTAGGAAATATTTCACTTAAAGATGAAACTAAAAAAGAGATTAGGCACATTCTTAATTTGTATTTTGACGCTTATTCGGGCCTTTACCTAAAGTCAAAACGATTTTTGGATCAGTTAGACAAATTCAAACTGGAGTAAAAAGTCTGCGGAGAGAGAATCCGGAGGCTTTTTATTTTCAATAGAGCTAAATCAACGATATTCCATCATATAGCTTTTATTTACTTCACAATATCACTTAAAAAGTTTTTATGGCTTGATTTTTTCAAATACAGGCTCGATGCTTTCGTTCAAATGGTATAATCGTATATAATAATGAAAATACAGTATAACATTTTTAGTAGAGGTGGTGATTCTTATCCAACTGAATAATCGACAGGAAACAATCCTTCAGATCGTAAAAAACGAAGGACCTATTACAGGCGAGCATATTGCTGAAAAGCTTAGTTTGACTCGCGCAACGCTTAGACCTGATCTTGCTATCCTTACAATGGCAGGTTATCTTGATGCACGGCCAAGAGTTGGGTATTTTTATACAGGGAAAACAGGCTCACAACTTCTTACTGAGAAAATAAGAAAAATTAAAGTTGACGATTATAAGTCTATACCAGTAGTTGTCCAAGAGAACGCAAGCGTATATGATGCGATTTGCTCGATGTTTCTTGAGGATGTAGGTACGCTGTTTGTTGTAAATGAAATGGCTCATTTAGTCGGTGTTTTATCAAGAAAAGACCTATTAAGAGCTGCGCTCGGTAAGCAAGATCTTGGTAGTATTCCAGTAACAATTATTATGACAAGAATGCCCAATATTACTGTTTGCTCACGAGAAGATCTTTTAATTGAAGTGGCAAATCAGCTAATCGAAAAGCAGATAGATGCCTTACCGATTGTAAAAGATGTAGAGAACGGCATAGAGGTTATCGGAAGAATTACGAAAACAAATATTACCAGAGCTCTTGTAGATCTGGCTAAGGATGAAATTATTTAGCTTAGGAGGTTTATATGACAAATACAACAAATCGTGCAATTGTGTATGTTATTTCAGACTCGGTTGGTGAAACGGCGGAGCTTGTCGTAAAGGCGGCAGCAAGTCAGTTTGACCCTACCGATTTCGATGTTAGAAGAGTTCCTTATGTAGAGGATACGGCTACAATACATGAAGTGATGACACTTGCAAAAGAAACGAAAGCGATCGTAGCGTTTACCCTAGTGGTGCCTGAATTAAGAAAATTTCTTCTTGATGTCGCCTCAAAAGAAAATATTCAGGCTGTTGATATTATTGGTCCTATGATTGATCATATGCAAGAAGTTATTGGTAAAGCTCCGCGCAATGAGCCTGGACTCGTACATAAACTCGATGAAGATTATTTTCGTCGAGTAGAAGCAATTGAGTTTGCTGTTAAATATGATGATGGGAGAGACCCACGAGGAATTGCACTAGCAGATATTGTTCTTGTGGGAGTTTCAAGAACATCGAAAACACCGCTATCTCAATACTTAGCTCATAAAAGGTTGAAGGTGGCTAATGTGCCGATTGTTCCTGAGGTGGACCCACCTGAAGAACTATTTACTGTTGGTGAAGGTAAATGCTATGCCCTTAAAATAAGCCCCGAGAAATTAAACAATATACGCAAAGAAAGGCTAATTGCTCTTGGATTAAATGCCGAAGCGAGCTATGCAAATATGACAAGAATAAAAGATGAGCTTGAATATTTTGATACGATTATTAATAAGATGAATTGTCAGGTGATCGATGTTTCTAATCGTGCTGTTGAAGAAACAGCTAATTTAATTCTTAGCTTACATAAAGGGAAGCATACTTCTTAAAAATAGCTTGGATAGAATGATTGGTTTCATCTACATTTTCACCAAAAGCTATTTGATCTAATTTTATTGATATCTCGCCTTTTAGCTATGCTGAAAACTTAACCAGTGATGAACAAACATGAAGATAGCTTGAAAATCAATGAATCACACCATCATCGGATTGAATCTGGTCACGATGATGGCGTTTTTTTATCGTTTTTACCTGTTCAATTTAATATTTTTAGTATATAATCAAATATTGTCAATAAAAATTGTCTATAATCATATAAGAAGGCTTTAATAAGATTCTTATACTATTGAGGCTTGAACTAAAATTCTGAAAGTTAAAACATAAATTTCAAAAGAAGGATAACTCAGGGAGATGTAGAATACAGAATTATGACGAAAAAGAAACTGACGCTTTTTGTCGATGCAGATGCATGTCCTGTACTAATTAAAGAAGAAATGATGTCTTTTCAAAAAGCTTTATCAGACACCGAAATCGTTTTTGTGGCATCGTATGCTCATATGAGCACGACGTTCCGTGAAGCGAGGTGGGTTATGGTAGACTCTGAAAAGGAAGAAGCTGATCTCTACATCCATCGTCATGCTAAGAAAGGTGATTTAGCTGTAACTCAAGACTATGGACTAGCAAGTATACTCCTTCCAAAGGGTGTTTTTGTCCTTTCTCCAAGAGGAAAAAGATACACTGAAGAGAACATTTCTACTCTTCTACATACGCGTTATTTAGCATCGAAAAGTAGAAGAGCGGGTAAGCATACAAAAGGTCCGCGTAAGTTTACAAGTGAAGATCGAGATGAGTTTCGGAAAGAATTAATTAAAATTTTGTCGAATTATGAAGGAGTTCATTTCTATTTGTCGAAATTATAGAACCTGTTGGTGATAATTAATGAGTGGCAGAATCCCGGAAGAGAAAATTGAAGCGATTCGCAAATCCACCGATATCGTTGATGTGATTAGTGATTATGTCCAACTGAAGAAACAAGGAAGGAATTTCTTCGGTCTTTGCCCTTTTCATGGGGAGAGTACTCCTTCATTTTCAGTAGCTCCCGATAAGCAAATATATCATTGTTTTGGTTGTGGCGCTGGTGGTAATGCATTTTCATTTTTAATGGAAATTGAAGGTTACAACTTCATAGAAGCTGTTGAAGCACTTGGGCAGAAATCAGGGATAGAACTACCTGAAGTTCAAGACAATCAAAATAGTAATCCAAAGACAACATCTGAGAATGAGGTCATCTATAAGGCTCATGATTTTCTAGCTAAGCTTTATAATCATTGCATGGTGAAGACGCCAGAAGGCGAAAAAGCTCGTGATTATCTGAGCGAGCGAGGCTTTACAAATGAAATGATTGAGAAGTTCCAACTTGGCTTTGCCCCTGATTCGTGGGATTATGCAACGGGATATTTGGAGAAAAGAAACTATCCTATAGAAAAAATTGCAAATGCCGGACTTCTTGCGAAAAGGGAATTTGATGGAAAATATTTTGATCGTTTTCGTAATCGTATTATGTTCCCAATATGGGATCCAAAAGGAAGACCGGTCGCATTTGGAGGTAGGATATTAGGGGAAGGTGAACCGAAATACTTGAATAGCCCTGAAACAAAATTGTTTCAGAAAGGGAAGTTTTTGTATGGTTTTCATCTTACCCGTTCTTCTATCCGCTTAAAAGACCAGGCTATCCTTTTAGAAGGTTACGTGGATGTGATTACAGCGTACGGGAATGGGGTACAAAACGTTGTAGCGAGTCTTGGGACAGCATTAACCAAAGATCAGGCTAAACTTCTACGAAGACAGACAGAATCAGTGGTGATTTGTTATGACTCAGATAAGGCGGGGATTAATGCTGCTACAAGAGCCGCGGATGAATTAGTCCAAGCCGGTTGCTATGTTAGAATCGCAAAAATGCCAAACGGACTTGATCCCGATGACTATATCCGAACATACGGTGCAGAACGGTTTGAAAAGGATGTAATAGGGGCAGCGTCAACAGTAATGGCTTTTAAAATGGAAGTTTTTCGATCAGGAAAAAACCTATCGGATGAAGGAGAACGAATCCGCTACATCGAAGAAGTACTTAAAGAAATTAGCGGCCTTTCAAACCCTGTCGAAAGAGACCATTATCTTAGACAGCTATCGGAAGAATTCTCGCTTTCACTCGATGCGCTAAAGCAGCAAGTTACCCAATTTTATAAAGAGGGCAAGAAAAGTAAGGATAATGCTCCTCCTAAAAGGGATAATAATGCTAGGAAAAATTTCTATGTGAAGAAAAAGCTTCTGCCTGCTTTCCAGAATTCAGAGCGAATCTTACTTGCATATATGATGCGAGATCTGGATGTTGCAGAAAAAGTACAGGAAGAGGTTGGCGGTTCGTTTAATATTGACGAGCATAGTGCGATCGCTGCATATCTGTATAGCTTTTATGCTAACGGCCATGAGGCGGACATTAGTCAATTCATGGAGCAGCTTACTGATCCTAACCTTGTCAAAATTGCTTCTGAACTGGCCATGATGGATTTAAATGAAGACGTGTCGGATAAAGAACTTCATGATTATATTCGGCAGGTGTTAAATTATCCAGAATGGATAAAGATAGAAGAGAGAGAAAAAGAGAAAAAAGAAGCGGAAATGAAGCAAGACTTTGTCCAGGCAGCTAAGATCGCTATGGAAATTCTTGAAATGAAGAAGAACTTAAAAAATTCATTTTAAGAAATTAACTATTTTTATTGTTGAGATGTATGGAAGGAGGGGATCGAATGGCTGAAAAACCAACTCGCCAGCCGGCGGAAGGTGAATTAACCATCGATCAAGTGAAAGAGCAGTTAGTAGAGCTTGGAAAGAAAACAAGCTTAATTACTTACTCTACGATCGTAGAACGGTTGTCCCCGTTTGAACAGGATTCCGATCAAATGGATGAATTCTTTGAATATCTAGAGGAACAAGGTGTAGAAGTCATCGAAGATAGTACTGAAAACCCTTCGCCTCAAGAAGTGAATAAGGAAGAAGAATTTGATCTTAATGACTTAAGTGTTCCTCCGGGTGTCAAAATAAATGATCCCGTTCGTATGTACCTTAAAGAGATTGGCCGAGTAGACCTTCTTTCTGCAAAGGAAGAGATTAGTCTAGCACAACGTATTGAAGAAGGTGACGAAGAAGCAAAACGTCGTCTTGCTGAAGCAAACCTTCGACTTGTTGTTAGTATTGCGAAGCGTTACGTTGGTCGTGGGATGCTTTTCCTTGATTTAATTCAGGAAGGAAATATGGGGCTTATTAAAGCCGTTGAGAAATTTGATTACCGTAAAGGTTACAAATTTAGTACTTATGCCACGTGGTGGATCCGTCAAGCTATCACTCGCGCCATTGCAGACCAGGCTAGAACGATTCGTATTCCAGTTCATATGGTTGAAACAATCAATAAATTGATTCGTGTGCAGCGCCAGCTTCTTCAGGATCTTGGCCGTGAACCTGCTCCTGAAGAAATTGGTAAGGAAATGGACCTTTCTCCTGAAAAAGTCCGTGAAATTCTTAAGATAGCTCAAGAACCAGTATCTTTAGAAACGCCTATTGGGGAAGAAGACGATTCCCACCTCGGAGACTTTATTGAAGATCAAGATGCATTGGCACCATCCGATGCTGCAGCTTATGAACTACTCAAGGAACAGCTTGAAGACGTACTAGATACGCTAACTGATCGAGAGGAAAATGTTCTTAGACTGCGTTTCGGACTTGATGATGGACGTACAAGAACCCTAGAAGAAGTAGGTCGCGTCTTTGGAGTTACACGTGAGCGAATTCGCCAAATCGAAGCGAAAGCACTTCGCAAGCTCCGTCATCCAAGTAGAAGCAAACGACTCAAAGATTTTCTTGAATAGAATGGATCACTCTCTGTCTGCTCATGCAGTCAGAGAGTTTTTTTATGGCTTAATGAATCACATTCTTACCATATGTGAAAACGGTTTAGTTAAAAACTCTTTTTTTATCGTTAGTGGAACGGATCAATAAAGAATACAATTCCTGTCATTTATTTTACTGATTTTTCTTTCGTTTTGCAAATGCCGCTTTTTGTATAAAAAGCGTTAACGCCCGTTGTAGTAGGCTTCTCAAAATAGTTTGGCAAAAAAATAATATATAAAATTATTTTTATATTCTAAAATGTTGAAAAAGTAGCAATCAAAGGAGATAATGAAATGTAAGCGCATTCACATTATTGGATTTTTATTTACAGGAGGTTATTTGTTCATGAACTTTGACTTAACGAAAGAACAAAAAATGATTCAGAAAATGATTCGAGAATTTGCTGACGAAAAAGTGGCGCCAGGTGCCGAACAACGCGATAAAGAGAAAAGGTTTCCAAAAGAGATATTTCAACAGCTTGGTGACTTGGGGATTATGGGGCTTCCATTTCCAGAAGAATATGGAGGAGGCGGTGCAGATACCGTCAGCTTTGCAATCGTAGTAGAGGAATTGAGTCGTGCGTGTGGTTCAACTGGAATTACATACTCGGCGCACGTATCACTCGGAGGAGCACCGCTGAACTTATTTGGTACTGAAGAACAGAAGCAGAAATATCTTGCGCCAATCTGTTCTGGTGAGTCATTAGGAGCCTTTGGTTTAACAGAACCTAATGCTGGTTCTGACGCAGGTGGGACCGAGACTGAAGGCGTACTGAAAGATGGAGAATGGGTAATTAATGGAAGTAAATGTTATATAACCAATGCTTCGTATGCTGATCATCTTGCATTAACCGCTATTACTGATCGTAAGGATGGTAATAAAGAAATTAGTGCAATCATTGCGCCTACTTCTGCACCAGGATTTAGAGTAGTGGATAACTATGAGAAGCTTGGACTTCATTCTTCAAACACAACGGAACTTGTAATGGAAGACGTGAGAGTCCCAGAAGAAAATCTGCTGGGGAAACGCGGAGATGGCTTTAGACAGTTTCTCATTACTCTTGATGGTGGTCGAATTGGAATAGGTGCTATGGGAGTAGGGATTGCTCAGGCAGCTTATGAGAAGGCGTTACAGTATGCTAATGAGCGTAAGCAGTTTGGTCGTGCGATTTCACGCTTCCAGGCGATTCAATTTAAGCTAGCGGATATGGCGATGAAAATTGAATTAGCGAGAACGATGGTATATAAAGCAGCCTGGTTGAAAGATCAAGGGAAGAAATTCACGAAAGAAGCTTCTATTTGTAAGCTCTATGCTTCAGAAATTTGTATGGAAGTTTGTGATCAAGCTGTTCAGATTCATGGAGGAAATGGATATATGCGCGATTATCACGTTGAGCGTTATTTTAGAGATGCAAAACTACTTGAAATTGGAGAAGGTACTTCAGAAATCCAAAGAATGGTTATTGCACGAGAAATTGGTTGTTAAACTGAACGAGCGCTCGATTAGTTGTTACTCTTGAAGTTTCTTTATTATTGTCTTTTTCATAACATGAATTTATTAGTGAACCCCATTAACTAGTTAGTTTTGGTTCAAGTCGTAAAGGAGCCAAAACCAACACTGATTATTAGCTAAGCAAATACCCATGGTCCAGAAGAGAAGAAGATGATCTCTTTATCTCTTTTGGATTCTTAATGATGATAGGAGTGTTACTATGACGAAATTGCTTCATGAGACGATCGGATCGATGCTCGAAAGACAAGTGGATCAGTTTGGTAATAAAGAAGCTGTCGTCTACTCAAAAGAAAAAGTTCGATACACGTTTGAAGAGTTCAATAATGAAGTGAACAGAGTTGCTAAAGCGTTGCTAGGGTTGGGTGTTACTAAAGGAGAGAACGTAGCAGTTTGGGCTACGAATGTACCGGAATGGTTACTATTGCAATTTGCCACTGCAAAAGTGGGGGCGGTTCTTGTCACGATTAATACGAATTACCAATCATCAGAGTTAGAATATGTCCTAAAGCAGTCAGAATCCACTCGTCTCTTTTTAATTGATGGCTTCAAAGGCACTTCTTATCCTGAGGTTTTCTTGCAACTTCAAAAAAGCAATGATCAACTGACTGTTGGGAAATGTGCGATAGCTGGTCTTCCATATTTGAAAGATGTTATTTATATTGGTACAGAAGAACGTTCTTCGTTCATGAAGTGGCGAGATTTTCTCAAGGGAAGCGTATCGGTGACGGATAAAGCATTAGAAATGAGAAATGGAGAACTTGATCCAGACGATGTCATTAATATGCAGTATACGTCAGGAACGACCGGCTTTCCAAAAGGAGTGATGCTCACTCATAATAATATTCTCAATAATGGCTACCAGATTGGCCAATGCATGGAGCTCACTCATAATGACCGACTTTGTATTCCTGTTCCATTTTTCCACTGTTTTGGTTGTGTGCTCGGAACTTTAGCGGCTTTTTCTGCAGGAGGGACGATCTTTCCGATCATTGAGTTTGAACCAGAACTGGTACTAAGAACTGTGGAGAAAGAAAGATGTACAGCACTTCATGGTGTACCAACGATGTTCATTTCCGAACTCAGTCTTGCTGAATTTGAATCCTATAATCTAAGCTCGTTAAGGACTGGGATAATGGCTGGAAGCCCATGTCCGATAGAAGTGATGAAAAACGTCATGAAAAGAATGAATATGGTAGAAATAACAATAGCTTATGGACAGACTGAAGCTTCACCAGTAATTACCCAAACAAGAACCAATGATCCGCTCGAGTATAGAGTTAATACAGTGGGAAGAGCCTTACCAGGTGTCGAAGTGAAGATAGTTGATCCCGTATCAGGCCTCGAGGTTCCATCTGGCGAAGCTGGTGAGCTATGCACGAGAGGGTATCACGTGATGAGAGGGTACTACAACATGCCTGAGGCTACGAATCAAGTGATTGATGAAGAAGGATGGCTTCATACTGGAGATATCGCTAAAATGGACTCAGAGGGCTATGTAGAGATTACAGGACGTTTGAAAGATATGATTATACGCGGGGGAGAGAATGTTTACCCCAGGGAGATTGAAGAATTTCTGTATACCCATTCGTCTGTTCAGGACGTTCAGGTTATTGGAGTACCAGATGAGAAATACGGTGAAAAGGTAGTAGCATGCATTCAATTAAAAGAAAAAGAAGCAGTTAATGCTTCCGATATTCTTTTATACTGTAAAGGCAAAATTGCAAGATATAAAGTACCTGCACACGTCTTCTTTGTAGATGAGTATCCAATGACAGCTTCGGGAAAAATACAAAAATACAAGTTACGTGAATCAGCAGTTGAATGGGCAAACCTTACTTCAGAAATATCCAAATAAAAATAATTGTTGGCATCAGTGATTGTGCTGATGCCGTTTGTTTTATTAGAAAAATTTGCTATGATAAGTATAGAGTGAAATCAATGACAAATATGTGATTTGCCTCGCTTCCCCTTTTCTTTCATAGCGTTTTCAAGTAAAATAAGTTATGATTTGTTTACTCTTACATAATTGGGGAAAACGATATCAGCGAATCGGTACAAGGAGGAAAAGAAATGAAAAAGAATCCGCTTATTCCATTTGCATGGACGGCAGTTATCGGATTAATTCTCATTATTGGTGTTTCTTTCTGGGCATTGCAACAGGGCGGCGAAGAAAGTGCTGAAGGTGAAGGCGAGAAGCAAGAACAAGCTGAAGCAGCAGCACCAGAAGATATTTACGCTCAGAACTGTGCTTCCTGTCATGGCGGTGATCTAGGCGGCCAGGTTGGACCAGCTCTAAATGCTGTTGGCGGAAAGTACTCCAAAGATGAAATTCTCGACATTATTAATAATGGTAAAGGTTCGGGAATGCCAGCTGGAGTTATTCAGGGAGAACAAGCTGAAGCAGTAGCTCAGTGGTTATCTGAGAAAAAATAAGAAGGAAAAAAGCTTTCTGTGAGAACAGGAGGCTTTTCTATTTGTATGTCAATTAACCTTTACGGAATGCAAATTCTTGTTAGCTTGCATGCAGAGAGGGTAAACTATAGAGAAGAAAACTGGATAAGTAGTGGTGAAAAAATGAACGATAAATTATTATCTGAACGTTTGAAAATGGTTGCGAATTTTGTTCCAGAGGGAAGTAGTGTGGCTGATATTGGATCTGATCATGCCTATTTGCCATGTTATTTGATGAATCATCAACGTATTACTATGGCGATTGCCGGAGAAGTGAACGAGGGTCCATACCAATCGGCAATCAAGCAAGTTAAGCGAAGCGGATTCACCAATGAAATAACAGTACGTAAGGGAAATGGCCTTGAAGTCATCTCGCCTGGAGAAGTGGATGTGGTTACAATCGCAGGAATGGGAGGGCAACTCATACGGGATATCTTGCTAGGCGGAGTAGAGAAGCTAGAAAATGTAAAGCGGCTAATCTTACAACCTAATGTTGCGGCACATCTTTTACGTGAACGACTTGCGGATTTGAACTGGGAACTTGTCGACGAACGGATTCTTGAGGAAGATGATAAAATTTACGAAGTCCTTGTATTTGATGCTGGCAATGGAAAGCAACCCTACGCTGGAATGGATGGCAAAGAACTTCAAAAGAATTTACTTGCGGGCCCCTTTCTCCTAAAGGATAGAAATGAAGCGTTTATGAAAAAATGGCAGATTGAATTAAAGAAAAGAGAACGGATCTTACAGTCTCTTACAAATACAGAAGGTGTTTCTGACAAAGAAGCGCAGGTAACGAATGAGCGTGACATCATTAAGGAGGTACTCTCATGAGCAAGATAGCTTCAGCTCAGGCGATTATTCAAGAATTTGAGGCCTGGTCAAAAAAGAAGTATGCCGAAAATGGTGATCCTATTGGATTGCAAATCGGAAGCTTAAACAAAAAGGTTAAAAAGGTAATGACCGCGCTTGATGTTCTTCCCAACGTGGTAGACGAAGCGGTTCGAGAAGGGGTAGATTTAATTATTGCCCATCACCCCATTCTTTTCCGTCCTCTTAAGAAAATCAATTTGGATACAGAACAGGGGAAAATGGTAGAGAAGCTAATTAAAAATGACATCACTGTTTACGCGGCACATACAAATTTAGATGTTGCACCTGGTGGCGTGAATGATATGCTAGCGGATGCATTAGGACTACAAGAAACGAGCGTTCTTGTTGAAACATTTCAACGAGAACTAAAGAAAATAGCTATATTCGTTCCAATTACACATCAGGAACAAATTAGAACAGCTCTTTCGAAATCAGGAGCAGGGTTTATAGGTGAATATAGTGATTGTACATTTACTTCTCAAGGAACTGGCCGATTCAAGCCCACAGTTCAAGCGCAGCCATTTATTGGTGAATCAGGAGAGTTAGAAGCTGTTCAAGAGGTGAAAATTGAAAGCATTTTTCATGCAGATCAACAAGCGAAGGTTTTAAATGCTGTTAAAAAGGCGCATCCTTATGAAGAAGTAGCTTACGATATTTATCCTTTAGAAAATGAACCAGAAAAGCTTGGGCTGGGAAGAATAGGTCATCTTGATGCAGAAATGACATTAGAAGATTTTGCTGGTTTTGTGAAAGAGAGGCTTGGCGCAAGTGGTGTTAGAATTGTAGGCAATCTTACTTCTAAAATAAAAAAAGTTGCTGTGTTAGGTGGAGACGGTAATAAATTTATTAGTGCAGCTCGATTTAGTGGAGCAGATGTATTTGTATCAGGTGATATTTATTACCATGTAGCTCACGATGCTATGATGGAGGGGCTCCAAATTATTGATGCAGGCCATAATATTGAAAAGATTATGATTGAGGGTGTACGGGAAAAATTGCAGGCTTTTGTAGAAGAGAAAAATTTTGATACGGTTATTATGTCTTCACAAGAAATAACGGACCCCTTTCAGTTTAGATAAACAAAAATCCCGCCTAAAAGTAGGCGGGATTTTTGTTATTTTTTCACTTTCACTTTAGGGAGAATTTTAGAAGAAGGAACGCTTAGCTCACGAGTCCACGTTTCTTCGTTGTCAGGATCATATTGATCAAGAAAACGTATCACTTCTTTTGTAATCGGAGTTGGTGTAGAAGCACCTGCAGTTACTCCAACTGATTCAACACCTTCAAGCCATTCAAGCTTTAATTCAGAAATGTCCGCAATCCGATAGGCTGGTGTGCCAGCAACTTCAATGGAAACTTGGGCAAGTCTATTAGAGTTGTTACTCTTAGGATCTCCAACTACAAGAACTAAGTCTGTATCACCTGCTTGTTGGGCTACGGCTTCCTGACGAACTTGAGTGGCATTACAAATTTCATTATGAATAACCGCATGTGGATAACGTTCCATTGCTTTTTCCATAATTTCTTGAACATCCCACTGACTCATGGTCGTCTGATTTGTAATAATGATGTTATCACAATCGATTTCAAGTTCATCAACTTCTTCAGGCTTTTCAACAAGATGCACAATGTCAGGAGCAATCCCCATCGCACCTTCAGGCTCAGGATGGCCTTTTTTGCCAATATAAATGACGTGATAGCCCTCTTTTTGTTTTTCGCGAATTAAATCATGTGTCACTGTTACATCTGGACAGGTAGCGTCAAGTACAGTTAGGCCCTTTTTCTCCGCTAGCTCTCGAACCTGAGGTGAAACACCATGCGCAGTGAAAATGACAGTTCCTGATTCTACTTTTTCGAGAATTTCCATCCGATTTGGTCCATCAAGTGTAATGATACCATCATCTTCAAATGCATCTGTCACGTGTTTATTATGAACGATCATCCCGAGAATAAAGATCGGGCGCGGTAATGTTTTATCTAATGCAGCATTTCGTGCAATTACCATAGCATCGACAACACCATAGCAATAACCTCTTGGCGAAATTTTAGTTACTTTCATCGAGTACCTCCTCAACCCAAATACGGATTGTTGTATAACTGTTCTTACTCAATTATAAAGGAGATTCCGAGATAACTCAATGAATCACGATGTTCATACATAGAGTTTCGGCTTAGACTTGATACTGATTTCATTTGAGCTTGTCGTTTTTGTTTTTTTCTTGGCTTTTACTCCAGCGGGCTGCTTAGTTGATTTTTTCTTTTGGGTTTTTTTCTGCTTGATCGTTTTTTCTTTGACTTCATCCTCTGTTTCATCCTCTTCACTTGACCCTGAAGACTTCTGATATTCCTTAAACAAAGCAATCATTTCTGGGAGCTGCTTAACCATTGGACCGTATTGTTGTACCATTGGTTTAATTGTATCAGCAGCCTGCATCACTTTTTGAACATTTTGGATCATTCCCATCATATCCATGCCACCCTGTCCGGCACCCGGAAGGATTCTAGAGAGCATGCCGGCTTGTTGGGGTAAACCTGGGATGGTACCTCGTTGCATGGCTGGAAATGCTCCTGGAGGAGTCGGGAGTCCCTGACTTCCTTGAGGAGCGCCTCCTCCTAAAAACCTGGATAGCAGACCGCCGCCACCTCCTGTTTGCTGAGGCTGTGTAAATCCTGGCCCAGGACTTTGAAACCCTCCTCCGGAAAATGGAAAGCCCATACCTGGACCCGGACCACTTTGGGGGGAGGGAGGAAATTGATTCATGTCTTACCCTCCTTATGATAACTTGACCATAATAAGCTCTTGGTATTAATATGGTATGCCACAAAAATAGAAGGTGTGAGAATAGAGATTAATGGGCAATACAAGTAATGAGAAGTTGTATGAAGTGAAATTAGTTAGGGCATCGCTTTACTAATAAAATGGTGTTCGACGATCCAATCTTATAGTTTTCTGTTGTTCTTGTTCGGTGACTATGGCAAACGTGTAGCAAAATTGAAAAACGATCACTTTCATCGAATTTATGGCTTTCTAAAATAAATAAGAGGATCGCTCTTCCCTTAACGTATGGCGCTTTGAGCAAAAATGTTCTATAATACAAGTTGGATTAATGGATGGAGGAACAATAATAATGAAACACTTTGATAGATTAGGGCTTAAGCCTTTTTTAGTTGATGCTCTAGAAGCTCAGAAATTCAACAGACCAACCGAAATACAGGAGAGACTGGTCCCAGCGATACGTAATGGTGACAGTGCGATCGGACAATCGCAAACAGGATCAGGCAAAACGCTTGCTTTCTTACTCCCACTTATTCATCGAATTGATAGTGGATTAAATGAATGTCAGGCTGTTATTACAGCGCCTACGAGAGAATTGGCCGATCAAATTTACAACGAATCGTTAAAATTGATCTCTACCCTCCCTGAAGAAGAAGCAATTTCTATTAAAAAGGCTGTAGGTGGAACTGATCGTAAACGTATGATTAGTCGTATGAAAAATACACCCCATATTGTCATCGGCACTCCTGGGCGTATTAAGGATCTTGTCGAAGAGCAGGCGCTAAGCGTTTTTCCTGCAACGATGCTTGTTGTTGATGAAGCGGACCAAATGTTGGACATGGGATTCATTGAAGATGTAGACTATATCGCATCTCGAATGGCAAAACAATTACAAATGCTTGTTTTCTCTGCAACTATTCCAAAGAGCTTGCAGCCATTTTTGAAAAAGTACATGGACAATCCTAAATTTGTAGAAGTGAATGCAGAACAAGTGACGGCTGATAAAGTAGAAAACATTTTTATTCCTGCACGATATAAAGAGAAGAAAGAGCTACTTTTAAATGTGACTAAGGCAATTAATCCTTATCTTGCTCTTGTCTTTACTAACACTAAACAAACGGCAGATGAAGTGGCTGACTTCCTTATCGAAAATGGCCATAATGTTGAAAGACTTCATGGTGGTGTTCAAGCACGTCAGCGTAAACAAATCATGAAGAAAATTCAGGAAGCTGAATGTCAGTATGTAGTCGCAACTGATCTTGCTTCAAGAGGGATCGACATTAAGGGCGTTTCACACGTGATTAACTTTGAACTACCAAAAGATCTTGATTTCTATATTCACCGAGTAGGACGTACAGCAAGAGCAGGTCACGATGGAATAGCATATACATTGGCAGAACCATCTGATCAACAAGCTATACAAAAGCTATCTTCAAAAGGCATTAGCATTGAGTACAAAGAAATTAAAAATGGTGAGTGGGTAGAAGCGAAGCCCGTAACTCCAAGAAAAAAGCCTACCTCATCAAAACCTGAGGTTTTTGTACCTAAGCCTAAGAAAGTAAAACCAGGCTATAAAAAGAAAATGCAGCAGGAAAGAGATCGTATTCAGCAAAAGCGCGGTCGGAAATAATTCAAAACCCTCTTATGACAGAGGGTTTTTGTCTGCTTAATCGTATGAGAGGGCATGTGTTAAGTTTACTTTTTCAATCGACATGAATAGATGGCAGATTAGCAAAAAAGGTATAATAAAATGATGAAGTGAAAAGGGAAGGATTGAAGATAATGTTAAAAATAGGTTCACATGTTTCAATGAGCGGTGATAAAATGCTTCTAGGAGCAAGCGAAGAAGCTGTTTTATATGGCGCTACAACCTTTATGATTTACACGGGTGCACCTCAGAATACGAGGCGTAAAGCGATTGAAAAGCTTAATATTGATAAAGGTTCGGCCCATATGAAAGAGCATTGTATCAGTGACATTGTTGTCCATGCGCCATACATTATTAATATTGGTAACACTACAAAACCTGAAACCTTTCAACTCGGAGTTGATTTTCTCAGATCTGAAATAGAGCGTACACATGCTCTTGGTGCTCGTCAAATCGTGCTCCACCCTGGTGCTCATGTAGGTGCTGGGGCAGATAAAGGAATTCAGAAAATTATCGAAGGATTAAATGAGGTGCTAACAGCCGATCAAGAAGTTCAAATCGCTCTTGAAACAATGGCCGGTAAGGGTTCTGAGTGCGGAAGAAGCTTCGAAGAACTAGCTCAAATTATTGATGGTGTTACACATAATGAAAAGTTATCCGTTTGTTTTGATACTTGCCATACGCACGATGCAGGCTATGATATTGTGCATGACTTTAACGGGGTTCTAAATGAATTCGACCGAGTAATCGGAGTGGATCGGTTAAAGGTGCTTCACGTGAATGATAGTAAAAATGAGCGTGGTGCGTCTAAAGACCGTCATGAAAATATTGGGTTTGGTTATATTGGCTTTGATGCACTTAATAAGGTGATTCATCACCCTCAATTGAAAGATGTTCCGAAGATCTTAGAAACGCCTTATGTAGGAGAAGACAAGAAAAATAAGAAGGCGCCTTATAAATTAGAGATTGAAATGCTTCGAAATCAAAAGTTTGATGAAGATTTAAAAAGTAAACTAATGTCTGTCTAACAAAAAACCGCTTAAGCGGTTTTTTGTTATTGGGTAAGAAAAGAGAGAATTAACTTGTGTACGCGTGACGCAACCGAAGGACTAACTTCACGACTAATTTTCATTAATATACGTTTTCGTTGCGTTTGGTTCGCAATATCAATATTCTCTTGTTTTAAAATTTGCACAATTTTCTTTGCATCTGTTGCTGAAAGTGTAATACCATATTGGTTAGATAGTTGAAGCAATTCCTCTGTTGTAATACGATTCAATTTGAAATTTACAAGTTGAAGCTGTATTGGATTCATCACGATGCCCCCTTTGCCTATCTCATACTATGCACACAGTTCACGATGGTGTTCGCTAAAAGAACATTCTAAACTTTTAGGATCAGGTTATTTTATTATCGTTTTCTTGACTTTTGACTCATGACTTGTCGTGAATGAGCCAATAGACAATCATGCTCATTAACATAGGCTTCAAAGAAATAAGAGACATACTTTGGAGGGTCCCATGGAGAAAAAACAGCATAGGAAAGAAAGTAAAACGCATTTAATTTATAGACTTTTTATGATTATGATTGGCGCTTTTCTCGCTGCCGCAGCCATTGAATTATTTTTAGTTCCAAATCAGTTGATTGACGGTGGAATTATAGGGATATCCCTTATTTTAGATCACCTCACAGCATTTAATTTTGCTATTCTGGTTGTAGTGTTAAATCTTCCATTTATGTATTATGGTTATAAGCAAATTGGTAAGACGTTTGCCTTTTCAACACTATTCGGTATTATCGGGCTTGCTACATTCGAAACCTTTCTTCACCATACAGATCCATTTACAACGGAACCTATTCTTGGTACGGTTTTTGGCGGATTGACATTAGGACTAGGCGTTGGATTGGTGATTAGACATGGCGGTTCAATGGATGGAACTGAAATATTAGGGATTTTGTTAACGAAAAAAATTCCTTTTTCAATTGGCGAGTTTGTTATGTTTACAAACATATTTATTTTTACGTGGGCTGGATTTGTTTTCAGTTGGGAGAATGCGATGTATTCTGTAATGGCGTATTATATCGCTTTTAAGACAATTGATACGGTGATTCAAGGTCTTGATGAAACGAAAGCTGTATTGATTGTCTCGGATTTATACGAGGAAATTTCGAATGCTATTTTAGATCGACTTGGTAGAGGAACGACAAAACTCGTTGGTAAAGGTGGTTATACTGACGAGGAGAAAGAAGTTATATATGTAGTTATAACAAGGTTAGAGGTGACGAAACTAAAAAGTGTGATCTACGACATTGACCCTCATGCATTTATTACAATTATGAATACTCAAGAAACAAGAGGGGCGAAGTTCAAATCTCCAATTCATTAGACTTCCTATACCGGGGGTCTTTTTTCTTATGAAATTGTAATGATTTATGAGCAAAATAGTAGAAAGGTTTGAGAAAAAGATGATAGGGTATTACCTTAACTGGTGCTCTTCAGCTTTATTAATACCAGTTGAAAAGGAGTGCAACACTATTAATTTTATTCAAAACAATATCAAAAAACCTCTGTCTATGATCACTGTAATTGTTCTAACACTTGTTCTAGCACTAGTCCTTGTACAATCTCATCTATTTAATGAGCAGGTTGCCGATGCTGAAACAACTGTCGGTGAATTGAATCAGAAATCATCCCAGAATGATCAGATGAAAACACAGACAGCTATTAGTAAATTAGAAAAAGAAACGGGTTACTCACTTGACCCAAACTCAGTAAGTGTAGAAGAGTGGAAGCAGGCGAAAGCTTACTCTGAACAGTTCTATCAAGATAGTGAGGGGAAGTTTAGTAAGAAGTGGGGATTGTTCTTAACGTATCAGGCTATGAAAGAAGATATTGATCCTACAATCGTTTATGAGCTTCTGAAAGTTGAGACAGGAAATACGTTTGATCCTGAACTCATTGGGCCAGAAACAAAGTATGGGCATGCTTATGGGATGGCTCAATTCATGACAAATACGGCTCCATGGATTGCCGATATGGCGGAGATTGATTATTCAGAGGACAAGCTATTTGACCCTTATTTTTCAATAACACTTTCCGTCACCTATCTTGATTATCTTTATGAAAAATATGAGAATTGGGATGAAGCTCTGACAGCTTATAACCGAGGCATCGGCGGATTGAAGGCTTATGTAGCAGAAAAAGGAACACCGAAAAGTAGCTATTCAGAAGAGATTCAGGAGATGGCTAGCCTTCATGAAATGTAAACACAGCTTAAAAGCACCTTCGTTTCTTTCTCCGAAGAAGCGTAAAGATGGCCACAGCTTTCAAGTCTGAAAGCTGTGGCCATTTAATGTTATTGAGGAACTTCCTATACGATTTATGACCAATCAAATTACGGGGGGGGCGACTACAATAAGTTATCTGAGATAGAATATCATCAAGGAAATTTACAAATGTTCATCATGTAAGGTATACTACATAATGTAAATCGTAATGATTCTTATAGATGGAAGGTTTTATTTATGGCAACTTCTCAAAATATCATTGATCTTCAGAATATCTCTTTTCATTATGGGGATGGATATGTTCTTGAAGACATTACTTTTTCTATTCCTAGTGGAGCCTTTGTAGGACTTGTAGGTCCGAATGGTTCAGGTAAATCAACTTTAATTAAAATCATATTTGGACTATTGAAGCCTCAAAAGGGACAAGTGAATATATTCGGCAAGAAGATGAATAAGTTTCATGAGTGGAGCAAAATCGGTTATGTCTCTCAGAAAGCAAATAGTTTTAATTCAGGATTTCCTGCTTCTGTATTTGAAGTCGTTTCGATGGGATTAGCGAGTAAACTTGGATTATTCAAATTTATGAAAGCAGCGCATCGAAAAGCAGTTATGGAGGCCCTCAAACAAGTAGGAATGAGTGATTATGCATCAAGTAATATTGGAGAACTTTCTGGTGGACAGCAGCAGAGAGTGTTTATTGCAAGAGCGCTTGTCAGTAAACCAGAAATTCTTATTCTTGATGAACCTACGGTGGGGGTAGATGCTAATTCAACGAGTGATTTCTATGAACTTCTTGGTAAGCTTAATCAGGAGAATGGCATTACCTTGCTTCTTGTAACACATGATATCGGTACGATTACGGATAAAGTAACGCACGTGGCATGTTTGAATAAAACCCTTCACTTTCATGGTGAAACAAATGAATTTGAACAGTTTAATGATCGTGAACTATCTGGATTTTATGGCCATCATGTTCACGTTCTAAGTCACGACCATGATCACGGAGGCATTTAGAAAATGATAGAAGCTTTATGGAAATTTGAGTTTTTGCAAAACGCTTTTTTGGCTGGCATATTAATTGGAATTATTGCGCCGCTACTTGGAGTGTTTATTGTTGTTAGAAGACAGGCGTTAATAGCGGATGCTTTATCACATATTACTTTGGCAGGAATAGCTGCTAGTTTACTTCTAGGTAAGTATTTTACATTCTGGCAGGGCGTTAATCCTGTTTATATGGGAATGGGATTTTCAGCAGCGGGTTCGTTATTTATTGAGCAACTGCGAAAAGTGTACAAGCATTTTGAAGAGCTAGCGATCCCCATTACTTTATCTGGGGGGATTGGACTTGGGGTCGTATTCTTATCATTAGCAGATGGATTCAATTCTGATCTATTTAATTATTTATTCGGAAGCGTCATTGCCATTAGTCGAAGTGACTTAATGGCTGTGGCAGTGATAACGATTATTGTCGTACTTGTTGTGATTTTATTATACAAAGAACTATTTTTTCTCTCATTCGATGAAGAGCAAGCAATCGTATCAGGCGTTAGAGGAAAGTGGATTCATTTCATTTTTATTTTACTTGTCGCGTTCGTGATTGCCGTTTCGATGCAGATTGTAGGTGTACTACTCGTTTCGGCGCTTATGACGCTTCCTGTTGCTGCAAGTATTCGAATTGCTAGAGGATTTAAGCAAACAATCGCATACTCCATTATTTTGGGAGAAGTTGCGGTGCTTGGTGGACTGGTTCTGGCATATTATCTAGATATTGCCCCTGGTGGAACAATTGTTATTCTATCAGCGTTGATCTTGTTGTTCGTTCTTCTATTCAAAAGATTAAAACAGTGGAAATCTTAACATAATGAGGTGGATATATGAATGTCTCTACAGCATTGCGTATTTTAAAGGATGAAGGTTATAAATACACTGAAAAACGGGAGGATCTCGTCACTCTTTTCGCCAAAGAAAAGAGGTATCTTTCAGCAAGAGATGTGCTGAACCATATGCAAGAAAGCTATCCCGGGATGAGTGTTGATACGATTTACAGAAATTTAACTCTGTTTGCGGATTTAACGATATTAGAGGAGACAGAATGGAACGGTGAAAAGCGCTATCGTCTTAGCTGTTCAACGAATACGCATCATCATCATCTCATTTGTCTGGATTGCGGTAAAACTCGCCAAATAGAATCATGTCCAATGGAGAACATCCCAGTAGGGGACTCTGAGTTTGAAGTAACAGGACATAAATTTGAAGTGTACGGTCGTTGTGGTGCATGTCAGGCATATGCCTAAAAGCGGAAGAGCATAGTTATGCTCTTCCGCTTTTATTATGGTGCTTAAGCCACTGTTGAGCTTCTGGCCAGGTTTCCAATCGAGATACATTAGAAGGCACTGTTCCCTGGTTGTATGGAGTGTCAAAAAGGATCACTGGGATCTCACATTCCTCTGCAATCGCACATGCATTATCGTATTTATCCTCAAAAAAAACGTCAACGCTATGTTCTTTAATGGAATCAATTTTATCATGTTTTCCAATAAGTTCGATGTGATGATAAGGGACGGCATTTGATGTAAACCAGTCTTTTGTTGTGTTGAGTAAATGATCCCCTCTTGCACTAATGTAGAAAAGTTCATAATCCACTTTCCATTCTTCTAGTATAGGATGAGCTTGATCTGCGATAAGGGCATTTGCGTAAATTTTCTCTTCATTTATTTTTAACCACTCAAAAAACTCTTTTTGAGGAATGCCGAGAAGGTTAGCAAGATTGTACTGTGTAATATCATGTAAGGATAATTGTTTATTAAATGAAGAATTTAAATAAGGAAGAAAGGTTTTAGGACTTGTTACAGTTCCATCAATATCAAGTCCTAGTCTTTTGATCGTCATAATAAAACTCCTTTTTGATTTGCTCTCTTTTCATCATATCATAGAAAAGAAAGGCAATAAGAAGGAATTGGGATTATCTTACTGATTGAACGAACATATTCTTACACTCACTGACAAATACTAATCATGCTCCACAACAAGGTAAAGTGAGGGATGTATATGACAGAAGACAGACATGATGACGATCTGGACTTTATCGAGGAGCGCGAAGTTCGCAGCGAATCGGAAGAGGAATATCTTGAGGAAGCTGCAGCTGAAGTAGCCCCTGGTGTATTAGACCGTCCTTATTTACAGTCGCCTGAAAATGAACGTCCAACTGCTGAGGAGCATCATGAACACTTTGAAGCTAAAAGACAAGAACAGGATCGAACAGGAGTGGGAGTGGGTGTAGCTGCTCTTGCTTTATCGGTTATTTCCTTGTTTATACTTCCCGTCATTCTTGGAGCAGCGGGAATCGTCGTAGGATTTGTTGCTAGGAGAAAGGGACTAACAACGCTCGGATCATGGGCGATTGGTGTTGGTGCCGCTTCAATGATCATCAGCTTATTCTTCGCACCGTTCTTTTAGTTGAAAACCTTAATAGAAAAGCCAGGCACTTTTAAAGTGCCTGGCTTTTCTTCTTTGATCAAGAAAAAGAATTAAGAGTTAGCTTCAGCTTTCTCTTTTTCTTCTGCCATTTTCTTGTAATGTTCTTCTGCTATTTTGTCGACTTCTTTTTTCAACTCTTCTACCATGGTTTCCTCAGGAACTTTACGGATAATTTCACCATGTCGGAAGAGGAGACCTTCACCACGTGCACCTGCAATACCGATATCAGCTTCACGCGCTTCACCTGGACCGTTCACTGCGCATCCAAGCACGGCTACTTTAATAGGTGCTTTGATTGTTGAAATGTACTCTTCGACTTCATTTGCGATTGAAATAAGGTCAATTTCGATACGACCACAAGTTGGACAAGAAATTAATGTGGCTGCATTCGCTGCAAGTCCAAATGATTTAAGAAGCTCTCTAGCTACTTTTACTTCTTCAACCGGATCCGCACTAAGAGAAATACGTGCCGTATTTCCGATTCCTTTTGAAAGAATAACACCAAGACCGGCTGCGCTTTTAACTGTACCTGCAAATAGAGTGCCTGACTCTGTAATTCCGAGATGCAGTGGGTAATTAAAAGAACGTGCTGCCAGTTCATATGCTTCAGTTGCAAGGTTAACATCGGAAGCTTTCATGGAGACGATGATATCGTAGAAATCAAGGTCTTCAAGAATTTTGATATGGTGGAGGGCACTTTCTAGCATTCCCTCAGCTGTAGGATAGCCGTATTTTTCAAGGATTTTTCGCTCAAGTGAACCAGCATTAACGCCAATGCGAATCGGAATGCCTTTTGCTTTGGCTGCTTTTACGACAGCTTCCACTTTTTCGCGACGTCCAATATTACCAGGGTTAATACGTATCTTGTCTGCTCCACCTTCAATGGCTTTTAGTGCTAGCTTATAATTAAAGTGAATATCAACGACAAGAGGGATATTAATCCTCTTTTTGATTTCAGGGATTGCATCTGCTGCCCTGTCATCTGGACAAGCTACTCGTACAATCTGACAACCAGCTTCTTCAAGACGATTGATTTCAGCAACTGTTGCTTCCACATCGTGAGTTTTGGTTGTTGTCATACTTTGAATAATAACTTCATCGTTACCGCCTATTGTTAAAGGACCTACTTTAACAGGTCTAGTTTGACTACGGTGGGTAATTTCATTCATGCGAAAATCGCTCCTTTTACATGTAGGATTGCTTACCTCATGATTTAGATCGCTTTTATATACTCCCTTGTAGGGAATAAGACTCATCTGTAATACTATCCCATTGTAGCAACTTTAGAGAGCTATTGACAAGAAATAATCATTGAGCAGATGTTTGGTCATAAGTTGGTATCCTATATTCTTTCCCAATTTGTATAAGAGTTGGATGAATTTTATTTAATGTTTCAAAATCGTGAACGACCGTTTCAATCGGAACCGGTATTGAGCCGTTCGCTTTTTCTACTAAAGAAAGAACAGTATCGCCAGCATTTATTTTATAAACCACATAGGGAGAGTTTTTTTCAGGTGACCCCACTTCGACTGCTTCTGATACTTCTGAAATAGCTCTGTTATTTGTAAGAGTTCCTGTTGTTAAATCATAATAAGTTGTATGAAGGACAAGCAGAAATAGGGAACTTAACAATAGTTTTCGCATCTCTCGCAACTCCTTCAGAATGATTTCCTTTGTACTACGATATGCTTGTCCTTCCATGATATGACAGATTTCCTAGTGAATTATCTTTTCTTTCGATCGAGTGTCGAGTAGAATACTAAGAGATGGGGAGATTAACTGAGTTACTCTTCATTAGAGCATCACGTTAAAAGGAGACAAAAAACATGCTTAAAAAAGGATTGCCGTTTTTATTGTCGATGGTGTTAATGATGTCTATTATTCCTATGGTGGCACAAGCGGATGCGAGCGTCGGGGATGTCATCGTTACACTTGGTGAAGATCTATCTGAAGAGCAAAAACAGAAGCTAGTTGATGAAATGGAAGCTCCGGAAAATGCAATGACGGTAACGGTATCAAATGAAGAAGAGCATAAATATCTTGGGAATTATATAAGTAAAGCGCTAATCGGTACCCGCGCCTTATCTTCTTCTTCCATAACCATTGGTGAAAAAGATGCTGGTTTAAGCGTTGACACAAAAAATATTAATTGGGTAACAGATGAAATGTACGCAAATGCTTTAATAACAGCTGGAGTAAAAGATGCTGATGTTTATGTGACAGCACCAATGGAGGTTTCAGGTACGGCTGCATTAACTGGTTTAATCAAAGCTTATGAGTTAAGCACAGATGAAGTGATACCTGAGGAGCAAAAACAAGTAGCAAATGAAGAGCTTGTCACTACTGCAAAATTGAGCGATAGTATTGGCGCAGATAAAGCAACAGAGCTAATGACTAAGATTAAGGATGAAATTGCTACAAACCCACCTGAGACGGAAGATGATTTAAGAACAGTTATTAAACAAATTGCTAACGATTCAGGTATTGAATTGACTCAAGATGAGTTGGATGGTCTTGTTGCACTGTTTAATCGAATGAAAAATCTTGATATTGATTGGGATCAAATGAAGAGTCAGTTGCAGAACGCGAGAGAAAACCTGGACGAGTTTTTAAATAAAGACGAGACACAGTCATTTATTCAAAAAATCATTGATTTCTTTATTGCGATTATTGATGGAATAAAAGGGGTATTTCAATCGTAAGGTGACAAGTGACTGAAACTTTCTTCCCTTTTGAACGTATAAGAGAAGAAGGAAAAGGAGGGAGCGAGGATGGAGATTCTATCTTTGCCAGCAGTTGGCTTTCTTATCGTTTTACTTAGCGTGCTATTCTTGTTTGCTGAGTTACTTGTCCGTGTAAAAGGTATTTTTGGATTGATCGGAATACTATTGCTCACATTTTATTTTAGTTTCCATCTTACTTCTTTATCATCAATTCTCTGGATGGGACTTGTGTTTGCTGTTGGTTTAGGCTTAGTTATTCTTGATGGGAAATTACTCAATGATGGTACATTTGGTTTGATTGGATTAATTATGATGGTTACAGCCGTAGCCATTCCTTCTCCGACTTTCCTTTATGGCCTTCTCGTTTCTAGTGGTTTTTTAATTGGTACGGCTGCTTCATTCCTGTTTTTGCGTGTTTTCCCCGCACGTTCTATGTGGACGAAAATGACGTTAAAGGATCGGTTAAGCAGTGAAATGGGGTATAATTCCATGAACGCTGAGTATAAGAATTTAGTTGGAGAATCGGCTATGACAATTACTCCATTTCGACCAAGTGGAACAATACAAGTCAATGAGAAAAAGTACAGCGCCATTTCTGTTGGAAGTTGGATCGACAAGGATACGGCAGTAGTTATTACGTCTGTAGATGGTACGCGTATCTTAATAGAAGAGAAAAAAGAAGAAAGTAAACGTCATCCAATCTAAAAATGGTCCCCGAGTCATAGATTCGGGGTTTTTTTCATATTCTTTTCTAATCCCTTTATCCCGATCTCTAAACTAGGGTTGACATATTGTTAGATAATAGTTAAGATTTAGAAAATAACTTATCAAGAGAGACCGAGGGACTGGCCCGTTGACGTCCAGCAACCTGCCTGATTGGCAAGGTGCTACTTCCAGCAAAATGGAGTCCATTTTGGAAGATAAGGTGAATTAAGGTAACCTGATCTGTCTTTCCAATTTGGGAAGGCTTTTTTCATTTATAAGCTTCTCCTCATGATTATTACGACTAAGGGAGGTTGCATGATGGGAACGAAAGACCAGAATTTTTCAGACGTTGCTGTACGTATAGAACGAATGCTAAGTTCGTTAAAATTTGGGTCAATTACGCTTGTTGTTCAAGATGGGAAAGTTGTTCAACTTGAAAGAAAAGAAAAAGAACGACTTTAATATTGGCGCTGACTAGAGAAACTAGAGGCGGTTCTAACCCTAAAGGTTAGAACCGCCTCTTTTTTTAAACTTTTAAATATATTTCCTTGATCGGAATTGGGAGGGTTAGAAATGAATTGGTTCTATAATAATTGGTCGGGTAAGGAACCTGAATTCGACGTTGAATCAGAAACGAAAGGGGCTCTTGAAGTTCTGGAGTGGGCGTATCAAATATACCAAGATGATATTGTATATGCTTGTAGTTTCGGTGTTGAGGGTGTCGTTCTAATTGATTTGATTTCCCGGGTAAACCAGAACGCGAAGATTGTTTTTCTGGATACAGGTCTCCATTTTGATGAGACTTATGAGCTAATTAATAAAGTGAAAGCTAAATATCCATCTCTAAATATTAAGTTAAAGCAACCAAAGGAGTCGGTCGAAGAACAGGCATTAAGTAAAGGGGATGCTCTATGGGAGCGAGACCCGGGACAGTGCTGCAACTTGAGGAAAATCATACCATTGCATGAAGAATTAGATCATGTAAGTGCATGGATCTCAGGTTTAAGGAGAGAGCAGTCGCCACTCAGACAAAAGACAAATTATTTCAATAGAGATGATAAGTTTCAGTCGATTAAGGTTTGTCCACTTATTCATTGGACATGGAAAGATGTTTGGAGGTACGTGTACGAAAAGGATTTACCATACAATCCTCTTCATGATAAAGGGTACCCAAGTATAGGATGTGCGGTATGCACTGAAAGAGTATTGGAAGGTAGTGATTCTAGAGCTGGGAGATGGGCAAATCAGGAAAAAACGGAATGCGGCTTGCATTTTGATTCAGCACCAAATCGGTGACGGTCATGACAACCCTAGTTATTACAGTGGCTCTCTTTTTTGCTATGAATATTGGGGCTAGTGGAGCTGCGGCATCGATGGGAGTGGCTTACGGGGCTGGAGCGATTAAAAGAAGAAGCGTAGCACTGAGTGTTTGTGCGATTGGGATTGTTGGTGGTGCCACATTAGGTGGAGGTAATGTTATTAAAACAATGGGGAGTGGCATTATACCTTCTTCCGTACTCAGTCTAAAGGTTATCTTGATTATTTTTATTTCAGCTACAACAGCGCTCTTTCTAGCAAATATGATGGGGATTCCATTATCAACAAGTGAAGTTACTGTGGGCGCAGTGGTAGGAGTTGGTATTGCTTACCGTGCTTTGTACTTTCAGAATGTGATGTTCATTATGTTGTTGTGGATCGTTATACCGGTTATTGCTTTTGCGACAGCTCTCAGCGTTGGGAAAATTTTTGGTCTTTTAAAACAAAGAATCAATCTTACTTCAAAGTGGCAAAAGCCACTCACCATTTTTTTAATTGTAGCCGGTTTTCTAGAAGCCTTTTCAGCGGGAATGAATAACGTCGCAAATGCGATTGGACCGCTAGTTGGAGCGGGAGTTTTATCCCTTTCTCACGGCGCATTTTTTGGGGGAGCTTTTGTTGCTTTAGGTGCTTTAGTTTTTGGTAAACGTGTCATTGAAACGAATGGTTATCGCATCACAAAATTTTCACTTGGTGAAGGTTGTGCTATATCAGGTACGAGCGCTGGACTTGTGATTGGAGCTTCCTTATTTGGGATTCCGGTGCCGCTTACCCAGATTACCACCTCATCGATCATTGGTATCGGAACTGCTAAAGATGGATTTCAGCTTTGGCAGAAAGATGTCATTACGCGAATGATTAAAGTTTGGGCAGTTTCACCGGTTTTTTCTTTAGTTATTTCTTATAGTATGATCAAACTTTTTTTAGAAAGTGATTTATATACATTAATTGCAATTGGCAGCGTTATTCTAGCGACGCTTGGGTCAGGAAGTTTAATTCGATCGATTCGCTCTCAAAAGAGAACATTACAAGACGAAGGAAGCTTATAATAAATTCAATTTGGAGGGATTAAGATGGCAACAATTAACGCGCATGGAGGAACATTGATTAACCGTTACAAACCTAATACTGAAATTGATGGGATTATTCAAGAAATTGAGTTAGACGCTACTGCGTTAAGTGATCTGGAATTAATCGGAACAGGAGCGTATAGTCCGTTAACTGGTTTTCTTAATGAAAATGAGTATACGTCAGTCGTTCATCACCTCAAATTAGAAAGTGGGTTGCCATGGAGCATTCCTATTACGTTGCCAGTTACGCACGAACGAGCTGCTGAGATCGCAATTGGTGATAAAGTGAAGTTAACTAATAATGGGACTGTGTACGGCACAATAGAAGTGGAATCCAAATATACTCCTGATAAGGGAGTGGAGGGGCGCCACGTGTATTTAACAGAGGACAGTGAACATCCAGGAGTGAAAAAAGTTTACGATAGACCAGATGTTTACATTGGTGGACCAATTACGCTTATTAAAAGAACCGAAAAAGGCAAGTTTGACCGCTATCATTATGATCCATCTGAAACAAGAGAGTATTTTGAACGTCAGGGCTGGAAGAAAGTTGTAGGATTTCAAACAAGAAATCCGGTTCATCGAGCGCACGAGTATATTCAAAAGACCGCACTTGAAACAGTGGATGGCTTGTTCTTGAATCCTCTTGTAGGTGAAACCAAATCAGATGATATACCAGCAGAAATTCGAATGGAAAGTTATGAAGTTCTACTTAAGAACTATTACCCTGAAGATCGTGTGCACCTTGGTGTCTTTCCTGCTGCTATGCGCTATGCAGGGCCAAGAGAGGCAATCTTTCATGCGCTTGTTCGAAAAAACTTTGGATGCACACATTTTATTGTGGGGAGAGATCATGCCGGAGTAGGTGATTACTATGGCACTTATGATGCCCAGAGAATCTTTAGTCAATTTACAAGCGAGGAATTAGGAATTACACCACTCTTTTTTGAACACAGTTTCTACTGCGAGAAGTGCGATAGCATGGCTTCGGCCAAAACGTGCCCTCATGGAAAAGAACATCACGTCATTTTATCAGGTACTAAAGTACGTGCCCTTTTACGAAATGGGGAGCAGCCTCCAGCAACATTCAGTCGTCCTGAGGTAGTGGAGGTATTAATTAAAGGGATGAGTGAGAAGACAGTGAACGCATAAGGGGGAGATTTGAGATGACAGTGAACAATAACTTAACCTGGCACGATACAGTGATAACAAAAGAAATGAGGCAGCAGAGGAATCAGCATAAAAGTGCAGTACTCTTCTTTACAGGTTTGTCTGGTTCCGGGAAATCAACGCTGGCAAATGATGTTTCAAGGAAGCTTCATGAATTAAACGTCCAAAGTTATGTACTAGACGGAGATAATATCCGTCAGGGTTTAAATAAGGATCTTGGTTTTCGAGAAGAAGATCGCAAGGAAAATATTAGACGTATTGGGGAGGTGTCTAAACTACTAGTTGATAGCGGTCAATTCGCAATCACTGCATTTATTTCCCCGTTCAATAGTGATAGACAAGTAGTACGTGAACTTCTGCAACAAGGTGAATTTATTGAGGTATATGTGAAATGTCCAATAAATGAGTGTGAGAGTCGAGATCTTAAAGGATTATACAAAAAAGCTCGTAGTGGCGAGATTCCTCACTTCACAGGCGTATCATCTCCTTACGAAGAACCGATCAATCCCGAAATCACCATTGATACCTATAACGACTCAAGAGAAGAATGTGCTGATAAAGTGATGTCCTATTTAGTAAAGCAAGGGTTGATTATAAATCAATAACTTTTGATCTTAAGTGATTTTTAAGAATAAAATCATCTCGTGGAGGAGGAAATCAGATGGGGAAAGTTTATCTAGTTGGCGCAGGACCAGGAGACATCGACTTAATTACAGTGAAAGGCGTAAAGTGTATTGAGCAGGCAGATGTGATCCTCTATGATCGCTTAATCAATCAAGACCTTCTCGATTACGCAAAAGAAGGAGTCGAGTTAATTTACTGCGGTAAGTTACCTGATTACCACACGCTAAAACAGGAAACCATAAATCGTTTTCTCGTAAAGCATGCACTTAAAGGGAAAGTGGTCACAAGGTTAAAAGGAGGAGACCCTTTTGTTTATGGTCGAGGTGGTGAAGAAGCCGAAGTCCTTTCAAACCATGGAATCCCCTTTGAAATCGTTCCAGGAATTACTTCTGGTATTGCTGCCCCTATGTATGCAGGCATTCCAGTAACACATCGTGAACTAAGTTCAACATTTGCATTTGTAACTGGTCATCGTAAAGAAGGCGAAGAAGAAGAATTACGCTGGGAGAGTCTCGCCAAAGGTATAGATACACTCGCCATTTATATGGGAGTGAAAAATCTACCTTATATTTGCTCGATGCTTCGAAAATATGGAAGAAATAAAGAAACTCCTGTTGCGCTTGTTCACTGGGGAACAACACAAACGCAACAAACGGTAACGGGTACCCTTGAGACAATAACAGAAGATGTAAAGAAAGCAGGAGTGCAAAACCCAAGCATGATTATCGTGGGTGAAGTGGTAAACCTAAGGTCGAAACTGAATTGGTTTGAGAAAATGTCACGAGATGAACAAAGCACTAAGTCGGTCGTTAGCGCCTTATAGGAGGTGGTGGATAGTGAAAGCCGTTCTATATATATGTCACGGTAGTCGCGTGAAAGAAGGAAGAAATCAAGCGGTAGAATTTGTTGAGAAGTGTAAAAAAGAACTTGGGTATCCAATACAAGAGACATGTTTTCTTGAGCTTTCGAAGCCCGATATTTATCAAGGTATATCAACATGTGTACAACAAGGTGCGAAAGAAATTGTGGTAGTACCCGTCTTATTACTTGCAGCAACTCATGTAAAGAAGGACATTCCGAACGAAGTAGAGCGCGTCTCTGGAGAATTTCCATCGATAACTGTTCACATGGGATGTCCTTTAGGAGTACACGATAAGTTGATCTCTATTATAGAAGAAAGAGTTAGGGAGACAGGAGTTTCCATTCAACAAGATGCAAGTGCTCTACTTGTAGGGAGAGGAAGTAGTGATCCTGATATAATAAGAGATTTAGATCGAATCGCAAGGCGAATCCTTGAAAAGATGAGATTTAAAAAGGTCTCTGTGTGCTATCTTGCAGCTGCAACTCCAACCTTTGATGAAGGAATTAAACACGCTAAAAACGGCACTAATAGTCAGGTCTTTGTCATTCCTTATCTTTTATTTACAGGTGTTCTAATGAGAGAAATGGAACATAAAATAAGTAGGTTAGATGGAGATGGTCCAGATTTCTATCTTTGTCATTACCTCGGCTACCATGAATTTTTGAAAGATGTATTGAAAGAAAGAGTAATAGAAGCATATGAGATGGAGGTAAAGGTATGAGGGAATATCCGGTTACCCTTAACCTGGTAGGAAAAAAAGTTGTCATTGTTGGAGGGGGGCGTATAGCGCTTAGGAAGCTCAAAGGTCTACTTGGTTGCGGTGCGAATCTAAAAGTAGTAAGTCCTGATATTCACAGTGATATTAAGAAATATGTGGATTCTGACAATATTACCCTCGTGGAACGCGCAGTTAGGGAGTGTGATATACATAATGCGTTTTTAATTATTGTAGCGACCAATTCGTATGAAGTGAATGAATTTGTTGTCAAACATGCCGAAGATAATCAGCTAGTTAATGCATCACATCAGGCTGACAGAGGTAACGTGTCTCTACCTGCAACGTTGAGGCGAGGAAGACTAGTGATATCTGTTGTCACAGGTGGAGCAAGTCCGTTGCTCGCAAAGAAAATTCGAGATGACCTTTCGTTGCAATATGACCAGTCATATGGACAGTATGTAGAGAGTTTATATAAGAAAAGGCTGGAAATAAAGAGCAATAACATGTGTGAAAGTGAAAAGAAGGACATTTTAGAAAAAGCTATGAATAAGACATTTCTATAATCACATGCTATTGATTCGCTTAGACTATTTTTCTGTTTCAAGATCATCAATGATACATTTGAAGCGATCCTAAAATTACCATA
Source organism: Anaerobacillus sp. 63XJN7_5_ISO-PGPR-S23-430 (assembly GCF_056173695.1). Lineage (NCBI taxonomy): Bacteria > Bacillati > Bacillota > Bacilli > Caryophanales > Bacillaceae > Anaerobacillus > Anaerobacillus sp. 63XJN7_5_ISO-PGPR-S23-430. The sequence goes on along the minus strand of NZ_CM149686.1, from coordinate 2,747,039 downwards.
AGATAAGAAAGGAGGAGCCCTGGCTCCTCCTTTTGTTTCTTATAAAACGTTAAAGTATCTTCCTTCTGGGTGAGCGAAAACCATTGCAGTGACAGAGGCTTCGGGCTCCATCATACATCCATCCGTTAATTCAATCCCAATGTCTCGGGGATGAATGAGTGCAAATAACTTGTTTTGATCTTCGAGTTCGGGGCAAGCAGGGTATCCAAAGGAAAAGCGTTGACCCTGATATTTTGCTGAAAATCGATTCTGCATAGTGAAATCTGTGGGGTCTGGGAATCCCCATTTATCTCTCATCAACTGATGAATGTGTTCAGCAAGACCTTCAGCAGTCTCTAGAGCTAATGCTTGTAGTGCATGACTTTCCAAATAATCACCTTTATTTTTTAACTCTAGAGAACGTTCTCGAATTCCTCTTCCCGCTGTAACAGCAAAGAATCCAACATAATCCATTTCACCACTTGATACCGAACGAAGGTAGTCAGCAAGACATAAGAAAGGTTCTTTTTGCTGACGAGGAAACGAAAACCGTTCAATAACTGTTTGATGATCATGTGGAGAGTAAATGATCACTTCATTCCCATTGGACTGTGCTGGGAAGAATTGATACTTCGCTGAGGGCTGTATCCAATTTTCTTTTTTCGCTCGAGTTAACAGCTGGTCAACCACTTCTTTTAAATGAACAGCCTTCTCGTTTTTTTCCTTTAATAGTCTTGATACCTTCCCTTTAAGACCCAGGTGATGTCCAATTAACATCTGCATATTTATATATGGCTCAATATGTGCAACAGAGTAATTTCTTAAAATATGCGGCTCGAGATCGTATGGCTGATAAACCTGCACATCAGTCGTTACATTAGAAACAGGTTTAACAGCAACGGCCGTTCCGTTATTAGAGCTAGTTTTCCTTTCTATGACAGGTTGAGTAGCTCTTTTTTTAGATTGCTCTTCCATAAGAGTTCTTTTTTCTTCTTCATTACTTAGCCGATTGGAAAGCGATAGTCCTTCCATTGCGTCCTTTGCATAAAAAACAGGTCCATCATACTCAGCTGAAATTTTATTATCGGTAAATTTACGTGATAGAGCCGCACCGCCTACCATAATTGGTATAGATATTTTAGCTTGCTTCATATCTTGAGCGGTCAGAACCATTTGTTGGGCAGATTTCACTAATAGTCCTGAAAGTCCAACAAAATCTGGCTGTTGCTCGTGAATCTGATGAATAAGATCGGTAGGGGTAACCTTGATTCCAAGGTCAACCACCTCGAAACCATTATTACTTAATATTATTTCAACTAGGTTCTTACCAATATCATGAACATCGCCTTTAACGGTTGCTAATAATACTTTCCCTTTGGTATGGGAGGCATCTTCTTTTTCCATGTGAGGTTCGAGGAAAGCGACGGAAGCTTTCATCACCTCTGCACTTTGGAGTACCTCAGCAACAATTAATTGGTTATCATTAAATAATTTACCCACCTCTGCCATCCCATTCATTAGAGGTCCATTGATAATTTGAAGTGGAGAACTGTATTCATTAAGGGCTTTTTCTAAATCCTGCAGCAAACCTTCTTTTGTTCCTTCTACTACATATAAACTAAGTCGTTCTTGAAGCGTGAGGTTCGACGTTTGTACTTTGCTTTCTTTCTTTTTACCACGATAATAAGCTGTAAAATCAGCAAGAGTCATGTCGTTTGTTTCGAAAAGAAGTTCATCTGCAAGCCGAACTTCTTTATCAGAAATGGAAGCGTATCGTTCTAATTTCTCAGTGTTCACAATTGCGTAATCTAATCCTGCTTTTGTACAGTGGTACAAATAGGCAGCGTTTAATACTTCTCTCCCTACAGGAGGAAGCCCAAATGATACATTGCTAATTCCGAGTATAGTCTGACAGTCCGGGAGCGCTTCTTTAATAAGCTTTATCCCTTCAATTGTTTCAGAAGCTGAGCCGATGTATTGTTCATCGCCTGTTCCGATTGGAAAAACAAGTGGATCAAAAATGATATCTGAAGATTTGAGACCGTATTTAGAAACGAGTAGCTCATGTGAGCGTTTGGCAACTTCGAGCTTACGTTCAGCTGTTATCGCCATCCCTGACTCATCAATAGTGCCAACTACAACGGCGGCGCCATATTTATGAATAAGAGGAGTGACAGCTTCAAATCGTTCTTCTCCATCCTCGAGGTTAATTGAGTTGATGATCGCTTTTCCTTGTGAATAAGAAAGGGCTTTTTCAATCACCGCGTCATCTGTTGAGTCAATGATAAGAGGGGTTTTTACTTTATTTACAACATATTTCATGAAATTCTCAATATCTGCAAGTTCGTCACTGTCAGGATTTGCTAGGCAAATATCGATAACCTGCGCTCCTTTTTTTACTTGTGATCGAGCAATTTCAGAAGCCTCTTCAAATTTCTCCTCAGCTATAAGACGTTTGAATTTCCGTGAACCAATCACATTTGTCCGCTCTCCGACAAGAACAGGTCTTGTGTTTTCATCATAGATAAATGGCTCAATCCCTGAAATTGCGTGCGGGTGGGAGTGAGGCGCTTTTCTAGGCTGAACATTCTTCACAGAATCTGATATCGCTCTGATATGAGCAGGTGTCGTTCCACAACAACCGCCAACTACATTTAGCCATCCTTTTTCCGCAAATCCTCTAATTTTTAATGCCAAACTTTCTGGCGTTTCATGATAATGCCCCTCTTCATCTGGAAGACCCGCATTTGGATAGCAACTCACAGAAGTTGTGGCAAGATCTGATAGAGAGCGGAGGTGATCTCTCATAAATTCTGGTCCTGTTGCACAGTTTAGACCAACAACAGCTGGGTTCATGTGTTCAAGTGATAAATAAAAAGCTTCAATGCTTTGACCTGCGAGAGTTGTTCCCATCGGTTCGATAGTACCAGAAATGATAAGGGGAACAGAACGATTGCTTTCTTTAAAAGATTTTGAAATCCCAATAAAAGCGGCTTTAACATTTAGCATATCCTGACTTGTTTCAACAAGGAGGAGATCTACGCCACCTTCTAGTAATCCTTTTGCTTGTAATTGATAGGATCGGCATAGAGCTTCAAATGTAGTGCCACCTGTAACAGATAATGTTTTTGTTGTTGGCCCCATTGAACCAGCTACAAAACGGGGCTTATCAAATGTCGTCACTTTGGAAACTGCTTCTTTTGCTAGAATGGCAGATGTGTAGTTAAGCTTTTCAGCAAGATGGCCAAGATTATATTCGTCGAGTACGAGATCGGTCGCTCCGAAAGTGTTCGTTTCAATAATATCAGCACCACAAGCTAAGTAATCATCATGTATTGAGGAGATAAGGTCTGGTCTTGTTAAAGATAAGTATTCGTTGCAGCCTTCGAAATCTTCACCACCAAAATCAGCGGGCATAAGATTAGCCTGTTGAATCATTGTTCCCATGGCTCCATCAAGAACAAGAATTCTCTTCTTAAGTAGATCTTCAAATGAGGGGTAGACCACTATGAATCTTCCTTTCTTCTTCAATACGAGTTTTTTCTTTAATGTAACGAGTTAATTCTACTGTTAATTCGTAGCGCAAAAACGGTGTTATTAAATAAATGCCATTGAATAAATCGAATGCTGCATCAATTAAGGACTTTGCGATGGCGAGTCCTTCATTTTGTGACTCACTGGCATCGGTGGCTGTGGACATTCGCTTACGTATTGAATCAGATAATTTTATTCCTGGTACTTCATTATGCAGGAATTCGGCATTTCGATAGCTTGTTAACGGCATGATTCCGATGTAAATAGGGCACGTTAAATGTTTTGTAGCTTCATGTACTTCGATTAATTGTTCTTCGCTATAGATAGGCTGACTAATAAAATAATCCGCCCCATACTGCTGTTTTTTCTCAAGTCTTGCGACAGCTCGATCAAGATGGCGAACATTAGGGTTAAAAGCTGCTGCGATCGAAAAGGAAGTCTTCATCCCAAGTGATTTACCGGAATAAGATAACCCGTTGTTGAATTGTTTGATTAACCGGATAAGGTCGAAAGATGATACGTCATATACAGAAGTTGCACCTGGAAAATCTCCTATTTTTGTAGGATCTCCAGTAACAGCGAGTACCTGATTAATTCCCAGTGTATGAAGCCCCATTATATGCGATTGTAATCCGATGATATTCCGGTCTCTACAAGCTATGTGCACGAGAGGGCGAACATTAAATTGTGACTGAATAGTTGATGCCATAGCTGTATTGCAAATACGAGGTGAGGCAAGGGAATTATCAGCTAGTGTAATAGCATCTACTCCGACTTCTTGTAGGGCCTTCGTACCTTGGAGATACTTCTTTGTATTTAGCTTCTTAGGCGGATCAAGCTCTACGATAACAGAACGTTGCTTTTGAGCAATTTCATGCAAGTGGGGCAAACGTTCTATGTTGTTTTCGGTTTGTGTGACTTCTTTAGCTATTACTTCTATTTTTTTATGAGTAATAGGTTTTGTTCCCTTTAAAGCTTTTGAAACAGCAGCAATATGTTCTGGTGTTGTACCACAACATCCTCCAATTAATCGAACACCTTGTTTGCGGAGAGATTCAGCACTTTGTTTAAAATAATCAGGGGCAGTGGGGTAAACCAATCGTCCCTCCTCATAGTCAGGTAAACTTGCATTTGGATAAGCAGAGAGATAACTAGTTGAAAGGGGGACCTCTTCAAAAGCTTGAATCATGTGATATGGCCCTAGTCTACAATTAACACCTGTCACATCTGCTCCAGACTTTTCTAATTGTTTAAGAGCAGATGGAAGGGAGGTCCCGTTTTGTAAAACCCCGGGTTCATGCATGGAAACTTGAGCTATTATGGGGAGGTTCGTTTGTTTTCGAGCAATCCCAAGGACTGATGAAATTTCTTCAAGATCGTAATAAGTTTCGAGTAAGATCCCGTCAACGCCCTCAAGTAGAAGACAGTATAACTGTTCTCTAAAGCTACGTTTGATTTCATCAAGAGAAGTCTTTTGAGTATTGATTCCTCGTATGCCACCGATCGTTCCAAATACATAAGTCGCTTTGTTTGCTGCTTGTCGAGCTAATTTAACAGCTTCAGTGTTCATTTCTTTTACAAGATCTTCAAGACCATATCTCGCTAATTTACTGTAGTTTGCTCCATAGGTGTTCGTTTGTATCACGTCTGAACCTGCTTCTACATATGCGCGGTGTATGTTTAATACTTGCTCTGGATGCGATAGGTTTAACTCTTCAAAACATTGATCTACCCCATATGAATAGAGAGGTGTTCCCATCGCGCCATCACCGATTAGAATATTGTTTTTTAATTTATTAAGGAAACTCATAGTTGACCACTCGCTTCGGAAGCGGAGTATTGCTTTCTAATAGCTGCAAATCCATTTTTGAAATCTTTTAATAAATCATCAGGATTTTCAAGTCCCACAGACAATCGCAATAATCCATCTGTGATGCCTCGTTTTCTTCGTTCTATAGGAGGCATAGAAGCATGTGACATTCTAGCTGGATAGGAGAGAATTGATTCTACGGCACCAAGACTTACCGCGAAAACAGGAATTTGAACATGCTTTGTGAATAGACGCACGGCATTTTCATCAGGTAACCGAAAGGACAAAACTGCACCAGGACCAGCGGCTTGATAAATATGAGTGGAGTGACCAGGGTGATAAGAAAGCCCTGGATAAAAGACTTCTTCTACTATCTTTTCTTTAGTAAGAGCATGCGCAAGACGAAACGCAGATCTAGACGATTGATCTAGCCGACAATGCAATGTTTTTAAGCCACGGAGAACTAACCAGGAATCGTGAGCGCTTAAAATCGATCCAAACGAGTTTTGCAGGAATGCAAGCTGTTCCGCTAATTCCTCACTCTTTACGGCAGCAAGACCAGCGACGACATCGCTATGTCCTGAAATGAATTTCGTAGCACTATGCAATACGATATCGGCTCCGAAGTCTAACGGACGTTGTAGAGCAGGTGTCATAAAGGTGTTATCGACAAATGTTAAACAATTATTCGCTTTAGCTAATTTAACAACGGCTTGAATGTCAGTTACCTTCAGCAAAGGATTAGAAGGCGTTTCGATATAGATTACTTTAGTATTGGATTGAATACCTCTCGCCACTTCATTTAAATCTGTCATGTCTACAAAAGTATGTTTAATTCCAAATCTCCCGAGAACGTCGTGAATCATGCGATACGTCCCACCGTAGACGTCTTCAGATATAAGAACGTGATCGTTTTGTGAAAGGAGCATAAACGAGGTGGCGATAGCGGCCATCCCAGAAGCAAACGCAAATCCCTTAACCCCACCTTCAAGATTGGCAATTGTTTCTTCAAGCGCTTCGCGAGTGGGGTTGCCTGAACGACTGTAATCGTATTTTCCAGGTTGGTCAAAATCCATCTGATGAAATGTAGAAGCCTGTTGGATAGGGACGCTAACAGCTCCCGTAGCTTTATCAAATTTGTGATCGTTATGAAGAAGTTTTGTTTGAAATGTATAATCAGTATTTGTCAATTTGAACAACCTCCTCTTTAAAAATGGACAATGCTTGATTCAGGTCTTGTATTAAGTCATCAATGTTTTCAATCCCAACAGAGAAACGTAGCAGTCGATTGCACACCCCTTTTTCAAGTCTGATGTCTTCTGGTATCTCAGCATGAGTTTGCGTTGAAGGATATGTGATAAAGCTTTCTACCCCTCCAAGACTTTCAGCAAATGTGACAAGTGTTAATTTTCTAAGAAAGAGATCTACCCATTCTTCGGAGCGCAATCTGAAAGAAAGCATCCCACCTTTATCTGGATAAAAAACGTCTGTTATTGCTTCATGATTTGTTAAAAATTCAGTTACCTTTCTGGCATTCTCTTCATGCTGCTTCATTCTGAGTGGCAAGGTTTTCATGCCTCTCATTAATAACCAGGAATCAAAAGGAGAAAGCACAGCGCCTGCACCGTTTTGGTATTGTTGGATTTCAGCGCAAATATTCTCACCTTTTGCAACCACAAGCCCTGCGAGAATATCATTATGACCGCCTAAATACTTAGTGGCACTATGCACGACGATATCCGCCCCAAGCAGTAGTGGGTTTTGTAGAAGAGGGGTGAACAAAGTATTGTCTACAATAAATAATAGGTCCCTGTTTTCTGTTATCCGTGCAATTTTTTCAAGATCTGTTAATTTCATTAATGGATTAGATGGATTTTCAACAAAAATGGCTTTTGTACGGTGAGTTAGGAGTGATGAAAGTTGTTCATTTCTTTGTGTATCAAAATATGTGAAGGAGATACCATAATGTTTTTCAGCATGGGCAAATAATCGATAAGTCCCACCATACAAATCATCTGAGACGAGAATATGGTCGCCGCTTTTGAATATGGCAAGGATTGCTTGAATCGCAGCCATTCCGGAACTAAAAGCAAATCCCTGATCACCATGTTCGAGTTCTGATATAGCGGATTCTAAAATGGATCGTGTCGGGTTTTTGGTTCTTGAATAATCGAATCCGGTGGATTGACCGATGCCTTCATGGCTATACGATGTGGAGAAGTACACTGGAGGATTTACCGCACCGGTTTTAGTATCTGAATGATTACCTAATTGGACAAGTAGTGTTTCTAACTGTTTATTCGACATAATCAATCTCCTTTTCATTGAATAAGGGCAATAAAAAAAGCCCTCTATAAGAAGAAGACTTTGGTTGCTCTTCTTCTTATCTTCCAAGTTGAAATCAACTTGCTGGAGTTAGCACCTTACCAGAAAATATCTGGTGGTTGCTGAAGCTTCATAGGGCCAGTCCCTCTGCTTCTCTTGATAAGAATTGAAAATATATGGAATTTTATTGTGTCGCTTTTTTCATAATCTACATCACTTTAAAGTGAAAAGCAAGGGATTTGAGTAAATTATCAAAATTTTTCTTCTGTTGAATCATTTGCTCGCTCGTTCGTTACACGTTTTTTTGGTAACGGGATTTCTTTAATCGTAAGATAAAGTAGCATGATGGCCACAATCCAATAAAGTAGGAATCCTAAAGGGACTGCTGTTTTAATGAGGGCCATAATCGCAAAGAAGAGCGTTGGAATTGTTACTGAATAAACAGATAAGACCCAAAGTTGTTTATAAGAAGCTTTTCTTCCGGTAATACTTCTCAATAGTAGTCCAATTGTAGCTAGTACGGTAACTCCTATAAACTTAAGGCCGGTTTGAAACAAATAGATAACGAATATCAGTAACGGAATAAAGATAGGGAGCAGGTTGTCCAGATTATTACTTAGCTCATTAACATCTTGCTTCGTGAAAGTCATCGAACTAAAGTTACTGTAATTAAACTCCTGTCTAGCACCGCTATCTACAACGATTACACGATCTTTTAGGAATGCGATAACGGAATCATATTGATCAACATCATCAGGCTTTGTCTGGTCTGTCGCATCAAAAATAAAAGTATTTTCATCATTTTGTCGAATAAGCGGTTCAGACTGTTCACTTGTTAAAGATCCGTCCTCTAAAGTGAATTCTGGTAGATCTGACATATGTGTTTTGAGATCCTCATAAGCGTTTGTAAAGGATAGAGCCGTCATAATTCCTACTGGCACAGAAGAAAGGAACATAAGTAAAAACACGTACAATATTGGCTTGCCTAGCTTTTGAAAACGGAATCTGGCCATCATCTTAGGGGAAAATAAGCTGTAGTAAAGTTGTTTAAAAACGTTCAAATTAATAATCTCCTTTCTAAATGTGGAGCGTTTCTCCACCCAATCAGTTTATCTTATATAGAGAGAAGGGAACAGTATTCTTGGTGAAACTTTATTGAAATAAATTTGTTTTCAGCATAATATCTTTACAAATCTATATTAACTCTTTACAAAGGGGGGAGCGATGTAGATAATAGACAAGGGACTTTGTTGAGTATTGTCGAAAAAAATAAAACATAAGTGCAAGGGGTTGAAATGATGGAACTCAACGTTCAGGAGATGATCTTTCAGTTTGTGGGAGGTCTTGGTATTTTCCTGTTTGGACTAAAGTATATGGGAGACGGCCTTCAACGATCAGCAGGTGATCGATTAAGAGACATTCTCGATCGTTTTACGACTAACCCGTTTATGGGTGTGCTCGCTGGGGTCATTGTAACTATTCTCATACAAAGTAGTTCAGGAACAACGGTTTTAACAGTCGGTCTTGTTAACGCAGGATTTATGACTCTGAAGCAAGCAATTGGCGTTGTAATGGGTGCGAACATTGGTACAACTGTTACAGCATTTATTATTGGTTTTCCTATTAAAGATTACGCACTTCCAATTATAGCCATCGGTTCTTTGTTAATTTTCTTCTTTAAAAACAAGAAAATTAACTACGCTGGTCAAATCGTCTTCGGATTTGGTGCGTTGTTCTTTGGACTTGAATTAATGAGTACGGGAATGAAACCACTTCGTAGCCTTGAGGCTTTCCAAGAATTAACAGTAAGCATGAGCTCGAACCCACTGTTAGGCGTTGTGATCGGTACAGTATTTACTGTCATTGTACAAAGTTCCAGTGCGACAATTGGTGTATTGCAAGGTCTTTATTCACAGAACGCAATGGATATTCAAGCTGCATTACCAGTTCTGTTTGGAGATAATATCGGTACAACGATTACCGCAGTTCTTGCTTCTATCGGTGCATCCGTTGCCGCTAGACGTACAGCACTGACTCACGTTATTTTCAATTTAATTGGAACGGCGCTTTTCCTAATATTCTTATTCGCCTATACGCCGTTTATTGAATACTTAAGAGATGCATTAAACTTAACACCGGAAATGACGATTGCATTCGGACACGGGATCTTTAACATTACAAATACTGTTATCCAGTTCCCATTCATTGCCGGACTTGCCTATCTCGTTACAAAAATTATTCCTGGTGATGATGCAACGATTGAATATAAGCCAAAACACCTTGATCCAGTATTTATCGAACGCTCTCCATCTGTTGCATTAGGACAAGCTAAAGAAGAAGTGATTCGAATGAGCGGATTTGCTTATAAGGGTGTTAAAGAAGCATCAAATTATTTAACATCTAAGAGTCAGAAGAGCGCTGAAAAAACCGCTCAGTATGAAGAAGCTATTAACAACCTGGATAATAAAATTACAGATTACCTTATCCAATTATCAGCAACTTCTCTGTCTGGAGATGAGTCGACACGACACGGTATGCTAATGGACTCAGTTCGTGATATCGAGCGTATTGGCGATCATATGGAGAATATTGTTGAGTTGGTTGATTATCAAATAAGCAATAAAGTGAAGATGACTGACGTTGCTATGAAAGACCTTGATGAAATGTTTAATCTGACTCTTTCTGCACTCAATGAAGCCTTTGATGCACTTGATAAATGGGATGTAGCTAAGGCGCAGGAAGTTGTTAAGCTAGAAGATAAGATCGACAAAATGGAAAGAACGCTTCGTAAGCAGCATATCCTTCGTCTAAATGAGGGTGAATGTACTGGAAGTGCTGGAATTGTTTTTGTTGATATCATCAGTAACCTTGAGCGTATTGGTGACCATGCGGTGAATATTGCAGAAGCCGTCATTGGAGAAGAATAAATGTGGGAAGCAGAGGGATGCCTCTGCTTCTTTTTATCATTATATAGAAGAAAAGTGACATCTCCGCTAAAATAGAGTCAAGTTGAAGGGAGGTTAAAAGCGTGGATATTCTATTATGGTGCCTGATCATTGCGTCATTCATCATTGCATTTGTGGGATTGATTTATCCAATTATTCCAGCCGTACTATTTATTTATGTTGGGTTTATCCTGTATGGGGTGTTTTTTGATTTTGGTTCAATGACTATTTCCTTTTGGATTGTTGAAGTTCTGCTGACGATGCTATTATTTGTTGCGGACTATGCTAGTAATTTATTTGGCGTGAAGAAGTATGGAGGGTCAAAGGCGGCGATATGGGGGAGTACAATTGGTTTACTTGTTGGCCCATTTGTCATTCCGTTTGCAGGGATCATCCTTGGACCATTTATCGGGGCTATCTTAGCTGAACTAGTTATTCATCGAAAAGCTTTTAAAGAATCTGTTCAAGTAGGTGTAGGTTCATTGCTTGGTTTTCTTGGTGGAGCTGTTATGAAAGGTTTACTCCAAACGATTATGGTGGTTGTGTTCCTAGTGTATGTCCTATAAGTTCTTGATGACAAAATGAAAGCGTGATATAGTATTTTCATAATTGAAATTAAGATTAATTCAATTAAATTTGAAAAACTTATTGACTCTTTCTTTATCCATATGATATATTAGTTCTTGTCGTTAAGAAATATTCCACAGTAGCTCAGTGGTAGAGCTATCGGCTGTTAACCGATCGGTCGTAGGTTCGAATCCTACCTGTGGAGCCATATGGCGGTGTAGCTCAGCTGGCTAGAGCGTACGGTTCATACCCGTGAGGTCGGGGGTTCGATCCCCTCCGCCGCTACCATATATTTCAACGATACAACATGGCGGTTGTGGCGAAGTGGTTAACGCACCGGATTGTGATTCCGGCATTCGTGGGTTCAATTCCCATCAGCCGCCCCACTTATTACATAAGGACCCTTAGCTCAGCTGGTTAGAGCTGACGGCTCATAACCGTCCGGTCGCAGGTTCGAGTCCTGCAGGGTCCACCAAATGCATATCGGAGGAATACCCAAGTCTGGCTGAAGGGATCGGTCTTGAAAACCGACAGGGGCTTAGTCGCCCGCGGGGGTTCGAATCCCTCTTCCTCCTCCATTTTCTAAAAGTTAGCTTTCTAAAAAATGGATGCAAATTAGGTTCTTTTACATCATCGCGGGGTGGAGCAGTTCGGTAGCTCGTTGGGCTCATAACCCAAAGGTCGCAGGTTCAAATCCTGCCCCCGCAACCAAAATGAAATTCTTACTACGTCGAACATACTTCTTCGTCAGAATTTAATTGGAGTGCCATTGGTGCAACCAAAATAAAATTCTTACTACGTCGAACATACTTCTTTGTTAGAATTTAAATGGAGTGCTCTAGGGGCAACCTAAGCTCATAGCAACTCCAAATTATTTTGAATGTAAATGCAAACTACATACTAATTAAAATTAATACTGATAACATGATTCGGCTCTGTAGCTCAGTCGGTAGAGCAGAGGACTGAAAATCCTCGTGTCGGCGGTTCGATTCCGTCCGGAGCCACCACTCAATAAAGATCCCACTCGTCAAATAATGACGAGTTTTTTTATGTTTTATGTATGTTATTACGATGTTAATTCTCGATTTTTTCTTTTAAGATGTTTAATTCCATATACTGAGGGGAAACTTTATCTGTGTTGCGGAAATTCAAAGGTTTATTATTTGAAAACGCATGACAATTCTGCTAGTGTAAACTTGTGACGACATCATGTTCAAGTGGTGGCTAACGCTACCCTAACAGCAAGTTACATACTATATTTAAGGAGGAGATTCACAATGGCTAAATTTGAACTACCAGAACTACCTTACGACTACAATGCACTAGAACCACACATCGACGAAGAAACAATGAAGATCCACCACGACAAGCACCATAACGCATATGTAACAAAATTAAATGGTGCACTAGAAGGTCATGAGGAGCATGCATCTAAGAGCCTTGAAGATCTTCTTGGCAACCTTGACGCACTTCCTGAAGGCATTCGCACTGCTGTTCGAAACAATGGTGGCGGGCACGCTAACCACTCACTTTTCTGGCAATTGCTAAGCCCTAACGGTGGCGGCGAACCATCAGGTGATCTAAGCGAAGCACTTAAAAAGAAATTTGGTAGCTTTGAAAGCTTCAAAGAAGAATTTGCTAATGCTGCAGCTGGTCGTTTTGGCTCAGGCTGGGCTTGGCTAGTAGTAAAAGGTGGAGAACTTGAAGTAACAAGCACTCCAAACCAAGATACTCCAGTAATGGAAGGTGTTACACCAATTCTTGGGCTAGATGTTTGGGAGCATGCTTATTATCTTAAGTATCAAAACAAACGTCCTGATTATATCGCTGCATTCTGGAATGTAGTTAACTGGGATGAAGTTGCAAAGCGTTACGAAGCAGCTAAATAATTTACCAAGCTTTCAAAACCCCCGACATTTATGTTGGGGGTTTTTCTATTATGGTTCGATTAAGGTATAAATTGTTCCTAAATGGTGTAGCATGAAATTTATTATAAAATCTGTAAAATCACAGCCAGTTTCAAAATCATGAGGTGTACAAATCAGAACTTGATGATCTGTGATGGTTAAAGAGATGAGATCAATTCGATATTGGATTTGAAGATAGTGCCTCATCCTATAAATAAAGAACGAGTGTTCATCATCTCCTATAAGATGTTGAACGCTTTGAAGTAGTTGGATTTGACTGTTTTCAGAAATGTAGTCTGTCCGATATAGAAAGTAATACATACCCAGTCCCCTTTCAAAAACAGTTTATCCTTTTTGTTTCATCCGCATAACGAACAGAATTTAAGTCAAAATAAGGGTGGATGAAAAAAGGGGAGTTTGTTATGAAAGTTATAAAACATATGATTGGTGAGATAGAGGTAACAAAAGATTTGTTGTTATTACTTACAATCGGTGGTTTATACGCGCTGAGTATTGCGCTCTCAAATACGTTCGTAAATGTTTACTTGTGGAAGCAGTCTGGTGATTTTGCGGATATAGGTATATACAACCTTGCTGCGGTTATAAGTCAGCCGCTTACCTTTATTCTCGCAGGTAGATGGGCTAAAAAAATGGATAGAGTTATTGTATTGCGGATTGGAGTGATTTTTCTCGCTCTTTTCTATATAACAGTGCTTTTTCTTGGTCAGAACGCTAGTCATTTGCTTATCTTACTGGGCGCTTTACTCGGAATAGGGTTTGGCTTTTATTGGCTTGCATTTAATGTGCTAACATTCGAAATTACAGAACCGGACACAAGGGATTTCTTTAATGGATTCCTTGGTTTACTTACATCTTTCGCTGGGATGATTGGGCCAATATTTGCTGGTGTTATTATTTCAAGTCTAGAAGCATTCACGGGGTACAAAGTAATATTTGCCGTCTCACTTGCTTTGTTTTTCGCAGCTGTAATCTTAAGTTTCTTTCTCGAACGTCGTTCTGCCAAAGGGACTTTTTCATTTACACGTGTTTTTCAAGAAAGAAAAGCGAATACAGACTGGCTTAACATTTTACACGCGCATTTTTTTCAAGGTATAAGAGAAGGTACCTTTATTTTCATTATCGTTGTCCTAGTTTTTATTACGACGGAAAGTGAGCTTGCAATTGGTACTTTTGGACTTGTTAATTCAGGAGTATCGTTTTTAGCCTATTATTTGGCGACGAGATTGATTAAACCGCGATATCGTAAGAAGGCTATTTTATATGGCGGACTTATTCTTTACGCTTCGGTTTTTTTACTTGTATCCGACCTAACGTTTGCCCGGTTGTTAATGTATGGTGTTTGTATTTCTCTTGCTTATCCACTATTACTTGTCCCCTACATTTCGCTTACGTACGATGTGATCGGTAAGGCTTGGAATGCAGCTGAAATGCGGATTGAGTATATTGTCGTTCGAGAGGTATACTTAAACTTAGGACGAATTGTTTCCGTTCTTTTATTCTTAATAACAGTAGCGTTATTCGACGATGAAACGAGCATTCCGATTTTATTATTAATTGTTGGTGCTGGCCATTCTTTTATTTACCTGTTTGTAAGAAAACTTCAAGCTCCCCACCCCCCAAACCCTTCTCCTGACACCGTACAATAGCTCATTAGACCCTTTACTTTTTTTATATCACTAAGTATAGTAAGTAGAAGAGAGAGCAGAGACACCTGTCTGGAACAGGTGTCTATATTTGTTTAAGGGAAGGGAGTCTATCGTGAACACGAAGAAAAAGAAAAATCATGTGCCTTTAAGGCTAAATATATTATTTTTATCTGTATTCCTTTTGTTTTCTACATTAATTCTTCGACTGGGCGTTATACAGATTGTAAATGGTGAAGAATACGAGCGTGTTTCTGAGCAAACTGAGAATGTTACAGCAGAATCAACAGCACCTCGTGGGAAAATGTATGACCGTTATGGGCGAGTTCTGGTTGATAATAACCCTGAATTTGCGCTTACATATATCCGAACGCAGAATACTAAGCAAGCTGAGAGGCTTGAATTAGCTCAGAAATTAGCTGGGTATATTGAAAAAGATACAGATGATGTCATTGATCGAGATCTTAAAGATTATTGGATTGTAACGAATCCGGAAAAAGCGAAGGCAAAGCTAACGGAAAAAGAGTGGGAAGAACTTGAGTCGAGTGAAGCTTATCAACTCCAAATTGAACGGATTAATGATGATGATTTAGAAGAGATTAAGAACGATCCACAAGAGCTTGAGGTAGCTGCTATCAAAAGGGCGATGGATACTGGGTACGCTTTATCATCTCAAACAATTAAGATTGGTTTAACTGAAGATGAAATTGCTAAAGTAAGTGAAAACCTTGGTTCACTACCTGGAATAGAAATTCAAGCAGACGCAACTCGAGAATATCCTTATGGAAATACTCTTCAAACAATTTTCGGAAGGGTCGGACCAATCCCTAAAGATGAGTTAGATTATTATGGTTTGAGAGATTACGAAAGAAATGACAAAGTGGGGATTAGCTATCTCGAGAAAGAATATGAAGAGTACTTAAAAGGTCAAAAAGAAAAGCAAACCTACGTGACCGACAAATCAGGAGAGCCAATTGGTGAACCGAAAGTAATTGAAGGACAAAGAGGAAACGATTTGGTCCTCTCATTAGACATCGATCTTCAAAAGGAAGTCGAGAAAATTCTCGATGAAGAGCTTCGTGATGCAAGACAATATGGGGCAACACGAGGCTATGTAGTCATGATGGATCCCAAAACAGGTGAAATTCTTTCTCTTGCTGGTAAGGAATATAGCAACGGAGAGTTTAAAGACCGAACGTTTGGAGTGATCGGTGACTCCTACGCAATGGGATCGACTGTTAAAG
Organism: Anaerobacillus sp. 63XJN7_5_ISO-PGPR-S23-430; assembly: GCF_056173695.1. Classification (NCBI taxonomy): domain Bacteria; kingdom Bacillati; phylum Bacillota; class Bacilli; order Caryophanales; family Bacillaceae; genus Anaerobacillus; species Anaerobacillus sp. 63XJN7_5_ISO-PGPR-S23-430. The sequence goes on along the minus strand of NZ_CM149686.1, from coordinate 2,731,064 downwards.
GAGCAACTGTTTTAACAGGTTATCAGTATGGTGTTATTAACCCGAATACGACGCTTGTGGATGAAGTTTTATACTTTAAGGACGAAGGTAAAAAATCTTCGTATACGGCTAATGCGATGGGGCCTATATCAGACCTAGTTGCTTTACAAAGATCTTCAAACGTATATATGTGGAAAATCGCGATGAAGATGGCTGACTATGACTATGCTCCGTACGAAAGTAGTAGTTATGACCCTTCAGCTTACGATGAGCTAAAAGAGTCATTCTCTCAGTTTGGTCTAGGCGTTAAAACCGGGGTTGATCTCCCTGGTGAAAGTGCAGGATTAAACGGAGGTGTGAATGAATTCGGTAAAATTCTCGATTTTGCAATTGGACAGTATGATACGTATACACCAATGCAAATGGCTCAGTATACCTCTACAATCGCAAATGGCGGCTATCGTATTGAGCCACACATATTAAAAGAAGTTCATGAACCTTCTGAAAAAGATGGTCTATCAAATACTATTCTTTTCCAAAACACTCCAGAGGTGTTAAACAAAATTAAAATGAGTCAAGAAGAAGTGACACATGTCCAAAAGGGGATGTGGATGGTTATGAATACGGCAAATGGAACCGCAGGTACACATTATCCTTACTTCCAAAGTGATGATTATCAAGCTGCTGGGAAGACTGGAACAGCGCAAATCGGAGATGGATATAATTTAACCCTTGTTGGCTATGCACCTTATGATAATCCCGAAGTAGCCTTTTCTGTAGTAGTTCCAGAAGTAAATGATTCTTCTTCAGGATATGTTAATAAAAAAATAGGTGGACGCGTTCTAGATGCTTATTTTGATTTAAAAGATGAAGCGAAGAAACCTATTGAGGCTAACAAAAAAGAAACAGAATAGCATTTCATGAAAAACCGCTGAAAAGCGGTTTTTTTTATTGTTTAAGGACAAATTAATGAATAATATCTGTCAGATTGAGGTGAAGTGATAGGCTGAATGCATTGCAAAAGTAAGGTATGCCCCAAAAAGACTAATTAAAACGTTTTCCGACACGCATTTACAATCTCTTTACATTCGGTTTATACGACATTAATATCTAGCCTGTATTCTAAGAATTGTGATTGAGAGGCCAATACACAAACAACCTGGTTGGTCACAAAGTACAAACATCCATTTAGGGGGAAATTACATGAAGTTCAAGGGCATTATGCTTATGGTAGTTATGTCGATGGTAATGATTTTCGCAGCAGCTTGCGGAAATAATTCTGGTAACACAAACAGCGGCGGAGAAGCTTCTGGTGAAGAAGTATCTGGCGAAGTTCTAATGGACGGATCTTCTACAGTATTCCCGATTATGGAAGCAGTTGCTGAAGAATACGCTTCTGTACAACCTGATGTAAAAGTTAGTGTAGGTGTTTCAGGTTCTGGTGGTGGATTTGAGAAATTCTCTGCTGGTGAAACAGACATGAGTAACGCTTCTCGTCCAATCAAGGAAGAAGAAACAGCTGCACTTGAAGAAGCTGGTATTGACTTCACAGAATTTGAAATTGCAAAAGACGGTCTTTCTATCGTTGTTAACTCTGAGAATGATTGGGTAGATCAGCTTACAATTGACGACTTAAAGAAAATCTGGTTAGGCGAAGCAACGATGTGGAGCGACGTTAACCCTGAATGGCCTGAAGAAAAAATCGAATTATTTAGCCCTGGTACAGATTCTGGAACGTATGACTACTTTAATGAAGTAGTACTAGAAGATGAGCAAATGGTGAAAGAAGCAACACTTTCTGAAGATGACAATGTACTTGTAAATGGTGTAACTGGCTCTAAAAACGGTATGGCATTCTTCGGTTATGCTTACTACCTTGAAAACAAAGATAGCCTTAACATTGTTCCAATCGTTAATGGTGACGGTGAAGCTGTAGAACCAAATGCAGAAACAATTCAAGATGGAACATATGAGCCACTGTCTCGCCCGCTATACACTTATGTGAAGCACTCTGCAGTAGAAGAAAATCCTGCAGTATATGATTTCACTAAATATGCACTAGAAAACGCTGGTGAAATGGCAGAAGCAGTTGGATATGTAGCTCTTCCAGAAGAAAAGTATACAGAAGACATGAACAAACTAGAAGAAATCGCTGGTAAGTAAGAATAAAATGAAACAGATTGGTGAGGAGTTACGGCTCCTCACTTTATCCTGTTTTGCTCTTTGTGAGGGGGAGTAATAAATGCAAAGCTCTGTTCGTCAGATGATTAAAGACAAAAAAGAGAAAAATCAATCACGAGCGAAGTTTATGGAGAAACTTGTACCGGGCTTATTGCTTTTATGTGCAATTATCTCTGTATTAACAACGCTTGGTATTGTTTTTACATTGATTGTAGAAACAATTACGTTTTTCAACCGTGTTTCAATTATTGAATTCTTTACGAATAAAGATTGGTACCCGTTTTTTGGAGACAACCCTGATTATGGAATCTGGCCACTGATTTCTGGAACATTAATGATTACCGGGATCGCCATGCTCGTTGCCATTCCGTTAGGTTTAGCAGCAGCCATTTATTTGAGTGAATATGCAAGTGATAGCGTTAGAAGAATCATTAAGCCGATTCTGGAAGTATTAGCAGGTATTCCTACGATTGTATATGGTTTCTTTGCTTTAACTTTTGTTACACCAGTTCTACAAAATATTATTCCGAGTCTTCCTATTTTCAACGCGTTAAGCCCCGGTATCGTTGTAGGGATTATGATTATTCCTATGGTTGCATCTCTCTCAGAGGATGCGATGAGCTCTGTACCGAACGCAATTCGAGAAGGTGCACTCGGACTTGGCGCTACACGATTTGAGGTTGCTGTGAAAGTAGTTCTACCAGCAGCATTATCAGGAATTATTGCATCTTTTGTACTTGCGATTTCAAGAGCAATCGGTGAAACAATGATCGTAACAGTCGCAGGTGGTGCAACACCAAAACTTACTCTAGATGTAACGGAGTCTATACAGACAATGACATCTTATATTGTGCAGGTAAGTCTAGGGGATGCTGGTTATGGAACAACAATTTACTACAGCATTTATGCTGTTGGGATGACGCTCTTCCTTTTCACACTTATCATGAACCTTATCGCGCAATATATTTCTCGTAGATTCAGGGAGGAATACTAATGCAATTAGTAGATCAGGCAAAAGTAAAAAGTAAAATGCAAACCAGACTGGCACAAAATAAGATTCTTAAAGGAATTTTCTTTGGAGCAACAATGCTAGCACTCGTAGTGCTTGTTATCTTGTTATATCGGATATTCACTCAAGGAATTGGTTACTTAAATCTTGAGTTCTTTCAAAATTTCGCGTCTCGTTTCCCTGAAAAAGCAGGGATTAAAGCAGCATTTTTCGGTACTTTATGGATGATGGCAGTGATAGCTCCAGTGGCACTTACAATTGGAGTTGGAACCGCGATTTACCTTGAAGAATATGCAAAGAAAAATAAGTTTACAACGTTTATTCAAATAAATATTTCAAACTTAGCAGGTGTGCCCTCGATCGTTTTTGGTTTACTTGGTCTAACTGTATTTGTTCGGATGTTGGAAATGGGGCGCAGTGTTCTAGCCGGTGGTTTAACGATGAGTTTATTAATTTTGCCAATAATCGTTGTTGCTGCTCAAGAAGCTGTACGTTCGGTTCCAAAAGAACTTCGAGAGGCTTCTTATGCGATGGGTGCTACGAAATGGCAAACAATCAAAAAGGTTGTATTACCAGCTGCGATCCCTGGGATTTTAACAGGAGGAATTCTTGCGCTATCACGCGCAATCGGTGAAACAGCGCCACTTCTTATGATTGGTGCATTAACGTTTGTAGCTTACTTGCCTGAGAATTTCTTGTCCGGCTTCACCGTTATGCCAATCCAAATTTTCAACTGGACAAGTCGACCTCAGACAGAGTTCCATGATGTTGCGGCAGCTGGAATTATCGTTCTTCTTGCGATGTTGCTCATTATGAATTCAATTGCTGTCTTAATTCGAAATAAGTTTTCTAAAAGACTGTAGCTACGTAAAACTCTCATCAATGTGTAAAGGGGATTTTGAAAATGAAAACAGTTATGGATGAAAAGAAAGTCGTAAAAGCTCCGCGGTCAGAAGAACAGATAAAAGAAAAAGATTCTGTATATAGCATTCAAAATTTTAATTTATGGTACGGAAAAGACCAGGCTCTAAAAGATATTAAATTCGAAATTCCAGAAAAACAGGTAACAGCCATTATCGGGCCATCCGGTTGTGGTAAATCCACGTTTATTAAAGCTCTTAATAGAATGGTTGAAATGGTGCCAATTGTAAAAATGTCTGGTGATATTAACTATCGTGGGAAAAATATTTTTGAGAACAAATACAAAGTAGAAGATTTGCGCACAAAAGTGGGGATGGTTTTCCAAAAGCCGAATCCATTTCCAAAATCAATCTATGAAAATGTCGTTTATGGTCCCAAAATTCACGGTATTAAAAACAAAAAAGTACTTGATGAAATTGTCGAAAAAAGCTTAAAAGGTGCAGCGCTTTGGGAAGAAGTAAAAGATCGTCTTAGCGAAAATGCTTACGGTTTATCTGGTGGTCAGCAACAGCGCCTTTGTATCGCTCGCTGTCTCGCAATTGAGCCTGATGTTATCTTGATGGATGAGCCAACATCTGCGCTTGACCCAATCTCTACTCTAAAAGTAGAAGAACTTGTTCAAGAGTTAAAGAAAGATTTCAGTATTATTATCGTAACGCACAACATGCAACAAGCAGCTCGTATCTCTGATAAAACGGCCTTTTTCTTAAACGGTGAAGTCGTAGAGTTTTCTGATACGAACCAGTTATTCTCTAATCCTACAGATAAGCGAACAGAAGACTATATTACAGGCCGTTTCGGTTAATTATTTCGGGGGTGAGCATTTATGGTAGTAAGAGAAAATTTCCAAGAACAGTTAGATGAAATAAAGACTAAGCTTCTTGAACTAGGCTCTTTAGCGCAGTTGGCGGTTGATGATGCGATTACTGCATTAAAGAATCAGGATGTTGATAAAGCACTTGAAATTATTGATAATGATTATAAAATTAACCGCCTCGAGGAAGAGATTAACGAAACAGCGATTTGGTTAATCGCGAAGGAGCAGCCGCTTGCAACCGATCTAAGAAGACTTATTTCAGCCCTGAAAATTACAACTGATGTTGAGCGGGTTGGAGATCTAGCAGTTAACATTGCAAAGTCGATTATTCGTATTGGCGATAAACCATTTGTAAAGCCGATCGAAGAAATTCCAGCGCTCGCTCAGAAAGCAAACAACATGCTGAAAGAAGTGCTTGCATCTTTCTATGATGAAGATGTGAATAAGGCAATGGCTGTTGCGGATGCAGATGATGAAATTGACAACATGTATGGTCGTCTTGTGAAGGAGCTACTTGAGTTAATGACCGAACATCCTGAAAGTGTTAGTCAAATTCAACAGCTTTCATTTATATGCCGCTATGTTGAACGTATTGGTGATCACTGTACGAACATTTCCGAAAGCGTGATTTATGTTGTGAAGGGGAAACGATACGACCTTAATGCATAGTGATCGAACCACACTCTAAATTAGAGTGTGGTTTTTTCATATAATTAGAAAGCTTAAGTAATGACCTGTCCACTCGTGCAATAAACTAGTGTAGGAGATGGATAGGAGGTAGCAAAATGCCAAGACACTTAGTAATAGGAAATGGACAATTGCTTATAAATATGGATCAGTTTCTTCAAATACGAGATATTTATTATCCGTATGTTGGGCAGCAAAATCACGTTCAAGGTCATGCAAATCGTATAGGGGTTTGGGTAGATGGGAAATTTTCATGGTTACATTCATCTGAATGGGAGATTCAGCCTAATTATGATCAAGACACGCTGGTAACATATAGTACGGCTGTCCATCCTCATCTTGGACTTAAGCTTGTGTTTGAAGAGGGGGTCCATCAGCGTGAGATGCTGATGATTCGTAAGATTACGATTCATAACCTTGAAGGTCAAAGACGTGACGTTAGGATTTTTTTTCATCAAGATCTAAATATTTATGAAACTGAAGTAGGCGATACAGCTTATTATTGTCCTGACACTAAGTCGATGATTCATTACAAACGATATCGATATTTTCTTTTTAATGGTGAAATAGATGGGGCGGGAATTAAACAGTATACTTCTGGTGTGAAACGATTCCAGGCTGCTGAAGGTACGTGGCGTGATGCTGAAGACGGCCACTTACATGTGAATCCCATCGCACAGGGATCAGTAGATAGCACATTTTCTTTGGAAACGAAGCTGGAACCTAACAGTGAGAAAGTAGCCTATTATTGGATGACAGTTGGAAGGACGAAGGAAGAAGTTAGTAGTATTCATGAGTATGTAAGTGAGATTGGAACACAATTGACTGTTGAAAAAATTCGGATGTACTGGAACCGTTGGGTGAATAAGTCGGTGTTACCTGAGACAGACTTAGGATCGGACATTCTTTCACTTTATAAAAGAAGCTTATTAATTGTTCGAACGCAAACCAACCAAAATGGAACGATTATTGCGGCGAATGATTCAGACATTTTGCATTACAATCGAGACCATTATAGTTATATGTGGCCAAGAGATGGCGCTCTCATTGCTTCAGCGATGTCAAAAGCAGGTTACCATGGAATGGTGGCGAACTTCTATCGCTGCTGTGCAGAGCTTCTTTCAAAAGAAGGGTATTTACATCACAAATACAATCCTGATGGCTCTGTAGGATCGAGCTGGCATCCCTATGTGGATCGTTTAAAGCAATCTCAGCTTCCAATACAAGAAGATGAAACTGCTCTTGTTCTCTGGGCCTTTTGGGAGCATTATCAATCGACAGGAGATATTGAATTTGCTCAATCGCTCTATAAGTTCTTAGTACGGCCAGGAGCTAAGTTCTTGTTGCAATTTATGGATGAAGCGCTAGATTTACCACTTCCTTCTTACGATCTTTGGGAAGAGCGATTTGGAATTTTTAGCTTTACAGCTTCAGCTTGCTATGGAGGTTTGATGGCAGCTCATTCGTTTGCAAGGCTATTTGGTGAAGATGACCGCGCTGATAGCTATTTTGAAGGGGCGCAGCGGATCAAAAAAGGAATTGAGACACATTTATATGATAAGACCCGTTCCTGCTTTATTCGGGGGTTGTACCGCAATGGTGAGACTGGAGAGATAACGAAGGATTATACAATAGAAAGCAGTTTGTTTGGTCTATTTGCTTTTGGAGTATTCCCTGCAGATGATCCAAGGGTCGTTCGTACAATGGAAGAAATTGAAAAACGCCTGTCTGTCAAAACAAGTATAGGCGGTGTAGCACGTTATGTTAGTGATTATTATTTTCAACAATCACAAAATGTAGAAGAAGTACCAGGGAATCCTTGGGTTATTTGTACTCTATGGATCGCCAAATGGAAAATTTCTAGTGCTCAAACGATTGAACAACTTCGCGATGCGAAGAATCATATTGATTGGGTATTTAAGCAGGCCCTCACAAGTGGTATACTACCAGAGCAGGTTCATCCTTACACGGGTAAACCACTATCTGTAGCACCCTTAACCTGGTCACATGCAACGTACGTAGATGTGGTGAAGGATTATCTTGAGAAATATGAGTCACTTTCTTCAACAAAAACAACTTGATTGAATGAGATATGTTTGTTATCATAATGAAGTATGTTGTTAAATGAACAGTTTGATAGGATTTGGAGGGATATTCATGCGCGTACAAATTACATTGGCTTGCACTGAAACAGGCGATCGTAACTACATCACGACGAAGAACAAACGTACTAACCCTGATCGTCTTGAACTTAAAAAATACAGCCCAAGACTTAAAAAGCAGACGTTACATCGCGAAACAAAGTAAGCAGTAGGATATCCTACTGCTTTTTTATTTGCACATTTTCTCGTAAACTAATAGAAGAGAAAAGTAGGAGGAATGATGATGCAATCAAAACATGAATGGCGAACAAACATGAAAGTGAAATTAAAAGAAATTAGTGCTGATGAGAAAATATTGCTTGATGAACAAATACGTGAACGTCTTTATACATATGAACCATTCAAAAAGGCTAAAACGATCGGATTAACCGTGGCAATGAAAGGTGAAATAAATACGAAGAAAGTTATAGAAAAAGCTTGGACTAATGGAAAGAGAGTAGCAGTCCCGAAGTGCAATCCGAAAACGAAGCAGATGACTTTTCGCTATTTAACAGAGTGGGATCAGCTAGAAAGCGTTTATTTTGGGTTGGAAGAACCTCGTCCCGATAAAACAGTAATGTGTCCCCCAGAAGAAATAAATCTTTTGCTTGTTCCTGGTCTCATTTTTGATCTTAATGGCTTTAGGATTGGATTTGGTGGCGGTTTCTATGATCGATATTTGCAACACTATTCAAACTCAACCGTATCCCTTGCCTATCAATTTCAAGTCGTTGAAAAGGTGCCAACCGAATCTTTTGACGTACCTGTGGAAGCCATCATTACTAATGAACAGCTTGTTAACGTAAAATGATCATTTACGCTTTTTTAAGTGCTATAACAGGTATTTTAGGATATAAAGTTCATGCACTTTCGAGAAATGGAGCAATAGCCGCCACAGGTGTTGGGTGCGCGATCGCACTAGGTTTTGGCTGGAAAGGGCTCTTGCTTCTTGGTATCTTTTTTTTAACTTCTACTATATGGAGTAAGTATAAAGCGCAGTTAAAAGATGGCGTGGAACAAATTGTTGAAAAGGGCGCTTCGAGAGATCAGTATCAAGTTCTTGCAAATGGTGGGGTTGCTGCTTTCGCTGGAATAATGATGCTTTTATTCCCTGGGGATGTATGGCTGTTTATTTTTCTAAGTGCGATTGCCACTTCTAATTCTGATACCTGGGCATCTGAACTTGGCGTTCTCTCAAAGCGACGCCCCCTTCATATAATAACGATGAAATTCGTTCCGGCAGGCACTTCTGGAGCTATTAGTATGCCAGGTATATTGGCGTCTTTGCTCGGAGCTGGTTTAATTGGAGGAGTTGGTTCACTTGTTTTTGACTTATCTTTTCTAGGGTTAGTTATTGTTACGGTCGCAGGATTTGTCGGCTGTTTAAGCGATACGCTGATTGGAGCAACCTTGCAAGAAGAATTAAAATGTCAGAAATGTGGTTCAAAAACCGAACGCCATATGCATTGTGGAAATAGGACAGTCAAAATCAGCGGTATAAAAGGATTTAATAATGACGTGGTCAATTTCGCCTCGTCTATGATTGGCGCTCTTGTGGGAGGGGCATGGTGGTTATGAAAATAATAGGTACATTGCTAGCAGGAGGGGAGTCCAGAAGGTTTGGATCCCCAAAAGCATTTGCCCCTTATCACGGCAAGCCTTTTTATGAAGTGGTACTGAATCAACTTCACCCTGTTGTAAATGAATCCATTATCGTAACAAATAGAGATTTATTAGAGCAGTTTAGGATGAGCACATCAGAAGATATAAGAGTGATAAGAGATGAGGAAAAATTTGTAGGGATGGGACCGCTAGCAGGTCTTTATTCTGGGATGACTCAAACGAATGGTGATCTTTATCTAACGGTCGCTTGTGATATGCCGTTCGTAACAGATGGTCTATTTTCTACACTAATTGAAGAAATGATCAAACATCCAGAAGCAATGGCCGTCATACCGGTGAGCTCAGGAAGAAGCCAGCCACTCTGTGCTATCTATCATTCTTCCTGTAAATCCATTATCGAAGAGCTTCTTTTATCAGGAAAAAGAAAAATGAATGATCTTTTTGAATTAATTAATGCCCAATATATAAAAGTTGAAGAACTGAAAAAGCAGTTTTTAAATGTAAATACAAAAGAAGAATATAAATTTGTTCAAAAGGAGAGAGATTAAATGGATGACTTTAAAAGGTATTCAAGACAAATGCTGTTTTCTCCTATAGGCGAAGAAGGCCAAAAGAATTTCAGTCAATCACGGGCTCTTGTTGTAGGAATGGGTGCACTAGGGACAGCGATTGCCAATCATCTTGTGCGAGCGGGCTTCGGTCGTGTAAGAATTGTCGATCGTGATTATGTTGAGAAGAGCAATCTTCAAAGACAAATGCTCTTTGACGAAGAGGATGTTTCGGCAGCGTTACCAAAAACAATTGCAGCCAAAAAGAAACTAGAAAAAATGAATTCCTCAGTTGAAATCGAAGCGATCATAGCGGATGTTAATGCAAGTAACGTAAGTGACCTTATGGAAGAAGTGGACTTTGTTATGGACGGGACCGATAACTTTTCCACACGTTTTCTTTTAAATGATGCTTGTTTTAAAATGAATATTCCTTTTGTATATGGTGGGGCGGTAAGTTCAAGGGGAATGACAGCACTATTTGTTCCTGGTGAAACGCCTTGCCTTCGTTGCTTTATTCAGGGTGGCGAAGGAACGACTGGTGAAACGTGTGACACGATCGGGGTTATTTCTCCTATCGTTGATATTATCGCATCGTATCAAGTGACGGAGATTATGAAATATATAGCGGGAGACCATGAGAAGCTTCATCGCAGCCTAATGACAATGGATATTTGGCATAATCATAGTTATGCGATGAAATTTTCTTCGCCTAAAGAAGGTTGTCCAACATGCCAAACAAACGAATATCCATCATTAAAAGCGGGAGCTAAGCAGGATATCACCTCTCTATGTGGAAGAGAAACGATTCAGATACAGCTTGAAAGTCATTTTGATTTAAAAGAATGGGCATCAAAGCTAGAAAAAACAACAACAGTTAAGAAAACTCCTTTCTTACTTAAAGCGCAACTTGAGGAAGGGGAAAGACTAGTGTTATTTCCAGATGGACGGGTACTTATTCAAGGAACAGAAGATAGTGGAAGAGCAAAAGCACTCTATTCAAGATATATTGGCATGTAAAAAGCATCAGCCTTAGGCTGGTGCTTTTTGACATCTTAACTCTTATCCTTGACATAGCTCATATTCAATTATAGAATAACGATGTTACTTAAACGCACAAAAGCATAAAAGTACAAAAGCGAAGATTCAGAAAAAGTAGCTTCTCTAGATAAGCAGTCGAAGAGACCTGGTGGTTGGTGAAAACTAGGGCGTCTAGGAGTGAAATTACATTTGAGGAGCTAGGTACGGGTGATCCTCCCGATATTGAGGATATAAGTGGGCAGTTATTACTGTCAATAAGGGTGGTACCGCGAAAAAATTTCGTCCCTTCAATTATTGAAGGGCTTTTTTTAATGGAAAAATACAGATAGAGCAAAACTAATCGGTGAGAGAACATAGATCAAGGGAGAGAAAGAAAATGAAAAAAATATCATTTCCAATAGCGCTTGTTGTGATTGCGCTATTAATGAGCTGGATGTTGTTTAGTATTATTGGCTTAAAGGTAGAACCGCATATTCCTCTTCTTGCTGGCGTAGTAGGAATGGGGATTTTGGGATTAATTCTTGGTATGAAGTGGGAAGAAATAGAGAAGGCTTTACTGCAGAGTATAACTACGGGCTTAAAGCCAGTTCTCATTCTTTTTGTAGTAGGAATGATGATCGCCGTATGGATGCAGAGTGGTACGGTGCCAACATTGTTATATGGAGGGCTTCAGTTCATCCAGCCTGAGTGGTTTCTCATCAGTGCATTGATCGTGACCATTATCGTTTCAAGCTTTACAGGCAGTTCATTTACTACAATCGGTACCATTGGCGTAGCGATGATGGGAATAGGAGCAGCAATGGGTGTTAACCCGGCTTTGGCCGCTGGAGCTGTTATTTCAGGTGCATGCTTCGGAGACAAAATGTCTCCCCTCTCTGATACGACCAACTTTGCTCCTGCTGTTGCAAAAGTAGATCTGTTCACTCATATTCGACATATGACACAGACTACCATTCCAGCCATTGTCGTAGCAGTAATCTTCTTTTTTATGATGAGTAAAAATTTATCTACTTCCGTTAACCCGGAGGATTTGAACAAAGCTATGTCGGTTTTGCAAAGTGAGTTTAATATATCACTCTGGACGTTAATTCCTCCTGTTATCGTGCTCGTTCTTGCTGTAAGAAGAGTGCCTGTCCTAGTCACTTTGTTTGCCGGGCTTCTTGCGGGAATTATCGTATCAATGTTAACACAAGGCGTGTATTCAGCTGGTTCAATTCTTGGAACGATGCAAAATGGTTTTGTGAGTGATACATCAAGTGATCTTGTAAATGGAATCGTAAATAGAGGTGGCCTTCAATCAATGATGTGGAGCGTCTCACTGATTATTTTAGCATTAGCACTTGGTGGCGTTCTGCAAGTGATGGGAATCATTCAATCCCTCATGAGCGGGTTAACAAAGCTTCTAAATAAGCGAGGTCATTTAATTTCTGCCACAGCCACATCTGCAATTGGAGTGAATTTGTTAACAGGTGAGCAGTATTTGTCAATTCTTCTTCCTGGTCAAACGTTTGAGCCGTTTTATGATAAAGCAGGCGTGGATCGGAAATATCTTTCCCGTACATTAGAAGACGCTGGGACGCTCATTAATCCGTTAATTCCATGGGGAGTATCGGGAGCCTTTTTTGCAGAAACGTTAGGGGTATCGGTGTTAAGCTATCTTCCGTTTGCAGTCTTTCTATGGCTATCACCATTATTTACTGTGATTTTGGGCTATTGGAATAATAAGAAATTAGGTGAAGACCCCTCTGTGAATCATGGATAAAAACGTCATTACCTGCAAACAGTAGAGATATAGTACAGTTTCAGGAGGAGAATGATGAAAATAACGAAGGTTCTTGTTCTATTATCTTTAGTAGTCGTGTTGTATGAATACCGATACCGATTATTAAATGGGCTGCTAGGCGTCGCGGTGATAAGGCGCTTTGTCGTCGGAAATTCGTTGAAATTTCCAGGTTTACGTAACAAACTTTTTAGCTCTTTTCTATCTTAACCTCTACCTCACCGGTGGAGGTTTTTCTTTGTTCTAGGGTATGTTAATGCACGCAGTTGATTTTGGCTCATTTATGCTCTGTGATGACCACTCGAATGAGGCAAAAGTCGAGAATCAACAATATAAGCTAACAAAGCTTTCTTCTAAAAATTGAAAAGGTTAGAATAGGGGGAAGACAATAAGGAATAGTTTGATTAACCGGAGACTGGGGGAGCTTTAGATGAAGTGGACACACATCTACTTTGATTTAGATAACACTCTTTATGATCATGAAAAGGCCTTTAAAAAAACCATTTTGCATTGTGCAGAAAAAATGTTGCTAAATAAAAGTAAATCTGTTTCAGTTGAGCAGTGGTTTAATGTATTCAAATCTAATTGCGATCAATATTGGAATGCCTATGAAGAAGGTAGATGGTCAAGAGAGCGGTACCAGGTGAAGCGATTTTGTAAAACGAATGACTATTTTAACTTAACTTGCTCTGAGGAGGAAGCGTTAGAGTTCCAAAGAGAATATCAATCTAAAGTTGCCTCCTTCGCTGAATTATATGACGGGGTTTCCTCTATTCTATCTAATTTGAGGGATAGTGGAATAGAGCTGGGCATTATTACAAATGGTGGGCAGGAAACACAGCTAGCAAAAATTAAAGCTCTTCAACTGCTTCAATGGATCCCTCATGAGAATATTTACATTTCAGAAACTGTAGGGATTGAAAAGCCAGACGTTGACATATTTCAATATGTTCTTGGAAGTACGGGGCAGTATCTTTACATAGGGGATACGTGGGATCATGACATTAAGCCTGCTATAGAAGCAGGCTTTGATGCAATATATTTTAATTCCAGGAATGAAGCTGTTGACCACGCAATTCGCAAAGATATTCCAGAAATATTGACTTATGAAAAACTGAAGAAAGTATTAATCAATTAATCCTTTCTTTATTCTTCTGTATCTTGTGGCTCTAATATAGGCTCGTTAAGGTATTGAATAAGCTCAATGTTCTTTCCACTTTTCGTTTGGAATAGGATGAGTAAATATGGTGAATGTTTATGAAGCAATATGATTGGAATTGTACTGCCAATAGGTGATTCTGTCGGGCCATTCGGAGGAATTATGCCAAGGAAATAGTTTTTGTATAGACCTTCCCAAATACCTCCGATCGTATCAGCAGTCTGTTTCTGAGATAGTCCTGGGAGCGTTCGCTGTTGATATTGATCTAACGAGGTTAGCGGGAAAATATAATAGTCTTCAGGATGAAGATTATATTCTGTTACCATAGCTTTGAAAACCAACTGGGCTTGTTGATCCATGGCATGATCGAGAATGTATTGCCACTCTTTTTCTTCTTCACTTGAAGCCTTTTTAAAAGATTCAAGTGGTGTCATCGGAGAGTCAATGACGTAAAGTTGGTCATAACTCAATTGCTGGGCACTTTTAATTACATCATTAGGGTAATGGATTTCTCCATAATGGTAGGTAATCGCTTCATAATGTCCACTATCTTCACTTGTAGATTCTTTTTTTTGACGAAGTGTAGCCGTATTTTCTTTCCAAATTGACATGGAATCAATCAGGCGACCTTCTTCATAGAGAAACGATAAATCTTGACGAAGGTAAGCCACTTCAGAAAGACTTGATTCTGTCTTCCAATCCAATGTGTATTCATCTTCATCGTCCTGCGTTAGAATAGAAAGAGATGTGCTTGCTGAATCAAATGCGACGTCTGGATCAGGTGGGAAATACGTAAATGATTCCCTAACAGGATTACTACTAGTGTTAACAAGGATGAGCGCAAAAAAACCAATCATACCTAGCATGATAACGTAGTGAATTCTTTTGATCATCCCGATACCTCCAAATGAGTAAGCTTGTCATCATATGTATGTGATAGTTAACTGAAATATGAAGAAGGATTCGTTTGCTTTTCCAATTAATTCAATTTGAGAGGATGAAATCAATGAGTGATTTATTTCATGCAGAAGAACTTCTACAAACTACGAAAGAATTAGTTAGTATTCCAAGCCCATCTGGTTACACTGATGAAGTCATTAGTTGGGTTGAGGGGAGAATGCAAGAGCTTGGAGTAGAGACAAAACGAAATAATAAGGGTGGACTCATTGCTACTATTGAAGGGGCAGATTCGTCGCGTCAACGGATGTTAACAGCTCATGTTGATAC
Organism: Anaerobacillus sp. 63XJN7_5_ISO-PGPR-S23-430; assembly: GCF_056173695.1. Taxonomy (NCBI): domain Bacteria; kingdom Bacillati; phylum Bacillota; class Bacilli; order Caryophanales; family Bacillaceae; genus Anaerobacillus; species Anaerobacillus sp. 63XJN7_5_ISO-PGPR-S23-430. The sequence continues at coordinate 2,715,951 of NZ_CM149686.1, read as the reverse complement.
ATTGGGAGCGATGGTGAAAGAAATTAAGAGTGATGGTCGCCTGCGCTTATCTTTAATTGGTGGTTTTCGATTTAATGCAATTGAAGGTGAGTACTGTGAGATTATCACCGGAGATGGCAAGCGTTTTACTGGAACGATTCTTTTACACCAAACCTCTGTTCATGTTTATAAAAACAATGGGGAGGTCAAACGAGACGAACAGAACATGGAAGTGCGTCTTGATGAGCGGGTCTTTAATCCTGAAGATGTCATGAATTTAGGAGTGAGTGTTGGTGACTTTATTTCTTTTGACCCTCGTGTCCAAATTACCGATTCTGGATTTATCAAATCACGCCATTTGGATGATAAAGCTAGTGTAGCTCTTCTTCTTGCAAACATTAAGAAACTAAAAGAAAACAACATCAGGCTTCCACATACGACGCATTTTCTAATTTCGAATAATGAAGAAATTGGTTATGGTGGTAATTCCAATATCCCTGATCAAACCATCGAATACATAGCTGTGGATATGGGAGCACTCGGAGATGGACAAACTTCTGATGAATATACGGTTTCGATCTGTGCCAAAGATTCAAGCGGTCCATATCATTATCGCTTACGTAAACATCTTGTGAAGCTTGCAGAGGAAAATAAGATTGAGTATAAACTCGACATTTATCCTTATTATGGGTCAGATGCATCAGCTGCCATTCGGGCAGGAGTGGATGTTCGTCATGCGCTTATTGGTCCTGGTATTGATGCTTCCCACGCATATGAGCGAACACATCAGGATTCAATGCTTCATACAGCACATTTAATTTATCAGTACCTCTTATCGGAAATGATCGATTGAATGAGATAACCAGCCTTTCTTAAAAGGCTGGTTTTTCTATGCCCAATTTTCCAATGAGGTATGCAAAATGTAAGAATGGTGAATGATGGAAGGGAGGAGGGGGAACTATGTCTCAAAAAAAGATCATTCATCCCGTTAGTCGTTCATTTGAGGAAAATATCGATTTCCTTCATAAAGAATTAGGTGTTGGTAAAAGTTTTGATGTTATTCAGCTAGATCTTGATTACGCAGGTAGAAAAATGGCGATGTTTTTAATCGATGGCTTTGTCAAAGATGATATTCTTCACTATCTTATGAAGTTACTATCAAGACTTGAACCTTCCCAACTTGATCCTGATCCACTTGAGAAGCTCATGAAAGTACATATCCCATACGTTGAAATTGATCGACAAAAAGATCTTGATGTTGTAATGGATTTAGTGCTTGCTGGTCCAACTGCCCTTGTTGTAGAAGGTATGAGCGAAGTTATTATGATCGATGCAAGAACGTACCCGGTCAGAGGACCACAGGAACCAGATTTGGAGCGTGTAACAAGGGGCGCGAGAGATGGCTTTGTAGAAACGATCGTATTCAATACATCACTAACGAGAAGAAGAGTGAGAGATAAAACGTTAAGAATGGAATATATGCAAGTAGGTAGAAGGTCCAAAACAGACATTTGTATTAGTTATATTGAAGATATTGCTGATCCTGAAATCGTAAATAGAATTAAGGATTCTGTTAGTAACATTGATACAGATGGCTTACCGATGGGCGAAAAGACAATTGAAGAATTTATTTGTGGAAGACATTTAAATCCTTATCCTCTTGTGAGGTACACAGAGCGTCCCGATACAGCAGCTATTCACCTTTATGAAGGTCATGTATTGATCTTTGTAGATGGATCGCCCAGTGTGCTTATTACACCTACTACTTTCTGGCATCATCTGCAACATGCTGAAGAGTACAGGCAAAAGCCGCTTGTTGGCGGATATTTGAGACTTGTTCGTTTTATAGCCGTTTGGATCGGAATTTTCATTTTGCCGCTATGGTATTTATTTGCTACAAACCCACGGTTACTCGGTTCAAATATGCAGTTTATTGGGGTAGATCAAAACGGAACATTGCCTCTGTTCGTTCAATTTTTTCTTATAGAAATAGGGATTGATATACTCAGGATGGCAACCATTCATACTCCAACCTCCCTTGCGACTGCGCTTGGTCTTGTATCAGCCATCTTGATTGGACAAGTAGCAGTAGAGGTAGGACTGTTTATTAATGAGGTCATTTTATATTTGGCCCTTGCAGCAATGGGGACATTCGCAACACCATCCTATGAATTAAGTCTTGCCAATCGACTTTTTCGTCTCTTACTGCTCGTTTTGACCGCAGCTTTTGGCGTAGTTGGATTTGTTGGAGGATTTACACTCTGGATAATGCTTTTAATTCGTACAAAATCGTTTCATATTCCTTATCTATGGCCGTTTATCCCGTTTTCTTATCGAGCATTTCGAGATGTTATTTTCAGATCACCTATGCCACTTAAAAATCGCAGGCCTACGGTATTACATCCTAAAGATCCAGATCGTTAATATAGACTATTAGCAATGGCTTATTTACAAATGTAAAGCAGAGACCACATTTCTTAAACGGGAATGTGGTCTTTTTGTGCGTAATTATTTTTTTTGGCGCTAGGGATTGCTATAATGAACAATGGTGAAGAAAATGAAAACATTTTATGATATACAGCAGCTTTTAAAGCAATATGGCATGATTGTTTATACTGGAACTCGACTTGGAGATCTTGAACTAATGGAAGGTGAGATCCAAGAGTTATACGATATGAAAATTCTCGAGAAAGAGGATTACCTCGTCGCCAGAATGATCATAAGAAATGAAATTAGCAAGGAGATGGACAAAACATGAATCAGACAATTGAAACGATGCTTGCTCACCGCTCAATTAGAGCATTTAAAGATAAGCCATTAACGGAAGAGCAAATTCATACGTTAGTAAAAGCAGCGCAATCCGCTTCAACTTCAAGCTACATACAAGCATATTCGATCATTGGTGTGGAAGACAAAGAAAAGAAAAAGCAGCTTGCTGAATTAGCTGGTGGGCAAAGTTATGTTGAAAAAAATGGTCACTTCTTTGTTTTTTGTGCAGATTTCAATCGTCACCATGCAACAGCTGAAATGCATGGGACAGATGTAACGGAAACGACGCAAACAACTGAAAAGTTCATGGTAGGATTAATAGATGCAGCGCTTGCTGCACAAAACGCCAGCATAGCAGCAGAGTCAATGGGACTAGGTATTTGCTATATTGGTGGCATTCGGAACGACCTTGAAAAAGTGAGTGAAGTATTGAATCTTCCTCGATTTGTTATTCCTTTATTTGGTCTTTGTGTTGGATATCCCGATCAGGATCCAGATGTAAAACCACGATTACCTCTAAATAACATCTATCATATTGATGAATATGAGCAGGATGCAAATGCATTTAAAAAAGGATTAAACGAATATGATGAAGTTATTTCAGGTTATTACACGAATCGAACGGGAGGTCAACGATCAGCAGGATGGACTTCTATGATGGCACATAAATTAGCGACCCCTGTTCGAACGTATATGAAGAAATTTCTTGAAAAGAAAGGTTTTCCTCTGAAATAAAGTGTTACTTGCGAAAGGTGGATTAAGATGAAAGAAGAAAAATGGCTCATTGGTGTTGATTTAGGTGGAACAACCATCAAGCTTTCATTCCTAGATTTTTATGGTGAAATTATTAGTAAATGGGAAATTCCTACTGATAAATCGGAAGCTGGTCGTCATATCACAACTCATATAGCTCGTGCTATTGATGATAAGATGGAAGAAATGAACGTTAGCAGAAAGAAGTTTTCTGGTATCGGTATGGGAGCTCCAGGTTTCATTGAAATGGATTCAGGATTTATTTACCACGCAGTAAACATTGGATGGCGAGACTTTCCTTTAAAAGACAAGCTTGAAGTTGAAACAGGGTTACCAGTTATTATTGATAACGATGCGAACATTGCTGCTCTTGGTGAAATGTGGCGTGGCGCAGGTGATGGAGCACGTGATTTGCTATGCGTCACGCTTGGGACTGGAGTAGGCGGAGGCATTATTACGAATGGAACAATCATTCATGGAACGAATGGCATGGCGGGGGAAATAGGTCATATTACATCCATCCCTGATGGTGGAGCGCAATGCAATTGTGGCAAAACAGGCTGCCTTGAAACAGTAGCATCAGCGACTGGTGTTGTTCGTATTGCGATGGAAAAACTTATGTCACATCAGGACAGTGTCCTATATCATATTTATCAAGAAAAGAATGAAATTACTTCTCGTGATATTTTTGAAGGCGCTGAAGCCGAGGATCCATATGCTGTTGAAGTAGTGAATAATGTATCTTTCCATCTAGGACTTGCGATTGCGAACCTGGCTAATTCTTTGAATCCTTCTAAAATTGTAATAGGTGGGGGCGTATCAAAAGCAGGCGAAGCGCTTCTAACCCCCTTAAAAAAACAATTTGAAAAATATGCATTGCCAAGAGTTAGAGAAGGTACGGATTTTGCAATTGCCACACTCGGCAATGATGCTGGCGTAATAGGAGGAGCGTGGCTCGTAAAAACGAAATTGATGAAATAGTCCTGGTTTTTCATGTTTCAGCCTGCTATAACAAGGGAAGAAAAGATCAGTTAAGTTCGATCTTTTCTTTTTTTTTGTAAAAAAATTGCCCAAATGAAACTTTTTGTCCATTTCATTCGTTATTACTAACAGACAGGAAGCTCAGAATCAAAATAATTGTGAAAGAAATACTAAAATAAGGACAAAAGTTAGTTGATTAAATTTCGAAAACATACTATCATAGCGATTATGTATGGTCGTAGAAAGTAATGGTAGCTTTTCCTTATATTCAACTAAGGAGGTACTAAGAAAACATGAAAAAGCTACAAAATAAGTATTCTTTTTTCCTAATCGTAGCCTTTATGCTGTGGTTAAAAACGTATTTGGTGTACGAATTTGCTTTCAACATTGAACCTGAAAATAAAATGGAAGGGTTTATATTACTGCTAAACCCACTTAGTTCTGTATTGCTATTCCTCGGTTTTGCCCTATTTGCCTCACCAAAGTATCGCAACAGAGTACTACTGGTCATTAATTTTATTGGCTCATTTATTCTATTTGCAAACGTCGTATACTACCGTGAATTTACTGATTTTATAACAATACCATTGTTGTTTCAAACGAATAATATGGGAGAGCTCGGTAATAGTATTGCTGAACTTGTAAGCGGTTTTGATTTCTTGCTCTTTGTAGATATCATTATTCTGGCAGTTTTCCTTTTCGTAAGAAAAACGAAGGCGTACACGGTTAAGAAGAAAGAAATTGCTATTGTATTTGCTAGCGCTATAGCTCTTTTTGCTGTTAATGTTGGGCTTGCAGAAACAGAACGCCCGCAGCTTTTAACTCGTACGTTTGATCGTGAAATGCTCATAAAATATATTGGTACTTATAACTACCACGTTTATGACGCTGTTCTTCAGTCCAAAGCAAAAGCACAGCGAGCATTTGCAGATGGCAGTGAGATTGTAGATATCGAAAACTATGTAAAAGCTAACCACGTTGAGCCAGATCCTGAAATGTTTGGTAAAGCAGAAGGGAAAAACATCATCCTTGTATCGTTAGAATCCACACAGAGTTTTGTAGTGAATGAAGAAGTGGATGGAGAAGAAATTACGCCTTTCTTAAATGATCTTATAGATGAAAGTTATTATTTCCCGAATTTCTATCATCAAACAGCTCAGGGTAAAACTTCTGACTCCGAATTTATTCTTGAGAATTCATTATATGGACTCCCAAGTGGAGCTGTATTCTTTACCCATTCAGGTAACGAATACAATGCATCTCCAGAAATATTAAGTGAGGATGGATACTATAATGCTGTCTTCCACGCGAATAACAAAAGCTTCTGGAACCGTGACGTTATGTATGACTCCCTTAAATACGATAAGTTCTATGACATTAACGATTTTACAGTAACGCCTGATAATTCAATCGGATGGGGATTGAAAGATGAATATTTCTTTGATCAATCCATTAAATATTTAGAAACGCTACCGGAACCTTACTATGCTAAATACATTACATTAACGAACCACTTTCCTTTTACACTTGAATCAGAGGATGAATATATTCCAGAGTGGACTTCAGATGATGGAACTGTTAACAGATTTTTCACTACAGTTCGATATCAGGATGAAGCTCTAAAGAAATTCTTTGAGCGCATGAAAGAAGAAGGACTTTATGAAGATTCCATCTTCGTCATGTACGGTGATCACTATGGAATTTCTGAGAACCATAACAAAGCTATGGGAGAATTCTTAGGCAAAGAAATCACACCATTTGAATCCACGGAGCTTCAAAAAGTTCCACTCGTTGTTCATATTCCTGGCCAAGAAGGGGAAGTGATGGACCAGGTCGGTGGTCAAATTGATTTGAAGCCGACGATCATGCACCTGCTTGGTATTGATACGAAGGATATGATTAAATTTGGTAACGATCTTTTTGCAAAAGAACAGGATAATTTCACTATCCTTCGCGATGGAAGCTTCATTACTGAAAATAATCTATACACTAAAAATGTCTGTTATGACAAAGAAACAGGAGAAGAAACGGATAAATCAGCCTGTGAACCATACATGGAGAAGGCAAAAACTGATCTTGCCTACTCAGATAAAATCGTTTATGGAGACCTTCTACGTTTCTTAGGCAAGCATGATGAGCAACAAGAGGATACAGAAATAGAAAAATAGCATGAAAGATGCAAACCCCACCTTGGATGTTAGGTGGGGTTATTGTATTGTAATGAATTTTTTCTGAGGCGAGCAATAAGGCTAATATGTCCTAATTATGTAGCATATGCATCACTCATTATTTCATATCATTGTAAGAAGGATATGAAATGTGGGAGGGTATGACATGAAAATTAGGGTGAAGAGTGGGGATAGCCTTTGGAAATATAGCCGAGTGTTTCAAATTCCACTTCGATTAATATTAGATAGTAATAATCTTGAGAATCCTGATCAACTTATAGTCGGAGAACAAATTCAGATCCCTGGGTTTGTCACGAAAAGTTATACCATTAAGCCAGGAGATACATTATGGAAAATAGCAGGATGGTACGGAACACCCCTAGATGGTGTTCTTTTGCTAAACGATTCGAATCCTTTTTCGTTACAACCAGGAGAAAAAGTGAATATACCGATTCGTGTAACGTGGTCACTCATTAACCCAAATCAAAATTACGATTATCAAACCCTTGTTAATGATATTCGAAAAATACTTGCTGTTTATCCATTTATTAAACGATCCATCATTGGCGAATCTGTCATGGAAAAGCCAATCCCAGAACTAGTAGTGGGAACAGGAAAGAAAAAAGTTCATATGAATGGAGCATTTCATGCTAATGAATGGTTAACCTCAACTCTCATTATGAAATTTGTAGATGATTATTCTCGTGAATTGACGAATAGTCAGAGATTGAGCGGTGTTTACCTCCCATCTCTATATGAAACGACTTCTCTCTCTCTTGTACCCATGGTAAACCCAGATGGAGTGGATCTTGTCATTAATGGATTACCTGAAGAAGAACCTTACCGCTCATTGGCGGATCAAATTAATAATGGAAGTGAACAATTTAACAGATGGAAGGCGAACATTAGGGGAGTTGATTTAAACAATCAGTATCCTGCTAAATGGGAAATAGAAGCTGAACGAAAACCAACAAAACCTTCTCCAAGAAATTACCCGGGAAAAGCACCGCTTACAGAGCCAGAAGCAATAGCGATCGCAGACCTGACGAGAAGAAAGAAATTTGATCGTGCGCTAGCATTTCATTCTCAAGGTGAAGTGATCTTTTGGGGTTTCGAAGGACTTGAACCTCCTGAGTCAGAAATCTTGGTGAGAGAATTTTCGCGACTGAGCGGTTATCGAGCAGTTCGCTATGTTGATAGTTTCGCTGGATACAAGGATTGGTTTATTCAAGACTTTAGAAGACCGGGTTTTACCGTAGAAATTGGAAAAGGGGAAAGTCCTTTGCCTACTTCTGATTTCAACACTATTTACCAAGATACGTTAGGGATTTTCCTTTCTTCTCTGTATATGTAGGTTAGTGGCTTGTTTTTTAATCACTTCTTTGTCATAATAAACTTAATTTCATAATTCCAAAGACTAGGGGTGCCTTCATGTAAGGGAAGGCTGAGAAAAAGAAACCGTCATTTCTTTTACCCTTGAACCTGATCTGGTTGATACCAGCGTAGGGAAGTCGGTAGCAGTATTGATTACGTATTACTACCCCCATTCCTTACGCGGAATGGGGTTTTTTAGTGTGTTTTATGTTAATCGTTTTTAAGCGTTTACGGTGGTAGCTTATACTCTTGATTCTCGATTTTTAGCTCGAAGCGATTGGTTATCACAGAGCGTAATTGAGCCGAAAATCAACAAAGCTCGTTAACATAGGCTTAAGGTTAAAAGTATTAGAGGAGGTAAATAATGAAGGATTTTAAATTATACGTCATTACAGGGGAAGAATTCCACCCTGATCGAGACCTAGTTGAGGTAATGGAGCAAGCGATACAAGGTGGTGCTGATATTATTCAATTGCGTGATAAGACGAATTCTAAAAAGGTTGTACTAGAAAAAGCTTTGAGATTAAAGGAGCTAACACAAAAATATGAAGTTCCCTTTATTGTGAATGATCACATTGATATTGCGCTAGCCGTTGATGCTGATGGCATTCATCTCGGTCAGGATGATTTACCTTTAGAGGTAGCAAGGAAGATTGTTGGACCTAATAAGATCATAGGTATCTCCACACATCGAATCGAAGAAGCGCGAGAAGCAGAGCAGCGTGGTGCTGATTACATTGGGGCTGGGCCAGTCTTTCCTACAAATAGCAAAAGCGATGTTGTTGATCCAGTAACAACTGACTATCTCAAAGAAGTTGCAGCAGAAATATCTATTCCGTTTGTAGCCATCGGCGGCATCAAATTGCATAATGTTTCGGACGTCCTCCATTCAGGTGCTTCTAGAGTATGTGTCATTAGTGAAGTAGTTGGTAGTGCCGATATTAAAGGCACGTGCGAAGCATTTATTCAATCCATTCAAAAAGAGGTGATTCCCAAGTGACATTACTAGTTAATGGAGAGCAGCATGATTTAGAAGTGGCAACATTGAAAGAAGTTGTTACTCATTTTGGCTTGCAAGAAGGGTTGGTTGTCACTGAAGTTAATGGAACAATTATTGATCGCTCGGAATGGATCGATACAGAAGTAAAAGAAGGAATGAAAATCGAACTTGTCCACTTTGTAGGAGGGGGTTGACCGAATGAATGATAAATTAACAATAGCCGGTAAAGAACTTTCTTCACGATTGTTTCTTGGCACGGGAAGATATCCAAATCCATATGTTCAAAATAAAGCAATTGAAGCTTCTGAAGCAGAAGTTCTCACATTTGCTATTCGAAGAGTGAATCTTACTGCACCAAATGAAGATGCGATTTTACAGCACATCGAGAATCAATCATTTCACTATTTGCCCAATACTTCCGGAGCTACGACTGCTGAAGAAGCCATTCGCATCGCTCGTTTAGCAAAAGCATCTGGCTTAAGTGATTGGATAAAAATCGAAGTTAGTCGTGATGAAAAAATGCTAATCCCTGATCCGGTGGAAACTTTGAAAGCTACAGAGGTTCTTGCTAAAGAAGGTTTTGTTGTTTTACCGTATACTTCTGATGATCCAGCACTTTGCTATCGACTACAAGAAGCAGGTGCAGCGGCTGTCATGCCAGGTGGATCTCCTATTGGAACTGGTCTCGGCATCTTAAATCCATACAATATTGAACTAATTACAGAACAACTGAAGGTACCAGTCATAGTCGATGCGGGTCTTGGACATGCATCTGATGTAACACAAGCGATGGAGCTTGGGGCAGATGGAGTCCTCCTTAATACAGCCATAGCGAAAGCGAGAAACCCTGTCATGATGGCTGAGTCAGTTAAGTTGGCTATTAGAGCAGGAAGATTGTCTTACGTTGCAGGAAGAATTCCTAAAAAGAAGTACGCCACTGCAAGTAGTCCAGTACGAAATTAATAGAAGGAGGGCGATCATGGCTAACATTACGATTGTAGGAGGCGGAGTGATTGGTCTCTCCATTGCCTATGAATGCCGTACGAGGGGACATGAAACGACTGTAGTAGAAGCTCATAAGTGTGGGGGGCAAGCTTCAGGTGCAGCTGCAGGCATGCTTGCGCCTTATTCGGAAATTGAAGAAGATCCAGATGATTTTTTCAGGCTTTGCCAAAATAGTTTAAAGCTTTTCCCGAAATGGCAGGAAGAAATCAAACAGAATTCAGATGTTGATTTTGAATATAGCGAGAGCGGCAGTCTTTATTGTATCTATCATGAGGCTGATCGGCTGTCTCTTGAGACAAAGCAGGCCTGGCAACGTAAGTTTAACGTCGAATCTACAATATTAAATGCTGACGAAGTAAGAGAGAAAGAGCCAGGCCTTTCTCAAGATGTTGTTGCAGCATTATGGTGTCCAGAAGAGTCACATATTTATGCTCCTGGCTACGTCTCAGCACTTTTAGATGCTTGTCGCAAGTTAGGTGTTCGGGTGATAGAGAATGCGGGAGAGGCGACGTTTGAAGAGAATAACGTTGTGGTAAAAGGTCAACGGATCGAAAGCGATCGAGTTGTTCTTGCTGCAGGAGCATGGTCTATGTACTGGGAGGAAGCACTTGGTTTGACGTTGCCAATTTATCCAATACGAGGACAAATTTGCGCATATGAAGCCCCATCTCTCAATCACATTATTTTTACAAGTCAAGGCTATCTTGTAGCGAAAGCAAATGGATCAGTTGTTGCTGGTGCTTCGGAGGACATCGCTGGTTTTGATACAGCTGTTACGGAACATGGTGTAGGAAGACTTGAGAAATGGAGTAAGCAAGTGATGCCTGCCTTACAGCAGAAAAATCCATTTCATAAGTGGGCGGGGTTAAGACCTGCTACTCAAGATGGCTTTCCTATTATCGGAAAGCTAGATCATAAACCTAAGGTTATTTTAGCCACTGGTCATTATCGGAACGGAATCTTACTTAGTCCTGTTACAGCAAAGATTGTAGCTGATGAAATCGATGGAAGTGTTAGTGAAATAGGGATCGGTCAATTTCGACCTGATCGTTTCCAGGTTATATAATGAAGGAGTGAGTTTTATGCGTAAAGCACTTACGATAGCTGGATCTGATAGTGGGGGAGGAGCTGGTATTCAGGCCGATTTAAAAACATTTCAAGAGCGTGAGGTGTTTGGGATGAGTGCCATAACGGCACTTACAGCGCAAAATACTCTAGGGGTTCACAATGTTTATCCCCAATCTATAGAAGCGGTTCAATCTCAGTTAGATGCTGTGCTATCGGATATTGGAACAGATGCTGTGAAAACTGGTATGCTTTTCTCTAGTGATATTATTTTGGGCGTTGCTAAGAAGATAAGAGAATACCAGGTGCCAAACCTTGTGATTGATCCTGTTATGATTGCAAAGGGAGGAGCATCACTCCTTCAAAAAGAGGCGATTCGTGCCATGAAGGAAGAACTCATTCCTCTTGGTACTATTATTACACCAAATATTCCTGAAGCTTCGGAGTTATTAGGTGGCGACTCAATTACTTCAGTTCGAGAAATGGAAGAAGCTGCAGCGGCACTACAGGACTTTGGTGCAAAGGCTGTCCTTGTTAAAGGCGGACATATGGATGGAGAAACTTCTATAGATGTTTTGTATGCGAACCAACGTTTTTATCACTATGAGTCTAAACGAATTGATACAAAACATACTCATGGAACGGGATGTACCTTCTCTGCTTGCATCGCTGCAGAGCTTGCGAAAGGACGAACAATACAAGAGGCGGTCTCAACTGCAAAAGAATTTATTACAGCAGCCATTGCAAATTCTTTTTCTATAGGTAATGGAATTGGACCTACGAACCACTCTGCGCATAGGCAAAAGCTAATAAGTGGAATGAAACAATAGCTCTGCACTGCGCAGAGTTTTTTATTTGGGGTTGTCTTTTAGGATGAGAAGGTCGAAAATACATAAGCTATACACGAAAGGCACTTTCGTATCATAGGTCATCAATGCATGATAGAATAATGGTGTTAATTTACAGTAAGGAAAGGTCGTCTCATGAATAAAATAATTGAAGTGAAAAATGTGAATAATGAACGTGTGTCAGATATTCATTTTGATATGCTAGAAGGATCATTAACAACGATCATCGGCCCTTCAGGCGCTGGAAAAAGTAGCTTATTGATGTTGCTGAACCGATTAGAGGATCCTGATAGAGGTGAAATTCTCTTTAAAGGAAAGAAGCTAGATGAATTTCCAATCAATAAGCTACGTCGAAATATTGGGATGGTCTTTCAACAGGCTCACCTATTTAATGGAACAATTGAAGATAATTTAAAGTTTGGACCGCTTCTAGAAAAGAAATGGAATGAAAAAATGGGCATTCAACTATTAGAGAAAGTTCAATTACCTCGCGATTTTTTAACAAAAGATGTGGAAAATTTATCTGGTGGTGAAGAGCAAAGAGTGGCATTTGCGAGAACGCTTGCTAATAATCCTGAGGTGTTGTTATTAGACGAGGTGACTAGTGCGCTTGATATGCGTACAGTTGATTGGATGGAAGAATTGTTACATACACTTGTAAATGAAGAAGGGAAAACGATTCTAATGATTACACATGATCTAAAACAGGCGAAGAGGCTTGGTTCATATACTCTCTTTATGAATGAAGGAAAGATTGAAGAACAAGGAGAAACGAAAATATTGTTTCAATCGCCTAAATCAGATGCTTTAAAGCACTTTTTGGAAGGATAACCAATGACTGAAATATCAAATCTATCTTTATTAACGATGATTCTCTTTGTCATGATCCCCGTGTCCCTTTCTTATTTATTTTCACTAGGAATTGGCAAATCCGCGATTTGGTCCTCCTTACGTGGGGTAGTTCAATTATTTTTTATAGGATACATTCTTACTTTTTTGTTTTCAATGCCTGATTGGCAGGGAATAGGACTTTGGGTAGCGGTTATGCTGGTCATTGCTTCTCTACAAGCTGCCAAAAGAGGAAAGGGTATACCCTATGCCTTTCTGCTATCTCTTTGTTCTCTCATATTGATTGAAGTGTTTGTTCTCTCACTATGGATTATTTTTGATATCATTCCATTTAAATCAGAACAAGTCATTCCAATGAGTGGAATGATTATTGGTAATAGTATGGTTGCAACAGGTCTAGCATTTGAGAGAATGAAAAATGAGTTTCATGATAGCAAAGGGAAAATTCTTGCAGCGTTGTCACTTGGGGCAAATTCGTCACAAGCTTCTCAAATGATCATAAGGAAAACAATTCGTGCGGCTATGATCCCTAACGTAGATGGATTAAAAACGATTGGTCTTGTACAATTGCCCGGTATGATGACAGGACTTATTCTAGGTGGCGCTTCGCCCATTGAAGCTATACGATATCAAATTGTAATATCGATAAGCATCTTCTCATCCGTTTCCATATGTGCGATGATTATATCGTTAGTTACATATCGCTTTTTCTATAATCGAAAGATGCAGTTATTAGAAGTCAAAGGAGGAAATAAATAATGGCAATTGTAGACGTTACGGTTATTCCGATTGGTACAGAAACTCCTAGTGTCAGCAAATATGTAGCTGAGGTACAGAAAATTCTTGAATCTTATTCAGATCGAGTTACTTATAGGTTAACACCAATGAGCACTCTTATTGAAGGGGAAATAGCAGATCTTCTCGAGGTGGTCCATGCCATACATGAGGCACCTTTTCAAGCGGGGATAGAGCGTGTCGCTACTAACCTTCGTATAGATGATCGTCGTGATAAAAAGGTTAAGATGGATGATAAACTTGATTCGGTAAACAGGCACTTAGAATAAGTGCCTGTCATCATTTAGTTGATTACTGGTTGTTTTGCTATGCTGTGACAGGTTCATAAGCTTATTCTTTTCATTTTTCTTCAAAATAAAAAAACAGCCTAAATGGCTGTTTTTTTAGTGGCCTCCGCCGCCCCCAGATCCGAAAAGTATATCGATCATTGTGGCAACAGTAAAGGCGCCGAATACAAGCACTGTTAATCCTGCAAAGGCAAGGCCCATAAAGTTCTTTTCACGAAGAGAACGGAATACGCCCCATACGCAAAATAACGTAACGATTGCAAAAATAATTGCTAACCCCATTTGGAATACCTCCCTATCCATGCACTCTTTATCAGTATACCCGTAAAATAGCTGTTGCATGGTTAAATCATAAATTTTTCTAACTTGCGTGGTATGTACGATAAGTCCTTTCTTATTTTAACCGTTTTCTTTTCGTTTGTCGAGGTGTTATTCAACCAAAAATGTAAGTTCAATGTTATAAGCTCGAGCAATACCCTCCATTAGTTCAATGGACATATGATCAACAAAAAAGAGTTCACCCTCTTTGCAAATCAAATGCTCTTCCATTTGAAGAATCGCCATTTCGATTTGCGACTGCTCTCCGTTCCTTATAGTGAAGCAGGAGATCATCTTTTTATAAAGAAAATACTCATTGTTTTGAGAAACAAAGCCATAATCTGAAAAAGAGGGAGTTATTTCTGTGTTTGGAGAAAGGTATAGAAGTGAGTAGAACTCTTGAAATATATTTTTTGAAATGTAGTATTCCTGAAGAGCAACAGCTTCTTCACGATCATTTAGAATAACGAGCTGTTTATCTCGATCAAACACTTTTGCAAGTTCGGCTGTCTTTTTCACTATCTGGGCTATGAAGCCAGGTAGTTTATTATTTGGGGGATTCATTTCTACGCCATACATGTTTTTCAACATAAACATCTCCTTTGGTACAACCTTTTGTATAGTGTAGAATAAGAAACATAATCTTTCAATGGAGGCGATGACAATGGAATGGAAACAAATGGCTGTTGGGCCGGTGCAAGCAAACGCAGGATTCTTATGGAATGAGCAAAATGAGGCTCTTATCATTGATCCGGGAGCTGAAGGTGGTCGAATCAAAAGGAAAGTGGAAAAGCTAGAACTAAAACCAATCGCTATTCTTTTAACTCATGCTCATTTCGATCATATTGGAGCGGTGGATCTGATAAGAGAAACGTATCAAATCCCAGTTTACTTACATATTTATGAGGAAAAATGGCTTTCAGATGCTTCTTTAAATGGCTCTAAGCTGTTTCCGGTAGTTGATAATATTGAAGGTAAGCCGGCTGATCATTTAATTGAAAGTGAAGGGGAAATGACAATTGGACCGTTTCAATTTGAGGTATTTGAAACGCCAGGACATTCACCTGGTAGCGTCTCATTTTATTTTAAAGACGTTAATCTAGTCTTTTCAGGTGATGCCCTTTTTGCAGGTAGCGTAGGAAGAACTGATCTTCCTGGTGGAAATCAAAAGCAGCTGCTGAACAGTATACATAACCGCCTTCTAGTATTACCAGAAGAAACGATTGTAGCCTCTGGTCATGGACCGTCTACGACAATAGAAGTGGAGATGGTAGAGAATCCGTTTCTAAATGGATTTTCTTTATAAATGACGTCTTTAAGGGATGAAATCATGAAGGAGATCGAGCGTAGTCCTGGAGGCGCTATATCGTTCGAGAAATTTATGACGCTGTCTCTTTATCATGAGCGGTATGGCTATTACCAGGTAAATCAACCTAAAACAGGTCGAAACGGTGATTTCTATACATCTACAAGTGTTCATGATATTTTTCCTAGAGTTATGGCTCGGGTTCTGATTGCCGATATTCACAAGCATAATCTTGAACCTTTCATTGTTGATGCAGGGTCTGGTGATGGGAACTTCATTGCCTCCTTTCTTGATGAAGTGAAACAAAAAGACCAGGCACTTTTTCATCAACTAACTTATTGTGTGATAGAAGCAAGTCAATACCATCGTCGTCTAATTAAAGAAAAGGTGCACGGGCTTAACGTGAGAATGTATTCTTCACTTTCTGAAATAAAGAATGACGTACCTATATTAAACGGTATTCTTTTATCCAATGAACTGTTAGATGCTTTTCCTGTTCGGGTTGTAGAGAAATTTCAAAATCAATTGTACGAAGTGTGTGTGGGAATAGATCATCGTGGTTCTTTTAGGGAGATCTACAAACCTTGTACAGATGCAAAGCTAATCAAATGGTTAAATCATCATGACGTTGTTCTTGCGGAAGATCAACGCTTTGAAGTACCCTTGATCATGAGCGATTGGCTTTATAAGACTGGTGAATGGATTTCCGAGGGGAAAGTTTATACAATTGACTACGGCTACACGAACGAGGAATGGCAACATCCTGCAAGGAAAAGGGGGAGTCTGCGCGGGTACAGGAAACACCAATTAATGGAAGACGTTCTTCAGTATCCAGGGGAAATGGATTTAACCACCCATGTTTCTATTGATGCAATTGAAAAGATTGGAATAGAAAATGGACTAGAATGGCTTGAGTGCTTGCCGCAGGGACAGTTTCTTTTGAAGCATGATCTATTAAGCTTTATTAAGCAAGTCAATCCAGATAAACCGTTTTCTAATGAACAAAAACAAAATCGAGCAATTAGATGGTTAGCAGAATCAAATCAGTTTCTTGTCATGATTCAAGAAAAGCGCCAAAGAAAAAAAGACGATGCATGAGCATCGTCTTTTTTCGTTCGAATTAATGTCCGCCTGATCCAGGCGTCATCATGAACACTGACCAGTATGAAAAACCGACCATAAATAAAGTTAAGTATACACCAAAAATATACAGATAAGTACGTTCTGTTAAGTTTAAATAACTTAACGCTAAAAACATGCCGGCCTGGCCAAGGAACAGCAATCCCAATACTGGCATCTCACCAACAAAGCCCATTAGTGAGAAAATGCCGGTCCAGAAAGCTAAAACTCGGTACATTCTAGGCATAAAAGTTCCTCCCTTGCTCGTTCATTCCTCATACATATCGTATTATATATGAGGTTCTGTAGAAAAGTAAATGCTAGTCTCATGGCAAAATAATGACTTTCCTTATTTAACCTTGAAAAGGGTTCCAATTTATTATCCCAAATCGTTCACAAAAATACAAATCTTTTTCTTGTACAATATTTGTTTAAGTGTTGTATAATGTGGGTAATGTTAGTTATTAACGGAAAACGTAACGGGGAGGATTTAAATTGGAAGATAAATTATTGTTTTACACTTATCCAAGTTGTACCTCATGTAGAAAAACGAAAGCCTGGTTAAAAGAAAATGGCGTTAATTTTGAGGAGCGTCACTTATTTAAAGACACACCTTCCATTGAAGAGCTAAAAGAAATTATCACTCTTTCTACTGACGGAATTGAAGAGATTCTAGCTAGAAGGAGTAGCTCCTTTAAAAAGCTAAATGTTGAAATTGACGATTTAACCATAACAGAGATGTTAGAGCTTATGCATAACGAACCAAAACTTCTTAGAAGACCTATCGTAACAAATGGAAAAAAACTGATTGTGGGCTATAACAAATCAGGACTTCAGAACTTAAAACAGCGAAAGAAAAAACTCGCGGTGGTTTCATAAGAAATTGGCTGGGCTAGCTGGATTCGAACCAGCGCATGACGGAATCAAAATCCGTTGCCTTACCGCTTGGCTATAGCCCAATCATGTATTTCTCTGATAGTATGATCAGAGAATCAGTAACTTATACTTACATTGAAGGTGCGAATTGTAATGGTATCTTTTTTCTGAGTTAGCACTTTAAATAATAATAAGTAATGTATGTTTTAGGAATGTCCTACTGCTTATTTGAATAAGATAGCATCATAATCCATGTCACAGCGATATGCGGAAAACTTCTGCGTATCGCTTTTTTGTAGTTTGTTAAAGATTTTTTAATTAATTAGTGAAAAATAAAAATGTTCACTAATAAAGGCGAAATTTTCAGAGAAAACGAAGTGAAGTAGATCCTAATAAGGTATTCTTTAAGTAGTAATTGAAGAATGAAAGGGAAGAGCATAATGAAGATATTCCTTATAATTAGCGCCTCTGTATTTCAGTTCCTTATTGTAGTAATGTTCTTTATCCAGAAAGTTTGGGTGCCGATTGTTGCGTTGGCATATGTTCTTTCACTTTTATTTTTAATTCTTGTACTAATAAAAGAACGAAGATCGATGGAGAGAGGAGAAAAAAGTGATGATGATCGTAACTACTGATGAGATAGCAACGAAAGAGATCAAGGAAGTTATTGGGTATGTTCGTGGGAGCACAGTTCAATCCAAACACGTAGGGAAAGACATACTAGCAAGTCTTCGAACAATAGTAGGGGGAGAAATAACAGAATATACAGAAATGATGACGGAAGCACGGCAAAGAGCTATCGCAAGAATGCTCAAAGATGCTGAAGGAAAGGGAGCAAATGCGATTGTCGGTTTTCGCCTTCAGTCTTCAGCTGTAATGTCAAGCGCATCAGAAATTATAGCTTATGGAACAGCGGTTATTATAGGATGACGGGATTCACGCAACCTAAGTAAAGGGAGTGGTCTATATGTGGAAACAAACGCTTATTAATACAAAGCGAGGGACTTTTGAAGTTTTTATCAAAGGGAACGGTCCTCCATTATGTGTGACGCACCTGTACTCTCAATTTAATGAAAGCGGAGACTATTTTGCAGATACGTTTACGACTAGTCATAAAGTCTACTTAGTTAATTTAAAGGATGCGGGTCATTCAGATTCTGTAAACGCACCTTATGAGTATTTTATGTTGGAGACTGTATTTGATCTTGAAAGTGTTAGATCAGCTCTTGGAGTTAAACAGTGGACATTCGCTGCTCATTCTACGGGAGGGATGCTTGGTTGTGTATATGGAATTCATGCATCCCGTTCGCTTACAACCATAATAATAGTAGGAGCTGCAGCTAGAGAATATGGTTCTTCGTCGTCAGCATGTATATATAACCCTGCGCATGAGAATTATCACATCATGCAACATTACATAGAAAAACTAAAAGACTCGAGACTTGGTGATGATGAGCGGGAAAGGATCACCAGAGACAGAACCAAGCTGTCTCTTTATTTGCCAGAAAAATATCAAGACTATTTTTCAAAACGAATAAATAAAAAGATGGCAACAAATCGGATGAACTTTTTTGCCCGCGAAATCATCCAATTTGATGTAACGAAACAACTTAATATAATATCTGCCCCAACTTTAATAGCATGTGGGAAGCATGACGTCCAGTGTCCTTTATTATTTTCGGAAGAAATAGCAGATGGAATTCCAAATGCCCAACTGGCTATTTTTGATCAAAGCAATCATTATCCTTTTCTTGAAGAAAAAGCATTATTTGAAACAAAGGTTCATGATTTTCTCAATGATGCGTCATTTAGATATTGAATATTGAGTATAAACCCCAAATCATTATTGAGGGCTAGTCAAAAAGAAATTTCTTTATTAAGAAGGAATTGCCATTTACCTGGCGAATCCTTCTCTTTACGATTTAAAAATCGTGACTGGTTTTGCTGTCAATTTATATGAAAGGAAGGTGTGTTTTTGCTGAACATTGAAGAAAAAGGAAAGGATATTATTAAGCAGGCGGTGGAAGTAGGGGCCTCAGATGTACACTTTCATCCGAAAGAAAAAGGAGCGTTGATTCAATTTCGTGTTGATAATAGACTTTATGATGCGCTTTGGCTTCCTATGTTGGTAGCAGAAAAGCTATTGTCTCATTTTAAATTCCTCAGTGGTATGGATATTGGAGAGAAGCGTCGCCCACAAAATGGGGCCATGGATATGGTTCTATATCCAAGAAAACTCCACTTAAGACTCTCAACGATTCCCACCCCTTATCACGAAAGTCTTGTCGTTCGTATCCTTCCGCAAGATGAAACCCACTCCTTTAAAGAACTCTTTCTTTTCCCCTCAACTGCAACTCGACTTCTCCAAATCGTAAGTTGTAACAGTGGCTTATTTATGATTACAGGACCAACAGGTTCTGGAAAAACTACAACGATGTATTCCCTCCTTCAAACTCTCAGCGTTAAGCGGCATAGGCGAGTTCTTACAATTGAAGATCCCATCGAAAAGCGCAATCCTGATTTTATTCAAATGGAAGTCAATGAGAAAGCTGGACTATCTTATTATGAGGGGTTCAAAGCTGGGCTCAGGCATGATCCAGATATTCTTGTCGTCGGGGAAATAAGAGATGAACAAACTGCCCAACTCGCTATTCGAGCTAGCATGACGGGGCATCTTGTGGTTTCAACGCTACACACCGGAAGTACGCTAGAGTGCATTCCAAGATTACTTGAGTTTGGTATTCCTCTTCATAATATTACTCAAACGTTAAGAGGAGTCGCCACTCAACGACTTGTTCCCCTAAAGTGTCCCTATTGTCAAGTATGCTCTCTGGAGTGTCTAAAGCGAAGAACACGAAGAAAACTTGCTGTCGTTGAAATTCTCGCTGGTCTTCACCTTCAAAAAGCCCTCGATCATCCAGATCTTTTATCGATCCCTGGTCAATCCACCATTAAAGATTACATTCTTCGAGCTTATGCCCTAGGTTATATTCAAAAAGAGACTGTCGAGAAGGAGTTGGGTTTATTTAATCGTGAAACGATTCAAATGGAAGCTTGACCGTAAAGCAGATTTTCTTTGTCGTATAGGGAAGATGCTTGAGGAAGGATACTCACTTGCCAAATGTTTGGAGGTATACGCCTTATATCAAAACGACCATATTCGATCAAATATTGAAATGATTATTATCAGACTTAAGGGTGGTGATTCCTTTCACGATGTTTTAGCAGATTTTCAGTTTCCAGCAGATATCTTATCCTATTTATATATGTCTGAGCAGCGAGATTTTGCAACCGGTATTTCGGCATCCGGTCAGTTGATGAAAACGCGAAGTGAATGGCAAAAACGACTTAGAAGTACGCTTGCTTACCCCATCTTTTTATTTTGGATGACAGCGATCATGCTGTTTGTCGTAGGAAAGTATTTATTACCTCAATTTAATACGCTCTACCACTCCCTTGATGTTCCACTCCCTTTTATTTCAAGATTTTTTATGACGCTCGTTAGATTTACTCCGGCTATTTTTGTCGGTTTAATTTTACTTTCTATTGTCCTTTACCTTTCCACTTTGATAAAAAACAAGAAAAGTTCAGCTGTACACAAAATGCTTGTCTACAGTAAAATTCCGTTCGTGCATTTTTTTATTCCTCTTTATCTGACACATCATACCTCTCTTCACCTGGGGCTCCTACTTCAAAGCGGTCTTTCAATTGCAGAAGCTTTCTCGTTATTAACTAAACAATCTCACTTTGTGTTTTTTCAAGAAGAAGCCGAACGTGTTTCACGATCATTAATGCGTGGTGAAAAATTAGAGGTTTTATTTGATCAGCCACGTTTGTATGTTCCTGAATTTAAAGAAATTTTAATGCATGGCCAGGCAAGTGGGAATTTAGGAAGAGAGCTAATCTTATATGGGGAGGTGATCGGTGAACGGTTTGAGGAGTTGGTAAAAAAAGGATTTATGATTTTGCAACCAGTTAGTTTTGTCGGTGTTGGTCTTGTCGTTATGTTGATGTTTATGTCTATTCTTTTACCCATGTTTTATTATTTGCAAAATATTTAAAGGGGAGATTGTAAATGAAAATAAGGAAATGGTTAGGTTTTATTAAAGATGAGAAAGGGTTTACGCTAATTGAAATGATGATTGTTATTATGATCATTTCAATATTGCTTTTAATTGCGGTACCAGGATTAACTAAAAACAATGAGGTTGTTGAGGCGAAAAGCTGCGAGGCCACAATAAAAGTTGCCCAAACACAGGTAGCGGCGTATAAAGCGAATTTTGGATCCTATCCAACTTCAATCGATGATCTTGTTTCACAAGAATACCTAGACATGGATGAAGTAACTTGTCCTGGAGGTGAAGAGTTAACCGTCGCCGATGGGAAGGTAAAGCTAGCTAACTAATGTTTTTTCGTGTACAATTCAGAAATTCTTTTGGCTACACCATGCTAGAAATGATGATTGTTCTCTCCGTTTTATCAATTCTTCTATGTCTGATCTTTCTACACATTTCCCCTACACAAAATGCTTCTTCCACACGACATTTTCTAGACGACATCCAATCAGATCTAAGGTATACCCAGGAGCTTGCATATGTAAATAAATCCTCGTATCGATTTTCCATTTCACCTAGTAAAGGGTCGTATAGTATACAGGGCACCGCATCTACGGTAGTGAAGTCGAATGAAATTCCAGAACATATTACGATTGATGAAGGAACAATGGGGTATCAAATTGTGTTTGGGGGGAATGGAAACGTTCAAAAAGCAGGAACACTTTATATAAAGGATGGCAAGGAGGAGTATAAACTTGTGGTGCAGGTGGGAGCTGGTCGTTTCTATATTAAGAAGTTGTAAAGGATATTCTTTGCTTGATGCATTAACGGGTCTCTCTATCTTAACGATCTTATCTTCAAGTGTATTACCGATTTATACCCATCTTTATGAAGAGCGAGAGGTGATACATGTGCGAAAAACTGCAGTGATATTGCTTGATCAATACTGGAGGGGAATGGTCTTGGAGGGGAGAATTCTACCTGCAAGCGAAACCGTTGAAGGCTCCAAATTTTCCTTTTTAGTAATAGTTGATAAAGTGTGTGTTTCTTTTGATAGCGGAGTAAAAACTGAATCAATGATATGTAAAAGCTTACCGCAAGATAATGAATGAAAAAGGAATCACATTACTAGAATTGATGTTAACTGTGACCATTCTCATTGCGATTGTATGTGTGCTTCCTTTGATAATGAACGCTTCTTTACAAGAAGTGAATGCAGATTTTCAGCATGAGGAAGCACAATTGTTCTTTCATTTGTTTTCTAAAGAAGTTCGTGAATCTTCTCGAATTCAGATCCATAATGGCGGAATTGAGGTGTTGTCGAAGAACGGAACAACTATACGATACGAACGCTACGGATCGTCTATTCGGCGTAGAGTAAACAATGCTGGGCATGAAATTGTATTACAGAACATTCGGGAGTTATTTCTTGAAGTAACTGATGGAAGAGTGATTGTTGAGGTGGAACTTGCTGATGGACAGAAAGAAAAGCGCGCTATATTTCAAATGTCTCATAAACCTTAATGAAAAAGGTTATATGACGGCTATGATGATGATGATTAGTACGCTGCTTCTTGGGTTTGTTTTTCATTTATGGAATGTGACACAAAATGAGCGAGTTTTTCTTGATCGTGAAGAGGAAGAAATTAAGAAGCAGACCTTGCTAGTCCTTAGTATGAAAGATACAATTTCATATATACAGAAAACAGGGGGATCTAGTGCGGAGAGAACGTTTACGTACAATGAAGGTACAGTTCGCGCTGTGATTAATTCTTCTTCTGATGTATTGCAAATTACGTTGAGTGGAACGACGGATAATGGAATACGCGTAGCTGCGTCTTTTCAATACAATCAAATGATGAAGCAAGTCGTAGAATGGAGTGAAGGTTCAACATGAGAGCGGTCTATTTAACAGGATTTATGGGCTCTGGCAAAACAACTATAGGTGAGGAATTATCTCAAGCGTTATCGCTGAAATCGGTTGATACAGATGAGCATCTTACGAAAATGCAAGGCAAGACCATTCCTGCCATTTTTGAAGAGGAAGGAGAATTTGCTTTTAGAACGTATGAATCAGCCTCTCTAAAAGATCTACCAACTGAAAACGTGATCATTAGTACAGGCGGTGGGATTGTTTTAAAAGAAGAAAATCGAACATTTATGAAGCAAAATGGAACGGTGATTTACTTACATTGTGAACCAGAAGAAATCATAAAGCGACTTGAAGGTGATACATCAAGGCCTTTACTTGCTGGAGCCGATCTAGAACATAAGGTTCATACGATATTCAAAGAGCGATTATCACTCTATCGTGAAGCTGAATATGAAATTGACACAACGAAACGTTCAGTAGGGGGAATTGTAAAGGAAATATGTAACCTGCTTGGTTAAACAAAGAATAAATGGGCATCCTTAAAATAGAAGACAACTATTAAAGGGTGATCAAGATGTCATCAAATGATCTTGTGAAATATATGACTCAGCAAGTTGTGTCTTATATTGATCAACCAAAAGAGGAAAGGCAGCAACAGCGTGCTGTCAAAAAAGCCAAAAAGCAACCATTTTTGTTTCGATGGTTTGGCATTATCCCTATGTCGATTTCAATGTTTGTTAAAAAAAAGAAACATGAAAGCTCGGACTGACTCGTCTGAGCTTTTTTGTATGGATTCGCTAATTTTAACATCCTTCGTTTAGGAAGGATGTGACTCAATACCTGGTGCTAAATGAAAGATGCCCCCGTTAATTATTTCTGCCGTAATTGTTGGCTCATATTGTTTTCGAAGAGCATCTCTTTCAACTTGATAGCTCTGATCATTGGTTTTTCCGTTATAAAATTGATCAAGAAGGTTTAAATCAGTGGCCCATCTCATTTTTGCTTCTTCTGCCCATTCTAAATCCTCCTTTGAAATAAGCATTTCTACCACATCTTCAAGTCTCTTCAAGCCGCTTGAGGGTTTAATAATTGGCGTTATAGTAAAAGCATAATCTGGAATTTTAGGAGTGAGTTTCTTTGTTAGTAATAACTGGTGAAAGTCATCAACAACCGCTCCGCTTACAAGGTGTAGACCGAGGGAGAGGAGACGGTGTTTCTTTCGATCACACTGATAAGATATTTTAATATTAAGGCATAGCCATGGATGAAGAGAATATTGTTGTTGATAATTTGTTTGCACATCCTCAAAAAGTCGGATAGAGGACGCAAGCTTTTTAGTGGATGAGAAAATTTGATGTAGTCTTGGTGCACCAAAGTGAACGAACTCCCCCTTTTCATCGCTTGATTGATTTGTAATTAGGGTGAGTGTCATTGGTCGAGGAGTACCACCAGTCTTCTCAAGATAGTGCCAGTAAAAAGGGCGGTTCATAAGTTCTTTATCAAGATCAATCGTTAATTGGACATCAAGATAGCCGGATTTTTCTTCTCGAATCTGGCAGTCATTGGCAAGAAAATACGAGCGCAGATAATTATGAATATTTTCTTGTTGCATCTGTCTCCTCCTTCTGATAATTGATAAGCTCTTTAATATTCTCCATCTTAATTCGGATTTCTCCTTCGCTTTCAGAGTGTAGAAGTATATCAGAAATATGCTTTTCAATATCGCGCATGCCAAGTCGTGTTAAAATCTCATCTAATTGTCCGATAACACTTTCAAATAGTTGGATTTTTTCATATAAGAGGGTAAGGATATGCTCTTCAACTGTATGCTTCGTAGCAAAATTATAAATGTGCACATCGCTTTCTTGCCCAAGCCGATGTATTCTACCGATGCGCTGCTCAATTCTCATTGGGTTCCAAGGTAGATCGTAGTTGATAACGTGCTGACAGAATTGAAGATTGATTCCTTCTCCCCCTGCTTCTGTTGCAATGAGGACTTTTGCGTGATTTTTGAAGAGTTCTCTCATCCAGTCTTTTTTCCCCCGTTTAAATCCACCCCTAAATGGGACAGAAGTAATTCCATGTTCTTTTAAAAACCACTGTAAATATAACTGAGTCGCTCGATATTCTGTGAAAATAATGACCTTACCTTCGATTGATTGAACCAATTCAAGGGCTTTTTCTGCTTTTGAATTCGTTGGCACTCCTTCAATTTTTTTAATTAACATTTGAATGAGAGTTTGAGAAGAGTCGTCAAGGTGTTCTTTATCAAGCATTTTTTTTAATGTCATATATGCTGCTTCGCGGCTTGAACAGATTTCTCTTAGTAAAGTGATGATCGAGAATTGACTTCTCGTAGCCACGGGCTGTTTCTTTAGCGCTTCGACTGAACGATAAAGCTCCTCTTCTTCAGGTGAGAAAGTAATAGGTACTGTTTGAACAATACGTTCTGGCCAGTCCATTCCGGTATCTTCACGCCGGTTTCTGACCATCACTTTTTGAATGAGAGCGCGAAGTCTTTCTTCGTCTTCGACCTTTTTTTCTTTACCATTGTAGTCTTTTTCGAAATTTTCCAAGCTTCCTAGATGTCCTGGTTTTAATAAAGATACAAGGTTAAAAACTTCATCAAGACGATTTTGAACAGGGGTAGCCGTTAATAGCAGACAGAACTTTTTAGGTAAGTGCTGTACAAATTCATAATTTTTTGTACGACTATTCTTTAGACGATGTGCTTCATCGATAATAACCATGTCGTAGTTCTGCTCATAAACTATTGAGCGATGAGGCTCTCGTTTAGCTGTATCTATCGATGAAACCACAACGTCACATTGATCCCATACATAGCTTTTCCTCTGGACTACAGCTGGAATGTAGAATTTTTGATTTAATTCAATAGCCCATTGTGATACTAATGATGCCGGAACAAGGATCAGGACTTTTTTGACAAGACCCCGAATCATATATTCTTTAATAATCAAACCAGCTTCAATGGTTTTTCCAAGGCCAACTTCATCTGCTAGAATAGCTTTTCCGTTCATTTCCTCTACAACTCGCCGAGCTGCTTCAAGCTGGTAAGGATGTGGTGTTAAATGAGGGAGATGTGATGGCGCCTGTAAGCCTGCGAAAGTGGGGATGGTTGTATGATGCTCAGCTTCGATAGCCAGTTTAAAAAGGTCCCAGTTAGCCCAGGGGCCGTCTTCATCAATTTGTTTCAGAAAGTTGTTTGTCCACTCTTGATCAAATTTCAACTCTGTTCTCAAAATGAAAACCCTTTCTCGGTAAAGGTTATTTACGAATGATGCATGATTAATATATAATAATGTTCGTGTTTAATATATTAGTTAAAATACTTTCATTATTAAAAAGATTGTTGCCAATGCCACTATGGTAGTGGTAGGATTGAAATCGAAAGCACTATTAGTATGAATCAATCAGTAGAATCCAATACCTTAAAACTGAAAATAGGCGAATGAAAGCAAGAGGAGAGACTGCTATATGCAGCGCCGAAGGAGCAAACAAATTTGTGAATCTCTCAGGCAAAAAGACTCTTGCTAGACGCACCTCTGGAGAGAGCTTTTATAGCCGCCAAAGATGTAATTCTCGCGTAATGTGAGGAGAAACTTTCAGGTCAACGGGACAGAGAAACCGCGCTACTTAAAGCGGTTTTCTCTGTCCTTTTTTATGCTTCGGTATAAGCTTTTTAAGATGAATGATTTTAGGAGGGAATAAGATGAGTGAACTATTAAAAACACCATTATTTGAAACCTATAAAGCTATGGGCGCTAAAACAATTGATTTTGGAGGCTGGGCTCTTCCGGTTCAGTTTTCAAGTATTAAAGAAGAGCATGAGGCCGTTAGAACGAGAGCTGGTTTATTCGATGTTTCTCATATGGGAGAAATTGATGTTAGTGGTGAACAGTCGCTTCATTACCTTCAAAAGATGATGACAAATGATATAAGCAAACTAAAGGTCAACGGTGCTCAATATACAGCAATGTGCTATGAAGATGGCGGAACTGTGGATGACCTTCTTGTGTACAAGCACTCAGAACACCATTATTTATTGGTAGTTAATGCTGCTAACACTGAGAAAGATTTTGACTGGCTTGAAAAACACCTTATCGAAGGAGTTTCTATTCAGAACATATCAAGTCAGATGGCCCAACTTGCTATTCAGGGTCCACAAGCAGAGATGATTCTCCAACGTCTAACGGAAGTGAATCTTTCAACTATCGGTTTCTTTAAATTTCAGAATGAAGTCGTGATTGAGGGCATTAATACGTTAGTGTCTAGAACCGGCTATACGGGTGAAGATGGTTTTGAACTGTATACTTCTTGGGAGGATGCCCCTTCACTGTGGAAGGCGATTCTTGCTGCGGGGGAGCCAGAAAATATTCTACCTTGTGGCCTTGGGGCTCGCGATACGCTTCGCTTTGAGGCAAAGCTAGCTCTTTATGGGCAGGAGTTAACGAAAGATATTTCTCCGCTAGAAGCGGGAATAGGTTTTGCTGTTAAAACTAGTAAAGAAGCTGATTTCATCGGAAAATCTGTTCTACTAAGTCAGCGTGAAAATGGTCTTGAGCGAAAGTTAGTTGGGATTGAAATGACTGGGCGCGGGATTCCGCGGACCCACTATCCTGTTTACAAAGGGGAACAATTGATTGGCGAAGTTACTACTGGGACACAATCTCCAACTTTGAAGAAAAATGTTGGTCTTGTATTAATAAAGAAAGAGTTTACAGAAATGGGTACTGAGCTAGATGTTGAAATTCGTAACAAACGTGTGGGAGCTAAAGTTGTTCCATCACCATTTTATAAACGACAGAAATAAAGGGAAATAGAGGAGGAGAAAAACATATGAAACATCGCTACTTGCCGACAACTGATCAAGATCGAAAGGAAATGCTTGAAACAATTGGAGTGGACTCAGTCCAAGCTCTTTTTGAAGATATTCCGGAGGCTATTCGTTTTAAGGGAGATCTTAAAGTAGAGAAACAGTTATTTGAACCTGAACTGATTCGATATATGTCAAAACTGGCTTCTAAGAATGCGAATACACAGGAGAATGTATCTTTTCTTGGTGCTGGTGTTTATGATCACGCTATTCCTTCTGTTGTAGATCATGTAATTCGTCGCTCAGAGTTTTATACAGCTTATACTCCATATCAACCTGAAATTTCACAAGGGGAATTGCAGGCCATTTTTGAATTTCAGACAATGATAAGCGAACTTACTGGAATGGATGTTGCGAATTCCTCGATGTATGATGGTCCAACTGCTCTTGCCGAAGCTGGTCTGCTCAGTGCTGGACAAACTAAAAAGAAAAAGATCATTGTTTCAAAGAGCGTACATCCTGAAGCCCGTGCTGTTATTGATACATATGCGCGTGGACAGCGTCTTTCAGTGGTTGAAGTAGATACGATGAATGGGTGTACAGATCTTAATAAATTGAAAAATGAAATCGACGAAGATACTGCATGTGTTATGGTTCAGTACCCGAACTTTTTTGGTCAGTTAGAGCCCTTACCCGAAATTGAAAAGCTTGTCCATGAGCAAAAAGCGATGTTTGTTGTTTCAAGTAACCCGCTTGCCCTTGGTCGTTTAACTCCTCCAGGAGAGATGGGGGCAGATATCGTTGTTGGAGATTGTCAACCGTTTGGAATTCCAGCACAATTTGGTGGACCGCATTGTGGTTATTTCGCAGTGACAAAAAAACTGATGCGAAAAGTACCAGGTCGTTTGATTGGGCAAACAACTGATGATAATGGACAGCGCGGTTTCGTTCTAACCTTACAAGCACGCGAGCAACATATTCGAAGGGATAAAGCGACTTCTAATATTTGTTCCAATCAGGCGTTGAATGCTCTTGCCTCTTCAGTTGCTATGAGTGCTCTTGGTAAAGAAGGCGTTCGACATATGGCAGAGCAAAATATGAAGAAAGCTTATTATGCAAATAGTCAGCTGAAACAGGCGGGAGTTGAAACCGTTTTTGATGGAGTGTACTTCAATGAATTCGTGATTAAATTAAACGGTTCGGTTAAAGATCTTAATCGAATGTTATTAGAAAAAGGGATTATTGGTGGATATGATCTTGGAAGAGATTATCCAGAACTGAAGGATCACATGCTTATAGCTGTTACAGAGAATCGGACGAAAGAAGAAATTGATGCATTCGTAAAAGAAGTGGGGGGAGCACAATGAGTAAAGATCAGGCATTAATATTTGAACTAAGTGAACCGGGGCGTATTTCTTATAGTCTACCTGAACTTGATGTTCCTGATATGGATTTAGATCAGTGGTTGCCAGAAGAGTTTAATCGTAAAACAGAACCAGAGTTACCAGAAGTGTCAGAATTACAATTGATGCGTCATTATACAGCCTTGTCTAAGCGTAACCATGGAGTGGATTCTGGATTCTATCCACTTGGGTCTTGTACGATGAAGTACAATCCAAAAATTAACGAAGATGTAGCAAGGTATCCTGGCTTTGCCTTCATACATCCGCTTCAAGAAGAGGAGGGCGTTCAAGGTGCGCTAGAAATGATGTACAATCTTCAGGAAAACCTCGTGGCTGTAACAGGTATGGATGAAGTAACGCTTCAACCTGCAGCAGGTGCTCACGGAGAGTGGACAGGATTAATGATGATCCGTGCTTATCATGAAGCGAACGGTGATTTCAATCGCACAAAGGTCATTGTTCCAGATTCAGCTCACGGTACAAACCCTGCTTCTGCAACAGTTGCTGGTTTTGAGGCAGTGACAGTGAAATCAAATGAAAAAGGTCTAGTTGATCTTGAAGATTTAAAACGTGTAGTAGATGAAGATACGGCTGCGCTGATGCTGACAAATCCAAATACACTTGGACTATTTGAAGAACAGATTACAGAGATGGCGTCAATTATTCATAACGCAGGTGGAAAGCTATATTACGATGGTGCAAATATGAATGCTATTATGGGGGCTGCTCGTCCTGGAGATATGGGTTTTGATGTTGTGCACTTAAATCTACACAAAACTTTCACTGGACCTCATGGTGGTGGTGGACCTGGATCTGGACCGGTTGGTGTTAAATCTGATTTAATTCCTTATCTTCCTAAGCCGGTACTCGTGAAGGAGAATAATGCCTATCGTTTCGAGTATGACCGTCCTCAGTCCATTGGTCGTGTAAAGCCTTACTATGGTAACTTCGGTATCAATGTTCGAGCATATACGTATATTCGTACTATGGGGCCAGAAGGCTTAATGCAAGTATCGGAAAATGCGGTATTAAATGCTAACTATATGATGAGACGCTTACAAGATGCCTTTGTGTTACCTTATGAACAGCACTGCAAGCATGAATTCGTGATTTCAGGAAAAAAACAAAAGAAACTTGGTGTCAGAACGCTTGATATGGCAAAGCGACTGCTAGACTTTGGTTACCACCCGCCAACGATCTATTTCCCAATTAACGTTGAGGAATGTATGATGATTGAACCTACGGAGACAGAATCAAAAGAAACACTTGATGAGTTCTGTGATGTACTGCTTCAAATTGCAAAAGAAGCAGAGGAAAATCCGGAAATTGTTCAGGAAGCCCCACATACAACAGTTATTGGTCGCCTTGATGAAACCACGGCTGCCAGAAAGCCTGTTTTACGTTATCAAAAAGCCTAATGCTTATTGATAGGCCCTGTTAATTTATATTGTTCACTACTCGATTATGGCTCATTCAAATGAGAGATACGTTTAACATGGATAAATCAATGATGCAAAATCAACAAAGCCATTTTGAGTTGCTGAATAGCAATCAAAAAAAGCAGCTGCAAAGGCAGCTGCTTTTTATTTTTTCTTTACTTTGCCGCCCCATTTTTTGAAGCCGCCTTTTAATTGATAAAGATCTTTAATGCCATGTTTTCTAAGAATGCTTGCAGCACGAGCTACAATAATTCCGTTGTAGTCGTACATATAAACTGGCTGATCTTTGCGGATTTCTTTAATTCGCATTTTTAGCTGACTAACAGGGATGTTTCTTGCCCCTAGAATATGGCCATTATCAAATTCGTTTGGTTCACGAACATCAATCAGTTGGGCTTTACGATAGCCGGCACGGAATTCTTCCTCCGTTAACGTTTTCAAATTCCTCTTTTGCATGTATCGAGTAATGACAACATACACAATGATCGCGACGAGTATTGCGATAATCCATTCCATAAACTTTGTTACACCCTTTCAAGTAAAATCGACAACTTTAAGTTTACACGTCTTTTCGGCTTTCCGCAAAAGAAAAAAGGAATAACTATAAAAAGAATAGGTAGTATTCAGTAATTAAATCAAATTTGTTCTAAATTAGTTGGGATAGAGGAGATTCGCCTATACTCGAAAGATCGAAAAACCAATAATGTTCAAGACATAGCTAAAATAATTGAGAGTGTTCATTGGTCATCCATTTTCTCCTCTGCTAGAATAGGGAAGGTGTTAGAAAACTGACAGTGATAAAGGAGTTCCGAAAATGAAGCAATGGGCATTTATTGATTCGGGAGAACGTTCTCCAGCTTATAACATGGCACTTGATGAAGCATTATTGAAATGGCATAGTGATGGGACTATCCCCCCTGTTATTCGATTTTACGGGTGGAATCCCCCAACACTTTCAATTGGTTATTTCCAGCGTATCGAACGTGATATTAATATGGATGCTGTAGAAAAAAATGGTCTAGGGTTTGTGAGACGCCCTACTGGTGGAAGAGCTGTCCTTCATGATCAGGAAGTGACTTATAGCGTTATTGTCTCTGAAGATTATCCAGACATGCCCTCAACCGTAACAGAAGCGTACCGGGTTATTTCAGAAGGGTTATTGATTGGTTTCAGAAAACTTGGATTGAATGCTTATTTCGCTGTTCCTGAAACGGATGCAGAGAAAGAAGAGCTACGTGCACCAAGGTCGGGTGTATGTTTTGACTCTCCATCCTATTATGAACTTGTTGTAGAAGGGCGAAAAGTCGCTGGGAGCGCTCAAACTCGTCAAAAAGGTGTCATTCTCCAGCATGGATCGATTCTTCTTGACATTGATGAGGACCAATTGTTTGATTGTTTCAAATTTAAAAATGAACGGATACGTGAGCGGATGCAGCGAGGTTTTAGAAAAAAGGCTGTAGCTATTAATGCACTCCGTGAAACTCCTGTATCGATATCAGAAGCGGTTAAAGCTTTTTATGATGGTTTTCAACAGGGGCTTGATATTGAATTGGTTCCATATCAACTAACGGATGAACAAGAGTCCTTTGTTGTTCAACTAGCAGAGGAGAAATACGCTAGCAAGGAATGGAACTTTAGCAAATAAGCACCTTCGTTGGGTGCTTTTTCCTATTGACTTAACAAGAACAAATGTTCTAATCTTAATCATGGTCTGTTAACTAATTAATTTTTGTCTCCTATGTTAAAAAGGCAGAGTGTGGAAAAATGTGCAATAGACAAAATTCCTCTTTTTTCTCTATTCTTCTAATCTAACCTTTATTTATCGAGGAAAACCTTTCATTTTCACTGGATTTGAAAGTTGACAAATCGCTAAAGTATTCGCTCTTTTACTATATGTAGTATTGATTGAAGAATTCTGAACACTATATATGGTTAAAAATGATTGTCTGGTTCGTGTACATGTGCTACTATTAATCAAGACGATTTATCATAGCTACATACATCTAGAGATGCTCTTAAGTGTATAAATGTCGAAACGGAGGGGTTTATATGACAATACAAACCAATGAAAAAAGAAGATCTATTAACATTGAGCAGTTGAATAAGGATATTGAAATGTTTGCGCAGGTTCATCCGATTACAGAGGATATGCATCTAACTCACAAAGGTGTTAGTCGTCTTGTGATGCTTGACCGCTATGCATTTAAAGATACAGAGAAAAAGACATTACAAAAAGGTGATTTTGTTGTCTTAACGATTAAAGAAGATCCAAAATTTCCAGCAAGAGGTCTTGGGTATATTGAAGAATTCGATCTTCAATCTAAGAAAGCAACTGTAGCTGTTCATGAGGATTACGTTGGCGTTTTAGACACAGAAGAAGAAAGAGAATCAGGTATTATTGTCCGTTCGTTGGATGTCATAGAAAAGCCCTTGGAAGTATATTATGAGCAAATTGCTCGTCGTAATGCACGTGGTCTTGCTGATGTAGAGAAAACAGATGGGGAAAAGACATATTGGGAAGATCGTTTCTATAAAGAACTTTCATCAATGAACTTTGTTCCTGCAGGACGTGTGCTTTACGGAGCTGGAGCTGATACGGAAGTGACGTACTTTAACTGTTACGTTATGCCGTTTCCACAGGATTCAAGAGAAGGTATTTCTGAACACCGTAAACAAGTAATGGAGATTATGAGTCGAGGTGGTGGAGTAGGAACGAACGGATCTACACTTCGTCCTAGAAACACGCTTGCTAGGGGTGTGAATGGTAAATCATCAGGTTCGGTTTCATGGCTGGATGATATTGCAAAGCTGACGCATCTAGTGGAGCAAGGTGGCTCAAGACGTGGGGCCCAAATGATTATGCTCGCTGACTGGCATCCTGATATTATTGAATTTATCATTTCAAAAATGCAGAATCCACGCATTCTTCGTTTCCTTATGGAGAATACAAAGGATGAACAAATTAAGAAACTTGCAGAAGATAAGTTGAAATTCACACCGCTCTCAGAGTCGGAAAGATCTATGTACCAAAGTATCTTAAACTACCGTAGTATTCCCGGAACAGGTGGCTTTGAAGAAAAAGTGATGCAGGATGCGCAGGATAAGCTTGCAACGGGTGGAACGTATTCTGTCCACAATCCTGACTTCTTGACTGGTGCAAACATCTCGATTTGTTTAACTAAAGACTTTATGGACGCGGTTGAAAATGATTCTGAATATGAACTTCGATTCCCGGATGTAGAGAACTATACGAAAGAACAAATGGCACTTTATAATGAGAACTGGCATGAATCAGGGGATGTACGTGACTGGGAGAAGCAAGGCTTTCCAGTAAGAACTTATCGTAAGGTTCAGGCAAAAGAGCTGTGGGATTTAATTAATATTTGTGCTACTTACTCTGCAGAGCCAGGTATCTTCTTTATTGATAATGCAAATGAAAAAACAAACGCAACTTCTTACGGTCAAAAAGTTGTCGCTACTAACCCATGTGGTGAGCAACCATTAGCACCTTACTCTGTATGTAACCTAGCAGCAGTGAACCTTGCTGAGATGGCTAATAAGGAGACAAAGACTGTTGATTTCGATAAGCTGAGAGAAACGGTTGAAGTTGGCGTACGCATGCAAGATAACGTTATTGATGCGACACCTTACTTCTTAGAAGAGAATGAGAAGCAAGCTCTTGGCGAACGTCGAGTAGGACTAGGAGTAATGGGGCTACATGACCTTCTTATATACTGTGAAACAATATATGGATCAGAAGAAGGGAATAATTTAACAGATCAGATTTTTGAAACAATTGCTACAACAGCTTATCGTGCTTCTGTGGATCTTGCTAAAGAAAAGGGAAGCTTCCCTTTCCTTGAGGGTGAAACAGTTGCGGAAACAAATAGATTACGTGAAGCATTTGTTAACACAGGTTATATGCAACAAATGCCAAATGACCTACGCGACAGCATTATGGACTATGGTATACGTAATTCACATCTTCTAACAGTTGCGCCTACTGGTAGCACTGGCACGATGGTAGGGGTTTCTACCGGTCTTGAGCCTTACTTCTCTTTCTCTTATTACCGTAGTGGACGACTTGGTAAATTTATCGAAGTAAAAGCAGATATTCTTGCAGAGTACTTTGAAAGAAACCCAGAAGCTGATACAGAAAACCTTCCGGAATGGTTCGTTTCAGCAATGGAGCTCGCACCAGAAGATCATGCTGACACTCAGTGCGTTATTCAACGCTGGGTTGATAGCTCGATTTCAAAAACTGTTAATGCTCCAAAAGGGTATTCAGTGAAACAAGTGGAAGCAGTTTATGAGCGTCTATATAATGGAGGAGCCAAAGGCGGTACCGTTTATGTAGATGGTAGCCGTGATTCTCAGGTTCTAACTCTTAAAGCAGAAGAAAATTCATTTGAACAGCTTGAGTTTGAAGATGGCATGCAAGAAAAGAAGCAAGTAGTACTAGTTGACACGATTACAGATCTACGCTCTACAGACGTTACAATCGGGTCTGAAGTAGGTAATACGTGCCCTGTTTGTCGAAAGGGTCAGGTAAAGGAAATGGGTGGTTGCAATACTTGTGATAATTGTGGTGCACAGCTGAAGTGCGGACTTTAATAGCTAACTGATGTAAGGGAAGGATAGACGGAAACGTTTATCCTTCATCTTTTTGTGCGTAGATTAGGGACATTTTTCGCAAGTGCTGTTGGGGTGTTCAAGTGACTTTGTATTTTATCCACTAATTTACAAAACCGATTAAATGAAATATGATATAATATCTGCTCTACATAAGAGTATTAGAACTGAGTTAATGCAGTTAATAGAAGCTTATGGAACCTTTCCTTGTATCCGCCCATACTATGGTGTATGCTTTTATTAACTGGCTTAAATGGAATAAAAGATGGAGGGAATCCAATGGCCACTACTCCCAGTATGGAAGATTATATTGAACGTATTTATGCACTTATAGACGGAAAAGGGTATGCTCGCGTATCAGATATCGCGGAAGCATTAGAGGTACATCCCTCCTCGGTAACCAAAATGATTCAAAAATTAGATAAAGGTAAATATGTCGTATACGAAAAATATCGCGGCTTTATGCTTACTCCTAAAGGGAAAAAGCTAGGAAAGCGACTCGTTGATCGCCATGCTTTGCTTGAACAATTTCTAGGTGTTATCGGGGTTAACGAAGAGAATATATATGAAGATGTTGAGGGTATTGAACATCATCTAAGCTGGGACGCTATCGATCGCATTGGTGATCTTGTCCAGTACTTTGAAGAGACAAATGTACGAGTGGATGAACTTAGAGAAGTGCAACGTAAAAATGAAGAAGCACACGAGGAACAATCCGAAGTTTAATCGGGTTGTTTCTTTTTTTTGTACTAAATTCCCCCGTTAAAGCTTAGGCTTTAATAAGGTGGGAAGGAGGTTTGAGAGTGTACATTGATGGCGTCTTTTCAGGTGGCGGAGTTAAAGGGATAGCGCTAGTGGGAGCACTTCAAGCCGTTGAGAAAAAAGGCCTCGAATTTAAACGTACAGCGGGCACGAGTGCTGGAGCTATAATTGCATCTTTAATTATTTCAGGTTATAAGGGAAATGAGTTAGAAAAGATCTTGCTCGATACGGATCTAACGACACTACTCGAAAAAAACTCGGGTTATACATTCCCGTTGATACGGTGGTTGATGTTGTATTGGAATCTTGGACTCTATTCTGGAAAGGACCTAGAATTATGGGTTGGGGATTTATTAAAAAACAAAGGCATTGAAACATTCGGTGATTTACCCGAGGGATCACTGAAGATTATTGTATCCGATATATCGAAAGGTAGGCTTGTCGTTATACCTGATGACTTAGCACAGTACGGCTTCGTACCAGAGCGGTTCTCTGTCGCGAAAGCTGTTAGGATGAGTGCGAGTTTACCATTTTTCTTTAAACCTCAACCGCTCTACTCCATTGATGGTAAAAAGCACTATATGGTAGATGGCGGAATTTTAAGTAACTTCCCTTTATGGATATTCCAACCTCCTGAAAATAAAAAACCACAAAGACCGGTATTAGGCTTTCAATTGAGTGCAAACTTTAACCACGTTCCTGAAAATAAAATTACAAATGCTGTTGATATGTATCAGGCATTATTTGAAACAATGAAGCAGGCTCATGATGCTCGATATATTGAAGAACAAAAAGCCAAGAACATTGTGTTTATACCTGTGGATCATGATCTGACGACAGCTTTTAAACTAGAGAGACAAAGTCAAAAGAAACTAATCTTGTTAGGAGAAGAGCGAACCTCTCAATTTCTCAATACGTGGAGAAAATTGCCTGACAATATTACATGAAAAGGTGGCTGATTTCATCAGCCACCTTTTCATATTTATGTTAGTTTAGTTACTTCCAAATAGAAGGAGTTTTCCATTCAGGACAATGACTTTTTATTAAGTCGCCCAATCTTATCGGTAAAACAAGTGAACCATGTTAAAAGAGAGCTCTGTTTTTCTTTTTTCCTTTACGTCCTTCGATTACGGTAAAAGGATTTTGTTTTCGATCCTCCTGTAAAGAGCGCTTTCTAGGAGAAAGACGTTTAGATGGAATGACACGAAGGTGAGGTGCATTTCTTCTTGGTGTAGCTTTTTTCTTTTTCATTTTGGTTGATTGTTTAACGGCCTTTTGATAAGAAGTTGATTGTTGACCCATTCTTCTAGCCATTAACTTTCTGACAACGAAGATCATGATTGCAGCAATCGCAGCAGTGATTAGAAGTTGCATGAAAAGTCCTTGAGGGTCTGTGACCATTTTCCAAACAAAACCAATAGCTGCTAGGCCAATTAATAAATAAATTAGAGGTTGAACAACACGGCGCGACAAATGATTCACCTCCTGTTCATCTTTACACAACTTTTGTGCTTGAATCGTCTTCCTCTCGTTGTTTATCTCGAGAAAGTAGTTCATTAAATGAGTGGATTGCAACATCAACTTGTTTATCATCTGGGTTTTTGGTTGTTAGTAGCTGAACCCATAACCCAGGATAGCCAAGCACTTTTAATACAGGAACTTCTCTAACTTTATTCGTTAATTGGAGAACTTCGAATGAAACTCCAAGAACTACCGGAATTAATGCAACACGATAGAGTAACCTTACCCATAATGGATCAGTAGGAACAAGAAGATAAATAAATACCCCAATGACTACTGTGAAAAGGATGAAGCTACTTCCACATCGATAATGAAGACGCGATTGCTTTTGAACATTCTCTATTGTAATAGGAAGTCCTGCTTCATAAGCGTTGATGACTTTATGTTCAGCGCCATGATATTGAAAGACTCTTTTTACAATTGGGGTTAACGAAATAAAATAAATATACCCAAGCAATAGAATGAGCTTAATGAAACCCTCAATCAAGTTCTGTACAACGTGCCCTGGAAATATAAACTCAAGTGAGGCTGCGGCTAAGGCGGGTAATATAGTGAAAATCGTTTTTACGAATGCAAACGAGATAACGCCTATGGCTGCTGCACCTAATAAAAGCGTTATTTTGGAAGGCTCTTCCTTACCTAACACTTCCTCATCTTCCGAAGGGTCCACATCATAGCGTTCACTTGAAAAATTCAAATGTTTAGTTCCATTGCCACTGGCGTCGATAATCGCAACAACACCACGTATGAATGGGATTTTCTTAAGCTTTGTTCGGATAGGCTTCGGCTGCTTCGGAACTTCTAAATAATCAATTGAATCATCCTTGCGCCGAATGGCGGTTACAGACGTATGTTTCCCTTGAAACATAACACCTTCAACAACCGCTTGCCCGCCATAAGCAGGCTTATTTGTATCTGACAATATCTCTCACCAACCTATTGTATGAAGTAGAATGTTTTGAAGCGATCAAACTCTAACAAATTGTACTTTATACCATTCTACAAGAAATAGGCAAAAACCTCTAGGTAATAGATTGTAATAATCATTTTCCCCAACACCGGCAATTTTAATCTTTTCAATAGACAATTCTTCTAATAAATAATTCCATCATCAACAGGGAATGCTTAAGGGGGAGGTGAGTGTTATGGATAAAGAGAAGCAGAAAGATGGTAAAGAGAATGAGCAACTTGAACAAAATAAGCAGGAGCAACCTTTATCTTTTACATCAAAAGTTATTACAATCGGGATTGCTGGAGGGCTTTTTTGGGGTGTAATTGGTTATCTCACATACTTATTTAAATTTACTAAGATACCACCCTCTCTCATTTTGTCACCATGGGCACTTGGCGAATGGAAAAATGAACAGCTAGGGCAGTGGATTGGAATTCTTGCCCTTGGGCTTGTATCCATACTTGTGGCTTTTTTGTACAAAGTAACGCTCGTGAAAATAAATAACATGCTTGCAGGACTTGCTTATGGGATTGTATTATGGATAATTGTATTTTATTTACTCAATCCAATGTTCATCGATCTGCCAACGATCACGAAACTTGATCGTAACACAGTCATTACTACGATATGCCTTTATCTTCTTTACGGCGTCTTTATCGGGTATTCGATTTCTTTTGAATATCATGAAAACCAGCAGAAGGGCGCTTCCTATTCAAATAAATGAAGCTATGGTAGAATGTTCATGGAACATTCTCTTTTTTTTCTATTTAATATAGAAGTCAGATCGTGATGAAGGAGACCGGGATGAAAACATTCTACGTAATAAATGGACCTAACTTAAATCGACTTGGCAAGCGTGAACCCGGCATCTATGGTAATGACACGTTAGAGACGCTTGAACAACGGTTAACACAATTTGCTAGTGAGAATGACGCTGCTGTTGTTTTTCGTCAATCAAACCATGAGGGAGATATCATTGACTGGATTCACGAAGCAGAAAGTGCTTCAGGTATCATTTTAAATCCTGGTGCTTTTACTCACTATAGTTACGCCATACGAGATGCTATCGCAAGTGTTCCTGTACCGGTTGTGGAAGTACACATCTCGAATGTACATAAGCGAGAACCTTTTCGCCATACATCTGTTATTTCACCAGTAACGGAAGGGCAAGTGGTAGGATTTGGTTTGAATGGGTACGAACTGGCATTGCGGTCATTTCTATAATTTTAGTTAGCTATGTTAGCTTATACTGTTGATTCTCGATTTTTGGCTCACTCGAGTGAAATCTTCATTTCACTTGCCTTTCAGCTCTATTGAAAGGTCGCTCTGTGACGATCAATCGCTTCGAGCAAATAAATTTGTTCAGACGGTTGGTCGTCACAGAGCGTATATGAGCCAATAATAAACAACGTTCATTAACATAGCCATCATTTTAAAGGGGGACGAAACAGTGGAACGTATTGAGAAACTACGTCAGTCATTTACAGAGTATGATATAGATGCGATGTTAATTACTTCAGCAAGCAATCGTAGATATATTTCCCAGTTTACAGGTAGCTCAGGTGTTGTTCTCATTACTGAGAAAGAAGCGAAGTTTGTAACAGATTTCCGCTATATGGATCAGGCACGAGAGCAAGCACAAGGGTTTGATATTGTGCAGCATAAAGGCCCGATTGTTGGAGAAGTAGCAAAGCTTGCGAATGAACTAGGAGTTAAAAAACTTGGCTTTGAAGAAACGCAGGTTACATATCAAGTTTTTAAAGCATATGAGAATAAAGTAGACGGTACACTTGTACCGATTAATGGTATTCTTGAGAAACATCGTATGATTAAAGATTCGAGTGAATTAAAGGTTCTTAAAGAAGCAACCGAAATAGCAGACGCTGCTTTCCAACATATTACATCATACATTCGTACGGGTCTAACTGAATTGGACGTTTCTAATGAACTAGAGTTTTTCATGAGAAAAAATGGCGCAACCTCGTCTTCATTTGATATTATAGTTGCGTCGGGTATACGTTCAGCTCTTCCGCACGGCGTCGCAAGTGATAAAATCATTGGAAAGAACGAACTGATAACACTTGATTTTGGTGCTTATTATAAAGGGTACT
Source organism: Anaerobacillus sp. 63XJN7_5_ISO-PGPR-S23-430 (assembly GCF_056173695.1). NCBI lineage: Bacteria > Bacillati > Bacillota > Bacilli > Caryophanales > Bacillaceae > Anaerobacillus > Anaerobacillus sp. 63XJN7_5_ISO-PGPR-S23-430. Next base: position 2,674,877 of record NZ_CM149686.1, on the reverse strand, counting down.
GTTCTGATATTACACGTACTGTGGCTGTTGGGGATCCTGGAGAAGAGCTTAAAGGTGTTTATCATACTGTCCTAGAAGCTCAATTAAAGGCGATGGAACAAATTAAGCCTGGAATGAGCGGGAAAGAAGCAGATGCTCTATCACGTGACTTAATTACTTCTAAAGGCTTTGGAGAATACTTTGGGCACTCACTAGGCCATGGGGTTGGTCTTGAAGTACATGAGGGACCTAGTCTTTCAACCAAATCTGATACAGTATTAGAGCCAGGTATGGTAGTAACCGTTGAACCAGGTATTTACCTATCTGGTAAAGGCGGAGTAAGAATTGAAGATGATACAGTAATTACTGAAACTGGCAATGAGACGTTATCTCATTCTACTAAGGAATTGCTGATCCTCGGCGAATAATGAAAGTGAGGGACTATTAATGATTTCTGTTAACGATTTAAAAACTGGACTTACAATTGAAGTGGATAATGGCATCTGGACGGTAATGGACTTCCAGCATGTGAAGCCTGGTAAGGGAGCAGCTTTCGTAAGAACGAAGCTACGTAACCTTCGTACTGGTGGAATTCAAGAGAAAACCTTCCGAGCAGGAGAAAAAGTAGCAAAAGCTCATATTGAAAATCGTAAAATGCAGTATCTTTATGCAAGTGCCGACATGCATACGTTTATGGATACTACTACTTATGAGCAAGTTGAACTTCCTGCAGAGCAAATTAGTTATGAACTTAAATTTCTAAAAGAAAACATGGAAATTTCAATTCGTACTTATGGTGAAGAAACGATCGGAGTTGAATTGCCGAATACGGTGGAACTCGTTGTTACTGAAACTGAGCCTGGTATTAAAGGGGACACAGCTTCCGGTGGAACTAAGCCTGCAACTGTTGAAACAGGTTTAACTGTTCAAGTGCCTTTCTTCGTTAATCAGGGAGATGTTTTAATTATCGATACTTCTAAAGGGGAGTATGTATCAAGAGGATAAACATTTTTAAACCGCTCTGTTTGAGCGGTTTTTTTTTAAAAATAAAAATGAGTGATTACTCACTTTACAACAAAGGGATGGATGGTATAATAAAGTGAGTAATCACTCATTTTAGGAGGGATCATATGCAAAAAGATGCTATCCAAGCAAGTGTTACAAAACGATTTGGCACGACTACGATCTTAGATAATATTAGCATTTCACTTAAGGAAGGTGAGATCTTCGGTCTGCTAGGACCATCAGGATCTGGAAAAACGACATTTGTCAAACTGCTCTGTGGTATTGAAGAGGCTTCAGAAGGAAAGGTAACAGTATTAGGTGAACGAATGCCTGATTTAAAGATAATGAAGCGGATCGGCTATATGGCACAAGCGGATGCTTTGTATGGTGAACTATCCGCTTATGAGAATTTAGAATTCTTTGCAACGCTTAGCGGTGTGAGTCGTCGTGATCGAAAAGATCGTATCTTATCTGCTATGAGGCTAGTAGATTTAGAAAAAGAACTTCAGAAAAGAGTGGAAGACTTCTCAGGAGGAATGAAGCGTCGCTTATCACTTGCTATCGCTTTATTGCACGACCCTGAAGTTCTGTTGCTTGATGAACCGACTGTTGGCATAGATCCGTCCTTGCGACAAAAGATATGGGATACGTTTGAAAATCTGAGACAAAAGGGCGTGCTTATTCTCGTTACGACTCATGTAATGGATGAAGCTGATAGATGTTCAAGGCTTGGGATGATTCGAGATGGTCGGTTGATTGCTGTTGGAACCCCAGAAGAATTGAAAAAGCAAACAGATTCGACGACAATTGAGCAAGCTTTTCTTTCATATGGGGGTGTTAAGGAATGAGAATTACAGCCGTTGTAAAACGTATATTGAGGCAGTTCATTCATGATAAGCGAACGATGGGCCTAATGATTGTGGCACCAATTATCATTTTAACCATGTTATCGCTAGTGTTTAACGGGGAAGACCTGGAGTTGAAAGTGGGCACACTAAATATACCTGAGCAACTCGTCGAAAGAATAGAAGAGCATGCTATTGTTAAAAAAGTTACGTCAAAAGATACCATTGAGTCACTACTGAAAGAAGATTATGATGCAGTCATTGACTTCAGCAATGGGGAAAAGAAACTACATCTAGAGGGCAGTGATCCCTCCATTAATCAAGCAGTAATTAATCTTGTTAGAAGTAATTCTATGGTAAACAACGAAGAAGTGGATTTAGATGTATCTTATCTTTTTGGCTCGAGTGACATGACTTCATTTGATCACTTTGGTCCTGTACTAGTTGGTTTCTTTATTTTCTTTTTTGTGTTTTTAATTGCTGGAGTTTCTTTCTTGAGAGAGAGAACCCAGGGGACGCTCGAACGAGTTTTAGCTAGTCCTATTAAAAGGTGGGAACTTGTAATTGGATACGTGATCGGCTTTGGATTATTTACTATGTTTCAATCAGCGATCATTGCCCTATATAGTATTTATGTGATTGATTTAAAAATGGAAGGCGCTTTCTTTTATGTACTACTTATAACACTCATGCTAGCATTAAGTGCCCTAACTTTAGGAACTTTACTTTCATCATTTGCAAAGAATGAATTACAAATGATTCAGTTTATACCACTTGTTGTTGTACCGCAACTCTTTTTTTCTGGGTTATTTAATCTTGATACGATTTCAAATTATTTAAGCTGGATTGGTCCGTTAACTCCTTTGTATTATGGAGCTGAAGCTCTTAGAAATGTTATGATTAAAGGACAGGGAATAACAGAAATATGGATTGATTTACTTATTTTATTTGGATTCTCAATCGCTTTTATGATTTTAAATATATACGCACTAAAAAAACACCGACGCATTTAGAGTCAGGGGGAGCTTATGAAAAAGATAGAAGACAGCATGGAATGGCTATTTGATGAAGAGGTAAGCGAGTCCGGAGATTTAACTGAGAAACAAAAACGCATCGTTAAAGCGGCAGTTGAAATGTTCCAGGAAAAAGGATTCTCCGCTTCCTCAACAAGTCAAATTGCGAGACGTGCAGGCGTAGCGGAAGGAACAATATTTCGCCATTATAATACGAAGAAAGACTTGCTGCTTGCTATTGTTACACCTGTTATGAGCCATCTGGTCGCCCCTTTCATCGTGAAAGATTTAGACAAAGTATTAAAACCAAACTATGAGCACTATGAGGATTTTTTGAGAGCTGTTGTAAAAAATAGACAGGTGTTCATACACAAGCACTTACCAATTGTTAAGATTTTGATGCAGGAGATTCCTTTTCATGAGGAACTTCGTACTCAATTTATCGAGCATGTAGCGAAGGATTTGTTTGATCGGTTTGAAAAAGTGATTCTCCACTTCCAACAGAAAGGCGAATTAATCCAAATTCCGCCTTCCTCAGCGATCAGACTTTCGATAACAGCCGTTCTCGGTTTTTTTCTTGCACGATACATTATGGTGCCGGAGAGTGAGTGGGATGATGAGCAGGAGATCGAACTGACAGTTCAATTTATATTAAATGGTTTAAAAGCAAAATGACCATCCAGCCTTCGCTGGGTGGTTTTTTTGTTTTCCTCCAATAAGTTCAATATTTTAAATGTAACAATTTAGCTAACAAACTATTTGCTTCCGGTGTTTTATGAAGCTGATTTCTCAATAATGAAATGAGTTATATGATTTACGAATTTCTTCTGAAAATCATAAATTCATCATAAGTTGTACAAACAATTTGTGGGAGGCTAGAGATGATTCATTCCGTTCTTGTCATGGGAGTGCTTCGAATACTTTCTGGTGTGATCGAGCTTACAGCAGCGATTCTCATTCTTTTTATTCAGGATCTAAGAATAGCCATGATGATTAATGCCATTCTCGCTATAGTTGGTCCAATTATTTTAGTAGTTACCATGTCAGTGGGGTTGATTGGTCTAGCAGGTGATCTATCAATTATGAAAATTATTTTTATCATGATAGGGGTTGCTTTTATTTTAATTGGAACCCTTTCATAGATTTAGTAGAGACATAATTTAAGCAAGACAGGAATAGTAGTGTAGGGAGAAACAAGCTTAGAGAGGGGGGACATTCTTGGAAGAAGTTCTTCGCGTGCTTCCGGAAAATGTACAAAAAATCTTGAATCAGTATTCAATTGTTGAAAGATCGACGATTGAAGAAATTCGAATGCGTATTAACCGTCCACTTGAGATCATGATTAACGGGAAGCCGGATTTTCCTCTCTTAAATGGCCATGGCTATTTTATTTCAAAAGAAGATGGTCTACAAATGATAAATAAGCTAAGTCACTACTCTCTCTACGCTCTGGAAGAAGAACTTAAAAAAGGTTTTGTAACGATTGAGGGAGGGCATCGTGTAGGCCTCGCAGGGAAGGTTATTACACTAAATGGACATGTCAAAGCCATTAGAGATATTGCTTCATTTAATGTGAGAATTGCGAAGCAAAAGCTTGGAATAGCTATACCACTAGTATCATATCTATATGCTGGGAGATGGATGAATACGATTATATTAGGGCCCCCTCAGTCTGGTAAAACGACAATGCTTCGTGATTTAACTCGACTTATGGCTGAAGGTGATGAATTAAGAAGGATTCCATCAGCAAAGGTAGGCGTTGTCGATGAGCGATCAGAAATAGCTGGATGTGTACAGGGGATCCCTCAACATCGACTGGGAGATCGTGTTGATGTACTCGACGCTTGTCCAAAAGCGGAAGGAATGATGATGATGATTCGCTCCATGAGTCCAGAAATACTTATTGTAGATGAAATTGGACGAAAAGAAGACAGTGAAGCGATTATCGAAGCAATAAATGCTGGGATTAACCTCGTAGTGACAGTCCATGGGACGAAATTGGATGATTTAAACCGTAGGCCAAGTATGCAGGGGTTATTAAAGTCGGGGTGCTTTGATCGTATCGTCGAACTGTCGCGAGAAGATGGTCCAGGAACAATTAGTGCGATTAAAGATAAAACCGGTAAGGAAATTCGACGTAAAAAGGTGATCTAGCATGAAGTTACTAGGTGCAGTGCTCATCATTATGGCAAGCACATGGGCAGGTGTGGAATGGTCCAGGACAGTTAGTGAACGGTCACGCCAATTACGTCAGTTGAAGGCGGCATTACAGTCACTAGAAGCAGAGATTGTTTACGGAATGACACCTTTAAGCGTTGCTTGTAGTCATATATGTAGACAGGTTGGTCATCCTGTATCGTGGTTTTTTGATTCATTTAGGAGGAAGCTTGAGGCAGGCCATGCTACTGCGTATGAAGCATGGATTGAAAGTATGGAGGAAGTTTGGAAATACACTGCCTTTAAAAATGAGGAAAAAGAAGTGATGAAGCAATTAGGCGCTACCATTGGTCAGCATGATCGAGAACATGAGCAAAAGCAACTGAAGCTGGCATTAATTCACTTAGAGAGAGAAGAAAGTGAAGCGAGAGATAATCAGATGAAATATGAAAGAATGTTTAAAAGCCTTGGTGTACTTGGCGGTATTCTTCTTGTCATACTTTTGATTTAGTCATTGGGAGGAAGCGTAGATGAATCATGATGTAAATACGATTTTTCAAATAGCTGGTATTGGTATTATCGTTGCCATGCTTCATACAATCTTAAAGCAAATGGGAAAAGAGGAATACGCGCACTGGGTCACTTTAATAGGATTTATTGTTGTCCTTTATATGGTCATTACAATTATAGATGATCTTTTTCAGAAAATACGAGGAGTCTTCCTTTTTCAAGGGTAGGGGGTGACTGCGATTGATATTTTACAAATAGTCGGCTTAGGATTAATCGCTACCTTCCTAGTTATTGTGGTCAAAGAGCAAAAGCCTGTGTTTGCCTTCACGATTACGGTTTTCACAGGCGCTTTAATTTTTCTCTACTTAATAGGAGAAATTCAACACATTATTCGTATGCTTGAGAGTCTTGCAGCAAAAGCGAATGTTGAAATCGTTTATGTGGAAACGGTTTTAAAAATTATCGGGATCGCTTATATAGCAGAATTCGGTGCGCAAATTGTAAGAGATGCGGGTCAAGGCGCAATTGCATCGAAAATTGAACTTGCTGGTAAATTATTGATTCTTGCTATGGCAATTCCAATCTTAACGTTAATCATAGAAACAGTATTGAAATTATTACCATCATAAGAGGGGGAGAGGGACATGCCTCACATGAAAAAAATGCTGTTGATGCTGCTATTCCTCTGCTTTTCTCTTATGTTTTTTGAATCTTCCGTAGCGGCAAAAGGGGAAGAGGAGCCTCTTTCAAGTCAATTTGTAGACAAGCAGTTAAATACGCTTGGTTTACAAGAAATACAAGATTATTGGGATGAAGTCATTGAAGAATACGGGGGTTTTTTACCTGAAAGTCAGAAAGGCTCCTTTATGGAATTCATTAAAGGAGAAAAGCAGATATCTTTAAAAGCGTATTTTATTGGCCTACTAAAGTTTCTCTTCCATGAACTGCTTGTGCATGGAAAGCTTCTTGGGAGTCTGATCCTTCTTACAATCTTTAGTATCCTTCTGCAGAACATGCAAAATGCATTTGAACATAAAGCAGTTAGTACAGTAGCGTATGGCATTATTTATATGGTTTTAATTATCCTGGCACTAAATAGCTTTCATGTTGCGATTCAGTATACAGAAGATGCTATAGCTAACATGATGGGATTCTTACTTGCATTAATTCCATTGCTTTTAGCTTTAATGGCATCTGTGGGTGGAGTAGCTTCTGTTGCTTTCTTTCATCCGATCGTCTTATTTCTTGTAAATACTGGTGGATTACTTATTCAGAAGTTTGTACTTCCAATGCTCTTTCTATCAGCGGTCCTCGCTATTGTAAGTACTATCAGTGAGCAGTACAAGGTTACCCAGCTTTCTAATTTATTACGAAATGTAGCGATAGGAACTCTTGGCGTTTTCTTTGCGGTTTTTTTAGGGGTTATTTCAGTACAAGGTGCGACAACTGCGGTAGCGGATGGCGTTACGATACGAGCTGCGAAATTTGTAACGGGTAACTTTATCCCAGTCGTTGGTCGGATGTTTACAGATGCCACCGACACGGTGTTAAGCGCCTCTGTTCTATTAAAAAACACGGTGGGCTTAGCTGGGGTTGTCATTCTCTTAATGATCTGCGCTTTTCCGGCGCTAAAAGTATTATCACTAGTACTAATCTATAATATTGCTGCAGCGGTGATTCAACCATTGGGCGGTGGTCCAATTATTCAATCCCTAAATGTTATATCAAAAAGCATTTTGTTCATATTTGCGGCCCTTGCTATTGTTTCATTGATGTTCTTTCTTGCTGTAACGATTATTATAGCATCTGGCAATATTACGTTAATGGTGCGTTAGGAGGTGTCGTGTGGATATTATTACAGGATGGATTACAAATATTATTGTGTTAATCCTTCTAGCAACAGTGCTAGAACTATTGTTGCCAAATTCAAATATGCAGCGTTATGTAAAGATGGTTATAGGTTTAATGTTAATGGCGGTTATTTTATCTCCTATACTCACGATTTTCACAAAAGACTTTGATGCCATGCTCCGAACAGTAACGCTCACTGACTCAACTCAAAATGCAAATATGGAAAATCAGATAGAATCAAAGAAAAGTGAAATACAAGCATCCAATGCTGCATATATTGAAGAACAAATGGCTGTCCAAATGAAAAGCCAGGTAGAAAAGGAGTTGAGGGACCAGTTTAACCTCGAGATCACAAGCGTTAGTCTTCAGTTAAAGAATCTTGATGGGGAAAAGGATATTGATCAAATTGCAGTAACAGTAAATGAAGCAGGAGCAGAAAAATCTGTTCAGGAAGTGGATGCTGTATCCGTATCAATTGATATTCAAGAGGAAGAGGTCGAAGAAACGGATACTCTCTCGCGTAAGGTTGCATACTTTCTTGCAGATGAGTGGGAGTTGTATCCAAAACAAGTCGGAGTTCAGGTGAAAGGAGGAGAGTAGGGAACGTGGATGAAAAACCAACTAGCTGGCTTGATCAATTGAAGAAGCCTAAAAAGAAAAAGGGAATCCCGTTATTATATTTGATTATTGCTGCGGGGATTGGCGTTATCTTCATGTTTTCCGGAAGCTTTTTCCAGTCACCTGAACAAGTCCAGGAAGTGTTTTCAGAGCAGGCGGGTTCGAAGGATAGTGAACCTACCTTTAGTCAAAAAAAGTCCAATCCGTCGTCTATGGCTGAATACGAGAATGTATACGAAACACAGCTGAAAGAAGCTTTAGATGAAGTGGCAGGAGTTTCTGATGCCACAGTTATTGTGAATTTAGATTCTACAGAAGAAAAAATCGTTGAGAAGAACAGCACTTCTACTGATAAATATACGGATGAATCTCCAAATGATGGAGGTTCAAGAAAGATTGAAGAACAGTCAAGTGAAGAACAAGTTGTCGTCATTCAAAATGACAACGGACAGGAGCCTATCATTGTTAGTACAAAGAAGCCTGTCGTACGAGGAGTTGTAGTGGTAGCAGTTGGAGCAGAGAATATGGAAGTAAAGAAAATGATCGTGGATGCAGTAACAAGACTGCTAGACGTCAAGAGTCACCGTGTCATGGTGCTTCCGAAAAAATTAAAGGGGGAATCCTAAATGGTTTTGAAAAAGCAAACAGTGTGGTTACTAACGATGTTAAGTTTAATCATTGTTTTATCAGCCTATTATATTATGACTCCTGGAACTGATAATGTAGCGTTTGTAGGGGATCAGGATCAAGAGCAGAGTGGTGAGGAAAGTAAAGGAGAAGAGGCAAAAGAAACGAACGCAGAAGAAGGAGATGCTGTTTCTTCAAGTGTTTCAAGTGAGGAAGGATTTGCATCCATAAGACTTGAGATTCAAGAACAACGAGATGCAGCGATTGAAGACTATACGGCAGTTATTGCAAGCGAAGCATCTGCTGACCTTAGAAATGAGGCACATGAGCAACGTCAAGAATTGATGGCATTATCTCAAAAAGAATCTGTATTGGAAAATGTGATAAAGTCAGAAGGTTATAGCGATGCGGTAGTTTATACGCTAGATGATGATAAAGTAAGAGTTATTGTTAAAGCAGATCAACTCTCGAATGAAGAAGCCAACAACATTATGGTACTAGCAGAGGAACAACTAGGAGAAGGCCATAGAATAGCGGTTGAATTTCAGGCTGCAGCAAAGTAAAGATGGAGTTCACTCCATCTTTTTTGTTTTGACCCATTTATGCTCTGAAAGTATTGTGAAAAGAGTTTCATTCAGAAAGAAGCGGTTATTGAAAAATAAACAATAGTAGATAAAATACCAATTTTATAAAGTGAGCGTATATAGATAATCCACACAATAATTTTATAGATGAAAACGTTTTCTAGGTTTGTTACCCTTATTATAGGTCGGTGTGCAAAGATGCCTTCTACCAAGTAAACTGAAGATATGATATGATGAATAGGCTTAGGACCTGCTTTTATATAATGGTCTTAATTCTGAGGTTTGATTTGTTAGATGAAATGCTGGAGATACTAATACACATCTTTATTATGCTATAATTGCTATAGGTTGGAGCGTGTCTTCTGCACAGAAAAACCTCCTAAATACTAAATTTGAAAAAAGATGACAGGGAGTGGAAGTCTTGTTAAAAGTTCAAGAAATTCGCGAATTGATCAAACTTATTGATCAATCAAGCATTGATGAATTCGAATACGAAAATGATGGGTCTAAAATTGTATTAAAGAAAAACGACGTACAATATGCTGAAGCACCGGTACAGCAGCCTGTTCAGCAGCCCGTTGCACAACAGGCGCCTGAGCCAGTGAAGCAAGTGGCGTCTTCTTCAAAAGAGCAAGCTACTGAAGAACCAAAAGAAGAGAAACAGGATGAATCATTACATAAGATAGAATCCCCAATGGTGGGAACGTTCTATGCTCGTCCAAATCCAGAGTCAGATCTTTATGTGAAAACAGGAGAAAAAGTTTCGGGAGATAGCGTAGTCTGCATCATTGAAGCAATGAAGCTTTTTAATGAAATAGAAGCAGAGGTAAATGGAGAAATCGTAGAAATGCTAGTTGAAGATGGTCAGCTGGTTGAATACGGACAGCCTCTGTTTTTAGTGAAAGCATAGGTGATGATAGGATGGAGATTAAGAAATTACTTGTAGCTAACCGCGGAGAGATAGCAGTAAGAATCATACGAGCTTGTGAAGAGCTCGGAATAGAAACAGTAGCCGTATATTCCCAGGCGGATAAAGATGCGCTTCATGTTAGACTTGCTGATGAAGCTTATTGTATCGGACCCACAGCAGCAAAAGACAGCTATTTAAATTTTACAAATATCATGAGTATTGCTACTGTGACAGGGGTTGACGCCATTCATCCCGGATATGGTTTTCTAGCTGAAAATGCCGATTTTGCTGAGCTTTGTAGAGAATGCAATGTGACGTTTGTTGGTCCTAGCCCTGAAGCCATTAATCGCATGGGCACGAAAGACGTTGCTAGAACGACAATGAAGGAAGCTGGAGTTCCGATTGTACCTGGCTCTGAAGGGATTATTAAAGATGCTGACGAAGCAGTAGCTCTTGCGAACGAAATGGGTTATCCCGTCATTATTAAAGCGACTGCTGGCGGTGGCGGTAAAGGAATCCGTATTGCTAAGGATGAGAATGAATTAGTAAAAGGAATCAATATTACGCAACAAGAAGCCTCTACCGCATTTGGAAACCCTGGGGTTTACATTGAAAAGTTTATTGAAGACTTCCGACATGTAGAGATCCAGGTTCTTGCAGATAATCATGGGAATGCGATCCATCTAGGTGAGCGTGATTGTTCTATACAAAGGCGTTTACAAAAGCTAGTGGAAGAAACCCCTTCTCCAGCTCTTGACGCAACAATCAGAAAGAAAATGGGAGATGCGGCAGTGCGAGCTGCTCAAGCCGTTCAATATTCTGGTGCAGGAACTGTGGAGTTTATTTTTGAGCCAACAGGGAATTTTTATTTTATGGAAATGAATACGCGCATTCAAGTTGAGCACCCTGTGACTGAGATGGTAACGGGTATTGACTTAATTAAGGAACAAATCCGAGCAGCTTCTGATGAAGAACTTCGATACAAACAAGAAGATGTGACGTTTAAAGGATGGGCGATTGAGTGCCGTATCAACGCAGAAGATCCTGACAAAAAGTTTATGCCGTCCCCTGGTAAGGTTGAAATGTACCTGCCGCCGGGTGGATTTGGAGTTCGAGTTGATTCAGCTGTTTATCCAGGGTATGATATTTTACCTTTTTATGATTCAATGGTTGCAAAGCTGATTACTTATGCTGATACTCGAGAAGAAGCTATCGCTAGAATGAAGCGAGCACTAGGAGAATTTGTCGTTGAAGGTGTTAAAACAACTATTCCGTTCCATATGCGCCTTATGAATCATGAGAAATTTGTAAGCGGCGATTTCAATACAAAGTTTCTTGAGAAATATGATTTAACAGAGCAATCAATGAATTCTAAGTGAGGTGTTCAGAATGAATGAACTTCAATCATTTGAAATGGAAGAGCACGATACTGGTCTTGGAAAAGTAGAGATTTCACCTGAAGTTATCGAAGTCATTGGAAGTATTGCAGCTTCTGAAGTTGATGGTGTAGCAGAGATGAGAGGGAATTTCGCCTCTGGTGTTGTAGAACGCTTTGGGCGAAAGGATCATCGAAAAGGCGTCAAGGTGGAACTTGATGAAGATGGGATCATCCTAGATGCCTATGTGGTGGTAAGCTATGGTTTATCCATTCCGGAAGTATGTGAGAAGGTTCAGGAAAATATCCGTCAGGCCCTTCTTACAATGACTGCTCTAGAAATCAGTGCCGTCAACGTGAGTGTTGTAGGCATTACATTTGATAAAAAAGAACCAGAGAACGAAGAATAAGCAGCGGGGATTGTCCCCCTGCTTTTTTGTTTGTGAAAACAATTGGACATTGCAAAACCTGTATTTGTCCTCTACAGTATGCTATTATTTATTGGTATAGCAATATTAGCGTAAAGGGAGTATAGCAATGAAAAGAAGACATGCAAGAGAAAAAGCCATCCAGGTATTGTTTCAAATAGATGTAACAGACACCGATCCACGTGAGGCTCTTCAACACGTTTTAAATGAGGGAGAAGGTGACGAGTTTCTATCTGAGCTTGTCTTCGGAACGCTTGAGAACCTCGAAAAAATTGATGAAGTCATTAAAGAAAATCTTGTGAACTGGACATTTAATCGGATCGGAAATGTTGACCGTTCAGTACTACGCATGGCTTCTTATGAAATGGTAGTCAGAGATGATATACCCGTTAACGTTAGTTTAAATGAAGCCGTTGAACTTGCGAAGTTATTCGGTGGAGAAGAATCAGGGCGTTTTGTGAATGGTGTCCTCTCTAAGATTATCCAAAAAAGCTAATTTAAGTAGGAGGGGATAGTTGTGAAAGCGGATCGCTATATATCGGTAACGGCGCTTACGAGACATGTTAAGCGAATGATTGATAATGAACCTGCACTGCAAGATGTCTGGTTGCGTGGCGAATTATCCAATGTGAAGCTTCACAATCGAGGACATCTTTACTTTACAGTTAAAGATGATAAATCACGTGTTCAGGCTGTCATGTTTGCAGGAAATAATCGGCATATGAAATTCAAACCCGAAAGCGGAATGAAAGTACTGATCCGTGGAGAAATATCTGTGTTTGAGCCGTATGGCCAATATCAGCTATATGCAAAAGAAATGCAACCTGATGGAATTGGTAATCTGTATTTAGCTTACGAAGAGTTGAAACGAAAACTCGAATTTGAAGGATTGTTTTCTGATAACCTCAAACAGCAAATCCCACGCTATCCTACAGAAATTGGCGTTATTACTTCCCCTACTGGAGCGGCCATTCGAGATATTTTCACAACAATTAAAAGACGGTATCCAGCTGCGCGAATTACGGTTTTTCCCGTTCTCGTGCAGGGAAATCGTGCTAAGGGATCGATTGTTCAAGCTATAGAGATGGCGAATGCGATGAAAATGATTGATGTGCTGATTGTGGGGCGTGGCGGTGGATCTATTGAAGAACTATGGGCATTTAATGAAGAAGAAGTCGCAAGAAGTATTGCTAGGTCGCACGTACCGATTATTTCTGCGGTAGGCCATGAAACGGATTTTACGATTGCGGATTTCGTTGCTGACTTAAGAGCGCCGACACCAACTGGTGCTGCTGAATTAGCAGTCCCTAGTGTAGTGGAATTGAAAGAGCGAGTTGATCAAAGAGTACATAGACTCATGAGAGTAATGCAAGAAAAACTTGTCTCCGATCGAGATCGGCTGTCAAACCTCCAAAAGTCTTATGCTTTTCGCTATCCAGATCAACTATTGAAGCAAAAGGAACAAGAGCTTGATTTGCAAGTAGAGCGATTGCAGAGAAATATGAAGCGGTTATTGTCGTATACAAAAGAACAAGTCGATCGAAACCATAAGCAATTAAAAAAGCAGCACCCCCAAAAACTTTTAAAAGAAGCGAGTCAAGAGCTTGTAGAGCTCAAGAATTCTTTGAATAAGGAAATGCAACGTGTTTTAGTTGGAAAACAACGTGATTTCTCACTTGCTGCTGGGAAATTGAATGCATTGAGTCCATTGAAAGTAATGGAGCGGGGGTATAGCCTTGCATATAAAGAAGAAGAACTCATTAAGTCTGTTAGTCAGGTCCAACCTGGAGATGTTCTTAAACTTGAAATGACAGATGGAAAAATTGATTGCCATGTATGGGGATTAGAGGAGAGTGATTCGAATGGAGAAAAATGAGAACGTCACATTTGAAGAAGCAATGGAAAAGTTAGAACAAATCGTAGGGGCCTTAGAAGAGGGAAACGTTCCTCTTGAAAAAGCTATTTCACTCTTTCAAGAGGGGATGAACTTATCAAACATCTGTCATGAAAAACTGCAATCCGTTGAAGGGAAAATGGATCAAATTGTTGAGGAAAACGGTGAAATCAAGCGTTTTTCTGTGCAGGAGGATGAAGCGTGATCCAAGATCTTAGCTCTTATATGAATGAGTGTAAAAAACTGCTTGATCAAGAACTGCCTTCATATATTAATCATCTTGAAATGCCAGAATCATTAAAAGAAGCGATGTTGTATTCGATTCATGCGGGAGGGAAGCGGATCCGCCCGATATTAATGCTTGCTACTGTAGAAGCATTTGGCGAATCGATTGATCAAGCAATTCCCATTGCCTGTGCTGTAGAAATGATTCATACGTATTCGCTAATTCATGATGATTTGCCGGCTATGGACAATGATGATTTGCGTCGAGGAAAACCTACAAACCACATCGTTTTCGGCGAAGCGGCGGCTATTCTTGCTGGTGATGCCCTTTTAACCCAAAGTTTTGAACTTATTGCAGACTCCAACTTAACGAGCGAGCAAAAAGTAGAGCTTATTAAGTTATTGTCTCATGCTGCTGGACCTTCGGGTATGGTTGGTGGGCAAATGGCAGATTTGGATGGTGAAAAACAAGCATTAACGTTAGAACAACTTGAGTATATTCATCATCATAAGACTGGGAAGCTTCTTATGTTTTCCATTATGGCAGGGGCGATTATTGGAAATGCTTCGCCACTTCAACGGGAACATCTCCAAGCATTCGGTGAGCACATCGGGTTATCTTTCCAAATAAGTGATGATATCCTTGATGTTGAAGGGGATGAAGGCAAGATTGGTAAACAACCAGGAAGTGATGAGAATAACGAGAAAAGCACATATCCTAAGCTTCTGTCCTTAAAGGGCGCTAAAGAAAAATTAAAGCATCATTTTGATGAGGGATTATCTCACCTTTCTGCCGCTAACATAAAGGAAAATAGATTAAGGTCGATTGCAAAGTTTATTGTAGAGCGTGATCATTAACATATAATTGAGCATAATCATAACCTGTGGTATAATAAGTTAAGATTGAGTGGTGCAGTATTCTAGTCAGTTCGCCATTTCTGAAGGCGGGCCTAAAAATCCGCCATAGGGCACATCGATGAAGTTCCTGGTGTTGGCTTGAGTCGCCCAGACTTGGGTCGATGCTGGGAGTTAAGGTCGCAGGGCGATCCACAAAGGCATGTGGGCGTTGACCCTGCTTCCGCGGAGGCCCATTCTTGTAGTAGAGCGGTTAACGCTGCCTGCTATGAATTGGGGTATGAACCTGTTGCAGCTGCATGGGAACGCAGTTGAACAGCGTAGCCTGCCTTGAGTGGAGCTAGAGGGGATTATGGATTATTGGAAATTTGCAGCTCGGCCGGCCGCTTTTTTCCTACCACCCATATGAAATCTGCTCTGCAAAAGAGGCTAGGAAATGTGTGGAACTGTTGAGGAAAACTCCTAGACTGTTCCGAGTGACACTTAAAGGGGATTATAGTGCGGACTAAGTGGTAATCCAGTCTAGCGCATGGTGACTACGCTAAGATAGATGTAAAGGGAAACCGCCTGAATGGCGACGTTCAGGTATCTATCTGGGAAAACCTACTGGACCTAAGCCGCAGTCTTTACTCTTTAAGTGACCACTCTTCGATACATATGAGTAAAGGGGTGTTCAACTGACAGGGAACAGGGGGAAACGAACTGACCCCATGAATTCCTGCCAGCTGGATACCTATTTTTATGTGATTATATAATGGACAAGGAGTAGATATGAAAGCTTCCGTATCAAAATCCATAAACTGGAGTTTAGCTATTGCCGTTATCACACTTGTGTTAGCGGCTATTTTTTCAATTATATCGACGGCTGTATTAAGTGGTGTATCTTGGGCAATTGGTATGATTGTAGTATTATTAATCGTTCTAATTGGTATTTTCTTTGATACAATTGGGGTTGCTTCAACAGCAGCAAATGAGGTACCCTTCCACGCTATGGCTGCTGAACGCCTAACCGGGGCGAAGCATGCAATTTTTGTTACACGTAACGCAGATCGCGTAGCAAGCTTCTGTAATGATGTAATTGGTGATATTTCGGGTATTATAAGTGGTACAGCCTCCGCAACCGTTGTCGTACAATTAACACTTCAACTTGGACATAGCGATGGATCTTTGTTTCAATATATAGTATCAGTAGTATTTACCAGCGTCATAGCTGCGTTGACGGTCGGAGGAAAAGCGCTCGGAAAAACGTTTGCGATCCATTTTTCTACTGGAATCATTTTTCAAGTAGGTCGGTTCTTATATTATGTAGAAAAAACATTTAAAATTAAAATGGTAGGCAACCAATCCAAAAAGAAAAAGGGAAACCGTAAATCGAAATAAGAAGGGGAGGACATTCCCATGGATTTAGAAAAGATTGAGAATCCTAAGTTTCTCAAAAATTATGATATCAATGAAATGACCGAGCTTGCAGAAGAAGTTAGAAGTTTTTTAATTAATAAATTGTCTGAAACTGGTGGACATCTTGGTCCTAACCTTGGTGTGGTTGAACTGACAATCGTTCTTCACAAAATTTATGATAGTCCAAAAGATAAATTTATCTGGGATGTAGGACACCAAGCATACGTTCATAAAATTCTGACAGGACGAGCTTCTAGATTTGATACTTTGCGAAAATACAAAGGTCTTTGTGGATTCCCTAAGCGAAATGAGAGTGAGCATGACGTTTGGGAAACTGGTCATAGTTCTACATCATTATCTGCGGCGATGGGTATGGCTGCTGCTCGTGATATGAAAGGAAGCGACGAGAGTGTTGTCGCGATCATAGGGGATGGCGCATTAACAGGTGGAATGGCCTTAGAAGCGCTCAACCATATTGGTCATGAGCAGAAAGATATGCTAGTGATTTTAAATGATAACGAAATGTCGATTGCTCCTAACGTTGGAGCACTTCATAATATTCTAGGAAAACTTCGTACAGCAGGTAAATATCATAAAGCGAAAGAAGAGCTTGAATATTTGCTTAAGAAAATCCCTGCTTTCGGTGGTGCGCTTGCTTCGACTGCTGAGCGTGTTAAAGATGCTCTGAAATATCTATTGGTGTCTGGTATTTTCTTTGAAGAACTTGGATTTACCTACCTTGGACCAGTAGATGGGCATGACGTTGAAGCTCTAATGGAGAATATTAAGTACGCTAAGAAAACAAAAGGGCCTGTCCTTATCCACGTGTTAACAAAAAAAGGAAAAGGTTATCAACCGGCTGAAAGCGATCAAATCGGTGTATGGCACGGTGTGAGTCCTTATAAAATCGAAGCTGGTGAACAGATTAAACCGAAAGTTGCTGCCCCAGGCTACAGCAAGGTAGTAAGTGAAACAGTACGGAAGCTCGCTGAAAAAGATGATCGCATTTCTGTTATTACGCCAGCTATGACAGTTGGTTCAAAATGGGAAGCGTTCGAAAAGCAATTTCCAGAAAGACTTTTTGATGTAGGAATTGCAGAACAGCATGCTACAACGATGGCAGCAGGACTTGCAACACAAAACCTAAAGCCTGTCTTATCTATCTACTCCACGTTTCTCCAAAGAGCCTATGATCAGCTTGTCCACGACGTGTGCAGGCAGAACCTAAACGTATTTCTTGCAGTTGATCGTTCTGGTCTTGTAGGAGCAGACGGGGAAACACATCAGGGAGTATTCGATATCTCGTTCCTTCGTCATTTACCGAACATGGTCTTAATGATGGCTAAAGATGAGAATGAATTGCAACATATGGTGAATACTGGAATGAAGTATAATCAAGGCCCGATTGCAGTTCGGTATCCGCGAGGAAATGGCATCGGTGCGAAGATGGATGAAGACTTAAAAGAAATTCCAATTGGCACTTGGGAAGTCATTCGCGAAGGAACAGATGTCGCACTCCTTTCTTTTGGTCCTACGCTTCAAGACCTTTTGAAAGCTGCAGAGAAACTTGAACAAGAAGGCATCTCAGCTCGAGTAATTAATGCTCGTTTTATTAAGCCTCTTGATGAGAAAATGATGGCTGAACTTATGCAAGAAGGAATTCCGATGTTAACAGTGGAGGAAGCGATTCTTCAAGGTGGATTTGGTAGTGCTGTACTTGAGTATGTGAACGACAGCGGTTATCAACACGGTACAATTCAAAGAATGGGCATACCAGATGCATATATTGAACACGGCAGTGTCAATGAACTATTAAAAGAAATCGGCTTAACTCCAGATGATATTGTTGCGAAAGCAAAGAAAATAATTCCAGCAAAACAAAAGAGGGCATAAAAGAGAATGGCTAAGAAGGAAAGACTTGATGTAATCCTTGTTAATCGTGGACTAATCGATACAAGAGAAAAAGCAAAAAGAGCGATCATGGCTGGCCTTGTATTTTCGGAAACAGAAAGAATGGACAAGCCGGGTGTGAAAGTAGCAGAAGACATTAGTTTACAAATAAAAGGTGATACGCTTCGTTATGTTGGACGCGGTGGTTTAAAACTTGAGAAGGCGATTAACGTCTTCTCTCTTCTCACCGAAAACAAAGTTGTATTGGATATCGGCTCATCTACAGGTGGGTTTACGGATTGCGCGCTGCAAAATGGTGCTTCACTCGTGTATGCACTTGATGTTGGTTATAATCAATTAGCTTGGAAATTACGTGTAGATGACCGAGTAGTTGTTAAAGAAAGAACAAATTTTAGATATGCAGAGAAAGCAGACTTTGAACAGGGGTTGCCAGATCTTGCCACCATAGATGTCTCTTTTATTTCCTTAAAGTTGATTTTGCCAGTTCTTAAGCAGATCCTAAAAGAAAATGGAGAAGTGATTGCACTTGTAAAACCTCAATTCGAAGCTGGAAGAGGAGAAGTTGGGAAAAAAGGAATCGTACGTGATAAAAAAATTCACTTACGTGTACTAATAGAAATGATGGACTTCGCGACTAAAGAAGGCTATCAGATCAAAGGCATCTCTTTTTCTCCAATAACCGGTGGTGAAGGAAATATCGAATTTCTATTATACTTGGGCTGGCAGCAGGATATGGTTAACGAAACAATTCCTACGCCTGAAGAAGTTGTAGAAGAAGCGCATCAAAAGTTATAGAGGATACACGCTGTGTGTCCTTTTTCTCGTTCGTCACTGTACCAGAGAAGATATTCGTATTTAGTCCAGAAAATATCTTTTTACGAGTGAATATTTATGAGGGTCTATACAAAAGAGAAGCGTGGCTATATAATAAGGCTGTCAGATTTTACTTACCGGAACTTCTGGAGGTTATACAATGAATAAAGGACAACGTCATATCAAAATTCGTGAAATGATTGCCAATCAAGATGTTGAAACACAAGATGAACTTGTGTATTGCCTGAAGAGCGCTGGCTTTAATGTAACTCAAGCCACTGTTTCACGGGATATTAAAGAACTTCATCTTGTTAAAGTGCCAACAATTGATGGTAGATACAAATACAGTCTTCCTGCAGATCAGCGCTTTAATCCACTTCAGAAATTGAAGAGAACATTAACAGATGCATTTATTAGCATAGATCATGCGGATCATCTTATCGTTATGAAAACGCTTCCTGGTAATGCGAATGCGATTGGTGCGCTAATAGATAATTTAGACTGGGAAGAAATCATGGGAAACATTAGCGGAGATGATACTATATTAATCATTTGCAAAAGTGCTGATGCTGCACCTATGTTATCACAACGCTTTATTGACATGCTTTAGGAAAATGAAAGAGGATCTTTTGAAGGTGGGAGAATATGTTAGCGGAACTATCCATTCGTAATTTTGCGATCATAGAAGCGATCACCGTTTCATTTGATCGTGGATTAACAGTCCTTACTGGAGAAACGGGCGCAGGTAAATCCATTATCATAGATGCCATTGGACTTTTAGTTGGTGGGAGAGGTTCTGCTGAATTCGTTCGTTATGGAACAAAAAAAGCAGAAATCGAAGGGTTGTTTCACATTGAACCTGAGCATCCAACAGTTCAAAAACTTGAGGACGTTGGGATTGAGTTTACTGATGATATGGTCGTATTGCGACGTGATATCTCAAATACTGGTAAGAGCATTTGTCGAGTCAATGGAAAGTTAGTCACACTCGGGATTTTAAGGGAAATTGGTCAAACACTTATTGATATACATGGGCAGCATGAACACCAAGATTTGATGCAATCAGACAAACATTTAACGTTGCTCGATCAATTTGGTGACCGTGCTATTAGTCCGGCGTTAGTGGAATATCGAGACATTTTTCAAAGATACAAGAAAATTCAGCAGCAGATGAAGAATCTGACAGAAAACGAACAACAAATGGCACATAGATTAGATTTAATTCAATACCAACTTGAAGAAATTTCAAAAGCAGAATTATCTCCAAATGAAGATGAAGAATTAATGGAAGAGAAGCTACGTCTTGGCAATTTTGAGAAATTATTTTCTGCTCTTCAAGATGTCTATCATTCTCTGCATGGAGATAATAAAGGATTAGACTGGGTAGGACTTGCGATGGCGCAACTTGAATCAGTAACTGATCTTGATGAGGAATTACAAGGATACCACGAAGAAGTAGCTAATCAATTTTATCTGCTTGAAGAAACGGCTGGAAAGTTAAATACATATCGAGATCAACTTGAATTTGATCCTGCTCGTCTAGATTTTGTAGAAGAGCGTCTTAATGAAATACAGGTGCTCAAAAGGAAATACGGTGAATCGGTAGAAGAAATTTTGGAATATGCTGCTTCTATTGAAGATGAAGTCGATGAACTTGTAAATAGAGAAGACCGCGTAGAAGAGCTTGAATCCAATTTAAAAGGTATTAAAGCGGACCTGACCGTAGAAGCGGAAAACCTTACAAGACTTCGTAAAAAGGTCGCCAGTGATCTTGTAGAGGCGATTCATCATGAACTTAGAGATTTATATATGGGAAAGACAGAATTTGCTATTCATTTTAACGACTTAAATAATAAAAAAGAATCCTTTCACAGATCAGGACAAGATGATATTGATTTCATGATCTCTACAAATCCAGGTGAGCCGCTTAAAGAGCTTTCAAAAACAGCATCTGGCGGAGAATTATCACGTATAATGCTAGCGTTAAAATCCATCTTTTCAAAACACCAGGGAATAACCTCTATTATTTTTGATGAGGTTGATACAGGTGTTAGTGGAAGAGTTGCTCAAGCGATGGCTGAGAAGATTCAGCGCCTTTCTTCTGGTTCACAAGTTCTTGTTATTACACATCTTCCTCAGGTTGCCGCAATGGCTGACCATCACCTTTATATTTCTAAAGAAGAAACGGGTGAAGGGCGAACAAAGACAAGTGTTGGTAATTTAAGTGATGAAGAACAAATTGAAGAACTTGGAAGAATGATATCTGGCGCTGAAATGACAGAGCTAACAAAGAAACATGCGAGAGAATTATTGCATCAAGCGAACCAAATAAAATCATGATTTGAAATGCTATCCAACTCAGGGTAGCATTTTCATTTTTAGAGGTTATAATAACCGCGACTCAAGGCAAAATTATAGATACAGCCATGTTGGAGGTGTGAGCAAGAGCGAGGAGAGTGAAGGATTGAAGATAGAGATGTTTCGTAAATTGTTAGGCGTAGTTCTCCTTGGTTTTTTAATTGCACTTGGTTTTTCAAAGCCAGTACAATTATTTTTAACTATCCCAGACGAGATTATCATGTTCGAAGGAGATCAAACTAGGATCTCATCTGTAATACCCGCTGTTGCTTCGCTAGGAAGTACAGAAGTGGCAAGCCTAGATCAGCAGCAAAGCAACCTTACGATAAACGGCAAAAAAAGCGGTTCTGATATTCTGGATTTAACGGTAGGCGATTTCCCGGTCAAAAAAGTTGGCGTGAAAGTTCTTCCTGATTTTAAGGTTATACCTGGAGGACAGTCTATAGGTGTTAAATTAAACACACGTGGGGTGTTAGTAGTTGGCCACCATTTAATTCATACAAATGAGGGAGATCGTTCTCCGGGAGAAATAGCAGATATACAAGTTGGCGATATTATTACTAAGATCAATGGTCAGACCGTTAAGAAAATGAGTGATATTGGAACAATTGTTAAGAAAGCCGGTAGCGACGGTAATGCACTAAAAGTTACAATCGTGAGAGAAAATGAAGAATTAAGTAAGAAGCTGATTCCGGTGAAAGATAAACAAAATGAATCATACCGGATTGGATTATATATACGTGATTCTGCAGCTGGAGTTGGAACATTAACATTTTACCATCCTAATACAAAGAAGTATGGTGCACTCGGACACGTTATATCTGATATGGATACAAAAAAGCCAATTGTAGTGAACCATGGAGAAATTTATCCATCATCTGTCACTTCTATTGAGAAAGGGAGCAATGGACATCCAGGTGAGAAGCTGGCTAGATTTTCTAATACGGCCCAAAAGCTTGGAACGATTACGCGCAACAGTCCATTTGGAATCTTTGGAGAAATGAATAATGAAGTCAAAAAAGGCATGTATGACCAACCAATGCCTATTGCACTTTCTCACCAAGTGAAGGAAGGTCCTGCCAAAATATTAACAGTGGTTAAAGGTAGTGAAGTAAAAGAATACGATGTAGAAGTGATCAGTTCAATACCACAGAAGTTTCCAGCTACAAAAGGAATGGTTATTAAGGTAACGGATTCTGAACTATTAAAAGAAACAGGTGGAATTGTACAGGGAATGAGTGGAAGTCCGATTATTCAAGAGGGAAAAGTAATCGGTGCAGTCACGCATGTGTTCGTCAATGATTCCACTTCAGGCTATGGTGTTCACATTGAATGGATGCTTGAAGAGGCTGGGATTAATATTTATGAAGAAAGTCGTCATGAGAAGCGAACAGCGAGCTAAAAAAAGCTCACTGTTCGCTTTCTTTCGTTTTTCAACCATGATATACTGTGGATGAAGAAAATTCGACAAAATTGAAAGAGTATTCAGAAAAAGTAGTAACGTGTAGTAAATTGATGAATAGCTAAGAATTATGTGGAATAAATATTGTTTTTAAAAGTTTTTAGAAATTTTAGAGGAAATTTACCAAATCCGTTGAATGTCTATACTACGGTAACCAAACTTGTGGAAGGAGAGACGGAACCGTGCAAAAAATAAAAGTATGTTTAGCTGATGATAATCGCGAATTAGTTAATTTGATTGAGGAATATATGTCACGACAGGAGGATATGGAGGTAGTCGGAACCGCTTCCAATGGTCAGGAGTGCTTGGAAGTGCTTGAAGATCACGAGCCTGATGTACTTGTTCTAGATATTATCATGCCTCATCTCGATGGCCTAGCAGTTCTGGAACGCTTACGTGAAATGAATTACACTTGTAGCGTTATTATGCTTACTGCGTTCGGACAAGAGGATGTAACCAAAAAAGCTGTGGACCTTGGAGCATCCTACTTTATTTTGAAGCCGTTTGATATGGATAATTTGGCAAGCCATGTGAGGCAGGTAAGTGGTAAGAAAACAACGTTTACCACAAATGGCGGATCATACAAACGCCCGCAACGAGAAAACAGACCAAGAAACCTTGATGCAAGTATCACTAGTATTATTCATGAAATTGGAGTTCCTGCACATATTAAAGGTTACATGTATTTGAGAGAAGCGATCACGATGGTTTACAATGATATTGAACTACTTGGATCTATTACGAAGGTCTTGTATCCAGATATCGCAAAGAAATTCAATACAACCTCTTCAAGAGTTGAGCGGGCTATCCGTCATGCAATCGAAGTAGCATGGAGTCGAGGGAATGTGGAGTCTATTTCCAATCTGTTTGGTTATACAGTAAGCATGTCAAAAGCAAAACCAACAAATAGTGAATTCATTGCGATGGTTGCCGATAAGCTTCGCATTGAGCACAATATGGATAATTATTCTCATAGCAGGTAAAGTGCACTATTAAATAATTTATAACGAAAAACAAAGCCCGAAATCAAAAGGGCTTTGTTTTTTTGTTATTGTTTCTTTGAAGAAAATTTCTGCTGCACTTTATTTCGCTTACGATCACGATAGAAAATAAACCCACCGACAAAAGAAAGACCGGCTATAAGAAAGACTAGACCGAGAATGAATTGAACAATAAGAGAATTGAACGGTGGGTTAAGTACACCGAAAAGAACGTCTCTCATTAATTTAATACCGATTACTCCTAAAATCCCTGGAATTAATACGATAAGTAAAGCGATTAACCTCATTACCCGCGCACCCTTTCTAGACATCACTAGTGTTATTGTAGCGAACTCTGAATAAAGTGTCTATGCGTGTTTGTACCGGATTTTGTTACAACGGCATTGAGAAATACTAAATGGATAATCAACACGATAAGTTAACATAGTCAAAAAAGTGAACCATGCATGATTTGTCAAAATAAGAAAAGAGATGTATGATAGGTATGAAATATATTGCATGTATAGGATGCAGGTGATGAATATTTGCGAACATGTATGATTGTAGGTGCCGGAAAAGGCGGGGTAGCACTTTTGGATATCTTACAAGAGACTGAAATGATGAATGTTATTGCAATGGTTGATTGTAATTTAGATGCGCCTGGTATTCTTAAAGCTCGTCAAAGCGGCATTGCTGTTTTTGACAATTGGAAAGTTGCACTAAAGCGTTTTGAAATCGATGTCATTGTTGAAGCTACTGGAAATGAGAGTGTTTTTGAAGAGATTAGAGACATGCGAGAGAAGCATACTGTATTGATTCCAGGTTCAGTTGCTAACATCGTCCTTAAGTTAATTGAAGAAAAAGAAGATTTAATTGACACTTTGCGCCATCAATCAAAACAGCAGGAAATTATTCTTGATTCTACTCATGACGGTATGATTGCGGTCAATATAAATGAAGAAGTGACGTTATTTAATCGGAGTGCTGAGAAAATTACCGGAATTTCCAAAACACATGCTGGTGGAAAAATAATTGGGTCTCTCATGGCCTCTAGCATGTTGCCTCGGGTTTTATCTTCCGGCCAGCCGGAAATTAATCAAGAGCAGCTTCTTCCAAATGGGAAAAAAATTATTACGACACGAATCCCGATGTTTGATGATGAAGGCAGACGAATTGGCGCATTAGCGGTTTTTAAAGACATGACAGCTATTGAGCAAATGGCACAAGAAGTTACTAATTTAAAAAGCGTGCAGTCAATGCTTGAAGCCATTATTCAATCATCTGATGAAGCGATTTCTGTTGTTGATGAACAAGGGAAAGGTCTAATGATCAATCCGGCTTATACGAGGTTAACGGGTCTTGAACATGACCAAGTTATTGGCAAGCCGGCGAGTACAGACATATCTGAAGGTGAAAGCATGCATATGCGTGTATTAAGGACCAGGAAGCCTGTGCGTGGTGTTCAGATGAAGGTTGGACCGAGTAAGAGAGAAGTTGTTGTTAATGTTTCTCCGGTTATTGTCGATGGCAGATTGAAGGGCAGTGTAGGCGTCATTCACGATATTTCAGAACTTCATTCATTGAATAGTCAACTGCAGAGAGCAAGACAAATTATTCGAACGCTTGAAGCGAAATATTCATTTGAAGATATTATAGGGAAATCAGAAGAAATGACGTTTTCTGTCCAGCAAGCAAAGCTTGCAGCCTCTACACCAGCAACCGTGCTCCTCCGTGGAGAATCCGGGACTGGGAAAGAACTATTTGCACATGCCATACATAATGCCAGTGATCGTAAGTACAACAAGTTTGTTAGAGTGAACTGTGCGGCTATTTCAGAATCACTATTTGAAAGTGAACTTTTTGGCTATGAGGACGGTGCGTTTTCAGGTGCCCGTCAAGGGGGGAAACGAGGACTTTTTGAAGAAGCGAATGGCGGAAGTATTTTTCTTGATGAAATTGGAGAGGTGTCATTAGGTACACAGGCGAAGCTTCTTCGCGTTCTTCAGGAACGTGAAATTGTTCGAGTGGGTGGAGCGAAGCCGGTTTCCATCAATGTAAGAATTATTGCAGCCACCAATGCAAAACTTGAAAAAAGAATAATCGATGGTTCATTTAGGGAAGATTTATACTATCGATTAAATCGTTTACCGATCCAAATCCCTCCACTAAGGCAACGCAAAGAAGATATTGCTTCACTTGCTGAGCATCTTCTTACAAAAATCAACCAAGATTATGGAAGAAACGTTGAGGGGATTACGTCATCAGCTATTGATTATTTAAAAAGCTATGATTGGCCTGGAAACGTTAGAGAATTTGAAAATGTACTTGGTAGAATTGTTATTCATATGGATACATCTGAAAGCATGATTGACCTTGAACATCTTCCGTCCTTATTAAGCGAAAAGAAAGACGCTGATTTATTGTCGGTAGAACGTACCCCTGACAAAATGCTATCCCAGTTAGTTGATGAATTTGAGAGGAAAACGATTCAGCAAACTCTTGAGCATTACGGTGGGAATAAAACTGCCACGGCAAAGGCGTTAGGAGTGTCACTTCGAAATTTGTATTATAAAATGGAGAAACACGAAATTGAAAAATCTAGCATGCAATAATTTGCATGGGTTGCGAATTATTGCATAGTTCAATAACCGCGAATCCTTGTTGCGTCAACAAGTGAGAATTGGCATGGAACTTGCATAATAGTATGATGGCGTAAAAGGAGGGACATCAATGAATCTAGATCAACTTGTGAAGAAGGTAGCGGAACAGCCGACTAAAACAGTTGCGCTTGCCTCCGCGGCAGATCAAGAAGTGATTGAAGCAGTTCATAAAGCCATTGACAAACAACTTGCTTCATTCATCCTTTACGGAGATCAGAACAAAATCGAGCAAATGCTAGATAATCACGGATTATCTCAATCAACATTTATCAAGGTTGTCCAGGCTCGATCAGACCAGGAGGCTTCGAGAGCTGCTGTTATGGCGGTTAGAAATGGAGAAGCTGATGTGTTAATGAAAGGAATGGTCTCCACTTCGGTTATTTTAAAAGAAGTTTTAAATAAAGGATATGGGTTACGAAAAGGAAAAGTACTTTCTCACATAGCTGCGTTTGACGTTCAGGGATACGAACGCCTGATCTTCGTGACAGACTCAGGTATGAATATTGCCCCGGATTTAACGCAAAAGGTTGAAATTGTTAAAAACGCTGTATATATTGCGAAAAGCATTGGTGTTACATTACCTAAAGTTGTACCGCTTGCTGCAGTAGAAGTGGTCAATCCTGCTATGCAGGCGACGCTTGATGCATCAGCACTTACACAAATGAATAATAGAGGTCAAATTGCTGATTGTATCATTGATGGACCACTTGCACTAGATAATGCTATTTCTGTCGAGGCTTCTGAGCATAAAGGGATAAAGAGTGAAGTTGCAGGTAAAGCAGATATTCTTCTTGTCCCTTCAATTGAAGTGGGGAATGCACTATATAAATCACTCGTTTATTTTGCAAATGCAAAAGTTGGTGGAGTTATTGCAGGTGCAAAGGCGCCAATTGTTTTAACTTCTCGAGCAGATAGTGCACAAAGTAAAGTTTATAGTATCGCGCTTGCGGTTAGTTCAGCTAAATAAATTTTTAGGAAAACAGAGAGGGAGATTTAAATGGAACTTTTTACTTATATGGAGAAATATGATTACGAACAAGTGGTAGTTTGTCAGGATAAAGCTTCAGGGTTAAAAGCGATTATCGCCATTCATGATACAACACTAGGACCAGCTCTTGGTGGTACAAGAATGTGGACATATGCTTCCGAAGAAGCGGCGTTTGAAGATGCTCTTCGTCTTGCAAAAGGGATGACTTACAAAAATGCTGCGGCTGGCTTGAATCTTGGAGGGGGAAAAACTGTTATTATTGGTGACCCTCGCAAAGACAAAAACGAAGCAATGTTCCGTGCGTTCGGTCGTTACATTCAGGGTCTAAATGGTCGTTATATTACTGCGGAAGACGTAGGTACAACAGTTCAAGATATGGATATGATCCACGAAGAGACAGAGTATGTAACGGGTATTTCACCGGCATTTGGTTCTTCTGGTAACCCTTCTCCTGTAACAGCATACGGTGTTTATGTTGGAATGAAGGCAGCTGCAAAAGAAGCTTTCGGTACCGATTCGTTAGAAGGTAAAACAGTAGCAGTTCAGGGAGTTGGGAATGTTGCATATAACCTTTGCAAACATCTTCACGAAGAAGGAGCTTCACTTGTAGTCACTGACATTAACAAAGAATCTGTTGATCGTGCAGTTGCTGATTTTGGAGCGAAAGCAGTCGATCCGGACGATATTTACGAAGTAGAGTGCGACATTTTCGCTCCTTGTGCACTTGGTGCCATTATTAATGACGAGACTATAGGGAAAATTAAAGCAAAAGTTATTGCAGGAGCGGCTAACAACCAGCTTCGCGAAACGTCTCATGGTGATCAGATTCACGAAATGGGTATCGTATATGCACCGGACTATGTAATTAACGCAGGTGGCGTTATTAACGTTGCTGATGAGCTTTATGGTTATAATCGCGATCGCGCTATGAAACGTGTTGATGGCATTTATGACACCATTGCGAAAGTCATTGAAATCTCTAAACGCGATGGTATTCCTACTTATGCAGCAGCTGACCGCCTTGCTGAAGAAAGAATTGAGCAAATGAAGCAATCAAGAAGCCAATTCTTAATGAATTCTCAGCACATTCTAGGTCATCGCAGATAAACGGAGGGTTTCGAGTGACAGATAAAGAATATCGACTTCTGGTAATCAACCCGGGATCAACATCGACTAAAATAGGTGTTTTTGATAATGAACGTGCCGTATTTGAGAAATCATTACGGCACGATACGGATGAGATTAATCAATTCAAAACCATCATCGATCAGTATGAATTCAGAAAAAACACTATTCTTGAAGCGTTAGATGAAGAAGATATTAACATTTCGAGGTTATCGGCAGTAGTAGGCCGTGGTGGTTTATTACGTCCCATTGAAGGGGGGACGTATTCAGTCAATGACATGATGCTCGAAGATCTTCGAAACGGTTTCTCAGGTGAACACGCTTCAAATTTAGGTGGAATTATTGCCTTTGAAATTGCTGAACAGCTAAATATTCCTTCTTTTATTGTAGATCCGGTTGTTGTGGATGAGCTTCAAGATGTGGCCCGTCTTTCGGGAGTGCCTGAAATAGAGCGCAAAAGTATATTTCATGCCTTAAACCAAAAGGCTGTTGCTAGAAGAGTTGCATCCCAACTGAATAGTAAATACGAAGAGTTGAACCTTATCGTAACTCATATGGGTGGGGGGATTACGGTAGGCGCGCATCATAAAGGGAAAGTTATTGATGTGAATAATGGTTTGCATGGGGAAGGTCCTTTCTCACCTGAACGTGCCGGTACAGTTCCGGTAGGAGAATTAGTATCTATGTGCTTCTCCGGAGAATACTATGCAGATGAAATTATGAAAAAGGTCGTTGGACAAGCTGGTTACGTTGGTTATCTGGGGACGAATGATGCTGTGAAAGTAGAGCGGCGAATCAGTGAAGGTGATGAGAGAGCAAAGCTCGTTTTTGACGCAATGGCATATCAAGTAGCAAAAGAGATCGGTGCTGCTAGCGCTGTTCTTGCTGGAGAGGTCGATGCGATTGTATTAACGGGTGGACTAGCATATGGTAAGCAGTTTGTATCTCAAATAACAGATCAGATTAAGTGGATCGCTGACGTTATTGTCCATCCTGGAGAAAATGAGCTCCAGGCTTTAGCTGAAGGTGGATTACGGGTGTTGAGAAAAGAAGAAAAGGCAAAAGTATACCCTGTTACTTCCGTAGAATCGACTGTCATGTAATGGTTATTAACTTTTTCATATGATTGTTACGACCTTAACTGTAAAAGGGAATAAATTGTTCTATAAAGGAGAATTTGAATGGCTGAAGAATATGATCTCGTCATTATGGGTGGAGGTACTGGTGGCTATGTAGCCGCTATACGGGCTTCACAACTTGGTCTCAAAACGGCAATTGTTGAAAAACGTGAACTTGGTGGAACATGTTTGCATCGTGGATGTATTCCTAGTAAAGCATTGCTTCGAAGTGCTGAAGTGTATGCTACTGCTAAGCACGGTGAAGAGTTTGGCGTTATGGCTAAAGAAATTGCCCTAGACTTTAAGAAAGTTCAAGAACGTAAACAAGGTATCGTTGACCAACTTCATAAAGGTGTTCAACACCTAATGAAGCAGGGGAAGATTGATGTATTTGAGGGCTTTGGTAGAATTCTTGGACCATCTATCTTTTCTCCAATGCCTGGTACGGTCTCAGTCGAGATGAATAACGGAGAAGAAAATGCAATGCTAATTCCCAAAAACGTTATTGTTGCAACTGGTTCTAAACCGCGTACGCTTCCAGGCCTTGAAATAGATGGCGAATATGTTATGACTTCTGATGAAGCGCTTCGTATGGAAAGTCTACCATCTTCGATCATCATTGTCGGCGGAGGCGTAATCGGGATTGAATGGGCTTCAATGCTTGTTGATTTTGGTGTAGACGTTACGGTTGTAGAATATGCGGATCGGATCGTACCAACAGAAGACAAGGATATCTCTAAAGAAGCGCATAAGCTTATGAAGAAAAAAGGAATCAAGCTTTTCACTGGGGCAAAGGTGATGGGTGATTCTCTTACAATAGATAATGGTGTCTCCATTGATGCTGAGCATGAAGGGGAAACCAAAACATTTACTGCTGACAAAATGCTTGTATCAGTTGGGCGTGAGGCAAATGTGAAAAACATTGGACTTGAGAACACGACGATCGAGGTAGACAAGGGTGTCATCCAGACCAATGAATATTACCAAACGAAAGAATCTCATATTTATGCGATTGGTGATGTTATTGGAGGAATGCAGCTAGCTCACGTGGCTTCTCATGAAGGGATTACCGCCGTTGAACATTTAGCGGATCAAAATCCTGAACCAATTGATTACACAATGGTTTCTAGCTGCATTTACAGCAGTCCAGAAATGGCAAGTGTAGGCTTGACAGAAAATCAGGCAAAAGAACAAGGTCATAATGTTAAGGTTGGGAAATTCCCTTTTAAAGCGATTGGCAAGGCGCTTGTTTTTGGGGAGTCTGATGGTTTTGTGAAAATTGTAGCTGATGCTGATAACGAGGATCTCCTTGGCGTACATATGATTGGTCCTCATGTAACAGATATGATTTCTGAAGCTGGTCTTGCAAAAGTACTAGATGCTGCATCATGGGAAGTGGCACATACAATCCATCCTCACCCTACATTATCCGAGGCAATTGGTGAAGCTGCGCTTGCAGTGGATGGAAAAGCAATTCATTCTTAATAAAGGTTATATAAGGAGGTAAAACATTATGGCTGAAAATCGTCATGAAGCATTAGGTCTCTCTGATGAAAGAGTGCTCGAAATGTTTGAAACAATGTTAATGGCTCGTAAAATTGATGAACGCATGTGGTTACTTAACCGAGCTGGGAAAATTCCATTTGTAATCTCTTGTCAAGGGCAGGAGGCAGCACAGGTAGGCTCTGCCCTTGCAATGGATCCAGAAAAAGATTTTGTCGCTCCTTATTATCGTGATATGGGAGTTGTCCTTGCGTTCGGTATGACTGCAAAAGACCTTATGCTATCTGGATTTGCGAAAGCAGAAGATCCAAACTCTGCAGGTCGTCAAATGCCTGGGCATTTCGGACAGAAGAAGAATAATATCATTACTGGGTCTTCTCCAGTAACAACGCAAGTACCACATGCGGTAGGATTTGCTCTTGCGGGGCGTATGGAAGGGAAAGATCTTGTCACATTCTGCTCATTCGGTGAAGGTTCATCGAACCAGGGTGATTTCCATGAAGCAGCAAACTTTGCTGGTGTTCATAAGTTACCAGTTCTATTCGTATGTGAAAACAATAAATATGCGATTTCAGTACCAGTTTCTAAGCAGTTAGCTTGTGAGAAAGTATCAGACCGTGCGATCGGTTATGGTATGCCAGGAGTAACTGTTGATGGAAATGATCCACTTGCTGTATATGAAGCATCAAAAGAAGCAGTTGAAAGAGGACGTCGCGGTGATGGTCCAACATTGATTGAGACAGTTTCTTATCGTTTAACGCCTCACTCAAGTGATGACGACGATCGCGCCTATCGTACGCGTGAGGAAGTAGAAGAAGCTAAGAAAAAGGATGCGATCATTACCTTTGCAGCTTATTTAAAAGAGGTTGGCGTTCTAACAGATGAGATTGAAAAAGAAATTCACGACCGTGTTCAAAAAGAGGTCGATGAAGCAACAGAATACGCAGAAAATGCGGATTATGCACCTGCCGAAGATGCAATGAAGCATGTATACGCAGAGTAAGGGGGAACCATTATGCCAGTTATTTCATATATTCAATCGATAACCCAGGCCCTAAGAGAAGAAATGCAGCGTGATAAGAAAGTCTTTGTATTAGGTGAAGATGTTGGGGTACGAGGTGGAGTTTTCCGCGCTACTGATGGTTTGTATGATGAGTTTGGAGAACAACGAGTGATTGATACTCCACTTGCAGAGTCTGCTATCGCGGGCGTTGGTATCGGTGCTGCAATGTATGGGATGCGTCCTGTAGCTGAAATGCAGTTTGCTGATTTCATCATGCCTGCGGTCAATCAAATCGTATCAGAAGCGGCAAAAATTCGTTATCGTTCTAACAATGATTGGAGCTGTCCAATTACCATTCGTGCTCCTTATGGTGGTGGAGTGCATGGTGCTCTTTATCATTCGCAATCTGTCGAAGCGCTTTTTGCTAATGTACCGGGACTTAAAATTGTTATGCCATCAACTCCTTACGATGCAAAAGGATTACTAAAAGCAGCGATTCGTGATGACGATCCAGTTCTTTTCTTTGAGCATAAACGAGCTTATCGTTTAATTAAAGGACAGGTGCCTGAAGAAGAGTATACGCTTCCCATAGGAAAAGCGGATGTGAAGCGTGAGGGTGACGATATCACGGTTATTACATACGGTCTAAGCGTTCACTTTGCCCTTCAAGCAGCCGAGAAGCTTGAGAAAGACGGTATTTCTGCTCATGTTCTTGATCTTCGAACAGTATACCCGCTTGATCGTGAAGCGATTGTAGAAGCGGCGAAGAAGACAGGAAAGGTTCTTCTTGTTACAGAGGATAATAAAGAAGGAAGCATTATTAGTGAAGTTTCAGCGATTATTGCGGAAGAGTGTCTTTTTGATCTTGACGCTCCAATTCAACGCCTTGCAGGACCTGATGTCCCATCAATGCCGTATTCTCCTCCGATGGAGAAATATTTCATGTTAAATCCTGATAAAGTCGAGAAAGCGATGCGTGAATTAGCTGAATTTTAAACCGTGGGATGAATAGGAGGGATTAGAGTGGCAGTTGAAAAAATACTCATGCCCCAGTTGGGCGAGAGTGTCACAGAAGGTACAATTGAGAAATGGCTAGTTGAAGTTGGCGATACTGTTAATAAGTACGATCCAATTGCGGAAGTAAATACTGATAAAGTGAATGCGGAAGTTCCATCATCTTATACAGGCGTAATTAAAGAGCTTGTAGCTGCAGAAGGCGATACGATTGAAGTAGGCGAACTGGTTTGCTATATCGATATTGAAGGTGGAGCATCAGAAGAAAAGCAAGAAGAATCTACTGGTCAAAAAGCGATAGAGAATATATCTGAAGATAAAAAAGATCAAGAAGAAGTAGATCAGCCGATGAAACGTCGTTATTCACCAGCTGTTCTCCGTATGGCTCAGGAAAACAATCTTGATCTTGAACAAATAAGCGGTTCTGGTAAAGGTGGGCGTATTACCCGTAAAGATATCCAGAAGGTGATTGAGTCAGGTGAAATGCCAGCACCTAAAGAAGAACCTAAAGCTGTTAGCAAGAAGGAAGAGAAGAAAGAAGCTCCAAAAGCTCCAGTGAAAGAAACTTCTGAAGGAAAAGGAGCAGATGTTCCTGTAGCAGAAGGGGATATTGAAATTCCTGTTACTGGTGTTCGTCGTGCGATTGCCAACAATATGCTTCGCAGTAAGCATGAAGCGCCACATGCATGGACGATGATTGAAGTTGACGTAACGAATCTCGTTGAATATCGAAATGGGATAAAAGATGACTTTAAGAAGAAGGAAGGATATGGCTTAACGTTCTTTGCGTTCTTTGTTAAAGCTGTCGTAGAAGCTCTGAAAGAATTCCCTCAAATGAATTCAATGTGGGCTGGCGATAAGATCGTTCAGAAAAAAGATATTAATATTTCCATTGCTGTAGGAACAGATGAATCTCTTTTCGTCCCTGTTATTAAAAATGCAGACGAAAAATCAATTAAAGGCATTGCTCGCGAAGTGAAAGAGCTTGCTCAAAAAGCCAAAACGGGTAAATTGAAGGGTGAAGAAATGCAGGGTGGAACATTCACTGTGAATAACACTGGGTCTTTCGGCTCTGTTCAATCCATGGGGATTATAAACTATCCTCAAGCAGCCATTCTTCAAGTTGAGAGTATTGTGAAGCGTCCTGTAGTTATGAACAACGGTATGATTGCTGTTCGTGATATGGTTAACCTTTGCCTTTCTCTTGACCATAGAGTTCTAGATGGCATGATTTGCGGTAAGTTTCTTGCTCGGGTAAAAGAAAATCTAGAGACGATTTCAAAAGACAATACTTCCGTTTATTAAGAAATACAGCCGTCCCTACTCGGATGGCTGTTTTTTTTGATAAAGTTTGAAAGCGTTTCTTGGAAAAGTATAGGGATTCGCGATACAATAAGAGAGAAGCTTTCATGATAAAGGGAGGAATATAAAATGTCTATGGACTTTAATTTATTTATGAACGACGTTGTTGCAACAGCTCGTGAAGAAATCAAAGCAGCAGGATATAAAGAATTAACAACTTCTGAAGAAGTAGAAGAGGTTGTGACAAGTAAAGGAACAACGCTTGTGATGGTAAACTCTGTATGTGGATGTGCAGGAGGGGTTGCGCGACCGGCTGCAAAAATGGCTATTACAAACGAGAAGGTGCCAGATCAACTTGTAACTGTGTTTGCAGGTCAAGATAAAGAGGCTACAGCAACAGCACGTTCATACTTCAAAGGTTTTGCACCATCTTCTCCATCGTTTGCTATATTAAAAGACGGAGAAATTATTAATATGGTTGAACGTCATGAAATCGAAGGTAGCGATCCTGAAGAAGTATCTGGAATGCTACAATACTTATTTAATAAATATTGTTAAATTGAACTCATTTACTCAAAAGCACCAGGCAAACTTGCCTGGTGCTTTTTTGCATATAATATTAGTTTCTGCTTCTTTAATTAAGAAGGAACAAGAGGGTTTTTTGTTTAATAATACAGAATAAACCGAATTTAACAACTTTAATTTATATGAAATAATATGAAATAATATGAATAAATATGTAGAAATCTAAATTATTATCTGCTATAGTAATCAATATACAAAAAAACGAATTATTATACATTGATCAGGGGGAATTAAAATGAAGAAAAATTGGCTAATGGTTATGGTTGGATTATTCATGGTGATGGCACTAGTTGCATGCGGATCTTCAAATGAAAATTCGAACGAAGAAGAAAGTGGAGGTTCATCTGAAGAAACGCTCATTATGGGAACTTCAGCTGATTATCCGCCGTTTGAATACATTGATTCTGCAAAAGGAGAAGATATTATTGGTTTTGACGTCGATATTGCAAACTACATCGCTGATGAGTTGGGATATAATGTGGAAATTAAAGATATGGATTTTAGCGGATTAATTACAGCACTAAGTAGTGAACGTGTTGATTTCGTTCTTGCAGGAATGACGCCTACAGATGAACGTAAGGAAAATGTCGATTTCTCAGAAATTTATTATTCAGCTAATCACATGGTTGTTTCTTTATCAGATAATAAAATGTCAAAGCCAGAAGACCTTAACGGAGCAAAAGTTGGTGTTCAGCTTGGATCGATTCAAGAAGATAAAGCGAATGAGCTAAAAGACAGTGGAATAAATATGGAGATTATCACATTAAATCGAATTCCAGAACTGATTCAAGAACTTAAGTCAGGACGTTACGATGCCATTATTATTGAAGATACGGTAGCGAAGGGCTACTTAGAAAGTAATGAAGATTTAACTGGTGAGAACCTTCCTAATACCGAGGAAGCAGGGTCAGCTGTCGCTTTTCCAAAAGATAGTGAACTGACTGAAGAATTTGACGAAGTAATTAAAGAAATGAAAGAAAATGGCAAGATGGACGAGCTTATTGAAAAATGGTTTGGTCAAGACACTGTAGAATAACACCTTAGAAGAAAGGATGATCAGGCATGGATTTGGATTTCAGCCAATTCGTGCCTAATATTCCCTACATCCTGCAAGGA
Organism: Anaerobacillus sp. 63XJN7_5_ISO-PGPR-S23-430; assembly: GCF_056173695.1. Lineage (NCBI taxonomy): Bacteria > Bacillati > Bacillota > Bacilli > Caryophanales > Bacillaceae > Anaerobacillus > Anaerobacillus sp. 63XJN7_5_ISO-PGPR-S23-430. The sequence goes on along the minus strand of NZ_CM149686.1, from coordinate 2,638,665 downwards.
ATATTGGTCACGTTAAAGTTTGTAAGTGTATCTGCAATAGTAGGATTTGTGCTTGGTACGGTTCTCGCATTATTTAAAATTGGTAGAGTAAAGGTTCTAACTTGGATAGCTGATGCCTATACTTCCGTTTTCCGGGGAACGCCACTTATTTTACAGCTACTATTATTCTATCATGCAACTCCTCAGCTAACGGGTTATGATATTTCAGCTTTTGAAGCCGGTGTCCTTTCATTTGGTCTAAATTCAGCTGCATATATTTCCGAAATTATTCGGGCTGGAATTCGTGCAGTAGACAGCGGACAGAATGAAGCGGCTGCTGCATTAGGTATACCTTATCGTCCGATGATGAAGGATATCATTCTACCACAGGCTATGAAAAACATTTTACCTGCACTCATGAATGAATTTATTACATTAACGAAGGAATCAGCGATTGTATCTGTTATTGGTGTGTTTGATATTATGAGAAGAAGTCAAATAGTGGCTGCAGAGAAGTTCAAGTATTTTGAGCCGTTACTTATTGCGGGGATCATTTATTACTTACTCGTTATGATATTAACTCTAGTTGGAAAAATGGTGGAAAGGAGAATGAGCCGGAGTGATTAAAATAGACAATTTACACAAGAAGTTTGGAACTCTTGAAGTATTAACTGATATTCAAACAACGATTCAAAAAGAAGAAGTAGTTGCAATTATTGGACCTTCTGGATCTGGTAAATCAACTCTTCTTCGATGTATGAATCAATTAGAAAATGCAACCTCCGGAACAATCTGGGTAGATGATAAAAAATTAACAGATCCCACTACAAACGTCATGGAGTTACGTCAGTCTATTGGGATGGTGTTCCAGCATTTTCACCTTTTTCCTCATAAAACAGTATTGGAAAATCTTATTTATGCCCCAATGAAAGTAAAAGGATTAAAGCGAGAGGCTGCTGAGAAAAAAGCACATGAGCTCCTATTGCAAGTTGGGCTTTCAATGAAGGCGAATGAATATCCGAAACGGCTTTCTGGAGGTCAAAAGCAACGTGTAGCCATAGCTAGAGCCCTAGCTATGGAACCTGAGTATATGTTGTTTGATGAACCGACTTCTGCACTCGATCCTGAAATGGTAAAAGAAGTTCTTGATGTAATGAAGGATCTTGGTCAATCAGGGATGACTATGGTGATTGTTACACATGAAATGGCTTTTGCAAGAGAAGCAGCTGATCGTATCCTTTTTCTTGATGGAGGAAAGCTTGTGGAAGAAAGTGAACCTGCAGTATTCTTCAATGAACCAAAAACAGATCGAGCAAAAGCATTCTTAGAAAAAGTGTTATGAAGTGAGCCTATGGCTCACTTTTTTTGTTGAGTATAAGATAAAGCGTCTGAATTGGATATATAATCGGACTATCACAACTATAGAATGTAAGGTTTTATTGTGAAAATATTTTTTTGAAAGCGCTATTTAAAGAGAATTTGCTGTTCAACGATTCGAAAATGGTTTAGACTCTGATAATTGAAGGATATTAAAGTAGTAAGTCATATTTGGAAGGAAGTATCTTTATTGAAAGTGAAAATTGGTTATAGAACGGTAAAAACGGCAATAGGTACTGGTGTTGCGATAACAATCGCCCAATTGTTTTCTCTTGATAACTACGTTTCTGCTGGCATACTTACCATTCTTTGTATAAAACCGACGACTAAACGGTCTTTTCGAAGTTCATGGGAACGATTTCTAGCTTGTTTACTCGGAATTGTGTTTAGCGCTGTATTTTTTGAAGGAATCGGATATACACCGTTTAGCATCTCACTATTGTTGCTTTTCTTTATACCAGCCGTTGTCGCCATCAAGGCAACCGAAGGCGTTATTACAAGCTCAGTTATCATTCTCCATATTTATAATTTTAATCAAGTAAGCTGGGACATTGTATGGAACGAAGTAGCTATTATTGTTATTGGTATAGGTGTTGCTCTTCTATTTAACCTCTATATGCCAAGTCTTGAGAAAGATTTATTGAATATTAGAAAACAAATTGAAGAGAAGTTTTCTGTGATCTTAATGGAATACGCGGTTTATCTTCGAGAAGGTGAAAGCAACTGGGACGGTAAAGAAATCATTGAAGTAGGTGATTTGCTTCAGTATGCGAAGAACTTAGCTCTTAAAGATATCGAAAATCATATGATTCGCGATGATGATAAGTACTATGTTTATTTCAAAATGCGAGAAAAACAATTTACGATATTAGAGAGAGTGTTGCCGATTATTTCTTCACTCGATCAAACATATATTCACGGTCGTAAAATTGCCGATTTTATGGAAAAGCTTAGTGAAGCTGTTAAACCCCAAAATACTGCGAATCTTTTTCTAGAAGAGCTTGAATCCATGAGAGAAGAATTTAGGAATTCGCCGTTACCTGTTGCTCGAGACGAATTTGAAACGCGGTCAGCTCTTCTATATTTTCTAAATGAAATCGAACAATATTTGCTATTAAAACGATACTTTAAACCGGGAGCTTTCTCAAAATCCGAATGAATTGAATAAATGGATGCATGATAGATACTAAAAGGGGTGTTAGACTATGACTTCTTTCTTACTATCGATATATCTCTCTGTGTCCATTCTTTTCCCGTTCGGTAATCAGCCTAACGCCGGAGATCCGTTTCTTATCGTTAACAAGATGACAAATAAGCTTGCTTTCATTAATGACAATGAAATTCAACGTGTTTTACCAGTAGCGACCGGTCGAAGTATAGAAGATACACCAGAAGGGCTTTTTACAATCATTATAAAAGCAGAAGACCCTTATTACAGAAAGAAAAACATAAAGGGTGGTGGGAAAGACAATCCACTTGGTACAAGGTGGATTGGGTTTGATGCAAAAGGTACAGATGGTCGGATTTACGGTGTCCATGGTACTAATCGTCCAGATTCAATTGGTGAATATATAACGGCGGGGTGCATACGTCTTTTAAATAAAGAGGTTGAGTCGCTTTTTGAGGTCGTTCCAATTGGAACGAAAATCATGATTACTACGAGTGAGAACGATTTTTATGAGCTTGGAGTTGAATCTGGAGCCCTATCTAAGGATAAAGCTATTTTAGATCATAAAGGAGCCCAAAATTAACTTCGTTCATAGCTATGAATAATGATAGATACTAAAAGAGATTGCTTATACAAAGAAGAGGCTGTCAGCTGACAGCCTCTTCTTTGTATAGGATAAAAACTATTTCTTTATTTGGAAATGATTTTTTTGCTAAAACAATTCGTTATCAAAACAACATCGCAGTTGCTCCAGCAAACAAACTAAGAAGCATCGAGATAATCATAATATATACAACAATCTTTGTGGCTTTACGAGGCATGAGAGTCCCTCCCAAAATAAACATTCTATTGTCATTTTACATGGATTTCTTATGTTGGACAAGACAATCCTTCATGAAACGGTAGCGAGTATCGACAAATTTTGTAGTTCTAGAAGGAAAACGCTTACTTAATGAAGAATTAGATATAAGTTAGACATCTAAATTTCGAATTAATTCTATAGCAAGACAACTAGGGAGGAATGGGGATGGAGACAGAGAAGAAAGATTTTCAAACTCAATTTGAGGAATGGAAAGAACTAACTGAAAAACTTATTGAGAAGTTTCCGGAGAAGAAAGAAGCGTTTAAGACGAGCTCTGGAATTGATATAGACCGTTTGGGACATCCAGAAACTTTGGATGAGAACTACATGGAGAAATTGGGCTTACCAGGACAATATCCATATACAAGAGGTATTCAACCAACGATGTACCGAGGTAGAACATGGACAATGAGACAGTATGCGGGGTTTGGATCAGCTGAGGAAACCAACCGTCGCTTTAGATATTTACTTGATCAAGGTCAAACTGGATTATCAGTAGCCTTCGATCTTCCTACACAGATCGGCTATGATTCAGACGATATGATGGCCAAAGGTGAAGTTGGTAAAGTGGGTGTTGCTATTGATTCACTCAATGATATGGAAGCGCTTTTACGAGATATCCCTCTTGATAAAGTCAGTACTTCCATGACCATTAATGCTCCAGCATCTGTATTGCTTGCTATGTATATTGTCGTTGCAGAAAAACAGGGAGTGTCACAGGCACAAATTTCTGGAACGATCCAAAATGATATTTTAAAAGAATACATCGCCAGAGGCACGTATATTTTTCCACCAAAACCATCTATGAGACTTATCACAGACATTTTCGCTTATTGTGCTGAGCATGTACCGCGATGGAATACGATTAGTATATCAGGCTATCACATAAGAGAAGCGGGATCGACAGCGGCCCAAGAGCTAGCTTTTACAATAGCTAACGGAATCGCTTATGTTGACGCAGCCATTGAAACTGGGTTAAAGGTCGATGACTTTGCACCAAGATTGGCCTTCTTCTTTAACGGACACAATCAGTTCCTTGAAGAAATTGCGAAGTTCAGAGCTGCGAGAAGAATTTGGGCAAAGATTATGAAGGAACGGTATGGAGCTAAAAAAGCGAAAAGCCTTCAGCTACGTTTTCACACTCAAGTAGCCGGATCAACGCTAACAGCCCAACAACCGGATAACAATATCGTTCGAGTTACCATTCAGGCGCTTGCAGCAGTATTAGGTGGTACCCAGAGTTTGCATACGAATGCAAAGGATGAAGCATTAGCGTTACCAACAGAAGATTCAGCACGGATTGCTCTTCGAACGCAGCAAATTATCGCGAATGAAAGTGGTGTTACGGATACGGTTGATCCGCTAGGAGGTTCTTTCTTTATTGAGAAACTAACTAATCAGTTAGAAGAGTATGTGTTTGATTATATTCGCAAGATTGATGATATGGGTGGTGCAGTCTCAGCTGTTGAGCAAGGTTATATGCAGCGGGAAATTCATCAAGCTTCTTATGAAACTCAAAAGAAAATCGAAAGCGGCGAAGAAGTCGTTGTTGGAATGAATCAATATACTCTAGAAGATGAACCAAAGCCTGAATTACATCGTATTGATCCGGAGCTTCAGCGCAAACAAATCGAGAAACTTGAATCGCTGCGCTCAACGAGAGAACCGAATCGAGTGAGCGCTCGGTTGGAAGAATTGAGAATGGGAGCTAAAGGAACTAGCAATTTAATGCCTCTTATTATTAACTGTGTTAGAGACTATTGCACGGTTGGCGAAATCTGCGGGGTACTTCGGGAAGAATTTGGTGAGTACACAGGAATCTAAACAAACTGGGAGTTGAACGATATGAAGAAGATTCGAGTATTGATTGCGAAGCCAGGTCTTGACGGACACGATAGAGGTGCTCTTGTTATTGCGCAGGCCCTTCGAGACTATGGAATGGAAGTGATCTACACAGGGTTAAGACAGACGCCACAGCAAATCGTTGCAGCTGCTGTACAAGAAGATGTAGATGCAATTGGCCTATCTTGTTTATCTGGGGCCCATAATGAATTATTCCCTGAGATTGTTTCATTATTAGAAGAGCGCAGTGCAGGGGATATTATTGTAGTGGGAGGGGGCGTAATTCCATGGGAAGACATTCCGTTTCTTGAATCAAAAGGGATTCAAAAAGTTTTCACGCCTGGAACCCCTACAAAAGATACAGCCATTTTTATTGAAAAAGCAGTATATGAGCGTGATGGAATTGACCAAACAGTTAAAGAGCCACCTAAGAAAATTGATCATATTGGGATTGCCGTTTCTTCTCTTGAAGAAGCACTACCTTTTTATGTGAATCAGCTTCACTTGAAGCTTGAAGCGATTGAGGAAGTCGCTTCTGAAGGTGTGAAAGTCGCTTTTATGAAAATCGGTGAGTCGAGAATCGAACTTCTCGAACCAATGAGTGAGTCTAGTCCAGTGGCCTTATTCATTAAGAAGAGAGGCGAGGGTATTCACCATATTGCTCTAGCTGATGACAGGATTGAAGAACGATTGAAAGAGCTTTCTTCAAACGGTGTTAAGCTGATTCATGAAACACCTGTTAAAGGAGCTGGTGGAGCGAACATTGCATTTCTGCATCCTAAATCAGCAGGAGGAGTACTATACGAACTTTGTGAAAAGGGAACGAAGGAGGCAGAATAATGGACATGTACGATAAAATTAATGAACTGTATGATCGCAGAAGAGAAGTTGAAATGGGCGGTGGTGATGAACGGATTAACAAGCAGCACGAGAAAGGTAAATTAACCGCCAGGGAACGAATTGACTTGCTGGTTGACTCAGGTACCTTTGTTGAGCTGAACTCGTTCATTGAACATCGTTCTCAAGACTTCGGAATGGGAGATTTAAAAGCACCTGGAGAAGGTGTTGTGACAGGTTATGGAAAAGTAGATGGTCGTCCTATTTATGTTTTTGCCCAAGATTTCACTGTGTTTGGTGGCGCATTAGGGGAAATGCACGCCAAAAAAATAACCCATGTTATGGATCTTGCTGCTCGAAATGGTGCTCCAATCATTGGTTTGAATGACTCTGGAGGTGCGAGAATTCAAGAAGGTGTGGTATCATTGGACGGGTACGGACATATCTTCTATCGAAATTCGATCTATTCCGGAGTGATCCCACAAATTTCTGTGATTATGGGGCCATGCGCAGGTGGGGCTGTTTATTCACCTGCAATTACTGATTTTGTTTTTATGGTAGAAGATACGAGTCAAATGTTTATTACTGGTCCGAAAGTAATCGAGACCGTTACGCGCGAGAAAATTTCTGCTGAAGATCTTGGCGGTGCGAAAGTTCACCGTTCTAAAAGTGGAAATGCGCACTTCACAGGAAAAACTGAGGAAGAAGTTCTCGCAAACGTTCGCGATTTGATCACTTACTTACCATCCAATAACGAGGAGAAAACCCCAATAGTGACAAGTCAGGAACGAGATGATTTTTGTTCAGATCTTGCCGATATTGTCCCATTTGACTCCACGAGGCCATATGACGTTAGAGCCGTTATTGACTCAGTTGTAGATAAAGATTCTTTCTTAGAAGTACAAAAGTATTTTGCGAAGAATATCGTCATTGGTTTTGCAAGAATCAAGGGAGAAACAGTTGGAATGATTTGCAATCAGCCTAAGGTAATGGCCGGAGGACTTGATATTGATTCTTCTGATAAGCTTTCACGGTTTATCCGATTCTGTGATTCATTTAATATACCATTGATCACGTTTGAGGATGTTACAGGATTTTTCCCAGGAATCAAGCAAGAACATGGGGGCATTATTCGTCACGGAGCAAAAATTCTTTATTCATATTCTGAAGCAACGGTGCCCAAAATTACAGTCATTTTAAGAAAAGCTTATGGTGGAGCATATGTTGCCCTAAACTCGAAATCCATTGGAGCTGACCTTGTATATGCATGGCCGAATGCAGAGATAGCTGTAATGGGTCCAGAGGGAGCCGCAAACGTCATTTTTGCGAGAGAAATTAATGGGAGCGATAATCCCGAAGAAACGCGCGCTTCAAAGATTGAAGAGTATCGGGAGAAATTTGCTAATCCATACATAGCCGCATCACGCGGGATGGTTGATGATGTCATTGATCCGAGAGAGACTAGAAAGAAATTGATTGAAGCACTGGAATTAATGAGAAATAAGCGAGAAGAACGTCCAAAGAAAAAGCATGGTAACATTCCGCTATAAAATGAATTACAGGAGGCACGACATCATGATTAATGAACAAAGACTTGTGGATGAGTTTTTAGAACTCGTTCAAATTGATTCTGAAACAAAAAACGAAAAGAAAATAGCTGCCATTTTAAAAGAAAAGTTCACATCACTTGGTGTGGAAGTAGAAGAAGATGATGCAGCAGAAAAAACGGAACATGAAGCCGGTAACCTAATTTGTACACTAAAAGGCAACGTCGAAAGTGCAGATCCGATCTACTTCACTTCGCATATGGATACAGTTGTCCCAGGAAAAGGAGTTAAGCCTTCAATTAAAGATGGTTATGTTGTATCGGATGGAACAACGATTCTTGGTGCCGATGACAAAACTGGACTAGCTGCGATGTTTGAAGCTATTCGTGTATTAAAAGAACAGAATATCGAGCATGGAACGATCCAATTTATTATAACTGTTGGAGAAGAGTCTGGGCTACAAGGTGCAAAAGTTCTTGATCCAGAGAAGCTAATTGCCAAATTTGGCTACGCTCTCGATAGTGATGGTGAAGTTGGTAAAATTATCACAGCGGCTCCTACTCAAGCAAAAATCAAGGCAACTATTTATGGAAAAACGGCTCATGCAGGAGTAGCACCTGAAAAGGGAGTTTCTGCAATCACGATGGCAGCAAAATCTATTGCTAAGATGCCTCTTGGACGTTTGGATAATGAAACGACAGCGAATATTGGTCGTTTTCAAGGTGGCTCACAAACAAACATTGTATGCGACTATGTGGAAGTTCTTGCAGAAGCACGCTCGCTCGTTCCAGAGAAAATGGAAGCTCAAGTAGAAAAAATGAAGAAAGCATTTGAGACAACAGCTTCAGATATGGGAGGCTCCGTTGATCTTGATATAAAGGTCATGTACCCTGGATTTAAGTTCAACGATGGTGATTACGTTGTAGAAATAGCGAAAAAAGCTATGGAAAAGATTGGTCGTTCCCCAGAATTATTAACTAGTGGCGGTGGAAGTGACGCAAACGTTATAGCTGGACACGGTATCCCTACAATTAACCTTGCGGTAGGTTATGAAGAAATTCATACGACAAATGAACGGATGCCGGTTAAAGAATTAGTGAAAGTTTCTGAAGCCGTTGTATCTATTATTAAAGAAGTTGCAAATGCATAGTAAGTAAAGCATTGTTTAGAACATTGTCGAATTTAGACAATGTTCTTTTTTTGTTGTTCTCATCTTCGTGGCAGGATTCCTATATTATGTTAAAATAGATTCGTATGATTACAATTTAAGAAGTGGAAGCGGTGTTAAGATGGACTCTATTCAAACTCATAAACTAATGAACTATATGCGCGGAACATATAAAGTTCTCGAAAATGAATGGCAAAAAAATGCAAGAGAGATTGGATTAACTCAGGCTGAACAACATGTCATGTGGATTGTTTACTTTGAGGAAGAGGTAACGATAACCAAAATATCGGAAATCGGTTTATGGGATGTCTCCACCGTTATGCAGGTATTAAAGCGGTTGAAAAACAAAATGTTCGTTAAACTTGAAAAGAAAACGGATGATCGACGCGTATCATACGTTACTTTGACTGAAGAAGGACTAACGAAAGTAGAAGCGAGTGACCAGTATTCATACTCCGTTATGAAATACCTTGAAGAATATCGCTCCAAATCAGAAGAAAACGCTGAATTTCTTGAAGCAATGTATCAATTTCAGTTGGAGTTCAATAAGCATTTTCACGGAAATGAATTTGTGAAATGGGTTGAAAGACAACAAGTTAAAACGACGTAAGACAGGGGGCCACTCCTGTCTTTTTGTTAGTTACTAGTGACAGGCACCGCCCGAATAGACTCGAACGGAGTCGATTTAGGTTTAAGGAGATGTGTGGAATGGATAGGAGTGCAAAGGGAAGAGGGAGAATTATTTTTCATGTGGATATGAACAGTTTTTATGCGTCAGTTGAAGCTGCTCATAATCCTGAGCTTCGCGGAAAACCTCTTGCGATTGCCGGGAATGTTGAGGAAAGGCGAGGCATTGTGGTGACGAGTAGCTATGAAGCGAGAAAGAAAGGTGTGAAAACAACAATGCCGGTATGGGAAGCGAAAAAGTACTGTCCAGAACTTCTCATCATGCCACCTAACTTTCCCCTTTATCGCCAAACCTCCCTCCAAATATTCGAATTGTTAGAAACCTACACGCCACTCGTTCAGCCAGTATCGATTGATGAAGGTTACTTAGATATTACGGAAGATTGTGGTGAGAAAAGTCCTGTTGCTATTGCAAAGGAAATTCAACAGCGGATTCATTCTGAAATTGGTATTCCTTGTAGTATCGGAATTGCCCCTAATAAATTCTTGGCTAAAATGGCTTCTGATATGAAGAAGCCTTTAGGTATAACGATTCTTCGTAAAAGAGAGCTAGATAAATTACTCTGGCCGCTAGATGTTGGTGAAATGCATGGCGTAGGCAAGAAAACGAAGGAAAAATTGCATGAACTCAATATTAAAACCATTCACGATCTTGCTCATGCGAATCCTCTGCAGCTTGAAATGAAGCTTGGTATTAACGGAAGAAGGTTACATGACCGCGCAAATGGGAGGGACGACCGTCCGGTTGATCCTGACGCCATAGATGAGTTTAAAAGCGTTGGGAATTCAACCACTTTTCCAGAGGACCTCATTGATCATCATCGTATTAATACTGCGCTGACTAATTTATCAGATTCGGTCGCGAAGCGTATGAGTAAGAAAAATGTTTTGAGCTTTAATATTCAGCTGACGATTCGCTACAATGATCGCACAACTGTAACCAGAAGCAAGAAGCTTCAAAACCCGATTTCTCAATCTGCTGATATTTTAGATGCAGCTCAGCGACTATTTGAAAAGAACTGGTCCGGGCAGCCAATTCGATTACTCGGAATAACTGGACAGCAATTAGTTGATCGAAACGAAGCCACTGTTCAGCTTGATTTATTTTCTTTTGAAGCTGATTCAAGAAGAGATAGCTTACAGAAAACCATTGGATCTATCCGATCAAAATACGGAGATAGTGCTCTTCTAAAAGGGAACCAGCTTGGCGAAGATGGAAGCCATAAACTGCGAGACGAGAAAAGACGTGGGACGAGTCTAGATCGTGATTTTCTTTGGAATTATAAAAAAGAAAAAGAATAGCCTATTTTTCATCTGGTCTGAAAGGGAGCTGACAAAATGAAAATTGTAGAAAAAATGAAGATTGTTCAACAAGTAATGCGAAAGGTGCTGATCGGCAAAGAAAAAACGATTGAACTTGTAGTGATTTCATTGTTGAATAATGGGAATGTTTTATTAGAAGATGTTCCAGGTACCGGGAAAACACTTCTTGCCCGGTCAATGGCCGTTTTACTAGGAGGGGAATTTAAAAGAATACAATTTACTCCTGATGTTCTTCCAGGTGACGTCACAGGTATTCAATTTTTCAATCCTAAGAAACAAGATTTTGAATTACGACCCGGACCCGTTATGACGAATGTATTACTCGCAGATGAGATAAATCGAGCTACTCCAAGAACCCAGTCGAGTTTATTGGAAGTTATGGAAGAGAAGCAAGTAACCATTGAAGGAATAACGTTAAAGCTCCCTACTCCTTTTATCGTCATGGCGACACAGAACCCATTAGAATCACAGGGCACCTTCTCATTACCTGAAGCACAAATGGATCGCTTCTTTATGCAAATGAAAAGTGGGTACCCAACCATGAAAGAAGAAAAACAGATGATTCAAATGATGAGATTACATAATCCATTTGATGATTTGACGTGTCTTTTTGAAGAAGGTGAGATTGAATCATTTCAAGAGGAAGTAAAACGAGTTGAACTTTCTGATGTGATTGAAGATTATTTACTTAATATTGTGGAAGCCACAAGAAATTCAGAGTACATAAGTGTTGGCGTTAGTCCAAGGGGCACAATTGCCTTTATGAAAGCCGCACAGGGAAAAGCGTATTTAGAAGGGAGACGATATGTCACTCCTGATGATCTCCAGTTCGTGGCTCCTTATGTTCTTAGTCACCGTCTTGTACTTACGATGGAAGGATCCATGCGGATGACGAAACAAAAAGTATTTAATGAAATTCTCACTCAAATTGAAGTGCCTGTGGAAGTGTTAGGGACATCAGCAACATGAGGTGGAGATCGTCAACCACGCTTTCATTGTTTCTAACTTCATTTTTTGCCCTGAGCTGGATTGTCCTTCTTCTCTCATTTTATTTTCAGTCTTTTGAACTTTTCTTAATCACCATTGCGCTATTGCTATTAACCTTTTTTACTCGTCTGTACTTGAAAAATGCAGGTGAGCATGTTGAATTAGTAAATAACCGTCGAACGATTAAGCTTTTCAAAGGGGAGCAGGAAACCCTCTCTTTTACACTAAACAATACAGGGAAAGTGCCGATATGGAATGGGCAGCTCCATTTTTCTCTAGAGCCTATTCTGCATGTTTCAAACGTTGATCTAGTCCAAAATACCAAAAACCTTCAATTTTATTCCATACCTTATTATCTTGGTAGAAAGGAAGGGAAAACCATTTCCTTTCCGATTTATGCAGATAAAAGAGGAGTGACTCGGATACGAAAAGTAGAGCTTTTGATTAAAGATCTCTTTGGATGGGGGAGACAGTTATCCATTCTTGAAAGTTTATTTCAGACAGAAATCCTAATATATCCCGAACTTTTAGAGGTAAAAGGTGTAGAGCGACTTTCGACATTCGAAATGGGAAGCCATTCTTATGAACATTCGCTATATGAAAACCTCTCATCTCCAGCAGGTGCCAGGGAATACGAAAGTTCGGACCCATTCAATCGCATTCATTGGAAAGCCACAGCTAGAACCTCAGAATTGAAAACAAAAGTATACGAACGTTCGATTGATTTGAGGTGGATATTTGTTCTTGATTTATCTGTTAAAAGGAAAAATAGTCCTGGGCAGGTCTCTAAAGACATCGAGACGTATATAAGTCAACTTGCTTTTCTCTGCAAACTTGCTACCAAAAGAGGAGTGTCATTCGAATTACATATCAATCTAGATCCAGAAGGACCGTCCCCATGTATGACACTGGAAGCAGGTGAGGGAAATGCTCAGTTGAGTAATGCGCTTGAATTGCTAGCTCGAATTGACGAAACGAGACCTTTGTTATCTTTTGAGCGAATGAGTGCATGGCTGCGGAAGCGAATAACAGATCGTTCTGTTGTCATTCGATTAGGAGAACCGATCCAAGAGAGCAAAGAAGCAGCGTTTTACCATCTATTAGAAAGGAAAGGACATAAATGCTATGAAGTGAAAATGTCAGGTGATGACGCATATCTTAGCCATTTAGAGAGGAAGAAGGAGTCATGAGTTTACGAAAGGAACTCCCTCATATTCTTTATTACGTTTATGACATGGTGTTTGTGTATCTTATCATTTCGTTTTTTTATTTGTATGAAAAAACCTTTCCACCGATATTTCCCTTTCTGACCATGGTTATAGGGGGAGGCTTAGTATTTTTCGGTGTCTACGCCCGAAACCGAGCATACATTTCGTTTACATGGATGTTGCTGCTAATGGTTTTGACGACTCTTGCGGGAGTAGTAGTGCTAGGTTTCCCGTTCCTATATACGGTTCTTCTTTCGATGGTCATTGCCTGGCGGAGTTATATAAACATGTGGGAAATCGAGCGAAGTAATGATGCGCTCATATTTTTCTTGAGTTTAATTGGGGCGTTTCTATTCTTTTTATTTAGTAATTCATCTGAGCTGCGACAGGTTATTTTTTTGTTGCCTCTTGTGCAGTTTGTGATGCTTCTTATTTGTAGAGCTGCTGTAGAAGTTAGAAAAACAGGAGGGAAGAAGCAGGCAAGGTGGGCGATAAGCTTTATCTTCATTTTGTTATCTGCTTCAAGTGTTCTGTTTAGTATCCTGATTTGGGTGAAAGAACCGATAGTAAAAGCAATCTCTTATTCGATAAGCGGACTAGGTTATGTTATTGGTCTACCGATTTACTGGTTAACATCGTTTCTTGAAGGTCGCTTTACTGAAGATGGTCAGGAATTATTACAGACGAGCTCGAGTAGTGAGACTCAAGAAATCATGAACGATAAAAAAATTCTGAATCAAGGGATGGATATTCCGATAGAGATGATTTTCTATACATTACTTTTCATTTGCTTCGTTATTGTTGCAATCGTTTTGTATAAGAAAAGGTTGGCTCTTACTCGTTTTCAAGTCAAATCGTTTGCAACTTCGACAAGTGAAACACTGTATTCACAAAAAGGTAAGCAAATGAAGCAATTAAAGCCACCTTCTGATCAAATAAGAAAGCAGCTCTATGATCTTGAAATAAAAGCGTTCAAATATCGTAATGGTCGCCAAAAAGATGAAACGTTAAGTGAATGGTTGCGAAGGATTCCTGGTAGTCGTGAAAACAAAGAGTTTATTATTAAAATTTACGAGAAGGTTCGCTATGGAGAGAAAGATCCAGATCACAAAGAGGCTCTTCTGTATAAAAAGCATGTGAAGAACCTCCTTCATGAAGTAAAGTTTTCGTATAAACTAGAGAAGCGGAAAGAAAACTAGAAGAAATAAGTCGAAAACAAGGTGTGAAAGCAGCGGAACGATTATATTTTCTGTGCGGTTATACAGGTATCCCCATACAATTCCTGCTAAAACAGCAGCTATCAGCAATAGAAAAGCGCCTGCATATATGTGTGCACTCATATAAAGAAGAGCAGCTAGTAAGATTGGATACTTGATGTGAATCGTTCTTAGCTGTGTTTGTACAAATCCTCTCCAAAACAGTTCTTCTCCCGGAATGATGATAAGAATTAGGCTGTAATAATGCCAGGTTTGATCAGGCGCTACAAGTTGATAGAGTGCTTCAACCTGAGTGATCGACTGAGGGAAAATGTAGAGCATCATCACTTTACCCACATAAAAAATGAGATACAGCAAGCCACCGCTTCCAATTCCGATTATGAGTTGAGCGAAAGAAAGTTTCCTCCATTTAACATGACGGAATGAAAAACTACCGAGTAAGAGAAGAGATACGGTAAAGAGCGGCCAGAAGATGTCATTTAACAAAAAGAAAGACAAGAATAAAAGAATATGAGATAGGACTAATGCAACTATTAATCTATTCTTCGAAGACATGAGATTCAGCTCCTATATGAAATTCATACATATAGTGTAGCTGATCATCTAAATGTTTGCGACAAAGAGACGATGAAAAGGAGGATTTAGATGGAAATCACATTTCTTGGGACGGGTGCCGGTGTTCCTTCCACAAAACGCAACGTCAGTTCCGCAGCCCTTCGATTGGATTCTGGAGAAGTATGGTTATTTGACTGTGGAGAAGCGACACAACATCAAATTCTTACTTCATCTATTACACTTAGTAAAATGACGAAAATTTTCATTACTCATTTGCACGGAGACCACATTTTTGGATTACCAGGCATCCTTGGAAGTCGCTCCTTTCAGGGAGGAGAATCAGAGTTGGTTGTATACGGTCCCAAAGGATTAGCTGATTTTATTGATACAGCGATTCGGATTAGTGGCACCTACCTACGTTATCCGCTGCGTATTGTAGAAGTAGAGGACGGGGTTCAAGTGAATGAATCTCATTTTTCCATTAAGGTTGCTCTTTTGGAGCACGGAATCGATAGCTTTGGTTATCGCATTGAAGAAAGGGATAAAGCAGGTACGTTAAATGTTGAAAAATTAAAGGCTCTCGGCGTACAGCCTGGACCGATCTATCAAAAGTTGAAAAGCGGTAGTTCAATTAAACTGGAGAATGGGCAAACGATTCATGCGTGTGACGTGACAGGACCAACCATTAAAGGTAGGCACATTGTCGTTTGTGGCGATACAAGATTTACAGAAAAGACCATTGATTTTGCCAGAAATGCCGACGTTTTGATTCATGAAGCTACTTTTTCTGAGGCAAACACTAGACTAGCGTATGAGTATTATCATTCCACTACAGTGCAAGCAGCTCGAATTGCAAAGGATGCTCGGGTGGAGAAACTGTTGTTAAATCATATTAGTTCTCGCTACCAGGAATCTGATGTTGTAGGACTGGTGGAAGAAGCGAGAAATGTTTTTGAAAATACCGATTTAATGGAGGACCAGACAACGGTACATATTCCATTAAGAAAAGCGAGCTCAACTTGAGCTCGCTTTATCTATATCTATTTCAACACATTAGTTCCAACCACGTTCATATTGTTTAGGAGCTTTTAAATCTCCTCCAAGTTCAGCTGCGGCAGTTCTAGCCCAATAAGGATCTCTTAACATTTCTCTAGCGAGTAAAACGAGATCCGCGCGTTCATTTTGAATGATCTCTTCTGCTTGAAGAGGATGGGTAATTAATCCAACGGCTCCAGTTGCAATGTTAGATTCCCTTCGGATTTGTTCGGCATGCTTTACTTGATAACCTGGGTAGGCTTGAATACGCGCAGGAACAACTCCACCAGTACTACAATCAACAAGATCGACGCCTTGCTTTTTCATTTCGTCAGAAAAATAAATGAAATCCTCCATTGTATTACCTTCTTCATGGTATTCCTCAGCAGAAATTCGAACGAATAGTGGTCCGTCCCAAACTTTGTTTACTTCATTAATGGTTTCTTTTAAGAAACGATAACGGTTTTCTTTTGAACCGCCATATTCATCTTTACGTTTGTTAGTGAGTGGGGATAGAAATTCATTGATTAAATATCCGTGAGCGCCGTGTAGTTCAATCACATCGAATCCTGCTTCCTTCGCTCGTTCCGCTCCTTTTCTAAAAGCAACGATGGTTTCCTTAATTTGTTCGACCGTCATTTCTTCTGGTGTTTTCATCTCCTCATTGAAAGGAATGGAAGATGGTGCGATAATCGGTCCATCCAGAATGGCTTTTCGACCTGCGTGCGCAAGTTGAATGCCAACTTTTGATCCCTGTTCTTGAGAAAGATGAACAATTTTTTTTAATCCTTCGATATGGTCATCACTCCAGATTCCAAGATCTTGTGGAGAAATACGACCTTGTTCTGTGACGGCTGCTGCTTCTGTGAAAATCAAGCCTGTTCCTCCTACAGCTCTGGAAGTGTAGTGAATATAGTGGAAGTTTGTGGCTTTACCATCCTGTGCTTCACATGAATACATGCACATGGGACTCATCACAATCCGGTTAGGGAAGGTGACATTTTTAATAGTATATGGTGTAAATAATGCTGAAGACATGCAATCGCTCCTTTATTACTTCTTTCGTGACCCCAAAAGTATAGCATGTCTTAAAATAGATGTCGCAAATCTTGATCTACTTTGTTACTACACTCCAGACAGTTTTCCACCATGATTTCTTTTGTTGAGGAATTTGTTTATTATGCATGATATTAAGCGCCAGGTCTGGGACGTCTGTCATAATTCCATCCACTTCCCAATCGAGGAATTGTCTGAGTCCTTTTTCGTCATTGACCGTGTAAGGACGTATTTTAATGCCATGTGAATGCACTGCTTTTACGAGTGATGCATGGATTGATTTGAATTGCGGATGGATCGCTTTTGCTTTTAATTTCTTAGCATAATGCCATGGCTCATGTAAATTCCCCTTATAAAGAGGTGCTGTTTCTAATTTTGGCCATAACTTATGCACATCTATCAGCCGATGGTGTTCAAAGCTAGAAATCATTGTATTCTTCTCAGAGCGATATTTCTTAATGAGTGGAATCGCCACTTTGGCAAGCTGTTCGTCGTCTTCTCGATAGTATTTTAATTCAATGTTTAACCAAACGTCTGGGTAGTCTGCTGCCCATAACAAAACCTCTTCTAACGAAGGGATTTTTTCATGTTTAAAATCGGGAGAAAACCAACTTCCCGCATCAAGTTTTTTGAGGTCAGAGAGAGTGGTTTGTGTCACAATCCCCTTTCCGGATGTTGTCCTTTTCAGCGTTCGATCATGAATGACGACAGGGATCCCATCTTTTGAAAGCTGAATATCAATTTCAATTCCGCCTGCTCCAAGATGAACAGCGCGTTGATAAGCACTTATTGTGTTCTCGGGGCATTGTCTACTTGCGCCTCTGTGAGCGAATATAATTGTCATTGTTCCCCTCATTTCTGCTGGTCTTTTCGGGTTTAGTATGTATAAAATATGATAAACGGAAAAAGAGTTCATAAAAGTCCGTCTATTCCCATTAAACCTACCAAAAACAGGTTGGATTTGCAAAAATAACAGACATATGAGGGGGCGATGAGATGGGGAAATGGCAAACGAAAGAAACCTTAATGTACTTACTATCCAGACTAGTTGAACATCAGAGTGTAACGGGATCATATCCGGAGGTAGCACTTGCTGAATATATTCACCTTCAGCTTCAGGATTTGGACTATTTCAAAGACAATCCTAATATGCTCGCTCTTCATCCAACAAGTGATGGTCGCTCTTTCGTTACAGGACTTATTAAAAAAGGACGGTCTAAGAAAACAGTTATTTTAATTAGCCATTTTGATGTGGTAGACATAGAAGACTACGGACAATTCAAAAATCTAGCTTTTAGTCCATATGATCTTACAGAAGAAATATACAAAAATATTGATAAAATGCCGGTTGAAGTTCAAAACGACCTTACAAGTGGCGAGTGGATGTTTGGGCGTGGTGTCATGGATATGAAAGCTGGGATTGCCCTTCAAATGAGTATGCTTGAAAAAGCAAATTTTGGTGAATTTGATGGGAATATTTTATTCCTTACCGTTCCTGATGAAGAAGCGAATTCACTTGGCATGATCGAAGCTGTTCCTGTACTTGTCGAAATGGCTAAACAGCATGATTTAATTTATACTGCCTGCTTAAATTCAGAACCTGTTTTTACAAATTATCCTGGCGACCAGAACTTGTATGTTTATTCAGGATCAATTGGAAAGCTATTACCTGGCTTTTTCTGTTACGGTCAAGAAACGCACGTTGGTGAGCCGTTCTCAGGATTGAACGCTAACTACATGGCTGCTGAAGTAACAAGAGAGCTTGAGCTTAACGCTGATTTTTGTGAAGTTGTCGATGGGGAGGTAACACCTCCGCCAACTAACTTAATGCAAAAGGATTTAAAAGAAGGATACTCCGTACAGATTCCGCATGTGGGTGTAACTCTTTTCAATGTTCTTGGTATGGAGAGGAGCATTCAGCATATTACAAATCAATTAATGGAGGCAGTCAAAGTTGCTGCCAAACGCATTGAAAATCACTATTTGGAGAAAGCTACAGCGTTCTCCATGCTCCAAAACTATGTCCCTGAACCATTCAAGGTTAACGTTCTGACTTATGAGCAGCTGCACCAACGTGCTGTTATGCTGTTTGGGGAGGCAGAAATTAAACGTCGGCAAGATTATATATCTGCCAATTTTAAAGATCTAGGCGATCGAGATCTTTCAACAAGAATGGTTTTTGATTTAGCCGCACTTTGTAAAGATGATGGTCCGATGATTATCCTTTTTTATAATCCGCCATTTTATCCGGCTGTATCTTCCAGGCATGATTCTTTTATTCAGGAAACCATTCAGCGAGTGGTCGCTTATAGTTCAACTAAACATAAGGTGACGCTGAAACCTCAACATTATTTTCCAGGACTTTCTGATTTAAGCTTCGTAGGGCTTGAAAGAACGAAAGAAACAATCCAACCATTAATGAGCAACATGCCGTTATATGGTCAATCATACGAATTGCCTCTAGAAGCTTTAGAGCAGCTAAAAGTTCCCGTCATGAACCTTGGCCCTAAGGGTAAAGATGCGCATAAATGGACAGAACGCCTTGAACTCACCTATTCTTTTGAAACGCTTCATGAAATGCTTCCTTATACAATTAAGGAGCTGCTTCGCTAAGCGTTTTCCTTCAACAAATGAAGGTGAGTTTGCTATCATGAAAGAATCGAAGTGAAAAGGAGATAATTTATGAAAAAAACGATTCGGATGATAGCGCTCGTCTTATTTGCTTTCTTCTTTATTTTTGCAGGATTTGCTCATTTTCTTCAGGGTGAAGGTTTTGCCGCAATGGTACCCGATTGGGTTCCGTTTAAACTCGGCCTCATTTATTTAACTGGAATCATAGAAATCGTATTAGCGATTCTTCTACTTGTTCCTTCCACACGAAAACAGGCTAGATTGTGGACGGTCATATATTTAATCGCCATTTTTCCAGCAAATATTTATGCAGCAATTGCTGGCGTACCTGCTCCAGGGCAAGATGAAGCAAATCAAGTATTATTATGGGTGAGATTACTTTTCCAACCATTATTGATCTGGTGGGTATTCTGGGCCGCAGCTCAAAAAGACAGTTAGGGAATTTCCCCTGCTGTCTTTTGCTATAATTGAAAGTTCTAGCTTTGAATTTTTGGACATAGTACTTTAACAAGAATAGGGGAAGAATAGAGTCAACTTAACAACTGGAGGGGTGAACAAGGAGTGGAAAAAACAACTTTGAAGATTAAAGGAATGACTGGAGAAAATTGTATGGTGATCGTTCGGACTGCTTTACTAGAATTGAATGGAGTTTTGGCTGTAGAAGTTCATCTCAAGGAAGGAAATGCTAAAGTAACCTATGATAAAAATGAAGTGTCTACCTCAGATATACAGAAAGTAGTGGAAAAGCAGGGGTATGATGTGAAGGTATAAAAAAACCAGCTGAAATTAATTCTTCAGCTGGTTTTCGTGAATAAATATCGAGATTAGAATGTATGTGCAGTGTCTTTTGCACGAGCAATAGCATCCTGTTTAATTTCTTCTGCTTTATCTGGCATAGCATTATGACCTTCTACAAAGAGTCCTTCGTATTCTGGAACACCGTAGAATTGCATCATCGTTGTGAAGTAACGATGACCCATTTCCATTTCAGCAGCGGGACCTTCAGAATACACGCCACCACGTGCCTGGATATGAATGGCTTTTTTATCTGTTAAAAGACCTACAGGGCCATTTTCAGTATATTTAAAGGCTTTACCAGCCACAGATACAGAGTCAAAATAGGCTTTCATTACTGGAGGGAAAGAGAAATTCCAGAGTGGAGTAACGAATACATATTTATCTGCTTCAATAAATTCTTCACTTAATTCATTAAGACGCTGTACTTTTTCTTGCTCACTTGCTGATAGTTCTTCAAACCCTTTTCCT
This sequence comes from Anaerobacillus sp. 63XJN7_5_ISO-PGPR-S23-430, assembly GCF_056173695.1. Lineage (NCBI taxonomy): Bacteria > Bacillati > Bacillota > Bacilli > Caryophanales > Bacillaceae > Anaerobacillus > Anaerobacillus sp. 63XJN7_5_ISO-PGPR-S23-430. The sequence continues at coordinate 2,617,920 of NZ_CM149686.1, read as the reverse complement.
GACTGCAATTTTCCCCAGCCGCTGAACACATCAGCATCGATTTGAGGAATATGCTCACTATAAAGATCTATATGAACTACCTCATCGTTTTCATTTTCTTGCTTATACGTCTCTATAAATGCTTTACCTACTGCCATACTATAAGATTGAGTATCATCGTGTGGATGAGCAGTGATGTATAAAACTTTTGCCATTACAGATTCATTCCTTTCCTATTCGTTCCGATTATCTCGAATTGAGTTATTCTTAATTCAAGACAAATTATAAAACAGACGTAAGATTGATTCAAGGAATTTGCCTCATAGTAATTAAATCAATGTTAAAGTCATAAAAGCCTTGCTAAATGAGCAAGGCTTTTATGAAGAATTATTTAGTTGGTGGCAGTTGAAATGGATTGCAGCTGATACATTTTCGAACGTCATCAGTGATTTTAAGAGGTTGATTCTTAGCTGAAGTTACAGAGGGAACAGAGCTTCCATCGAAATGAATTGGTTTACCATTCATTTAAACTCCTCCTTGTATTTGTTGCTTCTATTTTACTTGGAAAAAAGAAGAAGTGGAATAGCTTTTATGTAATAAAATTCAATATTTTTTTGTTTCAACTAACAAGAGAAAATGGATAAAATCACTTAATAATGAGATGAAATATGGAAAGGATTCACTTGTTTCACAATTAATCTTAATAACAGTTTAGAAATAAGGTAAACTTAAGGGATTAGAGAGTAAAATTTGTCATTGTGGTTAATAAAGGAGTTATGATTTATGCACATTATATCGATTTTATTAGGAATATTATTCGTTCTAAATCTTGGTTTTGCTGCGCTCGTTATTTTCCTGGAACGGAAGGATGCTGGTGCCACATGGGCCTGGCTAATGGTCCTTCTTTTTATTCCGCTCCTTGGTTTTGTGATGTATTTAGTTTTTGGACAAAACCTTAGTCGAAGAAGATTATTTGATTGGGATAATATTAAAAAAGTAGGAATCGAGGATTTAATTGAGGAACAAGTTAGTGAGATTAAAAGTGGGATTTATCCATTTAGACATGAAGAAATTTCCAGACATAAAGATCTTATTTATATGCATCTTGTAAATGATGACGCAGTACTTACTCAGGATAATGCAATAAGCGTTTTTACAGATGGAGAAGAAAAATTCAACGCACTAATTGAGGATATTGGTCGTGCGAGTGATCATATTCACTTTCAATACTATATTTTTCAAAAAGATGATCTTGGTAGGAAACTGGTAGAAAAGTTGACTCGAAAGGCACAAGAAGGTGTGAAGGTACGTGTTCTTTATGATGAGATGGGTTCAAGAAAAACAAGGAAGCGATTCTTCCAAGATTTAATTGCAGCGGGAGGAGAAGTGGAGGTGTTTTTCCCTTCTCGAATTCCATATGTCAATACTCGCTTGAATTACCGAAATCACCGCAAGCTCGTTATTATTGATGGGAAACTTGGCTATGTTGGTGGGTTTAATGTTGGTGATGAGTACTTAGGTTTAAATCCGAAGTTTGGGTATTGGCGTGATACACATCTACGAATAGAAGGAAGTGCAACGCTCGCTATGCAAACACGGTTCCTCTTAGATTGGAATCATGCTGCTCGGAACAAAGTAGGGTATGAATCTTGTTACTTTCCTATTATCGAATCGATTGGAAAAGCAGGTGTGCAGGTCGTCAGTAGTGGACCAGATTCAGAATGGGAACAAATTAAAAATGGGTACATTAAACTTATTACATCAGCAAAACGCACCATATTCATTCAAACCCCTTACTTTATACCAGATGCAAGTCTGTTAGATGCTTTACGTATAGCGGCTCTTAGCGGGGTTGATGTGAGGTTAATGATTCCCAACAAACCTGACCATTTGTTTGTATACTGGGCAACCTATTCTTATGTGGGAGAATTACTGAAAGCGGGAGCTAGAATTTACATTTACCAGAACGGGTTTATTCACGCTAAAACCATTGCGGTTGATAGCGAAATATCTTCAGTAGGAACAGCAAATATTGATGTTCGTAGCTTTCGACTTAATTTCGAAGTAAATGCCTTTATCTATGATGAGGAAATCTCAAAGAAACTGGAGAATATTTTCATAAACGATATGAAGAAGAGTGAGGAACTAACAGAAGTGGGATATCTTGAACGCTCGCTTTGGATACGTTTTAAAGAATCAATTTCACGCTTGCTTTCGCCAATACTATAAGATCTTAATAGAAATACGTAAAGGAGTGTGTTAACGAAACACGCTCCTTTTGTTATGTCTTTACGGAGAAACAAGCGTAAAAAGGTCTGAATTGATCACACATAGCTACTTTTACACTTTAAATTGAACCATTCAAACGAATTGAATCGTCTAACTATAGAGAAAGTAAGCGTTTTTTTTAGGTGTTATGAAATTGTATTTATTTTCTAATAAGGAAAAAAGTCCTAATAAACCTATGTTATGATAGTTGGGAAGATAAGGAAATGTCGTGGGGGGCCTTTATGATTAAAGAAAAAATGAAGAAAACACATGTGCCATTTCGGCTGAATATCTTATTTCTTTTTGTTTTTTTATTGTTTTCTGTTTTAATCTTACGACTTGGTGTGATCCAAATTGTGCAAGGGGAAGATTTTGAGCGAATTTCAGAGCAAACAGAAAATGTGACAGCGAAATCATCAGCACCAAGAGGGAAGATGTATGATCGATATGGAAGAGTACTTGTTGATAACGAACCAACGTTTACATTAACGTATATCCGAAATCAGAACACGAAACAGCAGGAAAGACTTGATGTAGCTCGTAAGTTAGCAGCATACATAGAAATGGATACAGATAAAGTGACTGAACGAGATTTAAAGGATTTTTGGATTATCACGAGACCAGAAAAGGCAAAGGAGAAGTTATCGGAAGAAGAATGGAATGATCTTGATTCTAAAAAAGCATATCAATTGCAAATTGATCGGATTAAAGAAGAAGATCTTAAAGAAATAACGAGTAATCAAGAGGAACTAAAAATAGCTGCAATTAAAAGACAAATGGATACTGGGTATGCGCTTTCTTCTCAGGCTATTAAAAAAGGATTAACGAGAGAAGAAATCGCAAAAGTGAGCGAGAACCTAGAAGAGCTTCCTGGAGTTGATATCTCACCAGATGCCGAACGTGTCTATCCATACGATGAAACGATGGAGACGATGTTTGGTAATCTAGGACAAATCCCTAAAGAATCTTTAGATGCCTATACAATGAAAGGCTACGACAATAATGATCTTGTAGGCATCAGCTATCTTGAGAAGCAGTATGAGGATTTATTAAGAGGGCAGAAAGCGATGAAGAAGTACGTAACGGATAAATCGGGCAAACCAATAGGTGAACCTGAGGTGACTCCAGGAAAAAGAGGGAATGATCTCGTTCTTACAGTAGATATAGATCTTCAGCAGAAGCTTGAATCGATTCTTGAAGAGGAATTAAGAAAAGCTAGAGCTCGTGGGAACCCATACGCTGATCGTGCGTATGCGATTGGAATGGATCCAGAAACGGGTGAGGTATTAGCATTTGGTGGAACAAAATATAGCTCGAAAGAAAATGAGTATATCGAGTATTCCTATGGGACCCTTTCAGAATCATATGAAATGGGATCAGCGGTGAAAGGGGCGTCCGTCCTAACGGGTTATGAAACGGGTGTGATTAGCCATGGAACAACTCTGTTCGATACTCCAATATCTATTCCTTCTACTCCAAAGAAAGCTTCATATGCAAACTTAGGGTGGGTAAATGATGTGGAAGCATTAGAAAGATCCTCCAACGTGTATATGTACCGAATCGCTATGATGATAGCAGGGTTTGATTATGTTCCAGACACAAGCGGGATTCCCTGGAATCGAGATGGCTATAATGCTGTTCGTTATCACTTCAATCAATTTGGATTAGGTAATAAGACGGGAATTGATATGCCAATTGAAACAACAGGAATCAATGGAGGCATTCAGCAAATTGGTAACTTAATGGATTTAATGATTGGTCAGTTTGATACGTATACCCCCTTGCAGATGGCTCAGTATATTTCAACGATTGCGAACGACGGGAAAAGAATTCAACCACACTTTTTAAAAGAAGTTCATGAAGCTTCAAATGTCGATGGGTTATCGAATATTATCGTGGATCAGTTCGATACAAACGTAATGAATCGTATTCAAATGAGTCAAAGTGATATAAATCGAGTGCAAAATGGTTTATGGCGAGTGACGAATGCTACCAATGGTACAGCGACAAAGTATTTTAAGGGAGTAGATTTCACTCATGCGGGTAAAACAGGGACTGCTCAGGTGTCATTCGGTAATGATAATCAGGTTAAGGGTTTTAATTTAACCTTTGTTGGCTATGCTCCTTATGAGGACCCTGAAATTGCCTTAGCCGTTGTAGTCCCTAGCTTAAGTAGTGATCGAAATGAATCAGTAAATAAAGACATAGCTAGACGATTATTTGAAGCTTATTTTGATCTTAAAGACGAACCAAAACCAGCTTCTCCTGGTGAAGAGGAAGATGCTGAATAACAGATTATGATATAACAAGAAAGCCTCACCAGATTGGTGAGGCTTTTACTCATACTACCAGATACCAAGGACATCTAACATGACGAACAAAATAAGAAGAGGTGCAACGAAGCGAATAAGAAAATACCACGTTTCAAACAATCCTTTTTTTAAGCCACTTCCACGTTTTAATTCCTCATAGAGTGCTGATTTCTTCATTTTTAATGGAACAAATAGTGAAATTAACAAAGCTCCTATTGGTAACAAAACGTTACTTACTGCATAATCAGCTAAATCAAAAATCGTTTTATTAAATAATGTCGCGTCGCTTAAAACGCCGTATGATAGGGCAGATGGAATTCCAACAACAAAGATCGCAAGTCCGATAATCCATGCCCATTTTTTTCGTTTCTTAAGATCGCCTTTTGATATCACCGATACAATGATTTCAAGCATAGAGAAGGCGGAGGTTAATGCTGCAAATAAGAAAAGAACTAAGAATGCAATGAAAAAGAGCATGCCGAACGGTAATTGCCCAAAGACTGTCGGAAGGACATTGAACAATAGAACGGGACCAGCGCCTGCTTCAAGATCGAAAGCAAATACAGCAGGAAAGATCGCAAGACCAGCAAGCAATACAATGAAAATGTTCATTGCGACAATCGAGATCGCTGAGCGTGGTAAGCTCTGCGTCTTTGGTAAGTAAGAACTGTAAGTAACCATAACGGATACACCAACACTTAATGTAAAGAAAGATTGCCCCATTGCTTCAAGTATGGTTTGTGATGTGACTTTTGAGAAATCGGGTTGAAGCAAGAATAAGATCCCGTCCATCGAACCTTCTAATGTTACCGCACGAATGACAAGAATAATAAAGAGAAGAAATAATGCAGGCATCATAATTTTACTTGCTTGTTCAATTCCTTTTTCAACACCTCTTGCTACAACAAGGATCGTTAAAATAATAAAAATAAATTGTGCGAATATGCTAATAAATGAATTCGAAATGGTCGTTCCAAAAACCTGAGCGTATTCGTCTGAAGATAGTCCATTTAGCTCTCCTGTCACAGCTTTATACAGGTAGGCAATAATCCAGCCCCCAATAACACTGTAAAAGGATAACAAGATGAATGAAGTAATCATGCCCATAATCCCTACGCGATACCATTTTGATTCAGGAGAAATGGTTTTATAAGAATCTACCGCATTACTTTGAGCAGTTCGTCCAATAGAGAACTCTGCAAGCAAAAGAGGGAGACCGAGAATTAAGGTGAATAGGATGAAGATCAGAAAGAAAGCCCCGCCTCCGTTCTGCCCTGCTGTATAAGGGAATTTCCAAATTGCGCCAAGCCCGATGGCAGAACCTGCTGCAGCTAGGATAAATCCAAGTCTTGATGACCACTGTTCGTTTTGACTCATGCTGTTTTCTCCTTTCAATTTGTATTGAATGCTGATCACGTTATGCCACAAAAAAATCGTCCCTACGTTATCCGTAGGGACGATTTTTATCGCGGTACCACCCTGGTTGTGAGATGAACTCACCACTTCATAGTATAACGATCTTCACCGTCTTTTGCGATTGCAAAAGAAGCTCCAGAAATGAAATTCACGTCCTTTTATATACCGATTCTCACCAACCATCGGCTCTCTTCAATAGGGAAAAGGTGGCTACTTAGTTTCCTTCAAAGCAGTTCAATTATTTTAGAGTTATTCAATTTTTATCATGACCAACTGAAAGTGTCAATATGAATTTCGATATGGAAAAATAATCAATAACATGTTTTGTGTTTGAATCGGGTGCCGAAAAGTTAGTCGTCTTTTTTATCGTCTTCAAAATGCGCGTCAATCGGCCCTTTTTGCGGCTTATTTTTCTTGCGGCGAATTGTCTGTAAAATCTTTTTGTAGTTTAATGAAAAAGTTTTGGGCTCATAGTGTTCAGAAGCTTTAATATCGGCTGTTGAAGCACGCATAAACGACCAACCTAGCATAATCATGATAAATAGAAGGGGAAACCCACCGACAATACTTGCGGTTTGGAGAGTTCCGAGTCCCCCAACAAACATCAGCACCAGTGGCATTAAGCAAAGAGCAAATGCCCAGAACAGCCGATTCCAACGGAGGGGTTCATCTTTTACCTCTTTTTGGACAACGGAAGCGAGAATATAGGAGCTGGAATCAAACGTAGTCGCAAGAAAGATGATCGCTAATACAACAAAAACGAAAATCATAAACCATGATAGGGGAAGCTGAGCAATCGTTTCAATTATCGCTCTTGGTGCTCCTTGATCATTGAGTACTTTAATGACGTCGAATTCACCTGTTAACTGCATATGAAGTCCATAATTCCCAAGAATACCAAAGAATAATAAACTTCCCAGGGTTCCGTAACTAATGGTTCCAAGGATCATTTGTTTAATAGAACGACCTCTTGAAATCTTGGCGACGAATAGCCCAACAAAAGGTGCGTAAACAAGCCACCATGCCCAGTAGAAGACGGTCCAACTCTCTGGGAATCCAGTTTTATCATATGGGCCAAGAGCATTGAATGGCTCTGTCCATGTACTCATATGAAAGAAGTTATCTAACAATAAGCCGACACTGTTCGTTGCCGTTTCAACGAGAAACCGCGTCGGACCCACTATTAAAACAAAGAGAAGCAGAAAAATCGAGAGAACTAAGTTGATATCTGATAGCACCTTAATTCCTTTCTTTAATCCTGAGTAGGCACTAATGGCAAAAATGGCTGTGACCAGAATAAGAATCATCGTCTTTAAGCCCATTGTTACTCCAATACCTGTCAGAGCATCGATTCCTTCAGCGATCATAGGAGTTCCAAGGGCAAGCGTGGTACCTGCTCCCCCAAGAAGTCCAAACATGAATAGAACATCAATAATAGTCCCTAAAGGCCCATCAACAAGGTTTCCAATTAACGGTCTTGTCGCTTCACTTATTTTGAGAACGGGTTTTTTACGAACATAGTAGAAATAAGCCATAGGAAGAGCGGGAAGGGTGTAGATCGCCCATGCGATTGGTCCCCAGTGGAAGATTCCGTATGTACTTGCCCAAAGGATAGCTTCTTCTGTTCCGGGCTCCAATCCAAACGGTGGTCCTTGATAATAATAGGCCCATTCGATCGTTCCCCAATATAAAATACTTGATCCTATTCCTGCACAGAACAGCATTCCTGCCCAAGAAAAATTATTGAATTCAGGACGTTCTCCTTCTTCACCTAATCGCACACGTCCATTATCACTGAACGCCACATAGATTAAAAAGAAAAAAATACCGAGACCGACAATTAAATAAAGGACACCAAATTGGGTTGTAACAAACTCATTTGCTTTATTGACGAATTCCTTTCCACTCTCGGGAAAAAGAGTAAGTGGGACGGTAACGAGCAGTAATAAACTTAAAGCACCCAGAAAGGTAGGCCAATCAATTATTCGCTTATCCATTACATTTAAGCTCCTTTGCAATAGCGGACTAAGCTTAGTTTCTAGCACGAACATTTTTTTATACAACGCTTTTTATTTTTTGGAATTACGTCGGTTTTGTTATAATAAGTGGATAGAAAGTGACATTAGAGGGTGAAGTATTTGGAGTCATTTACTGAGAAAGTCGTTTCGATTATTAGTAAAATCCCATCTGGTAAAGTGATGACATATGGACAAATCGCCAAGTGTGCGGGAAGTCCAAGAGGAGCAAGACAAGTGGTTAGAATTCTCCATTCAATGAGTCAGAAGTATAAACTCCCATGGCATCGTGTGATCAACGCAAAAGGGGAAATTGGTATCAAAACGGAAGAAGGCTCTATTGATCAGAAAATGTTGCTCGAAGGAGAAGGGATTGTCTTTCTACCTAATTCAAAAGTTGATTTAACTGTCTATCGCTATGAGCCAGCTCTGCGAGACAATGGTTAATAAAACAAGAAGGTGTATCTCGTTAGAGATACACCTTCTTGTTCAGTAATTCTATTTGCTTTTATCAATACATGAAACAAGGCGCTTTTCAATGTCAGAGCCAATATCGCTTAAGTTGTCATCACCCGTTAAATTTAATAATGTTGTTGGGTTGGGCATCCCGATTTTAGTTTGACCATCTTCTTCATATACAACAATTTTACATGGGAGAAAGTACCCAACTAATTTGTCTTCATTTAGAACGCGTTCAGCCTCTTTAGGATTGCAAACTTCTAGAACACGATAAGGTGTATGAAAGTCCATTCCTTTTTCTTGTAACTTAGCAGATAGATCGAAATCCCATAATACACCGAATTTTTCTGTCTGAAGTTCCGAACTTAAATCAGAGACTGCCTGTTCGACTGTTTTGGATGTTTCAACTGTGTAATGAAAACTCATTTAGAACAACCCCTTATAATAAATATCGTTATGCTTTATTGGTATACCCGGCATCGTATATTTTAAACGAGTCCATATGAAAAAACAGGCGTTTGTCGCCTGTTTTGTTTATTTCGTCATTTTGAAAGCGGCATTTAGTTGACCACGAATCATTTCATCTCTGATTTTATCTTTGTCTTTCTGCTTTTCTTTCTTATATAGCTTTTTGATTTCAAATGTTTGCATACCATCTTCAATTTGATTGGCGATATCCATTAATTTCTCTACATCCGTAAATGAAAATTTTCGAGTTCCGCCACCAGATCGTTCTGGCGAGATTAGTCCTCTTTCTTCGTAGTAGCGGATTTTTCGTAAAGATAGTCCCGTTAGTTCACTAACTGAACCGATTGGCAGAACTTTTTTATCTTTGTATGACATCTCCAGTCACTCCCTGTGGATATATTCATAATGCAGCTACCGCTACATATACTATTGAAGTCTTCTAAACTGGCAATCTACTATGATTATAGCATAGGCGCTAAAAGATAATGCATCGCATGTTAGAATACCTAACGTAGGATATGTATTGTTCGCAAAGAGTGTGTAAGGAAAGGTGCCATAAGACTTGCGGATAGCCAAAGAGGGTGTCAATATAGAAATGTGCAAACGGTTGTATATATTACTAAGGAGGATGTTGCAATGGTATATAAAGAAACCGTTTTGATCACAGGTAAAGTGACAATGACCTTTTTAATGGATTTTGTCAAAAGTGCGAACGAGTTTAGTAGTTATATTATTGTTGAAGTTGAAGGAAGACGATTAAATGCTAAAAGTATATTAAGTATGGGACGGTTAACAACTCATTTTGGGCCAATGAAAATTATTGCAAATGGACTCGACAGTGAAGAGGCTTTATATCACTTGAAAAAGAGGTGTGAAGTTGTTCAGAAGAAGAGTGTTTAAATAGATAAAGAGGGCTTTTAAAGTAATTAAAATGGCGCTCTATTTTTGTTTGCCCGGACATTGTACGAATGTCCGGGTTAGTTTAGCTAGTTATTTTTGTTTCTCAAACGCTTTTCCTAGCTCTTCTGCTTTTTTAGTTGCGTCCGTAATACAAGACAATATTGCTCTTTCGAATTGATATTCCTTTAAAGAAGTTATTCCAGCTTGTGTTGTTCCTCCTGAACTTGTAATTTTTTCTCTTAATAAAGTTGGAGATTGATTAGTGCGACGGAGCATGTTTGCGGCTCCATTCATTGTTTGAAGCAGCAGCTCGCGTGCTGTATCCGGGTCTAGGCCATTTTGAATCGCAGCTTTTTCCATGCATTCAACCATATAGTAAAAATAAGCTGGGCCACTACCAGATAACCCTGTTACAGCGTTCATTTTATCTTCTGTAACCTGTACAACACTTCCGATTGTAAGGAATAAGTTTTCTGCAAATAACAGGTCCTCTTTCTTAGCGAAATGACCTGGAGAAATCGCTGTTGCGGATAATCCAATCATAGCTGATGTGTTAGGCATAGCTCGAACGATAGGTGTGCATGTTCCAATAGCCTCCTCAACATAAGAGGTTGTGATTCCGGCGAGTACAGAGATAATAAGATGGCTCTCATTAATATATGGTTGAATATTTTTTAAGGCAGTTTCTGCGTCAGCAGGCTTCATGGCGAGGATGATTACTTTATTGTTCTTTAATAGCTGCTCTATGTTCTGTGTAGTTTGCACATTGTATTTGTCTTTAAGTTCTTCAAGGCGATCCAAGTTTGAGCGGTTCATCACAACAATTTGATTTGCATGAATAAATTTTTCTTTGATCATACCTTCGATGATGGCTTCTGTGATCGATCCGGCACCTATGAATGCGATGGTGTGTTTCTTCATCTTACTCATCCTTCCATATAAAAACGCCCATTCGTCTTTATTTAAAGGACGAATGGGCGTTATCCGTGGTACCACCTTCATTTGATATCATAGCGATATCCTCAAGTACCCTGTAACGTGGGAAGCGGCTGTGTTTTCACAGCAGGCTCCGGGGCAGGTTCAAAGTAGGCGAAGTGAAGGAATTTTTCAGCCTGTGAATTCCTCTCTCTGACGCTTACCTAGTCTTTTACTAGTCCCGTTCAAAGCCAATACGTTCAATCTAATTTTACATAGTATGCAACGAACAGGGAGAATTGTCAATACCCATTGTCGGAAAATTCAAATTTAATTATCTTGCTATAATGACAAATAGAGGGAAGAGCGGTAGAATAGAATTAGTTCATGCAACGAAAGAAAAGTAGAGGTGGCGGGTAATTTGAATATAACGAAAGCTGACGTTCTTTCAATGACGGTACCAACACCATTTGCAGTTGGCCCTGTTAATTGTTTTTTAATAAAAGGAGATGTGCTGACGCTTGTAGATACAGGTCCGCGAACACCTGAGGCACAGCGAGAACTCAATGAGCAGTTGAAAAATTATGGTTATGCGTTGGAGGATATTGAACAAGTAGTACTAACTCATCATCATCCAGATCACATTGGACTGGTTGGGGGTATGATGGAAAGAGGAGTACGTGTGCTTGGACATTGGAAAAATGATCGCTGGCTTCAAATGAGCGATTCTTTTTTGAAAGAAAATGATACATTTATGACAAGTATCTATCGAGAAGCGGGCGTGGCTGATCAGTATTTTGATCATGCTCGCGACACGCGTGATTATCTTGCTTTTACAGATCGAGCGAAGTGCGATATCCATCTATCAGAAGGGGATGCCGTGCCTGGATGTTCAGAATGGACGGTCATGGAAACTCCTGGTCATGCACAAAGTCATATTTCTCTATGGCATAAAGAAACAGGAACGATGATCGCTGGCGATCATCTTATTAAGAAAATCTCATCTAATCCGCTTCTTGAACCGCCCTATGTAAAAGGAACAGAGCGTCCAAAACCACTCATTCAGCAGCGTGATTCTTATCGGAAAACGTTAGATGCTCATTTGCAATATGTATATACGGGACATGGAGAGCCTGTTTTAAATCCGGGTGATTTAATTAAGGAGCGCCTAAGGAAGCAAGAAGAACGCTCTGATAAAGTAGCGTTGCTCTTGCAAAAACAGCCGCTAACTGCTTTCGAAGTATGTAAGGAATTATTTCCAGGTGTTTATAAGAAGCAAGTGGGCCTTACACTTTCAGAGACAATTGGTCACTTAGATTATTTAGAGTCGGAAAATGTCATCGTGAAAATAAAGGATAAAGAACAAACTTATTATCGGTATAAGCTGTAAGAGGAGGAACTAATGAAGAAATTAAAAAACAAAGTAATCCTGATCACCGGAGCGTCAAGCGGTATAGGACGACAGCTAGCTGTTGACTTAGCTAGAAAAGGCGCTAAACTCATCCTCGTTGCTCGTTCCGAAGATAAATTAATGGACGTTAAGAAGCAAATCGAAGAAAGTGGAGCATACCCTCCAGCTGTATGGAGCCTGGATGTAGGTGACCGTAAGCGGGTTGATCAACTATTGCCTTCTTTGCTGAAGGAAATGCCACCTATAGACGTATTAATTAATAATGCGGGATTTGGGAAATTCGATGCTTTTGTAGATGCAGATATGAAAGATATTGAAGCAATGTTTGATGTGAACGTATTGGGACTGATGCGCTTTACATCTCATGTGCTGCCTCGGATGATTGCAAAAAGACAGGGACACATTGTTAACGTAGCATCACAGGCAGGTAAACTTGCTACTCCAAAATCCTCCGGTTATTCTGCTTCCAAGCACGCTGTGCTTGGCTTTTCGAATAGTTTAAGAATGGAAATGAAGGAACATAACATCTTTGTTACTACAGTTAACCCAGGTCCAATTAATACAAGCTTTTTTGAGACAGCAGATAGTAGTGGGACTTATATTAAGAATGTTGAAAAAATGATGTTATCTTCAGAGAAGGTATCAAAGGAAATCATAGCAGCTATTGAAAAGGGTCGACGAGAAGTCAATCTCCCAGGCTGGATGAACGTAGGAGCAAAACTTTATCATACTGCCCCAGGCGTGGTTGAAAAAGTGGCGGGGAAGTTTTTTGATCAAAAATAATGAGTTGTTTGAAGAGCGCTTTTAAAGTGCTCTTCTTTTTTTAGGTTTTCTTTTCTAGGAGCCGTTCGTTCATTTGCCCCTGCCTAAGGTTAAGTGGATCGAGGATGATGAAAATATAGGCACTAGTGGTGTTTTCATTAGAAAGAGCCACTCTTTCTTTCGTAGAGAGAAACAATATGCCCGCTACAGTGATGATTATTTGGATTATAGCTGACTATCGTGATGTCCCCTTTCTTTACTTCCTATTGGCTAAGTAGCTGCTCCGGCTGCACTAATATTTTTTTGAAAGGCGTTCACGCCTATAATAATTGAAATCAACTCTTCTGCTAAAAGGTTACTTGACATATTCTTAAGTTCATAATTCGCTGATTCAAAATAGCTATTCGTTCTTTGAAAAGTAGCTACCTCACGATTTGAGTCATCGGTTATGCTGTATGCTTTTGAAAATGCAGGTGATGTTATAGTGAATTTCTTACCGTCTTTGAAATAATGGAATTTCTTTGATAGAAAAGTAAATGACATTTTCACGTAACCGAGTTCATCGCCGTTTTTTCTTCTAACTATCCATTTGTTAGCGAAAAACGTAAAGGCTCCCTCCATAGTAACGTCTCCATTGACGTCTTCTATTTCGACTTTAGAAGAGAACGCGCTTCTAAGGTTAAGTGCCCCTACCGTCTCGCGATCGCTATTGTAGATGTCTGTTCTTCCTGCCGAAAAAAAGTTATCCGAAAAAAATAATTGATTCATACTAATCATCACTCCCTCCTCCATTTATACGATTAATACAGTAGAGAAGTTTCGGAATAATCTAGCTTATTAGATATGTGAATGGAAACGTTGATGAAAAAATAATTGTAGTCAATAGTAAGAATGCTAAAATAAGGAAGAGGATTTTGCTGAAATAGAAGTTTATCTATCCAGCTAAAGATAAGTCTCTTTTTTCAGAGATTGTTGTTTTTGAAAGAATTTTTGTATAAAGAAGCACACTTAGCTGATTGGAGCGGAAATCCCTCTCAGCAACAATGTTTACAAAAACAGCTAAAGATAAAAAGCGAGGGTGTAAAATGGAAAGTGAACAAGTAAGGATATTTAATGAGAATAGAGAAGCGATCGGCATCGCATCTCGAGAAGAGGTACATAGAGAAGGTTACTGGCATGAGGTTTTTCAATGCTGGTTTGTGCGGATCGAAAATGGTGTTAGAAAGATTTACTTTCAGCTTCGAAGTGATCGGAAAAAGGATTTTCCAGGGCTGTATGACATCACAGCGGCTGGTCACTTAATGGCTGATGAGTCTGTTGAAGACGGAGTGAGGGAAGTCGAGGAAGAGCTCGGAATTGGTGTTTCCTATAATGAATTGACCCCGCTAAAGGTCATAAAAGCTTCGATTAAAAAAGACCACTTTTTTGATAATGAAATCGCCAATATCTTCCTCTATGAGTGTAATCAGCCATTGGAGAAGTTTAAACTTCAAAAAGAAGAAGTTTCTGGAATCGTACAAGCTGATTTTGATCAATTTTATGACCTTTGGTTGGGAGAGCGGGATGAAGTGGATGTAAAAGGATTTTGCTTGAATGACGATGAAGAGAGAATAAACGTGAATGAAAAAATCAATAAACTTCATTTTGTGCCACATGAAGTCTCTTATTATCAATCGGTTGTGAAGGAGATAGAAAAAACTTCACACAGAGTGAAGATAATCTGAGGAGGTAAAAGGGGTCTCTAAAAAGAATCGGGTAATGCTGTCTTATTACTTCATTCTTTGGTTCTTCATAAAGTATGGTCCAGCCGAGCCAATGGTAACTTGTTTTCCCTACCTTCAGGCTTGTTATTGGGAGTAAAGATTAAAGTTTCTGCAACGGGAGAAATGCACCACTAAAATCGATCAAGTAGGAGAGCAGAATATGAAAACAAAAACCTTACCTTTTGTTACGATTAGAGAACTATCTCTATTAGATGTTGAAGATCGCTATCAATGGTGCCTGGATCGAGACGTAACGAAGCATCTGAATATGCCGGCGAAATATCCTCCTTTTACACGAGAAGAAACAATGAACTGGATTCAAATGTGCATCACTCGAAAGAACGGGTATGAGCAAAGAGCTATTGTAACTGGTGAAGGTCAACATATTGGCTGGGTAGACTTAAAGAATATTGATCAGTTAAACGGTCATGCAGAGCTAGGTATTGCCATAGGTGATAAACGCTATTGGGGGAAAGGCTATGGGATGAGTGCCATAAAAGCTATGCTTCATTTAGGGTTTACGGAACTTAGTTTAAATAAGATCTGGCTAAGAGTAGAAGTAGATAATGGTAAGGCAATCAAGTCTTACAAGCAGTGTGGCTTTGTTGAAGAAGGGATATTGCGCGAGGATCGGTATAGAGAAGGAAAGTATGTGGACCGGGTTAGGATGAGTGTTTTGAGAAGAGAAGTTTTATAGTAACATCCTGGAATGATTGAATGGTTACCTTTCCTTTTAAGTAGCCTTAAAATTCTGAGGATAAAGTAGTGAATTAGTGTGGGGAATTTCGTTAAGATCCTAGCTGGAGGTTGAAATTATAGCGACTTTTCTTTGTTAACAATGGTAGATTTGCGTCTGTTAATTTTTGGTTTTTTATGGAGGGATAGAAATGAATCCAATCTTAATGGAAATTGAAACAGTACTTGAAACAGAACGATTAATGTTAAGAATGCCTGAATACGGGGATGGTAAAATAGTTAATCAAGCCATTCAATCTTCTATAAGTGAACTGAGGCCCTGGCTTGGCTTTGCTAGAGAAACGCCGACTCCTGAGGATACAGAGATTAATACACGAGAGGCGCATATTAAATTCCTAAAGCGTGAAAGTTTAAGGTTCCTGGTGTTTTTGAAAGAAACAAATGAGTTTGTTGGATCCACTGGGTTTCATAACATTGAATGGGATGTTCCAAAGCTTGAAATTGGGTATTGGGTGGCTACGAAGCAAAGTGGTCATGGCTATATGACTGAGGCCGTTCAGAAACTTACTGAATATGCACATCAGGACTTGAAGTGCAGAAGGGTCGAGATTAGATGCGATCGAGAAAACGAGCGAAGTCGTGCGATTCCAGAACGATTGGACTATGATTTCGAAGGAACTCTCAAAAACGAAGATATGTCGATCGACGGAACACAGATAACAGATACTTGTATCTACGCGAGTATTACTTAATGGTTTCGTGAATGCTCAAATAAAAGATGACTCATGCTTTCTTCAAGTATGAGTCATCTTTTATTTGTAGATAATTTCTCCAAAGCACCTAGCGCATAACGCTTCCACCTGAAATTTTGAGCGATTCGCCAATAATGTTTTCTGACGCATTTGAGAGAAGGTAAATGATGCTATTGGCGACTTCTTCAGGCTGCGTAATTCTTCTAGATGGCATTGCTGCTTCTACAGCCTTTAATTCTTCCTCAAAGCTTTTATTCTCTCTCGCCCCTTTTGAAGCAATACTATTTCGGCCCATTTCTGTATCAACGAAGCCGGGACATACTGCGTTAACTCTAATTCCATCACGGATAGCCTCGTGGGCAAACGACTGCGTGAAGCCAGTTATAGCAAACTTTGAAGCGCTATATGCCGTGTTACCAAAAGTTCCTCTAAGACCTGAGAGAGAAGAGAGGTTTACAATCGCCCCTTTCTTCTTATCCTCACGCATTCGCTTATACACAAGTTGAGTCAGTAAAACAGTCGAGGTATAATTTAGCTCCATTACTTTGCGAAGATCTTCTTCTTGTAATTGATCAAGCGTATTGCCGCCGCCAATTCCTGCTGAGTTAACTAACCCCGTGATGCTTCCGTTATATTTAATCGCACTTTCGATAAGGGTATAACGATCTTTCTCATTGTTTAAATCAGCGGGAAGAACAGCAACTTTTGCTTCCGCCACTAACTCATCGCACTCCTGCTTCAGCTGAGTTAATTTATCCTTATTTCTTCCAGTTATCGTAATCGTAGCACCGGCTTGTACGGCGGCCTTTGCGGTTTCATATCCAATACCACCCGTGGCTCCGGTAATGAGAACATGTTCATGCTTAAGCGTATCCTCTTTGAAAATTCCCATTCGTCCTTCCTCCTTTTAAGGTCTAGCACCACCCTTTTACCCGTTTGAATACTTATAAAACCCTGACATAACGAAAAGACAGGTAGCCATTGGCTGCCTGCCTAACTTCTTTCTATTGAACTCCAACCGCATTAAAAGTCTGTTTTACAGATTGAACTTCTGAGCTTCCGCTTCCATAAAGATCAGTTGCAGCTTGTACTGCTGCTGCTCTCATCTGACTAAAGTTTGAAGAAGCGGTTAAGTATTGCGTAAGGGTGCGGTAGTAAATAGCGCCGAGTTTGTCTTTTCCAATTCCTGATACGGTTACGCCATAGAATGTACCGCCTTCACTCAGCAGATAAGCTGCTTTGTTCATGATGCCACTGTTGATATGAACGCCGCCATTATCTTGAGAACCAGTATAGCGGACAGAGTAATGATCAGGGTCTCCGAATTGGGATGGATCTGACATTGAACGAAGAGCATCTCCGGATGTACCTGGTGTATAAATATCTTCTCCGATTAACCAGTCAGGGTTATTGCTGTCGTAGTATTCTACAAGCGTTCCGAATACATCAGACATGGATTCATTCAGTGCTCCTGATTCATTTTGATAAATTAAGTCAGCTGTTGTATCAGTGACAGCGTGTGTCAATTCATGAGCAACAACATCTTCACCACCTGAAAGGGATACAAAAGTTGAGCCATCTCCATCACCATAGACCATTTGGCTTCCGTTCCAGAACGCATTATTGTAGTTACGTCCGTAATGTACGGTGGACTTTAGTGGTGAACCGTTTCCGTCATAACTATCTCGGTTGAAGACATCTTTATAATAATCATACGTCGCTCCTGCATAGTAGTGAGCGTCGACTGCCGCCGCGTCATAGCTTGCGTTAAAGGCGTTATCCGAATCCGCCCATAAAGAGCCTGGCAGTTTTGTGCGATTTGCCGCATCATATGTTAAGATTCCGCCACCTCGCGTAGTGTCTTTCAAGTAATAAGTTGAAGAGGAGAGGAGCGTATTGAACGTTTTTTGATCACCAAGTACACCAGTTCCACTTGCCGTCTTAATTGTTCCGGTAACATTATCGCCACCACCTGGCTTGCCAACTCCTTCTTTTTTTGCTTCGTGTAGGGCGTTGAAGCTTGTTAGAACTTCACCACTTGTTGCATCAATTATGTATTGCCAGTTACCCGGTTCAGGCGAGAGGAAGTTCAAGGTCACATGGTAAGCATACGTTGCAGACTCCCCCTCGGTATAGACGACAAGGTTGGATTCGGGTTTTTGTTCATAGGCTGGTGAAAAACCGAGATCTTCTTCTGCTTTTTTAACGGCGTCCTGTTTCTTGAATTTTGTTGCTTTTTTAAGCTCTTTCTTCGACCCAAGGTCTGGAATAACTGTACCTGATACGGCTGTTAAAATACCACTTTCATCAACATGAGCCGTTTGAGTTGAACCATAAACAGGTGTTCCTTCATGAAGTTGTTGTAATCGAAAAACCGTGAAACCAAGATCGTCTTTTTCTTTTGATAGGATTTTAAAGGAATCCTTAGCAGAAGATCCACTAAACTTGTACAGGTTTTTCTGTTCGTTCAAGTAATCAAATAACACTTGATTGGCATTTTGAGAGCTTGCTTTTGTTAGTTTTCCTGAAACAAAAGAAGGTGTTCCTGTTTCTTTATTCATATTCGTATCTGCTGCTGCAAATGTTGAGGATGGTGCGAGCATGGTACTAACGAGCCCCACTGATAAACCGATTGAAAGTAAATTTTTTTTCTTTCCCATTCTATATCCCCCTCGTGATTAAGATGAGCTAACATTATCATAAAAGGTTTAATATTCAAACTATTTAAACTATTTTGATAGTTAAGACCTATCCTTTTGGATATAGTTATAGGGAGATATACCTGTTATTAAAAAGGGGATTGGTTCTTTAGACTCAGTAGGTCGTGTGCTCATAAACAAGGACGTGAATGACCATGTGAAATGGAATATACTGGTTCTTTTTCTGTGCGTTTATAGATTGATGCGCGAGTATTTCTACATCCCTATCTGTTAATGGAACAAGTGTAGGATCTCTAATCGGTATGTGCTTTGATGACTAACTTTCGAGTGAATAGCGTTAAGTTCATTATCGTTCTTCTTCCGGTATTTTTTCGTTACTTTAGAGAAAAGGGTGATGCTAAGTGAATCGTTTTATGATTGGAAGAAAGTACTTATTGTAAAGGGAACGTATATTCGGTTAAAATACGGGTATACATAAAGGGAACAAACGTTCTTTCATTTAGGAGAAGGGGGGATACAAATGGATTATTCTAAATTTCCAAAGAAAACAATCCTATGTATTGATATGAAAAGTTTTTATGCAAGTTGTTCAGCAGTAGAGATGGGGCTTGATCCACTTACGTGCTATCTCGCGGTTGTTGGTGATACCGAGCGACAGGGAAGTGTTGTGCTGGCGGCGTCTCCGGCACTAAAAAAGGAATTTGGAATACGAACAGGGAGCAGACTATTTGAAATTCCAAATAACAAAAACATTCGTATCGTTAATGCGAGAATGTCTTCATATTTGAAACAATCAATGGAAATAACGAGGCTTTTTCATCGTTATGTACCATCAGAATGTATCCATACGTATAGCGTTGATGAATCGTTTTTGCAGGTTGATGGGACAGAACGACTTTGGGGAAACAAATTTGAAGTAGCTCACAAGATCAAAAATGAAATAAGAGAGACATTCGGATTACCATGCGCCATAGGGATCGGGCCAAATCTTTTAATGGCAAAGCTTTGTCTTGATCTGGAAGCGAAAGAAAAAGGGATTGCAGAATGGACTTATGAAGATATTCCTAAAAAACTCTGGCCGCTTTCCCCGCTAAGTCAAATGTGGGGTATTGGATCGCGTGTCGAGCGAACGTTAAATCGCATGGGGATTATGAATGTAAAGCAGCTTGCGCATTACCCGCTACATCTACTAGAAGAAAAATTCGGTATTATGGGAAATCAGCTCTATCATCATGCGTGGGGCATCGATCTTTCTGAAATGGGTGCGCCGATTATGCAGGGACAGATTAGCTATGGGAAAAGCCAAATTTTGTTACGAGATTACCATGACGAAAAAGACATTCAACACGTCATTCTTGAGATGAGTGAAGAAGTTGCAAGACGTGCGAGAAAAGCCCGGAAGGCAGGGCGTACGATTAGCCTTGGGATTGGTTATAGCAAAGAAGAAGGCGGGGGTGGCTTTCACCGTTCAAGGAGTATCCACAGCCCGACTGCTATTACGCTCGAAATATACAATGTATGTCTTCAGTTATTTGAGGAGTTTTTTGAAAGAAAAACGGTTCGTAAGATTTCCATTACCCTTTCAAATATTTGCAATGATGAAGAAGTGCAGTTGGACTTATTTAATGCGTCACGCCCAAAGCAGCGGGATCTCGGATATGTGATGGATTCGATCCGGGAGAAATATGGCTCAGATGCGCTGCTTCGTGCCGTTTCATACACAAAGGCCGGTACGGCACTGCATAGAAGTAAACTTGTGGGTGGTCATAAAGCATAGAAGGGGGAAGAAGCGTGATTCGTGATCGCGGAAATATAAAATGGACATCAATGATGTTACCTGAGCATGTGAAAGAGCTAAGAGATTGGAAAACCGAAGAAAAAAGAAGTGAAAAGCCGGTACTTGATGAACAAAAAATGGCGAAAATGAATGAAACGATATGTGAAGCAATGGCCATTCACAACTCGCTTTGTTTTCAATATTTTAGTGGAGGAGAAATGAAAACTCTCTTTGGATATGTGCACTATGTAGATCCACTTACGAAAGAACTGCGTATTATTGACCATAATGAAAAAAGGACAACGATAAAGCTGCTGGACCTTGTGCACGTAGAGTTAGAATGAAAAAAATGGAGTATCCTCTCGGTTGTAAAAAAAGTTTTTCATTTCAGGATTGGGGTAAAATAAGTATAAAGTCAAACCTGAATAAGTGAGACTATCCTTTCTGGTTAGAAACGAAGAGTAAATCAGATCAGATGAATTCAAAATCCGGAGTGAGATGAAAGATGCTATTAGCTCAAAATCTTAAACAAAATACGGAAAAGATCAAAGGAATTGATATTCACTATGAATACTATAGAAATGACACAGCCGTCGATCGGCCAGTATTAACGCTTCTTCACGGTTTTCTATCGTCGAGCTTCAGCTTCAGAAGATTGATACCATTATTAACAAAGGCATATACTGTTGTTGCCATTGATCTTCCTCCGTTCGGAAAAAGTGAAAAGTCTAATCGTTTTGTCCACTCTTATCATAATTATGCGGAAGTGGTGGTTGAACTTTTAGAAAGACTTTCAATTGATCATACTGTTATGATCGGCCATTCTATGGGTGGGCAAGTAGCAATGAGAGCCTCGGCTATGAAAGATGATCTCGTTAGTAAGAATATTTTACTGTGCAGTTCAGGATATCTTGAAAAGGCTAAACAGAGTCTAGTGTATACATCGTATTTACCTTTTTTCTCGGTATACTTGAAAAGGTGGCTTTATCGAAAAGGTGTCAGAGGAAATTTGCTTAATTGTGTTTATGATCCTTCCCTTATCGATGAAGAAATGATGGATGGATATATCCAACCTTTCTTCAATGAGGGTATCTTTCGGTCATTAGTTAGGATGATTCGAGATCGCGAAGGAGATTTGTCAGAAGCTGAACTAAATCAAATTCATACACCTAGCCTACTAATATGGGGAGAAAATGACAGAGTTGTGCCGTTGAAAATTGGGAAGCGTCTCAGTAACGATCTCCCCAATGCTAAACTGATCATCTATGAAAAAACCGGTCACCTTCTACCAGAAGAAAAACCGGAATCGATTATGAAGGATATTGAGCGGTTTTTGGGAAAATAAAGATTGATCTATTGCAAAAATTGGTAGTCATACAAAGCTTGAACCAGACTAGTTAATCAGGTAAACTCCTTTAAGGATGAGGAGTTTATTTTGATGCAGTTAATCAAAGTTGACTCATCAGAATAATGCGTGATAAAGTAAAGCTCGTTATGAAAAAGTAAAATGAAGCATGCGCTCATTGATAATTGTATATTTCTTATTAAGAGAAGTGGAGGGACCTGGCCCAAAGAAGCTTCAGCAACCTCTGATCATCAGAAAGGTGCTGCTTCCAGCAAGAGAAATCTTGAGAGATAAGTGCAAAAGCCTTCTTCTCTTGAAGTGGGCTTTTTTTATTGAGACAGAATAAAAGATGAAGGAGACATGAATAATGGAGAAAGAAATAAAGGGGAACGGCCTGGCTTTACTTCCCCTTGGAATATTTATTGTGCTTTTTATTGGTACAGCTATCATAACAAAGGAC
Organism: Anaerobacillus sp. 63XJN7_5_ISO-PGPR-S23-430; assembly: GCF_056173695.1. Lineage (NCBI taxonomy): Bacteria > Bacillati > Bacillota > Bacilli > Caryophanales > Bacillaceae > Anaerobacillus > Anaerobacillus sp. 63XJN7_5_ISO-PGPR-S23-430. The sequence continues at coordinate 2,595,562 of NZ_CM149686.1, read as the reverse complement.
TTTTATAGTATGCCTGTTATTCTCGCTTCTCTAATTGCGGCGGGCGTAGCTCTTTCGATGAATCGAAAAGAAAGCTTTATGAAAAAAGTGGAAGTGTTTTGTCGTGGAGCAGGTAATACGAATATCATATTAATGATTTTGGTCTTTTTACTGGCTGGGGCGTTTGCCGGAACAGCTGAAAAAATTGGAGCAGTAGATTCGATTGTTAATTTAGGTATATCGATTCTACCAGCTAATCTTTTAATCGTAGGTTTATTTGTCATTGGCTGTTTTATTTCTATTTCGATGGGTACATCGATGGGAACGATTGTAGCACTTGCTCCCATTGGAATTGGAATTGCAGAGCAAACCGGAGTTGCCCCGGCACTGGCTTTATCAGCGGTCATAGGTGGGGCAATGTTTGGTGACAATCTTTCTATGATTTCAGATACTACAATTGCGGCAGTACGCACACAAAATACGCAAATGAAAGATAAATTCAAAGTAAACTTTTTTATAGTCTTGCCAGCTGCTATCGTAACAGCCATTGTATATGGTGCTTTAACGATGGGAGAGCAAGCAACGGTTGGAGGAGAACACGCATTTGATTTCGTTACAATTATCCCTTATTTAGGTGTACTGATCGCAGCGATCGCTGGTGTTAATGTTCTTATTGTACTTGTAAGTGGTACCTTATTTGCTGGGATTGTAGGTTTATATAACGGAACATTTGGAATGAGTGGACTGATCTCCACGGTTACAGAGGGCATAAAAGGGATGGAAGACCTTGCCATGATTGCTCTCGTCATCGGAGGGATGATTGAAGTCATTAAGCATAACGGAGGAATACAATACGTATTGGACAAAATCCTGAGCAAAGTAACTTCTCGTAGAGGAGCAGAGTTTGGTATCGCCGGTCTCGCAAGCGTGCTTGATTTATCAACAGCTAACAACACCATTTCGATCATAATGGGGGGGCCACTTGCGAAAAACATTTCCGAAGAATATGGGGTAGACCCACGAAAGTCTGCTAGTATTCTTGATATTTTCTCAGGTAGTATACAGGGCATGCTCCCATATGGGGCACAGGTGCTTGCAGTAGCAGGTCTTGCGTCGATTTCGCCACTCGCTCTACTACCGTATTCAATTTATCCAATCCTCATTGCTATTGCAGGAATTATTGCGATTTTCATCAACTATCCCTCTTTTTCGAAAAAGGGCTAAAGTGATAGTAAACAGAATCTTGAATTAAAATTTGATATGAGCATTTAAAAAGCAGGTAGCTCAATTTGAGCTACCTGCTTTTTTTTATTATCCTTCGATTTGTTTTTGAAGATGCACAATTCGTTGAGGAAGAATGTACAAGTATTCAATAAGTGAATCTAGTAAGTCGATAATTAAGTTGGCCGTTTCTTCACTTGTAGCTTTCTCAAGACAAAGCAGGTTATTTAAATTACTACCTTTGCCTAGTAGGTGTCCTAGTTTTACAATTGGTTCTTCTAAATCAATCTGCTTAGCAAGTGTTTCTAGCTGTTTAGAAAGTGGCTGTCCTAGCTCATTTTCAGATAGAAAACTACCTGTAATGCTCTCAAGAACACGATTAGCCATTACAGCCGTTGCAGTCCAATCCTTCATGTTATGTACATTCACTGCTGAGCGATAAACACGCTCAAGGTCATCGGGTAATCTAGCTGTGCTAGTCAGTCTGCCGAGCGGCTCTCGTGTAAAAGAGGTTTGATGCACGAATAGCTCAACTTCTTCTCCGCGATCATTATGGGACGTTTTAATGAGTATAAAAAGTACAGCTTCTTTACAAATAGAGCAGCGAGAAAGCGTGGAGAACACAGCCTGATTAATTTGATAATCGAACTTCAGTTGAAATGAAGCATCGTTTCCGCATTCTGGACATTCTGTATTAGCTGATTTTGGAAGCTTTGTTTGTCCGTATTTCACAACCGAATTAATAGTAGTCTGTTGTATCTTTCTCATCATATACCCCCTGGATCGATTTTGAGCAACTTGTTGTGGATTGTGTATCTATTCTTACATTTAATCATTGAGTTTATTTATTTTGAATTATAAAAAAACATATCATCAACTTATAATTTTCGCCCCAAATGGAAATTTAAGGGGGTTTGAAATGAATTACTTGTATGGAAATGGAAAAACGAATCAAAAGTCCTTTCTCGAAAGAGAGTAATAAAGTACCAAAATTGTGAATTTATTGACAGATGTGGCGAGCGAATTCTACACTATAGTTTAATGAACGATAGGAGGTATGACTATGGAACAACACCTTTGGAACCAATTATGGAAAGAACATGATCGAGCAAAAGATCTCTTAACATTCGCTTCTTCACACACGCCGGAAATCCCTTCAAAAAGTTCTCAAAAAAATCCAGGTTATGCATCTGGACCAGATCCTGCTTATGATAAAAGGAAACTGACGGGGTTAATCCTCGGACCGGTCCTTTTTCTTAGCATAATGTTGTTTTTTAATCCAAATGGTCTTTCAGAAGCAGGTTTGGCCATCTTAGCAAGTACGGCGTGGATTGCAACGTGGTGGATTACAGAAGCCATTCCGATACCGGCGACGTCTCTTTTACCATTAATTTTATTTCCACTAACGGGCGGACTAAAAGGTGATTTAACAGCATCAGCTTATGGCGATAACACCATTTTTCTATTTATGGGTGGTTTTTTGATCGCGCTTACAATGCAGAAGTGGCATTTACATAAACGAATTGCTCTTTTCATTATATCAGCAATAGGAACAAGTACAGAGAGAATTGTACTTGGCTTTATGATTGCAACAGGCTTTTTATCAATGTGGATCTCAAACACGGCAACGGCTATGATGATGGTGCCAATTGGGCTGGCCGTGATTTATCAAGTATCCGAGCAGCTTGATATGAAGCAAGAAGAAGGGGTGCCGCAATTTAATTTTGGGAAAGCCATTATGCTTGGCATCGCGTACAGTGCCTCAATTGGTGGTCTAGCAACATTGATTGGAACACCTCCTAATACCATCTTTGCAGCCGTGGTCAATGAGCTATATGGCATCGAGATTTCATTTGCCCGCTGGATGATGTTTGGCGTACCTCTAACTGTTCTTCTTTTATTCGGCTGCTGGTATTACCTTGTGAAAATGGCATTTCCGATGAATGTTAAAGAGCTGCCAGGCGGGAAAGAGGTGATTAATAAGGAGAAAGCGGATCTTGGGAAAATGTCTATGGAAGAAAAGGTCATTATGGTGGTTTTTTCTTTCACTGCGGTTGCCTGGATTAGCCGTTCCTTTGTTTTAAGTGAGCTTAATCCGAATATAAATGACACTGTCATTGCGATGACTGCAGCGCTATTACTTTTTCTTATACCTGCCCCTTCGAAAAAAGGTGCCTTTCTTTTAGATTGGGATACAGCAAAAGGATTACCATGGGGAATTCTTCTATTATTTGGAGCCGGACTCGCCATTGCTTCTGGCTTTCAGGAATCAGGACTTGCGAATTGGATTGGGGAGCAATTAACGGTTCTTGAAGGCATCCATCTGTTCGTCATTTTACTACTTGTCACATCGCTTGTTATTTTCTTAACGGAGATTACATCAAATACGGCGACGGCGACAATGATGTTTCCAATCATGGCGTCTCTATCATCCGCGATCGGAGTTCATCCTTATGCTCTAATGATTGGGGCAGGAATTGCGTCAAGCTGTGCTTTTATGCTTCCGGTTGCAACCCCTCCGAACGCCGTTGTATTCGGGTCAGGCTATTTAAAAATCCCAGATATGGCGAGAGCAGGTTTCTGGCTAAATCTAACATCTGTCGTCATTATTACACTGGCGATTTATTTTTATATGCCAGTGGTGTGGGGAATTGATCTCACTCAAATTCCCAATCAGTTAAAATAAAAGTAAGATAGAAAATTGAAGGTGATGATCAAGTGTCAGTTGTTCTAAATAACAATCAGCCATATACATCAAAAGATGCGGGTTTCTGGCGAGCGGCGGTTAGTCTTGGATGTGGAGCATTATTAGTCTTTTCGGCACTTTATGCTTTTCAACCATTGCTTCCAATATTTGCGAGTGAATTTCATTTAACGGCAACAACGTCAAGCTTACTTATGTCCATGCCCGTCATCACGATGATACCAGGACTTCTTATACTTGGCTTTGTTTCAGACCGCTATGGGCGAACAGTAGTGATGAAAATATCGCTCCTTTTTGTCCTTAGTTCATTACTAATAATGCCGTTTATGAATTCATTCCTTCTTCTGCTTATTATTCGGTGTATTGAGGGATTCTTTCTTGCAGGTATACCGGCATCGGCGATGGCTTATCTTGCAGATGAAGTAGCTCCAAGTAACGTAGGACTTGCTACGAGCATTTTTATTGCGAGCAATGCAATGGGGGGACTTAGTGGACGAGTCGCAACAGGATATTTGACTGACTTATATAGTTGGCAAGTAAGTTTTATCATCCTTGCAGGGTTTGCTATTATAGCGATCATTTGCTTTTATTGGCTCCTGCCGCCCTCTCGCTTTTTTAAGGGGGGGAATAGCAGTGTTATAAAGGATATGAAAGGAATGTTTGTACATTTAAGAGATCGTCGGCTCTTATCGCTATTTACGCTTGGCTTTCTCATTCAAGTGATCTTTACGGGCGTGTGGACATATTTGCCTTTCTTCCTTAAACAAGATCCATTTTCTCTTTCGTTAAAATGGATCTCCCTTGCTTATTTTGCGTATATTCTCGGAGTAGTTTCACCACCAATTGCAGGACGAATTTCATCTCGTATTGGCTTACGGCGCACGATGGTAACGGGCCTCTTATTATTAACGTTAGGAGTTGCCATTACACTATATCAAGAACTGATTGTGGTAATGATTGGGCTTTGCGTTATTTGTGCAGGGTTTTTTATTTCTCATTCGATGGCATCAGCTTCTGTTGCAAAGACGGCAGAGCATCATAAGAGTGGGGCATCTAGTTTTTATTTGATTAGTTACTATGCCGGAGTAGCAGCAGGTAGTTCGGGCGTTGGTATCCTATGGGACGGTTTGGGATGGATAGGGGTAGTGAGCTTACTTATTTTAATTGTGCCGCTTTTATTATTATTTTCACAAAAACAGGTTTCAAAAAGATATCATTATGAAGACTTACGAGGAGAGAAAGCACGATGAACATTAGAAGGGCTAGAAAAGGTGATGAGGAATGGCTTACTTATTTGCTTTCAGAAATGGGGTATGAGACCTCTGTCTGCGAAGTGACGGAGCGTCTAAAACCAATTTTGTCAGATCCTTTGTACGTCACGCTTGTAAGTGAAAAACAGGAGTCTTTGATTGGACTGCTTGGAATGCATTATGAACGATCTTATGTTGCTAATATTCTTGTTGCAAGAATTATTACAATGGTAACGGCAAAAGATTACCGGCAGCAGGGAGTTGGGAAGACTCTGCTTTTGGAAGCAGAAAATCTAGCTCGTGAAAAGGGTGCCTCAACCATCGTCTTAAATAGTGGGAATCGGGATGAAAGGAAGTCTGCACACCTTTTTTATGAAGCGTGTGGGTTTACAGGGAAATCCACGGGGTTTTATAAACCGATAGATTGATAATAGGAAAAGCCTGCCACCTTTAAAAGGTGGCAGGCGCTTAAGGTTTACTTTCTAGTAAATCCTTCTTCATCAAGATATTGGATCGCTTCGTTACGAGAAGGGAATGTACCATCAAGGATATCTCCAGCATAAACATTCCATAGTTCGAGCTCAGGCTCATACATTAATTCCAGAGTTTGATCTTCATCGTTTACCCAAACTTGGATCTCAATATCTGAACCAGGAAGAACAGAAAGTGATTGAATGGATTCGCCTATGATTTTACGAAGCTCGTTGCTTGAGAAATCACGGATATTAACCATTCCTCTTTCATCTAATGGATACCCTTCAATAAGGTCACCAAATACATAGCCGTTGCCATTAGGGTGAAGATGATAAACAACATTTTTCTTATCAATAACCGCTTCTTCATAGTGAAAATTCACACGTCCAAGAGAAACGTCTTTTCGTGTCAGTTCAGGAAAGGATGATTCAATAATTTCTAATTTTTCTTCAAAAGTTAGCATAATGCCTCCATGTGCTTCAATAGTCTTTCTATATTCATTTTGAACAGGAAACTTCCAATTCAAACATACTGCACCTTATCTTATCATGGCTTATGACAAAATTGTATGCTTTGAATGAAGTTCATGAAGAAAATTAGCGATATCTGCTTTGTTTTTTAAATGTATTATGGATTTATCGGGGGAAGTTTGTTCTAATTGTTCGAATCTACTTCTCATTTTCTCTTTACGAGGATAATAGGTCGTCCAAATGAAAGTTAAAAAAGACCAATCCACTTTCTCTTTACACCCATTGCCCATATCAGGACGAGTTTGACCGATATGAGTGACCCATCGTTTTAGCACCCTGTAAATGCAAAGCAATCTCGGAACATCTAAGTAAATAATCGTATCAGCTCGTGCAACCCGAATATCGTAAGAATTGCTATAATTCCCTTCCATTATCCATTTTTCAGTCATAGCAATCTTTTCCTGGGTATCACGGAATTCGTCAAGACTAGTTTCCACCCAATTGGGCTTCCAGAAAAGGGTATCAAGATGAAAAACTTTCAGATCTAGAATTTCACCAAGCCGACGGGCGAAGGTGGATTTACCCGCCCCGCCGGAAGATCCCATTACCATAATTCGGTTCATATCCTCGCTCCTTCCATTATTATACACTACTAAAGTTTACCAAAAATTAACGTAAGCAAACAGGCCTAAAAAATGATGAAGAGCAGAAGAGGACATTTGTTTATCGAATGGATCGAAAACCCAAAAAAATGTGAAGAAGGCAAAAAGTTGAGCAGCTTCCAAACCATTATTTCTTTAGCAAAACAGCTTGTTAAAGAAAATCTTCCTTGTGGCGCAGGTATTACAGACAAGTCGCTTCATGAAGCGAACGTCCGTATTAACCTATGTCAGATTGCTATGTTATGATCAAATGACAAGATTAGTAATGTGGGAGGTTTTGTTATGAAACGACGATCGAAAAAACTTATAACCTTCCTTTTTATAATAGGAGTCGGTATCTTTTGTATCTATATAAGTGATGATCTTGAAAGACAATTCATAAAGAAGGATGTGCCCTTACCAACTGATCTTCACCCAAAGGTTAATGAAGCAAAAAAGGCGTTGATGAATCGAGCTGCTGAAGCTGGAATAGAAATTGTGATAACTGCTGGGCATCGAACGAAAGAAGAACAGGATGCTCTTTATGAAAAGGGACGTTCTACTGGGGGCCAGGTGGTGACGAACGTAGCGGGCGGCGGTTCCTATCATAACTACGGACTAGCAATTGATTTTGCATTAAAGTTAGATGATGGTGACGTCGTTTGGGATATGGAGCGAGACGATAATGGCAACGGGAAGTCAGATTGGATGGAGGTTGTTGCTATGGCGAAAGACCTTGGTTTTGAATGGGGAGGCGATTGGAGTAGCTTCAAAGATTACCCTCATCTTCAAATGGATTTTGGTTTCACAATGCGAGAGTTAAAGAATGGTCATAGGCCAGATGAGAGTGAATATGCGACAAACTAGCTTGGAGTGATGTGGTTATGAGAACAAGACAGGCTGTGGGGGCTATCGTAACGTATAAGCACCGTTTTTTGATCGTTCATAAAACAAAGCTGAATACCAAAGCGGGACAAGAGTCTCAGGGTGAAACGTGGGATTTCGTTAAAGGTGGAGTAGAAGACGAGGATAGAGACGTTGAAGCTTCGATTAGAAGAGAATTGCTAGAGGAAACGGGATCAATAAAATACAAGCTGATGAAAAAGTTTGATGAATCGATCACATTTGAATTTCCAGCTGAGGTTCAAAATAAAATTGGCTATCACAACCAGGTTACCACCATGTTTCACTATGAGTACGAGGGGGATGAACAGGATCTTAGTCCGCTTGATAAGGAAATTGATCAGTTACGTTTTGTTGGTGAAAAAGAGTTATTGCTCATGCTTAAGTACCCTGAAACACAGGAGTTCATTAAACAGGCTAACTTCGAACGAAAAAAATAATAGTAAGGATTTTTTAAAAAAGAGGTTTAGGTATTTGGAGAAGGGGTAAATTCAAACTAACATAATTTTCCCCCTTTTGTACCGTCCGTTAAATCGGGCGGTACTTTTTTTTGCTAAGAGTGCTTGAAAGAGAGTGAGTGTAAATCTCTCTCAAATGGAGATGTAAATGATGAGACATAAAACTCTTAGCGGTTGAAACCTTCTAAATTCTTGAAAATTCCAGCTGTTATCGATAGGATAAGAACAGCAACCAAACAACAGGGAAGTAGACGAACTTAACCTTTTGCCGTTCGCTATTGGATAGGAGAATATCATGTGGAACCGTAATTTTACTCAGTATTTGTATGTATTTTATTTATTTGTTTTTCTATTGGATGTGATTTACCTTTTCTGGTCTAATTCTTCCCTTTATACCGTAATTGGCTTGTTTGCAATTGTAATGATTGTCATTAATTTTAAGGAAGCCGATCGTGTATTTAAAATACTTGGCATCATCCTTCTATCCGCGGGGGCAGTTTTCTACTTATCTAGCAATGAGTCTATCACAAAAATCCCCTCCTTTTTTGCGGGGAATATAGGATTGCTTTTTCTTATATCGATGCTTCCATGGATGAATACCGTTGTTAAAGCGGGGAGATATAATAAGCTACTACAAACGTTACTTGGTGGCAATGTGAAAGGGATGGGAGAATTATATGTGCGTGGAGAAGCGACTATGGTTTCTCTCGCTGCATTTTTAAATCTATCGTCCGCTACCATTTCTCAAGACCTATTAAAAAAACAGTTGAAGAATGCTAACACAAACGTTAGAAATAGCTTTATAGCAAGGTCTACTTTGAGAGGATACTCACTTGCTCTGTTATGGAGTCCGTTAGAAATATTGTTAGCTACTTCGATTTTCATTACGAATGCCAATTATTTAGAAGTATTACCATGGATGTTACTTATTGCTTTTCTTGGTTTTGCGATCGATTCGAGTATTGGAAAAATCATCTTTCGAAACGAAGTCGTTGAAGAAACTGGGGCTTCTACGAATTTGAGAAGAGGGAGTCGGAAGAAGTTAATTCAATTTATTCTGGCGCTTGTACTGTTCTTAGTCGTTGTTGTATTTTTAACCAATGTTGTTCAGTTTAACTTTTTGTTTGCTGTAACGATCGCTCTGTTCCCGTTTGCTTACATTTGGGCGGTACTCCTGAAACGAAAAAGAAGCTTCCTTAAAATTGGCTGGCCAACTTGGAAAAGACAAACCAATCATTTACATAATTTTATTGTCTTACTACTAACACTCTCTTTTTTTACAGAAACGTTAAATGGTTCTCCGTACTTACGGTATTTACAGGACCCTCTTGTGGCATTAGAAGGGCATCAAGTTTTTATCATGCTTTTCATTCAGGCAACTTTTCTTATCATGACACTATTAGGTGTCCATCCCATTGCAACAATGGGAATCTTTGGTGGGGTAAGTGAACTATTATTAAACACTTTTCCTTCTGTGACGTTAACGCTCCTGCTTGCAAGTAGCGCGATTGCTACCGTTCCTTCGGCTCCTTATGGGCTTATTGTTACACTCACTTCAGTTGGATTAAAAATGAATCCATATAAAATCGTCTTAAAAAACATCCCATATAGTTTGATGTGTGGCTTTATTGGCGTTTTGATCGCTTATCTCACTTTATTTCTTTACTAGAATCATTGTGAAGAATAGGAGGTGCAAGGTGAAGTTTCAAAAGCAGTTTGTGCAATCGGTTCGTCTTTATTTTAAGGAAGAAGGAGAAGCATGGCTACAGGAGTTACCTGGAATCATCCATTATTGTGAACAAAAATGGTCAATGAAAATGGAAAAACCTTACCGTCTCTCTATTAATTATGTTGCCCCTGCTAAGCTTAGGAACGGAAAAGAAATAGTGGTGAAAATTTGTATACCAGGAGCTGACTTTCTTAATGAGCTAGAATCACTACGTTTATTTAAACATCAGGGGATAGTGAATGTCCTTGACTATGAAATAGAAAAGGGAATTATCATTTTAGAGAAATTGTCACCTGGATATACGTTAGCTGAAATAGAGGATGACGAAACAGCCTGTTATTTAGCAGCGCAAGTTGTTAGAAGGCTATCCTTTCCTGCTCCAAGAAACACTCGAATTCAAACGACGAGAGCAAGGGAAGAAGAGCTTCGAGATACGGTCAATCGTAATGAGAAAGGATACGGTCCGCTTTCCCAACATTTGCTCGTAAATGCACTAAGCATTTTTGCTAAGCTGAATAAAACAATCGCTCAGTATAAGTTGCTTCATGGAGACTTTCATCATTATAATGTACTGGCTTCAGAACAGGGAGATTGGGTTGCGATTGATCCAAAGGGATTAATCGGTGAAGTAGAGTATGATTTGATCCAATTTCTTTTAAATCGTCTTCCTGATAAAGGGGTTTATGAAGTAACGAAAAAGCGGATAGAAATTTTAACAAATGAACTGAACCTGAATCTAGAGCGATTGTTTTTGTGGGGATATTGTCATGCCGTACTAGCGACAGTGTGGACAGTCGAAGGCATGAGTTATAATAGCTGTTTTTATAGGATGATTTCTATTTTTGAGAGACTATATTTTGAATATTACGGAATTGGAATAGGGTGTTATGTAGATTAAGTAGTGATACACAATGTTGCTTCTATTTAAAAAGGCTCAGAGCGATACGCTCTGAGCCTTTTCGATCGATGAAAATGTAAATGATTATTTTTTAGGTTTAAAAGGCCACCAAATTCCTTTACCGAATGAGACAACAACAGCAGGAATTAGAAGTGGTAGAACGATTAGGCCGTAAAGAAGTAAGCCAGTAATGACAATGGTCGCAATTTGCATTAAGCTAAGAACGCCTGAAGGCATCATGGCCCCGAATGTACCGGCTAGGATAATAGCGGCCGTGATGACTACCGTACCCATTTTTGCCATAGAGCGATGCATTGCTTCCCTAATCCCAATGGAAGCTTCTTCGTTAAAACGGTCGAGTAGGAAGATGGAGTAGTCGACACCTAGTGCAATTAACATTACAAATCCAAAGAATGGAACTGCCCATGTGATGCCATCATAGCCTAGTAGGTTAATAAAGATTAACTCCGATATCGCCATTGACGTAAAGTATGTGAGTAACAGCGAACCAATCATAACAAGTGGCATGATCATGGAGCGGAAAAGGATTGTTAGAATAATAAACAAACCGACAAGCATGATAATGACTGTTCTAGTAAAATCACTTGTTGAAATGTCAGATAGGTCACTGTTAATACTTGCTACGCCGTTATAAGCGACAGTTGCATCTTCAAGCGGCGTACCGTCAATCGTTCGTGATACTGTTTCTTTAATTTCTCTTACAGTATCAATAGCTTCCGTAGAATAAGGATCTTTCTTTAAAATAACTTCAAGTGTTACCGCTTTTTGTTCATCGAAGGCATAGCGATCGATGGCAGGCTCAAATTCTTCGTCTTCAAGGGTTCCATCTGGAATAAATACACCTGTATCCCGAAGAGCTTTCGAATTACCCATATCGGTCACGATGTCTGCAGCATCTTGTAAGCCGTTCTTTATTTCATCAAGACCATCAATGGATGAACCCACACCTTTAGATAGTTCAGTAATGCCACCGCTTAGCTCAGACGCCTGACCAGCCTGACCTTGTAGATCCGAAGAGGCGCCAGCGAGGCCCTGTTGGATTTGTCCGAGCTGTTGTTGCACCTGCCCAAGCTGTTCGGAAGCAGCAGCAACATTTTGCGATTGTTGAAGCCCTGCGGAAATAGAGCCAAGTTGATCGTTAATTTGCCCCAGTCCATTTACGGCTTCTTCAAGTCCACCAGCATTACTGCTAGAAGGAATTTGGTTACTAATACTATCCAATCCATTTTGAACTTCGGTTAGGCCGTTTTGAACATCATCGATGCCATTCGTTGCTTCGTTGAGCCCATCCCCAACTTGTGCAAGTTGTGAATCAACATAAAGATCATCAATCACATCTCCTGCTGGTCTTGTAATGGACCTAACGGAATCAACGTTATCATTTTTCTCAATTTCTTTACTAATTGTTTCGATATAAGGAAGATAATCTTCTGTAACAATATCTTGATCCTGCTGAATGATCACTTTAACCGGAAGTGAATCACCTTGGCCGAACCCTTCCTCAATTGCATCTAGTCCTTTAACAGATTCATAGTCACTACCAATCTCGTTTACTGTATTAAACGACAGTTGATCGTCGTAAGTGAAAAGTAGTGGAACCATAATAACAGCGACAACGAGCATAGACCAAATGGGCTTGTTAATAGAGAAACGACCGAACGAAGTCCACAGTTTACTATCTTTGTGGGACGCTGATTTCTTTGAAGGCCAGAACAACTTATCTTTTAATAAGGCCATAAAGAATGGCACAAGCGTAAAGAGGACGAGCATAAGAATCGCGATTCCTACAGCAACCCCAACAGCTGATTTAAATATCGGGAAGTCTGCAAAGCCAATCGCTGCGAAACCGATGAATACAGCTAATCCACTAATTAATAAGGTACGGCCTGCTGTTTTGTACGTATTCACAATCGCATCTTCTACAGAATGCCCTTCAGTTAATTCTTCTTTATACCTGCTTAAGAGGAGGATACAATAGTCTGTTCCAATCCCGAACAGGACGGCAACGAGAAAAATCTGAGTATAGTTGGATACAGGAAAGCCGATCCAATCAATTAAAAAGGCTACGATTGATTGACTTAAGAGATACGTAACCCCTACTGCAAGTAAAGGAATGAAAGGGGTTGTAATCGAACGAAAAACGGCCAATAGTAGAACGAAAATCAACACAACAGTAATGATTTCAGTACGTTCAAGTCCTTTTTGAGCACTTTCATTCACATCGTGATTAATAATGGATTCACCTGTAAGGTAAGCGGTCGTATTGTCTGGAATTAGATCCTGACGAATATGATTGGCGAGTTCATTCACTTCATCGTCTGTTCCATCGACTGTAATGGGAAGAAGAATGGTTTGTTCGTCATCTGAAACAAGTTGATCAGACATCTCTTCACTTTCAAATGGATCAAGTACTTCTTTTATGAGTGAACCTTCTTCAGCAATTTCTTTTGCAATTGAAGAAACTTTTTCTTTAGAGTCCTCATTTACTGGTTCATTGAAGGTAAAGACAAGTGAAATGGTTTCATCGCCCGCACCAGCTTCCTCAAGAATGTCTGCGGCTATTTTTGAATCTGCATTTTCAGGTAATTGAAAGGTTCCAGCATCTTCAGCCTGTTTCGTAAGGTTAGGGGATAAAACAAATAGTACGGCTGTTAGAGCAATAAGTGCAATGGCAATTGGCCATTTGAATTTTAAAATTTGTCTCATTTTGCATCTCCTTCTGCTTTTAAAATTGAACTTAACTTGCGGAAAATACGAAGGAATTCGTCGATTTCCTCTTCATGAAAATCGTTTAAAACAATATTCTCGACATGTTCATAGATCACTTTATCAAATAAGTCGACTACGTCATTTCCTTTTTCAGTAAGCGTAATCGATTTCCCTCTTAGGTCCTCTTCGGAATCAACTGTGACCACAAGTCCTTTCATCTCAAGTTTTTTATAACGGTTTGAAATAGCGCTTTTGTGAACGCCTTGTAAAGAAGCGAGCTTCCCAGGTGAAATACGACCTGATTTAGAAATAATTTGAAGCATCTGAAGCTGCTCTGAAGAATATTCTTCAAATAGTTGATGCTCAAAAGAACGAATAATTCGTTCTGTTCCATACATGATTACTTCTTCGAAAAGCTCAACGGCTTCACATAACTTCTTATTCATTTACCATTCCTCCACTAGTTTACCCTCTAAACATTATTAGTTTACCCTCTAAACTATGGTTTTTGCAACTATTTAATACGCATGAAGTGTGAAGGTCAGTGAAAGGGAGTATTTCAAGATAACGTTTTAAGTTAACGATAAGGTGGAGCGGAAGAATAGGTCTCATTTTAAATAACTTTCAATAAGATCAGTAGGGTATGTTGAAATTCTGTTTCTGTTCACTGATTTTCTTTTTCAATACACGAGAAATCTACCAAATGATAAAATAAAATGTAAATTTGCAGAATTTTGGCACAATATGTATTGCATAATACGATCGGCGGTATTATGATTAAAGAAACCATCGCTTGTTCGCTAAAACGAAAGGGAGGAATGAGAATGAAGAGTACTGGTGTTGTTAGAAAAATTGATGAACTAGGCCGAATTGTCATTCCAAAAGAACTCCGACGAACTTTAGATATTAACGTGAAAGATCCAATTGAAATCTTCACAAGTGAAAACAGGGTGGTCTTACAAAAGTATCAGGCAGATATGGCATGTATGGTTACTGGAGAGATATTAGACGAAAATCAAACATTTGGAAATGGAAACATTGTTCTTAGTCCAGAAGGAATGGCGCTTCTGAGAGAAGAATTGGAAATGAAGTTAGGAAAGAAAAATGAGGAAATACTTAAAGCGAAATAAGTGTTATCTGTAACACCCTTCCAAAGGAGAAGGGTGTTTTTTGTTAACAGTAAGTTAATGAAAGTTGTTGGATATCCAATAGAATAGCTGAAAATTTGGGGGGGTTATCATATAAGCTAATATACCTTCTAACAATTGAGATTCTTTATAAAGATCATATAGGATAGCGCGGGAACTTTTCTACTAATGTAGGTTAAAATGATAAAAAGATAAGCGTGGCTAATAACGTAATTTCAATAATAGCTCTCTTAAATGAGGATCTTCCATCATTGAAGACCCAAATTTTCTTGTAATTTCAGTTAATGCAATATCATGATAGAAGAACTCTGTGAAAAAGGTAACTAGTGGTCGTGATTTGGTGTGAATCGCCTGCCAGCTTGTATCTTCAATTCCGGCAAATAGAACGTCCTCATTATCTACAATAACAATACGACTCCGCTCTAACTTTTGGTGAGCGCTGTCGGGAATTAAAGTTGTTACATTTTTAAGATTAGAATCTATCTCTCCAATTGAATGTAATTCAACGATAACGCCTTCAGCTTCTTTTTCCGCAAGCAAGGAGAGGTGTTGCTCGATATCATCGGCCCAGCCCGAAAAGATAATAGAGCTCGATGATTGTTGAAGTAACTCTGAGACAAGGGAATGAATCGACTGATCTTCTTTAAGTGTCCAAACGCGATCATCTGCTTGCTTCTTACGAGTTTGAATTGATTTTAATTGTGTAATATTTTCGTCGAAATCACTTTTAAGCTTGGTAATCGCTGAATCAATTGGAAGAGCGGTATAAAGTCTTTTTTTCTCAGTGGTTGATTCTAACACCATCCCTTTCTCAATCATACGACGGATAACGTCATAAACCTTGGAACGAGGGACACCAGAACGTTTTACAATAGCCGTGGCATCCAGTGCTTCATCTATTGTAATCAGTGCTTCATAGACTTGACTTTCATATTGAGTAAATCCAAACTCTTGCAGCATTTATCGATTCTCCTTGCTTCATCTAATCTTTTCTATAATGATAGCACATCAACTGACCAGTCAAAAGCGTCCTTCATTTACCTATTGCCTTCCATCCTAAAAAGAGTTACTCTTTTAGTGGTAACTTAATAAGAGAGGTGCAAGAGGTAATGAATAAACGTGTTTACTTACTTACGATTGTTTCATTTGTAGTAGGAATGGTGGAATTAATTATAGGAGGAATTCTTGATCTTGTAGCAGAAGATCTTCAAATAAGTTTAGGGAAGACAGGTTTATTAATTAGTGTTTTCTCTATCGTATTTGCATTAATGGGTCCAGTTCTACTTTCTGTAACTGCAAAGATAGAACGGAAAAAATTGATGCTATTCTCACTCGTTATTTTTTTAATAGGGAATCTAATCGCAGTCATTAGTACAACGTTTAGTCTGTTAATGACTGCGAGAATCATCTCGGCGGCAAGTGGTTCTCTTCTTGTTGTGCTATGTGTCACTATTGCTTCAAATATAGTAAAACAGGAATATCGCGCAAGAGCTATAGGGGTTGTATTTATGGGGATTAGCGCTTCTCTAGTTTTGGGAGTGCCAATTGGATTAATGCTTGGAAATGCTTTTGGATGGAAAGCGCCTTTTGTTTTAATCCTAGTTCTCACACTGTTATCAATGGTGGGAGTTACCTTGTTTATGGAGAAGATTCAGCCTAAACCCGCGATTCCACTTCGAAAACAGCTACAAACCCTGAAAGATAGCCGTGTATTTTCAGCACAGTTAACATCCTTAATGTTTTTAACAGGTCACCTAACTCTTTATGGATATCTAACGCCGTTTCTCAAAACAACGCTTGGATTATCAGGAAGTTGGGTAAGTATTGTTTATCTGATCTTTGGAGTGGCTGCAGTTGCCGGGGGCGGACTAGGTGGAATGGCTTCAGATCGATTTGGAACAAGACCAACAATACTTATATCGATTATGGTTTTTGCTGTTGCAATGTTTATTATTCCCTTTTCAACTTTCTCCTTTCCGGTCTTTCTTATCATAATGGTAATTTGGAGTATGCTGAGCTGGGGGATCACACCTGCACAACAAAGCTATTTAATTGAACTTGCGCCAGAATCATCTGATATTCAACAAAGCCTGAATAATTCTGCTCTTCACCTCGGAATTGCACTGGGCTCCTCGGTTGGAGCTTTTGTCATTGAAAACAGTTCAGTTGAAATGAATGCCACTGTTGGAAGTGCCTTTATTTTACTTTCACTTGCTGCCGCGGTATTTTCTATGAAGAGAGATAGCAGGAAAGCGTCAACGCAATTGAACAATCAAGCAGGTTAGTTGAGATTAAGAATTGATTTTGAAATAATATGGATAGACAATCCAAAAGGAGAGTTTACTCATGAATGTATTGGTTATTGGAGCAAACGGCCAGGTAGGTCAGAAAGTTGTTAATCTACTTGATAATAACAAAGACCATTCCTTAAAGGCGATGGTCCGAAAGAAAGAACAGGCGGATGAATTAGCAAACCGCGGAATTGAATCAGTAGTAGCGAGTCTTGAAGACTCAGTCGATACCATTTCTGAGGCTATGAAAGGGAGCGACGCCGTTATTTTTGCTGCTGGTTCTGGTGGAAGTACTGGATCAGATAAAACATTATTAGTAGATCTAGATGGAGCAGTAAAAACGATCGAAGCAGCTGAAAAACTTGGCATTAAGCGTTATGTGATGTTGAGTGCACTTCAAGCACACAACAGAGAAAATTGGAGTGAGGCATTATTGCCATACTACGCTGCAAAACATTACGCTGATAAAGCGTTAGAAGCAAGTTCATTGGACTATACTATTGTGCGCCCAGGTGGTCTTTTAAACGAAGAAGGAACTGGCAAGGTGTCAATCGCTGAGAATCTAGGACGTGGATCGATTCCACGTGATGATGTAGCTGAGGTTATCGTGTCTACACTAATGAAGCAAAATACGATTCGCCGATCTTTCGATTTGATTTCTGGGGATAGCTTGATTACTCAGTCAATAGGATCTCTATAATAATAAGGTAACCGATTCTTTATGCGAAAGAATCGGTTTCCTTACTTTTTCTTATTTAAAGAATACAAAATGCTGTTGAGTTTACGGTAAGAGATCTTTACAATATGTATTGAGTACATAAATCTTTTCATCTAAAAGGAGTCTAACTATGGAAAAAGTATTGATTTTCGGACATAAAAATCCTGATACGGATACGATCACTTCTGCTCTCGTTTATGCCGATTTAAAAAGGAAGCTTGGCATGAATGTAGAGGCAGTCCGCCTTGGTGCAGTCAATGGAGAAACACAATACGCATTAGATCAATTTAATGTGGAAGCTCCACGAATGGTTCAAACCGTTTCGAATGAAACAAATGAGGTTATTCTTGTGGACCACAACGAACGTCAACAGAGTGCTGAGGATATTGAAAATGTTCGGATTCTAGAAGTGATTGATCATCATCGCATTGCGAACTTCGAAACAGCTGATCCTGTTTATTACAGAGCAGAGCCGGTTGGTTGTACAGCAACGATTCTAAATAAGTTATACAAAGAGAAGAATGTTCAGGTTGATAAAAACATAGCTGGTCTTATGCTTTCTGCGATCATTTCTGACTCTCTTCTTTTCAAATCACCAACATGTACGGAGGAAGATATAGCTGCGGCTAGCGAACTTGCTGAAATAGCAGGGGTAAATGCCGAAACATATGGTCTTGAAATGCTTAAGGCTGGGGCGGATATGAGCAGTAAAACGCCTGCTGAACTGATCTCTCTTGATGCGAAAGAATTTGGTATGGGAGATTCTAAAGTGGAAGTAGCTCAAGTTAACGTTGTTGATACTCTCGATGTTCTTGCTCGTCAGGATGTGGTTGAAGAGGAAATGAGGAAAACGATCGAAGCTAAGGGTCTTGATCTTTTCTTACTTGTTGTAACGGACATTCTTACAAATAACTCAACGGCTTTAGCACTAGGTAAACAAGCAAATAAAGTCGAGAAGGCTTTTGATGTCACATTAATTGAAAACCTTGCTATACTTGAAGGCGTTGTTTCTCGTAAGAAACAAATCGTTCCTGTTCTAACAGAAGCGTTTACAGCTTAATGATCGTTCCAAACGTGGACAGATCCTAAGGGATCTGTCCACGTTTTATTCATTTATTGTGAAAAACATCATAAAAGTCATACTAAATATACACATCAGAATTTATGAAGCTGCTTTCTAATAGGTTCATAATCAAAAAGTTTTCCTTCGTAAATTAGTAACAGCCTTTCGCATTTGCGAAAATCATCTGGAGTGACAAGTGCTGGAAGCTTGTCCCAAAGTTGAATGCCGGAACGATGAAGAACTTCAGCAACAAATTGAGAACAAAAATAAGAATTACTAAACTCAATAGGTTCATTTATTGAAACCCCCAGAACGCCGAGAATATTGTACAAAAATCGCTGTTTGTTTCGAATGAATATCTTTAGCAAGCGCTTCATTTTGTGCACATCACGTTCTGTTACGTTGAGTTCATAGATCACACATGTCGTCTTGGGGTATCGACGGTATGTTCCCGTTAGAACATCCTCTTTCACAAATCCACCATTTAGAGGATTGCCAGGTTTTTTTCTTCCAAAGCTATACATATCATTTAATTCTTCATCGAAGGCAAGTGATGCATGATTGTAAGGAGCTTTAGTATATTTTTTAATCGATTTTGTAAAGAGCGTACCGGTATCAGAAAGTAAAATATATATTTTTTGACTCATCATGGCATCCTTATACATTTGACGTTTACTCTCATTATACATAAATAGATTGATAAGGAGGTACCTCTTCTGGAAAGCACAATATGGATATTGGCAACTATTTTAATAGGTCTTTTATTTGCACAGGCTGTTTTTCTTGTTGCGAAGAATAAGCAGCCAAACAAGGACTTTACGGGACTATCGTTAAAAGTAAAAACGTGGTGGGGCATGTTTGTTGTTTTTTGTCTTGCCACACTATTTAACCCAATTGTTTCCTTGTTTTCTTTAATGATATTAAGCTTTTTCGCATTAAAAGAATATTTCTCAATGATGAAAACTCGGAAAGCTGATAGAAGGATTTTTCTATGGTCCTATGTCGCTATCCCACTCCAATTCTATTGGGTCCTAATCGATTGGTATGGAATGTTCATTGTGTTTATACCAGTTTATGTTTTCTTATTGCTACCGCTTCCACGTATTATAGGAAAAGGGACGCTAGGTTTTCTAAGATCAGTTAGTTCGACTCAATGGGGGTTAATGCTAATGGTTTTTGGTCTAAGCCACCTTGCCTATTTCCAAATAGCTAGCCCAATTTATGGAGCCAAATTAGTGTTATTTCTTGTATTGCTAACTCAGGTAAATGATGCAGTTCATTACATTATTTCTCTTTATGTAGGCAGGCGTAAAGTCGTTCCATCCTCCAATCCTTATCTTACCTTAGAAGGATTTTTATGCGCAATTATCGTCACAACAGCACTAGCCTATACGTTATTTCCTTATTTAACGCCTTTTGGTACGTTGTTTGGAGTTTTATCAGGAGTGCTAATCAGCGTCGCTGGCTTTCTTGGTAGTCTAACAATTTCCGTGCTGAAAAGGGACCTCTTACTTGGTGACGATCGAAGAATGAAAGCTTTGGAGGGAAATTACTTAAATAGAGTGGATAGTCTTGCATACACATCACCTGTTTACTTTCATGTAATTCGGTACTTTTTTGATTTTATGTAAGTAAAAGAGCATGTTTCATACAGCGAGGAATAATATTTTAGCTTGTCGTTATTGAGAAGGCGACAAAATAAAGCACGACAGCAGAAAATACCGCGGTCGTGCTTTACATTTATTCCCCTAGCAAAGATAAGCCACCATCGACAATAATCGTTTGCCCACGAATCATACGTGCTGCTGGAGTTGTTAAGAAATAAGCGGCATCTGCCATATCTGTAGGCTCTACAAGGCGTCCTGCTGGATTTCTTTCCTTAGCAGATTCTAATAATTCCTCTCTGTTTGGAAAATGTTTAAGAGCGTCCGTATCCACAGCGCCACCAGAAACAGCGTTCACGACAATTCCTTTTGGTGATAATTCAACAGCGAGATAGCGAGTAATCGCTTCTACGGATGCTTTAGATACGCCAACAGCAACATAATTTGGAAGCGCCCTGATTGAACCAAGACTCGATAGGGCTACAATCGCTCCTCCACCATTTTTCTCCATGATTTTAGCGGCTTCTTGTGCAGCAAATAGATATGCTTTAGCATTGATGTTCTGTGTCCAATCCCAATGACTTTCTTCTATTTCCATTAGAGGTCTCATAACACCTGAAGCGGCATTGTTAACAAATACATCAAGTCGACCAAATATTTCTTCTGTTTCATGAAATAAAGAAGTGATTTGCTTCACTTCACCAACATTTGCTTTAACGATATGTACTGTAATGCCATATTCGCTTTCTAATTCTTGTTTTGTTTGTTCCGCATCTTTCTTCTTTCTCATAAAGTTGAGAACAAGGTTGTAGCCTTCGGAAGCAAATTTTCGTGCTATTGCTTTACCGATACCTCTTGTTCCGCCTGTGATTAGCGCTACTTTATTACTCATCATAAGTCACCTCTTCAATATTTACTCCAACCTATCATACAGGAACAAGAAGCATGTGAAAAGTTTCGTGAAATCAAACTGAGGAGAATTGGTAGGAAAAGCTTTTAAGGTAGAGGGTGTATTCATTGGGAAAGAATACAATTATGATATACTTTCATCTAGAAACAAATTATGCTAAATAGTTGAGTAGAGCATGGAGATGAAAGTGAAAGTATTAAAATCAGTTTTGGTCAAAACTGCCAGTAAACTGTTTATTTAGGGAGCTGATTTGAAGAAAACTTTTTTAGGGAAATACTGGATGTAATGAGTCTCCTTGGTTTAGGGATCCAATACTTGAGAGAAGTGTTGGAGACAGAAATTATGTATAATTGCAGCTTTTGTTTTAGGGGAGGCATTATAAACTAAAAGCGCTTTCGTGGATTGGTAAGATGATTTTTTATGAAAAACACATCCAAAGTAGACTGAGTAACGTTAGCTATACATAAGCTTCCTGCCTCTTCAGGCTAGCGTCAGTTGCGATGAAAAGGAGAATGATATGAGAGAACTTAACGATGCCGAGCTGTATGTTAAGGTGCAGGCAAAGGATAAAGAAGCTCTCTCATCTCTTTACGATCGATATGAAAAGTTGTTATATTCTTTCTCATATCGAATTGTAAAAGATGGAGGACTTGCAGAAGAAGTTATGCAAGAAGTGTTCATAAAGCTATGGAAAGGGAAGGCCGAGTATAGTGCTGACAAAGGGAAATTCTCTTCTTGGCTCCTTACAATGACGCGGCATACGGCAATTGATTTGCTCCGCAAGCAATCAAAAGAGCCAGATTTTGAACTGGATGAACGAGACTCTCTTCATAGCGATGAATCTTCAGTGGAGGATCAGGTTGAATGGAAAGAGCGAGGACAGATACTTCGTACAGCTGTATCAAAACTTAAAGATGAGCAACAGAAAATAATTGAAATGTTCTATTTTAAAGGAATGACGCACAAAAAGATCTCTGAAGAGTTCGACCTCCCTCTGGGTACTGTGAAAGGCCGAATTCGGCTAGCGCTCAAACATTTAAATACCAGTCTCAGAGAGAAAGGAGGGGTCTCAGATGAAAGCAAATTGTGAGCAACTACTTGACTATTTTAATGAAACCTTATCAGAAGAAGAGAAAGAACAGTTCGAAACTCACCTTTTATCTTGTGAAGAGTGCAGAGAGGAGTTAAAGGAGCTGGAAGAATTGACAGGTGACCTTCCTTATCTCTCTATACCAGAAGAACCACCCGCTGGCATGAAAGATCGTGTTTTGACAAGTGTGTTTGAGAGCGATGCTGAAGAAGTAGGTAACAATGAAGTCGAAAATCCGGAAGAGAAACAAAGTAATACAGTAATAGATCTGCAAACAGAAAGAAAATCAAGACAGAGGAAGTGGGTAGCGCCCGCATTAGCAGCAGCACTTTTTCTCTCCCTTGGTGGAAATTTGTATACGTATATAAACGAATCTGATGGCGAGATAGATAATTCAGAACAAATTTCATCTCTCATCAAAGCTGTACAACTACAGCCAACTGAAGCAGAAGCTTCAGCAGGATCTGCAGCGCTTATGAACGAAGATGGTAAAATGAATTTAGTGGTACAAGTGAACGATGTATCAGGAGTTGAAGGTGATCAAGTGTATCAAGTTTGGTTACTTGAAGGTGAAAAACCATACCGTGCAGGCTCTTTTGTTCCGAATCAGGAAGGAAAAGGTGAGGTAGCTTATCAGGTGGATTATGAAGGTGAGCACGACTGGGATGCTGTCGCGATTACTCTTGAACCGGACAATACAAGTGAAACGCCTAAAGGGAAAATTATATTAAGTTCAGGTTTATAGAACACAAAAAGCAGAGACGTAAAATAATATGTACCCTATAGAGTAGACACTTAAAAAAAGTCTGCCCTATAGGGTACTTTTATGTATAATGAGGACAAATTCTACGATGGGAAATGATTATTAATGAGTAAGAAAGTATTCTCAGAGGAAGATGTCAAAACACTTGCCTCTAATAAATTTGTGAAATCAGTTAGTGAAAAAGGAATCACATACAGTGATGAATTTAAGCGAATATTCATTACGGAGTATGAAAAAGGAAAACTACCGAGTCAGATTTTTAAAGAAAATGGATTTGATGTCGATACTCTCGGACACGAAAGAGTACATTCTGCCGCGAGAAGGTGGAGACAGGGTTATAAAAACAAAGGGATTAATGGACTTACTGACACTCGTAAAGAAAGCTCCGGAAGATCCAAAGATAAGGAACTGTCTTTAGAGGAAAAATACAAACGTTTAGAAGCTCAAAATAACCTATTAAAAGCAGAGAATGATCTCCTAAAAAAGCTCGAAATGATGGAAAAGGGGATGGGAAAAAAGAGATAAAATTAGCTGCTTCTCTCAAGTTTGAATTAATCCGCCATATCATCCATGAGTATCAACTTAAAAATATGGTCCGATACTTATGTTCCGTAGTGGGTGTCTCACGATCTGGTTATTATCGTTATTTCACTGAAGGTGCTCGAAAGCGTCGAACAGAAAACGAGGCGCGAGACCAAGTTTTAAAAGACTGGATCCTAAAAGCCTATGCCTTTAAAAAGCGAAAAAAAGGGGCACGTCAAATCAAGATGACGCTAGCTAACCAGTATCAAATAACCTATAACTTAAAACGCATACGCAGAATCATGAAAAAATACGGAATCGTATGTCCGATCAGAAGAGCGAATCCCTATCGTCGTATGGCGAAAGCAACGAAAGAGCACAGCGTTGTACCAAACAAACTTGAGCGAAACTTCAAACAAGGCATCCCAGGGAAAGTACTTCTAACTGACATTACCTATTTGTTTTATGGAAATAAGAAGAAAGCGTATCTATCTACCATAAAGGACGGCTCTACGAATGAGATCCTAGCTTATCATGTGTCTGACCGAATTACGCTCGATCTAGCGACAGATACGTTAGTAAAACTTAAAAACAACCGTAAAGCAAAACTAGATGCGAATGCCTTTATTCATTCTGATCAAGGCTTTCACTATACTCACCCTACCTACCAAAAACAGCTAAAGAAATACGGTTTAGATCAGTCTATGTCTAGAAGAGGAAACTGTTGGGATAATGCCCCACAGGAATCTTTCTTTGGTCACTTTAAAGACGAAGCCTCAATAAAACCTTGTCAAACACTAATCGAATTAAAACGTGAAGTTAAGAGTTATATGATGTATTACAACCTGGATAGATGTCAGTGGAACTTAAAAAAGATGACCCCTGTTCAATACAGGAATCATCTTCTTAATGTTGCCTAGTCTTTTTTAAACTGTCCTTTACACAGGGTACATATTAAAATACGTCTCTTTTTTTTATATAATAAATAGAGAATGGCTGAATTATAGAATATAACGTAAAACAAATACAATATATGAAAGGGTTTTTAGTAAAGGAGTATGGGGTATATTATACTAAATTCTTATAAAAATTTGAAAATAAGTTCAGTTTTGCTTATGATTAGTAACGATGTGGTTATTATTTTAAAATATTTTTGAGATCCACATATTAAAAGTAGGAGTGGAGAGAATGAACAAAGTTACTAACGTTTTTTGGATAGGAATCGCTATTGCGATTGTCTTCGTTGGTTGGGGGGTGCTCATGCCAGATAACCTTAATCAGGTTATGACGGTATCCCAAAATTTCTTCTTAGATCAATTTGGTTGGTTTTATCAGCTTGCCGCAACTTTCTTTTTAATATTTGCAATTTATTTGATTTTTAGTCGGTTTGGGCATATCAAGCTAGGAAAGGATACAGATAAGCCTGAATATAGCAGGCTCACCTGGTTTGCTATGCTCTTTAGCGCCGGGATGGGAATAGGGCTATTGTTCTTTGGTGTATCAGAACCAATGTCCCACTTTTCTACCCCGCCATATGGTGAAGGAGGAACGGTTGAAGCCGCGCACCTTTCCCTTCGATATACATATTTACATTGGGGATTCCATGCATGGGCTATTTACGCAACCATCGCTTTAGCGCTAGCTTATTATAAATTTAGAAAAGGGGCGCCGGGATTAATGAGCGCAACGCTTTATCCACTATTAGGAGATAAAGTGAAAGGCCCTATCGGGATTACAGTAGATATTATTGCAGTATTTGCGACAATATTTGGTGTTGCCGCTTCTCTAGGCCTTGGGGCTCAACAAATTAACGGTGGTTTAAGTTATTTAACAAACATACCTAATAATTTCACAATTCAATTGATTATTATTGCGATTATCACTGTTCTTTTTACTGTTTCAGCAGGAACAGGAATAAAGAGGGGGATAAGGTATTTAAGTAATGCTAATATGGCGCTTGCTGTATTATTGCTTATCATGTTTGTCATTCTCGGACCAACAAAATTTGTGTTAGATTTATTTGTCACTACTTTCGGAGAATACGTTCAAAATATATTTGCTATGGGCATGAGACTTGCTCCAATGAATGCAGAAAGTGAAACGTGGATTCAAGATTGGACAATCTTTTATTGGGCATGGTGGATTGCCTGGTCTCCTTTTGTTGGGACATTTATTGCAAGGGTCTCGAAAGGAAGAACGATTAGAGAGTTTATGATAGCCGTAACAGTTGTGCCAACAGTCGTTTGTGCCTTTTGGTTTGGCGTATTTGGAGGATCTGGTATTTTCTTTGATTTTACTCAAGGAACAGATATAGCAGGTCAAAGTCTTGAGACGGGGTTATTTTTCTTATATGAACAACTTCCACTCGGTGGTATTTTAACTATCGTTACACTATTGTTAATCTCTACATTCTTTATTACATCTGCTGATTCAGCTACATTTGTGCTTGGAATGCAAACAACAAATGGAAGTTTGAATCCCCCGAACTATGTGAAATTTACCTGGGGATTTTTGTTATCAGCATCAGCGATCGTTCTAATGATTACGGGTGGACTTGAAAGTATGCAGACGGCTATAATTGTTAGTGCTTTCCCGCTTACAATTATTCTGTTATTTACGTGCTGGGGAATGATTAAATCATTTAATGAAGAAGTACCAAGAAAGCAACGTAGTATGGATAAGAAAGCCAAGTCCAAAAAAGATCTAAAAACGGTTTAAAATAAAACCTTTGGAGAACATTCTCCAAAGGTTTTTTAAATAGAGCTAGATACCGAGGAAAAGAAGATAAGCAATATGAGCGGTCTAACATTAACTTCCGATCAAATAAAAGCAGGGATGGAATACGCAATGTTGGCAGAATGAATCAAATTTCGCTATTATTAATGTATGTGGATTAAAAACGAGAAAACAATCATACAAAGCTGGTGGTCTCGTTTGGCTGCTACAGACCCCGGCAGGACTAGGTTACATCAAGCAGCAAGAATAACGATTAGCGTTTTTTCTTCCGTCATGACAATGCTGTGGTTGACCACAATACTTGGGATATCATTTACCCCAGCTATTCTTGCTGGGGTGGTAAGTCTTTTATCATTATTGCTTGTGAATGATGACACAGATAAAAAGAAAAAAATCACTGCCCTTTTGTTAGTAATTTCAAGTATTATTTGGCTAACACTTCGAACATTGCTTAGCTCTATTCCATTTGTTACGGATGGTTTGTTTTTACTTGTGATCTTTTTTGCTTACTACTTACAACATTATGGTTTTCGATATTTTGGACTATTTATGATTGCTTTTTTATCAATCTATTTTTCAACCTTATTGAAACTTCAACCATCCGATTTGCTCGGTTTTATCCTCGGAATTGTTGTCGGGGGAGCATACTCGTATCTTTATCACTTTATTCTGTTTAGAAATCGTCCTAAAAGACAGCTAAGTCGAAGTATGAAGTCGTTTCATATTCAAACAAATCTAACGCTAGATCTCGTACTTGATGCCATTGCAGATCCGACTCCGAATCGCTATAGAGCCTTGTTATTAAAGCGAGATGTAAGAAAACTTAATGAGTATGCACAGGTTATTTCAAGCCAATTAACAACGACTGATCCAGGAGAAGTCTGGAGTGGTATAGACGCTGAGCAACTTAGAATGTACGTCTTTGATGCAGAAATGTTAATTGAAACACTTTACCCAGCAGTTAAAAGAATGAAAGAACTTCATGCACTTGAACATAATGAAGTGAGAAAATTGCTATATAAAGTCGTTGAATCCATTAGAGACGCTGAGGTGTTACGAAGCCACGATATCGTTGGAAACTTAAAGCAAACACAGACCGTTATCGAAGAATTAAAAAATCAGCTGATCGAATTACGAATATCTAATCATCAAAATAAAGATTGGTTATGGTTAATTAGGAGAATAGAGTCGATTGCCAATCATCTTATTGAAAGTTCAAACGAACTCGGAGCTAGACGGATGGCAAATATTGAAGAACAAGTTCGATTAGACGATCCAGAAGAAGTAAAGAAAGAAAATGTTCAAGAAAGTGAAAAATCAAATCAACCAAGAGCAGCTACAAAGAAGGCGCTCCAAGCTATCGTAGCAGGCGCAGTGGCTATTTTCTTAGGTTATTTTCTTTCACCTACTCACCAGTACTGGGTTCTCCTCTCTGCATTTGTAGTACTTTTAGGAACGGATACCGTTGGAATGACGTTACAAAAAGCTTTTCAACGGTCACTGGGAACTATTTTCGGCGCGGTTGCAGGTTTTGGCCTGGCGCATCTTCTTGAAGGAAGGCTTGTCTTAGAGTTAATTGCATTATTTTGCTGTATCTTTATGGCGTTTTATTTGCTATCCATTTCGTATGCGATGATGATGTTTTGGATGACAATGCTAATCGCAATTATGTACGATTTTATCCTAGGTGGGATTACAGAACAGATTCTAATAGCTCGCGTGTTTGATACGTTAGCAGGAGCATTCATTGGCTTTCTAGCGGCAGCAGTGATCTATCCTAAAACTACACGTGAAAAGGTTGCAGATACTGCGGAAGATTTTCTTAATAAATTAAATGAGTATGTGTCGGATTATCTTGAATCCTTTTCACATACTGAAAAGAATTTTAATTTTACAAATCAGGCGTTTGGTATTGATGAACAAATGCGAAAAATCGTTGAAGATGCGAGGCCGCTTCGTAATCGACCTGCTATTCTTGCCCGATCAGGGATTGAACGCTGGTTAACTGTACTAACAGCGATTAATTATTTTGCTAAACATCTATTGGCTTCGACAAATCGAAATAACCGTTCAACTATCATAGAAGGATCAGAGAACACACTTTTCGAGGTTAATGAAGTGATTAAACATAATGTCCATACATTACTTAAACTATTAAAAGGTGAAACAGGGTTAACGATGTATAGTTTAAATAAAGAAAGAGAGCATATTGAAGGTCTTTCAGAAAAAGTTGAATATGAAGATGTAAATTTGAAAAAGTTTGTAAATGACCTCTATTATATATGGAGAATTAACCAGTCACTATTGATATTAGGGAAGGAACTTGGCTCAATAAAGAATAAAGAAGCATCTGATCATTTTAATACAAATCGTAACCTGGAGCAGTAACGCACCGGGTTATTTTTTTGTTGAGCAAAATGTTGATGGGGCGATTGAAACTAAGCTTTCATTCGAATAAACCAGAAATCAATACATTTAAATATAGGCTAACTAATCCTTAATGAAGTGACTTGAAGTGGGAGCTATGAAAATAAATCAAAAATGATTAGTTTATTAAAAGGTAGAGCGGGAATAGAGAGGTGTGACAGTATAATTTTAATTTAGGATTGACAATAGGAGGAAATATTCATGGTTAACAACAAGACTGTATTTATTACAGGCGCAGCTAGAGGTATTGGTTTTGAAATTGGTGAAACGTTCGCAGAGAATGGAGCAAAAGTTGTTCTATCTGACATAAATGAAGAAGGAACAGAAGAAGCTGCTCAGAAACTAAGAGATAAAGGTTATAACGCTATTGGTATTAAAGCAGACGTGACTAATGAAGATGAAATTAAACAAGCAATTGACCGTACTGTAGAAGAATACGGTCGCTTAGACGTGTTAATAAATAATGCGGGACTTCAGCACGTATCTGCATTAGAAAACTTCCCAACTGAGAAGTTTCGTATGATGCAGGATATTATGCTTACAGCTCCTTTCATAGCAACAAAGCATGTATTTCCAATCATGAAGAAACAAGGATTTGGGCGAATTATTAACATGGCATCTATCAATGGTGTCATCGGTTTCGCAGGGAAAGCGGCTTACAATAGTGCCAAGCATGGGGTCATCGGCCTTACAAAAGTTTCTGCACTTGAAGGTGCGGAACACGGTATTACAGTAAATGCCATGGCACCAGGATATGTTGATACACCACTCGTAAGAGGACAGATGGAAGATCTAGCGAAAGAACGCGGAGTAGAGCTAGAAAAGGTACTAGAAGAAGTAATCTATCCACTTGTACCACAAAGAAGACTTCTTGAAGTGAAAGAGATAGCTGATTACTCAATGTTTATCGCAAGTGATGCAGCGAAGAGCATTACAGGTCAAGCCCTTCTAATTGATGGTGGCTATACAGCTCAGTAAATTTAGATTTTACTAAAAAAATAAAAAAGCAGCGCTTTCTAATGAGAAGCGCTGCTTTTTTATTGATCGCTAAAGGCTATTTGAAGACCAATTAAAGCAAGCAATAAAGCTTTTGCAAGATTGAATTTTCTAGCTAGAGCATGATTTTCTACGACATAGAATGCGATTTTTCCTGCAAAAAAGCTTATTGCACTAAAGATAAGAAAGACTTGTAGAATGAAAACCCCTTCTAAAATTAACATTTGAAGAGCGGGTGAATTCGCCTGCTGGTTTACAAACTGTGGAAGAAGGGCGAGAAAAAATAAAGAGACTTTTGGATTTAAAATATTCATAACAATCCCTTTTCGATATAAAGAAAAATAAGGTCTGCTAGGTTGACTTAGGGGGGGGGGAGCTGCGAATCCGCTATCTTTAAAAGCTTCATATGCCATGAAAAGTAAGTAAGCTGCCCCGCGGTAACAATCGAAAAGGCGAGAGAGGATTGATAAAGGACGGCAGAAATTCCTAAGGTAGCAGCAATATGTACAAGTAGTCCTGAAGAGAGGCCAAGAAAACCATATCCTCGTGAAGTGATCCGTCAATTCGTCTCTCGATTTCAATTAGATGGTAGCGGGACATTGGCCGGAAAAGACCAATAACTTGACAGGTTTCTCATTAATGATATAATTCTGACATCTTTTAGTGTTGTTGGAGGAATAGTTCCATGGAACCCATTTTACTTGATATACCAAATAAATTTAGCACTGACCGTTTACATATACGTTCTCCACTACCTGGGGATGGTGCTTCGGTTCATCAATCAATTGATGCCTCGTTAGAAGAGCTTAAACCCTGGATGCCTTTCGCACATATAGATCAAACGGAAGAAGATGTTGAAGCGAATATCCGCGAATCTCACGTAGCGTTTTTAAAGCGGGAGGATCTTCGACTATTACTCTTCCATAAACAGACGGGTGATTTTATCGGTTCCTCAGGGTTACATCGAATAGATTGGAACGTTCGTAAATTTGAAATCGGTTATTGGATTGATTCTAGATACGCTGGTCAAGGCTATATGTCTGAAGCGGTCCAAGGCATTGTAGATTACGCCTTTTCAGAGCTAAACGCTAGAAGGCTAGAAATTCGTTGTAATGCGACAAATTGGCGAAGTCGGCGAATTGCCGAGAAACAATCGTTTCAACTTGAGGCTATTTTACGAAACGACCATGTCTCAATTGATGGCAGTAAACTAACTGATACATGCGTCTATGCTTTAACAAAAAAATAAATTTGGTAAGAATATGCATCTTACTTATGGGAGGAATAAGGTTCTTGCATCAAGAATAAACGAGTAATGAATGATTTTGATGATGGAGGGAAACTATGTGATCGAACGAGCGACGATAGAAGAAAGAGATTTTATTTTGTCGAATTCCATTCAATCTGTTAATGAAGGAACGACAAATCCTGGTATCGTAAAAGAAGAGAAAGCACTTGAAATTGTATCATCCATTCTTGATCGAGGTGGTTACCACCTCATTTATCGCGACGAAGGGGAAATTGCTGGCTGGGTATTACTTGGAGAAAACACGGATTATTTTACAGAAAGCAAGCATGGGTTCATTTATGATGTATTTGTTTTTCCAAAGTTTCGTGGGAAAGGGTATTCTAAGCAGCTCGTTCAAGCGAGTATTGAAAACTTCAAAGAACAGGGATATGAGGAAATTCGTTTGAATGTGTATTCCTCTAACTTCGCGAAATACATTTATAAAGACATTGGATTTCGAGAACTTCAAACGATCATGGTTTATAAATAGTTGTCCAGCTTCTTTTCATTTATTAAAAGAATGTGAAAAACAACTCATAATCAATCATCATGCCCTTGGAACTTGCTACACTATTTTTGCAGGGACTTCCCCGGTTCCTGCCCCCCTTAAAATATAAAGTGTGAGCCCCATGCATTTCCCAGCATGGGGCTTTTCCTTTTCAATCACACAGAAATGAGGGAGAGTATTGGTATATCAATTTAAGTTAATAAGTCAAGAAGAAGTCGAGCGAATTATCTCGTGGGACTATGATGGGGT
This sequence comes from Anaerobacillus sp. 63XJN7_5_ISO-PGPR-S23-430, assembly GCF_056173695.1. Lineage (NCBI taxonomy): Bacteria > Bacillati > Bacillota > Bacilli > Caryophanales > Bacillaceae > Anaerobacillus > Anaerobacillus sp. 63XJN7_5_ISO-PGPR-S23-430. The sequence continues at coordinate 2,563,792 of NZ_CM149686.1, read as the reverse complement.
ATACTCATTTTATAATATGGACGAGGATCTTGAAGATCTAAAAGAGTTCCGGGAAGATGCAGCCAGCAATGAAAATTATTGGAGCGTCTACCAAAGGGATCATCTTATTGGTTTTTTTAGTTTTCATGAGCATGAAGACAACCATATAGAAATTGGTCTAGGAATGTCTCCCGATAATGTTGGAAAAGGAGAAGGCTTTTCTTTTTTGGAGGCTGGCCTTCAAAAAGCAGTTGAATTGTATCGTCCAACTTCCTTTGGAATGGCAGTAGCTGAATTTAATAAACGAGCCATAAAAGTGTATCAAAGGGCTGGATTTCAAATCACTCATCTGTTTATGCAACAAACCAATGGGGGAGAATTTCAATTTGTTGAAATGAAGAAAAACCTCGTTTAAAACAATAATTGCAAAATACTAAATAGACCGATAGAATGAATCAAAATTACATTTTTTAATTTCCTTATTGAGAGAGGCGGAGGGACTGGCCCTTTGATGCCCGGCAACCTGATAGACAAGGTGCCAAATCCAGCAGAGTCTATGCTCTGAGAGATAAGGAAGAGCTCTGAAGCGAACTCTTCCTTATTAGTTAGGAAGAGTTTTTTAGACGATTCAATAAATGAGAGACGGGTTGTGAAGGATTTGAAAAAAGCTGACCGTATTCGCAAAATGAAAGTTCCAGATGCAAGTGAAATGTATGGTGATCGTCTGCCACCGGGGCAAGTACTTACAGAAAGGTTCCCTATTCTACATGAAGGTGATGTACCTGTGTATGAGATGTCGACATGGAACCTAAGTGTATTTGGAGAAATTGATAAGGAAGTGATCATTTCCTATAGCGACATACTTGCCTTACCACAGAAGAAAGTAAAGTGTGATATTCACTGTGTCACAAGGTGGTCTAGGTTTGATAATACTTTTGAAGGGGTTTTGATTAAGGATTTTATGAACGCATATGGGATAGTACCGAAAACGAACCATGTTATGCTACATGGTGACTATAACTATACAACGAATATTCACCTCACTGACTTAATGAGAGATAATGTTATTCTTGCCCACTCAGTCGATGGAGAGAAATTAACGGCAAAACACGGATGGCCTCTCAGGTTAGTTGTACCGCATCTTTACTTCTGGAAAAGTATTAAATGGATCAGAGGTATAGAATTTATCAATGAAGACAAACCTGGTTTTTGGGAACAAAACGGATTTCATAACCATGCCGATCCATTTAAAGAAGAAAGGTTTTCTGGAGAGGATTTGGGACTACCAGAAGATGAATGGGAGAAAAAAGAGTTTGATTAATTTTTCTTAAAAAAGCGGGCGTGATTAACACATATAGAATTGATTGAGGAAAAGGTAGTTTATTATCACATTCTAAATATCATCATATCTATAAAAAAATAGTTAAAACTTGAAAGTCAGCAGAACCTTAGTATGTGTGGGTTTTGCTGACTTTTTATTCTCTGGTAATTAAAAAAAGAGAAGAATTTAAAAAAAGAATGATCTAAATGGATCTTCCCTCCGTTAGCTAAGTGTAAATCAAAATTAAGGGGAGTGGATTTGAAAATGAATACGAACAAGAATATGAAAAAGAAAGTGATCGATTGGAAAAAGGGACTATTAATTGTTCCGCTTAGCTTTTCACTTTTAATACCAACTGCTGGAGCATTTGCCTCTGACCACGACCAGCAAATGGACAAGCCTACAGTAGAAACACCAGGTGCTGATCTTCGTGCTGATCTTGGCCATTTACTAAGTGAGCATGCTTATCTTGCAGTAGAAACAATGAGAAAAGGAGCTGAAGGTTCTGCAGATTTTGAAGCTTCTGCTGGTGCCTTAAGTGAAAACACGGAAGACCTTACAGCTGCGATTACATCCGTTTATGGTGAAGAAGCAGGAGCTGAATTTAATGAAATTTGGAGCAATCATATCGGTTTCTTCGTTGACTATGTGAAAGCAACAGGTAATGAAGATGAAGATGCAAAACAAAAAGCTTTAGATAGCTTAGATGGTTATAAAGAAGATTTCTCTAATTTCTTGGAAAATGCAACAGGAGAACGACTTCAAGCTGAAACATTGTCTGAAGGACTTCAAGCTCACATTAATCAGTTGATTGGTTCATTTGATAGCTATGTAGCAGGTGATTATGAGATGGCTTACGAGAAAGAACGTGAAGCGATTGCTCACATGCAAATGGTGGCTAAAGGATTCTCTGGTGCCATTACTGATCAGTTCCCAGACAAGTTCGAGAACACAAAAGCCGTAACACCAGCATCTGATCTTCGTGCAACATTAGGTCATTTATTATCTGAACATGCTGGTCTTGCAATGATGACAATGCAGAACGGAATCGACGGATCAGAAGACTTTGATGCATCTGCAGCTGCACTAAGCGAGAATACGGATGATCTAGCTGCTGCGATAACTTCTGTATATGGTGAAGAAGCAGGAAATCAATTTAAAGAAATGTGGTCTGGACATATCGGTAACTTTGTAGAATATGTTCAAGCGACAGGAGCTGAAGATGAAGCTGCTCAAGAAAAAGCACTAAAAGCGCTGGAAGACTATCGTGCAGACTTCTCAAGTTTTCTTGAAACAGCAACTGAAGGTAGATTAGAAGCGGGACCATTATCTGAAGGTTTACAAATGCATGTGAATCAATTAATATCTGCGTTTGATAGCTACACTACGGAAGACTACGATGCAGCTTATGATTCGGTTCGTGAAGCTTATGCTCATATGTATAAGCCGGCAAAGGGACTTTCTGGTGCTTTCGTAAACCAATTCCCGGACAAATTCGCTATGGAAGCTATGCCAACTGATATGCCTAAAACAGGTATGGGTGGTACAGCTGAACAGCAAATGCCAATCGAATGGATTGTTGCAGCCATTCTTGCAACTATGGCTGCAACTGGCGTAATTGTTCGTAGAAAAATGCAGAAAAGCTAAGGGAATAGATGATAGGGTAGCCTAACATACCCGCTAGAAAAGCAATAGCCAAAGTGGCTATTGCTTTTCTTCGTGAAAAGGACAATGAACTTGTCGTACTTACGCTATAGGAAATGGTTTTAATAAAGTTTGAGATGTAAGGAGCGTTACAGCATCTTGTTTATAAAAAAGGTATACTGATAATGGGAAAATAGATGATGCCTGACTATGAAACACAATCAAGTTCGTCAAATATGTCTTTCAGTTGCTAGGATAGTTTATATGAGGGGGAAATTAGATGAAGCGAAAGTTTACATTTATTTTCGCAACGCTACTTTTTATTGTTGCATGTGGGAATAGTGAAACCAATGAAACTGGTAAAACAGAGGTGTTATCAAAGGAGTGGGATGAAATCGTATCCTCTTCTAATGGAACAGAGGTAAATCTCTTTATGTGGGGAGGAGATGAAGGCATTAATCAGTACATTGATGAATGGGCAGCACCAAGATTAAAAGAGGAGTATGATATTACGCTTAATCGTCAGCCGATGAATACCGAAGAATTTATGCAAAAACTTTTAACAGAGAAAAAAGCAAATAAAAACAAAGGTACAATTGATGTCATATGGATCAATGGCGCAAACTTCAAAAATGCTAAGAATGCTGATTTATTACTAGGTTCTTTCTCAAAGAAGCTGCCTCATTTTCAAGAATACATTGGATCAAAGGATCAGAATGCTGAATATGATCAAGGGACGGAAATTGATGGATTAGAAGCTCCGTGGGGAAATGTTCAATATGTTTTTCATTACGATTCGAGCAAGATCGATACACCTCCAAGTACACTTGAGGAGTTAAAGCAGTGGATTCACGATAATCCTGGGAAGTTTACGTATCCTAACGTTTCGGATTTTACTGGTAATACGTTCGTGAAGCACCTACTCATAAAAGGTGCAGGCGAAGAGTCGGGTCTTCTGGCAAAGGAATTTAATAAAGAAATTATTAAAGATTCCGAAGAATACGTGTGGAACTATCTTGATGATATAAAGTCTGATCTTTGGCGTAATGGTGAAACTTATCCTGAATCATTGACTAAACTTGATACGCTTTATAGTCAGGGGGAAATCCTAATGACTATGGGCTTTAACGAAGCAAGAGCAGGAAGTTTAATTGAAAATGGGACGTTTCCTGAAAGCACGAAGTCATTTGTTCTAAAAGATCCTGGATCGGTTTCAAATACACACTATCTCAGTATTCCATTTAATAGTCCGAATCCAGAGGGAGCTATGACAGTTATTGATTTTCTTGAATCGCCAGAAGCTCAAATAGCTAAAATGGATCCTACAATGTGGGGGGAAGGTACGGTATTAAATTTCGATAAATTGAGTGAAGAGGATCAGAAGATTATTGGTAATCTTGACCGGGGAGAAAGCGTACTTTCCACAGAGGTTTTAAATGAATATAAGCTACCAGACTTAGATACAGGTTACACGGAGTGGATTAATAATGAATGGGCGAATCGGGTTATTGAGCAATAAGTGGAAATTACGTTTATATTTATTACCTGCGATTGCGGTTACATTGCTACTTGTAGGGCATGGAATGTGGTCAGCGGTAGCTCAAAGTTTTCAAACAATAGATGGGGAATGGACTATTGCAACATACGCGGAACTTTTTAGTAATCATGCTTTTTTTCATTCCCTTAAATTAACGTTTCGAGTTGCCGTCCTGTCCACCTTACTATCGTTAGTGATAGGATTAGTAATGACTAGAATGTTATATGAGCTATTTAAAGATTCAACGTTGAAGATACTTGTATGGATACCGATGTTAATTCCGCATTTTGTTGCAGGTTATTTAGTATTTTTGTTTTTCTCGCAAAGTGGACTGTTCTCTACTCTACTTTATCAAATGGGAGTATTAGAGAGTCGAGGGAATTTTCCAGTTCTTGTTCAAGAGAAATTTGGGTTGGGGATCATTTTAACATATGTCTGGAAGGAAGTTCCTTTTGTAATTCTCATGCTGTTGCCTGTTTATTATGAGATCGATCATCGCTATTCTGAAGTCGTTCGAACGCTAGGTGGAAGTAAGTGGGATGTTTTTAAAACCGTTGAACTACCCTGGATACTCCCGATTCTCATCGAAACAGCAGTAATCTTATTAGCATTTGTTGCTTCTGCGTTTGAAATCCCATATTTATTAGGTGTCACACGACCAGAAATGTTACCAGTTAGAGCGTACGAATGGTTTTATGATGGGGATTGGAGCAAGCGACCACTTGCATTTTCTGCTATGCTTCTTCCAGGAGTGCTCGCCCTTCTTCTTGCGACCTTTTCAATCGGAGCTGTGCAAAAACATAGGCTTAGAATGATAAAGGGGAGAAACAGATGAGGTTATTTTTGAAGCGTTTAGGGAAAAGAGAGTTAGCAACTAGTTTCGTGTTTGTTTTGTTTATTATTTTATTCATCCTACCTTTTGTAACAATAGGAATGAAAAGCGTCTCCGAAGGGTGGAGGTGGCCTGCGTTATTTCCAAACGAACTAAGTTTGGATGCGTGGCGTAGCATTATGAAAGATCCTTCATTAATCGAATCAATTGTTACAACGTTCAAGATTGCTCTTCTAGTTGTAATATTAAATATTTTGCTCGCAATACCAGCGGCCAGGGCTCTTTCTCACTATACGTTTAAAGGAAAATCCATTATTGAGGGACTATTGCTATCCCCTATTTTAATACCTGGCATTTTACTCGCAATGGGGCTTCAATTTACGATGATACAATTTGGCTTAGCAGATAAGATGATAGGCGTTGTCATTGTTCATTTGATTCCTACGCTACCTTATGCCATTCGTGTCATGAGGGCAGGCTATGAGAGAATGGGAAGTAGTCTAAATGAGCAGGCTGCTGTACTAGGAGCCGGTCCGTTGACGCGCTTTTTGACAGTAGCCCTACCTTTATTACTTCCAAGTATTCGAAGCTTAATGTTATTAACTTTTGTTATATCTTTAGGACAATATGCGCTTACAGCTATTATTGGGGGAGGTACAGTGATCACCCTCCCATTATTATATTATCCCTATTTTTCAAGTTCGAATGAAGCAGTTATTGCAGGATTTTCAATACTTTTTGCTTTGCTTCCCCTTCTATTTATTGGCCTGGTGGAAGTTATGTTGAGGCTGGTTATTCGAGCTGTTAATCGCGTTTGAAAGGAAGATTGTTTTGAACCAGCTATTGCAATGCAGAAACCTTCATAAGAAATTTTCAAATACATCCATCTTGCAGAACCTTTCGTTTCATTTAGAAGAAGGTGAGCATTTTACAGTAGTAGGACCATCAGGATGCGGTAAGAGTACACTCCTCAGGTGTATTGCTGGTTTGGAAGCACTAAATGAAGGAGACATTTACTTAAGAGAAAAATCAATTGTAAGGCTGAAACCAGAAGATCGTTCGGTCGTTTTGATGTTTCAGGATTCATTATTATTTCCTCATTTAACAGTACTAGAAAACGTAACTTATGGTTTGAAAAGAAAAAAAGTATCAAAAAACGAACGCGTTAGGCAAGCTGAACAAATGTTAAATAAAGTAAAGCTGTCTAAATGGAAAGATACCTTTCCTCATGAATTATCAGGTGGTCAAAAGCAGAGAGTATCACTTGCAAGAGCGCTTGTGCTGAAACCAGATCTTCTTTTATTAGATGAGCCGTTTAGCTCACTTGATGCTGCACTACGAGAATCACTTCGTAGTGAGGTGAAGGATTTATTAAGAGAAGAAGGGATTACTTCACTGTTTATTACTCACGACCGTGACGAAGCTATCGAAATGGGTGATAGGCTTGCTGTTATGTATGAGGGGAGATTCATCCAAATCGGTCATCCTTATGATGTTGTCACGAATCCTTCATCTATGGAGAGCGCTAAAATTATTGGAGAAGGATTAGCTCTAGAAGAAGGGTTTATTCCGCTTAGTAAATTAAAAGCCATTTCTGTGCAAGATAAACAAAGTAACCAGGATTGTACGTTTGTTTTAGGAAAGGTAAGCGCGGTTACAGTAAAAAACAACATAGAATGCTATCGTATATCCTGGGAACAGGGAAGTATTCTTGTCATGTCAGACAGTCGTTTAGTTGCGGGTCAAGAAGTTCTATTAAGTGCTAAGAGGGAAGACATGAAAGAATATTCCAAAGATCAATGGGGTCTTGCCCAATGACTGTTAAAACACTTCTAAAAGGATTATCGTTGACGGCACTTATCATTGTTATTTACTTACTTAATCAATATGTATTTGATTTTAGACCCTCTCACATTCGTGGTTGGATTTCATCATTCGGCTTTTATGCTCCGCTCATTTTCTTGCTTATTTGTATTGGTAGACCCTTTGTGCTCTTTCCCACATCGATCATTTCGATCAGTGGTGGCTTAGTATTCGGGCCTCTACTTGGTACAGTTCTAGCGGTGGTAGGTGGTTCAACAGGAGCTCTTCTTTTCTTTTCATTAGCAAGAAAATTAGGAATGAACATTCTACCGAAATCATGGAAGCGGAAGGGAGAAAACCTTGAGAAACGATTATCAGAAAAGGGTTTTCTTTATGTACTCTTGTTACGTCTCGTTCCTTTTCTTCATTTTGATTTAGTTAGCTATGTTTGTGGGGTTTCTAATGTGAATCGGAGGAAATACTATTTAGCAACGCTGCTGGGGATGTTACCAGGTGCCATTGCATTGAATTTTCTGGGGGCAAGTTTTTTATCAAATAATTTATCATCGGTCATTATTGCTGCTGCCGTATTACTACTATTACTTATCGTAAGTCTATATATTCGCAGAAAAGCATTCGGACCTTCTGTTGAAGAAGAACTGAAATAAGGACGGTGCTGTCGTGCTTGACACTCATGCAAGGAAATATGTTCAGCCTCTAATGGATCGCACCTCAGAATCGCTGCTTCGATTAGGTCTTACAGCTAATCAAGTAACGGTTATTTCATTCATTATTGGCATTTCATCGGGGATATTTATTTATTTTGATTATTACGTTTGGGCGGTTATCGTTTTATGGGCTTCTGGTTTTCTTGATGCTGTTGATGGAACAATGGCACGTAAAACAAAGCCATCTGCTTTTGGCACCGTATTGGATGTGAGTTTTGATCGCGTTGTTGAAATTAGTGTCATATTAGGGCTTGCTTTTAGGTTTCCTGAAGCGATGTGGGCCTTGTTATTATTAAGTACTTCCATCATTTTTGCCATGACGATCTTCCTTACAGTAGGTGCTGTGTCAGAGAAAAAAGGCATCAAATCATTCTATTATCAAGCGGGAGCTGCGGAGAGAACAGAAGGTTTTCTTCTCTTTACAGCAATGATTTTGTTTCACAACTTTTTAGTTATCTTGACACTAGCGTTTGTAGCAATTGAACTATTCACTGCTTTTCAAAGACTAGCAGAAGCCAAAAGGATATTAGCATAGAGGAGATGGGACGAATGATAGAATATGATCTAATTGTAATAGGCGGGGGTTCTGGTGGACTGACTGCTGCATCTGGTGCAGCCAATATGGGAGCCAATGTGGCCTTAATCGATGATCAGCCAGGTTTAGGTGGTGACTGTCTTCATTATGGGTGTGTCCCATCAAAGGCTTTTATTACAGCTGCTAAAGAAGTTCATGCTGTCTACAAGGGGGCAAAAGAATTTGGCCTTACGGTGAGCGGCGAAGTGCTCTTTAGTCGTGCTATAGATCGCGTGAAAGAAGCGATTAGTGAAATTCAAGAAATTGATAGTGATGAGCGCTTTGAGAAATTAGGGGTAGATATTTATCGAGGCAAAGGTTCATTTAAAGATAGTCATACAGTCCTCATTGATGGCGAGAACCCCATCAAAGGGAAACGAATTGTGATTTCCACAGGTTCAAGCCCGAAAGTTCCCCCAATTGATGGAGTGGAAAATGTCTCTTATATTACGAATGAATCGATTTTCAATTTAGACCATTTGCCCGAAAGTATCGTTTTTATAGGAGGCGGTCCTGTTGGACTTGAGCTTGCTCAATCTCTCTCAAGATTCGGCTCAAATGTAACTATACTAGAAACCTCTGAGACCATTTTGAAAAAAGAAGATCACGATATCATACCAATTGCTACGAAGGAATTGGAGAAAGAGCTTTCATTTATTTTTAAAGCAGAAGTAAAAGAGATTAAAAAGGAAAACGGTTTTAAAGTTGTGACGTATATTGAGAATGGCGAAGAGAAAACTATCCAATCAGAAATGATTATGTTTTCAACGGGTAGAAAGCCTAATACAGATAAATTGAATTTAGAAGCGGCCTCAGTAGATGAAGACAAGGGTTTTATTACAGTTAATGCGTCATTACAATCTAGCCAATCCCACATCTATGCAATTGGTGATGTGAATGGTGCCTTTCCTTTTACACATGGAGCTGGTATGGAAGGGAAACTTATTGTACAAAACGCAGTGTTTGGATTAAAGAGAAAAGTAAACTATGAGAACGTTCCATGGGTTACGTATATAGATCCTGAGGTCTTTCACCTTGGAATGACTGAGAAAGAAGCGAAAGAGAAACATGGCGATCAAATTCGCGTTTTCAAGGTTGGTACAGAAGATGTCGATCGTTTTATAGCTGAGCGCAAAAAAAATGGACTTTTAAAGGTCATTACAGACATGAAAGGGCATATTCTAGGTGCTCATGCTGTTGGCGAAGATGCTGGAAGCTGGATGCAAGAAATTGTTTTTGCGAAAGAACATGGTCATAAAATCGGAGACATTTCTACAGTCATTCATCCATACCCAACGAAAGGGGCTATCCTAAATCAAGCCGCTGATTTATTCTGGAGAGAAAAATTATTTGATGGTTGGCTTCCTAAGGTGTCAGAAAAATATATTAAATGGGTTCGATAAAGAATTAAAGGAGGAGAAGCTTGAAGAAACTGTTGTTAATTGGAGCGGGACATGCTCACCTTCACATAATGAAGAAGCTTCAGGAAGAAAAAGGAGAGCATGAGGTGACACTCATTTCTCCATCGGAGTATCAATATTATTCTGGAATGTTCTCAGGCTATCTTGAAGGGCTATATAACAAAGAAGATATGCGAATACATATTCCAACATTAGCAAAAGAGGCAGGCATTTATTTTACGGAGGGTGCAGCGTTATCTATAGATGCTAAAGCAAAAGTTGTGTTAACGGAAAAGGGTGATATTCTCTCATATGATGTTCTTTCCGTAGATATCGGTTCATTAACAGCCGGAATTGACGTACCTGGCGCTAGAAAGCATGCTCTCCGCATAAAACCTAACTATCGTTTCGAGGAAGTCGCGAAGGCAATGCAGGCGGCAGAAACCCCTGTCGTTGTAGGGGGTGGCGCTGCAGGTGTTGAAATGGCTTTAGCGCTCACTGCAAAAAGAAAACTTGAGGATAAAAAACCTGTGGCATTAATTTCTCATTCACCATTGTTAGAAAATACTTCTGCTAAAGCGCAGGAAAAAATCAAGCAAATTATGCAAGATAAAAGCTTGCCACTTTATTTGCAAGAAAAAGTGGCAAATGTAACGTCAAGTCAGATTATCACAACAACTGGTAATCAAATTGCTTATGATGAAGTGCTATGGTTAACTGGACCAAAAGCTCCAGGTATATTTCGAACATCTCAATTACCAGTTGATGAAGCGGGTTATTTACTTGTAGAAGATACACTACAAGTGAAGGAGTATCCGGCCATTTTTGCGGCAGGAGATTGTGCTTCTATCCGCCAGTATCCGGACCTTCCTAAAGCCGGTGTAGTAGCCGTGCGACAATCAGAGATCCTCTGGGCGAACATAAAGGGGTTTCTGAAAGAGGCGAATGGTCGGCGTTTCCAACCTAAAAATACTTACTTATCGATTCTTTCTACTGGTCAGAAACAGGGATTACTGTTATATGGGAGAATAGTTCTTCATCATCCTCTCTCATGGAAATTAAAAAATAGAATAGATAAAAAGTTTATGACCACATACAAGACGAATGTTTGAGTAACGCCCCACTTAGAGGTGTATTACAATAGGACTTTAAGAGGTCCTCTTCATAAAAAAACTCTCTTTCTTTAAGAAAGAGAGTTTTTTTATTGAAAAAGGATGTTAATGAACGTTGCTGATTTTTGGCTCATGTACGCTCTGTGATTAAAATTGCACTCGAATGAGCCAAAATCGAGCATCAAAACTATAAGTTAATGTAGTTTGTGGATAAACCATATAGGTGTAATCTTCATTAATTCATACATAAAGACCGCGACTTTATGAGTGGAGGTGAGCAAATTCTGTCGGATATTTGTGCTGAAAAAAGAGGGGTTGACGAAACGATTGCTAGCGAAAAATGACAAATTGGAGTGCCTTTTCAATTTTTTTGGCATTTCGATAAAAGGCTATTTGAACAAACTCCTCCTTTATGCTGACATCCGAAAGATATAAAAGCGAATTTTAGGGACTTTGTCATAAGTAAATTACTTGAGTAAGAATCGATGCTTCTATAGTCCTTAACCCCTAAAGACTATTAAAAAACGATATTACTCATCAAAATGATTCAGAAGCAGGACAATCGTCATTTTTTTATATTAAAAGTACTTTGAGAGAATTGGATCATTTTCTGAATATTTAGTTATTTTTGTTTGGGTTGTGACAAATCCTGGTATAGCATATTAAGTGAACCCGGCAATACAAAAGGAGGGCAGAGTGTAAACACAAAACTAATAATTAGGGAGGAAGAAATTTGAGAAAACGAAGCAAACGTAAAATCGTAGCTCTCTTTGCTTGTTTTATTCTCCTCATCACGAGCTTCATACAACCAGCGATGCAAGCGAACGCGAAAAGTGATTCTTCTGTATCCATGAATGATGAAGTGAAACGCATTGACCAGAAGGTATCGAAAGCATTCGAGAAGAACGAAAAAGTAACGTTCTTGATTAAATTTGCAGAACAAGCTGATACGACAAAGGTTGCGAAAGAAGCTGAAGAAAAGGCTAAGAAAAACAACTTAACTTCCTTTCAAGCTGAAATCACTAAGCGATCAGCTGTTGTTAATGCGTTAAGAGCTACGTCTATTGAAACACAACACTCTGTGTCCACATACTTAGAACAACAAGAGAAAAAAGGCAATGCAGAAGACATAAAATCATTTTACATCGTAAACGGTATGGCAGTAACAGCAACAAAAAAAGTGATGAACCAACTAGCATCATTTCCTGAAGTGGATAAAATACTTCCTAACGAGATCAGGCAGATTCAGCCAATTCCAGATAAAACGAAAACTAAGGCTAAAACGACTGCAGATACGAACTCAATTGAGTGGAATATTGATCGAGTAGGTGCTCCTGAAGTATGGGATATGGGAATTGATGGGGCAGGGACGGTGATCGCTAACATTGATACCGGTGTTCAGTGGGATCATCCCGCTCTTATGGAACAGTATCGAGGATATAGTTCTGAAGGAGTAGATCATGAATTTAACTGGTTTGACGCTGTAAGCGGAGAAGCCGCCCCATATGATGATCTCGCACATGGGACTCATACAATGGGAACTATGGTTGGCGCTGAACCGGATGGTTCGAATGAGATTGGCGTCGCTCCTGGGGCAAAATGGATAGCGGTAAAAGCTTTTAGCGAAGACGGTGGAACAGATATCGATCTTCTTGAAGCAGGAGAATGGATTATTGCTCCTAAGGATGCAGAAGGCAATCCACACCCTGAGAAGGCTCCTGATGTCGTGAACAATTCTTGGGGAGGCGGGCCTGGGCTTGACGAATGGTATCGCCCAATGGTTCAAAATTGGCGAAATGCAGATATATTCCCAGAATTTTCTGCGGGTAATACAACACTATTTAATCCCGGAGGTCCGGAGTCAATCGCAACACCAGCAAATTATCCTGAGTCATTTGCTACGGGAGCTACAGATATCAATGATGCTCTTGGGAGTTTCTCTCTACAGGGACCATCCCCATATGATGAAATAAAACCTGACGTTTCAGCTCCTGGAGTTAATATCCGTTCTGCGGTACCAGGGAGTAGCTATGAAGGAGGGTGGAATGGTACGTCGATGGCTGGGCCACACGTATCAGCGATCGCTGCTCTCCTTCGTCAAGCAGATCCATCGTTGACGGTTGATGATATAGAAGACATCTTTTTAAACACCGTCACACCACTTACAGACGATGAATTCCCAGATTCTCCGAATAATGGTTACGGTTATGGATTAGTGAATGCATTTGACGCTGTTTCTTCTGTTATGAGTGGGCTCGGTACATTAGAGGGTGATGTGATGAAAGAAGGAAGCGATGAAGAAGAGCCCACGTATCAACACGATGCTCCTGCAGAAGCTTATGCTCAGATGGAATTTCCTCTTACCGTCACAGCGACAGATAATGTGAGCGTAACGAGTGTAGAGCTTGAATATGATCATAACGGAGAGTGGACGTCAACTGAAGCAACAAAAATTGATGGGAACTATCTTTCTGGATCCTATCAAGCTATTATCCCAGGTGACGCCGTCAGTGAACCTTCCGTTAGTTACAGGTTTAAAATCGAAGACTATGGTGGACATGTTGTCACAACGGACGAATATCAGGTAGAAATTATCCCTGGTATCTCAACAGGATACGAAACGGACTTTGAATCAGAGCCAGCTGGATGGATGAGCTGGGGAGAAAATAATTCATGGGAGTGGGGGACGCCAACGGTTGGTCCTGAAGCTTACTCTGGAGAAAAGGTTTATGGAACCAACCTTGATGGAGCTTATGACAACAGTGCTAACATGACGCTGATGATGCCTCCTATCGATTTACCAGAAGGTGAAGCTTATCTTCAATTCAATCAATGGTATGAACTAGAAAGAAACTATGATTATGGTCATCTCTTCGTTTCAACCGATCAGGAAAATTGGGAAGCTCTTGCGGAGTATAATAATCTTTCTGATGAATGGGTGAGTGAAGAGGTTGATCTATCAGCCTATGAAAATCAGCGGATTTATTTAGCTTTCCACGTCGAGACGGATGGTAGCGTGATGAAGCAGGGCTGGTATATTGACGATGTAAGTTTATCAGCAGAGCCGATGGAAGTCGCCGCTAAGAAAAAGAGCGCGAAAGTTTCTGTTCAGCCTGAAGAAAAATCTGCTAGTGCCAAAGCGAAAGAAAAAGTTAATCCTGACAAGTTAAAACCTTCACCGCTTGTTGCAAATCCAGTTAAAGAGAAACCATCACCTACGCCTCAAGCTCTGCCGCTTCAAGCAGAAGTTTCTATTCTTGAGACAGGGCGCTCTGCAACAACGAACTTGGAAGATGGGAGCTATTCCATGACTCATGCAGCAGGGGACTACACAGCTATTGCAGAAGCATATGGCTACCAGTCAGAGACTCAGGAAGTGACGATCGTAGATGATGAAGTGACAGAAGCTGACTTCACATTAGAAGCGATACCAGAGGGAGAAATCGAAGGAACAGTCACGAATAGTGAAACAGGAGAGCCAATCCAAGATGCAACTGTTTTATTAGTAGAAGATGCTGCTATAGCACCCGTGCAAACGGATGAAGAAGGACATTATTCAGTAACAGGTTATGAAGGGGAGTATACGTTAAAAGTTCTTGCGGCCGGTTACTATAGCGAAACATTTAACGTCACTGTGGAAGCGAACGAGACCGTTGTACAGAATGCTGATCTTTCCCCATTCATCGGATATGCAGGGGAAATCGGGTATGACGATGGTACTGCTGAGAACGCAAGAGCGTTCTATGATGCTGGGAACGGTTGGGCTGTGAAAATGTCGCTAGCAGAAGGTCAAGAACGTGCGCTTGTGACTGGAGGGTTATTTAGATTCTGGAATACGGAATGGCCAAATCCAGGCGGCACAAATTTTAAAGTCGAAATTCATGATGCATCAGGTCCGGATGGAGCACCAGGTAAGAAACTCGCTGGTCCAATTGACGCGACTGCTCTTCGAAATGGCGAATGGACGATGGTTGATCTGTCTGATCAAGGAGTGATCGTAGAAGGTGATTTTTATCTCACTTATATTCAAGCTGATGCCAATCCAAATGCTCCGGGTCTTGCAACAGATGAAGACGGGGAATATGTCGACCGAAGCTTTCAATATGTTAGCGGCGCATGGTCGAAGGCTCCTGAAGAAGAAGGGAACTATATGATCCGTGCAGTCGTTGATTATGAACTAACAGCACCAATGATTACATCTCCAAAAGACGGTTCATATACAAACAAGAATAGCATTGAAGTTGACGGTGAAACGGCACCAATGACAGACGTTCATGTTATGAAAAATGGCGAAGAAGAAGCTGTCACAACTTCTAATGAAGAAGGTAATTTTACAACAGAAATCCAATTGAGCGATGGTGAAAATCAGTTAACAGCTCGTGCATCGACTGATCGTGGGATGACGGGAGAATCTGATGCTGTTATGGTCACTTTAGATCAAACGAAACCGGAATTAACGATCACATCTCCTAAAGATGACTGGAAAACAAATAAAGGATCAGTAACAGTTAAAGGTGACGTTCATGATGATAATCTTGCTTGGGTAAAGGTTAACGGAACGAAAGCGAAAGTAGAAGATGGTGCATTTTCACATCGGATGCTGCTCGAGCAAGGTGAGAACATTATAAAAGTAGTGGCGAAAGACAAAGCAGGAAATAAAACGAAAAAGTCGATCAAAGTTTATTCCCAGCAAGAAGAATTGGTCATTAATCAATTAAAACCAGATCAAAATAAAGATCTTCAAGCGGGAGAATCAGTGAAAATTGAATTCGATAGCTCTCCAGGAATAAAGGCTACTTTCTCAATTCGTATGCCGCTAGTGAATCCAACGATGATGCCTTCAAGTATGACTGAATTTCCAATGATGGAAGTATCAGAAGGGCATTATGTCGGTTACTGGACAGCTACTTCGAATGTGGTGGCTGAAGGTGCTGAGATCGAAGTGAAAGTGAAAGATTCTTTTGGCAACGAGACACGAAAAACAGCGGAAGGATTACTAAATATCAATACGAAAGAATAGTTTAAACCATCGAAAAAGCAGGCAGTCGAAATAGACAGCCTGCTTTTTTGATTTGTCCGGTATTTTATCAAATTTCATCTTAAGCAATGTATAAGCATATGATCGGCGGTGGTTTTTCTTATCATTTCTGATAAAATAAAATTCAAATTAATTGTCAAATGTGGATTTGCAACTTCAAATGTGCAAAGATATTGTAAAGACGTTTATAATGGAGAAGAAGCAAATTGCTGAAAAGGAAATGATGATATGGCTTTACGATATGCTCTTCTTGGATTACTCACAAAGAAACCATCAACCGGATATGAGCTAACACAACAATTTAGAGAAACGATGATCCATTTTTGGTCTGCGCATCATACACAAATTTATCGTGAACTTGGAAAGATGGAGAAAGAGAAGCTAGTAAGCTTTGAAATTGTTCCGCAGTTAGATCTTCCAGATAAAAAGATCTATTCTATTGAAGATAAAGGGTACCGTCTTCTCATTGAATGGCTTGCTCATCATACTGTAGACCCACCAAAAATGAAAAACGAACAATTGATGCGTGTTTCTTTATTTCATCTTATTCCAAAAGAAGAAGCGATCCAATTCCTAAAAGAGAGTAAAGAGCATCACCAAATGGTGCTTGATCATATGAACAGCTGGAAAGAAGAAAATGCAGTTGATCATAGAATAGAGAAAGATCGTCTGGGGGAATACCTTACGCTTGAATACGGTAGGCGTCAGATGAAAACCTGGATTGAGTGGTGTGACTGGGCTATTGAGTTTATAGACGTTATTATAGAAGATAGTGGAGAGGAGAGATAACATGAGAGTGACTTTCACAGATCAAGCGATCGAGAAATTAGAACATGATTCTGAGGGTTATATGAAGTTACATTATGACATCGAAGATTGCGGGTGTGTAGTGAACGGTGTTACGCAATTAGTAAATGATTCCGCTCAGGGTGATTTTAATATGACGCTTGAGTCAAATTTCAGACCTGTATTGATTCAGAAACAATATAAAGTGTTTTTTGATAAAGAAATGAAAATTGATTTTCTTCCGAAACACCAGTGTTTTATGCTTAAAAGTGATAGTGAAATCATTAACCCGAGAATGCGATATATAAACAAAGGATAACGATTAGGGGGATTTACTAGAGTGACGTTTTTGATGTATTTTGTTATTTTTTTCGTAGTATTTATGGTCGTAAAGGGAGTTTTGAATTTATTTAAAGGTCAAAAGATGGATCGAATTACGGTTATCGGTGGACTAGTTCTAGCTCTAATCTATAGTATTATTTTAACTATAGTAAAAGGATAAAATAAGCACACGTCTGTGTGCTTATTTTATTTAGTTTACCATAATATTTATATGTCTACTTTATGGAAGCTTCCTTTTCTTTATTATATAACGTTCGATAAGGTGTTAGGATGGATCTTGATAGGTGAGGCTCAATCTCATCAATAGCTCTCATTAGTTTTTCTAGATCAATACCTGTTTTGATACCCATTCTCTCCAACATATAGACAACACTTTCTGTTGCAACGTTGCCTGTCGCTCCTTTGGCGAAAGGGCAGCCGCCAAGTCCGCCAGCTGACGTATCAAATCTTGAAATTCCAGCTTGGAGACATGCATAGATGTTAGCAAGTGCCATACCCCTTGTATCGTGGAAATGAGCTGTTAACAATGTTGACGGTAATTCTTTTACAAGTTGGCTAAAAAGGTTGTGTGATTCATCAGGAGTGGCCATTCCAGTAGTATCTGCTACGCTCAATTCATCTACGCCTGCATCAACAAATTGACGGCAAACGTCAACCGCATCATTTACTTTTATTTTTCCTTCATATGGACAATAGAAAGCAGTAGAGATGCATGCACGAACGAAATAACCTTCTGCTTTTAATTCTTTGACTAAAGGAATTAGCTCATTGAGTAGATCCTTTGTCTCTTTATTGCTATTCTTTTGATTAAAGGAGTTACTAACACCAGCAAAAAGTGCTATCGATTTCACGTTCGTTTCTTTAATCCTCTCGACCCCTTTACGGTTAGGGGCTAAGACGAAGTTTCTTGTACCGTCAAGGCAAGTACTTACTATTTCACTGGCATCTTTCATTTGGGGAACCCATTTAGGTGATACGAATGAGGTAATCTCCATTTCTTTCATTCCGGCTGTTTTTAAGGCTTTGATGAAACGGATTTTATCATTTGTTTTGATCTGATTTAGTTCATTTTGAAGTCCATCTCTTGGACCAACTTCAATGATTGTTGCATGTTGTGGTAGCAAAACATTCATCACCTTTCTTTGTAAGCGCTATCTTTAATTAAAACAAAGGATCGGAAGTCTTGCAAGATAATCGTTTGAATAATGGAAATTCTCGCTTGGAGGAAGGAGTTTTTTGAATTAAGTAAGAATTATGTAGAAGAGAGTCATAGATACATAAGGAGGAAATCGAAATGAGTCGAGATGTTGTAATTGTAAGCGCTGTCAGAACGCCGGTAGGTTCATTTAATGGTTCACTAAAATCTATATCAGCTACAGAACTTGGGGCCGCTGTCATTAAGGGAGCGATCGAAAAAGCTGACTTATCAATAGATCAGGTGGAAGAAGTCATTATGGGAAACGTTCTACAAGCGGGTCTCGGACAAAATCCTGCACGTCAGGCTGCGATTAAAGCGGGAATCCCAGTTTCAACTCCTGCGATGACAATCAATAAAGTATGTGGTTCAGGATTGAAAACCGTTCATCTAGGAGCTCAATCTATTATGCTTGGCGATCAAGATATTGTTGTCGCTGGTGGGATGGAGAACATGAGTCAGGCACCTTATTTATTAAACGGAGCACGAGAAGGCTTACGAATGGGTGACCAAAAGATGGTGGATAGCATGATTCAAGATGGATTATGGTGCGCATTTAACGATTATCATATGGGTGTTACTGCTGAGAACCTGTGCGATCATTATCAGCTAACAAGAGAAGAAATGGATGAATTTGCTGCATGGAGTCAACAAAAAGCACAGGCTGCAATTGAAGAGGGGCGTTTTAAAGAAGAGATTCTCCCGGTTTCTATTCCGCAGCGAAAAGGTGACCCTCTTTTATTTGATACCGATGAATACGTTAAACCAGGAACAACGGCTGATAAACTTGCAAAGTTACGCCCAGCTTTTAAGAAAAACGGTGGGGTTACAGCAGGAAACGCTTCTGGTATTAACGATGGCGCAGCCGCTGTTGTTTTAATGAGTAAAGAAAAGGCTGATGAACTTGGAATAGAATACCTTGCTGTTATTCGCTCGAATGCAAGTGGAGGTGTAGATCCAAGCGTAATGGGGTTAGGTCCTGTTCCTGCTACGAAGAAAGCACTTGAACGTGCTGGACTTTCAATGAATCAAATGAATCTAGTGGAAGCAAATGAGGCTTTTGCTGCTCAATCTCTTGCCGTTGGAAGAGACCTTGATTTTAATGAAGAAATCTTGAACGTGAACGGTGGGGCGATCGCTCTTGGTCATCCGATTGGCGCAAGTGGTACTCGAATCTTAGTAACCCTACTACATGAAATGAAACGTAGAAATGAGCGGTTTGGTCTGGCTACGCTTTGCATTGGTGGAGGACAGGGCGTAGCAACAATCGTTGAACGAACTTAAAAAAGATATGGAGGTTTAAATAAATGAAGCCAGTACTTGATACGTTTGAAGAAGCCGTACAAGACATTCAAGATGGAGCAACGATTCTAGTTGGTGGGTTTGGCCTTGTAGGTATACCAGAAAATTTAATTCTTGCATTAAAAGAGAAAGGAACAAAGGACTTAACAGTCATATCGAACAACTGTGGAGTTGATGACTGGGGCCTGGGATTGCTCCTTAAAAACAGACAAATAAAAAAAATGGTAGGTTCCTATGTTGGAGAAAATAAAGAATTTGAAAGACAGGTGTTATCGGGTGAATTAGAAGTTGAGCTCATTCCTCAAGGAACGCTAGCAGAGAGAATAAGGGCAGGCGGTGCTGGCATTCCAGCGTTCTATACTCCAGCTGGCGTGGGAACACCGATAGCAGAAGGAAAAGAAGTCAGAGTATTCAATGGTAAAGAGTACTTGCTTGAAGAAGCCATTCAGGCAGATTTCTCATTTGTTCGTGCGTGGAAAGGGGACATAATGGGGAACTTGGTCTATAACAAAACGGCACGCAATTTTAATCCTATGATTGCTGCAGCAGGTAAAGTGACCATAGCTGAGGTAGAGGAATTAGTAGGTGTAGGAGAGTTATCCCCTGATCAAATTCATACTCCAAGTATTTATATTCAAAAGGTTATTGTGGGTGAGCAGGAAAAGAAGATTGAGCGATTAACAACGCGATAGGAGGATCATAATGGTGAAAGTAGATAAAGCAGCAGTTCGTGAAAAGATTGCAAGACGTGCTGAAATAGAAATTCTGGATGGTTTTTATGTGAATCTAGGAATTGGAATGCCTACGATGGTAGCTAACTATATACCAGAAGGCAAAAAAATAGTGCTTCAATCGGAAAATGGCCTTCTTGGAATCGGACCTTATCCAACTGAAGGTGAAGTTGATCCTGATCTTATTAACGCCGGGAAAGAAACAGTTACAGCGATGCAAGGAGCATCCTATTTTGATAGTGCAGAGTCTTTTGCGATGATTCGTGGAGGACATATTGATGTTGCGATACTAGGCGGAATGGAAGTCTCAAAAGATGGTGATCTCGCTAATTGGATGATACCTGGAAAGATGATTAAAGGTATGGGTGGGGCCATGGATCTTGTGCATGGGGCGAAAAGGATTGTTGTCATTATGGATCATGTGAACAAAAACGGAGACCCGAAAATTTTGAATTCTTGTACCCTCCCCCTAACAGGTCAAGGCGTTGTTAATCGAATCATTACGGATCGGGCTGTTTTTGACATAACGGATGAAGGGCTTGTGTTAAAAGAAGTTGCCATTGGCTATAGCATTGAGCAAATTCAAGCTTCAACAGAACCGGATATTATTATTAGCGATCCAATATTAGATGCCTTTTAATTTATGAAAAGAGAAGGAAAGAGCGCAGTCATTTGACTGCGCTCTTTATTTAATTACCGATGCTTATCGTACACATTCACTTTTGAAACGTCACGTATTTTCTGAACTTCATCAGGTGTTAAGTCTGGAGCATTTTGTGCTGTAATATTTGCGAGAAGTTGTTCACTGCGACTAGCTCCAGGAATTACTGTAGCTACAGCGGGATGAGCAAGAGCATATTTTAGTGACGTTTGAGTTAAATTGCGCTTATCCCCTTTTATTTCAGAAATTTGCTTAACAGTTTCAAGAACGTCGAATTTAGAATGGTCGAGAAATCCGTCTTCTTTTACTTTTTCCTCATATCGATCAGTTAACATGCCTTTAGCAAGCGGTCCCCTAGCAATGACACTGATGTTGTTTTCATGCAAATAATCTAGAATTTCTTCTTCGGGTCTACGATCAAGAATGCTGTATTGCATCATAACTGATGCGATAGAAGATTTTTTTACAAACTCTCGGATGACATTTGGCCGTATACTTGAAATACCATATTCGATAATTAATCCTTCTTGTTTTAATTCTTCAAAAGCTTCAATGGTTTCATCGAATGGGTCCTCGATTGTACCACCGTGTAGCTGAAAGAGATCAATGTGATCTGTTTTCAATCGTTTTAAGCTAGCTTTTAGTGCTGATTTAATATGTTTTTTTGATGGATCCCAGTACCAGCCTTCTTTTCCTTCTTCCCAGTGGTTCCCTGCTTTCGTAGCAAGTACGACTGAATCCCGTCGATCACGTAGGGCTTCTCCTACTATTTCTTCATTTAGACCGAAGTCATACAAATCAGCTGTATCGATAAATGTAACGCCGTTATCAATTGCCTCATGAATAAGCGAAATACCTTTCTCTCGATCAGTGCCAAGTGACATAGTACCTAATCCAATTTCGCTAACGTTCAGTTTTGAGCTTCCGAGTTGATTGGTTTTCATTGCATTCCATACCTCCCATTTTTAACCTGTATTAAGTGTATCGTGATAGGAGGATTCATGCCAATCATATGCTGATTCCGATGTCTTGTTACCTGATAACACACCTGCTATAGTAAACATAATGGGAGGCGGTAGAATGGCAACAGAAGCGCTTTTAATTATTGATATGAGCAATGATTTTGTTCATGATGAGGGAGGACTTACTTCAGGCAAGAAGGGACAGGAGATTGTTCCTAGCATTATTTCACTTGCCACAACGTTTATTGAGGAAGGCAAGGAAGTTGTGATTTGTATGGATGAGCATGAAGAAGAGGATGATCACTTTAATATCTGGCCCGTACATAATGTAAGAGGAACGTGGGGACAGAAGTTATATGGTGAATTACAGCAGTGGTATGAATCCAATAAGGAGCTTTCGAATGTCACGTTTGTTCCTAAGCCAGAATATGATGCATTTTATGGAACGAATCTGGAAGAAATACTCAAATCACGTCGCGTAGAAACTGTTCATCTAGCAGGAGTATGTACAGATATTTGCGATTTTCTAACTGCTTATGGTGCTTACGCAAGAGGATTTAGAACAGTTGCCCATTCATCGTGTATGGCAACGTTTACCGAGCATCATAACGTATTCCTTGAGCAAATGAAAAATATTTTCAAAACGGAGATTCGTTAAACAAGAAACGCTGCCATTAATGGCAGCGTTTCTTGTTGTTTTCTTATTGTATTAACCTTAGGTGTGCTTTAGTTCGAACAGCAGGAGCCTGAATCCATTCTTCAATCGTTTCATAATGATTCATATAATGTCTAATCATTAACTGAATCTGCTTTGGTTTTCCTACCATTGTGACACCGTTTGGCTGAATATAGACTTTCATAAACAGAACCTCCTAAATAGTTCGATACATTAATGGTTTTAGTCTTTTCCCTATTATCTGTCTCATGTGATAGACTTTATGTATCGATTTGAATTTTTAGAACCAGGAGATGATGAACAAATGGACCATTTATATGAAAAGACCTTGCATTCAGAAACGATTTACGAAGGTCGAATTATAGACTTACGAGTGGAAGATGTTGAGTTACCAAATGGGAAACAAAGTAAGCGTGAATTAATTGATCATCCTGGTGCGGTTGCGGTTATTGCAGAGACGCCCGATCATAAAATTTTAGCCGTTAAACAATATCGTAAAGCCCTTGATAAAGCTATCGTGGAAATCCCAGCTGGGAAACTTGAACCAGGGGAGAAACCTGAAGTTACAGCAGTTCGTGAATTAGAAGAAGAGACAGGATATACGTGTGACTCACTTGAAAAAGTGATTTCATTTTACACATCACCTGGTTTTGCAAATGAACTTGTTCATTTATACGTAGCAAAGGGATTAGAGAAAAAAGGAGAACAATCGGCTGATGAAGATGAGTTTCTTGATGTTCTTCATTTAACAATAGAAGAAATGGAAAAGATGGTAGAAAGCCAAGAAATTCATGATGCTAAAACCGCTTATGCTCTCATGTATTTACAAATGAAATTGAAGTGATCACATGAAATCATGTTATGCAGATTTTCATATTCATATCGGGAGAACTAGAACGAACAAACCTGTTAAGATAACTGGTTCAAAAACGTTAACACTATCTCATATCCTTAATGAAGCTAGTGCAAAAAAAGGGCTTGATATGGTGGGCGTGATCGATTGTCACGTTCCTGAAGTTATGAAAGAGATAGAAGATTATTTGGAGAAGGGTGAATGTTATGAATTGAGTGAGGGTGGAATTCGGTTTGAATCTCTCACTCTCATTTTAGGTACCGAAATCGAAATCTATGATGAGAAATGTCAGGGTCCTATTCATGTACTAGTTTATTTGCCTGATTTAACAAAAATGAAACATTTTTCAGATTGGCTAAGAGCTAGAATGACGAACATTACTCTAAGTTCTCAACGCATATATGAAAGAGCGGAGGTCATTCAAGAAAAGGCAAAAGAGCTTGATGGTTTATTTATACCTGCCCATATATTCACACCATTTAAGAGCCTATTTGGGAAGGGAGTCCATCAGTCAATAAGCGAAGTTTTTGACCTAAACAATATTGATGGAATTGAATTAGGTCTTTCTTCTAACACACAGATGGCAGACCAAATTGAAGAACTTCATCGTTACCCATTTTTGACGAATTCAGACGCACATTCCACACAAAAAATAGCTCGAGAATATCAATGCTTATATTTAAAACAACCCACATTTCTTGAGTGGAAAAAGGCATTACAAGGCAAATATGACCGGAAAATTGCAGCGAATTTTGGATTGGACCCAAAATTAGGTAAATATTATGAGACCATATGCTCTAAATGTAATTCTCCAGTTAATCAGTTGGTTTGCGATTCATGCGGAAGTAAGAAGATTATAAAAGGGGTGGCGAATCGAATTCAAGAATTGAGTTCAGCGTCGACGTGCCCTGTTCGTCCTCCATATGTACATCACGTTCCTCTAGACTTTCTACCAGGGGTTGGACCAAAAACTTTCGAGCGTCTATTAGATTCTTTTAGTACGGAGATGAATATTCTTCACCGGGTGACTGAGAGTGATCTGACCGGCGTTGTGGGAGAGTCACTCGCTCATATGATCGTCCTTTCAAGGAATGGGCAGCTTACTTTAGAACAAGGTGGGGGTGGAACATACGGTAAAGTTGTAAACCAAAAGAGATAATCTATCGATCAGTCATACGTTCAAAATCCATTTCATAGACTTTACCAAAGGTCGTATGAAGGAGGAAATCGTATGAATCGTAGCCGACATCTGAAGCAAATGATATCAACTCATCTATCAGATCATTTATCTCTTTACACATTTATTGCCGTATTGTTCCTCATGGGCATTGTATTCGGAGCCGTTATAGTCAATAGTCTAAGCTTCACTCAAAAAGAAGATCTTGCTGTATACTTGGGGCGTTTTTTTGGACAGGTATCAGATGGACAGTTCGCAACATCATCTGAAATGTTTCATCAAAGCTTAACTCATTATGCCAAATATATTGGTTTGATGTGGCTTCTAGGACTTACGATTATTGGTCTTCCAATTGTACTAATTATGCTCTTTCTAAAAGGGATAGTTGTTGGTTTTACAGTAGGTTTTCTTGTGAATCAAATGAGCTGGAAAGGCTTCTTATTGGCATTTGTTTCAGTCTTTCCACAGAATATTATAGCGGTACCCGCGATGGTGATCGTTGCAACGGCTTCTCTAACTTTTTCGCTTCGACTGATGAGGCAATTATTTATGAAACGCAGAATAGAACCGATTCTTCCTCCATTCTTAAGGTTTTCAGGACTAGTTATATGTGCGCTAAGTTTTCTTTGTCTAGCAGCATGGTTTGAAGCTTATTTATCACCAGGATTGATAAAGGCCGTAGTGGAAATGAAGTAAATTATATTCATTATCAAATTAAAATCATTACAACATTAGGTTGATAATGATTTTAATTTGACACCGATTTCCCTACTGCTTATAATGAAAATGGCATCGATCGAGGGAGGGAAATGGGACATGGAAAGCAGAATCGATCGAATTAAGAAACATCTTCATTCTCAAAGCTATAAGTTAACGCCCCAGCGAGAAGCAACCGTGCGGGTACTTCTTGAGAACGAAGAAGACCATTTAAGCGCTGAAGATGTGTATCTTTTAGTAAAAGAAAAATCTCCTGAAATTGGATTAGCAACTGTATATCGAACGCTTGAGTTATTAGCTGAATTGAAAATTGTTGATAAAATTAATTTTGGTGACGGTGTTTCAAGGTTTGACCTCAGGCAAGAAGGCGCTGCCCATTTTCACCATCACTTGGTTTGTATTGAGTGTGGTGCAGTAGATGAAATACAAGATGATTTACTTGGTGATGTAGAAAAGGTAGTTGAGAATGATTGGAACTTTAAAATTAAAGATCATCGCCTTACATTTCATGGGATCTGTCACCGTTGTCAAGGACAGGAAGATAAAGAACAGCCGGAGCAAGCCGTTAATCATTCATAATTGTAATAGAAGACATTTAAGAACCTGTATCTCCTAACGATGTATAAAATTCTCTATCCCTGGCATATCTTTTACTAGAGATGGAGGTGCGTTAGTTTGAGAAGGGGTTTATTGCTTGTTTTAGATACAATGAAAGTTTTCTTACTGTTCACAGGTTGTACATTACTGTTTTACTTTGGCATTCTCTGGGTAAATCAAGAGTACCAGAATTATCATCGGTATGATGTGCCACAAGGAAAAGCAGTGAAAGTCGTTCAAATGGAATCGGGTATTCAACACACTTTCCTTGAAAGGCTCAATTTGTTTTACCAGACAGGTGAATAAGGAGCGTTTACAATGGAAGATCAGGTACAGGATTTTTTGCACTATTTGATAGTTGAGCGGAGCCTGTCCAAAAATACTCTCGATGCATACAGGCGAGATCTCGCTCAATATCTAAAACACATAAAAGAAAATGAGAACATTTCCACTTTGGATGAAGTGCGACGTGTGCATATTGTTAATTATCTCTATACGCTAAGAGACAGTGGAAAAGCATCTACTACAATTGCTCGAAACATTGCTTCTATTCGTGCCTTTCATCAATTTTTACTTAGAGAAAAGGCAGTGGATCAAGATCCCTCTGTACATATTGAAACACCAAAAACAGAGCGGAAACTACCTAAGATTTTGTCAACAACTGAAGTAGAGCAGCTGCTAGAGGCACCCGATTATTCGACTCCTTTTGGTAAACGCGATCGCGCTATGCTTGAAGTATTGTATGCAACAGGTTTGCGTGTGAGTGAACTCATTGATTTGAAAATGGAAGATGTTCATTTAACAATGGGTTTTATTCGAACGATTGGTAAGGGGAATAAAGAACGAATTGTGCCTTTAGGTAAGATGGCAAGAGATGCCTTAACCATTTATTTGGATGAAGGTAGAGGGCAATTAATGAAGAAGAATAAAAACGAAATGCTTTTCTTGAATCATCGTGGTGAAAGCCTATCGAGACAAGGTTTCTGGAAAATTCTTAAAAAGCTTGCATTGAAAGCTAACATTTTAAAACCTCTTACCCCCCATACACTTAGACATTCATTTGCAACACACTTACTTGAAAATGGAGCGGACCTTAGAGCAGTACAGGAGCTTCTCGGACATGCAGATATTTCAACAACACAGATCTATACACATGTAACTAAAGCGAGGTTGAAGGATATTTATTCAACTTACCATCCAAGGGCCTAATAGGAGGCTTTCTCCAGAAAGAGATCTGGTCATTGGCCAGATTTTTTCTTTTTTCTGCTTTCGTAAACGCATTCATGCGTGAGTTTTTTTGTTTTTGAAGGGAATAGTAACAATAGATAGACATTGAATGAGGAGGATCATAATGACAAAACGATTTAAGAGAGTATTTTTGGTTGTAATGGATTCGGTGGGTATTGGTGAGGCTCCTGATGCTGATCAATTTGACGACCTAGGTGCAGATACTCTAGGTCATATCGCAGATCATATGAATGGTTTGAAGATGCCAAATATGGAGAAATTGGGTCTTGGCAACATTCGGGAACTTAATGGGGTTAGTAAAGCAGATAAGCCAATGGCACATTATACTAAAATGATGGAAGCTTCGAATGGGAAAGACACGATGACTGGTCATTGGGAAATTATGGGCCTTCACATAGAACAGCCTTTTAGAACCTTCCCTAATGGATTTCCTGACGATCTCATCTCCGAGCTTGAAAGCAGAACTGGAAGAAAAATCATTGGAAATAAACCTGCTTCAGGGACAGAAATTCTTGTAGAACTTGGTGAAGAGCACGTAAAGACCGGTGCACTTATTGTTTATACTTCTGCAGATTCAGTTCTTCAAATTGCGGCCCATGAAGATGTTGTTCCATTGGATGAGCTTTATCATATTTGTGAGATTGCAAGAGAAATGACAAAAGCAGAAGAATATATGGTTGGACGAGTAATCGCAAGACCATTTCTAGGAGAGCCAGGCGACTTTAAACGCACTTCCAATCGCCATGATTATGCGCTTAAGCCGTTTGGACATACGGTTATGAATGAATTAAAAGACAATGAGAAAGACGTTATTGCAATCGGAAAGATTTCAGATATTTATGACGAAGAAGGTGTAACAAAGTCTCTTCGTACGAAATCAAATATGGACGGTATGGATAAGTTGCTTGAAACTCAACAAATGCAATTTGAAGGAATCAGCTTCCTGAACCTCGTGGACTTTGATGCATTATATGGGCATAGAAGAGACCCACAAGGCTATGGTGAAGCGCTAGAAGAGTATGACGAGAGATTAAAGGAAGTTCTCGATCGAATGGAAGAAGATGATTTGTTATTGATCACAGCTGATCATGGGAATGATCCAATTCATCATGGAACAGATCATACACGTGAATATGTTCCATTACTTGCCTACCATAAAGGGATAAAAGAAGCGGTAGATCTCGGTATTCGTGACACATTTGCTGATATTGGAGCAACTATTGCGGATAATTTTGATGTAACGTTACCAAAACACGGGACAAGCTTTCTTAAAAAGCTTTAAGAATCAAGAGGAGGAACGAAAATGACAATTAAACAAGAAATTCAAGATGCATCATCCTATATACAAAGTCAAGTTGGAGAGTTTCGTCCAGAAATCGGGCTGATCTTAGGTTCTGGTCTTGGTGTACTGGCTGAAGAAATTGAAAACCCAGTTCAAATCCCCTATAGTGACATTCCGAATTTTCCCGTCTCAACAGTAGAAGGGCACGCTGGACAATTTGTATTCGGAACGTTAAATGGAAAAGCAGTAGCAGCCATGCAGGGGCGTTTTCACTTTTATGAAGGATATTCAATGGATAAAGTAACATTCCCCGTTCGAGTGATGAAAGAACTTGGGATTCTTAAAGTAATCGTAACGAATGCTGCAGGTGGTATAAATGAAGAGTTCCAACCTGGAGATTTAATGGTTATTGCTGATCATATTAATAACTTTGGAACAAATCCATTAATTGGACCAAATAGCAATGAGTTTGGACCACGTTTCCCGGATATGTCTACCGCTTATTCAATGGATCTTCAACGTTTAGCACAAGATACGGCAACAGAACTTGGAATGAAACTACAATCTGGAGTATATGTCGGAAATACTGGACCAACTTATGAAACCCCAGCAGAAGTTAGAATGCTAAGAACGCTAGGTGGAGACGCCGTTGGAATGTCAACTGTACCAGAAGTTATCATTGCCAGACATGCGGGCATGGATGTACTTGGTATCTCTTGTATTTCAAATATGGCTGCCGGAATTCTGGATCAACCACTTCACCACGACGAAGTAATTGAAACAACAGAGAAGGTAAAGGCAAACTTCCTTCTTTTAGTTAAAACAATTGTAAGTAAAATGGGTTAAAGTAGAAGGGAGAGCTATTCGAATGAGAATGGTTGATGTTATTCAAAAAAAACGTAATGGAAATGAATTGACAAAAGAAGAAATTAATTTCTTTATTGAAGGATATACAAAGGGGGACATCCCTGATTACCAGGCGTCAGCTTTAATGATGGCGATTTATTTTAATGGGATGAAGTCTAATGAAACAGCTATGCTTACCCAAGCAATGGTAGAGTCTGGAGAAACAATCGATCTATCTGCTATAGAGGGTCATAAAGTGGACAAGCATTCAACTGGAGGAGTAGGGGATAAGACAACCTTTATCGTTGGTCCATTGGTTGCTTCTGTAGGTGTACCAGTTGCAAAAATGTCTGGCCGAGGTTTAGGTCATACCGGTGGAACTTTAGATAAGCTGGAGTCTATTAAAGGATTCCACATTGAGATGACCAAAGAAGAATTTGTGAATAATGTGAATACACATAAACTTTCTGTAGCTGGTCAGACAGGGAACCTCGCTCCAGCAGATAAAAAATTATACGCGCTTCGTGATGTAACAGCTACTGTGGATTCCATTCCATTGATCGCAGGATCTATCATGAGTAAAAAGCTTGCTTCTGGAGCAGATGGTATTGTTCTTGATGTCAAAACCGGATCCGGTGCTTTCATGAAGAAGCTTGAAGACTCAGAAGCTCTTGCTAAAGAAATGGTTAACATCGGAAACAACCTTGGACGAAACACTGTGGCAGTTATTAGTGATATGAGTCAGCCGCTTGGTTTTGAAGTAGGAAATGCAAATGAAGTTCGAGAAGCTTGTCAGGTTCTTCAAGGAGAAAATATCGAGGATCTTCGCCTGCTTTCTCTAGAACTTGCTTCACATATGACAGTGATAGCTGGTGCTTTCGATGACTTTGAGACGGCGTATAAAACACTTGAAGAGAATCTTCAAAATGGAAAAGCGTTTGAATCATTTAGAACGCTCGTTCAAGCTCAAGGTGGGGATGTATCCGTCATTGATGATCTTTCTAAACTTCCACAGGCAAAGCATGATATTGAAGTTTCGGCACATCAAGATGGGTATGTAACAGAAATTGATGCTGAATCTGTTGGTGTTGCTGCTATGTATCTTGGTGCAGGAAGAGCGACAAAAGACGATCAAATTAATCACGGTGTTGGGATCACCCTGAAGAAAAAAGTCGGCGATAAAGTGGAGAAAGGCGAAGCACTAGTTGTTCTTCACAGTGATGAAGAAGACGTTCAGAACTCAATCGATAAAATTAATGAAGCTTATACTCTTTCTAAGCAAGCTGCTGAAAAGCCACAGCTAATTTATAAAGTTATTAACTAATAAAAAAAGATAGTATCTTGAGAAGTCTCTTTTGGGAGGCTTCTTTTTTTTATGTGTTTAGCTATGTGAGCTTATCTTTTTGGCTCATTCACGTGACATCTTCATCTCAGAGCGTAATTAAGGCAATAATCAACTACTTCATTAACATGTCCATGTGTATACATCCGTGAAAAGATTTAAGGAGAGTGAATGCGATTATCAATAGAGGATATAGAATTCGTATATTTTTCCAAGATGTTGGAAATCCTTGTAATACTAAGAATGGAGGGATCACCAATGAAAGTTGTTGCAACAGCGCTCGCCTTCTTGCTGGGAGTAACTCTTATTGTTCCTTCTTTTGCGCATGCAGAAGAAGCAAAGCTAAAAATCGCAGAGAATTCTTCTTCCGCTATTTTGATTGAGCGAGATACAGGTGAAGTATTGTTTGAAAAAGATAGTGATAAAAAGCTTCCTCCTGCAAGTATGACTAAAATCATGACCATGATCTTAATTATGGAAGCGATTGAAAGTGGAAAAATAAGCCTCGATCAGAAAGTTAGAGCAAGTGAATATGCTGCTTCAATGGGTGGTTCACAGATTTTTCTTGAGGCAGGGGAAGAAATGACAGTTAACGATATGTTAAAAGGTATTGCAATTGCTTCCGGTAATGATGCTTCGGTAGCAATGGCTGAAGCGATCGCTGGTTCGGAAGAAGAATTTGTTAATTCGATGAATGCAAAGGCAAAATCAATGGGACTCAAAAACACTCATTTTGTAAATCCTACTGGATTACCAGCGGAAGGTCATTATTCCACTGCAAATGATATGGCCCTTATGGCTAAAGAGCTTCTTAAATATGAATTGATTACAAAATATACTGGATTATATGAAGACTACCTGAGGCAGGATACAGATAAGAAATTCTGGCTCGTTAACACTAATAAGCTTGTTAAATTTTATCCTGGTGTAGATGGGTTGAAGACAGGATTTACAAGTGAAGCAAAGTATTGTCTTACGGCAACGGCGAAAAGAGATGACATGCGAGTGGTGGCCGTTGTAATGGGTGCTCCATCTCCAAAAGTACGTAATGCAGATATTACAAAACTGTTTGATTATGCATTTTCTCAATATAAAACACATAAGTTATTCGATCGAAACAACATCGTGAAAGAAGTAAAGGTAAATAAAGGAGATCAACCTACCATGTCTGTTGTAACATCTGAGCGAGTTTCCGTTCTTCTTAAGAAAGGGCAAGAAAACGGTAAAATTACAACAAGCATCAAAGTCAATAAGAATATAGAAACACCTGTTAAGAAAGGGGAAGAGGTAGGTGAGTTGTCTGTGAAAATAGATGGTCATGTGACAGCTACATCTCCGGTTATTGCAGCCAAAGACATTCAAAAAGCTTCCTGGTGGCAGCTGATGAAACGAACAGCTGCACAGTTCGCCAAAGCGCCTACTCAAACTGTCAAGTGATCACCTCTTTCATCGAAATCTCACTAGTTTTGTCACGAAGAAGGAATTAACCCTGTAAAGAGAGAAAAAACTCACAAGCAAACATGAGGAGGAATGTGACGTGAGTCTTTCGATCAATCTTGAAGTGCGCCATCCCGTTCTTTTGATTCGTCTTGATGGAGAGTTGGATCATCATACATCAGAAGAACTAAGAGACAGGGTAGATTCGATTATTGAAGAGCGTAAAATTGAACATATTGTGCTAAGTCTAGAAGGTCTTTCATTCATGGATAGTTCAGGTCTCGGTGTTATTCTAGGGCGGTACAATAAAGTGAAGAGTTTTGGAGGAGAAATGGTCGTATGTTCAATCTCTCCACCTGTTAAGAGATTATTTGAAATGTCAGGTCTCTTTAAAATTGTGAGGCTTGAGGCTGATGAGCAGCATGCCCTCGCTACTTTGGGGGTGGCATAATGAGGAATCGTATGGATATCGAGTTCTCTGCGCTCAGTCAAAATGAATCATTTGCTCGTGTAACTGTAGCAGCTTTTATTGCGCAGCTCGATCCAACTGTTGATGAACTTACTGAAATCAAGACAGTTGTATCGGAAGCTGTTACAAATGCCATTATTCATGGATATGAGCAAAATTCTGAAGAGAAGGTTTACATTTCGGTCGAGTTAAATGACGACACTGTCAATTTAACCATTCGTGACCATGGAATGGGAATTCTTGACCTTGAGGAAGCAAGACAACCTTTGTTTACAACAAAGCCTGAACTAGAACGATCAGGGATGGGCTTTACAATTATGGAGAATTTTATGGATGAGGTCAAAGTGGAGTCTGCAAGTGGCCAGGGTACGACCATTCACTTAATGAAGTATCTATCAAAAAATAAAGCGCTATGTAATTAAGGGGACCTGCATATGGACGTGGAGGTTAGAAAAGGGAAGCAGTCGCAACTGAAGCCTGATGAAGTGAAGGAATTGATTAAACAAAGCCAGAATGGGGACCAGGGAGCCAGAGACCTCATTGTTCAAAAGAATATGCGTCTCGTCTGGTCCGTTGTGCAGCGATTTCTAAATAGAGGGTATGAAGCGGATGACCTGTTTCAGATCGGTTGTATTGGTTTGTTAAAATCCGTGGATAAGTTCGATCTAAGTTACGATGTGAAATTCTCCACCTATGCGGTACCAATGATTATCGGGGAAATTCAGCGCTTCATTAGAGATGATGGAACAGTGAAAGTGAGTCGATCCCTTAAAGAAACCGGCAATAAAGTTAGGAAAGCGAAGGATGAGTTATCGAAAACGCTCGGCAGAACGCCGACAATTAATGAAATTGCAGAACGAATAGAAGTCACGCCGGAAGAAGTTGTCATGGCACAAGAAGCTGTAAGGGCACCAACTTCTATTCATGAAACGGTTTATGAAAACGATGGAGATCCTATCACTTTACTCGACCAAATTGCCGATCATACAGATAGTGCTTGGTTTGATAAATTAGCCCTTAAGGAAGCATTGCAGTATCTTGATAATCGTGAGAGACTAATTGTTTATTTAAGGTATTACAAAGATCAAACTCAGTCTGAAGTGGCAGAAAGACTGGGGATTTCTCAAGTTCAAGTATCGAGACTTGAAAAGAAAATATTAAAACAAATTAAAGAACAGATGAGCAAATAGCTCATTCTGTTCTTTTTTGTTTGCAAAGGATTTTTTTACCAGAATAATAATAGAGCTATCACTAAGATTAATGAATGGATGATATAAAAAGGACCCAAACTTCTAGGGAATTAATGGTACTTAGGTTGCTAAAGAATGAGAGTCATTTGGTAGAAACATACTATAACCAATATGCCCCTTGAATAAGGAGGTGGAGGATCATGGATAGTCAGATAATATATCTTCGACTTAGGCAAAAAAAGAAAGTACCACCTAATAAGAAGTTATTGATTGGTGATATTGCTCAGCTCATAGGAGAAGATTCTTGTTGTAGTAAGGTGGAGAATATCCAGATTTACCATGTGACGAAAGAGGATAAGAACTTAGTCGTAATCGATGTTATGAAAGTCATTATGTCCATCCATAGCGAAATGGAAAACGTTGAGATTCAAGTAGTCGGTCCTACACAAACGATTGTAGAAGTTCAGTATCCAAAGAAGAAATTAGCACCCGTTTATTTTGTTCTTATCTGGTTTTTATTATTTATTGGTGCGGCCCTCGCTATTATGAATTTTCATGAAGACGTCAGTATGAGAGAGGTTCATCAGCAAATATATAAAATTGTGACTGGAATCGACAATCCAAAACCACTGCTTCTACAAGTACCATACTCATTTGGACTTGGAATTGGGATGGTCCTGTTCTTTAACCATCTTTTCAAAAAGCGGTTTAACGAAGAACCTAGCCCACTTGAAGTGGAAATGTTTAATTATCAACAGGACCTTGATCAATATGTAATCGTTCATGAGAACGAAGAAAACGGAAATTCGAAACCATGAATGCTCAATTTCTCTTAGTGATGTTAATCGGATTTGCTGAAGGGATTGCGGTTGGGGCTGGATTTGTTGCATTTCTTTCAGTTCTTGGCATTATCCCCAGGCTCACTCAATTGTCCAAAACGTTACACCTCATTCGTTTTTATGAATGGGGGATCATTGTAGGTGCTGTAGTGGCAAGTTGGTTATCGTTAAGAAATCCAACTCTTGGCCTGCCCAAATTTGTAGTGATCCCAATTGGACTCGGTGCAGGTATATTTATTGGGATGTTAGCAGCAGCATTAACAGAAGTACTTAATGTCTTGCCAATATTAACGAAACGGATTGGGTTTATAGATAAAATTTTGGTTTTACTAATGGCTATAGTACTTGGTAAAGTATTCGGATCATTGTTTCATTGGACAATTTTTGTGGATGGAGGGATCAAGTAATGAAAAAATCATTAAACGATCAGGAAAAGTATAGTCAGAACATTAAAGAGTATCAGCCAAAGCCGCCGTATTTTTTCAACTGCATAAAAGCGTTTGTTGTAGGCGGGTTTATTTGTATGTTCGGGCAAGGTGTTCAGAATTTCTATATCAATGTCTTTGATTTTTCTAAAGAAAATGCTGGAAACCCGACTGTAGCCACTCTCATATTGATCGCAGCTTTATTAACGGCTTTCGGTTGGTATGACAGGCTTGGTCAATTTGCGGGAGCAGGTTCAGCTGTACCAGTTACAGGCTTCGCTAATTCGATTACTAGTGCTGCTCTCGAGCATAAAAGCGAAGGGATTGTACTTGGTATAGCAACCAATATGTTTAAACTTGCTGGCTCAGTCATCGTGTTTGGCGTCGTTGCGGCTTACATTGTAGGGATGGTCAGAATGATTTTTAAAGCCCTGATATAAGGAGAGAACCTGTATGAAATCAGGAAAGCAAACATGGAGTTTTTCAAATGTTTATTTACAATCAGTAGGTACAGCAACAGGCCCAAAGGAAGCAGAAGGTCCATTTGGAAATTCGTTTGATGTGACCTATGCTAACCTTCATTGTAATCAGGCAAATTGGGAGCTTGCTGAAAGAAAATTGTTAGAAGATGCAGTAATGAGTTGTTTGAAGAAAAAAGAATTAGCTCCTGATCAAGTTGATGTTTTTGTAGCGGGTGATCTATTAAATCAAATCGTAAGCGCAACTTATACAGCAAGGTCTAATCATATTCCTTTTCTAGGTGTTTTTGGAGCATGCTCGACATCCATGGAATCCCTAGCGATTGCATCTTCTCTAGTTGATGGTGGTTTTGCTGAGAGGGCTATTGCTGGAGTGAGTAGCCATAATGCAACTGCTGAAAGACAGTTCCGTTATCCAACAGAATATGGAGGTCAGAAACCTGGTACTGCGACATCAACTGTAACTGGTGCTGGAGCTGCGTTAGTTAGTCAGGAGTTATCGGACATTCAAATCTCTGCGGCAACGATTGGAAGAGTAGTTGACTGGGGAATCAAGGATCCGTTTGATATGGGGAGTGCGATGGCGCCAGCGGCAGCAGATACATTGGCCACACATTTTGAGGATCTAAATGTAAAACCTTCAGATTATGACTTAATTGTTACTGGAGATTTATCTGCAGTTGGTTCTCCGATTGTTCGTGATTTATTGCTTGAGAAAGGGTTTGACATTACTAATAATCATAATGACTGTGGGTTAATGATCTATCGACCTGATCAGAAGGAAGTATTCGCAGGTGGAAGCGGGTGTGCCTGTTCGGCGGTTGTTACGTATGGTCATCTCATTGAGCTTCTAAAACAAGGGAAGTATTCAAAAATTCTAGTTACTGCTACAGGATGCTTGCATAGCCCCGTTATGGTGCAACAGAAAGAAAGTATGCCTGCTATCGCTCATGCAGTGGTTTTTGAGCGAGTTGGAGGTGAGGAATAGTGGAATACTTCATTGCTTTTGCAGTAGGAGGAGCCATTTGTGTTGTTGGTCAGTTATTGCTCGATATTTTTAGATTAACGCCTGCTCATGTAATGTCATCTTTTGTGGTGACTGGAGCGATTCTTGACGGTTTTGGTATATACGATCGACTGATTGAATTCGCAGGAGCAGGTGCGACAGTCCCAATTACGAGCTTTGGGCATTCCTTGCTACATGGGGCGATGCAGCAAGGAGAGGAACATGGATTTATAGGCATTGCAATGGGGATATTTCAGTTAACTTCAGCTGGAATTTCATCAGCTATTGTTTTCGGATTTATCATAGCCATTATATTCAAGCCAAAGGGGTGAATGAATTGAACAAGCGGCGGGTTATTTTCGTTACTGATGGAGATCTTTACGCGCAAAAAGCAATTGAAAAAGTGGCTTCGGATATTGGCGGGAGATGCATTAGCCAATCAGCAGGAAATCCAACCCCGCTTGCTGGTTATGAAATTGTTTCCCTAATTAAAGAAGCTCCACATGATCCAATCTTTGTAATGTTTGATGACAGTGGTTTTCCGGGTGAAGGTTATGGAGAACTAGCGATGCAGGCTGTGGCTGAGGATGAAGATGTTGAACTACTTGGTGCGATTGCAGTTGCCTCGAGAACACACTTCTCTGAATGGACGAGAGTAGATGTTTCCATCGACAGGGATGGTGAATTAACGCATTTCGGTGTTGATAAGAATGGATTTGCTGATATGGAAGCTGGGAGAATAGATGGGGATACTGTATCTATTTTAGATAAACTGAATGTCCCAATTATTATAGGTGTCGGTGATATAGGTAAAATGTCTGGGCTTGATGATCCGGAGGTTGGGTCGCCTATAACATTGAAAGCCGTTCAAATTCTGCTTGAAAGGAGCGGTTTCTATGACAACAAAAATGAATAACAAACAAAAAATATTTAAAAAATTAAAAGAAAATGAAGACTTCTTGAAAAAATCAATTGGCATTGGGGAAAGTTTTGACGTAGGTGTACGTAAACTCAAGATTTTGAATAAAGAAATACAATTCTATTATTGTACTGGTTTATGTGATACATCAATCATTGTTGAAATCATGCGAGAATTGATGGAATTAGATGATCATCATCGCTTGACCGTTAAATTCGAGCAAGTTATCCATAATCATTTACCCCATCAGCAAGTAACAAAAGTAGAGACGTTCGATGAGGTCGTCGATCAAGTTCTTTCTGGACTGATCGCTGTATTTATGGAAGGCGAAGAGATTGCTTACATTATTGATGTTCGAAAGTATCCAGGTAGAACGCCTCAAGAGCCAGACACTGAGAAAGTGATCAGAGGTTCTAGAGACGGTTTCACAGAAAATATTATTGAGAATACTGCACTTACTAGAAGGCGTATTAGAGATGGTCGTTTGCGTAATGAAATATTTCAAATCGGAGAGCGTTCCAAAACGGATGTGTGTATCACTTATATTCAGGATGTAGCTAACCCAAACTTAGTTGAAATCATTAAGAAAAAACTAAAAGAAATTAATATTGATGGTATTCCTATGGCTGATAAAACTGTTGAAGAGTTTTTAGTGCATCAGGCGGGAAATCCTTTTCCACTTGTACGATATACGGAAAGGCCAGATGTAGCCGCATCCCATTTGTTAGAAGGGCATGTCTTGATTATCGTCGACACTTCTCCGAGTGTTATTATTACGCCAACAACCTTTTTCCACCATGTTCAACATGCAGAAGAATACAGGGAAGCTCCATTACCAGGTGCATTCTTGAGATGGGTCCGCTTTGGAGGAATGCTAGCAGCGCTATTGTTACTTCCCCTGTGGTTATTGGCGGTATATGAACCTGGGTTGTTGCCTAAATCGATTGATTTTATTGGGCCAAATGATGAAACGAATGTGCCGATATTTATTCAAATCATTCTTGCAGAAATTGGGATCGAAACACTGAGAATGGCCGCCATTCATACGCCTACCCCGCTTTCTACAGCGATGGGTTTAATTGCGGCTGTATTAATTGGTCAAATTGCCATCGATGTAGGATTATTTGTTCCAGAAGTTATTCTGTATGTTTCTATTGCGGCTATAGGTTCTTACGCAACGCCAAGTTATGAGTTATCAATAGCGAACAAACTAGTTAGATTATTACTACTTTTCCTTGTCTTTTTCTTCAGAGTTCCAGGATATATAATAGGCGTGACAGCTATTATTCTCTTCCTAGTCGCCTTAAAGCCATTAAATACACCTTATTTATGGCCATTCATTCCTTTTAATGCAAAAGCGTTTATTCAAGTGCTAATTCGCGTTTCTGTTCCTTTGACAAAATTGCGTCCAAGTATTACAGAGCCCCAGAATGAAACGAAGCAGCCGGACAAACCACTTGCCGAATCTTAAAAAGTATGATAATTTATTTCTTAATTGAATAGACCTCATTGAACGTAATGGGGATAGAGGCGCAAAACGAATGAGTAAGATATCTGAGCATAGAATGGAATGCGAAGACGATATCAGAAAGGTCAATTTGCCGAAGTGAGAAAGGACCCATCCTTTTCTTGCTGGGCTGCTGCTGAATAAGTTGCAGACTGTCACTGGAGGATGAATTTCTTTCAGTGGTGAGCTAATCCAACTCGTGAGGATACGGAGAAAACAGCCTATCTATAAAGTTGGCTGTTTTTCTTATTGTGTGGAGGGAGCTCGCATTTATATAAGCGAGAGGGGAGAAATGATTGTGAATTTATACGGTACATCTGCAGTTTCAGAAGAGGGGCATTTAACAGTTGGAGGGATCGATACGGTCCAATTAGGAAAAAAATTTGGCACTGCGTTATATGTTTATGATGTGGCTATGATTCGAGACAAAGCAAGGGCGTTTCGAAGTGCCTTTGAACGTGAGAATGTAAACTATCAAGTAGCTTATGCTAGTAAGGCCTTTTCATGTATGGCAATGATTCAACTTGCAGAAGAAGAAGGATTAAGTTTGGATGTTGTATCCGGTGGAGAGCTTTATACTGCTTTGAAGGCAGGTTTCCCCGTGGAGCGTATTCATTTTCATGGAAATAACAAAAGTGAATCTGAAATTAGAATGGCGCTTGATGCAGAAATAGGTTGCTTCGTTGTTGATAATTTTTACGAATTATCTCTCCTTGAGCAAATTGCAGAAGAAAAAAATGTGAAAGCTAATGTGCTGTTGCGTATAACACCAGGTATTGAAGCACATACGCATGATTATATTTTAACAGGCCAAGAAGATTCTAAATTTGGTTTTGATTTACAGAGTGGTCAGGTAGAACGCGCGATATTGGATGTAACAAAAATGAGTGCTGTTCATCTTCTTGGACTTCATTGTCATATAGGCTCACAAATTTTTGAAACAAATGGTTTTGTAATGGCTATTGAAAAGATTTATAGCTATCTTACAACGTGGTATGATGCCTATGGTTTTGAGCCTGAAGTCCTTAACCTTGGTGGAGGATTTGGAATCCGATATACGAGTGAAGATCACCCATTACCAGTAGGGAACTACATCGAAGCTATGATTGAAACAATCAGAAATCAGGTAACAGGGCAAATGAACATGCCTGAGATCTGGATTGAACCTGGTCGTTCACTAGTAGGAGAAGCTGGACTGACGTTATATACGGTTGGTTCACACAAAAATGTTCCAGAGTTGCGACATTACCTCGCTGTAGATGGAGGGATGACGGATAATTTACGCCCTGCTCTCTATCAGGCAAAATATGAAGCCACAATAGCAAATCGAATGAATGAAGCAAAAGACCACCTATACTCTGTAGCAGGAAAGTGTTGTGAATCAGGTGATATGTTAATTTGGGATTGCCAGTTACAGCGAGCGATTGCTGGTGATACGATGGCTGTTTTTTCAACGGGGGCATATGGTTATTCCATGGCAAATAACTACAATAGATTACCAAGACCAGCTGTTGTCTTTGTTGAAAATGGTGAGGCCAACCTTGTTGTTGAGAGAGAGTCATACGAGGATTTAGTTCGACATGATTTGCCATTAAAACAAGCGATTATATCAAAATAATAGTTGAAAAGCATAAATGATATGGAACAGCTTCAGTCTGTGCTATAATGAAAGAGCTTTTAAGAAAATTGTTAGTGCAGGAGGATTTATTTATGAAAAAAGGAACAATTGCATTTGAAAATGGAGAAGTTATTGAAATTGAATTTTATCCAGAAGCAGCACCTAACACTGTTGCTAACTTTGAGAAGCTTGCAAATGAAGGTTTCTACAACGGTGTGAATTTTCACCGTGTAATCCCTGGTTTTGTTGCTCAAGGTGGAGATCCTACAGGTTCTGGAATGGGTGGACCAGGATATACAATTGACTGTGAAACAGAAGGTAACCCTCATAAGCACGTAGCAGGCTCATTGTCTATGGCACATGCTGGTAAAAACACGGGCGGCAGTCAGTTTTTCCTAGTTCATGAACCTCAGCCTCATCTAGACGGCGTTCATACCGTTTTTGGTCAAGTAACAGAAGGAATGGATACGGTCCTTCGCGTTAAACAGGGTGACGTAATGAAAGAAGTAAAAGTCTGGGACGAAGAATAGATCAGACTCTTAAAAACTTAATACTTTCCTTCGGGGTCGGGTGAAAATCCCAACCGGCGGTGATGACTAGCTTATGCTAGCTAAGTCCGTGACCCGGTTGCGTAAGCAAACGGTGGATCTGGTGAGAAACCAGAACCGACAGTATAGTCTGGATGGGAGAAGGAATAAAAGTGACCAATTTCCTTTTGAATCATAGATTCAAAAGGCTTATTTGGCATATACTTTTGCCTCCCGGGACAGCTGTGTTTTGGGAGGCTTTTTTTGTTCTCCTTCTCAACCAATAATGGAGAGTGGAACAGGAGTAAATACGATGAATCATACGGATTTTATGAAAACAGCGATCGATTTAGCTAGAAGTACGATAGGTCAAACGCGTCCGAATCCCTCCGTAGGAGCTGTCATTGTTAATAGTGGGCGTATCGTAGGGATGGGAGCTCATTTAAAGGCTGGAGAAGGCCATGCCGAAATTCAAGCACTCAAGATGGCGGGCAATCGAGCAAGTGGGAGTACTGCCTATGTGACACTAGAGCCATGTAGTCATCATGGAAAGACGCCTCCTTGTGCTGATGCTTTAATTCAAGCAGGAGTCAAAGAGGTATTTATTGCAAGTCAAGATCCGAATCCCCTGGTCGCAGGAAATGGTGTGACTAAACTAAAGAAAGCAGGCATAGCTGTCCATATTGGGCTTATGGAAGAAGAAGCCTTACAGCTAAACCGGATGTTTTTCCATTACATTACACAAAAAAGACCATTTGTAACGTTGAAAGCTGCTACAACGCTTGATGGCAAAATAGCAACTCATTCAGGTGATAGTAAATGGATTACGGGGGAAGACTCGAGAAAAGATGTTCATGCCTATCGTCATCAACATGATGCCATTCTTGTAGGTATTGGAACCGTCCTCTCTGATGACCCATCACTAACGACTCGTTTCGGTGAAGGGCTATCGCCGATTAGAATCGTGTTAGATCGTCAATTGAGGATGCCTTCTGACGCTAAAGTAATAAGTGATGAGAATGCAGAAACATGGATCATTACAACAAAACGAGCTGCGCTAAAAAATAAGCGATCTTTCCCAAAACATGTCCAAATCATCGCTGTAACAGATCCACTGCTCCCAATGGATAAAGTTCTTGACCTTTTAGGGGAACGAGAAATTACATCAGTATTTGTTGAAGGTGGTTCAGAAATACACGGTAGCTTTCTTGAATCACGCTCTTTTCAACAAGTTATTACATACATTGCGCCGAAGCTAATTGGTGGGAGTCAATCTCCTACGGCTTTCGGAGGTGCAGGTTTTAAAACGATGAATGAAGCGATCGATTTACAAGTGGATAGCGTAGAACAAATTGGAAATGATATTCGAATTATTTCATCAAGGAGGCTTTCTTAATGTTTACAGGTATTGTGGAAGAAATCGGAAGAGTTGAAAGTGTTCAACAATCAGGAGAATCCATTGCAATGCAAATTGCGGCGTCGACTATTTTAAAAGACGTTCATTTAGGAGATAGCATTTCGATAAACGGCGTGTGCTTAACTGTTACGACGTATACAGACTCTTCTTTTACCGTAGATATTATGCCTGAAACATTTCGTGCAAGCAGTCTTCGTCAGCTAGGGCCAAACTCATCGGTGAATCTTGAGAGAGCTATGTCCGCAAATGGACGCTTTGGTGGTCATTTTGTTTCTGGACATGTTGATGGTGTGGGGAAAATTACTCGTGTAGAACAAATCGATAATGCTGTTTATTATGACATCTCGATTCCGCGAAACCTTTTAATTTACTTTGTTGAAAAAGGCTCAGTTTCTGTTGATGGTACTAGTCTTACGGTCTTTGGAATAGGGGAGCACTCTCTTACTATATCTCTTATTCCCCATACCGTAGAGGAAACGGTGCTTGGGAGAAAAAGAGTGGGAGATACAGTGAATATAGAATGCGATATGCTTGGTAAATACATTATGAAGTACTTGGAGCAAAGAAGCGGTTCAAAACCCGAACCTACTGCTTCACTTGGGAGTCAGTTTTTTGAAGATCATGGATTTAAATAATGGTACTATCAGGAGGGTCATCGTATATGTTCCATACAATAGAAGAAGCGATTTATGATTTAATGCAAGGCCGGGTGGTGATCGTTTGTGATGATGAAGACAGGGAGAATGAAGGGGATTTTATCGCTTTAGCCGATAAAGTCACGCCTGAAACAATCAATTTCATGATTACAAAAGGAAGAGGCCTTGTTTGCACGCCGATTACGGAAGAGCGTGCAAATGAACTGAAGTTGAGTCCAATGGTAGATCATAACACAGATTCTCATGGTACAGCGTTTACAGTGAGTGTCGACCACAAAAGTACAACTACAGGAATTTCGGCAGCTGAAAGAGCATCTACAATTCAATACTTAATTAACCCGGATGCTAAACCTTCAGACTTTAATCGACCAGGTCATATTTTCCCATTGATTGCTAAGGATGGAGGGGTCCTTAGAAGAGCAGGTCATACGGAAGCGGCAGTCGATTTGGCACGACTCTCTGGCTCTGCCCCGGCTGGTGTTATTTGTGAAATTATGAAAGAAGACGGTGAAATGGCGCGCGTTCCTGATCTAAAGGAAATTGCTGAAGAGTATGATTTGAAAATGATTACGATTAAAGATCTGATCCAATATCGTAACCGTAAAGATGTTCTTGTTCGAAAAGAAGTAGAAATAGAACTTCCGACTGAGTTTGGTTCTTTTAGAGCGGTAGGGTATTCGAACATTCTTGATCAGAAAGAGCACGTAGCTTTGATTAAAGGAGAAATCTTACCAGATCAACCAACTCTTGTGCGAGTTCACTCTGAATGCTTAACTGGTGATGTGTTTGGATCTTTTCGATGTGACTGTGGTCCACAACTACATGCTGCATTGGCACAAATTGAAGAGGAAGGTCATGGAGTGCTTTTGTATATGCGCCAGGAAGGAAGAGGTATCGGGCTTCTTAATAAAATGAAAGCCTATAAACTGCAAGAACAGGGCTACGACACAGTTGAAGCGAATGAGAAGCTTGGATTTAAGCCTGATTTAAGGGATTATGGAATAGGGGCACAGATTTTGAGAGACCTTGGTGTTTCTAAAATGAACCTTCTGACAAACAATCCTCGTAAAATAGCTGGGTTAACAGGTTATGGTCTTGAAGTAGCATCTAGGGTACCTCTTCAGATGGCTTCTCGAAAAGAGAATGAAAAGTACCTAAAAACAAAACATAGCAAGCTAGGACACATGCTTCATTTCTAAAAATTTACGTATGAAAATAGGAGGATATTAATAATGGGACAAACATTTGAAGGAAACTTGGTTGGATCTGGGTTAAAAGTGGGTATAGTAGTAGGAAGATTTAATGAATTTATTACAAGTAAGTTACTTGGAGGTGCTGAAGACGCATTGAAGCGTCATGGCTTGTCCGTAGAAAACATTGATGTAGCATGGGTTCCTGGAGCATTTGAAATTCCCTTTGCCGCAAAGAAAATGGTTGAAACGGGAAAATATGATGCAATTGTTACGCTTGGTACGGTTATTCGCGGGGCCACACCACACTTTGATTATGTGTGTGGAGAAGTTTCTAAAGGCGTGGCGAATTTAACGATGCAGACGGGTGTACCTGTTATTTTTGGAGTATTAACCACAAATACCATTGAACAAGCTGTTGAA
This sequence comes from Anaerobacillus sp. 63XJN7_5_ISO-PGPR-S23-430, assembly GCF_056173695.1. Taxonomy (NCBI): domain Bacteria; kingdom Bacillati; phylum Bacillota; class Bacilli; order Caryophanales; family Bacillaceae; genus Anaerobacillus; species Anaerobacillus sp. 63XJN7_5_ISO-PGPR-S23-430. The sequence goes on along the minus strand of NZ_CM149686.1, from coordinate 2,519,005 downwards.
CGTGCAGGTACTAAGGCTGGTAACAAGGGCTGGGATGCTGCAACGGCAGCAATTGAAATGGCTAATTTATCAAAATCATTTGAAGGTTGATTATCAGTTCATTTTTGGCTATGATGAGTATGGTATGCGATGAAGGGCAAAAGAGTTTGGAATCGTAAAGCCAAGAAGAGAGAAAGAAAATGGTTGATTCTTAGGTCTGTGTGATCATTGTCATTATCATGCTAGCTGAGCTTGTTCGTCGAATCATTTTAACATTCTAATTGATTTTAGAATAAGTTATTAAACGGAAAGCCAAGAATTACTTTAATGAGGGATAATCATGCTAATTCGTTATAAGAAAGCTCATGAGAAAATAGCCATGGGGCTATTAAGCTTCATGCCGAACGAAAAAGATATTAAGAAACTGCAACAATCGATTAAAGACTATGAGGATATGGATTCTTTGCAGCTTTTTCTTTGGAAAGAAGAAGATATTATTGGATTGCTCGGAATTGAATGGGTAAACGACAACGAAGTAGAGTTAAAGGATATTAGCGTTAATCCTTCCCATCGCCATCAAGGAATTGGAAAACAAATGGTTGAAGCACTTCGAGAAATGCTAAGTGATGAAATATCTATTAAGGGTAATGAATATACGGGGACATTTTTTGAAAGGTGTCACTTGGAAGAAAATATGAAGTAAGATGCAAAGAAAAGGAACGGCTTAGCCGTTCCTTTTCTGTTGTTTTATTTCAAATTGTTGTTTTCTTTCTTCAATTACATCTGATCGATCACGTCTCGTATGACGATGGATAAGTTCTATATTCGAAAGATCGCTTTTACTACCATAAGTACATTCAAGTTCACGACATCTTTCTTCACAAGCCGTTTGAAGGGTGGAGCTTGTGAGAGGAATATCAAATCCCTGGTATGGAGAGTGAGTGTTGATGAGTTGTAACTCTTTTGATAGGTTTTTAGAAAGTTGATCAATATTTATCGCTAATTTATCGAGTTCTTCACTTTCGCTTTTGGAAATGCGTATGGCATTAGCAATCATTCTCTTTGCCCCTGTGAAATTACCGCGTCGATGGTGGTAGAGGCCAACAGCAATTTGGATAAGACCTACCCAATGAAGTTTACGACTTCCACGCGGATCCTCTTTCCAATGTTCTTCGAGGATTTCATGGCATTCAAAATAATCACGAAGTCCATGGAAATGAGCCAAATAATCAATATAGGCTTTTGAATACATGCTGATTCCTCCATTTCTTTTAGTAGTGTAGCACATGTGTGTTAAATGGATAAAGCGAGTGCTCTTATGGATCAAAATAGCGATCAGTCGTCAGGATGCTATCAAACTGTAAACGATCAATGGAAATCAATTTACGTTAAAAATGAACCGGATGGTTTTCTTGCATTGCTGTAAGCCCCTATTGTAAATGTGATATAATCGGAATACTAGATGGACTTGGATAAAGGAAGATGGAAAATGAAGCAATACAGTGTAAAGGTTGATGCATTTGAAGGTCCATTGGATCTTTTGCTCCACCTTATAAATAAGTACGAAGTGGATATTTATGATATTCCAGTCTCGCAAATTACAGATCAATACTTAACGTTTGTCCATACAATGCAAGAGTTAGAACTTGATGTGGCAAGTGAATATCTTGTTATGGCTGCGACGTTGCTTGCGATAAAAAGCAAAATGCTTCTTCCTCAAAAAGAAGAAGAAATTTTCGAACAGGACCCTGAGTTTGAAAATGATCCCCGTGATGAACTCGTTCAACGTCTTGTTGAGTATCGAAGGTTTAAAGAGGCTGCGAATGATTTAAAGGAAAAAGAAAGTAGTCGAAGCCTTATTTATGCTCGGCCACCTGTGGATACTAGTGAATTTAGTCATGAGGATAGTCAAACCTCCATTGGCGACGTTACATTGTATGATATGCTTGCGGCATTTCAAAAAATGTCCAGACGTGTAAAGGAAAAGAAACCAAAGCGTACACGGATTCAAAGTGAAGATGTTCCTATTGAAGATCGAATGAACGCTATTCGGAACCAGCTACGAGGAAGTGGAAAGACGCGTTTTAGTGATCTTTTTAGTGAAGAGGATCGTGGGCATATGATTGTGACGTTTCTTGCAGTCCTTGAGTTAATGAAAACGAGAGATGTGGCTTGTGAACAAGATAAAAACTTTGGCGAAATTATGATTTTTGAACGAGAAGGGAAGGCATCAGTGTGACAAACGAAGAAATAAAAAGCATTATCGAAAGTCTTCTATTTGTAGTTGGTGATGAAGGGATCACAGTGAAAGATCTTTGTGAAACCATCTCATTGGAAGAAGACACCCTTCTAAGTGCAATAAGTGATTTGCAGGATGAATACAATGAAAAAGATCGCGGTTTTAAAATTAGTTTTATTGGTGATGGCTATCAGCTCACTACAAATGCTAAAAATGCTCCCTATATCGAAAAACTAGTAGCGACACCAGGTAATCATACTTTATCGCAGGCAGCTCTTGAAACACTTGCGATCGTCGCCTACAAGCAACCAATAACAAGGGTAGAAATAGAAGAAATTCGCGGTGTTAAAACGGATAAGCCTTTACAAACTTTAATGAGTAAATTGCTCATTAAAGAAGCGGGCAGAGCCGAAAAAGCTGGAAGAGCGATTTTATATGGAACAACTAGAGAGTTTCTATTTCATTTTGGTTTAAGCTCAATCAAGGATCTCCCCCCTTTACCTGATGGGACAGAAGATAAGGAAGATGAGGAAGCAGACTTGTTTTTTGAAAAGTTTCAGGAAATCTCTGAGTAGATGCTAAGTTCGATCATGATGAAGGAGGACAATCGATGCGGTTAACTCATGTTGCTTTCGAGGAGCTTCAAAAAGATCGTGCAAACTCCCCTGAAGATTCATTCGTTCGTTCTACAATAACGTATGAGGAGAATGGAAAGGTAAAGCGATTTCATGTTTTATATCCTGGTGTTTTTGCAGAAACTGCCATTAAAGAATTTTGGGATTATGAGACCCCCATTCACGAAGCAATCGCACTGAATCTCCTTTCATCTTATCCGAATCGAAAACGTTTGTATATTAGTAGTGAAAATGAGTTTGTTGATCCGCTTAAGAAGGCGAATTTACAAGAGCTTCTCGCGATCATCCATGAGATAAAAACAACAGGTACGTATTTACATTCAAACAAAGAAAAGATGCCTCCATACTGAGGCATCTTTTTTATGCTTTGACTATGTTCGCTTATATTGATGTATCATTTTTGGCTCAAATGAGTGAATCTTCCATTCTTTTCTAGTTATTAACGGTTCTAGAATAAAAATGAAATAAACTTCGAACACTAATTGAAAAGAGTAGGAATAGGAGCTCAGATCAATGATACTATCGATCGGAAAATCTTTACCCCCTCATTGTCTTCTGCAAACAGAAGCTGCGACTTTTGCTAAAAGGCAATTTGGTCCACATTTTAAAAATATAGATCGTCTGCTACCTGTTTTTCAAAGTGCTGAAATAGATAAAAGATATTTCGCTATGCCACTAGAATGGTATAGTAGTGGCCCAACATTTGAAGAAAAAAACGAAAAATACGTTTCTCTTTCTGTTGAATACGCTAAAGAAGCAGTATTGGACTGTCTGAACAATCCCTTTTACTTAAATGAAATGATTGATTGTAGAGATATCGATGCAATATTTTTTGTGTCAACAACAGGTATTTCTACACCGAGTATAGAGGCTAGAATTATGAATGTCCTACCATTCTCTCCACATACAAAACGGATCCCCATCTGGGGACTTGGTTGTGCAGGTGGTGCTGCAGGTATTGCAAGAGCGAATGATTATTGTCTTGCCCATCCTGATCAAGCTGTTCTAGTAGTGAATGTTGAGCTGTGTAGTCTTACTTTTCAACATGGTGACTTTTCCAAGAGCAACCTTATTGGAACAGCACTTTTTGCTGATGGGATATCAGCTGTACTTTTGACAGGTGAGACTTCATCTCTTCTTAGACGTTCAACCTTGCCGAGCATTCCAGGCATCGTCGCCACACGCTCCACATTAATGAGAGATTCAGAAGATGTGATGGGATGGGAAGTTAGCAACGAAGGCTTGCACGTAGTGTTCTCTAAGTCTATTCCCGCGATTGTGTCAAGTTGGCTTGAACCTAATGTTCTGGAATTCCTCTCTATTCAAGAGAAGACCACGCAAGAAATAGATTATTTTATTGCCCATCCAGGAGGAACAAAAGTATTAACAGCATATGAAGAAGCTCTCGGATTCGATAAGTCGATGACTGCAGTATCGAGAAATGTATTAAAAGAATATGGAAATATGAGTTCAGTTACCGTTATTTACGTACTAGACCAGTTTTTGAGAAATGGGTGTAAACATGGACATCTTGGATTAATGGCAGCTCTCGGACCTGGTTTTTGTTCAGAACTGCTGCTGCTAGAATGGAAAAAAGGAGCATAAAAAATGGGGCTAATATTTACTGGGGTTTTTATCCTTCTTGTGTTTCAAAGATTAATTGAACTATATATAGCTAAAAAAAATGAAAAGTGGATGAAAGAGCAGGGAGCAAGAGAAGTTGGAAAAAATCATTATAAATACATTGTGCTGCTACACATTTTCTTTCTTTTCGCAGTAGCGATTGAAGCGATTTTACGAGGTTTCACTCTCTCCTTCGTCTGGTCTGTTATGTTGTTTGTGTTTCTTTTGGCTCAATGCCTTCGAATTTGGACAATTAGAAGTCTGGGCCGCTTTTGGAATACAAAAATAATCGTCCTACAAGATGCAGATGTTGTAAAAAAGGGTCCTTACCGATTTTTGAAACACCCAAACTACGTAATTGTCGCACTAGAAATTCTCTCTTTGCCACTTATTTTCTCCTCTTACTTCACTGCGATTGTTTTTACTGTGCTAAATGCAGTATTACTTCTGAGAGTTCGTATTCCCGCTGAAGAGAAAGCGTTAAAAGAGTCGACCAATTATCCCGTGATGTTTCCGAATGCCGAAAAGGAATGAAAGACATATACTGCGTCTCTTGCTCATAGACTTGTACAAATATAGAGCTTAAGGGACGTGGCTGTCATGATGAAATCGCTTAAGACAAAAATTGGCGTCTTTATTTTAATTGCTGCTCTGTTGTTTCTCATGATTCCAAGAGGTGTAGTAGCAGAGGGAGTAGGCGTCTCAGCGAGAAGTGCCATACTAATTGAACAAGAAACAGGAAGAGTTCTTTACGAAAAAGATGCCTATACACAAAGACGAATAGCGAGTATCACAAAAATTATGACTGCGATCATTGCGATTGAGTCAGGTAAGATGAATGAAACAGTAAAAATCAGTGGAAACGCTGCTGGGACAGAAGGTTCCTCTCTCTATTTAAAAGAAGGAGAGAAAATAAAACTTGAAAATTTGGTATACGGTTTAATGCTTCGTTCTGGTAATGATGCTGCTGTGGCAATTGCTGAAGAAGTTGGAGGCAGTTTAGAAGGCTTTGTTACATTGATGAACCAGAAAGCAGAAGAAATTGGGATGTCGCACACAATATTTATGAATCCTCATGGACTTGATGATCATGAGAATCATCTATCGACAGCTTATGACATGGCTATCCTAACACAGTACGCCATGGATAATGACACTTACCGTATTATTTCAAGTACTAAAGTACATAAGGCACCCAATGCGACAGAGGATTGGGATTATGTATGGCGTAATAAAAATAAGCTGTTAACTAGTTTATACTCTGATTCCACTGGTGGGAAAACGGGATACACAAAGCGAGCTAAGCGTACACTCGTTTCTACTGCTGAACGTGATGGTATGACTCTTATTGCTGTTACCTTAGATGCGCCTGATGATTGGAATGATCATATTTCGATGTTTAATTGGGGTTATAGTAACTATGAGCTGACTCTACTTGAGCCTAAAGGGATTATTAAAGATGTGAAGGATGAACCTTACAAAGGCAATGTGAGATTGAATCGAGATCTTTCCTATCCTTTAACCTCAGAAGAAAGAGATCAAATTGATTCCACCATCCAACTTGTAGAACCTCCAGATGAAAGTAAGTGGGATGAAATGGGGTCAACAGATGATCCTGTTGGAATGTATGTTGTAAAACTAAATAACAAGACAATTGTGAAAGCACCAATTACTTTTGACTCCGTTGAAAAAAAGGAAAAAGGATTATGGGGATTTTTTAAAGGGTTATTTTCATTAGATATCGGACGTGAGCCGAATGGTTAATCTCATCTGGGCTGGCTTATTTCTCATTGGTATTCTATTTGCTCTAATTAATGGAACGATGGAAGAGGTCAATAAAGCAATATTTACTGGGGCTGAAGAAGCGATAGCTGTTTGTATAGGGTTGTTAAGTGTTCTTATTTTCTGGCTTGGATTGATGAAGATTGCTCAGAAAGCAGGACTGTTAGACCTTTTGGGAAGAGGATTTAAACCGATAGCTCGGAAGCTGTTTCCGGAAGTTCCCCCTGATCATCCTGCAATGGGATATATTCTCTCGAACATGATGGCGAATATGTTCGGCCTTGGAAATGCAGCTACGCCAATGGGGATAAAGGCAATGGAAGAGTTAAAAAAGCTCAATGATATGAAAGATAATGCAACAAGGTCAATGATTACCCTCCTAGCGCTCAATACATCAAGTTTAACTCTCATCCCAACTAGTGTTATAGCTATTCGGATGAAATATGGATCAGTTTCACCAACGGAAATTGTTGGTACAACAATTGCTGCTACAGCATGTTCTACAATTGGAGCTATCCTCATTGATCGCTTTTTCTATCGAAGAAGCAAAAGGGGAGGATCTCTGTGAATGCATCGATCTGGATTATCCCTTTATTGATCGGGTTTATTCTTGCGTACGGAACGTGGAAAAGAGTACCAACTTATGAAACCTTTGTAGAAGGAGGTAAAGAAGGGCTTTCTATTGCAGTTTCGATCGTTCCTTATTTGGTAGGCATGATGGTAGCGATTTCTGTTTTTCGAGCATCTGGTGCAATGGCCTTTCTTAGTGGATTATTAAGAGTACCACTAGAAGCGATTGGGGTACCTACAGAAATCGTTCCTTTGGCTCTCATTCGCCCGATTTCTGGTACCGGTGCGCTTGCGATGACAACGGATATTATTAGCACATATGGGCCAGATTCCTTTATTGGGAGGCTAGCCTCTACCATGCAAGGAAGTACAGATACGACGCTTTATGTCATTACGGTTTACTTTGGGGCGATTGGCATCAAACGAATGGGAAATGCTCTTAAAGTTGGATTGTTAGCAGATTTAGTCGGGATGGCAGCAGCGATTATATTTGTCACTCTCGTATTTGGATAGAAGCCATCTTATTCGATGGCTTTTTTTATTGTAACGGAATGTTTGGAACATTCCTGTTTGAGCATAATAAATGATAGAATGAATCTGTGCTTGAGGTTTGACTGTGACAAGAGTATGATGTTTTAGTGAGGTGAATTTGATGGAACGTTTGCAAAAAGTAATTGCTCAAGCTGGAGTAACGTCCAGACGAAAAGCAGAAACATTGATTGAAGAAGGTAGAGTGAAAGTTAACGGCAAAGTCGTAACTGAACTCGGTACAAAGGTGTCTGAGCGCTGTAAAATTGAAGTAAACGGGATTCCGGTAGAACGTGAAGAGCCGGTTTATTTTTTGTTTTATAAACCAACAGGCGTCATTTCAACAGTAGAAGATGATAAAGGAAGAAAGGCCGTCACCGATTATTTCCATGAAATCGAAGAACGGGTTTTTCCTGTTGGACGACTTGATTACGATACGTCAGGTGTTTTGCTCTTAACGAATGATGGTGATTTTGCGAATAAGCTGATGCACCCAAGCTATCATGTAGACAAAGTGTACGTTGCTAAAGTGAAAGGCTTAATGAATAAAGAGACCATTCAAAAGCTTGAGCGAGGTGTGCAGCTAGAAGACGGAAAGACTTCGAAAGCACGAGCTAGAATTCTATCCGTTGATAAACAAAAAGGAAAATCAATTGTAGAATTGACCATTCATGAAGGTAAGAATCGCCAGGTACGCCGTATGTTCGAAACATTAGGTTACCCTGTGCAAAAGTTAAAGAGAGAACGATATGGTTTTCTTGAGTTGACTGGAATGAATCCTGGAGATTATCGTGAGCTAAAACCTTACGAAGTGAAGCAGCTTCGTAACCAAGCTGTCACACAAAATTCAAAAAAACGATAAGGTGACCCCTTATCGACACGTTATAGTGAGAGTAGTATTGCTTTGTTTGATTGGAGTTGGTTGAATGAAAAAGAAAAACCGGCTGATCGTGCGGACTGTTATATTGACTATCGTCTTTATAGCAGTCGGCTATACGTTCTATACAAACTTTTTTGCAAATGAAAGCGGAATCGTACAGGCCGGAGATCAAGCGCCAAACTTTATTTTAACGGATTTAGACGGAAATGAAGTAGAGCTTGAGGACTACAGAGGGAAAGGCGTCTTTCTGAATTTTTGGGCAACCTATTGCGAGCCTTGTAAAGATGAGATGCCAGCGATGGACAAGAAGTATAAAGAATACAAAGAAAAAGGCGTCGAAATACTTGCAGTAAATGTTTCGGAACCTAAATTGACTGCCGAAAGCTTTGCTGATCGGTATAACCTTAGTTTTCCGGTGTTGCTTGATAAAAGCAATGATGTAACTAATCACTATGGAGTTGGGCCAATTCCAGTAACCTTTTTAATTGACAAGAATGGCAAGGTCGTTCAAAAAACGGAAGCCAGCCTTTCAGAGGAAGTAATTGATAGCTATATGAAGCAAATCCAACCGTAATGGGGTGTTCCAATGAGCAACAATAACATCACCTGTGAATGCGGACATGTGAACCCTTATGGAACTGAGATATGCGAAGTATGTGGTAAACCGCTTCAAGGAGATTTAGAATCTAAGAAACTGCTTAATATGAGATACGAGGGAAGTGCACGGAGGTCTCAAACGTACAAAACGACGATCATCGATAAGATCTGGAATTTCTTCTCATCTGTTAAGGTCGGAATCTGGATCATCGTCTTGTTGCTAGTAGCTTCAGCGATAGGCACTATTTTCCCTCAAGAAATGTACATACCACCGCTGTCAGACCCGACAGTTTATTACAAGGAACAATACGGCGTACTTGGTCAATTGTATTATGACCTGGGTTTTCATAACTTATACGGCTCATGGTGGTATATGTTATTAATTGCCGCATTGGGACTTTCGCTCATTGTAGCCAGTCTCGATCGGTTTGTCCCGCTTTATCGCTCATTAAAGAAGCAGCGAGTCATTCGCCATGAAAGTTTCATGAAGCGCCAGAAGTATTTTGGCAAGACGGAATTCAGCCATGATTCGCCTGACTTAAACGGCATTAAACAAGCATTAGAAAATAAAAGGTACAATGTTAAAGAAGAAAATGGTCATTTATTTGCTGAGAAAAATCGCTTCTCCAGATGGGGACCTTACGTAAATCATATCGGACTCATTCTCTTCCTCATCGGCGGAATGCTCCGCTTTTTCCCTGGAATGTATGTTGATGAGGTGCTCTGGTTAAGAGAAGGTGAAACAGAGAAGATCAAAGGGACGGAAGAAGCCTATTATTTAAAAAGTGATGGCTTTATTCTAGAAACTTATGATAATGAAGATGAGAAATTTAAAGATGCGATTGAAGAGTCTGGACAAGCAGTCGTGGCAAAGAACTATCAAACGGATGCTATTTTATACAAGCAGGTTGGTGAAAGAGTAGCTGGGACGGATCCAGAACTTGAGAAAGTGAAAGAACATCCGATTCAAGTTAATAAACCGCTTAAGTTTGAAGGGTATGCCATTTACCAGGTAGATTATAAATTGAATGAACTTCAGAAGATGTCATTTACTATGGACAATAAAGAGTCCGGAGAGTCTATAGGTGACCTTACTATTGATCTTTATAATCCTGAGAAAGAATACAACCTTGAAAACGGCTACAGCGTTGAAGTAATGGACTACTTCCCAGATTTTGAATTTAATGACAAGGGTGAGCCAACAACTAAATCTAAAGTTCCGAATAATCCTGCATTTATACTTAATATGGTTTCTCCAGAACATCCTGACGGAGAAGTAGCTTTTGTTGCGATTAAGCAGAACTTAGAGCCTCTTGGAGAAAATGATTACAAAATGTCGTTTCAAAATGTAGATACAAAAAATGTTTCCGGTTTAGTCGTAAGGAAAGACAATACATTATGGATTTTAGCGATCGGCGGCGCAATCTTCATGATTGGTGTTATTCAAGGGATGTATTGGAACCATCGAAGAATTTGGATTCGAAAAGGGAATGACGAAATGTGGTTATCCTGTCACACGAATAAAAACTGGTATGGTTTGAAACGAGAGCTAGAAAGCATTACAAAAGAGACTGGTCTGGATATGCCACTTGATCAGTCGGAAGAAAAGAAATAGATGTTTAGCACGAAAGGAGGCAAGATAAGATGGCTCAATTAAGCAGTAACTTGCTTTATGTTGCTTTCTTTATCTACTTTGCAGCAAGTATTGTATTCGCTATTTCTTTGTTTGGTAAGAAGTGGAGAAAGTCGGATGAAGTGACCCATTCAAAAAAATGGGGAATGTGGGGATTTGCTCTTTCCACAGTGGGATTTCTTTTTCAGCTGAGCTATTTTATTACAAGGTGGATTGCTGCAGGGCATGCACCAGTTAGTAACTTGTTTGAATTTACAACATTCTTTGGGATGGCGATGGTATTCGCTTTCTTAATCATTTATCTGATATATAAGAGCAATGTTATCGGAGTATTTGCAATGCCTGTTGCAATTATTGTGATTGCTTATGCAAGTGTATTCCCATCAGATATTCAGCCACTTATTCCAGCTTTACAAAGTAACTGGCTCAAAATTCATGTTACAACAGCTGCTCTTGGTGAGGGGATTCTATCCATTAGCTTTGCAGCAGGACTTGTTTATCTAGTTAAAACAGTCAATCAATCTAAAGCGAGCAAATCAACTTTCTGGCTTGAGTTTGTCATGTACTCTCTCATTAGCACGATTGCATTTGTTGTCCTATCACTTGGATTTGAAGCTGCTGGGTATTCTTCTACTTATCAATTTGTTGATCAAAATGAGCAGCAGATAACAGTGGATTATACATTGCCAGCCATAGCAGGGCCGACAGACGGTCAATATGTTAGTGGAAACGAATTTGGACCTCTTTTTGAAGCACCCGGATGGATGAAAGGGGAAAAAGCTGCACATAAGTTAAATACGTTAATCTGGTCGATATTTGGTGGTCTGATCTTGTATGGTCTGGTCCGATTAATTTTAAGGAAACGAATTGGAGCTGCCATTCAACCAGCACTTAAAAATGTGAATGAAGAATTGGTAGATGAAATACAGTACCGTGCAGTAGCGATTGGTTTCCCAGTGTTTACATTAGGAGCACTTATTTTCGCCATGATCTGGGCGCAGGCTGCTTGGACACGCTTCTGGGGTTGGGATCCAAAAGAGGTTTGGGCTCTTGTTACATTCCTTTTTTATGCTGCATATCTTCACCTTCGTCTTTCAAGAGGATGGCAAGGTGAGAAATCAGCCTGGCTTGCTGTAGTAGGTTTTGTCATCATTATGCTCAACCTTGTTGTCGTCAACCTTGTTATTTCTGGACTTCATTCTTATGCATAACTTCGAAAACCTTCACGATTTGTGAAGGTTTTCTTATAAGGTGAGAGGTGAATGCGGTTTCTCATCACTGGTCTGGATTGCTATAGGCATGGTAGAATAGAACACATGAGCTCATGTAGGAGGGAATCTTCTTGGAAAAAGATGCACGAATATTAGTAGTAGATGATGAAGAGCGTATTAGAAAGCTATTGCGCATGTATCTTGAGAGAGAGAATTATGAAATAGAAGAAGCTGAAAATGGAGAACAAGCCCTGGAAATGGCAATTGAGGATGATTTCGATCTTATTTTACTTGATTTAATGCTTCCGGGAATGGATGGTACAGAAGTTTGTCAGCAAATGCGTGAACAAAAAGCCACTCCTGTGATCATGCTTACAGCAAAAGGGGAAGAGGCTAATCGCGTACAGGGGTTTGAAGTAGGGGCTGATGACTATATTACAAAACCATTTAGTCCAAGAGAAGTCGTTCTTCGCGTTAAAGCACTTTTAAGAAGATCATCGACGACGAAATTTTTACAAACCGAAACCACAACTAAAAACGTAATTGTATTTCCGTATTTAACAATCGATCATGACGCTCATAGGGTGTTAGCGGAGGAACAAATTATTAATTTAACACCGAAAGAATATGAGCTATTGTATTATCTTGCAAAAGCTCCAGATAAAGTGTTTTCGAGAGAAGAGCTGTTAAAAGATGTCTGGAATTATGAATTTTTTGGAGATCTCCGAACAGTTGATACGCACGTGAAGAGACTAAGAGAGAAGCTAAATAAAGTATCACCAAATGCTGCTGCAATGATTTCAACAGTATGGGGAGTGGGTTATAAATTCGAGGCAGTTAAAGAATAATGATTTGGAGAAGCGTTGTTGGTAAGCTGTGGCTTACAATCATCTTACTTGTAGCATTTGTGCTATCCATCTTAACAATTCTATTGCTTCAATTTTTTGAAGACTTTCATGTTGAAAAAGAAGCAGAGCAAATGGAGCGACTCGCTAATAAAGTGGCTTCTGTTATTGAACGATATGATGATCGAGAGCAGGCGCTTGACACAGCCTGGGAAATCACAGATTTTTATCCTACTAGGGTTATGATCGTTGAAAATGACAGCCAGGGGGATAGTAGGTATTCGCCCAATGCCCATGGGTTACCAGAGCTGTCATTGGATGTGTTTAAAAAAGACCCTATCTTAAAAGGGGTATTTACTGATCGGGAAACGGTTGTTAAAAAGGGAGATTTCGTTACAGATGAAGCGGCCGCATCGCATAATGAACTTCTAATCGTCGGTGTGCCCATGGAACTTGATGGAGAAGATAACGGAGAGGTATTTCTTTACCAATCCCTTGACGTTATAGCAAAGACAACGAGTCAGGCTAGAAATTTAATTTACATAGCTGCCGGGATTGCCATTGTTTTAACGACAATCTTTGCCTTCTTCTTATCTACTCGTATTACCGCTCCACTTCTGAAAATGAGAGAAGCAGCTACAGAGGTTGCAAAAGGGAAGTTCGATACAAAAGTTCCGATGGTGACCCACGATGAAATTGGCGAACTTTCTGTTGCGTTTAACCGTATGGGGCGCCAACTCAATAACTATGTTACAGCGTTGAATCAAGAGAAGGAACAGCTTTCTAGTATTTTAAGCAGTATGGCGGATGGCGTTATTACCTTTGATAAAACTGGTGCCATATTAAGCACGAATCCCCCTGCTGAACGTTTTTTGAAAGCCTGGTATTACGAGCAGGGAATGGAAGAAAAGCCTGGTAATGAAGTACCTGAGGATATCAATGAATTGTTTAGTCTTGTTGTAACACTTGAGCGGGAACAGTTAACAGAAGTTGAACTACAGGGGCGGAGCTGGGTTGTTGTAATGACGCCACTTTATAACCAATCTGCTATTCGGGGAGCGGTTGCTGTCTTTAGGGATATGACAGAAGAACGTCGTTTGGATAAGCTTAGGAAGGATTTTATCGCGAATGTGTCTCATGAGCTTAGAACCCCAATTGCGATGCTCCAAGGATATAGTGAAGCGATCGTAGATGATATCGCAAGTAGTGACGAGGAAAAGAAAGAGGTCGCTCAAATCATTTACGATGAATCCTTGCGGATGGGAAGGCTAGTGAATGAACTGCTCGATTTAGCTAGAATGGAAGCCGGTCACAACGAATTGCATTATAGCAGTATTCATATGCAAGATTTTGGACAAAGAATAGTAAGGAAATTTTCCGGACTTGCTCGAGATCGACAAGTGGAATTAAATTTCCATGTTTCAAATGATGAAAGAATGTTAAAGATTGATCCTGATAGAATTGAACAGGTATTAACGAATTTAATAGACAACGCTGTGAGACATACACCAGGAGGAGGGGAAGTAAGATTATTAATTACTTCCCTTGAGAAAGGCGTTCAGTTCGATGTGAAAGATACTGGTTCTGGCATTCCTGAAGATGATCTTCCATTCGTGTTTGAGCGTTTCTACAAAGCCGACAAAGCTCGTACAAGAGGAAGGTCAGGTACGGGTCTAGGGCTTGCCATTGCTCGTAACATTGTGGAATCTCACCATGGCCACATTTCCGTTCACAGCAAGAGCGGAGAAGGAACAACGTTTTCTTTCTATATACCTGATAAAGGGAAAGAGTGACAGGCACTCCGTCGATATACTCAAAGAGTTTCCGAATTAACCGGAAGCTCTTTGTTTTGATTTGTGACATTTTATACCGAAGAAAAAGAGTAACGAATAGGTATCCTTGTTTCCCGTTAATGCGTTACAATAACAAGTGGAAGAGTCAAACTAGTTCGATAAAAGGAGCTGAAGCTATGTATACTGACTATCACAATCACTTAGAAAAAGGTACATTAACTCTTGATTATTTATCTCAGTTTGTTGAAGAAGCAAAGCGCAAAAATGTAAGCCATTTTGGGATTTCCGAACATGCTTATCATTTTTATGAAACAGAAAATATTTTAAGCAATCCGTGGGTTAACGAAAGAAGATGGTACAACATGGATGATTACGTTCGTCTTTTTCAGGAAGCGGAAAAACAGGGGATGGACGTTAAGATGTCCATTGAAATGGATTATACCCCAGGTAAACATCAAGAAATGAAAGATTTTATTTCTAGCTATCGATTTGATTATGTCATTGGATCCATTCATTGGGTTGAAGACTTTGGGATTGATCTAGCAGAATATCGTCATCTTTGGGATGAACGTGATATTAATACGGTTTACCGCAAATATTTTGATCAAGTTGTCACACTGGCAGAATCAAATTTGTTTGATATCGTAGGTCATCTCGACCTTGTAAAGATATTTAAATACAAACCTGAAAGCCGTGATTTTCTACTTGAACAATATGACCGAGCGACAAATGCTTTATCTCATTCCAAAACATGCGTGGAAATTAGTACAGCGGGGTTGCGTAAGCCAGTAGGAGAATTGTATCCTGATCCTGAACTTCTTAAAATGTGTTACGAAAAAGATATTCCAATTGTCCTCTCATCAGATGCGCACGTTCCGGGAGACGTTGGTGCAGACTATGATAAGGCAGTTGAGCTTGCTAAATCAGTTGGATATTCTAAATTAATGACGTTCGAAAAAGGAGAGCGGAAGTCGATATCGTTATAAATATAGGTGAGTGAAGATAAGTTGTTGCTCAAATGGGCGCACAAATCAGAGGGATAAAAATGCAACAAAAAAAGGAACGGGAGCTAATTGCTCCCGTTCCTTTTTAGATGAATTAAACGCCGCCGATTTGTTCTACTTTTACGATATCTTGCACTTCTTCGAGAGTTTCTTCAATATTTTTTGGTAATGCATTATCAAAAGATAACATCATAATCGCTTCCCCACCTGCTGTCTTTCTTCCAACTTGCATGGTGGCGATGTTAATCTTATGTTCCCCTAGAACCTTTCCTACGTTTCCAATGACACCAGGACGGTCATTGTGCTGAATATAGAGCAGGTGACCTTGAGGATGGAAGTCAATATCAAATCCATTTAACTGAGTAATGCGATCTCCATATTCTTTAATATATGTTCCTTGAAGTGAGAAGGCCTCTTTATCCCCTTTTACTGTTACAGAAATAAGATTTGAGTATCCCTGTGTTTCAGAACTATGTTTCTCACCGTAAGTGATCCCTCTTTCTCTTGCGATAGAAGGGGCGTTTACTTCATTAACGGTAGTGTCCAGTCTTGATTTAAGGAAGGAAGCCATTAAATTCCTTGTCAAGATTGCTGTATCTAATTCAGTTAGCTTTCCGGCATAAGTGACTTCTACGAGATTTACTGCTGATTTCATACATTGTGAGAGTATACTTCCCATCTTACGAGTTAGTTCGTAATATGGTTTGATTTTTTCGTATTCTTCTTTTGAAAAACCTGGGAGGTTGATCGCATTTCGAATTGGTTTCTCTTTCAGGAAGTGTAGTACTTCGTCTGCTACCTGTGCAGCAACATTAAGTTGAGCTTCTTTTGTAGAAGCCCCAAGGTGTGGAGTTGCAATAACTTGATCAAAGCTTAAGAGAGGGTGGTCAGCCTCTGGTGGTTCTGCCACAAACACATCAAGTGCTACGCCGCCAATGTGACCTGATTCGAGGTAAGGAATGAGTGATTCTTCATCAATAATTCCTCCACGAGCACAGTTAATTAAGAAAACACCTTTTTTAGTTTTTGCTAGCGTTTCTTTATTTAAGAGTCCACGTGTTTTATCAGTTAAAGGAGTATGAACAGTGATAATATCTGCCGTTTGAAGCAGCTGATCCAAATCAACGGACTCTACATCGAGTTTTTCCGCTCGATCATTTGTTAGGAATGGATCAAATACGACGACATCCATACCAAACGCTCTAGAGCGTCTAGAAAGCTCTGTACCGATACGTCCCATTCCTACAATACCAAGGGTTTTTCCACTTAACTCTGTTCCGACATACTGTTTTCTCATCCATTGTCCATTTTTCAATGACGATGTTCCCTGAGGTATATTTCGAACGAGTGAAGCCATCATAGCAAAAGTATGTTCTGTTGTTGAGATAGTATTGCCATCAGGTGCATTAACTACAATGACGCCTCGTTTCGTTGCGGCATCAATATCGATGTTATCAACACCGACACCTGCTCTTGCAACAATCTTAAGCGAAGGCATTAGATCGAGCACTTCTGCTGTTACTTTTGTCGCGCTTCTTACAAGCAGGGCTTCATACCGATCCAGACGATCAGTGAAGTCATTTAATGATCCAATGTCACATGTTATCGTGCTTTCATTTAAAAGCGGCTGTAAGCCATCTTCCTTAATACCATCAGTTACTAAAACGTAAGCCAACTTCTCCACTCCCTTTGTCTCTCTCTTCTCATTTTTTAGAAAACTTAATAACTTACTTTTTATCATGAAAGCACTAAAGTGTCAATTTCATTAGGAACATTTTTTAGTGAAAAAGATGCGAAAATAAAAAATCCCCGGTATTTAAACCGGGGATTCCATTCTTTATTATTCGAATTTTGTAGCGTCTCCGTCAAATGACTCATCAGCAATCTTAATAGAATCAGTAGGACAGCCTTCAAACGCATCCATCATATCTTCATGAAGTACATCTGGAATTTCAACGATACCTTCGTTGTCATCGAGGGTTACAAATGCGATACCTTCGTCGTCGTAATCATAAATATCAGGTGCAGCGGCGCCGCAGGCACCACAAGCAATACATGTGTCTTTATCTACAATAGTATACTTAGCCATGATTTAACCTCCTATTCAATACTTCTATATGCCTTTCATCGTCATTTTATGCGTAAATGAAAGTATTTAATAACCTTATTGTAAAGGTCGCGCCTTGACTTTTCAATAGTTTAATCCTTTTATTACCGCCTAATTGAATGTTACCCGGTTTTAAAATAAGTAAACAGATGAAAAAATTTGATACAATATAAAGAAGAAGGAATTGGGTGATTGATACATGCAATATTTAGATGGTGTGCTATTATATATTTTTGACCGTTTTAGAGGAGAGCGTTCACTATCAGCCGTTTTCCATCTCCTTACTGGGAAAAAATCTTCACAAACGATTCAGGATGCAAAACTATTTAACGTTTCAAATTTTTTTGGTGTTTTGAATCAAATCAAACGATCTCAACTCGTAGATCATTCCGCTAAGCTTCAAAAAGTTAAATTGATTGAGCCTAACCAACATGATGGGTTTAAGGTCACATTAAAAGGCAAAGAAAAATTGGGCGCTTTCCTGGTGGATAATCCTATTCCCACATACTTAGAAGGATGGAAGTATCATTCTATTAGTGATTTATTCTGGCAGCGGCTTAGTTTATACGTTCAAACGCTATCTTATTCAATCCATGGAAACATGAATTTTTATCCTATAAGCAAAGAAGAGAATATTCAAAACTGGGTCAGGCTTCACTTTCCAAGCGTGAAAGAACAGCGAGCCATTTTAGCAAATGATTTGTACAAAGAAATCTCAGCTATTTTACTCCACCTCCCATCACATAATGCGGCATTATTTGTCAATCGGCTAAGTGGTAAAGGAAGGACAGGACTTACTTTTGCTCAAATGAGTACATCGAACAAGATTAGTGTGGAAGAAGCTACAGTACAATTTCAGAATGTAATTCATGCTTTTCTTACGTATATTCAAAATAATCCTCTTAAATTCCCTATATTGGGAACAGTGGCGAAAGGGTATGAGGGCGAGTGGCCGTTGACGTCTTCAACGAGGCAGACGTATACCATTCTTCAATCGGGAGTGTCACTAGAACAAATAGCTCAAAGGCGTCGATTAAAGAGAAGCACGATCGAGGATCACCTCGTAGAAATTGCAATAAATGTACCTGGCTTCTCAATTGATCCTTTTGTATCTCAAGATGCACAGAGGGAAATACGATTAGCGAGCGAGAAATTAAACAGTCAGCGTTTAAAAACAATCAAACAGTATTTAGATGATAATTATTCATACTTTGAAATCCGATTAACACTTTGTAAGGAAGGGATTTAATGGCTTTAACAGACTTGTTATACAAGCATTTTGGATACCGCGAATTTCGTCAAGGACAGCAGGAAATCATTTTGGATGTGCTAGAAGGAAAAGACGTTTTTGCAATGCTTCCTACAGGTGCAGGTAAATCGCTATGTTATCAACTTCCAGCATATGCAGGCCTGGCACATATTCTTATTGTTTCGCCTCTCATATCGTTAATGGAAGATCAAGTACAGCAATTAAAAGCACAAGGAGAAAAGCGAGTCGTTGCGTTAAATGGTTTTCTTCCCTTTGAGAAACGAATCTCGATTCTAAAAAACTTATCGCGTTACACCTTTATTTACGTATCACCAGAAATTCTTCAAAATAAGTTTGTGCAAGATGCTTTAACTCAATTGGATTTAGGGTTAATGGTCGTGGATGAAGCACATTGTATTTCTCAATGGGGCCATGATTTTCGAACAGACTATTTAAAACTTGGTGTGATTAGAGACAAGCTTGGTAAACCTCCGGTTCTTGCGTTAACAGCTACAGCTACAGATGAAGTGCGGAATGATGTTATGGATCAATTGCACATGAAGATACCCGCTATTCATATACACAGCGTCGATCGACCTAACATTGCTATTAAGCTAGATAAATTGCCTTCACTTGAAACGAAAATCCAAGCGTTAAAGCGGTATGCTAATGAGTTAGAAGGGCCTGGAATCATCTATTTCTCAAGCAGGAACTGGGCAGATAGAATTGCAAAAGAATTAAATGATGACGTGAAAACCGTAGCATCTTATCACGCAGGAATGGAGCAGGAAGATCGGTTATTAATACAGCAGCAGTTTCTAAATGATGAGCTATCCATTGTTTGCTCGACAAATGCTTTTGGAATGGGCATTAACAAGAGCAACATTCGATTTGTGATTCATTTTCATCCCCCAGCTACAATCGAAAGCTATTTGCAAGAAATTGGTCGAGCGGGAAGGGATCAAAATCAAGCGATAGCTATTCACTTGTATACAGAAGAAGATGAATTTCTACCCCTTTCATTTATTGATGGAGAACTGCCTAAAGAGGTGCAAATTAAAGAAGTTATGAGAGACTTATCTAGCCGGTCAGGTGAAACATATTCAAGTAGCCAAATAGAAAATGAAGGCGCGAAGTTTGGGTTGAATGAAACGGCGTGGCGTTATTTGTTCCACCGTCTAGAAGTTGAAGGAGTGATAGAGGATAAAGTTATTCGCTCTTTTGAGGTCGATTCTACTTTAATGAAAATAATAGATGAAACAGAAATCCGGCGTAAAGAAAAACTTGTTAAGTGGTTTGGATTCAAAAGCTGGTTAGAAGAAGAGCATTGTCGAAGAAAAGGTTTATTAGCTAGGTTCGGTGAAACGAATCATATTATTAACCCATGTTGTGATTATTGTGGTTTAAACCTTGAAGATTATGCGGCTAGTCATGATCACAGTGATTCCTCACCACAAGAAGAATTTGACTGGGATGCTGAACTGAAACGGATGCTGACAGTGTGCGGGGAGGATACCAGTGAGAAACCGACAGGCTGAAATAGTAAAACAATTAACTGATCGTGAGCTGGTATTAAATGTTTACTTAACACAGGCGATCATGCTTATTCTAGCCTTTGTACTGGGAGCTTTTCTATTTGGGGAGGTATGGTTTCTTCCTAAAATTGTAGAATTTAATTGGAGTGACATAGTCTACCTAGGAGGTGGTGCAGGCTTACTCGTTGTTCTAGCTGATCTTCTTTTGATGAAATCTCTTCCGGATGAGAAATTAGATGATGGAGGGATTAACGAACGGATATTTTCCAAGCTTTCTGTGCATCATATTTTCTTTTTGTCATTTCTTATATCTTTTAGTGAGGAACTGATGTTTCGAGGAGTCATTCAAACACACTTCGGACTAATACTTTCAAGTGTATTATTTGCAATGATACATGTTAGGTATCTTGCTAAGCCAGTATTATTCACATCTGTTGTAGGAATCAGTTTTTTGCTAGGTATTTTATATGAGGTGACAGGTAATGTTCTTGTCACGATGTCAGCTCATTTTTTTATTGATTTTATTATGGGTTGTTTGATAAAAAGGAAAACACGTCTGTGAGTAACTACATCATGAAAGGTGAGTCTTATGAAAAACGATCGTCCGCTACCCTCTAGGAAGGAATTCCATCGGAAAAAGGAAAAACAAAAAAAGCAGTCACGAAGCAAAGGTAGTGAAGAGAATGAACTTCCATCTCTTGCGCTAATCCGAGTGCTCGCGCTGCTATTTATAAGCATGGTTGCCATATTTCTTTTATATTCTTATTTTTCTTAATATGTTTTCCTTATTCAATGCCCCCCCTGTATTATCTGGCGTATATGTTGCATAAACTAGTTTCTATAAAAGGGGGGACTAGAGTGGATGCGTTCAAACAATGGAATCTTCCACAGCCACAATCTAAAATGACAAACGTCTTGTTAGAAGAGTTAGTGGAAAGAAAAAATGCTGAAATACAGTTTAATGGAAAATCTCAATTTTATGGGTATGTTCTTTCATGTTTACTTTTAGGTATAGGCGGCCTATTCTGGTACGAGCTAGAAAAGAACTCATCTTTATTTGTAAATGGGTTCTCCCCGTCATTGATGCCATTTTTTATGTTGATGGTTAGTTTGAGTATAGTAGCATATTTTCAATTAAGAAAGATTGCAAAAAAATGCAAAAAGGCCGAGGAAGAATTTGAATCTTTAAGATTGGAGATATTAGACCGAAGTGATGAACTGTTTGAAGGACAATTACAGTGGCAAAATCGTCATGCTGTTTTTAAGTATTTGAAAGATCAACATGGAATTAACCTTTATTACAAGTGAACTTTATCTTTGTTCAGGACAACCGAAAAATAAATATTGTTCAATTTGGAAATGATTTCCGTTAATAGAAAGCGCATCTTCTGCAAACATTTCAATTTTACCGAAGGCAACAGTATCTTTAAGTTTTGGGCAGAAAACTTCTACGGGCATACCTAAACGACGGTTGAAATCCAAATCTTCATTACGTAACAATGATTTGGTTTTAAGTTTGTTTATCATAGATCCATCATCTCCGTTTTATTGTTTCCGTCCCAATTGGTCTGGTTATGCTTTAATCTTACCTCAAAAAGACTGAATCTTCAAGCGATTAAAAAGCCCAATTTACGGAAGAAATCGCCTCAATATCACATGAATTTCTCAATTAGAAGGATATTATCTTTGAAATGTGGTATTAATTAAGAGTAATGATCTTACAAAGAGGTGATAGCAGTGTATGTACGTAGTGCAATGAAACCAATTAGAGAAACTGTTTATGTGAATCATGACACAAAGTTGGATGAAACCCTGAAATTATTGAAGGAACGTGAAATTGATGGTGTCCCCGTTATCCAGGGAACGAAATATGTTGGTATCGTTACTTTTAATCGCATTTACAAAGCGTTTTTCAAAAGTGATGCAACAGATAAAGAAATGTTTCTTAAGGAAACCAATGCAGGGGATATTGCTTTCCAAAAAAATGTTACGGTTGATCAAGAGGAAGTGTTTGAGAATACGCTCCTTTTAGCAAAAAATGCACCACTTGTAGCCGTGGTTGATCAAAAGGAAGATTTCATTGGAATCATTACTAGATCAGATATACTTGATCAATTCCAAAGTGCTTTTGGTATGAGAAAGCCTGGAATTCGAATTGCCTTTGCATCTTCTGAAACAGAGGGAAGAATTGCAAGACTAGCTAAAATAGCAAAGAGTTTTCATGAAAATATTATTTCCCTCTCTACTTTTGACGAGTCAAACCAAAATGTACGAAGGATTGTAATGAAGATCGAGAAAAAAGAAAATATCGATCAATTTATTGCAAAACTTGAACAGAATGGATTTAAAGTACTCGATATTAAAGAAGTATGAGAGATTAGTACCCATAAAGCCTCCTACTCTTACATACGTTAGAGTGGGGGGTTTTACTATGCCGCTTCTCTTGATAAGGGTTATGACAATATTTTGTTTACTGTATTTAGCTGAAAGTAACTTGAATTTAAAAAGTATGACCTTCACTGATTTAATGTTAAACAGTGCGCGCTATGGTTTTGGGGCGATTTGTTTTTTATTTGGATTTTTAGTCGTGGCAAGAGTAATCAGGGAGCATGTAGAGAGCTTTCTTGCATTCGGAATCAAAAACAAAGCTCACCTTATAACGTTCTGCATTGAAGCTAGTTTGTTAATTGGCGTATACTGGGTATTGTTTCAAAATAATAAGTGGTTATCTCTAGCTTCCCTCGTGATGGCATTTATATATGGTGGTTTGTCTGCTAATATAAGGGCTGCAAGAGAAGTGAAACGCTTTCAGAGGAGCAATGAAACATGAACTATATCATTGGGATCTTTTTGGCAGGTGTACTGTTATTAATTTATATGTGGGTTGAAGCTCATCTAAATCGAGTCCACACGAAGGAACTTTACATTAAACAACTACCAAAAAGCTTTGAATCATTTCGGATTTTTTTCATTTCAGATTTACACAATCGATTGGTTTCTGAGAAAATTTTAGAAAAGGTGAGAGATCAGGTTGATATTGTAATAATAGGTGGAGACGTAATGGAAAAAGGGGTATCTTTTGATAAGGTTGCTAAAAACATGAGGAATCTTAGCGCTCTCGCCCCTTGTTATTTCGTTTGGGGGAATAACGATTATGAAGAAAATCCTGCAAAGCTACAAAAAATTCTAGTTGATCACGGAATCCACATCTTAAAAAACCAGGCAGAAACGGTAATGAAAAATAATGATGGAATAAGTTTATTAGGAATTGATGACCTTTCAACAGAAAACGCTTCACTTCAGGAAGCGCTTAATGGAGCGTCAGAAGACCTTAAGATCCTGGTTAGTCATAACCCGGACATTAAACAAGGTTGGCCAGAAGAGAGTGGGATTCAATTGATTTTATCCGGACATACTCATGGAGGTCAGATTCGACTGTTTGGATGGGGGATAAGAGAAAAAGGTGGAATTAAGAATATTAATGGGACAACCGTAGTAATCAGCAATGGATATGGCACTACAACTTTACCGTTAAGATTGATGGCGCCAGCTGAGTCACATATTTTTATATTAAAAAGGAAATAAATACAAAAAAACAAAGCGACGCTTATACAAAGTTTACACAAACATCATTCACCCTTTATACTAGGTGTGATAATGGCTGTATTAGAGGGGAAGATGACTATGTCTGCAGGTAAGTATAATATTAAAGCGGTCTCGAAAAAATTAGGTATTCAACCCGGGACCTTGAGGGCATGGGAAAGGCGTTATAATATTATTTCTCCAATAAGAAATGAAGCTGGTCATCGTCTTTATTCGGAAGAGCATATGTCAATATTAAAATGGCTGGTCCAAAAAACAACGCAAGGCTTTACAATTAGTCAGGCCGTTGAATTGCTTGAGAATGGAAATGATTCATCAGATACAGATAGTATGGGCACTGATATGGTTCAGGATAGGGCTCAAATCTTAGCTGATGAAATCCTTGAAGCCCTTTTAGCTTTTGATGAGAATAAAGCGCAAGATTTGTTGAACCAGGCTTTCTCTGTCTTCAGTATAGATAAAGTTGTTCATGATATATTGGCTAAACTACTTGTGAGGGTTGGAGACCTATGGGAAAATGACAAAATAACAATAGCGCATGAGCATTTTACTACCGCTTTCCTTCGTTCTAGAATCGGTATGATTTTCCATACGCTTCCTGTCGATGGGTACCTCCCAAAAGTAATGGCTGTTTGCTCAACTGGTGAATACCATGAGCTTGGATTATTAATTTTCACTCTGTATCTTAGACGGAAAGGGTTCGAAGTCATTTACCTCGGATCGAGCATACCAGAAGAGGATATTGAGATCGTCGTAGAAGATACTGACCCCAAAATTCTGTTTCTATCATGCACGTTGATGACGAATTTACCAAGGTGTCTAGGTATGATTGATCGATTGAACCAACGTTTCTCTGAATTAACCATTGGAGTTGGTGGTTCAGCTATTGGACATTTACGTGATGAAAAGAGACAGGCTTACGAACCGTTTTTAGTTGGAAATAATAAAGAAGAATGGGATGCCTGGATCAAAGATAAAATTCAAAAGCTTACTACTTAGTTGAAAGTGGACATGACTTGTCTAAGCTTCCTTTGACAGTGTAAACTAGAAGAATATCGTCAACCAAGAACCATCTTTGTATTATCACATATAGTATGAATAAAGGATTTGCGGGTGACAGACGGTAGGGGGGAATTAGATGCGTCTTGAACGTTTAGCATATGATAAAATAAAAATATTTCTAACTTATGACGATTTAAATGAGCGTGGAATTACGAAAGAAGAGCTCTGGCAGGACGTACCGAAAGTTCATAGGCTTTTTCGTGAGATGATCATGGAAGCTGATGATGAACTTGGATTTAAAGTCGATGGTCCTATCGCTGTAGAAGTATTTTCACTTCCTGCTCAGGGAATGGTAGTCATTGTCACAAAAGGTTCCGGTGAGAGTGAATTTGAAGAGGACTACAACGATGAGTATATTGAAATGCAAGTGACCCTTGATGAAAGCGATGAAGTTTTCTATGAGTTTCGTTCTTTTGAAGATGTGATTGGTCTTTCGAAAAGATTGATCAATGTGGGTATACAAGGAGGAACACTTTATTCCTATCAAAACCATTTTTATCTTAAGTTTGATGAAGAGGAATTTGCAGAGTATGAATTAGATTCTCTAGTCGCTTTACTGGCTGAATTTGGGAATCCTTCCACAATTACAAGCTACCGGGTGATGGAATACGGCAAACAGATTATGAAGACAACTGCAATCGAGCAGTTAAATCATTATTTCAAATAAGGTTCTGGAGGCTATCTGTATCATTCCAATTTGATTCTTAACATTCGAAATGATTCAGTTATTGCTTTCTTGAACACGAAAAAACCTCCCAAAGGAGGTTTTTTTAGGTGAGCAGGGATTTAGATGAAGATTCGGCGTTTTCCCACGCTTTAATGAAATATTCTTTATTGTTGTATTTCATGAAACCCTCTTGATTATATATGGTTGGAAAAGCTCTTTCAACGGAGAGGTGTTGCGTTCGATGCGCAAGAAGAGCTTCTCTTACGGGATTTATATGGTCACTTGAGAATGATTTCATCAATGTAATCGAATCATCAGGGTCAGAAAAAGCAGGATGGCCTGTTTCATCAGCTAATGACTGTGGGAAGGTAGTGTAGTATAATTCCTTCACAATGTTTGTTTCTTGTACTGCCTGGAGCGTTGCAGCTTGAATCGCTTTGTGGTCAGGATGCCCTGATAATCCATGGGGTGGAAAGGTGATGACAACGTCAGGTTTAACTTCTTTCAATCGGTTGATTACATCATTTTTAAGCACATTTGGAGGCAAAGAATTTAACTTCCCGTCCTGATATTCACCGATATATAATTCATCGATGCCAAGTAGCTTAGAAGCTTTTTCAAGTTCTTTCCGTCGAACGGATGCGAGTTCTTCGGGGCGACAAATAGCTGGTTCGCCGCATTTACCAGCGTCACCAGGTGTTGCACTATATAAAACGGTTTTAATATCTTTTTTGTTCGCTAACTCTAATAATGTTCCTCCGCAAGTAAAGCTCTCATCATCAGGGTGAGCGAAGACAAACATAAATGTTTGAGACATAAGGGCATTTCCTTTCATAAATAAGATTACTGCCAGTATACAAAAAGTAAAAGACTTTTTTCCAATAATATTATTTATCGATGGTCATTAGGGATAACATAGTGTTCGAAAAACATGGTATGATGAGAGAAGTTTTGATTAGTTCCACTCGATTAACTATCGAATATAATGACATACATAAATGTAGCCCAGGAGGTATAAAGAATGAAAGTTGGAGTACTTTATGGAGGAACCTCTGCAGAAAGAGAAGTTTCTTTATCTAGCGGAAAAGGAATTATGAGAGCTCTAAAAAATAACGGTCATGAAGTAGTTGGAATTGACTTCCATCCAGATCGCTTAGCTGAAGTAATGGAACTTGATGTAGACATTGTTTTTATTGGTCTTCATGGTAAGTATGGGGAAGATGGTAGAATTCAAGGTTTACTCGATATGCTACAAATTCCTTATGTAGGATCCGGAGTACTTGGATCTGCCGTTGCGATGGACAAAGCAAAAAGTAAGAAAGTACTAAGAGATTCAGGCATTCGCCTTGCTCAAGATTTCGTTCTTCATAAATCGCATGACCACCGTTCTTTGGAATTACCTTTTGGATATCCAGTTGTTGTAAAACCAAACAGTGAGGGCTCAACGATAGGCTTAACAATTGCTAAGAACGAAGCAGAGCTTCAGCAGGGGATTGAAGAGGCATTTCGATTTGATGATACTGTAATCCTTGAGGAATTTATTTCTGGCACAGAAGTGACTGTTGCCGTAATGGGAGCTAAAGGTGATGTTAAGCCACTTCCAGTCGTAGAGATTGTTCCGAAAAATGAATACTATGATTATGAATCGAAGTATTCTGAAGGGGGAAGCGAGCATATTGTCCCTGCACGTATATCGTCTGATTATACGACACTTATCCAAGAGCAGTCGATAGTGGCACATGAACTGCTTGGTTGTGAGACGTATTCTCGAGTAGACTATATTGTGCCGAATGATGGATCGAATCCTGTTTTTCTCGAAGTAAATACATTGCCAGGTATGACACCGACAAGCTTGTTTCCTGACGCGGCTAAAGAGATTGGATATTCCTATGAACAGATGATTGAAAACCTTATTCAATTAGGATTAAAAAAATAGTAAAAGGAGAGACCTCACAAATTGTGAGGTCTTCTTTTTAATTGACATGACTACGCCCTTACTTGGTAAGCGTTTTCATTACTATGGAACAATTTGCATAAATGTAGCATGAATGCCTTCTCATAGCTTACCTAAACGTGTATACTATGTTTTGAAAGCAGAGCAATGGAACATTCTATAAACAACATATGAACTTTAACAATTAAAATCGAATAGGCTATGCTTCATTTAGCCTAAAAAGTACAAAAACAGCAGAGTAAGTGCACAGTAATGGGAGGTAAAGCAATGGTCGACAAAAACGAAACAGATAATGGACAAGGAAATAAGAAGAAACGGAACGTATTAGAGTCGACGCAATCAGTCATTCACGAAGCGCTGGACAAATTAGGCTATCCGAGCGAAGTTTATGAACTATTAAAGGAACCAATGAGATTAATGACAGTTCGGATTCCAATTCGAATGGATGATGGTTCTATAAAAATATTCACTGGGTATCGTGCGCAGCACAATGATTCTGTTGGACCCACTAAAGGTGGGGTTCGCTTCCATCCAGATGTGACAGAAACAGAAGTTAAAGCGCTATCTGTTTGGATGAGCCTTAAAGCAGGGATTGTAGATCTTCCTTATGGAGGAGGTAAAGGTGGAATTATTTGTGATCCGCGTGAGATGTCTTTTAGAGAACTAGAACGATTGAGTCGAGGGTATGTAAGAGCAATTAGTCAAATTGTAGGTCCAACAAAAGATATACCTGCACCAGATGTATTTACGAACTCTCAAATTATGGCCTGGATGATGGATGAGTATAGTCGAATTAGAGAATTTGATTCTCCTGGATTTATTACTGGTAAACCTCTCGTATTAGGTGGTTCTCATGGTCGTGAATCCGCCACCGCGAAAGGCGTTACCATTTGTATTCGCGAAGCTGCTAAGAAAAAGGATATCAAAATAGAAGGTGCACGTGTCGTTATTCAAGGTTTTGGAAATGCGGGTAGTTTTCTAGCGAAATTCATGCACGATGCGGGTGCTAAGATTGTAGGAATATCAGATGCATATGGAGCTCTTCATGATCCTGAAGGTCTTGACATTGACTACTTATTAGACCGACGTGATAGTTTTGGAACAGTTACAAAGCTCTTTAAAGAAACAATTAGCAACAAGGAGCTTCTTGAACTTGACTGTGATATTCTTGTTCCAGCTGCTATTGAGAATCAAATTACGGAAGACAACGCACATCAAATTAAAGCAAGTATTGTTGTGGAAGCAGCGAACGGTCCTACAACGATTGAAGCTACAAAAATTTTAACGGATCGTGGTATTTTACTCGTACCAGATGTTCTTGCAAGTTCTGGTGGTGTAACGGTATCTTATTTTGAGTGGGTACAAAACAACCAGGGTTACTACTGGACAGAAGAAGAGGTAGAAGCGAAGCTTGAAAAAGTAATGGTAAACGCTTTTAATTCAATTTACCGAACTTCTGAAACGCGTCGCGTTGATATGAGACTATCAGCATATATGGTCGGCGTGCGTAAAATGGCTGAAGCCTCTAGATTTAGAGGATGGATATAAATAGTTGCCAATCCGATGAAAATTCCCTATCATTCAGGTAGGGAATTTTTCTATTGCAAAGAGTAGAATAATAAAAAGAAATGTTCCATTTCTTATGGATAGGTTCGGGAGTGAGTGAGATGAGAGAAGAACAAGTGGTTGTCATTGGCGCAGGTCCTTGTGGAATGTCTGCGGCAATTGAATTAATGAATGAGGGATACGATCCTCTAATTATCGAAAAAGGAAATATCGTGAATGCTATTTATCATTATCCAACGCATCAAACATTTTTTAGTTCAAGTGAAAAGCTTGAAATTGGTGAAGTACCTTTCATAATTGAAGAGCGGAAGCCAAAACGAAATCAGGCCCTTGCTTATTATCGGGACGTTGCTAAAAGAAAAGATCTTCGTATTCATTCCTTTGAAAAAGCAAATTTGATAACAAAGGAGAATGGTGCATTTATTATTGAAACGGAGAAAGTGCACGAATCCAAAAAAATAACATACCGCGCACAGCATTTAATCATTGCAACAGGATATTATGATAGTCCTAACTTTATGGGTGTTAAAGGAGAAGACCTCGATAAGGTTTTGCACTACTTTAAAGAGCCGCACCCTTATTTTGACCAGGATATTGTAGTGATAGGCGGTAAAAACTCAGCAGTTGACGCAGCATTAGAGCTTGAAAAAGCTGGGGCAAGGGTTACGATTCTTTATAGAGGAGCGGAATATTCAAAAAGTGTAAAACCATGGATTTTACCGGAATTTGAAGCTCTCGTTAGAAATAAGAAAGTGACAATGGAGTTTAATGCTTCATTAGTGGAAGTGAAAGAAAAAGAAGTCGTATATGAAGTGAAGGGTGAACAGAAGAGCATACCGAATGATTTTGTATTCGCAATGACCGGTTATCATCCTGATCATTCATTTTTGACAAAAATCGGTATAGAAATCGATCAACAAAGCGGGCGACCTGCTTTTGATCAAGATACGATGGAGACAAATGTAGAGAATTGTTATATTGCTGGCGTGATTGCCGCTGGAAATAACGCCAATGAGATCTTTATTGAGAATGGCAGGCTACACGGTGCATTAATAGCTCAGTCAATTATAGGAAAAGCACAAAAACCTACCAATTAAGGTAGGTTTTTGTGCTTTTAACAATCAAGGAAGGTCTCTGTTTCATCATCGTAAAAAGAAATTGTGTAATTCCTTGGGGTCTTCTGTTGCTTCGAGTGCAACGAGTAATTTCAAACGCGCTTTTTGTCCATTTAATCCGTTAGAGAAAATTACTCCATGTTCTTTTAAATGCTTGCCACCGCCTTTATAACCATAAACATCTTGTACAATGCCATTAAAACACCTAGAAACCATGACGATGGCGATTCCTTTTTCTCTTAGATGTTTGATTCCCTCCATCATATCCGGTGGTAAATTCCCCTGTCCAAGCGCTTCTATTACGATGCCATTAATGCCAATTTCTCCAGCAGCAAATAGTAGCTGTGAATCCATCCCTGCATAAGCCTTTAGAAGCATGACATTTTTCGTTAGTCCAGAAATATGATAGCGGTCTCTCATCGTTAAAGTATGGTGAAAGAAGACACGTTGTTTTGTTACGATCCCGATAGGGCCATATTGAGGACTTTGAAAAGTTGAAACATTACTCGTATGCGTTTTTGTCACATTTTTTGCCGTATGTATTTCATCGTTCAACACAACAAGCACGCCTTTTCCTTTTGCTTCATGGCAAGAAGCTACTTTTATGGATGAGAGAAGATTATAAGGTCCATCAGAGCCAAGCTCATTGCTTGAGCGCATCGCACCTGTTACGACGACAGGCAGATCTGTTTGCAGAACAAGATCTAGAAGGTAAGCCGTCTCTTCTAGTGTGTCGGTTCCATGCGTTATGACCACTCCGCTGATGTGTTCTTGTTTGATTCTAGTTTCAATCCTTTCCGCAATTGTAAACATGACCTCAGGTGTCATATGGGGGGAGGGAATGTTAATGTAATCATCAATAATAACGTCATTTCCAATTAGTAATTCGCTCAGTGTTGCATTTAGAGGATTTTCTTTACCTGGGCTAACAGCACCAGAGTTCTTATTTTCCTCCATAGCGATAGTTCCTCCGGTATGAATGATCAATAGCTTGCTCATTGCGTCACCTCATTGTTTTCCTAATAATTGTTTCCTTACATAAAGTAACATGATACGATTATAAAAGTATAGGTATGACTGATCCTGCTTAAAAATGAGGTTCAGGATAGAAATGGGGAAAGCCTATGTTAGCAGCAATAACTGCTGGAATAGCACCAGGCATTGCGCTTCTTTGTTTTTTTTATTTGAAACAACATCAGTATGAATCTGAGCCAATAGGCCCGGTTGTACGAAGTTTTGTGTTTGGTGCTATGCTAGTATTTCCAGTAATGGTGATTCAGCATGGTTTTGAGGTCGAAAACTTCTTGCAATCACCATTCAGTCAAGCGTACTTGATGTCTGGACTGCTTGAAGAATTTCTAAAATGGTTTATTTTCTATTTTACTGTATACATCCATATAGAGTTTCATGAGTTTTATGATGGGATTGTTTATGGTGTTGCTATCTCACTAGGATTTGCATCTGTTGAAAATGTCTTTTATCTTTTTGCATATGGCATTCAAGAAGCATGGTGGAGAGCGCTTCTTCCTGTTTCAAGCCACGCTTTATTTGGCTTAATTATGGGTTCTTATCTTGGAAGGGGAAAATTCTCATTGCAAAATAAGATTGGAAAGTGGATTTCTCTATCTCTTTTCGTTCCATTTTTGTTTCACGGAACATATAATTATTTAGTTCTTCAGGTGAACAGCAATACCATCTATTTAATGATTCCATTTGTGCTTGTTCTATGGTTTATAGGTGTAAGGAAAATCAAGGCTGCAAACCTTAATCAAGCAGAATTAATGGAAACGAAAGAAAACATGCCAATATGATAACAGTTTGAAAGATGCCGAAAAGGCATCTTTTTTGTTTTGTATAAAATACCTTCTGATACAAAAACTACACCTATGAAAACAGAATGATCAGGGAGGTCCACATCATGAGAAAGACAGTTCTTATTCTAAAAATCCCTCTAATAATTGGTCTGGTCTGTGCACCGCTTGTCATGGTATTTGATATGGAGAATCGAGCAGATGCATTTTCTAACCAAATCATCCAGAAGGGTGCAACAGGCAATGATGTCATTGAACTTCAAGCACGCTTAAAGCATATAGGGTTCTATACAGGCTCAATTGACGGCGTATTTGGATGGGGGACTTATTGGGCGGTTAGAAACTTTCAGTATGAATTTGGAATGGATGTTGATGGACTAGTTGGTCCTGAAATGAAAGCAAAGTTAAACAAGTCTACGAAGTATGATCCTTCCATTCAACAGCAGGTGAATAGTGGCAAAAGTCCTAATGTTTCACAATCAAATCAAAATAATCAAACGAATAAGCCAAAAGACTCAACTACTCAGGCGAAAAACGTGCCGTCCGGTTATTCCCAGAACGACATTAAGCTGCTTGCAAACGCAGTCTATGGTGAGTCAAGGGGGGAACCTTACGAAGGTCAGGTTGCGGTAGCCGCGGTCATACTAAACCGTGTTCAAAGTGCTTCATTTCCAAACACAGTTTCAGGAGTGATTTTTGAACCGAGAGCTTTTACGGCCGTCTCAGATGGACAAATATGGCTTACTCCAAATGAAAGAGCGAAAGAAGCTGTGATTGATGCAATAAACGGATGGGACCCAACTGGGGAAGCATTGTATTATTTCAATCCAAACACGGCAACTTCTGGATGGATTTGGACAAGGCCGCAAATCAAACAAATTGGTAAGCATATATTCTGTGAATAGTGGAGGTGGTTAAAATGATTCGTTCGATTTTAATTGGTGCGCTCGCAGTAGGCGTTGCTGGAACTAGCTACTGGGGGTACAAGGAACATCAAGAAAAAAATGCCGTGTTAATTAATGCGGAAAACACGTATCAGCGTGCTTTCCATGACTTAAACTTTCATATGGATGCACTAGAGGAGAAGATAGGGTCGACATTGGCGATGAACTCCCGTGGCAGTCTATCACCTGCCCTTGCAGAGGTATGGCGTTTAACGTCTGAAGCTCAAAATGATGTTGGACAACTCCCGCTAACGCTAATGCCTTTTAATAAAACGGAAGAATTTTTAACAAACATAGGTTCATTTAGTTATCGTGTAGCTGTACGTGATCTTGATGAAAACCCTCTGTCAGATGAAGAATATAAAACATTGAAGGAATTGCATAGTCATTCTACAGATATTAAAAATGAACTGAGAAAAGTGCAGGCGATGGTCATTGATCATAACTTACGTTGGATGGATGTGGAGCTTGCTCTAGCTTCAGAAACACAGGCTGAAGATAACACGATTATTGATGGATTTAAAACAGTTGATAAACAAGTGGAAGGGTATAGTGAAGTAAACTGGGGACCTGAGATTACTCAATTAAATGAAAAGAAAGAAAACCTGGACAAAAATATAGTCGGGAAAAAACTGACTGAAAAAGAAGCAAAGGAACATGTAATTGACTTTCTGGATCTTGATCCTAAAGCAAGCATTGATATAACGACTACTGGGGAGAAGTCAAAATACAAAGCCTATAGTTTATCAATTGAAGAGCCAGATTCGAAATCTAGTATCAATCTAGATGTTACAAAAAAAGGGGCAAAACCAATCTGGATTTTGATGGATAGAAAAATAGGAGATCAGAAGCTTAGTCTAAATGAAGCCGCTGATCGAGCAAGAGCATTTCTAAAAGAGCATGATATAACAAATATGAGCATTTCAGAAAGTAGTCAATATGATCGAGTAGGTGTATTTACTTTTGTATACAATCAGGAAGACGTTTTAATTTATCCAGATGCTGTTCATATTAAAGTTGCGCTTGATAATGGTGATATTTCCGGCTATGAATCCTTAGAGTATTTAACAAATCACCATGAAAGAACTTTGGACTCCCCAACTATTTCCAGGGATCAAGCGTTAGAACAAGTGAATCCAAATGTTCAAATAATGGAAGAAGGATTAGGTGTCATTCAAAACGATCTTGGAGAAGAAGTATTATGCTATGAGTTTATGGGTACGATTGATAATGAAACGTATCGCATTTTTATTAACGCATCTAACGAAAGAGAAGAAAGAGTTGAAAAAATGGACGGTACCGAAATGAATTACGATACCCTATGAGAGGAGCGAATGTATGGCGAGAATGGAACAATTATTAATAAAACTCATCGTCATTCAATTTGTTTTTCTTATTATTTCTCAAGTTCTTCTAACTCAAGAAGAGTTTCGTATCTATCTAAGCAAAGCGATTTATTATGAAGGTGTGCTAAAGGATATGCCTCCCCTGATTAGACGCCAATAGTGAATAGACCGATAAAATGTCTTGTGTTATGATAAATATGACATTTTGGTCGTACTGAGGAAAGCAGGTTCTCCTGCTTTTTTTGTACGTTAAATTGTCATTTATATGATCTAATTCGGATGGATGAATGGAATTTGGAGGCAATAATAATATGAACAAGCGAATAAATATAGCAATTGACGGTCCAGCAGGGGCCGGTAAGAGTACAGTTGCAAGAAAAGTAGCAGATAACCTATCTTTCCTTTATATTGATACAGGCGCAATGTATCGTGCATTAACGTATAAAGCTATTGAGAAGGACATTGATTTAGAGAATGGTCCTCTTCTTAAAGCCCTTCTAGATGATACAGTGATCGACCTACAAGTTGGTGAAAGTGAACAGCTTGTCTTGGTTGATAACATGGACGTAACAACAGATATACGTTCTTATGCTGTCACGAACAATGTTTCCTTTGTAGCAAGACAAAGTGAAGTAAGATTAGAAATGGTAAAGAGACAAAAGATGTTAGCTGATCGTGGAGGCGTTGTAATGGATGGACGTGATATCGGTACACACGTTCTTCCTGAGTCAGAGCTTAAAGTATTCTTAAGTGCTTCTGTAGAAGAAAGAGCCACGCGACGATATAATGAACTTATTGGAAACGGGACTGAAGCGGATTATGACCGTATCAAGGATGAGATTGCTTTAAGAGATAAGCGTGACACTGAGCGAGAAGTAGCCCCTCTTGTAAAAGCGGACGATGCCATAGAAATTGATACTACGAAGATGACAATTTCTGAAGTAGTGGACCAAATTTTACAATTAGCAAAAGAAAGGGCATGATCAAGTGAGCTTATACGGAGTAGGAAAAGGCTTATTTCATTTTTATTTCAAGGTATTCAATCGTGTAACAGTTGTTGGTCGTGAGAATATACCCAAAGACAAAGGGATTCTTCTTTGCTCAAATCATATTAATAACCTTGATCCGCCGCTAGTAGGTGCCATGTTTCCTAGAGATGTTCATTTTATGGCTAAATCAGAATTGTTTACCATTCCGGTACTAGGTAAATTGATTCATAAGGTTGGGGCTTTTCCGGTAAAACGAGGAATGAGTGATAAACAAGCTCTAAGAAGTGGAATGAAATTTTTGAAAGATGGCGGTGTTGTCGGCTTGTTTCCGGAAGGTACGAGAAGCAAAGATGGCGAATTAGGCGAGGGGCTTTCTGGAGCAGGTTTTTTTGCATTACGTCCAGAAGTGATGGTCGTACCGTGCGCAATTAAAGGATCTTATAAACCGTTTGGCCGCTTGAAAATCGTGTACGGAAAACCAGTTGACTTATCGCCGCTTCGTGAAGAACAGGGAGCAGCTAAAAAAGCCACTCAAGCTATCATGAAAGAAATTCAAGATCTTATTGAAATTCATCATAAATAATTCGATATTGTTAAAAAATTTAAATAAATGTGTCAGGATACTTGACAAATCCGTCATTTTTAGTGAAAGTTAGAGGAAAGGGTGCTTAACTTTTCAATAAATTTCTTTCGCTATAAGTGGAAGACTTTTATAAATCATATCGAAAAGTTTTATTTCTTTTGGATTGAAGGAGGAGTTTGTCAATGGGTGAAGAGATGAATCAGGAAATGACTGAGTTCAAATCATTCGAAATCGGAGAAGTGGTGACAGGTAAGATCTCCAAGGTTGAAGAAAAACATGCATCAGTAGATGTAGGTTTTAAAGTTGATGGAGTGCTGCCAATCAGCGAACTGTCAAGCCTTCACGTCGAAAAGGTTAGCGACGTGCTCTCAGAAGGTGATGAAATAGAAGTTAAAGTAATCAAAGTTTCTGAAGATGAGCTAGTGCTTTCTAAGAAAGCAGTCGAAGCTGATCAAGCCTGGGATGCTCTACAGGAGAAGTATGAAAACTCCGTTGCATTTGATGTTGAAATTGCAGACGTAGTTAAGGGCGGCCTTGTGGTTGACCTTGGTGTTCGCGGATTTATCCCGGCTTCTCTTGTAGAAAGACATTATGTTGAAGATTTCTCAGATTACAAAGGCAAAAACCTGAGCGTTAAGATTGTGGAATTTGATCCAGAGAAAGCAAAAGTGATCCTGTCACATCGTGCTGTTCTTGAGCAAGAGGCGGATCATAAGAAACAAGAAACGCTAGCATCTCTTCAAGCAGGACAAGTTGTCGAAGGGACAGTTCAACGTTTAACCGATTTCGGTGCTTTTGTAGATATCGGTGGAGTGGATGGCCTCGTTCATATTTCACAGATGGCTCATCATCGTGTTGAAACCCCATCTGAAGTTGTAACAGAAGGTCAACAAGTGAATGTTAAAATTCTTTCTGTTGATCGTGACAACGAACGTATTTCACTATCCATTAAAGAAACACTCCCGGGACCGTGGGAAGAAGTAAAAGGAAAACTTAGTACTGGAGATGAAATCGAAGGCACAGTGAAGCGTTTAGTTAGCTTCGGTGCATTCGTAGAAGTTGCTCCGGGTGTAGAAGGGCTTGTTCATATTTCAGAAATCTCGAACAAGCATATAGGAACTCCTCAAGAAGTTCTTTCAGAGGGAGAAACAGTTCGAGTGAAGATTTTGGATGTTAATCTTGATGAAAAGAGAATCTCATTAAGCATCAAAGTCCTCGAAACTGAACAAGTATCAAATGAAGTTGAAGAATATCAAAAAGAAAGTGACGGCAACTCGCCATTCTCTCTTGGAGATATGATCGGTGATCAGCTTAAAAAGTACAAATAAGTAAATGAAATCCTCTCTGCATTCATGCAGAGAGGATTTTTTTGATTTTTTAGATAGAAGGAAACGTATTAATCCTGTCCATTTCGTTTTCGAGCTTGGTCTGGTCCTTCAAGCATTGCTGCTCCATTATGCGAAAGCGACTGATCACGATCAGACTCTACTCGTTTCGATTTCTTAAGTTTTCTTTCCTGTCGATCTTTTCCCATCATTTAGCCTCCCTTCAACTGAACCTTTTCTTATCATGAAAAAAAGCTTCGAAAGTTATTCATTTACTTTTTTTAAGTCTATCTCTCATGAAAACGTCCCATACTGATCATAATGAGAGGAGGTAACGGAGTGGATGGGGCGATTTTTATTTGGTTTGTATGGATGGGAGTTGTCATCACAGTCTTTTTTCAAAAGCCATCTTTAGAAAGGACTGGGTCAGCGTTCTTAATGTTAGTGGCAATATGTGTCGTGAATAAAACCGTCATCCTGATGGGTTTTTCTGTAGCTGTTTTACTATTGCTTGCCTATGTTTGTGGATATCTCCTCTGGATAAAGAACGGTGTAAGAACGGTATACGCCATGATATTACTCATTATGTTAACAGCAGCTTATACTTCGATTCAGTTATTTGCCATATATGATCCTGTTTTTACTTACTTGTATACGAAGTGGTCGGTTGCCGCAATTCTTTTTATTATTATTCATCTAACACTGAATGGTTTTGCAGAGAGATGTTCGTTATTAATTCTTAGTATCGTTCATGGTGAGGTTATCTTAACAATGATTTTTCGAGGAATGGGTTTTGAGCGAACTGCTGGCGAGTTAGCTTCCTTCGATGTAATGGCCATTTCGATTATGGCAACATGGATCTGGTCCTCCTTTGTGAAATTAACAGTTCTTCTAGAGAAAACTGTCAAAAAACATCAAGAAAGACGGGGATATTCATGAATGAGTATACAATACCAATTGTATTTGGCGTGATAGCTGGTACGCTTGCGAGAATTTATATGTTTCGAACAGATTATAGGCAATACCCTACTTATCCACATGGTATGATTATACATCTCGCGCTTGGTTTTATTGCAGCTTCACTCGGGGCTCTCGTCGTTCCATCAATTATGGAGCAAGAATTTACAGCGGTGACATTCCTAACCCTAGCTGCATCGCAATTTCGGGAAGTACGCAATATGGAAAGAAAAACATTAACTGAAATGGATTCACTAGAGCTTGTCCCTCGTGGAGCGTCCTATATAGAAGGAATAGCTGTAACCTTTGAAGGGAGAAATTATTTAGTCATTTTCATTTCATTTGTCACGTCATTTGCTTATCTTGCAATAAATGTTTGGGCTGGATTAGTTGCTGCATTTCTTGCTTTTTTAGTAGCCAAAAAATACATGACTGGAAGTAAACTCGGAAAAATTGCGAATATTGAACAAAAAGAAGTTAAATTTGAAGGTGCAGGGCTATACGTTGATAACATCTATATTATGAATATTGGCATACCAGCGAGACAAAAAGAAATTTTAGAACATGGACTTGGATTTACGATTTCTCCAAAGAATTTTGATGCGCGAATGACGATTGGTAACCTCGGACAAAGACAAGCCATCCTTCATGACCTTGCTATATCTCTTGGAGTATACCGGGATTCAGGAACGCCTGCATTAGTACCATTAATTAAACGAGATTTGGACGATGGTCGAATTGGAGTTTTTA
Source organism: Anaerobacillus sp. 63XJN7_5_ISO-PGPR-S23-430 (assembly GCF_056173695.1). NCBI lineage: Bacteria > Bacillati > Bacillota > Bacilli > Caryophanales > Bacillaceae > Anaerobacillus > Anaerobacillus sp. 63XJN7_5_ISO-PGPR-S23-430. Next base: position 2,480,123 of record NZ_CM149686.1, on the reverse strand, counting down.
TTCTACCTCAAAATAAAAGCGTGGATCTTGCCATGAAAGTCATTTCTCAAGTACCAACTCTTGAAAATGCGATAAGGATGCCTACGGAAACGAAGAAAAAAGGAAGTGACTCATCATGACTATTGAGAAAGCGATACTTGCAACTGTTACACTATCATTAGCACAGGCCCCCGTAGGAGCGAATGTGTTTGTATGTGAATCTCAAGATGAAATGGACGGCGTAGCCGCTGATCTTGAAGCTATACTAGATGGAATTGCTCATAAATTGAGCAATGGTGTTTATATTATTGTGAAGCATTAGCAAGTTTTCGAAGAGAAGTTACCAAGTTTCATTTGATCGTCTGTTGTTCATTGGTTGCTTTTTTGATAAGATATAAAAGCTATCGAAGACTATGCCCTTCTTATAGAGGAGGGTTTTTTACAATGAACTCCTGGAAAGTTTGTCCACGACTTTCTGGTTTCAAGCTTAGATAGTCTTTTAGAAAGGGCGTGCATAAAATGACAAAACCAGTTGTCGCAATAGTAGGTCGACCGAATGTTGGGAAATCGACCATTTTTAATCGTATAGTAGGAGAAAGAGTATCGATTGTAGAAGATACTCCAGGAGTAACAAGAGATCGTATTTATAGCAAAGGTGAATGGCTGAATCGTGAATTTAATATCATAGATACAGGTGGTATTGAAATAGGTGACGAACCATTTCTTTCTCAAATTCGTTATCAGGCAGAAATTGCAATAGACGAGGCGGACGTTATTATTTTCATGGTTAACGGAAGAGATGGCATCTCGAATGCGGATGAAGAGGTTGCAAAAATTCTTTATCGTTCCAATAAACCTGTTGTATTAGCTGTAAATAAAGTAGATAATCCTGAACAGCAAACGTTGATTTATGATTTCTATGCTTTAGGATTTGGAACTCCATTTGGTATTTCAGGTTCACATGGTCTTGGATTAGGTGATCTTTTAGATGAAGTCTTTAAATCATTCCCTGAAGTAGCAGAAGAAGAATATGACGAAGGAACGATTAAATTCTCATTAATTGGTCGTCCGAATGTTGGAAAATCATCGCTTGTTAATACGATTTTAGGAGAAGAGCGAGTGATTGTAAGTGATATTGCTGGTACAACTCGCGATGCTATTGACTCCATGTTTACTCGTGATGAACAGGATTATGTCATTATTGATACTGCTGGCATGAGAAAGCGTGGAAAAATTTATGAAACGACTGAGAAGTACAGCGTTCTTCGTGCAATGCGTGGGATTGAACGATCTGACGTCGTTTTAGTTGTGATTGATGGAGAAGAAGGCATTATCGAGCAAGACAAAAAAGTGGCGGGGTATGCTCATGAAGCTGGTAAAGCCATTGTTATTGTCGTAAACAAATGGGACGCAGTTGAGAAAAACGATAAGACGATGAGAGAATTTGAACAAAAAATTCGTGATCATTTCTTATTCCTTAGCTATGCACCGATTGTGTTCTTATCTGCCAAAACAAAGCAACGTCTTCATACATTGTTACCAGTTGTTAACACTGTAGCTGATAACCATGCCCTTCGTGTGAAAACGAATGTTTTGAATGAATTAATTATGGATTCCGTTGCAATGAATCCAACACCAACAGACAATGGGAAGCGCTTGAAAATTAACTATGCGACGCAAGTGGCTGTTAAGCCGCCTACCATCGTATTATTTGTTAATGATCCGGAACTGCTTCATTTCTCTTACAAACGCTTTTTAGAGAATCGTATTCGTGAAACATTTGGTTTCCAGGGGACTCCTTTACGAATTCTTGCACGTAGAAAAAGCGAATAATTAAGCTTGTTTCATTCGGGGGAACCTTGCTAATACAAAGGGGGAAATGAGATGATCGCGATCCTGATTTGCATTGCTGCTTACTTGCTAGGATCAATTAGTTTTAGTTATTTAATTGCAAAAGTCGTGAAGAAAATAGATATTAGAGATCACGGAAGTGGCAATGCAGGAGCGACAAATACACTTCGAGTGCTAGGGACTGGCCCAGCGATTGCTGTTCTTGCACTTGATGTAATAAAAGGCATACTTGCCGTCTGGTTAGGGTATTGGTTCACTAGTGAACCAATCGTTCCTTTCCTTGCGGGAATTTGTGCTATCTTAGGTCATAACTGGCCAATCTTTTTTGGATTCCGCGGAGGGAAAGGCGTTGCTACTACGATAGGAGTATTCGCAACAATTGCGTTTTTTCCAGCACTTTATGCTGGTATCATCGCTATTATTGCTATTGTAGTAACGAGATTTGTTTCTCTTGGTTCATTGATTTTTGTAGTATTAACTCCAGCGTTTATTTTCTTACTTGGAGGGAATCCAGCTTCATATATTTTGTTAGGGACGATTCTAGCGATTCTTTCTGTCTGGAGACATCGAACAAATGTAAAGCGACTGTTCTCTGGTACTGAAAGCAAGCTCGGTCAAAAGGTCGAGCAGTAAGGAGGAAGTTCAATGGCGAAAATATCAGTTGTAGGTGCAGGGAGCTGGGGGACAGCCCTTGCAATTGTACTAGCAGATAATCAACATGATGTGACATTATGGGCAAGAAGAACAGATCTTGCAAATGAAGTGAATGAGAAGCATACGAATGAGAAGTACCTTCCTGGTATAGAATTACCTGAGGGGATTAGGGCTACCAGTTCCCTTGAAGAGAGCGTGAAAGAGGCTGAAGCTATCTTACTGGTTACACCAACTAAAGCGCTTAGAGAGGTTCTTCCTGAACTTAAGACATACCTATCAACACCGGTTACGCTCATTCATGCTAGTAAGGGAATTGAACCAGAAACATCCAAGCGTATTTCAGAGGTGATTGAAGAAGAAATCCCAGAGGATTTAAGAAAATCGGTTGTCGTTTTATCTGGGCCGAGTCATGCAGAAGAAGTGAGTCTTCGTCACCCGACGACAGTAACGGCCTCTTCTAAATCAATGACTCAAGCTGAGTATGTTCAGGATCTTTTCATTAACTCGAATTTTAGAGTATATACCAATCATGACATCATTGGTGTTGAGCTTGGTGGTGCATTAAAGAATATCATTGCTCTAGGGGCAGGTTTATCTGATGGCCTCGGCTATGGTGATAATGCGAAAGCTGCCCTCATCACAAGAGGCTTAGCTGAAATTGCTCGCCTTGGTGCAGCTATGGGTGCAAATCCACTTACCTTTATGGGATTGACAGGTATAGGTGACCTTGTAGTTACGTGTACAAGTGTACATAGTCGTAACTGGAGAGCCGGAAATCTTCTCGGAAAAGGAAATAATCTAGATGAGGTTCTCGAAAATATGGGGATGGTAGTAGAAGGTGTTCGGACTACGAAGGCTGCTTATTATCTTGCACAAAAACAGAACGTAGAAATGCCTATAACATCTGTGTTATTTGAAGTGCTATTTAATAACAAAGATGCGAAAGATGGTGTAGATCAACTGATGGGTAGGCTTCGAACTCATGAAACAGAAGATCTAACGTCATTGCTTGCGGACCGTTTTGAATTGAATCCAAAAGAACTCTAAATAGGCGAAGCACGAAGTATTCCTCCTTGCATACACTATGTTGAACGTTAATGGTAAGGAGGAAACTGCGTGAGCGATCTGTTCGATAACATAGAAAAGAAAACCAATGTGAAAAAGGAAGACATTTTTAAGTTAGCTAATTCCGTTCAGGGAGCAGATTTTACTGATGAGAAAACAGTGCGTAAATTAATTGCGAATGTTGCACGCGTTGCTAACGTAAATGTCACAAAAGAAAAAGAAGATCGAATCGTAAAGGCAATCGTAAATAAGAATATGCCGTTCGATTTGTCTGCTATTGCAAAAATTTTCAGTCAAAAATAAAGAAATTAGTAGAAACTTAGGCTAATCAACGATACCGCCTTCGATGTAAGACCATATACTAATAATGAACCATCAATGTGCAGAAGCATACTTCTTTAAGAAATTAGAATAGTCAAAGCTGAAGAAAAGCCCCTTTCTTCAGCTTTTTATTTGTCATTTTGGAAGCGTTACCTTTTAAATGAAGTACGCTGGAATGTTTTGAAGAGCTTTAATTAAGTAGAACCATTAAATTGTTGAAACCTTTAGAGGTAAATGGAGTAAAGATTTGATATAATGGTGGGCAGTGCAAACTAGATTTGTCATATTAGGGGGATTGAAATGTCACCAGCGTTAATTAAGATGTGGGTAGCACTTTCGGCACTAGGACTAATGTTTATAGCGGTTATGGCGATCATGTTAAGTCGCACGAAGCTTAAAGGTATTTTCCGAGTGCTTGTGTCAACCTTTGCATATATGTGTATGTTCGTTGCGGGGGTGCTCATGCTTCTCGTCGTGTTTACTGGACCTACTAACTAAATGAGTAAATTTCTAACTAAGGAATGAGTGTAATGAAACGTTTAGCTACTAAAGCTGTATTATGGACATGCCTTGTTACTCTACTGTCAGGATGCCTGTATCCAGAGAGTCAAAAAAACGAGAATCAAATTCCTTATACAGACCAAATTCAATCTGTTCAAACAGCAGTAGAGCAATTCCAAGAAAATAAGTCCATTCTTCCTATCAAAACAAGAGATCAGGAAACACCAATCTATCAGAAGTATCCAGTTGACTTCAAGAAATTAGTGCCCGCTTTCTTACAGCAAGCACCTGGGAATTCATTTGAAAGTGGTGGGGTATTTCAATATGTACTTATCCATGTAGAAGAAGAGCCTACAGTAAGATTAATTGATTTAGTCACTATTGAAAAAGTAAAAGATCTTCAGCTACGTATTAATGATTATAGAAGGAAAAAGAACTATCCACCATTCAAAGATGTTCTTGCAAAAGACCGGTATTCCATCGATTATGATGCGATGGGGATGGATGAAGAGCCGACTGTTAAAAGTCCATTTACAAATGAGCAACTTCCATTTTTCTTAGATGAAAAAGGTGATGTACATATTAATTACTCTAGCGACCTTACGAAGGCAATCGAAAGTAATCCAGATCACAGCTATGAAAAGGGCGATGATATCCGAGATTTGTTAGCAGACAATTCGTTTTATGTTCCTGTTGCTTCTGTTGCGTATACAATTGAAAATGATAAAGCTGTTTTTTTAGTGAAATAGGTATTTTCCCTCCTCTTTAGCAATACAACTATTAAAAAGAGGAGGGACTTTTTTATGGGCTTATTCAATAGAGGACGAAAAGTTTACTTAAAGCATCAAATCCTTTTACTGTGAACTGTCATATTTATTGGACAACATCATAGAATGGTAGTGTTCAAGAAAGTCTGCGGTCTGGAGTGAATCATTTCGTCCAATGAGGCGGAATTCAGGAGGCGATCACGTGGAGAGAGTAGATATCTTCAAAGATATCGCAGAGCGTACAGGGGGAGATATATACCTTGGAGTCGTAGGTTCTGTTCGAACAGGGAAATCAACATTTATTAAAAAGTTCATGGAACTAATCGTCCTGCCCAATATGGAAAGTGATTCTGATCGAACGAGGGCACTGGATGAACTACCCCAAAGTTCTGCTGGCCGTACCATTATGACGACTGAGCCTAAATTTGTACCAAATCACGCCGTTCAAATTCATGTGGAAGATGGTCTTGATGTTAATGTTAGACTTGTCGATTGCGTCGGATATGCAGTGCCTGGTGCTAAGGGATACGAAGATGAAGATGGGCCAAGAATGATCAATACACCATGGTATGAAGAGCCGATACCGTTTCAAGAAGCAGCTGAAATTGGTACAAGAAAAGTAATTCAAGAACATTCCACGCTTGGCGTCGTGATAACGACTGATGGATCCATTGGGGAGATCCCAAGACACGACTACCTTGAATCTGAGGAAAGAGTCGTGGAGGAATTAAAAGAAGTAGGTAAGCCATTTATTATGATTGTCAATTCTGCCCACCCACACCATCCACAAACGGAGGCATTAAGAGGAGACCTTTGTAATAAATATGATATTCCTGTTATTTCTCTTAGCGTAGAGACTATGACGGAGCATGATATTAACAATGTCATGAGAGAAGTGCTTTACGAATTTCCAGTTCTAGAAGTTAATGTGAACTTACCAAGTTGGGTAATGGTTCTCCACCAAGATCATTGGTTGCGACAGAGTTATGAAGAATCCGTTAGAGAGACTGTGAAAGATATTAAGCGTCTAAGGGATGTTGATCGTGTCGTAGGTCAGTTTGAGGAATTTGAATTTATTCAGGATGCTCGTTTAGCAGGAATTGAAATGGGGCAAGGAATAGCGGAAATTGATCTTTATGCTCCAGAAGATTTATACGATCAAATTCTAAAAGAGGTTGTTGGTGTTGAAATTCGAGGAAAGGATCATCTCCTCCAACTTATGCAGGAGTTTGCATTTGCAAAAGCTGAGTATGATCACGTCTCAGACGCTCTTCGGATGGTTAAACAAACTGGCTATGGTATTGCAGCGCCAGCGATTGAAGATATGAGCCTCGATGAGCCTGAAATCATTCGTCAAGGGTCAAGGTTTGGTGTCAGGTTGAAAGCAGTTGCCCCATCTATTCATATGATTAAAGTAGATGTAGAATCGGAGTTCGCACCTATCATTGGAACGGAAAAGCAGAGCGAAGAGCTTGTTCGTTATTTAATGCAAGATTTTGAAGAAGATCCGCTTTCAATATGGAATTCAGATATTTTCGGTCGTTCCCTGAATTCTATCGTGAGAGAGGGGATTCAGGCAAAACTTGGTTTAATGCCTGAAAATGCTCGTTATAAATTAAAAGAAACGCTCGAACGCATTATTAACGAAGGATCCGGCGGTTTAATTGCGATTATATTATAACAAAACCGACTCCAATACCTGGAGTCGGTTTTTTACGTTAAGTGGTTTAGAAAAACCGAGAATAGGGGTATTATCTATTTTAGTGAGTTGTTATGCTGAGTTAGCAACTCTTGAGTATATCTAACATTTGTCCATCTAAAGTGTTGAATTGCTTGAATTAACAGACAATAGAAAAGTCACCTTTAGAGCGTTTACAAAACGCTCATTTAGCAGATAATAGGTAAAAAACATTGAAAAATCGTTGAAATCGAGCTAAACGTATTGAATTCTTTCGCATCTTCGTATAATATAGGGCTTGCAAACGTACTAAACGTGCATTGCAACGTATAAATATTGGTCATTAAGTAAATGAATGTATTTATCCATCTCTCTTGAGAGGAGGTGAACAGAATGAACAAGACAGATCTAATCAATGCTGTTGCAGAATCTGCAGAGCTTTCTAAAAAAGAAGCGACAAAAGCTGTTGACTCAGTTTTTGATAACATTATGCAATCCTTGCAAGAGGGTGACAAAGTTCAACTAATTGGTTTTGGTAACTTTGAAGTCCGTGAGCGTTCTGCTCGTAAAGGGCGTAACCCTCAAACTGGCGAAGAAATCGAAATCGCTGCAAGTAAGGTTCCTGCATTTAAACCTGGTAAAGCCCTTAAGGATGCAGTGAAGTAAGAAATACATAGGGCCAAGAAGAGTCGCACATTCTGCGGCTCTTCTTTTTTGCTAACTTTTTCTCCATGTGCTAGAATCTTGATAGGTAATAAAGGCCCTGAATGGAGGAGTAAGAACAATGTACGAAGTTAATCATGAAAAAATACAAGAAGCAGTGAAAATGATCCTTGAAGCGATCGGTGAAGATCCTGAGCGTGAAGGATTGTTGGATACTCCAAAACGTGTAGCAAGAATGTACGAAGAAATCTTTCAGGGGCTGCATCAAGATCCAAAAGAGCATTTTCAGACTATTTTTGGAGAAGACCACGAGGAGCTTGTTCTAGTTAAAGATATACCTTTTTACTCAACTTGCGAGCACCATCTTGTTCCTTTCTTCGGAAAAGCGCATGTTGCCTATATTCCAAAAGGCGGGAAGGTAACAGGACTTAGTAAGCTAGCAAGAGCTGTTGAATCTGTAACGAAACGTCCACAGCTTCAAGAGCGAATTACATCTACGATAGCAAATTCGATGGTAGATACATTAGATCCACATGGTGTTATGGTCGTAGTTGAGGCAGAACACATGTGTATGACTATGAGAGGCGTTAAGAAGCCTGGTTCATCAACCGTTACATCAGCAGTAAGAGGCGTGTTTGAAAATGACGCTGCTGCACGATCTGAAGTACTTGGTTTGATCAAGGGCTAATCCTTTTAAGCGGAGTGATCGATATGAAGAGTGATAGCAACGATTTTTTTGTAATTAAAGCACTTGAAAATGGTGTGAACGTTATTGGGTTGACGCGTGGATCTGATACAAGATTTCATCATTCAGAGAAACTAGATAAAGGCGAAGTTATGATTGCCCAATTCACGGAGCATACATCTGCGGTTAAGGTGAGAGGAAAAGCTGTCATTCAAACAGAACATGGTGAAATAAGTACGGAAGAGTAAAGCAGGACATTATAACCTGCTTTTCTTTCATTTCAAAACCTTAGCCGTTCGTTTTAGCTAGAGGGTTATTGTGCTATACTAGGAATGAATACATAATTTATACTTTAACAATGAAAAAACCGACAAAATAAAGTATATGGAAAACGTAAGCTTTCGCAAAAAGACGCGGCTGGCTCACTTTTCTAATTGGAAGACATGTAAGGGGTATGGGATATGACAAATCCGAAAGAAAGTACACATAAAAAAATAGCAGGAGTTCGAGACATGCTTCAGTCTCGCCTATCCCATTCATATTTGCTTCGATTTATTGATTTTCCAGTTATTGATGAAGAGAAGCTATATGTGTTCTATGGCATATTAGAACAAGCGAAGCTCGAACATAAAAGAAAGCAGGATACGCTCCTGTCCATCATGCTTGTGCAGATTGCACTTGATACGCATGAATTAATCTCACTCGATAATATTGAGAACGAAAGTGAACGAAAAAATCGTCAGCTAACGGTGCTTGCTGGTGACTATTTTAGTAGCATGTATTATCATATTCTTTCTAAGTGGGGAGATAATGGTCTGATTCGTACTCTTTCAGAGGCCATTCAGGAAATAAATGAGGCAAAGATGGCTTTTTATCAAACGGACTATACATCAATTGAATCTGTCTTTGATAACATAAAGACGATTGAGTCTATATTAGTTCGGAAAGTTGCTGAACATTATGGTTTAAATAACTGGAGCAATTTTGGAACTCACTATTTTTATATGAACCGTCTTCTTGTTGAACGTAAGAAGGGGCTCATTCAATCTGGGTCCGATGTCCTTTATAAGATTGCTGCTACGCTTCTATCGGTTAAAGATGCGAAGCTTACAACCAATCAAGTTTCTAAAGTGAAAATTGTACTGGACTCTTATATTTCACATGCGAAGAAAGAGATGGATCAGCTACTTCATAACCATTCAGAGCTTCATCATCTGTTTCAGAAGCGATTTGAATATAATTGGGGTTTACTGGGCATACAGGAAAAGAAAATGGCGGAAGAGGGATAAAGAATGGCTTCATCTAAAGAAGAACGCGTTCACGACGTATTTCAAACCATATCAAAGCGATATGATGTCATGAATTCTGTGATTAGTTTTCAACGTCATAAAGCATGGCGTAAAGATACAATGCGACTGATGGACGTTCAGAAGGGAACAACAGCTTTAGACGTTTGCTGTGGTACCGCAGACTGGACACTGGCTATGGCAGATGCCGTCGGTAAAAGCGGAACGGCAATTGGACTTGATTTTAGCGAAAATATGCTTGAAGTAGGTCAAGTGAAAGTCAAGGAAAAGAAAAAAGATAATGTTACACTTCTTCATGGAAATGCGATGAATCTCCCTTTTGAAGATAATTCCTTTGACTATGTGACAATTGGCTTTGGACTCCGTAATGTACCGGATTACAATCAAGTTATTAAAGAAATGTTTCGGGTAGTAAAACCGGGTGGTCAGGTGGTTTGTCTAGAGACAAGTCAACCAACGATTCCAGTATTCAGACAGGTATATTATGGTTACTTTAAACACGTAATGCCGGTGCTAGGTAAAGTTTTTGCGAAGAGTTACGAAGAGTATTCATGGTTACAGGAATCAGCAAGCACATTCCCTGGACGCGATGAATTAAAGCAACTTTTCTTTCAAAATGGATTTAGCCGTGTAGACATAAAGCCATACTCAGGTGGCGTTGCAGCGATGCATAGAGGATTTAAGCCAATCAAACCATAAAAAGAGAACAGATATTTTGTGAAAATCAGTAAGGTGGATCTCATGAAATTAAAAACGATATACGCTTCTTTAAAAAAAGATTTATCTTTTATTGAATCCGAACTGGAGCAAACGGTAGATGCTCACCATCCTGTTCTCCGGGATGCTTCTAACCACCTATTAAAAGCTGGAGGGAAACGAATCCGTCCTGTTTTCGTTTTGCTCTCAGGTAAATTCGGGGATTATAATTTGCCACTTATGAAGAATGTGGCAGTGGCACTTGAACTTATTCATATGGCTTCTCTCGTACATGACGATGTGATCGATGATGCAGAAATGAGAAGAGGGGCTAAAACGATTAAAGCCAAATGGGATAATCGTGTGGCGATGTATACTGGTGACTATATTTTTGCACGAGCGATTGAGCTCGTTACAGAATTGAAAGAACCAGCTGCCAATACCATTTTATCTACTGCGATTCTTGAGATGAGCATAGGTGAAATTGAACAAATTCGTGATCAATTTAACTGGAATCAAAATGTACGAGATTATTTTCGGAGAATCAAGCGGAAAACCGCTCTACTTATTGCTACCTCTTGTGAACTTGGTGCGGTAGCAGCAGGTGCTTCGAAAGCCGAACAGCTTCATCTTAAAAAGTTCGGTTATTACGTAGGAATGTCCTATCAAATCACGGATGATATTTTGGACTACACAGGAACGGTTAAGCAGCTTGGAAAGCCCGCTGGTGGCGATTTATTACAGGGGAATATTACGTTACCGGTGCTTTATGCCATGAATCAAGGTAACAAGGAAGAAATCATGAATGTGTTCTCAGAAGAACTCTATGCTTCTCAGGAGCAAGTAAATCAAGTCATAAGCATTGTAAAGTCTTCTGGAGGTATTGAGCACGCACGGGACATTAGTGATCGCTATCTTCAAAAGGCGTTTCATGAATTGGATCAATTACCTTCGCATTCTGCTAGAACCTCACTTAGACAAATCGCAGAATATATAGGCAAACGGAAACATTAAAAAGGAAATGTTGTTATTTTTGCGAATATTTGATAGAATTTTGAAGGGCAGAAAAATGCTTTCTGCCCTATACATATAAAGTGTTGAAAGTGAGGAGATTTTTGTGGAGAAAACATTTCTAATGGTAAAACCTGACGGGGTTCAACGTAATTTAATTGGTGGGATTGTATCACGCTTCGAGAATAAAGGCTTTAATTTAGTGGGAGCAAAATTGATGACGGTTTCAAAAGACCTTGCAGAAACTCACTATGGCGAACATAAAGAGCGTCCATTCTTCGGCGAACTAGTAGATTTCATTACATCAGGTCCTGTCTTTGCGATGGTTTGGGAAGGTGAGAACGTCATCTCAACAGCACGTACAATGATGGGGGCAACCAATCCGAAAGATGCAAGTCCAGGAACGATACGTGGTGACCATGGAGTGCAAGTAAGTATGAATGTCATTCACGGTTCAGATTCTCCAGAAAGTGCTGAAAGAGAAATCGCTTTATTTTTTAATGAAAATGAACTAAATGAGTATGCGAAAACGATCTCAAAGTGGGTTTGATTTTTTACAACAAAATGAAAGCGCTTATATAAAGAATCCGGACAACTAGTCCGGATTCTTTTATTACATGAAATCTTGAGTTATAAGTTTGGAAATTGGAAACCTTTTTCGATTTCAATAGTATGGGCAATTCGAAGCAATAAACTATCGTTAAATTTCTTAGATGCCGCTTGAAGACCTACTGGTAAGCCTGAATGTGCTAAACCAACGGGTATTGATATAGCCGGGTGCCCGGTACAATTATAAAGCTGTGTCATCATCCAGTCAGAGATAGGGGCGGATGCTTTTCCGTTAATACGATCCGGTCCTTCGATCTGGTGTGAAAAAGCGGTTACCCCAACTACAGGAGAGAGTATGGCATCAAAACGATTAAGTTCTTTTTGGATGATGTTCCACACTTGTGTTCTCTTCATTTCAGTTTCTCTCAATTCTACTGCACTGAGCTTTCTGCCTGCTTCAATCATGTCAGAGACAGATGAGCTAAATTGAGATGGGAAACGGTCGTAAAGGGATCCGTAAGCAGACGCTAACCCCGCAAACCACATTTTATTAAAGAAAGAAATTAATTCTTCTAATTTCATCTCAAATTGGAAGGGGATTTTTTCTACTATAGCCCCTTGATCACGTAATATGGAAATAGCTTCTTCAATTGGGCCTAGAATCATTGGGTCATACGGGTATAACCCGAAATCCTCTGTATAGGCAAATTTCTTTCCTTTCACTCCCAGCTGCATTTCTTGTTGTAGGTTACTTTCTGGTACTGGAACAGAGTAAGGGTCATTTGGTTCGTAACCTTCCATAACCGATAGAAGTAATGCCGCGTCTTCGGTAGATCTCGCCATTGGACCATAATGTACAAAAGGCTGTGTGGTTCCGAAGCGATTGATCGGTGAACTATCGAATGGAATGCGGCCAAATGTTGGTTTGAGGCCGATAATGCCATTAAGACTCGAAGGAATTCGAATCGATCCGCCACCGTCACTTCCCTCTGCCAACGGAACGCATTTGCTTGCTACTGCAGCAGCAGATCCACCACTAGAGCCACCGGCCGTTCTAGATGAATCCCACGGATTTTTTGCTGGCCCAGCTAAAAGGTTATCTGTCGTACCTTTATGTCCAAATTCAGGAGTGTTCGTTTTTCCAATGATGATTGCACCAGCATCACGAATCCTTTTAACTATCGTTGGTTCTGATTGGGCAATGTGATCTTTAAAGATTGGAGAGCCAAAGGTAGTAAGGCGACCAGTTACGGGGGTGAGGTCTTTAAGGGCGATTGGGATTCCGTGTAAAGGACCACGCACACCACTTTTCATCAGCTCTTCCTCAGCTCCTTTTGCTTCTTTTAAAGCTTCTTCTTCGAAAATAGTGATAAATAAGTTGAATTTAGGATTTAATTGTTTTATTCGTTCAAGATGACTTTGCACTACTTCAACAGGTGAAAGTTCTTTTGTCATTATTTTTTTGGCCATGGATTGAGCGGTTAGGTTTGTAATTTCCATCTGTACACTTCCTTAAGTTAAACTATACCGTCAACTGTAACGAAATATGGCTCATGAGGCAATCAAGTATCGCTTTTAACCATAAACATAACGTGGTTAACAGTAGTAGTAAATAGGGGGTCTTAACAGAGAGGAAGAATAAAAAAATTGTGTTTTTTTAGTTAAATTATGTTAGGATATGCCCAACCATTATTGAAAAAGTTAAAAATAATTACACGAATTTTAGATGGTGTGATATAGTAGTACGTAAAAGCGCCAAAGCAAAATGGAGGAGATAGAGATGAGATACTTAACAGCAGGAGAATCACACGGACCACAGCTAACGACAATACTTGAAGGACTTCCTTCTGGTCTTGAGCTAGTAGCAGAAGATATTAATACAGAACTTGCGAGGCGCCAACTTGGATACGGGAGAGGTCGCCGTATGCAAATTGAGAAGGATCAGGTTCAAATTCTAAGTGGTGTTCGTCACGCGAAATCAACTGGTGCTCCAGTTGCACTTGTCGTAGAAAATAAAGACTGGACACATTGGAAAAATTACATGGGTGCTGAACCATTAACAAAAGAACAAGAAGAAAACATGAAGCGTCAAATCTCACGTCCGCGACCTGGTCATGCAGATTTAAACGGCGCTATTAAATACAATCATCGAGATATGAGAAACGTGTTAGAACGATCATCTGCTAGAGAAACAACAGTAAGAGTTGCTGCTGGAGCTGTAGCTAAAAAACTACTTAAGACACTTGGTATTAAGGTGGCTGGGCACGTGCGCATGATTGGAGGAATTGAGAGTCAATACGATGGTGGTATGTCTCTTGAAGAAATTCAGCGTGTTTCAGAAGAATCGCCTGTTCGAAGTCTTGATGAAGTAGCTGGTCAGAAAATGATGGAAGCAATTGATGATGCAAAGAAAAATGGCGACTCAATTGGTGGAATCGTCGAAGTTATCGTAGAAGGATTGCCTGTAGGTCTTGGAAGTCATGTTCACTATGATCGAAAGCTTGATTCGAAAATTGCTGGAGCTGTTATGAGTATTAATGCATTCAAAGGTGTTGAATTTGGAATAGGTTTTGATGCAGCAAAAATTCCTGGAAGTGAAGTCCATGATGAAATTCAATGGTCTGAGGAAGAGGGATACACACGTAAAACTAATCGCCTTGGTGGTTTTGAAGGTGGTATGACAACCGGTATGCCTATCGTTGTGAAAGGGGTTATGAAACCTATTCCAACATTATACAAACCACTGCAAAGTGTAGATATCGATTCAAAAGAGCCATTCCAAGCGAGTATAGAACGATCTGATAGCTGTGCGGTTCCAGCCGCAAGCGTTGTTGCTGAGAATGTTGTCGCATGGGAAGTAGCGTGTTCAATTCTTGATAAGTTTGGTCATGATCGTATTGAAGAAATTGCAGATGCGCTTGAACGCTTCAGGACATATAGCCGGGAGTTTTAAGGATGGACAGTATAACGATTGATACAAATGGGGGATGTTATTCTGTTCATATTGGAACTGGGATTCGAAACAAATGGAGAGATCTGATTGATTACGCTTCTTATTCAAGTTTTTTCATTATTACAGATGAAGCAGTTGAAGCAAAATATTTATCTTCAATTCAAGGACATGAGAATATCCGGACTTTCGTTGTTCCTTCTGGAGAAGAATCGAAATCTTTCGCTATGTACCATGAGGTAATGACGGCATTACTTAAAGCTGAGTTGGATCGAAAAGCCTGCATCATCGCTCTTGGTGGTGGGGTAGTAGGTGATCTAGCCGGCTTTGCTGCCGCTACATACATGAGAGGAATTGAATTTATTCAGATTCCAACTACGTTACTAGCTCATGACTCAAGCGTTGGTGGGAAAACAGGAATTAACCATGAAGTAGGTAAGAATTTAATTGGTGCCTTTCATCAGCCGTCAGCCGTTATTTTTGATACGGAGTGTCTAAGAACCCTTCCAGATCGTGAATGGCGTTCAGGATTTAGTGAAGTGATCAAGCATGCGCTCATACATGATGAATCGTTTTTACAATGGCTAATGGATAGAGGAAAGAAAGTTCAGGAATACACAGATGGAGAGCTTCAATTCATTATCAAGAAGGGTATTAGTGTCAAAGGCGCAATTGTGAAGGAAGATGAGCGCGAACAAGGAATCAGAGCTTACTTGAATTTTGGTCATACACTAGGTCACGCGATTGAATCAGAGCTTGGATATGGAAAAATGACACACGGAGAAGCGGTTGCTATCGGAATGATCTATGCCCTCAAATTAAGTGAGGAATATTTTCAAACAACGTTTCGTATGGATGAAATAACGAAATGGTTTCAAGATATCGGTCTTCCTACTGTAGTTCCGAATGAGCTTAGTATTCACCAATTAGTTGGCCGGATGAAGAAAGACAAAAAAGCGGAAAACAAAACATTACAATTTGTTTTATTAAAGAAGATCGGTCAGCCTGTTAAGGTGATGATAGACGATGAATCTGCCCTTGAACTGCTTCGAGCTAGTATGGAAGGGAGTGGAGCACATTGATTCGCGGGATTAGAGGAGCAACGACAGTTAACCTTAATGAAAAAGATGAAATTATTCATGCAACGACGACATTACTAGAACAACTAATCGAACATAATAAAATCGATCCTGCTATGGTGGCGTCCATTCAGTTTACGATGACTGGGGATTTAGATGCTGTATTCCCTGCAGAAGCAGTTCGAGCATTTAAAGGGTGGTCTAACGTTCCGTTGCTTTGCTCATCAGAAATCCCTGTTCAAGGAGCGTTACCGATGTGTATTCGACTGTTAATGACGGTGAATACAACAATTGACCAGGATGAAATTAATCACATTTACTTAGGGAAAGCTGTGTCACTTCGTCCAGATCTTGCGAGTTGACAAATGAGATTCATCATACTAGGATAGAAATAAGTTTTAGAGCAGAGGCACGATTAGGTATTACGAGTTGAGAGAGCAGAGAATAGGATAGTTGAGTTGAGGAGAGCTTAGAGGGATACGTTTATACACCCCCTGAGGTTATTAGGGGGTTTTATTATACCCTTTTTCGATATTGGTAACATTCAGACAATTGCAGTCTGTTATTTGTTATACCACATTTTTATCCTCGGATTACTCAGCTTTTCCATTCTCCATGACTAACAATGGAGAGGTGAGAAAGTTGACTTCAAATTATTCTTCTTTTCAAAGGGATTCCGAAACTTACGGGATGATCCCATTAATGAAGTCGTATTTCCTTGATACGACAACACCCATTCAGATTTTTCAAAATATAGGTAAACGAGCAAGCTTTCTATTAGAGAGTAGTGATCAAGAGTCAAGCTGGTCACGCTATTCATTTATAGGAGTAGATCCAGTCTATTCCCTGGTTGAACAAAAAGGTGTTTTCTCTGTTAATGATGTGGATGGGAATAGAATCCTTCAACGGAATGATTTCCAGTCAGGAGTAAAAGCGCTATTTGAATATTTAAATCCTAAGCTACCAGATCACGACTTCCCTTTTTATGGTGGAGCTGTTGGCTATATTGGCTATGATGCCGTTAGTCAATTTGACAAGATTCCAGTTCATCCTGACCGGGACGAAGATATGCCGTTAGTTCATTTTATGGTTTGTGAGAATTTATTAATCTATGATCATCATTTAAAGCGATTAACAGTTTGTCATCACGCCAGGGTAAAAGAGGCTTTAGATGTTGAACGAGTTTATACCGATGCTTTTTCGATTATGGAAGAACTTGTCTCTCTTGCATCAAAGCCTAATCAAGGTGAAGTGATGCTTCTTCCTGAAGATGCTTCACATGAGGTGGATTTCTCTGAAATTAAATCGAACTATGAAAAGCAGCAATTTTTAAATGATGTTAATAAAATAAAATCTTATATTGAAGAAGGGGATGTCTTCCAGGCGGTATTATCTCAAAGGTTTGAAAAAGATGTCACCATTGGAGGATTAGATCTTTATCGAGTTCTCCGAGTTATTAACCCATCACCATATATGTTTTATTTAAAAATGAACGATGTAGAAATCATCGGTAGTTCACCTGAGAAATTAGTTCAGGTACAAGATGGGAAAATTGAGATCGATCCAATAGCAGGGACGAGAAAACGTGGAAAAACAGCTCAAGAAGATAATGAGCTCGCTGAAGAGTTGCTTGAAGATGAGAAGGAACGAGCAGAACACTATATGCTCGTCGATCTTGCAAGAAATGACGTTGGGAGAGTAGCGGAATACGGAAGTGTTTCAGTACCACAGTTAATGGACATTGGACGCTTCTCTCATGTGATGCACATTATTTCTAAAGTAACAGGTGTTTTGGCACCTCGATTTACTAGTTTAGATGCGGTAGTAGCCTCCTTTCCTGCAGGTACAGTTTCTGGTGCGCCAAAAGTAAGGGCGATGCAAATATTGAACGAGCTTGAACCAACTTCGCGATCCATTTATTCAGGAGCTATTGGATATATAGGATTTGATGGCAATGTTGATTCATGTATCGCCATTCGAACAATGGTGATCAAAGACGGTACAGCATACGTGCAAGCAGGAGCAGGGATCGTAGCTGATTCCGTACCTGAGAGCGAATGGGAAGAGACGCGAAATAAGGCGAGTGCTCTTATTAAAGCGATTCAGGTAGCGGAAGCCATTTTCGACAAAAAGGAGGAGCAGCTAAATGTTTAAAGAACAATTAAGCAGAATGATGGAGGGGCACACGCTGGCTGAATCCATAGCAGAACAGGTCATGGATGTTATTATGGAAGGAAGAGCGAATGATGCACAAATTGCTAGCTTCCTAACCATTCTCCAAATGAGGGGAGAAACGGTTGATGAATTGACTGGGTTTGTTCGCTCCCTTCGAAACCATGTTGTTCAGCTTGATCATGGCGGACTGCCGCTAATCGATACTTGTGGTACAGGAGGGGACGGCCACTCTACCTTCAATATTTCAACTGCTTCAGCCATACTCGTATCTAGTCTGGGTGTCAAAGTTGCGAAACACGGTAATAAAGCTGTTTCCTCTAAGAGTGGTAGCGCAGATGTTCTTGATGAGCTCGGTATCCCTACACAATCAAGTCGTAGCGAAGCTGTTGCAACTCTGAAGGAAAGAAACATGTGTTTCCTATTTGCTCCGAATTACCATGTAGCTATGAAGCACGCTGTAAGTGCTCGAAAAGCGATTGGTTTTAGAACGGTTTTTAATAGCCTGGGGCCGCTAGCAAATCCAGCCGGTAGTCAGTCACAGCTAATTGGTGTTTATAGTCATGACAAAGCATTGAAAATGGCGAAAGCATTAAAGCGTCTAGGAACAAAACGCGCTTTACTGGTGACTGGTGGGGAAGGAATCGATGAGTGTTCTATTTCAACTTACACTGATTTTGTCGAATTAAGAAATGGTGAGATCATGACTTATCGCCACACACCTGAAGAAGTTGGTCTATCAACAGGTAACGCTCAGGATTTAGTGGTCAACACTTCAAAAGAAAGTGCGAGTTTAATTGAACGAATTTTTAACGATGAAGGAAATGAAGCTAGCACTGGAATTGTTCTCTATAATGCTGGAGCAGCTCTCTACCTTGCAGGAGCGTGTGCAACTATTAAAGAAGGTGTGCAGATGGCTAAAGAAGCCATTACGAATGGAACTGGTCGAAAGCAACTAAATGCATTAAGCGCAAACAAGGAGTTGAATGTTCATGCTTGATCAAATTATTAAAGTGAAGCACGAAGAGATGGAACGGTTTATTATGCCGGATGATGAAAAAGTGACAAATGTTTCATTTGTAGGAAGTTTGCGTAAGCCAACCCATGAATTAGGATTGATTGCAGAAGTGAAAAAAGCCTCTCCTTCAAAAGGTATTATCAACGCCAACTTTGATCCTCTAGAAGTAGCTAAAGCTTATGAAAAAGCAGGAGCGGATGCCATTTCTGTTTTAACGGATGAGTCATTCTTTATGGGGGCAAATTCCTTCCTAATAGAAGTTAAAAAGCACGTGTCTTTACCGGTTTTACGGAAAGACTTTATTATTGATAAAAGACAAATTGAAGAGAGTAAACGTATTGGTGCAGATGCTATTCTATTAATTGTGCGAGCGCTTGGCGCAACAAAGACCAAGGAATTTTATGATTATGCTTCAAATTTAGGATTAGAATGCCTTGTTGAAGTACATTCCAAAGAAGAGCTTGAAGCGCTTACTGATCACTTTACTCCAGAAGTCATAGGAATTAACAATCGGAATCTCGCAACATTTGAAACGTCTACTAAACAAACACACTCACTCAGCCAGTATATTCCTCAGTCAACATTGATGATTAGCGAAAGCGGCATATCAACTTACGAGGATATTAAAGACGTGAAAAGTGCGGGAGCGAAAGCCGTACTAGTAGGTGAGGCCCTTATGAGAGATGGTACTTATGAAAAGGGAATTAAGCATTTGTTTGGTGAAACAGTTCATGAGAAAGCCTGAACTTAAGCTGTGCGGTAATCGCTCGTTAGAGGATTGGGAGAGCGTAAGAGTGAGCGGTGTCCCATATGCAGGATTTATTTTTGCAAATAGCGTACGTCGCGTTACGGATGAACAAGTTAAAGGTTGGTTAAGTGATTATCCACCGCTGAATGATACGAAAATTGTAGGGGTGTTTGTGAACCCGGAATTAGAAGAGTTAGCGCAAACGGTAAGTGAAGTACCGCTTGATATTCTCCAACTCCATGGTAATGAAACACCAGCTTTCGCGGCCAAGATTAAACAAATGACAGGGAAAACGATTTGGAAAGTGATTCATCATGGCAAAAGATCTCTAGATGAAATGAAACGGTACGAAGGTATCGCTGATGGATATATCGTTGACACCAAACTACCTGGACAATGGGGAGGAACCGGAAAACGATTTGATTGGGATTCTATCCCGTCATATCAGGCTGAAGCGGCTGAGCAAAGGGTGCCTTTATTTGTAGCAGGTGGAGTAAAGCCAGATAATGTTCAAGAATTGATAAGCTACCATCCAGATGGAATAGATGTATCAAGTGGAATCGAAACCGATGATAGGAAAGATAAAACGAAAATGAACACCATAATCGAAAGGCTGGGATAACAATGTCAACAACTGTACCTGATCAACGCGGTAGATATGGAAGATACGGCGGTAAATATGTTCCGGAAACAGCGATGTATGCGTTAGAAGAATTAGAACAATCGCTAAACGAAGCAATGGCAGACGAACAATTTATGACGAGTTATCATGAGGAACTGAAAAAATATTCAGGTCGACCAACGCCGATTACACATGCAGAAAACTTATCAAAAAGACTTGGCGGGGCACAAATTTATTTGAAGCGTGAAGATCTTAACCATACAGGGGCACATAAATTAAATAATGCAATTGGACAGGCTCTTCTTGCCGTTCGTATGGGGAAAGAAAAAATTGTTGCTGAAACAGGTGCTGGCCAGCATGGTGTTGCAGCTGCAACTGTAGCCGCTCGATTTGGATTAGAATGTAAAGTGTTTATGGGAGAAGAGGATATTAGACGTCAGGAATTGAATGTGTTCAGAATGAAGCTTCTCGGTGCTGAAGTTGTCCCAGTCTCTTCTGGTAGCAAAACATTAAAAGATGCGACGAATGAAGCGATTCGGTACTGGGTAGCAAATGTGGAAGATACGTTCTATTTAATTGGTTCTGTAGTTGGCCCGCATCCTTACCCGAAAATGGTAAGGGATTTCCAGCGCGTGATCGGTGATGAATCACGCGAACAAATGGAAGTATTACCCGATAAGGTAATCGCTTGTGTTGGAGGTGGTAGTAATGCAATGGGCATGTTCTATCCATTTCTTAAAGATGATGTTCGCTTGATTGGCGTAGAAGCTGCCGGTAAGGGAATTCATACTGGAGAACACGCCGCAACGCTCTCTGAAGGTCGTCTCGGTGTTATTCATGGCTCAATTACTTACTTATTGCAAAACGAAACGGGACAAATTCAAGAGCCACATTCAATTTCTGCCGGACTCGATTATCCTGGAATTGGACCTGAGCATGCCTATTTAAATGAAACGGGTCGCGTGACATATACAGGAATTACTGATAATGAAGCACTTGATGCATTAAAAGTTCTATCTGAAGAGGAAGGTATCATTCCGGCGATTGAAAGTGCTCATGCGCTATCTGAAGCAATTAAGCAAGCGCCAGACATGAACGAAAATGAAGTTATTCTTGTATGCCTCTCAGGAAGAGGAGATAAGGATGTGCACACGATAATGGAACATCTTGGAGGTGACGTTAATGAATAAACGATTTGAGAAACATGTAGATGGACGAAACGATCTATTCATACCTTTTGTTGTAGCTGGTGATCCAACAGAAGAAACGACTATTAATTTAGCATTGATGCTTCAAGAAGAAGGAGCTAATGCAATTGAACTCGGTATTCCATATTCTGATCCTCTAGCAGATGGTCCAGTGATTCAGCGTGCGTCACTACGTGCATTAGAACACGGAATGAGCCTTGAGAAAGCGATGGGTCTCGTGAAACAAATGCGAGAAAAAGGACTTGAAATTCCAGTTGTGATATTTACTTATTACAATCTTTTGTTACAATTAGGAGAAGAACGCTTCTTCGCTTTAGTGCGAGAAAATGATATTGACGGACTATTAGTTCCAGATCTTCCTTTTGAAGAAAGTGAAGAGTGGAGAGAAAGTTGCAATGCTAATGAGACTGCGCTGATTTCTCTTGTTGCGCCAACAACTTCAGATAAAAGACTGCAGGCCATTTCGAAAGAAGCTACTGGATTTCTTTATTGCGTCTCGTCACTCGGTGTTACGGGAACGAGGACTGACTTTCATTCCTCAGTCTTTACATTTCTCGATCGAGTGAAAGAGCATAGTATGATTCCAGTTGCGGTTGGCTTTGGAGTCTCGGCTCCTGAACAAGTTGAAAAGCTAAAAGAGCACTGTGATGGCGTTATTGTTGGTAGTGCGATTATTCGTCAAGTTGAGGAACAAGTGGAAGTGTTGAAGAAAGAAGCATCCCAGAAAGAAGGGATAGATCAAATTCGGGCATATGTACGAAATTTGATTTCTCCATATGGGAAAGTGAAAATCCATTCGTGAGGTGCAGGCATGATTCCAAAAAGACAAATGAAAGGGTTAACCCCTTACAAGCCAGGTAAGCCAATTGAGGAAGTAAAAAAAGAGCTTGGTCTCAAACAAGTAATTAAACTCGCTTCAAACGAGAATCCATATGGTTCCTCCCAAACAGTGAAAGAAGCCATTGAAAAGGAACTGTCGCAATTACACATTTATCCAGATGGCTATGCAGCTTCTCTTCGGACTGAGGTAGCAAAGCATCTTAATGTAAATGAAGATCAGCTTGTTTTCGGTAATGGATCAGACGAAGTCGTTCAAATCCTTTGCAGAACTTATCTTGAAAAAGGAACTAATACAGTGATGGCTACACCAACTTTTCCGCAATATCGCCATAACGCAGTTATTGAAGATGCAGAAATTTGTGAGGTTCCACTGACTGAAGGAAAGCATCAACTAGAAGAGATGCTAAAAGCCATTGATGAGAATACGCGCATCATTTGGGTGTGTTCACCAAATAACCCTACAGGAGAGCATATTCCAGAAGAAGAACTATTTTCATTTTTGAAAAAGGTTCCAGATCACGTTCTAGTTGTCATGGATGAGGCTTACAAAGAATATGTTACTGCGAAGAATTTTCCTGATACGCTATCAGCGCTCTCAGAGTATAAAAACCTTGTAGTTTTACGAACGTTTTCTAAAGCATATGGGATTGCTGCTCTTCGCGTCGGTTATGGAGTAGCTAACCCGGAAGTAATCGCCTCAATTGAACCTTCACGAGAGCCGTTTAACACTTCACGTGTGGCGCAAGCTGCGGCAATTGCTGCTCTCAAGGATCAGCAGTTTATTGATATGTGTCGAATAGAAAATGAAAAAGGCAGAGAGCTTTATTATGCTTTTTGTGAGCAATACGATTTATCCATTTATCCTTCTCAAGGGAACTTTGTATTAATTGATTTTGGTATACCTGCAGACGAAGTGTTTGAATACTTGATGAAACAAGGATACATCGTCCGTTCTGGTTCTGCGCTTGGTTTTCCAACTTCAGCTAGAATAACAGTTGGATCAGAGGAGCAAAACAAAGAAATCATTAGCTGTCTTTCTCAATTTCTTGATGAAAAGAGAAAGGAACAGTCATGAGTAAACATGTTGCGGTTATTGGCCTTGGATTAATAGGAGGGTCAATTGCTCTAGCCATAAAAGCAGGGCATCACGATGCTGTCATTACGGGGTATGATGTAAACCAGAATCAGTTGGATCTAGCTATGGCACTTCGGGTTGTAGATCAAACGGCTTCTTCGCTTGAAGAAGCCGTTCAAACCGCTGATTTTATTATGATTGCTGCCCCGGTTGTTCAAACAGAACAAATTTTAGAACAATTAGCCAAAATCAATTTGAAGAGCAATGTGATTATTTCTGACGTGGGTAGCACGAAGCATTCGATTGTAACTCATGCTAAAAAAATCTTAAGTCCTTCCGTTACCTTTATCGGTGGTCACCCAATGGCTGGTTCTCACAAAACCGGCGTAACAGCAGCAAAATCACATTTGTTTGAGAATGCTTTTTATATTTTGACACCTGATGAATCGGTCAACAAATCAAAATTAGATGCTCTAATAGCATTACTAAGTTCAACTAATGCTACATTTGTTGAATTAGACGCTGAAGAGCACGATTATTTAGTAGGATTAATTAGTCATTTCCCTCACATATTAGCAGCAAGTCTGGTTAACTTTGTTAGTGATCGAAATAATAATCAGAGCTATAATGTAGCGAGGTTTGCGGCAGGAGGGTTTCGGGATATTACCCGTATAGCATCAGCTAGTCCTGTGATGTGGCGTGATATTCTTCTAAGAAACAAATCTGTCTTACTGCAGATGACTGAAGACTTGAAGCTCGAGTTAGATCGAATTCAAGGTTATATTAAAAAAGAAGACGGAGATCGTATTTACGATTACTTCTCAGACGCTAAGGACTTTCGAGATGGGTTACCTGTTCGATCTAGAGGAGCTATCCCTGCTTTTTATGATTTGTTTCTCGACGTTCAAGACCAGCCTGGTGTCATCGCTAGCGTTACACAAAAACTTGCAACTGAAGAAATTTCAATAACAAATATTCGAATCATCGAGACACGAGAAGATATTATGGGTGTTCTTAGAGTGAGTTTTCGCTCAGAAAAAGACCGTGACAATGCAAAAGTGGTCCTTGATCATGACTTCGATACGTATGTAGATGATAAATAAGGAGTAAGTGACTATGGAAACGATTGTGCAAGCACAAAGTCTTAAAGGAACAGTTACAATTCCTGGAGATAAATCAATTTCTCATCGTGCCATTATGTTTGGTTCCATTGCAAAAGGTACAACTCGAATTACAAATTTTCTTCCTGGGGCAGATTGTTTAAGTACGATTTCTTGCTTTAAACAAATGGGTGTTCAGATTGAACAAGACGGAGCTTCAGTAGTGGTAGAAGGGAAAGGTATCGAAGGTCTTCGTGAGCCATCAGAGCTTCTCGACGTAGGGAATTCTGGAACGACCTTTCGTTTAATGATGGGCTTACTCGCTGGAAGACCATTTCATTCTGTATTAGCTGGAGATGAGTCAATTGCAAAGCGACCAATGAATCGCGTAACAGTTCCATTAAGTCAAATGGGTGCAGCAATTGATGGGAGAGAGAATGGCACGTTTGCTCCGATAGCGATTAGAGGCGGTAATCTTAGTGGTATTACATATGATTCACCTGTAGCGAGTGCCCAAGTGAAATCAGGTATTCTTCTTGCGGGTCTTCAAGCTGATGGCGTTACAACGGTTACAGAAACTCATCGTTCACGAAACCACACTGAAAATATGTTAGAAAGTTTTGGTGTCAAAGTGAAGAGAGACGGTTTATCTGTCAGCGTTGAAGGGGGACAGCATCTAACCGCTACAAATGTAGAAGTACCAGGTGATATCTCCTCAGCTGCATTTTTCCTAGTAGCAGGAGCAATCGTTCCTAATAGCACCTTAACCCTATTAAACGTAGGGATTAACGAGACAAGATCAGGTATATTAGATGTTCTTGAACAGATGGGAGCTTCTTTGTCCATTAAAAACAAGCGGGTTGTGAATCAGGAAGAAGTGGCTGATTTAACAATTAGTACTAGCGATCTTTCGGGAACAACGATCGAAGGGGAGATGATCCCTAGATTGATTGATGAGCTTCCAGTTATTGCTTTACTTGCTACGCAGGCTAATGGAAAAACGGTTATTCGAAATGCGGAAGAATTAAAAGTAAAAGAAACAAACCGTATCGATGCAGTCGTTGAAGCATTACAAACGTTGGGAGCATCTGTAACAGGAACACCAGATGGAATGGTTATAGAAGGCCCTACAAGCCTCCATGGTGGACAGGTTTCAAGTTTAGGTGATCACCGTATTGGAATGATGCTTGCAGTCGCAGGTTGCATTACAGAGGGGTCTGTCCAGCTTGAATTACCTGAAGCAATCAAAGTTTCATATCCTGATTTCTTTGAACATTTGAAACAACTAAGAGCAGGTTCCTAGGAACCTGCTTTTTTATGTGACAACACCTCCCATCTTTTGGCGCACAAAGTCTCCAGCGCTAGTCGGCTCTAAGCGGGCGCTTACGCTATTCGGTGTCCAGCTTCAGCGCCCAGAGCCTCGAGACGCTTCGCCTTTCACTCTGAACACAAAGGGCGTGTTCAGAGTGAAAGTTTCCAGCGCTAGTCGGCTCTAAACGGGCGCTTACGCTTTTTGGATAAAAACCGAAATTTTCTAAAGAATCTGTTGATTTTCTGGAATACCCTGTTATACTAAGAATAGTAATGGTTTCTCTCCACTCCTATCCATATTTATTTTGTCCCTGTGTTTTGAAAGCGCTAACAAAGGCTTTCGGCACAGGGAATTTTTTTCATTGGTGCTTTTATAACATAAACAAGTTCTTTAAAACATAGCCTGTCATAAACAAAATGGCAGGGGGGCGCTTGTTTGAAACGTCTTTATGAAAATGCATCTATAGATGGCACTGATTATAAGTTGGTTGCGGATGAATTGTTATCTTATAAGACGAAGGTTGGAAAGCTTAATAAAGGAGTCCGTTGCAACTTGAACGGTTTTTCAATGATGGCTGGGAAAGTTTATCTTTCAGAAATAAACAATAGAGAACCAGAGAGTGGATTTATCGAATTAATGAGAGAATACATGTTACAAGGCGTCACTTCGATTCTAGCGTTAACCGAAATAAAACATGCTTATACATTTGAAGAAGAGATCAGTCGTTCGTTATCATACCTAGTGAATTCTCCTATTGACTATGCTCTTGGTTTACGAATGGACAGCACAAAAGTGACTCCAGATGTTATTAGGAAGTGTGCACGTTACCAGGTTCCGTTCATTGTAATTGATTTTAAACGTGAGGAAGAATGGAAAGAATTCGTATCTGAATGGATCGTTCAAGCGAATTTTCCTTATCATGCCATGCTTGTGCCTTTGTTTTCATTTATCGAAACGTGGAATTCTGATGCTATAGAACTTAAGCTTCCACAATTGCTTGATGAAGCGGTACTCAAAGGGCTAGACGCATTCCACTATCCTGAATTATTGAGAAGGAGACAGCTTCCTAAACCAATATTAATGCGAATTGGTTTTTATCCTCAAAAAGGTGGAATCCTTACAGGAACGGATTTTGATTTTAATCTCTATCGAACGAATTCAGGCAATCAAGTTGAAGATGAACTATTTCTTGATTATGATGGAAGAGACCCAATCATTTCAGGACTTCGTGGTGAATTACTGAAAGTGAATCATCATGTTTTCCTAAAACCAGGATATGGTCAACATTTGAAAATTCACAGACCATCGTTTTTTACTGCGAGTCATCGAAATAAAAAAAGTAGTGTTAGAAGGAGTTTTGGAACGTGGAGCGTCTTAAGCAGGCTGTCTCATTAATTGAGTCGGGGAACTTTGAAAAAGGTTTAACAGAATTGAAAGAAGTACGAAAAGATGCAGATCATGAAACATTATATGATCTGTCAAACATTTACTATAGTCTTGGACTGATTGAAGATTCTAGAGATGTAGTAGAGGAACTGTTAATACACTATCCAAATGAAGGAGAATTACTTGTACAGGCAGCTGAATGCTATGTTGATCTTGAACAAGAGCAGGAGGCTATTGCCGCATTAAATAAAATAGATGAAAGTGATGCTGCTTATCCGCCGGCGCTTCTCTTGCTTGCGGATCTATATCAAACAGAAGGCTTGGAAGAGGTTGCGGAACAAAAATTAATGGAAGCAAAGCGTCTTTCACCTGATGAGCCAATCATTGATTTTGGACTAGGTGAGTTTTATCTCACTCAAGGGCATCATTTAAAAGCTGTACCTTACTATGAATCAGTACTCGGAACTAAGGGAGAGCTTGCGAATGAGAACATTGAACTGAGGTTAGCTGAAGCCCTAAGTGGAAGCGGACAATTTGAAGAGGCGCTTACTTACTATGAGAAAGGCCTTGAGAATGCTCGCGAAATTAATGCACTCTTTGGATATGCTTTCACAGCGTTACAAATAAGTGAATACCGTAAAGCCATTAACGCATTTAACGAACTGAAGGAAGTTGATCCACAATACAGCACGCTTTATCCATACCTCGCAAAAGCCTATGAAGAAGAGGGCGCTACTAGTGAAGCAATTCAAGTACTAGCAGACGGAATAAAGGTGGATGAATTTAACGAAGAGCTCTATTTGCAAGCGAGCAGGTTAAGTTATAAAACTCATGATAACGCAAGCGGTGAACAGTACTTACGCGAATTACTAGCTATTAATCCAACGCACATTGAAGCAGCGAAGACGCTTGCAACGTATCTTAGAACAGAAGAAAGATATGAAGACATCCTTGATCTACTACGTAATATTGAAGAAGGAGATCAAAGCGATCCTTACTTAGATTGGTCTGCTGCAACTGCTTATGCGCAGGTAGAAGAGTATAAAGATGCCATAAAACGTTATGAAAACGCATATACTTATTTCAGAAACGATCCGATCTTTTTAGAAGAGTATGGAGGATTTTTGTTTGAAGAGGGTCGGCGTGAAGAAGCTGTTAATGCATTTAAGCTAGCTTTGGAGTTGGACCCAACGCTCGTTCATCTTGAGGAAGAAGTACTGCGCTTTGAAGAAGAAACATTTAAAGAGGAGTAAGGCGAAGAAGGAAATTTATGTTCAATGACGAATTGTTAAATTAGGAAAATCTCAGGGAGGAATCGCTATGAGCAGCTCCGTTTCTGTCGTTGAAAAGAAAGACTTTCTGAAATGGTTTTTGAAGAAATACCAGGTGAAGAAACGTGAATGTGTCTGGCTGTTAAATTATTTAATAAGCGATGAAGTGCTCATGGGTAACGTACATTTTGTTGAGAATGCTGAGTTTTGTCCAAAGGCGCTTGTGATCTCAACTCATTGTGTAGAAAATGCTCCATTCCGTTTTTATAAGCACAACATCATCACGACTGACCCTGAAAAATCATTTCATGACATTCGTCTGAATCAGGACGAGCCTATCTACATTCAATTGAATTTCAAGAGTAAAAACGTTTCTCCACACTATGTGGCTGTTCTGGAGGAAAATCCATTTTTACCAGAAAATATGGCAGCGGATAAAAAGTATTCATTTATGGCTGAAATGGTTCTTGATGAGTCGTTTACACGGTTCAAGAAAGAATCGATTTTGAAGCAGATTGATGAAGCACTGGATCGCAATGATGAAATGGCGTTCAAAAATTTAAGCAAGCAATTAAGTAATTTATAACCCTTGATTTTTCAAGGGTTTTTTTATTTTGGTGGCTATCGTTATGAGCATATACTTGGAACGTGCGTTCGAGAATACCCCTTCATCGATGATCTTACAGATGGTATACTAAGAAAGAAATGAATGTCGCTAGTCGAATTCGTTTTGAGTTAACCGACTCACAGTCAAGAGAGGAGAAGACGTGTTGATCCGAAGTTTAGAGTGGAATGATATCGCTCTTGTAGAAGAAATGCCGACTGGAATTGAAGATGACTATGTCGTCCGGATTATTAAAAGGTTGATTAAAGAAGAGAAGATGGTCGGCTATTTTGAAGCAGGGAAATTAATCGGCATAGCGGGGATGACGCTCTATGAAGATGAAGCTGCCGTTCTAGGTAGATTGCGAACTCATATTGACTATCGTGGTAAAGGTGTTGCTTCAGCATTAATGAACTTCCTACGTAAAGAAGCACATAACAATTCAAATGTGAAATGGATCGGGTATGCGACAGAAGAGTATAATATAGCAGGTAATCGCTTAGCACCTCACTTACATATGAACCTTGAGGCAGTTATAGTCTCATCGCGTATAAGTCCTCATTCTGTTTCTGGTGACATCGTGACGTCACCTTTTCAAAAAGTGACCGGAACAGAAAAGAAAGGTCTAATAGAAAAAGAATGGGGAAATAATAGTCATTCTTTTTTCCCGTATTCAATCTATTATCCACTTCCCTTCGTTCCTTCTCTATCGTCTTCTTACATTGATAGCACTGAGATCTTTCTAAATGAATATGGAAGCTTTATGATGACGAAGGAGGAGAAGGGAGCTTCTTATTTGCATGTGAAAGTATTTAATGAAACGGTCCTTTATAGTAAAGAAATGTGGGAGATTGCAAGCAACTGTGCAAGCGAGGAAGCGAGAACGATTTGGATTGATTTACCAATGAAAGAAGCGAAGTGGCTAGAAATGAAGTCCCACCAAACCATTTGGCACTTATATGGACAGAAAAGGAGTTATCAAAATGAAATGGACAGAAGCTGATATCGCTCTATTTGAAAAAGAAAAAGAATATGTAGATACTGCTGTGCTTCCGCTTGTCCCGATATCGATGACGAGTAGCATAAAAACAACTGTATCGATGGGAGAATATATAAACATAATAGCAAGTGAGCTTGAAAGACAGTTAAAAGGGCGTCTATTATTATTACCTTCCTTTACTTATTTGACTTCTGAGGAATCATTATCAAAAGTAGAACGTCTAAAAAAAGTAGAACAAGAGTTATTCGAAGGTGGAATTAAGCACATTGTTACCCTAACAGCCGATGTTGAATGGAAGCAACTTGAAGATCAGTTAGATAGTGCTATGCTATGGATGCCAGCGATCCCTCTAGAGCATATGGATGAACAATATAAAATGGAAACGGTATCAGCGCAAGTGAAACAAGTTTTACAATTTGTAACAAATACGTGGCAAAGTAATATAAATAGTTAGTTTGTGGCATGCTAAAGACCAATCCGAATATTGACAGAGCAAGAGTGACTACGCTATCATAGGAATGTCCTAGTTATATGTATGTACTATTTATGTCCGGCTGGACTGACTTCATAGGATAGGGGGGAAACCAATGGCGAAGAAGAAGGAAGTAACAAGACGCCAATTTCTAAACTACAGCCTGACTGGTGTCGGCGGTTTTATGGCAGCAGGAATGCTAATGCCGATGGTTCGTTTTGCAATTGATCCATTATTAAAAGAAGGTGCCAAGCAGGATTTTGTTCCTGTAATGGACACAAGTGAGATTACGAACAAACCTGTTCGTAAAGAATTCAAAATTGACCAGGTAGACGGTTGGTATGAATCTGAGGTCACTCAATCCGCATGGGTTTACAAAGATGAAAAAGACGAAATCGTCGCACTTTCACCTGTTTGTAAACACTTAGGGTGTACGGTGGACTGGGCTTCAAACGCAGCATATCCAGATCAGTTTTATTGTCCGTGCCACGGTGGCCGTTACACAAAAGATGGTGTGAATGTAAAAGGAACACCACCTCTTGCGCCGCTTGATGTTTACAACAAGAAAGTTGAAGATGGAAAACTTTACCTCGGAAAACCTGAACCACGTTAGGGGGCGTAATCTATGTTAAATAAAATCTATGATTGGGTAGATGAACGCTTAGATATTACGCCAATGTGGCGCGATATTGCAGATCACGAAGTGCCAGAGCACGTTAACCCTGCTCATCACTTTTCGGCGTTTGTTTATTGTTTCGGCGGTTTAACGTTTTTTATTACCGTTATTCAAATTCTATCCGGGATGTTCCTTACGATGTATTATGTACCTGACATTGTGAATGCCTGGGAGTCTGTCTACTATCTTCAAAACGAAGTAGCATTCGGACAAATTGTAAGAGGAATGCACCATTGGGGAGCCAGTCTCGTTATCGTTATGATGTTTCTACATACCCTTCGCGTGTTCTTTACCGGCTCTTACAAAAAACCTCGTGAATTAAACTGGGTTGTAGGTGTATTGATTTTCTTCGTTATGCTTGGTCTAGGGTTTACAGGATATCTTTTACCATGGGATATGAAAGCGCTATTCGCAACGAAGGTTGGTCTTGAAATTGCAGTGACTATACCAGTGGTTGGAGAATGGGCAAAAACTCTTCTTGCAGGTGGAGAAATTATCGGAGCTCAAACGCTCGCTCGTTTCTTTGCGATTCATGTATTCTTCTTGCCAGCTGCACTTCTTGGATTGCTAGGTGCTCACTTTATCATGATTCGTAAACAGGGTATTTCTGGCCCGCTATAAGATGTAATCTCAGAACTTATAATGATCATTTCGACACAATTTTTTATACGAAGGAGGGGGACAGATGCATCGCGGAAAAGGAATGAAGTTTGTTGGCGATTCGCGTATTCCTGCGCAGAGAAAGCCTAACATTCCAAAAGATTATTCAGAGTACCCCGGCAAAACAGAAGCGTTTTGGCCGAACTTCTTATTAAAAGAGTGGATGGTAGGTGCTGTATTTCTAGTTGGGTATCTAGCACTAACAATTGCCCATCCATCTCCACTCGAGCGTGTAGCGGATCCGACAGATGCGACCTATACGCCGCTTCCTGACTGGTACTTTCTCTTCTTATACCAGCTCTTGAAGTACAAATTTGCCGCCGGTGACTATACGCTTGTAGGTACAGTTGTTATGCCAGGCCTTGCATTTGGTGCACTTCTTCTTGCTCCATGGCTTGACCGCGGTCCAGAAAGAAGACCAGCTAAGCGTCCTGTTGCGACAGCGCTTATGTTACTTGGTCTTATTTCAACGGTATACTTGACGTGGGAATCAGTTGTAACTCATGACTGGGAAAAAGCAGCAAAGCAAGGGGAAATTGTTGAAGCTGAAGTTGACAAAGAATCAGAAGGTTACGCCATTTATTCTGGACAATCCTGTATTGGTTGTCATGGGGACAGCCTTCAAGGTGGTTCAGGTCCATCTCTTCTTGAAACACAGCAAACCAAAGAGTCGATTATGGACATTGCTGTGAACGGGATCGGCGGAATGCCAGCGAATGCTTTTAAAGGTTCTGATGAAGAACGTGAGAAGCTAGCTGAATTTATTGTCGAAACGGCAGAAGCAAATAAATAAGATGAAAAGCTGACTGTTACAGTCAGCTTTTTCTCATTTAAATTGCTTATGCACTTCAATCGATGAAAGATATTGAAAAGGAGATGCCTATGATTTCTCAATTTTTATACCTGCTAAAATCAAGACCTTTTCTTTTACTTCTGTTGATCATTAACATTCCGGGTACCATATACGGCTATTACTGGTATGGATGGCAGTTAGCAGAAACAAAGCCTATCTTTTTACTATTTGTTCCGGATAGTCCTACAGCGAGTCTGTTTTTCTGTTTTGTTTTACTGGCCTTTCTCTTCGGTAAAAATTGGCCACTGATGGAAAGTCTAGCTGCCGTGACTTTATTCAAGTATGGGATTTGGGCGGTCATTATGAATGCTCTAGTGATGGTTGTGACAGGACAGCTATCTCCTATCGCAATTATGCTCATCTTATCTCATCTTGGAATGGCGATAGAAGGATTGCTTTTTACTCCTTTCTACAGAATTAAGTTGTGGCATCTCGTGCTAGTGGCGATATGGACATTACATAATGATGTGATCGATTATGTTTTCGGTCAAATGCCAAGTTATTCAATATTAAGTGAGTATACACCGCTTATTGGATATTTTACATTCTGGCTGTCGATCTTTTCTCTAGCTCTTGTCTATTTCTTATCTGTTCGAAAAGGACGCTATCAGCTTTCTATCTAAGATGGTCTACTCTTGTCCATTTCTTCATACATTGAAGTAGGAAGAAGGAGGGACAGGGAATGGGTAGACGATGGCTCCTTGTAGTGTTGCTTTTGACGCTTCCCGTCAATGTACATGCTTCGGAAACAGATACGAAACAAGTCTGGAATGATATAGCAGCAAATGCGTTGGAATTTGGCAAACAAGAGAAGTTTGACCGTGCTAAAACGATGCTTGATGAATTTTCTAATGCTTTTCCAGGTGATCAGTCTGGTGAACTTTCGACTACTGAATTAAGAGTGATCCTCAATACACATGACCGTGCACTAAAGGCAGTGACAGCTATGGATAAAGCAGTTGATCAAAGAATTCAGTCCTTAACGGAATTTCGTCTGGCTGTTGATGCGCTAGTAGCTGAAGATCAGCCAATGTGGAAACAGACGGATGACCAAATTCTCCCGCTTATTACCGAAATGTCCACCGCTATTGAACACGGAGACGTAGACGTCTACAATGCGAGTAAGGATCGTTTTATTGGAACGTACAGTGTAATACGCCCAGCGATGGCAATTGATCTCTCGCCTGAAACTCAGCAACGACTTGATTCGCATATTGCATTTATTGAGCGATATGGGTCTGATCGTAATTCAGAATTATCGGGTCAATTGCAAACCATGAAAGATGATTTCAAACGAGCTTACCATCCTTCTTCATCTGAGGAATCTTCCCTTTTATGGTTAATTGTTTCAATTGGAGGTATTATCATCGCGACACTGATTTATGTGACCTATCGAAAATACAGAGGCGAAAAAGAAGGCTTAAAAAGGAAACAAGCCGATTAAATTTGAAGATCTTGTGAACCTGAAACAGTGTGATTGACTTTCTAGTGGGATTTGACTAAAATTGACGTTAATAACAGTTTAGAAAGCAATTACACATATGATGGAGGAATGGAAATGGCTGGTTTTCTAGTCTATTTTGCGCTTTTGTTGATCATTCCACTCTGGGCTCAGAGTAGAGTGAAGAGCGCATACAAAAAATACTCAAAAGTTCCAAACTCGTCTGGGATGACTGGTGCTCAAGTGGCAAGAAAAATTCTCGATGAAAATGGGTTATATTCTGTAGGGGTTGAAGAAGTGCGCGGGCAACTTTCGGATCATTATGATCCTCGCTCAAAAACAGTAAGACTATCATCAGGTAATTTTCATGGTCAATCAGTGGCGGGAGCAGCGATCGCTGCACACGAGGTAGGACACGCGATTCAAGATGAGCGGAACTATGCACCGCTTCGTTTCCGCCATACGCTTGTTCCTGTGGCGAATATTGGTTCAAACTTTAGCTATTTCATCATTCTCGCTGGTATTTTGATGGCATCGCAAAACTTTATTTTACTTGGGATCGTCTTTATGAGTGCAGCTGTGTTGTTCCAATTGGTAACACTTCCAGTTGAATTTAATGCTTCAAATCGAGCAATGGAACAAGTTGTATCAACAGGCGTTATTCGAAATGATGAAGAAAGAGAAACGAAAAAAGTATTGAATGCAGCGGCTTTAACATATGTTGCAGCAGCAGTAGTTGCTCTATTAGAATTACTCCGCTTTGTGTTCATCTTTATAGGAATGAACGAAGATTAAATAAAAAAATCTCGCCCTTTATGGGGCGAGATTTTTTTATTGGTCGATGGGATTTTTGTTTTCATCTAGGGTGAAGCCTTCACCTAAAACATCTTGAACATCGTTAACGGCTACAAAAGCATGTGGATCAACCTGTCGAATGATATTTTTCAAACGTACAATTTCATTTCGAGCAACAACGCAATAAAGAACTTCTTTTTGAAGACCGGAAAAGCTGCCTTTTCCATTCAATACGGTCGCTCCCCGATCCATCTGCTTCATAATATTGTCAGCGATTTCTTTATTATTCTCAGATATGATCATGGTCGCTTTCGCAGAATATGCCCCTTGTTGGATAAAGTCAATGACTCTAGCAGCTACAAATACCGCTAATAATGTATACATCGCTTCTTTATAGTTTAAATAAACAAGTGATAAAGCTATAACGCAAAAGTCGAAAATAAACATCGTTCTACCCATGCTCCAGCCAATGTATTTAGAACCGAGCTGCGCTATGATGTCCACCCCACCGGTTGTTCCTCCATAACGAAAGATAATGCCAAGACCAACCCCTACAAACACTCCTGCAAACAATGCTGCAAGAGTTAAATCGTCTTGAAGTGGGATGGATAGAGCGGAATATCGCTGAAAAATCCATAGAAACACAGATAAGGAAACGGTTCCAATAATCGTATAAATAAATGCCTTTCGACCAAGCAACTTCCATCCAACTAGAAATAATGGAATGTTAAGAACTAGATTACTAATCGCAGGATCAATTTGAAATAGAAAGTATAGCAAAAGGGTAATGCCAGTAAAGCCACCTTCCGCTAAATTATTTTCCATATTGAAATGCACAAGGCCAAATGCAAAGATTGCAGACCCAAGTAAGATGAACAATACATTTTTTCCACGTATGCCTTCCATAATAACCACTCCTATCCCTCCAGTAGAGCCAACAGAATTCATTATAATCAAATACTGAGCAGACAGCAATTTGAATCTGTTATACTCACTTTAGGTTTGATAAGAATATGTTGTTAGATTTTACGAATTTGGTGTTAAAGATCTGACGAGGTGAAGATTTGATAAAGAAAAAACTTGTGAAACATTTGTCAAATGCCTATCTTTTAGCTAACATAAGAAATGATGTGAAAGGTGGTTTGACAGATGGCTAATAGATCGATTAGTGAGATGCAAAAAGAGGTAGATCAATACATAAGTCAGTTTAAAGAGGGGTATTTTACTCCCCTTGCGATGCTAGCAAGAATGACCGAAGAACTTGGTGAGCTTGCACGTGAAATTAATCATTACCATGGTGAAAAACCGAAAAAAAATACAGAGGAAGAGCGTACCATTGAAAATGAAATGGGAGATCTCCTCTTTGTACTAACCTGCTTTGCAAATTCGTTAGATATAGATCTTGATGAAGCATTTGGAAAAGTGATGACTAAATTTAACACGAGAGACAAAGATCGATGGACGAGAATTGAAGAGGAGAGTGAATAGGCATGCAAGAAGTGAAAATCGTAATCGCAGGACCAAGAGGAAACATGGGGAGCGAAGCAGTGAAGTTGGTAGATCGTACAGGTCATTTTACTCTTACTGCAGTTATTGACAGCAAACAAACAGGGCAAACGGTAGCGGATATCGAAGGACTTCCGTCGCTAGATGCTCCTGTGTATACGGATCTTGACAAGTGCTTGTCAGAAGTAGAATGTGATGTATTAATTGATCTAACAACGCCTGAATATGGAAAAAAACATATGGAGATTGCTTTTAATCATGGCGTCCGTCCTGTCATTGGGACAACAGGTTTTTCTAATGATGATGTTGAAGAATTATCCAAAATAGCTGAACAAAAAGAATTAGGAGCCATTATTGCTCCAAACTTCGCTATCGGTGCAGTTCTTATGATGAAGTTTGCTTCTATGGCAGCTAAATATTTTGATGACGTTGAGATTATCGAGCAACACCATGATCGTAAGCTTGATGCTCCATCAGGAACTGCTGTCAAAACAGCGAAAATGATCTCAGAAGTAAGAGATGCAAAGAAACAGGGGCATGAAGATGAGCGTGAGGATTTAGAAGGTGCGCGTGGTGCAGATTATGAAGGAATGAGAATTCATAGCGTACGCTTACCGGGACTTGTTGCTCATCAGGAAGTTTTATTTGGTGGAGAAGGACAAACGTTGAAAATTCGTCATGACTCAATGAATCGAGCTTCCTTTATGCCAGGTGTGCAGTTAGCTGTTGAAACGGTTTTGAAAATTGATCAGCTTGTCTATGGTCTTGAAAATATTATGGAGTAGGGGATGACCTTATGAAAATCGCTTTAATCGCGCACGATAAGAAAAAGGATGATCTTGTTCGTTTTACTCTTGCGTATAAAATGATTCTAGATCCACACGAACTTTTTGCAACTGGTACAACTGGTAAGCGAATTATTGATGAAACGGGATTAGACGTGCACCGGTATCAATCAGGACCTCTTGGTGGAGATCAGCAGATTGGCGCTATGATTGCAGAAAACGATATGGATGCAGTGATTTTCTTTCGAGATCCCCTCACAGCACAGCCTCATGAGCCTGATATAACTGCTCTTATTAGGCTTTGTGATGTATACGATATCCCGCTAGCAACAAATATGGGCAGTGCAGAGATTCTTGTACATGCCCTTGCTAGGGGAGAATTGGATTGGAGAGAAATTGTACATGGAAGAAATAACACTTGATATACTTGCGTTCGGAGCTCATGCTGATGACGTTGAGATTGGAATGGCTGGAACATTAAAGAAACTTGCCGACGAAGGTAAACAGACGGGGATTTGTGATTTAACCGAGGCAGACCTATCATCTAATGGGACCGTGTTTATACGGCACCATGAAGCAAGGAATGCGGCAGAAATCTTATCTGTTAAAACGAGGGTGAATATGAAGTTTCCTGACCGTGGATTGACGATCTCTGATGATAAAGTTTCTTCCCTTGTTAAATTAATACGCCGCACAAAACCTAAGGCTATTTTTGTTCCATATCCAGAAGACCGCCATCCTGATCATGAACATGCTGCTCGTTTAGTTGAAGAAGCGGTTTTTTCAGCTGGAATCCGAAAATACAATCCTGAATTAGGATCTGCTCATAAAGTAAGTCAGGTCTATTATTATTTTATTAATGGATTTCACCGCCCTCAGTTTACAATTAATATTTCACATCAAATAGAAGCAAAGAAACAGTCTCTAGAAGCCTATGAAAGTCAATTCGTTCTAAGTAACGGAAGCGTCTCAACTCCACTAACGAATGGCTACGTTGAGAAAGTAATCAATCGTGAATACTTATATGGCAAAGAATCTGGAGTAGATTATGCGGAAGGGTTTATCGCAAAGAATCTGTTATGTATGGAAGAATTTCCGTTAGGAGAAAGCAAATGACACTTAAAATTGGTATTACCTGTTATCCAACTGTCGGGGGTTCTGGAGTGATCGCAACTGAGCTTGGTAAAATGCTTGCTGAAAAAGGGCATGAAGTCCATTTTATTACGAGTAGCGTTCCTTTCCGTTTGGATACGTTCCACCCGAATATTTATTTTCATGAAGTTGAAGTAAATCAATACGCGGTTTTCCGTTATCCTCCGTATGATTTAACCCTTGCAAGTAAAATGGCAGAGGTTATTCAAAGAGAAAACCTTGATCTGCTTCATGTACATTATGCTGTTCCGCATGCGGTCTGTGCTTTTCTTGCTAAAGAAATGGTGGGAGGAGACATAAAAATTGTGACAACGCTCCATGGTACGGATATTACCGTGCTTGGCTATGATCCTTCCTTAACACAATTGATTCGATTTGGGATTGAAAAATCTGATCGAGTTACAGCTGTGTCAGATGATCTCGTTGAACAAACGCATCGGCTCCTTGAAACAGATAAAGAGATCGATACAGTGTATAACTTTGTTGATGAAAGGATTTATTATCCAAAAGCGCCTGCCGATTTAAGGAGAACATATGGTATTTCGGAAGAGGAGAAAGTGATTGTTCATATTTCAAACTTTAGAGCAGTGAAACGGGTACCGGATGTCATTAAGGTGTTCCATCGTATTCAAAATGACATGCCAGCGAAGCTGCTACTCATAGGAGACGGTCCTGAAATTCAAGTTGCATGTAAACTCGTTAATGAACTTGGTTTGAAGGATAAAGTGAAATTTCTTGGTAAACAAGAAAATGTCGCCGAAATTCTCTCCATTTGTGATTTGAAATTATTGCTTTCTTCGAAAGAAAGCTTTGGGCTTGTTGCACTTGAAGCGATGGCTTGTGGAGTTCCAGCCATTGGTACGAACATTGGGGGAATCCCAGAAGTGATCGAACATGATGTGAACGGTTTTATTGCAGAAGTCGGTGATATAGATACGATTTCTGCTTACGCAAAGCAGTTGCTATCTGACGACGCTCTGCATGAGAGAATGAGTACGGCAGCTGTAAAAGCTGTTGAAACGAGATTTGCTTCACAACGGATTCTAGAACAATATGAAGCCCTTTATTATAAAACACTTCAAGGGGCATTGACTTGATTGACCTAAAAGGGAAGGCTTACAACACATGTATGGAAGTGCTTCACATCCTAACTGAAGTTGGATTTGAAGCCTACATTGTTGGAGGAGCTGTGAGAGACGCTTTACTAGGTATACCTGTTGCTGATTTTGATATTGCTTCATCTGCTAAACCAGAAGAAGTAATGAGGCTATTCGATAAAGTTGTACCTACTGGGATTGATCATGGCACCGTGACGGTCGTCTATAAGGAGTTTTCTTTTGAAGTGACAACGTTCCGCTCTGAAAAAGGTTACCGGGATTTTAGACATCCATCAGCTGTATCATTTCTTGGAACGATTGAAGATGACCTTGGGCGCCGAGATTTTACTATCAATAGCATGGCTCTTTCAATAAAGGGGGATGTGATTGATTTATACGATGGTTTAGATGATTTGAAACGTCGCCTTTTACGCACTGTAGGAGATCCTGCTGAGCGTTTTCAAGAGGATGCTCTACGAATGGTAAGAGCGCTTCGGTTTCAAAGTGTCCTGGACTTTTCGTTGGATAAAGAAACGGAAGCAGCGTTAATACTGTACGCGCCTCTCCTTAAGCGTGTGGCGATTGAAAGAATTCAAATTGAGGTAAGCAAATTGTTGTACGGAAAGGCTGTTCATTCAGCCATCAATCAGCTTGTTCAAGCACATTTGCATCAAATTTTACCAGGACTCCAAAACTTAGAGAAATGGCTTGAAGAGACAAGGTACTTGCACTATCTGGCCACGGAAGAAGAGAGATGGGCTTTTCTTGCGCGGACTACAGATGATCCCGTTCGATTTCTTAAAGAATGGCGCTTACCAAATCGGATCGTTAAAAAGGTCGAATTTCTATTAAGGAATGTCGATCTTGTTAAAAGAGAGGGCTGGAGCAGGTGGCGCATATACGAAGCTATACCCGAAGTAAGGTCAAGCGAACGGCTTATATCTGTTTTTGAAAAGCGCGCTCCAAATCTTTTGAAAGTGGATCGAATCGCTTCAGAACTAGTGATAACATCAGCCGAAATGCTTGTTGTGACTGGAGAAGAATTGATTAAATGGAAGGGTACAAAGCCCGGGCCATGGGTTGGAGAAGCTCTTAAACAAATTGAGCATGCTGTTATAACAGAAGAGATAAAGAATGAGAAATCCAGCATTAAAAGGTGGCTTGAACAGTGGCAGACTCAATAAGGCAGCGCCTGCTGCAAATGCTTGAAGAACATGCAGAATCATATGTTTCTGGTCAAATGATCAGCGAGACGCTTAATGTATCTAGAACAGCCATTTGGAAACATGTATCTGAACTTCGTAAAAACGGATATGAGGTTGAGGCTGTTCAGAAAAAAGGTTATCGAATTGTTTCTAGACCAGATATGTTAAGTAAAGAAGAAATCAGCTTAAAATTAACAACAGATTTTCTTGGCAAAACCATTTACACATATCCTACTGTCGAATCGACCCAGTTTATTGCGCATGAATATGCGCATAAAGGGACAGCAGACGGTACGATCATTGTTGCTGATGAGCAAACAGCGGGAAAAGGAAGGCTTGGACGTTCGTGGCATTCTCCACCTGGGAGTGGTATTTGGACAAGCATTATACTTCGTCCAAAATTACCGCCTCAAAGGGCCCCTCAATTCACTCTTATCGCAGCTGTTAGTGTTGTCCATGCCATCCGTAAACAAACAGGGCTTGAAGCAGAAATTAAATGGCCAAACGATATTCTTATAGATGGAAAAAAAGTAGTTGGAATCCTAACGGAACTACAAGCAGAAGCTGATCAAATTAAATCAATTATTATTGGAATGGGTATTAACGTCAATGCCTCTAAAGAAGATTTTCCAGAAGATTTAACGACAGCTACCTCCCTTAGGATTGAATTAGGAAAAGAAATAAAGCGCTCAGTGTTATTAGCAGCTATCTTAAACGAACTTGAAACGCTATATGAAGAGTACTTAAATAACGGTTTTAGAATGATCAAGCTACTTTGGGAAAGTTATGCCGTCAGTCTTGGTCGAAGAATTAAGGCGAGAACTCTGAATGGTGTGATTGAAGGCCTTGCGAAAGGAATAACAGAAGAAGGGGTACTCCTTTTGGAAGATGAAAGTGGTAAGATGCATTACATTTATTCAGCAGATATCGAAATTTGTTAACTATAGCTGATGATTTCTGCTATACTAACAGATGTAAGGGTGGTATCCGGATGGAGCCGCACCAATCGTAACTTCAAAAAAATAATCTGCCTTGATCCATATGGACTGGGACAGAGGGATGAGACCGATACAGTAACCTCCTGAAGATGGAGCGTTGCAGCTAGTCTATGTTGTCATAGACTGATGGGATACCCCTGTCTGCTGCAATTCCATTTCAGGAGTTTTTTGTGCGGTATTCCTCTGAATAAAGGAGGAAAAGATATGAAAACAACGAGTGATTTTAGAAAAATGAAAGCAAATCACGAACCAATTGCTATGCTTACGGCATATGATTATCCCTCAGCTAAGTTAGTAGAAGAAGCTCATATTGATTTGTTATTAGTCGGTGATTCACTTGGAATGGTGGCGCTCGGCTATGACTCAACTATTCCAGTAACGATGGATGATATGGTCCTTCATACAAAAGCGGTTAAGCGAGGCGCCCCAAATACTTTTATCGTTACAGATTTACCGTTTCTCACTTATCATAGCAGCGTTTCTGAAACGCTTTCTCATGCTGGTCGATTACTTCAAGAAGCAGGAGCTCACGCTGTTAAACTTGAAGGTGGTGGAGAAGTTATCCATCATATTCAAAAGTTAACTTCAGCTGGAGTGCCAGTGATGGGGCATTTAGGATTAACTCCGCAATCAGTAGGTGTTCTTGGGGGATATAAAGTACAGGCGAAAGAATCAGAAAGTGCCGAATTTTTAGTAAAAGAAGCGAAAGCTGTTGAAGAAGCTGGAGCATTTGCCCTAGTACTTGAATGTGTGCCGCAACAGCTGACTGAAATTGTGTCTAGCGAGCTTTCTATTCCAGTAATAGGGATTGGAGCAGGGGTCAAAGCTGATGGCCAGGTACTCGTTTATCATGATTTGATCGGATATGGTTCTGGTCATGTACCTAAGTTCGTCAAGCAATATGTTAACGTGTCCAACTTAATTCATAAAGCTGTTGAACAATACGTTTCTGATGTAAAAGGAAGTCATTTTCCCGAACAAAAACATTCATTTAATATGAAAGAGGAGCAGCTTTCAGGAATGTATGGAGGAACAAGGCTATGAAGATTATAAAGACTATTAACGAAATGCAATCATTCTCAAAACAAGCGATGAGATCAGGTCAGAAGATTGGGTTTGTACCAACCATGGGTTATCTTCATGAAGGGCATATGAGCCTTGTGGGAGAAGCTGTGAAGCAAAATGATTGCGTTATCATGAGTGTGTTTGTAAACCCACTTCAATTCGGTCCAAATGAAGACTTTGATCGCTATCCCCGAGACCTAAAGCGAGATGAAGAACT
Source organism: Anaerobacillus sp. 63XJN7_5_ISO-PGPR-S23-430 (assembly GCF_056173695.1). Lineage (NCBI taxonomy): Bacteria > Bacillati > Bacillota > Bacilli > Caryophanales > Bacillaceae > Anaerobacillus > Anaerobacillus sp. 63XJN7_5_ISO-PGPR-S23-430. Next base: position 2,437,089 of record NZ_CM149686.1, on the reverse strand, counting down.
AGCTAGTCAGGCAGGAGTAGATGTTTTATTCTATCCTGATGTAACGGAAATGTATCCGAAGGAGCGTACGACAAAGCTAACCGTTCAAGAACGTGTTAATACATTATGTGGTGAATCTAGACCTGGCCATTTTGATGGCGTAGCTACAGTCGTTTTGAAATTGTTGCAAATTACACTACCTGATCGAGCTTATTTTGGTATGAAGGATGCTCAACAAGTAGCTGTGATAAAAGGGCTTGTCGATGACTTTAATGTACCTGTTGAGATTGTCCCTTGTCCTATCATTAGAGAGAAGGATGGGCTTGCCAAAAGTTCAAGGAATGTGTATTTAACACCGACCGAGCGGAAAGAAGCCATTCAACTTTCACGAAGTTTAAGTGCTGCTTCAAAAGCACTTAGTGATGGCGAAATAAATCCGGAACGAATTAAAGACATCGTTTCAACTTACTTAAGCGAAACTTCTGGAAGTATTGATTATGTAGAAGTGTTAGCCTACCCTGCATTAGAGAAGGTACATGTGATAACAGAAGACGTTATCATAGCGGTTGCCGTTCAATTCTCTGCTGCAAGGCTAATAGATAATATTGTAGCGCTAAAAAGCGAAATAGCGATAGGAGTGTAGAACATGTTTCTAACAATGATGAAGGGGAAAATTCATCGAGCACGTGTGACAGAAGCAAATTTGAACTATGTAGGAAGCATCACGATAGATGAAGATATTATCGAAGCGGTTGGTATGCTACCGAATGAGAAAGTTCAAATCGTTAATAATAATAATGGTGCAAGGTTGGAAACGTATATTATTCCTGGGGCAAGAGGGTCAGGTGTAGTTTGTTTGAATGGTGCTGCAGCTCGTCTTGTTCAAGAGGGAGATGTCGTCATCATTGTCGCTTATGGCATGATGAGTGAAGAAGAAGCCAGAAACTTTACGCCTCGTGTTGCGATTATGGACGAGCACAATACGATCATCGATATGATTGGGGTAGAGCCTGAGGCGACTATATTATAAATACCTACGCTCTGGACTTTGGTCCAGGGCTTTTTTTTGAAGGGCCATCCTAGTTTTACTCCTTTCAAATCATATCCTCACAATCGAATCTATCGCATTTTCGTGGATTCTTATCTCAGGTTATAAGAAATTATTTTCCGTTCCATAGAAAAAATGATAAAGTTAGTAAGGTGACCGCTTGAACGGTTTAAGCAACTGAGGTGAAAACGTATGAATCGATATACAATTATAGATTTTGAAACAACCGGTAATTCCCCCAAAAACGGGGATCGCATTATTCAAATTGGACTTGCTGTTGTAGAGGATGACACGATCGTTGACCGATATGCTTCGTTTGTTAATCCTGAAAAACCACTACCGTTATTTATTCAGCAGCTGACAGGGATAACGGATGAAGATCTTAAAGATGCGCCACTATTTGAAGAAGTCGCACCTGAACTTCTTAAACGTCTTGACGGTGCTTATTTTGTTGCGCACAATGTTCGATTTGATCTTAATTTCATGAATGCACAGCTTGATTCAAGTGGATATGAGGCTTTTACTGGACCAACGCTCGATACAGTAGAACTTGCACGAATCCTCTTGCCTACAGCAGAGGCCTATAAATTATCTTCACTAGCAGAGTTTTTAGAAATCCAGCATGATAATCCGCATCAAGCAGATAGTGATGCGGAGGTAACAGCGGAACTTTTGCTTTATCTATTTGATAAGATGGATGATTTACCGCTCGTAACGTTAACGCAGCTCGAGGAGCTTTCAACTCGGCTTTATAGTGATATAGAAGTAGTCCTTCATGAGCTTATTCAAGATAAGCAGAAACGGATTGAGCCTGAAGGGAATTTTGAAGTGTTTCGGGATATAGCGATTAAATTACAAGAGCAAGTAGACGAAGTTGAGTCACTTCAGAAGCGTATCGCGTTCCATGATGCCCAGAATGAATTTGAGGAAAAAATGTCTAAGATTATCCCCGGTTTTGAAGTGCGAGAAGGTCAAAGTGACATGATGAAGCAGGTTTCAGAAGCTTTTGAAACAAATCAGCACATTTTGATTGAAGCTGGGACGGGTATAGGAAAATCTTTAGGGTATTTATTACCTGGGGTTGTTCATGCCAAAAATACAGGTAAGCCTGTTGTTGTCAGTACGCATACAATCCAACTACAAGAACAGCTATTACAAAGAGACCTACCGTTTCTTCGTGATATTTTGCCGTTCCCTTTTAGAGCCACGATTATCAAAGGCAGAAGTCATTATTTGGATTTAACGCGATTTGAACAGCAGCTTCATCATGTAGAAGAAGATAATTATGATACGATTTTAACGAAAGCTCAAATTCTCGTATGGTTGCTAGAAACAGATTATGGGGATGTGGAGGAATTAAATCTCTCTAGTGGAGGCAAGCTTTTTTGGCAACAGGTGAAAAGCGATGCCGCTGTATCTGCAAACCACCGTTCTCCGTGGTTCTCCCGTGATTTTTACCATCGAAGAAAGCGCTTTGCGATGAATGCTGATTTAATCATCACAAATCACGCTTTATTATTTAGTGATTTAATTAACGACCATCAATTATTACCCGCTTATCAACAGGCAGTAATTGATGAAGCCCATCATCTAGAAGATATTGCTACAGAATTCTTCGGTATTAAAACGGATTACTTTTCTATTCTACAAGGGTTTGTTCGGATGGGATTAAAAGATGGTGATGGCATTTACGGAAAGGTAATTAGTATCCTCAAAAACCTTGAAATTGAAATAGATGAAACCAAAAGGGAAATTGATGCTTATGTGAAGACGATTCTTGGAGATGTAGATGAGCTTTTTCGCATGCTTCATCGTTACGTTCAGAAAAACACTCGTCGTTCGAATGAAATTGGTCGATTAAGCTATCGTATTTCTGATGAAAACGGTCCTACATGGGAAGCTATTCAAGAAGCAGCTCATCGATTAGTGTTCTACTTGAAAGATTTGGATAAAGGTTTAAAGAAGGTAGAAAAAGAACTTGATTTAAAAGAAGATGAACTCACAAGAGAGCAATTGAACACTTCAGCTGATTTTAAAGGAATTCATGCTTCTGTTTTGGAGGAACTTTCAAAAGTAGATTACCTCTTACTAAGCGAAAGCGAAAATGATGTGAAGTGGGTGGAGATTGATCCGAAGGGCTCATTAAATTCAGCCTTTTTGTTTAGTAGACCTGTTGAGGTAGGTTCATTACTTTCAAGCGACTATTTTGGAAAGAAAAAGAGTATTTTGCTTACCTCTGCAACGCTAACTGTCAGAAATTCGTTTGATTTCATTATTAACAGACTTGGATTAGAGGAGTTTGGACCACTTATTCACCAATATCATTCTCCATTTGATTATAGTGAACAGGCAAGGCTAATGATTCCGACTGATTTACCAATGATTAAAGATGTATCGGACAATCAGTTTGTAGACCATATTACAGAAGCGATTCTTCGAATTGCCCGCGTGACTCGAGGGAGAATGCTCGTTCTCTTTACATCTTATGATATGCTCAAAAAAGCTCACCACCGTATGAAGGAACTCATTGTTCATGACGAGTTAACTTTGATCAGTCAGGGCGTAGATAGTGGAAGTAGAGTAAGGCTTACGAAGAATTTCAAGGAAAGTGAAGAAGCGATTCTGTTTGGTACAAGCAGCTTCTGGGAGGGCGTAGATATACCAGGCGAAGACTTAAGCTGCCTTATCATTGTTCGTCTTCCGTTTTCACCACCAGATAATCCCGTTTTTCAGGCTAGATCAGAGCAACTGAAGCAGTCAGGTGGAAATCCATTTATGGAACTTTCTCTACCTGAAGCAATCATTCGATTCAAACAAGGTTTTGGTCGGCTTGTACGATCACAGCGAGATCGAGGAGCTGTGTTTGTATTTGACCGCAGAATCATTTCTACAAGATACGGTCGTTCATTTGTAAAGTCACTCCCTGACGTTCCACTTATGAAAGGGACAACGGAAGAATTAGTAAATGAATTAGATCTCTGGTTATAAAGCTCCACTTCATCACAAACTAATTCTACAGGAGGGTTTTGTGATGAAGAAATTACTTTTACTTAGTGCGAGCTTCCTTTTTTTTAGTTTGGCTTGCCCGGGTGCTGACGCAGCTATCCAATCTGTTGACTTACACCTTAAGCACCACGAAGTAGCCGTAACTTTTCTTGATCTATCAATTGGAGAAGCGGTTTTGATACAAGGATCAGATGGAGAGGCAATTCTGATTAATACAGGGAGTAGCCTTTCCGAAAAAGAGCTAATGAATCGACTACAGATGTACCAGGTGAAGGAGCTGAGAAAAGTTTGGCTTACGAATGCTGAGGAAGCTTATACAGGAAACTTCACTGCATTGCTCAAATATTTTGATATAGACGAAGTATTTTTATCTGATCAAGCAGAAAAGGCATTTCTTACGAAGATACCAACTCATCTTCAAAAGACTAACTTAAAGATAAATCAAAAGCTTACACTGATGGATGGCGTTGATGTCGAAATTATAAACATATCTAAGGCGGGTTCTGTAACATTTGTGCTATCCTTAGGAAGTCAGGATTTACTACTGATGGGAGAAACGAATCTCGAACTAGAGGAAGAGATCGCGTCTTCCGGGAGAGCAGTAGAGGTATTGAAAGTTGCGAATTTCGGATCAGGTAATGGAACTTCAACCGAATTATTGAACGCCATCGATCCACAAATGGCCGTGATTTTTCGTCACAATAACATTGATGTAAGTGAATCAGTGCTTGAACGGTTAAGTGAAAGCTGGACTGATGTCTATTACCCATACCGAATCGGAAGCGTAACCCTAAGGTTGCAACATGATCGTTATGACGTTATCACACTTCCTACTAAAGAAGTTAGATGAAAATTCGTCATAGTATTTGTTGCAAAATCCCGTAACTTATTTAAAAATAGGAATAGAAAAGAAGCCGTCCTATTTTCTTATAGAAAAAGTGTCTCATATCTCCATGAGGGATCAATGAATCGCATGAAACCGTCCCACTAAAATAGCCTGCGCAAGGCGCAGGCACTGTTGGAAGTGGAGCAGATATAGTGCACCGTCTTTGACGGTACTTATAGTTTGTCACACCTTTTTGCATCTATAAGTAGTAAATTTATCCCTGAGTGAGAAAACGTCTCTATAAAAGGATTGGCAGCTTAAAACACATACTATAGGGAGATGACAGCAATGGAAAGCAACATTGAAGTATTGTCGACTGTGAAGGTTAGTAAATCCCTCGATATTTACAAAATTGTTGATTCGTTAAATCGCACCTTAAAAGAAAAAGATTTAATGTTTGGACTTGCACTTGATGAAGAAGACCAGGACCAGATGATTTTTACAATCTATCGTACATAATAGGGTGAGCGAATGCGAGTAATAGGAATAATTGCAGGCGTGATTTTAGCAGTTTTGATCTGGCAAGGCATTTCATTTTATTCTTCCGTAACCGATCAACCTGATCGGCTAGAAGAAAAAGCGATTGAGAGAGCTGAATCGGAATCGGTGATAGAAAAAGTTGATGAAGCGGTTCAATATCATGGTACAAATAGTGCATATGTTGTCTTAAAAGGTAGCGATGCAGATGGAGATCAGGTTTATGTTTTCGTGCCACGAAAGGATGGGGCGCTTGTCACAAAGAAAATAGAAGACGGCGTTACGTTAGAAGCCATCAAAAAGAAGCTTTCTGAAGAATTTTCTCCACAAGAAGTCATTAATATTAAACCAGGTATTGAAATCAATCAAGAAGAGAAGCAAGTGCTTGTATGGGAAGCCACATTCATTGATACCGACAACCGCTATACATTTGCATATTATTATTTTAGTAATGGTGAATATTGGCGATCTCGTTCAATAAAACAAAGTTAATGTGATTAAGGGAGGAAGAGAAATGAATTTATCTAAACGTGTAGCAGCTCTTACACCGTCTGCTACGCTTGAAATAACTGCAAAAGCAAAAGCATTGAAGGCTGAAGGACATGACGTTATCGCATTAGGTGCAGGTGAACCAGATTTTAATACACCATCTCACATTCTTGAAGCAGCGAAGAAAGCAATGGATGAAGGGTTAACAAAATATACTCCTTCTGGAGGCATTCTTCCTCTAAAAGAAAGCATTATCGCTAAATTCCAAGAAGATCAGAATATAACGTACAAAGCTGATGAAATTATTGTATGTACTGGAGCGAAGCATGCTCTCTACACATTGTTCCAGGTAATACTAGATGAAGGTGATGAGGTTATTATTCCTACACCTTACTGGGTTAGTTATCCTGAACAAGTTAAGCTTGCTGGTGGCAAGCCCGTTTATGTAGAAGGTAAAGAAGAACAGTCATTTAAAGTGACAATTTCTCAACTTGAAGCAGCAGTAACGTCCAATACAAAAGCTGTGATCATTAATTCTCCTTCTAATCCAACAGGATCGATCTATACACCTGAAGAGCTTAAGCAAATAGGTGCATTCTGTTTAGAGCATGACATTCTCATTGTTTCTGATGAGATTTATGAAAAGCTTGTGTATGATGGAGCAGAACATACTTCTATCGCACAGCTTTCACCTGAATTGAAGGATCAAACGATTATTATTAATGGAGTATCCAAATCCCATTCCATGACAGGTTGGAGAATCGGTTATGCTGCAGGGAGAAAAGAGATCATTAAAGCAATGACAAACCTTGCAAGCCATTCCACTTCAAATCCAACTTCCATTTCCCAATATGCAGCTCTAGCAGCGTATGAAGGGTCACAGGAGCCTGTTAGTGAAATGAAAGAAGCATTTGAAGGTAGATTAAACACCGTTTATGAACAATTAAATGCGATTCCTGGATTTACATGTGTGAAGCCACAAGGAGCATTCTATCTTTTCCCTAATGCTAAAGAAGCGGCAGAGAAGACAGGTTTTGATTCTGTTGATGCGTTTGTAAAAGGCCTTCTTGAAGAAGAGAAAGTAGCGCTTGTACCTGGATCCGGCTTTGGTTCTCCTGATAATGTTAGGCTTTCATATGCAACATCACTTGAGGTGATTCTTGAAGCCATAAATCGAATTGAACGATTTGTTAAAACGAAACAGACAGTTTAAGCAAGTTGTTGTATGGTCAAATAATCGGTATAATAAGAACCGAACAATAGATTCATCTATTTAAACAAATTAATTCATGGCGCTATTCTCTTATTGTATAAAGAATGTGCGCCAATTTTTTCTAATTAGTTGGAGGGAAATAAGAAGTGAAAACAACGATTTCTAACGTAAATAAACAGGTTGAACAAACCGTTACAATTGGAGCCTGGTTACATAATAAACGTTCAAGCGGAAAGATCCAGTTTCTTCAGCTTCGCGATGGAACGGGATTCATTCAAGGCGTTATGGTTAAGAAGGAAGTAACAGAAGAAGCATGGGAAGCTGCTAAGAATTTAACTCAAGAATCTTCAGTATGGGTGACAGGAGTTGTCCGTGAAGATGATCGTTCACAATCAGGATATGAATTAACTGTTACTAACATTGAATTAATTCATGAAGCTGTGGATTATCCAATTACGCCAAAAGAGCATGGTACAGAATTCTTAATGGATAATCGTCACCTTTGGATTCGCTCTAGACGCCAAAACGCTATTCTTCGCATTCGAAATGAGATTATTCGTGCAACTTATCAATTCTTTAATGAAAATGACTTCGTTAAAATTGATCCGCCTATTCTAACAGGGAGCTCTGCAGAAGGTACAACAGATCTTTTCCATACAAAATATTTTGAAGAAGATGCTTATCTATCACAGAGTGGACAACTTTATATGGAAGCAGCAGCTATGGCTTTTGGACGCGTCTTTTCTTTTGGTCCAACATTCCGAGCTGAAAAATCAAAAACGCGCCGTCATTTAATCGAATTTTGGATGATTGAGCCTGAGATGGCATTTATGAATCATGACGAAAGTCTTGAAGTTCAAGAGCAGTATGTTAGCTTCCTTGTAAAATCTGTATTAGATAATTGTCAACTTGAGTTAAAAACACTTGAACGTGATGTTTCGAAACTAGAAGCGATTCAAGCGCCATTCCCTCGCATTTCTTATGATGATGCGATTACGCTATTGAAAGATAAAGGCTTTACAGATATTGAATGGGGCGAAGATTTCGGTGCTCCTCATGAAACTGCAATCGCTGAAAGCTTTGAGAAACCAGTGTTCATTACTAATTATCCTAAGGACATTAAGGCGTTCTATATGAAGCCTGATCCTGAGCGTGAAGAAGTTGTTCTATGCGCTGATTTAATCGCTCCAGAAGGTTATGGTGAAATCATTGGAGGTAGTCAGAGAATTGATGATTTAGCACTTATGGAGCAGCGATATGAAGAACATAGTCTTACAGACGATGCATATAAATGGTATCTTGAACTTCGCCGCTATGGTTCTGTTCCACATTCTGGTTTTGGTCTTGGATTAGAACGAACTGTGGCATGGTTATCTGGTGTGGAACATGTGCGTGAAACAATTCCGTTCCCACGTCTTTTAAATAGACTATATCCGTGATAAACTAACAAAGCTGACGCTTCTTTCAATGTGAAAGAAGCGTCTTTATCTGATGAAAAAGCCGTAGGTTAAAGCATTTCACGAAGTGAAGATGGATAAGATTAGAAGATGAGAGGAAAAAATGGTATGTACGTGAAAGTACATAGCCAGATTTTTCTACTCCCATCACAAAATGCCGGCGTGCTATAATGAAAGGTAGAGGTGGATGGGATGAAGAAGGAACACATCATTCAAATCATTAATGAAGGTCATGTTTCAGTACCAAGGCTCTTGCTCAATTACTATGTTAGCGTTGGTTTACATGAAGAAGATGCCTTCTTTTTAATTAGACTACACAGTTTTATTGAACGGGGGAATTCTTTTCCAACACCGGAGGAACTTGCCCAAGCAATGACATATTCACCACAAGCTTGTCTAGATAAAATACAGCAGCTTATGCAAAAAGGTGTTTTAACGATCGAGGAACACCAGAATGAATCGAAGAATTATTATTCTGAAGTCTATTCGCTAATCCCGTTGTGGGAGCGAATTTTTAAGGCGATCGAGCAAGAAGAAGCAGAGAAGGCTGCTGCGAAAAACGATGAGAATGAAGAAAGTCTTTACACGTTGTTTGAGCGTGAATTTGCAAGGCCACTTTCCCCCATTGAATGCGAGACGCTTGCCATGTGGATAGATGGTGATAAGCATGATGCTGAGTTAATTAAAGGGGCGTTAAAAGAAGCTGTTCTTGCTGGAAAGCTAAACTTTCGCTACATTGACCGCATACTCTTTGAATGGAAGCGAAACGGCATTAAGACATTAGAGCAGGCACGTTCCTACGGAGAGAAGTTTAGAAAGCACCAATATGATAAAAAAGCACCTGCTAAGCCTGATGTGAAGAAAGATTCAGGTCAGAGTGCTCCTATATATAACTGGCTTGGAAGATAGGTCATATGTAAAGCGGAAGTGTTGCTTCCGCTTTTTGTTTATGAACAAATTAAAGCCTATACTAGACATAAGAAAGGAAGACGGACTTTTGCTAACGAAAGCCAAGATAAGAACAGTTCTTGATACGATGGGAGAGATGTTTCCAGATGCCCATTGTGAATTGAATCATTCTACTCCATTTGAGCTTGCTATTGCAGTTGTATTATCAGCTCAATGTACAGATGCATTAGTAAACAAAGTTACTCCTGGTTTATTTGAAAAATATAACGGTCCTGAAGACTTTCTTCAAGTACCCATAGAAGAACTCGAGAACGATATAAGAAGGATCGGCTTATTTCGAAATAAAGCAAAAAATATAAAAAAGCTTGCCAGAACGGTTGTTGAACAATATGGCGGTTCTCTTCCTGAATCGAGGGAAGAGCTAATGGAGCTCTCAGGTGTTGGAAGAAAAACGGCTAACGTCATTGCTTCAGTAGCTTTTGATGTTCCGGCGATCGCCGTGGATACCCACGTTGAGAGAGTGAGCAAGAGGCTCGGTATATGCAGATGGAAGGATTCCGTTCTAGAAGTTGAGAAGACGCTCATGAGAAAAATTCCAGAAGAGGAGTGGTCCGTTTCTCACCATCGTTTTATTTTCTTTGGAAGGTACCATTGTAAAGCTCAATCTCCGCAATGTGAAATTTGTCCACTTCTCGAGCTATGCCGAGAAGGACAGAAGAGAATGAATCAGCGTGCTCGGAAAGGCAAATAGATTTTATGTATTATTACAATGAATTAATAAACAGAACTAGTTAGTCTTTAAATCAAATAAGTATAAATAAAGCCCAATCTGCATTGCAGATTGGGCTTTAAAGCTATTCTTCCTCATTAGGTGGTGTGCTGGCTGGTGGAGCGTTTGAACCTGTGTTTCCTGTGTCACCAGGATTATCAGTCTCAGATCCAGAATCATTGCCAGATCCAGAACCGTCACTAGAACCGTTCCCAGACCCGTTACCAGGATTTTCTCCAGAACCATTGTTTCCTTGATCCTGGCCTCCGTTACCACTTTCATCAGTGTTGCCACTTTGGTCGTCAGCTGGAGGTTCTTCTTCTCCCTGATTGTCACCACTGTTTCCGTCTCCAGCATCGCTATTTTCATCATTACCTTCGTCCGGCGGTGTTTCACTATCTTCGTTTGTATCTTCTTCTGTAGGCTCCTCAGGTTCCTGTTCTTCTTCTTTAGGAACTGATACGGATGTTTCAGCCGGCTTCGTTGATACTCCTGAGTCTGAAACGGCTGTTACTTTAAATTTATATTCGCTACCTTTTTGGGCATTTTCTAACGTAAATCCAGTATCTCCTGTTTCGGTCACCCCTTGATAACCTCCACCATTTACAGCCATTTCCACTTTATAAGTGAAGCTCTTATCTTCACCAGGCTGCCATGATAGTGAAATGCTATTGGAGTCAGCATTATACTTTCCAGAAAGTCCTTTGACGCCGTCTGGTTGTTTGTACTTATCAGAAGTCTTTTCTGGCGTACTACCTTTTACAAATAGCTCATAGACGATCTGATCCTTTGGCGTGTAGTCACTTGGCAATAGACCAGTGCTTTTCTCAACGCCAACCTCTACGACCGAGTCGGGCTTCTGGAAGTCGGCAGTATTAATACCTTCAGATACTTGGCTCATAATTTCTTTGAAAAGGAGCTTGGAAGTATCATCTTCGCCTTTGCTAGAATCTAAATAGTGCTTATTTGGTTCGTTAAATCCTGTCCATACTGCCATGGAATACTCCGTAGTATATCCAGCAAACCAGGCATCTCTTACAATACCTGATGTAGGGAAGCCTTGTGATTGAACGACTTCTTGAGGATGGTTTGTCGTACCCGTTTTACCAGCGACAGGTAGACCGGAAATTTTAGCATCTGTTCCAGTTCCTTCGTTTACGACGGATTTAAGCATATCGCTAACCATGTAGGCTGTGTAATCATTCATTGCCTTTACTGGTTCAGGTTCGATGTTAATCTCTCTTCCGTCAGGAAAGACCACTTTTCGTACCGTGTGAGGCTCATTATACGTTCCACCGTTACCGAAAGCAGCATAAGCACCAGTCATTTGAAGGGGGGAGGTGCTAAATGTTCCGATAGCAGCAGTAGGTACCATGTCTTCATCTTTCAAATCCATACCAAGCTTGTTAGCAAACTCTTGAGCAGGTTCTTTACCAATCTCAAGGAAAGTGTTAACAGCCGGAACGTTATAAGACATCTCAAGAGCACGTCTCATTGATACTTGACCACGATACTCGCGGTCCCAGTTACGAATATTAGCGTCACCTATTTTTAGAGGCTCATCTTTAATGGAGCGGCCAGTTGACCACTGCTCGGTATCAATTGCAGGACCATAAGCAACAATCGGTTTAGCTGTTGATCCTGGCTGAAACTTTCCTGTTGTTGCGTAAGTAATCACGTTCTCATCTTTACGCGTTTCACCAATGGCTCTAATCGAACCAGTCTTAGTATCCATCAGGACAAGCCCTGATCGCATGTCTTCATTCGAATAAGGATAGTTTGCGATGACATCAGTTGTAATATCTTGAGCGCGCGTATCAAGGGTCGTGTAAATTTCAAGTCCCCCTGAGTAGATATCTTTTTCTGAAATATCATCACGTTCTCGTAGTTCTTTCACAACCTGATCCATGAAGACTTTATATTGATCTGTTTCTTTATCTTCTGTTAATGCAACAACCATGTCACTAACTTTTTCTGCTTGATATTTGTCAGCTTCCTCAGCTGTAATAACGCCCTGTTTTTCCATCAAGCTAAGAACAACATTTCTACGCTGTTCGGCCTGATCAGCGTATTCATATGGATTATAGTAGGTAGGACGCTGCGGAAGTCCCGCTAGTAGTGCGGCCTCTCCAGGTGTTAAGTCTTCTTCTGTAATGTTTTTGCCAAAATAAGTTTCGGCTGCATCAACAACTCCCCATGCACCATTACCGAAATAAATTTTATTTAAATACATTTCTAAGATCTGATCTTTTGAATATTCTTGTTCAAGCTTAATGGATAGATAAGCTTCTTGAACTTTTCGTTCTAATGATTTTTCAGATGTTAAGAGAGAGTTCTTGATGACCTGTTGTGTAATCGTACTAGCACCCTCGGCGCCAAACCCTTGCGTAATATTTGCAAGAACAGCTCCGCCAATCCTTCGTGGATCAATTCCAAAATGATCATAGAAACGAGTGTCTTCAACAGAGACAAAAGCATTTTTTAGAATATCCGGAATCTCATCAATTTTAGCGACTTCTCTTGCATCGGTTCCTGCGAGAGTTTGAACTTCTTCATCCTTTTTATCCAGTATGATGGAGGACTGTGGATTCGTAAGCTTTTCTGGATCTAGCTCTGGTGCATTGTTGATATAAGCAATAGAGGTGATTCCTCCAGCAACTAAACCAACTAAAAACAAAATAACGAGGGTTAGAAAGATTTTTTTGAAAATGCCTTTCTTCCCAGCTTTCTTCGGGGACTTCTTTTTCTTGTCATTTGATTTACGTCGTTCTTGACGTGATTGATATTCACTCATGAATATTCCTGCCTTTCAAGCCTGTACTGTTAATAGGATTCGAATGAATCCTTCATTTTATGAATTAAAACCAATTGTTTAATAACTGAAGTACATTTTATCAATAATTTTGATATAGTCAATGCGCGGTTGATAGGTATAAGGAATAAGCGTTCCCTGCTTTTCAATCTCTTCTTTTTTTATGGATTTTCTTCCACCATTTTTCATTGTTTCCCAGTGGGAAAAGAGCATAGCGGCATCCATTAAGAAAACTTCGTCAGTGATTGAAAAACGTAAAAGCACAAAGCATATTCCGTTATGCTCATGAACTTGTTTCATATGTTCAATTTGATGTTGATGAAAGTTACTTAATGGAAAAGCTGTTTTGTTTTTTGTTTCCTTCGCTTCAAAATCCACATATCTGCCTTTGTATACGCCATTATAATCAGTTGTAGATGCCTGCTTAAAGTAGGCCTCCTTTATCACGGCTGCGCTTCGTTTGGGGTAATCAACGTTAACAATTTGAACAGGCGTAGGCTTTTTGTGTATAACAGCTTTGCCTGTTGAGAGATAATACGTATTACTATGATTAATATCTTCCTCTAATGTCATACCGCGATTGCTGTATGTTTTTTGTTTCTGACTTGCTAGCTGATTCTGAGCCGAAGGGACGTACGGCTTTCCGTTCGGATATCGAATCGGCACGTTAACCATCCTTTCTGTATAAAAGGTGCACTGAATCTATTTTACTTTACTTATTACGAGTTGTACGACAAAAATGTTTCAAGCAGGTGAAAAAAATTGTGGAGAACGTCCCTAAAACAATCACAAAAGCGATAGAAAAATGGAACATTGACAATATTTCACGTACCGTATTTTATCAGGAATTTTTCAATCGGAATCCAGAAATAAAATGGTCGTTCCTCGCCGCAATGGTTTCTAGAAATGCCGGTTGGAGTATGACTGACTTACAAGGAGAATGGTTTCCTAAGGCAATCAAGGAAGAGCAATTAATGAAGTTATTCCTCGCATATGAACGAGCTAATTGGATCATCTTTGCAGACGCAGCCCCACAGCTATTGCTCTATGAGCTAGGTAAGAAAGCAAGCACTTCCTTCTTCCATTTTGGTAGAGATCTTGGAATATCGTGCTTTATGTTAGAAGAATGGAAAACTTTTCTTGAGTTAGGTGATCAGGATCGTTTAATGACGGCGTTAATTATTAATGAGCAGCACGTGATTGAAGGACCGCTTATGGAACATCATTTATATGCTAAGAAGGTATTTCATTCATTGCTATTCACCATTCAAGATTGGTTCCATTTTAGCACAGTTCTTTTTCCGACAGTGAGGGGAGAGCTATTTGGTTTATCAGTTAGTGGTTTTCGTCATACCCGTAACCGAATTAAGCTAGGAAAAAGCTTAGCTAAGCTCCTCTTTCATCCTAATTATTTTAGTGCATTTTATCATTTTGCAATGAAAGTTGCTCCAACGGGATCACGCTACGATTATGAAAGGTTCATGGGGAAGAGAAGAGAGGGACCAATGTTAAGACAGGTTTATCCAATTATTCCTCATCATCAACAGGATAAGAAAGATTGGTTTAGAGGTCAATTACTAGTAAAAAAAATGATGAAAGTTGAAGCGGAATTACCAGATAAAGTTCTCATTTCAGATTGGTATGAAAGAAAGAGAAGTCAGATCAGAATTGCGATGGAAGTGGAAAATCTGCTCATACAAAAAAGCAGGAAATAGCCCTGCTTTTAAGTGGAAGGTCGATCTGGTCCTTCCATTTTCTTATTTCCATATCCAGTTCTAGTTTCTTCCTGAGTTTTGCCTTTACGTTTTGTTTGATCAAGTTTTTGCTTTTTGGTCATTATACTGACACCTCCTTACTTTAGTTTGAGCAGATGTTACAAAAACATTCCTATTCATTGTCGAAATCCTTTTCCTTTAGCATTAAACCACTACCTTTGCCGAAACCGTACTAGTTTTGTCAACGAAGAAGGCAAATAAAAAAGAAAGGCGAATATTACGTATACAAACTAACAGGCGAAGGCCTGAGAATGACAGAAGGGATGGGATTGCATGTTATTAAAAACAAAGCAAGTTTCGGATGAACTTGGTGTAAACCCTACTACTGTTCAGCGTTGGGTTAAGTATTTTGACCTATCATGTGAGAAGAATGAACTTGGCCACTTTTTATTTTCTAATGAAACACTTGAGGAGCTAAAATCGATTAAAAACGATTTAAGAAGGGGTTACTCAATGGAGAAAATTAAATCAGCTGGTAAAAACAATTCAAAAGTTGCAATGGTAACACCGGAACGATTTGAGCAAAGGTTAGATCGCTTCTCAGTAAGGCTAGAACAGCTTGAGCGACAGTTAGATGAAAAAGCTAATGAGGTTATCACCGTTCAAGTACTTCAGCATCGATCTGAACTGGAAGAGCTAGTCAAGAAAGTTTCTTCGTTAGAAGAAAAATTATCTGAGCTTGAGGATCATACTTCGATACAAGAGGCGGTAGGTCAGTCGACGGGCAAAGGCAAGCGTCCCTGGATCATGAGTTTATTCAGTTTCTAGAGATCTTTACGTTCCCTTCTGACCTTATGTCCTAAATGGATATAAGGTTTTTGTATGTGTTTGGTGACCAGTGAGTATGGTAGGATAAGGGAGTAGGGGTGAATGAAATGGAAGATACACAAAAATTATTAAAGCTAACAAAACAGCTAATCACAATAAATGAAGAAGCGAGAGTACAATATACTACTCGCACACATCTTGATACGTACAAAGTTAACTTCTATGAAGAAGTGAAACCTTTTGCCGATCGAGCACTTGAGATTTTGAAGGTATGGGAACCATTAGCAAGAGCATGGGTAATGGAAAACAAGCCTAAATATTTATATCCAATTCAAATTAAAAACACATTCGAAAATATAGAAATGGTTTCAGTTGTGGCGTGGCAGAAGGATACTGGACCTAAGAAATTTAATGAGCGTGTCCAATCTGTTGAATATGTACTTGAAAAAATAATTGAGCAAGTAACATAACGAGCTTGATGCTCGTTATTTAATGTATAATTTCACATACCATACTAAAATGAATAAATTTCCCTTTTTTTGAGTAACACTAAAGAAAAAGGGAGTGAGTTTATGACTGCGTATTTGTGCCCACGATGTAAAACCAATCGAATGAGATTTAATAAAATTGAGCAAAAAGCGACTTCAGTTAAATTAGATCCTCAATCTGGAGAAGTGATGTCTATTATAGAAGAGGGAAAAGCTGATCCATTCCATATGGTTTATAAAGGACCAAGCATACGAGTTCAATGTGGGGCATGTGGCGAAATTGGAGACGAAGAAACCTTTATTCAATTTGCTCGATCACATCCACGTGCTAATTCTTAATGACTTTTCCCTCCTTTATTCATGATATAGTGAGAATGTAAGGAGGGGGACAGGATGTTTGATCCAACTATATATGAGAATGTAAAAGTAGTTCTTGAGGGAGAGCTATATGATCGAGATCTTGATGGTGAGATCTCCATCATCAATCGAAAAGATCTGGTTGATTTAGCTTGTCTTTCAAGAAAGTATCAAGTAGAGTTTAGTGAAAATGAACATGTGAATGTAACGATTGAACTTTTTGCTGATCTAGCTAATTTCAGTGCGGAGCAGCTTAAGCTAGAGCATGTTCAAGCAGGATGTGAAATCAAAATTCTGTTTGATGTTGCCATATCAGATGCAGAGGACTGTGAACAGATTGAAGAAGATATCCGAAGTATTTGGGGTTATCGACCTGCTATCCGACAAACGATATCTTTCCCATACGAGGATGCGGAACAATTAAAGACTCACATTGTTTTAGAATTTAACCGTCGAATTAATGAAGATCAAATAAGTGATCTTTCGGAGTTAATTGCACATGCTGTACAAACTTCAACATTACTTGGAGAATAAAGAAGAAGGCGGATTGCTCCGCCCTCTATATCCATACTATGCAGTTGGTGATTAGTAGCTTCCGCCGCCCATTTGCTGTTCAGCCATTTGGACAAGGCGCTTAGTGATTTCTCCTCCAACAGAACCGTTAGAGCGAGCAGTGGAGTCTGGGCCAAGTTGAACGCCGAATTCGCTAGCAATTTCGTACTTCATTTGATCTAAAGCCTGTTGTACACCAGGGACTACCAGATTGTTTGAGCTATTGTTGTTTGCCATGTTGTGTACACCTCCTTGACTAATATAATGCTCAGGAGTAAAGAATGATATACAATCTTAATATAGGAACTTTTTGGTAGTTACGGAGACGTTCATTTTTCTGAAAATTTAGAGGGTTCTGTATTTGGGTAACGAATATGTTATTTAGAGACTAATGAACTGGAGGGATATAAGAATGGATCGCTTTATTACTAAGACAGGATTTTATCAAAACCTCGATAAAAGAAGGTTGGAATATTGGTTGGTGATATCTGAAGAAAATAAAGTGCTTGTATCCTGGGTCTGCTGGAGTGCCCCTCAAACCATGGTAGAGCAGTGGAAAGGATCGTATGCTTCTTAACTAAACCGCCCTGAGCGGTTTTTATTATGGTTGAATTTATTTTTACTTCTATCAAATTCAGGATTCACAAATAAAAAAGAAAATGAAAAATTAGTTCATTCCAATACTTTTATATTAAAAGTTGTTAGAGAGGGTATAAAGAAATAAGTATTTTCTGTTTTACCACTCTTAGCTATAATAGAAAACGGATCAGGTCTTTTATACTAGACAATGTATGAAAATATGGAACGAACAGTTTAAATAGCATTTAAAAGAAAGAGGAGCTTCCATGATTCTAAAACACTATTCGAATCTTATAATGGTCATATGTTTAACTGTAAGCTTATTTCCATCAGTAACGCAAGCACAGGAACTACCAAATGTAAGAAGCGAAACCGCTATACTGATCGATGGCAAAACAGGACAAATTCTTTTTAATAAGAATGGCAATGACGAAATGTACCCGGCGAGTATTACGAAAATTGTGACTGCATTTATGGCTGTTAAATCCGGAGAGATGGATGATATGGTAACGGTAAGCGAGCGTGCACGTAAAGCAGATGGTACTAGGGTGTATTTGAAAGAAGGAGAAATCGTTTCGTTAGAAAAATTAGTTAAAGGAATGATGGTTAATTCCGGAAATGACGCTGCAATCGCTATAGCTGAGCATTTAAGTGGAAGCGTGGAATCGTTTTCTGAAGATATGAACGAATTTTTACGTGAAGAAATTGGTGTCAAAAATACGAATTTTGTTAACCCAAATGGACTTTTTAATGAGAATCATGTAACGACTGCAGAAGATATGGCTAGAATAACACAGTACGCCATGAAAAATGAGCAGTTTCGATCTTTGATAGGAATCAAAAAATTAGAATGGGTTGGTGAAGATTGGGAAACGACGCTTATTAACCATCATCGACTCTTACTCGATTATGACTTTGTTACAGGTGGAAAAAATGGGTATGTCTCAGAGTCTGGCTTCACTTTAGTGACAACCGCATCAAAAGACGGTCAAGAATTGATTGCTGTTACGATGAAAGCAAACGATGATCAAATCGCTTATCAGGACACATTATCCATGCTTAACTATGGGTTTAATGCTTTCACGCCAGTTGAGTATAAGAAGGGGACTGATTTAGGAGTTGGAAATAATGAGGAATATAGTCTTTCTGAGGATATGACCCTTTATCAAGTTGGAGATGACGAGCTAGATCTTACCATATCTGATAACAATATTCTTGAAAGTAAAGGGGCTTCATATGTTTCCATTCTGGATGCTGATTTTCTTGAAGTGAATTCTTTAGAAGAAGACAAAGGTGCGACAATAGTGGAAAGTGAAACAAAACCAGCAGCAAAAGTAAAAGATGAAGAAACAGCATCATTGCTGTCTAGTGAAAATATTTTCTATTTTGGGATCGGCGTTTTTGTGGTAATTTTACTATCTTTATTTTTTGGAAGAAGTCACTCTTCTCAAAAAAGACATCGAACTTTTCCTTAAAATCAACTTTCAAACCTAACATTGAAAATTAAAAAAGGACCTCAGGGTCCTTTTTTAATTTTCAAGAAAGAACGATAGCTGTTTGACAGAGGTCATTCCTTGTCCAACTGAGGAGGCAATACTTGATAACAGCGGTCTAGTGCAAACATCTCCTGCAGCATAGACGAATGGCAGAGATGTTTCACCATAAGAGTTGCATCGAATGTATCCTTCCTGATCGACGTCAATGCCATCCTCGTAAGGTTCAGTGTTTGGTTTAACACCAATTCGAATGAACAGACCATCAACCATCATTGTAAAGTGATGATCTTCGTCAGCGAGGAATAGTTTCTTCTTTCCTTTTCCATCTATTTTTGTAATAAACGTTTTTGTTAGTATGTCGATGTTTGGGTGGAGCATGACAGGTTCTTTGTATTCCTTACGAGCTTTAAAACAATCAGAACGATGTATTAGTGTAACTTGAGAACCAGCTTCAGCAAGAAGAAGAGCTCCTTCGAATGCGCGGTCTCCGCCCCCGATTACAGCAACATGTTTGCCTTTGAATTTCAATTTATCTCGAGTTGCCGAGTATACTTCTTTTTGCTCGATCATTTCTTGTTCACCAGGAACATCTAGCCTACGTGGGGAAGACCCTGAAGCAATAAGCAAAGAGCGAAATATATATGAATTACCTTCTGCTGTTTGAAGTATCCGATTAGTCCAATCGATCGACTTTACGCGAGTGTTTGTAACATAATCGCACATGATTTCCTCAGCATGTTTTATGAACTGTTCCTGTAGAACCTGACCGTTTGCAACCACCATACCTGGGTAGTCTACAATTTGATTATAGATTGTACTTAATTGCCCCCCAAGGCTATCCTTTGCTTCAAGCAATAAATGATTAATGCCTAGTCTTTTAGCCCATATTCCAGCAGAAATTCCAGCGGGTCCTCCACCGATTATTAGCAAATCTGTTCGTTGAGTCACCACCGTACCCTCACTTCCATGTTGAAAGCCATTCTTCAAATTCCAACCAGTTATTCACGCGAGGGACGTCGACATATTGATTATAACGATAGTTCATCGCAATGGCCATTCTCCCTGAATTTTTAAATGCGATGAGGTTGTGTGGAGCATCATCAAATAATAAATCTCCGCGAATCATTTCTTTTCTATGCGAGAAAATCAAATTTCTTTTGCCGATAAACGGAAGGTGTTTTTCTACCCATTGTTCTTTTTCAGTGTAAGCATATGTACGGCTACTCGTGACAATCATAACATCATACACGGATGAAAGACGTTCCAATACTTCAATAGCATGTGGTAGAGGCTTGAGTTCAAGAAATAGACCTGGCTGATCAAGGTATTCATAAATTTTAGCTCCACACTCATTTTTTACATAGTCTTCAGATCGCCAGCATTCAAGTTTCTCAACAGACAAGTCGTCATTGTAATCATTATTGTATCTCTGGTGCCATTCAGACATAAGGTCACATATAACCGAGTCCATATCGATTAATAAGGTTTTCATTGTCTCACTTCTTTCATCATACATTCTTTATCACTATAACAGGCAAAGTTAATTGGAACAATTGTTCAGGAAAGGACATGGAACGAACGTTCTTGATTTTTGACTCATCAAAAAATGAATGAACTATAAATCGAAAATTAAGCTAACATAGCGTAACTAAAAAAAGCAAGAACCAAGTGGCTCTTGCTTGTTAAAAACTAACATTTAATAAAAGCTGTTCCTACTATAATAAGCAGGATAAATAGTACAACAATTAGCGCAAAGCCGTTTCCAGCTGGTCGGTGACAAGGCATGCCGTAAGAAGCTCCAGCTACTGGTTGGTAAGGCTCATTTCCGTATGGTGCATTGTTTGCATGATACATATTAGGTCCCCCTTTAAATTCTCTTTCTTTACCACTGTATGTTTCCGTCTAGAAAAGATATAGGCAGGAGCGGAGAGGAACCTAAATTAGGTGAATGTCCCATGTGAATTTCTTATGAACTAATGCCTTTGTCTTTCGTTTGGGCTTGCTTTAAGAAATTTAATTTGTAGTCATCTGTTAGTTCTTTCACTTCCTTACTAAGGAATAAGATCGCAATAACGTTTGGGATAACAAACAAGGCGAGTGTAATGTCGACTAGCTCCCAAACAAATTGAAGTCCTCCAATAGCTCCAACAAAAATAGAAATAATATAAACAAATCGCATTACTCTAGAAAAGGGTGTGCCAAATAAGTATTCAGCTTGTTTCTCACCATAAAAGACAAGGACACCTATCGTACTGATAACAAAAATCAATAGGAGGGAAGAAACAAAGATGGGGCCCCATGTAGCTCCCATTAGTCCAGAGAAAGCATCTGAAACCATATCAGCTGCATTTGAGGGTTTAACGTCTTTCCAAGCTCCTGAAAGAAGCACTGTAAAAGCTGTTACTGTGCAGAGAACGATTGTATCGATAAAAACGCTGAAAATGCCCCATAATCCCTGTCTACATGGATGAGGCGTATGTGCTGCAGAATGGGCAATAGACGCCGTACCCATACCAGCTTCGTTTGAATAAAGCCCTCTAGCAAGGCCCCATCTAACAGCTGCAGCAAAACCAGCTCCAGCAAAACCTCCAGCTGCTGAGATCGGTTGAAAAGCATGTACGAAAATAAGGTTCATAACAGCTGGAAACTCTTCTATATTAATCACCATAACGCCGATAGCGCCTGCAATATATGTAAGTACCATGAATGGAACAATCTTCTCAGCTACAGAACCAATTCTACGTATTCCACCGAATACAACAATTGATATAAGGATAATTAATAAGACACCTGTTACCCAAGTCGGTAATCCAAAAGAACTTTCTGAGAGTGTTGAAATGGAGTTGGTTTGGACCATGACACTTGGAATGATTTCAATCATCAGTCCAAAAGCGAATAGAGATGAAGCGAACTTCCATCCCAAGCCTTTTTTTATGTAATACATTGGGCCACCAACATACACGCCATTTTTGTCTTCCTCTCGGTATTTGATCCCAAGAACAATTTCCGAGAATTTTGTAGACATTCCAATTATAGCGACAATCCACATCCAGAAAATAGCGCCAGGTCCTCCAAAAGCGATTGCCACAGGAACCCCAACAATGTTTGTAGCACCTGCAGTAGATGCAAGAGCGGAGGCAAAGGCCTGAAATGGTGATATTGTGCCATCTCCTTTTTCTTTTTTGAAAATTTTACCAATGGTATGTTTTAAAGCGTGGGGAAAAAAGATTATTTGAAAGAAGCCGAGGCGGATTGTTAAAAATAATCCACCGCCTAAGAGTAAAATCATCATAGGATAACCCCAGATGAACGCGGAAAATTCGGTTATTGCATTAAGAATATAGTCCATATCAATCTCTCCCTATAGGTAATACTCATTTAATTATCCATATAAAGGGAGGCTGAAACTCTATTTACAAAATTATGAAAAAATGAGCATAAAGACACAGAGCCGGTTTTCACCGGCTCTGGATTAATGGACCTGGGGAGGCTGATTATTCTGTTGTTGCTGCGGAGCTGTTAGTTGGTTTTTAACTTGTTGAATTTCATTGGTTTGGGCTTTGGCAGCTGGCTGATAATACCCTTTTTGTTTAGCGTATTGATAAAGGTTATATTGTCGCTGCTCATCAGTATTTCTAATTTGTTGAAGAGCCTGACGAAGTTGTTGATTGTCAGCTTGAGAAATGACGCTCCCGTAATTACTTAAGCTGCTGTTCAATACGGATAAATAATCATTTACCATGTCTTTCTCATTCATAAAATCCCTCCTTAATTTAAGAAGCTGATTAATTGTTGTTGTGTGTTACGTGCGTCTTGTGCATCCTTTTGAAGCATTTGCTTAAGCTGCGGACAAGTACAAGATTGGGCATAGGAATCAAGTTTGTTTGCGAGTGTTTCATGTCCGCCGATCATGTGACGCAGGTTTTGAAGTTCAAGTTCGTTCAGCTGAGTCATCCTGTTTCCCTCCTTCATTTCACATAGTATGAATGGAGAAAAACCAAATTATACTCACTTAAGCGATAACATTTCGCTCGTTAGAAAACTGCTGATACGTTTTTTCAATCATAATACTCTTTAGAATTTGGACAACATGATAAACATCTTCAAATGATGAATAGAGAGCAATTGGTGCAAGGCGAATGACGTTTGGTGAGCGGAAATCTGGAATGACGCCTTTTTGTTTTAGCGCTTTGCAAATTCGAGCAGCTTCATCGTGCTCGAGACAAATATGCCCACCCCGTCGATCATCTTCTGATGGATTAGTGATTGTAAAACCATCTTCAGCAAGATTTTCTTTAATAAGACACATTAAATAGTTGGTAAGAGACAATGATTTTTCTCGAATCGCATCTATGCCAGCTTCGTTCATCAATTCCAAAGCTCCTATTAAAGGAGCCATACTAAAAATGTGGGGTGTGCCTATTTGAAATGCGCCAGCGGTTTCAGCATGAGTAAGCGTATGGCTCATATCGAATTGCACTTCTTTCTTGGAACTGAACCATCCAGCAAGACCGGGTCGTCTGCCAAGGTGGTTTTCGTGCACAAAAAGTCCACCAACACCACCAGGGCCACTATTTAAGTACTTGTATGTACACCAAACCGCGAAGTCAACGTTCCAGTCGTGAAGTTTATGTGGAATGGCTCCGATTGAATGAGCTAAGTCAAAGCCAATGATTACTCCTTTAGAATGGGCTGCTTTTGTGATTTTTTCTATATTTAGTAATTGTCCGCTCCGGTAAAGTACGGAAGGGAGGAGAATAAGGGCTATAGTCTCATCGATGGCCTCAATGATATCTTCTTCCAGGATTGTTCTTCCGTCACGGCTCGGAACTTGTACTAGATTAGTTTTAGGGGATAACCCATGGAGTTCAAGCTGACTTTGAATAGCATAAATGTCAGATGGAAATGTTAAAGAATCGGCTAGTATTTTTGTTTTGTTTCCTGAAGGTTTAAAAAAAGTAGCGAGCATCTGATGAAGGTTAGTTGTAATTGAACCGGTAGTAATTGTTTCAGAAGCATGTGAACCGATTAGCGTTGATGTCATCTCACCGATGTTTTCTGCCATATAAAACCAGGGCTGCTTTCCATCAGACCAGCCATCAATTCCATGTTGCTTCCAGTCATCAAGAGATCGAAGAAGGGATGCTTCCGCATTCTTTGATAGAAGACCAAGTGAATTACCATCCAAATATAGCGTATTTGGATTTAAGTAAAACTTATCACGTAAATGGGCTAAAGGGTCTTTCTTGTCGAATTCTTTTGCGCCTGTAATGGACTGTGATAAACTCATATGTAACAGCTCCTTTTCTACAACTTATCGTATGAGAGGGAGAAGAGCATGTCAACGCTTTCACTCTTTGCAAAAGAAACTTTCTACATTTTTTTAGAATAATGATTGACATTTTAAATGATTCAATGGTATATTATTAAACGTCGCTGATGCACAGCACATGCGGGTGTGGCGGAATTGGCAGACGCGCTAGACTTAGGATCTAGTGTCTTACGACGTGGGGGTTCAAGTCCCTTCACCCGCACCATATATTTTTTGCGCCCGTAGCTCAATTGGATAGAGCGTCTGACTACGGATCAGAAGGTTAGGGATTCGACTTCTCTCGGGCGCACCATACATAATTTAAGTGGCGGTGTAGCTCAGCTGGCTAGAGCGTACGGTTCATACCCGTGAGGTCGGGGGTTCGATCCCCTCCGCCGCTACCATATTACAATTTCATCATGGAGGGGTAGCGAAGTGGCTAAACGCGGCGGACTGTAAATCCGCTCCCTCAGGGTTCGGCGGTTCGAATCCGTCCCCCTCCACCATGATTGGGCTATAGCCAAGCGGTAAGGCAACGGATTTTGATTCCGTCATGCGTTGGTTCGAATCCAGCTAGCCCAGCCATTTTTGCGGGTGTAGTTTAGTGGTAAAACCTCAGCCTTCCAAGCTGATGTCGTGGGTTCGATCCCCATCACCCGCTCCATTACATATTGTAGAAGAGTTTTAAAAGCTACTTCACAACCTGATTTTAATCATGGTATACTTTTGTTGAGATGGAATACCATTCATATCGTGCGCCTTTAGCTCAGTAGGATAGAGCAACAGCCTTCTAAGCTGTGGGTCAGAGGTTCGAATCCTCTAAGGCGCATACCCAAAACTCCTTGAATAAGATTACTTATTCAAGGAGTTTTTTTATTTTATTAACGGCACATGTGTGTTTGCACATAGGCTTCATTTCCAATAAACTAGTAATTAATAAATCACTTGGGAAATGGTGACGAAATGAAGCGATATAAAGGAAGAATTATATCTGTTGTAACGTTTTTTATGGCGATTCTATTATGGGATTATTGGCTTTATTCTGTGAATGAAATTAAAATCAATTGGTTAATGGACATATTCTTTACGATCTCAGTTATGGTGATTGTTTGGTGGTTCTCTTCTTATTATGATCGCTCTGTCATACTTCTGTCCAAATTAAAAGATAGTGAGGAAAAATATCGTAAACTATCAGAAAACTATAATAGTGTCATAAACAGCTTAAACGAAGTTGTTTTTCAAACTGGAATAGATGGTAGTTGGATCTGGTTGAATGAAGCGTGGGGTGAGTTAACTGGATACGACGTTCAGGAATCAATAGGCACATACAGCTTATCTTATATACATCCAGATGATCGGCTGAATATACATAAAGAATTATCTCGATTCCAAGATGGCGCAGAAAAATCTAACGTATTTGAATTCAGGGTTCAGAAAAAAGGCGGGGGGTTCGTCTGGTGTGAGGTCTTTATTAAATATGAATATAGCTCTAAAGGAAGATTTGAAGGAATGACAGGAACGATTAAGGATAAAACCTTTAGAAAGCAATCAGAAGAGCGGTTACTTAAAACAAATGAAGCCCTTGCGGTTAAATCTGAAAAGCTAGCATCAGCTGCACAGCTTGCCGCTGGAATTGCTCATGAAGTTCGGAATCCTCTAACATCGGTGAAAGGATTTCTTCAACTGCTTGAGAAGAAGGAATCCACTATGCCGTATTTTGAAATAATCTTTTCAGAAATATCCCGTATCGAATTAGTGCTAAGTGAACTTCTAACGCTAGCAAAGCCGCATAGTACATTATTTACGAATGTTGAAATGAAAGGTTTATTAAAGCAGGTCTCAACCTTGATTGAGTCTAATGCTCTATTGAACGATGTAACATTACAAACGAATTTTGGGAATGAGGAAGCAGTTGTTTTTGCTGATCCTAATCAAATAAAGCAAGTGTTTATTAATCTCATGAAAAACGCTATTGAAGCAATGAGTCTAATGGAGAAATCGAAATATCTTCATGTGAGTATGGATGTTCAAGAGATGTTTATATCTGTAAGGATTACCGACAATGGCGCCGGTATTTCTAAAGAAGATATTGATCGACTAGGGGAACCATTTTTCACAACAAAAGAGAGTGGTACGGGGCTTGGGTTATCAGTTTGTTTGAAGATTATTGAACAACACGGAGGAGAGTTGCTAATAGAGAGTGAAGAAGGGCAAGGTTCTACCTTTGAAATGAAGTTACCTCGTATTATGATAGATCAGCACGTATTGGAATAAAAGGCGAGTGAAACGAAGATTTTACTCGAATGTGCCCGAATCAAGAATCAATAGGATAAGCGAATATAGCTGAAAATCAGAAAAAGACGAACGATACTTGTTATTCGAAGTTGTTTATTCACTTTTGATGAGTTTTTTAGGTGTGTTTCTTTTGTTTTTTTATGAATTGTGCTACTATATCCGTAGAAACGATTCATTGCAGTAACTGACGACAAATGTGGAAATAACCACGAGGGAGCTGCGGTGTACAATGCCGGTCGTCTGGGCGAAGAAGTGAGTGACCTCATTCTTTACCAATTTTCAGGAGGAATAGAAATGACAATTGAAACTAAAATTTTAGACGGAAAAGCAGTTGCAAATCGCATAAAGGAAGATCTGAAAACAAGAGTAGCTTCTCTTAAAGAAAAAGAAGTTACACCAAGTCTTGTAACGATTCTAGTTGGAGATGATCCTTCTTCTGAAACGTATGTGAGAATGAAGGGCAACGCTTGTGAACGGGTAGGAATTACGTCTAAAAAAATTCATCTCCCTGAAGACACGACAACAGAAACGTTAGTTCAAACTATTGAAGAATTAAACAATGATACATCAGTACACGGTATCTTACTTCAACATCCAGTGCCATCACAAGTTGATGAGCGTCTTGCTTTTGAAACCATTGCTATTGAGAAGGACGTTGATGGGGTAACAAGTGCTGGATATGGCCAAACTGCTCTTGGGTTTGGAACTTTCCCATCCTGTACTCCAGCAGCTATTATGAAAATTATGGAAGATTATGATATTCAAGCTGAAGGAAAGCACGCTGTTGTTGTTGGGCGTAGTCCAATTCTAGGAAAACCAGTATCGGCTCTCTTATTAAATCAGAATGCTACAGTTACAACGTGTCATTCAAGGACCGCAGATCTTGCTTCTCATGTTCGTCAAGCAGATATTGTGATAGCTGCTGTAGGAAAACCAGAATTTATTAAAGGGGACTGGGTCAAAGAAGGAGCGGTTGTGCTCGATGCCGGGTACAACAAAGGCAACATCGGGGATGTTGAATATGAGGCTGCTGCTAGAAAGTCCTCCTATATCACACCTGTCCCAGGTGGAGTTGGACCTGTCACAATTGCTATGCTACTAAAGCATACGGTTGATGCAGCTGAGAAAACAGTTCGTTAAAATAACATAAGATATGAAAAGCAGTTTAATGTAGGAGGACAAATACTTAATTTGTCCTTTAAGTTAAGCTGCTTTTTAAATTCGATCATACCACCTTGGTTATGAACATAGTGGAATTATGTAAGGTGATCAATTATACGAACGAACATAGTTTTTATAATAGTCTCTTATTTCAGTAGATAAAAATGTGATACTATCATAGATAATGAATCGTTTATTCATCGCTTCACACAGAAGTGATGAGTAGTGAGTGCCTTTTCCTTTCAGCAGTAATAAATGAGCATGGAAATCAAGAAACATGCTATCACCTAATAGAATAGATTATACAAAGACGGTAATTTAACTTACATAGTCATTAATATTGAAAGGGGATACATAATCATGAACACGAAATACTTAGATTTATTAGCTCAAAAATATGATAGTGAAGAAAAGGTAGTCACTGAAATAATCAACCTTAAATCCATTCTTAACTTACCAAAGGGTACGGAGCATTTTGTGAGTGATTTACATGGAGAATATCAAGCCTTTCAACATGTTTTAAGAAACGGTTCTGGGAAAGTGAAGGAGAAAATAACTGATCTTTTTGATGAGATACTACCAGAGAATGAGATTAATGAATTTGCCACATTAGTTTATTATCCTGAAGAAAAAATAAAGTTAATTAAAAATGCTTTTGACAATGAAACAGAATTATTCCAATGGTACGCAGAAATCATAGAGCGGATGCTTAAGCTCATCTCTTATGCGTCCTCCAAATATACACGTTCGAAATTACGAAAAGCTTTACCTGCTCAGTTTGTTTATGTGATTGAAGAACTACTATACAAAACGGACGATCTTACAAATAAGGAGACGTATTACCAAAAAATTCTCCAGCAAATTATTTCTCTCGGACAAGCTGATAAACTCATCATTGGTCTCGCATATACGACTCAGAGATTAGTCGTTGACCACCTTCACGTAGTAGGGGATATCTATGATCGAGGTCCAGAGCCTGACAAAATTATGGAAACACTGATTAATTATCACTCAGTTGATATCCAGTGGGGAAACCATGATGTTCTATGGATAGGTGCATTTGCTGGTTCAAAGGTATGTCTCGCTAACATTATTCGTATATGCGCAAGGTATAACAATCTGGAGATTATTGAAGATGTGTATGGAATCAATCTTAGACCTCTTTTAAATCTTGCAGAAAAATACTATCATGACAATTCAGCGTTTACGCCTAAAATTGATTCGGATGAGAAGCAATCGAATCATGAAAAATGTCAAATCACCAAAATTCATCAGGCGATAACTATGATTCAGTTCAAACTTGAAAGTCCGATTATAAAGAGGCGCTCATATTTTAATATGTCGGAAAGGCTGTTGCTTGAGAAAATAGACTTTGAGCAGAATAACATTACACTTCACGGTAAAACGTATCCGCTTGATAACACTTGTTTTGCGACCGTTAATCCAGAGCGACCGGATCAGTTATTAGAAGAAGAGGAAGAAGTAATCGATAAGCTGCTTTTTTCTCTCCAACACTCTGAAAAGCTGGCAAGGCATATGAATTTCTTGATGAAAAAAGGTTCTCTATATTTGAAGTACAACGGGAATTTATTAATACATGGATGTATTCCTTTAGATGAAAAAGGTAATTTGGAAGAAATGATGATTGAAAATAAATCTTATGGAGGTCGTGAACTGCTTGACGTTTTTGAAAATTATCTTCGACATGCGTTTGCACATCCTGATGAAACAGACGATCTAGCAACGGATATGGTTTGGTATTTGTGGACCGGACAATATTCATCACTTTTTGGTAAAAGAGAAATGACCACTTTTGAACGTTATTTTATTAAGATTAAAGCAACTCATAAAGAAAGAAAGAACCCATATTACTATTTACGTGAAAACGAGAATACCTGCCGAGATATTCTTGAAGAATTTGATCTTAATCCAGATCAAGGTCATATTATTAACGGGCATACACCAGTAAAAGAAATAGACGGAGAGAACCCAATTAAGGCAAATGGTAAAATGATAGTGATAGATGGAGGCTTCTCTAAGGCTTATCAATCAACCACAGGTATTGCAGGATACACGTTATTATTTAATTCATACGGCATGCAACTTGTCGCACATAAACATTTTAATTCCAAAGATGAGGTTTTACTAAATGGAGCAGATGTTTTATCAGTAAAAAGGTTGGTAGATAAGGAGTTAGAGAGGAAAAAGGTTCGCGAAACGAACGTTGGAGAAGAATTGTTACAGGAAGTCTATTTTTTAAATAGTTTAATGGAATATCGTTATGTAAATTAAAGGAATCACATGCCAGGGTATAAACGAATTTACAATTGCGGTTTACTATAAAAACAGCCCACAGAAATGTGGGCTGTTTTTATAAGGGGTATTCTGTAAATAACAACTCTAGCTCATTTGAGTTTTTAAAAGGTTCGAAATTAATAACCATACTTTTCAAACTCCTTCTTATTACCATGAAATACGTTAACATCTATGAACTTTTCTTCTCCGTTATACCCATTTAACTGCTCTCTGTCAGTATATTGCCAAAAAGTCCAAGATTGATTATCAGGTAAGGTTGGTTTAGTTAAAACATCTCTTATCCAAAGATCACACTGATTAAAGCTATCTTTGATATAGAGCTCATATGCCTTGTGAGTGGTATAAAGAATGACCTTTTTTTCATAGTGTTCTTCCAGCAGCGTTATCATCGTCTGAAGCTCTGACTCTACTTCGCTTCTATCAGGAGGATTTTTTTCTTTATCAGCATAAAATTCAACATCAATAACAGGTGGTAATCCATACTTATCAATCGGCACGGTTTCGATAAAATGCTTGGCTTGCGTCGCTCCTTTACTATCAAAACTGAAGAAATGATAGGCGCCGATTCGTAAGTTAGTCTTTTGAGCATTTTTCCAATTCGTTTGATAATATGGATCGATAAATGAGCTTCCTTCTGTCGCTTTAATAAAAGCGAAGGACATACCTTGGTCCTGTATTTTGGTCCACTCAATCTCCCCCTGATAAGATGAAAAATCGACACCTTTCACAGGAAAAGGTTTTATATTAGAAGCGTTAGGGATAATGATTCCTTCGTACCACAAAAAAACGGATATAAGCAGGAGGCTTATCAAAGCTATAATAAGAGAAGCAACAATTTTTCTCATCTTTTCCCCATTTCATTTTTTCTTTACAGTATAACATCTAGAAAGGTTATCGTTTCAAAGTATACCAAATTACGGAAAGACCCCCTTAATAGTTGAAAATACATTTTATTTATAAAAGGTTCACAAGGATTTTTAACTATTTTTCAGATGAACGAAATAAAAAAGTGAATATAACCTATTAAAAAATCATGAAATAATTGGTAAATTAATGTTACGATAAATAGTGGTATTCTGATGATAGCTTTAGAAAGTGGCTCATGTAGTAGATGAGTTTGTTTTAGAAAAATTTTTATGCAATTAACGATATGAGCTTATATTGTGGATAGTATGATTTTTGCTAAATTCGAGTGAAACATTTACTTCAATCCTTTTTCAACATAGAGCGTAAATAAGCCAAAAGTATCGATAGTCATTAACACAGAACAAGTGAAAGAAAGGAATAATTAGCGGTGAAAGATATGAAAAATAGATTAGCGCATAGAAGGAAAAAGAAGCGTAAAAAGAAAATATTGCTCAGTGTCTCATTTCTATTACTAGTTATCGTTGGTATTGGTAGCTATCTAGGCTATCAGGTTTATAACACGGCGAAGCAATCTTATAGTGAGCTTGATCGGGAGAATGATATTTCAGAATTGAGAGAGACAGAAGTGGACATTGGAGAAGAACCGATTTCGATTCTCCTTCTTGGAATTGAAAACTACTCTTCAGATGGAAAGGGTGGAAGAGCTGATACCCAAATTGTTCTCACACTTGATCCTGGTTCAAAGAATGTTACTATGACAAGTATTCCAAGAGATACGAAGGTAGAAGTTCCTATAGAGAAAGTAGGAGAGGAATATGATGGTAGTCATAAAATAAACGCTGCTTATACATACGGATATCTTAGTGATTATGGGGCAAAGAAATTAGCTGTAGAAACGGTGGAAGATCTATTGAATATTCCGATAGATCGGTATGTAGCTGTTGATTTTGATGGTTTTCATGATATTGTTGACGCTATCGGCGGAGTGGAAGTTGATGTTAAATACCCTTTCTGGGAAAAAAACTACTATTCAAATGATCGCATCTATTTCGATGAAGGCTTAACCGAAATGAATGGTGAAGAGGCACTAGCCTTTGTAAGAATGAGGAAACGTGATATAAATACGGTGTATTCAAGAGAAGAGCGTCAAAGGCAATTTATTAAAGCAACGGTCGACGAAATGAAGTCTGGAGACACGATCTTTGAGATTAATAAAATTTCAAATGTATTAAAAAATAATGTGGAAACAAATATTACACCAGGAGAGATTCTCGCTCTGCAGAGAGAATTTCCATCACTTAGTTCAACTGCAATTGAAACGAAAGAAATCAGGGGTACGACACCAGATGTAAGTGGTCCTTCTTACTTTATTCCAGATCTCGATCAGCTAGAATTATTGAAGAGCCAATTAAGAGAAGCTCTCAATTTATAGAATTTAAACGACATCCATATACTAAGAAAGAGACCAACAAAGGAAACTTTGTTGGTCTCTTTTGAGTTCGCGTATGAATTTAATTCATGACTATTAGACAACTTCAAGAAAGACTTTCTGACCTCGTTCATACTAAAGCTCTTTACGCAGATGATATTGCTCGTGTGGTGGTAGGATTATTTGTATGTGGTCATGCAAATGATGCAATAGAAACTATCTTATAAGGTTTTTTGTCAGAAAAATTGCGTAGACTTTACTTGAATGATTCTTTCATCCACCATATACTCATACTAATACAAGGAATAACGTTTTAAAAGGGAAAAACCCTTGTGATTCATGTAGAATAACAACTAGAGGAATATGCTCGTCAGGTGGGGGAAGAAAGATGAATAGTTTTATTGTCATGCAAGGAGATACATACCATGAGGAAAAAGAATCGGGAGTGATTTGGTCTCCTAAAGAGGACAGGGGAGGTCAGGTACCTCATTCTTGGAAAAGGCTGAAAGAAGTGAGACAAGGAGATCCTATTTTCCACTATGTTAAGGGAGATATTGTTGCCGTTAGTATTGCAAAGGTTGATTGTAGCGAAGAAATGCAACCGTCAACGTTGTGGAATCAAACTGAATCTAAACAGGGGTATTTAGTGAAGTTAGAATATCAAGAATTGGATGTTCCGGTGAATGTGAAAGAGAAGTTTCAAGAAATTTCTCCTTTATTACCTCTCAAATATTCGCCGTTTCAAAATGATGCTAGCGGGAATCCTGGATACTTATATCCTTGTAATGAAGCATTAACGATTAAATTGCTTGAGCTTATTAGTGAGTCGAATTTTTATCGCGTAAATGAAGAGCAATTAGAGCTTACAGTCGATGAAGTAAGACGAACCGATCGGAATACGCTCGTTCCGGTGATTACAGAAACGGAATCAGAAGCAAAAACGAAAATGAGGTGGGGCAAGCTTAAATTTAGAAATGAAGTAGCCCCGTTATGGAAAGAACAATGTGCATTATGTGCAATTAACTTGCCGGAATTATTGAAGGCTAGTCACTCTAAACCGTGGAAGGATTGCTCCAATGATGAGCGATTGGATCCTTATAACGGGTTGTTACTTTGTCGAAACCATGCAGGTTTATATGAGGAAGGGCTAATTGCGTTTGATGGCCAGGGTCGCTTGCATATTTCTTCGATTATGCAAGAAAAAGACTACGAAATATACGGATTAGTGGAGCGAGCAAAAATCAGCATTCATCAGGAGAATAAAGTCTATTTCAAGTGGCATAAGCGAAAGATATTTAGAAAGTAATTGTTACAGTTTGGCTATGGGGTTGAACTCAATAAAGTATCTGTTTAGGGTTACAGTGCCATTGGAAAATATATAAGAAAGAATGGACTTCTCATGAAGAGAAGTCCATTCTTTCTTTGTGCTTTAATTATTGCTCTTTTAGTTAAGCGAAACTAACCAAGAAAAATAATCTATCTAACATTGCTAGGCAAAGGGGCATTTGATGAAATGAATCCTCTGCTGAGCAATTCATCCCAGAACGCTTTCGGTATATCACGTTGAATCATATTGAGATCTTCCTTAATTCGATCTGGACGTGTTGATCCCGGAATGACTGATTTTACGGCAGGATGAGAAGTTGAAAATTGAAGGGCTGCTGCTTTTAATGGGACATCATATTTCTGACCTATTTCGTTTAGCTGATTGACTCTGGCAATAATATCAGCATCTGCCTTCTCATAATTGTAATAATCACCGCCCAGCAATACACCGGAGTTATAAGGTGATCCAATGACGATGTCAACATTATTTTCTACAGCTTTTTTCAACATTTTTTGTAAAGCCTGTTCATGCTGTAGCAATGTATATTGGGTAGCCGACAAGCATACATCCGGTTGAGTTTCTTCAAGTTCCATTGCTTTTTCAATCGGTTCTGTCGTATTAACACCAAGGCCCCACGACTTGATTACTCCTTCTTTGCGCAGGCGTGTCAACACACGAAAAGCTCCTTCACGAGCTTCATCAAATTTGGCTAGCCACTCATCCCCGTGAAAATCAGGGGAAACGTCATGAACAAAGACAAAGTCTAATCGATCTGTTTTTAATCGCTCCAAGCTTTGTTCAATAGATCGTTTCGTTGCATCTTCCGTGTAGTCCGTAATCACTTTATTATTCCGGGCATGTTGGAATAAACCTTCCTTGTTTTCTGTATCGTCAGTGATATAACGGCCGACTTTTGTACTTAATAAGTAGTCATCCCGGTTATATTGCGATAGTACGTTACCAAGGCGCATCTCTGCCAAACCTGCACCGTAGAAAGGGGCAGTATCAAAATAACGTACTCCATGATCCCACGCGGTTTGAATCGTTTTGCGTGCTTCTTCTTCTGGAACTTCCCTGAACATATTACCTAAAGGAGCAGTACCTAATCCTACTTGATGTTTTAATGCATTTTCAAAGGATGTCATAAGTTCAATTCCACCTTTAATTAAATGATATGATTTTCTACCCAGAAAAAGGGAAAAATAAACGCGATAGAATAAGAAATGGCAAGAGAAGATGCAGTCACTATATCAAAATAGATTACTAGTTTTATCATCCATTAAGGAGTTATTCCGTCTTAAGTAGTGAGAAATCGATAACGGCATTTGGTGAGAGTTGGAAATCGGTTTTGCTTTCTGATCGTCTTTTTACTAATCTGTTCGTTTCACTGAGCAATACGAAAATGAAAATACCCCGCAAAATGTTCTTTCCATTTGCGAGGCACCTTATTTAAGAAATTAAATGGATTCTTCTTTATCAGGACTTTCGGGAGACCAAAACGCTTTAATTATGATTCATTCTCATTCTTCTTATAAATCCGCTCCACCACTTCCTGAAGCGTATCAGGCTTATGAAACTCGACAGGAGAAAAGCCTTTCTCGAACGTAATCGAATCGGCTTCAATCGCAAGCACATACTTGCCGTTTACCTTCGCAAGATGAATCGATTCGCCGAAGTCAGACAGCATGGCTTTGACTGACACATGGTCAAGCTTCAGCTTCCACTCAACGTCAGGGGAGTGTTCCACGATTTGTGAAGTAGCTTCCACGACTTGTTCGGTCGTAAAGCGCTCCTGTAGCTCTCGCTTAGGACTCTGAGACCATTCCTCTATCGCTTGTTCGAACTCTTCTTTTTCTTCGCTTTCTTCCTGATACGTTTCTTGGATATGCTCTTGTACCATACCCATCGTCTGAGTCTTCACGATTTCAGGCATCGACTTTTCGTATTCGACCCATTTTAAGAAGTCTTCGAAGTAACGGGCGTGAGAGGACTGATGGACTTTAATCTCAGCACTGTCAATCATGCCTTCTTCTGGCATGTAGGGGTATTGGACGGATTTCATGCTTTTTGTTGTGATCGCCATTTCCACATTCTGAATCAGCGTATCTTCATCAGTAATTGTTGCTACTTTCGGTTCAAAGTCGCACTTCAAGATAAAGAGAAAAGGATCATCAAAGAGTTTTGTAAGCTTTGAAGTGGCCACAATTAACACGCCACCTCTGATAGCGCTTGTATCCAAATACATTTGAACAATTTGATCGGATGAAGTTTCGAAATCATCTGCTGATTCAGCATAGCGTGTCCGATCGAATAAATTATAATTTGGATTCGATGTTAAATCATGACCTTGCTCAACAATGAAGCGCCCAATTTTCGTAGGTGCTCCTTCTGACTTCGCGTGACGATCTACTTTACGTTTCATTATTTTCGTTAACTCACCGTTTAGAAAGTCTTTTAGTGAGCTTTCCTCATAGGCATCTGCGTCAAGAGTTTGATAATGCTTGTAACGTCGTTCTTCACTTTCTCCGCTTCCTTCTACTTGTATTAAATAAAAGGAAAGATACTGCATTTTAAATTCCATTTCATCACCTGTCTTTACGTTTGCGTTTATTCAGTATAGGCAAGGTTTTGCATTTCGTCAATCACTGAAAAGAAGTGATTTAGAGAAGGAATATTTCTTTGAATTCAAAGTTTTTTTGTATTTAGCCAATTAAATTTTTACATGAATCGACATTACTCTTATAATGTAGGTAGGAATAATGATGAAAAGGGGAGAGGCAATGGAAGCGAAGCAAACCGTTTTTGTAAATGAGTTTACGAATGGTATTTTGGATCCAAAGGAAGAGATGATAGGACCATTGAAGGACGGCGGTCATATTATTGCAAATACTGCACCTGGCTGTTGGGGACCCATGATCACCCCCTGCTTAAGAGGCGGCCATGAAGTAACAAAACCTGTTTTTGTGGAAGGGGCTGAAGTTGGTGACGCCATAGCGATTCGAATTAAATCCGTTCAAGTTACATCTATGGCTACTGCTTCAGGAAATGATCGTCCCGTTGATGGAAGATTTGTCGGTGATCCTTTCGTTGCTGTCAAGTGTCCTGGCTGCGGTGAACTATATCCAGAGACTAAGATTGAAGGTACAGGACCAGAAGCTATTCGGTGTTCAAATTGTGGAGAAGATGTGACGCCATTTGTGTTTACGAATGGGTATACAATGGCATTTGATTCGAATCGAACAATAGGTGTGACAGTGGATGAGGCAGCTGCGAAGTACATAGCAGAACATGGAAAATCATTTATGGCTACTCCCGAGAACTCTGTACAAAATCCAGTTGTTACTTTTGCGCCAAGTGATCTCGTTGGAACAATGGCTAGGCTCCGTCCATTTTTAGGGCAGCTCGGAACAACACCTTCACGCCCATTGCCCGATTCTCATAATGCAGGAGACTTCGGTCAATTTCTCATTGATGCTCCGCATGATTATGGCGTAACGAAAGAGGAATTAGAAGATCGTACAGATGGTCATATGGATATTAATCGCGTTAGAGAAGGTGCGGTTCTCATTTGTCCTGTAAAGGTCCCAGGTGGAGGCATTTATATTGGGGATATGCATGCCATGCAGGGGAATGGAGAAATCGCCGGCCATACTGCTGACGTATCTGGTATCGTAAACCTTCAAGCAAAGGTAATCAAGAATCTTAACATTGAAGGCCCTATTTTACTCCCGGTACTAGAAGAACTACCTCATTTAGCTAAACCTTTCACCGATAAGGAAAAAGCATCAGCTAAACAAGTAGCAGATATGTACGGGGTTGCAAAAATAGAAGAATCTTTACCTCTTTCTTTTATAGGCACAGGAGCAAACCTTAATGAGGCAACAGATAACGGCCTTAATCGTGCAGCAGAAACTCTGGGAATATCAGTTCCAGAAGTTATGAATAGAGCAACGATCACTGGTTCGATTGAAATAGGGAGGCATCCTGGTGTTGTCACGATTACATTATTAGTACCTGTACACTTATTAGATGAACTGAGTTTAACAGACCTAGTTCGCAATCATTACAACGCGGCAGAATAATGAACATAACAGACAGCTCGTTAGCTGTCTGTTGATTTCACATGAATGAAGCATGGTACTAATTGAGTATGCTAAATGTAACGATGTTGTTTTAAGTAAGGAAAAATGGGGAATTTAAGTAAAAATATATTATTTACTTTCGTTATAAAAATTTATCCAATAAAAGTAAATGATACCACTGAAGCGAGGAATTCACCATGAAGATTAATTTTAACCAACTTCAATACACTCCGATCACCCATATATATGGACCAGACATTCAAACGATTAAGCGTCTTACATTTCATTCGAAAATGTCAGGGTCTTCTTCTGTTTTTTTTGCAATTAAAGGCGAGAATCACGATGGACATAAATACATAGAAGATGCGATTAAGAATGGATCAGTAGCAGTAGTAGCAGATCAAGATGATCTCATTACAAGTCTTGCTCACAGTTATCCTAATTGTACTTTTATTCTTGTTGATGATGTTAGAAACGCAATGGCATCCTTTTCAAAACAATATTATGGCTCATCAGACGAGAAATTAAAGACAGTTGGCGTTACAGGTACAAATGGTAAAACAACCGTTGCAGCTTATGTGCGCTCGTTACTCACACTGCTTGGATTGCCAACAGGGTCTATTGGAACAACCGGCATTTGGTCTTCAAAGAAAAAAATTCCCTATAAGAAAAGCACACCAACGACTCCTGAGTCACTTGACCTTCATCGCATCTTCAAGGATTTGATCAACGAAGGAGATGGGGGAGTAGCGATGGAGGTTTCATCTATTGCCCTTGATCAAAAGCGCGTAGAAGGAATTGAATTTGATGTCGCCATTCACACTAATATCTCTCCAGAACACCTGGAATATCACCATACTTTTGAACACTACAAAGCTTGTAAAGAAAAACTCTTCAATCAAGCAAAAGCGGCTGTAGTCAATGTAGACGATGAAATGGGCGTTGAGCTTAGCCGAGCTTATGAACATCGTAAAGTGACTTATAGCTTAAATCCACATGCAGAAGCGGATCTCATAGCCACTGAGTTGGAATATAGACTAGATGGTACCTCATTCAAATTGCTCTCACATGGTGAAGCATACGATGTTTTTGTACCAGTTTTTGCAGATTATAATGTTGCAAACGTGCTTTCTGCTGTAGGGACAGCTTTATTACTTGGATACCGACTGCAAACGATTATTAAAGTGCTGCCACAATTAGAAAGCCCTGAAGGTCGTTTTCAAGTAATTAGTGGGCCTAACCGGGAAACGATCATCCTGGATTACGCGCATACTCCAGTAGCTTTAACACGTCTTGTAGATGAAGTGAAAAAGATGGATCATCGCAAGCTCATTGTTATGATTGCTGGAATTGGGATCAGGGATTTTGAGAAGATGCCTAAAATGGCGAAAGCAATTGAAGGTAGAGCGGATGAAATTATCGTCACAGTTGATCATCCCGGCTATCATGAGCCATCTCTCATTGTCGACAAGGTTATGTCAGGATTTTTGAATCCCAATGATCCTAATATTTATCGAACGAACACAAGAAGAGAGGGCGTCTTGAAATCTTTACAACTTGGCAGCGAACAAGATATTATCCTTTTAACAAGTGGATGTATCAACGGTGCTCAAATTGTAAAAGGAAATGAAATTCCTCATTCAGATGAGGACATCATCGAAATGTATTATCATCTTTCTTCTTAAACCTCCACTAGGAGGTTTTTTAATTCTTTTAACCAAAAAATAAGGGTTGATAACAGATAAAAGCTGACGTACACTTTAACTTTCAATAGATCGTGAAAGGGCGTAATGGTGTGACTTGGGAAATATTAAATATCATTGGTACAATTGCCTTTGCTGCAAGTGGAGCACTCGTTGCACTAGAGGAGGAGTTTGATTTTCTCGGTGTGATTGTTCTTGGACTTGCTACAGCATTTGGTGGTGGAATTATACGGAATTTATTAATAGGGGTGCCAGTCGCTTCGATTTGGGAACAGGATGTGCTTATTATGATTGCGATCGGTACAATCCTAATCATTTTTGTTTTTCCTGCAAGCTGGATTAACTACTATTGGGAGAAGTGGGGGAGCTTCTTTGATGCAATTGGTCTTGCTGCATTTGCGATCCAGGGCGCGCTATTCGCAGAAGAAATGGGTCATCCTTTTATTGCTGCCATGGTTGCTGCAGCCATGACGGGAACTGGTGGTGGAATTATTCGTGATTTATTAGCGAGAAGAAAACCGACCGTTTTACAAAAAGAGGTTTATGCAGTGTGGGCCATGATGGCAGGGCTGTTAATTGGGCTTGGTTATCCACAAGAATTACCTCAGCTCATGTTCTTATTTGGTGCCATTGTCTTTCTACGAATGCTGTCCCTCCGTTATGGATGGAAATTGCCATATCGTAGCATTCACAGTTCATAGAAAATAGCTATGTTCATCTGGAGACGAACATTTCATTAGAAATAGATGGATTATAAAATGCAGCTCTCTTAAAGAGCTGCATTTTTGTTGTGAATTAATTTTTCATATTTTGTATGCTTTAACTGAGCTACGATCATAAAGCTCACAATGACTAATAAAAGCCACGAGCTAATTTTACCAATATGTACGATTTCCCAATCACTTTGCTGATTTGGATACGCCCATGCTCCGAAAAACGTCGCAATATTTTCAGCAATCCATATGAAAAAACCAATGAGTACGAAAGATATAGGGAGAGACATCTTGTAAATTGTATGATTGACTGTAAAGTTCACCATCGTTCGAAAGAAGAGAATCACAACAAGGATCTTCAACACCCAGCGAAAATCATATAGAAAATGATGGGTAAAAAAGTTTCCATAGATGGCAATTCCTAAACCGATCGTCATCCAGGAAGTAGGCCAATTCACTAATTGTAAATCCAGTCTTCGCCAGGCCTGGCACATGTAACTAGCAACACTTGCATACATGAATCCGCTATACAATGGAACGCCCGCTATTTTGAAGATAGCTTCCTCTGGATAAGACCAGGAACCCATATGAACTTTATATATCTCGAGTGCCAAACCAATAATGTGAAAAACAAGAATCACTTTCATTTCATCAATTGTCTCAAATTTGGTTATTAATAAGAAGATTTGTGCTAAAATGCAAACGATAAGAATAAAATCATACCTTGGTAGAAAAAAAAGCGTCATTCTTTCGCTTAATGCTAGCGTTACAAAAATAATTAATGGAAACAGACAAGAAATGGCTTGCAAGTAACCGAAGTAAAAAAGATTATAGATATGCTTCATAAGCACCGCCTTTTTGAACGTAGTTAACATATAAGGAAGGAGAAATCATATGAGCGATAAAAATAATCGGAATAATGACCTACCGACAAGATTGAATGTACTACTTGTACTCACATTCTTGTTGTTTATGATCCTTGTCATTCGACTGGCAGTTATTCAATTGTAGTTTTACCTGATTCAGGATAATCACAGTATTCAATGATTGTTCCTTCTGTATCAGCTGGATTTAAATAAATTAATCTTCTACCGTGTTTGTTCACTCGTCGCGTATCTTCCATTACACGAATATTCTGTTGAGCTAATTCCTTTATCGCCTCATCAAGGTTATCAACAACATAGGCAACATGGTGGACGCCTTTCCCTTTTTGTTTCATAAAACGTGCGATTGGGGAAGTGGAATTATTCGTAGGCATCAGTAGTTCAATACGACTGCCATCAAGATCTATAACGGCAATTTCGCTTTCTACACCTGTTGCTTCACTACGGTAACGGTCGAAAAGCTTGCCACCTAATACTTCTGTATAAAACTGAACTCCTTCATCTAAACGTCTGACTGCAATTCCAATGTGGTCTAATGTTTTTTTCATAGTGAGACTCCTTCTTCGTGTAATGGTGTTATTTTAGCATAATGAAAGACTTCACCTGAAGAAATAGGTTGAAAAAAGGTGCGTTTTCATTAAAAGAATATTAGTCAATACAGTCGGTTTGTGTGCTTAACTGAATTTATGTAAAATGGACAAAGAATCGAAATCAATGAAAAAGGTGTTACATATGAATTCAACAATTATTGTCGGCTCCGGTATCCTTGGAGCTTCAACGGCTTATCATCTTGCAAAAGAAGGAATAGACGTTACGATTATCGATCGTAGTGAACCTGGACAAGCGACAGAAGCGGCAGCTGGTATTGTTTGTCCATGGCTTTCCCAACGTCGGAATAAAGTCTGGTATCGACTTGCTAAAGGGGGGGCTAAATATTATCCAGACTTGATTCACCAATTAATAGAGGATGGAGAAACAGAAACGGGTTATAAGAAAGTAGGGGCAATCAGCCTCCATACTGATGAAACAAAATTAGATAAAATGATCGAGCGTGCTAAAAAGCGACGAGAAGATGCACCAGAAATCGGGGACATCAAGAAGCTATCTTCTGAGGAAACAAGAGAAATATTCCCCCCTATAGCTGGAGATTACCAGTCTGTATTTGTTAGTGGCGCGGCAAGAGTGAACGGTTCAGCTCTTCGTAATGCGCTACTTCGCTCAGCTGAAAAACACGGAGCTACCATCATGTATGGTGATGCTAAGCTTTATTTGTCAGAAGACGAAGTGACTGGTGTTACTGTAGGTAGTGAGACCTTTATAGCGGACAAAGTAATTCTGACAGCTGGAGCCTGGGCGGAAGAGCTTTTATCTCCAATGGGCCTCCACTTTAATGTTACTTCTCAGAAAGCTCAGATCGTCCACCTTGAAATGAATAATTCGGTAACGAATGAGTGGCCAGTCGTGATGCCACCTAACGATCAGTACTTATTAAGCTTTGATGATGGACGCGTCGTTGTTGGGGCAACTCATGAAAATGAAGCTGGTATGGATCAGCGTGTGACTGCTGGAGGACTGCAGGAAATCTTTACTAAAGCCCTATCCGTCGCCCCTGGATTAGCGGGTAGTACGTTTTTAGGAGCGAAAGTAGGGTTCCGTCCTTTCACACCAGGGTTTTTACCAGTGTTTGGTTATGTGCCTGGTAGTAAGAATTTACTTGCTGCTAATGGTCTGGGGGCTTCTGGACTCACAGTTGGCCCGTATCTCGGCTTGGAGCTAGCTAGACTTGCGCTCGGAACGAAAACAGAACTTGACCCGGCAGATTATGACATTGAAGTAGCCATAACTAAACAAGAAACTTAAGATAACATGAAAATGAAGCAGTTCAGTGTAGCGTGCAAAGATTGATTTGTAACTACATTGAACTGCTTTTTGTATTTGAACGATAAATCTAATACGGAAGGGTATCGTGAATGAGACTAAACCTACTCAAGATAATAGATAGGATTGTGTTATTATTTAGAAGTGAATATGAAAGTATTGTAATTGATAATGGATGGATGGGGCAATTGCAAATAGTGATTTAAAACTTTCGGCTGATCAAAAAACTGCGAAAGGAAGTGCTTTAATGGCAAATAGTAGAATGAATCCTAAAGTTGATGGCATTATCAATAAATCCAAAAAGTGGCAGGAAGAATTCAAGGAATTGAGAATGATCATTCTTGACTGTGAGCTGACTGAAGAATTGAAGTGGGGGGTCCCATGTTACACATTCCAAGGAAAAAATATCGTTTTAATACATGGATTTAAAGAATACTGTGCACTATTATTTTTTAAAGGTGTCTTGTTACAAGATACGCATGACATGCTTATTCAACAAACGGAAAATGTACAGTCTAGCCGTCAGATAAGATTCACCCATATAGAAGAAATAGTGGATAAGGAAAACATATTGAAAGAATATATTTATAACGCCATTGCTGTTGAAAAAGCTGGTTTAGAAGTGAATATTAAGAAGAATATAGAAATCCCTGAAGAACTTCAAAATAAATTCAATGAAGTTCCTGCATTACATTCTGCATTTGAAGCTTTAACACCAGGAAGGCAAAGAGCATATGTCCTTTACTTTTCTAAAGCTAAACAATCCAAAACACGAGAAGCAAGGATCGAGAAATATATGCAGCAAATTCTACAGGGAAAGGGATTAAATGATTGAGAGATAATAATAATACTTCTTGATCCAGCCGCAGGTAACTTCACTGGCTGTGGATGAGATTTTTAGATTTGATATTCTTCATGCATGAAGTGAAAGCCCGGAGCATTACTGCTTCGAGCTTTTTGGGAGGGGTTAGTAAAGGGGAAGTGCGGTTTTGTTCATGAGGCCATGATCACTGATCCTCCAAGGATGGCAACAAAATAGGCCATGTAAATGACAAAAGGTGAGAGTTTATTGTTTTTGGTTCCTAGTTTTTTTCTAATTAGTTTCATAAAAGAATAGAAGAGTGCAAAAATAGCTATGAAAATGACAGCTGATCGTAACGAGTACCAGTTTAGCGGAACAAAATGAAAAAAATGATGAATCGATAGTAGGGAAAATAGTCCTAAAGGCATTACCAGTAGCTCTGCAAGATCGTTTTGAGAGTGGTCACTTGAAAAAACGATTAAGAGAATATTCTTAATGGTACTCATGCTAGCCCCCTCCTTTTTTGTAGAGTGATTTATTATGGGGATATTTGTTAAATCAAGCATATCATACATGTTTATCATTTCTTCCTCAAAAATGTGGTGTATATTTTTTTAGTGGGTTTTGGAAGGATCGGATCAAATAAGAAAGAAGGAGTAAGTACTGAAAATTGATTTGGGAGGGAAGGTAATTCAAATGAATCCGATTTTAAATGAAATTGGTGCTGTTTTTATTCCCGTAAAAAATATTGAAAATGCAAAAAATTGGTATTGTGATTTACTAGGGATTCCTGCCCATGGCGA
This sequence comes from Anaerobacillus sp. 63XJN7_5_ISO-PGPR-S23-430, assembly GCF_056173695.1. Classification (NCBI taxonomy): domain Bacteria; kingdom Bacillati; phylum Bacillota; class Bacilli; order Caryophanales; family Bacillaceae; genus Anaerobacillus; species Anaerobacillus sp. 63XJN7_5_ISO-PGPR-S23-430. The sequence goes on along the minus strand of NZ_CM149686.1, from coordinate 2,392,458 downwards.
CATAGTAGCAGGACATTTGTATGTCGTGCCAATGAAAGGTAACCGCCTTGTATTGGATAGCAAAATTTATTCTGAGCATAACCTTTATAAAACTCCACCTCTTCATTTCAATACGAAAGACATTGAAGTCGCTTTTTCTTTTATGAAAGAAAAAAGAATTGAGCTTATCACTGATATTGAGAATGGTCATTGGTTTAATTTTAAAGATCTTGATGGAAATGTACTCATGATTTGTGAGTAGCACTGTTTAAAATAAGATCTGGATGAAATGGAGGAAGACATGGTGAAAATAGGGGGTGTGCTTTGTGCGTTACTCCTCGTAACAGCCTGCTCAAGTAATGATCCAAACTCAAGTTCTAGCGATGGTGCAGATGAGGAGATTAAAAGAGAGTCAGCCTATATTGAAAATTTAAATGTTCCATGGGAGATCGTCCAAACAGAAGAAACGTTTTATCTCACAGAACGAGCAGGTAAGGTAGCGAAATTCGATAATTCCCTGAAAAGACAAACGATCCACCTTACTAAACCTGTGCATAGTGAAGGTGAGGGCGGGCTTTTGGGGATGGCACTAGCTGAAGATTTTCCTCAGTCCCAAATTGCGTTTCTCTACCACACTTATGTAGAAGGTGAGAAGACTCTGAATAGGGTCGTGAAGGTTGAACTTATAGAAAGCACCTGGGAAGAAACGGATGAGCTTCTAGCGAATATTCCTGGCTCTCAGTTTCATAACGGAGGAAGACTGAAAATCGGACCAGACGATATGCTTTATATCACAACAGGTGATGCTGGAGAACCGGAGCTTGCACAGGATAAAGGTAGTTTAGCAGGCAAAATTTTACGTATGGATTTAGAAGGAAACGTACCAGAAGATAATCCATTTAATGATTCTTATGTTTATTCTTATGGACATCGAAACCCTCAGGGTCTTGCGTGGAATGAAGAAGGACAGCTTTTTAGTTCAGAGCATGGGCAGTCTGCTCATGATGAAATCAATCAAATTGAAGCAGGAAACAATTATGGGTGGCCAGTGATTGAAGGAGATGAAATTGCTGATGGCATGGTGCAGCCGCTCTATCACTCTGGAGATGATACATGGGCTCCGTCAGGAATGGTTTTTCAAGATGACAAACTTTACGTTGCTTGCTTAAGAGGCGAGGAAATTCGGTCGTTTGAACTGAAGGGCCAGGGTACTACTGTGGAGACAGAAGATATTGGACGAGTTCGCTCCTTATTATTGGACGAGGACACATTATTTGCGATAACAAACAATAAAGATGGTCGGGGAGACCCGGTTAAAGAGGATGATCGTATGGTGAAGGTGTACTTGGAATAGGATAACCTTAAAGCTTATCTCAATGCAGTTATCGATCAACTTGAGAACTTTTTCTATGTTACAATAATTTCTGGATGAATTTATTAACAAAGCAGGTGAATCAGAACTTTGGTAAATATGAAAGATGTAGCAAGAGAAGCTGGGGTAGGACTAGGTACTGTTTCTCGAGTACTAAATAACAATGGCCCTGTTAAAGAAACAACGCGACGAAAAGTAGAACGAGCGATTGAAACTTTGAATTATAAGCAAAATGAAGTTGCTAGGAATTTTAAAATGCAGCAAAGTCAATCGATCGCTTTGATTGTCCCCACTATTTGGCATCCATTCTTTTCAAAATTTGCTTATCATGTTGAAAAGGAATTGTCTCATCTTGGCTATAAAATGATCCTATGCAACACTCAAAATGAGCGTACGAAAGAAATAGAATATATTTCAATGCTCGAGAAAAATAAAATAGATGGATTAATTGCCATTACTTATAGTGCTGAACTTGATCAATATATTTCAAGTCACCTACCAATTGTAAGCATTGATCGGCACTTTACAAAAGATGTCGTATTCGTAACGAGTAATAATAAGAAAGGTGGAGAGCTTGCAGCCAAAGAACTGATGAAGCGAGGTTGTAAGCGGATTGCCTATTTAGGAAGTGTTTCAAACATTGAAAATGAATCTATGAATCGGAGACTTGGATTTGAAACTGTGAGTTTAAGTAAAAATTTTGATCACTGTATTTACGAATTAAGAGAGCCTGTCACAGACATTGAAGCGGTCATCCAGCGGTTTTTAGAACAAAACCCTGATGTGGATGGTTTTTTTACCATGAACGATAAATGGGCGAAATTATTGTTGCGATCTCTAAAAAAACTAGGGAGAAGAGTTCCTGAGGAAGTTCAGGTGATTGGTTTTGATGGCGTTACTTCCAGTAAGGAAGATGAATTAACTTTTTCAACAATCATCCAGCCTGTTGCTGAAATGGCTGAAAAAGCTGTACAAGTGCTTATTAAACTAATTAAGGAACAGCCGGTTGAAAAGAAAAATGTACTTCCTGTAACCTTTTTTGATGGAAATAGTACTAAATAAAAAAACTCTTGACTCTTCTTTGTGTAAACGATATCATTTACTTATTCAAAAGCGATTTCTAGAGTCGCTTTCATTTTATACCAAACTGGAAACGTTTCCAGTTTGGTAGTAATCTTGGTAGTAATTTTCTTTTTATAACAAAGTGGAAACGTTTCCGCTTTTGTTTGGATAACGAATATTTTATTGGAGGGGTAGGATCATGGCTAAGAATCCTAAAACGGTCGCTCATTCTGTATTACAAGCTTTAGGTGGAAAAGAGAATATATCTCGCATCTCTCACTGTGCAACAAGATTAAGAGTCGAATTATATGATGATACATTGCTCAAGAAAGAATCGTTTGATTCAATTGAAGGTGTAAGCGGATATTTTTATCAAAGTGGGCAGCATCAAATTATTCTTGGTACTGGTTTTGTAAATAAAGTCTATGCTGAACTAGAAAAGGGTGGAGTTAGTGACAGTAAAGAGGTCTCTAATGAACCGAGAAATTCAAACAGTTCTAAAATCCATCAATTAACGAAAACGTTTGCAGATATTTTCATCCCTGTTATTCCCGTTCTAATTGCAACGGGCCTATTAATGGGACTTAGAGGCTTGTTAATAAACGGTTTCGGAATGGAGCTTTCTTCAACGATTTTAGTACTCTCACAAGTTTTAACAGATACAGCTTTTACATTCATTCCGGTATTGATTACCTGGTCTGCTATGAAGAAATTTGGAGGATCTCCTGTTATTGGAATTGCTCTCGGTTTAATGCTGGTAGCACCGCAATTACCGGATAAGTGGGCTGTATCTTTCGGGAAAGCTGATCCGTTGTTCCTGACTTTATTAGGATTTGATATTCCAATTACAGGTATGCAAAGTTCAATTCTTCCTGCTGTCTTTATGGGATGGTTAGCTGCAAAAATTGAAAAAATAGCGAGAAAATACATTCCTGAGATGCTAGACCTTATTTTGACACCGTTTGTCACATTACTGTTTTCGTTAATTCTTGGACTTGTTATCGTAGGCCCAGTGATTTTGGGAATAGAGAATTTACTTACTTCTGGCATCATGTATTTCTTTGAATTACCATTTGGTATCGGTGGATTTGTTTATGGAGGTGCCATTCAGCTTTTAGCGATAACAGGTATGCACCACACGATTGTTCCAATAACGGTTAAAATGGTTGCGGAAACGGGATATGATTTAATCAATCCGATTGGTACGGCAGCAATTGCCGGACAAGCTGGAGCAGCTCTTGCAGTTGTTATTCAGCAAAGAGATAAAATTAAGCGATCTAATATGTTAGGTTCCGTTATACCTGCTTTCTTTGGCATAACTGAGCCCGTGATGTTCGCGATTAACTTACCTAAAGTAAAACCATTTATTTACGGTTGTTTAGGTGGCGCAGTCGGCGGTGGGTTTGCTTCGATCTTGGGCATCGCTGCAGCGGGTACTGGTTCGACGATGCTACCAGGATTGTTATTGTATATAGGCGATGGTTTCTTTCAATACATTCTAGTCATTCTAGTTGCATTGGCCACATCGTTTCTCGTTACGTTCATTGCTTATCGTGAAAAGCCATCTGCGGAACAACCTGCATTAAATTTAAATATTAAACATGGCTAATGTTCATTTTCTTAAGGTTTAACAGAAGGGAAGCTTTACATGATTGATTACATTGATTTTTCTAACCGCCAGAATCGTTTCGTTACTTTGTCAGATGTTTCGAATGACTATCTAAGTACGATTGAAAAAATTGCAAAAGAGGATACTTATTATCCAAATTATCATATAGCACCTCATCATGGATTAATGAATGATCCAAATGGATTAGCTTTTTTTAGAGGAGAACACCATATCTTCTATCAATGGTTCCCATTAGGCCCAGTTCATGGATTAAAGCATTGGTATCATATTTCAACGAAAGATTTTATTCATTTTAAAGATCACGGTATCGCTCTTTATCCAGATCAGTTATATGATTCTCACGGCTGTCACTCAGGATCCGCTTTTGTTGAAGGGGATAACATGCACCTATTCTATACAGGAAATCATCTAACTGAGGAGAGTGAAGCCATACCAAGTCAGGTGTATGGATTCCTAAATGAAGATCAAACGATATCGAAGGAAAACGTGATGATAGAAGGGACGCCCCCCGATTTCAGCAATAATTTTAGAGATCCAATTGTATTTAAACGGGATAACAAATACTACATGCTCGTTGGTGGTGAAACGAGTAAGCATAAAGGCGCAATCGCCCTTTATTCAGGAGACCAACCAAATGAAATGACGTATCATGGCATTCTACAGACGAATTTTAAGGATGCGGGGTATATGTGGGAGTGCCCCAACTATTTTGAACAAAATAATCGCGGTGTTCTTATCTTTTCTCCTCAGGGGGAGCTGAGTAAAAATAAATATCAGTATAACAATGTATTTTCGGTGGTGTATTGTATTAGTGATGTATTAGATGTTGCTACGGGTAAACTGAATGCACACGAATATATCGAACTAGACAAAGGGTTTGATTTCTATGCTCCACAAACTTATGACGATGCATGTGGAAGAAGGATTCTGATTGGTTGGTTAGGCAATTCAAAGAGCATCTATCCTACAGACCAAAATATGTGGGCTCACATGTTAACGTTGCCGAGAGAAGTTAAGATTGAGGGGGATCGTTTATTACAACAGCCTCTTCAAGAGCTAAAAGAACTGAGAACAAAGAGGCAGGAGCTTCAAACAAATCATCAATTAACTTCTCGGGCCTTTGAAATGGTCATTGAAGCCGACCGAGAGTTTGAAATTATTTTTAGGAATGATGCAAATGAAAACGTGATTTTCTCTTCAAATGGAAAAGAGTATTGTCTTGATCGATCAAATATGACCCATGTTTATGCTAAAGAATATGGTACAAAAAGATATGCACTAAGAAAACAAAAAGTGAAACATCAAATTCGTCTTTTTATAGATTCCTCAAGCATAGAAATCTTTTGTGATCATGGCGAAACTGTTTTTACGAGTCGAATGTTTATAGAAGGCATGAATGTCGTATGTTGCCACGGTGTTTCAGGTGACTTATATTCTTTAAAACCAATTGATAAAGGTACAAAACCAGGTTTTATTATCTGAAAAAAAGTGCTGGGAAATTTCCCAGCACTTTTTTATATCTTTATAGAAAATGATTCGTTGTTTAGTATGCTAATGCAAACAATCCTTTGATGTGTGAAAGGTAACGGACGTTACTTGCTTCTTTCATCACAGATGCAGGAAGGCCTTTAAGGGATGTTGCGTTGCCACCGATTTGAGCAACGGCATCCTTACGACCAAGACTTGCTAATGTTCCAGAGTTAACTGGTTCAAATTCTTTGTAGTCTTTGTCATAAAGGTAAGCATACAAGTTGTAACCAATAAGGTCACCCATTTGCCAAGCGATTTGAGCAGTTGGAGGCTGTGGACGTTCGTCACCTGGTTTGAAGTAAACGGCACTGTCACCAGCAACGAATACATCCTCATGAGAAGTGGATTGCAGGTAATTGTTCACTGTTGCACGGCCTCGATTGACTTCGATACCGCATTCTCCAACAAGTGGATTACCTTGAACGCCGCCTGTCCAAACAAATGTGTTTGTAACAATCTTTTGGCCATCTTTCAATTCCACGACATTTCCTTCTACATTCGTTACAGGAAGGTTTGTTAGGAATTCAACGCCGCGTTTTTCAAGGCTAGTCATCGCTCGGTTAATTAACTCATCAGGAAGCATTGGAAGAATTTTAGGCATCGCTTCAACAAGCTTCAATTTGATCTTGGCAGGATCTACGCCATATTTACGAGCAAGCTTTGGTGTTTCATCAGCTAGTTCTCCTACGAGTTCAGTCCCTGTAAGACCGCCACCGCCGATAAGGATTGTAGCATCCGCTTCGTCACCTGATGCTGCAAAGCTCTTGATGCGTTCTTCAACATGAGCGTGGATGCGGTTTGCATCTTCAGCCGATTTCAGTACCATACTGTTTTCTTCAAGTCCTGGAATACCAAAGTACGCTGTTTTACTACCTAGTGCTACGACTAATGCGTCGTAAGAAAGTGTAGAACCATCAGATAACTTAACTTCTTTATTATCAACAGAAAATGAATCAACCGATGCTACTTTAAGATTAATGTCATTTCCTTTTAATAACTTATCCAGTGGAAGTGCCGCAGCTTCCGTTGAGATGTTACCAGCAGCTAAACGGTGCAACTCTGTAATGATTTGATGAGTAGGTGTTTTATTAATTAATGTAACAGTAGCTTCTGATTCATTTAAGTATTGACGTACGGATAAAGCAGAAAGAAGCCCACCATAACCTGCGCCCAAAATGACTATTTGTTTTGACATGATTGTTCCTCCATTTCTAGCAGATCAGTATTATTTTTGGTTACTTTTTTCTCCTGAAACTTTAAGATAAGCATTCACGAATCTGAAAAGCTTCTGAGCTTGAGGATCCTTCAACATTTTTAAAAGACCAAATAACCCAATAACTTCTGAGCTCTTTTCAGCTTCATCTTTTGCTTCAATTGCATTTGCTGCCACGTCTTTTACGGAGTTTGTAACAGGATGAAGGATTTCAGACATAAATTCTACTGTATCATTCTTCAATACATCATCTGTTGCAAGACCTTGGACCGTATCATATGATTTAGACATCATATTAACAAGTTCCGTTACTTTAGGAAGTTCCTTTACAAGCACGCTTAGTGACTCTTGAACTTTAGGATCCAAAAGCTGATCAAGCAGTTCGCGTTCGTCTTGAGTAGGGACGCGTTTTTCGCCTGTTTCGGTTGTGATTGATTCTGACATAGTCACTTCTCCTTCTTGTAAGCAGTTACGCTTATTTGTTATATAGTAAGGCAAAACCATGTTAAGGTATTTTTATACCTGATTAGAAACGAAGTTACTAATCAAGAGATAGAAGAAAAGTTGGACTTCACTCTGTTTATTTTTCCCTATAAAGTGTCTATCATCCAGTCATCTTTTATACCTACTCTAATAGGTTAAATTATCCTTGAGCGAATTTCAATGCATAGCCTCATACTTAACCGCTTACATCAATAATTTCGTGAAGAATATCACGTTCTGTCGTTTTTAAAGAGTATAATATGGATGAATAAGTAAAAAGTGGGAGTAATTATCATCGATGAAATAGAGTTAAAACATCATTTAATGAAATTAGAAGAAGAACTATTAAAGCCTGAAGTACGTTCTCATCCAGATAGATTAAATCAGATACTTGCAGATGATTTCTTTGAGTTTGGAAGTTCAGGGAAAGTGTGGCATAAAGAGGGGGATTACAATAATGGTCTTTCCAATAGAGAAATGATTCTAAGTGAATTCGAGATACGCTTTTTATCAGAGGCTGCCGTTCTTGCAACATATCGCATCCATGATAAAACAAGATCACAAAAGACCTTAAGAAGTTCTATATGGAGAAACAATAATGGAACGTGGAAAATGATTTTTCATCAGGGTACGTTGACTGATTAAATTGCATAACATTAAAGGTTCAGGGACAGTATGATGTGAAGACGAATAGGTAAGCCGTTGCAAATCTTTACTTTAGTAATCAAAGGAGGCCTTTTTATGACAAAACATAAAATTTATACAATGAGCTTCTCAAGCGTCTATCCCCATTATGTGACGAAAGCGGAAAAAAAGGGGCGTACAAAAGCAGAAGTGGACGAAATCATTCGTTGGTTGACAGGGTATAGCCAAAATGAATTTGAAACTCAATTAGAAAAAAAGACAGACTTTGAGACCTTCTTTATGGAAGCTCCCCAAATGAATCCTTCACGCAAGATGATCAAAGGAGTGGTCTGTGGTGTGCGAGTAGAAAACATTGAAGAACCAACTATGCAGGAAATTCGCTATTTGGATAAGATGATCGATGAGTTAGCAAAAGGAAAAGCGATGGAAAAGATTTTGCGTAAATAATATCTTGGAAAGAAAATGTTCTGATTTATTTGCGAATTTACATAAACCTTTAGACAAGGGAGTCTATTGAAAACTAACTAATAGCCGTAACTCATTCCCAAATATGGAATTGAGATACGGCTTATTTTTATTTTGATAAAGTCATTTTTGATCATTAATAGAAAAAATTACAAAAAAAGACTTCTCAAATCAATTGGCTTTCGATATACTTTAACTGTACTACATATATTAATACAGTTAATACAGTTATAGCTAGTGAGAGTGGAGGTGAATTGATGTTTGAATTGGACTTTAGAAGTCGAAAGCCGATCTATGAACAGTTAGTTGATCGTTTGAAGCAGCTGATCATTAAAGATGTTATGAAAGACGATGAGAAACTTCCTTCTGTCCGTGAACTTGCGCATCAGCTGACAATTAATCCGAATACCATCCAAAAAGCATATAGAGAGCTTGAGTCTCAAGGATACATTTATTCAGTGAAAGGGAAGGGGAGTTTTGTTAATCCTTCAAAAAAACTTGAGAGTGAGGAGCTAAAAAACGTGCGAGATCAGTTAAAGAAGCTACTAGCTGAAGCCATTTATCTTGGAATGACAGTAGAGGAAATTGAGTCACTATTAACTGAAATTGAAGGGGGGAAAAAGGATGATTGAAGTAAACGGTGTTGAAAAGTCTTTTGGGACTAACAAAATCATCCATCAAGTTAGTTTTGCAGTGCAGCCTGGATCAATATATGGTTTGCTTGGTTCAAATGGCGCAGGAAAAACAACACTCATGCGAATGATTGCCGGTATTCTGAGACAAGATTCAGGAGAAATTCTCGTACTGGACCATCCCATTTATGAAAATGTCTCTACGAAGCAACGAGTGGTGTTTATTCCAGATGCCCTCTATTTTTTACCACAATATACAATGAGGCAGCTAGCCAATTATTACGCTAGTTTATATGAACAGTGGGATGAGGAGCGCTACACAAATCTAACGAATTTGTTTAAGCTCGATGAGAACAAGAAAGTAAGTCAGTTTTCTAAAGGTCTTCAAAGACAAGTGGCTTTCATCTTATCTATGTCAGTTAAGCCGGATGTGCTTATTTTAGATGAGCCTTTTGATGGTTTGGATGCGGTTATGAGAAAAAAAGTAAGAAGCATGATCATTCAGGATGTGGCTGAAAGAGAAATGTCTGTGTTGCTCTCGTCACATAATTTAAGAGAAGTTGAGGAGATTTGTGATCATGTCGGGATTCTTCACCATGGTGAAATTCTTCTTGAACGTGATTTAGATGCATTAAAGGAAGACGTACATAAAGTTCAAGTCGCATTTAAAGATTCAGGAGAACACGATTTGACTTCTAGCGATCTTGATATTCTCTATAAGGAAAAACGGGGAAGTGTTATTCTCTTGATCGTAAAAGGAGAAGAAAAGAAAGTGATGACTGAAATCGAGAAAATTGGTCCAGTCTTAATGGATCGATTACCACTTACATTAGAAGAAATATTCATCTATGAAATGGAGGGTGTTGGATATGCTATCGAAAACGTCCTTGTTTAGAAGAGAAATGTTCAAAAGAGATTTTAGAAATGTTGGTTGGATTAGTATTTTGTTCTTTTGTGGTCTTGCCTTTACTTTGCCGCTCCAATTACTCATGGCGTTTAACGATGAATATAGGATAGAAGCAAGCGGAGCTGGGCTTTTTGATCCGATATTTATGTTTGAAATACAATTTATGCTGCTATTTCTTATGCCCGTTTTAATGGCTGTATTTCTTTTTCGTTACATTCACGTGAAAGGTGCTTCAGACTTTATTCACAGTTTACCAATTAGCAGAGAGCATTTATTTCGCCATCACGCTTTATCAGGAGTGATTTTGCTCATTGCGCCTATTTTGTTGACTAGTCTTATTCTATTCATGTTCTTTTTGTTTACTGACGTGTCAGCTTTTTATTCAATTAGCCAGCTTGGTTATTGGACGTTGATGATGATCATTGTAAGCATTCTAACGTTTATGATTTGTGTCTTTGCTGGTACATTAACTGGATTATCAACCGTTCAAGCTGTTTTGACTTATATCCTTCTGCTTCTTCCGGCAGGAATTTATGTTCTTGTAGCGGTACATCTTAGCTTCTTTATTGCTGGTTTTTCAGACTTGGTGGTAATCGATCATACGGTAGGTAACTATTCACCCCTTGTCAACGTTTTTCAATATTACCCTAATGACCCACAGGAGGGGTATCTCCCCGTTCAGTATATAATGTTGGGTATCTATTTTATCGCTTCAATAGTATTCTACTTTGGTGGAAAAGCTATCTATAAGAAACGTCCATTAGAAGTAGCTACACAGACGATTGCCATTAACGTGTTAAAGCCAGTCTTTCAGTTTGGAATGACCTTTTGCTTTGCTCTAGTCGGTGGTACCTATTTTGGAGAAACTCAACTAATGTTATCGTGGTTGATTTTTGGGTACGTTATAGGTGGGATCGTCGGATATTTCCTTTCTTCAATGGTGTTAGATAAAAGCTGGCGTGTGTTTCACTGGAAGCACTTTAAAGGCTTGTTCGTTTACGGAGCAACAGCTGGTTTAATTATAGGGATTTTGCCATTGTTCTGGTTAAACTATGAAAGTTACGTTCCAGAAACGAGTGAAATTAAAAATGTTTATATAGGTGACAATATCTATCAGTTAGAAGAACATATCGAAAATACTTCACCTGATTTAATAGAATCAGAAGGTGCAATTAATGCAGTTATACAATTACAAAAAGAGATGATTAACCAGAACGATCAGTTTAATTCTACAGGAATGATGTATTTCATCTCTTATGAATTAAAAAACGGTGATCGCGTGCAACGTTCATATCAAGTCGATCGAAAGAACGTCCAGGAAACCCTTAAACGTGTAATGGAAACTAAGGAATACAAAGAATTAACTTACCCTGTCTTAAATAGTGACCCTTCAAAAATTCAAAAAGTCACTCTTCAACCGGGAGGGCCCGTCAATAAAGAAGTTTCCATACTTGATCCGCTTCAAATTCAAGAATTCTATCAACATGTAAGAGAGGACATTTACAGTTTATCCTATGATCAATTGATTCATCCAAAAGGGATTCGATCTCGTGTATCTGAAGTAAGAGAAGGTTCCGATTGGAAAGAGGAATACTACTATGCGCAAGACAATTCGATCTATAATTCCTATAAAAATACTGTTAATTGGTTGAAAGAAGAAGGCTTCTATGAGGATGCATTTATTGACGAAGGTGAAATCGATCATGTAAGCATTTATCCATGGGATGAAGCACAAAATCAATACCCGAGAGAAGCTTATGATCAAATTGTAGAGAATGAGTCCGTTGAACCTTTTGAGATAAAGGATAAGAAGCAAATCGAAATGATATTATTAAGCAGCAAAGAAGAAGAGGAAGGGGATTATTTAGTTGGCATTCATTATGAGGATATAAAAGGTGGGTATTATGAAGTGTTAACCTTTGATTCTTCAAATGCTCCAGGCTTTGTGCAAGATTACTTTAAGGACCAACAACAATGATAGACTCGAGAACAATTTGTTTTAATGACATCTTTACAAAACACTATAACCGCGTTTACTATACTGCATTAAGAGTCTTGAAAGATCACGGACTTGCCGAAGATGTGCTTCAAGAAACCTTTTTAAAGGCGTATGATCGATTAGACGAAGTGCAAAGTGAAAGGAAGCTAGGATCCTGGCTTTCAACTATTGCCGCTCGAAAATCGATTGATCAATTAAGAAAGCAAAAAAAAGTGACTCTGTTTAATACGGAAGATACTCTCATGAATCAAGCGGATCACGATTGTAACGTAGAAGAAGACTGTGAGATTCTTCTTTTTGAAGAATCTGTGAAAAAAAAGATCCATTTGTTATCCCCGAGATTAAGAGTGGTGATGAAACTTCACTACTATGATCATTTAAAGGAAAGTGAAATAGCATATAAACTGCAGCTATCACCGGGGGCAGTGAAGTCTCGTCTACATCGTGGGCGAATGGCTATGAGAACAAAACTAAGTGATGAATTAACACAAAATCATTCGGCATAATCAAAAAGCGTCCTTACTTAGGTAAGGGCGTTTTTACTTGATGATAAGAGGGCTAATAAAATTGAATTTTTCTGAATTGTATATGAACTAATCTTCAAAGGTGATTGGGTCTTACGAACATAAAAAATAGGAATTTAGATTTTTCGATTGTCGAAAATACAGAACCTTTTCAAAAAATAGCTGAGATAAATTATATCATCAATCATATTAAACAGTTGAGTAAATAAGGATAATGAATTTTAATGGGAGATACGAGGTTAGCCTTGTATTTCATTTTAGCATTTCACAATTAATTGAAAATATATGATCTACATGTTGTATTAAAATGATTTGGAGAGAATCAATTCACTTAATCTGGCTGAGTTGAAAAGAGATTAAAGAGTGTTTTTATAGTTAATCACTAATTAAGTTTACATAATGATATTATGGTTGATATATATAAGCGTGATATGGGGGAAGTTCGCAGTGAAGGAGATAGGTGATACAACTCATTTGATTAGAACTTGATTCGCATTAAGGCAATTCAAAGGCTCCATGATCTTCATAAATCTTTATAAATTATAAAAGAGACAGATGAATCTAGATTCATCTGTCTCTTTACGTGATACTAAGCTTGTTTGAAAATACCGAATGGTTTGCCAATCGGGAGTGTGACTTTGCCAAAGTGAGTATTCAAAACACTCGCAGCTGAGCCATAGAAGCTTAAAATCGCAATGCAGAACTCAGCAATGGCGGCTAAGAAGTGCATGCCTTCAGGGAAAATACCTAAAGTGGAAAATGTGAGTCCGATAAATAAGAAATCAATAAAGACAAAAATAAAGAAAAGTACTTTATGAGTTTCCATAGCTCCAACTGTCATGAAGACACTGAAGATCAAATAGCCGATGTATGCAATGCCTAATTGCTTTGGATCCACAGCGGCAGCTGCAGCGTCTCCAAAAACACCGAATTCGATTAACCATGACGTTCCTACTCCAAGCCAAAACAGTCCAAAAGCTGCGAAGGCTGTCGTACCAAATGTATTATTGTGCTTTGCATCTAGAAAACTAGCGATCAGCTGTGCAATGCCCCCTAGAAAAATCGCCCAAGGGAGTACAAATGAGACGCCATCTGTCCAACCAAGCTTGGCTGATGATGCAACAAGCGTTACCATAGCAAGACCGAATAATCCAATAGCGGATGGATCAGCTGTAACCATTTGCACGCGTTGAGTATTTTGTGTTTGATTCATGATGAGACCTCCTAATAAACATACTTGACTAATTTACATAAAAATCGCCTCTCTTGCAATAGCAAATATTAAAAGGCGTTACCTGAACTGGTTGTTATATTGGTTAAAAACATTGTTACTGTTCACTCGAAATCGCTTACAGTAAAAAGTGAAAAAAGTGTGCTTCAAATGTTGACCAGTAGGACCTGAAATCTAGAATTTGTATGAAATGATAGAGATAGGTGTTAAAAACTGAATTTTTTTACCTTTCTGCACTATAAAGCTTTAATTCAGTAGAGTTTGGCAGTACAATAGATGAATAGTTAATCTACTGCCTTCATGTGGAAGGAGTATGAATTCATTATCATAACCACTTTCAAGAGAGTAAGGAGTCCTGGCCATGAGTACAGATTTAGAAATTGTGAAAAGCACTAATTTGAAAGCGAAGCCTGAGAAGGATCAAATTCCTTTTGGAAGAACGTTCACAGATCACATGTTTGTAATGGATTATGAAACTGAAAAAGGGTGGTATGAACCTCGCATCATTCCATATGAGCCAATCACTCTTGATCCTGCTGCAATGATTTTTCATTACGGTCAAACCGTTTTTGAAGGGTTAAAAGCCTATCGTGCTGATAATCGAATTTTATTGTTTAGACCTGAAAAAAATTTACAGAGACTGAACCTTTCAAGTGAACGTTTAAGCATTCCACATATTGATGAAGAGCGTGTAATGGGCTATCTTAAGGAATTAATTAGCTTGGAGCAAGATTGGGTTCCTTCAACACCTGGAACGTCTCTTTATGTACGTCCTTATATTATTGCAACGGAACCGAATCTATCTGTTGCCCCTTCCCACACATACAAATTGATGATTATTCTCTCACCAGTAGGGTCGTATTTCTCAGGAGGGTTAACTCCAGTGAAAATTAGCGTAGAGGATAAATTTACAAGAGCTGTTAAAGGTGGAACGGGTATGGCCAAAACGGCTGGTAACTACTCATCTGCATATCAAGCGCAAGCGAAAGCATATAAAGATGGAAATGCTGATGTTCTCTGGTTGGACGGGGTAGAGAAGCGTTACATCGAAGAAGTGGGAAGCATGAACATCTTCTTTAAAATCAATGGGGAAGTTGTGACACCTGAATTAAACGGTAGCATTCTCCACGGCATTACGAGAATGTCGGTTATTGAATTGTTAAAGAAATGGGATATCCCTGTTACTGAAAGAAAAGTTTCCATTGAAGAGCTGTATGAGCTATCTCAAAAAGGGCAGCTCGAAGAAGCATTTGGAACAGGAACGGCCGCTGTTATCTCCCCTGTAGGTGAATTAAACTGGGCTGGTAAGAAAATGGTCATCAATGATCATGAAATTGGGGAACTGTCTCAAAAGCTTTATGATACAATCACAGGAATTCAAACTGGAAAATTAGAAGATACGCAGAATTGGACCGTTTCTGTAAAGTAAGAATGCCAAAAGGCTCTCTCATTGACTGAGAGAGCCTTTTGTTATGGTTTTAGAATGAGGTGCTGAGCATTTTCTTCGTAATCATTCATCTTTGTTTCATGATATTCTCCTTCAACCCAATCCGTAATTTGATTATCATACCACTTACTAAAAACGTAGCCGGACTGACCTGGTGAAATGACATTGTAGCTTGTTTGGATATTTGATAAATCAGTAACGCCTCTCCATGGTGCACCATGGGTTACAAGTCCAGTTGTCGTGTTCCACCCAGCAGCACCTACCGTAACGCGGCTGCCACCCATTGCATTTACATCAGGGTTAAACAGGAGGTTTAACGGTTTAATCGCACCTAGCGGGTGTTCAAATGGAACCGAATGGAACGTACCCCATGCCCATTTTTCTGGTGTACGCCCTTGTAAATCAACTGCTCTCGAAACTGCAGCCTGATAAGATTCAGTGACTACGGATGTAAATCCTCCAGACTTCTTTATCCATGGCCCTTCATCCCCGCTTGCAGCTCGTCTTATGAGCTGGTCAACCACCTGGCTTTTACCATCAAAAAGCGGCATCATTTCTTTTTCAATTTCTCCCTCAAATAGAACTTTCTCCATTTCTACTAACCAGAGATGAAAGAGTAGGGGAGCAGCTTCATCTCTACCATCAATATAATTCCATTCATTAAGAACAGATAGCGCTTCTTTTTCAACTGAAGTTAAGTTTTCACTGTTAAGTTCCTTTATGAGAAGAGGAGTAAATTCTTTTCCCTGTAAATTCACGAAATCATTTTGTAGCGCCATCATGTCTTTTGGTTCAAGTTCATCGCTTTCAAGCAAAACTTCTCGAATGCGATCTTGACGATACGGTTGTGCCCATGTATGTGTAATGTGATAGGGGTAGTCTTCTGTTGTGATTTTATTATTTGCAGTAGAAATGAAGCCTTCTTCAGGATTAACAATTGTTGGGAGATCTTCCCATGGGATATAACCTTCCCATTCATATTCATCGTTCCATCCAGGGACTGGCACCATGCTGTCACCATTTTTGCGAATAGGAATTAATCCATTCGCCCGGTAGGCAATCGTGCCGTCAGTAGAAGCAAAAACGAAATTCTGAGCGGGTGTATGAAAAGAGGTTAAGGCACTTTTGAATTCTTCCCAGTTAGATGCTTTATCCATCATTAGAACGGCCTCAAGCTCCCTAGATGGGTCAAGGGCTGTCCATCTTAAAGACAATGCAGTATCTGGTTGGTCGTCATAAGCAAATTCAGAGAGAATCGGGCCGTGGCGTGTAATAACGACTTCATATGGAAGAGGTTCACTTTCTTTTACAGGAATGCTTTCATCAATAACTTCTGCTTTCTCCCATTCATCATTATATTGAAATTCAGTAGGATTATCTGGATTTCTTTTCTCAATATAAAGATCTTGAACATCAGGACCAACATTGGTAACGCCCCAGGAAATGGAGTCATTTCGTCCAACGATAATACCTGGCACACCAGCAAAGATAACGCCACTTACATTATATTCAGGTGAATTTAAGTGAGTTTCATACCATATCGGTGGGGTACCAAGACCCAGGTGAGGATCATTGGCTAGAAGCGGTTGTCCCGAAGCGGTTTTATCTCCAGAAACGACCCAATTGTTACTCCCATTATATTGATCTGGGATTACTGATTTCGCAAAGCTTTTTGACATATCAAGGTTACTTTCCTTGATTTCTTGAATCACAGTTGAGCCTTCTTCAGGGTAACTTGGGAACAAGTCCACGGCTTCTTCTTCTGAGAAATTCTGCAGAAGATAATAACGAAAGGCTTGACCTTCCCAATGTCCTCCTAGATCAAAAGCCATATATTTTCCGATTGTAAGAGAATCGATTGGATCCCACTCATTAGGCTCATAACCCGCAAGTGTAAATTCAAGCGATAATGAGTTTTCTTCTTTTGCTTGAGTCATATAGGCATTCACACCATCAGCATACCATTGAAGAATTTGTTTCGCTTCTTGAGAGTAGGCATTAAATGAATCTTCTGCAGCTCTTCTTAAACCAAGCGTTCGAAAGAATTTGTCCTTATCAATTGTCGATTCACCAATGACTTCACTGAGAGTTCCAGAAGCTTGCCGACGACTTAAGTCCATTTGAAACATGCGGTCCTGAGCTGTGACGAATCCCTGAGCCATAAATAGATCTTTAGTAGAAGAGGCTTCAATATGAGGAATACCTGAATCATCTCGATAAATGGATACAGATTCCTCCAAGCCTGATAGGATCATTTCCCCCTTTGTCTCAGGAGCTGTTCTTTGAACAAACCAGAAGCTTATAGCGATAGCAATGATCAGTAAAAGTGAAATTCCCCCAAGTAGATAATATGGCCACTTCCTTCTCTGGATCTTAACGTGCTTTTCAGGTGTAACAACCGTGCTCATAACGTCCCCCATTTCGTTTTAACTATATATTACCATAATTATCTTTAGTGATAACGCTTTCTTTTTTTGGAGTGTAAGGGTATTAAGACGATAGACTAAAGATAGGTAATAGAGGTTTGATTGAACCGTTCCCGAACCAAATCAAAATAATAAATTTATGTATAAACCTAAATAATTAGACCCCTTAGTTACATAACAATTACTGTTGATGATTTCGAATCAGTGTGTATGATACGAATTGAATCTTTGGTTTGATTAAAATGAATAAGATAGAAAAGTACTGAGTATGGCGGAGAAAAAATCCAAAATATGTTAATTTTAGCGTTGGATAGTAATTGAGTGATGTTCGACAATCGGGCAGCATTCCTGTTATGAAGTAAAATGCTTTTTGAGAATAAAACAAGCCCCTTGGTATGATTGTTTTAGCTGGCCAGCATAAAAACAGAATACCAGGAAGCTTATACAATGAATTATAACCAAAATAACAAACTCGCTCAAATTACTTATCAAACGTTAATTGTAGGTGTTGATATTGCGAAATTCAACCATGTAGCGCGTGCTCAAGATTATAGAGGTGTTGAGTTTGGAACATCGCTTCCGATTGAGAACACCAAAAATGGTTTTGAGAGATTGTTAGAGTGGATTCAAAGTCTTTTGAATGATCATCAAATGAACCAAGTGTTGATAGGCATGGAGCCTACAGGACATTACTGGCTCAATTTAGCCCATTTTCTTAAAGAACATAATATTAAATTCGTTGTAGTAAATCCTTCACACGTGAAGAAATCGAAAGAGTTAGATGATAATTCACCTACGAAGAATGATATAAAAGATGCGAAGGTCATTGCACAACTAGTAAAGGATGGGAGATACGCTGAACCAAATATTCCACAAGGAGTGTATGCAGAACTCTGCGGGGCTAGGAAAATTCGTGATCTCTTATCTGTTGATCTTCAAGTCGTACAAGGTCAAATTCATAACTGGATTGACCGGTATTTCCCTGAATTTTTAACGGTTTTTAAGGACTGGGAAGGCAAAGCAGCGCTACAAATATTGAAGTTAAATTTAATGCCATATGAGTTAGTGAACCTCTCTGATGAAGAGTTAATGGTGCATCTTAGACAAGCTGTTAAACGCGGCGTAGGCTTAGGAAAGATGCAGGAGTTAAAACAAGTAGCCAATCTTTCGATAGGCATACGACAAGGTGCTGAAATGGCTAAACTAGAGATTCAAACACTGTTAGACAAGTATGACTTGATCAAACAAAAGTTCGAAAAAGTTGAATCCAATATGGATTCCCTATTTGAACATATCCCAGGTGTGGACCAAATGCTTGGTATCACGGGCATTGGAAGGGACACTGTTGTTGGCTTCTTCGCAGAGGTCAGAGACCTTAGCTATTATTCTCATCCACGCCAAATTATTAAGCTCGCAGGCTTAAACTTAAAAGAGAATACATCAGGTAAGCACAAGGGTCAGACGAAGATTACAAAGAGAGGCAGAAAGAAATTGAGAGCCCTTTTGTTTAAAGTAGCTATGCCCCTTGTCGCTAAAAACTCGGCATTTAAATCGTTACATGAGTATTATACAAGACGTACCAATAATCCATTGAAGAAGATGCAATCTATGATTGCTTTATGTAACAAGCTCATAAGGATTTTGTTCGCCATCGGTAGAAAGAAATTTGAATTTAGTGAAGCAAGAATGTTGAGTGACATTCCTCATTTAGCCGACTTACAACCAGCAGCTTAGGGTTTCTTTTTCGGAATAAATTATAGTCTAGCTCATTTTATAGTAGACATTTGAAGCACGGATTAATCAGTAAAACCAACAATAATACGGACAATGATCCTGTCGGGCAGCATGACTGACATCCACCTCATGGAAAGATTGTACGAAGGAATTTTAGAGCATTGACTCTGTGAGACATGGGAGGGTTCACCTCCATGAGATCTGTGGACATCCTCTAGTGCGATCATAAATAATCATACATCCTATTTAAAAATTGTACGAAGTAGGATATAGATTCTCAGGCTCCTAAAGTCCATAATTAGACATAAATACAACATAATTCCATGATTCTAATGTCCACTAAATATGAATGACTATGAAAATCTAAGAAAACTAGAGAAATCGTAAGATTGTCCTTTCTTTATAGAGGGAGGGAGGATTGTGGAATAAAAACTGGTTAGAAAAAGTAAAAATAGCCATCTCTTTGATGGCTATTTTAATGAATTTGCAATATCAACAAGCATATCAGGAGATACTTTTTCAGGACTTGCACTATCTAAACTCAATCTATATTGCCAGCCTTCATCTTCAAAAAATAAAACGATAAATCTTCCTAGTTTTTTGTTACTTAATAAAGCACTTGTCCCATCTTTTAATGGAATTGTCCTATCAATTAGGTTAGGATTTAAAGTTAGCTTATATCTGGATGGTTTAATTGAAATTATATAATGATTTTTTGTTGCATCTTTATTAATATACGTGATCTCTAATTCGTCATTAATATCCCCCTCTAAATCATCAAATCGACCGAAACTATGCGTAAACGTGATAGGGGGGGAATTGTACAGGTAATTCGATTTTTTTTCGATAAAACTTTTCAGCATCGTCAACAGCCTTATGCACTTCTTTAAAGCCAATATCATATAAGGAATTTTCAAATTGTTCATTAGTATAATTTGCTTCAACATCTATGGCTGTTAATTGTAACCAAAAAGATGTTAATAAAGAGAATACTACAAACGTTTTAATATCGTACACGCCCCTCTTAAAAGTTCTAGTGACGTTATTTTTCCCTAAGTGTTAATTGTTATTAATATTGAGCTAAGTGTTTACGCTATTCTTCAACGGGGACATTTATTAAAGAAGGAGAAATGATCTTTGGTTATTCCTCTATCTCGGAGCTTATCTGTAATAAGATAGGCTTCTTTTTGTTGAAGAAAAGGTTGAGTTCTCTTAAACGGTCTGGGTAATTGGTAATGATTAGATATTCAGAAAAATTAAGCCAATGCTATTGAAGAGTTATATGACTTTTGAAACCTGGCATTTTTTTATATTTCAACTCAAGGATGGACTCAATATTTTCTTCCATTTGAATGAGGATACTTTATTGAATAAGGTAAAAGAGTCAATTTCACACTAATTGAAAAATACCCTCTTACCTAACAATTATTTTTACATGAAATCATTGTGTATATTGTATATATTATATATAATGACTTATATACAATTTAAGGAAGGTTATGGAATGAAAATTATACTTTCAAATCGAGAGAAACAATCCATGTATGTACAAATCTACAACCAAATCAAAAATCAGATTCTCTCTAATGAAGTTAAGGTGGGATATTTACTGCCATCAATGCGACAGTTGGCGAAAGAGTTGAACGTCAGTCTCATTACGACTAAACGGGCCTATGAAGAGCTTGAGAAGGACGGTTTTATTTTTTCCGTTGTAGGAAGAGGTTCATTTGTGTCGGATCAAAATGACGAGATGATTAAGGAAGGTAAGATGAGAGGGATTGAAGAGCAGCTATCAGCAGCGGTACAAAACAGCAAAGATATTGGTCTTCCACTTACTGAGTTACAGGAATTGCTTACTATTTTGTACAGGGAGGAAGAATAATGGAACCTGTGGTAGAACTGAACAATGTGACTAAATCATTTGATGGATTTACACTGAAGAATTTTTCGCTGACCGTTAAAAAAGGGTTTGTGCATGGATTTATCGGTGGAAACGGGGTTGGGAAGTCCACTACGATTAAGATGATGATGAACTTACTCGAGCCAGATAGTGGGAATGTATCTGTGTTTGGGTCATCTTATAAGGAACGAGAGAAAGAAATTAAACAGCGAATCGGTTTTGTTTACGATGAAAACGTCTTCTATGAACAACTTACTTTAGCTCAAATGAAGGATATAGTTAAAAGGGCGTACAATATGTGGGATGATGATCTGTTTTATAAGTATGTAAAAACCTTTCAACTTCCACTTAAAAAGCCGATCAAAACTTTTTCTAAAGGCATGATGATGAAAGCTTCTTTAGCCTTCGCTTTATCCCACCATGCAGAGCTCATTATAATGGATGAGCCCACATCAGGACTCGACCCAATTTTCAGAAGAGAGCTGCTTGAGATTCTGCAACAACTGATGATGGATGGAGAAAAGACGATTTTCTTCTCAACTCATATCACAACAGATTTAGATACGATTGCGGATTATATTACCTTTATTCATAACGGTGAACATATCTTTACGAAGGATCTTAATGAAATAAGCGAGGAGTATGCCATTGTCAAAGGCGGACTTGAGCTACTTGATCAGGAAACTGAAGGAGCATTTGTAGCCATTCAGAAATCATCATTTGGGTTTGTGGCTTTAACCGATCATAAATGCGAGGTGGAAGAGATGTTCGGGGAAACGGTCCTTATTGAAAAACCGACGCTTGAAGATATTATGTTTTTTACGAAGAAGGGGGAACCATCACATGCTCAACTTAGTTCGTAAAGATATTGTGATGCAAAAGAACTTGTTGGCGCTTCTTATGCTAATGTTATGTGGATATTCAGCTCTTGGGGTTTCTTCAATTATCTATCCAGGACTTATATTCTGCCTCTCGATCTTTATGAGTGCTATCTTTTTGGATGAGAAATCGAACATACATATGTTTCTAAACTCTTTACCGTACACTAGGAAACAAATCGTTGGTTCGAAGTATGTGGTCTTCGTATTGTTTACATGTATGGTGGCGCTGGCGTTATTAGTTGGAAAACTTGTTTTTCACGGTGAATTCACCTTATGGAAGGACTTTCTGCTCATGTTCACGATTGTTCTCACAACAGCCTCTTTTTTATTGCCGTTTAGTTATCAATTTAAGACCCAATATCTTTACGTGGGCTTTATTGGATTATTTGGTCTTTATTTACTGACAATTAATTTCCTAATTCCGAATTTACATGATCGGATTAGGCAGGTCGTTCACCTTATCCTGACAACATCAAGCCCTTCCTTATTTATAGGGATAGGAATCTATGTTGTAGTTTTATATGGCTTTTCTTGGCTTCTCTCTATTCGCATATATCAGCGTAAAGTGTTTTAGTGGTTTAATAACTAGGAGGAGAAGGGGGAGGCGTTGAATGTTGGCATCACCAGGAAGTCAACTAAACCACTAGCATCAGTGAATCCTAAAGAATTTACTTCTCACCATCATCGGACTTGTTTTTTGATATAAACTCAAGTTTAAATCTAAGTTGTTCCATTAAATCGGAGCAATTGCTCAATTGAGTGCAAGCCTCTATAACATATGTAACGGAGCAAAATGAATTTGACCTTTTTCACAGAATGCAGTAGATGGAATTTAAGATGTTATTTTTGGAGGAGAGAGGGATGCAGGAGAAGATCAACATTTGTTCATTTATCTGTTCATTTATTTGCGTGTTATTATTTTTAATAGTTTCATTCTCAGGTTGGTTCAGTAATTCCATAATCGGAATTCACCCTTTAACAATAGTTTTATTTATTTCGTTATTTACATTTCTTGCTGGAGTATTTGGTTTGTCTGGTATTAGAGACTGGAAAGGTATGACGAGAAGTCTATTCACAATGATAATATCCCTTAGTTTGGCGGTTCTTCTGAGTGGGATTTTACTTTTTGGAAGTTTACTTAACTAAAATTGCGCTCGTAAATGTTTTACTTAAAGTGTTCAACAATCTCGGAGCAATTGTTGAATAAATACGGGAACACCACTCTGATGGCGTTCTCTTTTTTTGCTTTAATAATAATGAGCTATTACGTATATTTTCGGAAAAATTAAAAAATAATGCACAAAACCAATATTATGTTATATATTTATAACATAAGGTTAATTATTTCTAACAAAAGGAGGTAAGAGAGTTGAATTCAAAGACTGCGTTGATTCTTGTTTCTATTCTGTCAGCTTCGATTGCTGCAGGACTCCTATTTCAGATGTTCACGGTATTCAGTAACGATGCGATGACGACTTCTGAGTTAATTTTAACGATCACGACCATGGTGGTCATGCTCCTACTTATACCCATCTTTCTACGGTTATGGAAAAATATTAAAGAGGGTATCCCTCACGATGATGAACTTTCTCAGAAGATGAAAATGTTCGCAGCAGGATATTCTTATTTTTCTTCGCTTATTATCTGGCTCGCCCTCTTTGCTTTCCACAAGCACATTCAACAGGATGATCTACTGATGTTAGGACTCTCCGGAATGATCTTCAGCTTTGGAATCAATTGGTTATTAGTTAGAAGGAAAGGATTTCAGTAATGAACACAAGAATGAAAGAATTGCGAGCAGCTCTTAAACTAACACAGGCAGATCTCGCAAAACGCGTGAACGTTCGAAGAGAAACGATCGTGTTTCTCGAAAAAGGGGAATACAACCCATCACTTAAACTAGCAGTCAAAATCGCAAGACAGTTAAATTCAAGGATTGAGGATGTGTTTATTCTAGACGAAGATGATTTGAGATAAGTGCCTTAATAGAACAACTTTTTGAAAATGTATCGTAGAAACGGTAGCTCTCTTATAAGGTTATTTATCTACCCTGACCAATAAGACCCAATTCAAATGAGCGACGAATTTCTACCGATTCGTGCGCTCTATTTTTGTTTTGATCCTTGTTACACAAATATCCGGATTGAGATTGTAGGGAACTTATTGATTGCTTTTTGGTTAAATGTGGTAAAAATGTTTTAGGATACAATATTGAAGTTGTTCAATAAACGGGAGCTATTGCTGCAAAAACGCTATATTTTGTTGGACAAACGAAGTAAGGTGGGTCAACAACCACTAGATTAAGCGCGGGGGTTAGAAAATATGAAACAATTAGGCACGCTATACTTTTTCTGTGGAAAAATGGGCGCAGGAAAAACAACTAAATCAAAACAATTGGCGCTCGATAAACATGCGGTACTATTGTCTGAAGATGAATGGCTTTCATCTCTTTATCCGAATCAGATTGTATCATTTGAGGACTATCTAAAATTCTCGGCGCAACTCAAGCCGTTGTTAAAAAAGCATGTCCAAAACATATTAAGTGTCGGTTCAGATGTAGTGATGGATTTTCCAGCTAACACTCAAAAACAGCGGAAGTGGTTTTTAGATATGGCGTCAGAAGTACATGCAAGCCATCAACTAATTTTCATTAATGTAAATAATGAGCAATGCTTAAGTCAAATTGCTCAAAGGCGTAACGAACAGCCCGAAAGAGCAGCTTTTGACACGAAAGAGGGGTTTATCCATGTTACTAAATTTTTTGAAACACCAGAAGCATCTGAGGGTTTAAATATCTTAGAATTTAGTGGAAAAGAATAATAAGTAATGTAACACAGCTTAATAAGGAACAGAACAAAATCGTTTGCAACGGGTGGTAGCGGATGCGATAGTTTAAAATCTACTTTAAACTATCTTGAAATCAAGTCTACCGTATAATCAGAGCAACTCTTCAATATCGTCCTTTGGTATTTAGAAACTAATCAAGATGAGCTGAATGGATAAGCATTAAAGGGGTATGCAACAATCTCGGAGCGTTAATCTAAAAAGGATTACGCTCCTTTTTGTTTAAGTTAATAACAGGGCAATTTAACGGAAAAAGAGGTTGTCATATTCAATCCATAAAAGGGCCAGAGATTGTTGAAGAAAAACCTGTTCAGTTTATGCTAGAAACTAAATGGAATACTAATCATAAAATACATTAAAAAGTGGGGAAATCAATGGTTGCAAAAACTAAAAAGGATTTTGATGGATTGAAAATAATTGGTGAAATTTGTGGAGCGATTCGTGATGAATTGGTCCATAGTACGAAACCCGGAATTACGACAAAAGAACTCGATGAAATTGCAAGAGAGATGTTTGAAAAGGCAGAAGCTCAATCTGCGCCAAAAAGAGAATACGATTTTCCTGGGTATACGTGTATTAGTATAAATAATGAAGTGGCGCATGGGATTCCGAAGAGAAAACGGGTCATCCATGAAGGAGATTTAGTGAATATAGACGTTTCAGGTTCAAAAAACGGATATTACGCAGATACTGGAATTTCATTTGTAGTAGGGAAAGGAGACGCGGCATTACAAAAAATATGTGACGTTTCTAAAGAGGCATTCCATGCTGGACTTAAGCAGGCAAAGCCAGGTTCAAAAAAAAGTGCTCTCGGAAAGGCTGCCCACAATGTAGCGAAACGCCATGGCTTAACAGTAATAAAAAATCTTACTGGGCACGGTATTGGACTTTCGCTTCATGAAGAACCTAAACATATTTTTAATTATTTCGCTAGTTGGGATGATGAAATCTTGAAAGATGGTGCGGTAATTGCCTTTGAGCCTATGATCTCTACATTCGAAGAGGAAGTTTTCGAATCTGAAGATGGATGGACTTTCTTAACCAATGAAAGCTTTGTGGCTCAATACGAACATACGGTTATTCTTACAAATGAAGGACCTCTTATTACGACATTATAAAAAGCACAACTCGGCAATCGAGCGCAACTCAAGAATATTGAATTTAGTCCATTGTTCTATTAAATCGGAGCTTATCTTTAATTAGATAGGCTCTTTTGGGGAAAAAGATGGATTTATTAGTTCTATTTTGAAATAATTGGTATTAAGCATTTTGACTTAGATTAGATGCTAATAAAACTATTGTATTGCTTTTAGGAGGATTTTTATTTGAATACCAAAAAACTTGATTTGATTATCTTATTAACTCTGACCGTTGCAGTTCCGGTATGTACAATTCTACCGTACCTTGGAATAATTCCAGACTTTTTACTATTCTTCATCTTGCCAGTAGGAATTATCTTTTGCCTCATAGGAGTAATGGCTTCTGTTCTAAGGATACAAACTAGTAGTTGGAAACAATCATAACAAATATCAATGTTCCACAATCTCGGAGCAAGAGCTGAAGATCGATACATAGATTCGTATCCTCTTTATATCTGTAAGCTAAACATGAAAATAGAAAAACAATGTTAAGGGAAGGAACATGAATGGAAAAACACAATCCAATAATTGAAACAGATAGATTAGTACTAAGAGAGGTAGTCGCAGAGGATGCTTTGGATATGTATCACTATTTGTCCGATGAAGAAGTCGTAAAACATATGGGGTTACCGCCTGCCCAAAGTGTTGAAGAAGTAATGGATGAAATCGACTGGTATCATTCAATAATAAAAGAAGGAACAGGCATTAGGTGGGGCGTTACTTTAAAAGACTCAGGTAAGGTTATAGGTAGTTGCGGGTATTTAAATATGCACCCCAAACATTATAAAGCTGAAGTTGGATTTGAATTAAATAAAAATTATTGGGGGAAAGGCATTGCCTCAGAAGCGCTAGAAACTATTATTAAGTATGGATTTAATCACTACCATTTAGAACGGATAGAGGCTTTAATAGAGCCTACTAATATTCAATCCCATAGATTGGTTAGCAAACTAGGTTTTACAAAAGAAGGTTTACTCAGGAGCTATGAATATACTCTTTGTAAGTTTGATGATTTATATATGTATTCAATTATTAAAAGAGATCTTATCAAGTAATAGAACCGTAATGGTTTTAAGGAAGGTATCTTGATACTGCGCCTTAATTAATCTCGGAGCGATAGCTGTAAAGCGGCTATCACTTAATTTTTATGACGGAACAAATTTTTGAAACGTTTCCAGCATGAAATCGTATCTAATGTAATGTAGCTTTTAGTTCAATGAATAAAGCTGTAGGGAGAATAATGTGAAAACGAAATCAAAGTACCGTGGGTTAGGAATTGCTCTTGGTTTATCATGGGCACCAGCATAGGGATAGCTGTGAATCAACTAGCGATTAGTCTTATGTTGGGTATCCTATTAGGTTTGGTCCTTGGTTCCATGATTGATAATAGGAGTAATCGATAGAATTAGTAGGAATGATTAACTTTTTGGTGGAATGAAAATGAACTCTATTCATGAATTGACATCTCTTGAAGATTGGTGGGCCCTGTGGAGACAATCGATCCATTCGCCGGTATTAGTCTTTAAACATAGCACATCTTGTATGATTAGTTCTAGATCCTTCAAACACTTGAGGAACTTCCAAAAGGTAGGGGGAGGAATAGTGGATTGTTATATGGTAAAGGTTGTTGAAAACAGAAGAATTTCTAATGAGATTGCAAAGGTTACAAACATACCTCACAAATCACCACAACTACTCCTCATAGATAAACAACAAATTATTTGGCATACATCTCATTGGAAGATTACAAAAAAACGTATACAGAAAGCAATTTGTTAATACTCGAGTGCAAGGGGTTGTTAAAAAGTTAAAGCAGATTAGAGGCGCACCTTAACTCTAAGACAATGATTTTAACAAAAGGCCTTGAAATCAAGCCTTCCATTATATCGTAGCGATTGATCAATAGAGTCCTAGCTCTTTTTTATTAAGCATAAGGAATATCAGGGCTATTGGCAAAGCAGAATAGTTTAAGATGGTCCGGTATATTTAAACTCCTGCTACTAAACTCCAAATTGTTTTAAATGGTGGTCAAGATGTTTGTAGATACCTTTTCCCCATTGGTGGGAAGAAAGTTTTCCAAAAAAAGGATGTGGATGATCTGTACAAGACTCTGGTCCATTCTTTTGAAATGTTATTATTTTTTGTTTTAGTTTTTCTTTTTCAACTTCAAAATCTCTTTTAGATGTAATTAAAATGGTTGGAATAGTTGGCATATTGTGCTCTAAAGGTTTGTCATTATAAAAGATGGGTTTTGCAAATCTACCTACTAATATTCCTAACAAACCTCTTTTAGGGAAAGAATCTCCCAATGCGATATCTTGGAAAGATGAGCAATGAGCTAACATTTGAGAAACATTCATTTTACCCCATATTGGTTGTGAATTTACATTTAAGTCATCGATACGAATTAATATTTCATCTGTATGCTTGATCTCGAAAATGTTTTTCATTAGAATCCTCCTTTAGTTTTTAAAACTAAAAAATCCCATTAATTATTATAGAGTTCACCGTCACCGTTGTTAATCCTTTAAACTAACGGGTGCTTTAATTTAAAATCTGCTTCAAGATATACCTTGGAATCAAGTCTTCAGATTAGCGGGAAACTCAAGAATATGGAAATTAATCCATTGTTCCGTTAAATCGAAGCGATAGCTAAAATTTTGGTATCACTTATTGTGCTCACGGAGCCGTTTGAATTAATTTTATCTACAATGCAGTAAGGGTGATTTTATGATTGGTTTATTTTTTTATGTATTTTCTCATTTTGTTTTTGATTGCAAGATTGATTAGCCTGTCTGGAAATATAAGATGGGTACCCACAATAAGAACCACAGTCAGGAAGGACGCAAAGATAGCAGCAATTATATCTTTATGTTTTGTGATTTTTCTTTAGCTAACGGATAGGCTAGTGCTTGTTACATTTAATTTAGTAGTGTCTCAATCATTTAAATGGTAATGAAATAGGGGGATTATATGGATATGGGTGCTGCTTCTATAATGTTGATTTTTGTTACGGTAATACCTATCGTAGCTGTTATTTATATTATTAGAGCGTTCTTGAAGAAATAAATACATAAACACTCTTCTATTATATAGGAGCGTTAATCTAAAAGGATTACGCTCTATTTTGTTTTAGCTAGTAAAAGGTCAGTTAATGGGAGGTGTATATGGATTCTGAAGTTCTCAAACAAATTGGATAGTAGAGTTCAGTAAAGTCAAAATGATATGTTGGTGTGTAGAAGATGAGAGGATGGGTAGTTATTATAAAATCAAAAAAATTACTTTTAACTATTTTAACATTGATGTTATTTCTTTTGAGTGCTTGTCAAACGAATAATGTAAAAGAAGAGCCATATGATGGCGTGCTGTTAAAGATTGCAGTTGTTGGTGAACAACCTAATGTTAGAGAGGAACAGATAAATTTTAATGAATTATCTCTAAGTGAGTTACATCATTCAAACTTAAGAAAGTATGATGCAGTATTCATTATGGAAGACCATTTATCTGATGCTTCAAAATCAAAATATGTAGAAATGTATAAGAGTAAAAACATTCCATTCTTCTTTGTAGGCTCGCGAGCAAATACTATACCTTTTCAAGATTTAGAAAATCCCGTGTCTTATGAAGAAGAAGCGGAAAGGATTAATGGTACGCAAAATTTTATATCAGGAATTTTGTATGAGGGAGAAGAAAAAGGCTATCGTGGTTGGAAACTTGCATACCCAATTAAAAACAGTGAAGTTCAACAAGATAATGTAAAAGGAATATACTCTAAGGTATTCAAGGTCGTTGAGAATGAAGTAAAAAAAAATTCTTAAACTACAGGTGGCTTAGCTCAAAATCTGAGGATTTCTTGAATTCAAATTTTCCAGTAAAATCGGAGCTTATCTATAAATAGATTTGTAGTACACAAATAATACAATCTTCAACGAATATACAGGTAGTCAATTTGTTATTGGAGATAAGGTTAAGACTTGGGATACTAGCCTACCAATTGATAGTAATTCATCGGAATTTCTTTCATTCATTTATGACATGGGAGATTTGAGGCGTTTGTTTAGAGAAGGATGGCAAGTGAGATGTACTTCCTTTATAATGAGGGATAATTCAACAGGGAATGGAGAGCTTCTATGACGTACAACGATGAATATTACATGAAAATAGCTATCCAACAAGCTTCAAAATCAAGAGCAGAAGGAAACGAACCTTTTGGTGCAATCCTGGTTAAAGGCAATGAAATTGTAAAAGTTGCTGAGAATAAAGTACATACCCACTCAGATCCTACCTACCATGCAGAAATAGGTCTAATCAGAGATTTTTGTTCAGAGAATCAGCTATTTGATTTGGAGGAATACACTCTGTACACTAGCTGCGAGCCTTGTGTAATGTGTTCAGGTGCAATGGTTTGGTCAAATCTAGGTAAATTAGTATATAGCGTTACACACGATCAATTAGCACAAATAGCAGGTGACAACATAATGATTTCCTGTAAAGATGTATTTACTAAAAGCCCACTTAAACCTTCAGTGGTAGAACAAGTATTGAATGACGAAGGTTTGAAGGTATTTGATGGATACACGTTTGGATAAAACAGTATGATAGTAAGTAACCCCAGGCAAAAAATCTTTTGTCTGGTTTTTTTAGCAGCAAGGGAGCGAATTAGAAGAAAGGATTGTAAAGTAGTATCATAGTTTCCAATAAACTCGGAGCTTACTTGTATTAAGATAAGCTCCATTTATCTGAAATAAAGATTGAGTTATGCTTCCTGATTTGAAATAATTGGAATTAATACCCAGGGAAGTTTACTTAAGAAAAATTATGGAGGTGTCAAATATGTCTAAAGAAGTTATTTTTATCTTAGTTATAGTATCTATGGCTATATGGGTTACGGTGTCTAAAGAGGCTGTAAAACCTTCAAAGGAAATAAACTGGTGGAAAATGATAACATTACTGTCTGCTGGTTCTTTATCTACATTAGTTATAACCCTTACTCTTTTTCAAAGTCTGTCGTTTTAGTTCCGTTAATTCGGAAAAATGCTGTCATAAAGGAGCACAGTAGAGGTTGAAGACCGATCTTCATTAATCGTACGCTCAACGTTTTTTTACATATCAGATCAACTTAAAGAAAACATTAACCTCTCTTTCTGGTGATAAGGATACTTTCTACTATATATGATATCGTAAAAGTTGTATTAAAACCTGATGATTATTATGAGAAGGAACAAGGAATATTTATGATAAATAAAATGGATGATGTTGGTATCCGCATACTCATACTTGTATCGCTCGATGAGCAATCATGAAAAACAGCGTTAATTCATTCACATAATGATCAAGCAAAGGTAACTGGAGAGGAAGTATCTGCACCATCCCTAAAAAAATTTTAAACGAGTCAAATGTTAACGTGACAAACCTAGATCAAGAGATTGAAATGTTATCATGTGTACTTAAACATAATAAAGTAATGAAAATGAGAATAAGTCTGCCGTTCAAATTGGATGGCGGGCTTATTTTCATATTTATTACAGTACCTTAATAAATTTTTAATTATCTTAAAATAACTTAATATTTGAAAAACAAAAAATGTTTTTGTTTATATTAAAGGGTTTCAAACTATTTTTGACTTTATTAAAATATTAAAATATTATAGTAAAGGAATAAGGGAGGTAGTAACATGTCATCATTGAATAAACAGAAAATTGTGGATAGCGTCCCTCAAAAAGGTTTCTTTGGACATCCGAAGGGATTATTCACTTTATTCTTCACAGAATTTTGGGAGCGCTTTTCCTATTACGGAATGCGTGCCATCCTTGTATTCTACATGTACTATGAGGTTTCAAAAGGCGGTCTGGGTCTAGAGCAAAACACAGCTTTAGCAATCATGTCGATTTATGGTTCACTTGTATATATGTCCGGAGTAATCGGAGGCTGGTTGGCAGATAGGATATTCGGAACTTCGAAAGCCGTTTTCTACGGTGGAATATTCATCATGTTTGGTCATATTGCATTATCATTTCCAGGAAGTTTAGCTATGTTCTTTGTTTCCATGGTATTGATCGTTGTGGGAACAGGACTATTAAAACCGAATGTTTCAACTGTGGTTGGAGAAATGTACAGCGAAAGTGACACGCGCCGCGATGCAGCTTTCAGTATTTTCTATATGGGTATCAACCTTGGTGCATTCATTGCCCCGCTAATCGTTGGTAAGCTTATGGAAACAAAAGGATTCCATTGGGGATTTGCAGTTGCAGCTGTCGGTATGTTCGTAGGTCTTGTTGTATTCATGTTAACTAAGAAAAAGAATCTTGGTCTAGCTGGTACTTATGTTCCAAACCCGCTTGCGCCATCTGAGAAGAAGAAATATGGATTAATCGCAGGGTTAGTTGTGGTTGGTCTTACTATTATTTTAGGTATTACGATTCCTGCTGGCTTATTTACATTAAACGTATTTATTAATTTAGTAGGCATCTTCGGTATCGTCGTTCCAACCATTTACTTTATCGTGATGTATTATAGTCCGAAAACAACGCAAACTGAACGTTCCAGAGTCATCGCTTACATTCCATTATTTATTGCAGCTGTTATGTTCTGGGCAATTCAAGAACAGGGTTCAACCATCCTTGCAGTTTACGCAGATAAACGAACTGAACTGGAATTCATGGGAATCAGTATATCCCCAGCTTGGTTCCAATCGTTAAACCCGTTATTTATCATTCTATTAGCTCCAGTATTTGCTTGGATGTGGGTGAAACTTGGCAATCGTCAACCATCGATTCCTAAGAAGTTTTCATTTGGTCTATTGTTTGCTGGTTTATCATTCTTAGTGATACTACTGCCTGTATATTTGGGAGGAGAGGATTCACTAGTAAGTCCATTATGGCTTGTGCTTAGCTATTTTATCGTTGTGCTTGGTGAGCTATGCTTATCACCAGTAGGTCTTTCTGCCACAACCAAATTAGCTCCAGAAGCTTTCTCTGCTCAAACTATGAGTCTATGGTTCTTAGCTTCAGCTGCCGCACAAGCATTGAATGCACAACTTGTTCGTTTCTATACACCAGAAACAGAAACGCTGTACTTCGGGGCAATCGGAGGTATGGCAATCATATTGAGTATTGCACTATTCCTACTTTCACCTAAGATCCAGAAATTGATGAAAGGTGTAAAATAATTCATTTAACCCTCTGAATGTTTTCAGAGGGTTTTTATATACTTGAAGGGGAATGGAGTGGCTTCTTCAATGCCAGTAAAGTAGAAAAGAATTCCGCTATATAACGGAGTTCTAATCTAACAATTAGAAAAAGTCACATTCACATGTTCTTTTACGACTTCTTCTACGATTATCTTTAAAAAGATAGGCTCCTTTTAACTGGAATTAAAGATTGAGTTATGTGGATTCTTTTGAAATAATTGGTATTAATCCAACGTTCAGTAAGATTGAAATAGCGTTAAATAATAAGACGCTAATAAAAGTATTGATTTGCTTTAAGAGGATTATATTTGAATACCGTAAGACTAGATAAGGTTATCTTATTAACCATGATCACTGCAGCTCCGGAATGTACAATTCTACCGTATCTTGGAATAATTCCGGATCTTTCACTATTTTTCATCTTGCCTCATAGGAGTAATGGCTTCTGTCCTACGGATACAAACCAGTAGTTGAAAACACCGTTAACACATATCGATGTTCCGTAAACTCGGGGTTATCTGGAATAAAGTTCATAGACAAGTCCGTGTTAGTGGCAATTAGTTTGGGTTTGAGAAGAGAAAACTAAGGCATGGGAGGGGAATTATGGGAGAATACCACAATGAAAAATCTATATTAAAAACAAAATTGCAAAAGTTGATTTATATCATACTCTGCCCTGTTGTAGTAGGAATTGTTATTTATATTATTACACTGATTGAAGGCGAGCCGTTTCGGTTAAAAGCTGAGTTGCCATTAATGCTTGGACTATCGATACCACAATGGATTATTATTCTGTTTTTTCCTCATTTTTACGGTTCAGCAGGAAAGAAAGAAAGGCAAAAAGAGAATCAAATTCTGAGGAATACCATCTTTTGTTTGTTAATTTTAACTATCATTCTACTTATCATTTTGTTATTTAATTAACTAACTTTAGGAGTGTAATAATTATTCCACAGTCAGCGATTTTTAACATCACCGATTTAAAAGGATTGTAAAAGAAACGTCAGCAAGGGGTATGAACGGTGAGAAGATTGCAAGCTGTCGATGTAGCCGAATGATCAGATTCTTTATGATGAAGGAATAATTGAAATGTATGGGGAAGAATCACTTGCATTTGTAAGAATGGGGAAGGGTGATGTAAATACTGTTTACTCAAGAGAGGAAAGATAATATAACTTTTACATTAGGCGATTAAAGGTGAGTTTTATTGAGCGGGAGATCAAATGACAATAGAAGAGCTAAAATGTTTGAACATTTGTTATGATAATAGCACTCACATGCATGTATTTATCGAATTGATTATCCATTAAAAATCGGAAAAAAGAACAACTATTGACTGTTTCTCTTTTCCGATAAGTAACATACTAGGTAGCAAGTAAAGCGGTGCTCTCTTTTAATTAACTAAATCGATCTGAAGAAAGTTTTCAACTGTAAAGGCTACTACGCCTAGGGCAGAAGAATGAGTTGAATGCTCAGAAAAATCAATCCTAAGTCCTTTTTGTTGAAATCTTTGTGTATGATCCTTGATATGTTTGTTTATTGGTTTTTTTAGCCATTTTTTGGCTGAAGCGAGACGATTTCCTATGATAACTTGTTCCGGATTGAATATATTTATGATATTGTTAATGCCGATTCCAAGGTAAGTTCCTATTTCTTCAAACAAATCAGCAGAACGCTGATCCGTATTAGCCAGTTTAATTAATGCATCTAAACAAAGTTCTTTTCCTTTGTGTGGGTTTAACTTTAATTCTTTAGCTTTTTTAAGCAAAGTATTCTCGGAAGCATATAATTCCCAGCACCCCTTATTCCCGCAGCGACATTCGAGGCCATTCACATCAATTGTCATGTGGCCCATCTCTCCTGAAAAACCCTCATGACCCTGATAAAGTTTACCGTTCAAGAGTAAACCAACGCCAATTCCAATTCCAGCACTAACATATACAATATTATCAAATGCCTGACCAACTCCGAATTTCTTTTCGCCATATGCTCCAGCATTTGCTTCATTTTCGATGATAACTGGAATGGCAAACTCATCTTCAATAATGGTTTTTAACCTAATGTTCTTCCACCCCAGGTTTGGAGCTAATAAAATTTCGCCGTCTTTATTCACAATTCCTGGTACGCCAATTCCAATTCCTATTACACCATATTTGCATGAAGGAGTGTTCATTGAAAGACTCTTGATCATGGCAATGAGTTGAGACTCAATTTTTTTATATGTTAAATCATAGAAATTCAACTTTTCCTCTTTGACAATGTTGCCATTTAAATCTGTTAAGATGCCTAACATGTAGTTTACACCTAGATCAATTCCAATTGAAAAACCGGCAAGCTCGTTGAACAGAAGCATAACGGGTCTTCTGCCACCACTCGATTTTCCAGGGCCAGATTCATATATCAAATCTTCGAGAAGGAGCTCGCTGACAAGAGAGGAAACAGTACTTTTATTAAGCCCGGTCATTTTCGCTATATCCGCTCGTGAAATCGGAGTATTGTCTTTTATTACTTGTAGTACGATCGATTTATTCCCTCTTTTTACAACGTGTTGATTCCAAGTGTGGTTTAGTGTCATTTTCATTTTGTTCCCCTTTTCGATTAACTTCTTACCAGTATTCTAACATAAACTTAGTTTATCCAGTAGACAAACATAAATACATTTGCTATTCTGAATTTACGGAAAGCGGTTTATTAATTATGAGGGGGATTTTAGATGGGTTATAAGAAAGCGGTTACATTTTTTGTGATGGTTATATTCACGGTCTTACTAGCTACAGGTTGTGCTTCTTCAAGTAGTAATGAAGAATCGAGTGGTGATACGAAAACGATTGATTTCATGCACCTTTGGCCTGAAGGGAGTTCTAAAGATCACAATAGAATTGTAAGCGAAATCATTTCGGATTTTGAAAAAGAAAACCCGGATGTGAACGTTAACCTTGAAGTGCTTAGTAATGAACAATATAAAGATAAGTTAAAAGTATTATCTACGTCAGAACAGCTACCCGATGTAGGAATGACTTGGCCGGCAGGATTTTTGGAACCTTATGTGGATGGTGAGATGTTTACACCGCTAGATGATGTTCTGGATGATGGATTAAAAGATCAATTTGTCTCAGGTACAACTGAGGCATATGGGATTGATGGAAAGACGTACGGACTTCCACTTGAATTAAATATTGCAACTGTCTTCTATAACAAAGCGATTTTTGAGAAGTATGGTCTTAAGGCGCCTAAAACGTATGAAGAATTAAAAAACGTAGTAAAAACATTGAATGAAAATAATGTGGAACCAATCGCACTAGGAAATAAAGATAGATGGACTGGCTCATTGTGGTACATGTATCTTGCAGATCGAATTGGTGGATCAGACGTGTTAACTAAAGCTATTGATCGTTCTGGCACTTTTGAAGACCCGGCCTTAGTGTCAGCAGCAGAAAAGGTTCAAAACCTTGTAGACATGGGAGCGTTTGAGAAGGGGTTTAATGGCCTGTCAGATGAAGAAGCCAAAAGTATGTTTATGAACGGACAAGCTGCTATGTATTTAATTGCAACTTGGGATCTACCAAACTACACGACGAATGAAGATGTTCCTCAGGAGTTTAGAGATTCAGTTGATTTCTTTAAATTTCCAACAGTTGAAGGTAGTGGTGTTGAGAATAGTTTCGTTGGTGGTCCAGGTGTTGGGCTTTTTGTAGCGGAAAATTCGGATGTGAAAGAGGAATCGAAGGAATTCGTTAAATTCTTCGTAGAGAAGTGGGGAGAGAAGTCTGTAGAAGAAGCTGGCGTAATCCCTGCAACCAAAGTGAATAGTGAAAATCTAGAGCTTCCAGATATGTACAACGATGTACTGAATGAATTAAATGAATCTAGTAATATCACTTTGTTCGCAGATGTGCAAATGAAGCCAGAGGTGGCCCAGATTCACCTTGATGCCATTCAGGCGCTTTTCGGAGGAGAAATTACACCGAAAGAGTTTGCGAAGTTGCACGAGAAAGCACTCTCAGATTCTGAGTAATGGGAAATAAAAGTATAGCTGGCCTCTATTGTAAGTGAGGCCAGTTTCTTTCCTTTCTAATAACAAAAATAGTTAATAAAGAGGCGTCTCAAATTTACTTTGTATTTTGTTTAAACATATTAATTTTTTCAATGAAAATAATGTGGTCGTCCTCTCGAGCGAGTAGGTAGCATTTTCTAATCTGAACAGTATGGAGTTGTGGTTATGAATAAAGTTATGTCGAATAAGTTTGTCATTGCGTTATACGTTCTACCATCTCTGTTATTAATAGGGATCCTCATCTTCATTCCGTTACTATTGAGTGGTTATTATGGGTTAATGGATTGGGATGGTATAAGTGCGATGAAATTTATTGGAATGGATAATTATATCAATGTTATTCAGGATGATAAGTTTTGGGATAGTGCTCTACATTCTTTTCTTCTTGCATTGTTTTCAACACTCAGTTTGATTATCTATCTGGCCATTTCTCTTATCCTCGTATCGAAGATAAAAGGTGCCGATCTATTGAGGAAAATCTATTTGATCCCTATGCTTTTATCTTCTGTTGCGATCGCACAGCTATGGATTAAAGTCTACAATCCAAATAATGGGATACTGAATAGTATTCTTATAGGGATTGGAATTGATAATCCGCCTTCATGGTTAGCGGAGCCTACGCTTGTATTATACGCCATTTTTATCCCAATTCTATGGCAGTATGCAGGGTTTTACATATTGATCTATTATGCTGCGCTTAAGAATATTCCAGATTCGATTATTGAAGCTGCAAGGATTGATGGGGCATCAGCTCTGCAAATCGCTTATAAAATAAAACTTCCTCTTATTATGGGCGTCGTAAAAGTGACTGTCGTACTTGCCATTGTAGGTTCTTTAAAATATTTTGATCTCATTTACGTTATGACTGGCGGAGGGCCGAACGGGGCTAGTGAAGTTATGGCTTCCTATATGTATAAGCTAGCTTTTTCAAATTATGAGTTTGGCTATGGAAGCGCGGTAGGTTTTATGCTTCTTCTAATAACGTTGGTCGTGACACTCATCATTCGTAAACTGACGGAATCGGATGAAAATATCCAGTACTAGGAGGGCTTCTTTTATGAATCGTTTAGGTTATGTCTTGCTCTATCTCTGCTTAGGGATATTAGGTTTATTTCAAATATATCCAATCATTTGGTTGTTCTTATTCTCTCTGAAAGATAATCAAGAGATTTTTTCGGGATCTCCTTTTTCCTTTCCCAGCAAGTTTAATTGGGAAAACTACCAGAAGGTTTGGGATGGAGGGATTGCCCTATATTTCTTCAATAGTGTATGGATTACAGCGGTAGCCATCCTATTAACAGTGCTATTAGCAAGTATGACTACTTTCGCGATAACAAGAATGAATTGGAAATTCAGCAAACTAGTACTGGGCTTATTTATGATTGGTTTGATGATTCCGATTCATTCAGCTCTCATTCCATTGTTTAATATGTTTTTAAATGTGAATTTGATTGATCATCCATTGTCTATTGTTATCACTTATACGGCATATAACTTACCGATCACAATGATGATTTTACTAGGATTCTATTATACGTTGCCCCGTGAGATCGAAGAAGCAGCGATTATTGACGGTTGTTCTATTCATAGATTGTTTTTTAGAATTATTTTGCCAATGACGATTCCAGTTATGTCTACAACCGTAATTATTAATATGATTTATAACTGGAATGAGTTTGTATTTGTTAACACGTTTATTAGCTCAGATAAGTACAAGACGTTAACGGTTGGTATTCAGAATTTCATTGGTCAGTACATGACGGATTGGGGGGCAATCGGAGCTACTTTGATCATTAGTGTGCTACCGATTTTAATTGCATTTATTTTTTTCAGTAACAAGGTTGTAGAAGGAATATCATCTAGTGCAGTTAAAGGATAGCCTATTATAGGAAAAGAGAGGGATAGTTATGCCAGAAAACAATTTTTTTAATGCTCATCATTCACCGATTGGTGCTTTCTCAAGTTTTACATTTGGTTATGGGGGTAATGGTGGTGGACTCGATTTAGAACTAGGGCGTTCACCGAGGAAGAACATATACGTTGGACTGGAATCACTGAAGCAAGAAGGTCATTATGATGCTCTTCCATTCTTTGATGCGAATGACGATGAGAGTAAGCGGTATGATATTGAGAACCCGGATCCTAACCCAGACAATCCTAACATCATTATTTCCTTTCCCAAAGACCAAGTTGAACGAGATTTTCAACTATGTACGGATACCTGGAAAGCAGGTGATTTAACATTTACGGTGTATTCACAGGTTCATACAGTAGAGAATCCAGAAACAGCAAGCGAAGAGGAATTGAAACGAACGCTTGTCCCAGCAGTTCTAGCAGAATTAACCATTGATAATACAAAGGGAGAGAGAAAGCGTCGAGCCTTTTTTGGATACGAAGGGAGCGACCCCTATTCTTCGATGCGGCGATTGGATGATACGGCAGAAGAATTGGCAGGTATCGGTGAAGGAAGAATAACGGCTATAGCAAGTAAGAAGGCTGAAACGAAGTCAGCTATGCACTTTAGTATGGAAAATATCCTAACTACTCCTTTCGAGGAAAATTGGACGTTTGGTCTCGGACCAGTAGGTACGCTTATTGCTGATGTTCCACCAGGGGAAAAAGCGACGTATAAATTTGCCATCTGCTTCTATCGAGGTGGAATTGTGACAGCTGGTATGGATACTTCTTATTTCTACACAAAATACTTTTCAAACATAGAAAGCGTAGCAAACTTCGCCATTGGAAACTTTGATGAGCTGAAACAACGGGCACTGCAAAGCAATGCGATGATTAGTGAAGCAAATTTATCGAACGATCAGAAGTTCATGATGGCCCATGCGGTCCGTAGTTATTATGGAAATACTCAATTACTTGAACATGAAGGGAAGCCTTTCTGGGTAGTTAATGAAGGCGAATATCGCATGATGAATACATTTGATTTAACAGTGGATCAGTTGTTTTTTGAGATGAAAATGAATCCTTGGACAGTGAAGAATGAATTGGATATGTTCATTGATAGATTCAGTTATGAAGATCAAGTTCGTTTTCCAAATGAAGAAGAACTGTATCCAGGTGGAATCAGTTTCACTCATGATATGGGCGTAGCGAATACGATTAGTCGTCCACACTACTCTTCTTATGAAGTTTACGGGATTGATGGATGTTTCTCTCATATGACAGGGGAGCAGCTGGTTAACTGGGTACTCACTGCGTCAGTTTATATTGAACAAACCCATGACGAACAATGGTTATTAGAAAACTTAACTATTTTTAAAAGCTGTTTCGAGAGTATGTTAAATCGCGACCATCCAGACCCAGTTCAGCGCAACGGATTGCTGGGGCTGGATTCAAGTCGTGTTATGGGCGGAGCAGAAATTACGACGTATGATAGTTTGGACGTTTCCTTAGGGCAGGCTAGGAATAATATTTACCTTGGAGGGAAAATGTGGGCGGCCTATGTCGCGCTAGAAAAGATTTTTTCAGAACAAAGGGAAAAAGAGCTGGCTACATTAGCTGGAAAACAAGCAGAGAAAAGTGCTCATACGATGGCAAGTCATTTGACGGATTCAGGCTATATCCCTGCTGTGATTGGGGAGAATAATGATTCTAGAATTATTCCTGCAATTGAAGGGCTAATCTTTCCATATTATACGAATTGTAAAGAAGCTCTTGATCCGGAAGGAAGATTTGGGGAGTACATTAGGGTTTTAAAAGCACATCTTGATACGGTTCTAAAAGAAGGCGTGTGTAAGTTTGAAGATGGAGGGTGGAAAATTTCCTCTACTAGTAACAACTCCTGGCTTAGTAAAGTGTATCTTTCTCAATTTATTGCTCGTGAAATATTGCATCACGTTGATGAAAACGGAGCAAAAGCGGATGCGGCGCATGTGAAATGGCTGACACATCCAGAATTGTCAGTTTGGAGCTGGAGTGACCAGATTATCTCTGGTGAAATAACAGGAAGTAAATATTATCCCCGAGGAGTTACAAGTATTCTATGGTTAGAAGAAAAGAAATAATACTGACAAAAGGACGAAACCGATTAGGTTTCGTCCTTTTGTTTTGCTAAGTGTGGGAACATTACAATGAACAAGCTCCCCGAGAAGCGAGGAGCTTTCATGAGATTAGGCCAATTTCTTTTCCTTATTACCTTTTTTTCGTAAAAGCATTTCTAATTCTTCTAATGATTTACCTTTTGTTTCAGGAACAAACTTCCAAACAAAAATGGCTGATAGAATACTCATAATTCCATAAAAAGAGTATGTAAGACCACCGCTTACTTCCATCATCATAGGATAAGTAGAAGAGATTAAGTAGTTAGCCGCCCATTGAGCAGCAACTGCGATTGCGACGGCTTGTCCTCGGATTTTGTTCGGGAAAATTTCTGAAATTAATACCCAAACGATCGGTCCCCAGGACATCATAAAGGAAGCTGTATAAATAATAATGAAAACTAAAGTGGCAATACCGATAATGCCAGAGAAAGCCATTCCAGCTACGCCGAACATTCCGATTGTCATACCGATTGAGCCGACAATGAGAAGGGGTTTTCTGCCCCATTTGTCAACCGTTAAGATGGCGATAATCGTAAAGATCACATTGACTAATCCCATGATAATCGTCTGAACCATTGAGGCGT
Source organism: Anaerobacillus sp. 63XJN7_5_ISO-PGPR-S23-430 (assembly GCF_056173695.1). Taxonomy (NCBI): domain Bacteria; kingdom Bacillati; phylum Bacillota; class Bacilli; order Caryophanales; family Bacillaceae; genus Anaerobacillus; species Anaerobacillus sp. 63XJN7_5_ISO-PGPR-S23-430. The sequence continues at coordinate 2,350,533 of NZ_CM149686.1, read as the reverse complement.
CTCGTGCTGCTCCCATGCTTTCAAAGATTCGTGGTGCATAATAGAGAGCGACATTTATCCCTACAAACTGTTGGAAAATAGATAGCAAAATACCTATAAATACGATGGTTTTCCCAAAAGCAAAGAGTTTTGCTTTATTCGTGTCAAATGAATTTTTTATCTCATATAGGGTTGCCTTAGCCATCGTTTGATCATGAATTTTTGAAAGGATAGCAAACGCTTCTTCATTTTTATTGATAGATACGAGGTACCTTGGTGTCTTAGGCACCGTAAACAATAGCAACAAGAATAATAGAGCTGGGATAGCTTCAGAAGCAAACATATACCTCCAGCCTATATCATTCATCCATTCTAGGGGGTGCCCCTTAGCGATGCCCCAGTTAACGAAATAGACGACGAGCATCCCGAAAATAATAGCGAATTGGTTAAGAGATACTAACGTTCCTCTTATATTAGATGGAGCGATTTCTCCAATGTACATTGGAGAAACAGCTGAGGCTAATCCAACCCCGATCCCACCTATGATTCTATAAAGATTAAACATAATTAACAAAGAGTAAGTCGGCTCCTCACCATAGCCAAAAAACAAAAATTCGGGATAAGCTGAGCCGAGAGCTGATAGTAAAAAGAGTACAGCAGCTAGTATAAGAGAATATTTTCTGCCAATCTTTTTGGAAAAGTAACCTGATAAAACCCCACCGATGATACAGCCAATTAACGCACTTGATACAGTAAGTCCGTGAACCAGCGAGCTAAGCTGTAAATGATCTGAGAAGTATGTCTGTAGTGACCCTTCTGCCCCAGAAATTACTGCCGTATCGTAACCGAATAAAAGTCCTCCTAAAGTTGCAACAAGGGTGATTAACATAATGTAAATGCTCCGTCTTAGTTCCATTTTTTTACAGAGTAGAGAATATCTACTCTTTCCTCCCTTCAAATGAAATCGCTTGCAATGTTTTCATTTTATCAGAGGTTTCTTAGTTTGTATAGTGGATAAACTAACTATAGGTTTATTTTTATTTATGTTAGAAATCACTGGAGCATGTTTGTAAGTTCTCATAGATGTTGAATCGAGTTTTTACTGGTTACTTTAGAAAATGCATGAAGAGATAGCCACATAAGAATGAAAGCTGTTGCACTTCCTCCGAAGATAAACGCTAGTGCAGGTAGTAGTTTAATTATAAAATAGATAGACGTTAGACAAATAACCATCATTATCGTAGTTAAGGGGCTAAGCAACATTATAAAGAAAGTATTTTTGAAGACAGTGCTCAGCTTAATTTCGAAATGAACAAAAGTAGGGAAAATGTATAAGAATAGTAGTCCAATCAATAGAATAAAAGCGAACAAAGGAATATAAGTCCATTGAACTGGATGTATCTGCTTGATGTAAAACAAATCAAGACAGATAAAGCCAATCAAGAAATATAAAATTGCTCCTAGAATATTTCCTTTCCAAAAATCTGCTTTATAATAATGCCAGAATGATTTACTGATTGATAACTGTGTATTTCCTTTTAACCATTGTCTAATAACAGCAAACATAGCAAGCGTAGAAGGGAAGATCCCAAGTAGAATCCCTCCTCCTAATGAAAATAGTAACCAAAGCAAATTGAGAAGAGCTAGTTTCGTAATCCACTCAAAGGTACTATAAAAAGCATTAAATGTATTTGTCATTTCTATACCCCCGTCTTAAAACATAGCTATTAGCTTATGTGTTTAGATTACTATAAACTAAAAAAAGTATATCACAATAGCCTGATACTCCTCGTTATTTGTTAACTGCTATCGTAGTGTTTGAAATGAATTTTCTATGAATTTGAGTAGGATAGATGAATGTTATATCGTCGTCTAAGTTAATATAGCAGCATTTACGACTTCCTAATTTGGGGGGAGGGATATAATGAAATCCGATCAATATAAGAACGTTGAGGCAAGCAGAAGCAATATTTGGAGGAGTATATATGGCTAGCAATATAAATGACTTACAGAGGGGGGGCGGATCGTACCCCATTTTTTTAAGTAAAGAAGATCGGTAGAAGCAGAAAATTAAGTTGACTGTAAGTGCATTCGTGAAAGAGAAATACCATTGGATGAGTAATCTCTTACTAGTGATGGAGTCTTATTTTTCCAAATCAACTATTAATGATATAACTGCCTCTACAACTAGTATCTATTTGACTAAATTATTAATATTGTTCACTTTAGTAATTTTAAACTTAGTTTATCTAATAGACAAACTAATGTAGGGGTGCTATACTTTTGGGTGAAAGCAGTTACATAAAGTCATTAGAAACTAGATAAGTTTAAAGGATTTTTTTACTGTAGGTGACACCATGTTCTCTGCTTTACATCATGAAGTTCTTATCCAGTAACAGGTAGGGTAAGTGTACGCATTGGTTAGCTAATTTTATTTGAGGAGGAGATTATTTTGGGTTATTTTAACAACATTAATCGTATTCAGTATGAGGGAGCACAATCCACAAACCCGTTTGCATTCAAATATTACAACCCGAATGAAAAAATTGGTCATAAAACGATGAAAGAACATCTTCGTTTTTCGGTTGCTTACTGGCATACATTCACTGCAGATGGTGCTGATCCATTTGGTGCCGGCACGATGATACGTCCATGGAGTGAATACAGCGGTATGGATCAAGCAAAAGCAAGGGTCGAAGCTGCATTTGAACTGTTTGATAAGCTAGATGCGCCATTTTTCTGTTTTCATGACGTAGATATAGCTCCTGAAGGAGAAACACTTAAAGAGTCATATAATAACCTCGATACCATCGTTAAGATGATAAAAGACTACATGAAAACAAGCTCTACAAAGCTGTTGTGGAATACGGCAAACATGTTCACCCATCCGCGATTCACTCACGGAGCTGCGACCACCTCTGAAGCAGACGTGTTTGCTTATGCAGCAGCAAAAGTGAAGAAAGGACTGGAAGTTGGGAAAGAGCTTGGCGCAGAGAATTATGTATTCTGGGGTGGACGTGAAGGATATGAAACTTTGCTTAACACAGATATGAAGCTTGAACTAGACAACCTAGCACGCTTTTTCCACATGGCGCTTGATTATGCAAACGAAATTAATTTTACCGGACAATTTCTTATTGAACCGAAACCAAAAGAACCATCAAAGCATCAATATGATTTTGATGTAGCTACATCTCTATCATTTCTTCAAAAATATGATTTGCAGAACCATTTTAAATTCAATATCGAAGCGAATCATGCGACGTTGGCAGGTCACACGTTTGAACACGAACTCCATACCGCTCGAATAAATGGCATGCTAGGATCTGTGGATGCTAATCAAGGTGATACGCTTCTTGGGTGGGATACTGATGAATTCCCAACGGATTTGTACGCTACTACTCTCGCAATGTATGAGATATTAAAAAATGATGGACTTGGAAAAGGTGGCTTGAACTTTGATGCTAAGGTTCGTCGGAACTCCTTCGATCCTGACGATCTTTTCCACGCCCATATTGCTGGGATGGATAGCTTTGCAATTGGATTAAAGGCGGCTCATCAAATGTTAGAGGATCGAATTCTTGAGAATTTTATTTCGGATCGCTATCGTAGTTTCTCAGAAGGTATTGGGAAAGAAATTATCGAAGGAAAGACGGACTTTCATAAGCTCGAGAAATATGCTTTAGGACTTAATGAAATTGAGACAAAATCAGGACGTATGGAAAAACTAAAAGGTGAGATTAACTCATATTTACTAAATGCTTTTTCAAATGTTCGTGTATAAGTTAAAGAATGAAACTTATAGTAAATGGTTGAGGGAAAGGAGGAAGCACCATGAGCTATGTTATTGGAGTCGATCTAGGCACAAGTGCAGTCAAAGTCATCGCTGTAGATCGAACTGGGCAAGTTCAAGCAGAAGTATCAAAGACATATCCGCTTCATCAACCGAAGTCTGGATACAGCGAGCAAAACCCTGACGATTGGGTGGAACAAACCCTTCATGCTTTGGAGGAGATTACCCGACAACTTCCTTCCTCGGCAATTATTGAAGGAATGAGTTTCTCTGGGCAAATGCATGGGCTTGTATTACTGGATCAAGATAATAAGCCTCTTCGGCAGGCCATTCTCTGGAATGATACAAGAACTACTGAACAATGCCGAACGATTGAGAAACTTGTGGGGGAAAAGAGGTTGCTTGAAATCACCCATAACCCTGCGCTCGAAGGATTTACACTTCCTAAATTACTTTGGGTGAAAGAGAATGAACCAGATTTATACGCTAGAACTAAGGTTTTCCTCCTTCCAAAAGATTATGTACGTTATCGTTTAACAGGCGAGCTCCAGATGGAGTATTCCGATGCAGCCGGGACCTTGATGATGGATATTAGTGGGCATAAATGGAGTGAAGAAGTCACTTCCAAGACTAACATCAGTCTATCCCTATGCCCACCGTTGATTGAATCTACTGCCAAAGTCGGTAATATAACAAAGGGATTAGTGAAAGGCTTGGATAATGTAGAAATCTTTGCTGGTGGTGCTGACAATGCATGCGGGGCTATTGGAGCTGGGATTCTTAGAAATGGTAAAACACTCTGTAGTATTGGAACTTCTGGCATCATTTTGTCATATGAAGATCGCAATCAGCTTGATTTTAACGGCAAGGTTCACTTTTTTAATCATAGTAAGCCGGGTGCTTATTATACAATGGGGGTCACGCTTTCCGCAGGTCAGAGTCTGAACTGGTTTCGAGACCAATTTGCCGAAGGAGTGCCATTCGATGAATTGCTTTCTTCTATCGACAATATCCCTGCAGGTGCGAATGGATTGCTCTTTACGCCATATTTGGCCGGAGAGAGAACGCCGCATGCGGATTCATCCATACGAGGCAGTTTTATCGGAATGGATGCTTCACACACTAGAACTCATTTTGTAAAAGCAGTATTAGAAGGGGTCACTTTTTCGTTGAAGGAGTCACTTTCTATTTTTAGAGAAAATGGAAAAGACATTCAAGAAATTGTTTCTATTGGTGGTGGGGCAAAGAATGATTCCTGGCTACAAATGCAGGCGGACATTTTTGATGCTACTGTTGTAAAGCATGAGAGTGAAGAGGGGCCAGCCCTTGGGGCGGCGATGCTAGCAGCTGTGGGTTGTAACTGGTTTTCTACACTTGAATCCTGCAGTGATTCCTTTATAAAAGTGAAAGAACGTTTCACTCCGAATCAAGCTAATGTAAAAGCATATAAAAAAATGTTTTCGATTTATCAATCCGTATATGTTCAGACAAAAGATTTGAGTGAGCAGTTAAAATCAATTCGTCAATAAAAAATGAGTATGAGTAAACATTAGCTTGAATTGAATAAAAAAAAGGGCCCGTTCATCAGTATTGGATAAACGGGCCCTTTTTTTGCAGAGTTTGTTCCTATTCTAGTTAGCTTTTTGGGAATTATGCTGGTGGATTTAAGAAAGTGGAACTTTAGGGATTATCTAGGTGAAGATAAGCTAGGAACCCATTTCTAATAAATACAATTCCAACACCAATTGGCTATTTATCGTTCAAATTGTATTTTAGGAGCTCTATCATATTTGTTGTGGTTTAAGAAAATAGGACATAAAAATACTCGCAAGCTATTTACTTTTAGTTGAAAGATTATGAAAAAGTTTTGAGGAAAGTGAGGCGTATCCTTGTCTATAGCCCCCTTCTAATGATTGCATCTGTCTAGTCTTATTTAATCGCATATCCGCTGGGATATTCACCGCTCGGTTACGCAGGGCTAGAAGCAAAAGAGGATACGCTAGTTCTACAATCTCATAACGTCTTGGGGCTGAAAGAGGATAGAATTACCTATGAACCACAAAAAGGTGAGGAATGGAAGGTTGAACTTCTTAAAGATCTGGTCAATCAACAACAGACTCAATACCCCTTCTTCTTCATCCCTATCATGGTGGCGATATTCTGGGGAGGATTCGAGCTTCTTAGATAAAAATCACAGAAGAGAGTTCTGTTCCAAGGTTTCCTATATGTTCTTGTTCCAGCATTATCATTAATTGGACACTTGAATGATATAAAAGATATTCTTCAGAACTCTGCCTAAAATGTCTACTAAGGGTTTCTTAGTACCTTCATCTTTTTTACACGAGTATAAAATCAACCTATTATTTATGAAAGACGACACCTGATCCACTAAGGATTTAAGTGTCGTCTTTCTTTTGGATAAGGTCCACTAGTCAATTCTGCTACATCATATACAACGAATTTAAGCAACTAACAAAACAAACTTAATGTCGATATCTTTCTCTGAAGGAAAAATGGTGTCATGATTCGTCCAATGCTGTTAAACCGTTTCAAAACATTACAACAAACGGGGAGGGTTTGGTAGATTAGCGCTATATTTAAGAGTCTCTGTCTGTTGATAAGAACCTTTGTCATCTGGCAGGAAAACTGGTGTAGAGGTATGGAATAACTCATTATAAAATCAACGGGGAGGAATGATGAAGATGAATAATACTTTGATGATTTCCAGGGTGGCTTCCATGTTGAACGTGTCTCGTCATACACTGAAATTATGGGAAGAGCAATTTGCTCCGTTTTTAACTATACCACGTGATGAAAACAACGCTCGGACGTATACAATTGGCGATATTGAAGTGCTTCAATTAATTAAAAATATGAAGGAAAGCCATGCCGAAGATGAGGTCATTATTAATGCATTGGATCAACAAGGAAAAGGAATTGAAAATACTCCTGAACCGATTAACAATCCTGCTGATCAGACTGATATTCAATCATCTCTCTCAAAAATTGTCTCCTTTGTTGAATCTGATGAAGTGAAGAAACTACTGAAAATCGATGAAACGGTTAAACGGTTGGAGAAGGATATTGTCCATCAGGTTCATGAAATTGTTCATGAAGAAATAGCGACTGCATCAGATGCTCATGCAACTATTAATCAAATGGAACTCAATTCTATCGGTAAAAAAATCGATAATCTTGCTGATATTTCAGTCGATGAGCGTGAGTTTTATCAATTTGAGGTGACAAAAGAAAGAAAAATTGCTGAAGATCATATGTCAGCTCGAGAAGAAAGACTGATGGCGGTGGTGCAGGATCGCTTCCGTGATGAAAGTAGATCACATGATCCTAAATGGGGCGTAACGAAAATTAAAAATATATTCGGATTTGCGAAATAAGGAATTGTAATAGAGTAGAGAGAAATCCGAATGGGGGAAGATGAAATGGATCAGGTTAAGGTGATGTTTTCCATACTCAGTCTCCTCGTCGCTGCTACATTTGCGGCTCTCTATATTTATATTTTCTCACTGCATACCGAAGTGAATGGTACAAAAGTGAAAGCGAATGATCAAGTGGTATCTGCTGCATCATTCCCGGCCGAATATAAACAAGTGGAAGAGTTTGTCGGAGATTTTCATGCTTTTTACAATCGAACAACAGGCTATGGCATGATTGATCGTCCGATGGACATAGAAGCCCAACAAGTTCAAGCGGATGCTGCTGTAGCTTATATTAATGTGTTTTTAGAAATTGGTGTAGATCATGACGATCTTAAGAAGGACTTAATGGCGATTAAGGCTCTTGCTAGTATAGAGATTACGACGTCAGAGGTTCGAGAAATTCATAGGTATTTTCATGATCTTGATAAAGCGCTGAACAACTACGACCACGAAGATACCTTTGGTGTCACCGTTACTTTAGGAGATCAATAAGATGAACCATTCCACTCATGCCGTATAGCCAAAAGCGATATCGATTAGCTTATGAGATATCGCTTTTGTTGCGTTAAAGATCAGTTTCATCATAATAAGGGAGGCTATGTCTTGATGAATACCAGACTAAGATTCATCATACTTGGTCTAGCGACACTAGGTAGCTTGGCCCTTACCATTTATGCCCTATTTTCCATAAACGAAAATGTGCAAACTTCAAGTAAGGAACTTGTATCGTCGGTTTTGGAGGATAGACAAGTTTATTCGAAGGAAGAAATGAAGGATATTGCCTCTCTTCTTCCTGAAAAGACAGATTTGGAAAACGTGAATGCATTTATTGCAGCGAATCATGCCTATTACAATCAGACAACAGGATTTGGAGAAATATCAAATTTGAATATAAATGATCAAACCGATAAAGCTATTGAAATCGTTTCTTATATAAATTTCTATGCAAACAATGAGGACAAGGATCTTGAAAGAGACCTTCAGGAGATCAAATCCATCGCGCTTCGTTACGTTGAGCATGCAAGTCAAAAGGATGTGCAAATGCTACATCGCTATTTCCATGACCTCGATATTGGGTTAAATGGCTACGGAGCATACGATAAAGTATGGGGTGTTACTGCTGTACTTGGTAAAGGTGAATGAAGAAGTCTTAAACTTATAATGAAGAATAAGAAGGATTGCTAAATGACTAGCATGTCCTTTTTTGTTTTGTCATAAAAGAGTTTATATGAATGATGAAAAAACATTGTGATATGTGCATTATTTTGACAAAATGAATGATAAAGAAAGTTGAAATAAGTGAATTTTTTAACAAAGGATAATCCGCTGATGATGTAAGGTAGATTAAACGAAATGGTAAGTAAAAAGTAGGTGAGAAAGATCTATGTACAAACTATTAATTTCAGACCGTGATTCACGAGAACTGAGCGGATTAGAATGGTTAATTTCAAAGTATTCCTTTCCTATTTCCTTATTCATAACTGCGAACCATCTAACAGAAGTGATGACTATGTTAGAAAGGGAATTACCAGATGTGGTTTTCATTGAATTAGATATGATCCCCAGGGGGAAGTGGGGTCTTATGAAAACTTTTATTAACCGGTATGCAGGTGAAGTTATTGCTGTGACGGCAGAACCAACGTTTGAACGGGCAAAAGAAGCGATTGAAATCGGTGCAATAGACTTAATCGTGAAACCGCTTTCTCCCCTAGAGGTGAAAACATCTCTGCAAAAAGCCTTTCGTAATGCTAAAGCGGTAAATAAGACACTGTTAGGAGGAGAGGCATACGAAAGAGTTTGGTATAAATCATTGTTTATTGATGATCAAGTAAACCATCACTTTCCAGTATATTTAATGAAGTTAGAAAAAAGCGATTATCTTGAGGAGTTGCGTCAGTTTATAGATCAATTTGATTTTTATAACAAGCCCCTTGTCTTTTCAACCAGTGATCGAATCGTGGTTGTATTTGAGAATGCCATTCCAGATTCAAATAGTCAGGCACAGCGCTTCTTACGGGAGTGGGAGCAGTTGAATGAATCGTCCCTCGTAATAGCGGTGCATCATGGGAAGTCAGATCTGTCACTACACCAAATTTATATGAAGTTAAAGAAAGTTATGGAAATGGTGTTCTTCACTGGCTACCAACAAATTCTTCGTGCTGATCAAGATGAAGCCTGGGAGGAGATAGATCCATTTTTGACGATTACAGAACAGCGGAAGTGGGTTTTCATGCTTGATGAATCTTGTGTAGATGAAATGAAAAAGTGGATGTATGAGCAATTTTATGGAATGGAACCTCCATATCCAGACCCAGGATTGCTTCGAACACGTTTAACAAGCATTCTTGCTCAAATTCGAAGATTTATGGTTCGAAAAGGGTTGACGGATGTCCGTAATGAAACTTTGTATAAAGAAGTGTTTGAATCGATATTATATAGTTCTGTACTCTACCGAATTGTACAGGACTTAATATTATTCATCACACAACTTCTTCATCAATTAGCCGATAACCCACCTTTAAAAAGAAATATCATTGAGGAAACGCTCGCTTACATTGATGATCATTCCAATGATCCTAATCTATCATTAGAAGAAGTAGCTAATCATGTCCTTCGCAATCCAGCTTACCTAAGCCATACATTAACACAAAAATATGGACGGTCGTTTCGTGAAATATTAACGTATACCCGTATTCAAAAAGCAAAAGAGTTGCTCATGACTACACAAGAAACTATTCAATTCATTGCGCGTGAATCAGGATTTAAGAGCCCGAACTATTTTAGTCGAGTTTTTAAAGAAGTCGCAGGGCAAACTCCAGGAGAGTATCGACGGTTTCAGTCGAATGAACCGAAAGTCAAGAAATTCTCCACATAACAAACGGGTGCGAATACATTCTCGTATTCGCACCCGTTTCATATTGATAAAAGAAATACACTACTATATCTTCTTGTTACTATTTTTTATTAACTGAAGCATCATAAATGGAATCAACCGCACTTTGCAACGCTTCATTAAATTCTGCATCAGACTGATTCGCATTTAAATCAGCTGCTAATGCTCTCGAAAAGCTTGCAATCAGACCATCATTTTCTTTCAGTTTTTCATTGGCTTCATCACGAGAATAGCCGCCTGAAAGTGCTACAACGCGAAGAACGCGTGGATGTTCAATCAATTCTTTGTAAGCATTTGCTCGCGTTGGAATTGAAAGCTTTAGCATGACATTTTGATCTTCAGATAAATCATTGAGTTGCTTCAAAATTTCATCTCGCAAAATCTCTTCAGATTTCTCTTTGCTTTCACTATGAATATTAACTTCTGGTTCAATAATTGGCATAATATCAGTCGCTAAAATTCGTTTGGCGATTTCAAACTGCTGATCTACGACTGCTTTAATGCCACTTGGATTAGGCTCATGGATGACAGAGCGCATTTTAGTTCCAAAAATCTTTCGCTCAGATGCACGACCTAGCGTCTCATCTAAATCATGAATTGGTTTCATAAGCTGTACGCCATTCTCTTGATCTGCTAGTCCTTTATCCACTTTTAGGAAAGGAACGATCCCTTTGTCTGCAAGAAAGTCTGCTGTATACTTTCCTTCGATTTCGCGGTCCATTGTTTGTTCGAATAAGATAGCGCCTAGAATTTGGTCTCCACTAAAAGCGGGTGAAGTAATAATTCTTGTACGCATCTGATGTACTCGGTCAAACATTTCATCTTCGTTAGAGTAGGAATCTTCAGGAACGCCATATTCTGCGAGCGCCTTAGGAGTACTACCACCACTTTGGTCTAACGCTGCGATAAATCCTTTTCCGTTCTTGGTTTTGTCAAATTGACTGTTATTCATGTTCTCCACTCCTTTTTGATTCTAAACTTTAATAAAGCAACCACCTATACTCTTCCCAATATTACGTCATACATAACACGGAATTTCTTAGATAACAGAATACTAATAAAACCGATATAAAATATCGCTTTTTCTATTTTCATAGACGTTCTTAAACAGATGGTTCCCTACATTCATGAAACTTACCCGACTCGGGTTACTTTTAATCATGTGATGGAAATAGCTTAATTACTCTTTATAAAATAATTACTATTCGTTTTGATAGCAGCTTAAACTGATATCGTTTTTTATAAATAATGTGCTATTATTCGAAAATTGGTCATCTATTTCCATAGTGATTGTCATGCTACGATTTCAATATGAACGCATTTCGAAAGGATGGGGAGTATGTCGGATATCAAATCAAAGAGAGTGACGCAGTATAGAGGCACAGAGCTTCATACAAAAGGCTGGGTTCAGGAGGCAGCTTTACGGATGCTTAGTAATAATCTACATTCTGATGTGGCAGAAAATCCAGATGAACTTGTTGTATATGGAGGAATAGGAAAAGCGGCACGTAACTGGGATTGTTATGAGGCGATCGTGAATTCGTTAAAAGTGTTGGAAAATGATGAAACGTTGTTAATACAGTCTGGAAAGCCGGTTGCTGTTTTCAGAACTCATAAAGATGCTCCGAAGGTATTAATTGCTAACTCTAATTTAGTTCCGGCATGGGCCAATTGGGAGCACTTTCATGAGCTTGATCGAAAAGGGTTAATGATGTATGGCCAGATGACGGCTGGCAGCTGGATCTACATTGGAAGTCAGGGAATTGTACAGGGGACATATGAGACGTTTGGTGAATGCGCCAAACAGCATTTCAATGGAACTTTAAAGAATACGATTACCCTAACAGCTGGCTTAGGCGGGATGGGGGCTGCTCAACCGCTAGCTGTAACTCTTAATGGTGGCGTTTGTATTGCGATAGAAATGGATTCAAAGCGAATGGAGCGGAGAATTGAAACAAACTATCTTGATACTTCTACTAATAGTCTTGCTAAAGCGATTGAAATGGCGAAGAATGCAAGTGACAAAGGAGAAGCGCTTTCGATTGGTTTACTTGGTAATGCAGCAGAGATGTTACCTAAAATGATCGAAAAGGGTTTTATTCCAGATATTCTAACAGATCAGACTTCGGCACATGATCCCCTTAATGGATATATTCCAGTGAAATTAGATCTAATAGAAGCGAATAAGTTAAGGATAGAAAATCCAGTCCAATATAATAAGCTGGCAAAGAAAAGTATCGCTACACACGTTCAAGCTATGCTTGATATGCAAAAACTCGGAGCCATCACCTTTGATTATGGAAATAACATTCGTCAAGTGGCAAAAGACGAAGGGATTCAAAATGCATTCGATTTTCCAGGTTTTGTACCGGCTTATATTCGCCCGCAATTTTGTGAAGGAAAGGGTCCATTTCGCTGGGTAGCTTTGTCGGGAAATCCAGAAGATATTTATAAAACAGATGAAGTGATTTTAAAAGAGTTTAGTCATAATGAACACTTGTGCAATTGGATTCGAATGGCAAGGAAGAAAATTAGTTTCCAGGGACTTCCCTCACGTATTTGTTGGCTCGGCTATGGAGAACGAGCTAAATTCGGAAAAATTATAAATGATATGGTAGCGAGCGGAGAATTGAGTGCACCAATTGTGATTGGACGTGATCATCTTGACTCTGGCTCTGTAGCTTCACCAAATCGAGAAACAGAAGCCATGAAAGATGGAAGCGATGCTGTAGCCGACTGGCCCATTTTGAATGCCATGATTAATAGTGTAGGTGGAGCAAGTTGGGTCAGCGTTCACCACGGTGGCGGTGTTGGAATGGGATATTCTCTCCATGCAGGGATGGTCATTGTAGCAGATGGCACAAAAGAAGCGGAAAAACGTCTTGAACGTGTGTTAACAACTGATCCTGGTATGGGTGTCATTCGACACGTTGACGCGGGGTATGAACTAGCAAGGAAAACAGCAGAAGAGAAAGGTATTCAAGTCCCGATGCTACGAAAGAAATAGGAGGTGGATGGTAATGACAAAGCGACTATTAATAAAGAATGCGGCCCAGCTAATTACGATGGAAGGTTATTCCAATCATCCTGCTAGAAAAGAAGAAATGTCGCAAATTGGAATGATTGAAGATGGTGCGGTTTATATGGAAAATGGAATTATTATTGAAGTAGGACCAAGCGCCGACATAGTTAATAAGTATCAAGATTCTATTCATGCGTCAGAGATCATCGATGCAACAGGGAAAGTGGTAACGCCAGGACTGATAGACCCTCATACGCATTTAGTTCATGCAGGGACGAGAGAAAATGAATATGCGATGCGATTACATGGGAAGACGTATATGGAAATCATGGAAGCAGGCGGGGGGATTCATGCAACAACTCGCGCGACCCAAGAAGCGAGTCATGAAGAACTTTTCGAACAGTCTAAAAAACGCTTGAACAAATTTTTGTTACACGGTGTGACAACACTTGAGGCCAAAAGTGGTTACGGGCTAACGCTAGATCATGAAATAAAGCAATTAGAGGTAGCTAAACTATTAAATGAGTCGCATCCTATAGATATCGTTTCAACCTTTATGGGTGCTCATGCTGTTCCTTTATCAGAGAAAAGCGATCCTGAAAAATTCGTCTCGAAAGTGATCACTGAAATGATCCCTGAAATAGCAAAGCGGAAGTTGGCTACTTTTAATGATGTTTTTTGTGAACGGGGTGTTTTCACACCGGATCAATCAAAGCGAATCCTTGAAGCAGGTAAAGCTCATGGACTAATTCCCAAAATTCATGCAGATGAAATTGAACCTTATGGCGGAGCGGAACTAGCTGCATCCGTTGGGGCCATTTCAGCAGATCACCTTCTCAGAGCATCGGATCAGGGGATAAAGGACATGACAGACGCTGGAGTTATTGGCGTATTACTTCCAGGAACAGCATTTTTCTTAATGGCTGATTTTGCAGAGGGGAGAAAAATGATTGATGCAGGAATAGCCATTGCGTTATCTACTGATGCGAATCCAGGGTCATCTCCCACACTTTCTCTCCCATTTATTATGAACTTAGGCTGTTTGAAAATGGGATTGACACCTGAAGAAGTGTTGACTGCGACTACAATCAATGCAGCCCATGCAATTGGTTGTGCAGATGTGGCTGGAAGTCTTGAGTTTGGAAAAAAAGCAGATTTCACAATATTTGATGTTCCGAATTATCTAACTCTCTCCTATCAATATGGAATGAATCATGTCGATACCGTCATTAAAGGGGGAGTGCCACTCGTAGTAGGAGGCTACCTGCAATGAACGATTATCCATACCCAATGTTAAATCGCCCTAGTATGATTTGGTCTAAGCAAACAGATAAACGAGTTGATCTAAAAGTCCATGAATGGATTGAGACAATAGGGGAGAGGAAACCACACTGGGAGGAATATGACGTTACCATTCTCGGGGTACCTTTATCTAAATCGTCTATTAGTACGTCTGCTGCTAGTGAAAATCCTGATGCCATGCGAAGAGCTTGGCGGGCATTTGGCACTTATAACCTTGACGAAGAGGTTGATCTAGCTCGTATAAAAGCAATAGACCTTGGAGATGTCAAGCAGCATGTGACGGATATCAGGTACACACACCAGCAAATTCAGCAAGCGATGGTAGCTATGAGAGAACACCATCCACATACTATACCGTTAATGATGGGTGGGGATCATTCGATTACTGCTATGTTAATTAAAGGCTGGAAGCAAGTTCATAACAACGAAACGATTGGCATTTTACAATTGGATACGCACTTTGATTTACGTGATTTAGCACATATCGGTCCAGCAAATGGAACGCCGATTCGTCAATTAGTAGAAAGTCACACAGTTGAAGGAAAGCATGTTCATACGATCGGATTGCATGGTTTTTTTAATAGTCACGAGTTGAAGAATTATGCTGATCAACACGGCGTTCACTACACTACGATGAAGAAGGTAAGAAAAAACGGGATTCGCCACATTGTGACGGATGCCTTAGCTCAATTAGAAAAAGTGGTTGATACGATTTATTTAACGGTTGATATGGACGTCCTTGATATCGCTTATAACCCGGCAGCACCAGCAGCAACGCCTGGTGGTATGAGTACGGAAGAGCTGTTTGAGGCTGTTCAGTTAGCTGGTGAGCATTCGAAAGTAAAAGCAATGGACATTGTGTGCCTTGATCCCAGAAAAGATGTAGGGGAGATGGGGGTGAAAAGCGCCGTTCATACGATGCTCTCATTTTTAACAGGCGTTTGCAGAAGATAAGGAATATGATCCAAACTAAATCATCTTGACCGCACGTGTTGGTAGCGCTTACAATTAAGTGAGATATTAGTGAATAGTAGAATGATAGACAGGTGAGAGTATTGGCACAAAAAATTTTGATTGGAAAATTAGCGATGCTTGTAGCTTCTTTAACTCCTGAAGAGTTAGAACCATTTTTAGCTCAGCTAAAAGATGTTGATTACTGTCAGGGAAAGTCAGGATCTATGAGCATGCAAAAAGTAATATCAGCTGTCGAAACATCCGCAAAAAGGAATAATATTATTTCGGAAGACCTCTATCGAGAAACGCATGCGTTGTATCACGCCATCTTAGAAGCATTAGAAGGGGTCATGCGGGGGCAAATTGGAGCAGGTGACATGATGAGGACTGTAGGCTTGCGTTTTGCAATAGTACGCGGCTCTCCTTATGAGCATTATGACGAAGGTGAGTGGCTTGCGGTAGCTTTCTATGGAACAATTGGTGCTCCGGTGAAAGGTCTTGAACATGAAACGTTTGGACTAGGAATAAATCATATAGGTTAAAAGCTGCCTAAAGTCATTAGCGATGAGGAGGCGGCAATGGAACAGTCTGTTCCATTGTCGTCTCTTTTTTTATGGCGATCAAATTACTGAAAGAAGGGGATCGACATGATTCAATTAAACGGAACTAATTTAACATTAATCGAAATGAAACAACTTATTTATGGTGGAGAACAGATTACGATTGATCCAGTCAGCATGAATAAAGTGAAGCGGAGCAGAGAGGCTGTAGAACGGATTGTCGCTAGTGGAAAGACTGTATATGGGATCAATACAGGCTTCGGTAAATTTAGCGATGTTCGTATACAGGATAAAGATGTTGATACACTTCAGCTCCATCTCATTCGTTCTCATGCGTGCGGGATAGGTGAATACTTCCCAGAATCAGTGAGTAAAGCAATGGTTGTATTAAGATTGAACGCTTTACTCAAAGGATATTCTGGCGTGCGTCCTTGTATTGTGGAGGGCCTTTGCCATCTTGCGAATGAAAATATCATTCCAGTTATACCAAGTCAAGGTTCTCTTGGTGCTTCCGGGGATCTAGCACCCCTATCTCACCTTGCGCTAGTTCTGGTAGGGGAAGGAAAAGTGCACTATAAGGGCAGCATCGTTCCTACAAAAAGTGTGTATGATGCTCTCTCTTTTCCTGCTCTTTCCTTAAAGGCAAAAGAGGGGCTTGCACTAATTAACGGTACACAGGCGATGACGGCGATGGGAGTCATTAACTATATTGAAGCAGAGCGCTTAATAAATCAGTGTGATTGGATTGGAGCAATGACGTTTGAAGCGCTTGAAGGTATAGTAGATGCCTTCCATCCAGCGATACATGAAGCGCGTGGGTATCCAGAACAAATGGAAGTTGCAGAGCGAATACGAACGCTCACAAACGATAGCAAACTCGTGACACATCAAGGAGAGAAACGAGTACAGGATGCTTACTCGCTGCGCTGTATCCCGCAAGTACATGGAGCTTCTAGACAAAGCTTAGCGTATATTAAAGAAAAACTTGAAATCGAAATGAATGCTGCAACAGATAATCCACTCATCTTAGAGGATGGACAAACGGTTGTGTCCGGAGGGAATTTTCACGGTCAGCCCATTGCAATTGCGATGGACTTCTTAAAAATAGCTGTAGCCGAAATGGCTAATATTTCGGAACGACGAGTGGAGAGGCTCGTTAATCCTCAGCTAAATGATCTCCCAGCATTTCTAAGTCCGGACCCTGGTTTGCAGTCTGGCGCCATGATCATGCAATATGCGGCTGCTTCTCTTGTATCAGAAAATAAAACGTTAGCACACCCAGCAAGTGTTGATAGCATTCCATCTTCAGCAAATCAGGAAGACCACGTAAGTATGGGGACAATAGGGGCTCGTCATGCTTATCAAATTATATTGAATGCCCAAAAGGTAGTCGGCATTGAAATGATTTGCGGGATGCAAGCATTAGAAATTCGCGGAATCTCGTTAGCTTCTGTATCAGCTCAGAAGCTTTATGAAGAAGGTCGATTAGTTGTCCCTTCCATCAAGGAAGATCGTGTTTTCTCCGAGGATATCGAAGCTCTTACAAAATGGTTAAAGACAGATCAGTTTGATTGGTCCATTAATCGTCAGTTAATTCCAGGATAAGGCGTAGCTAATCAGAGGAGAAAATAGTGAAATAAGCTAAAAAGGACAATGCCTATTAAATAGGATTGTCCTTTTCAACGTCATCTCTTAATCTTCGTAAAATTCGTGGTCCGTTTCAAAGAGAACTTCTTCCTGACAGGATACACAGTCATTGAAGCATCGTGTGAAGTCTAAAGGAAATAAACGACGACAAACGTTAGAGCAGTATCTAGAACAGCTCGGACCAGTTTGGCGACCTCTTGTGTCACTATCTCTTGACCCACATCCTCTAGATCTACGACCAGTTGCTTCACCTTCTGTTTGGTTGTTTCGTTTAACATATGTTCTAGGGTTACTTGCATTACGGCGATTTCCCATTTTAACACCTCCTGTCTCTCAATACTTTATGTCGAAAGAGCTGGACATGCTTATCCATTAGCCTAATAAAACATGCAAATATTCAAGTTTTGAATAAATTTTCAGAAAATAGTTTATTAACCTTGTATTTTTAGAAATGTATGTAAAAATAGGTATAAATGTCCTTTTTGGACTTGCGGAACGTTAAATCTAAACAATCCCTTCCCGATTTGAGAGGGATCGATTTGTTTAAGGAGTTGGAACAGTCAATGCCATCTACAAAAACATTAATCATTTCCATTTCTACTATTTTGGTCTTCATATTTGGATTCACTTACTGGTTTATTTCTGATTTAGGTTGGGATTTAAAAGAAACAACGAATGAAGCGGATACCGTTGATGAAGCGACTGGATCATCTGTTGACCCTGCGCGCTATGTAAGTGACAATGAAGAACCGATTAGCGCTGAAGGCATACCAAAGGAAAGCAAATTTCAGGATTACATTCACGGCATGACTCATCAAAAAGTGGTTGCTAAAGATAAATGGGGAATCTATCAAATTTCAGAAGAACGCATCGATAATATGTTAGAAGTATTAGAGAAAGTACAAGGTACGAATGAAGAATACAAATATCAAGATTTTTACGTTGAAACATTAGAAGAATGGGACGAGGGAGATTTTTCTAATGCGGTAGAAGTTCATAATTACATATGGGATCTAAATGGGGGAACAATTGGAAAAGCAAAAAGATTAATGACAACAGAAGAAGAGCAAAAATATATTGATCAGACATATGATAAGCGGTAATCCCGCTTATTTTTGTTTTTAGGATTATGTAGCACATTTTGATACACTGAAGATAGATAAACCAAGAGACGGAGGGTGTAACGTGAAAAATCAAGCCAATCAGCCATACGAAAATAAGTTAATTCATGAAAAATCGCCCTATTTGATTCAGCATGCTCACAATCCAGTAGACTGGTATCCATGGGGAGAAGAAGCGTTTGAAAAAGCGAAGCGGGAGGATAAGCCTGTTCTCGTTTCGATCGGGTATTCGACCTGCCATTGGTGTCATGTAATGGAAAGAGAAAGCTTTGAGGATGAGGAAACAGCAAAGCTTTTAAACGATCGATTTGTAGCGATTAAGGTCGATCGCGAAGAGCGTCCAGATATTGATTCAATATATATGAAAGTTTGTCAGGGATTAACGGGTCAGGGTGGGTGGCCATTGAACGTTTTTCTAACTTCTGATCAAAAACCATTCTACGCAGGAACGTACTTCCCGAAAGAAAGCAGATACAATATTCCTGGGTTTAAAGATGCTATTATGCAGCTTTATCAGCAATATAAGGAAAACCCTGATCGAATTACAGGAATCGGGGAGAAAATTACAGCCTCCTTGCAAGAGCGGATGAATGCAGAAGGTGGGGAATTAACAGAGGAACCTTTACATAAAGCTTTTGAGCAGATGCAAAATTCCTTTGATACCATCTTTGGTGGTTTTGGTCAGTCTCCAAAATTCCCATCACCTCATATGCTGATGTATTTACTTAGATATTATCGACAATACGATAATGATCTCGCATTAACAATGGTTACACGAACGCTTGACGCGATGGCAAAGGGCGGGATCTATGATCATGTTGGCTATGGCTTCGCAAGATATGCGGTAGATCAGGAATGGCTAGTGCCTCACTTTGAGAAGATGTTGTATGATAACGCCATGCTTGCCCTTACCTACACGGAAGCTTATCAAGTAACGGGAGAAGAACACTATAAGAAAGTCGCTTGTGATGTTCTCGAGTATGTGACGCGAGATATGACTAGTGAGCAAGGTGGCTTTTATTCCGCTGAAGACGCTGACTCAGAAGGAGAAGAGGGGAAGTTTTATGTTTGGACAGAGAGTGAGGTCCACGACATCCTTGGCGATAAGCTAGGCTCCCTATATTGCAAAGCTTATGACATCACGTCAAAAGGGAACTTTGAAGGGAAAAACATTCCTAACTTGATTCAAACCGATCTTTCAAAGGTTGCTAAATCATTTAGCATGACAGAAAAAGATGTTAATAAGCAGTTAAAAGAGGCTAGAAAGAAGCTGTATGAGGTTCGTGAAAAACGGATTCACCCCTATAAGGATGATAAGATCCTTACAAGCTGGAATATGCTTATGATTGCAGCTTTCGCTAAGGCAGGAAGGGTGTTCGCTCAACATACCTACACACAAACTGCTGAGCAATCATTCAGATTCATCGAAGAAAATCTCGTCATAGACGGTAGATTAATGGCTCGTTACCGCGATGGTGAAGTGAAATTTAAAGCATACCATGATGATTATGCTTATGGATTATGGGCATTAAACGAATTGTATGAAGCTACGTTTAAGTCAGAATACCTCGTCAAAGCGAAAAAACTGTCAGATGAGATGCACGATTTATTCTGGGACGATAGCGCTGGAGGTTTCTATCTTTACGGCCATGATGCAGATGAATTAATTGCACGACCTAAGGATGTGCATGATGGGGCGCTACCGTCTGGAAATAGTGTAGCTGTTCTTCAACTGCTTCGTTTGTCGAAGTTAACGGGGGAGGCAAAGTATGATGTGTGGGCTAACAAGATGTTTACCGCTTTTTCAGGTGATGTATCTTCGTATTCCAGTGGACACGCTTATTTCTTAATGAGTAAGCTTTATACTTTATCCTCTCCAAAAGAAGTTGTTATTGTTGGGAAAAATGGTGATACAAGCAAAGAAAAGATTGCAGAGTTTTTACAGCAGAACTTTTTCCCTGAACTTACAGTGATTAGTACTGAAGATCCTACCTTGTTAAAAGAAGCAGCTCCATTTGTAGCTGAATTTGAAAAGACAGATACGACAACGATCTATGTTTGTGAGAATTTTAGTTGTTCGCTTCCTGAGACGAATGTAGAGAAGGTAATAAAAGAATTGGATAATTAAACAAAGAAGCTACCCAGGTTGTGAGACCATGGTAGCTTCTTTGTCACTAGTAAAGTTGTCGGACGAGAAAAAGTATGGTGATGATAAATTCTCGATAGAAAGCTTCTATTGCACCCTGATTTGATATGTTTCTATTTTGAAGATGAATACGTGTACCTTAAGAGAAAAGCGTGTTCTCTTAAAGAAAGAAATGAGCTCGATTGTAATAGCATTGACGAAGGTTTTCGATTATTAGTTAGTAGGTAATGGAAAAGCTTTACTTTCAAATCAAAACGGTATCCATTCGAACGCATATTCGCTACAATAGAAATAGAATAATTTTTGAGGTGATCGGATGGAAAGAAAAAAGAAACTGCCCCAGCTACTGGAGATGTTTCAGCAGGAGGAAAAGTATCGATCCAATATTGTTAATTGGAAAACGATTGAACCGAAAGAAGCTAAAACAGCGCCATATCCTGCAGAATTGCAGCCTGAGTTAAAGAAAGCACTTGAAGATAGAGGAGTGCAGCAGCTATATACTCATCAGGCTACAGCATATGAAGAAGCTTCAAAGGGGAACAGTTTTGTCGCTGTTACACCAACCGCCTCTGGGAAAACTTTGTGCTATAACTTGCCTGTTTTGGATACGATCTTGAAGGATCCGTCAAGTCGGGCACTGTATTTATTTCCAACAAAAGCCCTTGCGCAAGATCAAAAAAGTGAAATAAATGAATTGATTGATGAAATGGAAGTGGATTTAAAAGGGTATACGTATGATGGGGACACTTCTCCAACCATTAGACAAATCGTTCGAAAAGCAGGGCACATTGTGATGACGAATCCAGATATGCTGCATTCTGCTATTCTCCCACACCATACGAAGTGGGTTTCTCTTTTTGAGAACCTTAAAGTGATTGTCATCGATGAGCTACATACGTATCGTGGTGTTTTCGGGAGTCACGTAGCCAATGTGATTCGAAGATTGAAAAGGATTTGTCAATTCTACGGAAGTAATCCCATATTTATTTGTACTTCGGCTACGATTGCGAATCCAAAAGAGCTTGCAGAGGAGCTTACTGGTGAAGGAATTACGTTAATTAATAACAATGGGGCTCCTACTGGACGAAAGCATTTTGTTCTTTATAATCCCCCTGTTGTAAATCAAGCCTTGAATATTAGACGATCGGCTACGCTTGAAGCACGAAACTTAGCGGCGGAACTATTAAAAAACAACATTCAAACAATTGTTTTCGCGCGTAGTCGTGTTCGGGTTGAGATCCTTCTCACATACTTACAGCAGCTAGAACAGCGTGAATTAGGACCCCGTTCCATTATGGGATATCGGGGTGGTTATTTACCGAAGCAGCGAAGGGAAATTGAAAGAGGACTTCGAAATGGAGACATTAAAGGCGTGGTAAGCACGAACGCCCTCGAACTTGGTGTGGACATTGGACAGCTTCAAGCGTGCGTGCTGACAGGCTATCCAGGCACCATTGCGAGCACGTGGCAGCAGGCTGGACGTGCAGGTCGCCGTCAAGATGAGTCTGTTGTATTTGTCGTCGCTAGTTCTAGTCCGCTTGATCAATATATGATTACACATCCGGATTACTTTTTTGAACGGAACCCAGAAGAGGCGCGAGTGAACCCCAATAACTTAATTATTCTTGTAGATCATGTTAAATGTGCAGCGTATGAGCTTCCATTTCAACAAGGGGATACGTTTGGTGGGGAAGACATCGAGGATGTTCTTGAGTTTTTAACAGACGAACAGCTGCTTCATCATCGGGCAAATCGCTGGTTCTGGATGAACGATGCATTCCCGGCTCACAACGTAAGCCTTCGTTCTGCTTCGCAGGAAAATGTCGTTATTATTGATCAAACAACGGCTGCTAATGTAAAAGTCATTGGAGAAATGGACAGATTTAGTGCCATGACGCTTCTTCATGAAGAAGCGATTTACCTTCACCAGGGTGTGCAATATCAAGTGGAGCTTCTTGACTATGACGAGAAAAAAGCTTGGGTAAGGGAAGTTGATGTAGATTACTATACGGATGCTAATCTTGCTGTTCAACTGAAGGTTCTAGAAGAAGACAAGCATGAACCGCTCCCACACACCACAGCAACGTATGGAGAAGTTATGGTAAATGCTATGGCAACTATTTTTAAGAAAATTAAATTTGAAACTCACGAAAATATTGGATCAGGTCCGATTCACTTACCAGAAGAAGAGCTTCACACGAATGCTTGCTGGTTCGACTTTCCTGAAAGCTTTGTTCAAACAATGGGAGAAAATCGCTTAGAGGAAGGATTGTTAGGGCTTGGTAACGTTCTTCGTAACGTTGCTCCGCTGTTTGTCATGTGCGATGTATCGGACCTCCATGTGACACCACAAATCAAAGCTGTCCATTCAAACAAGCCTACCGTTTTCTTCTATGATCGCTACCCTGGGGGCATTGGGCTATCGGAGCGAGTTTACAAAGAGCTAGGGGTTATATTAGAAGAAGCCGAATCCATTGTTGTTAATTGTGAATGTGAAAGTGGCTGTCCTTCGTGTGTGGGCGTTTCCGGTGAAACGGGTGAGAATAGTAAGCAAACAGCCATCTATTTACTTGAATATTTAAGAGGTGAACATTCTGATGTCACTGAAAGCTAAATTAAATCGAATGAAAAAGCATATGAACTTGAACGAAGGAGAAGAAGTGGAAGCGAAAGTAGAGCAGCCGATTCACGAAGTGCCTCATTTGAACAAGTGGCGTGATTTAGATGCTCACCCGTTTTTCTTTGACGGAGAATATGCGCTAGTGAGAAAAAAACAGTATCCAACTTCCTATCAGCATGGACGTTACACTTTCCAAGAACTTGAGCAAGTTGTCGAACGCTGGAATCGTCACTATCGTGCACATCCACTCTCCTCAAAACACCTTCAGCCATCCGATTTATTGTTTTTTGATACAGAAACAACTGGCTTAGGAGGTGGGGTTGGAAATACTATCTTTCTACTTGGATATAGCCAGTATACAGAAGAAGGAATTTCTGTAAATCAGTATTTCTTGCCTGGCCCAGGTGCAGAAGTTCCGATGTATCAAGCTTTTTTAGAAGATGTAAAAGAATTGAAGAACCTAGTTACCTACAATGGCAAAGCGTTTGATTGGCCACAGGTGAAAACACGTCATACGCTTATTCGTGAACAAGTCCCGAAGTTACCGCAATTTGGTCATTTCGATCTGTTGCACGGAGCGAGGCGATTCTGGAAAAATGATATGGAGTCTGTTAGACTCGCGAACGTAGAAGAACAGCAGCTAGGTTTTGAACGGGAAGAAGATATTCCAGGCTATTTAGCTCCTATGCTTTATTTCGAGTTTGTAAAAGATCCAGATCCAGAGCTGATCGCAGGCGTGATGAAACACAATGAAGAAGATATCTTATCTTTAATCACGCTATATACTCGTTTGTCTAATCTCCTTCTTGATGTGGAAGGAAAGTCCTTAACAGCTGGTGAACAATACCAGTCTGCTCGATGGTGGGAAGCTGTTGGTGAAGAGGATCATGCGGCTTTACTATATGAAAAGACAACTGGTCGTCATGAACAGGACGCAAAAAAGGCGCTTGCACGGATATATAAGAAGCAGGATAACGTTCAAGAAGCCATCGAGATTTGGCTGACGCTATCACAATCCACAAATGATGAAGAGTGCGATATTGAATTAGCTAAATATTATGAGCATAAAGCGAAAGACTATGAGAAAGCCCTTCACTATGCTCTGTCTGCATACCAAAAGTGGAAAGAGAAGAAACGGATTCTTAAAGATAAAGAAGAGAACGAGCGGCTGCAATATATGAAGCGAATCGAGAGAATTGAGCAAAAAGCAGCTCGCTAACGATAGGAGGTTGTTATGCAGGATTTCTATGAAGTGTTGAAGAAAAAGGAACCATTTCATTCTTTGAGCGATGCTGAAATCGAAAGTCTAATGGAATCAGCACATTTCGCAACTTATCAAAAGGGTGAATTTTTATATCACGAAGATGAAGATACGAATACGCTTTATCTCCTCGTCTCAGGTATTGCTAAAAACATTGTGCACAAAGCGAATGGGCAACAAACGACAATGCGTTTCTACTATCCCGGAGATCTAGTTGGGCTCATGATTATGCTTACAGATGCGTCTATGACGTTTTCTGTTCAAGCTAATGAAGATTGCCAGGTGATTCGAATCAAAAAAGAAGTCATGCTAAAGATCATGACAGAAAACCCTGCCTTTTCACATAATGTTCTCGATACCATTGGTGAACGTATGAGAAGCCTCTATGATGAAATTAAGCAAGAGCGAGATCGGGAGGCCGATGGTGAAAACATCGCCTTGTATAGAACACGAGTGAGCGCGATTATGGATACGAAGGTGACGATCCCACCAACTTATACGGTATTAGAAACAGCTGAGCTCTTTCGAACGAAAAATTATGACGGTGTGATAGTAAGTGAAGATCGTGAAAGTGTTCTTGGTACAATAACACCGCTAGAGGTCATAAATGCACTTACAATGGGACAATTTCAAGATCCTATTCATAAGTGGATGTATCAAAAACCTAATATGGTAGAAGAGGATGCCTTTAGTTATGAAGCATTGGCGTACTTAAAATTTCACAAAGTCTCTTTGCTACCTGTTGTAAAGCGAGATCGTATTGTCGGTATGGTTTCAGCCAAATCTTTCTTAGGGATTCAGGAATCGGCCTATTTGGATCTGTCTTATCGACTATCACGAGCTAAAGAGCTTAATGAAATAATGAATCTTTCACCACCAATACATGAAGAATTCCGCTCATTTATTCAAGAGTTACTTGACGCAAATACGTTGGGTTATGAAATATGTGAGATGATGTCCAATTATAATGATGAAATGCATCGACGCATTATTTTACTTGCAGAGAAGGAAATGATCAGTGAGGGATATGGACGGGCGCCAGTGAACTTTTGCTTCATCGTTATGGGGAGCGAAGGGCGCAAAGAACAGGCTTTTAGTACAGATCAAGACAACGGACTTATTATTGATGATTATGAACACCTCGAGCATAAACAGGAAATTGAAACGTATTTCTCGATATTTGCAAAGAAAATCAATACGATGCTTACGACATGTGGTCTCCCTGAGTGTGAGGGTGGCATAATGGCGAAAAATGAGAAATGGAGACGCTCTCTTTCTAATTGGCAAACAGAAGTAAATCGTTGGATTACTGAAACAGATGCTGAAGAGATCCGGAATTTTACAATTTTTATGGATTTTCGTCCTGTTTACGGAGATTTTGATCTCGCACGAACATTAAGAAGTCGCATTACTGCGCGAATTAAGAAAGCTCAAACGCTTCAAATGCTGTTAATGAAGGATACGATTCGTTTTCGCGTGCCGTTAAATCCTCTTGGAAAGCTTCAACTTCGTGGGAAAGAAAAAACGCTTGATTTGAAAAAAGCTGCTATTATGCAAATCGTGAACGGTATTCGAATTTTTGCAATGAAATATGGAGTGGAAGAAGTTAATACAATCAAAAGGCTTCATGAGTTAAAGAAAAAAGAAATTTTTCATCATCGTGATGTGATCAATATCGAAACATCTCTTCATTACCTTTATACGTTCCGTGTTAGGCAAAACCTTTATCAACTAGAAAAAGGGGTAGAGATTTCGAATCAAGTAAGGCCAATCGAATGGGAAAAAGAAGAGAGAAGGAAAATGAGGGAAGCATTGCTTGTAGCAAAACGGATGCAGCAGGTAAGTGAATTAAGCTTTCGAAGGAATCGGAGTATTTAACAATGTCGTCCATAGGTTTGAAATTATTGCGCTATTATCTATATGATCGTGTGAAATGGCAGAAAAAGATCAAAAGGGACAAGGATTTACCAGTTTATGATCGCTTACAGGAGTCTCTGTTATTATATCAAGAATCAAGCAGTCGATATTTTACCGTTTACGATCTCGAAACGACGGGTTTTTATCCAGCTATCGGAGATGAAGTTATTTCGATCGGTGCGGTGAAAATCGATCTTGTTGAAGGAAGGATTCTCGAGGAAACTTTCTATCGAATTGTTCGCCCTATTCATAAAGTACCGCGAGTTGTTAGACATCTAACGGGTCTATCCATTGATGAAATAAGAGCGGGATGGACATTTATTGAAGCATTTGAAGAATTTATGGCGTTTAGTAAAGGGACGACTCTTATTGCTCATCCCGTTAAATTTGATGTTTATTTTCTACAAACACTCGTTCAAAAATGGGGGTTGCCAGATTATTTACCACCTTATTTGGATTCGGAAGCACTGGCGAAGGAATTATTTCCTCGCAGTAATCCGCAGCTTGATTCGTTGATAAGGAAATTAAATATTGAACGTCATGAACGTCATCATGCCCTAAACGACGCAAGAATGACAGCGGAGCTTTGTTTGAAAATGTTTCACAAATTGGACATGAAAGACGGTCATGAACAAGAAATAAGACGGCGAATTGCTAGAGATAATCTCGTATTTGGTAGGAAATAGCTTCATTTTCCTAATTATTCCCCGGGCAAGCGCACAAAGAGATGATATTCGACGATTTCTTTTAGAAAACATGTAGAAACACCGTTTACAATTGTCGTCTCTTGTTGTAACTTTGAGTAGTATATTGAAGTTTCTGTTTTTTTAAGAAAAGGATTCAGATTTGATGTAATGGAGAGATGGTAATTGAAGCAGGTCATTATGGTAATGTTTTTTATGGTAATTGCGTTAACAGTGGTCGTTATGAGTCAAATTAGTGAGTCGGCCCAGATTTATAGTGACAATGAAGTAGTCGTACAAAAATAGGCGTGGAAATTGCGTTTGTATTGAGGAAATAAGGACGAATACACAGTACATGTACATCGTGATCAACATAGGCTAGTAGGGAATTCACCAATTTAAGAAGGGGGAACCTACACTATGTTTCATAGACATCATCGCATGGGCCCGAATGGGAATATGCCAAATCAGGTAAGTCCAGCAATGCAGGGACCTAACGCGAATATGCCAAATCAAGTAAGTCCAGCAATGCAGGGTCCAAATGCGAATATGCCAAACCAGGTGAGTCCGGCCATGAAAGGCGGCATGCCAGGTCAGGTAAGTCCAGCAATGCAAGGTCCTGGAGGTCCATGTCCGACAAGTCCTGTTGTATATCCGACAAAATGTTGTGTCAAAAATCACTATTATAAGCACAACGTAGATCATATTCATCCTACGCATATTAAAAACGTCCATCATCACATGTATGAGCACAATCATAGTTATCCTTTAACAGAGTCAGAGGAAGTGCTAGCTTCACACATGAACAATTATCCGCCACCACGCCCGACAGGCGCAATGCCGGCTGGATACGCACCTACTAATCCTTCCCAAGTAGCAGGAGCTATGCAAGGACCAAATGGCAATGGTATGCCAGGTCAAGTAAGTCCTGCTCAAAAGAGAAGAAAATAACGAAATAATGAAACGAACTGGTCTTCCAGTTCGTTTTTACATAGGAGGTGTCTAAGTGGCAAACGTTTTACTTGTTACTGGCTATAAGGCACACGAACTAGGAATATTTAACGACGATCATCCTGGACTTCCAATTATAAAGGCGGCCCTTCAGAGTCGCATGTCTCAGCTTATCGAAGAGAGAGATTTTGAGTGGATACTAATCAGTGGGCAAACTGGTGTTGAGCTCTGGGCTGCTGAAGTTGCACTTGATTTAAGAGAAATGTATCCCGATTTAAAGCTAGCCGTTTTAACGCCATTCCTAGACCAAGAAAGTAAATGGAAAGAGCCTACTCAAGAATACTATCAAATGATCATGGGAGAAGCTGACTTTGTTGAATCAATCACAAGTCGACCTTACGAAAATCCAGGGCAATTGAAAGCAAAGAATGAATTTCTCGTTCGTAAGAGTCATGCTATGCTCGTATTATATGACGAAGATACGCCTGGTTCTCCTGATTATTACTTGAAAGAAGCAAAGAACAGACAGAGAACGGATGAAGGTTACGAAGTTTTTACCATCACACCTATTGACCTTGATTTATTAGAGCAGGATTTACGTGAAAGTAATCCCGATTTCTACAGTCAATAAGGAGAATAGAAGAGATTCCGATTGACAAGAGGAAGCTCTTTTGGAAGAATAAAATAAAGACAATAACTGCATACATACAGAGGTGATAAAATGGCAGAGCAACAACCGACTCAATTAACAGCTAAAGATATTCTTGAAAAAGATTTTAAAAGCGGATTTCGCGGTTATGATCAGGATGATGTCGACAAGTTTTTGGACGTAGTAATTAAAGATTATGAGCGTTTTGAAAATGACATTGAACAGCTGAGACAAGAAAATACGCGTCTTAGAAGAGAGATGGATCGTATGTCTGAGCAACAAAAGAGACAGCAGACGCGTACTCAAACGCAGCCTGGAAATACCAATTATGATATCCTAAAACGACTATCAAACCTAGAGAAACACGTTTTCGGTAGTAAGTTGTACGAATAAACCACCAAACGGCGGTTTATTTTTTACAGTTATAAAAATTTCAATTACCGTACTATACTAATATAAATAAACATAACAATTCTTTAAGCAACCTTGCATCATTGTAGAATATAAGATATAATTGCTTTTGCTGTCCTAACAATGATAACGTTCGGGTAGTCGCTGTATGTCGCAATTAAGTGGCATGTAGAGGAAAGTCCATGCTCGCACGATCTGAGATGATCGTAGTGTTCGTGCCTGATGAAACAATAAGTCAGGGTAGTCCAATTGGGCTAACGGCGGGGAAACGGCCTAAGTTCTTCACGGATAAGGCCCGAATACTCTGAAAGTGCCACAGTGACGAAGTCTTAATGGAAACATTAAGAGTGGAACGAGGTAAACCCCACGAGCGAGAAACCCAAATTATGGTAGGGGAGCTTTCTTGAAGGAATTGAACGGAGAGAAAGCCAGGCGGTGAGGACGCGTCTGGAGATAGATGATTACCACCTGAGTACGAGGGGAGACCCGTTCGCAGTACGATGGAACAGAACATGGCTTACAGAACGTTATCATCTTTGATGAAAAGCCCTTAAGGGGCTTTTTTGTACGTTAAGGCTATGAATGCGCATGGATTGGAAAGCATAATAAAAAGACTTAAAAGAATACATTCTCTCCTCCACGCGAAATAGGTCTAACATGAAACTATTTATTTTTGTATGATAATAGGGTAAACCTACGTTACATAAAAGAGCAAAAGATTGGAGTGGGTAAAATGGCGAAAATGGAACTAATTGCAACGGCCACCATGGGGCTCGAATCATTGGTTGCTCGTGAAGTAAAGGATCTTGGTTTTGAAAATGTACGTGTCGATAACGGAAAAGTCACTTATGAAAGTGATGAAATTGGAATCTGTCGATCGAACTACTGGTTAAGAACAGCTGACAGGGTTAAGCTTAAAGTCGGGGAATTCAAAGTAACGACATTTGATGAGCTTTTCGAAGCAACGAAAGCACTCCCGTGGGGAGATTTACTACCCGAAAATGCTGAGTTTCCCGTAAGTGGTCGATCTGTAAAGTCGACATTATATAGTGTTCCGGACTGCCAGGCGATTGTCAAAAAAGCGATCGTAGAGAGCATGAAGGAAAAATATAACGTTTCGTGGTTCGATGAAGATGGACCACTATTTAAAATCGAAGTTGCGATTCACAAGGATACGGCTATTCTTACAATTGATACGAGTGGCAAAGGCTTGCACCGTAGAGGGTACAGGTACCTCCATAGTGCAGCTCCACTTAAGGAAACTATGGCAGCAGCAATGGTGATGCTAACAAATTGGAATGCAGATAAACCATTCATGGATCCATTCTGTGGATCAGGAACCCTTCCAATTGAAGCAGCTATGATCGGCCAAAACATCGCACCCGGTTTTAATCGAGAATTTGCTTCTGAAGATTGGGAGTGGATCGGGAAGAAGCGCTGGGAAGAAGCTATGATTGAAGCGGAGGACCTTGCAAATTACGATCAACCTCTTCACATTTTTGGTAGCGACCTTGACCCTAAAATGGTCGACCTTTCTAAGAATAATGCTCTTGAAGCTGGATTTGGAGATATGATTCAATTTAAGCAGATGCAAGTTACGGATGTTAGCTCTAAGTTTGAGTATGGTACTCTCATCGGAAACCCACCGTATGGTGAGCGTCTTGGTGAAAGAGAAGAAGTGGAAGACATGTATCGAAAGATGGGAAAAGCCTTCCGTGAGCGTCTTGATACATGGTCTGTTTATATTCTAACGTCACATCCTCGCTTCCAAGAAGTTTATGGAAAGAGATCAACAAAGAACCGCAAACTCTACAATGGTGATATCAAAACGCATTACTATCAATACTTTGGACCGAGACCGCCAAAGAAAGATTAATATAATAAGACTGTAAAAAACACCTCTCTAGTGACGAGAGGTGTTTTAATTTGGATTTTTTGATAGTAATTATCTTTTATAACAGGTCATTATACTTTTTCAACAACATAAGCACGTTTATCCCGAAAGTACTTCTCACCTTCATCAGAAGAATGTTCAAAAAAACCTTCCACTTCATGGGTCACCTTATACTCACGTTCCGGATCAGAAAAAAGTTGTGAAGCATTACTTGAAAGTAAAAGAACATCCGTCGTTGATACAAAGCTATCCAGTTCTTTGGCGGTATAGTGTTCACCTGGTTTTAGCGTATTGATTCGATGTTGTCTCATTTTCATTTTTCCTCCCCTTAACTTATGATGTACTTATTTGTTCCCACGTCTAATAGACATTTAAACGGAATAATATGTATATGGTATAAAAGAGCTAAAGAAACAAGGGAGGGGTGAAATGAATGAAAAAAACTATGTCTATTATCATCGTCGTATTGGGGTTCGTAATGTTTCATACAAATCCTAATCAGACTGATTATAGTAGGTGGGTAGGGGATCAACTTAAAAAAGACCAAAATGCGCTTATGGAAATAGGCGTCGATTTGGCTGTCATTCCATATGTTGAAGCAAATACCACTAGAACGAATATGTACGTGTTTTCTGTATATCGAACAAAGTTATGGAATGATAAAGAAATAGTAGCTTATGGATTATTTAATCATTTTTACATAAATAAAGAAAAATTAGAAATTATTATAGACGAATCATAAAATATCGTGTATTCTTTCCGGGTCGGGAATGACGGAAGGAGGGTTTACAATCGAGTTTATTGGTCTTATTGTACCTATTGCAGTCGCCATATTTCTAATAATGGACGCCCCAAAGCATGATAAGAATCCCTGGTTATGGGGAGTATTAGGATTCCTATTTACATTTCTTACACTTGGAATTTATCTACTTAAAACGGGACGTAAAGTGGCTGGGTGGATTTTTATAGCGCTTTCTATATTATCAATTATTGCAACAATTGCCCTTATTGGTCTGGTGATTGCAATTATTATGAATGCTGTATAAAGAAGTTTGGAAATGTAGAAAAGCCATGGGCAGCATTGCCCATGGCTTTTCATGTACGTATCATTAGTAACTTATGGTAGGATAGAACAAGAGGGATTAAAAGGCTTTCATTTCTTCATGCGTGAAGTACTCTGGTTTCTTTGCGCCTTGTGAGTGGAGCTCTTTAAAATAGGTTTGATACTCATATAAAGAAATCGAACCTTGTAAATAATTCACCTGGATAAAGTCGAGTAGTTCGTCTGCACTAGCAGGCTTTCTTCCTTTTTCCTGATCAAATGTGTTTATCAGATTTTGCAATGACATCTGAATCCCTCCTTGAACTATTGAGCTTATCCAAAGGATAACATGAGAAAGTTTATATTCATTATTTTAGAATTTTTTAACTTCCGACAAATCCTTACATAGTTAAACGAGATATGTCGAATTTATTTTTATGAAGGAAATTACTTTTTAAGGAGTTGAACGATTTGGCAACAGAAATCAAACAAACCGAGCAGGAATTTTTAAATTATGTAAAGAAAATGACGAGTTTTAATGAAGCGATTGGGGTTATGTATTGGGATCTCCGCACTGGCGCACCAAAAAAAGGTGCTGAACAGCGCTCTGAGGTTATTGGAATGATGTCTTCTGAAGTTTTTGAAATGTCGGTATCTCCTGAAATGAAGGGGTATCTTGATGAGCTTACAAAGGAAGACCAGCAAACTGAATTAAGTGAAATCACTCGTAAAACGGTAGAAGAGTGCCGTAAAGACTACGATCGGAACATAAAAATTCCTGCAGAAGAGTACTCTGAATATGTCATTTTAAGTTCGAAAGCAGAGACGATCTGGGAAGAAGCGAAGGAAAAAGCTGACTTCGAATTGTTTAGACCGTATCTCGAAAAGCTTGTTGCATTCAATCAGAAATTTGTCGAATATTGGGGATACGATGAAAATAAATATGATACGCTGCTTGACCTATTTGAACCAGGTGTAACAGTGAAAATGATTGATCGCGTATTTAACCAACTTAGAGAACATATTGTGCCACTTGTACAACAAGTTGTTAATGCAAGTGATCAGCCCAAAACTGACTTTTTGTTTGAACATTTCCCACAAGATAAGCAACAAGCCTTCAGTATGGAAGTATTGAGGAAAATGGGGTATGACTTTGACGCTGGTCGTCTTGATACGACGGTTCATCCATTTGCAACTGGACTGAATCCTGGTGATGTGCGTGTTACGACGAAGTATGATGAAGGTGATTTTCGCACAGCAGTATTTGGTACGATTCATGAGGGCGGTCATGCTTTATACGAACAGAATTTATCACCCAAATTGATTGGCACGCCTTTATGTACTGGTACGTCTATGGGGATTCACGAATCACAGTCTCTTTTCTGGGAAAACTTCGTGGGTCGTCATCAATCATTTTGGAAAAACAATTACGACAAGCTTAAAAGCTATTCAACTGGACAGTTTGATGATGTTTCATTAGAAGATTATTACCGTGCCATTAACGTTGCGGGTCCTTCTTTGATTCGAATTGAAGCAGATGAAATGACGTATGCGCTGCATATCATGGTTCGTTACGAAATTGAAAAAGGATTGATTAATGGAGAAATTGAAGTGAAGGATTTGCCAACGATCTGGAACGAAAAAATGGAGCAGTATTTAGGCATTACTCCAGATAACGATGCGGTCGGCGTTCTTCAGGATGTCCACTGGTCAGGTGGCTCATTTGGTTATTTCCCTTCCTATGCGCTAGGGTACATTTATGCGGCTCAAATTAAGAATGCTATGTTAAAAGACATCCCACAATTTGATGAGCTATTAGAACAGGGTGACTTGGTGCCTATTAAAGAATGGTTAACAGAAAACATCCATCAGTACGGTAAGCTAAAGCAACCAATTGATATTATTAAAGACATTACTGGCGAAGGGCTAAATGCTGAATATTTGATTCAATATCTTGAAGAGAAGTATTCACAAGTTTATCGCCTGCAAAGATAATAGATTAAAAATCCTGCCGGCAAGGCAGGATTTTTTTCAATTAATCTGTCGATAGAGCTTCATATTCGTTTTCGTTAACACCAACGAATCCATTAAGAATGACCGCAGCAAATAGTGGAGTACGCTCTTTCAATTCTTCTACTGTATATAGTCCTGAGAAATATTGAACGATTAACCCATCAATCATCGCTACAAATGCGCTAACGCCTTCACGGTAGTGAAGTGGCCAATATTCTTTATCTGGATCGAGCGCCATAAATCGATCTCTTAGATATAGGAGCATTTCGTCAAAAGCTCTTTTAAATTCTTCTGGTTCTTGATTCTGAGCTTGTTTCCCCATTTCTTCCGTTAGTTTAGGAAGGTTCTGTTCGTTGTAGTCCATTGAGCCATATATGAAATTCTCTACAAATTCTGGAACGGTTTCACCTTTGCAGTCATCGGTGAATTTTTCATATTCTTGTGTGAGCTGGTATAAGTTTTTATTCATCTTCATTCTTCCTTTCAAAGTGATAAAACACTATTTCCCAATTTTATCTATGTAAAACATGAATTTTATATTGAATAGTGAGAACGGCTACATGTATGATAAACGAAAGACATACCATACGGTCAGTATGAAGGAGGCTATTATGAAAAAAATGAAAACGAGTTGGCCAGAAGCTGTTCCAGTAACGTTAGAATACTTAAATGGGAAAAAGCCGCTTCATGAATATCTTGCATTAAATGCCGAAGTTTCACCAAATCAAACAGCAATCCATTACTATGGTTACGAATTGACATGGAAGGAATGGAGTGAGCGATCAAATCAATTGGCTAATTATTTGGCAAGGATCGGGGTAACGAAAGGCGATCACGTGGCAGTATTTATGCAAAACTGTCCGCAATATCTTATTTCCCATTATGCGATCCAAAAGCTCGGGGCAGTTGTTGTACCATTAAACCCAATGTATAAATCATCAGAGCTTTCATATTTAATAAGCGAAGGAGATATCAAAGGTATAGTATCCGGCCTAGAACTATTGCCAATGCTTCACGAAATGGAAGATAGTCTCTCCTTTATTGTTACGGTTTCTTATCAATCACTTATTCAGCAGGAAAATCTCTCTCTCGTACCGCAAGAATTACTTAACTCCGAGGAAGCCTCAAGGTTTACGACTCTTGAATCACTTTTTGAAACAGAATCGAATCTATTTCAGTCTGCTAAAGTTCAATTAGATGACGTTTCTCTGATGGTGTTTACATCTGGCACAACAGGAAGACCGAAAGCAGCTATGTTAACTTATGAAAACGCTTTATATAAAACCGCTGCAACAATGACATGTAATCAAGTAGGGGAAGGTGAAAAGCTACTGGCCAATGCCCCGTTATGTCATATTGCTGGAATGGTTATGGGCGTCAATCTTCCAGTTTATAGTGGCAATGAAACGGTGTTACTAAGTCGATTTGACCCAGAAACCGTAGTTCGTACAATTGAGGATCATCGTATTACAATGTGGTATAGCATTGCTCCAATGAATGGAGCGATCATGCAAATACCAAATATTGAACAGCGTGATTTTACTTCCCTTCGACTAAACCTAGCGACGAGTTTCGGGCTCCAAGTAACTGAAAAACTAGCAAATCAATGGAAAGAAATAACGGGCGGTTTGCTTTATGAAGCTTCTTATGGATTGAGTGAGACGCATACATGTGACACTTTTATGCCAAAAGAAAACATTAAGTATGGGAGTTGTGGCATTCCGATTCATCATACTACCATTAAAATCGTCGGTCTTGAGAGTGGGGATGAGCTACCACCTTATGAAGAAGGAGAAATTATTATTCAAAGCCCTGGTGTGTTTAAAGGGTACTACAATCGACCCGAAGAGACTGCGGCTACGCTTAAAAACGGATGGGTTCATACAGGCGACATTGGTCACCTTGATGAAGAAGGATATTTGTATTTTAAAGGTCGAGTAAAAGAAATGATAAAGAGCTCAGGATATAGCGTTTTTCCAGAAGATGTAGAAGCACTAATGAATGAACATCCAGCCATTATGCAAACAGCTGTTATCGGAATACCTGATCAGCAAAAAGGAGAAATCATTAAAGCTGTCATTGTCCTTGACCCTAACGATTCAAATCGATCTATAGAAGAATTATTAGCATGGGCGAAAGCTCATATGGCAGCTTATAAAGCACCAAAAGTGATTGAAATTCGAAAGAGCTTACCCGCAACATCTTCAGGTAAAGTATTGAGAAGACTGTTAAAAGATAGATAAGGAGAGTGAGATTATGGAGAATATTGTAGAAGAGTTAAAGAATCGTAGAGTTTTTGCAGAGCGTATGGGGGGACAACATAAAATCGACGCGCTTCATGCAAAAGGTAAAAAGACAGCTAGGGAGCGAATTGCCCTACTAGTTGATGAAGGGTCCTTTCTTGAACTTGGTAAATTAACCTCGTCTGATATTCCAGGACTAGAGGAAAAAAGTCCAGGTGACGGTGTGATCTGTGGAGTTGCTCGGGTAGATGGACGCCCGATAGTAGTTCAAGCTGGTGATAAAACAGTATTTGCAGGTACAGAAGGTGCTGTCCATATTCGAAAAACAAAAGCTGCTCACGCGTATGCATTAAAGAGAGGTTTACCATTAGTTAATTTAAGTGAAGGGGGAGGTCTCCGAATGCCAGATGGAATGGGCTCTGATGGTATTAGTGATAAGCTTTTCCCTCAAGAAATGTTAATGCATCATCGTGAAGTTCCGATGGTCACAGCGATTTTAGGTGATAGTTTCGGAGGACCAACATGGCTAGCGGTGTCTTCGGATTTTGTGACACAGCTGAATGGGACGTGCATGGGGGTAGCTGGTCCAAGAATGCTTGAGATTGCAACTGGAGAGAAAATAACAGAGAATCAGCTAGGAGGTGTTGAAATTCATCATAAGCACACAGGTCAGATTGATCAATCTGCAGACTCGGAAGAGGAATGCATTGATCAATTGAAGTTATTCTTAAGCTATCTTCCTTCGCATAGTGAAGAGGAACCACCATTATGTCACAATGAGGATTCGCTCGAAAGGCGAGTTGATCAGCTACTTTCAATTGTTCCAGAGAAACGGAATCGTGCGTATAACATGAAAAAGGTGTTGAAAGAGTTAGTCGATAACGGGGAGTTCTTTGAACTTAAACCCGAGTTTGGACCTGCTCTCTTAACTGTTCTATCAAGAATAGGAGGAAGGACAGTAGGGATTATTGCAAATCAACCGATGAAATATGCAGGTGCTGCTGGTGTACAGGAATGTGAAAAGGCGACTGATTTTATCTGTATGTGTGATTCATTTCATATACCTTTGATTTTCCTTCACGACATTCCAGGGTTCCGAGTAAGTTCCGAAGCAGAAAAGGGAAAAATCCCGACGAAAATTATGATGTGGAATCAGGCTCTAGCGCAGTCCACGGTTCCGAAACTTTCCGTAGTCATCAGAAAAAGTGTAGGGGCAGCTTACGGGAATATGTGTGGCCCAACAATGGGAGCGGATTTTGTCGTCGCCTGGCCATCAGCAGAAATTAATTTTACTGGACCAGAAGTTGGTGTGAATGTCGTTTATGGCAGAGAATTAATGCAATCTGAAAATCCGAAACAGGATCGAGAGAAGCTTTTAGAGGAATGGAGCTTTGATAGTTCTCCTTATAAAGCAGCCGCGAAGCATTTAATCGATGATGTCATTGATCCAGGCGAAACGCGGGTGTTTCTTGCCAGAACCCTTGAACTGGCGTGTTATAAAAACGGTTCAAAAAGCAATAGAAATTTAGCTAATTGGCCAACAGGATTTTAAATTTTAACATTTGTATTGAATATTTTGAATAATAAATTTATAATTATTACAAGAACATACCAACCGGTTAGTTAGATAACTGGTAAAAGGAGCCAACAAATGATGAATTTCGACTATTCAGAGCGTTGCTTATCGTATCTTGAAAAATTAACGGCATTTATGGATGAGAATGTATACCCTAATGAAAAAGTCTATGAAGAACAGCTTTCAGCGCAAGATAGTAGGTGGTCTGCCATTCCACCAATTATGGAAGAGTTAAAACAGAAAGCGAAAGATGCTGGATTATGGAATCTTTTTCTTCCAGATAGTGAGTATGGCGCAGGTCTTACCAATGCTGAATATGCTCCTCTTTGTGAAGTAATGGGGCGTTCTATGATTGGGCCTGAAGTATTTAACTGTGCGGCACCTGACACTGGAAATATGGAAGTATTAGTCCGTTACGGAACAGTCGAGCAAAAAGAACAATGGCTTGAACCTCTTCTTTCTGGGGACATCCGCTCCTGTTTCTCAATGACAGAACCTGATGTTGCGTCATCTGATGCTACAAATATTCAAGCACGAATCGAACGTGATGGTGATGAGTACGTTATCAACGGAACAAAGTGGTGGTCGTCAGGTGCAGGTGACCCTAGGTGCAAAATTGCTATTGTAATGGGCAAAAACGATCCGAACGCATCAAAGCACGAACAGCAGTCGATGATTCTTGTTCCTCTTGATACGAAAGGGGTGACAATAAAACGTGTTCTTCCTGTCTTTGGGTATGACCACGCACCGCACGGACATGCTGAAATTGAATATAAAGATGTTCGAGTACCAGCTACAAACATGCTATGGGAAGAAGGAAAAGGTTTTGCAATTGCTCAAGGGCGACTAGGTCCTGGTCGAATTCATCACTGTATGAGATTAATCGGTACGGCAGAGCGCGCACTTGAAGATTTATGTAAGCGCGTACAAGAACGAGAAGCGTTCGGGAAGAAAATATCTGAGCAAGGTGTTGTTCGAGAATGGATCGCTGATTCTCGTATTGAAATTGAACAGGCAAGACTTCTTACCTTAAAAGCGGCCTATATGATGGATACAGTTGGGAACAAAGAAGCGAAAGCAGAAATTGCGATGATCAAAGTAGTGGCTCCTAATATGGCGCTTCGTGTTATTGATCGCGCCATCCAAGCTTTTGGCGGTGCTGGAGTTAGTGATGATTATACGCTAGCTGCTCACTGGGCTAATGCGAGAACGCTAAGACTGGCTGATGGTCCGGATGAAGTGCATCGTAGCGCAGTAGCAAGACAAGAATTGAAGAAGTATAGATAACGAGGGGGATATAGGATGAACGTTATGCAACTGTTTGACTTAACTGGTAAGACTGCGATTGTTACAGGAGGTGGAAGAGGACTTGGTAAGCAAATCGCAGAAGGATTTGCAGAAGCTGGAGCTAATGTAGTTATTTGTTCAAGGAAACGAGAGGCTTGTGAAGCTGTTAGTGAGGAGCTACAGAAAGCCGGAGTAAAGTCTCTAGCTTTTGAATGTGATGTAACGAATCAAGAGCAAGTTCAGCATGTTGTAGATGAAACGATGAAAGAATTTGGTCGTATTGATATTCTTGTCAATAACAGCGGTGCATCATGGGGTGCGCCAGTCGTTGAAATGCCACTTCAAGCATGGCATAAAGTTATGGAAGTTAATGTAACTGGGACATTTCTCTTTGCACAGGCTGTTGGAAAAGAAATGATTAACCAAAAAAGTGGAAAAATCATTAACATTGCTTCTGTCGCAGGTCTTGGTGGTGCTGATCCACGCTATATGGACGCGATTGGTTATAACACGAGTAAAGGAGCCGTTATCACATTTACAAAAGACCTTGCTGTAAAGTGGGGTGGCTATAACATAAATGTTAATGCGATTGCACCAGGATTCTTCCCTACAAAAATGTCGAAGGGATTGATTGATGCAGGTGGCGAAAAAATGTTAGAAACGACTCCACTTAATCGCTTTGGTTCAGATGATGATCTAAAAGGGGCAGCACTATTTCTAGCATCAAATGCTTCTAATTATGTAACAGGAGATATTTTAATTGTTGATGGTGGACAACATGCAATGTAATGGGGGAGGAAGCTAATATGAAACGTGATGCAGTTATTGTCTCAAGCGTAAGAACACCTATTGGTAGGCAAGGAGGAGCGTTTGCTGGGATTCAAGCACACGAGCTTGGGGCAATCGCTCTTAAGGAAGCCGTTGCTCGAATCAATTTGGAGGTTGAATCAATCGATGATGTGATCTTTGGAAATGTTATTGGAGGTGGCGGAAATATCGCTAGACTGACAGCATTGCAGGCTGGTCTTCCGCTTTCTATACCAGGTTTAACAATCGATCGACAGTGCGGATCCGGACTGAATGCGATTAATCTTGCTGCACAGGCGATTAAATCGGGAGACGGAGACGTTTATATTGTCGGAGGGGCAGAAAGTATGAGTCAAGCGCCTTATTTAATGGAAAAGCCTTCAAAACCATATAGTACAATGCCACCACGCTTTATGAAATCCAGGCTTTCCCCTCATGAAATTGGAGATCCTCCAATGGGAATTACAGCCGAGAATTTAGCAGAGAAATATCAAATTTCTAGAGAAGAACAAGATGAGTTTGCACTAAGAAGTCAGGAACGAATGGGTAAAGCTATGGTAGAGGGATATTTTGACTCGCAGATTGCTTCTGTTCATGTTCCTGTTCGTAAGGGTGACCCAATTGAAGTGAAAAAGGATGAACATCCTAGACCCGAAACTACTTTGGAACGGCTTTCTTCCTTGGCACCTGTCTTCAAGAAGGGAGGATCGGTGACAGCTGGATCTAGCTCAGGCTTAAATGATGCGGCATCCACTCTCATTGTCATGTCGCGTGAAAAAGCAGAGCAGCTCGGTTTGAAACCACTTGCCGTAGTTAAAGGATATGCTGTAAGCGGAGTAGATCCTAATATTATGGGAATTGGACCTGTTCCTGCTACAAATAAAGTTATGCAGCAAACTGGATTATCTCTTGAGGAAATGGATTTAATTGAAATTAATGAAGCGTTTGCTGCACAGGTACTTGCATGTGATCGAGAACTTAACATGAACCATGATGTACTGAACGTCAATGGAGGCGCTATTGCTCATGGTCACCCATTAGGGGCAACAGGAGCGATTTTAGCCACAAAGGCAGTTTATGAGCTTGATCGTAGAGATGGAAAATATGCGCTGATTACAGCTTGTATTGGTGGAGGTCAGGGGATCGCTACAATACTTGAAAGAGAATAAGGGAGGCGTAAAATGAGGCTGCAGGATAAAATCGCGATTGTTACTGGAGGCGGAGGAGGAATTGGAAGAGCGACTGCCATTCGCTTTGCAAATGAAGGGGCGAAAGTAGTTATCTCAGATATTCACTCTGAAACTGGAGAGGAAACTGTCGAACAAGTGAAGGAAATGGGAGGTGATGCCATTTTTGTAAAAACAGACACAGCAAATGAAGGAGATATGAAAGCGCTTGTAGAAGAATGTGGAAAGCATTATGGTGGACTCGACATTCTTTTTAATAATGCTGGTGTTAGTAATGAAGAAGTAAAGTTAGCTGATATGTCCGTTGATGAATGGGACCGTGTCGTGTCGATTAATTTACGAGGCGTTTTTCTAGGAATGAAATTCAGTATTCCGTTAATGGAAAAAAGAAATGGTGGTTCCATTGTTAATACATCTAGCCTTCTAGGACTAAAGGGGAAAAAATTCATGGCCCCTTACAATGCCTCTAAAGGCGGGGTGATTACATTAACGAAAAATGCTGCACTTGAATACGGAGGTAAGAATATTCGAGTGAATGCTGTGTGTCCAGGTGTTATCGATACGAATATTGTTACACCATGGAAGGAAGACGATCGTAAATGGCCCATTATCTCAAAAGC
Source organism: Anaerobacillus sp. 63XJN7_5_ISO-PGPR-S23-430 (assembly GCF_056173695.1). Taxonomy (NCBI): domain Bacteria; kingdom Bacillati; phylum Bacillota; class Bacilli; order Caryophanales; family Bacillaceae; genus Anaerobacillus; species Anaerobacillus sp. 63XJN7_5_ISO-PGPR-S23-430. The sequence goes on along the minus strand of NZ_CM149686.1, from coordinate 2,308,518 downwards.
CAATGCGCTAAAAAGGGTAGGACAACCAGAAGAAATTGCAAGCGCCGTGCTGTTTCTAGTCTCGGATGAGGCCTCATACGTAACAGGAACTAGCCTTCTTGTTGACGGAGGAGGATTAACGTTTTAATTATTCGGAGGTGTAAGCATGAACGAGCAAAAGAGTTGGTTTAAGCATTACCCTGAATCGATTTCCAGTACGATTGACATTCCGAACATTTCACTTCAAGATATGTTAATGAAAACAGTGAACGATTATCCAGATCATGTTGCGCTATCTTTCTATCAGAAAAAAATAACGTACCGTGAGCTGGGGCACTTTTCTTCAGCATTTGGTTCTGCGCTTCAGAATACCTCTCAAATGCAACCAAAAGATCGTGTCGCCCTCATGCTGCCTAACTGTCCACAGTTTGCTATTAGCTACTATGGTGTATTAAGAGCAGGAGGAACCATTACACAAATTAATCCAATGCTCGTTGAACGCGAACTTCAGTACATATTAGCGGATTCAGGTGCGGAAACGATTGTGATCTATGATGCCCTTTATCCAAGATTAAAAGCGATACAGAATGAAACGAATGTGAAAAACGTTATTGTTGTTTCCCTTCAGCCTACTGAGGTATCTTTCGCTCCAGATATGACCTTTGACCAATTTATTCAAAGCTCAACTCAGCAACTAAACGAAATTTCTGTCGATCCAAAGGAAGAAATCGCCGTACTTCAATATACTGGTGGGACAACTGGGAGATCAAAAGGAGCAATGCTCACTCATCGTAATCTAATTGCAAATGTAGAGCAAAGCCTTGAATTCTTTAAAGGAGAGTTTATCTTTGGTGAAGAGAAGTGCCTAACGGTCATTCCGTTATTTCACGTTTTTGGAATGACGTCTTGTATGAATTTGTCAATTCGAATTGGTGCGGAGAGCGTGATTTTACCAAGATTCGATGTTGATGAAGTATTGAAGACGATCGAAACCGAAAAACCAACAATGTTTCCAGGCGTCCCAACGATGTATGTAGGACTTACAAATCATCCTGATGCAGAAAAGTATAATCTCGGTAGCATTCGGACCTGTAATAGCGGAAGCGCCCCAATGCCCGTTGGATTAATGAAGGAATTTGAGAGGAAAACTGGGGCTAAAATACTCGAAGGATATGGATTGAGTGAAGCTTCACCGACGACTCATGTAAATCCACCATTCGGTGAACGTAAGCCTGGTAGTGTTGGAATTGGGTTTCCTTCAACGGAGTATAAGGTTGTCGATCTAGGTGAAGGGAAAACAGAGCTTCCGATTGGTGAGTCAGGGGAGCTGGTGATTAAAGGACCACAAATTATGAAAGGGTACTGGAACATGCCAGAAGAAACGGCTAATACATTGCGAGATGGTTGGCTATATACAGGCGATATTGCAAAGATGGACAGCGATGGGTATATTTCCATTATTGATCGCAAAAAGGACCTTATTATTGCTAGTGGGTATAATATTTATCCGCGTGATATTGAGGAGGTTCTATATGAACATCCTGCTGTTATGGAAGCTGTCATAGTAGGTGTTCCGGATCCTTATCGTGGTGAAACTGTCAAAGCGGTTATCGTTAAGAAGCCAGGAGCTGAATTAACAGAGCAAGAAGTTGTTTCTTATTGTCAGGATGAAATGGCTCCATACAAAGTGCCAAAGATCGTCGAATTCCGTAGCGAGCTCCCTAAAACTAGCGTAGGGAAAATTTTAAGAAGATCCATTCGCGATGAAGCACGTCAAGTATAGCTAAGGATGCTTCTGAGTAGCCTCCATATGATATAATCTTAATCAATGAACATTGATAGATTGAGAGGGTACTAGCATGAAACACAAACTGACTGTCAAAAGTATTGAGCTTTTTGAGAAGCAAGGCTTTAGTGAAACGTCAATTCAAGATATTGTCGATGCCATTGGCGTAACGAAGGGCACATTTTATTACTATTTTAAGAGTAAAGAAGAATTGCTGATGGATATTCACTCTTCTTATATCGACGGAATGATTAAGCAACAAAAGGAAATTTTAGAAGATGTGTCGAAAGATTGTAAAACTAAGCTATACGATATGGTGTACATGTTAATTCACAACGTCGAATTAGAAGGTCATAGTGCACGAGTTTTCTTCCGTGAGATGAAAAACTTGAAAGAAGAAAACTTAGCCGAAATTCTTCCAAAGCGTGATCAAATTCGCTATTACTTTCAGGATCTCTTAAAACAAGGTGTTGAAAACGGAGAATTCAAAAGTGATCTCAATATTGGGATTGTGACGTTTGCCATTCTTGGCATTACAAACTGGACGTATCAGTGGTATAAACCAAACGGTCCAGTTTCAGATAAGGAAGTAGCTAGCATTTTTGTGGATATGGTACTAAACGGAATAGAGGAAAGCGAATAAGCTTTCCTTTCTCATTTCACTATAATGTAAACGCTTTCGACCCAAACATTCTAACCGGTTAGTTAATTAAGGAGGAAAAGGTATGAAAATCGATGAAGTCAAGAACATTACAGTATTGGGAGCAGGTTCAATGGGTCACCAAATTGGGATGCTTTGCGCACTTGGTGGCTATGAAACAACCATTCAAGATATCAATGAAAAAGCACTAAAAGAAGCTGGAGAAAAGCTTGAAGGAATTATGTCAAAGTGGGTTTCAAAAGGGAAGATAACCGAACAACAAAAATCAGCAGCATTTGAACGCCTCCAATTCACGACTAGTCTTGAAGAAGCTGCTGTTCGAGCTGATTTTATCATTGAAGCAATTGTAGAGAAGTTAGATGTGAAACGAGAGGTATTTGAAAAGCTCGATCAACTAGCAGATCCGAATACAATTCTTGCTACGAATAGTTCAACGATTGTGAACTCGTTAATTGCGTCCGCAACGAATCGTAAAGATAAAGTAGTGAATATGCACTTTTTCTTCCCACCACTAGTGATGGATTGTGTGGAAGTTGTTATGAGCGATGCAACGTCGGAAGAAACAGCTAAGCTTACAATGGCTGTTTGTGAGCAAATTAATCGAACAGGTGTATTGTTAAAGAAAGAGATTTCCGGTTTTGTTGCGAATCGTATTCTTGGTGCCTTACAAAAAGAAGCGATGTATTTATATGAGGAAGGCATCGCTGATTTTGAAGATATTGACCTCATCTGTAGAAAAGCCTTAAATCATCCGATCGGTCCGTTTGAATTGATGGATTTATCAGGAATTGATGTAGGTTATTACGTGATGCAGCAACGCTATAATGAAACAGGTAATCCAGAGGATAAACCTTCAAAGGCGATAGAAGATAAAGTGAAAGCTGGAACATTAGGAAGAAAAACAGGTAAAGGCTGGTATGACTATACAAAAGAAGGAGTGAAAAATTAATGAAAATGGTAACGTATGAAATTCATGAGAAAACAGCGGTTGTGACGATTAATAATCCCCCTTTAAATGTGATGAGTAAGCAAGTATCTACAGAACTTTTTGAAGTATTTACAGAGTTAGAAGCCAATCAAGATGCTGTTGCAGTGATTTTAACAGGTGCTGGTAATAAAGCATTCATGGCTGGTGCAGATATTAAGGAATTTCCTGAGTGGATTGGACATACAGGGTTTAAAGATATCGTGATGGAAACTCATCAGGTATTAAACTATCTTGATCACTTTCCTAAGCCAACAATTGCGGTTCTTAATGGTTTAACATTCGGCGGTGGATGTGAACTTGCGATGACATGCGATATGCGTATTGCTGAAGAGCATGCTCAACTTGGACTTCCTGAAATAAAGCTAGGTCTTTTCCCAGGTGGTGGGGGAACTCAGCGGCTCCCTAGACTGATTGGAGAAGCAAAAGCAAAAGAAATGATGTTTACAGGAGAACCGATTTCTGCAGAAGAAGCCGATCGATATGGCCTAGTAAATCACGTTGTACCGTCGGGCCAGGGAATGGCTTATGCGCAGGGGCTTGCTGCCAAAATAACCGGACAATCCCTACAGGCTTTATCACGAATTAAACACGCTGTGAATAAAGGAGCTCATCTTCCAATTGAATCAGCTGTTGAGCTTGAGGCGGAATTATTCGAGGAAGTTTTCCAAACAGATGACATTAAAGAAGGCGTTCAAGCATTTATCGAAAAGAGAAAGCCTGCTTTTACTCATAAGTAATAGAAAAGAGGAATCGATATGAGCGTTCATACAAGTGTGAGAGTAAGATTTTGTGAAACGGATGCGCTTGGCCATGTTAATAACACAAGCTACTTTATATACCTCGAGGAAGCACGTGTACAATTTTTTGATTATCTAGGTAAACGTTCTGGAACAGACGCTTGGCCATTTATTCTCGTTTCTACGAAATGTGATTTTCTAAAACAAGCTTATTTTAAACAGTCACTTCATGTAGAAACGACTGTTAAGCGAATTGGCACAAAAAGCTTTACGCTCATGCACTATATAAAGGATACGGAAAGTGATGGTGTAGTAGCTGAAGGTGAAGCGACTGTCGTCTATTATGATTTTAAGAAACAAGTAAGCGAAGTTATACCGGATGAATTGCGAAGTAAGCTTGAGGAATCTTATCAACTGCTATAAGCGTGGTGTTTTTTAAGGGTAAATGACTGAATATTACGTAATCAGGAGAGTGGCGTATGACCTATTCACACGATACGATACCTGTCCGAGATGGAGAACAGCTCGATCTAAAGAAACTAGAGAGGTATATTAAGGAAAACATTGAACATCTGAGTGATGATCCTCTCATAGTTGAACAGTTTGGAACAGGTCACTCAAATTTGACGTATCAGCTATCGATTGGTGAGTGGGAAGCAGTTCTCAGAAGACCGCCTCTTGGTCCAGTTGCTCCAAAAGCGCATGACATGGAACGAGAGTATACGATTTTAAGAGAATTACATCCCGTTTTCCCACTAGCACCAAAACCATACATCTATAATGAAACTTTACTTGATGCCCCATTCTTTCTTATGGAAAGAAGAAGGGGAATTGTGCTTGACACCTCGTTTCCTGATGGCGTTCAACCTACTGAAGAGTTGTGCAGAAGGATCTCAGAAACGATGGTAGATACGCTAATTGATTTGCACAGTGTTGATTATAAGCGGACAAATTTAAGTAAAGTAACTCACCCTGATGGTTTCATGGAACGTCAGGTGCACGGCTGGATCAAACGATATAACCGCTCGAAAACAGATGATATTCCTGGTATTGATGAATTGACGACATGGATGGCTTCGAATATCCCTAAATCACAAAGCCCTACTGTGATTCACTACGACTATAAATTAAACAATGCGATGTTTGATCAGGAAGACTATAGCAAAATGGTAGGTTTATTCGATTGGGAAATGACAACCGTTGGTGATCCTCTGGCTGATCTTGGTGCCGCAATGGGGTACTGGTTGCAACAAGATGACCCAGAAATCTTAAAAAAGGGCATGGGTAAAGCACCAGTAACTGTTATGAATGGATTTATGACGAGAGAAGAATTTATTGCGTCTTATGCTACTAAATCAGGGCGTGATGTTTCGCAAATGAACTTCTATTTAACATTTGCTTATTTCAAACTTGCTGTCATTTGTCAGCAAATCTATTATCGCTGGAAAATGGGTCAAACATCGGATGAACGCTTTCGTCATCTTAATCAGTTTGTAGCGAGTTTAATTGCACATGCTCGTGACAATGCCAAAGTAAAGCGTTAGGAGTTCATATGGGAAAAATACATGTCGTTTTAAAAAAGGAAGATATTGATCAGGCAAAAATTAGTGAAGAAAAAATTGCGGTTGTGCTTGATATTCTTCTAGCAACATCAACCATAACCTCAGCACTTGAATTTGGTGCAGAACGGGTTATTCCTGTTCTAGATCAACACGAAGCATTGCAAGAAGCGAAAACGTTACCTGAAGGAAGTTATTTGCTTTCAGGTGAGTATGAAGGGCGAACAATTGAAGGGTTTCTAGATCCTAATCCATTGCAATTAAAGAAAGCTGTTAAAGGAAAAACGTTAATATTATCAACTACAAATGGAACCGTAGCAATTAAACGAACGAGAGAAGCTAAACGAGTGTATGTGGCTTCGTTACTGAACGGTCATGCCATCGCAAAAAAGCTCAATGATAGTCACCGAGAGGAAACGATTGTGATTGTTTGCTCGGGTTCATCCGGCGAATTTGCCTTGGAGGACTTCTACGGTGCTGGATATCTTATACATCAAATGCTTACTACTCACGATTGGGAGCTTACTGATTCCTCACGTGCTGCTGTTTCATTTTATGAAGGTAGTTCGAAAAGCGGTGAGGACGTGTTACTTTCCTCGCGAGTCGGTGAAATGATTAAGAGGTACGGATTTGAAGAAGAAGTAAGTTTTGTTGCTTCCGAAGGGATTTTCTCAATCGTCCCTTATGTGAAGGCGCAAAAAACGGTGGTTCGAGAGGAGGTTCATCATGACACAAACCAAGTCTAGTCATTCTGGTGCGGATTTTATGTTTCAACATTCTAGTTCAGAAGATATATTCACACCAGAAGATTTTACCGATGAACATAAAATGATTGCAAAAACAGCTCACCAGTTTATTACTAAAGAGGTTGAACCGCATAGAGAATCGATTGAAAATCAACAGTTTGACAAGGTTGTAACTTTGATAAAAAAAGCTGGTGATCTTGGTCTTCTCGGTCATAGCATTCCTGAGAAATATGGTGGTCTTGGACTAGATAAAGTTTCAAAAGGGATTGTAGGAGAAGTGGTTGGCCGGACAGGTAGTTATGGCGTTGCTCAATCCAACCACACTTGCATCGCTACGCTTCCAATTACACATTTTGGAACGAAGGAACAAAAGAATCATTATTTACCGAAACTCGCTTCAGGCGAATACATTGGTGCTTACTGTTTAACTGAACCTAACGCAGGCTCTGATGCCCTTGCATCCCAAACCAAGGCTATTTTAAATGAGGAAGGCACTCATTATATTTTAAATGGGACAAAGCTTTATATCACGAATGCGGTCTTTTCAGATACTTTTATTATTTATGCCAAAATAGACGGAAAGCACTTCTCGGCATTTATCGTAGAAAAGAATTTTCCAGGTATTTCTCTTGGGCCAGAAGAAAAGAAGATGGGTATAAAAGGATCATCGACAAGATCGGTTATTTTAGAAGATTGCCTAGTTCCAATTGATAACCTTCTTGGTGATAAAGGGAAAGGTCACGTTATTGCTCTTAATGTTTTGAATTTGGGAAGGTTTAATCTGGGATCTGCTTGTACTGGAGGAGCAAAACATGCTCTAGGACTGGCGTTACAACATACAAGTGAGCGTAAACAATTTGGTCGAATCATTGCCGGTTTTTCAGCTACTCAAGAAAAAGTAGCGATGATGATGGCTAAAATTTATGCTTCAGAATCACTACAATATCGGACAGCCTCTCTACTTGAAGGTGCGATGGAAGGTTTATATGACGAAGAAGACCACAGGATTGTTGGAAAGCAAATGATGGAGTATGCCGTGGAGTGCGCTATTTGTAAAGTATTTGGATCAGAAACGCTCGATCAAGTTGTTGATGAGTCATTACAACTTCATGGCGGGGCAGGATTTATTCAGGAATACCCAATTGAGCAGATGTACCGCGATTCCAGAATCAACCGAATTTTTGAAGGAACGAATGAAGTGAATCGTTTGTTAATACCAGGAAATTTATTTAAGAAAGCGATGAAAGGCGAAATTCTTCTTGAAGAGCACATTGAAAAAGCGAAGCAGGCATTAATGCAGCCGAACAATCGTTTATTAAATGAAGAAGCGGCTATTCAAAGCATACGAAATGTATTTCTTGTATGTGCAGGTATAGCCTACAAAGAGCATGGTAAAGAACTGATGGAGCATCAAGAATCCCTTATGAAGCTTGCGAATATAGCGATTATGCTTTATGCAAGTGAAGCTGCAGTTCTCCGAGCATTTAAGAAGGATGAATCAGTCGGTGATTTGAAGCAGATGCTAGCTAGAACTTTCCTTGAAGAAGCTCTTTTGCAAGTAGAAACGTCAGCTCGTAAACTGGTTATGAGCGTACTCTCTCAAGATGAAAAGGAACAAACATTAGGATTAATTATTCAAGAACTTTCGAAATATGACTTTGGAAGTTCGCTAGAACGAAATCGACTAATTGCAAAACAAAGCTACAATAAATTAAAGTACGAAGTTTAGAAAGCGGTGAAAGAAATGGGAAGGTTTTCAGGACGAACGGCAGTGATAACCGGGGGTGGCAGCGGAATCGGTGCCATGACTGCAAAGCGGATAGCGAGTGAAGGAGGAACGGTTATTCTTGTTGGCCGTACAGAGGCTAAGCTGTTGCAAACGGCTAACGAGCTTAAAGAACTTGAAGGAAAAGTTCTTACTTTTGTAGCTGACGTAACAAAGCAGGAACAAATTGATCACCTAACAACATTCGTTAAAGAAAGTACTGAAACTCTTCATGTATTAATTAATAATGCTGGAGGGTCTCAAGGTTCCCCCATTCTTGAAATGACGGAAGAAAATTGGGATCATGCACAAAATGTGAATTTAAAAAGTGTTTTTCTCGTTTCGAAGGCGCTGGGGAAATTAATGCTAGAAACCGCAAAGAAAGAGGAAGAAATGGTAGATTTCTCTATCGTGAACGTAGCCTCGTTATCAGGGCATAAGGCTGGTGCACAAATTCCTCATTATAGTGCAGCGAAAGCAGCCGTTATTAATTTTACAAGAGCACTGGCGGTAGAACTTTCCCCATACATTCGAGTGAATTCAGTTTCCCCTGGATTTGTTGAAACTCCGTTAACAGAAGCCGGTTTGAAGAATGAAAGGTTTGAGGCGTCAATTAAGCGAAATACCGCTTTGAATCGAGTGGGACAGGCTGAAGAAATTGCAAACGTTATTTCATTTGCTGCTTCACCTGAAGCGAGTTATATGACTGGATCTGATCTATTAGTCGACGGTGGCTGGCTCATCGTATAAAAAATAAGGAGAGTGTTTAAAAATGGAAACAACAGTAAAAACGGATCATCTTAAAGTAAATGTACATGGTGCTGTGCTTCATCTTACACTTAATCGACCTGAAGCGCTAAATGCGTTTAGTCCCGAAATGATCTTAGGACTAACAAAAGCGATTCAAGATGCGAAAGAAAACGACGACATTCGAGTTGTTATGCTTTCAGGTGCTGGCCGTTCTTTCAGTGCCGGTGGTGATGTAAAAACGATGGGGGATACTTCTTCAAAAGAAGTTTATGAACATATTGGTAAGTTAAATGAACTGGTTCTTACGATGAGGGACCTTGAGAAGCCGATTATTTCAGTTATTCATGGTTTTGCTGCTGGAGCAGGATTTAATCTAGCGCTCGCTAGTGACATTATTCTAGCAGCAGAAGATAGTAGTTTCGTATTAAGTTTCTCTCAGGTCGGATTAATTTCAGATGGTGGGGGACTATCTTTCCTTCCGCGTTTAATCGGTCCTTATAAGGCGAAAGAGCTTTTCTTCTCTGCCCAGCCTATTACTGCAAAAGAAGCGAAACAATTAAATATTGTAAATCAAACTTATCCTTTAGCTAGCTTAGAGGAAGAAGCAATGGCATATGCTGATAAGCTTTCTAGAGGTCCTGGTAAAGCATATGGTTTTATTAAAAAGATTGCCGATGCTTCACTCACTTCATCTTTATCTGAAGTGCTTGAACAAGAACGTATTACTCAGGCTTTAATGGTAACGACAGAAGATCACAAAGAAGGCGCAAATGCGTTTAAAGAAAAACGTGCTCCTCAATTTAAAGGTAAATAAACTTATTAATCTGGATTGAAGATTTCTTCAATCCAGATTAATTCCCACATCTTGAATCCTCTTCATAAGTCCGCCGTCCCCTTAGTCTGGATCCTATCTAATAGAGGAGGAATAACATGGAGCTCCTTTTCCAGCAGATTTTTAACGGACTTACAATTGGAAGCGTTTACACGCTTGTCGCCCTTGGTTTAACACTGGTTTTCGGTATTTTACATGTTCCCAATTTTGCTCATGGTGCTTTTTATATGGTGGGTGCTTACGTTACTTTAATGATGATGGTAGGTTTTGGTTTTCACTATTGGATCGCTATCATTGCATCGATTGCTGTCGTTGCTCTTCTTGGAGTAGTGACGCAACAGCTTATTTTCAAAAAGTTAGAAGGCGCTGATGGGATGAGAATGATGGTTGCGGCCATTGGTATCCTTCTTTTTCTAGAAGCATTTGGTCAATTTATGTGGGGTACAGAATACCACAGAATGGACACCCCATATGGTTCTGTCGTTAACTTATTCGGTTTAACGGTAACTCTGCAAAGACTCTTAATTATCGTGGCAGCCGTGATCCTTATGCTTGCGCTTCATTTTTTCTTAACCAAAACAATGATTGGGGCAGCTATTATTGCCATGGCTCAAAATCGAGAAGGGGCCTTTCTAGTAGGAATTAATGCAAATCAGGTAGCATGGCTCACGTTCGCGATTGCTGGTGGTTTAGCGGCTGCAGCAGCTTCACTTGCTTCGCCAATTAATCTCGTATTCCCGACTATGGGAAACCTCGTCATCATGAAAGCATTTGTCATCATCATCATTGGTGGAATGGGGAGTATCCCTGGTGCCATACTTGGAGGTTATTTACTTGGATTAACGGAGAGCATTGGAGCAACGTACATATCCTCTGACTATAAAGATGTGATTGCGTTTCTCTTACTCGTTGTGATTCTCACAGCCAAGCCGACCGGGTTGTTTACTAAGGGGGTTCAGTAATGCTAAATGTTCTCTCAAAACGAACCCTTTTACTTTTGATAGCGTGTGTTGCTGTTCTTTTTCCGCTAGTTTTCCCAAATATGTATGTGCTGCAATTACTGACACTTGTGTTTATTTGGTCCATTGCAGTCTACGGTTTTAACATCATTTCGGGCTATGTGGGTTATTTATCTCTCGCTCATGCAGGATTTTTTGCAATAGGAGCATATGGACTTGGATTACTGACAACAAAAGCTGGAATGCCTTATTGGATGGCTTTATTTCTTGCTGTCGCGATCACCTCTATAGCAGGCGCTATTGTCGGTGTGGTTGCTCTTCGAACGAAATCTCATTTCTTTGCAATTTATACGATGTGTGTAGGCGTTATCATCTATCTCCTAATAGATAAATGGGATAGTTTAACTGGAGGAGTTCGAGGGTTAATTGGAATTCCCGCTCCTGGGAGTATCGGTCCCATCACTTTTGATACGTTAACATCTCAGTATTATCTGGCTCTATTTTTTCTATCATTTACGATTTTTCTTTGTTATCGCATCGTACATTCATTACTTGGTAGGACATTTATTGCGATCCGTAATAGTGAAGAGCTTGCGAAAACGATTGGTATTTCAATCATGAAAAATCAGTTGCTTGCTTTTACCCTATCAGCATTATTTGCTGGATTATCTGGGGCTTTGTACGCGTCTTTTATTCGGTTTATCGGCCCACAAATCTCAGCTATTACCGTTACGTTCGAGATGTTGATGTACCTTCTTGTGGGAGGGATTGGAACTCTAGCAGGTCCGATTGTTGGCACACTCATTGTCATCTCTCTTACGCAATCCTTGCAGTTTCTTGAAGAGTATCGAATGCTCATTTTCGGTCCTGTAGTTGTTTTATTAGTCTTATACTACCCTCGTGGAATAACAGGTAGTATTCAAGCGTATATGCAAAAAAAGCGGCAGAAAAAGGTGAAAACCGCTAAGGAAGAGCGTGATGTTAAAAGGAACGTAGGGGAGGCAGGATAATGTTTTTTTCAACAGAAGGAATCACGAAGCGCTTCGGGGGACTAGCTGCTGTTGAAGATGTGAATGTGTCTATAGAAAAAGGGACCATTACAGCAATCATTGGACCTAACGGCGCCGGGAAGTCAACTTTTTTTAACTTGATTAGTGGGATACACCCACTGACATCTGGAAGAATTAATTTCAAAGGAAAAGAGATTACAAAGTTACCTCCACAGCAAATTGCAAGACTAGGAATAGGAAGAACTTTTCAAACAACAAACTTATTTGAGCAATCGACTGTTCTAGATAATGTGCTGATCGGCCATAGGCTTCGTACCAAATCCGGAATATGGGATGCGCTTTTCCGTACGAAAAGAGAAAAAGATGAAGAAAAAAAGTCCTACGAAAAGGCACTAGAAGCGCTAAAGTTTGTTGAAATGATGCATGTTGTTGAACATCCTGTAACCCTTATATCACAGGAAGAAAAAAAGAGACTCGCTTTTGCTCTAGCTTTAGCGACTGATCCCGAAATGGTTCTTCTTGATGAACCAGCTGCCGGAGTGAATCCAGATGAAACAGATGGACTTGCGTATTTAATGAGGAAGATGGCTGACCACGGCATTACGGTTTGTCTTATTGAGCATAAGATGCCGATGATTATGAGTCTAGCTGATCAAATTGTGGTCTTGAATCACGGGAAGAAAATTGCAGAAGGGCGACCAGAGGAAATTCGCCAAAATGAAGCTGTGATTCAAGCCTATCTAGGGGGTGCAGCGCATGCTCCAGCTATCCACAATTAACGTCAACTACGGTGCATCGAACGTTCTTCACCAGATTTCCTTAAATGTTAACAAAGGAGAAACGGTTGTTTTACTTGGAGCTAACGGGGCAGGAAAGAGCACTATATTTAGAACGATCAGTGGTTTGATGAAGCCAGTATCTGGTGATGTTCTATTTATGGATCGCAAGGTAACGGGAAAACCGCCTCACTCTCTTGTGAAGGAAGGCATAGTCCAGTGTCCTGAAGGGAGAAAGTTATTTCCACAAATGTCTGTCTATGAAAATCTGAAGATGGGTAGTTATGTTCATCGAAAGCATCGAAAGGAAATGGAAAATCAGTTAAAGGAGGTGTATTCTCTTTTTCCTATCTTATACGATAAGCGCCATCAAGCAGCTGGATCTCTTAGTGGTGGTCAACAGCAGATGCTTGCCATAGGTCGCGCATTAATGGCCAAGCCGAAAGTCCTTCTCCTTGATGAACCATCATTAGGTCTAGCACCATTGATCGTTGAGCAAATGTTCCACATTATCGAGGATATCAATGAGCAGGGAACAACGATTCTGCTGGCAGAGCAGAATGCAAATGCAGCACTCCAGATTTCTGATCGGGGTTATGTCATTGAGAGTGGCAAAATTGTACTAGAAGGAAGCAAGGAAGAACTTTTGTCTAATGATGAGATTCGAAAAGCTTATATTGGAGCATAATTGGAATCGATTAGTATAGGGGGATAACGATGAAAATTGGGATGAAGCTTTTTGTATTCATGATGGTGTTAATTGGACTGATGGTTGTGGGCGGTTGTGCGGCGGGGTCCGTTAGTAACTCCAGTAATTCAGAAGGATCTTCTAATGAAAATAAATCAAAAGACACTAGTACAAATGCAGATGCAACATCTTCTGCAGAGAACACGGTCAACATTGGGTTTAGTGGCCCACTAAGTGGACCTGCAGCATATTATGGGGAAAATACGTTGAGCGGATTAGAAATGGCCGTAGATGAGATTAATCAAGAAGGTTTCGAAGTGAATGGCAAACAATATGGCATTAACCTTGTGACACTAGACGATCAATATCTACCGAATGAAACAGGTACAAATGCGAGAAGACTTGTACAAGAAAATGATACACCAATTATTTTCGTTCCTCATAGTGGAGGCGTATTCGCTACTCAAGTATTTAACGAACAAGAAGACTTTCTTATTGCAGGCTATACGAGTGAACCGAAAATTATGGAACAAAATAATTCGCTGACATTAGGGATTCCGCCAGCTTACAATGCTTATCCTGAGCCTTTTACAGACTATCAAATGGAGCGATTTGGAAAGAAAATAGCTCTTCTGCCTACTTCCTCTCAATACGGTAAAGATTGGACAGAAGCATTAAAGCCGGTATGGGAAGAAAATGGCGGAGAAGTTGTATTTGAAGGCTCTATTGATTTTAGTAAGGATACCGATTTCTTCTCTATCGTTACAAAAGCATTAAGCAACAATCCTGACGTAATGTTTGTAGGAGGACCTTCGCAGCCTACAGCGCTCGTGATTAAACAAGCAAGAGAGCTTGGTTTTGAAGGCGGTTTCATGCTGATGGATCAGTCAAAAATTGAAGAAATTGAGCCTGTACTAGGCGGGCTTGATCAGTTAGAAGGTACGATAGGTGCTCTTCCAATTATTGATAGTGATGCTCCAGGGGCAGAGAATTTTATTAGTCAATACAAAGAACGATTCGAGCGGATTCCTACTGCTGAAGGTGCATTTAACTATCAAGCGATGCATGTCATCGTAAATGCGATGAAAGAAGCCGGGTCAGTTGACGATCCAGCCAAAATCATGGAAAGCATGGATGCAGGCGTTCAATCACTTCCCGACGAGCAAATGGTTTGGCATTTAACTGGCATTTATAACGGTGGTGCATTTGACTGGAAACCAGCTATCGGAGCTGTTGAAGACGGAAAAGTAGTTAAGATAGAAAATTAAGTGGACTTGAAAGGGGATCGAAAAAATGCAAACAAATCATTTTAAATTCTGGCCTAAACGAGTACCATATTCACTTACCGTTCCTGAAACGACTATCTATGATAACCTCGCTGTTTCTGCCAAAAGATATCCGAATAAAGAAGCAATAATTTATTACGGAGCAACACTAACATACAAAGAGCTACTAGCGGAAGTTGATCGTACGGCTGCTTTTCTTGAGCAGCTGAAGGTCACTGAGGGTGAAAACGTTCTTCTTTTCATGCAAAATTCTGCACAGTTTATCATTTCCTATTATGCGATCCTAAGAGCGAATGCTGTCGTTGTTCCCATTAATCCGATGTTAACAGCAGAGGAACTCTCTTTCTATATTAAGGATTGCGATATTAAAACCGCAATCGTAGGTCAGGAGCTCTATGAAAAGGTAGAACCTTTAGTAGGGTCAACCACACTTACTAATGTTATCACGGCAGCTTATTCTCACTATGCCGGTAACGAAAGCGATATACCAGCAGAAGTTTCACTAGAAGCTAAAAGAGTGGACAAGCCGAATCGTTATACGTGGGAAGATGCCGTCAATCACCAACATTCACCCGGAGAATATGTAAGATCTATTCATGACGTTGCGGTCATGCCTTATACATCTGGTACAACGGGTCTTCCAAAAGGATGCATTCATCCAAACCGCACGCTTCAAGCAAATGCTGTAGGAGCATCTCAATGGATGAATATCACAGCAGATGGCATGCATCTTGTAACGCTACCTTTATTTCATGTGACAGGTATGCTTCACAGCATGCATGCCCCCATTTATAGCGGGGCTCCAATGGTAGTCATGACACGTTGGGATCGGGATTTGGCTGCTAAATACATTGAAAAATATGAGGTTGCTAACTGGGTTAATATTAGTACAATGCTAATTGATTTTCTATCAAACCCTAATCTACCAAACTATTCAATTTCATCCCTAAAAATACTAGCTGGGGGCGGTGCTCCATTACCAGCAGCTGTTGGGGAGAAATTATATAACTTAACAGGCTTACGATTTATAGAAGGGTATGGTTTATCTGAAACGATATCTCACACTCATTTCAATCCACCTGATTTTCCAAAACTTCAATGCTTAGGCGTTCCTTCATTCGACGTGGATGCTCGTGTAATCGATCCTAATACAATGAAAGAGCTTGGACCAGGTGAGCCAGGTGAAATCGTAGTGAACGGCCCACAAGTGTTTGATGGATACTATAATCGAGAGGATGAAAATCGCAATTCGTTTATAGACCTTGATGGGAAGTCTTTCTTCCGAACGGGTGATATAGGACGCTATGATGAAGAAGGATACTTTTTTATGATTGATCGCGTAAAGCGAATGGTCAATGCTTCGGGCTTTAAAGTGTGGCCAACAGAAGTCGAGTCAATCTTATATAAGCACCCAGCTGTTCAGCAAGCTTGCGTTGTCGGTGTTCCTGATCCTCGTCGAGGTGAAACAGTTAAAGCTTTTGTCATTCTAAATGAGGGTGATAAAGGAAAAGTCACGGAAGAAGAGATTATCGAATGGTCAAAAGAACAAATGGCAGCTTATAAATATCCAAGAATGATTGAGTTTATGGATGCATTTCCAACTACGAGTAGTGGAAAGATTTTATGGAGAAAACTCCAGGATAACGAGCGCCAAAAAGCAGAAGGAGTGAAATAATATGGGGAAAACAGTAGAAACAGTGACGGGTCCAATTCCGGTAGATCAGCTCGGGAAAACGCTAGTTCATGAGCATTTTGCATTTGGTTATCCAGGTTTTAGTGGGGATGTTTCTCTTGGCGCATTTGATTTTCAAGAAGCACTTCAGGTAGGTATATCAGTTGCCGAAAGTGTCATGGCACACGGTGTGAAAACGGTAGTGGATCCTACGCCGAACGAGTGTGGTAGAAATCCGGAACTTCTTCGAACAATATCAACTGAAACAGGACTACAAATAATTTGTGCGACCGGATACTACTATGAAGGGGAAGGTGCGACCCCTTATTTCAAATTTAGACAGGGTCTTGGAACGGCAGAAGAAGATATTTATGAGATGTTTAGCAAGGAAATTTCGGATGGGATTGGAACAACTGGAATTAAACCAGGGGTTATTAAACTAGCCTCTAGTAAAGATCAAATCACAGATTATGAAATGATGTTTTTTAAAGCCGCTGCACGTGTTCATAAAGAAACGGGCATTTCAATTTTAACGCATACACAAGAGGGAACAATGGGGCCAGAGCAAGCACAGCTTTTGATTGAAGAAGGTGTCCACCCACAATCCATCATCATTGGTCATATGTGTGGAAATACAGATGCTGCTTATCATTTGAAGACATTAGAAATGGGGGTAAATATCGGTTTTGACCGCTTTGGCATACAGGGACTCGTTGGGGCTCCTTATGATAAAGAACGTCTTATTACATTAATTGGGTTATTGAATAGCGGATTTGAAAACCAAGTCATGCTCTCACATGATACCGTAAACTATTGGATGGGCCGCCCACCAGTTCTTCCAGAGGCAGTGGAAAAAATCATGGCTAATTGGCAACCAGCGTATATTTTTGAAGAAATCATTCCTAAATTGAAGGCAGCTGGAATATCTGACGAAACGTTGACGATTTTGTTTGAAGAAAATCCAAAGAAATTATTTTCCTCAGAAGCAAAAGTAAAAGCATAAGAAAAAAGCGAGGGTGAATCCTCGCTTTTTCTTATGCTGTTTTATTTCATTTGGTTTTCGTACGGTTTCATTAAACGATATAGCGTCTCTGTATAAGGAAGTTTCATCTGCACCTGCTCAGCAAGACGAAGTGCCCCTCCTTGAAGATGCTCGACTTCTAGCTTGTTCTTTTTTCTTTTATCTTGATGCATGGAGGAAGTCGCTTCGTAAGGAAGGGATTGGAATGACTTCATGCGGCGATCAATATCTTCTTGATTGATGTGTATGTCATACTGTGATGCAAGTGTTCTGATCTCACTCATCACATTTTCAACTAGTTTGAGGGTTTCGGGTACATCTCTTATGATGCCCGTGTGAAAATCTCCAGCCGTAGTTACACCAGACATCGCTGAAATGAACATATACTTTTTCCACATCTCTTCTTCGATGTTTGAAGTTAATTGAGAATTAAAATTCGCATGCTCATTTATTTTGCTTAATGAAGCACAGATTTCTTCTTGAGAAGGGTGGAGCGGACCGAAGATTAGTTCATGTAGTTCACTCGTGTGTTGTACGTGTCCATGGTCATCAAGAGTAGCAATAATGTACGATAATCCACCGAGTACTGCTTCTTCCCCGAGTTCATCTTTGAGGATGGAAATATGTTCAATTCCATTTAGTATAGGAAGAACCTTTGCTCCTTTCGCAACAAGCTCCTTGAGAACTGGAAGACTATCTTCAAGATGATACCCTTTAACGCCCAGAAGAACAAGGTCAACGGAAGATACTTCAGACGCATTTGTGATGAGTTTAGGAGAGCGCACCTTCGTATTACCTTTTACACTTATTATTTGTAGCCCTTCTTGTTCAATTTGCGCTTTTCTTCCTTCACGAACATAAAAGGAGACGTTTTCACCAGTTTCAGACCATCTTGACCCGAAATATGTACCAAGTGCACCAGCACCAAAAATTATAATATTCATAAGTATCCTCCTTGTCGAAATCTTCTTTCTAATAACACTCTACTTATTCTTACAAATAAATTCAAGTAGGGATAAAAGGAAATGACAACGTTGTCCAGAAATTAGCTATAAGTGACCGAAAAAGTAGAAAGGGTTGATTAATGTGAAGATATTATCACAAGAACGTTTTGAAGCAGCGTGTTCCTTTGTTCGTAATCATGCGAGGCCGGTTGATCGAGAGTATTTTGCTTTTTGGAAAGGAAATGGCGACAAAGAAAGTGTGCTGAAAGAACTGGAAGAATTCCGAAATAAAGATGGGGGATTTGGGAACAATCTTGAACCTGATTTTCGCCTGAAAGAGTCTTCTCCTATGGCAACCTCAGTTGCTTTTCAATACATGACTCAGCTTGACCTCGATTCTGATCACCCGTTTGTTAAGGATGGTCTTCACTATTTGAGAAGTACATATCAAGTTGAAAAGCAGAGTTGGCAAGCTGTACCTCATTCAGTGAATTCAGTGCCACACGCTCCGTGGTGGAAGGTAACGGAAGGAGATGTCGCTTATTCTGCCAATCCCGATGCAGAAATTGTAGGGTATTTTTTACACTATGGGAGTAATTATTCGATCACTTCAGAATCATTGGCTAAAGTGATGAATCACCTGGATAGCCTAAATGAATACGAAATTCATGAGGTACAGTGCTATCTTCGTTTAGCTCAGTTAGCTGGTGGTGAGATTAACAAAAAAATTCACGAGAAAATTAAGCAGAAATTGCCATATATCATAGAACGTCCTGAAAAATGGGATCATTATGGTGTACAACCCGTTGTTCTTGTTGAGTCTGATCAATCTCCTTTTGCTAAAGAGCTCAATCAAGAGCTTCAAGTGAATTTGGATTATTTAATTCAAAAACAACTTTCTAATGGCAGTTGGGAACCAAGTTGGTCATGGGGACAATACGAAGACAGTTGGGAAGGCGCAAAAAAAGAATGGCAGGGATTTTTAACAGTTCAGAACTTAATAACACTGTCAAAATTCGGTCGTATTGAAAGTTAGTCTGTTTAGAATGAGGGATATAACGGGAACATAGTAGAGAATCAATGATTGAGAGGAGTTTTCTACTATGAAAGCAGTTGTTATTGAACAGTATGGAGGAAAAGATCAGTTAGTTGAAAAAGAGGTAGCCTCACCTTCTCCAGGAGAAAACCAGGTTGTTGTTGAGAGTTATGCAACGTCGATCAATCCAATTGATTGGAAATTGAGGGAAGGCTACTTGAAAGAAATGCTACCTTTTCAATTTCCAATTATCCTTGGTTGGGATATTGCAGGTGTCATAAAAGAAGTAGGCTCAGCCGTAGAAGGTTTCAAAGAAGGAGATCGAGTATTTGCAAGGCCAGCAACAACTGCAAATGGTACATATGCAGAAGAAGTCGTGGTAGATGATCATTTGCTTGCCTTCATTCCAGATAATATTTCTTATGAAGAAGCAGCATCGGTTCCGCTTGTAGGTTTAACCGCATGGCAGTGCTTAATTGATTTCGCTGATCTTCAAAAAGATGAAAAGGTGTTAATTCATGCTGGGTCCGGTGGTGTCGGTAGTTTTGCCATCCAGCTTGCAAAACACAAAGGGGCATATGTTGCGACAACAGCGAGTGGCAAAAACGAAGCCTATCTAAAGTCACTTGGAGCAGATCGAGTTATTAATTATCGTGAAGAGGACTTTTCAGAAGAATTAGAAGAATATGATGTAGTTCTTGATACGATGGGTGGCGAAATCCAAGAAAAAAGCTTTACAGTTCTCCGTGGCGGAGGTCGATTGGTTTCGATTGTAGGAGAGCCTGATAAAGAGAAAGCCAAGGAAAAAGGCATTCGCTCAGGAAATGTATGGCTTGAACCAAATGGAGAACAGTTAAATGAAATTTCTTCATTGATGGAAAATGGTCATATTAAAGCGACGATCGGTCACCGTTTCCCATTTAGTCAAGAAGGCATTCAGGAAGCACACGAACTAAGTGAATCACATCATGCTAAAGGGAAAATTGTTATTTTGTTTGATAAAGAATAAGGGAACAGCGGCTAATATGCCGCTGTTTTTTTACACAAACAAAAAATTTCATATACCGTATTTATAATAAAAAATATATAGATGGTTTATAAAAGTATCAATTATATAAATAATAGCAAGAAACAAAATAAAAAATCCGGAACTATTTGTCCCGGATTTACTAATTTAAAAAATAATATGTGCCATGACTACAATAATAGGTAAAGAAATAATCGTACGTTCAATGAAAATAATAAATAGGTCAATAAAACGTACAGGAACTTTTGATCCTAAGAGCAAGCCACCAACTTCAGACATATAAATTAACTGAGTAACAGACAGACTCGCGATAACAAATCGAGTAAGATCGCTTTCGATATCTGCACCAATTATGGCTGGTAAGAACATATCTGCAAAACCTATTACCATAGTTTGAGCTGCTTCAGCGGCTTCAGGAACTTGCATTAAATTTAGAATAGGAACGAACGGAGCACCAAGGTAACTGAATAGTGGTGTTGTTTCAGCAATAATTAAAGCAATGGTCCCGATCGCCATAACAATTGGAATAACGCCCATCCACATGTCGAGTACATTTTGAAATCCGCCTTTGATAACGTTCGAGGCACGATTATCTACCGCTGTTCTTGTTGCTTGGATTACTCCCCACTGAAAACGAGATTTGCCTTCAGGTATCGTATCATCAGGTGCATCTGCTTCTGTTTCGTAAGTAGTATCGGGTTTCCTCGAGAGGGGTGGGATTCTCGGCATAATAACAGCTGCCACAACTCCAGCTAACACAATCGTTAAATAATATTGTAAGAAGTATTCCTCAAGTTTCATTTGTTGAAGTACAACAATACTAAAAGTGATCGATACTACCGAGAATGTTGTGCCAATGACGGCTGCTTCTCGTTTCGTATAATAACCATCTTCATATTGTTTACTCGTTAGAAGAACACCGATTGTACCATCGCCCATCCAGGAAGCAAGACAGTCAATTGAAGAACGACCTGGTAGAGTGAAAATCGGACGCATGATTTTCGTAAGAAGTGTTCCGCAAAATTCTAACAAACCGAAGTTTAGTAGAAGAGGTAAGAAAAGCCCCGCAAATAAAAATACAGAAAAAAGAATAGGAATAAGATCATTTAGTAATAATCCTCCAGTCGCGTCTGACCAAACCCATTCTGGACCAATTTTAAATAGTGTTAATATCGCGAAAATCATACCCAGAATACGAGCAAGCAACCAAATACCTGATACTTGTAATAGACTTGTCAGGAATGAACTCTTCGTAATCCAATCAGGTTTAGCTACTACTGCTAGGAAACTAAGTACTGCTGTAATTGTAATAACAATGGTCATAATTGCGGGAAGAGAGAAAGGGATAGCTGTCCCAAATAGGCCCTGGAGCCAACCAGCTAGTTTTGCTATTGGAATCGTAACACCTTCATCATTTGGTATGGGAATCATGAATAAGAAAATACCAATGAGAGATGGGATAATAAATTTTAATAATCCTTCTGAAGTTACTTTTCTTTGATGAGTACTGTTCACGTAGTGTCACCTCTGTCGTTTTGCAACGGATTTTCTATCAACTAAAACGTATTTTTATAAAAACATAATTATGAATATAACATATCAACCCCTTTTATGTAACATGAAAATACAAACTCTTGAATAGAAAAAGTGTTCAGAAAAGAGCGACCAATTGCATTATATCTTGAAAACGCTCACAATAAAAGGGTGAAACAGATATATAACGCTTCTTTCAAATTAATCAACCTTAAACTTGAGAAATGAACGATCATATCTAACTATTCCAAAATAAAAAGACAGGGATCAGCTGATCCTTGTCTTTGACAAATTTATCTATTAATTTATTTGCTTTATATAGTCAATGAACGTTTATACGTATCTTGGAGGAGTGTCAAATTCATAATGTTCTTCAAAAGTTGAGCCAAAGAAACAGGATGCACATTTGCGATAGCCTTTTTGTCTAAGAAAAACGAGAAGTTCTTCTTCATGGTTGGCTTCAGAACGATCTTTGATCGGCGTCTCGGGTAAATGACATTCATCACCAGCGTAGGCTGTCCTATGGACAATTTGTTTTTGGTGGTCAATCATGTATTTTCCCATATATGTTTATCAAGTCCCATCTCTAATAAGTTCCTCTAAGTGTAACACACTCATCTTTGTATTGATACAACCTAAACTTACTAGTATACCCTAAAACGAGGAGAAGTATTACTGTTTATGCGTATTTTTTTAATTTTTTTTGAATGATCAACAATCAGGCATTCACTCTAATGCGAAAAGTACCGATAGTAGTAGGGTTAGGAGTTTACATAAGTTGTAAAATGAAGCGTGTGGTGGAGGTTAAAAAATGAATTTCATTATCCAACATGATGAGTTAAGTATTCGTTATCTTCAAGAAGGGGATGAGCTCTTTCTATTAAAATGGTTAACAGATCAACAAGTTCTTGCTTATTACGAAGGAAGAGACCGGCCATATACAAGAGAAAAAGTTTTGGAAGATTATTTTATAGAAGACGATGAAGTAAGGTGCCTTGTGTTGTTTCATGATATTCCGATCGGATACATACAGTTTTATTTGTTAGCAGAGGTAGAGGGGATCAAGCTCCCTGATCAGTCATATGGCATGGACCAGTTTATCGGGGAAACCTCATATTGGAATAAAAATATTGGGAAAAAGCTCATTCGATCAGTTGTGTATTATATTGAAAGAACTTTAAAAGGTTCTCTTATAGTCATGGATCCACAGCACTGGAATAAGAGGGCGATACGATGTTATCAGCAGGTAGGTTTTGCGAATTTAGGTATCCTTCCTAAACATGAATTGCATGAAGGTTCTTGGAACGACTGCACCCTAATGGCTTATGATTTTGCTGGATACCGTATTGTGCCCATTAATTATTGTAATAGAAAGACGTTGTCCCGATTATTTGTTCAATTGTGGGGCAGCACAGAAATGGTGATCTCTACCGGAACGTATAATTTACATGAATTAGATGGATTCTTAGCTTATGATTCAGCTGGAGAGATAATAGGTGTTGCGACCTATCGATTGTATGAAGATCATGTTGAAATTATTTCTCTTGATAGTTTGATCGAAAAGGAAGGGATTGGCGGTCGATTATTGATGAGAATAGAGCTTGTGGCAGTCGAGAATGAATGTTCAGAAATAAAGGTAATCACAACCAACGATAACCTTAGCGCTCTTAAATTTTATCAGCGAAAGCGATACAGAATGAAAGATGTTGCTAGGGGAGCGGTTGATTTAGCTCGTCAAGTAAAGCCCGAGATTCCATTAACCGGTCATCAAAACATACCTATTCATGACGAAATACTCCTTAGTAAAAAGCTCTCTTCTAATAAGCAACGTAATTGATAAGACTTTGATTGAAAGGGCGGGTGAGAATTGGAAATAAAACAAGTGAAAAATAACCGATTATCAGAAGAAGTTCTTGAAGAATGGGACGCTAAATTTGTACCTAATTATGATCTCTTATTCTTTGAAAATAAACCGAAGAAATTCACAGCTGTTTCTAGAGAAGATGGATACTCCCAATTAAGTCTTGATGAGCGAACGTCTTTCTTAACATGGAATGTTCATCCTAAATGCAAGTGGATTGCAAAGGTATCGAATGGATCATTTTTATCACTTCATAAAGCCGTGCAAATAGAACTTCTTCTCGACCAAGTAGAAAATGGACGTGGTTTTCATTTTAGATTTCGGGAGCTCTTAGAGATTAATCCTGAACCGAGTGCTTTAGCCATTTTGGAGGAAATTTCACTAAACTATGAAGGAGAAGAAATCGTAGTGTTTCAAGGTTGGAGTTGGAACCTGCTACCTATTTCCTTTAGGTTTAAGCTACTAGAAAGCATCTCAAAAAGTTTTATTTCATCTGCATCTGTTTCGATACAAACAAACGAAGAAGTAACAACAAATTCAGCCTTGATTAATACCTTTACGGGATGCAACGGACCGAATTGTTTTGCTTTTACATTGATGAATCTTGAAAAGGAAGCTGTTCGAAGAAAACACTTAGCACAATCGTGGGTAGTGGGCGATGAGTTTCTTTCCTCTTTAGAATCGTATGGATATAAAAAAGTGAGCAGTCGAAATACCGTGAATTCTGAGGATGTATTTGTGTGGTTCAACAATGACACGCCTGTTCATGGCTGTTATGCGATTAATGAGAGGGTTTTGTTAAATAAAAATGGTCAAACGATGTTCCATCCTTATCAATGTCAGTCTGTGCATCATGTATTGGATGATTGGTCTAATAAAGGATTAAAGCTAATCATTTATAGAAAATAAACAAGCCCCGGACGAAAGATCGTCTGGGGCTTGTAAAGCGATTTATGCTTTTGTTACGTTAGCTGCTTGTGGTCCGCGGTTACCTTCTACGATTTCGAAGTTAACTTCTTGGCCTTCGTCAAGTGTTTTGAAACCTTCACCATTGATTGCAGAGAAGTGTACGAATACGTCGTCTCCACCTTCAACTTCGATGAAACCGAAACCTTTTTCAGCGTTGAACCATTTTACTTTACCGTTTTGCATAAAAAATTGCCTCCTAATGTACCTCATCGTACATAATTTAAAATTCACCATTTACCATTGTAATACGTTTACATTAAAAAACTGCAGCTTTTTAAGAGGATTTAACTTTGTTACCCTCTTTCGAAGCTACAGCTAATTTAAATCCTAAATATATTAATAGTAAAATGGTTTAAATATATAATAGCACCGCCTCTTATAAATTGCAAATCATTCTGGAAATTTATTTACCGATTCATTAGACTGGATCCCAGTTTTGCTCGCCTTTTGTTGATTTGAATTGGAAGAGTTGATCCTATCAGTGCGACAATAGCAGATCCGATGAGAATACCCTGAATGCCGCTCGTTGCAAACAAAGTTAATAAGGTAAAGACAACTAAATCAAATACAGAATCTAATATGGATAGCAAAGAGATCGTAGTTGCTCTTATGTGAGAAGGGATGAGGTCATTGCTCAACTTGGAATAAATCGGGTATCTAATGGCGCCTACCCATCTTAGAAACAAGACTACAAACAAAATAACCCAGAGCTGATTTTGAAAAATTGCAGCGACGACTAACCCGCATGCTGAAAGAAAACCAGAAAAGTACATAAGCACCTTATAAGAGAAATTCCTATGAAGCATATTGATACTTCTAGATGAAAAGAATGCAAGTAATGCACCAACAGCATAAATAGGCCCAATGATGTAGACAGGCAGACCAGCATTAATCATCAATGGCTGATCAAATTTTTGAAACACCGCCACGGTAGGAATAAAGACGAGCGTGAGGTTGAGGAACAGGAATAACAGTTGAGGTGCTTTCTTAATCACCTGAATCCCTTCAATTACATTTTGTAAAGATGTCCCTTTAACTTCTACTTTGCCTGATGGTTCACGGATGAATAACAAGAGAATGAATTCAATAATATAAGAAATGAGGCTGAAGAGAATAAGTAGCTGAAATTGTTCGCTCTGTAAATCTTTAGCAAGAAATGATCCAACTAGAACAGCAATCATCATAGCTATAAATCCCGCTGATTGAATTTTCCCCATGACTTCATCCATTTTGTGATGGTTTTTATCTTTCTTTAATGACTCATAAATTAATGCTTCGTCTGCACCAGAAAAAAAGGTGACCGATAATCCATTTAAGATGCTAAACAGCATTAACATTGTTAAGCTATCTGCCATTAAAAGAATACCTATACTGCTTATCTTGATGATGGCTCCTATTAGAAATGCATTTCTAGCTCCATATGCATCCGCGAAAACTCCAGTTGGGATTTCACCGATGAAGACAGCGCCGCTCCAGCACATCAAGATGATGAGGATATCAGCTTCGTTTAAGCCGTTTTTTACATAAAAAAGCGTAAGAACCGGTTGCAAAAAACTGATGGTACCAAAAAAGTTCACCCAGAATAAAAGGGTAAGATTTCGTGTTGAATGAGATGACATGTTCCTCCAACTTTCAATATAAGTTCCGACAATAGAAAGATAGGAGGGGTACAGTTAGATTTTCGTTATACGTCCCTCCCGTTTGATGAGATTAATCGTAGGATTTTTGACATATTGAAATCTCCCTTCAGTTAATTAAGAAAATTATAACAAATAGATAAAACAGAAGCGAGACTATTAATAAACAAAATATGTAAATCTAGAGCAGGTTAAAAGAAATAGACCAATTACGCAAAAATGACGAAAGAAGAATTGATCGCAGAACTTCAACCAGAGTTGCCGGAACTATTCCGTAGATGGGAGGATGATATTCAAACTGGTTTGTTCGATTATAATACATGTCCTGATTTGTATCGTGCTGTCGGAAGCGAGATTCGCAACATGGTTTCTAGTGCCAATCAATTAGAGAAATCGAATTTCCCAAATCTTCCTCTTACTGTCATTGGAAGAGATGGAGAACATGCTTCCAAACAGCAGATAAAAGCAGGGACTCCTGCAAATGAAGCTGTCACTTTGGAGCAAATTTGGAAGGAACTGAATTTCGAACAAGCGAAACTCGCTACTGGTTTACGATACATAAAGGCAAAAGGATCGGGGCATAATATTCCTTATGACTGCCCTGAGCTTGTAATAAAAGAGATGTCTTGGCTCTCACAAGAGCTTTGAGCGAAATAGTTTTTCTCTGCTCATACATCTTCTATAATAGAGATATACCATAAATTGCAAAGGGGAGAACTACATGGCAATTGAAAACCCGACTCGAGAAGAAATCGGCAAGATTCTAAAAACAAATAAGCGAATTGCCGTCGTTGGTTTATCAAATAATCCAGGACGTACTTCATTTATGGTCTCGCAGGCCATGATGGATGCAGGTTATGAAATCATCCCGGTTAATCCAACAATTGATGAAGCGCTCGGCATAAAAGCGGTAGATTCATTGAAAGATATTAAAGGTCACGTAGACATCGTGAATGTATTTAGAAGAAGCGAATTTCTTCCTGATATTATGAAAGAAACCGTGGAAATTGGTGCGGACGTTTTCTGGGCACAGCTTGGCGTAATGAATGAAGAAGCTTATGAATATGGGAAAAAGCATAATATGAAAATGATTATGGATCGCTGCATTAAAGTTGAACATGCGATGACGAAATAGGGCGTTGATACGCCCTTTTCTTATGAGGTAAGAAGTAAAATTAATGTCACCTGCGCACTTATCGTTAATTGTCCAGGTTGTATTTGCGTACTTTGAACTTCGCTAAACATGCGAGGTGATGGTGCTACAGAACCAGTTTCAATGATTTGGTGTGGTGTATTTGGTAGAGAGATGTGGAAAGACTGAGCGATTGTTTGAGCTTTTTGATTGGCTTTTTCCATAGCGGCACGTAACGCTTTCTGATAGTAAATATCAGGTTCTTTTATCTCAAAACGAATATCTGAGACGACATTTGCGCCAGAATTTACCGCAACGTCAATGACTGCTCCTGCTTTCTTCACTGGCTCAACTGTAACTGTCAGTAAGTGTGTAACTTTGTATCCGAGAAAGATTTTAGTGTTGTCTTCATACCGGACGTTTTCTTCGATCCTGTAATCAGACGTTTGAATGCTTTCTGTCGGTATACCGATTGATCGCAAAGACGATACAATCGCAGCGATTATTTCTGCGTTTTCTTCTTGAGCTTCCGTAACCTGCTTAGAAGTTGTGGTAGCACCTGTAATGATAGTGGCGATATTAGGAGTTGCACTCACTTCACCCGTTCCAAATACTGTTATTGTATTGTCGCATTGACACTCACTATTTATACTTTCATTCGATTTTGTCATTTTTCACACTTCTTTCTATTAGTCTAAACAAATCATTGCGATTAAGAGGACAGAAAGCTTCTCTTTTGTTAAAATTTTAGTAGTCGTTTCGATACTAAGGAGGAATGCATGTTGCCAGAAAAAATCATGTTAGAAAAGTATGCAGAACTTGCTCTTAAACGAGGAGTTAATTTACAAAATGAACAAATGCTAGTTGTAAACGCTTCTATTGAAGGAGCTGATTTCGCACGAATCGTCGTAAAAAAAGCCTACGAAATAGGCGCTAAGACTGTACATATCAATTGGAGCGATGATGATCTTGACCGTTTATGGTATGAAAACGCAGCCCAGGATGTGCTTGAAAACGTACCAGAATGGCGTGTGAAAATGTTTGATCATTTCGCAAGTGAAGGGGCAGCGATACTATCAATCCGCTCTACAAACCCTGATCTACTAAAAGGAATTGAATCTTCTCGTATCTCAGCATCGAATAAAGCGAGCGGAGAAGCGATGAAGAACTTCCGTAAATACACGATGAATGACAAAATTACGTGGTCAATTGTAGCTATTCCAAATGATGAATGGGCAAAAAAAATCTTCCCTGATTCATCAGAGGAACAAGCTGTTGAAAAGCTCTGGGATCAAATCTTCAAAATTACTCGTGTTGATCAAGAAAATCCAGTAGCAGCCTGGAATGAACATAATGCCACTCTTGCAAAAGCAAGAAAAGTATTGAATGACAGACATTATAAAAAGCTCGTCTATAAGGCTCCAGGGACGGATCTTGAAATTGAATTGCCTGAAGGGCATATTTGGAAAGGTGGTTCATCTATTTCTGAGCAGGGCATCGAATTTAATGCCAACATGCCAACAGAAGAAGTGTTTACATTACCGCACAAATATGGCGTGAATGGTACCGTTTCAAGTACAAAGCCACTAAGCTATGGTGGTAACTTAATCAATGATTTCTCACTTACTTTTAAAGAAGGTAAAGTGGTAGACTTCTCTGCAAAAGAAGGATATGAAACCCTTGAGAATTTATTGAACATGGATGAAGGCTCTCGTCGACTCGGTGAAGTCGCCATTGTGCCACATCAATCTCCTATCTCTCAATCAGGACTTATTTTCTTTAATACCCTGTATGATGAGAATGCTTCCTGCCATCTTGCTCTGGGTAAAGCTTATCCAAGCAGCGTAAAAGGTGGAGCTAACATGGACGATGAAGCATTAGATCAAAATGGGGTAAATAACAGCGTAACTCATGTTGATTTTATGATGGGTTCTGGAGAACTCGATATTGATGGTGTGAAGGAAGATGGATCTACAGAAGCGATTTTCCGTGATGGAAATTGGGCAATTGATGTGAACTAACGAAAAAAACGCTCTATCTGGTTTAATCAGATAGAGCGTTTTTTATCTAGTTTAACCTGTTGAAAATTGAAAGTCTTATGAAGATCTTCCTATAATAAAGAAAAACAGTGAGTGGTGATATATGATGGGAACTGTTGAGAAGCTATCTGGGATTCGTTTAAAAAATTACCTTGATTTTCGTAAAGATCCATTAGGTTTCTTATTGAAAACGAGGGAAGTGGCTGATTTTGTAGAATTAGGAGCTTCCTCTTATGTTGTTCATCAACCAGAGGCGATTAAGCAAATACTAGTTACAAACGCAGCATCCTTTCATAAAGGAAACTCCGCTTCATTACTCAGTCAAACGATTGGTAGAGGCTTGCTTACTTCTGAAGGGCAAACCCATGAACGCCAACGAAGATTGATTATGCCCGCTTTTCATAAAGAGAAAATGGCGCAATATGTAGAAATTATTCTAGATGAAACAAATCAGTTTATCAAAGAATGGAATGACGGAGATGTTATCTGTATTAGCTCCGAAATGATGAAGTTAACACTACGGATTATTATGAAAACAATGTTTGGACAAGATGTTTCAAAACCAGAAAGTGCTGAGCTAGTTAAAGCAGTTACCCATATTATTGAAAAATCAGCCGGAGATTTATTCTTACCTTTCCCTATTCCATCGTTTATTCCTTCAGAACGTAATAGACGCTATCAAGTTGGGAAAAAGCGATTAAACGAATTGGCTGATCGACTTATTGCCCATACTCCAAAAGGTGATCATTTATTAGCTCTCCTTCAGGAAACCACGTATTCTGATGGCTCGCCGATTTCAAGAGAAGAAATAAGGAGTCAGATTTTGACGATGTTAATCGCGGGACATGAAACAACAGCCAATGTCATGTCATGGATGTGGTATGAACTCTCTGTACATTCCGAATTAGAAAAACAATTAGTGACTGAATGGCGCTCTATAAACGATCACGACCTTAAAAATCGACCATTAACAGACCAGTTTTTTAAAGAAACGTTAAGACTTTATCCTGCAGCATGGGTATTATTAAGAGAAGCGTTAGAACCTGTTGAGATAAAGGGCCATCCGTTCAAAGCTGGATCGTCGTTTTTAATCAGTCCTTATATCATGCATCGTAATCCTGCTTTTTTTGAAAACCCCGAGCAGTTCTCTATTGATCGAATGAAAAGAAAACAAGTTCCGTTCACATACATCCCGTTTGGCGGCGGTCCTAGAAGCTGTATTGGTAGTCAGTTTGCTACATATGAAGCTCAACTCATTTTCGCTACAATTGGTAAAAGGTTTCATCTTCAACAGATTTCGATCGATCAACGTGTGGAAGCAGAGCCGCTTGTTTCTTTACGAATCAAGAATGGGCTATTAATGAATGTGCATAAACGAAAAATTAGGTGATAAGATGAATGAAATGATTAATGTATCCGTTCGACCTCTTGTCGAGTATGCGTTTCGAAGGGGAAGTATCGATGCTCGTTTCCGTACAGCCACAGCGATGACGGAAGGAACTCGACTTCACCAGATGATTCAGAAGACTTATGGAGAACATGATAAAAAAGAAGTGCCGTTTGAAACGAATTTGATTTATGAAGAGATGACTTTTCATATTGAAGGTCGATGTGATGGACTGCTTAAAAACGATGAACAATTCATTATCGATGAGATTAAATCCACGTCACTCCCGCTTACTGAAGTGGATGAAGGGACACACCCAGTTTATTGGGCGCAAGCGAAATGTTATGGATACATGGCTGTTGAGGAATACAACTTAGAGAAAATCACGATTCAATTAACATATATCCAGTCAGAAACAAATGAGATTATACGATATCAACAGGAAACAACTGCGTCTGAGTTAAATGAGTTTATGAAATGGGTTGTCGAACAGTATGCTCCATTTGCCAGGTGGAAGCAAAAGCATCTAACCATGCGTGATGAGAGCAGCAAATCACTCACTTTTCCGTTTGATTCCTATCGAGAAGGTCAGCGAAAGTTAGCAGCAAGCGTCTATAAAACGGTTCAAGATGAAGCGACGTTGTTCGCTACGGCGCCTACAGGAATAGGAAAAACGATTAGTACGCTATTTCCAGTTATTAAGGCAATGGGAGAAGGGTATGGTAATAAAATTTTCTATCTCACAGCCAAAACGCTAACGAGAGAAACCGCTCAAGAAGCTTTTGAATTAATGGAAACGAAAGGACTTCATGCTTCATCTGTGACCATTACCGCAAGAGATAAAATTTGCTTCAAGGAAAAAACCATTTGCGAGAAAGAGTATTGCGAATATGCCAATGGCTATTACGACCGAATTAATGATGGAATGCTTGATATTTTGCATCATGAGACGCGTATCACTCGAGAGGTTATTGAAAAATATGCTCATAAGCACCGACTATGTCCGTTTGAGCTATCTCTAGATTTGTCTTACATGGCTGATGCGGTTATATGCGATTACAATTACTTGTTTGATCCTCGTGTTTCTTTAAAGCGACTTATTGAGGAGCAAAAGAAACAAACGACGATTCTTATAGATGAGGCGCATAACCTCGTGGATCGGGCGAGAGAAATGTATTCTGCCGAATTAATGAAGTCACCCTTTCTTGAGTTGAAGCGGAATTACAAAAGACAAAATAGTGAAGTATCAAGCGCAGCAGCATCGATAAATAACACGTTTCTTACGTACAGAAAATCGACGCAGAATGGTTCGTTAGTTCAATCCGAAATTGATGAAGAGCTTATTGTTCAGCTTGATACGTTTGTGCAAGTGAGTGAAGTCGAGTTGCTTGAGGAAGGAAGCGATGAGCTTTTACTTGAAACGTATTTTTTAGCACAGAACTTTATTCGAATTGCAAAACTTTATGATCAGCGATATATGACGTATGTAGAGGCAGGAAAGTCCGAGGTGAAAATCAAGCTCTTTTGTTTCGATCCTTCGCATCTCCTTCAAAAGATGCGGAAGGGGTTTCGATCGAACGTTTTCTTCTCAGCTACTTTTACACCTTTCTCTTATTATCAAAACTTGCTTGGTTGGAAAGAAGAGGATTACGCTGTGAAAATCCCTTCTCCTTTTCCACGTGAACATGCGAATGTTTATATTGCTCCTCTTTCGACGAAGTACCGCGATCGTGAGCGCACACTACCAAGACTTGTTACACTTCTTCAAAAAGTGCTTCATGAAAAAAACGGCAATTATTTGTTCTTTTTCCCGTCATATGGCTATATGGAACAAGTTTTTGAGGCATTCACTTCTCCTGACGAAGTGGAAACAGTCATTCAACAGAGCGGGATGACGGAAGAAGAAAGGGAGTCGTTTTTAAAAAAATTCACATCTGATCGAAAAGGTAGCTTAGTTGGGTTTGCTGTTGTAGGTGGCATCTTCTCAGAAGGGATTGACTTAAAAGGGGATCGCCTTACAGGAGTGGTGGTCGTTGGAGTAGGGCTCCCTAATTTTGATACCGAGCGGCAGCTAATGAAATCTTACTTTGATCAAGCTGGAAGAAATGGTTTTGACTACACTTACGTTTACCCAGGCATGAACCGTGTTCAACAAGCAGGCGGTCGACTCATTCGAACAGAAACCGATCGAGGTCTTTTATTGCTAATTGATAGTCGTTATTTAGAAAAACGCTACCAGCAATTAATACCGTATGAGTGGCAACACTTTAAACTAATTCAAGTACCTTAGGTCTTCACTGGCGTTTTGAACTGCTTGCTCACAACTATTCATTTACCAAAACCCCCGCTCTTTAAGTGTGGGGGTTCATTTTCCTGCTCATCATGCCTAAATTGCTTCTTAATAACTCATCTCCCAAAACGTATACTCATACCTTGGAAATCTTACTTGTGAATCTTTTACAATTATGGAACATTACATTTTCGAGTCATTCTATTTATTATGGTTTAGTATTAACTTGGGAAGGAAATGGTGAACAAGGAAATCGAACGTATTAAGGAGATCATCTATGAATTTATTGTTCACAATACTTCTATTTATTTTAGCAGCGATTGGCACCTATTTCGTTGCTACTCGACTTGCTATGTATGGCGATGCCATTAGCGAGAAAACAAAAGCGTCATCAGCGTTTATGGGGATTATTATTGGTGCTGCTATATCATTGCCAGAATTAACATCAAGCGTGACGGCAATTGCTATTGATAGTCCAGATCTTGCTATCGGGAATTTGCTTGGGAGTAATTTATTTAATCTATTAGCCCTCGCCGTTCTTGATATGGTCTACCGTCGCGAACAGATTATGGGACAAACAGATATAGGAAGTAAGCTCTACATCTATCTTGTCATTGTGATGACGTTAATCGTTGTAGCTGGATTATCATTAACGCTACCAGCGAGCATTTATCATATCGGATATAGTTCGATCATTCTTGTTCTTGTGTATTTTGCTGGTGTGAAATGGATTAACAAATTAACAGAAGAAAAAGTGAAACGGAGAAGTCGAAAGAATGAAAAATACGGTGAGTTTTCATACCAAAAAGTTCTAACGATGTTCATCTTATCCGCTGTCGGTATTATGATTGTCGGAACGGTATTAACATTAACTGCCGATCGAATTGCGGAAAGCACAGGATTAGGAGCTTCGTTTGTTGGATCCTTTCTTGTAGGAGCGAGTACTTCTTTGCCTGATGCTGTAAGTGTTGCAACAGCGTTGAAACTTAAGAATTACAGTATGGGAATAACCTCACTTCTAGGAAGTAACGCATTTAATATCATGCTGCTTTCGTTTACAGATGCTATTTATCTTAAGACAAACTTATTTAGGCATGCTAGCATGTCTAATATTGTGACAACCGTATCATCAATTGTGGTGGTGCTCGTCATTTTATATAGTATTACAAGAAAACAAAAACGTAGCACGCTTTTTTATATGGTGCCATCCACTTTAATTGTCTTGATCTATTTTGTCGCTACGTATTTCGTCTATCAGATGAAGTAAGTTGCAGAGAGTTAATACTCTCTGCAACTTTTTTTCTTATCTAGAATACTCGATGTGACAGAGATGGTAACGCTACCGAAAAATAGTCCGAAAATAATTGCAAGTTTTAAGTTAAATATACCGTGGAATCCCCTGTGATAGATTAATTTATGGAGGTACGATCAATGTCAAAAGGGAAAAGTATTCACGCGTTAATTATTTTATTATTTACCCAGTTCGTTTCTGGAGGGGTGACGAATACAAAGGGGATTGTACTTGATAAAGTTGAAACGGATATTGGACTTGATATGAGTCAATTCGGATTAGTTGTCTTGATATTCCAACTAGGATTTACGCTCGCGAGTTTGATTTTCGGTTATTTAACAGATAAAAAAGGGTTAAGAATAATGGTGATCTTTGCAACGATTGTCATGGGACTCGGTTTTGCAGGTACCGGATTTGCGCCAAACATTACCTTCTTCTTAGGTTTCTATATGTTAATTGGGTTCGGGCTTGGAGCGCTTGGTGTTGCTTCCAATGCGATTGTACCGGCTGCATATCCAGAGAAGCAGAATCAAATGTTCAATTTAGCGATGGGGATCTATGGACTTGGGATGATCGTCTTTCCACAAATCCTTAACTACATGTTCCAATTTGCATCATGGCGATATTTCTATCTTGCTATTGCCATCTTAAATATTCTCGTTATTTTTTATGTCACATCGGTTAAATTCCCTGATGGAAAAGCAGAAAAAATCAATTTAAAAGCATTTATACCAATGTTAAAAGATGCACAAATGATTTTCTTAATGTTCTTCTTAATTTTCGAAGTATCTGCAGAAGTTTCGTTTACTAATTTCTTCCCGCCTTACTTAAAATCTCTTGAATTAGGAGGCATATCTACCGAGGCAAAATCGGATATGGTCGCAACGATTCTATCACTCTTCTCAGTATTCTTTATGATTGGGCGCTTAGGAGTGGCTTATCTTGCGAATAAAATCAACGAACGATTGATTATGATTTCTTTCTCATTAGGATCAGTCATTATCGTAGCGGTCAGCTTCTTCTTTGCGAACCAGGTACCTTATTTATTTGCTGGAGCAGGACTTTTCTTCTCTACATTGTTTCCAACCGCTACGGCATTTGGAACGACTATTTCAAAAAATCCCGGTACTGCACTAGGTTTAATCTATGTAGCATCTGGTATTGGTGGTGGTATCGCAGGATACATCATTGGAATTGTTTCAGAAGCTTTCGGAGAGAAAGGTGGATTTGGTCTCGTCATTGTTTTCCTTGCACTAATGTTTATCGTTTCTCTATTCTTAAATTCAAGTAATACAAAGCAAACTGCAAGTGAATAATACTCACACCTAAAAAAAGGCCGCCGGTAGTTATACCGGCGGTAAATTTATATTCATCTATTGGGAATAGAGGAATGCAGTGTTAAGCTACTTGCGCTCGCTTTGCTGTTTTCGTAACAGCACTGTAGATGCGCGGTGAGATGAGAGCAGCTACAATTGATAAAATCACATCTTTCGGTAGTGGAGCAACCATCCACATCCATGCCATTCCATAAGTAAATCCTTCAGGCGCTTCAGCCCAAAACTTGTATGCGTAGTACATATAGTTTGTTCCTAGAACATAATTCAAAATAAATCCAGTAAAGCTTGCGATCATGAATGTTCTCATAGTTGGTTTAGATTTTGATTCTACGATTTTCCCTGCAACATAAGCAACTAAAATGTAAGATAGAATAAATCCAAATGTTGGTTTAAATAAGACGGCAGGACCACCAGTAAACTGCGCAAAAACTGGCGCACCGGCAAGACCAACGAATGCGTAAACAGTCAATGAAATAGCGCCAAGTCGACTGCCGAGTAAAAGGCCAGCTAAAATAGCGAAAAAAGTTTGGAGTGTAATGGGCACGCCACCGACAACAAGGAATTGAGCAATATTTGCTCCAACGGCCATTAATGCTGCGAACATACCTGCGTAAACTAAATCAATTGTTTTCATTTTCCTCATGACTGATCCTCACTTTCGTTATCACTATAATGAATCGTAAAAGAAAAATCAAATTGTGTCAACATAAATTTATATTTAGTTAACATTAATGTTAGCAAGTGAATAAATTTAATTGGTTTTAATGGGATTTAGTATTTAAATAGTTTATATACATTTAAACGACACCCTTTATTTATATAAAGTTAACATATTTTTGTTTGTGGAAACGAAAACTTCAGTCAAGATCTCTCCAAGTGCGGTCAATGAATTGTTATTTTAACGAAATGTTTTTTGCGGAGGAATGAAGACGATTATGAGAAAACGCACTACTCAACAAAAAATCTATGGTAAACTAAGAGCGAAAGTATGTTGAAAGGAGCCTCTGTATGAACTTGTTAAGAGGAACTCTCCTGTCTATTTTATTGCTATGTTTCGTACTTGCCGTTAGCACTGCTTTCGCAAATGGACAGGATGAACAGCTTAAAAATGTAACAGGTGAGGTTCAAAAAAAGATGATCCGCTATGAAGAACCAAAACTTACGAATGAGACGGCTCAAAAAGATGAAAGTAATGTTGAAAATGAAGCAGATGTAACAAGTGAAAATGCAGAAGAGGCGACAAATACGCCAGTTGAAAAACCTTATTATTATCTTATTGTTAACGAAACTCCTTATTTAGCCGATAAATCTGATTGGGAGTCGGTTGAAGAAGGTCATATCGTTACGCTTGGTTATGAAGAAGGTAACGTGCATGTCGTGAAAACAATTGATGAAGAATAGACAATAAGGTACAATACGGTTCGATGTTTTTTTCTCTCCTGCCACTGTGCAGGATTTTTTAATACGGAAATAATCGTCGTTCTCATAGTGGGAAAACTTTAAGGAACAAAGAAAGTCTTTTGCTAATAAAAGCTTAGAGGAATCATTCCTTTTCTATTGAGACGCATTCAGTAAGAAGCTGTAAACCACTGCCTGGCTATTAAAATGACTGCGATGTGGCAATGCTTTAAAAAAAGGATAGGGTATAAGAAAATATAGAAACACCCGTTCTCGTATGGTAGGCTAGTCTATACAGCAAGTTGAAAGGGGAAAAACATGGTAACAAAACAAAAGCAAGAGTATAGTGACGATTCAATCCAGGTTCTTGAAGGCCTTGAAGCGGTTAGAAAGCGTCCAGGTATGTATATAGGAAGCACGGACTCAAGAGGTTTGCATCATCTAGTTTATGAAATCGTTGATAATTCAGTTGATGAAGCTCTTGCAGGACATGGGAATGAAATCAACGTTACTTTATATGAAGATAATAGTGTCAGTATAGAAGATAACGGTCGAGGTATGCCAGTTGGAATGCACAAACTTGGCAAACCAACACCAGAAATTATCCTTACGATTCTCCACGCTGGTGGTAAATTTGGACAGGGTGGTTATAAAACGAGCGGTGGACTACACGGTGTAGGCGCATCTGTAGTAAATGCTCTCTCTGAATGGCTTGAAGTGACCATTCATCGCGATGGATTCATCTTCAAACAACGTTTCGAAAATGGGGGTAAGCCGGCAACAACTCTCGAAAATATTGGGAAAACGCGCAAAACGGGAACGACGATTCATTTTAAGCCGGATACATCGATGTTTAGCACGCTAAACTATAACTACGATACCCTTAGTGAACGTTTACGTGAAGCTGCATTTCTGCTTAAAGGACTAAAGATTGAACTGAATGATAAGCGTCATGACCGTAAAGAAGTCTTCTATTATGAAACCGGTATCGAGGCATTTATCAACTATCTAAACGAAGACAAAGAGACGCTTCATCCAGTTGTCACCTTTACCGGTGAGAGCAATGGTATTGAACTAGATTTCTCTTTCCAATACAATGATGGATTTTCAGAGAATGTTCTCTCATTCGTAAACAACGTCCGAACGAAAGACGGTGGAACGCACGAATCTGGAATGAAAACAGCCATTACGCGCGTGATCAATGATTATGCTAAGAAAGTGAACCTCCTTAAAGAAAAGGATAAGAATCTTGAGGGGAACGATATTCGCGAAGGATTTACGGCCATTGTTTCTGTTCGTATTCCTGAAGAATTGCTGCAGTTCGAGGGGCAAACGAAAAGCAAGCTAGGGACAAGTGAAGCACGTTCAGCGATTGATGCGATCGTATCCGGTCAGATTTCTTATTTCTTAGAAGAGAATCCGTCCATTAGTGAAATGCTAATAAAAAAATCCATTAAAGCCGCTCAAGCTCGGGAAGCTGCAAGAAGAGCACGAGAAGATGCACGATCTGGTAAGAAGGGTAAACGCAAGGAAACCATTCTAAGCGGAAAACTGACTCCAGCTACTTCGCGTAATCCCAAAAAGAATGAGCTATACTTGGTTGAGGGAGATTCAGCTGGAGGCTCAGCTAAACAAGGACGCGATCGTCGTACGCAAGCAATCCTTCCGCTACGAGGGAAAGTTATCAACACGGAGAAAGCGAAGTTGCAGGATATTTTTAAGAACGAAGAAATCAATACGATTATTCATGCTATTGGAGCGGGAGTCGGACCTGATTTTACTATAGAAGATTCAAATTACGATAAAGTAATTATCATGACGGATGCCGACACCGACGGCGCTCATATTCAGGTGCTTCTATTAACTTTCTTCTACCGCTATATGAAGCAGTTAGTTGAACATGGAAAGGTATTCCTTGCTCTTCCACCGCTATATAAAATTAGTAAGGGTAAAGGCAAGAAGGAAGTTGTGGAATACGCCTGGGATGAAGATGGCATGAAAGAGGCTATGAAAAAGGTTGGTAAAGGCTATACGATTCAACGCTATAAGGGTCTAGGTGAAATGAACGCCGATCAATTATGGGAAACAACGATGAATCCTGAGAGCCGCACATTGATTCGCGTAAAGATTGAAGACATTGCTCGTGCAGAACGACGCGTCTCCGTTCTTATGGGAGATAAAGTCGAACCGCGAAGACAGTGGATTGAATCCAATGTGGCATTCGGATTAAATGAAGAAACAAATATCATCGAGAATGAGAACATTTCCATTATTGAAGAGGAGGCGTAACATTGGCTAACGCAGAAAAATTCTTAGATCTCCCACTGGAAGATGTCCTTGGAGACGCTTTTGGTCGCTATAGTAAATACATTATTCAGGACCGTGCCCTGCCCGATGCAAGGGACGGTCTGAAGCCTGTGCAACGTCGTATTCTTTATGCGATGCACCATGAAGGTAACACAGCAGAGAAAGCATTTCGAAAATCGGCTAAAACGGTCGGTAACGTTATTGGTAACTACCATCCACACGGAGATACGTCCGTGTATGATGCAATGGTCAGAATGACGCAGGATTGGAAAGTAAGGAACATCCTTGTTGAGATGCATGGTAATAACGGTAGTGTCGATGGAGATCCACCCGCTGCGATGCGTTATACAGAAGCTCGCCTTGCAGCAATTTCATCAGAACTTCTACGAGATATTGATAAAGATACAGTTGAGTTTGCTCCAAACTTTGACGATACACAAAATGAGCCTATTGTTTTACCAGCACGTTTTCCTAACTTGCTCGTTAACGGCTCAACGGGTATTTCAGCGGGTTATGCAACGGACATTCCTCCTCATAACCTTGGAGAAGTTATCGATGCTGCCGTTATGCAAATGGAGAATCCTGACGTAACACTTCAAGAGTTAATGGGCGTTATTAAAGGACCTGACTTCCCAACTGGTGGCATTGCCCAGGGAACAGAAGGCATTCGTAAAGCATTTGAAACGGGCAAAGGAAAATTCATTTTACGTGGCAAAGCAGAGATTGAAGAAGTTCGCGGAGGACGTCAACAAATTGTTGTGACGGAAATTCCATATGAAATCAATAAAGCGAACCTTGTGAAGAAAATTGATGAACTAAGAGTAGATCGAAAAATTGAAGGGATCTCAGAGGTCCGTGATGAAACGGATCGTACAGGTCTTCGATTCGTTATTGAGTTGAAAAAAGAAGCAGATGCTAACGGTATATTGAAATATTTATACAAAGCAACTGACCTTCAAATTACGTATAACTATAATATGGTGGCCATTTACAACAAAACACCGAAGCAAATGGGATTAAAACAAATTCTAAAGGCTTATATTGAACATCAGAAGGAAGTTGTTATTCGTCGCTCAGAATATGACTTAAAACGTGCGAAAGACCGTCAGCACGTTGTAGAAGGCCTCATTCGTGCCATTTCTATTCTGGATGAAGTGATTGCGACGATTCGTTCATCAAAGGATAAGCGTGATGCTAAAAACAATTTAATGGTTCAATACGAATTTACAGACGCTCAGGCCGAAGCGATTGTAAACTTACAGCTATATCGCTTAACAAACACGGATATCACAACGCTTCAAAAGGAATCTGAGGAGCTTAGCCAGCTTATTAACAAGCTTGAAACGATTCTTGGAAGTGAGAAAAGACTTGTCAATCTTATCAAAAAAGAATTATTAGAAATCCGTAAGAAATATGCAGATGGTCGTATGACTGTGATCGAAGATGAAATTGAAGATATCAAAGTTAATCTTGAAGTCATGGTTCCATCTGAAGACGTGATTGTAACGGTGACAGAAGATGGCTATGTTAAGAGGACGAGCCCTCGTTCTTACGCGGCATCGAATGGAAAAGACTTCGGAATGAAAGAAACGGATACGCTGCTACGGCAATTTGATAGCAATACGACTCACACGATTTTGCTATTTACGAATAAAGGAAGCTATCTTTACTTGCCTGTCCATGAGCTACCAGAAATCAGGTGGAAAGATTTAGGACAGCACGTTGCAAACATTGTTTCCATTGAATCTGACGAACGAATTATTGAAGCTATGGAAGTCAAAGAGTTTAAAGATGATCAATTCCTCGTCTTTGTGACCAAGCAAGGGATGATTAAGAAAACAGAGCTTTCTCAATACAAAGCTCAGCGTTATTCAAAGCCTCTCATGGCTCTTAAGTTAAAAAAAGAAGATGAATTGATTGATATATACCGGACAAACGGAAGTAAAGAAGTCTTTCTAGCTACACACTTCGGCTACGGACTTCGGTTTAAAGAAGAAGAGATAAGTCTTGTCGGGCAGCGGGCAAGCGGAGTGAAGGGCATTAATTTAAAAGAAGATGATTACGTTGTGAGCGGAATTATTTATGAACCAACAGCTAAGCATGACATTTTCCTTGTCACTCATAGAGGGGCAGTCAAGAAAATGCAGTTAAGTGAATTTGAGATTACCACAAGGGCCAAGCGTGGTGTCGTGATGCTAAGAGAATTAAAATCAAATCCTCATCGTGTCGTTGGTGTGGCCGCGACAACTAAACAAGACTTGATTATCGTTCGAACGAAAAAAGGTGAGCCGGTAGAAGTCGATCCATCTACGTACAGACCTAATGATCGCTATAGTAATGGTTCTTTCGTTGTAGATATAAGTGAAACTGGCGATGCCATCGAAATCAAAAAAATCGACAAACCCGAATAACCAATCAAAAGATCCGCTTCAGAGCGGGTCTTTTTTTAGTATTTGTGGTGATCGATTTGTGTTATACTTAATGATATGCGAACATATGATTGCACCCCCTCTAAAATGGCACTTTCCAACAATACGAACAAGAAAACACAGATGAAGGAGGAATAAAATGGAGGGGAAAACACACGCCATTGGTGGTATATGCCTTGGCGTAGCCGCTCAAAGCTACTACATAACAGATAAATTAGATGCACCAGAACTGATCGTCTTTTACGGAGCGTGTCTTTTTGGTTCACTTCTTCCGGACATATGTCATCCGGGATCATGGACGGGACGCAGGGCCAGGACATTATCCAAAGGGATAAGCAGGTTTTTTGGTCATCGTACCATCACTCACAGTATTCTTTTTATCATTCTAATCTACTGGTTGATGTCAACATTCAGCTTTCAATTCGACCACTTGATTCAAATTGGACTTCTAGTTGGCATCGTTAGTCATATTGTGCTGGATGCCATGACAGTAAGAGGTATTCAATTGTTTTACCCCATCCCTCTTCGCGTACGATTTCCGCTTTATTTGAAAACGGCATCGAAGGGCGAAGGTGTCGTATCAAGTAGTTTGATCATCCTAACGCTTTTTCTAGTATACAAACAAATGATGTAAGCCATGTTACAGCAAATTTCATGTCATTCAGTTAAGGTAGACATGAGAAGTGTTGAGAGAGGATGGGAAGATGAAACATCCAAAGGTATGGTTCAAGTGGTTTGCAATAGTCATCGTTGTTGGTTTATTAATTTGGTTCAGCCGTTCGTACCTTGATTTTAAAGTAGAAGAGATCAGGGATTGGATATTATCGTTTGGCATACTCGCACCGATTGTTTATATAGTGATTTACACCATTCGTCCTCTTATTTTTTTCCCAGCCTCTGTCTTGTCCATTGCAGGTGGACTAGCATTTGGTTCTTTGTTTGGAACCTTTTATACAGTGATTGGGGCAACAGGAGGAGCAGTGTTATCATTTATTGTAGCAAGAAAGCTAGGTAAATCGATCGCAAATAAAGATTGGCAAGGAAAAGGACGTAAATTACAAGAACAGCTTGAGAAGAACGGATTCTTTTATGTATTATTCTTTCGGTTCGTTCCTCTTTTTAACTTTGACTTAATTAGTTATTCAGCAGGACTATCTAAAATTCGTTTTGCATCATTCTTTTTTGGTACGCTTATTGGTATCATTCCAGGGACATTTGCATACAACTTTTTAGGTAGTAGCCTAGTCTCAGGTGATCCAAAGATTATTGCCATTGCGGTAGGCGTTTTTATTTTACTTTCGGTTATTCCAATACTCATTCGGAATCGAGTAACCAAAAAGGATCCGACGCTTGACGAGAATACGAAATAACAAAAGGAGCAGGTCGTTAACCGACGCTTGCTCCTTTTTTATTATGATTGAATTTCTTTACTTCGAGCTTCATTTATCACTTTCTTTGTACGACGCCGTTCCAGGATAAGGTAGATGATCGTTGATACGAGAACAATACCATGAGTAATACTAAACTCAGTACCATAGTAATCACGATTCCAATAAGAAACAACTCCAGGGATTACGGTATTGTTAATAGGATAGAAGATCGGCACAGCATCACTCACATGTGTTAAAAAGTCCACTAAAACATGTAAAAACCATCCCCATATAAACCCAGACAGAGCGGTCAGCTTAAAACCTCGATGAATGATCATGAGAAGAATAAAGGCAATGAACCAGATCACGATAGAATGACCAAGTTTCCGCAATACATCAACGATAGGATGTTCAAACAAGCCGTGGATAAAATAATGGAGGGACAGTTCTATTTCTGGATTGATGATTTTCTCGATACTTCGTTCAGCTAATAAGTATAAAAACATCACATAATAAATGATGTCAGGTGCAATGCCACCTATAACAAGATAC
Source organism: Anaerobacillus sp. 63XJN7_5_ISO-PGPR-S23-430 (assembly GCF_056173695.1). Classification (NCBI taxonomy): domain Bacteria; kingdom Bacillati; phylum Bacillota; class Bacilli; order Caryophanales; family Bacillaceae; genus Anaerobacillus; species Anaerobacillus sp. 63XJN7_5_ISO-PGPR-S23-430. The sequence goes on along the minus strand of NZ_CM149686.1, from coordinate 2,264,764 downwards.
TTAACGGTACGCCTACTTTTTTTCCGAAAGAAAAAATAGCTCCAGAAGGCATGGTGTAATGTATTCATAATGAATTAACCCTCACTTTAAACATAGTATCTCAGGTATACCTTATTGAAATGGATATAAGCTATAAGTATTCTTACTTTCATTCATTCTACCATCAACCTATGTTACTGTCTTTTTAAATTAAATGTACGAGAAGATAGAGAGAAGCGCCGTCTCTGACAGATCGGATAAGTTTTGATAAAGTAAAAGATGGACTATTGAACAAATGGAGGCACACTATGAGCGTATTTGATGAACGAATTAACCGATTTGATACACATTCAGTAAAGTGGGATCACACAGATACCATATTTGAAAAGGAAAACTTGCTGCCAATGTGGGTAGCGGATATGGATTTTCGTGCTCCACAGGCAGTAATTGATGCTCTTACAAAGCGAATTCAGCATGGGATATTTGGTTACTCTATGCCGACAGAAGACACGAAGGGAGCGGTGCAAAGCTGGCTTAGTCGACGTCATAATTGGTCAATTGAACAGGATTGGATCGTTTTCACGCCAGGAGTTGTTCCAGCGCTATCCGCTGCTGTTAACACGTATACGAACAAGGGAGAGAAAGTGGTTATTCAATCGCCTGTCTACTATCCGTTTCGTGATATGGTTGAAAAGAGCGAGCGGGAAGTCGTTGATAATCCTCTCATACAAGAAAATGGCAAGTATGCGATGGACTTTGATGACCTCGAAACAAAGCTTAAAGATCCTGAAGTGACCATGTTACTACTATGTAATCCGCATAACCCTGTAGGAAGAGTGTGGAAGAAAGATGAGCTTAGACAGCTTGCTGAGCTTTGTTTAGCGAACGATGTGCTAGTCGTTTCAGACGATATTCATTTTGATCTTATTTTCAAAGGGTATGAGCACACGCTTCTATCAACTCTTTCAGAGGAGATCGCAGCAAATACGATTACGTGCATCGCACCAAGTAAAACATTTAATCTTGCAGGCATGCAGCTATCGACGATCATTATTCCAGATGAGAAGAAGCGGGAGCAATTTAACGCCTATATGGGGAAATTGGGTCTGTTTGCACCAAGTCCATTTGGTATTATTGCTGTAGAAGCGGCATACACTCATGGCGAGAAATGGCTTGAAGAGTTGATGGAGTACTTACAAGGTAACCTGTCGTATCTTACTCAATTTATTAATGAGCGTCTACCAGAAATAGAAGTGATTGAACCAGAGGGTACTTACCTTGTATGGTTGGATTTCAGTAACCTGTCGATGACACATGAAGAACTTGAACAATTCGTTCAGGAAGAAGCTAAGTTGGCTCTTGATGAAGGTTATATATTTGGGGAAGGTGGAAAAGGCTTTGAGCGCATTAATATTGCCTGTCCACGTTCAGTATTGCAAGAAGGCTTAGAACGTTTGGAGAAAGCCTTGAAATCAAAATAATGATTCAAAAAACGCCCTGGAACATCACGGGCGTTTTTTTGATTTAGAGGGACCGGCTAACCTTAATACAGTTTGTTTACTGGACGTAAAGGAAGTTCAAGAACAGGTGTATAAGTTTTGGAGGCATTCATTGAAAAAATATGAATGGATTGAACCAAAAAGGGCTCGAATTCGTCTAGTGTTTGTTCTGCATCTCGTTTTATCTTATTGAATTGAATGGGATCTATTGGTTCATGTTGCTGAGTAATCGTTAAATGAGGAATAAAATCAGTTACTTCATAATACATTTTTTGTTCTTGTAGTGAAGGCTTAATAGCATCAACTAATAGTAAATGAAGCGAGATGATCTCCTTAGATAATACGCTACTAAACAAAACATTTGAGCCAAATGTAGCTGGGGCACCTAGCTTCAATTCAAAAGCGGGAAAGTTCCGACAAATACGCTCAATTTTTTCAACCCAATCATCGGTTGCTGTTAAACCACTTTGAGCTTTTACTGTGATATGTGGTGGCGAAGGTTCATGATAATCCCATTTCTTTCGAAAGGAATGAATTCTCTCGATAATCTGGTGAGGAGGGAGGACTGCAATAAAAAATGGCATGGAATAATCTCCTTCGTAAGTAGATGAATAGAAGTGCTATACCGATTTAACAAGAATAGATGTACTATGCACTAATTCGCTATCCAATGTTTTACCCCTTTAATAGGATAAGATGATTACGAAAATAAAACAAAAGTACTATTAAAACGCTAAGAAAATTATAAAAAAACTCCCATAATTGAATGAAATATAATAAAATTTTGTTATGATGAAAGAGGTGAAGTGTTTAGGCATTTAACCACAGCATTAGCTGGAAAAGGAAAGCGGGTGATTTGTATGAAAAAAGCAACAAAAGGACTTCTAACCATCCTACTTTTCTCTGTTCTCGCATTTGGATATCTAAAAACAGCTGAAGTTTATATAGACTACAAGAATGATAAATATTCGCATACTGCAAGTGCCACAAGTCTTGAAAGCAGCTTGCATCAAAAGATCGATGAACAGAACATCTATGAAATACAGGTACATAGAAGCGATCAGCAAGAAAGTGAAGTTATCACGTCAAATGAGGATGAATCAACATTAGTTAGTTGGGTTAATAAACTAGATAACAATGATTTAACACAGTTACCGAATCATCGTGTTCAAGTTAAAGATGCTGATTTCATCATTTATTTAAAAACTGGCAAAGAACTTAGAATCAACCTAGATGAAGATACTGTTATTATTTCTAGAAACGATAATGAAAATAAAGAATTTCATTCTTATTTAATTAATAGCTATGATTTAAACGATGATTTAGCGCGTATTTTAAAAATCGGATAAAATTTCAATTCCGTCTCACTATCTTAAGTTTACTTAACGAATGAGACGGAATTCACTATTTTGGATCGACTTCCTATAATATATAATATGTAAACTAAAATAAAAATTCAGCAAAGGAGTACAAATGAACTTTTGTGTACTCCTCTACTTGCTTCATTTGGATTCATATCAATTCATTGAACACTTACTTGCGATCTCGGTTTCGTTTTCGATCATGCAGTTCATCAGCTGTAAATGTTTCCTGAGCAAAAGCTTCATATTTACGTTTTAAATAAAGTGACTTGTCATGATAAATCCAATCGGCGAATTGTTTAATTGATTTCCTGCTAGTAATAAAAACTCGGTAGTGTTTTCCATTTTCACTCATATATGGATCAAATCCATACTGCGTTAGCGTTGTTAGCAAAGTCTCCATATATTTACGTGACCATCGCCGTCAAAATATCCTCTTATAAAATAATGAATATATTGTTCTGATACAATCGGAAACGTGATATTGTAACTTTTCTAAGATGTAATATTAAATAGCGTTCGAAGATCGTTTTTCATAATTTTGCTGTGAAAAAGCAAAGTGTATACCCCGATATTTTTATATAAAGGTTGATTTGAATCGAAAACGTTCTTGATTTCTTCCAGAATAGTTGGATCTTTCTGCGTAAAAGCATTAGGTTGTGATTGAGAGGCAATATATCCATCAGCAATAAAAAATCCAAGTAAATAAGCTATGTCGTTCGTCCAATGCTTAAAATAATCTTCATTAAAGGAGTATTTCCTTTTCCAGCTCCCTCTTGCTCGCTTTTCAACGCCATTAGTGGTCAGTAGCTGCCGAATGTGTCTGTCAGAAACTCCTGCTAATAAGCTTATTTCGCTAGTACTAGAACCGCTCTCTTAGAGAGATATCACTTCATTCATACTGAGTTTCATTTTAGACATTTTATAACCTCCTTTTCATCTATTTTATATTATAAACACAAGATAGAACAAATGTTCGCCACCTCGTAAAATTGGCACTTTTGTATCTAGAACGTCATATTTTACTAAATTCCACTCACTTTTAGTTGATTTTAGTAAAATAGCTCACCTACACAAAATACTAAACAAATTTGACGGAGAACAAATGTTCCGTGGTCGTAAAATTGGCACTTTTTGATCTTATAATCTTCATATTTGTTATGAATTACAGTTCTTTTTCCAAAAAAGGTACTTAGAAAACAAAAAAGTCACTTATCTCTATTAAAATAAGTGACTTCCGCATTTATTAATTTCTATTTCAACACTGCTACATGTTTATGTACCGTCAATTCGTTAATATATTCTAGATCAGGCTCAAATCCTATACCCGGACCTTCAGGGATGTCGATATAACCATTGTTCATTGCTACTTCTGGTTTAATAATATCCCGCTTCCAGTAATGAGCTGATGGAGCTGTATCTCCTGGCAATGTAAATTGACTGAGTGAAGTGATGGCGAGGTTATGGGCTCGGCCAATCCCTGCTTCCAACATCCCGCCACACCACATAGGAATATGATGCTTTGTACATAGGTCATGGATTTTCTTAGATTCAGTTAAGCCTCCAACGCGACCGATTTTAAGGTTAATGATTCGACAACTTCCAAGTTCAATGGCTTTTCTCGCATCTTCATAAGTATGAATGCTTTCATCCAAACAAATAGGTGTATCCAATTGAGCTTGAAGTTTGGCATGATCAATGATGTCGTCGTGAGCAAGAGGCTGTTCAATCATCATTAAATGGAACTGATCTAGCTTCTTAAGGTGTTCAATGTCATCGAGTGTATAAGCGCAGTTCGCATCGGCCATTAACTCGATCGTTGGGAATTTTTTGCGTATCATAGCTAGAATCTCAATATCCCAACCAGGCATGATTTTAATCTTAATGCGTTTGTACCCGCTCTGGAGATATTCATCTATTTGCTTTAAGATGTTTTCATGTGAAGATTGAATTCCTACGCTGACGCCAACTTCTATTTTATTCTTCACCCCGCCAAGTGCTTGAGCTAACGGAAGGTTGTTTTCTTTAGCATAAAGATCCCATATCGCACATTCAATCGCCGCTTTGGCGTTATAATTGCCGCGAATTTTCTTGAAACGTTCTGATACCTCATCAGGGTGAGTGATGTCTTGTTGATGAAGCAGCGGAATTAAATGGTCATTCATCATGTGCCAATTGGTACGAACGGTTTCTTCGTTATAAATTGGTTCCATAATGGCGACCGATTCGCCCCATCCTGATTGGCCAGAATGAGATCTCGCTTCAACTAGTATAATATCTTTGTCTCGCTCGGTTCCAACACTTGTTGTAAAAGGATGAAGTAGGTCCATCTTGATTTGTCTTAAGATAATGCTACTAATTTTCATTGTTTTGATCACCTTTCTCTAAGAGGTATACATAATGATGTGGATACTCTTCCCTTTTTAGTAAATCAGTCACTTTCCACCCTCTCTTTAGGTAGTTAGAAAAAACAAGTCCTGTTTGTTCTCTCCAGTCAATAGCTAGTGATAGATCGAACTTTTTGATTTCTTGAAAGTTTCCTGGAACAGGTACAAATATCTTACTAGCATTAAGGGAAAGGTCTAGTTTTTCAGGCTTGCTAAAAAGGTTCTCTCCACCTGGTATAAGAGCATAAGGTATCGTTGGATTCGTTTCAGTACTTCGCTTCATCTCATTCGTATCCCACTCAACTAAAAAGCGATCAGTTGGTATCCCTGCATTGAGATTATCATCCATGAGACCGTAGACATTTGGAAGGTACGTGCTCACGACGGCCCCTAACTTGTGTAAGTTTAGCGTGCCGTTAACCGTCTCTAGCGGATCATACGTCCACGTAATGAAATCGTATCCCATGTTTGACGCTGTTTTTCTTTGTTCGATTTTCAGTCTTTCACCAATTCCTAGTCTTCGATAATCTGGATGAATGCCTAAACTTTGAGAAACAAGATACACTTTCTCACCATTAAATCCTGGAAAGCTATATTGAAAAGCGATAAGTCTGTCTTGATAATAGGCTCCTAATATAAATCCACCGTTTTTGACAACGGCCATACTTTGATTCACTGGTACGGAATCATTAAAGCTCCATACGATTGTTTCTAATCGTCTCACTTCCTCAAGCTCTTCAACCGAATGAAGGGTACGGATCGTTAATGATTTAAGTACGTTTGCTTTCAACTCGTATCCCTTCTTTCTTACCATTCATTTTGATCGGCTTCTAACAACAATTGAGTGAGGATTTTCGTGCCATCGATCAATGCTTCCTTGTTGAATTGCATATCAGGATGATGTAATCCAGGCGTTAAATCACATCCTAGCCCAATCATGGTTGCAGTAAGATGAGGATACTTTAATGAATAGAAATGAAAATCCTCCGCTCCTGGTGATACACACTCATCCACTACATTGTTAGCACCTAAAGAAGAAGCAATTGCCTTTCTAGCGAGGGTAATGGCCAAATCGTTCTTAACAGCGGCTGGAGAATATTCGGCTATTTCAGACGCTATTTCTGTTTCTGTTAGCTCTCCTACTTTAGAAATGATGTATTTCGTTTGGTCGATCAGTTTCTTCATTGTTTCGTTGGACCTTGACCTTAAGTCCAGTGTGAAGCGAGCTTTAGCGGGAATCGAATTAGATGCTTCCCCGCCATGAAGCTCAGTAATCTTCACTGAAAAAGGATCAGGAACATTTAACCGAATACGCTGGATTTCCTGAATTAAAACCGCTGCTGCTTCAAGCGGGTTATTACCTGTCTCAGGTCTAGCCGCGTGTGAAGGCACGCCTTTGATCCAACCTTTTATACTGGTGGTTGAGCCGTGCGAAATAATCGGTGCGGCTTTGCCGTAAGAAATCTCCATCGATGGACGCAAATGAATCCCGGCTAGAAACATAACGTCTTTTAGCACATTCTCTTCTATCATTTTTAGTGCTCCTTCAGCCATTTCTTCCGCAGGTTGAAAGATAAAGCGAATGGTATGCTGCATCGGCTCTTTTATGAGTGATAATGCTGCAAATAGCACCATTGTGCTATGCGCATCATGACCGCAGGAGTGATTGGGCTTAACACCCCCCTCTACCTCTTGCACAAGCGCATCCATATCTGCACGAAGAGCGATCACATTAGCCTTTTTTCCTTTAAACTCTGCAACAAATCCGAAGTGCCCCTGAAAGGTTTGGATGTGATAACCGACTTCCGCTAACTTTTCCTTTAAGTAATGAGCTGTTTTCTCTTCTTGCCAGCTTGGCTCAGCAAGTAGATGTAGCTCATGATATGTTTTTAAAATCTTATCATGGTTTTCTTCTACGAAATTCACATTCGAACTTCCTTTCTTTTAAAAGATAAGGTGAGCGATAGCAACAACGATCGGCAGTGTAATACATGTGCGAATTAAGAAAATGATGATTAAATCGACAATGCTGATAGGAAGTTTAGATCCGAGGAGTAATCCACCCATTTCAGACATGTATATTAATTGTGTTACAGATACACAGGCAATGACGAAGCGGGTTAATTCACTTTCAATGCCACTACCAATCACAGCTGGTAGAAACATATCCGCAAATCCGACAACCATTGTTTGAGCGGCTTCACCAGCTTCTGGCACTTGCATCCATGTTAGGATCGGTTCAAACGGCTTCCCTAGAATCGTAAAGAATGGGGTGAATTCTGCTGTAATCAAAGCAATGGTACCTATAGCCATTACGATTGGTAAAACGCCTAACCACATGTCTAATACGTTCTGTACACCTTCTTTTATTACGCTCATCGGTCCTTTATTCTTTTGGGCTTTTGAAACCGCTTGATGAAAGCCCCATTTAGCGGGTGAAAATTGTTCTGGAATCCCCGTTTCTTTCTTTAATTCTGTATGTTCATATCCTTTATTTGACTTTCGAGACAATGGTGGAATGCGTGGCATGATGAGTGCCGCTACAAGTCCAGCAAAAATGATGGTTGCATAGTAATGTAGAAAATACTGCTCCAAATTCAAATAGGAAATAATGACGATTGTAAATGTAATGGAAACAACTGAAAAAGTGGTCGCAATAACAGCGGCTTCTCTTTTTGTGTAATACCCATCTTCGTATTGCTTTGTTGTGAGAAGAACACCGATTGTTCCGTCTCCTACCCATGATGCAAGACAATCAAGAGATGATCGACCAGGCAATTTGAAGAGCGGTCTCATGATTTTAATAAGCAATGCCCCAAAAAACTCAAGAAGTCCAAAGTTGAGAAGAAGCGGCAACAATAGCCCAGCTAGTAAAAATGTTGAAAATAAGATTGGGATTAAGTCATAAATTAAAAGCCCACCAGTATTTTCAGAGTAAATCATTTCTGGTCCTAGTTGGTATAGCGTCATGACAGCAAATATTGTTCCGAGTAAACGCGCAATTAACCAGAATGGACGAACGTGTAATAACGTATGTAAAGCTGGGTTTCTTGCTAAAAATTGAGGTTTAATCGTTACTGCTACAAATGATCCTACTGTCGCTACCACCATAATAAAAACCGTTATAGCAGGTATGAGTTCGCCGATTGAAGCGTTAATTTGTCCCGCTAGAAACGCCACAGGGATCGTGATACCTCCATCCTGTGTTATCGGCACAATAAATAAGAGGATCCCTATTAACGACGGAATTAAAAAGGTTAAGATATCTTTTGTAGAAAAATGTGAAACCTTAACTGTTTCGTTACGTTTTGATAATTCATTCATTCCCATTCCACCTTTATTCTCAAAGTTTATTCCACAAACCAATTACGCTCACTATAAAGTTGTTCCAACGTTTGTTGGCGAAGACTTATTCGTTCTCGATCTTTGAATTGTACCCCTTGAATGATCACTTCTAGAAAGCTAATGACAGAGGCAATGGAATGGTGTCCTGAGTCCATCTTCTCTTCGGTTGTTAACGTTATTGTAGAAAGCGGACCAATTGGAGATAAATGCCGATTTGTAATGGATACGACAGGAATTCCTAGCCTTTGAGTAAATGTAGCAAGTTCGATCGCTTCTTTGTGATAACGCGGGAATGAAAGAATAACAACGACTGAATCTTGCGTAAGGTCACAAAGATCTTCAGGAGAAAAAGCCATTGATTCAGATAGAAATACACCTGCTCTGAATTGCTTTAAGTTATAATACAACCAGTAAGCCGCTCCATAGGAACTCCCAAACCCTGCAATGTATACACTTTTTGCCTCAATGAAATGATCGACTACCTTCCAGACCTCTTCTACATCCAATTGTGCTAATAATTGCTTTAGGACAGATGTTTCTTTTTCTATCACCTGTTTGAAAAGAGTCTGCTCTGTTGGTTCTTGTACGTGTGAAGGAAATTCTTCATGATCTTGCTTTTTCTCTAACCAATGACGCCGCACGGCTTCTTGCATTTCAGAATATCCTTTAAATCCTAGTGCATAGGCGAATCGAATGACAGTTGTTTCACTTACACCTACTTTCCTCCCCATTTGAAAAGCAGTAAGCAATGCTCCTTCCTCATCATTTTGAGTGATCCATTCTGCAACTTTCTTCTGACCTGGAGAAAGTGATGAATAGTGTTTTTTAACCATTTGATTGATTGATAAATGCTTCATAACTACTCCTTTGATTTTGTGAAGTATATCCTTCTTGGAAGTTATTATAATGCATTAAATACTTCAAAGCTAGTTTATTTTCGATTATTCTGATTTTAATCACCGTCCTATATAAGATTCTGTTTCATTACATCAAAAAAAACACCATCGAGTAGTCGATAGTGTTCGTCATAAAATCATGTGAGGAGAAGGTCTTTCTTTTATGCTTTGTTTCTCTCCATAACCGCGAAATAGTGATTTTCTGGATCGGCAAAGTTAAAGATTCGTCCTGAAGGCATCGATACGATCTCTCCAACAGTTATTTCCTTGCCTTTAAAATCTTCATATAGCCGATCGATATCTTCAGTGAAAAACATAAGCGATGGTGTTCCGAGATTTAACTCGGGTTCCATCTTCGCAATAAACGCTCTATCATGAAGGACGATACTCGTCGCTCCCCCTTCCAAAGTAGGCGCAATCTCCATCCATTTCATTGGACTATCGTTATCTTCTTTCGAAACTAAGTGAAAACCGATTTTTTCCGTCCAAAATGTTAGTGCTTCTTCCTGATTGTCCACGTAGAGCATGATTTGACCGATTTGATTAATCATTTAAACACTCCTTTTTGTTTAAGGGAAATCTCGTACTATTCTATCTATTCTACAAAAGAAGTGACTGACCTTCAGTAATTGATAAAAGAACGGTTTGCCGTCTCTTGAAATTTCTATTCTTCTTAACGTAAAAGGTAAGGGTAATCCCAACTAATTATAGGGGATTCAGCTGATCCGTTCTCTTTATTCAACAGTTTAAGCTAACATAGGTAATTCGTAAGAAAAGCACCCCCAAGTGGGAGTGCTTAAATTAGCGCAAATCGTCTTTTATTGCGTTTGTGAATTGGGCAATGGCATCATTATCAATTCCTTGAGCGAAAGCCATTTGCTTCAAAGATTCTGGATCCTGGTGTTGAGAGTGCGATTGAGGTTGATTGGAAGAATTTTGTTGAGAATGATGCTGTTGCATGCCCATAAACCCGTCCTGCATCCGACTAGTTAGTGCGTATGCAGCCGCTCCTCCTAATGCACTTAATGCCATGACGGTAGCGGTTTTCCCTTTCCCTTTTTGATTACGCTTTTTATTGTACACTTCAGGTCACTTCCTTAGATAAAAGTTTAAAGGTGTGTTTCTAATCAATTGTTAGTCACACAAGTTAGTTTAAGTCAACTCGGCTTTAATATACTGGTGCGTATTCCCATAAATAAAAGAACGACATATAGCTTGATTAATTCGGTGAGTTGTTGTTTTCTCCTCCTAACTCAAAGGGGGAGTAAACTCCTTTATAATCAACAATCGTTACCATACCACGATCTGCATGATTATTATCATGACAGTGAAACAACCATTCTCCTTGATTGTTTGCTTCAAAGTAAATGGTGTATGCTTCACCAGGCTTAACATGAATTAAATCTTTCACTAGCGGAGAATCGAGTTCTTTCCCGTTTTTTGATGTGACTTGAAACCGATGTCCATGCAGGTGCATTGGATGATTCATTCTACCTGAGTTCGTGATTTCAACTTGAACAATATCGCCGCTTTCAACTTGTATAGGTGGAGTATTTGGAAAGGTTTCATTGTTAATCTGAAACGCCATCCCTTCTCCCATATCCATTCCCATGCTTAAATCCATCTTATACTTCACATCTGGATCAGTTTGTGCTTCATCAAAAATCAAATTTTCACTTCCATAAGTGGTTCCGTCTACAACTGATGTAGTGGAAGCGAGAGACGTTTTCACTGCAGAAGAAGTATCACTTTTCTCTGAAACAATCGGAATTCTCATATCATCTGCGTTCTCAAGACTGTTTGCTTGTCCTATGACAGCTGGGTCCCCGTCTTGTTTGGTGAAAGCAACATCAATTCTTTCCCCCGGAGCAATCTCTACAACGTTTGAAGAGTTCGTTTTATCCATCACTTCTTCTCCATCTGTTTCAATTATTCTAATGGAGTTTTTAGGAAATACTAAACGATGCACTTGATACCCGGCATTAACGAAGCGTAATCTGGCTGTTTTCCCTTCTTTTACAATCAAAGGCTCGATGGAAGTACCTGATTTCCCGTTGACTGTCAACGTATCGTACATTTGCTTTGTGTCTGCTTCTCCGTCTCCAGACATGCTACCCATCATCATACCGCCCATATTGGATAAGTTCTGTTTATCTTGATTCACTGCCCATTCATCAAGCATAAAGTATTCATCTTTATCGTATTTAGGTTCCTTCTCTTCAACTACAAGCGATCCATAAAGGCCTTTGTCTACTTGTAATGAGCTATGCTGATGAGAGTGATACCAGTACGTTCCGGCATCTTCTGCGATGAATTCATACGTAAACGATTCTCCTGGTTGAACAGCATTCTGTGTGAGGCCTGGAACACCATCCATTTGATTAGGTAATAATACACCATGCCAGTGAATAGTGACTGGGACATCCAGGTCATTCTTTAAATTTACTTTTACATAATCTCCCTGTGTCACGCGTATCTCCTCTCCAGGAACTGTTCCGTTGTAAGTCCAGGCATTCACTTTCTTTTCTTTGCTAATTTGCCATTCATTTTTCTCTGCAGTTAGATTGAATGTTTTGACAGGTCGATCACCAGCTTCTTCAGCATTTACTTCTAATATACTAGTCCCATCTTGTTTTACGCTTTCAGGAAAGGAATTGTCAGTTAGTAAAGGCGACTTAAAAAGAAGCCATCCTCCTACAATCAATAGAATGGCAATCATAGATGAACCGATTATTTTTCTCCTCATTCTTTTTCACCTCAACGCTAAAGTAGTATTGAATCAATGAAAAGGTTGAACGGAGTCGGCCGTTTCATTGATCTTAATTATTTTTCTATTTTCTTTTTTAAACGATCATATTCTTCTTCAGAAATTTCTCCTCTAGCTAGCCGTTCTTTTAAAGTTTCGAGTGAATTTGCACCACTGGATTTCTTTTCAGGCTTAACCATCCATACAATAATTGCAATAATGGCTAAGACAATGAGAATGCAAAAAAAACCAAATCCCCAGAATCCACCGTTCATTCCACCGCCGCTCATCATAATATGTCGCCTCCCTTTCTGAATATGCATATACCCGTATAGGTATATGGTTAATCGTGGTTTATCATCTTATATTATTTGCAAGGGTTTTTTTAGAAAATAGTTTTTGGCTATTTTAATTATAAAACAGTTAGAAGCGATCAAAACCGCTTCTAACTTATCTTGATTACGCTTTTAATAATTTTGCATTAATCGCTACAATGACTGTACTTAAAGACATCAGTACCGCACCAATTGCCGGACTAAGAACAATTCCTATTGGATAAAGAATACCAGCTGCAAGTGGTATCGCTATAATGTTGTAACCGGCTGCCCACCAAAGGTTTTGAATCATTTTCTTATACGTTGCATTAGATAATTCAATGATTGAAACAACGTCTTCTGGATTGCTCTTTACTAGAACAATATCTGCTGTATCCATCGCGACGTCAGTTCCTGCACCAATTGCGATACCGAGGTCCGCATTCGCTAAGGCTGGCGCATCATTTACACCATCACCGGTCATCGCCACTTTTAAGCCTTTTTGTTTGATCTTCTGAATTTGTTCGGCTTTTTCGTGAGGTAGTACTTCTGAATAAATTTCTGTTAAATCAAGTTGTTTTCCGACCCATGTAGCGACTTGTTGATTATCTCCTGTCAGCATCATAGACGAGATCTTTAATTTCTTTAATTGCTCAATCGCAGTTTTAGCACTATCTCGAATGATATCTGCAAGGGCGATCATGGCTACTAATTCATGATTTATCAGAAGAAAAACAACCGTTTTTCCTTCTTTAGCAAGTTCATTGTATCGCTCTGTACCATAGTCGATTTTTTCATCTCTCATATAACCGGGACTCACGACCATTACCTTTTGACCATCTATTGTACCTTCTAATCCTTTACCAGTAATTGATTTGAAATTCTCAACTTGATTCACTGAAAGATTTCGTTTCTTAGCTTCTTCAACAATCCCGCGAGCAATTGGGTGCTCAGATTCAGACTCAACAGAAGCGGAAATTTGAATAATGTGATCTTCATCTTTCTCGGTCATAATATCAGTAACACCGAACTTGCCTTCTGTAAGAGTCCCTGTCTTGTCAAAAACGACGGCTTCTAACTTTCTTGCTTCCTCAAAACTAGTTCGATTTCGGATGAGCAGTCCTTTTTTTGCTGATAAGGCTGTGGATCTTGCAACGACAAGAGGAGCTGCAAGCCCTAGAGCGTGAGGACAGGCAATAACCATTACGGTTACCATACGTTCAAGTGCAAAAATAAAATCATATCCTAATAAAATCCATGTGAGCAGTGTGGTTATTCCCACTACAAGAGCTAGATAGAAAAGCCATTTGGCAGCGCGATTCGAAAAATTCTGAGTTTTAGATTTCGACTCTTGAGCTTCTTTTACCATTGTGACAACCTGAGAAAGGTAACTGTCTTCACCTGTTTTTTCGACTTTTACTGTTAATGAACCTTCACCATTGATTGAAGCTCCTATCACTTCATCATCTTTTTCTTTTTCAACTGGTACTGATTCTCCAGTTAACATCGATTCATCAATTGAAGATTGTCCTTTCACAATAAGGCCATCAACAGGAACCTTTTCACCTGGCTTTATGAGAACGTGATCACCTTCGCTTAGTTCAGAGGTAGGAAGATCTTCTATTGATCCATCTTGACTGATTCGATGTGCTTCTGATGGCATAAGTTTCACTAGTTCTTCTAGTGCTTTTGAAGCCCCTATCACTGACTTCATTTCAATCCAATGACCAAGCAGCATAATGTCAATCAACGTGGCCAGTTCCCAAAAGAAATTTTTCCCCGATAATCCGAAAACGGTTAATGAACTATAGACGTAAGCAACGACAATGGCAAGTGCAATAAGAGTCATCATCCCTGGGGTTTTCTCTTTTAGTTCACTCCATGCTCCTGTAAGAAACGGCCAGCCTCCATAAAAAAAGATAAACGATGATAGAGAAAATAAGATGTAGAGATCTCCCATAAATCTCATATTTAGATTGACGAGGTTTTGCAACATTGGTGACAAAACGAGTATGGGTAATGTAATAAGTATTGAAAGATAAAACCTCTTTTTAAAATCCTCTACCATATGAGCGTGGTGAGAGGTGTGATCTTGTCCATGATCAGAATGGTGTTGTTCTTGAGTAGAATGTGTTGAATGATCCATACTGTCCTCCTTAATACCAATAAATTAATAGAAGATCATCATCTGTTTTTATTGTTCCCAAGGAATATCCAGAATTGATCGAGAAGGTGTGAATAAATAAAACATGACTACCGTTTTGGTAGTCATGTTAGTGGCTAAAAGCTCTGATTAATGAGATGCGTTTTTCCACTTATACCCTACACCCCAGATGGTCACTAAATATTCGTCGATCTGGAAGTTAACAGATCGACATTTATCCCGTAAATTACGTATATGTGAGTCAATCGTGCGTCCTTCTGTACTTGATTCAAATCCCCAAATTATTTGAATCAGGTGATCACGACTAAAAACTTTTTCAGGATTTTTCAAGAAAAGTCCAAGAAGCTTAAATTCAATGGGAGTTACAGGGATAAGGGAATCGTTGTAAGAAACAAGATGTTTATCTGCATCCCACGTGAGTCCTTTAAACACCAATTGGTTTAAATCAACCTGCTTTAAGCGTCGAGCGACTGCCTCCATTCTAGCAAGGAGAACTCGTTCATCGAAAGGTTTAGTGATGTAATCATCCGCACCTAGCTTTAGTCCTTTTACAATGTCTTCTGATTGTTCACGTGCTGTTAGCATAATAATTGGAACATCTGACTGCTTTCTGATCTCTTCACATGTTTTCCAACCATCCATATCTGGCATCATGATATCTAACAAGACCATATCCACATGATTTTCATTTAGCTTATTAAGTGCATCAAAGCCTGTGTTTGCTTTATATATTCGATACCCATGTGGCTTTAGGTAGAGAGAGATTAACTCAACCATTCTTTCTTCGTCATCTACAGCTAAAACATACTTCATTTTATTCAACTCCTGCTATGGCGATTGTCATTGTCGTGCCTTTCCCTTCTTCACTTTTAGCAGATATGCTCCCACCGTGTCTTTCAACAATTTCTTTGGCAATAGCAAGACCGAGTCCGGAGCCACCATATTTTCTTGATCGGGATTTATCAACACGATAAAGGCGTTCAAAGATGAAAGGTAAATCCTTCTCAGGAATCCCCTCTCCTTCGTCGACTACTTTTATGATGACTGTCTTTTGAGAGACGCTGACATCGATTAATACATGTTTTCCTTGTTCACTATAGTGTAAAGCATTATCTAACAGATTTAACATCACTTGAGAAAACCTCGCAGGGTCAATCGTTAAGCGAATATCGTTCTGACAGGATACTATCAAATCAATTCCTTTTCGATCAAAAGCAGGCTTCACTTTCTCTCTAATCTGATGAATTAATGGACATAAATCGACTGATTCACGATCAATCGAAAACCCTTGTTGATCCATTTGGGCCATATCAAATAAATCTCGAACGAGCGAGGTTAAGTTTTCGGATTCTTCCTTAATAACGGCTAGATAAGTGTTTCTCTCGTCGGATGATAACGCTTCTCGCTGAGCAATGTCAGCGTAGCCGTTAAGATAAGTTAATGGTGTTCTGAGCTCATGTGCAATATTAGCTAAAAAATCACTGCGGTCGTTTTTTAATCGTAGCAAATCGTCGGACAAGCTCTGGATCGCTTTGGCTAATTCTCCTAATTCGTCGTTTCGATCTACTTTTAATGAGACATCATGATTCCCTGTACTCATTTTCTGTGTGGCTATTTTCATATCAATCAATGGGCGTGTAATGATTCTTGAAAGGTAAATAATTGTAATAATGGTAAGGAAGAGTGCTAGTCCACTAATAATCAAAAATTGGGTCGTTAAGTGGTCTCGTACGTCGCGAATACCTTGTGTATCAAGAATCATATACACGTTTCCAACAAGCTCATCATCAACAAAAATCGGAGAACCAGTTGTAACAAAAGGTTCTTTACCCCAATCTCCTTCCACAATAGCTCCTGTTACAGGGAGTGTATTTGAGGAAGCAATGTTTTCTTCAATAGTAGGCATGACTTTATTGGAATGAACAAGGATGGTATTCTTTTCATCTGTTATGACTACCTGCGTCTCAGCTTCAGATTCCATAAGTGCAACGTGTTCCATTGTCTCACGATCGAAATGCTTCGCTAGTACATCTCTATGGCTATTCCCTCTTGCTAGAAGGGCATCTGTTTCTGCCATAATGCGTTCGTTTAAAAAACCGAAGTACAGCACCATGAACAAAATACCTTCGAGTAATAAGATGCTTATGAGAAAAAACAGACCTAATTTTGTCGCTAATTTACTTTTCCTCTTTATTCTCATGTCTTTCTCCTTTATGAACAGCTAGTGTAACAGTATTATATCGAGAAAGTGTGCAGGGTGTCTGCATTGTACAAAACAGCTGCATAAAAAAGAAGCCTGTCTTAGTAAACAGACTTCCTCACTATCTTGATTATGATGCTAATTTCTTGCATTCTTCTGCACATTTGAAACAAGCTTCAGCGCAATCTTGACAATGTTTGTGATCATGCTTCTTACATTCATTACCACAAGCTTCACAAATGGTCGCACATGCTGTGGCGAGTTCAGCAACAAATGGTGTTCCTCTCACGAGAGCTTGTTCGAGGTAACCGCAAATATCAGAGCATTCTCTGTCCATGCGAATACATTCCGCCATCATATTGACATCGTCTTCTTTTAAACAAGAATCGTAGCAGTGATTACAGGCTGTCATACATTCATGAAGTGTTTGAATAACCGATCCATAATTTTCATGTGACATTCGTTCATTCCTCCTTAAAAGTTAAGTACACTGTCATATTTTCCTATTTGATCCAGATTAAACGTCATTAGCAAATAAAGTTGCAGGATAGGAAATTTCATTATTTCTGCACAAATTCTTGATAAAAGAAGGGAATAGAATACGGATTCTTCTCTGAAATCAACTTATTTCTTGATTTTCCCTTCATTGATTAAAATAGTCCAAGATTTCCCATTGTCAGTTGTTTGATAAAGACTACCACTTATTGAATGAAAGACAATCTCATCCTTATTTTGTGGATTAACTGTAACATAATCAATGGTGTCTAAAGTTTGATTAGGCATAGTCACTTCTTCCTCTTCACCGTCTTGCAATGATTGAACAATGAGCTGATTCCTAGGTTCCTGCACTGCATAAATAAAGCGATCCTCTAGAAAAACCATTGTGCTAACAGCTACTTCTTTCGTGATTCGAGTAAACGACTCACCTTGATTACGAGAGAGATATAACCCGGAAGGAGAGGTTATAGCAACAAGGTTCGAGTTACTTGGATGAGTGAATAACCCACTTATTTGATCGGGAGTTCCTTTTAACGCCACATCCACCCACTTTTTAGCATCCTCACTATAATAGACGCCTATTTCCATTTCGCTATTTCTTTGTTGATTTACTGCATACATGGCGTTCGTTTCATATCCCACAGCTAAATAATGAAAATCAGATTCGCCTTGAAAACCTAGCTTTTCTAATGTCTTGCCTCGGTCTGTACTTTTGATTAATCCAAGTGGATTTGGTAACGCAGATCCTTCTCCAGGGTGTCCACTACTATAAAATCCATCAGCTACAGCTTGGAATCCCATATAATCATTTTTGTTTGTTGTGGCTTCGTACCAGATTTGATTATGATAAATTAGAGGACCGTCGTGAGTAGCCACTAGCAGTTCATTACGGTTACCGGGATAACCGATCCCGTGGACATGATCGATTTGGTTTCTATCAGCTTCTTTATAAATGGCAGAGTTACTGATGGATGCGAGATTTGCTTGTTTTTGTCCTGTATCATTTGATTGATTTTCATTTAGTGACGATTGATCATTTTGACAAGCAGATATTATTACAGTGAGAATTAAACCTATTGTATAGAGCGATATTTTCTTCAAAACTTTTCATCCTTTCTACTTGTATGTGACGATAGCGTTAGAAAATCTAGTGGAAGAACGGCAGATATTAGTGAACCTCTTTAAAATAACCCGAACCTAACCAGTTCGGGTTATGAAGGGTCAATTATTCAGTTAGGGTTAATTCGTCTTCCGTTACCCATTTATGATTCGTTACTTTTTCGCCACCAGTTGTTGGTGTGTAGTCGATCATATATACGGTAGTTTCTGTAGCGGATTCGACCGTTGCAATCGCACCTTCCATTCCTTCCATATGAGAAGCCATTAATGTTACTTCAGTTCCTGATGGAAGTGGAGCTTCATCTGGATCTTCCAGTTCTTCATGAATGACCCATTTATGATTTTCTACGGGTTCTCCGCCATCTTCAGGGGTGTAAGTTACAACATAAGCTGTCGTATCATATGCCCCCACAATAGTTGCTTCTGCACCTTCCATTCCTTTCATATGGTTCGCTTCAATGATCGCCGTGCTACCTTCTGGATAAGTCGGATCTTCAGACTTTTGTAGCTCTTCAGGTACCTCAGCAGAGCCTGAATGATTCATCCCTTCCATATTACTTTCAGAGTTTGCCTCTGTGTTATTAGAGTTTTCATTTACTTGTTCATTGTTGTTTGCACAAGCAGCAAGAATGAGCGCCATTGATAATGTTATTACACCAATCAATTGAGTTTTACTTTTCATGATAGTCCTCCTCTAGTCTTTGGAATTGTATGCCAATATCTACTTTATCCGTAAAGTATGCACTTATTGTGCAGATTTCATTTGTTCACAGATTTATCGAATATCGGTGAAAGAACACTAAAAGGCCGCTCTTTCTGTAAGAGCGGCTGTCATGTGAATTATGGTTTTTCAGGTGGTTCCCCTATGACGCGAACTTCACGTTCAAGATCGACATCAAACTTTTCTTTTACTGTTTGCTGCACATGATGAATCACGTCCAGATAGTCAGTCGCTGTCGCATTATCGATATTTACAATAAAGCCAGCATGCTTTTTGGAGACTTCAGCTCCACCGATTCGTGTACCCTGAAGCTGTGAGTCCTGAATGAGCTTACCAGCAAAAAGGCCAGGAGGACGTTTAAACACACTGCCACATGAAGGGTATTCTAGCGGTTGCTTTGTTTCACGTTTTTCCGTTAAGTCATCCATGATTGCTTTAATATCCTCATACTCTCCAACTTTAAGCTTGAAAGTAGCTTCAAGGACAAGAAGACCATTTTCTTCTACATTACTATGACGGTAAGATAAATCAAGTTCATCAGCTGTCAATTTAACGAGCTTTCCTTCCTTTGTTACAGCAAGAACGCTTTCGAGACAATCCGCGATTTCTCCACCGTATGCTCCTGCGTTCATATAAACAGCTCCGCCGACAGATCCTGGGATTCCGCATGCGAATTCGAGCCCACTTAGTTTGCTGTCACGAGCAAATTCAGAAGCATCAATAATACGTGCACCAGCTTGAGCAATAACTTTTTCTTCTTCTTTTTGAATGGCTTTTAGTGACGAAAGATTCAGGACAATTCCTCTAATGCCTCCATCTTGAATAATAACATTAGAGCCTTTTCCTAAAATGGTTAATGGATAGTTAGATTGATAGGCGTACTCAACTGCTGCTCGTGCGTCCTCTAGCGTGTTAGGAAACACAAGGACATCCGCACATCCACCCATTCTTGTATACGTATGTGCATTTAATGGCTCATTTATCTTCAGTTCCGCACTGGGTAAAATGGAGCGGAGTTCATTTAATACATTTTGATTATTCATAGGCTACCTCGCTTATAAAACAGTTCGTTTTCATTGTGGTTTGAGTTCAATAATGTTTCATGGACATATTCAAACACATTTAAAATAATAACACAACTACTTGATAAATATGATGTTTTTCATAAAAGAAGCCTTTAATTCGAAAAGAATGTTACTTGGAAAGCAACTTATATAGCGGAAAAATCAATCTCAGACTTCGTGATTGGAAAAATGCTGTTATCCTATCAAATGCATAAATCATTGTATTCGTTACTCTTCTACAGATACTGTTACTAATCATCGCCAACGTTATCAAAAATAATCAGCTTATAGAAAAAATGTAGTAGATATAATATCCTATGTAAAAATGTATTTTAATACTGTAGTACAGGTGTACAGATAGGGTTTTTGGTAAAAAAACAACAACCGGAGAAATTAAGTTCTCCGGTTGTTGTTATGAATTAAGCTTTTGTTCGATAAGCCGTATTGTTATCTTTCAATGTCTCATCAGTTCCAAATAAAAAGTGCTTTTCCATATTTGGAGAATATACCGAGTTTACAGTTGTTCTGCCAACTGTTTCAGCCACCTCTCGCAGCATACTTGGAGAAGCCCCGCAACAGAGTCCGAAGTAATTGACGCCAACCTGCTTTGCTTTCTTAGCCCATTCCGCTAGTTCATAGCGATTGCAATAAAGCGGGTCTAAAGAGGTTGGAAAGGTCGTCTCTGTTGGCAATGTACACGCACAGCCACCGTCTGGTAAGTTAAAGAATGTTGGGTGTTCTTCTGTTGTACGATAAGGGATTGGAAGAGCACCAACATAGCCGTTAACAGACTGTCTAATTTTTTCAATGTAAGGCTGCATTGTGGCAGGTCCTCTAAAACAATTCATGCCAACAACTAGTGCACCTTGCTCTTCTAATAAACGGCAAGCTTCCTCAACGGTATAGCCGTCCCTTAAAATGTTCTCACTCATAAGTCCGAGTGTAATTACAGCTTGAAGATCCTGCTTTTGAATCTCTTCTAGCGCTATTTTTGCTTCTTCATAGAAGTAGAAGGTTTCGCCGTTGATGAAATCTACGCCTTCTTCTTTGCTCCATTTCACCATTTCAGCAAAAATTGACCGAATTTGTTCCTTACTTTCCTCATCTTCAGGATCAAATAAGTTTGTATTTGAAATGTTTCCAGCAACTAGCGCTTCTTCTTCAGGGTGTTCCTTCGCGACTTCTTTAGCCAGGCGGATGGCTTGTCTATTGAGCGGTTCTAACAAATCTTCTTTTCCAATAATCCTCATTTTCTCTCGATGACCATTATACGTAAAAGCAAGTACGACATCTGAACCTGCAAGCATATAATCACGATACGTTTGTTTTAGCGCTTCAGGGTTGTCTAGGGCAACTTCGGGTACGAATGATCCTGCTTGTAAATAACCACGACGCTCTAGTTCAAATAGATAACCTTCCCCGCAAATAACTGGACCATCTTGCAATCGTTCTTCAAGTGTTCTTTTCATGTGTAACAGCTCCTTTTCTGGATAAAATAAAAAACCCTCTTCTTAAACAATAAGAAGAGGGTTTGCTAACATAATCCTCCTCTTATCTTCCAGGTGATATCACCTGTAGGATTTGGCACCAGCTTCAACTGTAGTTGAAAGGTTGCCGGGCATCATAGGGCCTATTCCCTCCGCCGCTCTTGATAAGAGTGTTGATTTAATTTTTGAACATGTGTGAAATTATAGACCGGTTAACTGGAAATGTCAATCACTTATCTGATAATTACGAAATGTTAGGATAATCACTTGCTTTTCAATCGATAGATGCGATCTTCACGCCCTATCGGCTCGACTGACATTGATCCAGATGCAACAAATGAATCGAGGTAGGTACAAACAGCATAATAAATTTTTGGTTTCTTTGTGGAGTATCTCTTGTCTTGTACCTTTCCTTCCTTAATCAAAAGCTCACAAATCATCAGAGCACTTTCCATACCTTGCTGAATATAAGAGTCTACCTCTTCCTGTGTTGTAAATGAAAGGTCCCCTACAAAATAGGTTTCCTTAGGTTTCTCGCTTGTCTTTTCTTGTAAAGGTTCTTGAACATCTTCCGCGAACAAATCAAAAGCGCCTTGTAATTCCTCTTCTGGTTTCGGTTCTTCCTGGTTGCTTTTCGGGTTGACTACTTGTTCTACAGTGTTGCTTCCTCTTTGAAGAGCTTCTTTTTCTTCACGATAAGATCTGATTAAACTGTTTAGCCTTTTTTCTTGTAGATCTAGTAATGGAAGATTTAATGAAAGTGGCTGTTCAATGTCTAGTGGAAGGTTCAATCCTTCAGGAATGTCGTATGTAGGATAGCCGTTCTGTCTTTTCAACAGTAGCTCATCCAACTCATAATCTATTTCCATAAATCCCTTCACAACTTCTCTCACAATGGAAGCGGGTAATCCGGTATGCTCTTCGAAATGATTTATCCCGAAACGCCGTGTTTCTCCTGTTTTTGCATGTCGAACAACATACTGATACCGTAAAGAGCGACCGCACTCACATTTTAAATCATCTGAAACGAAGCCCGCATCGATGTAATCTTCTAGTATCCAATCATCAAGCAGCATCCTGATTTCTTCATCCGTTGCCCCACTTGGAATCATCCGCCCTTTACTTCTAGCAATTACATTCGCAAAAGCCGTTTTTTTACCGCGTTTAAGAAAATTCATTACATACGTTTGTTGCTCAATTGTCAGATCTGAAAAAAGCTCATCTCTTTGGGTGCTTGTCAGGCTTTGTGTCATATAAATCCCTTTCTGTACGATAGTAATGCCATTATATCAGTAAATATTCCAATATTGTTTGCATCGGATAAATTCTTAAAATAAGAAACGCCAATTCTGATGAATTGGCGTGAATTCGTTCTTAACGATGGCGGCCGTGCTCGCTCTTATGATTATGATGATGCTTTTCTTTTTTCTGTTTCGTTAAGTCGAGTGTATATTTAGCGAAACCATTTTCTGTTTCATCAACAAAATGAATCGTTTTAATGCTTTCCGCATAGGTTTTGGCTTGTAACGAGGATTCAAAAGTGACGTTCAGTTTCTTCTTATTAACTGTGTGAAATGACCAGTTCTGATCAGCTGTTGGATTAATTGTTTTGTTTTCAAGAATATAGTCAATTAAAATTTGTCTATTTTCATCAGGGGAATCAATAACAATATTAGAACCATCTAAGTGCGGAAAGTGCCCTCCGCCTGTCGCTCTGTAATTATTTGTAGCAACGATAAAGGACATGTCTTTCGTTACCTTTTCTCCGTTGTATTTTAGCGATTTAATTCGATTAGCATCAGCATTTACTACACTCCCACTCATATCATATTTCGCAGATTCTGTAACATCGATTTGATAGGTAACGCCATCAATAACATCGTAGTTATAAGAAGGAAAATCAGGATTAATTAAAGGCTGTTCCTGTTTATCTTTTTTGTTGATTACATTAAATTGGCCTGCTGACATTTCAAGCCAATCCTTCAGTTCGTCACCATTTAACAGAACCGCTTTCAGTGTATTGGGATAAACGTAAAGATCAGCTGTGTTTTTAATCGCGATGTCCCCAGCAGGAATATCTGTATAGTAGGACGAACCTCCTCGACCACCCGCTTTAAATGGAGCCCCAGCGGATAGGACTGGAATACCTTCATATTCGGTACCTTGAATATTGTTTTCTACATACCATTTTTGTGCATTGGTTACAATCTGGATGGACGGATCATCATTAACGAGCGCAAAGTAACTGTTAATGGGAGCTGTTGTTTCACCGACAGCTGTTCGCACATAATCAATTGTCGCTTCATGATCCTCTTTCACTGCATTGACGATATCAATGTCTGCTTCAACAAGTGGTGTTTTCGTTACTTTATCATAGATTGGACGAGCTTCAGATTTGGAATCCTTCACTGACCATTCCCCGTTATCTTCCGTTAAAGATAGGTCGATTACCCCTAGGTGATCTCCCCAGTAACCTGGCTCGACGGAAGCGACTCCATTAATGGTTCCTTTTGTATTATCCACTCCATCAACTCCTTGAAAGGTGTTATCTCCAGGGAATACTTTGTGGGCATGTCCAAATAAAATGGCATCGATGCCTTCCACTTCGCTTAAGTAGTAAACGGCATTCTCGTCATTTCCCTGTGGTGCTGCCTTCTCAAAGCCAGAATGAGGTATGGCGACAATAATATCGGCCCCTTTTGCCTTCATTTCTGGCACGTATTTATTAGCTGTTGCAACAATATCCTTTACGATCACATTCCCTTCAAGATTAGCCTTATCCCACTGCATCACCTGTGGTGGAACGAATCCGATCACGCCTACTTTCAGTTGATGTTCCGTTCCTGAGTCATCTTTCACGGATTTATCAAGAATTTGATAAGGAGTGAAATAGTTTTGATCATTTGATGGATCATCATCGTGGTCATCTACATACACGTTCGCATTTATGTATGGGAAGTTTGCGCCGGCTAGGCTTGTCTGAAGGAAATCGAGACCAAAATTAAATTCGTGATTTCCAATGTTCCCTGCATCATAATTCAGAAGGTTCATGGCTTTGTATACAGGGTGAGTTTCCCCTTTCTTTAGAGGGTTGATTTTTGCAACGTAGTCACCAAGCGGATTTCCCTGTAGTAAATCGCCGTTATCGAATAATAAACTGTTCTCAACTTCACCACGAGCTTTGTTAATTAATGTGGCTGTTTTGGCGAGTCCAAACTCATTCGTAAGCTGATCCTTATAATAATCATAATTTACGATATTCGTATGAATATCAGTCGTTTCCATGAGGCGTAGGTGAACATTCGCATTTGAGGCTTCTGCTTGAGCTGGAGTTTGAACAATAGGTACGGCAATTAAACCGATTGATAGCGCAGCAATAAGTGTTTTACGAAACTTGTTGTTATTCATATGTATTCCCCCTTAAGTATTGAAGCATTTTACCCAATATTAGTTTACCTACAATTGTTAATAAATGTTTGGAATTCAAATAAAAAGTTTGAAAATAGTAGAAAATGCTTCAGGAGACACGGGTGAATGGACCTAATTAAACATTTTTTCAAGTTTAATCAACTTAATTCGTAAAACTTGGACATCCGTTTATACATGTACATATCCTGGGACATACATTGAGGATGTAAAGAAAAAATAAAAATCTTCAGGAGGAAATACTTTATGTGTAATTCAAGTTCATCTTCATCATTTTGCTGTCCTGCCCCTTGTTCCACTCCGAACTTCTTTGGTAACAACCCAACGTTAATGGCTATTAAAAGATGTCTTCCAATTCGTACTATATGTCAAGATGAGGCAGCACCAGTTCCAGTTGATCTGTTAGTTGCTCCAATAGGCACTCCAGCACCTTCACTAGCTAGTGGATTTTTATCAATTATAAACACTAGTTCAGTAGCAAATGATTGCGTTATGACTCTTATTGTAACGGACGATACTGGCGCTGCAACGGAGTATACGATTGATGCACAATCTTCTTTAGTATTAGAACTAACGAACGTAACGTTGATTCAAATTCAGTGTACTTCAGCTGCACCTCCAACTCCAGATGTTTTTTGTACAGCTACTGTTGAAATGGATCTTCAATATACTGCAGGACTATAATATATTGCACTCAATGAAGTCTCACGATGGAGAGTGCTTTTTTATTTCGTTAATTTCGTTTAAAAATGAACAACGTAAGCTAAATTGGCTATTTCAATAAAAAGGAATAATGATTTCTGTCATACTTATTTTTAGATGGACTTGGACGCTTATCTATACAAAACAAATGTCCATGCATTTACTATATAAAAGGAAGTTTAAGGATGTGCTCTTATGTCAAGAAGTAAATCGTTGTTTAAAGAAGATCACCCCTTATGTGAAAAGCGTCGCCCCCATCAATCAAAGGGAGAGCTGGTGGAAGAAAATATCTGTGGTGTCTTTCGAATTGATCCACTTCTCAACCCTTATGCCCCAATATGGGAGGCGGTTGGAGATATAGGACCAGTATCAGGAACTCTATCAATTTATTACGATGGTGGGGTTTGTGAGGAAGTCGAGGTATTAATAGATCACTGTCATGAACCCGCATTTTATGTGCCAGAGGGGAATACGAGAACGAGAACATATCAACAACTGTGTCAAGTAACGATTGTTGCAAGAGATCGTCGAAAAGAAACCGGTTCTATTCACCACTCCCATGGACATAAGAAGCACTCCGTCTGTACGGGACGCTATTGTCTAACTATTTATTACCATGTAAATGGATATAAAAAGAAGTCACATAAGAAACAAGACTGTGTGAACAAAGAGTGTCATGGAGGGTGCTGATCTATTCTATCAGCCCTTTCTATTTTCTTTCAGGCATAAACGATAAAGATCCTCTCGCCCCCACGACAATCCTTTTTGAAATGATTTGACCGTTCTCTTCTTCAAAAATGAGATACAATTTATCATCATCAATTTCTGCATTGAGATAGGTAGCAGATGGATAGAGCTCTTTTAAGCTTTCCTCATGATAAACCTTCACAAGATCACCATTTTGATCATAAACGTCCAATCTTGATAATTGATCGTTCGTCATGATGACGTGAAGATAATTGTAACCAGATCTTACGCTTGCTTCCTCACCACTTAATTCAAAAGGTGGATTTGAGCGGTTATAATCGGAAGAAATACCTGAAGTAATCCATAAAAAGAGAAAACAAAGGACAATAATAAATCCTTTCATAATTCATCTCCCATATATAAACATCTATTTTCTAAAAATAAACGTTTTTGTTTACAGTGTATGCTTCCCCCGTTTGAGAGTGTGTCACCTACTATACATAAAAAAGACGCACCGTTAAAGGTGCGTCTTAATTGAATTATTTACCTGCATTTTCAAGTTTCTTTACTTGTTTACTGCGAAGCTGACCGCATGCAGCATCGATATCTGTTCCGTTCTCATGACGGATCACACAGTTAATACCGTTTTTCTTAAGCGTATCATAGAACGCAAGAATCGATTCTTTTTCACTATGCTGATAAGAGTGGTCATCAACTGGATTGTATGGAATCAAGTTTACGTAAGAAAGATGACGTTTGTCAGCGAGAAGATTCGCAAGTTGTTTCGCTTCTTCTACGTGATCATTGACGTCTCTCAACATAATATACTCAAACGTAATTCTGCGGTTGGTTTTCTCAAGATAGTAATCAATCGCAGGCATTAATTTTCCAAGTGGATAAGCCTTATTGATTTTCATAATCTTCGTACGCAGCTCATCATTAGGAGCATGTAGAGAAATCGCAAGGTTCACCTGAAGATCTTCATTGGCAAAGTCGTAAATTTGCTTCGCAAGACCACTTGTTGAAACCGTAATGTGGCGCGCGCCAATACAAAGTCCTTTTTGAGAATTAACGATGTGAAGGAAGTCCATCATATTATCATAGTTATCGAAAGGTTCACCGATTCCCATAATAACAATATGGCTTACGCGTTCTTCTTTCGCCTTTTCATCAAGTGCGTGTTGCACGTTCATGATTTGCTCAACAATCTCACCGCTTGTAAGGTCACGGCTCTTCTTAAGAAGTCCACTTGCACAGAAAGAACAACCGATATTACACCCTACTTGTGTCGTTACACAGACAGATTGACCGTAATGGAAACGCATGAGTACCGTTTCAATAACGTTCCCGTCTTGTAATTTGAACAAGAACTTGATCGTACCGTCAGAAGATTCTTGCTTGATTTCTTGCGTTAATGTCTGGATCGCAAAGTTTTCTTCCAAAAGTTTGATACAGTCTTTGTTTACGTTATTCATTTGAGAAAATTCTTTAACACGCTTTTTATAGAGCCAATCCCATACTTGGGAGGCACGGAATTTTTTGTGACCACGTTCTAGCAACCATTCAGTTAGCTGATCAAACGTTAATCCGTATATAGATTCTTTCATTTATAACCCTCTTTTCAATTCTTAGCCATTCAGTCTAATATTACTAGAAGTATAACCAAGTCGCAACCGCTTAGTCCAGAATAGTGAAGTGCATTATTTAAAATAGCGTATGTTTTCAAGAAGCTTCGCTCGTTTACCTATTAGACTGTAACATATAGTGACTACGTTTATAAAACAAAGAAAGACTTCTCCCTTCTGGAAAAGTCTTTAATCGTGTTACTTACAGTAATGGAATAATAACTAAAATGAGTAAATCAAAGAGGATATGTGATAATAATGGCACCCAGAAGTTCTTTGTTTTTTCATAAAGCCATCCCCAGGCCATCCCACCTCCGATTGCAGCTAGTACTAATAAATATGCATCGGAATAAAGATGAGCCGTCGCATATAAAATGGTCGCTATAAGGATGGTGTCTCCCTCTTTGTACTTCTTTAACTGTTGCTGAATATATCCTCGCCAGTAGATTTCTTCTCCAGGAATGACGATCAGAACAAGACTAATGAAATGCCAGGCTTTTACGGGTTGGACCACATCATAAAACCGCTCCATCTCTTCGAATAAAGAGGGATAAACCCACTTGATTCCCTCTATCCCTACATAGGAAAGTATATATAGAAATAAGGCACTAATGACGATATAAAGCCAATGTTTGAACGTGATTTTTTTGAACTTAAGTGCGCCTGTTTTAACACTTAAGAAAATTAAGATGGCTAGTGTTACTGTAAAAACAGGCCAAAATGTTCCTGGGAACCGAACAAAGCTTAAAAAAAGCAGAATATGAGCTAATATAAGTGTGCTAAGGATTATGATTTTCTGATTCATATTTTCATCACCCTATCTTGTTGCCTCTTTTTAACATCCTACCCTGAATGTATCGAACGCATGTTAAATTGAACAGCTTGAATATGTAATGATGTGCTAAAAGGAAAAAGCTAACGAAATATGCTTCGTTAGCTTTTAGGCTATTTGCTTTGCGATTTGCACTTTTCTTGAATGACAGCAAGAGCACTTTCTTTGTCAGGCTGATCACTCTGATGCCAGCGGATTTTTCTTCCGAATTCATCTGCCTTTGCATAAGCATAGATTTTGCCTTCGTATTCCGCCACGCTAATTTCCCAGTAATACGTCACCTCTGCTCCAGTAGGCTGAGTGACTTCAACTGGATAGAAAAAATAATCTACCTTTTTTAGCATATTAGCAGCTCCTTCATTATTGCTTCACAGTTATTTTACCAGATTTTTTATTGTTAGGTTTAATGGTTTACTAGAAGAGTGACTTTTATCACATATGGGGAACTGTATTTCGTATATGCTTATATGTGAAAGATGTCACATATAAGCATATACAAGAAAAGGTGATGAAAATGAATGGACTTCAACTTTTTACAGCATTGACTCCTATTTTAGCGGTGTTTATCTTACTTGTTCTTTTGCGTTTACCTGCAACGAAAGCTATGCCGGGAAGTTTACTCCTCACCGCATTAATGGCCTATACGATATGGAAAATACCAAAGATACAAATGACAGCAGCATTCATTGAAGGATTAATCATAGCTTTGTCGATTATTTGGATTGTATTCGGAGCGATTTTATTATTAAACACGCTACGAAATAGCGGAGCGATTGACGCGATTCGCACGGGATTTATGGGAATATCCATGGATCGAAGGGTACAGCTAATTATTATCGCCTGGTTATTTGGGGCATTTATTGAAGGAGCAGCGGGATTTGGAACACCAGCAGCCATTGGAGCACCACTCCTTGTAGCATTAGGCTTTCCTCCTCTTGCCGCAGTTGCGATGGCCCTTATTGCTGACAGCAGCCCAGTTTCTTTTGGCGCCGTTGGAACACCAATTATCGTCGGTGTAGATCAAGGACTCCGACAGGGTTCAGCTGTCGCGGATCAAGTAACAGCTTCCATTGGACAGCAATCGATGCCTGAATATTTGCAGGCAGTCACTCAAAGTGCTGTTATGATTGATCTTTTCGTAGGTACTTTTATCCCGCTTATTTTAGTCATGATGTTAACACGTTTTTTTGGTGAAAACCATTCTTGGAAGGAAGGTCTTTCTTTATGGAAGTTCGCTATATTTGCCGGACTCAGCTTCACACTGCCGGCTTTTATCGTAGCAACCTTATTGGGCCCGGAATTCCCGTCTATTATTGGAGGTCTCGTGGGACTTTCGATTGTCGTCCCTGCAGCCAAAAGGGGTTTTCTCCTTCCTAATGAGCCGTGGGATTTTAAAAAGACAAACGAACCTAATGTAAACACTCAAATGACCCTACCTTTGTGGCTGGCCTGGATTCCCTATTTACTTGTTGCGTTATTATTAGTGCTAACGCGTTTGGACCTCCTTCCGGTAAAGGGATGGCTAAGATCAGTTAAAGTTGGCTGGAACCAAATTCTTGGTACAGAAATCAGCACTTCCTTTGAACCATTATATTTACCTGGCACCATCTTCATTGTGGTAATAGTGATAACAGTATTTCTCCATAAAATGAGCGGAACGGCTGTCCAGAAAACGGTACTGGATTCATTGAAAACGATGATTGGGACTGTCGTAGCACTTGGGACAGCTGTTCCGATGGTTCGGATTTTTATTAACTCTGGAATTAATGGTGCTGATCTCATGAGTATGCCAATGGAGCTAGCGACACTTGTTGCAAATGCCGTAGGGGATGCGTGGCCACTTGTTGCCCCGTTTATCGGTGCTCTCGGTTCATTCATTTCTGGTAGTGCGACATTTAGCAACATGATGTTTTCACTTTTTCAATTTAGCGTAGCGGATCAGCTTCAAATGAATGAACAGCTCGTTCTCTCACTTCAAGTACTTGGAGCAAACGCGGGAAATATGATTTGTGTATTAAACGTTGTTGCAGCTGCTTCTGTTGTTGGCATGGTTGGAAAAGAAGGAACCATTATCCGAATGACACTTGGTCCTATGTTGTTCTATGCTATTGCAACAGGAGTGATTGGATGGATTACAATTATGCTGCTTTAAGTCTCACTAAAGAACAGCGCCTTCTCAATTAATAGAGATGGCGCTGTTTCTTTGGTAGTATAATTATTGATCTAGTTTCTTAATATCTTCTTCTGCTTTATCAAGCATCATCTGATAATTAAATGTTGTATCTAATTTATTCAAGAATTCATCATACTCACTAAGGTCACGTTGTCCACTTATGAATTTAATCATTTCTTCTTCAGAGAATCGATCAGCATCTGCCGAATTATAGCCCTCTGGATAATCAATATACCCATTTAGAGATTCAATTCGCGGAGCATCTGCGGAAGCTTCGATATATTCCGTTTGTTTTGAGAATTTCGTTGATAGGTACTCCATTTCAGGTCGACCAGTGAATTGGTAAAGCCAGAAGTAGCCACCTTCTTCAGCCAGTTTGTCCGTTGGGACAATCTTGCCGTCTTCTTTGTTATAATGTTCTCCTTCTATACCATATTGAACGAGTTTAGATCCCTCATCAGATGCTACATAGTTAAGAAGTTTAAATATTTTTTCAAGCTTTTCTGGTTGGTCTTCAAGTGCTTTCGGAATAGCATAAAAGCCATTAGCTTGACCTATATCCCACGTACCTGCTGATTTTCCTGCAGGTCCTTCAATTGCCGTAAGCTGTACCCACTCAGCATCTGGATCTACTGCTTTGTATTGTTCAATATAAGCATCACTCGTTAAATTCGCCCATCCATCAAATAAAATCCCAAATTTACCTTGAAACGCTTTTTGTTGAGGCTCGTTACCTGTATTACTGAAAATTTCAGGGTCCGTTACATCGTTTTCAACAAACTTCGTAACAGCAGTGAGAGCTTCTTTCATATCAGGATCATGAAATGAGTTCACTAATTCACCGTCTTCTTTATAAAAGCTTTTTGGCATTCCTACACCATAAGCACCAAGTATCGGTTGGAAAGCGCTTACTCCTGATCCGGTAAGACCATAAGTATCTTTTTGCCCATTCCCATCTGGATCATCTTCTCGAAAGGCTTTTGCTACTTCATATAAATCATCTACTGTTTTAGGCATTTCCATGTTCAATGCTTCTAACCAATCTTTCCTAACCCAGTACGTATAGAAAGGTATGCTTGCAGGAACAGTCACCGCATAAACTTTATCATTTACCTTCGCTTTTTCAACATTATCTTCTCCAATAAAATCCTGAACTTCCTTAAGGTCGTCCATATAAGGGTCAAGGTCTAGTAGTAAACCTTTGTTAGCATATTCTACTAGAGCAGCTCGACTAACTTGAAACAAATCAGGATAATCCCCTGCCGATAAACGAACGTTTAATTTGTTTTCATAGTCATTAGGATTAACGGAGAGATTCACTGGAAAACCAAGTGCCTCATCTAGTTCTTGCTTAATAACGTCATTTTCTGGGTCAGGTAAGTTTACCCCTTGTCGAATGACTTCTACTTCCTCACTACCAGATTCGCTGTCAGCTCCAGACGATAAGTTACAAGCAGAAAGCAATAATGAAAGAGATAACGCAGGTATAAGGACATGACGCAACTTTTTGCTTTTCATAAAAACCTCTCCTTTTTCAATCGTAATAGATGAAGTTCATTTCACTTTTTCCTGAAACTAATCTTTTCTAGTTTATCATAATAATGAATCATTTCTGCTTTGAATTGATAGGGTTGTCGGGTCAACTCAACGGAAAAATAAAGCTCTGATTATTTAATTAAATCCTCTTCTACCTTCGCTTTTAAGGTAAACTAGCGCCTTCACTTCTCACCTTAACCACTTGTGTTTTACCCCCTTTAATCTGTTTAGCTTTTATTTTTCTAAATTTTCTAAATTAAGTATATAAATAATACAAGCTTATGAGAATAGAATATAGAGTCATTTATTTATACTTTATTTCAACCAAAATATGGATAGAGATACTCTTGGATTGATAGTTTAGTAGTTTACCCCCCCATTTGTAATTTTGAATTTACAAAAAACGTTCTCTCTGTGAGAACGTTTAAAGGATTATCCTAAGTTTTCGATGTTCCAAGTACGAATTGAATAGAATCCAGCATCAAGCTTTTTTTTCTCTTCTAATAGGGTGTTTTGCAACAGTTCCGGAAGCTTCTTAAAAGTCTCGTGATGGACGTCAATTCCTTCATAACTCGAGTAAATGGGAATAGTCACAATTTGTTTATCAAGTGTATCGAAGCAGTGTATACATAGAAATCCAACGCTCCTCATTCGATACGAAAACATAATGCGATATCGTGCTTCGCTCATATTATTCTCTCCTACTATTTTTTTATCAGTATGTACAAAATAGTAGATAAGCAAACCTCTCTTTTACGAGTAGCGAGTCAAGACAGGAGTGTTAGAGCATATTGTTTTTCAATTAGTATACCTGCTGATAAAATTGAATATGGGTTTTTCTTGAAAGAAAATCTCCCTTTTACACTCTGAATAGAGAAAGAAGATGAAATTATGTCAACTAGTCAAAAAAAATTATCTGATATTAAATACTCAGTACTAGATTTAGCTCCTGTTATGGATGGAGAAACTATATCCGATGCTTTAGAACGAACAAGAAATCTCGCTCAGCACGTAGAGAAACTTGGCTACAATCGTTTCTGGCTAGCTGAGCACCACAATATGCCCTACATCGCAAGCTCTGCTACATCAGTTGTGATTGGACATGTTGCTGCGGGTACCTCAACCATTCGTGTTGGATCTGGTGGAGTCATGCTTCCAAACCATTCCCCTCTTGTCATTGCTGAACAGTTTGGAACACTAGAATCGCTATTCCCTGGACGGATTGATTTGGGACTTGGACGAGCTCCTGGAACTGATCAGCGTACAGCATTTGCATTAAGACGAGGCACTGGAAGCATGGCTCAGGATTTCCCAGAACAAGTCGCTGAACTTCGCTCATATTTTGATCCTTCTATGAGCCCGGGATCATCTCCAGTACGAGCTATTCCTGGTAAAGGTCTTAACGTACCAACATGGTTATTAGGATCTAGCCTATACAGTGCAGAGCTTGCTGGAAAACTAGGGTTGCCCTATTCTTTCGCAAGTCACTTTTCTCCTAAAAATACAGTTAGTGCGCTCCAAACGTATCACCGAAGTTTTACGCCTTCGAAAGCACTCGATAAACCTTATACGATGGTAGGTGTAAACGTGATTGTGGCAGATACAGATGAAGAAGCAAATTATCTGTCTACGACTTTACAACAGCAATTTTTAAATTTGATTCGTAATCATGAAGCGCCTATTCAACCGCCTGTTGAAAAGCTAAATGCGAGTGAATATGAGCTTGCGGCACTTGATCAGCAGCTAGCTACTTCTATTGTTGGTAGTCCTGAAACAGTCAAACGAAAAATGCAGGAATTTCTTGATGAAACGCAAGCGGATGAAATGATGGTGATCTCTTCTGTATATGATTATGAAAAGCGGAAAAAGTCCTATAAGTTGTTATCAGAATTAACGACTGATTAATCAATTCTCCTATAACACGTGAGTTAAAATATTCTGGTGTTTGCAAATAACGTTATTTCTTTGAAACCCGAACGAAGTTTAATTAATAGTAAGTCATTGTTAAGATTTGTCTTTACATTGATTTGAATGCTGGTTTATAATACCAATCATAACCTGAATAAGAACATCACTCATATAACCGCAAGAATATGGCTTGCAAGTTTCTACCGGATCACCGTAAATGATTCGACTATGAGTGAGCAACCATCAGTTTAATTACTGTAGACTCTTTCTTTATCTATATTCCCGGAGGCATGTTGCTCACTCTTCTGTGAGCAACGATGTTCTTCGGTTTTTTGTATTGAAGGAGGAATTTATATGGAAAATTTAATGAACAAAATTAGTCAGGAAGGTTTAGCTTTATCTGACGCTGTCTTAAAAGTAGATTCATTCTTAAATCATCAAGTGGATCCAGTACTTATGAAGGAAATTGGTGAGACATTTGCGAGTAAATTTCAAAGAGACTCCATTACAAAAGTCGTTACACTTGAATCATCTGGTATTGCACCAGCTGTTTTTGCTGCCCTCACCCTTAATGTACCGCTTATTTTTGCTCGAAAGCGAAAGTCGCTCACATTACAGGAGGACTTGTTAACGGCAGATGTATATTCTTTCACTAAAGAAGAAACGAATACAATCACCATTTCGAGTAAATTTTTAAATGAAGAAGATCACGTTCTTGTTATTGATGACTTCCTTGCAAATGGCCAAGCTGCTGAAGGTCTCATAGAAGTTGTTTCTAAGTCAGGTGCTTCGGTAGCTGGAATTGGTATTGTTATTGAAAAGGCATTTCAAGATGGCGGGAAAAGCCTTCGTTCAAAAGGGATTAGGGTGGAATCGTTAGCGAAAATCGCTAAACTAGAAGCTGGAAAAGTCACCTTTGTGAATGAGGAAAGTTTCGTATGAATAGCCTGAAATATTTGTCTCTAGGCATTCAACATGTTCTTGCCATGTATGCAGGAGCTGTCGTTGTACCACTCATTGTAGGAGGTGCCCTGGGGTTAAGTGGAAAGGAACTCACTTATCTTGTCTCGATTGATATTTTTATGTGTGGAATGGCTAGTATTCTACAAGTATGGAAAAATCGTTTCTTCGGTATTGGCTTGCCGGTAGTACTTGGTTGTACCTTTACCGCAGTTGGTCCAATGATTGCGATCGGTGGAACATATGGTATTACTGCCATTTACGGAGCCATTCTCGCTGCAGGTTTATTCGTGATCTTAATCTCACCTATTTTCAGCAAATTAATAGCATTCTTTCCACCGGTTGTGACTGGTTCAGTCGTCACCATCATCGGAATTACCCTGATTCCCGTTGCTATGGGGAATATAGCAGGTGGGGAAGGTTCGGTTGATTTTGGATCATTACAGAATATTAGTCTTGGATTTGGTACGCTTCTCTTTATTGTGTTATTGACTCGATTCTTTAAAGGGTTTATCCGTTCAGTTGCCATCCTAATAGGACTTGCAGTTGGTACGATCGTTGGCGGATTCATGGGGATGGTTGACCTAACACCTATTAAAGAAGCTAGCTGGTTTCATTTAATTCAACCGCTCTATTTTGGGGTACCTACATTTGAATGGACGGCTATCTTGACGATGATTCTCGTTGTTCTTGTAAGCCTTGTAGAATCTACAGGTGTATACTTTGCTTTAAGTGATATTTGTGATGAAAAACTGACGGAGAAAGATGTGAGAAACGGCTACAGAGCAGAAGGCCTAGCGATTGTATTAGGTGGATTGTTTAACGCATTTCCTTATACTACCTATTCACAAAATGTGGGGTTAATTCAACTATCTGGTGTCAAGAAGAAGCAAATTATTTATCTCGTTGGTTCAATGCTGATTTTGATCGGTTTAGTGCCAAAAATCGGTGCTGTCACAACTATTATCCCGCCACCAGTCCTTGGTGGAGCTATGATTGTTATGTTTGGTATGGTAATGGCTTATGGCATTAAAATGCTTTCTCGCGTAGACTTTCAATCTCAAGAGAACCTCTTTATCATTGCTTGTTCGATTGGAGTTGGTCTAGGTGTTACAGCGGCTCCATCTGTTTTTGAAAAACTGCCACAAAGCCTCCAAATATTAACAGATAATGGGATTGTAGCAGGTAGTTTAACGGCAATTACATTAAATATTGTTTTTCACGTATTTGGAAAAGAAAAAACAATTTCCGCTGCTCTCGTTCAATCCAAAGCCTCATAAAACAACAAGCCTGGATTCGAATAACTCATTCGAATCCAGGCTTGCTTTTTGATAATGATGAAATTTTAGCTATTTTTCTTTACTAATTTAATATAGTCAATATTTAAAGGGGAAAGTAAGTTGTTCATATAAATGACATGTTCACCTGCTTCAAGTTCAAATAGAAGCGGCTGGTTATCTAAAGCATCCAATCGTACATCTTCCCAATTCTCCCATCCATATGTGGAAGGAAAATGAAAGCTATTCGATTGGCCTTCGTCTACCTTAAATTCTCGATAAGCATTCGGCATATCAGTGGAATAGCGTACAATCGCCTTGTAAGTTCCTCCATCTGAAACCGTGATTTTCCATTTCAACCAGTGGTTCTCATGATCCCAGTTTTTCAGAGCTAATCCTTCTGATGCTCCGGCTTTTGGAGTGATGACGACCTCTCCACCCCCCTGATCAACAAAATCTTCCCCCTCAACAATAACTCCTTCTTCTGCAGAGGTTATGGAAACTTCTCCAGTGACTTCTGGTTCTGTTTGCTGCTCTTTAAAGATAGGTTCTACATGTGAATAAAGCTGTGCTACTTCTTTCGGATTCCCGCCATCTGTCAAAATAAATTGATCATTATTTTTAACGGGTATAGTAAGTTGGTTTTTCTGATTCATTTTCAACTTTTTCATTTTCTCTTTTTCTTCATCATACATCCATACTTTTGTCTGTGGCTTTATCAAATCACCTGAAAGAGTGATCACATTCTCAGAACCTTGATAGTCGATTCGAAAGTTTTCTTCTATCTTACTAAGTTCGATACTTCCCTCTTGATCTAGTGTTAGATTGGTTTCATCCAAACTAAGATAAGTTCCTTCCTGAAGTGAAAGCCCTATTAGTTTATGATCATTTAATGAATGTCTTGTCATAGCGAAAGCACCGTCGGATTCCATTTCGTTCATTTTCTTTTGTTCTAATTTGTTTCCAATGATAATGGCATCTTCAAAATCCAAACTAGAAACAGTAACACCTTTAGCAAATTGATCGCTCACTACAGGGGCTTCCATGACATTTACTTTTTCATTTTCTTCCTCGTAAGGTTGAATGACAGAAACAAAATCAGTTTTTCTTGCCGATCTACGTGGCATCAACATTTCAGTGAAGACATTTCCGGTATAGATAGATGTTTGTTCTTCACCTAGCATCGTAAGGGTAAAAAACTGTTCGTCTTTTTGATAGGTTGCTTCCCATAGCTCGTCTGATATCCCCTTCTCCAAACTATTCAAATGTTGATAGCCGCCTTTATCTCGAAGTTGATCGACATTACTTCGATCGTCAACAGTGATATCCTTTAAGTCTCCATCTATATGGAAAGGAAGATCGTACGTATGATTGTCTTCACTTTCAGCATGAAACCAATCTAGCACATACTCATCTAACATCGTAGTGGTGCGTTCCATGGCAACCCCTTCATAAACTGCCTCAGTTATTGCACGGGTTTG
Organism: Anaerobacillus sp. 63XJN7_5_ISO-PGPR-S23-430; assembly: GCF_056173695.1. Classification (NCBI taxonomy): domain Bacteria; kingdom Bacillati; phylum Bacillota; class Bacilli; order Caryophanales; family Bacillaceae; genus Anaerobacillus; species Anaerobacillus sp. 63XJN7_5_ISO-PGPR-S23-430. The sequence continues at coordinate 2,226,377 of NZ_CM149686.1, read as the reverse complement.
CTTCACAACTGGACCAATGAAGTCATGTTCTAAGTAACCTGAAGAAGGGTTTCCTGGTTCATCAGCTTGCCATAAATATGTTGAGTCCCCCTGCGGATACTGGCTCGTTTGATCAACAACGAGTGTATTATGAGCTAGCGTTTGTTTCGCCCAGCTCACATGCATAGGATTGTCATATCCAAGGGACCCAGCATCTTTCAGCCACATTTTCGAATCAGCATACATCATAATGCCTAATTTATCTGCATGAAGGTGTCCGTTGGGAGTTCCGGGAGGACTATAAAAAAGACTAACATTCATCGCTTGTCCAGCCGGTTTATGATTACGGATAATTGTTAAACCAGAATCTCGATAAAAGGTGCTTCCGTTCTTATTTTCCCCTTCCGGAGCAAAGACATTTGTACCAATAGAAAAATCAGCAGAAGAAAGATCTTTATCTGCAAATAATATCGCCCAAGCCTCTGTGAGTGAACCTTCACGATTTTCTCCAACGGATTGTTTAATCAGCCAGGCGTATTTTGGGTCTTGATAGTAATGGAAGCCAATCTCGTATATCATTTTTGATTGTAAGGTTTTATATGCCGCATTTCCGATTGCAGGCCGAGCCATATTTCCAAACGTATAATTCATTAATGAATCGAGCATTTCTTTAATAGCATATTGTTCACCATTTTTTACATGAAATAAGTCTTGATTCGATTGATAGAGTGGAACAGAAAGATACATAAGGGGTTTAATGGCATATTCATGATACGTACTTGGACCTTCCCACCATAGCCCATCTTGGCGGATTCCTTCCGAAAGCTGCTTTATTGCCCCATGCTTTTGATCATTGATAACTTGATCAAGACGTGACATATCTTTCAAAACGAGTGCGGCATTTCCTATCGCAGCATTATGCCAGACCTGCCAATTGGAGAGACCTCGTTGGTAGCGATCAATTACTTCTATTGCATTTTTCAATACATTCTCTTCTACTTTATATCTCTCATTATCATTTAGAAAGGGATGCATCATATCGTATACCCAAGCTATATTGATCAACCATTCCGATTCTTCAAGAGTTTGTGCTGTAAGTCTCCCATCATAACTTCCTGTCAGGGGATAATCGGGGTAATGATCTGCGTATTCTTTCATTATCGTAATGGCAGCTTCTTTGTATTTATCATCATCTGTTATCCAATAAACGAGTCCGGCATCTCTTGCGATTTCTCCTAAATGTAAGTGAAGGTTATTCTTAGTAGGCGGGAGTGAAAATTCCCCTGTGGTTCGTTGGACTGCTTCATCTGCGTTTTTCTGTAAGTCTTTAAATGCATCTTCTGCATATGCTTCTGTTTCTATTTTAGCTTTTAGTTCGTCTATGTCATTTTCATTAAAATACAAATAAGGATGATCAAGACTTATTGGTTCATCTTGGACTTTAGGGAGAATATCTTTTTGTTTAGCAGTTATGAAATCGCTCTCATTTCCTTCCGCATCAACGACAGTCATGGCGAAATACTCATCAGTAACGTCTTCATTCATCCAGATTGAAGGATGTTGAGCTTGATCTTCGGCTACAAGAGTAGCCTCATTTAAATTTTCAATTTTATTTGGAGAAGAATAAATTCTGATGAACTCAAGGCGCGATTCTGGAGATAATCCCCATGTTCCTACTGCGCCATTTTCTATATGAGTAAGAACGCTAAATGCCTCTGGCTTAGATGGTGGTTTTACGTTTGTGATTTCAACTGATGCAGTATTGGATTGACTACTTTCTTTTGTGGCTTTCATTATTGCTTCTATCTTATAAAAATAGGTAGCACCTAAGGAAGTTCTCGAGTCGATCCATTCGTTTGTTTCACTCTTATTTAATAGATGTTCCTCATCAAGTGGAAACTCCTCTTCTGTGCTTCGATAAATGTTATATGTTAAAAGGTCATTATATCCGGGAGGGACATCCCATTTTAACTTGACAGCTCCTGTTGTGATTGTCGTTGCTTGAAACGCACTGATATCAGGTGGCTCATCATAGTTCACTTTTACTAATTGCATATCATCAATCCACGCTTTCCCATTTCGACTATCCATCATTGGTTCAATGGATAATGTAACCGTGTTTTTAGGGACGTTCAGGAGTTTAGTTATTTTTGTCCATTCATTTGAACCTTCCCTTGCTCCAACCAAAATCATGCCTGACGTATTTTGCCATGTCTCATTTTTGAATTGAATACGTACGGCCATAGACCCTGAACCTTCATTAATATCTTCCGTCTTCATCCAATAAGATAGTGCGTATGTTGTTTCCGCTTGTATCGGAACTCTTTGAACGAGTGACGTTCTATCATCAGGATTTGTATTGTGTAGATAAGCAGATTGTGTTCCTTCCTTCACCTGATCTGTAACAAGCTTTATTTCTCCATTTCCCTTCGGCTTCCACGTACTCCACTTCGGAGGGACGGAGCCAGGATCACCATCCTCAAATGCTCCATTTAGAATATAATTAGCCTGACCGATCTCTACTGTAAATGAGGCGGTTAACGCGCCAGATGCTGTTGTGGCTATAATCGTTGCGAAACCATTGTTTAAACCTTTCACTAGTCCTGTTTGATTAACTTCTGCAACAGTGTTGTCAGAACTAGTCCATGTAACTTCCTTATTTGTAGCGTTCTCAGGTAATACTGTTGCTTCTGCTTGGAATGTTTCATCAATTTCCATTGCTTTATAAGAAGTATTCAATTCTAGTTTTGTTGGAAGTATATTAGTAGTTGGTACAACTTGAACGTCATCGATCAATATTTGCCCTGTCCCGTTTTCAAGAAAATTCTCGATGCGTATTTTTGTGATGTTTGAAGGGATATCAAGCGTTAGGGAGGCTTGCTCCCAATCGGTTGTTCCCTTCCCTTCAAACAGCGTGAATTCTTTACTTCTTTGCCCATCCGCTTTATAGAAGGATACTCTTATATAGGCTCCCTTTGAAGAGGATTGAACATTGCTAAGCTTAATCCACTCAGAAATTTGATAACTTTCCCCTGGCTCCACAAGAATATCTTGATACACCGAGGCGCGAGCATTTTCATCAGGACTTTGAATAGATAGTGCGTGACTTCCATCAATCGACGAGTCAGTAATAGCTTCAATCGTTGGGTTTCCAGAGGCTTTCCATACTCCCCATTTGTTCAATGAACCATTCGAATCTTCAAAGCTACCATTACGAATCATGTTGTTTTCTTCTGCATGAAGCGATGATGAAACAAGTAAGGAGATAACTAAGGTCAAGACGGCTAGTAAAGAGTATCCAAACGGTTTCTGCATAATATCCTCCCAATTAGTGGATTGGTTGACGGATCAACTTATGCTATTTGCTCTCTTGAAGTGATCGATTTGCTATTTGTCCTCTACATATCGTTAATTGCACATTCATATGTTCATCAAGTACGATTAAGTCAGCATCTTTATTCACTTCTATACTTCCTTTTCTCTTCCAGATACCTAATTCTCTCGCTGCGTTTTCAGATGTCATCTTCATAAGGTCATACATGGAACAATGAGTAAATTCCAGCATGTTTCGGGCAGCTTCGTTCATTTTTAGTATGCTTCCAGCTAAACTGCCAGAGCTCTTTAGTATGGCTTTATGATCTTTTACTTCCACTTCCTGACCACCTAAATCATAGATGCCCTCGTTTAAGCATTTAGCCCTCATCGCGTCTGTGATTAAAAGAAGTCCTTCTGCTCCCTTGAGCCGATAAGTTAAATCTACGATATCTTTAGAAACATGAATCCCATCTACGATGATTTCAGCTAAAATGTTTTGATTTAATAGAATGGCACCAGCCGAACCTGGGTCCCGATGATGAAGGCCGTTCATTCCATTAAAAAGGTGTGTCGCGTGTCGAATGCCTAAGTTAACAGCGTGGGATAGTTGTACAAAATTAGCTTCGGAATGACCAACTGAAGCGATCATCCCATTTTCATATAAATACCTCGTTAATTCTGATTGATCATCGAGCTCAGGAGCAAGTGTGACAAGCTTTATTAAATCATTTGCGAGAGATTGGTAGTGTTTGAATGTTGAAACATCAGGTCTAATAATGGAGGAAGTAGGTTGAGCACCGGCACGGTTTTGATTAATGAATGGTCCTTCTAGGTGAATCCCAATCATTTCAGCTTGGCCAGGATGGTTATTTTTTTGATGATAAGTAGCAGCATTTCTTAATGCATGTTCAATATTTGAAGAGGGGTTCGTCATCGTTGTAGCTAGAAAGCTAGTCGTACCCTCTAAGGGAAGAGTCTTGGCAATCGTTGTTAAGGCTTCAGGGGTACTATCCATGACGTCTGAACCTGCTGCACCATGAATGTGGACATCGATCATACCTGGTAGAATAGCGTATTGGGAAGGGAGATCTATCACTTGATCAACCGGTAAATCTCTTGAAATATCTGAACCGATACCGGTGATTTTATCATTTTCAATGAGAATAGTATTTTCTTGACGATTTGGATTAGGAGTGTAAACTTTTCCTCCTCTAAGTAAGATGCGTTGCAACTTCTCACCCCCTTCCGTTTAGAGCAACTTACTACCGAGCCATCCAACCGCCATCGACAATTAACGTATGTCCGTTCATGTAATTAGAAGCCTCAGAAGCTAGGAAAATAGCTGCGCCTGTTAAGTCCTCCGCTTCTCCCCATCTTCCAGCAGGGATGCGCTCTAAGATAGATTGGTTGCGTTTCTCATCTTCTCGAATGGCTTTTGTATTATTTGTGGCAATGTAGCCTGGCGCAAGGCCATTTACCTGAATTCCATCCTTTGCCCATTCATTCGAAAACGCTTTTACTAAACCGTTAACAGCGTGTTTGCTTGCTGTGTATGCTGGTACATACACTCCTCCTTGATATGATAGTAAAGACGCAATATTAATGATTTTCCCTTCCTTTCGTTCAAGCATCGGACGAGCAAGGTGTTGAGTAAGAAGGAATAAGGCATTGACGTTCGTGTTCATCACAGCATTCCAGTTGTCTATTGAATAATTAGAAGCCTCTTCTCGTCTAATGATCCCAGCGTTATTAACCAAGATATCGATTTGGAATTGACTTAATAGATCTTCACAATATGCTGGAAGTGATTCAACATCCTCTAAATCAATAATTACTTGATGAGCACTCCCACCTCCTTCCTCAATCAGTTGCGTTGTTTCATCTAAGTTATTTCGATGACCAAGTAGTATGAGCTTTGCCCCTGCTTTTGAATAAGCCACGGCGATTGCTTGACCAATTCCTCCAGCTGCTCCTGTGACGAGTGCTGTTTTCCCTTCTAATGAAAACCGATCTAAGTATCCCATCATTGGCCTCCTATTTTAAGTCTTTCATATCAATAAAGTCCATATCCGTAAACGTGTAGTTCTCTCCAGCCATAGCCCAAATAAACGTATAGCTTGAAGTTCCAGCACCGCTATGGATGGACCAGGATGGGGAAATGACTGCTTGTTCATTAGAAACGAGCAAATGCCTTGTTTCGTCTGGTTCTCCCATGAAATGAAAAACACGTCCTTCTTCAGGCATATCAAAATACAAATAGATTTCACTTCGGCGATCATGAATGTGAGCTGGCATCGTGTTCCACATATTATGAGGCTCTAGCATTGTCATCCCTAGCATGAGTTGGCAGCTTTGAATTCCTTCTGCGTGAACGTATTTGTAAATCGTTCGTTCATTTGACTCTTTAATAGAACCGAGGTGGTTAGGCTCCGCGTCTTTAATCGCTAATTTCTGAGTAGGATATTCTTTATGAGCTAGTGTAGAGACAAAATAAAACTTCGCTGCACTCTCGGCGTTACCAGGATAAAACGTAACGTTTTCCTTGCCTTTTCCTATGTAAAGACAATCACGCTTATCGAGTTCAAACGTTTCTTGATCAACCTGAACAGTTCCATGCCCACCGATGTTAATGATCCCGATTTCTCGACGTTCTAGAAAATAAGATGTTTTTAATGTCTCTGTTGCGGATAGCGAAAGTCCTTCCTGACTTGTTGGAATAGCTCCTCCGATCACCATACGATCGTCATGAGCATAAAGCATATTGATTTCCCCTTCAGTAAAAACCCTCTCCATCATATACCGTTCTCTTAATTGATCTGTTGTATAGTGTTTGGCTTCTGTCGGGTTTGTTGCATGTCTGATTTCCATATTTTCATCTCCCATAAATGTTATTTTTGAACTTCTTTTTGATCCATTCTACGAAAAACAAGATTCGCTACCCACATGAGTAGAAAGGCAAGCCAGCTAAAGCTGAAAATCGGTAATAACCCTGGAACTAATAAAAGGACATAATAGAAGGCAATCATGATTGCCCCCATCATCAAAGCATGTAACGGATAAGATAATGCAATGATGGCCGCGTATTTGATAACTTTAAGGGCTGATAATTTATATTGAACAAAAACAGGAGCAACAAAAAGCGCTGTCAAGCTATACAAAAATATGATTGTTAAGGTAAAGAGGTAGCATATGAGGAAAAATACTCCTTCATAGCCTCTGAACAGGGTTAAATTAAAGAGCAATAACCCTCCCACGATCGTCGTCAACCAGCCAACAAGATTGGCCTTTATAAATTCTTGTTTATAGGTAGTCCAAAACTCAGGGAAAACAGGAACATCTGTCTCTCCGAGTTGCCAGCGGCGTACGACTGCAAACATGCCTATTGTTGCAGGGAAAATTCCTGCGACCAAAAGCCCAACAATCGAGAATACGAGCCATAGACATTGAACGTATACAAGACGAGCGACCCATTCTGTAATGCGATAAAATTTGCCCCATAAGCCATTTAATTCAACCATTCAGATACACCTCTTTATCCTTCTTTTTCTCGTGATGTTTAGTTAAGTCATACCTGTGCTTTGTGCCTTTTCAGATCCAACTCGCTGAGTGACCTGTACCACTTTTCCTCCAGCCCGAATGGATTCTGACGCCGCACAACCAACTGCGACACTCATTCTTCCAGCATAAGGAGTTGTGAGCGGTTGTTTATTATGAAGAACAAGATTTACAAAATCCTGACATATGACTGGATCGGCTCCACCATGACTTCCCTCTGCCGTCTTTATGTCGTACGTTTGATCAGCATATTCATGCCAGGTGTTAGATTTTCTCGTCTTCACATATACTTTTCCATCCGGTTCGGAGTTTTCAATTCTTCCTTTTGTGCCAATAAACGTATAGTTGCGTTGATAATCTGGGGTGAAATGACACTGTAAATAAGAAGCTTTAATGCCACCTTCTAATTCCATAATGACCATGTTATTGTCTTCTACATCCACTTCATTGCGAAAAGCGCATTGATTCAATGGAGTAGTGCTAAATTCCGTGCAGTCATGTTTTTGATCACAAGTGGGACACGTAAGATTGTTATTTTTTTCTCCTCCGAAGAAATCAAGGCTACCAAATGCTGAGACTTTTTTGGTGTAACTTCCTGTTATCCAGTGGATAATATCTAAATCATGAGAACCTTTTTGGAGTAAAAGAGAATTCGTATTTGCAGAGTTAGCGTGCCAGTCATGGTAGTAATACTCTCCACCTAACCCTACAAAATGGCGAACCCAAACGGCTTTAATGTCACCTATTACACCAGAGTCAACAATTCCTTTCATCGTTCGAAACATATTCATGTACCTCATATTAAACCCGATCATAAGATGCTTCTCTGACTTCTCCCACTCATCGAGAATACGATCGCACCCCTCCACTGAAATGGCTAATGGTTTCTCGCAATACACGTGTTTTCCTGCTCTAAATGCTGCAATGGCATGTTCCTCATGTAAGTGATCAGGTGTTGTAATAGCAACGGCATCCACGTCTTGTCGTTCCAAAAGTTCCTTATAATTTGTCGTAATAAATGTTTCTTTGTTTATGTCTTCTTGAAAGGCTTTTAATCTAGAGATGGATAGATCTGCTGCTGCTACAACAACAGATTCTCCATCCGGCTGATGCCAATATTTTGCAATAGAACTTCTTAATCCAATACCGATTAATCCAATTCTTACTTGTTTCATTGTTTCTCCCCTACGAGTATGGCATTCATTCTATGTTCTGCTTCTGACATGATCGTTTTCTATCCTTTGATCGAACCTAGTAGCATACCTTTTGTTAAATGCTTCTGAACAAATGGATAAATCACAATGATTGGTAAGCTTGCAATAATAACGGCTGCCATTTGAATGGTAGCTGTCGGTATAACTGCATCCACGTTCTCGATTTGGTCTTGATTTTGTACAAGAATATCTCGAACCACAACCTGGAGAGGATTTAGGGCAGGGTCTGTAATGTACATAACAGCCTGGAAAAATTCGTTCCAGTGACCAACGACATAGAATAACCCAATTGTAATCATAACGGGTTTCGAAAGAGCGAGTACAATTTGCCCGAGAATTCTAAATTCGCCTGCACCATCAATTCGAGCTGCTTCGAAAATATCTTCTGGTAAGTTTTCAAAGAAGCTTTTCATGATCAGAACATTAAAGCTCCAAATCGCATTCGGAATAATCATTGCCCACACCGAATTAAGTAAACCAGTTGCTTTTACAATTAAGTATGTTGGTACGATCCCGCCGTTAAATAAGAGTGTAAAGACGACGAGGAAAATGAAAATGTTGCGACCAGGTAAATTTTTACGACTTAATGGATACGCCATTAACGTAGTAAGAATCAAGTTAATGATCGTTCCAACAACTGTAATAAAAATGGTGACCATAAACGATTTTGGTATTTTGGGTTGAGATAAAAGGTGAGTATACGCATCAAAGTTAATCGCTTCAGGAATCAGAACAAATCCACCATTTTTCAATACTTCTTCGATCGGGGTTAGAGATACTGCAACGACGAAAAGCAAAGGGAAAACGGATAGTACACCAACTAGGATGAGAGATATCGTTACAAGTAGATCAAAGGCGCGGTCTCCTTTATTTTTCACCATATGTTTTCGCCCCATTTCTTCGCAATTTGGTTCGCTCCGATGACAAGAATAAGGCCAATTGCTGACTTAAATAATCCTACTGATGCAGCAAGGCTGAAGTTCATCTGTTCAAGTCCTGTTCGGAAAACCCACGTATCAATAATGTCAGCCACTTCATATACTTGGACGTTATACATGATGTAAACTTGTTCAAAACCAGCATCAAGCATATGTCCTAGCTTTAAAATAAACAAAAGGATGATAACGTTACGTATTCCTGGTAGTGTAATGTGCCAGATCATATGAAAGCGATTCGCCCCATCTACTTTTGCTGCTTCATAGAGAGAAGGATTAATTCCGGCTATCGCTGCTAAATAAATAATGGCTCCCCATCCGAGACTTTGCCATGCTTCAGATCCTACTAATATCGAACGGAACCAGTCTGTTGATGTTAAGAAAGGAATGCTTGATGCTCCCCCTTCTGTTAACCAACGATTAAATAACCCTGTGCTTTCTGACAAGAAAGCGATACAAATTCCATAAATGATTACCCAAGATAGAAAGTGTGGCATGTAGCTTAGCGTTTGTATCCATCTTTTAAACCACATTGTTTTACATTCATTTAGAAAGATAGCGAGTACAATACTCGGAACCATTCCAAAAAGAATTTTGTATAAACTAATGATCAATGTGTTGGATAATAGTTGGTAGAAATAAGGGGAATCAAAGAAAATTTGGAAATATTTATACCATGGGTCAGCCCAGTTGCTCCCCGTGATGCCTTCCATCACGTTGTAATCTTTAAACGCGATAATAACGCCGTACATTGGTAGATACTTATAGATGAAAAACCAAATTAACCCCGGTGCAAGCATAATGTAGAAGCTTTTGTACTTCCATAAGTTTGTCATCAGCGTTTTCTTCTTTGTTTCCGATTTCGTATAAAGTGACCTCTCTGACTCTACAGCTGTTTTTGCATTCATGAATTCCCTCCTAGACTGTTCTTTGGTGACAGACTTTCTTACCTGAAAATTCGATTTCTTTTGAGATATTATTACAATAGCATATCTGTTCACCTGTGAGAGTTTATTAATTTAGATACTAGTAGACTCTCACTTCGATCAGTTCAGCGTGCTGTGAACCATTGGTTTCCTCGATAACCATACGTATTTTATCAGTAGTAAAGGTTTCTAAATGATGGACGCGCTTTCTTTTTCGGTTAGATTTGATTGAATCTACCGTTTGCCACTGACCATCTAAATTCATTTCAATACGATAGTTGGCAACTAGCTCTGGCATAATATCGAATTCTGTTTTCAAAAAGTGAAGGTTAATTAAGTATTCGTTCACATCATCATTAAAGGTTAAGTGGATTTCATTCATTTGAACCGGCTTGTCCCAGGTTAACTCGATCCACTCTTCCCCTCCAGTGGATTCAGACATCCACATATGTGGAGATCCAAATGGTCGGTGGTAACCATTAATGACTTTATCTGGTAAGTAAGTTCCGATTGGATCACTTACTTTAAAACAAAACGGCTGTCGTGTAAGATTTTTCATTGACCACTGAACGACTAACTGCTCGGGTTGTTGGGACAAGTTAGGGTCAACGATCGGAATATCTCCTTTTTCAAAAGTTAACACCCCGGATAGTGGCTGTTTTGACTTCCATAAAGCTAGCTGTTCATTTTCCTTAATCACGATAAAAGCATTTTGTTCACCGTTTGGTGTCCAGGGAATGCTAACTGTGATCCACTGCTTCTCACCTTTTGGAATGGTTACTTTCCTCTCATTATGCAATGTACGAGGAATGTAATTTTCACCTCTACCTGTATCCCATACTTCTATAATCGCTTCTGTTTCTATAGTAGCATCGACTAAAAGTTCAATTGAAGTGAGCTTCTGATCAACTGGAAACAAGATACCCACATCATTTTTTAAAGAGTACAGTTCAGCTGGTGTGTTAATGGCAATCTTTTGATATGTGCTTGATGCGCTGATCGTTGCAAGTTTAGCTTGATCCCTTTCATCTTCGTTTCTAGCTCCAATAATTGAAGCATCTTGTTTGAGCAAAGTTTGCTGCACACTTTTGAAATGATTTTCATACAGTTCACGTGGCGTCAGTTGTTTGTCCACACATAGAGCGGCGCCTACTCCAGCAGCTTCCCCCATAACCGCACAAGTTGCCATCACTCGAGTAGTTCCGAATGCTACATGGGTTGCGCTGATATTCCGCCCCGCCATAAACATGTTCGAAACGTTGCGTGAGTATAAAGAGCGGAATGGAATGTGATATAGACCATCAGGGAAAAGGTGCTTGGATGCATTTTCTCCAGTATACATGCCCTTTGGGGGATGAAGGTCAATTGACCATCCACCAAAAGCAATTCGATCATCAAATGGTCTCTGACTAATAATATCATTTTGATTTAGCATATAATCGCCTACAAATCGGCGGTACTCTCTTTTACCTGGAACAGATCCTACCCACTCAAGAACTAGGTTGTCAGCATCAAACTTCCCTGAATTTTTAATGTAGTCCCAGATTCCGTAAATGGCTGCCCATAATTCATCTCGTATTGCTTCGTTTTGATGTACGGTATCCATTTCGCCGCCCCATTCAATCCACCAATAATAGCAGCCAGAGTCCCCAGTTCGAATGATTCTTTTTTCTGGAATGAGAGTTTGGGTAATGTCTCTTGCAAATGCTGGTGCGACATATTTCACTGGTGTTCCAATATCCTTTGTATAAAATAAGATGGTACTTCCAAGTGTGATGTTGTCAGCTTCTTCTGGTGCCCACTCTTCGTCGTACTCATGTCTTGCTTCTCTACCTAACTTAAATTCGGCCCCTGCGAGAAAACCAACTAATCCATCTCCTGTACAGTCAAGGAATACCTCACTCTTGTAGGTAATTTTCCGCTCTGATCCCATCATCCAGCCTGTAACCGATTGGATAACACGATTGTCATTTTCTCCAGTGGCTTCTACTTCATGAACATCTGTATTAAGATGAAGTGTAATATTTGGTTCGTTGTACACGGTTTCATAAACGATCAGGTCCCAGTAGTATGGGTTTCCTTCAGGGTTCCGATATTGATTTTCAACAAGCATTTCTCCCATGATGCCCGTTTCTCTGGCATATCTTTGTGTTCCTACTGCGTTAGCACCGCTTACCCACACTCTTACTTCACTACTTGAATTACCGCCAAGTACTGGCCTGTTTTGGATAAGGAAAACGGTTTTACCTAATCGAGCGGCCGATACGGCTGCACAAACTCCAGCAAGACCTCCCCCAATTACCGTAATATCAGATTCGACTGTTTCATACTTCATGCGATGAACATCCTCCTTGATGTTACCTTCGATAATTTTTTAAGTTTTCTAAATATAATTGTATCGCTTGCCAACTTCTATTAAAATGTAATATAGAGTCATTTGTTTATACTTTATTTCATAAGGTGGTGAAATTAATCCTGGACTCTAAAACGTTGCAAAACTATGTTCCATCGGTCATTTATTTAGCTCATTGGAAAGAAAAGCAGCGATTTGTATTTGAAGAAGATGTCCACCCTAAGTGGGTGTTATTTGCGGTCGAAAAAGGTGAATTCGAATTTTCAATCGGTGATAAGAAAGGTGTAGCACAGGTTGGTGACCTCGTGTTTTGTCCACCTAACACACCTTTTAAAAGGAAGTTAATTGAGCCTTTGTCATTTTTTGCATTTATTTTCGAATGGGAATTAAAAAAAGAGTACTTATCAGATCCGTCGTTACTAAAGCCATTGGAAGAAGATGAATCCATTATTAGTGGAAAATGGACGTTAAGAGATTTTAAAAGACTTTCTTCTAATTTCGAATATTTGGCTTTGTATTCGAATCATACTCACTCTCAGAATATGTCCCGTATTAATTACATACTGAGAGATATTTGGAATGTGTTTTGTTGGGAGCTTGAAGAAAAGCATGTGAAACAAATCGGCCAAAAAGATAAGCTGATGATTGATGCGAAAAATACTATTCAAGAGAAAGGCTTAATGTCTCTATTTAGCATGAATGACCTTTCTATTCAATTAGGACTTAGTCCTGTTCAACTTACTAGAAGGTTTAAAGCAGCTTTTCGGATGACGCCAAAGGAATATTTGATTTCACTAAGAGTAGAAGAAGCGAAAAAATTACTCGCCAACACGGATTGGACAATGGATGAAATCGCACGACATTCAGGCTATGAAAATCGGTATTACTTTAGCCGTGCGTTTCGAACAAAAGAAGGGAAAAGCCCATCAGAATTTAAAAAAATTCACCAAATGTAATACAAATAAACCGCCTTTCAGGCGGTTTATTTATGAGTATGAACATTTATTTCAAGCTTAATTCGTTCATTTATTTCGTCTCTTTTGGACAGAAGCCAAGCAGCATCTTTTGGATAATGGGTGAATGTTAATTCTTGTTTCAAATCGTTTTCTAGTAGACCTAGCGTTTGTTCACGCCCAATATAGCTTTCAAGAAGTTGTAATGCAGAATGATCCTGAAAAGCCTCCATTAACACTTCTAAACGAAGTGACTCAATTGGCCCTTCCTCCCCGGGATAAACGAGAAAAGCATCGCCTGATGGAAAAGAGTAATTCGCATCCGTGTTCCGAAACGGGTCAATTAATTTTTTTGAAAAAGAAGAGTACCAGAAGTTAAATCCCCAATGAAGGAAGCCCTGTATATTAAACTTATATAATTGCATTCCTAGTATTCTATTTCTAGAGGAAGGCATGTTAAAAAAACGATTGGAAACCTCTTTGTATTGAGAAGTACAGTAATAAGTCCATAAATCGGGAACGTTGTTTTCAAGAAATGGAGTAATATGATCGTTAGATGATACTGGATTTTTAATAAGACCTTTTTCGTAAAAAGTATAATCTGAAAGTGCGTCGATTACTGGTAGGTCACCAAGGTAATCATTCATAACACGACTTGCATTCTTATAAGATTCCAAATGCTCCATTCGCGGTTCATCAGAAATATGAAAGTAACAATAATCTGTTAGATTGGATTCTTCTAGTAATTGAATAAGCGCAGGTAAGAATTGTGCTAGAAATGAACGGTAGGCTTGACTCATAGCCTCTGTTTCCCAGCCAAATAGTTTTTCTTTTTTCCCATTTACATCACCTATAATTTTAGGTGAATGCTTTGCACCCCACTGACTAAAAAGGTGAGAGAATTCGAAATAGCGAATGCCGTTATTCTGACACATTTTAAACCATCGGAGAAGCTTTTCGAAATGAAATGTATACTTCTCTCCTTCTTTTGTTACATCAACAAGCTGTACAGTCGGTCTCTCTCCACCAATCTCAGTATCTAGCGGAGGGGTGAATAAAGGGGTTAAAATCATATTAATGTGATGATCAGCAGCAGTCTTTACATACTTCTCTACTGTGTCCCAGTATTTATCACTGAAGATCTTTAATTGATAAATTGAAGCGATACAATCCGTGTGTAGCCACTCGGTGTGAATCACTCCTTGCTCTGGAAGGTTTGCACCAATGACGTTTAATTGAAAAGTATCTTTAACGTAATCACCATCTGTGCAAATGAGGGCGATTTCAATTTGGTGGTCGCCTGGTGTAGCGTCTTGTTCTACGGCCACTGTTATCCAAATGGATCGCCACTGATTTGGAAAAGCAGTAAGCCCTTCTTCTTCTATAATTGGAAATAAGGGATCAGGGTATAATCCTGGTGTATGACGCAGGGTATGATCATCGTAATCAAAGTGACATGGGTACTCAGAAGGCACCAGTCCAACTACTCGTGCTGTTACATTTAACTGAGAGTGAATTTCGACCTTCATTTGTTTTACTAATTTATCTGACCGATACGCTACTTGAAAGGAATATGTTTCACCTAATAAAGCAGATGCAAATGAAACATATGGCTCAGTTAAATCTTCATCAGCAAAAACTTTGGTGAGCGAGCTTACTAATTTCGTCTCAATAATGATTAACCACTCCTTTATCGTTTATTTAGCTTGAATAATAGGCAAGGGTCGATGAATGGTGGTTTTTTCCCTTAGTTAATCGGAATTCACCACATATAGAGGAATGAGTCGAGACAAATATTTTTATCTCGGATTCGCTTTGTAATACTTCTATATTTTCAACTTCTCTATTTGGTAAATCCGTAGCTATTTGAAAGACGTTAATAAACGTGATGGATTGATGTGGCTCACTTCTTTGTATAAGAGTGGCTCGATCAGAAACGGGAGGATTATCGGGAGTGTTTGCTAAATAAAGCATCGTTTTTGATGAACACCAGCTATGTTGATTTACAATTTCTTCGTTCGCCTTCCACTGTAAAAATGTAGAACCATTCGTCATCATTTCTCTCTTATTGTTGAATAAATCTTGATTTAATTTGCTTAATTTTGCTTGTGATGTTTCCCAGTTTTGGGTGTGAAGTATTTGGCCGTCGACGTGATATAAGAGATCCACTTCTCTTTTTTCTGGTACGTTTACCGTAACGATGTCAAGAAACAATCGATCAGTAATAGCATTGAAACGTTGGATAGAACAATCTTTGTAACTCTCAACATCCCAGGAACTCATTGACTCAGGTAACTGAATTAAATTTTGAAAAAGATAGGTATCACTTTTCCAGTCTACGACGCTTTCTACCCAGCTTCCCCATTCGCATTGTTCAGCTTTGATACGCTTCCCATCTGCTGGTGGTTGATCACTTCCATTTATACTAACGGTGTTATGTGAATACGTATGCTTGAACCAGTCATAGTGTACAGGAACACTATAGCGTGTTGTGCCAGGATCTCGTATAAACGGTTTGTTTTTTAAGCTAAGCGATAAACCTAGTTGATCGAGATGATCGTGTTCACCACCAAATGGCGCATGCTTTTGAAAGACCTGCCATCCATTTTCACAGGAAATTTTTGTTAAGCTAGAACTTGAAGTTAACGTCTTATTTTGATTGTTCTTACAGCATGGGACTATACAATTGGTATCATTTAAAACGAATTGGTTAATGAAGAACAATGAATAAGAATCTTGCGGAACGCGTTTAAACTTTGATGGTTGCATGCCGTATAAGCTTCTTAATATCATTTGATACTGCTCTTCCCCATAACTAGAAAAAGCGAACTCGTAGAGATGTGCATATTTAGATAAGGAAATAGATGAGGATGAGTCATTCAAAGATGGGAGCAACCCTTCATTATCAATAAATAATAAGGGCGTATCGAACATCTTTTTGATTTCTGGGAATGACCAAAGACGAGTATCATCTGTGATATGTGCTAATTGAACGATCGATTCAAGTGTATAAAAATGGTAGGAGAAGGACCCTTCATACCATAAACCATCCTCAAGTACGCCCTTACGAATCTGATTTCTTAATCCATAATCTCCATTAAACCCTTGTTCAATTAAGTGATCATTACCCAATATTGAACCGATCATACAAATAGCAACAGTTATATGGACAGCATGATTATGAATCTGTTGTTCTTTCCATGTAGATAAAAAGGAAGCCGCATTAAGAAATAGCTGATTATTTACAATTTCCAATTCTTCTTTGGTAAAATGTTCTTTACCAATGTGATAGGCATAACAAAGATTAATCATCCAATTGGCTTCATCAAGCGTTTGAGCGAAAAGTTTACCTGGCCCATTATAAGGGATCTTTCCATGTGTTCGGTAATGAGGGTAGCACTCTGCATAATCCAAAAGGATCTTGTTTGCTTTCAATAAATAATCCTCTCTTTTAGTAGCTGCATAGGCAAACGAAAGATGTTTAACTGCCTCTCCTAGTTTTCCGTGAGCCATTCCCATCCAGCCACCTAGAAATGGAGAGTCTTCAAAGACTCTCCTGCATGAAGGACAATCAAATTTCTTATTATTCGTCCAGCTGAAATTGAGTGCAGCTCCATCATATGGGCAGTGAAAATAGTGCCCCCAGTCTGCGATATCTGTCTTTGAAGGTCTAAATGGTATTTGTAGCGCTTCATCACCCTCGGCGATTAGCTTTTTTTTCGCATGTAGTGTTTTTTTATGTTGAGCGTTTAAGTAAATCGTATCTGACAAACGAGAACTCATGAATGCTTTCCTTCTAATAAGTCCTCTCTTACTGGACTAAAGGAATCTAAAAGACTACCATCTGAAAGTGCTTTAACGCCATGAAGTGTATTTGGTGGGATATAAAGTGACTCTCCTTTTTCAATGATCGTATGAGCTGTGCCAATCGTGAATTCAAATTGCCCATCAAGACAATAGGAAATCTGTTCATGAGGATGCTGATGTTTATTTCCGATCGCTCCATTTTTGAAGCGAACTTCCATAATCATTAGATCTTCACCACTTGTTAAGATATTTCGTTTAACACCGTCTTCTACTGACTCCCATACACCGATTTGTCCCATAATCGAACTCCTTTCCAGATTACCAATATAAATTCCAGTCTTTCGAGAGACGAACAAGCGCTTCGAAATAATAATAATCGCCCCAAATACAACTTTCATCTACTCCGCGGTTACCACCTTTATAGTAAACGGCATGGCGCAACAATCCATTTTCATTTGAGTGCACATCTGTCGTGTAATGTTTAACTAGTGATTCGGTTGTATTATTGATAGCGTTCTCATAGAAAGGTCTCTCTTCATCTGTAAGTGGTAAATGTTTCACTAATTCAAGTAATCCACAGAGTGCGATAGCAGCTGATGAGCTATCTCTTTCTTCATTGCCATCTGTGAAAATTAAATCCCAATAACAAATATAGTCTTTAGGTAAACGATTTAAATAGTAATTTGTAAGTTTCTTAGTTAACGTGATTAAATTCCAGTCTTTCGTATAAGCATAACTTAGAGGGAAGCCGTATATTCCCCATGCTTGCCCGCGAGCCCAACAAGAGTCATCCGCATATCCCTGGTGTGTGTCACCATACAGTGGATTTCCTGAGTCTGGATCCATGTAATAAGTATGGTGCGTAGATGCATCTTCTCTCACAAGGTATTGTGCTGCCTTTTGGATATGGCTTTCGGCTACGCTCTTATACTTCTGATCTCCAGTTTCTTCTGTAGCCCAATAGAGTAAAGGTAGATTCATATTACAGTCAATAATCATCCTTCCCCGCTGTGACGGGTCCGTTAAGTCTCCCCATGCTTGAATGATGCCTGCTTTTTCATGAAAACGCGTCATGAGCAAGTCTGCTGCTTCAATAGCTACATTTTTGGCTTCTTCATTACCAGTCAATTTATAAGCACTAACACAGGAAAGCGTATAAAGAAATCCGAGATCATGGTGATTTACAGCAATTCGATTCTTTAAACGCTGTTTGAAACTAGTTAGATGTCCTTCAGCTACACTGCGGTATTTCTGATCTCCTGTTACTTCATAAGCAAGCCATAACATTCCGGTCCAGAAACTCGTTGTCCATTCATTGTTCTCAATGGACGGGTACACTCCATCTTGGCTACTTGAATCAGGAAAAGAGTTAGTAAAAGTTTCAAGATTTTGATCAATTTTCTGAAGAACATGGTGAATCGCTTGATCGACGTACGTGCGGTTTATCGTAGGCTGTTTTTGATAGCGATCTTTTAGTCGAATGCCTTCATCTAGTACACGTTGTGTATTTGTTTTAATCTTCATTTGCACCTCCATCAGATGAGTTGTGAAGTCTTAATCCGGCTCCAACAAGTCCTGAGTCTCCTTTCAATTGACTAACAGATATTCGATGAACGGCACTGCTTTGTTCAGTAATCAAGAGAGGTTTTAGTGTCGCTTTAATATGGTCTATTAACTCTGGATTATGATTAATGACCCCGCCACCAAGAACAATTTGGTGAGGGTCGAGCATGCAAATCATGCCGTGAATTCCTTTACTAATATCATTTAAAACTTCAGTCATGACATAACAGGCGTATTTCTCCCCATGAAAATAATCTCTTAAGACTGTAGCTGTTGTGATTTGTTCAGTCTCTTTCATTTGAAGTCTTGCTCTTTTGGTTGCTGCCTTTGATTGAATAGCTGGACCGGATGCTACATTTTCAAGAGTAGCCACTGGATTTTCTTTCGAGGCACTTGTCAACATTAAGCCTACTTCACCTGCAAAACCAGCACCACGTAAAATGGCTCCATTATGAAGAATGCAACAAGAAATCCCTGTACTAATAGTTAAATAAGCAAACGTTTCATTTTTTTTACATCCTCTTTGATACCATTCCGCAAATGCTGCCATATGAACATCATTATCAAGGATGACAGACTTTGTAGGATAAAGTTCTTCCAATTTTGGACCAATTGGAAAATGAGACCAAGGTAGGTTGTTTTGATAGATGGCTATTCCTTTTTCAATATCGACTTTTCCAGGGACACCAATTCCGATACCAAGTAGGTGTTCTGGTTTGTAACTAGACTCTTCTAATACTTGATCAATACAGTTCTTTAATTGCTGAAACATCTTGTCTTTATCCGTTGTTATACTTGGGACTTCTTTTCGAAATAGCACGCGCCCATCTTTTGTAATGAGCGCAGCTGCAATTTTGGTCCCCCCTACATCAATACCGAGTGAAAGATTCATGTTGACCTCCTGTTATTAAGGCAGAGAAATTTTCACGACTTGATTAAGGTTACGAGGTTGATCTGGGTTTAAGCCAAGTTTGATTGACTGATAATAAGCTAGAAGCTGAAAGTAAGGAATATAGAGTGCCGCTCTCGCTTCATCTGATAAATTGCTTCCTATATTAATCACATGATCAGCCGTTAAATCTGTCCCAAGATCTCCAATCACAATCGTTTTTCCACCGTTATTTTTAATATCATGAAGTAATGTGTGGTCGATCTCGCTCATTTTCGTTGTAGAAAACAGCACCACAACGGTTTCCTCATCCACAATGGAAATCGGACCATGACGGAATTCAAGGTTCGAATAACTTTCGCATTCCGTTTGCGTCATTTCTTTGAGTTTCAGTGTACCTTCTTTGGCTAATCCATTATAAATACCTGCGCCTAAGAAGATAAACCGCTCCGCTTTTGCACCTTGAACTATATCCTTCATAACATGTGCATGACTTACATTCTCATTTAACAATTCAGGCACCTGTTTCAGTTCTTTTAATGCCTCATTATTCTCGGTAAATCTTGCAGCATATAGTTGAATTGCATAAAGCATGTTAGTGAAGGATTGAGTCATGACAACGCTTTTTTCACTTATATGATCAAGACTAATTTGATCGTCAGCTAGTTGTGCCATTTCAGCATCACTGTTGCATGTTACGGCTAGAGTGGATATATTCTCTTTAGCCTTAATGGCTTTTAAAGCCGTAATAATTTCTGAAGTGGTTCCAGAGCGAGAGATACTTACTACTCTATATCGTTTATGGGGGGTGAATACCTGCTTTTCATGAAGAAAAATTTCTGAAGCCGGCACCGCGTTGGCTTGAATTCCAGTGATTTCTTGAAAGTATCTGGCAGCTGAAATTGCAATGTAGTAGGATGTGCCGCACCCTGTAAATACATAATTGACTTCGACATTATCATTAGGAATATTCATATTGCTGACGATCTGATAGGTTTTTTCTGAAGCGTTTCCTTGAGACATGATTTCCTTCAATGTATACGTATCCACTAATTACATCACTCCTTATTTAGTAAATGAAAATTGATTGACACTCATTTGTTTTTCTAGCGATTTAAGATCTTCTAAGGAAAGGTCTCCTGCTTTTTCTTGCAGTGCATTGGCTGTGCCAGCAGCTGAGGCTCTTATTAATGATTTCTCAAAAGGCTCTCTATCATAGAATCCAGATACTAATCCAGCAACAAAGGCATCGCCACTTCCTACAGGATTGACAACAGATAACTTAGGAATAGAAATTGTATAAATGCAATTGTCATAAGCAGCCATCGCTCCATCGCTTCCTCTAGAGACTGCCACAACGGAGACTCCTGTATGGCTTAATTCCATTAAAGCATTCATGATTTCATCATCGGTTTGCAACGGACGATTGGTGATTTCACTTAGCTCATCAATATTTGGTTTTATCATAAAGGGTTTCGCTTTCAGAGCTTCCTTAAGCGGTTGTCCACTCGTATCAACAATTGCTCTTGTACCATTCTGCTGAACAAGTTCAACAAGTTCTTGATAAGCCGTCGTTAAAAGGCCCTTAGGTAAGCTCCCAGATAGAATGACATAAGTGCTTTTATTGGCCAATTCCAATAGTTTTCGTTTAAATTCAATCCATTCTCTTTCTAAAATGGTTGGACCTAACTCAAGAATTTCAGTTTGATTTGTGAATTCATCAATGATATTAAGGCAAATACGTGATTCGCCTTCAATCATTACAAAATCGGAATGAATTCCTTTTTCATCTGCTAACCGTTTAATGAATTGACCATTTAACCCCCCCAAAAAACCTGTCGATACTGTGTTTATATTTAAAATTTTCAGTATTTTCGAGACGTTAATGCCCTTACCTCCAGGTTCGCTTATGATTCTTTTCGTCCGATTTACTTCATTTATAGAAAAGCGATCCATATAGTACGTACGGTCAATCGCTGCATTTAACGTAACAGTAGTGATCATAGACTTAAGCGTAAGTTTGCTGACTTTGCAGCATTAAGATTTTTTTCTTAACAATTTCCTCAACAGCTTCTCGAGCAGGGACGAAATACTTTCTCGGATCATCTGTATGTGGATGTTCATTCAAGTAATCTCGTAATCTAGCCACGAATTCAACCTTTAATTCAGTCGAGAAATTCACTTTACTTACGCCATATTGAAGCGATTCACGAACTTTTTCTTCTGGTACACCAGAGGCACCGTGCATAACAATTGGCCGTCCTGTCGATTCTGAAATTTTTTGTACAAGCTCAAAATTAAGCCTTGGTTCCTTTTTATATAAGCCATGTGCTGTTCCAAAAGCAGGGGCAAAAGAATCGATATCCGTTCGTGCGACAAAATCTTTTGCGAGGTCTGGATCTGTCAATTGAGCGTCCTGTTCGTCTACACTAAGATCGTCTTCCACGCCTCCAATGGTTCCGAGTTCAGCTTCTACGGGAACATTAACATAGTGAGCAGCTTCCACAACCTTTTGGACGAGCGCTACGTTCTCTTCATATTGTAATTTTGATCCGTCAATCATGACTGATGTATAACCTGCCCGCAAACATTGTAGAACCGTTTTGAAACTATCTCCGTGGTCTAAATGCAATGCAATTGGAATCGAGGTTTTCTCAGCTACCGAATTCACCATATTTTTGATGTTTTCGATTCCCACATATTTAATTGTTCCTGGAGTCGTTTGAAAGATAACCGGTGTATCGATCTTCTCAGCACCTGAAATAACCGCTTTCATAATTTCAAGATTATGAACAGCAAAGGCCCCAATCGCATAATGATTTTTGTACGCATCATCGAGTAACGGCTTACTAGAAACTAATGGCATTCAATCATCTCCTTAAAGTGATTCAACCAGTCAACGGGTTGTTGGGTCAAGTTGGGTTGTACCTTGGCAACATAACGTCACCAGGTCTTTAATGGTATTGTACTGTTATTAGGTTGTTGGGTCAACCTGTTCTTTAATTAAATTAATTCTGTGTAGAAACGACAGCGATCTCCTCTTACGATAGAATGACAGAATTCCACGGGTTTTCCTGATCGATCATAGGCTGTTCTTTCTAACAACAATGCGGGGTAACCTTCTTTTACCTGGAGATATTCACTTTCATAATCTCTTATGAGGACAGGTTCAAACACCTCTTTTGCTTTTGTAACGATAATACCAAAATCACTTTCCATTACATCATATAAGGAGGTATTCATCACATGCTCCTGCTTAATACCGGGTATGAGGTATTGCGGTATATATGATGTTTCAAGAATAACAGGCTCGTCATTTGCGCAGCGTAACCTCTTTAATTCGATTAGAGTATCTTCTTCATCAACCATTAACTTACTTGCGACTCGTGGTGAAGCAGTCGTTTCATTCATATGCAAAATAATATCTGTTGGTGCCATGCCCATTTCTTTCATCACTTTACTAAAGCTATAAAAGCCCATTAGTGGTTGCTCGAGCTTCGGCTGCGAAACAAAAGTCCCCTTCCCTTGAATTCGATTCAAGACGCCAATTTGGACGAGGTCTTCAATCGCTTTTTTAGCTGTGTTTCGGCTTATATTATAGTCAGCTCTCAACTCGTTTTCAGATGGAATTTTATCGCCAGGAGCCCAGTCACCTCGTTCAATATTCTCCTTTAATATCTCCTTTAATTGGTGATAGAGAGGAATAACACTATGCTGATCTAATTCTCTTTTCATAATATCCCCCATTTCTTTTGTGTATAGTTGTATCTACCTCATTCATTTTGTACCTTAATATTCATTGTGGTTTCAAAGTGAATTTTTCTTTATTCTATCATATTAATCAAGTAAGAGAGTAAAGTCGAGCTTCGACTTTACTCTCTTTAGTAATTGTTTTCATATACAGGTTCGTCAGTCAGTTTCAATGAACTCTGAACGAATCGAGAAACCTTTTCTCATTAGCTTTCTAGCATAAGTTAAATGAAGCATCATTGCTTCTGAAGCCCCACTTGGATCTTCACAAAGTATCATTTCCATAATTAACTCATGTTGTTGATTTGTGTCTTGAATGCGTTCCAGGTCTGTTGCGATTAAGCAATGGTAATGATCCATTGACTTGCTTATCTTTGCAGATAGTGATTGGAACAACTCTAGTAAAATAGGGTTGCCCGAAGCTTTTGCAACGTCCAAGTGAAATTGAGAGTCTTGAATGCTCTTATCCCTATAACGCTCACTTCGTTCTAGAAGTTCGAGCGTATGACTCATTGTTAGGAGGTCTTGCTCTGTTCGATTAACCGCTGCCAGTTTGACCAACGTTGTTTCTAACATTACAAGTGTTTGGAATAATGATTCCAAATTCTCATGTTGAGGCATCGGCATATATTGGAAATACCGTTTCGGTGTATAGCCTGTAACAATAGCTCCTTCTTCTGCCAATAAATCAATAACACCTCTTCCACTCAGCGTTTTTAATGCAGCTAATATAGTGGACCGTGAAACACCAAAAAACTGCGAGAGTTCCAAAACGGAGGGGATTTTATCTCCTTTATCATATTTCCTTTCTTTCAATAAACCTAATAGTTGTTTCTCAACTTTTTGGGATAATTCTTCTGAAGAAATGCGTCTAAGTTTCATTGTAAAACCCCCTATACGTAATAGCACAGTAGACGAGGTGGGTTGAAAGCATATCTGTATTATTATGTAAGTCAAAGCAAAAGCAGCCTGTGGGCTACTTTTGCAACATAAATTACTTATTTGAATAAACTTTTGCTTTCGCTTCTTTTCGTCGACTATGAAGTATTGGTTCAGTATAACCAGAAGGTTGATTAAAGCCTTTAAAGACAAGGTCACATGCAGCCTGAAACGCAATCGACTTTTCAAAGTTATCAGCCATTGCATGATAAGTCGGGTCACCTGCGTTCTGCTTATCAACTACTTTTGCCATTCGTTTCATTGTTTCTAGAACCTGTTCCTTGGAACAAATTCCGTGATGAAGCCAGTTGGCCATATGCTGACTAGAAATTCGAAGCGTTGCTCGGTCTTCCATAAGTTCAATATTATGGATATCTGGCACTTTAGAACAGCCTACACCATATTCGATCCATCGAACCACGTATCCTAGGATACCTTGAGCATTATTATCGAGTTCTTTCTCAATTTCTTTGTCGCTCCACTTCTTCTCTCTATTAACTGGAATTTCTAAAAGATCATTTAAATAATTTGCTGTCCTTTTCTCTAGTTCATATTGAATTTCCCTTACATTTGTTTGATGGTAATGTAAGGCGTGAAGGGTTGCAGCTGTTGGAGAGGGTACCCAAGCTGTACTCGCACCAGCTTGAAGCTGTGCACCTTTTTGTGCAATCATTTCACCCATAAGATCTGGCATAGCCCACATGCCTTTTCCAATCTGTGCGACTCCTCTGAAACCTGTGTTTAAACCATGAGCCACATTTGCTTTTTCATAACTTTGAAGCCAGGTCGCGTTTTTCATTTGGCCTTTCGGTATAACAGCTCCAGCTTCCATCGACGTATGGATCTCATCACCCGTTCGATCAAGGAAGCCGGTGTTAATAAATACGACGCGTTCCTTTACTTCGTTTATACAGTTTTTGAGGTTAAGGGTAGTACGTCGTTCTTCATCCATCACGCCAATTTTGATTGTATAACGCTCTAATTCAAGTAAATCTTCTGTTCGATTGAATAGTTCATTAGCAAATGCAACTTCCTTTGATCCGTGCATTTTAGGCTTTACAATATAGATGGATCCTTTGGAAGAGTTTTGGTATCGACCATTTCTATTCAGATCGTGCTTTGCGATTAATCCTGTAATCACGGCATCGATAATTCCTTCAGGTACTTCATTTCCTGATTGATCAAGAACCGCGTCCGTTGTCATTAAATGTCCAACATTTCGAGCAAACATCAAGGATCGACCAGGAAGAGAAAGTATCTTTCCATCAGGTGATGTATACTCGCGATCAGGATTCAACGATCGAACGATCTTCTTAGAACCTTTAGAAAAAGATGATTGTAAATCACCTTTCATTAAGCCAAGAAAATTCCGATAGACGAGGACTTTGTCTTCTGCATCAACAGCTGCAACAGAGTCTTCAAAGTCCATTATCGTTGTAATAGCAGATTCAACAAACACATCTTTAATTCCTGCTTCATCTGTTTTACCTATTGGATGAGAACGATCAATTTGAATTTCAAGGTGGATTTGATTGTTTTTCAATAAAATGACTTCAGGGTTTTCTTCACTACCTAGATATCCTACAAATTGTTCTCTATTAATTAAAGCGCTTTCATCGTTGTCAGTAAAGTGTACCTTAAGCATCCCTTGCTGTATAGTAAATCGTTTAATGTCTGAGTAACTTCTTTCCTTTAATGGCACGACCGAATCTAGGAAATGCTTTGCATAAGTTATCACTTTTTCACCACGGATTGGGTTATATTCCGTACTTTTAGATGCTCCTTTGTCTTCTGAAATAACGTCAGTTCCATACAATGCATCATAGAGACTCCCCCACCTTGCATTCGCTGCATTAATCGCATACCGAGCGTTATTGACTGGGACAACTAGCTGAGGACCAGCTTGAATGGCAATTTCCTCATCTACTGATTGAGTGCTAATTTTAACATCCTTTATTTCTTCTTCAAGATATTCGATATCCTTAAGAAACGTTTTATAGCTTTCTAGGTCACTAGCTCGTTTGTTCAGGTGATAAGCATTGATTTTTTGTTGTAGGTCTTCTCGAACTTGTAGAAGCTGTTTATTGATAGGTGACAGTTCAGTGATCATGTCACCAAGGCCACTCCAAAACTGTCTAGAAGAAGTGCCAGTTCCAGGAATAACATCTTCATTAATAAATTCATAGAGTTCCGTTGCAACATGCAAAGTACCAATTGACTTATAATTTTCCATTACCTGTCCCCCTCATAAGCTTGACAGAACCTTATATGGTGCTGTTCATTCGTTATATCTTATCTTATAATAAAGTAAGCTATTTATATAATACATATATCGCATATTAGGTATGCTTTCAGGTTATAATTCAGAATTTTCGAAATTCGCATTGGCTATATATATGATTCTCTACTTTGGCTCTTTCAAATAGCATCGTTTTGATCGATCAGAAATAAGCCAATAAAACAGCGTTCACTAACATAGCCTTTGAAAAAATCTCTGTGTGGAGGTATTTTGATGGAAATTCGTCACTTGGAATATTTTTCTGAAGTCGCTAGACAATTAAGTTTCACAAAAGCTGCTACTAGTCTTCACGTGTCCCAACCTTCTATTAGTAAAGCCATTAAAAATATGGAAGCAGAACTTGGAGTGCCGCTCTTCTATCGTTCAAAGCAATTGGAATTAACCGATGCGGGTCACGCTGTCCTTATTAATGCGCATCACGTACTAAGTGCTTTTCGTAATCTAACAACAGAATTAACCGACCTCACAGAGCTTAAAAAGGGTGAAATTAAAATAGGTATTCCTCCTATTATCGGGGCTGCGTTTTTTTCAAAGTTAATTAGTCAGTTTAAGGCGAAATATCCTTTTGTTGAAATTCTATTAACGGAAGTAGGATCAAAATCGATAAAGCAAGGGATTGAGGATGGCTCACTCGATATTGGCCTAATTTGCAATACCCCATTAAAAAACAGTTCTTTGGAAACGGTTCAAGTTATTTCTGATCCATTGATGGTAGTTGTTCACAATGAACATCATTTAACGGAATCGACTGAAATCGATATAACGGATCTTGCATCAGAGCCATTTATTTTATTTCGTGATGATTTTTCGTTACATGATCGAATTGTAGAAGAATGCTCGAAACAGGGGTTTCATCCGAATGTCGTTTGCCACAGTTCGCAGAAAGATTTTATGATCGAGATGGTAGAAGCAAAGCTTGGCCTTGCCCTTCT
The DNA here is from genome assembly GCF_056173695.1 of Anaerobacillus sp. 63XJN7_5_ISO-PGPR-S23-430. NCBI lineage: Bacteria > Bacillati > Bacillota > Bacilli > Caryophanales > Bacillaceae > Anaerobacillus > Anaerobacillus sp. 63XJN7_5_ISO-PGPR-S23-430. Next base: position 2,198,968 of record NZ_CM149686.1, on the reverse strand, counting down.
ACCTAGTAAAATCGCTCTTTCAATTCCAAACGATTCCATTACGTCAATTAGGCTTCGTCACTCAAATCTTCGCCTCGAACTTGGGCTGATTTGGAAAAAGAATAAATACTTGCCTTATGCGGTCAAAGAGTTTATTAACCTCGCAGATTCAATTGAAGTGAGTTGAATCCTTCAGAGCAGGTGTTTTAATTTAGGAAATGCTTCTATGATTCTACAAATTGAAAAGAGCTGATGAAGGACTTCTTCATCAGCTCTTTTCTTATTCTTCTATAATCTCCCAATCATGCTCGAAAGCAACACAGCCCTTGAGCGTTTGTGCAACAGGACAACCACGCTCAAATACATGAAGTGCCCTTTCTGCAGCTTCTCTTTTCCCTTCTGGTATGATTAATTTATAATGACATTTTATTTTAGTGATTTTGAGGACACCCTCAGGCGCTTCGATCAATCCTTCGAATTGACCAGATAGTTTGTTTGGAAAACTAGGTATTTGGCGCGCCTCCAGCGCACCGGACAATGTCCCTGTTAGTCAGCCGCCTGCAGCAGCAACGATGTGATCAAGGGTTGACGGTTGTTCCACCTCAGGTGACGCTTGATAAAAATCTTTCACCCCACCATGCACGCCGTAGTGAATCGGTTCTTTGAAATCCGCAATATATGCGCGACGGCTTTTATCTTTATCTTGCTCAATACGAATGTTTGATATTTCGATTGGTTTATCCATCGTTTGAACTCCTTTCGGTTATTAATAAGCCCCTCTAATCATTTCATGCACTTCTTGATGGTAGAAGCTAGCAAGCTTCTCCATTTCTTCCCTGGAAAAGTTAGGAGCCTCTGTAGCTTTGAGGTTTTGTTCTACTTGTTGAATGTTTTTAAAACCAGGGATAACACAAGAGACTTCTTTATGTTCAAGAATCCATTTTAGCGCAGCAGTCGTCATACTCTCTCGGTCGCGAGCAATCCAATTGATTTCATCGCTTAGCTCTACACCTTGTTCAAATTCAAGTCCCGCAAACGTTTCACCTACATTAAAGGCTTCTCCATTCCGATTAAAGTTTCGGTGATCATCATCTTCAAAGGAAGTGTTTTTCTTGAATTTCCCAGTTAATAAACCACTGGCCAGCGGCACCCGCGTAAGAATGCCAACGCCTTGTTCATAAGCTTTTGGAAAAAGTTCCTCTAACGGCTTTTGCCTAAATATATTAAAAATAACCTGCAGAGTACTTACGCCAGGATACTTGAGACATAATAGTCCTTCCTCAACTGTTTCAACACTTACACCATAATAGCGTATTTTACCTTCGGCTTTCAATTTGTCCAATACCTCAAACACCTGACCTTCCTTAAGGATGTCGATTGGTGGACAATGAATTTGAAAAAGATCAATTTGATCTCGTTCCAAGCGCCTTAAGCTCGCTTCACAATAAGCACGAACACTTTGTTCTGAATAGTTGACAGAATCGTATATGTCTCCTGCACGACAAAATTTCGTTGCGATGTGAATTTTATCTTCCATCCCTTTTGCTGCTTTAGCAAGGAGTTCTTCACTATGTCCATCTCCATATACATCTGCTGTATCAAAAAAATTCACGCCAGCATGTATAGCATGTTGTAGAGAATCGAGCGCTTCTTTGTCATTTGTTTTCCCCCATGCTCCGCCAATTGCCCACGTTCCGAAACTAACTTCACTTACTTGCAAGTCTGTATGACCTAACTGTCGATATTTCATTCTTTCGCCTCCATTAACTCGAGTTGACATTACATGGTAATTTCCCTTTAAATCGTTGTTTAAACCGCTTTCATATTTGTTTTTGAATGTAACGTTCTCTAAATGAAGTTGCTCTATAGCTTGATCATTCAATGATTGGAACGAAATTGTTCAACCTTTCAAATCATCTCTACACCATACGTATGTCACTCTTCTCACTTCCAAAAAAAGACGGGGGCGGGCCCCGTCTCTCAGTTATTTTGTGATTTTTTTATAGTGACTTAGTGCATTTCTAACTTCACCAAATTCAGATGCATGAGGTCGATCTTCTCCTACTGAATAGCCCTCATCTACCATGCGATTTCGATTAAGGCAAAGCTTAGTGAATGTAGGTTTAAAGAAATCAAATAACTCAAAACGCTTCTCTAGTTGTGGGAACCTTGATTGATACGAAAGAATTGATTCCGCTAGTTTTTCCCAGAAATTCTGTTCTTCCATTAACTCACCGTTTACTAAAATGTTCGATAAATAACGGAGGTGACAGATGAATAAGCCTGTAAATATAAATTGGGTCAGTCCCTCAGGTGGTTCACTACGAAGCACATCTTTTAATTCCTCTGTAAGATAATTAAGCTCCTCGAATGGTTGATCACTAATATTGACATCATCTACGAAATCTTTAATTGCAAGGCGTGATGGTTTGGAATCTTTTAGAACAAGAATAGTGTTTTGGCCGTGAGGAGAAAAGACTGTTCCATATTGGTACAAATAATGGAGCAATGGCTTCATAGTGACATCAAAAAATTGCGTCATCCATTCTTCTGTAGACATTCCAGATTTCTCAATCAAGCTCTTTACATAGGGCTTCCCATCATGGTCTTCGTATAGAAGTGCTGCTAAAGTAATCGCCTGTTCACCGTCCTCGAGATAAGTATAGATACTTTCTCTAAAAATAACGCCAAGCATTTCTTTGTACTGATATGGGGCATTCTCCAATTGATTATAATAGGAATGATTCACATTAATACTCGCAATTTCACCTGGTAAAATCACTCTACATTCATCTTTTAAAAAGGAGTCTTTATCATAGATGCCTTTAATGAATTCAGTTATTTTCGGAGCAATAAGAGTACGTTCTGCGGGTAATCCTCTATATACAAGTGTATTTAGTATGCTCATCGGTAATTTTACATGATGCTTGTTTGGATTGGATTTGTTAACAAATGTCCGAATGGACTGTTGTGGGAGATAACGATCACTGGATTGACCAAGCGGTATGATCGTTTGGTTTGCAATCTCCTCTGCAAAATTCTGAACCAAAATGTTTTTCCACTGCCACTCATGGACAGGCATCATGAAGTATTGATTAGGATCATCAATCTTTTTTTCTAATATATTGTGGAATGTAGAACGATCCTGATCACTTAATTCATAGTTTACTAGTTTTTCGAAGGTAAATTTCTCAATAGATTGAAATGAGCTAATGTGTCGACTAACGCCAATCCATGAAAGTGTTACTTCGTTTTGGTGTTCAGGAGCATATGCTAAATAATCATCATACCCGAACCCAATTCTCCCTTTGTTATACGTGATCCAGGGATGTCCAGTCATGTAGCCTTCAAGATTAGCGTAGTCTTCAGTAATCAATTTGTCTGATGAAACTCGCTTATTTAACAGATGAGCATCTGCAATGAGAGTTTGACTAATTTCCTTTATTAAATGCGCTGTTGTTTCCGATGACATGCCTATTAAGGGTTTGATATCAAGGAGGAAGCCAACGGCACTCCCTTCTACCTCATTCCCATTATCTAGTATGCGAATGGATTTGCAGTCAACATCATAGCTATCAAATTGGCGGGGAATCGCATGGAATGAGTATGATTTCTTGTCTGAAACTCGAAGTTCATAGATGGTATAGCTATCTTTCTCTTGAACGAGTTGAGGTGAGATCATATCTTCGTACATAAATTCTGAAATCATTTTTGCTAAGAGTTTTGTATTAACAAGTGTCCAGTTTTGTTTAGTAAGAACAGTATCTAGTTCGTTTTGAGAATACATACGTTCACCACTTTCCTTCTAGTTTGTTGTAAGAGCAGGTTGTTTGGCGATTCCAAAAGATTGAAAAACGTTATGTGACTGCACGGGGTATTCTTCTCTATTGGAGATTTGATTGATGATGACAGCATTTCGGTGTGCTCCGAGACCAAGGTCGGGCGCACCAACTCCGTGAGTGTGTAGCTCTCCGTTTTGAATGAATATATTGTTCTGATTGGAATCTTTCGTCATTAAGCGGTAATCTTTCGTAATCGTCGGGCGGCCATTCTCGCCCCTAAGTAAAAAAGATTCGGGTAAGAAAGTTGGAACGGTCTGTTTATATCCAGTACCAAGCACAATGATTTCAGATTCGAAATCAAATGGTTCATTTGTAATCGTGTGGCGTCCCTTGCCAAAACACACCTCCCCTTTCATCTCTAGTTGATTTACCTCACTCATAGCCTGTAAGTGTAAGGGGGAGCGTTGATTACCAATAGATCGTTCATATAATACGTCATAGATTTCTGAAATCGTTTCTGCACTAATCCCTTTGTAAAGTAAGTCTTGTTTTTCAATCACTTTGTCTTTTTTTTCTTGCGGAAGATCGTAAAAGAATTCGGTGTAATCTGGTGAAAAATATTCAAGTCCTAGTTTGGAGTACTCCATTGGGAAAAAACCGTTTGATCTTGTGTACCAGCTAAGATGGTAGTCATGATGCTCCTGTTCTTTTGCTAGATCTAAAAAAATCTCAGCTGCACTTTGGCCTGATCCAATGACTGAAATGGATTTTCCTTGTAAAGCCTTTGGTTTCTTCTCCATGAACTCTGATGAATGAAAGACGGTTTCTCCAAGCGCAGGTTTAAAATGTTCTGGTACTGCAGGTACTGAGCCTATTCCCATGACCAGATGCCTGGCCAAGAACGTGTCGGTTTCTAGCGTTTTCACATCCTGGACGTGAACAGCATAAATGAATTCTTCCTCGGATGCTTCATATGATGAAACTTCAGTGACTTCATATCCAAATCGGCATGAATTTAGCTGATCACTCACCCATTTACAGTAGTGATTGTATTCCTTTCTCGGAATATGAAACTTTTCTAAAAAATAAAAGTGATACATACGACCATGAACCTGCAGGTAGTTAAGAAAACTATATTTGTTTTTAACGTCAGCCATGCTTACAAGATCCGCGAAAAATGGCACCTGCAATGTGGTTCCTTCGATGAGCATACCTGGATGCCAATCAAATTCTTTTTTTCGGTCAAATAGAAGAATATCCAAATCGTCCATTTCATCTGTTAAAGCAGCTAGACCTAAATTAAATGGTCCAATACCGATACCAATTGCATCGTAGACGTATTCAGGCATTTCCCCACTTCCTTTCAAACTGCTTCCGCTCACAAATCATTAATAAGCCTGTTTTATCCGGTAGATCAATTGGTTTTTGTGGAGTGAATCCACACTTCTCAAATATATGAATCATTTTTTTATTACGTATATCTGGTTCTGCTACGATTCTCTCTGTCCGCTTCTCTTTCAATTGTATAGAAACCATTACACGTAGAAGGTGAAGGGAATATCCTAGTCCTAAATAGTCTGTATGACCGATCAAGAGATGGATGCCTTGGTCATATGGCTTGTTCTCATAAGATCCTTCAATGATATCTTCCTTTACCCAATAAGCTTCCCAGTAGCTCATTGGCACCTCATTGATAAAACCTAGATAAAGCGTCTGGTGTGTATCTTTTAGTGCCTTTTGTAAATGATTTCGAAATGAGTTAATCGGTATATTTAATTGCCAGAAAGGATGCACATGCTCTTCGTTCATCCAAGAGTGAATCATCTCGACATCGCGTTCGTAGCTCACCTTAGCAAAAGAGATCGTTTTTTGTAATTTTTGATCGAATACATTAAAGTCCATTGCCATGCCTAACTGTAACCTCCTGAGCGATCGGATTTCGGACCATCGTATACACTGATTGTGTAGCCATTGATCCAATAAGCTCATCCATATCATAGAGGCGAGTTAAGAGATTCGCTTTACAAGGAAGAACAGGATCCTCAAGTAAACTTTTAATGAGAGGTGATGACTGTATAGCTAAATAATGAGAGAGTCGTTCTCTCAGGAGATCCATAAGATGCTTTTCTTCAATTAATCCGTTTACACCAAATGCATTGATTAATCCGAATAAGTTGTTAAAAAAGAAGTAATAGCGAAAGCGTTCATTTGCTACGTCATCGGAACAAATAGTATCGCTCTTCTCATTCAAATTAGGCAGGAGCTGCGCTAGTTCTTCAGACTTGGACTCACTAAAATAATATCCTTGATTGTCTCGATAATAGAATGTAGATGGATATCCTTCTTTAAGCTTAACAACAGCATTTTGCTGGTGTGCTTCTAGTGCAATGCCATAATGTTGGTGAAGCCAAAGCATCGGATCAAGTGATATGTCGAGATAACGATCGAACCACTCGACACTTACTTCTTCTATCGCACGTCCCTCTCTTCTAGCAATAGCAGTAATGACGGAATAAATACGTGACTTGCCACTGTATGCATGATCCTGGCATAGTGCTGCTACGAGGCTTGTATTATCACTATTTTCGTAGAAAGGATTCTCTCTAAACATAACGGCGAAACCAGACTCAAGATTAGTAATGTTGATATTGAGATAAGCTGGATCCTGGATAATTTTAAAGTTAGGATGATTATTTGCTAATTTTTCACCTAATTGCGTTTGTAAAAGTCTAGAAACCTCTACGCCACGATCTAGCTCTTTCTGTTGATTTAGTCGTAGTGAATTTGTGATTTTTACCGGAACTGAAAATTTAAACATGAATCTAGATAAAGAGCTGTACACAGTTCTAAAGGAAGATGTTGCTGTATACATGCGCCCTACTGGTCCTAGATAATCAAGCGATCCTTTTTGAATGTGTTCAAGCACTTCTTCTTTTTTTAGAAGTGAGTTTACTTGAAGAGGGTGCATTGGCACTAGAACACGCTCCTTAAATTGATGGAGCCATTCTGGATCTACTTCTCCACTTTTTAACTCTTCTTTAATAAGCTCGCTTGCTTGTAGCTGCAAACTGGAATCTTCATTGATCAATGAAGGGTGAACACTAAAATAGTGAAACTGAAATTCACCTTTCAGTTCTGGAGAAAACAATTCATCCTCCTCGTGTGTTAAACCTTGTTTGCTTTTTGGCGTCGGGTGCATTAAGTGACCAAAAAGTAAAGACTGTTCTGCTTCAATGTAATCAAAATCTTCATCGGTTAATTTTCCTCTGTCTTCGAATCGCTTTCCAATGTAAGTTGTCATGCTTTGACAGCTCAACATCACTCGCAGAACCAATTCATCTTCTGCATCCGTTCGGTTTTGGTCAATTAGTAGTTCCTTTACAATCAGTGTTGTTAATGTCACATAGTCAAGAGTATGAAAAGTACCATTTAATGACCGGTAATATAATGGGAACTGAAAAATATGCCGCTCTGTTAAGGACCAATAAGAAACGGGGAAGATCATCTCTATGCCCTGATTTTCTAGTAGGCAGGAAATGAATTTCTGAGATAAGGTTGTAGATAAATCTTCAGGTTTTGGTATTTCTGAGTAGTTTCCTGTTTCACGTAAATAACAATTCAGAAAGCTTTGCATAGTCGCCTGTTCTGCGATCTTTTTAGCGCTGATCACGTGTGTTCCCTCCATTTCCTTCCGAGTGTACGAATGTCATCCACGATCTCTTGGATGTGCTTCATTTTGGTTCTAGGGTTTAGTATGGTGAACTTCAAAAAGGTTTGGCCATTAACAGAAGTCTTGGCTATGGCCGCTCTGCCCTCATACAACAATTCTTGCTGTATTTTACGATTTAATTTGCATCGATCAGTACTGAAATCTTGAGGTTCATAACGAAAGATAACAGTGTTGAGTTCTGGAGAAAGGTTTTCAACTTTTATATCATCCTGAAATGAAAGGTATTCCGCAGTTGCTTGAGCAAGGATAAAAGTATAATCAATCATTTCTCCGAACAGGTTTGTACCTATCGTTTTTAATGAAAGAAAGAGCTTAAAGGCGTCAAATCTTCTGGAAGTTAAAATCGATTTGTTCACCAGGTTAGGAATCCCCGCTTCAACATCTTCTAGTGGATTTAAATAATCAGCATGGTGATTTAAAAATCGGAACGATTCTTTGTTCTTCACTAGGAAAGCCCCACATGAAATGGGCTGATAGAAGAGCTTATGAAAATTGACTGTGAGCGAATCGGCATAACAAATTCCTCCTAGCTTTGACTTATGAGATTCGGAAAGAATAAGCGCGCCTCCAAAAGCGGCATCCACATGAAACCATAACGCTTCTTCATGAGCGATTGCGGCTAGTTCATCTAACGGATCTATGCTTCCGAAATCAGTTGTGCCACAAGTTCCAACTAGTGCAAAAGGAACAAGGTGTTGAGCTTTTAATTCAGCTAATTGGTACTGTAAATGCGATACCGACATTCTGTGATGTTTGTCTGTTTTAACTTTTATTACTGCTTTTTCTCCTAATCCAAGCTGAACAGCTGATTTTTGTATAGTGAAATGTGCCTCCTCTGAGCAAAGAATCCTTAATTTATGAAACTCTTCTGGTAATCCATCTTTCTGAACATTTTGCCCCCATAAGCTTAAACAACATGCATCTCTAGCTAGAAGAAGACCAGTGTAGTTCGATTGTGTCCCCCCACTTGTAAATGTGCCGTCAGCATTTGATGAATAACCAAATTGACCTGCGAGCCACTTAATCATTCCCTCTTCAAGGTACGTAGCAGAAGGACTTTGATCCCATGAATCAAGTGATTGATTGAACACACTTATTGCGAGTTCAGCAGCTATGGCAGGTATAAGCGGTGGGCATTGCAAATGAGCCAGGCTTTTTTCATGAGAAATTTGCAGGTTATTTTTGAATAGAGGAGCCTTAAGCTCGTTTAGTAATGCAGTAAAATCTTGATTTGAGCTATGAAAATCGAAAAGTTCTTCAACTTCCTTTTCAATCGTTTGTGGCTCCTTTCCGGTGAACGGCGCATTTTCTTCACAAAAGGTCTCGCAAATTATGTTCGTCATTTCGTGCATTTGTTCCCGGAAAGCTTCTTGTCCTTTCTCACTGTTGTGAAGGAAAAGGGAATCATACATTTTCTCTTTTGAAATATCAGGAGGATTCTTTTCAACTGCATTTATCATAAACTTTCAACAGCAGCCTTAACTGCTTCCTCAAAAATGCTGAGTACTTCTAAAACTTGTTCGTTCGTGATAATCAGTGGCGGGAGTAGCCTTACTACACTTCCGTTACGACCTCCAACTTCTAAAATCAATCCTCTGTCAAAGCATTCTTTCTGAATCCTGCTAGCTAACGCAGGTTGAGAAGGATAGCTTCCTGATGAAGACTGGGGCTGTGTAGGATCTACTATTTCAACACCGATCATTAGCCCTCTTCCCCTTACGTCTCCAATTTCACGGAAATTCACCTGGAGCTTTTGTAAGGCAGAAAGCATTTTTTCTCCCATCGTTGCTGCATGAATATCAAGTCTCTGTTCTTTAATAAATTTCAATAAGGCTGTTCCGGCTGCCATTGCCATTTGATTTCCTCTGAATGTACCAATGTGAGCACCAGGCTCCCACTTATCGAGTTCACGATCGTAAATAACAACCGAAAGTGGGAGACTGCCGCCAATTGCTTTAGAAAGGACAATGACATCTGGTACGATCCCTGCATGTTCGAATGCGAACATTTTTCCTGTTCGTCCTATTCCCGTTTGGATTTCATCAATAATAAGAGGAATACCTCGCTCGCTTGTTATTCTTCTCATTTCCTGTAGCCATTCGATTGGTGCAGGTACGGAACCACCTTCGCCTTGAACAACTTCTAGAATCATAGCGGCCGGGGGTAAAATGCCGCTCTCCGGATCATCTAATAGATTTTCAATATAAGTACTAGAAATTTTGTGTCCTTTGCTTTCCTTCATACCAAATGGACAACGATACGAATACGGGTATGGCATGAAATGAGTATCTGGCATTAAACCTTGGACGTTTTTTTTGGGACCGAGATTACCACTAATCGCCATTGTTCCATGTGTTGAACCGTGGTATCCTCCTTGAAACGTAAGGATACTACTTCTCCCTGTCGCAGTTTTCACTAATTTTAAGGCGGCTTCTATCGCATCGCCTCCTGTTGGTCCACAAAATTGTATTTTGGCACGCTCTGCGAAATCTCCGGGTAAATTTGAAAATATTTCATTCACGAACTCTTCTTTTATTGGTGTTGTAATATCTAACGTATGTAAAGGCCTTTTATCATGAAGGACTTTCTGCATGGCTTCTATAGTAACGGGATGGTTATGACCAAGAGCTAAAGTACCAGCACCAGCTAAGCAATCATAATATCGCTTTCCTTCCATGTCAGTAACAAAAATCCCTTCTGCCTCATTAATGGCAATTGGTATTCTTCTTGGATAAGATCTTGCATTGGACTCTCTTTTCATTTGTTGGTCGAGTAGTGTTTGATTTGTATTTAATTCTTGAATCATCATGTTGAGAACTCCTTTACTAATTGATAATGATTTTCATTATCTTACACTATTCATGATAAGTGAGAATGATTATCATAGTCAATGATACTTGAGAACCATTCTCACTTAAAAATAAAGTCGGTTTTGCTAGGTAGATCGATTGGTTTTAATCCCTAATAATGGAAAGCGGATTGTGGGAGTCCCTCCTTCTTTGGTGGTCTAAATTAGACGATCGACTTTGGTCACAATGCAAATCAAACGAATAGGATAAAAGTATGAAAAGGAGCGTGTTTAGTATTGGAGGTGTACGGAGAATTCCTCATTCTTTCGGGAGCGTGGATCCAGACGATAGGTGCAGCTATTGCCTCTATTGGGAATACAATTGTTGCAGCAAATGAAGCTGACTCACTTATGGAGGATATCGGAGGAGACCTTTATGTAATTGGGAATGGCGTCGAAGCAACGGGGAACTCTCTTCAAGCTATCGGAAGAAGCAGCTTGACTTCTAATGAGAATGAAACGTTTGGAACGCTCGGAGCATGGTTACAGTCTGCTGGTAATATTGCAAATGTTCTTGGTGGATCAGGAATTGTAACGGGGACTGATGAAGAAGCGCTGAATATTGACATTATGGGAGATATTATTCAATCAGCTGGAGCTGCTTTCGAAGCAAAAAGCTCGAGTATAAGTGAAGCCTTCTATGCAGAGCTCATCACAACCGGGCAAACGATTCAATCGTTTGCCATTGCTATTGAAGCTATTGGGCTTCTGTATGTGAAGAATGGAAATAAGAAGATGGGACAACAGATTCTTGCCATTGGAAGTTATGGTCAAACTGCAGGGGCAGCCATTGCAGCCATTGGTTTCACAAAAGAGTATTATGAACATTGAGCGATCTGTTAAATGAGATTAAAAGGATTTATAACGTGCGCTCATTGATTTCAAATGCCGCTCTAACACCAGATTCAACTGCTCCTTCAATCCACCCGTGGAAATCTGATGTGTGCTCACCTGCAAAGTGAACTCTTCCTTCAGGTTTTTTTACGATGCTTTCAAATTCGGTAATTTGATTCGGTTTAAAGAGTGTAAAGCAACCTCCTGAGAATTGATTTTGACTCCAGCTAAATGATGCGCTCGTCAAGTACTCATCAAATACTTTAGGTCCATGTATTTTTGCAAGATCTTCAAGGGATTGTGTGATTTTTTGATCATCATTTAAGCTATTCCATAACATCGCGTTATCTTCCCAGCTATAACTTGCTAGTAAGACTCCAGCTCCTGGCTCATTACCTGTGCGACTAGGTGTATACGTATAGCGATTAGGAAAATCCGAAATGGTATTTGCACCATTCAACCCTTCTTTTTCCCAAAATCGGTCTTTAAATTCAATCCCAATTTTAATAGAAGCTACATAATGCAACTCACGGATTGCTTTCCATTTATCAAATGAAAAAGAACGGTACGGATAAACTTCTATAAATTGAAACACTGAAAAAGGCACAGTCATAAGAACATAATCGCTGTTAAACTTTTCAATAATTCCTGTTTGTTGATTCCTCGTCTGAATTTGAACACTTTGTGGTCTTTGAATGAGGCGGTGTACTTTTTGATTTAACAAGAGATTCTCTTCTAGCTCAGGTAGAAAAGACCGAGGCAATTGATCATTTCCACCAGTAATTTCGTTAAATTCCATGTCAGTATTAAAAACAGTATTTACGATATCGGTTAGAATGTCGATAAAGGATAGTTCCGAAAATCCTTCAATGCCTAAAAGTACTTTAACCATTCGAACAGCATTTGGAGATAGCGAAGGACCAATGGGATTGAAGCGAAGAAAATTCTCCATTGAATACTGATCAAATTTTTTACGAATGAATTTCTTTTGTTGAGCGTCACCTTCTTTATAAAGCAGTAAAAATGGATTAACTGCTGATAAAAATAATTCCGTAGCGGTTTTTCCTTTTTCGTGAGGTTCAACGGGAAATTGAAGGATATCAGGGTCTGCTTCGTATTTTTCTCTTGTAGTTCTAACTCCATTAGCATAAATGATATCTCTTGGAGAGGAATTCACGAAGCGATTCATTTTAAGTTGAAATCTTCTGATATATTCATACGTTAATTTGTGAGTTGTAGGAATACGCATAGCGCCAACATCAAGATAATTATCATCTGTAAATGGTTTTCTAAGAGTGTAAACCCTCCCGCCAACACGATCGTTTCCTTCTAGAATGGTAACTCGATGACCGGCCTTCTTTAACAAGGATGCTGATACTAGTCCTGCAACGCCAGCTCCCACAACAATAACGTTCGTTGGTGAAGACGATTTTTTCAATCCATTCTTAATGATATTAAGCATCTCGTTAGGGTATTGAGGCGTAGTGAATTCTCGAGACATCACCATCATCCTTTTTTCACTAACATATTAGTTACATTTAAAAACTATACGAACTAGTTTTTAACATCACTATTGCCTATAACTCCTTCGCCATGAGAAAATTTTTAAGTTGGATACCGTTTTTTTCAACTAGCTGACTTTTTACTAGTGAAAATCCTTGCTCTCTAAAAAACGGAACTGCCGTTATGCTTGCTTCCGTATGAAGCTGTTCCATATTGTTCAAACGTGCGGTCTGTTGCACTTTTTCTAAGAGCTCGGAAGCGATTCCTTTTCTTTGGTAGTCTTTATGAACATATAAACGGTCAAGCAGTCCTGAAGAGGTTAAATCGCAAAATCCTACGATCTGTTTGTCTAAGGTAGCAACATAAGTGAAGTTTCGTTCGAATTCCTCTCCCCATGATGCATGACGCCTATTAAGTTCAGTTTTATTAGCCCAGGCATTTACCTGTATGTTTGTATAGTCTCTCCGGTTAATAGAATGAACAGTGTCATAAAAAAGATCAATCATTTCTATTAAATCGTTTTCTTTAAAAGGCCTGATATGCATGCCATTCCCCTTCCGTGATTCTCTTTCTTTTTATTATAGAACCCAAGTGCAAACAACGCATCAAAAAAGACGGCAGATGCCGCCTCCGATAAGAGTCTATCCGTTTATACTTTCTACCATCATGGCCATGCCCTGTCCACCGCCAACGCATAATGTTGCGATTCCAAAGCGTTCGTTTCTCTTCTTCATTTCATATATCAAAGAGGTTAGAATGCGAGCACCTGTAGCACCGAGCGGATGACCTAATGCTATAGCTCCTCCATTTACGTTTACCTTGCTCATGTCTAATTCAAGTTCTCGAATAACAGCGAGTGCCTGAGCAGCAAAGGCTTCATTGAGCTCTATTAAACCGATCTCCTCGAGCGTTTTCCCTGTGCGTTCTAAAAGTTTCCGAAAGGATGGAATTGGTCCGATTCCCATTATCTCAGGAGAAACCCCAGAAGTTGCCCAATCAACGATTCTAGCAATGGGTTGAAGCTCTAATTCTTTTGCTTTTATTTCAGTCATCACAAGCATGGCAACAGCTCCATCATTCCTCCCGCAAGAATTGCCAGCTGTCACCGTTCCGTTCTCTTTAAATACTGGTTTTAATTTGCCAAGTTTCTCAATTGTTGTGCCTGGACGAGGATGTTCATCTTGATCGACAAGATTCGTTTGACGACGATTTTGAATTTCGACCGGAACAATTTCATCTCTAAATTTACCCTTTTCAATCGCTTCTGCTGCTCGTCGCTGACTTTCTGCTGCAAAAGCATCTTGTTCATCCCGCGATATGTTGTAACGTTCGGCTACGTTTTCTGCTGTAATACCCATGCCAAGATGAGAACCATATTGTTCAACAGGCTGTTGTCCAGCTTCTGAATTAGAATCAACTAATTGCGTTTTGTCTCCTCCGAAACGGCTATTTCTTAAATAAATGGGAGCCTGACTTAAACTCTCTGTTCCGCCTGCGATCAGAATAGATGACTGCTTTGATTGAATTTGTTGGACTGCTGAGGCGACAGACTGCATACCTGATGCGCAAAGTCGATTGATTGTAAATGCAGGAGAGGTTTCAGGAATGCCAGCACGTAATGAAGCGACTCTCGCTACATTAGATGATTCGGTTGTTTGTCTTACTTCTCCTAAAATGACTTCTTCTACTAAGTGAGGGGGGAGACCTGATCGAGCTAGTGTTTCTTGTATGGCATAGGTAGCTAACTTTCCAGAGTTTAGATTTTTAAAGACACCACCGTAGCGTCCTACTGGTGTTCGAACTGGTTCTACGATAACGATGTTTTCCACTCCTTTTTACCTCCTCATTTGTATTCTTTACGAAGTTGACCTGCAATGATGTTTTTCTGAATTTCTGATGTACCTTCATAAATACGGGTGATCCGAGCGTCACGGAAAAATCGCTCAATCGGATAATCTGAAATGTAACCGAGCCCCCCGTGAATTTGTAGAGCCTTGTCGGCGATTCTATTGTATACTTCAGATCCATACAGCTTTAACATTGCCGCTTCCTTAATGACCTTTTTTCCTTCTTCAACCATCCATGCGACACGATAAGTAAAAGATCGAAGTGCTTCAATTTCAACTCCCATTTCAGCTACCATATGGGCAACAGCTTGGTGTTCAATGATCGGCACGTCAAATTGGATGCGCTCCTCCACGTAAGACATGCATAAGTCCAATAGCTTTTGGGAAGATCCAAGATTACGAGCAGCGAGGCCTGCACGACCATTTGCCAAAATTTTTAATGCATTAACATATCCTTCTCCTACTTTTCCAAGAACATTTTCCTCTGGTACTTCACAATGATCAAAGATAAGCTCAGCTGAATGTGACCCTTTTAACCCCATTTTTTCTTCAACTGCACCAACTTGAAAGCCAGGGAAATCTTTTTCAACGATAAAGGATGTAATCCCCTTCGTACCTTGTGAAGGATCAGTTACAGCCATTACGGTAAAAACGCTCGCTTCTGTTGCGTTAGTAATGTAATGCTTCGTACCGTTTAGAATATATTTATCACCTTGTTTGACGGCTGTCGTTTTCAAGTTAGAGGCATTTGATCCTGCAGATGGCTCAGTAAGAGCAAAGGCTCCGATCATGTTTCCTCGTGCCATTTCGGGTAAATAATATTCCTTTTGTTCCGTATTACCAAGTTCAACAATTCCAACCGAACCAATTCCCGTATGTGCTCCAATTAAAGTAGTAAACCCGTTATGCGTTTTACCTAATTCTTCATATAGAGCGCATTTTCCAACCATTCCAATTCCAAGTCCGCCATACTCTTCTGGAATACTAAGACCGAATAGACCTAATTCTTTTGACATCTCGATAATGTGTTCTGGTATTTGATTTTCACGCTCAATGGTCATGGCCACTTTTTCTACTTCGTTTTCTACAAAGTTTCGGACAGTCGTTTTTAAATATTCGATGTCTTGATCGAGTTGAAAGTCCAATCTTAACCCTTCTTTCTATTAATATGTATAAAAGCCTCTTCCGCTTTTTCGCCCAAGTCTTCCTGCCTTTACGTACTTTATTAAAATGGGACAGGGTCGATATTTTTCACCTAGCGTTTTGTATAAGTACTCCATATTGCGTAGTCGAGTATCAAGACCAACAAGATCAGCTAGTTCAAGAGGACCCATTGGATGATTTAGACCAAGTTTCATGGCTTTATCAATGTCTTCGGGTGTAGCTACACCTTCCATCACCATATTCATCGCTTCGTTGCCAATTAGACAATTCATACGACTAACTGCAAAGCCTGGAAACTCATTGATTCTTACGCATTCTTTTCCAATGGTTTCTCCAAACCGCATCGCTTTATCAATGGTATCTTCAGATGTTTCCAGCCCACAAATGACTTCAATGAGCTTCATCTTTGGTACCGGATTAAAAAAATGAAGAGCAAGACATTGATCAGGGCGCATGGTTTGTGCGGCAATTTCGGTTGGACTCATTGTCGAAGTGTTTGTTGCAAGAATAGCGTGAGCTGGAGCAAACTCATCTAGTTGTTTAAAAATGCTTGTTTTTAATTCCATTACCTCAAGGACTGCTTCGATCACAAGATCACAATCGTAGACGGCTTCTTTCAATTCGTGTGTGAATTGTATTCCTTTGAATCTTTTTGTTGCTTGCTCTCTTGTTATTTTCTCTTTCTTGACCAAACGTTCAAATTGGTCTTTTACATAGATCTGTGCTTGCTTCAAAGCCTCGTCACTAACATCGTGCATTTTCACTGAAAGCCCTGCAGCTGCAGCTGAGAAAGCAATCCCTTTTCCCATTGTACCTGCCCCAACAACAGCAATTTTCGTCATCGTCATTTCTCGTCCTCCTAAAAAACACATAAGTGAAATCGCTTACATTTTGTACTACACTTACTTCTCGAAGAAGACAACTAGTTCCTTTTAGGATTCAAATTAAAAGGTTCTAAATCAAATGTTGGGGTAGGAGATTCATCTCCTACTCCTTATCCTAGTTGAAAATGACGAATTTTTTTGTACTGATGATGTAAAAGGATCTTTCTTCGTAAGCGGTCATATCGCTTAAAACCAAAGGCATTTCGCTTAATGACCTTCGTTTGATTGTTTAAACCCTCGATAAAACCATTATTATAGTTCAAGGCAAAACTATTCAGGACTTCTGGTTGCCAGTTCTTAAGTGTTTGAACGGCTTGTCTGAACTCCTTCATATTCTCTGCTTCAACCGTTTTGTAGTAATTATACAGAGACTGTTTAACTTGGTTAGGATTCTCTTGACCGATTCGTTTCGCTTCCTCAAACCAGCTTCGAAACGCTTCTTTTAACTCGTAAGCCTTTCGTAATTCCTCGGATAATCCAAGGTAACGGTCCAGATACCACTTTTGTTTCTCACTCAACTGCTCATATCGCTTGTAAAAAACATGCTTCATTCGCTTGCACTTTTTACGGTCATAATCATGGAAATTCTGTTGAACTCTTCTTCGTACACGCTCTAATGCCCAATAGATGTAGCGACAAAAATGAAAGCGATCAGCCACGATGATTGGCTTTCCTAGTGCCTTTTGAACAGCTGACTTGAAGGCATAGCTCATGTCCATGATCACCACTTCAACTCGCGACCCCTTCTTGCGAAGATAGTCCTTTACGGTCTCAATGGAGCGATTAGGAAGGATATCCAAAGGCTGCTTTGTATCTCCATCCGCAATGACAACTTGATATTTTCCTTCATCGGTATCTCCTTTATATTCATCAATAGCGATGACACGAGGAAGATCACTCACTTCTTGAAGCGTTGGTGCGGCGACTTCATCAAACCGCCTTATCGCAGTTGAATGCGACGTACGAAATTGGGCTGCGGTATCCTTAAAATTCCTCCCCTGTACCACGCGTAATCCCAGGGCCTGATTCCATTCCTTTGAGTGACGCTGATAGCGATTGACGATCGAATTCCTTTCAGCGAATCGTTTCCCACAAGCACACACATAACGGCGCTTGCGATAAAACAAAAAAGCCGTTCGCTCAAATACTTTAAGGTGTTGTACTTTCTGAGTCCGATAATCATGAACACGTACAGTCCATTCTTCACATTGGGGGCACTGGTGCGCCTTCTTTGGCACTTCAATATGAACATGATACTGGCCATTAATGGCTTCCATTTTCGATACCATCACTTCTTCTAATCCGGGTAAATTCATGTTAAAATGCACGTACACGCAACTCCAATCTTTTTCTTGTTTCTCGTCAATTCAAGTTTAAAAGATATAGGAGCTTGCGTGTATTTTTGTGCTTCATTTTCTTAAACCCCAACAAATATTATAGAGCCAATTAAAAAGACCGTTCAGTTGTTTGAACGGTCTTTCATATCTAGAATGAAACTTGATCAGTCACGAAAATTTTCCCCGGATTTAGGATCCCATTAGGGTCAAGCGTTTTCTTCAATGCCAGCATGACTTCGAGAGAACCTCCATGTTCTTTTTGCTGATACTGAGCTTTGCCAGTACCTACCCCATGCTCACCAGTGCAAGTTCCGCCACGATCTAGAGCATAGTGCACTAGGTGTTGGTTTAGCTTGTTTGCCTTTTCAAGTTCAATGGGGTCATCGGGATTAATCATCACAATAGCATGATAATTCCCGTCCCCTACATGCCCCAGTAGAGCTCCGTCTAAATCAAATTTCTCGATGGCTTTTCGTGCATCGAGAATGGCGCCAGTTAACTCTGAAATGGGAACACATACATCTGTTACCATCATCTTTTTTCCTGGAGAACCATGACTAAAGGAGTAAGCAAGATTATGTCGCGCTTCCCAAAGAAGCGCTCTTTTCTTCGTATCGTGCTCAAATATAAATTCTTCGCAATCATTGTCTTCTGCGATGCTTTTGGCAAAGGTAACATCTTGATTTAACCCCGCTTCATTACCATGAAATTCAACAAATAACGTTGGTTTTTCGATATAGTTGGTTTCATTTGTTTTGTTCACCTGTTGTACTGAGCGTGCGTCTACTAGTTCGATTCTAGCGACCGGAATGGCTGCGTGAAGAATATTAGTAACGGTGGCTACAGCTCGCTCTACAGTTGGAAAAACGATTCGCCCTGCAAGCGTAGCTTCTGGTATGCCGTTTACGTTGAGTGTTAATTCTGTAAATGTCCCAAGTGTCCCTTCTGAGCCTACAAAAAGGCCATTTAAATGGTAACCTGATGAAGACTTTGCAGTCATGCTACCGGTATGGATGACCCGTCCATCGGCAAGAACAACTTCCATGTCTCGAACCTGATCACGCATTACACCATACCGTACTGAAGTGGTTCCGCTTGCATTTGTTGAGGCCATGCCACCTAACGTTGCATCCGCACCTGGATCTACTGTGAAAAAGAGACCGTGTTTTTTCAATTCTTTATTTAATTGTGAACGTGTGACACCTGGTTGGACGCGTACTAGAAAATCTTCTGGTCGAACTTCGAGAACTTGGTTCATCAATTGAAAATCAATTGAAATACCGCCATGATATGGAATCACATGCCCTTCAAGACTAGATCCCAAGCCAAATGGCACGATGGGAATCCTATGCTCATTGGCCGCTTTCATAATTTTACTTACTTGCTCGGTTGTTCTTGGGAAAACAACAACGTCCGGATCGTGTGGCGTATGATAAGATTCATCTTTGCTATGTTGTTCGAGAATCGTTGCATTAACACTAATTTGATCATCGTCTAGAAATGTTGAAAGCAAAGATACGATTTTCATATAGCTTTCCTCCACTCTTATGTAAAATTAACACTTTTCTGATAATACTCTCATTACTTTATCACTACTGTTTTCATAACGTCAATTCTTATAGCAATAAGTCAAAAAGAAAAGCCTGACTTTTGTCAGACTTTAACAGTGTTACTTGTTTTCTTCTTCCACTTGTTCAATATTTTCTTGTGCTTCTTTTTCATTCTCTTCTTCATAAGCGGTGGCGACTTCATATTGGCTATCATATGTGCTGTGTTCCTCATCTTTCTCATCTTTAGAGTCTTGATCATTAACTTGATCATTAGCGGAGAAAGAGTCATATTGCCCTCTAGAAACAAAGCTTTCTAACATAGCTTTCAAATCCATTCCCGTTGATTCCTTCAGACTTGCTTGAAGACCTGTCATTGTTTTCGTGACGTTATCAGTTATTTTGGTTGAACCACTACTATTACTACCTCCTAGATCAATCACTTTCATTTCTGAAATCTGAGATAGCGGCTGAGCAATTTCGTGTGCATATTTCGGCAACATCTCAACAAGCATTTCAATAATCGCAGCATCACCGTAATTTTCCATTGCTTGAGCCATTAATTCTTTTGCTTCTGCTTCCGCTCGGCCACGTTCTCTAATAACTTCCGCTTCAGCTAGTCCTTTTTGCTTTTCAATATCAGCTTTTGTTTGTCCATCAATACGATCGCGCTCTGCTTCTGCTTCGGCATTTGCACGAATATCGTATGCATTTGAATCAGCCTGAGTTTTTCGACGCTTCTGTTCCTCTTGTTCCAATTCCACTTGACGTTGACGTTCAATGTACTGAACTTGCATCTCTTCTTCTTTTACTTTCTGATTTAATCTCGCCTGTTCTAGGTTGTAAGACTGTTCAGAACGTGCGCGCCCCTGTTCAATTTCAGCTTTGTACTCGGCTTCTTTCACATCTTTGTCTTTTTGAGAGCGTGCAATCTCAATTTGTCGTCTAATCTCATCTTCTTCTGCTTCTTGATCTGTTTTGGCTTTATGCATACGGGTTTCACGTCTTGCATTTGCTTCCGCAATATCAGCGTCTTTTCGTGCTTCCGCAATTCTTGGACGCCCAAGCGCTTCTAGATATCCATTCTCTTCATCGTCATCTTTTAATTCTTTTAAAGCAAACGACGTAATTTCAAAACCAAGATTTTTAAGATCTTCTTCAGCAATGTTTTTCACTTTTTTGTTCACTGAATTGAAGTCTTTGTAAATTTCGTCGACTGTAAGAGAAGAAATGATGGCCCGAAGGTGTCCTTCAAGAACTTCTTTTAATTCACGTTCTTTTTCTTTTTGAGGCTTACCTAGAAATTTTTCTGCATAGTTCGCGACAATTTCAAGTTTACTTCCAATACTAATCTCTGCGACACTTGTCGCTCTAATAGG
Organism: Anaerobacillus sp. 63XJN7_5_ISO-PGPR-S23-430; assembly: GCF_056173695.1. Classification (NCBI taxonomy): domain Bacteria; kingdom Bacillati; phylum Bacillota; class Bacilli; order Caryophanales; family Bacillaceae; genus Anaerobacillus; species Anaerobacillus sp. 63XJN7_5_ISO-PGPR-S23-430. The sequence goes on along the minus strand of NZ_CM149686.1, from coordinate 2,178,134 downwards.
AACACCTTCTGAAGTATAGGCTTTTGGTGAAGCAATTTCTAATTGAAATGATGTTAGATCAATCGGTGTACTTGTTTGGAATAGCTTTAATCGTATCCCGCCACCGCGTACAATTTTCATACTGCGGCCGTTGTCATCTACGAAGATTCGATTGTCTTTTTCAGCATCGCCTAGTTTTGGTCCTGTAATAATCAGCGCTTGGTTTGAGCTAGCGGTTTTGTATCTTCTTTTGAAAATAAAAAAGCCAATCCCACCAGCCACTAATAATATAAACAAAATGATACCGGAGATGATTAATCCGATAAATTCCATCATGCTTGCATCATCCTTTCGAAAAATTGTAAAGGTTGCTATGTAACTGCCTTCCTTAATTTCTACGATTTGGAACAAATAAAGTTTCAGAATTAATCGAATTAACGATTTTATTGCGGAAAGAAAACGAACCCGTGAATGGTTCGTTTCAAATGGAGAGTTGTTTATTTAGTTTTATTGGTATCTTTTAAGTGTTGCTGATCCTTTCACAACTGTTTCTTCATTTTGATTAATAGCGAGTACATCAAAATAATACCGATCATTTTGGATGGAAACGAGTGATGATTGAAGAGTAATTTCATCGTTTAAGAAAACCATTCCTTTAAAAGCAACAGTATAATCTTCTAGGAAACCTTCTTCAAAATAGGGAGTAAATAGCTTTGATAAGTTTCCCATCGTCCACATTCCGTGAGCAATGATACCCGGGAGCCCTGCTTTTGCAGCCTCTTCGTCAATCGTATGAATTGGGTTGAAATCTCCGGATGCCCCGGCATATTTAATAAGATCTAACCTTGAAACAGGAGGGAGAGTGATTTCTAGCTGTGTCCCCACTTCAAAGTCATTAGCCATCTTCATGATTTCATCCCCTTTCTCACTGCTTCAGTAATAATAACCACTTGCTCTTCTGTAAAAATGAGTTTTCCATTTGGCTCTTCTCCGTATCGTTTTAGTATGAGAAAACCAAGCAAGCCGCTCTTTCCTTTTCGCTCATAATAGTTTTCAAGTGATGTCGAGCACATCACCGTTTCTCCAACTAGAAGTGGACGCTCATAGTGAAATGATTGTTTTCCGTGAATCAATCCGACATTTGGTAAATCAAATCCGTTTATTTCTCCATAGTCAAACACTCTTGGATATGTAGGCGGCGCGATGTTTGCTCCGTATCTTGAGCGCATTCCTACTGCTTCATCGATATAAATAGGCGATTCATCTCCAATTGCTTTTGAGAACGCTTTCAAAGAACCGCGCTCAACAATGTTTTTTACAGGATTGGACCGGGTCCCAATGAGCGATTCAAACATAAATACCCTCCTAAGCGTATTGTCCTACTTTCACATGCCCTTTCAGCAGGTTTCTAGCAATGATTAATCGTTGAATTTCATCCGTTCCGTCATAGATCCTCCAAAGGCGAGCTTCTCGGTACCAGCGTTCAATTGGTAGCTCTTTCGTATAGCCCATACCCCCATGAATTTGTAGAACGCGGTCTACAACGCGATTCCCCATGTTAGATCCATATAATTTCGCCATCGATGCAAGTTGTCGATTATCTTTCCCTTCATCAAGTGTATACGCTGCGTTAAGCACCAGCCATTTAGCGGCCTCTATTTCAACAGCTGAATCGGCGATTTGCCATTGAATCGCTTGACGTTCTGCGATGGGCTTTCCAAATGTTTCTCTTTCATTTGCATAGTCAATCGCCATTTTCAACAATCTTTCGCCTGCTCCTACCGCTGTCGCACCAACAATCCAGCGAGCAAACCCGATCCACTCAAGTCCGAGATTGTATCCTCCATCTACTTCACCAAGGATATTTTCGTGTGGCACACGTACATTGTCAAAGACTAGGCCAGCAGGTCCCCATTCTCCCATTGTGTGGATGTATTCAGATTTCCATCCCATCTCTCGGTCCGCAATAAAACACGTGACACCATCTCTACCTGTAGCTGCGTGTTTTTCTTTATCTGTAATGGCAATAACCATCACAAAATCTGCTTCATTTCCGCCAGTGATAAACGTTTTCTCTCCGTTAAGAACCCAATTATCCCCATCCCGTACTGCAGTCATTTTAATGTTGCGCGTATCTGATCCCGCGCCGGGTTCTGTCATAGCGAAGCATGATTTTTTTTCACCATTAATGGTTGGCATGAGGTACTTTTCCTTCTGCTCTTCATTGGCGTAATACAAGATATTGTCTGCTGATCCACCAAAACGAAACGGGACAAATGTTTTAGAAACTTCCATCATCACAATGGCAAGCATCATTTGACCAAGGTCAGCGCCACCATATTCCTCTGGTGTATTAATTCCCCAGAATCCTGCTTTTTTCGCTTTTTGCTGAAGCTCCTCCATCTTTTCGGCGGATACGCCTGGCTTTCCTGCACGTTCATTTCGAAGTACATCATTTTCTAAAGGGATTAACTCATTTTCTACAAATTTCCGAATCGTTTTTTGAACCATCACTTGTTCGTCAGTTAATCGTAAATCCATCGGTCATCTCTCCTTGTGAGTTTATCATATTTAGACGATTACTTACTAACCGGTTAGTATCTTGATTCGACAAAGTAAAGAGACCTCCTTCTTCATTATGTAGATTCTTGAAATTTTTTCAATAAAAAAGCGAAAGAGTCACGTACATGACCCTTTCACCTGCTGTACTATTTTCCAATAAACATCTGTGTCCAATAATGACCATCCTGAGCAAGTCCCACCCCAATGTGAGTAAAACTGCTGTTCATGATGTTTTTACGGTGACCTTCACTTTTCATCCAAGCATCAACCACGGCTTCTGGTGATTGCTGACCTTGTGCGATGTTTTCTCCAGCCGTATTAAAATCTACGCCGAAGTCCCTCATCATATCAAATGGAGATCCGTACGTAGGGCTTGTGTGAGAAAAGTAATTTTTTTGCTGCATGTCGCGTGATTTTTCCTGTGCGACATCGCTTAATGATGGCATTGCTTTTAGTGCAGAAAGCCCTTGCTTTTTTCGTTCTTTGTTTGTTAAATCGATCACTTGCTGGACTTCTTTCGTGATTTCCCCTGATGGTTCGGAGGTTGGAGACTTCTCTTGATTCGGTGCGGCTTTTTGATTTGACTCTGATTGACCTGTATTTTGATCAGGTCTCATTTTTTGTTGACGCTGTTGTTCTTCCTTGCCACCGATTCCGTATTGCTCTGGGAATCCTTCAGGTAAATATTCTCTTGGATCAACATTAGGAAGTGCTTCATTGAATTCGAACTGACCATCCTGAACCATTTCACCATGAGGGAATTTACCACTTGGTGTTTCAGTGCTATATGAATTAGGATCGATCGTTAGTTGACCACTGTTTATTCGCTGAATACCCTCTGTAGGTGAACTAGTTTTATTGATATTTAACGCTTCATCGTTATTATTCGCATTACATGCTCCAAGAAGCAATAAACCCGGCAATAATAACGGCATTAACTTTTTGTACATACGTTGCCCTCCTTTGATTCTTTTGTTACCGTCTTAGTTTTTCTATTAGAGGGCAAAGTATTTGTGGTAAAAATCGAGAATACCGAGAGCATTTAACATGTAAAAAATCCCCCTCATAATAATGAGGAGGACTGTACGATCAGCCTGTATTTCGTAGGCCAGCCGCAATTCCATTGATTGTGAGGAGAATTTCTTTCAGAAGCTCGTCGTCCTCACTACCGTTGGATCGATACGTTGAGATAAGTTCCACTTGGAGAGAACTTAGTGGATCAACATACGGATTTCGTAAACGGATCGAATCTTTAATGTTTGGCGTACCATCAAGTAATTCTTCCTGTCCGGTAATCGTTAAAATGACATCTTTTGTACGATGGTATTCATCGACGATTTTTCCGAAGATGCGGTTCGCTAGGTGTTCATCATCAATTAAGAACATATATTTTTCTGCTGTAGCGAGATCTGCTTTCATTAATCCCATTTGCAAGTTATCGATAAGAGATGCAAAGAACGGCCAATTCGCATACATTTCTTTTAGACTGCTTAATCCTTCTTCTGTTGCAGCGAACTCGGTAAGACCGGTACCTGACGCATACCACGCTGGCATTAACTGGCGACTTTGAGTCCAAGCGAATACCCATGGGATTGCACGTAAGTCATCGAAGTGGTCTGTACCTTTTCTGCTCATTGGACGGGAACCAATGTTTAATGCGCCAAGTTCTGGTAATGGCGTTCCTTGTTTAAAGTAAGCCAGGAACCCATCATCCTCAAATACGAGGGATTGATAAGATTTAAGGGAAACAGCCGAAATTTCTTCCATAATTTCATGCCACTTCTCTTGTCTAACATCTTTTTCGATCCCTGATACGGCAGATGATAACAAGGTTGTCGTCGCTTGTTCTAGACTTCGATAAGCAATATCGTAAAGCAAGTAACGAGAAGATAGAACCTCTCCTTGCTCCGTAATCTTTACACCAGCCGTATATGTTTCAGGAGGTTGCGACAATAGACTTCTTCGTAGTGGACCGCCACCACGGCCAAGCGCTCCACCGCGACCATGGAAGAATTTAAGTCGAAGGTTACGGTCAGAAGCGATCCGACTAATTTCTTGTTGAGCTTGATATAGCTTCCAGTTAGCTGTTAGTGTTCCACCATCCTTGCTTCCATCGGAATACCCCAGCATAATTTCCTGACGTTGATCATGCTTTTCTAAGTGATGTTTGTAGACTGGAAGATCAAAGAGCTTCTCCATAATAGCAGGACCAGCTTTAAGATCATCGATTGTTTCAAGTAAAGGAGCAATATTTAAATCACTTTCAACGCTACCGTCTGCGTGTAGACGGTAAATATTTGCTTCCTTAGCAAGAACGAGTACCTCAAGAAGGTCACTAGCTGATTCGGTCATACTGATTAAGTATACAGAAATTGATTGAGGACCAAACTCTTTGTGAGCTTTTTTAATCATCGTAAAGATATCGAGTATTTTTTGTGTTTTCTCCGAATAATCCTCATAGGTAGAAAGAACTGGTCGTGGGTCTTCAAGAAGACGATTGAGTAACTGAACCTTTTCTTCTTCATCTAATTCGGCGTAATTCTCAGCCAGATTTACACGACTTAAAATTTCTGCGATAGCCCCCTCATGTTCACCGCTATGGTTTCGAACATCTAAAGTAGCGAGATGAAAACCAAAAAGAGATGCCTGACGAATAAGCTTATTCAACTCTGTGAAGTGGGACCCTTCAGGAAAGTGCTGTTTCAAGCTATTTCCTATTAACTTCAGATCTGTTATAAATTCTTCTGAGTTTTTGTATCCGTTCTCACGATTAACGCGCTGAAGTTTTTCTAATACATAAGCAAGCTTTACGCGATAAGCTTCATGTGGAACGCCCCACTCTTTCGTATCAGGTATGCGATTTTGATCTTCTTCAATTGATTTTGTCAATTCTGGACAAATGGCGATGCGGTTCGTCGACTGGCTTAGCTGCCGCATTAAATTTTTCACTGAGTCTTTGTATTTTGTAATGACTACATCCCGTTGTCTTTCGAGCGTATTCCATGTCATCTCAGGGGTAACGAATGGATTTCCGTCTCGATCCCCACCTATCCATGAACCAAATTTCAAAATGTTAGGTACTTCCCATTTAGCATCAGGGTAATGGTCACGCAAACACTCTTCAAGCTCTTGATGAATTTGAGGAAGCACTTCAAATAACGTTTCCTCAAAATAAAACAGTCCCATATTCACTTCATCCATCACAGAAGGCTTCTTATGACGTAACTCGTCCGTTTGCCATAGTGTTGTGATTTCATTCAATAGATCAGCCTTTAATGCCTTTTGCTCTCGTTTTGTAAGTAAAGGATTGTCTAGCTGTTTAAGTGATGTTGCAATTCTTTTATGAATTTCTAGCACAGATCGTCTTGTCGCTTCAGTTGGATGTGCTGTAAGGATTAATTCCAATGAAATGGAAGATAGCGTATCTTCAATCAATTCCCCAGGAACATTATTCTTTTTAAGTAAGGCAATAGCATGAGGAATTGAACCAGGTTGCGACTGCTCTTCTTCTAACATTTGATAATCTCGACGTCTGCGAATTCTGTGATTTTGTTCCGCAATATTGACAAGATGAAAATAAAGGGCAAATGCTCGAATAACCTGTTTTCTCATAGGAGGTTGGAGCGTTTGGATCGTTTCTTTTAATTGTTGAGAAGTTTCCAAATCAGCAACATTCCGAAGAGATTTTGTTTTCTCGCGAATGGATTCCACCATATCTAGAAGTTCTTTGCCGCCATGCTGCACTAAAACGTCACCGAGTAGGCTTCCCAGCATGTTAATGTCACGCCTTAGGGCAACGTGGTGACTTTGTTGAGTTGAATGTGCCGTATCAATTGTCATGTCCGATCAACCTTTCTTTTTCTTCTAATAACTTAATACCAAATATTAAAAATATTTCAATAAACTTATTATAAACAAGAAATTTTATTCTTGTCATCTTTTATGACACCGTTTTTTGGAATGGATATAAGGCCTTAGTACTGGTAATAAAGGAATGAAAACGGATACAAATATTTTTTTATTTTTTTGCATTTTCATAAAAAAATCCGCAATAGTATGCGGATTTTTTGGTGTTTATATGCTTATGGTTACCCCTGTTACTAAATAGAAAACTTATGTTTAAAACGTTCTATTTTTTTATTCTCTCCTACCATCAAAATCACATCCCCTTTTTGGAAAGCCACTTCGGCATAGCGACTTAAGATGGGGGCTTCTTTTCGCAAGATGAGAGAAACGTTTAACTCGTATTTTCTAGAGAAATCAAGTTCAAGTAATGTTTTTCCAATCAGTTCTTCTGGTACCTCTACTTCAATAGCTGATACATTCTTCGTAATTTCAATGTATTCAAGGACGTTAGGCATCATGATTTGTTTGGCCACTTTCATCCCTGCTTCTTCCTCAGGATATATGACCTGATCAGCCCCTAAGTTAGACAGGATTTCTCCTATTTCTCGACTCACTGCTTTAGTAATAATTTTTTTTGCTTTTCGGTCACGAAGACGATTTGTAATTAAAATAGCTGAATAGGCATCAGTTCCTATAGCTACAAAAACAGCATCGTACTGTTCTACGTTTAAATCATCCATCACTCGATTTTCTCTTAAATCACCAACGATTGAATGTGTTGTGTAGTCATCTATATCTTCTAGCGGTCCCTCATCTTTATCACAAACGACAACATCACATTTTTGCTCATATAGTTCACGAATAATGCCTTTCGCAAATCGACCAGCACCGATCACTAGAAATTGTTTTCGCATGACTTCTCACTCCTTAACCTACGGCCAAATCTTCTTTAATATAGCGCGTTTTTGATTTTTCTATTTTAAATACAGCGTATATGAAGCTAAATACACCAATGCGCCCAATAATCATTAGCATACATAATAGCAACTTTGAAACTCCTGCAAGTTCACTCGTAATCCCCATCGATAAACCAGTGTTTGTTAAAGCAGATATAACCTCAAATGCAACTAAAATGATTTCTTGAGACTCAAATATGGACAGAATTATGGTTGAAAATCCAAATAAAAAGATAAAGCTTAAAAAGATCAAAAAAGATTTATTAATCGAGTCCTGCGAAATGGTCTTCTTAAATAGCGTGGTATATTCTTCAGATTTTGCTACTGACACCATTTTTGCTACAAGAACCGCAAAGGTTGTTAAGCGAAGACCCCCGCCGGTACTTGAAGATGCCCCACCAATAAACATTAATGTCATTAGTATGAGAACAGTTGTGATATTAAGTGTTGAAATGTCTACCGTTGTTAAGCCGCCATTCCGTGATGTAGCTGATAGAAAAATCACGTTTACGAACTTATCCCATATTGGCAAATGGCCAAAAACGCCATTTTGTTCTATAGTGAAATATATGACAACCCCCACAAGAAACAGCGAACTATGAAGACGGATGTTCACTTTTGTAAACAAGCTTTTCTTTTTTCGAAAGCCGAGTATGTATTCTACAATAGTAGGAAAACCGAGGCTTCCTAGAAAGATCATCGTTGCTGAAGTCAACAGCAAGAGCCAATTGTGTTGATAAGAAATCAAACTATCTCCAAATAAATCAAACCCAGCATTCGTAAAGCTCGCTACACTGTGAAATACAGTAACAAAAACAGCTTCTTTAACTGAGCTATATTGCTCACTTATCCCATTGAACATGAGACTAAAACCAATGGCTTCTACCGTTAACGCGATCATTAAAACGGAAATACTTAATGAACGAATGGTTCTTAACTGCGACTGGTTTTGGTCTTTCGATAGAAGGACCATACTTGACATTGTTAGTTTCTTACCCATCATTAAAAATAGGTAGCTGACGAGTACGAGGATTCCAATGCCTCCTAGTTGCATTTCAATAATCAATAAGACCTGTCCAACTCGTGTAAAGTCAGACGAGATGTCAACGGAAGATAATCCTGTAACGCTGAGCGCACTAGTTGATATAAAGAGAGAGTCAATGACCTGTAATGAGCCATAGTGGGAAAACGGCAGCATATAAAAGGTCGCAAATAAAATAATAGTACCGACATACATTATGAAAATATAGCGGAAGGATTGAATCGTTGATTTATTTTTTAGCATAGCATCTCTCCGTACTGTTGATCTAACTGATTCATTCAATATAACATGAAAAAAAAGCCTTTGCCTATTATTCACAAGAAAACCACTTAAGCAGAATCTAAGTGGTTCGAACTGATTTTCGTTTCAAATAATCGATTAGGCCAAGAGCACATACTTGTAAGTCTACTTTTATGTAATCATATATAGGATGATCGGAAGGTACTCCTTTTATTGAAAGGTTACTTGCCACATGTGCTAATAGCGCTTTTGAAAGAAGCTCAGTAATTGGCGCCTCTTTCTTTTGCATGAGGTCATTTGTTATTCTCAGAAAATCGGATAACCAGCCTTTTAATTGAGCCATTACCTCATCTCGGTTAGATGTTCTTCCATAATGACCGAAATAAATGGCGTCTGGCTCATAGGCCATGATTTTTTCAGCAGATGCTAGCATTGCGTCTGGATCGAATTGATTTGGTGATGTTGATGGAAGATAAAGTTCAACATCGAGCTGCGGATAATAAACTCCCATCGTATCACCTACAAACACCCCGTTCGTTTTTGAGTCATAGATCGAGAAATGGTGTTTGGCATGTCCTGGAGTATCCATGAAAGTTAACATTCGATTCGGCCCAATTCGCATCGTGTCCATGTCATTCATGGCGATTAGCCGGTCTTCTTGAATCGGAATTATTGGTTCGAATAACTCCTGGAATTTATTCCTATAAACAGCTTTTGCTCCTTCAATTAAGCGAGATGGGTTTTCTAAATGGCGAATCCCTTTTGGATGAACAAAAACACGAGCATTGGGACATTTTTCAAGAAATAGCCCTGTCCCTCCAGCGTGATCGAGATGGATATGAGTGACAATGATGTTGCGAACCTCTTCTAAATTGATTTGGAGTTTTTCTAACCCGCTAATTAAGTAAGGAATCGAAGGACTCGCGCTAGTTTCAATGATTGTAAGTTCTTCCTCATGCAGGACATAAGAACCCGTCCTTAGTTCAAGGGAGAGGTCATAGAGATCAATAAGAGATAAATCTTCCCCTATCATTTCGGGTTTTGCGTTCATGGCTTTTCCCTCCAATAATGAATGGTAACGTTCTATATTGAAGGTCTTCTCGATCATTATCAAAAATCCTCTCTAAATAAAGACTCAGGAAATGGATTGATTCGTTTATTAATTAAGATGGCGTGTGGAATGGAACTTTTCATTTAACCATTTGTCTCCATCTCTTTTAAGAATCGTTAAAGAAGTATTTACAATATGATTTTCATGATTTAGTTCAGGTAGGGTGCTTTTAAAGAAATGTCTAAGAAAAGAACCGTGGCTAACTACTAGCACATTTAAACCGGAGTATTTATCATGAAAATCATTTACTGCCGCATGTGCGCGTTCAACAACAAGATGAGCTTTTTCAATACCGAGATCTAATTCGCGCCAGTTTTCTCCCCATTTCTTAATACGTTCTTGCTCTGTAGTTCCTTCAATCTGCCCACCGCCGGCCTCTCGTAAGCGATGATCGGTTATCACTTTCAGGTTGAGCTTTTTGGCGATGATCTCTGCTGTTTCTTTAGCTCGTGAAAGATCACTTGAGAAGATCACATCCCACTTGTCGTTCTTTAACCAGTCTCCAAGCTTCGCTGCGTCACTGCGACCTTGATCGTCAAGATGAATGTCTGAGCTACCTTGAGCTCTTTTCTCTTTATTCCATGCTGTACTCCCGTGGCGTATAAATCCAATCCTCATGTATATTCCCCTCTCGCTTGTTCCTACTTAATAAGATTCTATCGTTTTAGTAATAAGGTGAGTGATATCCCTTACCCTGTTTTCCCCACATACTGGTCGATCAAGCAAGCTACAAAGCGCAACGAGGTCTGCCAGTTTGGCAAGCTTTTGCCATTGTTTTGGCAGGGTGATTCCTCTGTTTAATAATCCTTGCTGAATTCCTTCTTTAAATGATGTCATGTGATCAAATTCGTATCGAATCATGTTACCTAAATCAAAATAAATGCTACCTGATAAGGCAAATTCCCAATCTAGAACGGCGCTTACTTCTGTTCCGTCCATTAGTACATTAAGTCCATTATAATCCCCGTGAACAAGGCAGGATTCGCTTTGATCTTGCTCAAGCAAATAGGCATTGTTCCTTACAAATGACATCACTCTATCAGTTAGAGTAAGAGATAACCATTTGGAAGCATGATGATTAAAAAAGGATTCAATGGTTGAGATGAATGAGGTTGGTGTTAATTGAAATTCATCTCTTACTTCAAGCGTTGAATCAAGAAAACCATATGTATTAAAACGCAGTTCTCTCATTGAGGCAAGCTGTTCTCCAATGGATTGCCCCATTGCTTTCATATGTTGTTGAGACGAAGTAGATAGATGGTCTCGCAGCAAGGAGCCTTCTTTCCATTCAAGAATACCAATATGATATCCATTCCACTTTGTGATATGAAGAAAAGCTGGTGCTCGCACATCTTTTGGCAAGGATCTGTGAACTTCATATTCCCGTTTCAAGCTTTCCTGGTTTCTAGCCACTCTGATAACAACAGAGCTATGATGAGCAATATCGATTTTATAATTCGTATGACTTAAACCTCCAGAAAGCTGGGTCGTGGTATTTACCTTTAGATGTGGCTGATAGCTTTTTACGATTGATGTTATCGCTTCATCAGGTAAATGAATGATCGAATGATGTCTTTCCCAATTTGTTTTCATGCCACACCTCCCTTTATCTATCATAACAACTTCAATATAAAAAAGCTCTTTCTCGTTTGAGAAAGAGCTTTTTATTATTTCCAGTTGATTGGTAAAGGTGAAACATCTTGGACTTGTTGTTCATACTTTATCACTTGATCTTCTGTCATCCAAATACAGACGACACCATGATCTGCACTACTTCGAATTAAACGACCAATTCCCTGTCGTAAGCGAAGTAACATGTAGGGAAGATCCACGTCGCTTACTGGATCTTCTGAATGACTTCGTTTCGCCTGGAAAACAGGGTCATTTGGAGGGAATGGTAATGACGAGATTAGAACCTGAGTAAGTGATTCACCCGGTACATCAAGTCCCTCCCATAGATGATACGAGCAAAGAACAGCAGAATGATCTCGTTGAAATGCCTTGACCGTTTCGCTTATTTCACGGTCTCCTTCATAAATTAGGTTAAACGTCCAGCTTTGTTGGTCTGCCCACTCTCTAAACCTATTCATTTCTTCTAGCGAAGAGAATAGCAGCAATGAATGACCTTTATTCAGGTGAAGGGAATGGCCCATCTCTTCCCATTTTTGATGTTCATTTTCAGCTACAGAACCATTCATTTTCATCTGTGCTTCATAATCAAACGGCGAATTTACAGAGAAGGAAGCATGTTTCTGAATGCCTAAGCTGCTTGCTATATAAGAGAAATCTCCAGCTTGCGAAAGCGTTGCTGATGAGAAAACAAATGGGATCTTTTGTGAAAATACTTCTTTTCGCAAAATGTCTTCTACAAGTCTTGGCATAATGACAAGAGAAGTCTGGGTTTCAGTTTCTTCAAGCCAATGAATGCCCTCTCCATCCTGGAGTAGCGTTCTTAAGCCATATGAGAAGAACTCGAGGTATTCTTCCATAATCTTGACATGGTAGTCTTCCATTACATAAAGCTCTGAATCGAAAACAAGCTGCTCTAACAAAGCATCAACTTTCTCAGCAATCGCTTTTGCAATTTCTATCATCGTTTCAGTTCGTGGGACATCTTTTCGAATCGAACCTTCTACAGCGATCGCGGACTGACTAAGATGAGCGAACCAGTTATCGTGAAGCTCCAGGATCTCTTCAACTAATGTAAGCGATTCTTCTCTTACATCCTGGTCCATGTAGCCTGTAAGAATACTGGATAGAGTTTCCGAATGAAAACGATACGTCAAGCCTTTTTGTGCTGAGAATTCCAATAAATGGCCTTCATCAAATACAACTGTGCTAGCTTCTGGGAGTAAAGGAAGTTGTCCTTCACGTTTACGTGAGTCTTTCGTCCAGATATGTTCCATATAGAAATCATGAGAACAAATAATCAAATCGCTTGAATGACGATAATATTCACGATTTAACGTTTGGCCACAGCGATGACGCCAGTCACATGTTGAACATTGTTGCAGTGGATCCCACGCAATTTTTTCCCATTTATCATTTGGTACCCAAGGGTATTCTTTCCGATCGCCATAGCGATGGAAAGACTTCATTGATGCAGCTGGTTCATAAACAAACTCTGGTATTTCATCGTGCACACTTAAGATGTCTTCATCGTCAGTACGATGAGAAAGATAGTCTAGTTTTTTCACACAAACATATTGCTCTCTAGCCTTCGCTAGACGAACATCAACAGTTAAACCAAGAGCTTTCTCAAGCTTCTCAATATCTCCGCCTTCTTTCACTAGCTGCTCAATAAGTGTTTCATCCGCACATGAAATAATCGCCGGTTTTCTTGTATACCTTGCATAGCAAATGGCATACAACAAATAAACAAACGTTTTCCCTGTTCCAACGCCTGCTTCAGCAAACACAACGCTCTTATTTTTAAATGCCTGTTCAATTTGAAAAGCCATAAAGATTTGTTCATCTCGAAGCTCATATCCATGCTCCGGTAAAATGTCGTAGAATACGTCGCCAACATAGTCGCCGAGTTTCTCGAAAAAGGAATCTTCCTTTGTGATTTCAAAAGGTAATGGTTGGGTCATGTACGGTCTCCTCTTCTAGCTTGATCCGTCCTTTTATTTTCATATCTATTGGCACTGTAAAATGGATACAGTTAAAAATTTAATCCTATAAAAAACAAAAGAAACCAAACTCTATCATAACAGATTTCCTTCTATTAGTGAAAAAAGATCTATCCTTGAATAAGCACCTCACCAAGAAGTTGAAAAGAAGTCAGTCTTTCCTTTCGATGTGGCGTAATCGTTGTGATTAAGAATTCATCTGGTTGATACTCTTCTTGGAGATCCTGTAGCTTTTCTTGGACGATTTTAGGTGTTCCACTAATAAGCTTTGAGGTGTGATCATTAGGAAGTGATACGGTAAGTGCCTCTTCAACACTTGGGAGTGTTGTTTTCCCTTTAGCTCGAAATTCATTGACTACGTGAGTCCAGTGCGCAAGCTCATCTGCACGTTCCTGTGTCTCACTGCAAATAATGGACACCGCTAGAATGCTATAAGGAGATTCTCCCGCAAAGTTTGTTCGATATGTGTCGAGAAGCTCTTTCCCCTTTTGATCGCTCATAAAATAGCCAAACGCATAGGACATACTGTTTTCTGCTGCTAACAGCGCACTTTTCTTTCCTGTTCCAAGGAGCCATGGCTCGGGAACGTGGTTAGGAACAGGCTTTGCTTGAAGATTATGATACAAATGGTCCTTTGCAAAGCCATTTTTGATAAAGCGAAGTAGTTCATCTACTTTCTCTGGCATCTTCCGAACTTCTTCTAAAAATCGTGGAGATAGAGCTGTAGTCGCTTCGGCGGATCCCCCTGGTGCTCTGCCTAATCCAAGGTCGATGCGACCTGGAAAAAGGGTTGCTAGTGTATGAAAAATTTCTGCTATCTTATATGGTTGATAGTGAGGAAGTAGTATTGCTCCAGCTCCAAGTCGAATTCGCCTAGTATGTGCTCCGATATAGCTTAAGAGTACCTCAGGGGTGGGACACGCTAAGTGATCTAGGTCGTGGTGTTCCGTAACCCAGTAACGAACATAGCCAAGTTGATCTCCGAGAATAGCTAACTCTTTTGAAGCTTGTAGTGCCTCAGCTGTCGTTTCTCCATGAAAGACTGGTGTTTGATCAAGTATACTTAATTTCATTCCGCACCTCTTTTAATACAATCTCTCCTTATCATATAGAAAAAAGTGGCCAATTTATACTCGAACGACTTCATAAGAAAAACGCCTGCTATAGGCGTTTTAAATGAGTAGGTTAAAGAGATCTTGGTCCTTGTTAATTTCAATGTAAGAAAATCCTTTTCGATTTAAACGCTCAATCAAAGGTTCATAATCTTCTTTGTGTTTGAGCTCAATTCCTGCTAGAACGGGTCCTCGATCACGATTGTTCTTTTTCGTGTATTCAAAGCGGGTAATATCATCTGTTGGACCTAAAACATCAGCCATAAATTCTTTTAACGCACCAGCTCGTTGTGGGAAATGTACAATAAAATAATGTTTTAGCCCTTCATAAATTAAAGAACGTTCCTGGATTTCCTGCATGCGATTAATATCGTTATTTCCCCCACTAATAACGCACACCACATTCTTTCCTTTTATTTGATCACGATAAAAATCGAGAGCGGCGATGGACAAAGCGCCGGCTGGCTCAGCCACAATGGCGTTCTGGTTGTATAGCTCTAAGATGGTTGTACAAATTTTCCCTTCTGGCACAAGTACGACATCATCAAGGATATGTTTGCAAATATCGAGTGTTAGCTTTCCAACTTGTTTCACAGCAGCTCCATCTACAAATTTATCGATATAATCAAGCGGTACGACCTCGTCCTTCTCAATGGAACTTTTCATTCCTGGGGCACCTTCAGGCTCTATACCGATGATTTTCGTGTGTGGGCTAATGCTTTTGATATAAGACCCTACGCCTGAGGCAAGACCTCCTCCTCCAATGCTGAGCATAACAAAGTCGACTTCATCAATATCATTCATAATTTCAAGTCCTACTGTTCCCTGGCCTGCAATCGTACGATAGTCATCAAAAGGATGAATGAATGCTTTGTCGTGTTTGTTACAAAATTCTTTAGCGGTTAGAAAGGAATCATCAAACGTATCGCCTGTTAGAATGACTTCCACAAACGATCCACCAAACAATTCAACTTGCGAGATTTTTTGACGGGGCGTCGTAGCAGGCATAAAGATATGTCCTTGAATGCCAAGGGTTTTACAAGAAAATGCTACGCCCTGGGCATGGTTCCCTGCACTTGCGCATACGATTCCATTTGCTTTCTCTTCCATCGTTAAACCTTGAATCAAATTATAAGCGCCTCTAATTTTAAAAGAACGAACACTTTGTAAATCTTCTCTTTTCAAATACACATTGCAATTATATCGATCAGAAAGAATATCATTCCGCTGTAACGGTGTATGAACAACGACTTCTTTTAAAACCTGGTTTGCGATAATGATATCTTCCACCTGGACTTTACTGATTGTTTTACTCATTCTCGCACTCCTTCAGATTAAATTGAATTGTTTAACTTTTTAAAATTCATTTTAACACAATTTAGTGCGGCTGTACGTTATTGTTCTAAAAGAATCAGATTTCTTTTGAATATGAAAGCATGCTACAATTTTAATAGATCAACGACTATATGAAGGAGGAAATATCAATGAAAAAGTGGGCATTTGTATCTGATTTTGACGGAACCATTTCAAAAAAAGATTTCTACTGGCTTGTGATTGAAACTTATTATCCTGAAGGTAAAGGGTTGTATAAGAAGTGGAAAGCTGGGGAAATGCAAGATATTGATTTTCTAAGGCAGGTATTTCAATCCATTGATCAGCACGAGGAGCAAATTATTCAAGATATCCTCTCCTTACCGATTGATGAGCATGTTCCTTCCTTTATTAAGAAAGTACAAGAAAACGGCGGGGATTTCTACATTTTAAGTGCTGGGACAGATTATTACATTCACCACATTTTGAATCATTATGGGATTCAGAATGTTCCTGTTTTCTCGAACAAAGGCTATTACGAGAATAAAAATGTCCATTTGTCGATTGATGAGAATCATAAACATTATTCGAGAAGATATGGTATTGATAAATCAAAAGTGATTTCTGATCTGAAAGAAAAGTATGAAGTGGTTTATTTTGCTGGTGATAGCGAACCAGATTCTCATCCAGCCAAAGTTGCTGATCTTACTTTTGCTAAAGACGCACTGCAAGAACTACTAAAAGAAAATAACGTGCCATTCGTAGCTATTGAATCGTTTCAACAGATTGAAGATTTCCTGCATGAGAAAGGAAGGATTTGACCATGCATCCATTAACGAATATTCCGATCCCTGCCATTTTGGAGATTCGTTCTGGTATCCGCCATCAGCTTGATATGATTCTCCAAAAGCACGGCTTTCATCATGCCCTATTTTTATTCGATGAATTTACATATGAGACTTATGGCGAGTCCTTTCAGGAGAATATGAAATATGTCTCCATCGATCTTCAAAAGATGGAACCTGGGAAAACCATTCATGATCTGATCGGGTATGCATTTTCCCTTGATTCTTATGATGTTGTGATTGCTATGGGCGGTGGTATGGTTATAGATTATGGGAAATATATTTCGTTCTCTAGAAAACTACCGTTTATAAGCATGCCGACTTCTGCCTCAAATGATGGTTTTGCTAGTAGCAACTGCTCTCTTATTGTGAATCACAAAAAAACTACTGTTCCTGCACAGGTACCTTATGGGATCATTGCTGACCTCGAAGTGATTAAACAAGCCCCTTCTCACTTCTTGCTTGCAGGAGTTGGTGATCTAATGAGTAATATAACGGCTCTTTATGATTGGGAATTTGAAGAAAAGAATGGGAAAGGGCACGTAAATGCCTTTGCAGCGATGCTAAGTAAGAAGGCTGTTAACAGTTTCATTCGAACGCCGATGTCAGATATTCAAAATCCGATCTTTATTAAAGAACTTGTAAGCTCGTTAACAATGGGCGGTGTGGCAACGGTTATTAGCGGCAATAGCGCACCAATTAGTGGTTCAGAGCATTTAATTTCCCATGCGCTCGATAAACAATTATCAAATCCGCACATGCACGGCATACAGGTCGGAATCGCAACTTATATTATGGCTAATGTGCAGAACCACAGAGCGATACGGATGAGAAAAGTATTTGAACGTACTGGTTTCTTTGATTACCTTAAGAAAGAACGTATGCAGAAATCTGACCTGGCTGAAGCTATTTTAAAGGCTCCTTCTGTTAAGCCCCATCGATATACGTACCTTCATGATGAAGATTTTCAAAGGAAGGCGCTCTCTTTCCTAGAAAGTGATGCAAAACTAAATGAACTACTCATATAAAAAAACGCTCCCAAATGAGAGCGTTTTTCACATAAGTTTACATAATGATATTATAATCACCTATAGAGCAGTTCGAATATCCCAGAGCTCTGGGAAGAAACGGTGATCAAGTACTTTCTTTAAATAACCGACCCCTGATGAGCCTCCTGTACCCTGCTTAAAGCCAATAATCCTTTCAACGGTTTTCATATGACGGAATCTCCATTGCTGCAGCCAATCTTCAATATCGACGAGCTTTTCGGCAAGCTCATAAAGATCCCAGTATGTATCGACATTCCGGTATACCGTCAGCCATGCCTGCAGCACAGAATCATTCTTCTCATAAGTTTTGGTTACATCGCGCTGAAGAACTTCCTGATCTATCGGTAAACCTGCCCTGGATAGAGCTTTAATGGCGACATCATAAATGCCGGGTTTTTGATAAGCATTCTTCAGTTGTGCGTGAAGTTCTTCATCCTTTTCATAGATTTTAAGCACGTGTGATGTTTTGTATCCTAATGAAAATTCGATCATGCGGTATTGATAAGATTGAAAACCAGATGCTTGTCCGAGCGAATCCCGAAACTCCATATATTCTGAAGGGGTTAATGTTGAAAGAACATCCCAAGCCTGAATAATTTGGGTTTGGGTCTTTGAAACACGTGCAAGCATTTTAAAGGCAGACGAAAGTTCATTATTTTCAATTGCTTCAATGGCTCCTTTAAGTTCATGCAAAATTAACTTCATCCACAATTCACTAACCTGATGAATGATGATAAAGAGCATTTCGTCATGATGGTCTGAAAGTCTATTTTGCCCAGAGAGTATTTGATCGAGACTTAAGTATTCTCCGTAAGTCATATTGTTTTTAAAATCCGTATGTATAGATGATTCGGTAGGATCAACGTGATCTTTTTTATCCAAAGGGATAACCTCCTTCTTGTTTGTAATCGGTTACAAAAACAGTAATTCAAATGAGTTTCTTCATTAATATGCTTTTGCAGCATCAAGAAGTTTTTCTTAAAGCAAAACTATATTTATACCTTCAACTCCTCCCCCCTCTTTTATAAATTATAACATGTCTATCATTGCTTCACTTATAAACTAAAGTTGAACAATGATTCATCCATTTGCTCCTGCTCAATTCCAATATACCTTAATGTAATCGATGGTGCAGAATGTCCAAAGATCTTCTGAAGCATTGCAACATCCTTTGTTTGTTTATAGTAAAAATAACCAAACGTCTTACGCATAGTATGTGTTCCAATTTCGGAAAGTCCTACTTCCGCTGCAGCCTGATTTAATATTTTGTACGCTTGTCCTCTTTGAATCGGTAAATCGGTTTTATTCGATGGAAATAAAAAATCACGTTCTTCCATATCAAACGTATACGACTCAATGAGTTCCTTAAGAGAATAGTTGATCGGAAATCGTTTGGCTTTCCCTGTTTTTTTCTCCTTAATAATAATGTGTGTTTGATTTCGAACGTCCCCCACACGTAATGGAAGTAAATCACTAATCCGCAGACCGGTATTAATTCCCATATTAAATAAAAACCAGTCTCTAGAATTTCGCTTTCGTAGATGTTTTTTTACTAATTTGATCTTCTGAGGATCACGAATCGGCTGAACCGTGTTCATGAGGGCATCCTTCTTTCTCTATTCAATATGTATCGTTAATGATAAACATTTGGTTAATATGTATCATTATACCTTTCTTCGTTCCGTTCGAAAAGAGAAAAACCCCTAAAAATAAGCTTTCATTCATTTTCACAATGATACACAATATATGTTTTGTATCATTGTGTTGGAATACGTGCAATTAGTTTGTTCTGAACGTATGATAGCCAATTCGTTTTTATTCCCAATAAAAAGGCTATAACGACAATTATCTTTGTCAATTATTCAGTCTCAAAATAGAGTAAGGTATCTTACATCATTTATTTCTGAATTAGAGTATCATAACAACTGCCTTACATTATAAGGAGATTGTTATTATTCAAAGGAGGAAATAGTTTTGTCTAAATTTGCATTGAAAGACGCAGTCCCTAATTTTTCACTTCCTGCAGTAAACGGCGAAGAATATTCTTTTGAATCATACCGTAAAGAAAAAGGTGGATGGCACCTCGTCATTTTCTTTAGAGGTTCCTGGTGCCCCGTTTGTGTGAGTGATCTTGAAAGTCTAGAAGAAAGTACTGGTTTCTTTGAAGGGAAAAATGTTCATATTACAACTATATCAACTGATAAATTTGATGATTTAAAAGCAATGGCTGAAGAAAAGAATCTTTCTTTTCCAGTATTAGCTGATGAGGATTTAAAAGCACTTGAAGCATATGATGTTCACTATCATAGAGAAGATGATCCATATGAAGATCATGGCGCTCATGGTGAGCCAGCCTACTTCCTTATTGATGATAAGGGCGAATTGCTTTATCAACAAAGACAAACAAGTCCATTTGGTCGTCCTACTGTTACAGAGTTACGTAAGATCGTTCAGTATATTGGAAAGACTTATAAGGGATAAAGAAAACAGGCCAAATTGGCCTGTTTTTTGTATTGACGTCGCTCGTGATTTGCAATAATTTTAAAGACTATTATTTTTAAATTTTGTGTATACAGTACGGTAATTGAAATTTATTATATGTTAGGTGATACAATTTCTACCTTTATTCGATCTGGATCTTCAAAATAAAGCGCATAATGATTAATGCCTCCCGCATGAGGATATAGCTCGTTATATAAAATAGAAGTTTGTTTTTGTACGAGCATTAATCGAATATTTTCTACCTGCTCTTTTGAATGAGCACGAAATGCGAGATGATTTATACCAATCCGTTTACGATGATATCCCACTTCTTTGTATTTCTCCTCAACTTGCACAAATACGATATAGCTTTCTTTATCTCTCCAGCTTCTCCCTTTTTTCCAATTTTGAAATGGTGTATAACCAAGTTCTTTTAATAACCATCCCCAAAATTCTGTGCTTTCTTTCAGATCTGATACATACAGCTCGATGTGGTGTATCAAATTTACCCTCTCCTTTTAATAATATAATAGTTTAAAATATTGATATTATGTAGATTGAAAACATAGTCCTTCTACTAAATTGTTCATTACAATTGCACATCAGATTGCAGAGGAGATTTTTCGCTTTCTTGTTGGTGTGAGTCGCTTTTTTTGCAAAACCCTTTTCCATGCTTAAACTATAAAAAAAGTCAGCATAAATGCTGACTTAAATCTGAAGTGTTGTTTACATAGGAAACATAACTTGTTCCATTCAAAAGTTCAATAAAGAACAGGATCAATTTCTAGTGCTTTGGAGGGCTCCATCTCTTTGCTTCACTTTCACTCGGGTAATCAATACCATCAGGATACTTTATTAATTCTATCAAACTTCCCCAAGGGGTTGTCCCATATACTCCACTATTACGTGGTCCATCTTCCACTCCAGCCAGTGGGTGGGGTTCCGACAAAAGAGAGCCACCTGCAGCTTCGAAACGTTTAGAAGATTCTTTAATATCGTCAACATATAAAGCAAAATGATGTAGACCCAAATCAGATATTTTCGCTGGATCCTTGTCTGCTTTTGTTCCTAGCTGAAAAAGTTCAATAGTTGGTCCCTCACCGATTCTCAATAGACGCATATGAATAATTATTTTTCCAGATGGTAACCCCAATTGTTTCTCTACTTCTTCTCCTTTCATCGGATCATGTTCGGGTCGCTGCACATCATAACAAACTTTAGCGTCAAAAGCTTCCCGGAAAAAATTAGTTGCTACTTCTATATTTGGTACGGTCATCCCTATATGGTCAATACCTCTATACATCTTATTCTCTCCTTCCTTGAATTGAGCAGATTTAAGAAACCTAAGAATAGAATTGAATCATGTCACACATTAGAACTGTAAAAGTATTTTTTATTCGAAATGATACGTAAGATCCCACTTCTGACGGGCCTCATCCATTAAATACATTACCTGACGTGAAAGTGGTAAGGTCCAATTCTCTTTGTTATTCAAAATCAGGTCATTCATTGCCTGCACTTCATACATAAGGGCTCTTCTTTCTTCTCCAGCTTCAATTGTTTCTACAGAACCATCAGATGTATATGTAATTGTTGCTTTATCAGCTCTTGGAAAATTATCTACTGTGATGAACCCTTCATCTCCAGCTACGATTCCTCGCTTAGGCATCTTAGCCCTCATCGCCAATGAGACAACTGCCATTTCATCCTGATCATTTTTCAACACAATTCCGGATTGTTCGTCTACCCCTGTCTCATATTTCTTAACAGTTGTATGAAGTTCCGTTGGCTGACTGGATAGGAAAAACCTTGTGAATGAAAGAGCATAAGTACCAATGTCCAACATCCCACCACCAGCAAGGTCTGGATTGAAAAAACGATTGGTTGGATCATCTTCCTTGCAACTACCGAAGGTCACATTGACCATATTGACTTTTCCAATTTTACCTTCTTGGATAATGTCTTTTAACTTCTTGTATAGAGGCATATGATAAATCGTCATCGCTTCCGCTACGATTAGTTTCTTGGACTCTGCTAAATTAATAATTTCTTGCAGCTGTTCACCGTTCATTGTGATTGCCTTCTCACATAGAACATGCTTTCCAGAATCCAAAGCATCAATGATGAAAGAATAGTGAATACTGTGTGGAGTTGCTACATATACGATATCAATGCGATCATCCTTAAACATATCTTCCGTTTTCTCATATACGTGCTCTACTCCATAACGATCAGCGAATTCCCTAGCTTTTTCTACATTTCTTCCCCAGACCCCAAAGATTTGCCCATTAACCTCATTAATCGCCTGTGCAAAATCTGTAGCAATCCCTCCTGGTCCAACAATTCCCCAATTCACTTG
This sequence comes from Anaerobacillus sp. 63XJN7_5_ISO-PGPR-S23-430, assembly GCF_056173695.1. Taxonomy (NCBI): domain Bacteria; kingdom Bacillati; phylum Bacillota; class Bacilli; order Caryophanales; family Bacillaceae; genus Anaerobacillus; species Anaerobacillus sp. 63XJN7_5_ISO-PGPR-S23-430. Next base: position 2,155,609 of record NZ_CM149686.1, on the reverse strand, counting down.
CTTCATTTCAAACCTCTCCTTTTAACGTGATTTTTCTAACTCTTGTTTCGACAGTATGAACACGTTAGTTACAATAGGGGTAAATAAAGATACATCTAGCCGCTTCCAATCTTATTAACCTTTCTTCAAACTGATAATTTTTTAAGAATAAATAGGCTTGTCCAATAGCTGAAGTTAACTGTTATGAAGGTACACCTCGTTTTGCTCATACAAATATACTTTTAGATGAGGCGATTTTTCTAAGTGATCCCGTCGTAAAATCATGTCATAAAGCTTAAATTCGAGTTCAGCTTAATGTTCATGTTTAACCTAGCTCATCATTCAATAACTCACTTGCCGTCTCTTCCGTTGTGACAAGAACATTAAGGTGACCAGATACTAGCGCGGCGCGGATTGCTTCAACCTTTTCCTTAGATTCAGCTACTCCAATGGTGTACCTTGCCTTATGAAGATCATTCATATCAACTGAAATTGTGCGATTTGAGAGTCTCGTATCTAGAGTCTTTCCGGATTTGTCAAAGAAATTTGAGCAAATGTCCCCTGCTACTTTACTCTTTTCCATTTCACCCTGGAATCTTTCTCCATAAAAAGCGAGCCAGTTTGGACCGTCGCTGATTAGTGGGGACCCAATACCTACAATGGCAATTGTCAACTTTCCCCATAAATCCTCAACCTCACGAAAGTGTTCAGAATCCATCAACGCTTCTTTTAACGCTTCTGATTGAACGATTGCGGGAACATCAACTAATTTAGAATTTCCTTTCCACTTTTTAGCTATTTCATAAACGATGGTGTTAGCATGATAACGACTTTCTAGTTTACCGTCCGGTCCACCTATAAGCGGGACACACATGATTCCTTCTTGAGTTCTTTGAGGATTCAATTCCTCTGCAACGGCGGCAAGAGATGTTCCCCATGAAAATCCTATAACATCATCAGTTTTGACTACTCCATCTAAGAACTTTGCACATGCTTGCCCCATAGCCTTCAAATTTTGGTCACTAGAGGCACCTTTTTTCTCGGGGATGAGAATGACTTCTTTCAGTTGATACTGTTCTTTTAGTTTTCTCCCGATGGTAACATCTTTGAAGACATCATAATTGATACGGATTTGTACGATTTCTTTTTCTCTTATCTTCTTCAACATTCTACTAATGGTTGTTCGATAGATCCCGAGTTCTTTCGCTATTTCACTTTGCGTCATATCTTGCTCGTAGTACATTTCTGCAACTTGATATAGCGTATTAATTTCCTTTCTTTCCTCCATCGCATTCTCCCCTTTGCACAAATGTACAACAATTAGGACAATTGTGCAATCCGAAAGCACTCACTCCTATTTACCCAGAGAGTTATTGGTAACAATCGCAAACCATTTAATCTTCAAAAAGTATAAATAAACCCCGCTATTTAGTTTCTATTGAAATTCCCCCACTTACTTAACCATTTCTACATAGAAAAGGCGTAATTTCTTAGTACGAAATTACGCCTGATTAATAAAGCTCGAACTTCAACATTTATGATGTTATGAAATAATAAAATTTTTCTCTTATGATCGGTTGAAATATTCCAATCTATTTTTCATATAAAAGTAGTTCTCCTTATAGATGCATAAGTCTTTCCGCTTTTTTCATAGAGTTGCCCGGATCATATAGCTTCATTCATATTTGCTAACGTTTCATAAACAAATCTAGGAACACTAACATCATCAGGCATTTTTCCTTCCCACTCTAAAAACTCCCACTTAACAAGTTGATTCGAGCTTTCAACAAGCATACGACACCTTTCATAACGTCTGTCATTAAATGCTTTTAACAATTGAGTCACATTTAGTCCTTGTTGAATAAGTTCAGTTAGAACAACAGCATCCTCAATTGCAAGAGACGCACCTTGTCCAAGATGTGGGGCGGTGGAGTGGGCAGCATCTCCTATTAACAATACTCGACCTTGATACCAAGGAGACGGTAATAAATAACTAAAAACCGGACGGTAAACGACTTCTTTAGGATCTACAATTTGCTCTCTAACTTCAGCTATTTTTCCACCAAAATCCCCCAATCTGTTACGTAAAATTTGATCTAACTGATCTTCTGGCATTCTTGGATTTCCGGGTTCAGAAGTTGTTAACAGCAGATACATTTCATCTTCAGACATTGGAACCAAACCTGCCTTTGCATTCGGACCGTAATACAAAGTACTTCTTGTTATGTCTTCCATCCGAGGTAACGTATAACGCCATACCGCTTGCCCGAGATATTCTTGTTCAACCTTTCCAAACATCAAATTTCTCACTTTAGAATTCTGACCATCTGAACCAATAACTAAATCCGCTGTGAGCATAGATCCATCGGTTAATTTTACTTGAGCTTGGTCATCACCTTGATGAATATCTACTATAGTTGTTCCCATCCTAAATTTTGTTCCTACAGACTTTGCTTTCTCATATAAAATGGAGTGCAACGTCCTTCGAGAAATAATATTTAGCCCAGGATACCCATCAATTTTTGGAGATTGAGGTTCTGCAAATCGGTTCCCTTCCGCATCACAATATTCCATTCCATCAAAGCTATAGCCCCATTCCATACATGTATTTGCTACTCCTAGTTCATTTAAAGCTCTAAGTGCATTCGGTGGTTGAAATATTCCAACGCCATATACTTCCCATTTTTGTTTTAGTTCAATAATCTCTGTTTCAATTCCTATCTCACCTAGAGCAATAGCAGCTGATAGTCCACCAATTCCTCCGCCAACGATCACTATTTTCTTCACCTTAGCATTTGACATATCAAATACCTCCTTTAAACGTGTGCATCTTTACATTGCGCCCCCAAAGATATTAGGGTAGTCCACATTATTCCTCTGATTCCTAATTATGAACATATGTATGTATTACCGTACGTGGTCTTCATCGCAATTGGAGCTACCACTAAAATTTTCTAGAATAAGGTAAATCATTAGATTCAGGAGCCCTACCATAAGAGCCCTTTCTCAAATTAGCTTGTTCATAGATAAATTATAAAATGTTTCCCTGCATACGATCTACGATCCCAAAGTACATCATTAGGCCAGAATTTCACTCTTCTACTTCGTTTTTGAAAAATACTCCTCCCTTCTTTCAAGCATAGTGAATAGTATAGTCATTTCAATTTTTTTACGTAAGTGAACATTTTGTGAAAAATCTCTTGATCATGGTGAGCGATTCGTATTGAATACGATGATGAACATATGCTCACTCTTCCCATCTACTGCCCTAAAACGACTTAGAGCGCTTACTTTTTATTAAGCAAGCGCTCCCCATTTGTTCAAAACATATTCTGTTATTTATCAAAAAAACCATTTAAGTTGACCATTTAGTAATCTCTTTATTAGGAAAAGATTTATGTTCTATTATAAGTGAGTTCATTAATGAACGTCTAACGTTACTCCATTTGGAACCACCCAGCGCTTTTTAAATGCATTTTCTACGAAGGTTTGATCTTCGGCATATTCTCTTATCACATCTTTTATTTCATCAGATTGATAGGAGAAGTTCCGGTTAAATGCTAAGTCCGGATACCCAGAGCCCCTTAACAAATAATCAGAAGAGGCAATTCGATACCACTTTTCTGGATCTAACACCTCATTATTAATCGTAATAGAATGTATTTTCTTTTGATCATGTTGGATCACTGCACCTGATACATGAAGTCGCCCAACATATTTACCTCGGAAGCCTGGCCCCCTGCCATCTGACATACAAACCGAACTATCTAACGAGCTTTCAAGAGCAGCATATAAGTGCTTTCCCTGAATTTCAAAATAAGTCGGATTTAATGGTGAAGGACATATTTCAATGAGCTTTTTATTAGACACAAAATCAACGATTCCCCCATTAGTGATGCCGCTGTTAATTAGTCCGAGGTCACATTCAAAGCGATCTTTTAAACCGTCCGCAATTAAATTCGCCATAGGGTTTTCTTCAAGTACATCATGCCAGAGCGTTTTACTAACTGTGAAAAGTGGTTTACTCAAATTGTCGATCGCTTCTTTCTTACTTGAAAGTAAAATATCTTTAATCTCTTCATCCTCTACCGCTTTTGCTGTTGAGATCGCTCTGGAGGCTAATAAGGTTAAACCATCCTCTGTAACCTCTATTTCTACAATACCAATATGTTCCCCGTACATACCAGCTGAGTTCAGAATGGTGCCATTCACTACTTTAGCTTCATCGTAGAGAACGTGGTCATGTGCGGAAAGAATCAAATCAATCTCATCAATTGCATCGGCAAGTTCAATATCACCTTCAGTGCCAACATGGTTTAGCACAATACAAATATCATAGTTTCCTTTTTGGCTTTCTATCTCTTTCTGAATCGCTTCTATGTAATCTAAAATTTGAAAACCCATCAAATCATTAAATTCCTGCAAATCCGGTGAAGCACCTGTAATCAAAATACGTATCCCTTGCTTTTGTATGATCGTACTACTAAATACCCCTTTGAATGACGCACCGTTTGCTTTAAGAAGATTACAACTAATGAAAGGAACAGGGCTATGTACCGCCATATGCTCTAGCGTTTCATTTCCATTAAACAGTTCATTATTTCCAATCGTAATCGCATCATAACCGGCAGATTGAAGCATCTTCACGGCCGCGATCCCCTGCGTTCCTTGAAGCTCTATACTTTTAAAATCAGCAAAGTCACCACCATCCAAAATTAGTGTGTGGTCATCTGCGTAATCCCTAATAAGTGATGTCGCTTTTGCGAAATTCTCAAAATGACTATGAATATCGTTCGTATGTATGATCGAAAGCTTCATGATTGTCCCCCATTATGTTCGTAATGAACGAATTTAGTGCCAATCTACTATTTCGAAACTAATGAGCGAAATCCTCCTATTAAGCCTTTAACTTTAATAAACTTTTCCTTTTTAAGAAGGAATTGGCTTGAAAGAAAAGAAGATTCACTTAATCATATTGTTAAAGGAGTCGTTATCATGGGTAATATTGGTAATAAGATACAGTTTGGCATATATAAGCAGATGCATGCGCCTGATCCTGATCGCCTTCCAACAAGATATGAAGATTGGGAAAAAAGAGCGAGAGAAGTACTAGAGGATGGTCCTTATGATTATGTGGCTGGAGGGTCTGGTGCTGAAGATACGAAAAATTCGAATCGAGACGCCTTTAAACGTTGGAACATAGTTCCTCGCGTTTTCCGTCACGTTGAAGAACGAAATTTAAAGGTAGGTTTATTCGGTCAGATGCTCCCTTCTCCAATAATGGTTGCTCCAGTAGGAGTTCAATCGATTATCCACCAAGAAGGTGAGCTTGCTTCTGCTAGAGCTGCAGCTTCAATGGGAATACCTTACATTGCAAGCTCAGCATCAAGTCATTCTATGGAAGAGATTGCTGACGCGATGGGCGATGCGCCAAAATGGTTTCAGCTCTACTGGAGTCGCGATCCTGAGATTGCCAAAAGCTTTGTTCAGCGAGCAGAGCATGCTGGATATTCTGCGATTGTTGTAACGCTTGATACACCAATGATGGCCTGGCGAGAATTAGATCTTCAAAATGTCTACTTGCCTTTTCTTATTGGAGAAGGTATTGGCAACTATTTAACTGACCCTGCCTTTCGAGCAGGACTTCACGTTCCGCCTGAAAAAGACGCTATGGGTGCGATTATGCACTGGACAAACGTTTTTGGGAATGCAGGATTAACATGGGAGGATTTAGCAGAACTCAAAAAATACACATCTCTTCCTATCATTTTAAAAGGAATTCTTCATCCAGATGATGCTAAGCTTGCGATTAAATATGGAGCAGATGGAATTATCGTTCCGAATCACGGTGGACGACAAGTGGATGGTGCGATCGCAGCACTGGATGCACTTCCGGCTATTGTTGAAGCTGTTGAGAATCACATTCCGGTATTAATGGATAGCGGGATTAGAAGAGGAGCAGATGTATTTAAAGCCATCGCGCTTGGTGCCGAAGCGGTGCTTGTCGGCAGACCATGTATGTACGCCCTTGCGGTTGGTGGTGAAAATGGTGTGAAACAAGTGCTTTCCAACCTTGTTGCAGATTTTGATCTAACGATGGCCTTATCAGGTTGTCGAGACCTAACTGAAGTAAACAAAGACTTGATCATTCCGGCTAGTCGATAGCAAAATAAGGAACACAGACGTGTTCCTTATTTAATCTTACTTCCATTGAACAGCTTCACTATGTTTATGAACAGCTGCACTTCTTTTTAAGTAAATGACGTAGATCACCATAGAAATGATGACAGATATTCCAGCTGTTAAATAAATATCAGCATATCCAAAAGTAGAAGCAATTAGACCGAAAAACATCGCACCAAGTCCTACACCTAAATCGAAGAAGGAGAAAAAGGTTGCGTTAGCCATACCTTTTCTGTGAAGCGGTGCTTCATTAACAGCCCATGCTTGAAGAGCAGGTTGAACGGAGCCAAATCCTATGCCAAATAACACAGCCGCAAGAATGAGCATAAATTGATTGGCTAATAAAGTTAGATCTACCATAGCCAGTAAAATCAAAAATGCACCTGGAAGAAATATAGCTTTATGACCTTTTCGATCATAGATTTGTCCAGCGAAAGCACGTACGAGCATAAGCGAAACAGCAAATACGACAAAGTACCATTCAATTCCATCAATTCCTAGCTGTTCTGCATACAACGGAAGAAAAGTAGCGATTCCTCCAAAGACCATTGTAATAAAGAAAAGAAGAATAGAAGGCATTAAAGCTGTCTTCTCAAATATATCCCATTTCTTTTTTTCAATCGGTGTTTTATTTGCAGGTTTATAGCGAATAAAGGCAGCGATGATGAATGAAAGTAAACCGGCAGAAGCGGCAATCAAAAACATCGTTTGAAATCCAGAAAGAGCGATTAAGAATAAACCGAGAGCTGGTCCAAATGCCATCGCTAAATTCCCAGCAAGGCCAAAATAACCCATGCCTTCTCCCCTTCGCTTTTGAGGAATCAAGTCAGTTGCAATTGTACCAACCGCGGTTGTAGACATTCCCCAGCCAAGGCCTTGTACTACTCTCATAAGAAACAAAAGAATCAAACTTCCTGTAAACGCATAAGAGCCAACGGAAATGACAAAAACGATTAAGCCAATTAAAAAGATAATTCTTCTTCCGAGTGACTCTAATACATGACCGCTCCACGGTCGTATAAGCAAAGCAGATAATGTGAAAATACCAACAACAAAACCGATAAGCTGGTCGCTCCCACCAAGTTCATTCACAAATAAAGGCAGCGTTGGGAGGGTCATTTGGAATCCTGCAAAAATAAAAAAGTTTGCCATACATATAAAAATAAAGTCCCGCGTCCAGATCTTCTCTTTTTGAAGACCCTGCTGTTTCGCCATACATATTCCTTCTTTCTCTCACATAAGTTCTCTACCATCTTACAACATCACTGTTTTGATTAAGAGTTTTCTGCTCAGACAATGAAAAGCGAAGACTAGCGGTCAGAAACGAATGGATTGGAGCTCTTGAACAGAAACACGCCTTCTGTGTTTTGTGAAAGAGCGAAATCCAGTAGTTTCTGCGAGTCGCAGCTAGACAACGAAAAGCGAAGACGAGCGGTCAGAAACGAATGGATTGGAGCTCTTGAACAGAAAAAACCAGCATCCTTCTGAATGGGACGCTGGTTTTTAGTCATTTCACTCGTAGTTAATAAGTAGCAGATTCAAAGAATTCAAGCCATTCTCCATCAGGTCCTGCGAAGAACAAATATTTTGCACCGTTTGGTAATGTATTGATTTCTTCATCGATAAACGTTACACCAAGGTCATGAAGACGAGTGCGTTCTTGTTCGATATTTTCAACAGTAAAGGCAATGTGATGAACTTTTCCTTCTGCGGGTAAATCAGGATTATAACCTTCTATTAGCTCTACTAAAATTTGCCCGTTTAAACCAAGAAAGGCTAGCTTTTTATCACCATCAGGATGATCGAATTCATCAAGTAACTCTAATCCAATAATCCCTTGATAGAAACCTTTCGAAGCTTCAATATTTCTTACTTGTACCCCGACATGTTCCAGTTTTTGAATCCCCATAAGTCACCAGCTTTCTTTTCATATCGTTATTCCCTGTAACTTTATCACAGTAACGTAAACGAAGAAAAGTAGAAGGAACATTATTCTATTAATCTCGGGGAACAATTTGATTCAATATTTCTCCAGTAAAAAGTGTAGACTCAAGTCTCAAGGCAACTGCGGGTGGAAGGACATCTTTCATCCCTTCAAATGGAACACCAAGCCAAAGCACATTTTGATCAAGCGCTATAAATGGGAATGCCAGACTATGGTCGACATGGTGAGCAATCGGGACTGACTGAACGATCTCTGGTGAAATAATGGACAGCTTACCTTTTGCTTTTTTTAATACGTTCACCCACTCGGCTGTTAACCTTGTTCCCTTAGGAATTGAAATAACGATTTCTTCCGCAGTTTGAATATCTTGAAAAATCATGTCAGTATTCAGTGCGTGGTGCCACTTCAATTTGGGATGCTGATTCTTTACCCACTTTCCTATATGCGTAGGAGAAATTCTCTCTTTTTTTAATAGCTGATGATCAACTAATTGTCGTAGTGTTTTTGATGGAGACATCCGTTTTTGTATATAATCAACATTGCTAATTTGTATAAATTTCCCCTTCGTTCTCGTCATCGCAACATTGATCAGTCTTTCACTATTGTGACCACTCAATAACATGCCAGGACGTGATTCTGGTTCTCCATCTACTGTATCAAACACCATCATATCTCGCTCACTTCCTTGAAAACGATGAACCGTGGCTGAGAGAATGTCAGCCTCAACAAAAGAATGTTTTAAAAGATCGTCTATTAATAAATTCATCATCTTCGCTTGAGCGCGATAAGGGGTAACATAACCAATTGATGACATCCCCGCTTGTAACGCTTCGTAAATTGCCTGAAAAGCTAGAAAAAGCTGCCATAAATTCATTCGTGACTTCGATGAATGTCCCGTCATACAAAAATAGCCAGTATGACTTGTGTCAATTAGAGCAGATGCCATACCTTTAAAAGGAGCTTGGTCTGATATCGGTGCTCTAAGTACGGCAGTTTTCGGATGATCTGTTACAAGTGAATGATAAATTTTATTGTTTGTAAAGTCTGAAATAACCGGGTGCATTCGTCTTTGTTCATTTAACAGAAAGAGTTGAGGATGAAGTTTACCGGTTTCGACAGTTTCAACAATTCCCGAACAGTGAAATACGTCTTCTCTTAACCATTTTGAAACAAGCGGGTGCCGTGCAGACGCTATAGGAGGTAGCTGTTTAAAATCGCCACATATAACAACGCGTTTTCCAAGTGAAGCAGCAAATGCTGCCTGGGGCACATAGGCCATACTCGCTTCATCGATGATCACTACATCTACCCTCTTCCGATAGATATTCTCATCAATAGCGGCTTTTGTTAGTGTTGTGCCTATAATCGTTGCTTCTTTTACAAACTGAGTTTCTTTCCGACGAATCTGCTCTAAAACATTTCCTAATTTTGATTCAAGCTTTAATAACTGATCAGAATCGCGTTTACTAAAGGAATTAGATAAGTCCTCCTTCAGTTTTTTTCGTTCATCAAGAATACTCTCTTTCTCGTTGGCAAGGTCTGGATGCTTCGTCATAAGCAATTGATCTGTAAAAAGCGGCAGATTTGATGAAACATCGCGCTGTTGTCCATACCGCACAATTTTTCCTTCTTCAAATTTCTCTCTATTTTCAGCAAATGAGGCTGTTTCCCGCATTAATACATCAACAGCTTGATTACTATGAGATAAGATCAGGACGCTATTTCCTTTGAAAAAGTGATTTGCAGCGGCTCTTGCTAGATTATGGGTTTTCCCAGTCCCTGGAGGTCCCCACACGTACGTCACTGGGTTATATTTGGTTCGTAGAATCAGCTCATGAAGCCGGCTTTTGATCTTATCATCAGGATGCTTCACAGAATTGGGAGGATTCATTACTCGATTAACCCTAGCTAACCTTCTTTTGCTTTTTTTTATTTCTTCAAGACGCTCATGCAGTTCATCTAGCAGTTCCCATGGGTCATGATAGAGATCTGCCTCTCCAATTCGCTCTCCTAAACCAGCTTCAAGAGCTAGAATGACATTCTTTCCTTCTGAAGACAGTACCCTGCCTTCGCGCTTAATATGTTTCATCTCAAGCCGAACCTTTGATCCAGTTGGGATTTGAATTGGGGTACGTGCATCAAAGTAATACCTAAAATCGTCACCTGAAGACAGCAGCCTTCCATTGACAACTCTAATTGGTCTGCTACCAAATTTTTTAAGGTGTGCAATTTCAGCGCGAAGCGCTAATTGCCATTCATCAATTAATTCTTTCATCTTACATCGCTTCCTTTTATCCGTTCCTTTTTCAATTCCCTAACTATATCACGCTAACGAAAAACTCTCTACATATGTGCTACGTTCTATGATGAGAATGAACATAGTCTAGAAAAACTTCAAGTACTTTTGTTTGAAAGGGAGAGCGCATCAAAATTGAAAACGTCCTTGAATAGGTGAAATTCGGTATTTCCAGAATTTGTAATGTACCAAGTTCTAACTCTTTCCGTATTGTCCACTTCGATAAGATACTTATACCAATTCCAGCTTCGACAGATTCTTTAATTAACTGCGTACTCCCAAAGGCTAGTTTTTGAGTAGGCTCTATATTGAGCTGCTTCCACATCTTCTCTGTAGCTTCTCTCGTCCCAGACCCTTCCTCCCTCACAACCCACATCTCTTGTTCAAGTGTCTTTCCACTGTTCACTTGATGATGTGTTGGTGATGCTACGATAACCATTTCATCCTCAGTGAAGCTATCCACTTGCATGTCCCTAGCAGGATAGTCACCTTCTATGATGCCAACATCAAGTTGGTGTGAGTAGACAAGATCACCAATTTCTCTTGAATTCCCAATCGTTATAGATGGTGTAATTAATGGGTATTTTTCTCTAATAGCTGCAATCACATGTGGAAGGACATATTCACCGTATGTATAACTTGCACCAATTGTAATTTTCCCACTCGCTCGGTTTGTTAGGTCATCCAAAAGATACGTCATCTTTGAATAAAGATTTAAGAATTCTTTCGCATGGTGGTAGACAATTTCTCCTGCCTTGTTCATTTCCACAGATCGGTTGTTTCTTTCTAACAGTTTAGTACCAAGCGCCTCTTCCAGGCTTTTGATATATTGACTAACCGCAGGTTGAGTCATGTGTAACTCCTCTGCCGCTCGAGAGAAATTGCGTTTTTCTACGACTGTAACGAAAACGTGTAACTGCTGATCCACGTCATCACCCCTTACTATAAGTTAATACTTATAGTACATATTCTATTTAATTATTTCACTTATAGCAATAGCTGAAGTAGACTAAAGAAAGAGAAACGGGGGGGACATGATGATTAATACTTTAAGACAACAACAAACTATACCTGAGAAGATGCGATTTTTCCTCGGCATAGCATTTACCTTTTTTATTGCACTATTAGGTTATTTCCTTGCTATGGTGCCAGGCTTTAGTCTTACAGGACAACTCGCATCAGCCATTCTGATCGCAATCGTTTATCGGCAAGTAGCCGGGTATCCCGAATGGTTAAGAAGAGGAATCACTTTTTCATCTAAAAAAATACTTAGGTTCGCCATCATTTTATATGGAATTAAACTAAATGTAAGCCTGATTCTTCAAGATGGATTACCCATATTATTATTAGGCGCGCTTATCATCGTATTTTCTATCTTATCGTCTGTTTGGCTTTCTAAAGTGATGAAAGCTAATACATCCATAACCTTTTTACTTGGTGCTGGTACAGGGATTTGTGGAGCTGCAGCCATTGCAGCAATTGCGCCGATCGTGGAATCTAAAGAAGAGGATACGGCAATTGGAGTGGGGATTATCGCTCTATTTGGAACGGTATTTTCAATCGGATATACGATTCTTCGCCCATTCCTTCCATTAACTGAAAGTCAATATGGAGTATGGTCAGGTATTTCACTACATGAAGTTGCTCACGTTGCATTAGCAGCAGCGCCAGGAGGAGAAACAGCTCTTGCAATGGGGCTCCTTGCAAAGCTAGGAAGAGTCTTTCTCCTCGTGCCAGTTTGTTTTCTTTTCATGTACCTAATGAAACGCAAAAACGCGGGCACAAAACAAAAAGTTGCTTTTCCATGGTTTTTAATCGGGTTTATCTTAATGAGTCTCGCAGGAACTTATCTCCTAGGACCCATTATTCCCTTTTCTGAATCTGCAACAAATGTAGTAACCGAAATAACAACGTGGTGTTTGACGGCTGCTATGGTAGGCCTAGGATTGAGTGTTAGTCTGAAGGATTTGAAAGATAAAGCACTAAAGCCAATGGCCATTATTACAATTGTATCAGTTGCTCTTTCCATTTTTACATTCTTCATCGTAAAATGGTTTTACTAGGCTTCATTTGAATGGTCATCCTCTGTGGATGACCATTTTTTACGAAGGTAATCCACGTAACGAAATACAGTTCTCACAATAAGCGCATGAAGAAGTATTCCTACAATTGTAAGTAAAATAATCACAAATTTACCTACAAAAGAAGTTGGTTCTACTGAAAATCGTCCAACAAAAATGATCGAACCTAATGACCAAACCGCTGCATCTTGAAAAGAATCCACGACAGGTTCATAGAAATAGAATGGAAATGTTGAGACGATAACAAATACAAAACTAGTTAAAAACCACGTTTGAGGAGACATACCCATCGCTTTACCTAGAATGGGATTACTAAATCGCTTGGCGATTGTTTTAATTCGCCATAGTCTATAAAGTCTCGCAAGCTTAGCTCCTTGAAAGATTGAATCTAGCGGAATTAGCGCTATTAAATCAAATGGATGCTTTTTTATATATTCCCATCGATCTTCAGATAAATAAAGAAAGACCGTATAATCAATAAAAAAGACGATCCAAGTGCCGATGAGGATCGCCTGTTGAAAGGGAGATTCATACCAAATCGTTGAAACGGATAAAATCACACATACAAATAAAAGATATTGATACAAACGCTTCAACATTTAATCCCCCTTCCCTTGCTACTCTTTCTTTATGAATATCTAACTTTGAAGTCGTCATAAACAGCTTTGACCGCTGATAGATTGACTTGAAGTTATGACTGAATGGCTATTTTAAATTGCCTCCGTATTAGTAATGTCTACTACTATTATACCAGTCATGTAGATGACCGGCTTCACGATTCGACAATTCAATCTGTTAAATTTCTTTTTTCGATTTTCAACCCTTCAACTCTACCAACCACTAATGCCCCATTACATAAAGGTAGAAGATAATACGATCATCAGTTCATCCTCTATCTTTTCCATTTCTTCTTCATCTAGAAACTTATTAATAATAATTGAAAAAATGAGCGAATTATTCGTTTTAACATATCCAGATAAAGAAGTAACACCAATTAGAGAGCCAGTTTTAGCAAAAACAACGCCTTCTGCTGATGTAGCCCTTAGACGCTCTCGCAAAGTCCCTCCCACTAGCCGATCAGGGATTCCCGCTACAGGAAGTGAGTTCATAAATGATGAGAACCAGGGTTTGCTTTGAAGTTTGAATAAAAGCAAAGATAGCTGATTCGGCTGTATCAAGTTCATTTGTGAAATACCAGAACCATCTCTTAAACACATGTTATCAGGATCTAATCCTTCTTCTCTTAAAAATGTTCTCACAACTTCGAGACCAGCTGAAAAACTTCCTTCTCCCCTAACTTTCCTGCCCATTTCTTTTATAAGAACTTCTGCATGCCCATTATTACTTAGTTTCATAAATGGCAGTAGCAATTCAGAAAGAGGCATGGATTGTTTAGTTAAAAGCGTTTTGATTTCAGTTGACTTATTTTTTAAGGCTTCCTCACTTATGTAAATACCAAGTCCTTTTAAGGAATCTTTAAACAGATGTAGGGCGTAACTATCTGGGCTCCATAACGCAATCCACTTTTTTTCTGGTGGAGCATCCTTCGAAATGGTACCGCTGATTGTAAGCGTATTGGTACCATGCTGACGAATGATATGTAATTCCCCTTCCCCGTGAGAGGGTGAAGTCGTAAGAGCGTTATTCACTAATTGTATATCGTTCGCCGTGGGAGAAATAACTACTTTAGGTGAATCGCCTTCTTCTCCTGGTGAAACCTCAACAATAATGGTTCCTGCGTCATAATCAATATTCGGAGAGATAGTGAGGGCAGAGATTTGAGCACCGTAATACTCATGTTCATCACTCCAAACCATATCTTCTGATAGGTACTGCTCGTCATACCAGGAATAATCACCTATAACATCACCTTGAATACGTTCAATCCCAAGAGCTTTCAATTCTAAAGCAATTTGATCTAAATCTTCCTGTAAAACCGTTGGGTCTCCTTTCCCCTTTAGATAAAGGTTCCCCATTAAACGACCATCCTGTATTTCTCCATCTGTTTGTACCTCAGTGCTGAATCGATAGTCAGCACCAAGTTTCTCTAGAGCTGCCGCCGCTGTAATGAGCTTCATATTTGAAGCGGGCGTCATTCTTAAATCTCCAAAATGGTCGTAGAGAAGCTCTCCACTATGATTACTACGGATGCTTATCCCAGCAATCGCGCCATAAAGACGCTCATCATTTACTATGCTATGTAGAGATTGAGACAATGTCTTTCCGTTATTTATTTTACCACTTCTTTTTTTGCGATATCGACGTCCTAAAAACAAACTAGAAATTAAGGCTCCACAAGCTAGTTTTTTCTTTATACCGATCTTCTACACAACCTTTCCAATTAAAATAGAGCCGAAGCGATGAACATTTCGCACGGCTCTGATCTATGAGACTTCTTTTGTAAGAATATAATGGATAAGCATCATTTGTTTTCTTTCAACTCCTGCTGTTTGTGATTATTGATTACGTAAGATCCGTCTTCTTTAGGATTTTGTTCATCTTTAAGATCAATACCCCATGGATGCGTTAACAGCAAGCTTCCACTTAACGAAACGGTTTGACGTTCTCTCACCATACTCCCCTCCTTTCGCTTATTAATGATCTATTTCGCTATTCGAATGACTTTTTCCTTCTTTTCTGTCTAATTTAAAACTAATGACCTAGAATGCTGTATTATTTGAAGGCATTGAGGAAGAAATAGGGCTATAAAGGGTCTATTTTACTGCTTTTTATCGAAAGTTAGAACGATTTGAATTTGAGCTCGCGCCACCTGAACAATTCAGTGAGTTTAAAAAAGAACCCTCCATTAGGAAGATTCTTCGAATTTTGAAAAGGCATTGCTAGCAAGCATCGAAATCACTGCATCATCCATAGGAGGATTATGCAATCCTGCTCTTACATCCCGATAATAGCGCTGCATAGGATTATCTTTAAATAATGCTCTTGCACCTACAACTCTCATGGCCATATCGACTACATTTGCTGCACTATTGGTTGCGACGTGTTTTACAGCCGCTAACTCAGGGCCCATTTCATTTCTCTTATCGGGTTCTGAAACCCACCGTAACGCAACAGAGTACATCATTTCTCTAGCTCTCATTAACTCCAATTCCATTTCCCCTATTTTCCGTTGAACTTCAGGGACTTCTTTAATAGGACCCGGCAGACTATTTGGTGAATAATGTGATGCGAAAGCAACTGCTTCATTACGAGCAGCAATCGCGACACCAAGATAGCAGGCTGGTATGTGTAAGAGCCAGGCTTTTGGCAGTTCACTTTTGGCAGTATTAGGTCCCTCAATAAGGGCATCTTGCGGTAATTCAACATTTTCTAGGACAAGATCATCACTTCTCGTACCTCTCATCGACATCGTGTCCCATTTTTCTTCAATCGTAACACCAGAAGCTGTCATATCTACAAGGAAGAAGCCTTTTTCTCCTGTCTCTCCAATTTGGGATGAGACAAGTGCATATTGAAGACCTGGCGCCATTGAAGTAAATGATTTACGACCGCTTATAATCCATTTATTCTCTTTAAGTACAGCTTTCGTTTGAGGCATCCCACCACGGGTCGGACTACCAGTTGCAGGTTCAGAAGCCGCCCGGTTAAACAAAGCATTTTCTTCAACGATGAGATGCGAAAGTCTTTCAAATACTTGATCTGTCCAAATTTGTTCTTCTCTCATTTCAAGGATGATTCCAAGATGCCATCCGATTGAAAGTGCTGTAGCAGCATCACCTGTTGCAAGTCGTTCTTGAAGCATCACGTACTCATACAAATTGATGCCCTTACCTCCAAATTTTTCTTGTACAGTTAACGAAAGATATCCAGATTCTTTCAGCTCCTCAAAATTCTCAAAAGGAAAGCGCCCCTCTTGATCAATTTGGTCTGCCCTTGTTGCAAATGAATTCGCAAGATTACTTCCCAATTCAAACAACTGCTTTTGTCGATCGTTTTTAATAAAAGAGTTATAAAGATGATTCATAAACAAACGCCAGCCTTTCCGATTAATCTGTACTTACTATCGTACACTAGAAGAGGAATTAATCTCCAGTAAATCGATCGGAAAAGCGCATTTTTCTATTTTCGATACAAAGGATAGGTGACAGTAGTCGGTACTTCGATCACGATAAGCCTTGTTTTTGCTTCTGCTTGAATGTTCATTTCTTCTAACTCGCTTGCTTCAATAACAAAAAATTCCTTTCCTTCATAAGAAGTCTCGTTTATCCGTCCTCTTCCTTCTAAAACTAAGATGCTTACTGAACGTCCTTTTCCAATGTGTTGTTTATAAATGAATGGATGGCTTATATGGAGATCCCACATATGAACGTCTGTTTCGAGAGCAACAGGAGAGTCGTCACCAAGTATTTCCTTAACACGTACTCCATCGTGAACGTCTATCTGGAACTCTTCATGCTCAAATTGTTGGTAGGTAGGTTTCCGGCGAAGAGCTTCTCTCAAATGAGGTTCAAACCAAATTTGGAACCCTTGCATATCGGGTCCAACAAACCCCTCCTCATGGGATACACCAGAACCTGTCTGCATCACTTGTAAACCACCAGGACCTACGATACTTCTCGTACCTAGTGAATCTCCATGCTCCGCCTTCCCACTGATCACATAAGTAATAATTTCAAAACCTTGATGAGGATGAAGCGGGATGTATCCTTCATGCTCAGACTTCGCCCATGCCCAATAAAATAAAGGACCTACTCGTTTCACTTCAGAGCCTTCACCTGGAAAACCAATTGGTTTCTGTTCTGTGATTTTTCCACCGTCAAATTGGCCTACACCTTGTTGCTCTTCGTTATACCGCTGAATCAACATATAGATCACCACCCTGTATTTATCTCGAATTCGAGATAATTTTATCTTGAATCCAAATTATTGTCAACTCGTATTGTCTACTTTAAACAAGATGTCTTTGTAAGAAAACTCTGGTGTAATGATTAATGTCATTTCTTTAGCATTTCGGTCGATTGCATAAATTAAGACGATTCGAAAAGAACCTCCTCCCTTTATCCAATATTTGTTCCAGCCATCTTGATCAATAATGACAAATTCCTCTGGTTTTATGTAAGAACTGTCTACTTTTAGTTTCGAGTAATATGGCTTAAAATCAATTGCAGCATCATCGAAGTTTTTTGCGTAAATTTCAAATCCAATATATTCTTTTTCTTTTTCTAATTCAGGTAAATCTTCTTGTCCTGGAATTTGATCAACTTCATTTACTTCTAGTCTAAACATTTCCTTCCCATCCATATCTTTTTCAACATAAGGCTCACCTATTTTGTATCCGTTTCCATTCGAGGGTTTTTCTATCTTCTGAATTAAAGCAGACTCTGTTGTTTCTGCCTCTGGGTAATAGTTACGAATCATTGTAAACCAAACCCCTGTAAAAAAACCTACAATTAATAAGATAATCGTTGCTCCGATAATCCATTTCCCCACTCTTTACTCCCCCTTTTAATTGTAGACGAGGCCAAAAAGAAATGGTTGCATACAAAAAGCCGGCACTTTGGCCGGCTTTATTTTAGAAATCAAAGTTATCAGGATCAGGTCCCATTCGTTCATTTTGATTTAGCTCATCAAGAGCTCTAATATTATCTGTTGTTAATTCGAAGTCGAAAACATCAAAATTTTGTTTAATGCGTTCTGGATTCGAAGATTTAGGAATCGTTACGACCTCATGTTCAAGATCCCAACGAATAATCACCTGAGCAGTTGATTTGCCATGCTGCTCAGCAATATCTTTAACCACCTCATGATCCAACAATTTCCCTTGAGCAAGTGGTGACCATGCTTCCATTTGAATGGCATGTTGCTTACAATAGTCTCGAAGCTCTTGTTGATTTAATAGTGGGTGAAATTCAACTTGGTTAACCATTGGCTTAATTTCTGCATCCTTCATTAGATTTTCAAGGTGATTCGGATGGAAATTACTAACGCCAATAGCGCGAATACGACCGTCTTTATAAAGCTTCTCCATAGCTCTCCACGTTTCTTTATACTTTCCTTCTACCGGCCAATGAATTAAGTAAAGATCTAGCGTCTCAATACCAAGTTTTGAAATAGTTTCTTCAAAGGCTTTTATTGTCGATTCATAACCCTGATCATCATTCCATACTTTTGAAGTAATAAAGAGTTCTTCACGCGGGATGCCGTTCTGTTTAATCGCAGCACCAACGCCTTCCTCATTTTTATAAGCTGCTGCTGTGTCGATCGCTTTATACCCAGCGTCAATAGCAGCATTAACCGCGTTTTTCACTTCTTCATTGTTTTCCATTTTCCATACACCTAAGCCAAGTGTTGGCATTTTAATACCGTTGTGTAATGTAGTTGTTGTCCATTGTTTAGCCATTTAAAATCTCCTCCAATTTACTTTGTATCACAATCGAACTGTTCCCCATTTTTTTCAATCTTACACATTTTTATGTAAATGGATATGCGTGCTTAAACGAAATAAGCGAAATAAAAAAAACCATCCAAAAGGATGGCTATATTTTCGTAGGTTTTTGCTTCAATCTAGACTTCTTGTTAAATTGAGCAGTAGGAGACGTTTGAACTTTTTCCTTCTCTGCTTTAGCGTCCTGTTCGAACGCCTGCATGCCTTTTCCAAATAAAAGACTCATTGTTTTCCCTCCTTGTGTAAAGCGTTAGTTCACCATTTCCGATTTTAATTGAGCTAAAACTATAATTTACAAATTTACTCAATAAAATTTTTTATCGCTGCTCTAGAACGTTTGCAGTCTCGTTACAATGAGTCTGAACAGTCATCAACTCATCTAGAGACTGCTGAATACGATCACGATTTTGCCCTTTTTCAACTGTCGAAAGAGCATCCTCTAAATATTTACTCGCTTCTTCAAGAGCCCTACAGCTATCTTGAACATAACCTCGTGCATTTTTCTCCATATGGCACTCCTCCTTTACATTAGTTTCTATCAAAAGGTTATTTTCATACAAAAAAACCAGCCAAGTTGGCTGGTTTTCAGCTTATCTATTTTCCACCTGTTTTTTTAGGTCTTCTAACTCCTGGACAAGCTTCATCACCATCTCGTCACTCCGTTTTAATTCCTTATTCAGAAGAGCAATGGTATCCTCTTCCCATGTAAAAGGGTTACCATTATTAGGTGTAATTGGTATGTCTTTGTAGCATTCACCTGATTCAATCCCAGGTTTAAGTGCGATCATCACTTCACAATTTGGGTCACCAATGGCAATACGTTGTCTAAGATTGACTTCCCCATATTGAAAGTGTCTAGCTGCAATACCGCCAAATACACTAGAAGTCATCATGCAAAGATGAGGCGCATCTTTCACCTGACTACCAAAGGGACACTTGTTTGATTTTACAACAACATAATCCGCTGTAACTTCTGCAATGTAGAATTCCCCACCTATTGCGTTTTTGATATCTACAATAGCATGTGCATAATCGTCAGGAGTCAATGTCGGTTCATCGTAATAAGCTTCTAGCCATTCTCCAGTTCGAATCCCTAATTGTTTAATATACTCTTGTGCTTCAGACCCTATCGCCCTTTGATGAATGTGAGCATATTGCGTAATCAGTTTTCCTAGAAACTTGTTAGCCGTTAGTTGTGACAAGGAGTTCTTTATGTCTTCACCCATTTCAAGTCCTCCCCGATCCTTTTCTTAATCATAATGTTTTCCATTAAAAATTAAAAGTTTAATTATTCATTCCGTTCAAATTGTTGGAAAATATTACCTTCCAAAACTGGATATATTTCTTTCTCAGCTAGTTGATTAATAATGATTTTATTTCGATTTACAGCAAGTCCGAGATTCGTTGAGCCCACGCCATGAGTATGCTGCATGCCACTATGAACATAAATGTGAGAAGAAGCTTCACATGTTAAGTTAAGGCGATAATCTTTTGAGACATGGTATCGCCCGTTCTCATCCCAATCAATAATCTCTTCTAAATCTTGAAGGCACTTAGGAATCAACGGGCGATAACCTGTACCAGCAATAATAACTTCACTATCCAAAAGGAAATTTTCTCCTTTTTGCCATTGTCGACACTCTACTTCATACCCTGTTCCATCTTCTTTTTCTCTAACTCCATTGATTTCAGTTAATGGCATTAGCATCACATCCATATCTTTACCTCCCACGGACTGTTCATATAGAAGGTTATAAATATCGGTAATGGTATGAGGACTAATGCCTTTATACAATAACTGCTGTCCTTTAAAGATATCATCTTTTTGCTCCTGAGGTAGATCATAGAAATAATCAACATATTCAGGAGAAAAGTGCTCTAAACTTAATCTCGTTTCTTCCATTGGGAAAAATCCTTGAGACCTTGTTACCCAATTAAGGGAATACCCGTACTCTTGTCTTTCTTTTAACAACTCACGGAAAATCTCTGCAGAGCTTTGCCCGGACCCAATAACCGTGATTTTCTTAGCCTGTTTACACCGCTCTGTGTGATCTAGAAATGTGGAAGAATGAAAAACGTCTTCTTCAGGTAAATCCTGCAACGCCTTAGGTAATGACGGAATAGTCCCTACTCCAAGGATAATATTTTTAGCTACATATGTTTCTGTTTCACCAGTGGTAAGCTTTTCAACCGTAATTTCATAACGCTCGACTGGTTTACCTATTGGAACTACAGCTAATACTTTAGAGCCGAATTGACAGCTTTCCAATTGATTGGCTGCCCACTGACAATAATGATTGTACTCATTACGTGGCATTTCAAGACGCTGTAGAAAATAAAAATGATACAAACGATTATGATGTTTTAAATAATTTAAATAACTATACGGATTAGTTGGATCAGCCATTGTGACAAGATCCGCCATAAAAGGTACTTGGAGCCGCGTCCCTTCAATCAACATTCCCGGATGCCAATTAAATTGTTCTTTCTGCTCAAAGAAAAGTGTATCCATTTCTTTAATTGGATCCATCAAAGCAGCTAACCCTAAATTAAATGGTCCAATCCCAACACCAATTAAATCGTATACTTTCTGTTTCATCCAATCCTATCCTTTCTCTTCTTGCATCTATTATCTCCTTTTATTATACCAGAAATGCTATTATCTGTTTTTTCTAAAAAGCGAGAGATTAATGAGCAATTTGAACATACCATTCAAAACTAAAAAAACAGCCTAATTAGGCTGTTTTTTAGAAGAATGTTGAGAACGACGATATTGATACTGCTTCCATTGAAAGCGAACAAAGCAACCGATACAAAAACCAAGAATAGCAATTAGTGAAGCAAGTGCCACCATAGTGGCAGACGTGATCGCTAACCAGTTCACGTTAAGGTAATAGGCGATTAATGAAACAGACAACAACGTCACAGCTATTTTTTGATTGAATTGCTGTTGATCTTTATCTTCAGGAATATATTGATTAACAGGCTTCTTTAAGAAAAGTTTACCCGCCTTCATAACTGGATTAAAGTTCATAAGTAGCCCCATTATTCCAAAAATGAGAGGAATAATAAGAAATAACCAGTGATTAAAAAAGACAAATGACGTAGCAAATATAAAAATAAACGATTGATTTAGTCTCACTAGAGGTCTAGGTATAGATGAAGGCAATTTAATACCAACCTTTCTTATAGGAATATATTTATATTAAAGGATACTGCTTTTTAAGACTTTTGTATAGTCTAATGCTCATAAGAAAAAACCACCGACAAGTGGTTTTTAAAGTTAGCATCAAATATCAATGCCCCATATTTACGTTCAAGACTCTTTTAGTATGGTTTGTCTTGATAAAAATAGTTAGGAGTTACAATTTTATTTTTATATGGTTTGTGAAAAATATGCGTTGTAGCAGGTGATACAGGTGGAATGAGCCAAGTCCAATTACCCGTTACTTCTCGTTCTGCTTTCGCTTCATTTTGTTCAAATTTGTGAAATTGTTTTGCAGCAGTATGATGATCAACGATACTAATGCCATTCTTTTGATAGGAATACAAAACAGCACGATTTAACTCAACTAAAGCGCGATCTTTCCAAAGCGTCGCATTCGAAAGAGTATCGAGATTTAAGATTTTAGCGACTTCTGGTAGAAGGTTATATCGATTCTTATCTGCAAGGTTCCTAGCACCGATTTCTGTGCCCATATACCAGCCATTAAATGGGGCTGCATTGTAATGGATCCCTCCGATTTCTAATCGCATATCTGATATGATAGGCACACCATACCACTTAACATTTAAAGGAGAAAAATCATATTCCGGATGCTTAATTTGTACCTGGATAACTTCATTAGCAGGGATCTCGACGACGTTTGGACTTCCAGCATCTATACAAAAAACAAGCGGTAAAACGTCGTGTTGCGTCCCTTCACCTCTCCAACCCAGTTCCATTACTTTCTTAGTAAATGATATTGAATCAGGATCACCAATGATGCCATTCTCGGTTTCATAGCCTGCGTAACGTATGAGTTGGTGATTCCAAATTTGCACTTTACCAGGTGCGAAAATGGTGATGGAAGGTTTAATTTTACCTCCATTAGACGCCATTCGAATATGATTTATTAATGCTTCAGATACTTCTTCTACAGTACAAGCCGATCGAGCATCTAAAACAGTCATCGTATTCCAGAAAAGGCGACCGATACACTTATTGCTATTTCTCCAAGCCATTTTTGCACCTTGAACTAACTCTTCATATGTATGAGTATAGGATCCTGTATCGGTAATTTCTCTTTTTATTTCAGTTTTTCGTTTTATTAATTCGGCTGGATCTTTGTTTAATTCATAATAAGCTTGATCGACAAAGTCATAAGCACTATCTAATAATTGTTCTTTTTCCATTGTCTCAACCTCCAATAGCCTGAGACGGTTGTAACACCTGATCTTAAGCTGAATATCGTTCTATTAATCCTATGAAAAGACGTCATTTTGCACAGAAATATTATATCACACCCCTTCTATATAGGACGAATGGTACATATCAAACGATCGGTTTTAAGAAGCGATGTTTCTTTATATTGTTAATACCTCATTGTTTTGTTCATCCAAGTGAAGCCGTTCATTATGATAGCTTTTAGGAAAGAACACGTACTTGTTTACAGAAAGGGAAATATCATGTAGGATGTACGAATCAATTCATACTAAATACATCGGAATGAGGTGCATTATATATGGCTATGGAACAGCCGATTCATCGTTCAAAAACAAATTTACAATTACCGTTTTTAAAAGCGCCACAAAAACCTGTGTTAACAGGTGGCTTTATCGTTATTGGTTTACTAGCACTAATTCTGTGGCTGGATCAAGGCATTCAACAATTTGTGCTATTTGGTTTAGGCCTATTACTTGGGTACTGCCTCTTACATGCAAGATTTGGATTCACTTCCGCCTTTAGACAACTTCTTAGTGTAGGCAACGGGACAGCTATTCAATCACATATGCTTATGTTAGCTGTGGCTAGTACGTTGTTTGCGCCAATACTCGCAAATGGTTTTGGTTTATTTGATACAAATCCAACAGGATATGTTTTTCCAGTGGGAACTAGTGTTGTAGTAGGATCTTTTCTATTTGGTATAGGCATGCAACTCGGTGGAGGATGTGCTTCTGGGACACTCTATACAGTTGGATGGGGAAAGTCTGAAATGCTGCTAACGTTATTTGGTTTCATTGTTGGATCTGTCATTGGTGCCTGGCACTTTGATTTCTGGGTAAATCAGATGCCATCCTTTGAGGCAATCTCGTTAGCAGAAGACACAGGCTTAGGATATTTTGGTGCTTGGATTGCCCAACTATTCTTATTTGCTATCATATTCATTGTAATAAGAGGTATTGCAAAGAAACGAAAGCCCCCTAAGATGAAACCTTTGCCGACATCAACTGGATGGAAACGGATCTTCCGCGGCTCATGGCCGATTTGGACAGCTGCCATTGCGCTCGGTATCCTAAATGCATTAACACTTATCTCGCGTGGAAATCCTTGGGGTATTACGTCAGCTTTTGCTCTATGGGGATCTAAGATTGCGCTGTTTCTTGGCATAGATGTTACGCAATGGGGTTATTGGTCTGGAGGAAAAGCTGCTGCTCTTGAACAATCAATCCTTACAGATTCAACTAGCGTTATGAACTTCGGTGTCATTTTAGGTGCTTTTGTTGCAGCAGGTGCTGGGGGCGCATTCGTTATGAGAAGAGTTCCATTGAAGTTAGCTGCTGCTTCTATTATAGGCGGTTTATTAATGGGCTACGGTGCTCGTCTCGCCTACGGCTGTAACATAGGGGCATACTTTGGCGGGATTGCATCCTTTAGCCTTCACGGCTGGGTATGGATGATTGTAGCTCTCGCAGGTTCATATGTTGCGCTTTATTTAAGACCACTATTCGGTTTGAAAAATCCTAAAAAAGATGATCAATTTTGCTAACGTAACTGGGCACTGGATAATATCCAGTGCCCTTCATAATGGTGAAAAATCATTGCGTATAATAAAAAGACCAGATCATTAATGATCTGGTCTAAACGATATGGAATACTAGATTTCCTCAAAATACTCTTTATAAAATCCGCCAACTTTTCCACTATTATCAACTACAAATAAAAACTCTTCTGTTTCATTCTTAACTTCATATGTTTTACCTTCTGTTAATACGCGATTGACCATATACTTCTTTGCATCTGTATGTACACACTTCACATTTTTAATAGTAGGTGCTTCTTTCCATGAATGATGAATCATCTTGTTTCACTTCCTTTCAACTTTCTTTTTATTTTACATGACAGAACCAATAAGTTAAAGGAAGATCATCTATTCCTTTTCAAACAAGTTAATCGTGGAATCACCAACTGTCTTGATGTAAAAAGAACCTGAATCGGTGAGATTCAGGTTCTTCGTTAAATTACCCTTCTAGAAGTAGCTGTTCTGGATCTTCAAGAAGTTCTTTAATTTTAGCAAGGAAGCTAACCGCTTCTCCTCCATCAACAATACGGTGATCGTATGAGAGGGCGATGTACATCATCGGACGGTTTTCCATTCTTTCCTGATCAATTGCCATAGGACGCCATTGAATTTTGTGCATTCCTAGAATACCAACTTGAGGAGCGTTCAAAATCGGTGTCGAAAGCATTGATCCGAAAATCCCACCATTAGTAATAGTGAATGAACCACCCTGAAGTTCATCAAGCTTTAATTTATTATCACGAGCTTTTTTTGCAAGGTTACCAATTTCCTGTTCGATTCCAGCAAAAGATAGCTTATCTGCATCACGAACGACAGGAACGACAAGTCCTTCTTCTGCTCCAACTGCAATACCGATATCATAAAACTTCTTCAAGACAATATCAGTATCTTGAATTTCTGCATTTAGACGTGGATATTTCTTCAGTGCGCCAACAACCGCTTTCGTGAAAAATGACATAAATCCGAGCTTTACATCATTATCTTCTAGAAACTTGTCTTTGCGACGCTTACGAAGTTCCATAATTGCTGTCATGTCAACTTCATTAAACGTTGTTAACATAGCAGCCGTGTGCTGTACTTCCACAAGACGCTTAGCAATCGTTTGACGACGACGTGACATCTTCACACGCTCTACTGGCTTGCCTTCATTTGCATCAGGAGATTTCTTTTCTTGTTTCGGAGTCTCCTGTTTCTTTTCTTGCTTAGGTGCTTCTTTCTGGTTCGCTTTATCTGCATGTGCCTTCACATCGTCTGGACGAACACGACCTAATGGATCGCGTGTTTCAACATTGTTTAAATCAACACCTAGTTCACGGGCAAGCTTACGCGCAGAAGGTGAAGCAACAGTGCGACCATTCTCGGATTTTTCTTCACTTGATTCAGTTGCATGTGCTTTAGATTCTTGCTCTGACTTCGCATCCTCAGGTGTTTCTTTTTCTTCCTGTTTTGATTCCGCATTTTCAGTGGATTTCTCTTCTTTTGTTTCAGAAGAACTATTTTCTCCACTTCCGCTGCCAAGATAAGCAATAATTTCGCCTACTTCAACATTATCTCCTGGATCTTTAAGAAGTTCTTCAATCACGCCATCATTTTCTGCGCTCACTTCAATGTTTACTTTATCTGTTTCAAGCTCAACAAGGTTGTCACCTTTTTCAACTTTGTCGCCTACTTTGATTAACCATTGAGAAATGGTACCTTCTGTAATGGATTCTGCTAGTTCTGGTACTTTAACTTCAATCACGACGATTACCTCCTTGATGGGAAACAGTTTTGGATGGTTCTAATACTTCTTGAATAATTCTTTCCTGGTCTTTCTTATGCACGTTAGGCTCTCCACCTGCAGGACTTGAACGATCAGGACGTCCTACATAGGTAACGGAAACTCCATCAGGTGCTGAATCGTGAATTCGAGATGCGATATAATTCCATGCTCCCATATTCTTTGGTTCTTCTTGTAACCAAATGATTTCTTTCACATTTGAATACCGTTCAAAAATCTTCTTCACTTCATCCTCAGGGAATGGATATAATTGCTCCACTCTTAAAACATGTAGCCAGTCATACTTTTCATCAGATGACTCAATTTCAGCTGCAAGATCAACAGCTACTTTCCCAGTACATAAAACAATACGTTCGACTTTCGTTTTCTTCTCACCAAGACCCGCTTGTTCAACAACGCTTAGGAACTGACCTTGACTAAATTCGAAACCAGGTGATGATGTACGTTGATTACGAAGTAGGCTCTTAGGAGTCATAATAACGAGCGGACGAACTTCTTGTTTCTCTAGTATCGCAGCTTGTCTTCGCAATATGTGGAAGTATTGTGCCGCACTAGTAAGGTTCGCAACTGTCCAGTTGTTTTCTGCAGCTAAAGTAAGGAAGCGTTCAACTCTACCACTTGAATGCTCAGGACCTTGACCTTCATAACCATGAGGAAGTAGAAGAACCATTCCTGATTTTTGTCCCCACTTAGCTCTTCCAGCAGAAACAAATTGGTCAAATATAACTTGAGCAGCATTAGCAAAGTCACCATATTGTGCTTCCCAAATAACGAGTGTTTCTGGAGCAAAAACATTATATCCATATTCGAATCCAACAACTGACGCTTCAGATAGTGGACTATTATGAATCGCAAAGGAAGACTCTGCCTGCGGTATTTCGTGTAGCGGACAGAACGTCTCTCCAGTTTCTTTATCATGAAGAACGAGATGACGTTGCGCGAATGTACCACGCTGTGAGTCCTGACCTGTAATACGAATTGGAGTTCCATCACCTAGAATAGAAGCAAATGCTAGCGTTTCACCAAGGGCCCAATCCACTTTTCCGCCCTCTTCCAACATATCAAGTCTTCTTTTTAAAATCCGCTCAAGCTTTGGATATACATTAAAGCCATCAGGACGAATTAGAAGCTTCTCATTAATATCTTTCAATGTTTCAAGTTGAACAGATGTATCAATAGTTGGTATTCCTTTAACAATTTCTTTAGGCGGCTGCAGTTCTTTTACATCTGTATCAGCTTCGCCACCCTTAGCCACCTTATCGTATTGCTCTTGTAGCTGTGCAAGAATTTCCTCATCATATTTCTCGCCATCACCACTTTCGATGACTTTCTGCTCAGTAAGATACTTCGCATAGCTCGCTCGAACAGTAGGGTGGTTTTTAATCTTTTCATATAAATGCGGCTGCGTTACAGCCGGATCATCCATTTCATTATGGCCAAATCGACGATAGCCGATGAGGTCAATTAGAAAGTCTTTATTAAACTTCATGCGGTATTCGTATGCTAGGTGCATAGCAGCGAGACACGCCTCTGGATCATCCGCATTAACGTGAACAATTGGAATTTCGTAGCCTTTAGCAAGATCACTTGCGTACTTTGTAGAGCGAGAATCCGTGCTTTCAGTCGTAAATCCAAGCTGATTGTTAGCTATGATATGAATCGTTCCACCAGTATGATAGCCTTTCAGCTGACTTAAGTTAAGCGTCTCAGCAACCACTCCCTCACCTGGGAAGGCCGCATCGCCATGAATTAAGATAGCAAACGATTTACGGAAGTCCTGCTTTGGCTCACCTTTTTCTTCACGTGTTTCTTGAGCAGCTCGAGCATAACCTTCTACAACAGGATCGACGAATTCAAGATGACTCGGGTTGTTTGCTAGTGTTACCGTTGCTTTAGCAGTATCAGACTCTTCAAATTTCCGGTCTGCCCCCATGTGATATTTAACGTCACCAGTCCAACCGTAGTTAATTCCCATTGAACCTTCTGAAGGAACGAGTTCCTTATTTGGTGCATGGTGAAATTCAGAGAATATTTTCTCGTAAGGCTTGTTTAATACGTGTGTTAGAACGTTCAAACGACCTCGGTGCGCCATACCAATCATAACGTTCTTTGCACCATCACTTGTCCCGCACTTAATAACATCGTCAAGCATCGGCACCATGGCATCAACGCCTTCGATTGAAAAGCGCTTTTGACCAACAAATGTTTTATGAAGGAATTTCTCGAATCCTTCTACTTCCGTTAATCTGCGTAGAAGCTCCTTACGATCATCATTCGTAAGTGTACGACTTACAGAGTCGTTTTCTACCATTTCATCTAGCCATTTACGCTCATCATCTGAATGAACATGAGTGAACTCATAAGACATAGATTTTGTATAAAGATCTTGCAATTTTTGAATCGCTTGCAATCCATTGTTTACTTCATCAGGAGCATTTTCCCAAATCACTTGTGCAGGAATCGCTTTCAGGTCTTCATCAGAGAGACCGTATTTCTGTGGTGTCATGAAATCCTGATCAGATTTTTCATTAGAAAGCGGGTTGATCGCCGCAGCTAAATGACCGTATGTACGAATATTGTCGGCTAATTTAACAGCAGAAATAACCTTTTTGAGATTAGCTGGCTGACCTGAAGTTTCAACTACTTCTTGTGAAGAAGGTGGGGGTCCCCACTGGTCAAATTTTTGACGCATGTCTGGATCAACAGATTCAGGATCCTCTTGATATTTTTCATATAATTCAATGGCATAGCCAAGGTTTGGTCCATAAAATTCTTGCCATGGGTGTTCCACTCTGGACTGTTTGGTATTCAAAGCATGCTACCTCCCTGCTGGGTTTAAACTCGATTAGTGCAATGGTCTAATTGCACACCACTTTAAGCATGGTTTCTTACTTGTTCTTTACACTCATTTCGCGATTTGAAACCTTCAATTTAAAAAAACGCTTACATTGATATTTTAGCATAATTTTAGACTGCTCACAAAACTTTCAAGCAAATTCTCGAAAAAAATTTCAACGAACAATGATAAAAGCTAAAAAATTTTTCGAATATTAACACAGTGCAATACTAAATTACCACAAAGTGTTACCATAGTGAATAGCTAATATCGATTTTCTACCAATGAATATTTACAGCGGTTTATTTCTTTAGTGTCATACGAGCGAAATGCGGTCCATTTTATTTCATTCATCCTATAGGATTCGTTAAAAATTAGTTGTATGTGGAAAAGCGAAGTACTACTTACCTAAACGAATATCAGCTATAACTAAACAAAGCCGACCTTTATAGGTCGGCTTTGTTTATGTTGAATTAAGGTGTTAAGATTAGTTTTCCTTTCGTTTGACGCCCTTGAAGCATACGATGAACGTCAGCTGCTTCTTCTAAATTAAATACACCACCAATTGTTAATTTCAATTCTCCACTTTGCATATAATGTAGCAATTCTTCGAGACTCTTTTGGTAAAGGACTGGTTTGCGCATCATTTGTGGCAGGAAAAAACCAACCACTGATTGATTTTTCTCCATTAGAGAGGATGGATAGAAGCGGCTTTGTTCTCCGCTCGCCACGCCATAAATAACGAGTCGTCCAAATGGAGCAAGACACTTCAACGATTTTCTAAAAACGTCTCCGCCTGCCATTTCCAGAATAACGTCCACTCCATTACCATCTGTTGCATCTAAAACTTCTTGCTCCCATCCTTCTTTCGTATAATCCACAGTGAGATCTGCACCCATATCAGCAGCAAGGTTTCTTTTTTCTTCACTACTCGCTGTTCCAATAACCGTTTTAGCTCCCCATAGTCTTGCGAGTTGAACGGCTATCGTTCCAACGCCACCTGCAGCCGCATGAATTAAGACAGTTTCCCCATTTTCAAATCGTCCCATTGTTTTGAGTGTATGGTAAGCACTCAAGCCCTGTAGCGGTAACGCAACAGCATATTGAGGTTCAACACCTTCAGGAATGGCAATCAACCCTCTTTCATCAGCTAGCGTAAATTCTGCATAACCCGTCGCATTTTTCGTGCCTAGTAACGTCACAACAGATGATCCTGGTTTTACGGAAGTCACCTTCTCTCCAACAGCTTTCACTATACCTGCTACTTCGGAGCCTGGAACGTAAGGAAGCGGAGTTTCAACAACATATTGCCCTTCTCTTCTCGCTGTATCAGCGTAATTTACTCCAATAGCTTGAATTTCAATTAATACTTCATGACCTTTTGGTTCCGGAACATCCATGTCAATGAGTTGTAAAACTTCGGGTCCACCAAATTCCTTCAGTTGGATCGCTTTCATTATAATTCCTCCCTTTAAACTAACCAGTCAGTATGTAACACTTTCACTATAATACAAGATATTCAAATATTCAATCTTTTTTAATTGATCCCACTTCCCCCGCAATAAAAAGTGCGCCCTCGGCGCACTGTTATAAATGTAGGAGACCTTCAATTACGGTTTGAACAAGTAAATCGACATCCTTTTCTTTGATTGTTAGAGGAGGAGCCATCGTTAAAACATTGTTATAACCTGCTACCGTGTCACCATTCTTCCCTATAATTACACCTTGCGATTTGCAATAGGCGATTACTTTATTTAGCTCACTGACCTCTAACGGCTTCTTAGTGCTCTTGTCTTCGACGAGCTCGATGCCAACCAATAATCCTTTCCCTCGAACATCACCAACATTCGGGTGAGTGGCTAACCGCTCTGTTAACTGCTTCTTTAGCTTATCACCTAATGTATGTGACCGATCAAAAAGCTGCTCCTGCTCCATTATTTCTAAATTCTTTAGGGCAAGTGCACATGAAGCTGGGTTGCCGCCGAATGTATTGATATGTCTGAAATGATCATAAGAATCTTTCCCCTTAAATGCTTCGTAGACCTCTTCTTTAACAGCTGTTGCAGATAATGGGAGATAACCACTTGTTAAACCTTTTGCCATTGTCACTATATCTGGCTTTACGTCATAATTCATAAAGCCGAATGCTTTTCCTGTTCTTCCGAAGCCACAAATCACTTCATCACAAATTAACAGAGCGCCGTGCTTTTCACATATTTCTTTCACGGATTTCATGTACTCTTGTTGAGGCATAATAATACCTCCACCTGTGATGATCGGTTCCATAATCATAGCGGCGACTGTTTGGCTAAGCTCCCATGTCATAATGTCATCAACGGCTTTGACCGAAGGTAGTTGTCCTTGATGATCTTGATTCTCTCTATACGTATCTGGTGGCTGTACATGTAAAAAACCCTGACCAAGTGGTTCATATTTGTATTTCCGTTGCGCCTGACCTGTTGCAGCTAATGAACCCATTGTATTACCATGATACGCTCTATAGCGGGAAACAATTTTATGTCTACTTCCTTCTCCCTTTTGCTCATGATATTGCCTCGCAATTTTGAAAGCTGTTTCGTTTGCTTCAGACCCGCTATTAGAGAAAAAGATAACGTACCCTCCACCAAGCATCTCATTTAGCTTTTCTGCTAACTTAATAGCCGGGGCGTGTGTATGCGTTAACGGATAATAAGATAACTCTTTAAGCTGATCAAAAGCTGCCTGAGCCAGTTCCTCTCGACCGTACCCAACATTGACACACCAGAGTCCAGCCATAGCATCGAGAAATTGATTTCCTTCGTAATCAGTTAACCAGGCGCCATTTGCTTTCTCAATCACCATAGTAGACTTTGGATCATATGGACGCATCGCATGCCAGACGTATTTCTCATCTTTTCCTGCAAGATTCTCGTGAGCAGTATGCATACTCTTCACTCCCCTCTAGTAGTCAAAGCGAGTTGTAATCATTTTTCTTTTTGTATAGAAATTCACACCATCTTTTCCATTTGCATGAAGATCTCCATAGAAAGAATCCTTCCATCCTGAAAAAGGGAAAAAAGCCATAGGTGCTGGAACACCAACATTTACGCCAAGCATGCCAGCATCGGCTTCTTCACGGAATTTCCTAATCGCCCCTGCATCCTTCGTATAAATTGTTGCGCCGTTACCATACCGAGATTTGCGGAGAATACCAAGCGCTCCATCAATCCCATCAGCATGTAATAAACTAAGAACAGGTGCAAAAATCTCTTCTTTTGCAATCGTCATCTCTGGTGTCACTTCATCAAAGATAGTAGGTCCAATAAAATTCCCCTGCTCATGCTCTTTCATGTCACTGCGTCCATCACGAATTAACGCTGCTCCTTCTTCTAAACCTTTATCGATGTATCCAAGAACTTTTTCACGATGTGATGCTCGAATGACTGGCGTTAGCAACACCTCTTCATCTAATCCATTCCCCATCTTCAATTCATTTGCTTTGTCTTTTAAAGCAGAAATAAACGCTTCACCGTCTCCAACAATAACCACGGCACTACAAGCCATACAACGCTGACCTGCACTACCAAATGTCGAACTAATGACTTGTTGAACAGCCTTTTCGATATCTGCATCAGGCATCACAATATGATGATTTTTGGCACCAGATAGCGCCTGCACTCTTTTACCTCGTGATGCCGCTTGTTCATAGACATATTTAGCAACGGGCTGAGAGCCTACGAATGAGACTGCTTTTACTTCTTCATGTTCTATCAATCCATTTACAACGTCATGAGCACCGTGCACAATATTAAATACACCTTTTGGTAAACCAGCTTCTGTTAACAGTTCCGCCATACGGTTAGCAAGAATGGGCGTACGTTCAGAAGGCTTCAAAACAAACGTATTCCCACAGGCAATGGCAAGAGGAAACATCCAATGAGGTACCATCATTGGAAAGTTAAATGGAGTAATTCCCCCAACAACACCCACAGGATAGCGGAACATCTCTGAATCTATACTTTCAGCGATCGTAGACAGATTGTCTCCCATCATTAAAGAAGGTGCTCCAGTCGCAAACTCCACACATTCAATACCACGAAGCACTTCTCCATATGCTTCTTTATAACTCTTTCCATTTTCTTTAACAACGAGCTCAGCTAGTTCCTCGTGGTTTTTCACTAGAAGGGAATGATACTTAAACAATACTCGTGCCCTTTTTGGAACAGGAACTTTGCTCCATGTTTCAAATGCAGTGGTCGCAGCATGAACAGCAAGATCAACGTCTTCTTTTGACGATAGTGGCACATATGCGAGGTTCTCTTCTGTTGCAGGATTTGGGACGTCAAGCGTATCTTTACTTTTGGCGTTTACCCATTCCCCATTAACAAAGTTTTTTAATACGGCCGTTTCCTTCTTTACAACTGTCATTACATGCCCTCCTTTGATTCGTTCATATCTTTATTGTAGGGGATGTAATGGCACTCATACATTAGACAAAACGTAACATGGATGAGGAGCCTATTGTACACGTTGCACATTTTATCCATTTTGTTTCAAATAATCGTATGCATGTAACGAGAATTCAATAGCTTGCCGCTTAGGAGAGCACATAAAATCACTCCCAAGTAACTCTTCTAATTTTTCTAACCGATGATAAAGGGTCTGTCGTACAACGTAAAGCTGTTCAGCCGTTTCCTTTTTTGATCCATTGCAACACATGTAGACTTTCAACGTATTTAGTAAGTTGCTGTTATTCTTCGAATCATATTGCATAACGGGGTCTAAATAATCAAACATAAATTCATTAAGTTCTCTCCCCTTAGCTAGTTGGAAGATCATACGGTAAATATGGAAGTCATTGTAGTAGGTCACTATAGATGATTGTGAGAATAGTTTCTCCTTCATGACAAGTGTCTCAAGAGATGAATCATAGCTTTTATGCATGTCTTTTAAGAGGTGGACATGTTTACCTACTCCTATTTTCTCCACTTCTGGTACAGACTCTTTTTGTAAGATGTCGCTTTGAAGAAAACGTTCAAAGGCCTCTCGTAAACGGTGATCAACATCTGCTTCAGATCGACGATTTAGAATGATGATTATCAGTTTATTCCTTGATGTTAACGATAATACAAAGAAACCTTCCTGTTCAAAAACAGACCGCATGAGAAGCATAAAGTATGTCATCTGAGAAGAAGTGTAGGTATCATGATGTTTTTTGAATTTACACGTGCATACATGAAGACCTCGTGGAATAAGTGTTTCATCCACATCTACAAGATAGGATAAAACTCTTTCTTCAGAATGCTTTCCTTCAATCCAATCGTATAACCATTCAGTTTCAAGAGCTCGCTTCTTCTCTTCAATATATAATTCTCGTAAAAGATATTGAGCGATTGCCGTAGCACTTCGATCAAGTAGTAGCATATCGTAATCAGAAATCGAAGCATGTTGCGCAGGGACAAGTATGAGATTCGCAAAGTGATAATCCATTGCACGAACATGTTGGAGCACGAGGCCTTTACCCTCTGGTTGGATCGTAAGAAAATGCAAAAACGTATCCTTTTTTTCTTCCGTTGCTTCAGGTGCAAAAATAGGCTCAGCTTCTTTAGGGTTATAAATCACCTGCATACCTGTTTTTATGGAAAGTAGCGTTAAAATCTTTGTTAAACATCCTGGTACAAGAAGAAGGTTATTGAGTTCCTGTGAAAACTGCTCCAGATCTGAAATCATTTGATAGTGATGGGCAATTAAGAGGGAGTGAAGGTCCTGTGTGATATCAACGAATCGAACTTCTCTTGTAAATGCAATAATGGGGAAATGATACTGATCGGCAAGTTCGATTATTTCTGAAGGGATATGATCCATGTATGTACCTATTTCAATGCAAAGACCAGCAGCTTTACTTTGTATCAATTGCTGCACAATAGAGCGAAAAACACTTATGTTATCTTTCCAAACAAATCCTGTGGATAAAATCAATTCTTCACCGTGTAATAGCTGCTTTACACTGGTTACTTCCATAACGTGAACCCACTTAATTCTTCGATCTAATCCGTTTTTTCCAGCTAAGACAGTAGCATGATGAAAATGTTCTCTCTCTAACACTTCATGGACCGTTAAACTAGTCATTCGCAGCATCCTACCACTTCCTCTTCTGAAGATTATATGGTTAATCTAATCATGAAGTTTTGCTATTCAGGGGTTTTACGGCACATAATCTTTCAACCATCATTTATGATAGCGCTTACATCTCGTGAGGATAACTTTACTACATCGTGAAAATCATTTCTAGGCATTCTCTAAATAATGACATTATTAGTCATAATTACTTAAATTTTTTACATTACATTACGGTATATGAAATTTTGCGTATGGTATCATTTGCATCAGTACACGAAAAGTAAAAAAACACCGGGCAACTACTGCCCAGTGTCTACTTCCCATTCGTATTCGTCTAATAACTCCATTAAATAATAATATTGTTTCTTACTCCGGAAGTCCGTCTCTTTCCAATTTGATCGAATCCAGAGCGTTAACTCAGCTGCTGAATTGAAAATCTCTCCGCTCGTATCCGCCTTTCTTATCATATAACGACCATTTTCTTCATCAATCGTTACTTCGCATGGATAAGCGCTATCCTTCGAATATAAAGTGTACTCCATGAGCTTCCTCCTCTCTAAGTAACGGATTGCATCTGTTTTAAAAGAAGAGCTGAGAAGTATTTTCTCCCATCAGCGGTTTGAATATGAAGAATTTCCTTTGTAATTTCATCAGATTTCATGTCTTTATGAATAAACTCTATAAATGCCCCACTTAAATTCTCGGTAATACCATTGATTCGATATCCACGGTCAATAAAATAGTCGACCTTCTCGCGTTCGATTAAATAATGCTGATGTTCTCTCATTTCTTTAGCTCCTTTCGTCAAGTGCACTCCCCACTTCTTGAACAGCATGAGATTCACTGTCACTCATGATAGTCCAATCACGACCAACTGTTATCCCAAGGTATTTCTCATCACTTGGGTCTATCATTTCAGCTTGTTCATATTTCTTAAACCACCAGTATTTTGCTAAGACAAAGTAAGTCCCAGCACCTACAATAAAGCCTACAAGAAATGAATAGTTTGAGAGAAAATAAGCAGCTAATCCTCCGAGAACCCAGGCGATAAATCCAGCGGCATTTACCCCATTCATATAACGATACTGACCGTTTTGCTCATACAAATCTGGAACGTTGACGCGACGCTTTCTTAGAAGATAATAGTCAGCAAAAAGAATTCCAACAATCGCAGATAAGATCCCACCAACTATGAGCAAGATCGGTATGAGAATATTAAATAAGCTCCACGGCTGAACAACTGATCCTATAATACCTGCAATAAATACACCTGCCCAGAACGGAACTTTAGGTCCACCTACATTGGAGAAAATTGTGGCAGCTGGTACTAGGTTGGCAGATACATTAGTTGACCATTGAGCAAGAACGATCATTAATAATAAAATGCCGAGAACTAAACCAGTGGCGGCTTCCTGCAGTGCAACGACTGGATCATAATTCGAAACAGCAATGTAGGATACACCACCAATAATAACCATAAAGGTTTGCGTTATCGGTAGCGCAATCATACTACCTACTAACGTTCCTTTATTACGCTTCACCCAATTCCGCTCGAATTTAGGAGCCTTGATGAATCTTGATATAGAAGGAATGTCCGCTGAAATGGTTGCCCAAAATCCCATATTACTAAAGATAACGACAAGAAAAGCAGTAACTGCCGCTCCACCGGTCACAGGGCTTTCAATCCACGCCCATACTTCTCGCCCCTGTGCAACTGCCTGATCGGATAATGAAGCATACATCCATACAGAGATGATAATGATCACTGGTGCAGCGAGATCTGCGAATCGTTCAACTGCTTTGATACCTAGTGCAGTGTTTACGAGCTGAAGCGTTGCGAAAATCAGAAAACACACAAACCAGTTATCAAATCCAAAAAGTACATTTAGAATTGCATTCATTGCCGTTGCACCAAAATACGTATTGATTCCAAACCAAAATGAAGCAGCAAGTCCTCTCACAATGGAAGGAATGTGTGTACCGATCGTACCAAAAGGTGCCCTCATATATACCGGAAAGGATAGACCATGTTCAATACCGATATCACCTATAACTGTAATAAATAAACCAATCCCAAGGGTTCCGATAATCGTTGCCGCTACAACCCACGTAAGTGACAGTGATTGAACACCGGCTCCACCAATTGCAAACGCGGCAAGAACAACAGCCATCCCAACCCACATCATTGCAAATCCGCCCGTCCCTATCTTTCTATCTTTATGAGCAATGGGCAAAAGATCCGGTGACTTTAAATAGCTTTCATCTTTTTTCATTCAGCTATCCCCTTTTTCGGTCTGTTACTGAATCATCATCGGCTTATCAGTGACGTTTTTTAGCTTGCCATATTTTGCTCGCTTCATATACTTCCCTGACCCCGGTGTACCTACAAACTGTTTGTTTTTAATTACGAATTCTCCTCTTACAAGAACTGTCTCTGGCTCACCTGTAATTTCCATTCCTTCAAAAGCATTGTAATCTACAGCCATATGATGTGTTTCAGCAGAGATTTTGCGTTTTGTTTCAGGGTTAAATATAACTAAATCTGCATCTGCTCCAATTGATACTGTCCCCTTCTTAGGAAATAATCCAAATAGCTTCGCTGATTTTGTTGAAGTAATATCAACAAACTGGTTTAATGAAATTCTTCTTTTCAGTACTCCTTCCGAGAAAAGAATACTAAACCGATCTTCAATCATTGGACCGCCATTAGGGATTTTTGTAAAATCATCTCGACCGAGGTCTTTTTGACCATTAAAATCAAATGAACACTGATCAGAACCAATCGTCTCAAGCTGTCCAGTTCGAAGAGCCGTCCAAAGAGCTTCCTGGTTCCACTTTTCACGAAGTGGCGGACTCCATACATACTTTGCACCTTCGAAATTCGGTTTCTCTAAGTAGGTTTGATCTAAAACAAGATATTGCGGACAAGTCTCGCCATGGATGTCATAGCCTTTCTTTCTTGCTTCAGCAATTTTATCAGCTGCTTCCTGACAGCTAACATGAACAACATATAGTTGAGAAGAAGCAAGACCAGTTAATTGGGCCGCACGACCTGTTGCTTCTCCTTCCACTTCTGGTGGTCTCGTTAATGCGTGATAAATAGGTTCAGTCTGACCTTTCGATAGCGCTTCCTTCGTTAAATATTCAATCACATCACCATTCTCAGCATGAACCATGACCAATGCTCCGAGTTCTTTAGCTGCTAAAAGAGTTCGATAAAGGGTTTCATCATCTGATTGAAAAACGTTTTTGTAAGCCATGAAAACTTTGAAAGATGTGATCCCCTCCTGATTGATCACATCAGGAAGCTGCTCTAAAACACTGTCGTTTATTTCGCTAATCATTAAATGAAAACTATAATCAATGACCGATTTATCCTTTGATTTGTCGTGCCATGTCTTAATCGCTGTTGATAGAGGCTTTCCTTTCTCAGTAAGGCAAAAATCGATGACAGATGTGGTGCCTCCAAAAGCTGCAGCAATAGTCCCTGTTTCAAAATCATCTTTTGAGACCGTACCACCAAAAGGCATTTCTAGATGTGTATGTGGATCGATTCCTCCAGGAAATACGTAACGATCACTCGCATCAATGATTTCAGCTCCTTCTTCTTCGATGTTCTTACCAATTGAAGAAATAATACCATCAGATATTAGAATATCTGCCTGGTACGTTTCACTGGCCGTTACAATGGTCCCATTTCGAATGATTTTTTTCATTTAAAATCCCCCTACTTATTTGGATATTTTGATATCTTTAAGCGAACCGATAAGAGATTGACGTTCGTTCCAGGTCATTTTTGGCAAATCATTTTGTACTTCAATCATATCGATTGCTCCATCAACTGGACAAACAATGGAACATAAATTGCAGCCTACGCAATCCTCTTCTCTTACTTGAAGAATCGCATGCCCATTTGGGTCATTTAGCATATCGATACATTGATGCGAGGTGTCCTCACATGCAATGTGGCATTTATTGCAATTGATGCAAACGTCATTGTTAATACGCGCCACCACTTTATGGTTAAGATCAAGATTACCCCAGTCAGAGAAGGTTGGAACAGATTTCCCAATGATGTCTTGGACCGAAAGAATGCCTCGTTCGTCAAGGTAAGAGGACAATCCGTCGATAAGATCCTCCACAATTCGAAAGCCGTGATGCATGGCGGCTGTACAAATTTGAACATTGCTTGCCCCCATCAACATAAATTCAATTGCATTTTGCCAGTTAGATACACCGCCCATTCCAGAAATCGGCACGTTAATACGGCTGTTTCTCGCACATTCACTTACCATATTTAGCGCAATCGGCTTAACCGCTGGACCACAGTAGCCGCCATGCGCTCCTTTTCCGCCAACATGCGGAATCGGTAGCCATGTATCAATATCAACCCCAGCAAGACTATTAATTGTATTAATCATACTCACCGCATCAGCTCCGCCTCTAACAGCTGCCTCAGCCGTCGCTGTGATATCTGTAATATTAGGCGTTAACTTAACGATGACTGGAGTTTCTGCAGCTTCTTTTGCCCAAAAAGTTTGTTTCTCCACAAGCTCAGGGACCTGCCCTGAAGCAGAGCCCATTCCCCGTTCAGCCATTCCATGTGGACAGCCAAAATTAAGCTCAAGGCCATCAACGCCAGCTGCTTCCGTCTTTTTAACGATTTCATGCCATGCTTCCTGATTAGGCTCAACCATTAATGAAGCGACAACGGCGTGGTTAGGAAATTTTTTCTTCGTTTCATAGATTTCTTTCAAATTCACTTCAAGTGGCCGATCTGTAATTAGCTCGATATTATTAAAACCCGCTACTCTTTGGCCATTGAAATGAACGGCTGCGTATCTCGAAGAAACATTCAGGATCGGGTCTCCAAGCGTTTTCCAAACAGCTCCTCCCCATCCCGCTTCGAATGCACGTTGTACTTGGTACCCGGAATTGGTAGGCGGAGCGGATGCTAACCAAAATGGGTTCGGTGAAGTGATACCCGCAAGATTCGTTCTAAGATCTGCCATCGATATTCCCCTTTCTCCTCTTACGCTGAGTACGTTGCTTTTAAGCTTTCATGCATATGATAAGCAGCCGTTTTCCCCTGTTGAGCCGCTGAAACAACCATGGCTTCTCCCTGTCCTTTTCCGAAAATAACATCTCCACACGCATAGATTTTGGGATTCGATGTTTCCATCGTTTCTTGGTTAATTAAAATGACACCGTCTTTATGAGCAAGACCAAGCTCTTCTATAAATGGAAGATGCCGCTTTTGGCCAATCGCTTTCACCACAGCATCACATTCAATAAGGAATTCAGAATCAGGAATAGGTTCTGTCCTCCTTCGCCCATCTTTAGCCGCTTCTCCAAGCTTCATCTTGACGCATTTCATTCCTTCTACATCGCCAGTTTCATTTGTCATTATTTCAACCGGCTGTGTTAACCAGCGAAACTCAACGCCATCCTGCTTGGCAAATTCATATTCAAAGTCATAAGCAGTCATTTCTTGTTCAGATCGACGATAAAGTATTTTGACGTTTTCTGCACCGAGTCGAACAGAGCAGGTTGCCCCATCAATCGCTGTATTCCCTGCTCCTACCACAACAACTTTCTTTCCTTTTAAGTGAGTTGGAAATGGCGCATTCTTTGTCATTTTGACGAGTTCAATGGCATCGTAAACACCATCAGCTTCTTCCCCTGAAATTTGAAGATCTGGAACATTTGCCATGCCAATTGCTAAAATAACACGGTCATTTGTTGAAACTAACTCTTCAAATGGAAGATCAACGCCTATTTTCACACCCGTTTTAATGGTGACGCCTAACCTTTCAATTTGCTCCACTTCCCAGAGTGAAATGGCTTTTGGTAACCGAAAAGACACGATGCCATACGTATCAAGTCCACCTGCCTGTTTCTCGGCTTCATAGATTGTGACACTATAGCCAAGTAGCGCAAGTTCGCGAGCAGCTGATAGACCGGCTGGGCCGCCACCTACAATTGCGACTTTCTTCCCGTTTGGTTGTCCTTGTTTAAATAGCACTTGATCATTTTTAATTGCCCAATCTGTAGCGTAGCGCTGCAGATTACCAATTAAAATTGGTTTTGTCGAATGATTTAACACACATGCACCTTCACATAGTTCTTCTGTCGGACATACTCTCGCACAGCTCGCTCCTACTGGGTTTGCAGTCATAATTGTTTTTGCTGACCCTTTCATGTTTCCTGAAGCGATTTTTTTAATGAAAGTTGGTATATCTATGCCGGTTGGACACGCCTTGATACAAGGAGCATCATAGCAATAAAGACATCTTTGAGATTCTTGAAACGCTTCCTGATTCGTGAGAGGTGGAACAACTTCAGTAAACCTTTTCTGCAGTTCCTTTTGGATCGCTGGTTCGCTTGTATTCATATTCGTCCCCCTTGTTTAAATTACGCATTACCGCTTGATAAACTAATAGATCCTTAAATGAAAAAGCAGGCGGCGAAGCCACACCTGCTTTCACTCCCATCAAGGCAATAGTGAAGTCATTTCCCCATAAGTCTCAGGACGGCGATCGCGATAAAATTGCCACGTATCTCGAACTTCACGAATCATCTTTTTATTTACATCACCGATAATCACTTCATCTTCATCCCTTGAACCCATCGCTACAAAATTGCCTCGTGGATCAACAAGATAAGATTGTCCATAGAATTCACCCATGTTCCAAGGTCCCTCTGTTCCAACTCGATTAATGGCTCCAAGATAGTAACCGTTCGCAACAGCATGAGCTGGCTGCTCTAGCTTCCATAAGTACTCAGAAAGTCCAGCTACCGTTGCAGAAGGATTAAAAACGATCTCTGCGCCGTTTAAACCAAGCAGTCTTGCTCCTTCTGGAAAATGACGATCATAACAAATATACACGCCTATCTTTGCGAAAGCCGTGTCGAATACCGGATAACCAAGATTACCAGGCTTAAAGTAGTATTTT
This sequence comes from Anaerobacillus sp. 63XJN7_5_ISO-PGPR-S23-430, assembly GCF_056173695.1. Classification (NCBI taxonomy): domain Bacteria; kingdom Bacillati; phylum Bacillota; class Bacilli; order Caryophanales; family Bacillaceae; genus Anaerobacillus; species Anaerobacillus sp. 63XJN7_5_ISO-PGPR-S23-430. The sequence goes on along the minus strand of NZ_CM149686.1, from coordinate 2,113,046 downwards.
TCCCAGAATCCGTGGCCTTTGTCTCCAACTGCTACATGTGGAATGTGTTGTTTCCGGTACTTACCAAGATAAGACCCATCAGCATCAATAACAGCAGCAGTATTATAATAGGTTGAGATGCCTTCTCGCTCATAAATAGGTAGAACAATGACAATACCAAGTTCTCGAGCAAGCGCCTGAAATCTCACTGTCGTTGGACCCTCGGGGATCTCTTCTGCAGCGTCATACCACTTTGTGTTCTGCTCTGCACAAAAATACGGTCCATAGAAGATCTCCTGAAGACAAACAATTTGAGCTCCTTTTTCACTTGCTTCTCTTACAAGGTGAATATGTTTTTCAATGGCTTTTTCTTTGTGAAGGTCAACTGATTCACTACCTTCCACATCATTTTTTGCCTGAATTAGGCCAATTTTCACTGAATCTGCCATATGTATGCCCTCCTATTCACATTAGTTAACTGAATTTTCTTTCTAATAAAAGTGTAGAAGATTCATTTCCTCCATGCACTATACAAAATGTAAAATAAAATGTACAAAAAACTAGCATTCTGTCGCGAGTCTTTAAAAGAAGATGGATCAAAAAAACAGCCTAAGTGAAGTACGGCTCTCTCCGCACTTACTACTTAAGCTGTTTTTGTTAAATCCCATGGTTGTATTTATGGTCTACGATTACTAGACACTTCATGGATGCTAGTTATCTTTTTGATCCTTAATATATTGTTGAACGACCTTATAAACATACTCCTGATTTGCTTCAGCAGTATTTGGGTTGTATTCTCCTCCATTTACTTTATTATTTGAAAGAATACGAATCCCTAGGAAAGGCACATCGAAAGCTTGAGCGATTTGTGCTCCTGCAGCACCTTCCATTTCTTCAACGGATGTACCATAATTTTCATGAAACCACTTGATACGATCAATTTCATTATTCCATACATCCGCTGAACCAATTGTTCCTTCCACAACTTTTCCTTTTGTATATTCATCCTTCACGGCGTTCGCGGCAGCAAGTAAGTCCTTATCTCCATCAAAGTATCGGATATTTTCTGCATCTGGATCTTCTCCTGCGCTACCTTCAGACGCCATTAAGTCCATTGGTTTCCATTCCGTTGGCTTAATACCCTCATTCTCCTCGAGATTAGTTGTTTTTAATGAACCCGTGTTTGTGGTTCTTTGCCCTAATACGATATCAAATACGTCCAATTCAGGATCATGTCCTCCTGATGTTCCTTGATTGATAATCGCGATCGGGTTATACTTCTCTATTGCTAGTGCAGTTGCAGCTGCCGTATTCTCCATTCCCTTACCTGTTTTCGTAACGATAACAGGATAATCATCCACCGTTCCTTTGTAAAAAACGAACGAACCTGAATTTTCTTCTGTTACATTCTCTAATTTTTGTGCGAACTCTTCTGCTTCAATTGGCATTGGTCCCTGTACAATGATTGGTCTTTCTGTTTTCTCTTGTTCAGCTGAAGATTCTGGTGCAGAGTTACAGGCTGACAAAACAACTAACAAAAGTAAAGTTATCATAGCTGATGTAGCGTATTTTTTAAAAAATGGTTTCCTCATCGATTTTCTCTCCCTAGTATGTAAGTTCGGACACTCTTCTTCATCAAATACGTGATTTGTGACTGACAATAGTAAACTTTTCTTCTGTCGTCATTCTCCCTTTCTAGAATGTGATTCTCGTATTAAAATCAAAAGAAATAGGCCAGGATTTTGTAGAAGATGTTCTACCGTCCAGACCTACGAAAGTTAAAATATGCGTCAAATATCCCTGCCAAAGTTATTAGTAAAACTAAATGTTAAGTCAGCTACATGCATACTTCAACTCGTAGTCCAGTACTTTAACGGGAACCGGGTAGAAACACTCAGACCATATTTCTGAGAATATACGAGTAAGAAATGATTAAGTTAGTACTTTAATACCATAACAGACATTCTTGATCATCACAACTAAAACATGAACATTAAATATATTTTTAATAAAATCGTTCGCCATTCATTGCTTTCGAGAAGTATATAGAAAGATTTAATGGGAATTAACGATAATTAACAATAACTATTAAAAAGTTAGACCTAAAATTATAGAAACCTTTCTTTTTGTTTTTTTGATGGAATCATACAACTTTCATTTTCCCCAAACCATTTGTAACGGCGCTTCGAAATGCCGTCATAAATTTTGTCTCTTAGCCTTAATGGTAAAAGTCGGAGTACAAGAAAAAGACTAAAAAAGCCTCCTAGCTGCTTTACAATATAAAGAGCTGCATCTGATTTAACGAGTGCCTTTCCATCCTTAATGACAATCACACTATCCGGAACGTCTGTTAGTTCAGCGTCATGAAGGAGATGTTTAGCCGTCTCCGATTGGAGGGAGGCAAAAGAAAATACAGCTTTTTTGTCATACTTAAACATAAACTTCACTAATCCATTGCATAAATTACAAACCCCATCAAAAAGAATAACGTTTGTTTTCGATTCTCTGGTTGTATCCACTGTTCCATTCACCTCGTTTTAAAACATGCTCATTACTTCACATACTAAGTATATCATAACTACATAATCTAAGATGGGGAATATGCTATAATTTCCATGTTCAGTATTCTACATAGCAAGGATGTTGCACCATGTATCCAACTAAAACGATCAAGGAAAAGATCAAATTATTAGTCATCATTCTTTATCCCATTTTAATCACTCAAGTTGGTCTCTACTCAATGAATTTCGTAGATACGATTATGAGTGGAAGAGCTGGAGCAAATGATCTTGCAGGAGTTGCCATTGGTTCAAGTCTCTGGGTTCCTGTATTTACAGGATTAAGTGGCATATTGCTTGCCATCACTCCGATTGTTTCGCATTATATCGGTGCAAAGCAGGAAGATCGGGTTTCATTTTCAGTACTTCAGGGCATTTATCTTTCGGTTGCTCTCTCCGTTAGTATATTAGTTGTTGGTTATTTTATATTAGACCCTATTTTAAACACCATGGATCTTAATAACAAAGTTGCTCAAATTGCAAAAGATTACCTCATCGGACTTTCCTTCGGGATTATTCCACTGTTTATTTATTCCGTTCTAAGGAGTTTCTTTGATGCACTTGGAGAAACAAGGACGACGATGCTAGTCACGCTCACGTCTCTTCCAATCAATGTATTCTTCAATTATGTTTTGATTTTCGGTAAATGGGGATTCCCCCAATTAGGAGGTGTTGGTGCTGGATATGCATCAGCGATCACTTATTGGTTTATTCTTTTAATCGCCTTACTTGTTGTCATTAGAGTAAGGCCATTCCGAGCGTATAGGATTTTCAAACGTTTTTATCCAATATCCTTTTCTACCTGGAAAGAACAGCTAAAAATCGGTGTTCCGATAGGTTTTTCTATCTTTTTTGAAGTCAGTATTTTTGCGGCCGTTACACTTTTAATGAGCACGTATACAACCGAAACGATCGCTGCTCACCAGGCAGCCATTAATTTTGCTTCTCTTCTATATATGATCCCCCTTAGTATATCAATGGCGTTAACAATTGCTATTGGATTTGAGGTTGGGGCAAGAAGATTACAGGATGCAAAGCAATACAGCTATATGGGCATTGTCTTTGCTGTTCTAATGGCCTTACTATCAGCTCTTTGTTTATTTCTCTTCAATGACACCGTCGCGAGTTGGTATACAAGCAACATGGAAGTGTTTGATTTAATTAAAGTATTCCTTATTTACGCCATCTTCTTTCAGCTTTCCGATGCCGTTGCTGCTCCCATACAAGGAGCGCTCAGAGGATATAAAGATGTTAACGTAACGCTTGTTATGAGTCTCATTTCTTACTGGGTGATTGGCCTTCCTTCAGGCTACTTACTAGCGAAATACACAGCGTTCGGTCCATACGGCTACTGGGTTGGGCTTAGTGCGGGACTTTTCGTTGCTGCTATTACGCTCTTCCTACGTCTCCGTCACGTACAAAGAGTCGGAAGAATTATATAAACAAAAAGCGGCTCCCAGAAGGGTGCCGCTTTTTGTATTACTTGTACATTTCTTGTGCTTTTGCTTGTAATTCAGTGTTTTCAAGGTACTCATCATAAGTTGCTTCTTTATCAATGATCCCTTTAGGTGTTACTTCAATTACTCTATTTGCGATCGTTTGAATGAACTGGTGGTCATGAGATGTAAAGATCATTGCACCTTTGAAATTCATAAGACCATTGTTGAGTGCAGTAATTGATTCAAGATCCAGGTGGTTTGTCGGATCGTCAAGTACAAGAACATTCGCACCGCTAAGCATCATTTTTGAAAGCATGCAGCGAACTTTTTCGCCACCGGAAAGAACGCTCGCTTTCTTCAATACTTCTTCACCAGAGAAAAGCATTCTTCCAAGGAAGCCGCGTAGGAAGCTTTCGCTTTGATCTTCTGGGGAATATTGACGAAGCCAGTTAACAAGGTTCGTATCCACACCCTCAAAGTAATCAGAGTTATCTTTAGGAAAGTAAGCTTGAGAAGTGGTAACACCCCACTTGAACGTTCCGCTATCTGCTTCCATTTCACCCATCAAAATTTTAATGAGCGCCGTATTCGCAATTTCATTACGACCTACGAGTGCCACTTTATCGTCTTTATTTAGCATAAAGCTTACGTTATCAAGTACTTTTACACCATCAATCGTTTTTGTTAAACCTTCAACGTGAAGCACGTCGTTTCCGATTTCACGATTTGGTGTAAAGGCTACGTAAGGATATTTTCTTGAAGAAGGCTTAATATCATCAAGCGTAATCTTATCAAGAAGCTTCTTACGTGACGTAGCCTGTTTAGACTTCGACGCGTTCGCGCTAAAGCGCTGGATAAACGCTTGAAGTTCCTTTACTTTCTCTTCTTTTTTCTTGTTCGCATCCTCTTTCATCGTACGAGCAAGCTGGCTTGATTCATACCAGAAATCGTAGTTACCCACATACACTTGGATTTTACCGTAATCAAGGTCAGCCATGTGCGTACATACTTTGTTTAGGAAGTGACGGTCATGGGACACAACAATAACGGTATTCTCAAAGTTAATAAGGAACTCTTCTAACCATTGAATTGCGCCAAGATCAAGGTTGTTCGTAGGCTCATCCAGTAGAAGAATATCAGGAGAACCAAAAAGAGCCTGTGCAAGAAGTACTTTCACTTTTTCAGAACCAGTAAGGTCTGCAAGCTTCTTATCATGAAGATCTTCAGAAATACCAAGTCCTCTAAGCAATACAGCTGCATCTGATTCAGCTTCCCACCCGTTAAGGTCAGCAAATTCACCTTCAAGCTCTGCAGCTTTCATACCATCTTCATCAGAGAAATCCTCTTTCATGTAGATCGCATTCTTTTCCTGCATCACTTCATGAAGACGTGCATGTCCCATAATTACGGTGTTAAGAACCTCATACTCTTCGTATTCGAAATGGTTCTGTTTCAGGACGGCAAGTCGTTCTCCCGGTCCCATATGAACATCGCCAGTTTGTGGTTCGATTTCACCTGATAAAATCTTAAGAAACGTTGACTTACCAGCACCATTAGCACCGATTAGTCCATAACAGTTTCCTGGAGTAAATTTAATATTAACATCTTCAAAAAGCTTACGATCACCATATCGTAAGCCGACATCTGTAACTGTAATCATTTAGGTCGTATTCCTCCATCTATCGTAATATAGTGCAAATTATAACATGTTCTACACGGAATAGATATGAACCCAACAGATCTTATTCATCAAATGGATAGATCCAGAAGGATTCTTGTTTAATAAACGACATCATTTCAGAATTCGGATCCATTGAACCATCTTCAAGTCTTGCCACCATCGCCTCTGTTTGGGAGCGGTGAGCTTCAATGGTTTTGATCTTCGTTTCTAACACATCCGTTACGTCAAAAACTTTATCAGGTTTACCAAGTACCACTTCACGGTCCGGAGTAATTGGTAAAGCATAAACCGTTGGACGTTTTTCCTTCGGGATCCGTTTTAACGTTTCTATGACAGCTGCAGAGCAAGCATCATGATCCGGATGGATACCGTATTCTGGATAAAATGTAATAATTAATGATGGGTTTAATTCATCAACTAGCTCTCCAATTGTAGAAACAAGCAGTTCAGGGTCTTCAAACTCAAGCGTCTTGTCTCTAAACCCGAGCATGCGAAGATCTTTTACGCCCATAGCGTTGCAGGCATCTTGTAATTCTTTCTTTCGTACTTCTGGAAGTGTTTCTCTTGTCGCAAAAAATGGATTCCCCATATTGCGTCCCATTTCTCCGAGCGTTGCACATGCATAAGTGACGGGCACGCCTTCATTTACAAATTTCGTTATCAACCCTGCAGTTCCGAAAGCTTCATCATCCGGATGCGGGAAAACAACGAGGACTTGTTTCTCCATAATCGTTTCCTCCTTAGTCGAATGGTGTATAGCTTAATTGAACAGCTACTGCTAAACGGCCGCTCGAATCATGACCTGCCATTAATAAACGACCATCATCCAATTGATAATCCGTTAAGCCTTCAGCATACATCCAACCGTCATTTAATTTAAACCCAACGCGGAATGGACCGCTACCTGCCATTTTGACATTGGTGAATTTGATTGAGCCATTTCTTATGTAAGCTCCAACCGCAAGCTTTTCTTTATCTTGAGCAGCATAGGCTCCACTCGTTGTTTCTAAGTGAAAATACAGTTCTTTGTTCTCAAATGTTTCAAGGATTTCTTGTACTTTTTCTATTTGAATAGGCTTCATTCTTATGCCCCCTTCTTTCTTAGGCCTACTTGCTAGAACTAGTATAGCTCATCTATTCCGCCTGGTAAAATGATTGACGTTGGCATTAGAACGACTTTCATTAGACAGAGACCGTTTTTTTCCGTTATAGTTAACTTTTGAATAGACATGAATTCGAAACTCGGAGGTATGAAAGATGCAATTATATGAAACGTTTGATATTCCAGATAAAATACAAGACCGTATTGAAGCAAGACGCGAGGCAAACTCCAATCCAGAGCACTATCTCATCGGATCTGAAGGCTATACAGCACCAGATATGTCGATCGTAAAAGATGCCGTCACAGCTTTGATTCTAGGTAAAAATGTGCTTCTTAAAGGTCCAACAGGTGCTGGTAAGACAAAACTTGCCGAACTAATTAGCTACTTCTTTAACCAGCCAATGTACTCGATTAACTGTTCTGTTGACCTTGATGCGGAAGCGCTTCTAGGGTATAAAACGTTAACATATGACGAACAAAACAATGCTCATATTACATTCATTCCTGGACCAGTAGAAAACGCGATGAAAAACGGCGAACTTCTCTATATTGATGAAATTAATACAGCTAAAGCAGAAACACTTCCCATTCTAAATGGTGTACTTGACTATCGTCGTATGGTTCTAAACCCTTTCACAGGAGAAACGGTTCGGGCAAAAGAGAACTTTGGCGTCATTGCTGCAATTAATGAAGGATATATTGGAACAGCACCATTAAATGAAGCATTAAAAAATCGTTTTATCGTGATAGAAGTACCTTACCTACAGGGAGAAGCTTTAAAAGAAATGTTAAGTGAACAATCGCTTTTAGATGATTCAAAACAGCTGGATCAGTTTGTTACGTTATCTGCTGACCTTCAATCAAAAGTAAGAGATGGTCAAATTTCAGAGGAAGCCGCCTCTCCTCGTTCACTTCTAGACGCTTGTGACTTAACAACATTTATGGAAGCGAGACGCGCGATTAAACGAGCGATTACAGATAAGCTTGAAGATGAGCGTGAAAAAGCTGCAGTGGAAAACATCGCAGAAACAATTTTCGGACGTTATCAGGAGAAATCATAAATGAAGTTTCTAAACTTTGCTGAGAATCAGACTGATCCTTTTCTTCATCTAAGTTTATCTGATCTCGCGGAAACACTGAGTCATCTAGAGAGTGAAGTTCAGTTCGCTTTCCATTCTTACTACAGACCAGCTGAACAGTTGATTACGGTCAGTCATTATTGGAATGATATTTTTGATGGAACGCAATATGATGGTATGAAAAGTGATATCTACCTTCGTGCACTTGGTAATGTTCATTATACGAATTTCAATGAAGTAGATCACTACCTCTCCACTATCAAACAACAATCACATCCTCTTTTCCGTAAACAACTGTTTGCATTATTAGAGGATATAAGACTCGAGCAGATTTGTATGTCTATCCGACCAGGAATGAGCGCTGCTTTTGATACAAGACGAACATTATTTCAAAAGCGTTTTCGTGGTCGTCTTGAAGTTCATAATCGCCAGAATCAGCTGCTTGATGCATTATTCTGCGGAATCTATCTACAAGCGATCGGTAAACCAGTTGCTCTAGGAAATGAACTAGCAGAATATAAGCCCTATCTGCGCCATTTAATTATAGAGATTTCTAAAGCTAGTTCAACAAAAGACGTTACCACTCTCACAAGCGCATTTTGTCAGGAGCTGAATGTTGATCATTTCGATATGACAACAGAATATTTAACGATGTATGGAACCTCGGTCAACGCTTCCACTGTTGTTGAAGATGAAGAAGCTCGTCAGTTAAAAAGTGACGATACGATGGAAACGACTGATAAAGAAGATAAAGAAACGTATGATGAGGAAATGAATACGTGGCATGAAGAGCAGGAGCAAGAAGGATCCAACTTCCTTCAATTTGACTTAGAAGAAGGCGCTAAATCAGATCTGATCGGAGAAGGCGAGCGAAAAGAAGAATCTGGTGATCAGGCCTTTGTCAGTGTCCAAGGTGCTTCTAAGCAGTCAGAGGGCAGTCAGTTTGATGAAGAGGCAATTCTTGAAAGTCGTGATACAAAAGCAGTTGCTTCTTCACAGGATCCTCTAGGTGAAGCGAATCGAAACGTAAAAGAAGTGATTCGTCATGCCGAAAAACCAACTTCTGAAGAGCTTTCGAATTATCGAACTGCGAAGGCTGACATCCAATACGCTGAAAAATCACTTCGTGCTGCGATCCAGAAAACGATCGAGCAAAAACAAATTGCTCCTAGAAGTGATCTTCATTTTGGACGATTGAACCGCAAGCTACTAAGGCTATTAACAGACGAAAACCCTCGTCTCTTTTATAAAAAGAATGCGCCTAGTACAGAGCTTGATGTAACGTTCTCGTTACTCGTCGATTGCTCGGCATCGATGTACGACAAGATGGAAGAAACACGACTAGGTATTACGCTTTTCCATGAGACGCTAAAAGGACTAAATATTAAACACTCGATCACTGGATTCTATGAAGATGCATTCGATGCTGATGATCAGGAACAACCGAATACCCTGTTTCAAATTGTTGATTACAACCGATCGACTCAAGCTCATGAAGGGGCTAAAATTATGCAATTGGAACCTGAAGAAGACAATCGGGATGGGTATGCGATTCGAAAAGTTGCTCAAGAATTAGCTGAACGAAATGAAAAACATAAAATTTTACTTGTGTTTACAGACGGCGAGCCTTCCGCATACGATTACAGCGAAAATGGTATCATTGATACTCATGAAGCCGTGATGCAAACAAGGAAAAAAGGCTTTGAAGTAATCGGTGTTTTCTTATCTAACGGGGAACCACAGGAAAAGGAAAAAAATACGATGCGAAATATCTACGGCACACAAAGCCTTGTGATTCCTTCTGCTAATGAGATTCCCGCTTATTTAACGCCTCTGTTGAAGCGATTGTTGCTACGATTTGTATAGAAAATATGAACGGTTATCACTTTGTCCCTAAATGGTGATAACCGTTTTATCTATAATAAATATACTTGACATCCCTTTTATTGATGGACCCCATTTCTATATCCTGTCTCATCCAACTAATAAACCAATTCGCTAAACCGCTAAGAAATAATGGTAGAAATCGTCAGTAAAGTATATCGAAATAAAATTAAATACTACATAAATAGAAATAAAAGCAGTTTATGCTGGTGCTAAGATTAACGGTTTGGCAAATTGATTTTCTCTTCTATTTACTCGTTTAATAAAAAATTACATCGTAAAGGATATAGTACCTTAAGCGATTTAGCTCGAAGATCTTTGCATTTTAATACACAGAAGTACAGTAGCTAATATAGGATGACATTTCCCCACGAACGATCTGGTCATACGTTTTTTGGATTTTCTGTGTAATCAGACCGATTTTACCATTTCCTGTTATTCTCCGATCTATCTCCACTACTGGCTTAATTCCAATAGCCGTTCCCGTAAGAAACACTTCATCTGCCTCGTATAACTCAACTCTCGTAATACTCTGTTCTCGCATTGATAATCCTAACTCTCTGTATACAATTTGAGCAACGGTATTCCGAGTGATTCCAGGAAGAATATCATCTGATACTGGAGGAGTCACAACTTCATTCCCTCGTACGATAAAGAGGTTATTAGTAGCTCCTTCACTAACATTCCCTTCTCTAGTTAAAAAAAGAGCCCCATCATAACCGTTTAACATCGCTTCATTAATTGCCAACCCTGAATTCAAGTAACCAGCTGTTGATTTTGTTTGTGGAGGAATCATATTACTTCCTACTCTTGTCCAAGAGGAAACACATACATTTATAGAAGCTTTTGGCTCATACTCGGTAAGATCCAGATAGATTGCTAGATGATTTAATGGATCATTTAAATCTGGACGTAACGTATTAGCTCCTTTGAAACAAAGCGGCCGTATATAAACGTCTTGAGTCACTTGGTTGATTAATAGTAACTGTCTGGTAATCTCAGACAACTGATCTATAGAATAGGGAATGGGAATATACAAGCTTTTTCCAGAGCCGTGGAACCTTTTAAAATGATCATCTAATCGAAAAACAAAAAGCTGCTTTTGTTCTTTATTCCAAAAGGCGCGTATACCTTCTATGCAGCCTAAACCATAGTTTAGCCCTTTGTTTTTCACGCTCAGACTTAAGGAACGATCATCTACAAATCGATCTTTATCAAACATAAAAGCCACACCATTCACCCTCTTTAATGGCTAGATTGAACGTTGTTGTTTTTTACCGAAAGCCGATATATCATCACTATTAACTAACATAGCTTTTTAAATAATATATGCTCGTAATGGCTAATCATTAGAGAATTTTCGATTAATGTTGCACCAGTAATGTACGACATGTTCTTACGAAGGGACTATTTCTCTGTACTTAGCTAGATACTGTTGATTCTCGAATGAGAACAAAATCTATGTCGTTCATTTTCTTAGCATTGTACTTAAATGCCGATAGATTTCTACTAATTCCTCAAGCGTCATCCTAACTAATCCGCTAGTTGATGGTGCCACAAAATCTTGCACACCATCTATTTGATTAACGGGTTGATATCCCCACTCAGCCTTTCTAACACCCGAGAATTTCTGGTAAACTCCTTTTCCTACAAAACAATTGACTTCGGGCTTGTACAATCTAATTTTCTTGCTAAGCTGCTCTCGTCCTTTTGTGTAATCATCAGATGTTAAGTCAGCCGCTCCTCGCGTAGGACGATCTACGATATTCGTGAGTCCATACCCATATTCTAAAAGCCTATGATCTTCCACTGGTAAGAGCTTACGATCTGTAAGACCCGCTTCTTTTAATACGGAATAAAAACGATTTGTTGGGTTTGCATAATGATGCCCCTCATTCTCGGACTGGAGTCCAGGGTTAAAACCGATAAACAAAATTTTCAACTGATGATCAAGATGGTCTGGTAACAAAGCTCCTCACTCCTTGCATTCAAGTATTCCATAATGAAATTTCGATGTTTTTCGAATTTGTTGTTGAAAACCTAACTGTTCAAACCGCGAGCTGTTCCAAGAATCTTTTAAAATCACTCTTATGCGAGCAACTCGTCTAGCTTCCATCACCATATTTTCTGTGAGTGCATCATAAAGCGCAACCTGTTTGATACCAGATACGCCGTCAGATGCTAAGATAGAATCTTCAAACATTGGGTCAAAATATACAACATCAACCGAGTTCTCCATTAAATGAGGTAGTACGTCTTCATATTTATTACTTCGAACTGTTATTCGCCTCATCGCCTTATCTATGTAGTTATTATTACTTTCCCATTTTTTCAATCCTTCTTGAAGTAATAGCGCGTGCTCTGAACCCTCAATTGCTTGTACACTACCGAATTCGCCTACTACTAAACTCGCAACGATGCTGTCAGAAGCAAGACCTGCTGTACAATCTAACAAGCTCATTCCCTCACTAAGACCACTCGCCTTAATAAACGCATCATCGCGTCCATTTAGAACCGCCCTGCAACGAAACATGGCTGAGTTTGGATGAAAGAAAACCGGTGTTTCAGCGCTTTTTTTATACAAACATAATCGATCAAAACCGACAACCACAACTATTTCCTGATAAAGATGAATGATTTGTTGAATCGATCGTTTTTCTCTTGATATGTAAGTACCTTCATAATAATGACTCAGTTTTATAGCCTCTTTAATGAGTGCTTCAGTCGGTCTCCCTGCAGTTGTAAAAATCATCCGATTATCTCCTTTAATTTCCTTCAAAGCTAGTATACCATGTCGTTTAAGAAGATTTCCGGAGAGAACTACTCCACCTTAGAAACTATATTGAAATAAAAAATGAAGTGAAGCTGTATTCGGTGGACACGTGCTATCAACTAACATAAACACCATTGGCTCATTGTTATATAAACCATATAATTTTAACAAATACGATAAATGAAAATTCAAATTCTAAACAAATTATTATGTAGCTGTTATACTAATAACACTATTTAATAAGAGGTGGAACAATGCAAAAAATGTGGATAATGTATAAAAATTCTTCATTCATACTAAAAATGACGCTTGGCTTTATACTTGGTATTACAGCGGGAATTCTTTTTGGCTCAAGTATAGAATTCATTAAACCGCTTGGCACCATTCTAATCAACTTGCTTAACCTGGTAGCCATTCCAGTTATTTTTCTAACAGTTGTGCTTGCAATCAATCAAATGAACCCTAAATACCTTGGGAAATTAGGTGGAAAACTGTTAGTATATTACGGATTAACAACAGCAGCCGCTGTTTTAATAGGTGTTACAATCGCTTTATGGATTAGCCCTGGTTCTGGTCTAACACTTCCGGATACGAAAGTTGAAAAGCCTGACACTCCTGGTTTTTCTGATGTTCTCTTAAATATCGTTCCGAATAACCTTTTTGAAACCTTTTCTTCGGGACAACTCATGGGTATACTCTTTCTAGCTGTGATCATTGGATTAACTATAGGAAAAATGCGCTATTCTGAGAAAAATGACATGCGTGAATCTGGCGAGAGACTTCATAAGCTATTCTCCGCTGCAAATGACTTATTCTTTTTGTTACTGCAAGGTATTTTACTTTATGCACCGCTTGGCATCTTCGCCATTAGTGCCACATCCTTCGGCAATCAAGGCTGGCAAACGTTCCAATCTTTACTTGCTTTCACAGGTGTTTTTTATTTAGGCGTTCTATTACTTTGGGCATTGATTTATACTTCTTTTCTAAAGTACGCGAAATTAAGTATTAAAAACTTCTTTTTTCAAACGAAAGATGCTTATTTAACAGCATTTTTTACATCAAGTAGTATCGCTTCGCTTCCAATCGCGATTGACTCTGCTAAAAAAGCCGGCATCTCAGAACGAATTGTGAACTTTTCTTTACCAATCGGGGCCGTCTTCAATTCAGATGGAGGGGCCTTAAGAATGGGTGTGTCAATCGTTTTTGCTGCAAACGTCACCGGGTTAAACTTTTCCGTTATGGATTATGTGACCATTGTTGCCATAGGTACACTTCTCTCCATAGGAACGGCAGGGATTCCCGCTGCCGGCTTAGTGACATTATCAGCAGTGTTAACCATGTTTAACCTTCCCTTAGAAATTGTTGCTTTAATCGCTGGAGTTGACGTCATGATTGGCATGGCTGGTACAGCTTCGAACGTACTTGGTGATATTATTGGGGCAGCTGTCATCGATCGTGATAAAAAGAAAACATCCAAATCAGTTGCTTAAATGAAAAGGCGGCCCTGTTATCTCGATAACAGGGCCGCATTTCTCTAATTAAACGATTAAGCTCTATTAACACTAAATTTCTCTTGTCCTTCTACCGATCCATAAGAATCCTCCAATATTGAGTAAACCAACAGTGATGAGCAACCATGAAATTATTTCTAATCCAATTGTGGGAGAATTATTGCTAAAACAACTTGCGAGAAGTAACCCCATTCCTAGACTTCCATAATAGACTTTTAACTTCTTCCGATCATGCTTAACGGCGAATGAAAATAAAAACGTCAGCAAATAAATACCGCTTACCACCATAAGAATTGGGAAGAGCGGTTTGAATTTAGCCGCATATATAAAGTGATCTAGACTTGATATATCTGCTTGCCCTGTAACTTGGCCGTTTATCACCCTTGAAAAAAATGTGCTATATTCCCATTCCCACGGCTTATTTCGTAGTTCACTACCTTCATACCAGCTTCCTAATGTAGATAAAACAAGCATAACAAGTGCGGTACTACCTTTCACAATATTCATCATCCAACATTCGACTCCTTACCTGAAAACTACTTCAAATCATCACCCTTATTTTATCATAATGATTTTTGGATCTAAACCCGTTAAAACCATGTCCTCAAACTTAATAGATTAAGTAGATTTATTGCTTATGAATGATTCAAAATCTAGTCATTAAATATCGTATGAACTTATCCTTTATAATATAACGAGCATCAAAATCATTCGATTTTAATGCTCGTTTCCGCTTTTTTATTGTATAACTAATTAAAATCAACCAGCTGTTCTAATAGTTTTCTTTAAACCATTCTGCCGCTTTTTCTACTTCTGATCTCGTTAATTGATGACCTGCACTTTCCCAATGAACCGTTACCTCTGCCCCAGCATGAGAAAACATTTCCTGAAGTTCCTTTGTCTCTTTTGGAGAGCAAATGGGATCATTTTCACCAGCGCCTATGAAAATTGGTTTTTGCTTAAGGTTCGGTAGCTCAAGATGACGCAGTGGCACCATAGGATGATGTAGGACAGCGCCTTTAAGCGAATTTGCATCGTGGAATAGAAGGCTAGCTGCGATGTTAGCGCCATTCGAGTACCCTATTGCAATAACGTTGTTGCGCTCAAAATCGTATTTTTGTGCTGATTCATCGATGAAAGCATTTAATTCATGTGTTCTCTCTATTAAATCCGCTTCATCAAAAACGCCTTCCGCTAATCGCTTGAAAAAGCGCGCCATCCCGTTTTCTGATACATTACCTCTCACACTCAGAATGGAATGCCCAGGAGCAATAAGTTCAGCTAAAGGAACCAAATCTTCTTCTGTTCCGCCAGTACCATGAAGTAGTAGTAGAGTCGGAAGCTCTTTTTTTCCTTGTTTAAAAAGATGGTTCATCATTTGTCACCATTTAGGACTCTTGCTTCCGCTGGTTCAAGATGATTTTCAATTTGAGATCGCTTCTCTTCTAGCCATGGTGGTAGAAGTAGGTTTTTCCCCATTTCATCAGGGTCTTCATCTTTTGCAAACCCTGGAGGATCCGTCGCTATTTCAAACAGTATTCCACCTTCTTCTCTGAAGTAAATGGCATTGAAATACTGTCGATCAACGACCGGAGTTGGTTTATACCCTTTTTCTTCGAGTAAGTTTCTCCATTCTTCATGATCATTGAAGTCATTAGCCCGAAACGCAATATGATGGACAGTACCTGAGCCCATGTTTCCAGAATCTAGCGGTGTTTTCTTCACGTCGACCGTGTTGCCTATCGAATCACTGGATTTAAATCGAACAAAATCTTCTTCTTCAGCTACACGAATAAAACCAAGAACTTCTTCTAACACATTCATAGTTGCTTCCGACTTGCCGGTCAATAATGTAGCACCTGCAAATCCTTTGATTGCATGTTTTGTGCTAACACCGCCAAAGCTCCACGTGTTTCGCTCCCCTTCTTCTCTTTCAACGAGTTCAAGGTGTAGTCCATGTGGATCATCAAAAGCGAGAACCTTTTCACCAAACCGAGTCATCTCACCGTTTTCTACATTTAATTTATCAAGACGCTTTTTCCAGAACGTTAAACTGCCTTCAGGCACAACGAAGCTAGTTACGCCAACTTGACCAGAGCCAATCTTTCCATCATGTGCTTTCGACCATGGGAAAAAGGTCATGATTGTACCCGGTGCCCCTTCTTCATTTCCGAAATAAAG
Source organism: Anaerobacillus sp. 63XJN7_5_ISO-PGPR-S23-430 (assembly GCF_056173695.1). NCBI lineage: Bacteria > Bacillati > Bacillota > Bacilli > Caryophanales > Bacillaceae > Anaerobacillus > Anaerobacillus sp. 63XJN7_5_ISO-PGPR-S23-430. Next base: position 2,096,859 of record NZ_CM149686.1, on the reverse strand, counting down.
ATGGTATGTTCCTGGATCATCGAAGTTCACTGTTTTTTTAACGAGACGAAGACCAAGAACCCCACTATAAAAATCAATATTTTCCTGAGGATTTCCTACAATTGCGGTAATATGATGTATTCCTGTTGTATGCTTCATAAATGACAAGTCTCCTTTTCAATATTACATCCACTTTAGAAGGTTCCCGTATAGTACGGTTTTTAATCGTCTAATTTGTTCTTTTAGATGTCTTTTATCTCGAATTCGAGATATTTGATTTAAGTGTATATAATTTGTATTCTTATGTCAAATCTTTTCCTCTTATGCGTATAGGACAACCCCTGCTGGTGACATTCTATATGTAAAGGAGTGATGTGATGCTAAGCGTATTTGAGGCCCTGTCGTTAATGGTCAGCTTTTCCGCTCTTGTGCTCGCCATCATCCACACGAAAGATCGTTCATCGTAACAAAGTGAAAAAGCACCCCTTCGGTGATGACCCCCGGAAGTTAGTTTTAACTCTAACTTTCGGGGTCACTACCTTCATAGGAGTGCTTTTTTATTTCAATTAAGGCATGACAGTTTTATTCATAAGATAACGATCGGTCTCGCGTGCAACGCCGCGACCTTCATTTATCGCCCATACAATGAGACTCTGTCCTCTGCGAACATCACCTGCTGCAAAAACACCATCAACGTTTGTGCGATAGTCTTCGAATTCAGCCTTCGCTCGTTTCCGATTGTCCTGCTCTACTTCAAAATGTTCGAGAACCCCTTCTTCAGGTCCAGTAAATCCAATAGCAATGAAGACAAGCTCAACTGGCCAAACTTGCTCTGTACCAGGGAGTTCTTTCATGAACACATTGCCCATCTTATCAACATGCTTTTCGATTGTAACCGTATGAAGTTCCTTCACATTGCCATCTTCGTCACCAACGAATTTTTTCGTCATGATGGAATATTGACGAGGATCTTCCCCGTGCTCTGCTTGCGCTTCTTCATAAGCATAGTCAAGAGTAAAAACCTTAGGGAATTCTGGCCAAGGATTATCGATCATACGGTCGGCAGTTAGCTGCGGGTGTTTACCAAATTGGTGTACACTTTTGCAACCGTGTCTGAGCGCAGTTGCCACGCAGTCCGCTCCAGTATCTCCGCCACCGATAACAATAACATTTTTACCTTCTGCAGAAACATACTTGTTATCTTGAAGCTTAGAATCAAGCAAACTTTTCGTATTCTGTCTTAAATAATCCATGGCATAATGAATGCCACCGAGCTTACGACCTTCAATCGGAAGATCACGGTGCTTTTGAGCACCTGTACAAAGAATTACAGCATCATGCTGATCACGAAGCTCATCTTGTGTGACATCTTTTCCAATTTCGGTATTCGCAATAAAGGTTACTCCCTCATCTTCAAGAAGCTTCACACGTCGTTCAACTAATTCTTTATCAAGCTTCATATTAGGAATACCGTACATTAGTAAACCACCAATACGATCGTCACGCTCAAATACAGTGACAGTATGACCAGCTTTATTTAGCTGATCGGCCGCTGCTAAACCAGCAGGACCTGACCCTACAATGGCAATCTTCTTACCTGTACGATTTTTGGGAGGCTGGGGTGTCATCCAACCTTCTGCAAACCCGCGATCAATAATTTCCTTCTCGATGCTTTTTATTGCAACAGCGTCGTCAGGAATAGCTGCTACGCAGGCTCCCTCACACGGTGCCGGGCAAACTCTACCGGTGAATTCCGGAAAGTTATTCGTTTTAAGAAGTCGATCTAGCGCATCTTTCCATTTCCCTTGATATACAAGGTGATTCCATTCAGGAATCAAATTATAAAGTGGACAACCCGATGCACTCCCATTTAGTTCTATACCTGAGTGGCAGAAGGGCGTGCCACAATCCATGCAGCGTGCCCCTTGCGTTTTCAGATTTTCTTCAGATTGAGGAAGCTGGTATTCTTCCCAATCTTTTAAACGTGTTGAATGATCTCTTTCACGTGCTTTTTCTCTAGGATAGTCTAAAAAACCTGTTGGCTTACCCAATCGAATACCTCCCCTTATACCGGTTCCAAGTCGCTTTGACGTGGCTTCATTTGACCGTTCTTAGCCTGTTGGAACACCTCATATGCTGCGTCGTCATCTTCATAGCCTTTTTCTTTCAATTCTTCTAATGATTCTGTGACTCTTTTAAATTCTTTCGGAATTACTTTCACGATCTTCCCGACAACTTCATTCCAGTTTTGAATGAAACGGATCGCTTTTGGACTATCAGTAAAGTATGCATGCTGCTGAATCATATGCTTCACTTCAAGAATCTCGTCATAGTTACGTAGTGATTCAATGTGAACCATTTCAGCATTTACATTGCGCTTAAACGCCTCCTGGTCATCTGAAAGAACATAGGCAATTCCACCTGACATACCTGCTGCAAAGTTCTTCCCGGTCTCGCCAAGAACAACAACACGGCCACCTGTCATATATTCACATCCGTTGTCTCCAATACCTTCAACAACCGCACTTGCACCACTATTTCTCACACAGAATCGCTCTCCTGCGAGACCACTAATATAAGCTTCACCTGAAGTTGCTCCGTAGAAAGCAACGTTACCTACAATTGTATTTTCATCACGAGCAAATTCAGCTTTAGCTGACGGATGGATGATCAGTTTCCCACCTGATAACCCTTTACCTACATAATCATTTGCATCGCCTTCTAGTTGCATTGTGACGCCATTTGGTACGAAGGCTCCAAAACTTTGACCTGCTGAACCTGTGAAGTGTAAGCGAATCATATCTTCTGGAAGTCCTTCTGTGCCATAGCGCTTCGTAATTTCATGTCCTAGTAGAGCACCTGCAACGCGGTTTGTATTTCTAATAACATAAGATCCCTCAAATGGCTTCTGTTCTTCGAGCGCACCGAGTGCTGCAGGAATAATTGACGTATTGTCAAGTGCAGCTTCTAACTTGTGATCCTGATCACGCTGTTTGAAGCGTCCAACCTCTTCTGACACATGCGGCTGATAGAGAAGCGGTTTTAGATCAAGGTATCTTGCTTTCCAGTGATCTTTCGTGCGACGACTTACTTTCAGTACATCCGTACGTCCAATCATTTCCTCGATTGTTCTAAAGCCTAGCTCAGCCATGATTTCGCGAACTTCTTGTGCAATAAACTGCATGTAGTTCACGACGTGATCCGGATTCCCCATAAATTTCTTACGTAGTTCAGGGTTTTGAGTAGCTACACCAACCGGGCACGTATCAAGATGGCACGCTCTCATAAGAATACAACCAAGAACGACTAGCGGTGCTGTCGAGAATCCAAATTCTTCAGCGCCTAGAATAGCTGCCATCACGACGTCGCGACCAGTCATCATTTTTCCATCAGCTTCTAGAACAACACGATCACGTAAATCATTTAATACGAGTGTTTGATGCGTCTCCGCTAGACCAAGTTCCCATGGAAGACCAGCGTGTTTGATACTCGTTCTTGGAGATGCTCCTGTTCCACCCTCATATCCGCTAATGAGAATAACATCTGCAAGCCCTTTAGCTACACCTGCAGCAATCGTACCAACGCCTGCTTTTGAAACTAGCTTTACGTTAATTCGTGCAGATGGATTTGCATTCTTTAAATCATGAATTAGCTGGGCAAGATCCTCAATCGAATAAATATCATGGTGTGGAGGTGGTGAAATCAGTCCAACACCTGGAGTCGAGCCACGAACTTCAGCAATCCAAGGGTATACTTTCTTCCCTGGTAGCTGACCACCTTCACCAGGCTTCGCACCTTGTGCCATTTTAATTTGAATTTCATCTGCATTGCTTAAGTAGTAGCTTGATACACCAAATCGACCTGATGCTACCTGTTTAATAGAGCTTCGACGAAGATCACCATTTTCATCAGGAGTGAAACGAGAAGGGTCCTCTCCACCTTCACCGCTATTGCTACGTCCACCTATACGGTTCATTGCAATCGCAAGAGCTTCGTGAGCTTCACCACTTAAGGCACCATAGCTCATTGCACCCGTTTTAAACCTACGAGTAATCGATTCAACACTTTCAACCTCATCAATCGAGATCGCATCTTTCGAACCAAAATCAATCGCCTGTCTTAAATAAGTGAGATTCTCTTCTAACGCCATGCCAGAGAATTTCTTATATAATTCATAGTTATTACTTCTTGCAGCGTGTTGGAGTGTATGAATGGTTTTCGGATTGAATGAATGGTGCTCTCCCCCATTTCTCCACTGCAGTTCACTACCTGTTTCAAGTGTAAGATCACTATATTCAGAATCATGATAAGCAAAGTGATGCCTCATTAACGTTTCTGTTGCAATAACATCGATTGGAATACCATCAATTTGCGAAGCTGTACCAGCAAAATAACGATCAATTACTTCGTTACTAACTCCAATTGCCTCGAAAATTTGCGCTCCTCGATAGCTTTGAATTGTTGAAATGCCCATTTTGGACATCACTTTTACAATTCCAGTTGTCGCAGCATCAATATAATTATCAATGGCATCTTCGAAAGAAAAGCCCTCAATCGTCCCGTCGTTAATCATATGGTCAATCGAGTCATAAGCAGCATATGGATAAATGGCGTCTGCTCCGTAACCAACTAACATAGCAAACTGATGAACGTCCCTAGCTTCACCTGTTTCTACGATCAAACTTACTTTCGTACGCGTCTCGCGTTTAATCAAGTGGTGATGTAGGCCACTTAGAGCAAGTAAAGACGGAATCGCCGCTTTCTCATGATTCACTCCAAAATCGGAGAGAACAAGTATGCTTTTCCCGTTTTTAATTGCGCGATCAGCTTTACGGAATAACGCCAGAAGTGCATGCTCCATTTCCGTTTCACCACGTGCTGCATTAAACAATAAACTAAGTGTTTCAGGATGAAAGTCCTCTTCGTCTAATGCCTTAATCGCTTCAAATCGACTATCTGTTAAAATAGGTGTTTCAAGACGAATTCTTCTAGCGCTTCCCGGTTTTGTTTCAAGTAAATTTCCTTCAGGGCCAAGCAGCGTCATTGTTGAAGTAACGGATTCTTCTCGAATCGAATCAATTGGTGGATTCGTTACTTGAGCAAACAACTGTTTAAAGTAGTTAAACAGTAACTGTGGTCGCTCAGAAAGAACAGCTAATGGAACATCATTTCCCATTGAGCCAATCGGATCCTTTTTCTCAGTAACCATCGGCGCGATATTTTTTGTAAGTTCTTCATATGTGTATCCAAAAGCACGCTGTGTTTGGACGAGTTCTTTCTCATCTATCTGTCTTGTCTTCACTTTTTCTGGTGAAAGACTCATAAGGTTTTCATCAAGCCATTTACGATAAGGTTGATCAGTCGCAATTTGCGCTTTAATCTCCTCATCTTCAACAAGGCGCTTTTCCTCTAGATCGAGTAGTAGCATTTTCCCAGGACTTAAACGGCCTTTTTCTGAAATTTTCTCTTCTTCTATTTCGATAACGCCAACTTCAGAAGAAAGAATAAACGTGTCGTCGTTTGTGATCACGTATCGTGCAGGACGCAAACCATTACGATCAAGCATCGCTCCTATTTGACGACCGTTAGTAAACGCAATAGCTGTTGGACCATCCCATGGCTCCATCAATGTACTATGATACTCATAAAAGGCTTTCTTTGGATCCAGCATCGTAGTATCACGGTCCCATGGCTCTGGAATCATCATCATAGCCGCATGTGGTAATGAACGGCCTGAGAGATTCAAGAATTCAAGACAGTTATCTAATGAAGAGGAGTCACTTCCATTTGGACGAACAATTGGAGCAATGTCTTTCATGTCATCTCCAAATACTTCCGATTGAAGAGCTCCTTCCCTTGCTCTCATCCAGTTCACATTTCCACGAAGAGTATTGATCTCCCCATTATGAATAAGATAACGGTTTGGATGAGCACGATCCCAGCTTGGGAAAGTATTTGTACTAAAGCGTGAGTGCACCATTGAAAAAGCTGATTTAAAACTAGGATCTTTCAAATCAAGATAAAATTGATCCAGCTGTTCTGGTGTTAACATCCCTTTATAAACAATCGTATCTTTGGAGAAGCTCGCTGCATAATACTTTGTTTTTGATAACTGTGAATCTTGAGCGACTTGCTTCTCTGCTTTTTTACGAATAACGTATAATTTACGTTCAAATTCTTCAGCTGAAATATCGCTTTTCTTAATAAAGACCTGTCGAATGACAGGCTGAGCAATACATGCTGCTTCTCCAATTGTCGTTTCATCTACAGGAACCGTTCTCCAGCCAATAAACTCTTGACCTGCTTCCTTGATTGCTTTCTCAACAATTTGTTTTGCACGCTGTCTCAGCTGATTATCTACCGGAAGGAACATCATTCCTACTCCGTACTCACCTTTATCTGGTAGGTTGAACCCTGAATTCTTTTTGAAAAACTCGTGTGGAATCTGTAACATAATACCCGCACCGTCACCCGTGTCAGGATCGCTTCCCTGCCCTCCTCGGTGATCTAGCTGGCGTAACATATAGACTCCTTTTTCAATAATGTCGTGTGCAGGCACATTATTTATATTGGCGATCAGTCCGATGCCACAAGCGTCATGCTCATGAATTGGATCATATAATCCTTGTTTCTCTGGAAAGTTACTTCTATCCATAATCCCACTCCTCGCTCTTATCCCAATTCATTATGGTTTCTCGCTTTAACGCCATAACGTCGAAATTGTTTAAATATTCTACACTTATTGTACATTGCTTTAACCAATGCTTCCAATATATAATTTAGATATAATTAATCTAATATTGATATGAATCAAAGGAGAGATTGCTTTAAATGGAACTCAGGCAACTGTATTATTTTATGGAAGTCGCGAAACGGGAGCATGTGACAGACGCAGCTAATTCCCTTCACGTCGCACAATCAGCTGTAAGTAGACAAATTGCCAACCTTGAATCTGAGCTTGGAGTGCAGTTATTTATTCGAGAAGGACGGAATGTAAAGCTAACACAAGTAGGACATATTTTTATGGATCATGCTGAAACGGCCATTTCAGAAATCGAACGCGCGAGACAAGCTGTATATGAATTTTTAAATCCTGATACAGGGACGATTCGAATTGGATTTCCAAACAGCCTTGCCGCTAAAACATTACCTACCGTTATTTCTGCATTTCGAAAGGAGCATCCAAGCGTTGGATTTCAATTAAGACAGGGATCTGTACAAGATCTTACCGATGCAGTAAGTAAAGGGGAGATAGATATTGCTTTCGTGTCCCCAGTGCCGAAAGATCGAACTGATGTTGATGGACATATTTTCTTCACAGAAAAACTTTTAGCCCTCCTCCCTATATCTCATCCCCTGGCCGATTATCCAATGCTACGGCTCGGACAATTAAAAAATGAACCATTTGTGCTGTTTCGCTCTGGTTATGCCCTGCATCATCTCGTTACTTCAGCCTGCCAGCAAGTTGGATTCAAACCACGTATTGCATTTGAAGGTGAAGATATCGATACGATTAAAGGACTAGTTGCAGCTGGACTTGGCGTAAGTCTACTACCAGAGATTACCCTATCTGAGCAGCTCCCAGGTGAGACAGTCAAAATTGAGTTATCAGAGCCAAACGTCACGAGAACAGTCGGCGTCATTATCCCGCAAGGAAGAGAGTTAGCTCCTTCTGAAAGAAAGTTTTTTGAATTTCTTACCCATTTTTATGAAGTTCTTAACCGATTTGGACAATAAAAAAACCATGTCGAGCGTATACGCTCGACATGGTTTTTTAAATCAATTAACTTTGTGAGGCTTTTGCCGGCATTTTTAGAAAGACGCCGAGAATAAGTCCAGTTAGAAATATAACCGAAGCAGCTAGATACATATGCTCATATCCTGATAGAATCATATCCCTTACTCCATCCGTTATTTTGCTACCGCTAAATGTACTTGAACCTGAAGTCGCAATGAATCCTGCAAGGATAACAGGACCAAGCGACGTGCCAACAGATCTAAATAAACTTACTAAAGAAAGCGCTGCGCCAGCTTCTCGATCAGGAGTTAACTCAAGGATAATGTAATTAAGCGGTGTGCCCATTGTAAATCCAATCCCAACACCAGACAGCACCATACCAAGCGAAAGGGTTAGCCATCCATCTGCTAGATAAGTAAAGACGAGTGAGCCAAGAAGACTTAATGAAAATCCTAATAACACGACTTGTTTGGCGCCCCACTTATCAAGAAGAACACCACCTATAGGTGCTGCAAATCCAGAAGCAACGGCTAAAATTGTCATCACATAACCACCCTGGCCCCTTGATAATGACAAGATAATTTCAGAGAATGACGGTACGAAAATCATACTAATTATCCCAATGCCGGTAATCGTTGAAATAAGTAATGCGAGAACAATATTCCGATCAGTAAAGTAGCTTAATTTCAGTATAGGGTCTGCGGCCGCTTTTTCGACCTTGATCAAAGGGTAAATAAGCACAAGACTGATAAGTAACAATGGCCATACAAGCAATGATTGGATGGATTGAAGAAATTCACTCGTTTCAAGGTTGGTTAGACCTAGTAAAAGGGACACAATTAGAAATGATAGAACAAGCGCCCCACCCCAATCAAGTGAAGGTTTCTTACTCTCTGTTCGGTCATCCGGAAGTTTAAGTCCCATTATGATAATTACAACGGCAATTGGAAGGTTGATAAAGAAAATCCAGCGCCAGCTAAGCTGTGCAACGAAGAACCCCCCTACGTTCGGTCCTAGTATAGTTGCTACGCCAAACATAGCACCAACTAAACCAAGGGCCATACCTCGCTTTTCTTTCGGGAAACTACTTCCAATTACAGCATTCGCTATTGGTATGATTCCCCCTCCACCGAGGGCTTGAATCGCTCTCCCTGCTAATAGAACAGGCAGTGATTGACTAAATCCCGCAAGAAGGGAACCTAGTGCAAATAATGTAATCCCAGCAAGAAAAATACGCTTTCTTCCAAATAAGTCAGCAAGTTTTCCTACAATCGGCATGCTAACCGCATAAACAAGTGTATAGATTGTAACGACCCAAACTGTCCATTTCAAATCGATGCCAAGATCTTCTATAAGCGTTGTTAAGGCAGGAGAAACGATCCCTGAATCAAGCGCGCCTAGAAAAACACCTAATAAGAATGTAATTAAAATAAACCGAAGTTTTTTATCCACGGCAAAACCATCCCCTTCATATTCATATGTGTATTATCACATATGAATATGAAGGACTTCAACTTTTAAATGGCCATAAAAAGCTTTTTACGAAGATGACCATAACAGGTTTTTCAAGTCCTCATAATTAGTAACATATAGATCAGCGCCTGAAGAATCATTCTGAAATAAACACGTTTTCATTCCCACTTCTTTAGCAGGAAGAATATCGAGTACTCTGTCACCAACGGCAAGATCAAGCTGATGCTTGTTATTCAAATGGTGATAGGAAGCAGGATCAGGCTTACGTGGAAATCCATCATCTCCGGCAACAAGATCAGCGAAATAATGCTCCATATTAAAATACTTTAAAATCGTGATCACCTCTTCACGCGGTTTATGAGTCATAATGACATTTAATTCAGCTTTTTGAAGAATTGTTTTCAAACCTGGAAATGGTGGTTTATCTTCTGGTGACAAAGCATTATCCATTTCACGAAACGTTTTAATTTGTTCTTCAGTTAAATGAAACACTTCCGTTGCATGACGAAAAGACACTTTTAGCTCTTTTAAAATATCTTCTTCCTTTACATCTTTAGAAACTAATTCTTTCATTACTTTTGTAAAAGCAGGGTATGTATCAAATAATGTGCCATCAAAATCCCATAGAATCTTCACTTACTATTCACTCCTTATTAGTTATACAACAAGTTAGCTTAATCTCGTGGGTAAACGATCAATAAGAATCATTGTTATTCTTCAATATAAAGAAAAGCCGCTCGTATTTTGAGCGGCTTCCTACATTAAAATTGTGTTTTTTCTTCAAGAAAGCTTTTCAGTTCAGAAATCGGCATTCTCTTTTGTTCCATTGTGTCACGGTCACGAATCGTCACTTGTTGGTCTTCAACAGAATCAAAATCAAATGTAATAGCGTACGGTGTACCAACTTCATCATGACGACGGTAACGTTTACCAATTGAGCCAGCCTCATCATAATCAACCATAAAGTATTTCGAAAGTTCCGCATGAACAGCACGCGCTTCTTCAGAAAGCTTCTTAGATAGAGGGAATACAGCAGCTTTAAACGGAGCGATCGCTGGATGGAAGTGCATCACACTTCTAGTTGTGCCATCTTCAAGCTCCTGTTCCTCATATGCTTCAATCAAGAAAGCAAGAGTGACGCGGTCAGCACCAAGTGAAGGCTCAATGCAATAAGGCACATACTTCTCCCCTGTTTGTTGATCGTGATAAGTGAAATCTTCATTGGAATGTTCCATATGCTGCTTTAAGTCGTAATCTGTTCGTGAAGCAACACCCCAAAGTTCGCCCCAGCCAAATGGGAACTTGTACTCGATATCAGTTGTTGCATTACTATAATGCGACAGCTCATCTTCTGCATGCTCACGCAGTCGGATGCTATCTTCTTTTACACCAAGATTTAGAAGCCAGTTTTTGCAGTACTCTTTCCAATACTCATGCCACTCTAATTCGTTACCTGGCTTACAGAAGAATTCAAGCTCCATTTGTTCAAATTCACGAGTACGGAATGTAAAGTTACCTGGTGTAATTTCATTTCGGAAGCTTTTTCCAACTTGCGCAATACCAAAAGGCACTTTCTTACGCATAGAGCGTTGAACATTTTTAAAGTTTACAAAGATTCCCTGCGCCGTTTCTGGGCGAAGGTAAATTTCACTCGTGCTCGATTTAGTTACACCTTGATGGGTTTTAAACATAAGATCAAATTGACGAATTTCTGTGAAATCTTCACTGCCACACTCAGGGCAAGTAATATGATTTTCTTTCATCAAACGCTCCATTTCTTCAAATGAAAGGCCGTCTGCAATCATGTCCTCTTCATCAGTAGAAAGAGCGTCCTCAATTAATTTATCTGCACGATGACGTGTTTTACAGCTTTTGCAATCAATTAAAGGATCATTGAAATTACCTAAATGACCTGAAGCTTCCCACGTTTTTGGATTCATTAGAATGGCGGCATCTAGACCACTGTTATAAGGTGATTCTTGAACAAACTTCTTCCACCATGCATCTTTAATATTTTTCTTAAGTTCTACACCAAGTGGTCCATAATCCCACGTATTTGCTAGTCCACCGTAAATATCAGAACCAGGGAAAATAAATCCTCTGTGCTTTGATACTGAAACGATCTGATCCATTGAAATTGTCATGTCATTCTCTCCTTTTTTCTCAATCAATATAAAAAGCTCCCAATCCATGGACAAAAAATGTCCAGGGACGAGAGCTTATGCACCCGCGGTTCCACCCTAGTTGATGCAAATAAGGCATCCACTTTGAGAAACGTAACTCCAGACTGCCGTTTCATCAGACCTCGTTCGGGCTTCCACCGTCCCCGAATCGCTAAAGTCAAGGTTATTCTGACTACTATTTATCCTTCATAGTTAGTATGGTTTATGTATGCAATTGATATGACATATGATACAAAAAATATTGCCCTAAAGTCAAGGATTATTCATTTCACACCGTATTTGCTTTCATCAAAGCTTATCACAAAAAAACGACCTTAAAGGTCGTCATTCATTTATGTATATTCATAGATGTCGGTTTTTGTCTTGTCTTAAGAATGCCTGTACCTCTTCTTTCTTCAATCCAAGTTCCCTGGCAGCCCTCATGAGAATAACCCATTCTTGATCAAGTACCTTCTTAGGCTTAGGTTTCGCCATGGTCATTCTTTTCTCCTCCTTCTTGGGTTTTCCAGGAGGACCAGCCGTCATCGTTGGAGAACCAACATTAGACCTGTGTCTTTGCGTCCCACCCTTTAGGATGGTTTGCCCTTGTCTGGAGAATTCAGAAATGACACATTCCGACCTTAAACTTACAAAACACACAACTTTTTAGTGAATAAATGCGATTATCGAGAAGTTTGACGTTATATGCTACTAATATACCAGTTATCTGATGAAAATTCAAAATATTTTTAAATTTTCATTTCTATTTCTAACATCCTAGGATTTCACTCATATCCTAACTGTATTCCCTGAATATATTTTTCACAAAGGAAGAGTGATATGCAGAGAAATCATATTAGTACCGCCTGGAGCGGCAAACATGTTGTACTACTTCGTTGTGAACCCACCTCTAGTACCGTAAAAACCATGTATAAAAGTCTTCATGCCCCAACAGAACCATTACATCCCCATTGTAGTGAGACACTTTCTACTTACCTTAGCATTGGATATACAGTTGCATTTGTTCATTCATTAATCGACGGCTCCATTGAATATGTTCTAACAAAATAAAAGAAGGTTGCCTTCGCAACCTTCTCTTTTGTTTAGAATTGACTTAAATATTCTTTCACCTGATCTGGATTTTTGGTATTCGCACTATGCAAGTGACCAATCTTTTTGCCGTCTTTATAGACAAGAAGGCTCGGGATACCCATAACATCATTTTCCTCTGTAATTTCAGGGAATTGTTCAATATCGATTTGAGCCCATTGTTTTTCATGATGAGCATTCATTATATCATCAATAAAAAAGTCAAGGCGCTTGCAATCCGGGCACCAGTTAGCTTCATATTTTAGAATGGATACGTCATTATTGTTAATGAATGACTGATAAGAATCAGCTGTTTCAATCTTCTTCATGATTATCTCTCCTTCACCTATATCTTCATTAACAATTATATCGAAATAATCATTGAATGTCTGTAAGAAAGATTACGTTATTTCACACTAAGATAGTGCAAACTGAAAAGCTGTTCTTGATCAGTCCATGTTTTCATTGATGTGAAACCTGAATTCTCTGCTAACAGTTTAAATTCCTCTAGACTATATTTATAGGAATTCTCCGTATGAATCGTTTCATGGTTCTCAAAATGGATATGTTGATCACCAACGGTCACCATTTGCTCTAGCATACTGACAAGATGCATCTCAACCCTTCCCAGATTAGCATTATAATAGGCGTAATGCTCAAACTGATCTAGGGAGAAATTCGCCCCTAACGAAAGATTCAAATGACGAAGCATGTTTAAATTAAACTTTGCAGTTACTCCCTTGCTATCATTATAAGCACGATGCAGAAGAGATGGTGATTTCTTTAGATCAACTCCAATTAATAATCCATCATTACTTGATAGTGTACTCGAAATTCTTGATAAAAACCTTTCTGCTTCTTGCTTCTCAAAATTACCGATTGTAGAACCGGGAAAAAAGACCGTCTTTTTTTTAGAAGGATCAAGCAGATGTTCCGGCAGATGAAAGGCATTTGTATAATCCGCAACAATACCAGTAATTTTAATGGTAGGATAATCAAATGCCAATTGTGCTGCAGACTCTTTCAAAAATGTTTTCGATATATCAATAGGACTATATTCTTGAATCAATCCAGATTCAAGAAGAAGTCTGATTTTGCGACTTGCCCCACTTCCAAATTCAATAACCCTAGATTCTTCGCCAATGTAAGCAAGAATATCATCAAGAGACTCTTCCATTATTCCAAGTTCCGTTCGAGTCGGATAATATTCTTCTAGCTGTGTGATTTCTTCAAATAGCTCAGATCCATATTGATCATAAAGAAATTTAGGCTCAAGCTTCTTATTAGGAGCTGTCAATCCCTTTAAAACTTCTTGAAGTCGATCAGATTGTTCTGGTAAAAGATCAACTAGCTGAATACTTGGCGAAGTTTTTATCATAGCTCATCATCTGCAAGACGAATGCCGGTAAATTGCCAGCGTTTATCTGGACCAAAGAAATTTCGATAAGTGGGACGAATATGAGATACGGAGGTAACACATGATCCGCCTCTTAGAATCATCTGACTGCTCATGAATTTTGCATTATACTCACCCAACGCCCCGTCAAGCGGTTTATTACCTGGGTAAGGCATATAAGGACTTTTCGTCCATTCCCACACATCTCCATAGGCTTTTTTAATTATACCTTCATTTTTCTTGACCGATGCGACGGGATGATAGATGCCATCTTCAACAAAATTACCCGCAATCGGCTGATCGCGAACTGCAAGTTCCCATTCGGACTCAGAAGGAAGTCTTTTACCTACAAAGCTTGCATATGCTTCAGCTTCGTAGTAGCTAATATGTGTAACAGGTTCTTCTATATTTAGTGGAACTAACCCATGAAGCGTAAAGGTATACCACTCCCCATCCTTTTCAACCCAATGCAACGGTGCTTGCCAATTTTCTTTCTTTACTGTTGCCCAACCATCTGATAACCAGTAGGTCGCTTCTTTATAACCACTAGCTTTAATAAACGCAAGATATTCCCCGTTCGTTACTGTTCTAGTCGCTAACTTAAATGGCTCAAGCCAAGATTTATGTATTGGACGTTCATTATCAAAAGAAAAACCATCATCTTCATTTATACCCGTTTCAATCAGCCCTCCCTCAAATGAGATCCACTCTAATGGTGTAGCTTTTTCTTTAGAATTAACCTCAAGTGAACGGTAGACGGGTTTCAATGGATTAATGGAAAAATTATATTTAATGTCTGTCATTAAAAGCTCTTGATGCTGTTGCTCGTGATTCAATCCGATTTCTACTAAATCGGCAACTTGGTGAAGTTTACTATCGTCAATTTCTTGAATAAGAGTAACCATTTCTTCATCAATATCAGATCGATAGCTTCTAACTTTATCTATACTTGGCCTGCTCAGCAAGCCTCTTGCATGGCGAGGGAAATAACTTCCTACACTTTCATAGTAAGAGTTAAATAAGTATTCGAATTCTTCGTGAAACGACTTGTAATTTTCACAGTATTCTTTCAGAATAAACGTTTCAAAAAACCACGTTGTGTGGGCCATGTGCCATTTGGGAGGACTTACATCTGGAATCGATTGAATAGTGAAATCCTCCGTTTCAAGTGGTTCCACTAAGGTGTTCGTCATTGTGCGTGTTGCTTCATAAGCATGAAGCAATTGTTTTCGTAATTCGTTTAATTGAATGGATTGTTGTACCATAAGTTCCTCCCCAAAATCTTTATAATTTATGAACATAAAGTTTTACCCTAGTTTTAACTAAATTAAACATTTAAAGACATATTCCTGTTTCGAAGAGAACATTTAATATATCTTTAAAGTCCTGTGTCGTTAGGAGAATGTCCTCTGTATCCAACAATTGCTTTTCTCTTCCTCTAATAACAGGAAAAGTATTGGAGATGTGAATCTAGCATTCGTAACACCTTATTTAATGCGTGCTCTATATTATTCCTCTCATTATTGCTTGGCTATTAAAGGTCTTCCAAAGAAAGAGCTTCCTTTCCTCCTACAAGAAAAGGTACAACAAATTCCCCAGCAACTTTAATGAGTTCATCCTGTCGATCCGGCTGTTCCATTAAATTGACTTCTTCAAACGGGATGCTTTTTACCTTTAGATGCTGTTTCATTTTATAACAATCGATACAACTTGTAATCGTAAATAATGTAATCTGTTCCATGTTAGACATCTAACCTCCTAACATAGTCTAGTATAAGTGATAAAATAGATAAAATGATGTAAGCTAACTTACGGAGTACAACTACTTTGACATGAATGAAGGTGATGAAAATAGATAAATTAACAATGTTATCTCAGATCAACTTATTTGAAGAACTCGAAATGAATGACTTAATACAAATTGATCGTGTAAGTGACATGCAACCTTTAAAAAAAGGAACGGTCATACTGGGGCCCGAAAAACCGATGAAAGCCCTCTTCCTTTTAAAAAAAGGAACAGTACGTCTCTTTCGCTCTAACGCTGCAGGTAAACAATTAACTGTTGACCTTCTAGGAGACGGCAACATATTCGGTGAAACATCTAGTTTCTCTCTCAATGATGATTCCGTATATGCGGAAGCCATGTCTGACGTATATGTCTGCGTCATCGGTAAAGATCAATTTGAAGAACTTATTTCCGAAAACCCCAAGCTCGCCATAAAATTCATTGAAATTCTTTCATCTCGTTTAAAAGAAATCTATGAAATGAGTGAAAACCTGGCGCTTAGAAGTGTAAAATATCGAATCCTATCGCTTTTAATGAAACTCAGCGAAAAATTTGGTAAAAGAAAAAATGAATGGCAAACCATTGATATTAAGTTAACGCATTATGATATCGCTACGATGATCGGTTCCACAAGAGAAACAGTGAGCGCCACGATTAGCGAACTTAAAAAAGCTGGCTACATAAAAAAAACGCCGCTAACATTTGCGATCCATGCAGAACAGGCAATATCCTACATGGAAGAAAACGGAGAATAAGAAGCAGAGACATCAGATATCCTCTTCACAAGAAAAGACGCTAAGTTTCATTAGCGTCTTTTCTTGCCCCTCGATCTAATTTGCAGTTTTTCCATCTGAGTCTTTCTGGTTATCCTTTTTTCCTTCTAGTTTATCCCACTTAATCGGTCTATTGAGATTTAATTTTTTTTTCAAGTTCAATAAACAGTTGAAATGACCAACATACCATTTATCGAACTTCACCATATGAATGGTTTCCCAGTCTCTCATCTCCTTCGTACATCCATCACAATGTATTTCCATTGGAAGGCACTTCCTGTCTTAAGTAGTTTTCTTTATTTATATTCAAAGAACTGAAAATGTGATTGGTCATCTGTACGAAAAAACGCATCCAATGGATGCGTTTCTCTTCTTTATTTTAGATTCTCTGGATTTAACACTTGAAGTGCTTCAGGGACAAACTTGCCATCTTTGCGAATTAACTCATCATCAAACCAGATTTGCCCGCCACCATATTCCGGACGTTGGATTAAAACAAGATCCCAATGAACGGAAGAATCGTTGCCGTTTGGTGCCTCATCATAGGCTTGTCCTGGGGTGAAATGGAAAGATCCATCGATTTTCTCATCAAAGAGAATATCTTTCATTGGCTCACGAATGAAAGGATTGACGCCGATAGCGAATTCTCCGATATATCGTGCACCTTCGTCCGTGTCGAGAATTTGATTAAGTCTTTCTGTATCGTTTGCAACTGCATCAATCACTTTTCCGTTTTCAAAAGTAAGCTGGACGTTTTCAAACACAAAACCGTTATAAGGAGAAGGTGTATTATACGTAATGACGCCATTGACGCTATCTTTTACAGGTGCCGTAAATACTTCTCCATCAGGTATGTTAAGTTCACCCGCACATTTTACAGCTGGAATATCTTTAATAGAAAAACTTAAATTTGTATCCGGGGAGACGATTCGGACTTCGTCAGCTTTGTTCATACGCTCAACAAGGGCATCCATCGCCTCACTCATTTTTGCGTAATCCATTGTACAAACATTGAAATAGAAATCTTCAAATGCTTCTGTACTCATACCTGATAGCTGTGCCATTGATTCATTAGGATATCTCATCACAACCCATTTCGTTTGTTTTACACGTTGGTTGCTGTGAACTTTTGTTTTGTAAATCTGATTATAGAGAGCCATTTTCGCTTCAGGAACGTCAGAAAGTTCATTAATGTTCTCAGAACCGCGAATGCCAATATACGCATCCATTTTCTCCATTTGATTTAAGTCGATTTCAGCCCATTCTGTAATTTGTTCTTCTGTGGCATTCATCAATAGCTCACGAAGAACTTGATTATCTCTTAAATTCACATGAGGAAAGCCACCTGCTTTATGTACTTCTTTTACAATACTCCGCACTAATGAATTATTCACATCAAAGGCTTCAATCAAGACATGTTCACCTTGTTGAATTTTTGTAGAATACTGCACAAGTTTCTCTGCAAACTCTATAATACGAGAATCAAACATATTCTCCCTCTTTTCATCAAATTAATATTCTTAACCTTTTCTATTATACGCTCTATACCGGAGTTTCTTCAAACATTAGAAAACCGGGCATACGCCCGGTTTTCTTATTTGATATCTTGATCGTACTCCATATAGATTACGTGTGTCTTAAGATATTCATTAAGACCATGTTTGCCATCTGCACCACCGATACCTGATTGTCCCATACCTGCATGGAACCCTTGCACCGCTTCAAAGTTCTCACGATTCACATAAGTTTCACCATAACGAAGGACGTTCGATGCTTTCATCACTTCGTGCATGTTATCACTAAAGATCGATGAAGATAGTCCATAATGAGTATCGTTAGCCATTTCTAGAACTTTGTCAAAATCGCTATATACAACAATCGGTAAGACTGGTCCGAAAATCTCTTCTTGGATAACATTCATATCCTGGGATACATCAGTCAGAACAGTAGGTTCAAAGAAAAAGCCTTTGTCCCGATCTACACGCTTCCCACCTGTTTTCACAACAGCACCAGCTTTCACTGCATTATTCACCATTTCTTCGACAGAATCGATTTGCTGTTTGTTCGCAAGTGGACCTATGTCACATCCATCTTCGTTTAAAGAGTCCCCTACTTTTGTATTCTTAAAAGTATTAGTAATTTTCGAGATGAATTCTTCGGCTACATCTTCATGCACATATACACGTTCTGCATTTGTACAAGCCTGACCATTGTTTGTTATACGAGATGTCGTAATCTTCTCAACGGCTAAGTCAACGTTCGCATGTTTCGTTACGATCGCTGGCGCTTTGCCACCAAGCTCAAGATTCACTTTTGTAATGTTTTTAGCAGCCGCTTCCATCACTTTTGAACCTGCCGGATAACTTCCTGTTAAACTAATCATTTGCACGTCTGGTGAAGAAGCAAGTGGCGTACCAATGTCTGAACCTTTACCGGTAACTAAGCTAAATACTCCTTTAGGGACGCCGATTTCATGGATAATACTTGCTAGCTCACATGCTGTATTTGGCGTATATTGACTTGGCTTAATAATAATCGGACAGCCTGTGACAAACGCTGGTGCTACCTTCCGAGCAAAGATAAACATTGGGAAGTTCCATGGCACAATACCCCCAACGATTCCGATCGGCTTTTTGAATACAAGAATATTCTCATTCGGGCGATCACTTGGGAGTACTTCTCCTTCATATCGTCTTGCCCAACCTGCCATATAGCGGAAGTAATCAATCGTTAGGTCTACTTCTGCCTTTGAAGCATCTACTGTTTTACCATTTTCTTCAGTCAACATGTTAATAAAAGCTTCTTTTTTCTCTTCAATTTTATTTGCAATCTTATATAAGTAATCAGCTCGTTCAATTGAAGGTTTCTTTTCCCAATCTCTTTGGGAAGCTTTAGCGGCTTCAATTGCACGCTGCACGTCATTCTCATCACTTTTCGGAATTCGTGAAATCACTTCTTCTGTAGCTGGATTGATCACTTCGAGCATTTCTTCTGAATGACTGTTTGTAAATTCACCGTTAATGTATAGTTGATAGCTTTTCACTTGAAAGACCTCCTACATAGTGTTGGAGAACTGTTCCCAAGTTAGTTATATTCTTAAACATATGATCACACATTCAAACAGGTTCTTTCGCTAACTCCCTCTTCTCAAGCCAATCTTCTAGTTCTTTATGATGCCTTTTCATCTCTTCATATCCTTGATTGTATAAAGTCGTGAGACGAAGCTGTGACTTTTCTATCCGTGCTACTTCAAGAGGTGTGGAAGGTTGAATGATAAAATAATTTTCCCGATTTGCTTCTATATGATCAAGTGTTTGATTGTAATGAATATATCGCTTTGTAATGGCTTGTGCGAGCGCAGGATTTTTCCGATAAAGACGTTGGATCATCCATGATAACTTTGATTTCTGCTTTCGATATCCTTCATTACGGGTCAAAACGACGACATGACTTTTATTGCCATCGGCTTCCGATTTTTGAACAGGAATCGGATCTGTAATACCCCCATCGAGATGAAAACGATTATTAATTTGAACGGGCGGCGCCATAAATGGTAATGAGCTCGATGCTCTTAGAATCGAAAGAATCTGTTCACCATCATCTTTCTTATTAAAGTAATAAGGTTTTCCAGTAGAGATGTCTGTTGTGCCAATAACAAATTGCTCAGTAGCATTCTGAAATGCCTCAAAATCGAAGGGCACATGAGTAGAAGGAATTTCATTAAAGATCAAGTCCATACCAAACAGCTGTTTTTTACGAAATAAATTTTTGTATGAAATGTATTCTGGATGGTTCACGTAATCAATAAGTACTGTGCGGTTCCTTCCATTTTGCCTAGAGAGGTATGAAGCTGCATTACAAGCACCAGCAGATACGCCAATCACGTAAGGAAAATACAAATCGTGCTCCATCATATACTCTAAAACGCCTGCCGTATAAACGCCTCTCATCCCTCCGCCTTCTAGTACAAGACCTACTGAATTCATTTAAAAGTCCCCTTTTCAATCATCTATAGTTAATTTTACTGGAGTTGTAAATGAACCTCAAGAAAGCAAGCTTAGTTACTCGTCAAAAGTAAAAAGCTCCCTGCCAGTGCAGGAAGCTTCCTTTATTCTTCGCGTTCTTCATTCTGAATTGTTTTATGCCCTGTTGATGCTTCTTGAGGGAACTTTGTTTGATCTGCTGTTTTAGGTCGTTCACGTTCCATACCTTTTTTCTTATGATCAAATGCCTTTCCTCGGCCCATCTTACCCCTCCTTTCATCTCTTCATATTCTCCCACTTACGGAAAAAAAGTATCCGTAAGAAAGTGAAATGAACATGTATAGAACCAGATGAAAGTGGCTATGATAATTAGTGAAGAGGGAAGACCAAAAGTGCATAAGGAAAACGGAAGCTTTTAAGGAGATGGTCGCGTTGAACTACTCTGTTGGTAAAACAAGGCTCTAACAACTTTCATTAGAAAGAGGTGTCTCCAAAAGACAACTACCGTTCTACCCCATCGCTTGTTTAGCAAACGCTAATAACTTCCTTCTTCATGAGGGTCTTATCCTATCGGATAGGGCCCTTTATGCATTTTCTTTCACATGCTGATGTGCTAAACTAATCTGAATTGCGATTTGCTCTGGCGACGTACCTCCATAGCTTTTTCTTGCATTCATCACATTAGCAGGCTTAAGCACTTCAAAAACATCTTCTTCAAATAATGGCGTAAATGATTTAAATTCTTCCATTGTAAGATCAAGTAAAAATTTCTTTCTCTCGATACCGTAAAGAACAATTTTTCCAATGACTTCATGTGACTCGCGGAACGTCATTCCTTTATTCACAAGGTAATCCGCAATATCGGTTGCATTAGAGTAATCTTCATTAACTGCTTGCTTCATGTTTTCTGTCTGTACTGTCATTGTTTCAATCATAGGCGCCAAAAGTTGAAGAGCGCCATCAAGCGTCTTAGCTGTATCAAACATGCCTTCCTTGTCTTCCTGCATGTCTTTGTTATAAGCAAGCGGTAGTCCCTTTAATACCGTTAACAAGCTAAACAAATTCCCGTAAACACGACCTGTTTTCGCACGAAGAAGTTCAGGAACATCCGGATTCTTTTTCTGTGGCATAATACTCGATCCCGTACAGAAAGAATCGTCTAGTTCGATAAATTGGAATTCCTGACTGCTCCAGATCACCATTTCTTCCGACAAACGGGACATGTGCATCATAAGCATGGAAGCATTTGAAAGAAACTCAACAATAAAATCACGATCACTAACAGCGTCCATGCTATTCGGATAAACGGCGTCAAAACCTAACAGTTCTGCCGTGCGATGACGATCAATCGGAAAGGTTGTTCCAGCTAGTGCGCCTGCACCAAGCGGTAACATACTCGTTCTCTTTAAGCTGTCTTGAAACCTTTCCTTGTCACGTTCAAACATCCAGAAATACGCTAGCATATGATGAGCAAATGATACGGGTTGAGCACGCTGCAAATGTGTATAACCTGGTAAAACAGTTTCAACATGAGATTCAGCCTGGCTTAGAATCGCCTGCTGAACCTCTTCGATATGTGAAATAAAATGGTTAACCTTTTTTATAAGGTACATATGCATATCCGTTGCAACCTGGTCATTACGACTTCTACCGGTATGCAGCTTTCCTCCAACAGGTCCTATTTCATCAATGAGTGCTTTTTCAATGTTCATATGAATGTCTTCGTGAGATACATCGTATTCAAACGTTCCATTCTGAATGTTCTCAAGAACAACGTGTAAGCCTCGCTTGATTTCTTCCATGTCCGAGGAACTAATCACTCCGCATTCACTAAGCATCTGAACATGGGCCAGACTGCCTTCGATATCTTCTTCTGCTAGTTCTTTATCATACTGGATCGAAGCTGTATATTCTTCTACAAGCTTATTCGTTTCTTTCGTAAAGCGTCCACCCCATAGCTTAGACACACTAACATCTCCTTATTGAGTTACTTTTTGTTTCTTATGCACTTCCGCATTCACTTTTGTAGGTAATCCCCATAGTTTAATGAATCCAACTGCAGCGTCATGATCAAAGAGATCACCTTTAAGATATGTTGCAAGTTGTTCGTTATAGAGAGAGTTTTCTGACTTACGTCCAACTACTGTGTTTGACCCTTTGTGTAATTTAAGACGAATCTTCCCACTTACTACTTTCTGGGTTTCGTTAATGAACCCTTCAAGCGCCTGACGAAGTGGTGAATACCATAGACCATCATAGATCAGTTTTGAAAGCTGCTGATCAATCGTCGTTTTGAACTGTGATACTTCACGAGTATGTGTTAGAAATTCTAGTTCTTTATGAGCGTTAATCAAAATGAGCGCGCCTGGATTTTCATATACTTCTCTGGATTTAATCCCAACAAGGCGATTTTCAATATGATCAATACGTCCAATACCGTGGACGCCGCCGATTTCATTTAACTTCTCAATAAGATCAACTAGCCCAATCTTTTGGCCATTAAGTGCTGTTGGGCAGCCTTCTACAAAATCAATTTCAATGTATTCCGGCTCATCAGGTGTTAGGTGAATTGGTGCTGTCCAATCGAATGCGGCTTCTGGAGCCTCAGCCCACGGATCTTCAAGTACACCAGCCTCACATGCACGTCCCCAAATGTTGGCATCAATTGAAAATGGATTATCAAGTTTAACTGGAACCGGGATCCCTTTTTCTTGTGCGTAAGCAATCTGTTCATCACGCGTCATTCCCCATTCACGAACAGGAGCGATCACTTTCAAGTCCGGATTCAACGCTTGAATCGATACTTCAAAGCGAACCTGATCATTTCCTTTTCCTGTACATCCATGTGCCACTGCCGTAGCTCCTTCACGTTCAGCCGCTTCAACGAGAAGCTTTGAAATGAGGGGACGTGACAGTGCTGAGGATAGCGGGTATTTCCCTTCGTATAATGCATTTGCTTTTAATGCGGGTAAAAGATAATTCTCAGCAAGAAGTTCTTTCGCTTCAATCATATAAGCTTTTGAGGCACCCACATTCAGTGCCTTTTCCTTGATCGACTCTAGATCTTTCCCTTCACCTACGTCAAGTCCAAGAGCAATAACCTCGTATCCATATTTTTCTTCTAACCATTTTATCGAAATGGAGGTATCAAGTCCTCCGGAATAAGCAAGAATGATTTTCTCTTTTGCCATGTCATCCACTCCTTATCTTTGTATTAATATCTATGATAACGTATATTTATTCAAATTGCACGAAAAAAATTTAACTTTTTAATAAAAGTTTCAAAAGTGCTTTTTGAGCGTGAAGACGATTCTCTGCTTCCTGGTATACAACTGAATGAGAGCCATCGATAATTTCCGCTGTAACCTCTTCTCCTCTATGCGCTGGAAGGCAATGCATAAAGATGTAATTTTCATCAGCATTTATGCATAACTCCTCATTCACCTGATAAGGTTCGAAAACGCCCTCGCGTTCAGCTTGCTCGTCTTCTTGCCCCATACTCGCCCACACATCGGTAATCAAAACATCCGCATCCTTAGCAGCTGCAAGGGGATCAGCGGTTACTTCAATGACCGAACCATTTGTTTTCGCTACTTCGTTCGCTTTCGCTACGATCTCTTCATCTGGTTCATACCCTGCTGGACAGGCGATCGTGAAATTCATGCCCACTTTCGCTGCCCCTTCAATAAGTGAATGAGCCACATTGTTCCCATCTCCAAAATAAGCTGCTTTCAATCCACTTAAATGACCTTTATGCTCGATAATCGTTAGTAAATCAGCAAGAATTTGTGCTGGATGATGTGTATCTGTTAATCCGTTAATAACAGGAACGGAAGAAGCTTTCGCAAAACGTTCAATCGTCTCATGGCCAAACGTTCGAATCATTACTCCGTCAAGGTACCCTGCTAGCACATTAGCGGTGTCTTCAACCGTCTCACCTCTTCCAAGCTGAATGTCTTTCGAACTAAGAAACAAAGCATGCCCGCCAAGCTGAAGCATCGCTACTTCAAATGATACACGCGTTCTTGTTGATGACTTTTCGAAGATCATCCCAAGCACCTTTCCTTTTAATTCTCCATGAGGAATCCCTTCTTTTTGAAGTTTTTTCAACTGTTCAGCTTCTTGCAAAAGATAATGAATCTCCTCACTGCTAAGTTCAGCGATCGATAGAAAATCTTTCCCCTTCATTCCTTCTGCGATTTCATTTTGCGTTTTTACCGACTGCATCATTCAATCATCCTTCCTGCCCGATTGGAGTTTCTTTCATTTGGTGCCAATGCGCTAGACTGTTGACTTCAAGTGTCTTCGATCCTTCTAAGACCAATAACTGAAGCGTGTCAAGATGCGTAAAACATGGAATTTTATATCGTGTGGCGAGTGCGCGCATTTGAAATCCAGAGCGTTCTTTTTCTCTGCCGATTGTCGGAATCGATACAACTGCGCTTAGCTCTTCTTTCATTAGCGTCTCAATTTCATCTAAATCTTTTTTTATCACGGTTGATTGGATGCCTTTGTCATTTAACAATTTGGCTGTTCCAGATGTTGCGTATATTTTTACACCTTTTTCTTTAAGCTTCATTAGTACATCACATGCAGCTTCTTTATGCTCTTCACTAATTGAACATAGGATGGAAGAAGGTAGCTTATTCGGATCCCATGTTGGTACAATCGCTTTTCTTAATGCTTCTTCCGATGTTTTTGCCATAGCAAGAACTTCTCCTGTAGACTTCATCTCTGGTCCAAGCACATGGTCAACGTTTTTTAACTTTCCATTTGAGAAGATAGGAAACTTCACAGTGTAATAAGGCTTCTCTTCTAATAATCCCGTTGCTTCTAATGAGTTACTTTGCAATTGCGCTTTAATCGCCCATTCAACCATTGGAATGTTCGTTACTTTACTGATAACGGGTACCGTTCTCGAAGATCTTGGATTAATTTCAAGAACATAAATGATGCCTTGATCGATGACAAATTGAATATTCATTAACCCTCGACATTCGAGCGCTTGAGAGAGCTTTTCAGAATACATCGTAATCGTTTCTTTCTGCTTCTCTGTAATGGATACAGGTGGATAAATCGCTGTGCTATCTCCAGAATGAACGCCCGCTCGTTCAAGGTGCTCCATAATGCCAGGAATGGCGATTGATTCTCCGTCGCAAATCACATCGACCTCACATTCAATTCCTTCCACAAAGCGGTCGAGAAGGAATGGCCACATTTTCTTTGAACTGCTCTCTAATTTTTGCGTATACCGTTTCAATTCATCCATATGACGGAAGATAAACATGTTTTGTCCGCCTATCACATAGGAAGGTCTTACAATGATCGGGAATCCTAACTCTGCGGCAAGCTCCTCCATTTCATCTGGCTTGTAAGCCATTTTCCCTTCAATATAAGGAATCGAAAGAGAATCCAACAATTGATAAAATTGATCTCGGTCCTCAACTTTATTAATGTTCTCAACAGGTGTTCCGAGGATTGGAACTCCGCGCTCGTGCAACTCTTCCGCTAAATTAACAGCTGTTTGACCACCAAATTGTACGGCCACTCCTATAATATGTTCCTTTTCGATAACCGCAAGAACATCTTCAAGTGAGAGCGGTTCAAAGTAAAGACGATCGGCAACGCTATAATCTGTACTAACCGTTTCTGGGTTATTATTCATAACAATCGCACGATAGCCTAACTTCTTCACTGCTTGTGTCGCGTGAACGGAGCAATAGTCAAACTCCACACCTTGCCCGATTCGAATGGGCCCTGAACCAAGAACGAGGATGCCTGGCTCATTGATCTGCTCCATCTCATCGCTCCCTAAATACGTAGAGTAGAAATAAGGCGTGATGGCTTCAAACTCCCCTGCACACGTATCAACTTGCTTCATTCCCCTCTGAATGCCAGCTTCTTTACTCATACTCATGATCGAATCGATCGTTTTTCCAGTTACTTTCGAAATGTAAGCATCACTAACGTTTAATTGCTTAACATGAATCAATAATTCTTCAGAAAGATCGGTTTGATTCATTATCTTTACTTCCGCTTCCACAATTCGCTTCACCTTATGAAGAAACCAGCTATCAATGGCTGTAAGTGATTTGATGTCCTCTACAGAATAACCTCTTCGAAAAGCTTCACTAATTAAAAAAAGTCTTTCATCTGTTGGCGTCATTAGCTGTTCATTTAAATACTCTTGACTTACCTCTTCATATAAGCCTGTTAATGATTGATGACCACTCTCTAGAGATCGAACAGCTTTGTTTAAAGCACCTTCAAAACTTCGATCAATTGCCATCACTTCTCCAGTTGCTTTCATCTGCGTTCCGAGTACGCGATCACCTTCAGGAAACTTATCAAATGGGAACCTCGGTATTTTGACAACTAAATAATCAAGGGCAGGTTCGAATGCTGCATACGTATTACCTGTAATTGGATTTGGAAGCTCATCTAATGTAAAGCCAATGGCACATTTTGCAGCCATACGTGCAATCGGATAGCCAGTAGCTTTAGAAGCTAATGCAGACGAACGACTTACCCGCGGATTCACCTCAATGATGTAATAATCGTTTGATTCAGGGTTTAATCCAATTTGAATATTACAACCACCAATAACGTCAATGGCACGAATCACTTTCAACGAAACGTTTCGTAGCATCTGGTATTGGTAATCATTCAGCGTCTGAGATGGTGCAACAACAATCGAATCCCCTGTATGAATTCCAACAGGATCCATATTTTCCATGTTACAGACGATCATGCACGTATCGTTTTCGTCACGCATCACTTCATATTCGATTTCTTTCCAACCAAGCATGCTTTTTTCAATGAGTACCTGGTGAATAGGACTTAAGGAAAGGCCACGATCAACAATTTCAAGCAAGGCGTTGTCATCAGCTGCAAATCCACCGCCTTCACCACCCATTGTATAGGCTGGGCGAACCATAATCGGATAGCCAATTTCTCGAGCGAATGTTAATGCCTCTTCCCTTGTCACGGCAATTTTCGACTCAGGTACTGGTTCGCCAATATCAAGCATGAGCTGTCTAAACTTCTCACGGTCTTCCCCATTTTGAATAGATTCAACAGAGGTGCCAAGAAGTTCCACATTCAACTTTTCTAGAATTCCTTTTTCATAAAGCTGTACGACAAGATTTAAACCTGTTTGACCACCCAGTGTGCCAATGATGCCATCAGGCTTTTCTTTTTTGAGGATTTCCTCTACATAAGGAAGCGTCATTGGTTCCATATAAACATGATCCGCGATTGATGAATCCGTCATAATGGTGGCTGGATTGCTATTTATTAAAACTACCTCAATCCCCTCTTCTTTTAGCGCCAGGCACGCCTGTGTACCTGCATAATCAAATTCCGCTGCCTGACCAATGACAATAGGGCCAGATCCTAAAATGACAACTTTTTTTAACTCTTTACGTAAAGGCATAATGCTGGTCTCCTGTTCTCGTAATCTGGTGCATAAATTCATCGAATAAAAAAGCTGTATCAGATGGTCCCGCATGTGCTTCAGGATGGAATTGCACCGATTGAATGTTGTAATGTTGATGTTTTAATCCTTCAACGGTTCCATCATTTAAATTAACAAAAGTAAGCGCAAACCCTGTATCTTCTAAGGTCTCCTGTACGACTTCATAACCATGGTTTTGGGAGGTGATAAACACTTTCCCCGTCTCCAAATGCTTCACCGTGTGATTCGACCCCCGATGTCCAAATGTTAGCTTTCGAGTGGACGCCCCGTGTGCAAGAGCGAGAAGCTGATGACCAAGACAAATCCCGAATGTTGGATATTTTTCACTAATAAGCCGGATCGTTTTAAAAGTTGCAGATAATGCTTCAGGATCTCCAGGACCATTACTTAACACCACTCCGTCTGGTTGTAGGTTAACAACTTCCTCAAAAGTTGTATTAAATGGCATGATTGTTACAGCACAACCAAGAGATTGAAGGGACGTAAGAATTGATTTCTTATACCCGTAGTCCATTAGCACGATATGTGGTCCCTCACCTGGATAATGTGATTTTTCTTTTACTGATACATTTGGAACAAAAGATTTCTCTGATTTCCATTCAACGTTGTTACTAGGAAATTCAGCCGTTATCTGTCCTTTCATTGTTCCATAATCCCGTAGCATTTTAACGAGGGCTCGTGTGTCTACACCTGTTAAAGAAGGAATTTCATTCTGTAATAAACCATTTGAGAAGGAACCTGTTGCTAAATAATGACTAGGTTCCTCACACTGCTCTCCTGTAACAACACCGTGAAGATGAAGGTGTTCACTTTCACTATCAAGTTTATTTATTCCATAGTTACCGATTTGTGGGTAACAGAAGACGATGATTTGCCCGGCGTAAGAAGGATCAGATACAATCTCTTGATATCCAGTCATGCTTGTATTGAAAACAACTTCACCAGAAGCTTCTAAAGCCCCTATTAGATCGCCTTCAAATACTGCTCCGTTTTCTAATACAAGATAGCCCTTTTTCATGCCTTATCCTCCCCTTCAGTTGACTTAAAAACGTCGGTTAGCTTCTCCAAAAATTGCTCTACTTCCTTCTTACTCACATTAAGAGGTGGAAGAATGCGAATGACGTTAGGTCCTGCACTTAAAACCAGAACGTCTTTTTCTCTAAGCTTACTAACAAAAGGCGCGGCATCCGCCACTTCAATTCCTAGAAGTAAACCTAGTCCCCTCACTTCATTAATGGAATTGTACTGCTCCGACAAACTTTTTAATTCATTTATAAGCATGTCTCCCATTTCTTTTGCGTTGTTAAGTAAAGAAACAATCTCTTTTACCGTCGAAGTTGCAGCGGCAGAAGCAAGTGGATTTCCCCCAAATGTACTTCCGTGAGTTCCTGGACCAAATGTTGGCGCTACGCTTTCCTTCGCAAGCATCGCACCAATCGGGAATCCTGAACCTAACCCTTTTGCAAGCGTCATAATATCTGGTTCAAACCCATATTGCTCATGAGCAAATAGCGTTCCGGTTCGGCCCATCCCGGTTTGCACTTCATCAACGACGATAAGAATATTGTTCGATTTACAAATCGACACAAGCTCCGAAATCCACTCCTGATCTGCTGGACGAACGCCTCCTTCTCCCTGGACGAGCTCTAACATGACGGCTGCTGGTTTTAGTTCCTCGATTTCTGATAAACGATCAGAATCGTTGTAAGGAAAATATTCAAAACCAGGAAGCATAGAGCCAAATCCATCTTGAAGGTTTGGTTGAGCTGTAGCGGAAAGGGAACCTAGCGTTCTTCCATGGAAGGACTTTGTGAACGTTGCAATTGTTTCTTTACCGCTCCATTTTCGAACGAGCTTAATCGCTGCTTCATTCGCTTCCGTACCACTATTACAGAAGAACACCTGGTCAAAACAGCTTTCCGCCGTTAACACGTCAGCGAGTTCCTGCTGTTTTGGGATATGGTATAAATTCGAGCAATGCCAGAGGAGATTTAACTGATCTGATACAGCTTTTTTGATCGCTTCTGGTTGATGACCAAGATTACATGTGGCAATTCCGGAAGTAAAATCTAGATATTTTGTTCCGTCTTCACTATATAGGAAGCTTCCTTCACCTTTAACGGCAGTAATCGGAAGTCGATTATATGTTTGCATGATGCTTGTTTGTGACGTTTCAGTTAGTGACATTCTAAAGACTCCTTTCGAACAATTCGCGTTCCAACAGGTTCATGTACGACTGCTTTTAGCAGGGCATTCTCTTCTCGACCATCAACAATAATTACCGAGGAGACTTTATCCGAAAGAGCGGCAATCGCTCCTTTCACTTTAGGGATCATTCCACCAATAATCGTGCCTTTTTCTATTAAACTTGTTATTTTTGGCTCATCTAGCGTTCTGAAAATAACTTTTTGCCCATCAATTTCTTCATACACACCCGGTGTATCGCTAACGAGACAAATATCTGCACGCAGCGCCTGAGCGACAGCTGATGCGGCTTCATCCCCATTAATATTAAGAGGTTCGAAAGATTCATCCGTACTGATTGGTGAGATAATAGGTATGTACCCAGCTTGAGAGAGTTGTTCAATTAGTGATTTATCTACATGGATGACTTCCCCAACACGGCCGAGTGATTCATTAGACTGTTTGCATGTAAACAGCTTGCCGTCTACGCCACTAATGCCAATGGCTTTCGCTCCTGCATGGTGGATCTTCCGCACGAGCTGTTTATTCACCTTACCGCTCAGTACCATTTCAACTGTATCGACCATCTCCTCTGTTGTGACACGTAGTCCATCGACAAATGTTGTCTGAATTGATAGTTTATCAAGCATCCTTGAGATTTCAGGGCCTCCACCATGAACGAGTACCGGATGATATCCTTGTTTTTTCATAGCTACTAGGTCAAGGTAAAATGATTCTGGAAGCTGATTTAATATACTTCCACCACATTTAATAACAAAATACTTTTGATTATGTTCTGTAGGAGGCATTGATTCTGACATAATCATAAGAAAGGTCACACCCCCATGCCGTTGCTTCTTCATTACCGTTATGCAAATCAATATAGATATGAATGTTCTCGTTTTCTAAATAGGTTTTTGCCTCTTCCTCACTAAATTCCGTTGTTATACCATAATCCACTACTTTAATGGGTCCAAGTGATATGGAAAGAGAATCTTCTTGAACAGATTCACCACTGTACCCAATAGCACATACAATACGTCCCCAGTTTGCATCGGTTCCATATATGGCTGTTTTTACTAAACTAGAACCTACAACAGATTTGGCAATGGCTTTCGCACCGGTTTCTGTTTGAGCACCTTTTACGTGAACTTCAACGAGTTTTGTAGCCCCT
Source organism: Anaerobacillus sp. 63XJN7_5_ISO-PGPR-S23-430 (assembly GCF_056173695.1). Lineage (NCBI taxonomy): Bacteria > Bacillati > Bacillota > Bacilli > Caryophanales > Bacillaceae > Anaerobacillus > Anaerobacillus sp. 63XJN7_5_ISO-PGPR-S23-430. Next base: position 2,065,645 of record NZ_CM149686.1, on the reverse strand, counting down.
TCGCCATCTTTAGCGATCAATTTCGCTAACTGTTGACAAACATACTCTAGTGAACTTAAGAACGTTTGCCACTCAGGATGACTTTCTGATAACGCTTCATTCTCCGCCTGACCATTTGCTAGAAGAAGGACCATATCATTTGTACTCGTTTCACCGTCAACTGTGATCATGTTATAAGTCGTGTCAGTCACAGAGCTTAATGCGGACTGAAGAGCGTTATTTTCTACTTCTGCATCGGTCGTTACAAAAGCCAGCATCGTGGCCATGTTTGGCTTGATCATTCCTGATCCCTTTGCAGCACCACCAATGGTGATGTCTTTTCCATCAATCTGACACGTTACGGCTACCTGTTTTGTCATTGTATCTGTCGTAACGATCGCTTCAGCAAAATCGGTGCCACTCGTTTTTTCTGCATAGCTTGGAATGTGATGAATCCCTTTGATAATGGCTTCCATGGGCAAATACTCCCCAATGACCCCCGTCGAAGTAACAGCCGTTTCCGTTTCTTTTAGACCCATCACAGTTGCGAATTGTTTTCGCATTTCATATGCGTCCTCAAGGCCTTTCTTTCCTGTAAACGCATTGGCGTTTCCCGAATTAACAACTAGGCCTTGAAGTTTTCCATCTACTAAACTTTCTTTTGTCACTTTTAATGGCGGTGCCTGGAAAGTATTCATTGTAAACACTCCTGCAGCATTCGCTGGTACAACCGATTTAATCCAGCCAAGATCTTTACGCTTTCGTTTTAAACCTGCATGAAACCCACCAGCTTGAAATCCTTTAGGAGAAGTAACTGTGCCCTCTTTTACGATTGAAAAAAGTTCCTCACTTACAGTCGATGTTGCCAAAGCATTCAACCCTTTCGTTTAGTAGATTTATGGAAATACTGGAGATAAACTAAGACCTGCTGTCTCAGAATAGCCAAATCGTAGATTCATATTTTGTACCGCTTGACCAGCAGCACCTTTCATCAAATTGTCAATCACCGAGATGATCGTTAAGCGATTTGTTCTCGGATCTACAGAAAGACCAATATCACAGTAGTTAGAACCGGAAACACCTTTTGTGGAGGGCCATTTCCCTTCAGGCATCACGCGAATAAAAGGATGATCTTCATAGATTGATTGGTAAAGATCAATCACTTCTGCTTCGGATCGATCATGAGATAGATTGACATACATGCTGCACATCATCCCTCTTGTAAGCGGGACGAGGTGAGTAGAGAATGATACATTTACATTTTCACCGATTTGATTCGAAATGACTTGTTCTATTTCAGGGATATGCTGATGTTTGCCAAGTTTATAAGCTGATACATTTTCATTAACTTCAGAGTAATGGGCTGTCAGACTCGTTTTACGTCCTGCGCCTGAAAGTCCCGACTTTCCATCTATGATTAAAGACGATGGATCAGCCCATCCTTTTTGAATAATTGGAAGAATACCTAGTAGCGTTGCCGTCGGATAGCATCCTGGATTGGCAATTAAATTTGCGGATTTAATGTCTTCTGAATAGTATTCTGATAATCCATATACCGCTTCTTCCAAAGCTCCTTCTGGTGGAGATGAATGGTTATACCACTTTTCATATAAATCTCCACTCTTTAATCGGAAGTCTCCGGATAAATCGATCATTGGAACACCCGTATTTAGTAGTGAAGGAACAGATTGACTGCTCACGCCAGCTGGTGTTGCGAAGAAGATAACATCTGACTCGGAAGCAAGCTTCTCTGCATCAAGTGCTTCAAACTGACTTACTTGTATATTCGTGAGATGTGGGAAAACATCATGGACATTTGTTCCTGCGTTAGATGGAGATACAATTGTATTAATTTCTACTTCAGGGTGACTAAGCAATAAGCGAATTAATTCAAGGCCGCTATATCCGCTAGCACCGACTATACTTGCTTTCACTATTTCCACTCCCTCTTTCATTGCTTATTGAATGATTATACATATATAAGTATATATATACAACAGGTTTTTTATTATTTTTTCAAATTTATGAATTTGTCACAACGTATTAACAAGCGCAACTTGTTTATCATCCTGATAAAGAGTGTGTTAGGTGAGAAAATTAGTTCAAAAAAAGCATGCCCCTATGAAAGGCATGCTTAAAATTACTTCATTTCAAATTCAAATGTTAGTTTTTTCTCATCCGGGCTCCATACAAGCGCGGCATTAAACGTCCCTTTTTTACTTTTCAGCCCTTTGATTACATTGGATTTTCCTTCAGTTAGAATTTTTTTAGCGTTCGTTTGCGAAATAGGTTTACCAAGAATTCGTTTGGAGATTGTAAACGGGCAACTTGTTTTAGCATAACTACTACACCCAAATAATTTCCCCTTATCCAGTACGTCAGAACCGCAAAGTGGGCATGTGCCAACCTTTTTTCCTAGTGATTTTTTGGATGGCTGTGCTTCTATCTTAATATCTTTTAAATCCCATGATGCAGAAGATTCAACTGCATCGGAGGTTAGCTTCGCTGCAAGTTTCTTCACAGATTCCATGAACGCTTGTGGAGAAGCCTCGCCACTTCCAATTTGTTTTAGCCGCTGCTCCCATTTCGCTGTCATTTCAGGACTTGAAAGAACGGCATTTCCGATCGAATCGATCAATAACATGCCTTTTTCCGTTGCATATACCTGGTTTTTTACAACATCGATGTATTTGCGATCTTTGAGCATTGTGATGATTCCCGCTCTAGTCGCTTCAGTCCCAAGTCCTTCTGTGTCTTTCAAGATCTTCTCAAGAGATTCATCATCTAGATGCTTACCGGCCGTCTTCATCATTGTAATAAGCTGTCCTTCAGTAAATCGTTTTGGCGGCTGTGTTTTGCCTTCTGTTACTTCTACAGATACAACTTTACCTTGTTCGTTCTTTTCAATAGGTGGTAACTCTTCATCCTTCTGACTCGATGGGATAATTCGTTGCCATCCTTCCTGAATTCGCACCTGTCCTTTTGATTGGAATAGGGCTCTATTATCAACGAGGGTGAGCACAGTTGTATAATCGACAATCGATGCCTCTTCGTGCGCCGCTAGTAAACTTCGTGCGATTAAATCATATATTTTAGCTTCATCACCTGATAATTTATCCAGGTTTGGCACCTGTTCTGTTGGAATGATCGCATAGTGATCACTTACTTTCGCAGCATTCACAAATCGCTTGTCCTTTAAGAGCGAGTCACGTTTTAGTGGAAAATACTCTTGATAAGCTCGCTGCTTCTGAAGCTTTGATAAAATCGAAGGGAATTCTGCCGCTTCATCCTTGGTGACAAAACTAGAATCACTTCTTGGATACGAAATGTTCCCCTTTGTGTAAAGCTTCTGAGCAATATCCAACGTTTTTTTCGGTGAAAATTTATAGCGCTTGTTGGCAGTAGACTGAAGAGATGATAGTTGATACAAGAAGGGAGCTTTGTACTGCTTCCGTTCTTTCTTAACCTCACTCGCTAAACAGTCCTTATTTTCACAAAATTGAGCAATGGCTTGGGCCATTTCGGGCGACTCAAGTCTCGTTTGATCTTCATTGGTCCATTTTCCAACAATCATTTTTCCATTGTAATCAAATGTGCCCTTCACTTCCCAAAACGGCTCTGAATTAAAGTTCGCAATCTCTTTCTCTCGTTGAACGACTAATGCTAGTGTAGGCGTTTGAACCCTTCCTGCAGAAAAAACATCCTGTAACCCTTTTTGTTTAAAAAGAAGTGTATACACGCGTGAGGCGTTAATTCCTACGACCCAATCTGCACAAGATCTTGCATAAGCCTCGTAATAAAGATTACGCGTTTCTGTTTCTTCTAACAGTGATTGAAATCCTTCTTTTACTGCACGTTCTGTTAGTGAAGAAATCCAAAGTCGCTTCATTGGTTTCTTGCAACGAGCCTGATTCAAAATCGTACGGACGATGAGTTCACCCTCTCTCCCAGCATCACCCGCGTGAATAATAGATCCTACTTCTTTTTTGTTAACGAGTTCTTTAATGACATTAAATTGTTTCCATTTTCCTTTCGTTACCTGATATTGAAATTGTGTCGGAATCATCGGAAGGGTTTGAAGAGACCACTTCTTCCATGAAGATTCGTATGTTTCAGGTGGAACGAGTTCACACAAGTGTCCTACAGCCCAAGTCATATAGGCTCCATCAGGAAAATCAGGATTAGGTTTAATATAGAGATATCCTTGTTTTTTTTCGGTTGGATAAGGGGCGGCAAGACGCGTTCCCTGATCTGGCTTTTCGGCGATAATACAAACAGCTGCCAAAGGTAACATTCCTCTCTCAAAAAAATACGCTAGCTATTAGTATATCGTACATGTGATCGTATATGGTAGTAGGTGTTTTAACGTTCCTAACTATATTCAACTATCGCTAAGGCGCTTGGATCAAAAGGATCCTGACGAATGCTAGTAGATGGAATTCCGAGCAGCACGTTTTTATTATCAGATTGAACCGCTTCCTCTTCTATGACAATTGATATGTTTTCATGAACAAGGCTCACAATTTTAGGGCCATCCTCTTTTGATACCTCGAAATTCAAAACTTTCGTACAAAAGGCTAGCGCTTGTTTCATATTAGGTACTTTCACGGTTACACACTCACGTTGTTTAACAATAAACCCCCTCCTTTTTAGATCATCCCTATAAAATTCCATATAAAGAAGACTTCCCCCTTCTTTTTGTCATAGCATTAGTTCTAAGGTCGATTCTCTATTGATTCACAAATCAACATGTCCACTAAAAAAGTCAACAAAAAAACTTCCAATCGCTATTTTCTTTCAGTAAGCGATTGGAAGATGAGACTCCATCAATATTAAAGAAGGACACTTTTCTCTATTTCTCTCATTTGATAGAAATAGCCCTTTATTTTCATCAATTCTTTATACGTACCACTTTCTACGATTTGCCCTGAATCCATTACGATAATTTGATCCATTTGTTCAAGATTGTTTAAACGATGACTGACCAGTAGAAGCGTATCCTCTTTCGCTTGTTCAAAAAGATGCTTGAGAATTGACCTTTCAGTAAGAAGGTCGACTGAGGAAGTCGGTTCATCTAATAACCAGACTCGTTTACCCTTTAAGAAGGAACGGGCGATAGCGAGGCGCTGTTGCTCACCACCAGAAAGGTTCGATCCTTTTTCGTGCACGCTATAATCGAGAGAAAAGTGTTCTAGCTGGACAGCTTGAAGACTTTCCATTAACTTTTCATCGGATAATGACTCTCCGGCTAGAAGCAAATTATCACGAATCGTACCTGAAAAGAAATGATTTTGTTGCAGGACGACATTCGTCTTGCTCCAGATATTCTCTTCGGAAAGCGATTGAATGGAACGATCATTCATCTCTAATGCGCCACTTCCCTCAAAGAACTTTAAGAAAAGTTGTAATAGAGTCGATTTTCCAGAACCACTTGGTCCAACAATAGCCGTTTTTCCTCCTGCTGGAATATGAACCGTTACATTAGTTAATGACTTTCGTATTTCATTTGGATAAGAAAAAGTGACATTTCTTGCCGACAGAGAAAAAGCTTTCTCATTCGGAAGATCCACCTTTTCTTTCTCTTCCACCCTTGGCTTCCCTTCTACAGATGACAGTCTTTTCGAAGCTACTATGCTATCTTGCAAATAAGCAGGCATGATAGCCAATGGCACTGCGTTCTCAAAGGACGTTAAAGAGATCAGGACAAGCATGGCGAGAAACACGCCATCTAGTTCTCCCGTTATGACAAGATATGAACCGATCCCAATAACACTCCAGGTTACAAATAAAGACACAAATGAATTAACGGCTTGATGAAGCACTTCTGCTTTTCCTTCTTTGCTTTGAGCAATCCCATAGTCGTTGGATTTTGTTTTAAGATCGCTTTTCTTTCCTTCAACCTCACTCATGATTTTCAAATCACGATAACCAGCGAAAAACTCAGCTGAATCAGCAGCAAATTCTCCTCTACTTGAACGAACCTTTCGATCCTTTTTTCGAATACTCCACGCAAAGTAACCCGGAATCACAATCCCTGTAAAAATTACTCCAAGTAACATTAGAAGTGCAATTTCGAAAGAATAGAATAGCGTAAACCAAATCGTAACAAGGAATATGAGAATAAAAACTATAGGTGGATAAAAAACGCGAAGGTAAAAATGCTGCAGTCGATCAATATCTCCTACAATTCTACCTAGCAGATCTCCACTGCGATATCTCTGTGACAACCCTGCCGCTATTGGCTCAAGCTTTTTATAAAAGGAGACGCGCATGTTGCTTAAAATGGAAAACGTCGCGCGATGAGAATATATCCTTTCAAAGTAGCGTCCAGCTGCGCGGGCAAGTCCAAAAAATTTCACAACAGCTGTTAAAATCGCTAATGCAAACACAGGTAACGATAAGGCTGCCTTCGAAATTAAATAGCCGCTAGAAGCAAACAAGGCAACAGCTGTTATTCCCGCAATAAAACCAAATAATATTGAGAGGAGGATATCCCGTTTTTCTGTCAGCATCTCACGCCATACAAATGCTAGCTCTCTCATAAAGTGACCTCCGCCTTCTGCGTATCAACCATATCACGATACAACTCACTTGAAGCGTAAAGCGATTCATCGGTTCCTTCCGCGATCAAGTTTCCCTTATCAAGGAGTATAATATGATCGGCATTTCGTATTGTATGGATACGGTGTGCTACAGTAATCATTGTTGCGTTTTTTGATAGTTCTTTGATCGAAGTATGAAGAACTTTCTCTGTATATAAATCAAGTCCCGTTGTTGGTTCATCAAATAAAATAATCTCTGGTTGTTTTATAAATGCTCGAGCAAGCGCAATTCTCTGCTTCTCTCCTCCAGATATCCCTCTTCCGGATTCACCAATAACCGTCTCATAACCATTTTCAAGAGAAGCAATAAACGAGGAAATACCAGCTTTCTCAGCCGCCGCTTCGATTTGTATTTTATCCCTACTTTTTGATCCAATCGCGATATTTTCAGCGATCGTTCCAGTAAACAAATACGGGTTTTGTGATATAAAGCTTATCTTTGAAAACCAGCTTTCTTCTTCTAAACTTGTTAGGGGAATTTCGTCGGCGGTAATGGCACCTTCTTGAGGTGGAAGCAATCCACCAAGCAAATTCAAAAGCGTCGATTTTCCAGATCCACTCCGACCAATCACGGCCGTATTGCTATAAGGTTTAATAGTTAGATCAATAGAGGATAACCCAAATCCACTCTCCTGATAGCGATATGAAACGTTCTTAAACGCCAACAGTGGTGGCCTCTCCTTCGTTTCAAGTAATCGATCTCCCCATTTCATTTCGTCACTTTCACGATGAAGTTCTTCACTTACCTTTTTCATTGCACTCATGCTACCTCTACCAGTATGAAAAGCACTGCCTAGTTCCTTTAGGGAAAGATAGAACTCAGGAGCAAGCATAAGAAGGAAAAAGGCTGTAGCAAAAGACATGCTATTAAACACAATGAGACGAAGACCAATCTCAAGAGCGATAATCCCAATGCTTAACATTGAAATAAGCTCAAGCATAAGGGATGAAACAAACGCAACCTTAAGAACTTCGAGCGTTGCATCTCGATAATTCAAGCTGCTTTCTTCCATAATCGAGCGATATTTCTTCGATTGACGAAACAAGTTCAACGTAGTCAAACCCTGAATTGTATCAAGAAAGCGACCAGAAAAAACGGTCATCTGCTCTAGCTTCTCCTCGGATTTTTTCTGAGTACGAATGCCGATAATAATATAAAAGAGTGGAATGAATGGAGCCGTCACGATCATTATTAGCCCTGTTTCAATATGCTGAGTTGAAACTGCGATTAGAATAAAAAAAGGAATAACCGCCGTTTTAAACACTTGTGGAATGTATTGACTATAATAGGAATCAATCTCATCCACCGCATCTAGTAAAACGCTCACTTTCTGTCCAGATTGACCCTGGTAAGACGTTAGAAGTGCGTCTCGAGAAAATTTATTCAAAAGCGCTTCTCTTATTCTTTGTTTTACAATAGCGGCCATGTTAACGCCTGCTTTTCCCATTAAATAAGATACGCAAGGGCGTAGCGCCATGACAATCAGTAAGCCAATGAGATACGATGAAATGTCTGAATATGCTAGTTTTTCAATAAATACCCGATTCACTATTTCTACTGTAAGAAAAGCCTGTACAATAATGGATGCGCCAATCATAAGAGCACCTAAAATCATAAACAAGTGTGTGATTTTAAAACCTGAAGCATACGCTTTAAGTTCGTTCTTCACCTGATCCCCCACCTTTAGTTTCACAACAAACATACGTTTGTGAAATATTTCACATTAATTCTTAATTCCTATTGTACGACTTATACAAAGGAGAAGCAAATACTACGCAGCGATTATTTTTACAATTAAATGAACGAAATCTGTGCTAGAGTCATCGAGCCACTACTTATTCAATTGAGGCATTCTTAGATTTAGCATTCTTCCTTATTTCCTATTTGCTATAATGAAAGCAGCAGGATAAGAAATGGAGGATTAGCGTGGAACACGAACCTGAATTTGAAAAAACGCGTAAAAATACACACAAACGAAATAAATTAAAGCATTTATTGATTTCTTTTACTCAACCATTACAATCCTTCTTTAAAACCATATGGAAAGGAGCTTCTTACGGCGCTCTTTTTATGACAATGCTGCTAATCTTTTCGATTGGGTTTGATTTTCATACTGGACTGGGTCAAATAATGGACGTTATTCTTTTCCTATTAATTGCAGTTGTCAGTACACTGCTCACCGTTAAGATTGGTACATGGTTCATAGAGCATTTCAAAAGATTACCCTCTCTTCTCATTGCAAGTATTGGAGTCTCGCTTGCTATAACCATTTATACATTAGATCAATTTCGTCAATTAGAGAACATCCTTCCGCTCTCCTATCTCTTAATTGCAGTCGGTATCATCCTTGGCGCTATGTTCGGATACCCTCTTTCTAAAGGCATCAAAAAGCCAATGTCTATGATCATGCTACTGTTTGGTGTTTTAGCAACGTCAGCTTTTTCATACTGGTTATTCACACCTGGTTTAATGAATGATCGTCTCTCTATTAATGTAGAGCCGCTCTCACCTGTTAGTGATAACCCTTCAGAATACGGCTCATTTGATGTAACTACTTATACATATGGAAGTGGAAAGGATAAGCAACGTCCTGAATTTGGGGAGCAAGTAGATATTCAAACGATGTCAGTTAACGCTTCAAGTATGGTTGGAGAATGGTCCAAAGAACGCGAGTGGTTCTGGGGCTTTAAAGACACCAATGTGCCACTTAATGGACGTGTATGGGTGCCTAAAGGAAATGGTTCTTTTCCTCTTGTCCTTATTGTCCATGGAAACCATAAGATGGAGGACTTCTCAGATGAAGGCTACAATTATTTAGGTGAGTTACTCGCTAGTCGTGGCTTTTTAACAGTATCAGTAGATGAGAACTTCTTCAATTCATCATGGTCTGGTGGCCTCGCAGGAGACATTAATGGACGCGCTTGGTTGCTGCTTAAACATATTGAAGAAATGGAGAAATTATCTTCTCAAAAAGATAATCCATTATTCAACAAAGTGAAGATGGATCAAATTGCTTTAATAGGTCATTCTCGCGGTGGTCAAGCTGCGATTTTAGCAGCAAAATTCAATGACCTTGATCGTTACCCAAATAACGGGAACATGACTTTTGATTTCCATTATAATATTGAATCTGTTATCGCACTTGCACCGACGGATTATCAAACACTTTCAGATCGAAAAATCGAAGTGGATGATGTCAATTATTTATTACTTCAAGGTTCTTATGATAGTGATTTATCGGAATTCGAAGGCGACCGACAGTATAATGGGATTGATTTAACTGGCAGTAAAGAAGCTATGAAAGCAGCCCTTTATATTGATCGCGCCAATCACGGACAATTTAACACAACGTGGGGAGAAAACGATACGTATTTCCCTTTCACGCTTTTATTAAATAAAGAGCCTCTTCTTAAAGGCACTGAACAACGACAAATAGCCCGCACATATGTCGCTGGCTTTCTTGAGGCGACGCTTCATCAAAATGAGTCCTATCAACCGATGTTTGAGGATTATCGCTATGCTCTCGAATGGCTACCTGATACAACATACATTAGTAAATATGAAGATCCTTCGTATCATATCTATAGCACCTTTGAAGAGGACGTTGATGTCACAACAGCGACATCTCCCTATATCACCATAGAGACTAATAGCTTGCTGCAATGGTATGAAGGAGAGCTTGAATTTCGACGCGATAAAGAAAGAGGTACTCATGGGGTCTTTTTGAAATGGGATCATTCCTATTCAAAGAACGGCACATACAAATTAAATTTCAAGAAAGCCCTTCAGGATCCATTTGCTTATACAATGAACAGTTCATTAACATTCACAGCAGCAAACCTTTCAGATCCATCTGACCAGCAACCTGTTGATTTCACAATCACGGCTAGTTCAGATAACGGAGCATCCGCTAGTGTTAAGCTGAGTGACGTCATGCAGTTGCAAGGTGTTCTTCCTATTCAACACACAAAAACAAAATACTTTGAAGAAGGACGTTATGGTGAACCTACTGAACCGGTTCTCCAAACCTTTAATATTCCGATGCAGCGATTCTTAGAAGCAAACAATGCCTTTAATCCGAAGAAGATGAATGCTCTTACATTCGAATTTAATGCATCAGAGAAAGGAAAAGTCTTTATTGATCAAATAGGTGTCAATCAAGGTGATTAACTAAAAAAGGCCTTCCCTCATGACAATGAGAGAAAGCCTTTTTTCTATTATGAAATTTTGCAAGAAGACTGTCCACGCTTAGCAAGATAGCTTTGATGATACTCATCTGCACGATAGAATGAAGTGATTGGTACAATTTGCGTCACAACTGGTTTTTTGAAGCGTCCAGATCGCTCGAGTTTTTCTTTTGCAATCAATGCTATTTCTGCCTGCTCATTTGAGTGGTAAAAGATCGCTGAGCGATAGCGTGTTCCGACATCTTCTCCCTGTTTGTTTAAGGAGGTTGGATTATGATTTTCAAAGAAAACTTCTACAAGTTCTTCATAAGAAATGAGAGAAGGATCATATTCAACTTGTACGGATTCGGCATGGCCTGTTAATTCAGAATAAACATCTTCATAAGTTGGATTAATCGTCTCTCCTCCTGTAAACCCTGCTGAAGTTGAAATAACACCGTTCAATTGTTGAAATAGCGCTTCTACTCCCCAAAAGCACCCTGCTGCAAATGTTGCTTGTTCCACTATGACCACTCCGTTTCCTTTTCTCTGTATGGTTTTATTTGATCGAGCATATATGTTTTCTAATTCATTTAGTGATAACATATAAAGTTGCTTTTCACCCTTCTTATATATCCCTTGTGAGAGAAGGGTCTTAATAAGCTGTTGTTTTCTTGCTTCGTTATCCATTAGTGTATGCAATATCAGTCTCTCCCTCTACTAAAACATATTTCCAAATGAGGGTGCATAAAAAAACCCTCATCTGCTCGAACAGAAGAGGGTTTGGATAGACCGAGCCTCTTCTCATTTTTCGACTTTCGTCGCAGGAATTAGCACGGTTCCAATTGAACATAAGTTCATAGGTCCGTTGCCGAGGTATCTAAGGGCCAGTCCCTCCACCTCTCTGAATAAGAAGATCCTTTAAACAAAGGATTATTAAGTTAGTTCCAATAATAAATGGTTTTAAAACGGATGTCAATACAAAAGTACTCATAAAAATAATTATATTACAAAAGAGATAACAAAGTAGCCAGCTGCTGCTAATCCCGCCGCTAATAAAGCTGGGCCAAGCTTAAATTTCGCATATGTCATAGGATTCAACTGCAAGATCCTCGCAACTGTATTCGTATTGTCACTTAGCGGAGAAGCAAAAGCGCCAAATGTCCCACTCGCAAATACGGCTCCAATGACAACAGGTAGATCTGCTCCTGTAGAATACCCTAATGAAATACCGAGCGGCATTAAAATTCCCCATGTGCCCCATGATGAGCCAATAAAGTATGAAATAAACGCCCCAACGAGAAATAAGACTGGTGGTACAAATAAAGTAGGAATCCAATCAAGGTTTGAGGTAACAAAAGACGAGAAGCCAAGAGCTTCTGTTGAAGCTGCTAAGCCCCAAACGACAGTAAGCAAGACGATGACCGGCATCATCTCGTTACCACCTTCGATAAAATAAGTAACAAGGTCCTTTAAAGAAAAACGCTGAAATAAATAGAAAATGAACGTTAAAAGTACTGTAGTGAGAAGTGCAAAGACCATCGCGTCGAGGACATCTGCCTCAATAAACGCCTTGATTAAAGAAGTAAACCCCTTCTTATAACCACTCCAATATGTAAGAAGAAGTGTTAGGAGAATAACTCCTCCAAGAGGTATTAATAAATTCATCGGTTTCGTAGGAAGATCCTTCGCCACAGCTGGATGACAATCTTCCCATTGATCATCAAGCTTTTTTTCCACATTACCTGCGTCTGTAGCTGGCGTTTTTCGATGATGGAAAAAACTCAAATAAAAGCCAATCAATAAAATACTAATCGAAAAAAAGTTGTAAGGGATACTTTGAAGAAAGTAACGATAGCCATCTCCTTCAATGCCTTCTGCTTTTAGTGAAAGCTGCACAACAGATGACATATAGCCGACAAAAGCGGTAGCAATTGGCATTAAGACAATAACTGGAGTTGCTGTCGTTTCTATCACAAATCCAAGCTCCTGAGGAGTGATTTTCACTTTATTTAAAAGAGCTTTCATGATTGGGGCTACCGTTACAATGCGGAAACTAGGAGCACTAAATGTTCCTAGCGTTGACACCCACGTCAGAAATAACGCTCCTTTTTTTGAGTTGATTTTGGATGAGGCAACTTGAACAAATCCTTTTATCCCACCAGTATATTTCATCAATCCGATTAAGCCCGTAAACATATATAGAAAAAGGACGATTTTAACATTATTTTCATCTTTCAAACCAGTCATAATAAATTCATAGAACTGTTGTAAACCAATGATCAATCCAGGTTTGTATATAAATGATGCTGTTAGCAAACCCGCCGTTAATCCGGGGATCACTAGTTTTGTTTTCATCGCAATGATAATGACAACGATAAACGGAAAAATGGATAACCAGGCCATTAGCGTCGCCCTCCTTAAGCTCTAGTTTGCTCTCTAGAGAACGACCTATACTACGGGAACCGATAATGTTGATTCCTCATTCGTCTGAGCAAGTGGAGTTGCTCGAAGTCATTGGTGCCATATGGTTTAAATATGACAAATTGAACATCGTTCCTTAACTTATTCATACAAAAAAGCCAGAGCTCAGTGCTCTGGCTATTTCTTTTTTAATGCGCTATTGTATTTTAATCTATTGATCGATGCAGCTCCAATTCCAAACATAGCTGTTCGTAATTCGAACTCAATTCGCTTTAATTGATCTGATAGCGCTTCTTCACTATCATCTACTGCATTTTCAAGTAATGCCCTACCAAATCCGGACACATCCGCCCCGAGAGCAATAGCTTTAGCTGCATCCACACCATTTTTTAGTCCGCCACTTGCAACCATCGGGACATCGGGATGCTGTTTCCTTACATCAATAATACAATCAGCTGTCGGGTTACCCCAATCTTGAAAAGCTTCGGCAGCTTGTTGTCTTAATGTTTGATGGGAACGAAAACTTTCAACTTGAATCCAGGATGTTCCACCCGCTCCAGCAACATCAATAAAACTGGCACCTGCACTTATAAGACGCTGAGCACTCTTCGCATCGATTCCCATGCCAACCTCTTTAATACCGAGTGGAACAGGGATCGCTTTTGCTACTTCTCGAATTTTATCGATTAAATCTTGGAAATTTGTATCACCCTCAGGTTGGAATACTTCTTGTAATGGATTTAAATGAAGCAGAAGCGCATCAGCTTGAATGAAGTCAATCGCTCTCTTACACTCTTCTACTGTAAAACCATAATTGAGTTGAACAGCTCCAATATTGGCTAGTATAGGAATGGTTGGTGCATGTTTTCTTACGTCAAATGAATAAGCGGATTTCGATTCTTGAATAGCGGCACGCATTGAGCCTACACCAAGCGCCCAACCATGTGCTTCAGCAGCTTTGGCAAGACGTTTATTAATCTCCCAAGATCGCTCTGTACCGCCGGTCATTGAGCTGATCAGAAATGGCGTCTTCAATTTCTTATTAAGAAATTGAGTGGAGATATCGACTTCATTATAATCAATTTCTGGTAGTGGATTATGCTTAAAACGATATTTTTCTAACCCCGTCGTAAGTCCCTGTCCTTCCACGTCTTCCGTTAGACAAATATCAATATGTTCGTTCTTTCTTTTTTCGGTTTGATCAAACCCCAAGTGTTCCAATGGAATTCCCCCTGCGCTGCTCTTTTTTCATCTGTCGATGTAATAATGGTTTTAACCTGAGTCGATTGTACCTTTGTATAAGAATAAATGGAAGATTAACTATTAAAGAATACCCAACCATTACTAAACCAATACTCAAAGGATTCCATAAGAAAAACAAGAATGAAGGTGGTATGAGAAGCCAATGGGTCACCTCTGCACGTCTTGTCTCTAAGATAAATTTCCTTATATAAGAAGAAGTGAGCGTTTTGAGTTCTTTCTTCCGAAATCCTCCTTTAAACACATCTCCCCCATCAGGTAGTATTGTTTTCCACTTCCTTATCTGGATACGATCATACACTTTCAGTTCCCATTTCTTATTTTGTAACATTGATTTTTTAGATTCATAAAAGGAATCTGGCAACCGAAGGCAAATATAAGAGATAGAAACATGAATGATCAGCCAGGCAAAAATATTCACTAAGATTAACCCTACGATCGATAAGTGGATGACCTGCATACAAATTCCTCGTTTCAAAATTGTTTAACATATCCAAGATTAGGTAATTATTATGTCAGGAAAACCTATTATACACTGTAACAGCGTTATGATTCCTTTACAAAGGTTATACCCACACTATACAATTACAGTGTATAAATGTCGACGCTTGAAGTTAATTCGATGAAGGAGGAGATGGAATGAGCAAAAAAACAATCGTTATTGGTGCTGGACTAGGAGGTCTTTCGGCAGCTATTCGTCTTGCAGCCGATGGACATCAAGTTACCGTACTGGAAAAAAATGAGCGCGCTGGCGGCAAATTAAACAAACGTTCTGGCCAAGGGTTTAAATTCGATACGGGTCCTTCCATTCTAACAATGCCTTGGGTCCTTGAGAAACTATTCAAAAGCGCAAACCGAAATGTAAACGATTATATGACCATTAAACGTATTGAACCTCAATGGAGAACTTTCTTCGAAGATGGCGCCCAGATTGATGTAACAAGTGATATAGCTGTTATGTTATCTGAAGTACATAAGCGCTCAGAGAAAGATTATTCCAACTTCCTCTCCTATTTAGATTATTGCAAAACGATGTTCGATTTAAGCTTAAAAAGCTTTTACAAAAAAAGCTTGTCAGGCATTCAAGATTTGCAAAAACTGCATTCATTTAAAGATCTTCTCACAATGAACCCTATGAAATCAATGAATCAGGCAACGGAAAAATATCTGGATGATAAACATCTTCAGCAGCTCTTTAACTTCTTTATTATGTATATTGGCTCATCACCTTATCATTCCCCTGCCATTCTTTCACAACTTGTTTATGTGCAGCTTGGCCTTGGTATTTATTATGTTGAAGGCGGTATGTATAACATAGCAGAAGGAATGCTTAAGCTACTTGATGAGCTAGGTGTGGACGTACAAGTCAATACAGAGGTCGCTGAGATTCTCACCGTAAACAAAAAAGCAGCTGGTGTAAAACTTGCGAATGGGACGATGATGGAGGCAGACTTAATCGTTAGTAATCTTGAAGGCATCCCTGCCCACGAGACGCTTCTTAAAGGAGAGCCTGGTGCTGAAAAAGTGAAAGATGAATTGAAAAAATATACTCCTACCGTTTCAGGCCTTGTGTTGTTACTTGGTGTAAATAAGACGTTTGATCACCTTCAACACCACAACTTTTTCTTCTCGAAAGATCCCGAGTTAGAATTCAAACAAATATTTGATGAAGGGGTCCCTGCTGACGATCCAACGGTCTATATTGGTGTCTCATCAAAATCTGACCCTACTCAGGCACCGGCTGGAAAAGAAAATCTCTTTGTCTTAACACATGTTCCACCATTAGAGCCTGGTGAGAGCTTTGAGAAACATCGCGGTAGATACCGTGAAATCGTCCTAGATAAATTAGAACGAATGGGTATGACAGGTCTTCGCGAATCAATTGAATTCGAATATCAGTTCATTCCAGATGATATTAAGAATTTATATGGTTCTAACGGCGGCTCTATCTATGGTGTAGCAACGGATCGTAAAGTAAACGGTGGTTTTAAAATACCATCTAGAAGTTCACTAATTGATAATCTGTACTTTGTAGGCGGTTCAACACATCCAGGTGGTGGTGTACCAATGGTTACACTTTCAGGTCAGTTAACTGCAGATTTAATTGCTGAAGATCAGAAATTGAAAGATGAACAAACTGGCTAAGAAAGGGACTTCGCAACATGATGAAATGGGATAACGTAATCTTTCGACTATTTATTTTTTGGTACTGCTGTGGGTTGATCCTTGTTGGCTTCGACCTACTTCCATCGTTTCTTAACTGGGCAAATGCCTTCTTCCTTATACTCTGTGGAATATTAGGCAGCTTTTATTTTGTACGTACGTTTGGGGCTTTGCGGGGGCTTTCAATTGCCTCCTTTATCTTTGCTTTCAGCATGATCGCAGAGGGCTTAGGCGTTCATTATGGTTTAATCTTTGGTAAATATGATTATTCCGGTGATTTTGGGTTTAAATTAGCTGACGTTCCAATAGGGATTGGTTTTGCTTGGATTATGGTGATCGCCGTTACCCATGTGCTATCGCTTCAAATGACCGAAATACTAAATCCTGGAATCATAAGATGGATCGTCTACTCCCTTGTAGGCTCCCTTATTGCCGTTTTAATTGACTTAATCATTGATCCCGTCGCCTATTTAGTGAAGGGTTATTGGGGATGGGACGGAAACGGCGTTTATTATAACGTTCCTTTCCAAAATTTCACGGGCTGGTTCTGGGTATCCCTTTTCTTCCATGCCTTACTCTATCCTCTCTATATGAGGAATAAGGTTCTAAATAGGACTTCTTTCATTATATGGAAGCATCGAATGGCTATGTTATTTGGTATGGTCATGGGTATGTTTATTTTCCTTGCACTACTTGATGGACTTTGGCTTGCGGTCTTTGTAACATCGATTCCTACACTGCTTTTGCTAATTACCTATAAGAAAAAAGCGAAGCAAAATGGACACGCTAAAGTGGAAGAGGTGACCGTCTAATGTTGCTCATCTATATTAGCATTCTTACAGCGTTTGTCTTGTGGACGATCATCAATTCACTCTTCATGCCACGTCTATCAAATCGAAGTATTCAGGGGGATGAGAATGGACGTGTATCCATTCTTATCCCTCTTCGTGATGAAGAACGAAACGTAGGGGAACTCCTTCAAAGCTTAAAAAAGCTCACATATCAAAATATTGAATTTCTTCTACTTGACGACCACTCTAGTGATCAAACATTGAATTTACTGTATGAAGGAACAAAAAATGATCCGCGATTTATGATAATTCGTGGTAAAGACCTACCTGAAGGTTGGACTGGGAAAGTATATGCTTGTCACCAGCTAAGTGAACATGCTAAAGGACAATACCTACTGTTTAATGATGCAGATTTAAGACTGTCGCCAAATGCGGTTCAAGCTGCCCTCTTATTAATGAAAAAGCGGAAGGCTTCCATGATAACAGGGTTTCCTGCTTTTCCTGTAAGCTTGTTTCTTGAAAAGCTTCTTGTACCACTTCAGCATTTTGTCGTTCATTTCCATCTTCCATTAGCACCAGCTAATTGGACGAACCTTCCCTCCTTCACCGCTGCTCATGGGGCTTTTATAATGGTTCATACGGAATCATACAAACACGTTGGTGGTCATGAAGGGATTCGCGAGACCCTCCTAGATGATATTGATTTAGCAAAAGCATTTAAGAAAAAAGGACAAAGAGTTATTCTTGCCAATATAACAAATGTGGTCACTTGTTATATGTATCAAACAAATCGCGAAGTCTGGAATGGTTTCACTAAAAACCTTTTCCCAGGTCTCGGCCGCTCTCGTTTCCTAATATGGATCCTCTTTATTTTTTATGGTATTTTCTATGTCGGCCCTTTTATTTTATTACTTGCAGGGCTTTATACAGCATTAACAGGTTCACTAATAGTCGCACTCTTTTACCCCTATGTCCTAATCGTGCTTCAAAAAGCATGGATTGATTTAAGAACGAATCAAAGAGTCACGTTATCGCTCCTCATGCCACTTAGTGCTGTCGCGTTTATGACTCTGTTGATTCATTCTATGCGCACAGGTTTAAGGCAGAAAGGTTATGTTTGGAAAGGAAGAACATACTCATGAAAACAATTGCCGTTATTGGGGCAGGACTCGGTGGGCTCTCTGCTTCAATTAAGCTAGCTAGCAAAGGATACAACGTACACGTTTATGACAAAAATGAATACGCAGGTGGGAAAATGATGCCAGTTAACCTGGGGACACATCACTTTGATTTCGGGCCAAACACAATGACAATGCCTGAAATTTTTGATTCTTTATTTGAAGAAGCAAACCTTAACCCCAGGGATTATTTCACGTGGATGAAGCTCGACCATCATACAAGAAATGTAGACTATGATGGTCAATCTTTTATGATGAGCACAGACGAATCTTTCATGATAGAACAACTACAGAAGCTTGATTCATTTGCAGCGAATCATTATCTCGCATATCTCAAAGAAATTGAACGACTCTATCATTTATCCAAATCATCATTCTTTCCGAGGATGTTTACAAAGTGGAATGATTACTTGTCTCCTACATTGTTTCGTGCGGTTATGAAAGTGAGACCGCTTGAGAAAATGAATCACTTTCATGAACGCTATTTTCAGCATCCTCTTTTATTAAAAGCTTTTAATCGCTATTCTACATATATTGGTTCCTCCCCCTTTCTCTCGCCAGCTACTTTTGCGATGATCGGATACCTTGAGATGGTGCAGGGAGTTTATTATGTTAAAGGGGGAAACACCAAACTTGCTGAAAGTCTAGAAACCGCGGCAAAACAGCTAGGTGTTACTTTTCACTTAAATACTGAAGTGAATCAAATACATGTTGAAAATAAAAAAGCGAAGCAAATTGAAACGGCTTCTGATCGATTAAACGTAGACAAGGTTATTATTAATGGCGATTTATTAAAAGCCTATCCAGCATTAGTTGATGAGAAAGAGCGACCATCCATGCCTAATATAAAAATTGAGAGATCATCTCCTTCCATTTCCGCTTTTGTCATCATGGCTGGATTATCAACAAGACTTCCTAATCTCGTACATCATCAAGTATACTTTGCTCAAAATTACAGTCATGAGTTTAAAACGCTATTTAAAGGAGAATGGCCTGACGATCCGACGATCTATATTTCAAATTCTTCAGCAACAGACCCTTCTGTTTCTCCAGATGGAGATAATCTCTTTATTCTAGTAAATGCGCCTCCTCTGTCCGAAAATAACCAAGTTTCCTTAGAGGAATATAAAGAGAAAATATATGATAAGTTGGAGAAGCATGAATTACCTATAAGAAAGCACCTTGTCACGGAGAAGGTCATCGGACCTGAAGAAATTAAAGAACGTTTCCACGCTTTCAGAGGGGCACTCTACGGCATTTCTTCGAATTCTTTAAAAAATAGTTTTCTTAGACCTTCCAATCAATCAAAGGATATCTCGAATATCTACTTTGCTGGCGGAAGCACCCATCCTGGTGGTGGTTCTCCAATGGTCGTCATTAGCGGGAAAAATGTGGCGAATCGAATCATACGCGAAGATCACTAGTGCACAAGTACAAATTGTTCAGTAAAGAACGCCATTTATGGTAGACTATCTAAACAAATTTAAAGTGCCTTCCAAATGAAGCTTGCGTTTGGAGGGCACTTTTCGATTTAATTTATCAATTATTTCGTTTGAACACCTTTTACCCTTAATTCTTCAACAAATGATGCAACAGGCGATCTTTATCTTCAAAAAATTGTTTCATCGTCACAAAATGATCAGTTCCTTCTAACGTTACGTCACTCATGCTATCGGCGTTTAGCTGTAGGATTCTTGCCTCAGGGTATGCCATTAAAATTGGTGAGTGTGTCGATATAATTAGTTGAGAACCTTCTTGAACAAGCTCATGTATTCTCGTTAACATCGATAGCTGCCTAATCGGTGAGAGCGCCGCTTCGGGTTCATCTAAAATGTACAACCCTCTTCCTTGAAATCGGTACATAAATGTAGCAAAAAAAGACTCTCCGTGCGATTGTTGATGAAGTGATTTCCCTCCAAAAGAATCAATAATTTTCGGACCAAATCCCTCTTGATCTAATGCTTCAATATTCGTAGCTAAATTGTAATACGTCTCGGCTCGAAAGAAAAAAGAATCATCTGGTCTATGAACTCCTCTTGTTAATTTCAAATACTGATGCAAATTTGAGTGAGAATCATAGCTAGAAAAATTGAAATTCTTCGTGCCACCTTCAGGATTCATACCTAGTGTCCCAGCTATCCCTTCTAGCAGCGTTGATTTCCCCATTCCATTCTCACCAACAATATACGTAACATTTGGGTGAAAGATAAGTTCATCCTGTAGACTTTGTACAGCAGGTAGTGAGAACGGAAATTCATTGGCTTCAGTTTTTTCTAAACGGACACTTCTGATATATTGTGTCTCTTTCGTTAGTTTCACTTGACTCCCCCTTATGTCATAACACTTAAGAAACCCTTTATGCACATTCTGGAAAAGGTTTGAGGAATCTTCTATTGAATAAAGTATGATCCCACTACATCGATCAAGACTATGACGGCGGCTGACCTTCATGTTTTTCAAAGCAAGTAAAGCAGTATAGCTGACCATTCCAACTAACTCCATCGAGAAAACCATTCAAGCAATAAACTAATTTCTGACAGTTTGTACACTCACCAATTTGTTCTCTCATGCGATCATCCTTCCAGAGGATTGAACTTTTGTGATCAAAAAGAATTCGGACTTAGAATAAATGAAACTGGGCTCTATCTAAGGTCTTTCCCTAATCCCTTTTATTAATAAATTGCAGAGCTCGGTGAAGCCATTCATTGAACTCCTCCGGGTATTCATGATCCAGACCTTGAATAATTTTCAGTTCATGTGCAACCTCTTGAGCTTCCAACAACTCGGATAAGGCTTTAGACCCCTCAAGACAGTCATCATCTTCCTCACCACATATGATATAAGCCTTTATATTTGAATTCTTTAAAGAATCGATAGTATCTCGCCATTCATCAATATTAGGAATCCATGGTGCTACGAAAATAAAACCATCCACACGTATACGCTGCTCGAGAATCGCTCTAAGTGCTACGTGACATCCTGCTGAAAAACCTCCAATAATCAAGTTTTCTCTAGAGGAAAGGGAATTCACATGGTCCTGTATTTCTTGTACCCCTAAAGCAGCGTCTTCCCATTCATAAGCATCTGAAAACTGGATTTGAGATGATTGAGGAAAGGCGAGTTTATACTTTTTCGTTGCTGTTCGGTTCCAAGCTACAGCGGTCATTTCAGCATTCTCTTGATCTCCATGAACAGCCATAAGAACGGGACGTTCTTGTTCACCCTCGTTATTTAAAACCGTTAACGCTGGCTTTGCTTGTTCCATCGCCTTTTCTTCTCTTTGTTTACAAAGCTGAACCAATTCTTGAAACTTTTCAAACTCACGGAGGGAATCCAAGTCTTCATCCGCTTGTAAATACTCATACGCATACCAGTATCCCTTATCAATAATGGCTTCCTCCATGATCCCAAGGGCTTCTTTTTTTAGGTCAGCTGCAGCTGCAAGAGCATATTGAAAATTGTAGAGCTGCGCTTGATTGCCTTCCACATTCTTCGCATGCTCTTTCATAAATTGATAAGCTTTTAAACTACCACTTTCTTCATAAATTGTGATCGTTTCATTCAATAAACGTGTATAAGATCGTTTTTTCATAATTTCCCCCAAATGATTAATAGCAAGCTACCTCTATCATGCCATAAGTCCTTCAAAAACAAAACGCCTTACAATTAAACCGAAGTTGCTCCCATTCACTTCGAAGCATCCCCATTTTGATGGCATCGTAGTAAACACCTTCTACTATTCTTGCATCTCTTATTCTAGCTTCTTCTTTCATTCCAACCTTCCCTGCCACCTTGATCATCCGTTCATTCCCAGACCAGGTAGACATGCCAAGTCGACGAAGCTTTGTTGATCGAAATAGAAAATGGATCCATTCTCTATAAGCTTCAGAACCGTATCCTCCATTCCAGTAAGATGGATCATAAATAACAATTCCGGTTTCAAGCCAGTTAGTGAACTTATCAACCCAGTATGATCCCACTGTACCTATCACTTTATTGTCTGCTTCAATAACTAACGTATCTGGAACTCCGAGACTAATTTCACGCTGTTGCTCCCACTCTTTCTTGTACTCTACTTTGGATATCTTCTTCTCAATGATGTATGGGCCGTTCCATTTTTTTGCTTCTTGCTTCTCCTCTTCATATTTCCAATAGTATAAAGTACTAATATCCTCCAATGTTGCCTCTCTTAATGTTACTTTCTTCTTCTCAATATAAATCAACAGGCTTTCCTACCTTTCTTTGTCGATAACATAGCTCTTTCTAGAATAGCTTTCTTGATTACTTGCGTCACCCTTTTTGAAAAAAATTAGAGATCATTACCCCTAATGATGCATAGAACATTCATTACCTCCTAATCATTTCAAATTCTCTCAAATGTTACAACTCCTTTTCGCTTAGATTCCTTAATCTTAAAGACATTAAGGATATAACAAAAAGCTCTCCTCCAATTGGAAGAGAGCTTTTTTGTTAATTTCCGGCAATCGCCGATAAAAGCGCTTCTTTTTCTTTTTCCGATACAAATGCTCGCTGGTGAAAGACATTATACTCTTTTTTACGAATGGACTGCAAAATGGCTTTGTAAAAAACCGCTGAGCTTTTCACTGGAAGGCGAGCATCTAGAGGATAATGATGCATAGCTGAGAAAGCTGTTTCGTAATGCATTTCAGCTCGAACAGCAAGCTTTTCCCAAACTTTGATAAATGCCTCATTCATTCTTCGACTTCTTAAATCTTCAACACCATAACCTAATGCTTCCATCTCTGCAATTGGCAAATAAATTCGGTCTCGGTCTAGATCTTCAGAGATATCTCTTAAAATGTTCGTGATTTGCATGCCAAGACCTAACGCTATGGCACTCTCTCGAAGTTCGTCTACCTTTTTTGGAGCAAGAATTGGAAGAAGCATAAGGCCAACGGTGCTTGCCACATGATAAGAATAATGTTCAAGTTCCTCAAGCGTATAATACTTCGTTTTATATAAGTCCATTTCTTGCCCAGCAATCATATCGTGAAAAGCTTTCGTATCCATGGAGAAATTACGAAAAACATCTTCAAGAGCTAGCCACATAGGATCAGTTTTTGGTATTTCACCTTTTAGAAAAGAGGCAAATTCAGAACGAAAGACCTTTAATTCTGCTTCAGGATCTGTGCCTTCATCAATGATGTCATCAACCTGCCTGCAAAAACCATAAACAGCCCAGACTGCTTTCTTCTTTGAAGAAGGCAATAAAGAAAACGCTTTGTAAAACGTTTTGGAATGATGTTTAATAATGGCTTCACAGTGAGCATAGGCTTGTTCGAGCATCTCTCGTTCACACCCTTTCAATTTCTTTTACAAGAAGATCCGCCCCCTGCATAACGATTGGGATGCCACCTCCAGGATGGATCGATGCTCCCACCGCATAAAGGTTTTCAAATTTAAAAGGTTTCACTTGTGGTCTAAAAGCGCCTGATTGTGTAAGCGTTGGGGCGATACCGAAGCTCCCCCCTTTATATAAGCCTTCCACTTCTGCATCAGCAGGTGTGCGAATTTCTAACCACTCTATAGATTCTTTTAAACCTGGAAAACCTCTTGTTTCAAGAAGTTCAATCATTTTTGATGCAACGTTTTCCTTTTCATCCCATTCGACTGCTTCACCTGATGGTACGGGGATCAGCACGTATAGCACGCCTTTACCAGGAGGTGCTAGCGTTTCATCAATGAGAGAAGGATGGAACGTGTAAATAGCCGGTTGGTCTGTCAATTTACCACCTTGAAAAACGTCCTTCATATGGGATGTAAAGTCATTTGTCATAAAAAATTGATGAACATCAGCATTATCATATACACGATCAAGCCCCATATAGAGGAGTAGACAACCTGAGGAGGCTTTGTATTTCTTCCGAGGAACTTTCTCTTTTTTTATCAGATTCTTGATCATAGGGAAATCTCCATTGTACACTACTTTATCATAATAATGTTCTCCACTTGTAGTACGAATTCCTCTACATGTCTTCCCATCAATGAGTAATTCTTCCACGTTAGATTCTAAATGAACCGTTACGTTTTGAAGACGAAGATGTTTTTCTAATACAGTAATCAAGCTTGCATAGCCACCTTTTAAATACCAGATGCCATGTTCATATTCGCTAAAAGGAACTAAAGAATAAAGTGCTGGTGAAGCAGATGGATTTCCACCAATATAAAGCGTTTGTAGGGCAAAGGCGTCTTGCAACCGTTCATCATTAAAATAATTAGATACTTGAGATTGAACAGACTGGTAAGCTTTAAGCTCGAGTAAAAGCTTCATATTACTTGGAGTAAAGAAATCTTTTCTATTAATAAAAGACTGTTCGAGAAAAGCCGCCTTTCCTTTCTTAAATCGAACGCGCATATCTTCAAGATAAGAAAGAAAATGTTGCTCTTCTCCAGGAAACATTCGAGTGATCTCTTCCAGCTGCTTCTCGATATCACTTGTTTTCGTAAAAGTAGAACCGTCTGGATAAATCATGCGATATAGTGGATCACACCTTACCATCTCAACTTCCTCACGAGGAACTCCCGCTTTATCCAAAAACTCATAGATCATCTCTGGAAGAAGCACGATCGTAGGGCCTTTGTCGATCTTGAACCCATCTCGTTCAACAAATGAAAGTCTACCTCCAAGCGTAGGCGCTTTTTCATGCAGCTCAACGTTGTAGCCTTTTTGTGAAAGGAGTAGCGCGGAAAGCATGCCACCTATGCCTCCACCTACTATACCAATCGTCATTTCGCACTCTCCAAAAGCGCTGCTTGTTCATGAAGCATTCTGCTCGTGATGCGTGCAGATTCCATAATTGTTGGAAGTCCACTCCCCGGGTGAGTTCCTCCACCAACAAGCCAGCAATGATTTAATTCTTTAAATTGGTTAGGTGGACGGAAGTACATCATTTGAGGAAGATTATGAGCTAAATTAAATGTGGCTCCTTTATAAACATTTAAATCCATCTCCCAATCCGTTGGCGTGTACATTTCCTCAACTTCGATATGCTTTTCAATATCCTTAAATTCCGTTCTTTGTTCAAGCTGATCAAGAACTAACCTTCTAAATTCATCCTTACGTTCTTCCCAATCAACTAAACTAAAGTTATTCGGTACTGGAGCAAGGATATAAATGGAAGATTTACCTTCTGGAGCAAGAGTATCGTCAGTAACGGAAGCATTTTGTACATAAATGGAAGGATCTTCTGATAGAATTTTCTTCTTAGTAAGCTCTTCTACGTTTTTTTTATAATCAGAGGAGAAAATAATAGAGTGATGCGGTAAGTCGTACTTTTTATCTACACCAAGGTATAGCATAAAGGCTGAGCAAGAATATTTTTTCTGTTCCATTTTTTTAGGTGTATATTTTTTTACAGAACCAGATGGAATGAGATGATTTACAGCATGTGCGAAGTCAGCATTTATAATGACTTCATCGGCATAATCCGTCGTACCATCTTCAAGTTCCACACCTTTCACTGTCTTCCCATCAAGTAAGAGCTGCTTCACACCTTTATTCGTATGAACTTCGCCGCCCTCTTCCTTAATAACCCTGGCCATAGCTTCTGGAATTTGACTCAATCCGCCAATCGGATGAAAAATGCCGTAAGCATGTTCCATATAAGAAAGAATCGTAAAAGCACCTGGACACTCCCACGGTGACATTCCAAGGTATTTTGCCTGGAAAGTAAAGGATAGCCTTAAACGCTCATCATCGAAATAATGGGAAAGTCGCTTGTAAACACTATCTGTCACCGTCAATTTAGGTAAAGCCTTCACAAACCGCCATCTACCATAATCAAGAAGTGAATCATGCTTATTTTGAAGAATAGGCATGAGCGCTTCGAATTTTTCTTTCTCTTCTTTCATAAAACGTCTATACCCTTCACCGTCTCCAGGAAATGTCTCTTCGATTCTTCTAACCATTTCATCCTGGTCACGCGTTGGATAAAAGGAAACATCATCGAATTTCAATTCGTACATTGGATCGATTTCAATTAAGTCGATATAGTCATGGACATTACGTCCAGATTCCTCGAACATTTCTTCGAGAATATGCGGCATATTAAGGAAGGTTGGTCCTCTGTCAAAGCGGTAGCCACTTCGCTCAAATCCAGAAGTTCGCCCCCCCACATAGGATTGTTTCTCATAAACTGTAACCGAATGTCCTTTGCTCGCTAGAAGCATAGCAGCTGTAAGCCCTCCCGGACCTGCACCGATTACGATGACTCGTTTTGTTGTTGGCATCATTTTTCCCCTTCCATCCGCATATGAAACTTCGCACATATATTATACAAACATTATACATATTAACGCTATTTTGTTCAACAATTTATGCACAAAACCATCTAATTAACGTATTGCCCTATTTTTCATTAAAGAAAACATGTTCAATGTGGAGAGGTTTATTTCGTTCAATAGTAAGTTTTCCGAATGAATATCGAGCTTGTCTCCGCTTATCAGTAGGTGATCCAGGGTTAAAAATGACCTTCCCATCATATTCTTTATGAAGAGGTATATGGGAGTGACCAAAGAGAATTAATTCGACATCATCATCTTGAAATTGAGAAACGGCTCTTTGTTCTGTTGTTTTACCTTTACCGTGACCATGCGTAATGCCGATTCGATGAGATTCTAAATTCAATATGAGTTTTTCATTAAACTTATTATTAAAAAAAGCTTCGTCGACGTTTCCATAAACTCCTTTAATAGGCGCAAATGACTTTAATTCTTCGTAAACTGCCTGTGTTTGCCAATCACCTACATGAATAATGAGTTCTGCATGGTACAGCTCATTTTTTAGTGCTTTGGGAAGCTCTTTCGCCATCCGTGGCATATGTGTATCTGAAACGATAACGACGTTCATTAGTATTCATTCCTTTCATTTAATAGCGCTAGGGGGGCTACTTTTGCAGCATACGGTGAAGTCAGGTGAAACATTATCTTCTATTAGCGGGGATTACCGAGTTCCAGTCACTGAAATCATAAGGGCAAATTCCATACAAAACCCTAATCTTATCTATCCAGGCCAGCTTATCCAAATCCCTGGATACCCTGATCCTGCAACACTTCCATATACCATTTATGTATCTCTTACACAGCGAACGCTTACACTTCAAAAAAATGGATCTACTGTAAAGGTATACCCTGTTGGTGTGGGGCGTATGCTTCACGATACGCCAACTGGACAATTTATTATCATTAACAAAGCTCCAAACCCCGGCGGACCATTCGGTACGATGTGGATGAGTATTTCTAAAATACATTATGGTATACACGGGACAAATGATCCTTCCTCTATTGGGAAATATGTATCGAAAGGATGCATACGAATGTATAACCGTGATGTCGAAGAACTTGCAAATACGATTCCAATTGGAACGGCCGTTTCAATTGGTCATTAATTTGGATTATTGCAAAACAAAAACGCCGTCTACAAACGGCGCTTTTGTTCATTTCATTCATCGTTTCAGTCTTCTTTATAAAAGTCATAAAGTAACCGACCCGCATTCGCAATAGCATCTCTTCCGTACCGGTTTTCTAGCAATCCAGCTGTTAAAAAAGCATAGATAACCGGACCTCTTGATGTAAATAAAATACCCGCGTCATGCTCCACTCCTGCAAGTTCACCAGTTTTATGAGCAAGCGTGTTTTTCTTTAGGGTAGAAATCTTACTTGTAAACTTATCCTTAAATTGCTGCTGAAGCAAAACGTCTATCGCCCATTTCATAGATGAGTTTGATAGAAGGTGTTGTTCAACTAGTTGATTTAATAGTAAATAAGTATCTTTTCCACTCATCATATTATCTTTTCCAGCTTTGACGGCTTCTCGGTCCATCATTTTCCTCATTAGCTTTGAATGAAAGGCCCCCGCTCCTTTCATAGTATGATTAATATTCGCTATGCCGACTAAATCAATTAACTGATTTGTAGCTGTATTATCAGAAGAAATAATCATCAGATGAATCAGATCAGTCAGTCTCCATTCGAGTTCTTTACCTAGATGGTAGATCACACCAGCGCCTTCGACTCGATTGACATCTTCAATCTCTACTACTTGATCTAATGTGAGCGCACTTCTATCCACTTGTCTTAAAGCTTCCATCATAATAGCAATTTTAATAATACTAGCTGATGATACAGGCTGATCCTCATGATGAGTTAATTCTCCATCAGGCGTTGATACATACACGGATTGGTTTCCTTCAAGACCCTGGAAACATGCTATAATTTTCTCTTTTACTTGTTCAAACTGCATTAATTCGTCTCCCAGTAGCGGCAAACGCCACAAAGTTCTTCCTCATAGAGCGTACCTTTAAGAGGGGTAATTTCTATAAAGCGTCCAGTGCTAGGAGAATGAATCATTTTTCCTCCACCGTAATATATGCCTACATGATGCACAGATCCCTTTCCGTGCTCATAAGCAAAAAAGAGAAGATCACCTCTTTGCCAGTCACCTTCTTCTACTAGCGTTCCACTCTTTAACTGATCATGGGCATCTCGCGGAATCGTACAGCCAATAGTTCTAGCCATATTGTAACTAAATCCAGAGCAGTCATATCCATAAGATGACATACCTCCCCATAAATAGAGGAGACCAATAAATTGTTCAGCTTCGCGAACAAGGTCTAAGCCTGTTCCAAATGGGCCATTTGTTGGACGAGTCGTAACGTCTTCTTTGTTCAAAATCACCTCTCCATGTGGAGTCCAGACAAGGTAAGTTCGTTCACGCTCTTCTAAAACAGGAAGGATCGTTTGATAACTTAATCGCATTTCACTTTTTCCATTTTGAGTTGTAAATTGAACACCATGCTTATTTGTAGCTACAACTTCAGTAAATACTCCTGGTACATTTTCAGAAAGTTGGATCGTTGGAATCCATCCAGGATAGCCTCTTTCATCTTTTGAAGAGGGTTGTGAAGGGACGAGTACATAAGACCAATTTCCTCGCTGATCTAAAACTAAGACCTCTTCCCCGTACAAAACTTGGGATTGAACGTGGTTATTATCGCACAGTTCCAATCTATTCGAATAAGACAATGGTTCCAACCATTCTGTTAATTTCACTGGATTGGTTAGAGCATTATGATCAACTGTCCTTGCCTTCTCCGGAGTTGTCCATAACGTTGCTACGGCTACGGCAATTGTTTTTTTAGTCCATTCCAACTGTAATCCCACCCTTTTCTACATAGTGAATTCCTAAACCATAATCTTCAGTAAACGTCATCATATTTTTAGTATATTGAACCCCGCCATTCACAAGATCGTAATCAAGCATCAGTGGCGCATCGAAATCAAACCTCGTTATATTTCGTTGGCTAGCAGCAAGGTGTGCGGCGGCAGTTATACCGACTCGTGATTCAATCATACTTCCTACCATACACTCCATTCCAGCACTCTCCGCTAACGCGTTAATCTTTAATGCTTGATGGATACCGCCAGACTTCATTAATTTAATATTAATAAGGTCACTTGCTCGGGTGATGATTACTTTAAGTGCGTCCTCAGGTGAAAACACGCTTTCATCTGCCATAATTGGGGTGTAGACAGCATCAGTCACTTTTCTTAGACCTTCAATATCTTTCGCATGAACGGGCTGTTCAACTAATTCGATGTTAAGACCTTCATCCTCCATTTTTCGAATGGCATAAATTGCTTCCTTAGCTGTCCACCCCTGATTGGCGTCAAGACGAATAACGGCATCGTTTTGAACGCGCTTTCTAATTTCTTTGATTCGACTTAAGTCGTTTTGAATGGTGTCTTTGCCTACCTTTACTTTCAAAATTGAAAACCCATCTTTTATGTATTGAACAGCGTCAGTTGCCATCTCTACAGGTTCGTTTACACTAACGGTGTAGTCTGTTTCCAGGGCATTCCGATATCCTCCAAGAAATTGATAAAGAGGGAGTTGACTTCGCTTAGCCAATAGATCATAAATAGCCATATCAACTGCTGCCTTTGCGCTCGTATTTCCAATCATTGATTTCTGTAGAGTGTACATGACGGATTCATATTCCGTTAAATCCATTCCAACCAATTTCGGCTTCACGACATGTTGAATGGCCGAATCAATACTAGCAAGACTTTCACCAGTAATGACGACTGTTGGAGGTGCTTCTCCATAACCGACGTATTCCCCAGCTGTTATTTTTACAATGATCGCTTCGGCATTTGTCACTGTACGAAGCGCCGTTTTAAAAGGTTTCTTTAACGGAACGGATACAGAAAACGTTTCAATATTAGTAATCTTCATAGATATCTCCTTTAAAATATTCATAGTTTCATCATATGTAATGCCTAGTGTTACGAGATAGATAGTCTCAAGTGTGTGATGCATAGCTCAAGCTAATTCTATCAATGATGCGTGTAAAACTATAGCCCTTTTGCCAATATCGTATAATGACAGAAAAAAAAGAGCCTGGTTTTCGTATCACCAGGCTCAACTGTATTACTTCATATCTGCCCATTTCAATTCCATATAGCCAACAGGATGACGTACAATTCCCGTCACATCTTCATTCTGAAGATAAACCTGATTGTAGAAATGAATCGGGAAGATTGGCATCTCTTCGAACAAGAGTGCTTCAGCATCATGCATGTATTCAAATCGTTTAGCTTCATCTGTTTCTTCTTTCGCCTGTGCAATTAAGGAATCGTATTCTTCATTACTCCAGCCAGTACGATTCATAGAGTGCCCAGATTGGAAACTTTCAAGGAAGTTGATTGGATCAGCATAATCTGCAAGGAAAGAACTCCTTGAGAACTGTAAGTTTAATTGCTTTTGTTCATCAGAGAATACGTTCCATTCCTGATTGGCAAGCTCTACATCAACACCAAGAACTTCTTTGTACATTTGTTGAAGAGTTTCAGCAATCTTTTTGTGATCATCACTCGTGTTATACGTTAATGTTACGGCAGGAAGCTCATCATAACCTTCTTCTTCCATGCCTTTTTCTAGTAGTTCTTTTGCTTGATCAGCATCATTGGTTACAAGATCACCGCCAACCTCTCTGAAGTCGCCGCCTGCTGCATCTTCAAACCCATACGCCACAAAGCCATTTGCTGGCTTCTCTTCATTTTTTGTAACAAATTCCACGATTTTCTGCTGATCGACTGCCATAGCAAATGCTTTTCTAATATTTTCATTTTGGAATGGCTCCATTTCAAGATTAAAGCGATAGAAGTATGTTCCTGACTGATCTTCAACCTGAGCTTGTCCATCACTGAAAAGCTCTTCACTTAAGTCAGCTGGTACATCAGAAGTATGAAGTTCACCAGTTTTGTACATTTGATATTCTGTATTCGTGTCATCAACCATAGCCCAATCTACTTTATCGAGCTTTACATTTGCAGCATCCCAATAATTTTCATTCTTACTAAATTCGAATTTTGAATCATGTTCCCATTTCGTTAGTTTAAAAGGACCATTACTTACATACGAATCAGCTTCTGTATGCCATTCCGGATTTTCTTCTACTGTTGCTTTATGAACAGGGAAGAAAGCTGGGTTTGAAATAACACTAGGGAAATAGGCTACTGGACTTTCAAGAGTTACCTCAAGTGTTGTTTCGTCCACAGCTTTTACCAACATATCTTCTTCTGATCCATCTCCAGTGTTAAATGCCTCTGCGCCTTCAATAAAATAAGCAAGAAAAGCTGCAGGTGAAGCCGTATCAGGATTCGCTAGACGCTTCCAAGCATATTCAAAATCTTCCGCTGTAACAGGCTCTCCGTTAGACCACTTGGCATCTTCACGAAGGTGGAAAGTATATGTTTTGCCATCTTCTGAAAGATCCCACTCTTTAGCAGCGGCAGGCTGTGGCTGATCTTCCTTATCTAGACGCGTCATACCTTCCATTAAATTGTTTAAAGCGTTCCACGAAACGCTATCAAAACCAATTGGTGGATCAAATGATGTTGGTTCACTTCCATTGTTTAACTTCAGTACTTTCGCTCCATCCTCTTGCTTTGCATCATCATTTCCTGAATTTGATTCTGATGAACTATTTTCCGTAGTTGTACAACCAACGATGCTAATAAGTAGCACTAGAGAAAGTAGCATTGTAATAATCTTCTTCAAAAAAATTCCCCCTTAGTATTTGTATCAGTGAAAACTCATCGAGATGAGGATTTACTTACGTAGTTTAGGATCAAGTGCATCTTGCAAACCGTCACCGAGAACATTAAAAGCAAACATCGTTAATGAAATAAAGAATGCTGGAAAAAACAGCCTCCACCAGTGCCCTGATAAAATAACCGATAATCCATCATTTGCCATTACGCCCCAACTCGCTACGGGTGCTTGTACACCTAGTCCTAAGAAACTTAAGAAGGCTTCGGCAAAGATAGCTGTAGGAACGGTTAAAGTCATTTGAACGATGATCGGCCCCATCGTATTAGGAAGGAGATTCTTTCGAATAACGCGACTTGCGCTTGCTCCAAACGTACGAGATGCGAGAACATGCTCTGCGTTCTTTAACTGAAGAACCTGTCCTCGAACAATTCGTGCCATTCCGACCCACCCTGTTACAGTTAACGCAATAATAATCGTAAAGAGCCCAGGACCCATGACGACCATCAAAAGAATAACCATTAGGAGATATGGAAGACCGTACAAAATTTCAATGATTCTCATCATGAAATTATCCGTTCTTCCACCTTTATATCCTGAAAACCCTCCATAAGCTACTCCAATAACAAAATCGATAATCGCTGCCATAAATCCAACAAACAATGAAATTCTAGCTCCATTCCACGTTCGTGTGAACATATCTCGACCAAGGTTATCTGTTCCAAACCAGTGCTCAGAAGATGGAGGTAAGTTCCCTTCGGTCAAAACCTGATGATCGTAAGAATATGGTGTTAGCAACGGACCAAATATGGCCATTAAGACAAGCAATACTAACATGATAAGACCAGCCATAGACAACTTGTTCCCAGACAACCTCATCCATGCATCTTTCCAATAAGAAATACTTGGCTTTGCAATCATCTCTGCATTATTAGAGGAATCTTTTAACGGAAGAAAGAGGTCTTCTGATAGCTCTTGTTTCGTATCTTTTCGCTCCGGTATCATGCTATTCCCCCCTCTTATGCAGCTTAATTCTCGGATCTAGTATCCCGTAAGCAATATCTACAATAAAGAGCATCATAATGAGGAAGGCACTATAAAAGACTGTTGTTCCCATAATGACAGGATAATCACGATCATTTATACCGTTGATAAAATATTTACCCATGCCAGGAATGGCAAAGATTTTTTCGATAACAAAACTCCCAGTTAATACTCCAGCAACAAGTGTTCCAAGAATAGTAATAACCGGCAGTAAAGCATTTCTCATAGCATGCTTCATAACAATTTGGAATGTTGTCATCCCTTTTGCCCGAGCAGTCATGATGTAATCTTGATTGAGAACTTCGATCATACTTGATCTAGTAAGGCGCGCTATGATGGCCATTGGCCCAGTTGCAAGCGCAATAGAAGGTAGGATCATATGCATTGGCGAGGCCCAAGTAGCCACCGGGAAAACTTCCCAGTTCACAGCTAGCTGTTGAATAAGTAAAGTCGCCATAATAAAGTTCGGTACTGAAATGCCAAAGACCGCAAAAGTCATCGCTATGTAATCAATTGCACCATTGTGACGAAGGGCAGCCATAATGCCTAGAATAATACCTGAAATAATCGCAATCAAAAGCGACGTAACCCCAAGTTCTGCCGAGACTGGAAATCCTCTACCAATCATTTCATTAACCGACGTAGATGATTGTTTAATAGAAGGCCCAAAATCAAGTGTTGCAAGTGATTTAATGTAAATGGCATATTGAATAAAAACTGGTTCATCCAAATGATAGTGCGCTTCAAGGTTTTGCTGCACCGCTTCACTGGTGTTTCTTTCCTGGTTAAATGGTGACCCTGGTACCGCATGCATTAAGAAGAACGTAATGGTTACGATAATCCACAATGTAATCACCATGGCGAAGAGACGATTGATAATATATTTCGCCACAGGCATCCCTACTTTCTAGCTAAATGTTGTTCTTGATGCTAATTCAGTCATCACAAGCATAGCTTGATAGACTTCAAGCATATTTTTCGCTTGATATTTAACTGTCGTTTCTTTTTCAATCTCAACACCAGGCATAAGGCTCGCCCACTCGGCATGTCCATGATTCGCAAATTCAATGCGAAATACAGGCTCGCGAGGAGGAACTAAAGGTTCGACATTGTGTCTATTAAGCATTGCCTTTTCTGTTTGTTGACGTAACACTTGCCCTGTTTTTTGTGGTGATAACAAAAGAGCGGAAGATCGAGAAATCGTTTCTTTTACAACAGCTGTTGTTATGTTTGGGATAAGCTCTTCGGCTTCTAGTGCAGCTCTGTCATCGCCTGCAACGAACAAAATCGGAACACCAAAGTATCCGGCAACGTATGCATTCATCCCTAGCTCTCCTACAACTTGATCATTTATGTAGAAATTTCTCACATTGTGGAACATGGAATGAGACATTACGCCCGGCATACCGGCGCGTGCATGATAACCGATCATCCCCATACCTTCATATGTACTGTCTAACCCCTGAACCATAGAAAAAGGCTTCACATCTCCTGAAATGAGCCTTGCTTCGGGATGAAGCTTCTCAATAAGTAAGTTGTTCATTTTTGAGTGACTATCATTTACCGTCACAGCTGAGCATCCACTTCCAAAGGCGGCTTCGATTACGTGATTGGCTTCCTGCGTCATCATTTCCTGACCACGCATATAATTCTGTTTATTCGAATCCACAAACGTCTCATCTACAAGACCGGTTACGCCTTCCATATCTACCGATAAATAAAACTTCACAAATGTTCTCCTTTCTCTCTAGATTCGTAACTTTCTGAATAATTATACCACTATTTACTTCATTTCTCAAAATATTCTAAGGAGATCGCGAAGTTTTATTTCATTCTGCAAATGCTCCTCAATGTTCGTAGAGTTCACAAAAAGGGGGATCCTAAAAATATATTTACAATATATAAAAACCACACCAGTATATTGATAACCGAGTTACTTCAGATGGACAAATCGTGAAATCACATAACGCTTCAAAGGCCAAAACATATATTAAATCATAAAAAAAGAGAGCTTAGAGGCAAAATGCCATTTCAAGCTCTGTAAATTTTGTTATTTTATTAAAGCTCCAACAACCATTGACGGTGATTGCTAATGAAAACGCAAATTATAGTTACTTGTCGTTCAACTACATTTTCTCTACTTATATTATACCGCTAATTTCCAGGTAATTATAGACTACTATTTTTATACTTGCTGCTCTATACTATTTTATACAAATCAAAAAAGAGAGGTGTATTAAAATGAATGACAAAAAAGATGTCTTAGATCATGGACCTTTCTTTCATGGTACGAAAGCAGAACTAAAAATTGGAGATCTATTAGTACCGCAACACTTATCAAATTACCAAAACAAAAAAGCGAACTATATTTATTTCACTGCTACATTAAATGCCGCTAAATGGGGGGCTGAATTAGCAATATCTACATCAAAAGAAAGAATATATATTGTAGAGCCATTAGGTGAATTTGAAAATGATCCAAACGTAACTGACAAAAAGTTTCCCGGAAACCCTACACGTTCTTATAGATCGAAATCGCCCTTAAAAATAGTAGCTGAATTAAGTTCATGGGAAAGACATTCCGATGAAGAAATAAATCATATGCTTGCATCTATAAAAAGGTTACATGAACAAGGGAAATTTGTCATATATGATTAATCTTCTAAATCTCTCAAATCATAAATTGAAAGAAAAACTAGGTATCTCAATACTAGCGATGCCTGGTTTTGAACAAAAAGTTCTATTGTGTATCTAAACTTGCAGCCTCTCTTATTGCATGCAGATAAGCTCCGAGTTTCTGGAAGGCAGTTATTATGAATAACTATCTTCCTTCTTGCTGTAAATTTCATAAGCAAAATATCCTAATAACATACCTATACCAGGT
This sequence comes from Anaerobacillus sp. 63XJN7_5_ISO-PGPR-S23-430, assembly GCF_056173695.1. Lineage (NCBI taxonomy): Bacteria > Bacillati > Bacillota > Bacilli > Caryophanales > Bacillaceae > Anaerobacillus > Anaerobacillus sp. 63XJN7_5_ISO-PGPR-S23-430. The sequence goes on along the minus strand of NZ_CM149686.1, from coordinate 2,029,079 downwards.
CCCCAAGTAATTGCAGAAAGAAAGGAAAAGGTGCTAAACATGCTGAGAAGTATAGCAACAGCCAAACCAAACATCATTCCGAATGGTATTAAGCTATCTAATATAGTTTGAGCACTTCTTATTTTTTTCTTACCTAGAGTTCCTTGCTTAGACTTATGTTTCATTCTTAGAATTACAAATACTCCAATCCCACCCACTATTGCAACTGGCAGTATAATATGCGCAATTTCCAAAGATAAATCCATATTATAAAACCTACTTTCTTTCGCTTATTATGTAGATTAATTTTCAACATAGTTTATCCCGTTAAACTGTCCTCTTAATCAACTTAAACAAAAAGGAGCGTAATCCTTTTTAGATTAACGCTCTTTTTTGTAGAATACTTCAAATCAAGATATTTTTCTTTAGTTTTAGCAACCGTTCGTGAAAATACCTAGTAGAAGATTACTCATATATCTATTCCAAAAAAATTAAATAGTTCTGAAATGATTTCATCACTTCCTGGTGTAAACATAAATATTGAGAACGCAATACTTATGACCCCTATCAATACCAAGGCATTTCTTTTATTCCCAAATAGCCCCTTAACAACTAAAAATATTCCTACAAATAATATTAAGAAATACCAAAACCCCATAACCTCACCCCTTAATAGAATAACGTTTCGTCAAATATTACACCAGCTTGCTAACCGATAACCACTGTGTAGCTATCCCTCCGAGATAGTTCAAGACTCGATTTCAAGATACCTACCTTATAAGAGGCCTTATCCTCCCATTATTATCGATAAATAATTTATAAAAGCAAACCACCCAAAGGAAGCTAAGTTTAATGTAAGCACCGTAATTGACAGATAAAGATGATAGCACGAATTTTGTCTAAATCGTATTAGGGAAAATATTGACCCCAGAATACTTACTACAAATATCAATCCCAATAAAACATTCATTCCATTGGACTGCCTGATTCCTAAACTAGCAAGTACATTAATTAAGTAAAGCAGGTTAACAATTATTGATATAGTTAATAATACTTTCTTCATACTACCTCCTTAACTAAATAGTTCTAGTGATTGTTTAATGCGGTTACCTCACACAAATCCAATTATTTCAAATGGAATCCAGGGTATCAATTCTTTTTCACTAAAAGAGACTTATTTTACTGCAGATAAGTTCCGAAATTGTTTACTTAGAATTCTCTTCGAATCGAGACGTATTCTCATATAACGTTTTCACGTGAATCTGTTTCCCTACTTCTTCAAATAACTTTCACACTGCTTGTCAGTTTCAATTTTCGCTTCAGTAATTTATATTTGAGTAAAGTCTCTTTATGAGACCTCGCTTACTTATTTGTTACCGAGTTGTTCTGCCAAACCAATTAGAAGTCCTTCGATTCCACGAATGTAGCAGAGCCGATACGAGTCCTCGTATTGAACCATTTTGCCAACGAGCTGAGCGCCATACATAGTAAGTCTGGATACCATTTCGTCAATGTCTTCAACGGTGAACATTAGGCGTTGATAACCGAGTGTATTTACAGGATGAGTCCGATGATCTGATATAGTTGGTGGGGTGATAAATCGCGAAAGTTCAAGTCGGCTGTGACCATCTGGGGTAACCATCATAGCAATCTCTACGCACTGAAAACCCAATCCAGTTACCCGACCAGCCCATTCACCTTCGACAGTGGCTCGTCCTTCGAGGTTCAAGCCAATCTCCTCGAAGAATGAAATTGCGTCATCAAGAGATTCTACAACGATGCCGACATTGTCCATTCTTAGCAATTTGTTTATTGCCATAATTAGATCACTCCTTATTAATTTTAATCAGAACTATCGACTAGTAGCACTTGAACTCAGGTGAATTTATATTAATTTATAACGTTTTTAGTCTTCCAGATAAGCTTCTAGATTATGGAACACCTCAAAAACTGATTTATTTTTCAAATTCGATGTTTGGTAGGAGCGTAACATTATCTTGTTTGTTTAAAATATTTATTACATCTTTTACCGAACCTTCATCCAATTGGTATGTTAGGATATCTTCTGGTACAAGACTTTGAATGAACCCTTCTCCATCTTCAGTAATCCATAATTGAAATGCTTTATTATTGCTTTCTTCAATAATAAGATCATTGGTCAATACTGGAGGTGTTTTAATAACCTTTTGATCATCAAGTTCTTTTGCATTGTTGGTGGCACCAACGAATACATCTACTTCTTTTTTCTCTTTAAACGCTACTTCTTCTGATTGTTTTTCATTTCCAATCCAAAAGCTTACTTCTACTCTTTCAACATTTTCTAATTCGTTTGTTGAACAGGCGCTTAGAGATATTGAAAGTATAATCATAATCAATATGTTTCTTTTCATTATTTGTCCTCCCAGTTATTCTACAATCCTCCCTAAAGCCTACATAGACTTACAATTTATTTAGCAAACGCTCCGATTTATTTTAATAAGAGACTTAAGAAAAATAGATATTCACTGCTACTAACCCTATTACTGAAAAACTATAAATCGACCAAACAATTCTTCTATTGCCTCTGGGAATTTCTTTGTTTCTTAACGCTCGCAGTTGTTTATAAGTCATAAGTACAAACACAAACATCGAGACTAAAAGTAGTTCATTCATTTCTTCACCTCTATATATTCTTCCACATCCTGCCTGGACCTGTATATAGCGATTACTTTTTATTCGGTAAGCGGTCCGAGATACTGGAAGATGGTATATTTCGTACAAAAACTTATGATACACTTAGATTAAGTAAGTTCAATATCTAACATTTCTTTTTTCTTTGAATGGAAAGATTAGAGGAGTTTGACTGGGAAATTCTAAAAAAAAAGGTGGAATTTTATGCTTTGGCTTATGTTAATAGTAATATTTCTGCCTTTTATAGCAAGACGAATAGAAAGGCATTTTCAACGATTAAAAAAAGAAAAAAATGAAATGAAGGATATCTTCAGTGATTGAGAGAAAATGATATCCCCACTTAATTAACCTATTGCTTTAGTTAACAAGCAAAATATACCACAGTAGAACTTCCATAAACTGGAAGTTCTACTTTTGTGAAGTATCAACATTAAACTTTAACATAGCCATTTAATTAAAAAGAAGCCTATCTTATTACAGATAAACTCCGAGTTTATTTAATTATTTTTATCCAAAAGTAGTAGTAAATAGCTGCTTCCTAAAAGAAGAAATGCAATTTGAGTTACAGCGTAAACTGTTAACTCAACTGGTTTCAGCTTCCTTTCCCGTTTGATTTTCTTAAAATGAAAATAATAATAAATTGCACATATGAGCAACACAACTCCTGATACTTGAAATATAATCTCTAATAAACCAATCACAAATATCACCTCTAGTAAATTTCCCAATTGTTGTTTAAACAGATACTACCCTCTTAAAAATTCTTGCTCTACTCGTCAATACCAATTATTTCAAAACGATTCTATTAAATCCATATTTCATTTACAATAAGGAGCCTATCTTATTACAGATAAGCTCAGAGATAATTGATCAATTGGTTCTCTATGAATTAATAACTAATTTCGACTTACTTTTCTTAAAGTTATAATTATTGTTAATTGATACACTGTAAATGAAACCCCAATCAAGGCTATAAATATTAATGATAACTGTGAACTGGCGATACTATTACTATTAAGCAACAAAAAAGATACTCCGATCCAAAAAAATATTAACCTTATTATTCTATTTGTTATGTTTGATTTGAACATTTTACACTTCCTTCAAATTAACACTCCAGCCCTAAACCTACATAGAGCACTTACGTATTGTTAAGCAAAATTTCCGAAATAATTGAGCAAATTCCCTATAAGATAATTATCAAAATGCAATTCTAATCAAGGATGGGTAATCAGCCTCACTTAAGAAGTACGTAAATATAGTAAAGCTGATAATCAAAGTTCCAATAATGATTACAATGACACAAAGAAACAGACGGCTACTATGTTTAACTGAAACAACCCGAAAATTATACTTGAAAATCCGAGCATTAAACAAATGGTTGCAACAATCACATTGGTCATTTTGGATAACAACGCGCTAAAAAGAGAAGAAAGAATACAATTTGCAATCCTAGACCATAAATGGGTAGATTACGAGACATTTAAATATACCCCCAAACGCTAACCTTCTAAGCGAATGCACTTTAGTTAATCAAACTAAAGAAAATTTTACAGAATAGCAGCAAAAAGTCTTTCATATCCAAAAGGTAAAACTACTGCTATGAGAGTACCTATAAAAATCGATGTAGCCATAATAAGTTTATATTTTCGTTTTGATATCTCATCTCTATTTAAGGCTATATTTAAAACCTTGATTATCGAATGAACAGTCATGTATATAATCACTGCTGAAAAGAAACTAATCAAAAAAACCGCCATACTTTTCCTCCATTCCGATTATCAATATACCTCAAAAAATACGTTTACATAAAAAATATGTTTCAATTTCAGCTGTTATCTTTAAACTGACCAAACTTCTAATACCAATTATTTCAAATCAACAAACATAACTCAATCTTTTATTTCAAATTAAGAGGAGCCTATCTTCTTACAGATAAGCTCCGAGATTGTGGAAGATTTCATTGAAAAATAATTCCTAAAATAACCATATACAAACGAGGATGATGGTGCAACCTTTTCCTGCATGTAAGATCATGATTGATGTCAACAAAATTAGAAGCCTTCGAAACGAAGGCTTCTTTTCTTCTATTCACTCGCCAAACATACATAATTTGATTATGTATGTTTCGTTCATTTGTAATTAATAAGTACAGAAGATGTTCAGGAACTAAAAAACCTCTCCCTTTACATGAAGAGATCCTTTAGAACATCTATCACATCAATGACGACCGCATCTACTTGCTCTCTAAATATTTCTATAGCTTTTTGAATTTCTTCTTTTATCATAATTTCACCCCCCTAAAAAGCCCAAAAATTCCACTATTTCTATCAATTCATAACCTCAAATACCGTCTTTCTTGGCTTATAAGTCTGTACTATGAATAGATAAACACAGTTTACCTTGAATTTGAGCCTTCAACAATGCTGCCCTTAACTTGAATACCTACTTTAATTCAACTTCAATATTAACATAAATAACCATTCAAACCCTTTTTCAATTCACTCCCTAATCCGCATTCCTAGCAGACCAAAAAAGCCACACCTGAAGTGCAGGAGTGGCTTTAGGTTTGATTACATAAATTTTTTGGTGAGTGAATCTCTCAAAACTCATTAATACATAGCAGGGTTTCCTACTATTCCATTTTCTCTGAGAGCTCAGACCAACGTTCAATTTTTTCTTCTAATTCCAACGTAAGAGCCTGTTCTTCTTTATAAAGCTCATCTACTTTTGCAAAATCACTTCCTGATTCTGCTATTTCAACTTTAACGTCTTCAATGCGCTGTTCAATTTTCTCAATAGTGTCCTGAATCGTTTCCCATTCTTTCTTTTCTTTGTAAGAGAGTTTCACTTGCTTTGGTTTCTCGATTGCATCATCTGTTTTTGGAGTTGATTGCTTTTTCTCCATAGCTTCAAGCTCTTTTTCTTTTTTCAATACATCAAGATAATCGGAATAGGAACCATAATAGTGATCAATCTTTCCGTCACCATCGAAAACGAAAAGCTGCTCTGCCATCTTATCCAAGAAATAACGATCGTGGGAAACGGTAATAACAGCTCCAGGGAATTCGGCAAGATAATCTTCTAACACAGCAAGTGTCTGAACGTCTAAATCATTCGTAGGCTCATCTAGGAAAAGAACGTTAGGCTCTTCCATTAAGATACGAAGCAAATATAATCTTCTTTTCTCTCCACCAGATAATCGGGATATGTATGTCCATTGCATATCAGGTGAGAATAGAAAGCGCTCAAGCATTTGAGATGCTGATACGGTTCCGCCCTTACGGAGGCGAACTTCCTCTCCACCTTCACGAATGTATTCAATTACTCTAAGCGATTCATCTAACCCCTCATTTTGTTGAGTGTAGAAACCTGGTTTAACTGTTACACCAATATCAACGTGACCTGAATCAGGAGCGATTCGACCAGCAAGCATATTAAGTAGCGTCGTTTTGCCAGAACCATTCGGTCCAATAATGCCAATTCGGTCTTGTGGGAGAACAAGATAGTTAAATTGGTCTGTTAACGTTCGACCATTGATCACTTTTGATATATCCGTAGCTTCAATTACTTTCTTACCTAGACGACTCGCACCTAATGCCATATCGACATTTCCTTCTGTCGTTCGTCCTGGTTCTTCCTTCATTTTCTCGATTCTTTGCTTACGTGCTTTTTGTTTTGTTGTTCTAGCTTTCGCTCCCTTTTTTAACCACTCTAGCTCACTTTTTAGTAATTTATTATGTTTATCTTCTTCTTTCGCCTCACGTTCTTCACGCATCGCTTTCTGTTCAAGAAATGTAGCGTAATTCCCTTCATATTCAAACAATCGTCCTTTATCCAGTTCAAAAATGCGGTTTGTTACACGATTAAGAAAATACCGGTCATGCGTAACAAGCAATAGAGTTCCAGAGTAATTGGCCAGGTATTGTTCTAACCATTCAACAGTTGCATTATCGATATGGTTAGTGGGCTCATCGAGAATCAATAAGTCTGCTGGATTTATAAATGCTTTCGCTAGTGCAACACGTTTTTGTTGACCCCCTGATAATTCATTCACCATTGCGTCAAACTGAGTAAGCCCGAGCTTTGTTAGAATCGTTTTAGCTTGGGTACTAAAATCCCACGCTTGAAGATGATCCATTTCTTCCTGTGCCTGAATGAGCTTCTCTTGTGTCGCTTCTTTCTCAGGAAAGTTCATTACGTTCTGCAGCGCTTCTTCATATTTTCTTACCGTATTAAATAACGGCACATCACTATCAAAAACCGTCTCAAGGATTGTTTTTTCCTCAACAAATACCGGGTCCTGAGGCAAGTACTCTACATGGAACTGATTCGCATGGTGCAGTGTACCGCTATCCATCGACTCGATGCCCGCAAGAATTTTAAGCAAAGAGGATTTCCCTGTGCCGTTTACTCCAATTAAACCGATTCTCTGCTTTTCTTCGAGTGAAAAAGATATCCCATCAAATAGTGTTTTCTCTCCATATGATTTGGTGATTAATTCAGCCTGTAATAAGCTCATGATACTCATCCTTTTCTCTCTTTAGTCTGCTTCCTATTTTAACTGTTTTAGAGAAAGAAGGGAACTGATCTACTAATAAGATAAAGAAAAGAAGCTCCGCTAAGAGCTCCTTTTTATTAAGCGTTCTTTTTTTGTTGCTTATTTTTCTTATGCTTTTTATTGTTATTTTGTTCAGCTGCTAGCTCGCTTGCGAATTCGGTATCTTGCTTATGAGTTTGTTTTGGGTTTTTCATGCACTCACCTCCCTACTCTTTAAGGTGAGCTATTTTTAAAATTATATACTAGTACGGTAATTGAAATTTAATTATGTTTTATTGAAAAGAGCTGATCTACATCAGCCCTGCTCCTCCTCTTTCATAATGTTTTCAATCGGTTCTCGTTTATTAAATCCACCTAGATCTGAATGATAAAAGGATACTTCCTCTTCTCCGTCTTTCCAGCACAGTAACACTTCTTTTCCATTGATTATTGCAGGAAAATCAATTAATCCTTCATCTACATTCTTGATTTCTACTCCAAGAGTCATGATATTGTTAATAAACGTTTGTGCTTCTAACTCCATAAATTCCATCCGTGCCTCTTTTTTAAAAAGGATATCTTCGTCAACTTTTGTTTTGTGACGATAAAGAAGCGTTTTCTTATGCTGTTCAATCTGATCGTAATGTTCGCTAAATTGAATTTTCAGGCGCTTAAGTCCGGCAAGCTCTCTCCTTAACACTGGCAACAAACGATTCGCTTCTTCTAAAGTAAAATACTTTTTTTCCATGTTTCTCCTCCTGGTTCGTCTTTACTACTACTTCTTTACCCTTACCCACTTTCTTTAACCATTATTCGACGAATTTTTACAATCGGAGCAATGCTCTTCAAAGAGAGTTGAAATTCGGATATGATAGAGGATGTAAGGGGAACCATTTCATAAAGGAGGAATTTCTTTGGCTAAAGTTACTGTACCAGATTACGGAACGTTTGAAGTAGAAGAAGGAACTAAGTTAGCACTTGCTCTTGAAGATAACGGGGTACATGTTCTTCATCGCTGCGGAGGGAACGCAAAATGCACCACCTGCCGTGTAGAAGTGGTGGATGGAGAATTTGGAGAACTAACTGAAATTGAAGAGGAAGCGTTTAAGAAAAAAGGCGTGGAAGAAAAACTACGCCTCTCCTGTCAGGTTCGTGTTAACGGCAACTGCGAAGTGAAGCCTGCGATGACTGTTGAAAGCTCTGGCCTTGATGCTGGACCTAGACCTGCTGAATAAGCAAAAGCAAAGACGAGCTTACCTAGCTCGTCTTTATTAAAATAGTGTTGTCAGTGACTGATAATTTAGCTTATCTTCCTGAAGCTTTGCTAAACTATTCTCAAGATGGTTTGTAATAACGTTATGAAGACTTTTCTCATCGTTCGCCTCTAGTAGTTGAATCACTTTATTATGTTCGACAGTATCATTCTCATCATTACCACTAAAAACATCATACAGCACCATATAAATGGTGATTTGATTTAAAATTTGCTCCATAAAATCAATCAAATAACGATTTCCACTCGCTTTAGCCATCACAAGGTGAAACGCCTTATTTTGTTCATGATATAAGAGAATGTTCCCTTCTTTAAACGCCTTTCCCATCTCCTCAGTCTGATATTTTAACCGCTCGATATCAGAAGCTTCCATTTTTGCGTACCCTTCACGGATCGCCATGTCCTCTAAAACTTTTCTCAATTCAAAAGCCTGAATCATTTCATCAATCGTCGGTTGAACGATAAATGCTCCTTTATTCGGAACGACAGTCACAAGACCCTCTGCTTCCAGTTTCGTAATAGCACTTCGAATCGGCGTCCTACTAGCATTGACTTTAGCAGCAATAGCACTTTCAAACAGCTGATTCCCAGGAGCGATTTGTCTCGTTAATATCGCATTTTTTATTAGTTGATACACTTTTTGTTCAACTGTTTCTTTACGCATGTCTTAAGACCCGCCCATACTCTATTTTCCATTATTTTAACATAAAAAAAAGGGAGTCACATTTCTTTCGAACAATATTGTTGAACAATCTTGTCCAGTTTCAACCACTATGATATATTATCCTACGTATTGAGGAACAGAACGGAGTGATGACATGAACAATACTGGAAAAGAAATAACGTTAATTATTATCGGATCGTTATTCTTTGCGCTTGGTGTGAACTGGTTTGCGATTCCAAACGAACTAGGTGAAGGCGGCGTAACTGGCATATCGATGACGCTTTATTATATTCTTGATTGGTCACCAGGGATTACAAACTTTGTTATGAACGCTGTGCTTTTAGCCATTGGATATAAGGTACTGAATAAACGAGTAACCTGGTATACGATGCTTGCGATCTTCTTTAGCTCATTATTTATACAATTAACTGAAGGAATGGGTCAGCCGCTTGATATTATGCTCGGAACCGTCTTTGCAGGTGTTTTCATCGGGATTGGTCTCGGTCTCGTTCTCCGCTCAGGTGGTACTACTGGTGGATCTACAATTGTTGCCCGTATGCTTAACCAAAGCTTTGGGTGGAGCGTAAGTACATCGATGTTTGTTTTTGATATTCTCGTTGTACTCGGCTCTTCCGTCGTCATCGGGATCGAAAATACGATGTATACCGGAATTTCCATCTATATTAGCACAAAAATATTGGACTATTTAATTGACGGATTTGATACGCGTAAAGCCGTAACGATTATTTCTCAAAGTACTGTTGCCATTGCAGAGAAAGTAAGTGAAGAAATGGACCGAGGCGTAACGGTTATTAATGCTCGCGGACATTATTCAAATGAATCAAAAGACATCTTATACGTTGTCATTAATAAACAGGAGCTTTTCCTTCTTAAAAAGATGATTCAAAAAGTCGATGATAAAGCTTTTGTCGTTGTGCATGACGTGAGAGATGTTTTTGGAGAAGGATTTACATTTCCTAAAACATAAAAGCAAAAATCCCCCTAGTGAAACGCATTTCACCGGGGGATTTTTTTAGTTGCGATCGTAAACGACAAAATCGAAAGCGTGTTTATTTCTCTCATCACGTGAATGTTTTTCGCGCGAAGTTTCTTTCCAATCATCTTGAGAGAAATCGGGAAAATAAGTATCTCCATCAAACGATTCATGAATCTCAGTAATGTACAGGCGATCAGCATGCGGAAGCAGCTGACGATAGATTTCAGCGCCACCTATAACGAACCAATCTTTTTCCTCACGCTTTGAAAGTTCCAGAAACTCCTCTACAGAATGCAGTACAGTAACCTTTTCATATTCCAGGTCTTTTCTAGTAATTAGATAATTATCACGGCCGGGTAACGCTTTGCCAATTGATTCGAATGTTTTTCTTCCCATAACGATCGATTTTCCAGTCGTCATGCGTTTAAAATAAGCGAGATCAGCTGGCAAATGCCAAGGCAGATCATTGTCTTTCCCAATTAACTGCTTTTCATCCATTGCTAGAAGAAATGATATCATACCGACACCTCTCCTTTAATATGTGGATGAGGATTGTAATCCGTTAACTCAAAATCATCAAATGAGAAATCAAAAATTGATTTCACGTCTGGATTAATTTTCATTTTTGGAAGGTCTCTAGGTTCACGAGTGAGCTGAAGGTTGACCTGCTCAATATGATTGTTATAAATATGCGCATCACCTAGCGTATGAATAAATTCACCTGGCTCTAAATCACACACCTGCGCCATCATCATCGTGAGAAGCGCGTAGGATGCGATATTGAAAGGCACCCCAAGGAACACATCAGCAGAACGTTGATAAAGCTGACAAGAAAGCTTACCATCAGCAACGTAAAACTGGAAAAGACAGTGACATGGAGGTAAAGCCATATTATCGACTTCTGAAGGGTTCCATGCTGTTACAATCATTCTTCTTGAATTCGGGTTAGTTTTAATTTGCTCAACTACTTTTGCAATTTGATCAACGGTTGATCCGTCCGCGCCCGTCCACGAGCGCCATTGATGACCATAAACTGGACCAAGCTCACCATCTTCATCAGCCCATTCATTCCAGATGCGCACACCATTATCCTGAAGATACTTTACATTGGTGTCTCCATTTAAAAACCAAAGAAGCTCATGAATGATTGATCTTAAGTGAAGTTTTTTGGTAGTTAAAGCTGGAAAACCTTCTTGTAAATCAAACCTCATTTGATGTCCAAATACACTGACCGTCCCCGTTCCTGTCCGATCAGATTTCTTAGTTCCGTTATGTAAAATTTCTTCGCATAGCTGCAAATAAGTCTTCATCGTACTCCTCCTTCAATTCTCTAATGACCATTGTAACATGAAGAAAGATGAGAAGTAACTTGTGAATTGTATGTAAAAAACAGCCAAAAAGCACATTTTCCTTGGGCAAACATACTGTATAACAGAAATGTTGGAAAGGATGAAATAACCATGGCGAAAGGCGATAAATTGCCCAAACTGTTTCAAGACCCTGCTATTCAAAATTGGATGAACACCTTTGATGATTTCTTTAAAGAGCCATTTGCGAATCTTCTACCAGCTCAGTCGTTTCGGGTTGATCTTTATGAAACGGAGGATGCATTTATTGTTGAAGCAGAGTTACCTGGTATCACAAAGGAGCAAATTAAAGTGGAACCACTTGGAGATGGTCTCCGGATTTCCATTGAATCTAAAGAATTTCATGAGTCACGAAACGATAAACAAAAATATTACAAACAAGAACGGTCCTATTCAAGTACTAGTCGCACCATTAAGCTTCCCTTTCACTTTTCCATGAAAAATGTGAAAGGAAAATACGAAAATGGTGTTCTAGAAATTAAGATACCCAAATCTGATCGCATACGTACCGATTCGAATTATATTAACATCGACTAAAAAAGCGCAGGGCCAAGGCCTGCGCTTTTTCTTCTTACATACTCCAGTCTATAAAAGCGTTTCCTTCAAGGAACCGCTCACAATCCATAGCCGCCATACACCCTGTGCCTGCTGCTGTGATCGCTTGACGGTAAGTGAAATCCTGTACATCTCCACATGCAAATACACCAGGGACATTCGTTTTTGTCGTTCCTGGTTCTACTTGAACGTAACCTTTATCATCCATATTAATTTTACCCGCGAGAAAATCAGTGTTTGGACGATGGCCAATCGCAACAAATATGCCATCTGTCTTAACGAACTCCTCTTCTCCCGTATCACTATTCTTTACTTTAATACCGCTCACTTTATTGTTTTCTGCTACAACCTCTAGCGGGGAAGCATTCAGCTTCCAGCTAATTTTATCATTAGAGCGAGCACGCTCCTGCATAATTTTTGATGCGCGAAGTTCTTTCCTCCTGTGAAGAACAGTAACTTCTGAAGCGAATTTCGTTAAGAAAGTCGCTTCTTCCATAGCTGAGTCTCCTCCACCAATCACAACGATTTTTTTACCACGGAAGAAAAAGCCGTCACACGTTGCACATGTACTCACACCTCGACCCATATTCTCTGATTCTCCTGGTATACCTAGAAGCTTTGCTGAAGCACCAGTCGAAATCAAAACAGACTCCGCCATAATATCCCCGAGAGTATCTGTTTTTAATTTAAAGGGACGCTCATTAAAATCAATATCCTTCACCCATCCTCGCTCAATTGTAGCGCCGAACCTAAGCGCCTGCTTCTTCATATTTTCCATCAATTCTGGACCGAGAACGCCATCTGGAAAACCGGGAAAGTTCTCAACATCTGTTGTTAACGTAAGCTGACCACCAGGTTCCGGTCCCTCAATGACGAGCGGCTCCATATTAGCCCTCGCAAGATAAATGGCTGCTGTTAAACCCGCTGGTCCTGTTCCTACAATAACTGCTTTATGCATAATGACCCTCCTCTATCGACTTCATTATGTTATTTTTCCTAATTATATAGAAATAAACCCTTCTCTTACAAATTATATGGGTATCCATCAATTTGTTTCTTGATCTTATGCAAATGGTTGTTCATTTTCACACCTTCTTGATAGAATAGAAACAGTCTTGTAATAGTAAGGAAAATCCGAGGTGAATAAAAGATGAATCCAATAGTTGAATTCTGCATGAGCAATCTTTCGAGCGGTTCACATAAAGCAATGGAAAAACTAGAAAAAGATACAGATCTTGATGTGCTCGAATATTCTTGTCTTGGTCACTGCACACTTTGTAGCCAGGATATTTACTGTCTCGTTAACGGCGAGCGCGTTACTGCCGAAACTCCCGATGAGCTAGTTGATAACGTCTACCAGTTCATCGAAGAAAATCCGATGTTTTAACCGAATTTGGACATACTAATAAGTGAATCCAATTAGAGGAGGAGCTTACATGAAAAATCGAAACGCGTATGATCCGAAAGCCGGTGTGCAAGGTGAAAAAGAAGGCGAAGACGCTCTTCTTATGAATAAAAAAAGAGGCCCGCAAAATGCGCGCCCTAAAAAAAAGTAAAAGCCGCTTTATGCGGCTTTTTATTATGCTATGCGAAACCGAAAAGTAAACCAGAAGTCTTCATTGAGTGAGGTGCCGGTAGCAATAATATGCTGCTCTCCTTCATCATCAAGCGTAATCCAGCTATGATGCTCATCTTTATAAACTGGATAGAAATGACCTTCCTTAAATAATTTACGATTCAATACACTTTCTGAGCCGGTTAAAGGCTCTTCTTCGAAAACATCTCTAATACATTGTACAAGTTCCATCTATGTTGTGATCCTCCCTTAATCTCCAACCAAAAACACCCCGCGCACCTCTCTTACGAGAGCCACTTAGGCGGAGTGTTTTTATCCCAATAAATCTTACCTACTTCATAATGTTCTTCAAAATCATCATTCGCTGCATGGTAATGAAAATTAAACCAATAGCCATCTTGTGGGGGATGATCTCTTCTCACATGAAAACGCAATAAGTCTTCCCCACTCTGTTCATTATATACATGAAGAATACGTTCTCCGTATCCACCAGAAGGGTTGTCCGTCAAACGAAGTGACCTTAATGTATCCTCATCCAGATTTTCCACTGAGGTAGCGATCGCTTCTGTCATTTTAGGTACAATTGCATCTCGATACTCGTTACCGACTCGAGTTGATATCGTTTCACCGAATTTTGTTAGCCCGAGTTGCTCGGATTGATTGCTTGCATAGCTTACAAAATGCGTCAGGAGTTCAGAAGAAGAAGCGTCCTGAGCTATGATGGGCCAATCATACTGATCAACAAGAGGCTCTATCGCCTTATCAGGCTCGTCTCTCGGCTCAATAAGAAGATGGTTTTCTTCTTGATAATTTTCTGATGACTCTGTTTTGTCATCTGCTAGATATCCAGTAGGAACCACAGTTCCAAGCGTAATAACAGCAACAAATGCTACAAATAACTTTCTCATCCAAAGAGGGAATTTCATTATGTGCACCTGACTTTCGAAGATCAATAGTTAGTATTATTCTCGCATGATCTTCTCAAAAAAGCCAGAAGTTTAGACGATTTTTCATTAATTTTCATTTGGCTATGGTAACGAAGCTTTTCATTCAAAAAGGCTCTTTTTTAAAAGATTGTTGCTTTCGAAACAATTCTTGAATTAAACACTAAACTTCGCTGATTGGAGCGGAAGGGTGCTAACCGCCTGCCCCGCGAAAAACGAGCATCCCTGAGCGAAAATTCACCCACTATAGCAACAATGTCTACGAAAGAGCCTTTAAAAAAGAGCGCTTCATGTAAGCGCTCCATCTATTAACAAGTAAACATATCAATTCTTCTCAGACTTATGCCTGTATACACCCATCTTCTACCGGTCCAGCGAAACCCTGAAACAGAAGTACGCCCTACATATACTGGCCAAAACCAAAATGAATTGCCGCCTCTCATCCAAATATAAGTAAACCGATACATACACCTTCTAATGGATCCTGGATCTACAGCAAATGTTCCAGCTTGTGCTGACTGTGGTCTAGGAGGCGGTGATGCTGGTGGGCTCGATGTTGGAGCTACCGGTTGCTGACGATAGGCATCTGTGTTGTCATAATGATAAGCAATATGCTCATGTTCTTCATAATACATTCGGTCCATCCCCTCTCTTATACAGTCACTGTATGCTGTATTCTGATAAGACGTACCGAATTGAAAACAACAAAAAAAGCACCTCTTTGAGTATGCTTGAGCCAATAAAGTTTATGAAAATTTAGTTGGTGACCCGTACGGGAATCGAACCCGTGATACCGCCGTGAAAGGGCGGTGTCTTAACCGCTTGACCAACGGGCCAACAAAATGGAGCGGGTGATGGGGATCGAACCCACGACATCAGCTTGGAAGGCTGAGGTTTTACCACTAAACTACACCCGCAAAGATGGAGGAGGAAGAGGGATTCGAACCCCCGCGGGCGACTAAGCCCCTGTCGGTTTTCAAGACCGATCCCTTCAGCCAGACTTGGGTATTCCTCCGAAAACATGAAAATATATATGGTGGAGCCTAGCGGGATCGAACCGCTGACCTCCTGCGTGCAAGGCAGGCGCTCTCCCAGCTGAGCTAAGGCCCCAATATGGTGCGCCCGAGAGAAGTCGAATCCCTAACCTTCTGATCCGTAGTCAGACGCTCTATCCAATTGAGCTACGGGCGCATATTCTATGGTGCGGGTGAAGGGACTTGAACCCCCACGTCGTAAGACACTAGATCCTAAGTCTAGCGCGTCTGCCAATTCCGCCACACCCGCATGTGTGGTGCCGGCCAGAGGACTTGAACCCCCAACCTACTGATTACAAGTCAGTTGCTCTACCAATTGAGCTAGGCCGGCATAATTTAATGAAAATCACCAAAAATAAATGGTGGAGGATGACGGGCTCGAACCGCCGACCCTCTGCTTGTAAGGCAGATGCTCTCCCAGCTGAGCTAATCCTCCGTTAAACAGCGACTTCATTATTATACAATATCATCTTTTGTCTCGTCAACACTTTTTTTATTGTGTTTTTTCAAGGACAAGACTTATCTTATCACCGACCCGAAAAAAACACAACCCTTTTTCACAAAAAAATTAATCCCCATAGTTAAGCACTCCATTTTTGACATAGAAAAAAGCAGGGAGCGCTCTCCCCTGCTTATACTGGCGTTTGAATAAGTGGTTTTTTCTTTTTATTTTGGCGGAGTATTGGTCTTTTTTTAGTCACCATTTCAGAATCATATTTTCGGTACTCTTTCATGTCGGTTGATTCCCGCAAAAGCTGATCTTCAACATAGTGACGCTTTCTTTTCAAAAAAACCCCTCCTCATAAGTAATAATTCTCAGTACCCTATTTTTCTGTTGTTAAACCCGAATCTTTTTTCACCATCGATCTATCGGCAAAAGTTACAGGTAACACATAATTTATTCACTTAGAGCGCAATTATGCTTCATCAAGATTAAATTGGTAGTAATTTTCCTGATCTTCTCCTGACCTCTCAACGAAAGTAACTTCTCCATTTTGTGAAACCATAATAACAGTTTGCGCCCTCGTTCCGTAATGATCTGACTTAATAAAAACAGGTGAAAGCATCCTTTCCCATTCAATCGGCACGCCTGTTTGTGGTAATAAATGATCAGGTGCAGGCTCAGCATGAGAAAGCATTTCAAAAAGACGATTCTGATCGAGGTTCTTTTCTGCACTTAAATAGTGTTTCAATTCTTCTTTAAGCTGCTCAACCTTTGGCCAGCTCGTATTCAGTAAGTGATTACTTACAGCGTGAACACCGTTCTCTAGTTTTGAAATTTGATCCTGCCGATTTGAATAATAATAAAGGCTCTTAAAATCTCCTATGATTAAATTAAATCCATTGTACTGATCTTTCTTTTGTCGAACCTTTTCTAGGTATGATAATGGGGATTGATGATCACGTAAGTAATCGGCCGTTAGATCACCCCTTGATAAACTTTTAGGCTGCTCATTCGCTTCTCGATAATTCGTAAGGGCTGCAATTCTTCCGTTTGTTGTAACCCCTAGCCATGTTCCCATAGCCTTTAAATCACGCCCCGCAAGTAGTTCTGGTACATCTTCCCAATAGTTCGCAGGTTTTGTTGGACGCTCGTAGAATTCATCTCGGTTGGCTACGAGTATAAATGGGTATGTAGGATGAACATTTTGAGCTACAGCAATTAGGCACATCTTAACGCGCCTCCTCTCTCGTTTCACTGTAAGAAAAAACGCAGCGTTAGCCGCTGCGTTACGATTGGATCATACGAACTTCTTCTTCACATGCAGAAGAACAATAATGGTTATACTCCTCTTTGCAAGAATCACAGACGATGTGAAGCTTGTCACACTGTACATTAGCACAATTGATATAAGTATCTGCTGGCTCCTCACAATGATAGCATTTCCCTACAACTGTATCTTCATCGGTACGGTTTACATTAACAGCAAGACGATCATCAAATACAAAGCACTTGCCATCAAAATATTTCCCTTGTACCTCCGGGTCTTTACCATACGTTACAATTCCTCCATGAAGCTGTGAAACGTCGGAAAAACCTTTTTTCATTAAGTAACCAGAAAATTTCTCACAGCGAATTCCACCTGTACAATAAGTTAGTACTTTCTTATCTTTTTGGTCCGAAAGATTTTGTTCAATCCAGTCTGGAAGATCACGAAAAGCCTTTATATCAGGACGAATTGCATTGCGAAAATGACCAATATCGTACTCATAATCATTTCTTGCATCGATAACAATTACATCATCATCTTCTAATGCTTCCATAAATTCCTTTGGCTCAAGATAATTCCCGGTTATTTCTTTCGGGTTTACATCTTCCTCAAGCTTTAGTGAAACAATTTCTTCGCGCGGACGTACGTGCATCTTTTTAAAGGCATGACCTTCTGCTTCATCAATTTTGAAAGCCATATCACGAAAGCGTTCATCTGCTTTTAGTTCGTCCATGTAGCGCTCAGTATCCTCAACGGTTCCTGAAACCGTTCCATTAATGCCCTCTTTGCCTACAAGGACTCGACCTTTTAAATTGAGTGATTGACAATACTTAAGATGCTTTCGAGCAAAATAATCCGGATCTTCTATTTCTACATATTGATAATATAACAGCACTTGATATGCTGAAGCTTCTGATTGCAAATCAAAAACCACCCTTTACGTCTTCTTCAATCAAGCTCTAATCCAAGAGCCTAAATCAATACTATATCTTACCGGATTCGAAGTCTGATGTAAAGAAGATTACCTTGATGGGAAGTAGTCGTCTTTAAGCTTTTCGATTTCGATAAGAGATGCTTCGGCCCATCTTCCGCCTTCGTGCTTGAGCTCTGCGGATTGTGTTTCAAGCGCTTCCTTGAGTGAATCATGATAATCAGGAATATTTCCTTCGTAATGATTAATGGCTGACATTGGAACGAGCGCTTTCTCGAATTGGGCTAACGCTTTTCGCTGGTGAAAAAGAGGAACATCGAGCTGTTTGGGATTATGAAGGTCTCCCTGAGTTGGATGCTTGATGACAGCAAGAACTTTAATCACAGCCTTGGGGGACTTCATATCGACGACTTCTCCAATATATCTCCCCGTTTTATAACCTGCCGTTACTATTTCTCCTGGCTGAAACGTTTTTTTCTCTGACATAGTCGCTTCACTCCTTCATCTAACTGTGTGTACACGTCGATGATATCATAAAATCCTCCTTTATCAGGAGGATTTTATCTTGTGAAGACATGTTTCCCAATCTCTTTGATGATATGCCTTGTACGAATCCAATCGTCTGTTGCAATATCAGGATTGTAATAAAACAAAGCTCCTGAGCTTGGGTCTCTACCACTAAGGGCCGCATAGACAGCCCTATATGATTCTGCTCCTGGCTTTTGATCATATTGACCGTCAGATACTGCAGTATAAGCACCACTTTCAAAAATCACTTCTTTAATGCTATTTGGAAATCTTGCAGAAAGTGTTCGATTGACTGTTACAGCAGCTACCGCTACTTTCCCTTCAAACGATTCACCTCTTGCTTCTCCATTAACCAATTTGGCCAACATTTCAATTTCTTCTACAGAATAGTTCGATACAGTAAATTGATCCTTTGTTACTTTCTTAACATCATTCATATTTTTAACAGGAAGGTTAAGCAATAAGGCAACCTCCTGTTTCGTTTCTGGTTCAGATAAAGTTTCGTTTGTTACAACTTCTTCATTAATCTCATTCTCAATCTCTGGCTTTACTTTCATCATTGATACGGCCGCTACCTGATGAGTTTGTGCAGAAAACAGAGCAAAAAAGAGGCTCATCATCATCATAGCAATGATCGTTTTGTTCATATATCTCATCCTTTCAGTAGCTTTTTGCCACGCCATAAAGGATAGAGGAAGGACAGGTCCCTTTCAATAGGGAGTCACAGGGATGTCTTCCACATATGAGAACAAAAAGAAACTCCTTCCAAAAGGGAAGGAGTAAGATAATTAGTCTTGAAATTGCTTCATTGCAAGAACTTGTAACGATAATTCATCACTCGGAGGATTGTGAAGCCCCGCTCTAACGTCTCGATAAAGTCGTTCCAGATGATTCTTCTTCATTAAGCTTCGTGCTCCTACAATACGCATTGAAAGATCAACAACTTCCAGTGCAGCATTCATTGCTTGCGTTTTGGCAGCGAAAAGCTGTCCCTGCATGTTCATCCGCTCTTCTGGGTAACGATCCCACTGCTCTGCAACCGAATATAGAAAATGACGTGCTGCCATTAATGAAAGTCCGATTCGTCCAAATTTATCTTGAATGTGCGGTACATCTTTTAGTGGCACATCAAGTGTGTTCGGTTGGTAAGAAGACACAAATTGAACTGCCTCTTCCCGTGCTGCCTCTGCTATTCCCATGTATACAGCGGGAATATGGAGCAACCAGGCCGGAGGTAATGAAGCTGTTTTCCGATTTTTATCATAAGTTTCAAGGAGCGCATTAGAAGGAACAAATACGTCAGTCAATACAAGGTCATCACTACGGGTACCTCTCATGCCTAGCACATCCCAAGTCCCTTCAAGTTCTACACCTTCTTGACTCATGGACACTAAGAAATCTGTAGGGACACCTTCGCACGTTGCTTTGACAATCACTTGATTAAGGTGAGGACTTAATGTTGTAAATGTTTTTCGACCAGTTATTTTATATCCTCCTTCGACCGCAGTCGCGATCGTAGCAGGCATACCACCTCGAGTTGGGTCACCTGTCTCCTCTTCTGTTTGAGCTCGATTTATGAGCGTACCATCCACAACATGACGACAAAGCCTTTCATAAGTTGAAGCATTCCATGGCCTACGATCGCTTAAATCTTTTAGTACTCCCAGATGCCAGCCGAGTGATAGCGCACCAGACCCTTCTCCTTTACCAAGCTCTTCCTGAACAAGGACAAGCTCATAAAGAGAAAGACCACCACCTCCAAATTCTTCAGGGATCGTAAGTGAAGTAAAGCCTGATTCTTTCATACTTGCTATAATGGAATCAGGAATATACGCTTCCTGATCAATATGTGTGGCACTCTCCTTAAGTTCTGCTCGATGTTTATTAGCTAATTCGAGCAGCTTATGATCACGCTCATTTCGAACAAATTTATCAATCATTCTAAGACACCCTCTTTCACCAAAGTCATTAATCTATCATCAAGATGATGGAATATTCAGAAGTTCATCAATACGCTCCTGTTCAAATCCAATAATGACTTCGCCGTCGATGACAATCGTTGGGGTAGACATAGAACCGTGATCATGAATCAATTCATTGCGCGCAGCAACGTTTTCTTTTATGTTTAGTAGCTCATATTTCACTTCATGCATTTGAAAATAATTTTTCACAAACTCACATGGTGGACATGCCGGTTGTGTATACAATTTGACTTTTTTCATTTTGTTCACTTCCTATCACTAATTTACAAGTAATTCCGTTTAAAACATACCACCCTACTTTGCATCTTTCAACTATTTCAGTTAGGTGAGTTTGCTCGATTCACTCAAAGGGAATTGTTTTGCTGAAGGTGTTTTGAAACTTTTCACGAAATCTATTCGTATAGAATGATAGAAGAATAATTTAACGAATTCATTCAATTGAAGGAGTGACATATATGAGTAATCAACCTGAGAAAATCAACTCACAACGTGAAAAGGCTGAAGAGATCATTCAAAGCTTTTATCATGAAGACGATACAGATAAGATTCTCCAGTCATTATCAGGGCTTGGTGAAGATGCCCAGCGCAACGCTGGGGAATCCCTTGAAGCATTGAAGCGTCCTGTAAAGGGCATGATTGACCAACCGAATAACGACTTACCTGATAACTTACACAAACTCAGAGAGCATGTCTCAGACTTAGAGCCCTCTTATTTGCAAAAGAGTAAATTCAATAAACTGCTAAATCGAGTAATGGGGCGAAACGAAGTCGAGCAATATGCGAAGAAATACAAAACGGTCGAATCCCAAGTAGAAGTTATTGTTGAATCACTTTTAACTGGTAAAGATAAGCTACAAGAAGATAATGTTATGTTAAAAGAACTAAAGGATGTAGCAAAAGACCGCATTGTCGGACTGGAAGATCAGATGGAGCTAGGTCAGACGCTTATGACGATGCTTGAGGAGGAAGCCGCTAAAGACGAATGGAAAGAGAACCCTCTTCCCCTACAAAAGGCTCAACAAAAAGTCGTTAGCCGAGTGAAAAATATGTCACAGGCTGTCATGGTCTTAAGACAATCCATGGCATCGGTTGATTTGATCATGGAAAACAACGAAAAGCTAGAAGAAGCTATTTTTAATGCAGTGACGATGACCAAAAACATCATTACCGTAACAGCTTCCATTCAGCTGGCTCTCGGAAACCAACAAAAAGTGATTTCAGCTGTACAAAATGTGAACCAGGCAACCGAATCGATGCTTCTGAAAAACGCTGAGATGCTGAAACAAAATACAGAAGAAACGGTTAAAACACTTGAAAAGCCAGCGATTGCGATTGAATCCTTCCGCAAAGCTTATCAAGATGTGTTTGAAGCCATTGATTTAACAGAAAAATCAAACGTACGTATTATCGATAGTGGGAAGAAGTTTATAACAGAAATGGATCAATTAAATAAAGAAATGAAATCCAAATTAGATAGCTCAACAGAGAGGCAGAAACAGCTCTCTGAGGCAGCCGATCGACTTTGACGATAGGAGGTAATGGCATGGGGCTTTTCGATTCTTCTGAACCCCAGTGGCTTGAAAAGCTTTTACCACCGCAATTTAAAACGGTGGAAGCATCACTTCTTCAGGATGCGAGCACCACAAGCTTCCTTTCATATGCTGAACAATTGTTAGATGAATTTATAGATAAACTCGATCCTTCGGAGAATAAGCCACAAAAATGGAAGCGTACTGAGAGAGGTTTTACGATTTATTTAAAAATCAGGCGAAATCTCATCCTTTTCTCTGGATATGATAGTCAAAAAAACAGAACGTCAACTCCTAAGAAGTTTTTTATCCAATGGGAACGACAAATCATTGAGAAAAAAGACGCAGGTAAATGTAAACAAGGTACCATTCTCATTAATGATCGTGGTCGAATCATCAAACGCAGTATAAAACGATCACCATTTTTCACAGGAATTTTTCAACGAATGAAGCTTTTAGATTTAGCGTTACTAGGATCCATTGCTTCCCAATCAGAAACAGGGTCAATTGATCCCCTCTTGAAGGAACAGATTAATCAGCTTGAACGAATTTCGACACATCCGTTAATCAACGGGGTTATTTATTCTAGAACAGTTAGACTCATTCAATTATTCAAGCAAATCTCACCCGAACTTGAACCGCTTGACCTTGAAGAACGTCATATTGTGAAAAGAATGCTTTCAACTGAACTGCCAGATTTACTTACAGGATATATCGC
The DNA here is from genome assembly GCF_056173695.1 of Anaerobacillus sp. 63XJN7_5_ISO-PGPR-S23-430. Taxonomy (NCBI): domain Bacteria; kingdom Bacillati; phylum Bacillota; class Bacilli; order Caryophanales; family Bacillaceae; genus Anaerobacillus; species Anaerobacillus sp. 63XJN7_5_ISO-PGPR-S23-430. Next base: position 2,006,080 of record NZ_CM149686.1, on the reverse strand, counting down.
ACTTTCACAAGAAAACAAAGAATTACGCCATCGCGATTTGTTTCAAGCTCTTTGTCAGATGGAGTTAGCGCTTCATGAATACATGGAGAAAATTGAAAAGCACCGTCTCTCCAAGGTAGATCACCTTCTTAAAGTAAACAAAATAAGATATGACAAATAAAAGCTAGCTGTCAAATGGACAGCTAGCTTTTTCGATTATACTTCTTGCCCGATATGCTCCTGCATGAGTTTTTGCAAACGCTCATCGACTTCTTCTTGAGTTAATCCGTGCTCTGCTACGTAACGATTACGTGGCGATGTGCGACACTCATGTGAACAGCCTCGTAAATATTTATGCTCGTTCTCCTCAGATGTAATAATTTGCTTATTACATTCAGGCCTTGCACAATTAACATAGCGTTCACAAGGTTCACCCGTAAAGTAATCTTTACCGACCACAGTGTGGTCTTTTTGATTAATCGGAACAGTTATTCGGCCATCAAACACATAGCACTGTCCATCCCATAGTTCACCTTTCGTCTCTTCATCCTGACCATAAGTAACAATTCCACCATCAAGCTGGTTAACATCTTCAAAACCTTGTTTAACCATCCAGCCAGTGAACTTTTCACAGCGAATCCCGCCTGTGCAGTAGGTTAGGATTTTCTTATCTTTTTGGTCTGCAAGGTTTTCTTGAACCCACTCAGGAAGATCTCGGAAATTCTTAATATCTGGTCGAATGGCACCACGGAAATGACCGACATCATACTCGTAATCATTTCGGGTATCAAGAATAATCACATCATCCTGCTGCATCGCTTCGCGCCACTCTGCTGGCTTCAAGTGCTTTCCGCCAACTTCATTCGGATTATGATCATCATCAAGTCTAAGTGTCACTAGCTCTGATCTAAAGCGAACATGCATTTTTTTAAATGGATGTTCAGTCGCTTCATCAATTTTAAAGAACAAATCAGCAAAGCGCTCATCCGCATGCATCATATCCATATATTGCTGCGTTTCTTCTACTGTTCCAGAAAGAGTGCCATTAATGCCCTCTTCCGCGATTAGAATTCTTCCCTTCAGGTTGTGCTCCTTACAGAAGGCAAGATGCTCTTCTACATATTCTTCCGGTTGATCAATTTGTACATATTTATAAAACAATAATACGCGATAGTCTTTATTCATACTTCTATCTCCTTTATTTCACTGTTACCGTGTGGCCAGTCACTCTTCCGTTCCAAAATATTATTATAATAAAATTCTCAAGAAATGCAAAGAGTGTGCTTTCCATTTTCACATAAGTTCCGTTAGCTCATTCGATAGATTGACCATTTTCTCCTAAGATGAGCATGCCCAAAAAACACGACGTTGTTAGCATACTACAGTAAAAAGTTTATGACAGTGAAAAACCTCACACTTTTTTAATAGCTGGTTCTACAACTACATTAACATTTCCTTTAATCGCTCTTGTAATCATACATCCCTCTTCTGCACGATGAGCAATGGAATGAATACGCTCTGTCAATTCTTCATCCGGCTCTTCTGCAAGATAGATGACTGGGTAATGGTGAATTGACTCTACGTGCAGCTTTCCGTTACCACTTACTTTAAGCTTAGAGGAAATTTTAACATCTTCGAAAGGAATGTGATTACGCTCCAAATAAAGTCCAATGGTCATGAAATAACAAGCGGCTGATGAACTTAACAGTAACTCATCAGGATTTGTTCCTTTCTCTCCGCCGCCCATCGACGTAGGGATCGATACTTCTGTTGTTAGGTTTTCAGTCTGAATCTTACCTTCGCCAGAAAGTCCACCCTTCCAGCTTCCTTGTAGTTCAAATATGTGATCCATTCTCAATTCCCTCCCATTAAGTAGAGACAAAACTCCACTCGAGTGAGTGGAGTTTGTCTTTAACAATATTGTTCAAAAGCTCCTGTCAAATTCGCAACGATTTCTTCCACTTCATGATCTTCGATTTCTTCTCTAGGAATGAAATGAAGCACCTGGCCGTCTTTTAAGAGAGCGATAGAAGGTGATGACGGCTCATATCCTTCCAAATATTCACGCATTTTACCTGTTGCTTCACGATCTTGTCCTGCAAAAACCGTCACAAGATGCTCAGGTTTTTTGTCATGTTCAATCGCTTCGCGAGCAGCTGGTCGAGCAAGACCTGCTGCACATCCGCAAACAGAATTAATGAAAACAAGTGATGTTCCCTTTTTTTCTGTAATAAAGCCGAATACTTCTTCCTCAGTCGTTAACTCTTCAAAACCAGCTGATGTTAACTCATCTCGCATCGGCTGTGCCATCTGGCGCATATATTCTTCGTATGGATTCATATCCTATACCTCCGTTAATTCGATTTTCTTGCTTGAGTCATTTGATGCCAGACAGAGCCTTTAGCTTCTTCTCCGCCTTTTATCCGTTCTAATGCCATACCCGCCTGCATCTTCACTTCAAATTCTGGATCGTCCATTGCTTGCTCAAGTGCTGGAATCGCCGTTTCATCGCCAACTTCATATAGAAACATAGCGGCCCTCCAACGAACAAGCTTATTTCGATCTTGCAACGATTCTATCATTTCAGGAATGGCTTCAACATGACCTAAATCTGACATGCAGTCGCCGGCTGTCCGCCTAACCGTAACAGATTTATCACGCAAAGCTTTATAAAGAAGCGGAAGAACATCCTTTGATTCAATCATACCAAGGTAAACAACCGCCAGGCGGCGTACAGAAGCTTTTTCATCGTGTAGCGCCTTCTCCAGTACCGGCAAATCATTCATTTCTGGATCCATGCGATCAAGTGCTGCGTATCTTACTTTCCAATCTGAGTCATCTAGCATTTCTAGTGTAACGACCTTTTTCTCTTGCTTTGGAGAAGCATTTTGATCTGAGAATGCTGCAGTAACAAGATCCGAAAGACGCTCTTCACTATACGTCGCCGCTATTTCTTCGGTAACTTCTTGTCCAACTTCTTCAGGTGATCCGTACCGTGGACTTTGTTCTTTCCATTCACGTTCCATCACCATGTTTTCAGAAGCTGAAGAGGCTTTCATAGCAGCTTCCATAAATCGGTCAGGCAAACCAAAACGATGCTCAGTCTCACCTTCTACAAGCTTCACCTGCATTGGAATACCGCGAAACATTTGAATAAACACATTCACTTCTCCAAAGTCTTCTATCGACGACTGATTTGTCGCGACGGATTCTTCATTAATCTCTCCGAATGCCTCACGAGCTTTTGGAAGGATCTCTTCCCATGAATATTTGGCATTCCGTTCTAGCGCGATAAAATCCATCACATGATAAAGACCTTTCACACCGGGAACGGCCATTAATTTTTGAATATAATCTGGAGCATTAGATATGTCAGTATCAAGCTTATACTGCCTTGTGTCTCCAGCTTCTAGCTCTTCACTTAAGTTAATTTTCATCGAATTTGGACTTGGTGTCGGTTCGATTGAAACAATCTTCATGCAATCGCCCCCTTCTAATCGTGATTTTATCATATGTAACAGCGCTGTACCATTACATTGAATTAAGGATCTAACTTCACTACAGAAACATTTTCTCTGTATTCTTTATAAAATGAAAGCACCTCATCCACATACTCATCACTCTGATTATAAGCGAATAAGGCACTCTTCAGTCTCCCCTCACTTGCACCATTAGCAGATAAGTAGCTAGCGGCAGTATAAGCAGCATCCGTCAGATTATATGGATCTGCCTTACCGTCTCCATTTCCGTCTTTCCCATACCCACCGTACTTTTGAATAAGATCTAAATTTGTAATATCAACTAGATCATCCTTATCCAGTTCTCCAAGACGACTACCCCCATAGCTCCAACCAATCCAGGTTAACGGCATAAACTGGTAATGGCCGATGGCACCCTTAGGGCTTTCTAATGTTGACATCGTCGAGAATTTTGTTTCAACGCGATGTACCGCTGCTAAAAGCTCCCATTGAACGTCGTATTCTTCACCAGCTTCTCTGTAAAGGTCGATATATTCCTCTGGAACTTCAGATTTTTTCAGCGGTTGGGAAAAAGAATCTGGTGTTTTCTGAAGAAATACACCTATTAACACACTAATAAAGATTGTTATGATAATTAAGCTTCCTAATCGCTTCACTTCCGTTCTTCCTTCCTACCGTCTTTCCTCTGGATCTATGAATTCCTCACTAGGAAGATGGATCCATTTACTTAAATATCCGTGATCATATAACGCTTTAATGAGAATGAGCAAAATCGGTGATAATACGACTCCTGCAATTCCAAATAGTGAAAGAGAAATAATCATAAATGAAAGAATTGTAAACGCAGATACACCTAGTGAATCTCCCGTAATTTTCGGCTCCATGATTTGTCTCACTAGCATAACCACCCCAAGTAGAATCAATAGGGATACTGCGAGAGAGGTTTGTCCTACCGCAAGAAGATAGATTGCCCATGGTATGAAGATCGCCGAAACGCCAAGAAGCGGAAGAAGATCGAAAAAAGCAGATAAAAGCGCGAGTGTGAATGCATTATCCACTCTTAATATCCATAGCCCGCATAGAACGAGTACAAATGTGATCGTAATAAGCTTTAGCTGCGCTTTTAAATACGCTCCGATTCCGCTTAATACATTTTCCTTCAGGAAGAAATAAGCCGTCTTAAATGTATTTGGTGTTCGCTTCGCCGCAATTCGCTTCCACATTTCAATCTCAATACTTAAAAAATACGCGAGAACAATTCCAATAATGAAATTAATCACAAGCGTTGGAATGGACGTCACAAAAGCAAACACGCTATTTAATAAAGTCGTCAACATAATGGATGCTTTCTCAACAAGCGTTAGTGAAAAATCTTGCGCCTTCTCTAGTACATCTGGAGGTAAGGCGTTTAACTGGAGCTGCCCCCAATGCACATAGTTCATAATTTGATCCTGGAATTTCGCAACGTATCCAGGAATAAGGCTGATTAAGTTTTGCAATTGAAGAACAAAAATCGCGCCTGCTAGAAAGACTACGCTCACCACGATTAATACGAAAACAAGCGTGGATATAGTAGTTGCAGCTGTTTTGCCTATTCCCTTCCGATTTAGAAACCGAGCGAAAGGTTCGATAACTAGAAAAATAATGTACCCTACGATAATCGGTGCTGCAATTTCAAATAAGAAACTCGAGACAAGCATAATTAAAAAAACCGTTAACACGATAAGTCCAATATCAAAAGCTGTTCGCGCATAACGCCGATAAAAAGTTAGCATCCTGTCACCTCAATTTAGTAATCTTTCGTAAGCATATCGGTTTTGAGAAGAAATTTCCATAAGAAAAAGAAGGGAAACCCCTTCTTTTAATATTAAACTTGTATTGAATCTATTGGTCGTTCAGCCGGACGCCCAAAATAATAGCCTTGTCCAAGCGGTATTCCCATTTGCCTACAAAAATCAGCTTCTTCTTTACGTTCAATTCCTTCCGCGAGTAACGTAATCCCCTCTTCCTTTGATAGATAAATCATTTCGATCAGTTTCTCTTGTTTTTCAGAATCTTGATCGCAATGAGAAATAACACTGCGATCAATCTTCGCATAGTCGGGCTTCAACTGAAGGAGCATTTCTTTCGTAGCGTATCCAGTGCCTACATCATCTAGCGCCATTTTCATTCCTTCTTGCTGATATGAGCGAAAGATTTGTTTTAAATGATCTACTTCGTCAATCTTTTCAGTTTCTACTACTTCAAATACTAAATCTCTTGGATCGAGATTGTACGCTTCAACAGTTTGGAAAGTTGTTCGTAAGCAATGAGCTGGATCATAAATCGAAGAAGGGAGAAAATTAATGAAGCGTTTAATGCCTTTTGAAAGATGCGACGCACTAATTTTAATAGAAGCAATTCTTGCAGCGCTGTCAAGAAAGGCTTGAAGACCAGATTGTCTAGCCATATCGAATAATTCATTTGGATAAAAAGGATAGCGCTCATTAGTCGGCCGCATCAAGAGTTCATACCCTTTAATATCATTATTATCAAGCGTAATGATGGGCTGCATGTGGCTAGTAAAGAGAGAATTCCTTATAACCTCTATGAAATTTGGATGTTTGAGCCTTGAATAAAATTGAGGAAATGAAAGAACTGAGCTGCTCTTTATTTCATCCACTGTTCCCGTTCCACAAAAAAACATTTGTTTTGCCGCATCATTAAAATGAGAACTGATGCGATGACAAATTTCAAGCAGGGATTCCGAATTTTGATAGGAGACTGTAAGAGAATTCAAAGATTCACTTTGGAACATCAATTCATTTAAACTTCGTTGAAGTTGCGGCACAGCTGTAACGATTTCTAAGTAACCAGAAGAAGGAATATCTGGTATCGCGGTGCATTTTGAGCATGTATACATAAGGGTCTTTCTCCTATCTAAGTCATAATCTGTCTATGTAATAGTTGGTAAGAATCATCGTTAATTCACACGTTTTGACTCGTTCAAATGACTCATCAATTAAGCCTGGTCACTTTCCGAATCAAAAATGAAGCAGAGGAATAATTCCCCTGCTTCTCTTATCGGAATATATAAGCGTTACTTTAATAGATTATTGTACAAATTCATGTATTTCGCTGATGAAGCTTCCCATGAGTAATTAAGACGCATCGCTCGCACGACTAATTTTCTCCATGTGATTTCATTATGATGATAAAGATCTAGAGCAAGATTAATTGTATCTAGCATTTCGTGAGCATTGTAGTTCGCAAAGCTAAAACCGTGGCCTTCACCGGTAAATTGGTTATAAGGTAGTACGGTGTCTTTTAACCCGCCTGTTTCTCGAACGATCGGTAGACTCCCGTATCTTAAAGCAATCAGCTGACTGATTCCACATGGCTCAAATTGAGAAGGCATTAGGAATAAATCGGAGGCAGCATAAAGCTGTCTAGCAACCCCGTCATCGAAGTAAATATTCGCGCTAAACCTGCCTGGGTAACGAGCTTCAGCCTCTCGCAGCATATGCTCGTAGTGCTCATCACCCGTTCCAAGAACGACAACCTGAACCTTTTCCTCCATGATTTGAGGAAGAACTCTAAAGAAAAGATCGATTCCTTTTTGTTCTACGAGTCTTGTGATAAGAGCCAGGACAGGTATTCCCTCTCCTACTTGTAAGCCCAGCTTTTTCTGAAGATCTGTTTTGTTTTTTTCTTTAAGTAAATGTGTTGCGTGATAGGAATAAGAAAGTGCTGTATCTGTAGCAGGATCATAAAGTTCTGTATCAATTCCATTAATAATCCCAACAAATTCATCTTCTCTTTTTCTCATAACACCATCCAAGTATTCACCAAAGTATGGTTGCTTAATTTCTTCTGCGTAGGCAGGACTTACCGTTGTAATATAATCTGCATAAAGCAGTCCGCCTTTCATAAAGCTAACGTTCCCATGAAATTCCACACCTTCATTATTGAAGTGGAGTTCACTTAAGTCGAGCAAATCATGAAGGATTGTTTTTGGAAACACTCCCTGGTAACGAAGGTTATGGATGGTATATACCACTTTCATCCCTTCATAATAAGGATGATTTCGGTAATGAGCTTTTTTCAAAACAGGAATCATCCCTGTTTGCCAATCATGACAATGAAGAATGTCCGGTTGCTCTTCTAAATACGGAATCGCTTCTAATACAGCTTTACAGAAGAATGAAAAGCGTTCTCCATCATCAAAATAACCATAGCTACCGCTACGCTTAAAATAATACTCATTGTCAATGAAATAATAGGTAATTCCATCAAGCTTGAGCATTTCAATTCCGCAATACTTATCGCGCCAACCTACAGAAACTGTGATCGTTTCTTTCAGTTCAAGCTGACTTTTGTACGTTTCATTCATATCTTGATATTTAGGTAAAATTACGGATACATTCGCTCCCTGCTTTTGAAGGGCCTTTGGAAGGGCGCCTATTACATCGCCCAATCCCCCTGTTTTGATAAAGGGATGACCTTCAGAAGCGGCAAATAATACATTCATTTCAACTTCCTCCTACTAGATGACGGTGGATTTAGCAATAACTCTCGGCTGATCTTCAGAAGTCACTGTCTCATTAGGCGAAACGGATACGTCTTTATCAAGAATCACATTCTCGATAACGGCTCCTTCACCAATTTCGCACTTTTGCATGATAATGCTATTTCGAATCACAGCCCCTTTTCCAACGCGGATACCTCTAAATAAAATACTATTTTCGACTGTCCCTGATATCGTACAACCGTTTGCGATTAATGAGTTCGATACGGTGGAGCTTTCAAGGTATTTAGCCGGTGATTCGTGTTTTACCTTCGTATAAATCGGGCCAGTATTGTAAAATAGTTCCTGCGTCACGTTTGGATCAAGCATCTCCATGCTATAGCGATAGTAGCTTTCAACACTATCAATAAATGTTACATATCCACCGAAATGGTGCGCATGCACATGATAGCGATCCAGACTTGCGGCAATTGCTTCATTAATTGATTGATGCTTACCTGATTCAATACTATCTTCCACGAGGGAAATGAGAAGAGAAGATTTCATCAGAAAAGTGTTTAAATAAACGTTATCTCCTGGAAGAGGCTCAACCCCAAGGTTTAAGCGATCAACGCGCTCATCATCGTTTGTATAAAGCACATTGTAATGACTTCCGCTCGTATAAGGATCATCACACGGCTTGTAGACAACAGTGATATCGGCGTTCTGAGATTCATGTTCTTCAATAATCTGATCGAAATCAATATTCCAAACGAGCTGACCATTTGTTACGAGAACGTAATGGGAAAGGCTTCTTTTGAAAAAGGAAAGGTTTTCATGAAAAGAGTGAATATCTCCAGTGCTTCTGCGCTCTTCATCTGCTGGAGGCTGAAAGAAAAGACCTCCTTGATGACGATCTAGATCCCACTCGCGTCCGGATCCTAAATGGTCAAATAAAGAACGGTATTTTTCACGAGTGAATACGGCAACTGTATTCACTCCTGCGTTTGTTAAATTCGATAATGAGAAATCAATGAGTCGATACCGCCCTGCAAATGGAACAGAGGCAAAGCTCCGATGATTGGTTAACTCACTCAGCGTGTTCTTTTCATCTACGAGGTTAATAACTCCTACTACTTTTTTCATCGTTTCATCCCCCTACTCTATTTTGGTACCGATACAATTTCGCCATCTGCAATTAACGAGATCGAACCATCGCTTGATCCTAGTGTCATGCCATCTTCTACTACCGTTCCACTTTCTACGATAGCGTTCTCAATCGTTACATTCGCGCCAATTTTCACATTTGGCATTATGATCGAATTTTTAATTGTGCTTCCAAGGCCAACATGCACACCATAGAACAATACGGAACGATACACTTCTCCATATACAACACATCCTTCATTAACAAGAGAACGCGTTACCTTTGCTTGAGGTGCGATATATTGAGGTGGTTGGTTCGGGTTAACTGAATAAATTTTCCAGGCAGGATCATTTAGAATTAAGCTTGGATCATCATCAAGTAAATCCATATTGGCTTCCCATAAACTTTGTAACGTACCAACGTCTTTCCAATAACCGTTGAACGAATATGCGAAAACGTTCTTTTCATCTTCAATCATAGCCGGAATGATATCTTTACCAAAGTCATTTGATGAATCTGACTTTTGCTCATCTTCGGTTAAATATTTCTCAAGCGCTTTCCAGTTAAAAATGTAAATCCCCATAGAGGCAAGGTTAGTTTTCGGTTCAGCAGGCTTTTCTTGAAACTCGACAATACGATCTTCATCATCCGTGTTCATGATTCCGAAGCGACTTGCTTCATGCCATGGCACTTCAAGCACAGCAATTGTGGCATCTGCATTGCGCTGTTCATGGTAATCCAACATTTCAGAGTAATCCATTTTATAGATGTGGTCACCTGAAATAACTAGAACATACTCAGGATCATATTGTTTAATGTAGTACATGTTCTGGTAAATCGCATTCGCTGTGCCGCGATACCATTCGCCACCTTTTTGTCCCATATATGGTGGTAGAACAGATACACCTCCATTTTTTCGGTCAAGGTCCCAAGAACTCCCGATTCCAATATACGAATTCAATATGTAAGGCTGATATTGCGTCAGAACCCCTACCGTATCAATTCCTGAATTACTACAGTTACTGAGGGTGAAATCAATAATACGGTATTTCCCTCCGAACGGGACTGCTGGCTTAGCAAGACGTGTTGTTAACTTTCCAAGTCTTGTCCCTTGACCTCCTGCAAGTAGCATAGCGACACAACGCTTTTTAGACATAGCGATTTCTCCTTTCAAGGTTGCTTTTATTTTTTTTGCCGAGAATAACAATTCCAAGTGGTGGTACTTTAAGCATTAGACTACAAGGCTGATTGTGATACGGTTTTCTATCGCTTTGTAAGATTTCTGCGTTAAGTTGACCTGAACCACCATACTTTTCTTGATCGCTATTAAACATTTCGATATAAGTACCGGAAGATGGAACACCAATGCGATAATCATAGTAGACATTAGGAGAAAAATTAATGATGGCGATATCACAATCGCCCTTCGCTTTTCCTTTTCTCATAAACGTTAGAACGGACTGTGAGTTATCGTTCGCATCAATCCATTCAAATCCTTCTGATTCATGATCAATTCGCCACATGGCCCTTGAATCAAGGTAAAAGTGGTTCAAATCTTTTACATAGGCATTCACCTTACTATGCATGTCATAGTCCAAAACCATCCAGTCTAGTTCAGATAAATCTTTCCATTCATCGTACTGACCAAATTCTCCACCCATAAAAAGCAGTTTCTTTCCTGGATGAGCCATCATGTACCCGTAAAGCGTTCGAAGATTGGCAAACTTCTGCCAATAATCACCTGGCATTTTATTCAACAATGACTTCTTCCCATGTACGACCTCATCATGAGAAAGAGGAAGAAGATAATTCTCAGAAAAAGCGTAAAAAAACGAAAAAGTTAATAAATTGTGATGATGCTTTCGATCATCCATATGGAGCTCCATATACTTCAGTACGTCATTCATCCATCCCATGTTCCATTTATAATTGAAGCCGAGCCCACCTTCATGGATCGGAGCACTTACAAGCGGGTAGTCGGTTGATTCTTCTGCCATCATCAGCACATTCGGGTATTGTTCAAATACCGTCCGATTTAGTTTCTGAATGAATTCCTTGGCTGCAGAGTTCTCGCCTTCAACGCCACCACTTTCATGGTCATGATGATAAAGTAACATCTGTGATACAGCATCCACTCTTAAACCATCTATATGGTAGTAGTCAAACCAGAACAACGCATTTGAAATAAGAAAACTGACAACTTCTGGTTTACTATAATCAAAATTGTACGTTCCCCAATTATGTCGCTCAGCACGAGCGGGATCAGATGGCTCAAAAACAGGACCTCCATCAAATTGACCTAGTCCATGCGCATCTTTGCAAAAATGAGCAGGTACCCAATCAAGCAGTACACCAATGTCTTCTTGGTGACATCGATCAATAAATGCTTTTAAATCATCCGGTTGTCCAAACCGACTTGTTACAGAAAAATAGCCGGTAATCTGATATCCCCAAGATCGATCAAAAGGATGCTCCATAACGGGCATTAGTTCAATGTGCGTGTAACCGAGTTCCTTTACGTAAGGAATGAGCTCGTCCATAAGATCCCGATAAGAATAATAAGAGCCGTCCTCTTTTCTACGCCAGGACCCTGGATGAACTTCATAAATCGACAGCGGGCTATCATAAGGAGCCGTTTTCTTTCTTTTGTTCATCCATTTTGCATCTTGCCAATCATACTCATCGACTTTTTTAACAATAGATGCTGTCTTCGGTTTTAACTCTGAATAAAATGCATACGGATCAGATTTCATTAGAATCTCGCCTGCACCTGTTTCGACAGCATACTTGTAGAGTTCGTCTTCTGATAGATCTTCTACAAATAACGACCAGAGACCGGACTCTTCGATTTTCTCCATTCGATGCGATGTGGGATCCCATTGATTAAAATTCCCTGTTACAGATACGGCTGCAGCGTGAGGAGCCCAGACTGTAAACCTGACTCCAAATCGTCCGTCTTCTTCCCTTAAATGGGCGCCCATTGAACGATAAGCCTGAAATAAATTTCCCTGATGAAATAAATACCGATCGTAATCTGTCGGCATCGATACAGTCATTGCGGCACCTCGCTCTCATTGATAAATATAGGGATTCCACCATAGTTATCCTCTACATCCTAAAGATTCGACATGTAATATGGTCATTCCTTCAAAAAAAATATTTGTCGAAAAATACATGCTTTTTTCGACAAATAACGGAATAATATTTCATAAAAAATGCTTTTTGATTCATATCTCATAGAAAAAAGGTTGCGGATAAACCGCAACCTTTAGAATGGCTATATTAATGAACGTTTCAATCGAATGAGCAACAATATAAGCGAACATATCATTTTTGAAAAAAACTTTTTTAAGTTATGATACATTCTCTTGCATTTCGTTCATTCGAACCTGTAGCTGGTATGCCATCGAAATAGACCATGCAAGGGGAGTGTTTTTATTTGGAATATCAGTACCACCAATATAAAGTTCTGGGATTTTACCACTTTCAGGTGTAATACTCATGGTTTTCGTCCAATATTCATTCATTTTATCTAGTTCACCCAGCTGCTCATAACATAAACCGAGCCAAGGAAATCCGAAGCACCACTCTGCTTCACTACCTTCATTATAATAAACATCGTTTTCATAACGAATAACTCCGCGTTTTCGCTCGAGTTGTCCCGTGATACGATCTACAATTTGAATGGCTTGTTCTCTTGTTACAACATTTAAAGGATAAATTAAGGATAATAGCGCTAAATCGGCTTCTTTCGTTTCGCTCTCACAAGGCAGAAGTTCATTTAGGACTTCCTGACCCTTTTCAATCATATAAGAGGGAACATTAACGAGCGTATTTACTGCTTTTAATCCTGCAACACATGCTCCGACACTTGATGCATGAACTTCTACATTTTCTTCCCACATGCCGTTGTCTGGGCTTTTCCAGTATTCTAGACATTCTAAGTAGTCGACAAGCTTCTGAACGATGCGATGATCGACTTTGTCCCTTAGCATAGGCTTTCCATTTTGAATTCCTTGTCCTATACCAAACAGCAATATTCCTATTGCATCATTTTGTGCATGACCCCATTCAACAGGAATTTCTTCAAGATCTCTTGTGTATCTGGCATGAATGTATTCATGTAAGTAATGTGGTTTCTGCTCCGTATGAATATCGATTTTCCATTCATACTTTCTCAATAATGTGAGCAGCGCATGATAAGCTTTTTCATATCGTGAACACTTTGAATTTAAATATGGCATAACCGCATAGCATACATCTCTGATCCAAACGTAGTCGTAATCATCGGATGTACTTGCAACATAAGCTCCATTGGGTAATCGCATGCTTTCAAGTACACTGTGCAGCTGCTGTTGATTCATATTTCTCACCTGCTCCTTATTTTTTACTACAATTATACCCTATTCGACAATTTTAAACCTTTTTATGCCACAAAAAAAAACTGACCCGGGTAGTTTAGGGTCAGTCAAAAGTCTGATTTATTGCTGTCATATCGCTCATTTCAGGTTCCATTCGATACACATAGTCTATATAGGTAAGAAGTGTGTCTCGCGCTTCTTTCACCTTCAAAAATTCAGTTTCACGTATAAACGCATGAACAAAATGCTCAATTCGCTTCGAAAGAATATCGTCTTCTGTCTTCATCATCAGGATACTTAATTCAATGCAAGCACAATGATGTGTGTAATATAGAGCTTTGTCATAGTCAGTAATGTCCAATGACATGCCCCCTTTCTAGGAGCTTACATATAGTATCCGCTCGTAAGCACCCATTACACGAAGAAAAAGATGTCATATTACGTTCTAAGGAACGTTACACCGTCTTTTTGTTCAATTTTCTTTTCTTTAATAAGTTTCCCCATAGCTCGCTTAAAAGCAGCTTTACTGATGTTAAACTCACTCTTTATGGCTTCTGGATCACTTTTGTCTGTATATGGCATCCGATTGTCACGCTCTTGCATATAAGCAACTAAACGTTCAGAGTCCTCAAGTCTTGCTTCTTTAACAAGTGGTCTTGTGGATACATTTATACGTCCATCTTCTCTAACAAACGTGATCCTCACTGTAAGACGCTGGCCAAGTCTCACTTGATCCTTCATCTCATCCTTATGAAGATAAGCAAGATATCCTTCATTGGTTAAAATTGAAACACCGTCTTCTAGAAAGCGAAAAACCAGGCCTTCTACTTCATCATTTTTACATTCTGCCGGTGCTGATTTAGAAAGCTCCTGTATTTCTTCAAATTTACTTAAATCTGCAAATAGACGCTGCTTTTTATCGAGCTTTAGTCCGCAATACAATTCATCACCAATTGCTGGCCAAGTTGCCCAATCATAAGGTAAATCATCTTTTGATAACAACATGTCCTTTTGAATACCAATATCAACAAAAACCCCAAGGCTTCTTTTCACTTCTACGACCTTTAGAATCGAAAAAGAATCAACTGTAACAGTTGGTATTGTTTCAGTTGCTGAAAGTCTCCCCTGATGATCATGGTACAAAAACACCTCAACTTCATCATTTTCTTCATAGTTATTTTTAGCTTCTTTTTTATGAAGCATAACGTCTTCGAATCCATTTGTTAGAAAATATCCGTATTCTTGTATACGTGCGACACGTAGCGTCGCCATTTCTCCTGCATATAATTCACTTGCCAACTTGATTCACGCCTTTCTTTTTGCTTGTCTTAGTATATCACTTCCACAGCCGGAATTTCCCCTTGTTTCTCATAAAAGTGTCTTTCCTGTCAATACTAATCGTGACCAATTACGAAAAGGAGATGTGCACATTGTCCACATACCGAAAACTAGAGGAAATGTTAAAAAACGCTCATGAGCTAGTTGAATATGCCGATGAACAGCTTCAGCTTGCTACCAAACAGCAATCAGCCATTACTGATAATAGCTATACTGAAACACAGCAATTACTTGAGCGAATGTCCGGAGAATTAGATAAAATGATTCACAGTGCAAATCCTGAACAGCGTGACGCCCTTAATCGAGCGCAACAGCAAATTCAGGATCGGCAAAACAATTTTATTCTCGGGTTTGAAACATGAGATCTGCATATTTGCAGATCTTTTTTAGCTATGTTTAACGCAGTTGATTTTTAGCTCATTCATGCTCTTTGATAACCAGTCGAATGAGACACAATCGATAATTTAAGTAAAAGCAGCTTATTTCTTAAGAAAATGAACCAAATTCACTGGCTAATGTTTGCGAGTGTTTTCTTCTCGCTTTTCTTGCCTTCATACGCTCTAGTCCACCATCATTCACAAATCTTTCTTCTTCTGTCTCAGGCATTGCTTCAGGCACTCTTGCAGGTATACTCTCTTCATCTAGAGCAACGAAAGTTAAGAAGGACGTTGCGCACACTTTCTTTCTTCCTGTTAACACATTTTCGGCAAATATTTTCACAAACACTTCCATTGAAGTATTGTGTGTCCAACTTACATAGGCCTCTAAGCTGACTACTTCACCTTCACGAATAGGACTAAGGAAATCAATTGAGTCAGCTGATGCAGTAACTACTGCTGATCTAGCGTGCTTAGATGCAGCTATGGCAGCAATGTCATCTATGTAAGACATTAGCTTTCCACCAAACAAGGTTCCATGTGTATTTGTGTCAGAAGGTAGTACGAAGCTTGATTTGGTCGTTCTTGAATCACGTATTAATTTTTTTGTTAAAGCTGTATTCGACATCGTATATCCACTCTTTCTAGAAAAGCCCAATTGCTGTTCCGTCTTCAGAAACATCCATGTTAAGGGCCGCTGGTTTTTTAGGTAATCCAGGCATCGTCATTACGTTCCCGGTTAATGCTACGATAAATCCGGCTCCAATGGAAGGACGGAATTCGCGAATGGTTATCGTAAAGCCAGAAGGTCTTCCGAGTAACGAAGGGTCATCCGAAAGAGAATATTGTGTTTTTGCCATACAAACAGGAAGTTTCCCCCAACCATTTTCTTCGAATTCTTTCATTTGTTTCTTAGCTTTAGAGGACAATTCTATCCCCGAAGCACCGTAAATTTCTTTAGCGATCGTTTCGATTTTCTCAGTCATTGAACAATCAAGATCATAAAGAGGCTTAAACTGATTTTCAGTTCGTTCCATTTCGTTTAATAACGTTTCTGCGAGCTCTACGCCGCCTTCTCCTCCTCGTGCCCATACATCTGTTAGCGCTACAGGGATATCATTTTCTTTACACCATTCTAAGAGAGTATTCATTTCTAGATCCGTGTCTGTTAGAAACCGATTAATGGCAACAACATATGGTACACCAAATTTTTTTATTGAAGAGACATGCTGTTCCAGATTTGATAGTCCAGCTTTTAGCGCACCAACATCTTCTTTTTTTAGGTTATCTTTTGGTACTCCGCCATGCATTTTAAGGGCTCGAATGGTTGCTACAATTACGGTTGCTGCAGGATCAATATCGCCAGCTCTAGTTTTAATATCGAAAAACTTTTCAGCTCCGAGATCAGCCCCAAATCCTGCTTCAGTAATCACATAGTCAGAAAGCTTTTGCGCCATTTTGGTTGCTGCCACGCTGTTACATCCATGAGCAATATTAGCAAAAGGGCCACCGTGGATTAGGGCTGGAGTATTCTCCAACGTTTGAACAAGATTCGGATTCATCGCATCTTTTAAAAGAAGTGTAATCGCTCCCTCTACACCTAAATCCCCAACAGTAATCGGCTCTTTTGACATGCTATATCCTACTACAATTGATGAAAGACGTTTCTTTAAATCAGTTATGTCTGAAGCTAGACATAGAATCGCCATGATTTCAGAGGCTACTGTAATATCAAACCCATCTTCACGAGGTACACCTTGTGTAGGGCCGCCTAGACCAACAATGACATTACGTAATGCTCGGTCATTTAAATCCACAACGCGCTTCCAAGTGACACGCCTCGTATCAAAACCAATTTCATTTCCTTGATGAATATGGTTATCGATAAGAGCAGATAAAGCATTATGTGCAGACGTTATCGCATGTAAATCTCCAGTAAAATGGAGGTTAATATCTTCCATCGGCATTACTTGCGAATAACCACCTCCAGCTGCACCTCCTTTAATCCCCATACTCGGACCAAGTGAAGGTTCTCTCATGGCAACGATGGCTTTTTCACCGATTCGATTTAATGCCTGCGCTAAACCAACTGTTACAGTGCTTTTCCCTTCCCCTGCAGGAGTAGGATTGATCGCTGTTACAAGGACGACTTTTCCAGAGGGCTTTTCATTCAAACGTTTCATCGCATTTAATGAAATCTTTGCTTTATAATGACCATAAGGTTCCCATTCATTCTCATATAATCCTAGCTGCTCGGCAATTGTAGAGATGCGAGTCATCTTAGATTCCTGTGCAATATCAATATCACTTTTGAATTTTACTTCCGGCTTCATAGAACCCCTCCATATGTAAGAATGCATCTTTCCAATTTCCATCTTACCCAACTTTATTCTTCCCGTTAAGGATTATGTTTTAATCAGTTGATAGTCTTGACATTTTTCTAATGAGACGTTATATTGTAGTTAACCATTTATCACATAGGATATTTGATTGAGACTTTGATTTCGATTTTTCGTGCACTAATCTCGTACACATCGAATATCTCTTATTCAATGTTCCAGTGAATGGTTGAATTTTAAAGTGCACAAAGATTGTGCTAAGCTTTTAGGAGGAACAAACATGCAAAACGGTAAAGTAAAATGGTTTAATGCAGAAAAAGGATTCGGTTTCATCGAAATCGACGGAGCTGACGATGTATTCGTACACTTCTCAGCAATCAATGATGAAGGTTTCAAAACACTTGAAGAAGGCCAAGACGTTTCTTTCGAAATCGTTGAAGGAAATCGCGGACCTCAAGCTGCTAACGTAAACAAACTCTAAAATATAATTTTCAAAAGGAACTGATGAAATCATCAGTTCCTTTTTTCATGTCATTTTCCGATGAGATAGACGCTAAATCACGATAAACCCTTTGGTTTAAAAAGCAGACTCATGGTCATACTATTCTTGAATGAATCGTAAAGGTGGGATAGTATGTCAGAACCATATTCTGATTTGCAACAAATTGAAATGTCCATTAAATCAGCTCAGCACCTCGTCGGCCAGGCAACGAAAAGCATGAATGGTAACCAGTTACAAGCGGCACAGGATGCGATAAATCAAGCGAAAGAACAGTTCCAACAAGCGCTCTCACATAAATCGGGAACGAATGAACAGTTCTATGAATTTTCTAGTGAATTAATCGAAAAATGTGAAACGCAGTTAAGAGAAGCAAACGAATAAGAGAAGCAGCATTGCGCTGCTTCTCTTATTCGTTATCAACTTCAATGGAACTACTAATTTCTGTACCCTTAAGCGCTTGTTTGGCTAAACGATGCGCCTCTTTATTCTCTTCGCGAGAAATATGCTTGTACACAGGTTGAAGTCTAAGATCACGTAGCGTATCTTCAATGCGATCCATCCACCTCGTTAAGAGTGGTTCATACACGGCCCATTCTCCTCCAAGCTGGTTAATCACCACCTGGGAATCACCTTTGATGAGGATCTCTGTATCCTCAACATCGATTGATTTTATTTCTTGAAGACCTAACCATAACGATGCATATTCGGCCTCATTATTATTTTCAAGATAATCCATCGCTTTATTTATTCGTATGCGTTTTCTCTGCCTACCCTCATAATAATAAATAACCGCTCCGCATCCAGCCTTCTTTGTTTCTTTATCAAAACTACCGTCGAAAATAACCTCAATTGAAGCTGGTCGCTCTTGTTTTTTGGTCATGTATGTTTCCAATTCCTTAACAGACCATTTCGTTCCCCTATTATCAAGAAAGTAAAGGTCGATGGATCGACCAGTTTTAGCAATATCACGTGCCAAAAGAAGCGCTTCATTAAATGGCACTTCGTCTGACGTCATCCAGGAGGAAAGGCCTCTTGGCGTTTTGTATTTCCATTTCACTATAACATCCATGACTATGCCCTCCCTATGTCAAATGTTTACCTAATTGCTTCAATTCTTCTCCAACTGTACATTCGGTAATACAAAACTTTTGGGCATGACATTTACCGTAATCATGTTGATTGACTCTTTTGAGCAAGCAATCCTGACAATATGTATCTAGGATTAACCCTACTTCCATCATAACTTCTTTCTTTTTCATACTTTTCACTCCTACACACAGTCCCTTCTTAACAGTTTTCTCCTTTTACCTTAAATGTATGTCTTCTCTCTACGAACATGATTATGATAAAATACAACAAGACCAGCCCACAGGGGAGGAAAGGCACATGATTGAAGTGTATGTAGATGGAGCAAGCGCAGGTAACCCTGGTCCCTCTGGAGCAGGTGTTTTCGTTAAAGCAGAAGGAAGTGTCATTCGATCTTCTCTCCCGCTTGGCACGCTCACAAACCATGAAGCAGAATTTGAAGCGTTAATTCACGCTCTTACGCTTTGTATAGATAAACAGTTCCGCACAATCTCCGTTCGGACAGATTCACAGCTAGTCAGTAGCGCAGTCGACGGCAGATATGTCAAAAACAAAGGTTATCAACCCTACTTAATTCGATGCTTGGCGTTAGTTGATCAATTCGACCTTTGTTTCATTAAATGGATCCCAAGCTCAAAAAATAAAATGGCTGACGAGCTAGCGCGAAAAGCGATTCAGCAAAACAAATGATAAAAACGTCCTTATCTTCTATCAAATCCTAATTAAAATGAGCGCCTTTTCAATCCAAGGCGCTTTTTTTATTTAGGATTTGTTAACCAACCATTATTTCTACATGCGGATTCTCAATCCGAGATGATCCAGCTCATCTTTAAACCGATCTAAATCCATATCTAACCTGCAATTAGCAAACGAATAATCATCAAGATCAGGAATCGCGCGCTCAATTGTCACAAGTTCAAGACTTAATTTCGCGAACTCCTCGCCATCTATAAGCTTTTTACGATACCGATTAAATTTACTGTCTAGTTCGCTAATGTTCTCATATACCCCTTGAACGGAACCATATTGCTGAATTAGCGGTAAAGCAGCCTTGTCCCCTACTCCGGCAACACCTGGAATGTTATCACTCTTATCTCCAAGTAATGCTTTCACATCAATCCACTGATCGGGTGTAATTCCATACTCTGTTTTGAAATGCTCTTCTGTGTATACCCTATCGCCTTCTTTGCGAATCGCAATAATTTGTGAAACAGAAGGATTCAGAAGCTGAAGAAGATCCCGATCATTACTATAAATGTAACAATCACCCAGACCTTCTTTTGTCCACCGGTCGGAGAGTGTTCCCATTACATCATCTGCTTCAAATCCTTCTACACTTATCTGCGGGATTCCTGTTGCCTTAAACAAATTCACAGCCGTTTCATATTGCTGAATAAGAGGACCTGGTAAATCTTCCCTCGTTCCTTTATATTCTTCATAGAGCGCTTTACGCTTTACTTCATTCCGTTTCACATCCCATGTAACAACAAAATGCGTCGGTTCATACTCCTTTACAAGAGAAATGATTTTTTGCAGCTTCACCCTTAAAGCATTCGTATATAACCCTTCAGGCGTTTGCGAAAGCTGGTCTTCAGACTTTCCATAGGCTGTCGCAAAATAACCTCTACTTAATAAATTAAATCCATCAATTAATACTAATCGGCCCATATATTTGATCTTCCTTTCACCCTATAAACCATTTTCTTTTCTTATGGTAACATAAACGAAATAACAAAATGATCACAATAAAAGAAGGAGCCTTTTTAATGAAGGCTCCTTCTTTTATTCTTGCGGATTTTTCAGCTTTTCTGCTTCCATCTCTGCATAGGATGGCATCGCTTTTGCTTTTTGTTGTTTTGCATTATTATTACGCTGTGCATTGGGGTTTCCTTTTTTCTGTCTGCCCATCGTGACACTCCTTTAGAAGTACTTCCTCTCTAGTTTGTGCCAGATTGGCCTCATTCTATTCAGTCGAAATGAAGCTCCTGTTTGTAAGAACGAAGAAACGCTACATACTGCTTGGATGCTTCTTGAAATGCTTTTTTGTCTCCTCTGTCGAGAGCTTGATCAATGGATTGTTGGTAACGTTTTTCCTGGAAAGTAAACACGGCTTCATCAAGGATCAATTGGGCGTACAATTCCAACTCAAACGTTTCCTGTTCCTGTTTCTTTTTCATAGCACGTTGTTTCATATTGTCTTTATACGACTTATGATGATTGTTCATGCTAGCTCTCCCCCCTCTGAAGCTCTTTTTTCTATTATACGAGGGAATCGTCAAAATATCAATATTTTTCAGAATATTCCGATATAACTTTTTTTACTTGTTTTCTTTTCAAGAGAAAATGCTATTAACTCAAGGATTAGAGCGGGTAACGATCAAGATCAAAATAATTTTTCTTTAAGAGTCTTTCTTGACTCATTAATTCTTTATACGAAAAGGAGGAGGGTAGTTTTGCCGTATCGATTAGCATCAATTGCTCCTCCACGTCTCCAACTAATTCATCTGTCTGATAGCACATCCCGCAATAACCGCATTGAACCGAGGGCAAATCACTAATTTCGACCGCTCTCGATCCATCAGGTAATTCCCAGTAACCTTTATCAAGCGTCTCAAAAGCTCCCTCCTGTTCACACCATTTACAGATCATACGGTTTCCTCTCCTTTATCATTACCTTTGTATTTCTCCTGCTCTGCGTTAAATTTCTTTTCCTTCATAACATCTCTTTTATCGCGCTTATCTTTTAGCGAGCTATGTGTTGCGTCCTTTTCGTATTGAGATCTTCGACTAAACCGCTGAATGCCTTCTGGAACAAGATTAAACCGCTCATCTGTCATTAAGGAATGAATGCCGATAGCAGGTTTTTTCTCCATTTCATAAACCTGGTTAAAGTACGTATCAGCCGTACCAGGAGTATAATTTTCCGGCTCAGGGTAAGAAGTAATAACCCCTTCAAAGTTTCGTAAAATAACTTTATCTGCACTTTGGGAAATCATGTAATTTGGCTGAAGGGCTATTTTTCCACCGCCTCCAGGGGCATCAACTACAAAAGTCGGTACGGCATATCCTGACGTATGTCCCCTTAATCCTTCAATGATTTCCAATCCTTTAGAAACCGGTGCACGAAAATGCCCAATCCCCTCAGATAAATCACACTGATAAATGTAATATGGCCTCACCCTAATTTTCACAAGGTCATGCATCAGCTTCTTCATAATCGGTACGCTATCATTGATCCCTGCAAGAATAACCGCTTGATTTCCAACAGGAACGCCGGCATCTGCCAGCATTTCACATGCCTTCTTCGATTCTTCTGTAATTTCAATACTTGTATTAAAGTGCGTGTTCAGCCAGACAGGATGGTATTTCTTTAAAATGTTACATAAATCCTCTGTAATTCGCTGAGGAAACACAACCGGGGCTCTCGTTCCGATTCGAATAATTTCAACATGTGGAATCGCTCGTAAGTTCTTGAGCACATATTCAAGAATCTTATCATTGATAAGTAGCCCATCTCCTCCAGAAATAAGGACATCTCTCACTTCAGGGGTTCTTGAAATATAGCTTATGGCTTCATCAAGCTGTTTTTTTGGAACCCCCATTCCGATTTGCCCTGAAAAGCGTCTCCTAGTACAATACCTGCAGTACATCGAACACTGATTTGTAACTAGGAAAAGAACGCGATCAGGATATCTATGCGTTAATCCAGGCACTGGGGAATCCTCATCTTCATGAAGAGGATCTTCGAGATCATATTTCGTTTTATACATCTCTTGCGAAATAGGGACTGATTGCATGCGAACCGGACAGCGCGGATCATCCGGATTCATTAAGGAAGCATAGTATGGCGTGATGTTAAGTGGAATGGTTTTCGTTGCGATCTTCACACCTTCTTCCTCGTCAGGTGTTAAGTTCACTACTTTCTTCAAGTCATCAAGCGTTCGAATCGTATTAGTAAGCTGCCAAATCCAATCATTCCATTGGTCTTCCGTGACATCCTTCCAAAGTTCAATATCCTTCCAATTCCGAGTTGGCTTATACAGTTGCATCAGCACAATACATTCCCCCTTCAGATAATCTACTCCTATACTATGCAAGTAGCGTGCCAGCTCCATTAATTCTTCAAAAAAGCCTACTTTTTGGTTTATCGTGGGATCAAGACGCTTATAAGATAAGTCTATTACGGTTACAACTAAGATCCCTACTTATCCACTCCCTTCATTTATTTCCACAATAAAAAGCCAGCTGTGCTCAATATTCGGCACTCTGGCTTAGTGGGTGTTTAGAAAGTTTATATTGTAATGTTTGTCTGGGGATGCCTAACTGCTCTGCAGCTTTTTTCACATTACCCTGGCTGACATTCATGGCTTGTTTTATTAAATCATATTCTGTTTTTAACAAAACGTCGCGGAGTGGTGCCGTTACACGAGATTGATTTTCTGGAAGAAGCACCTCAAAATCGTCGAAGGTTAATGTATGTCCTTCTGCGAAATTCATGGCCGATTGAATCACATGCTCAAGCTCCCGAACATTTCCATGCCAGTGACGCGAAGAGAGCAGCGTTGCCGACTTCTGATCGACTCCTCTTATGTTTTTATGAAATTTATCGTTGTATTTCTTAATAAAATGAGCAATGAGATTAGAAATATCCTCTTTTCGTTCTCGAAGAGGTGGTAATCTAAGATAAATAACATTCAAACGGTAAAACAAATCAACACGAAGCCTCTTTGCCTCAAGAGCAGATTCCGGTTCTTCATTCATTGCAGCTATGATTCGGACATCCACTTTTCTCGTCTTTCCTGCTCCAACTCGCCGGATGACACCATCCTCTAAAACCCGAAGCAATTTTGCTTGTACATCAATGGGCATCGAATTAATCTCATCAAGAAAAAGAGTACCGCCATTAGCTAGTTCGAATAATCCTTCACGCTCCTCAGCACCTGTAAAGCTTCCTTTTGACGTACCAAAAAGAATCGACTCAAGAATCGATGCAGGTAAGGCGGCGCAATTTTGTGCAATAAATGGCCCCACCCGCTTAGAAGCATTATGAATTGCTTGAACAAGGAGTTCTTTTCCAGTGCCAGTCTCACCATAGACAAGAACTGGAGAATGAAGAACGGCAGCTTTTTGGGCTCGGTCCTTTACCTTTATAAAAACGGGATCGTTCGTTAGAATGTGCTCAAATGTATAGATAGTGCCGTTGTCGAACTCCTTGACCGTCTTTCGATTTATTTTAGATTGTAATTCCATTACCTTATCAGACAATATTTTGATACGCGAAAGATCTCGAGCAATTTCCACAGCTCCTTCTAAGTGCCCATTCACAACGATAGGCAGTGTCGTATTAATCGTCGAGATCAAGTGTCCCTTCATATTTCTGTAAGTTTGATCTTTATTAAAAATTGGCTTTCTTGTCGTTAACACATGAGATAGTGTGCTCGTTTCTTTGGAGAGTGATGGAAAAGCTTCTAAATAGTGCGTTCCTAACACATCGCCTACTTGCAATCCGTCGTGCTTAGCAGCAATTTCATTATAATAGATCGTCATCCCTCTGTTATCAACGACATGAATCCCTTCATCAATACTTTCTAGGATCGCTTCAAACATTCCATCCGTAAGTGGAATCGTTTCTCTCATAGACGTCCTCCTTTATGCCGAATTTTCATCTATCTGTGCTGATTTTCCGGCACTACCTAGAAGCTTTTTACTCCATAGATTCATATTTTCCCAATCTTTATAGATCTTTACATTGTTTACAAGACGCCCACCATATTCATAGTGAAGCTGATGAAATACAGCATTCATTCCAAAAGAAAGACTCCTCGCGATCGAGTAAGCGTAGTACACCTCTTGCTTTAACAACTCCGTTTCTAAAGCAAGAATTAAGTGACGCATCGTTCCACCTTTCCTATACTCAGGAAGGGTTGCGCAATCCGTCATCTCGGCATTTCTATACGTACGATTCACTTCAGCTGAGGCGGCACTTTTGATTATTCCCTGATCTTCCATTACATAAAAAATCGTGTCACTCTTCATAGCTTTCTTAATGTAACTAGGATCATCCATTGGGGTTGGGTAGACCGAAAACACAGTTTGATATAATTTGGCTAGCGCTTCAGCATCACTTTCAATTCCAATCCGCATAGGAGGGTTTCCTTTGAGAGAAGTAAGAGGTTTGTTTTGTACAGCCTTTAATAACTTGTCTTCATCTACCCAAGACTCACTATTTCGACGCCAATTCGCTCGATACTTCGTCATGAGATGAGCATCACTACCAGAAAAATAGAAACGAATCTTCCCTTCGTAGGTATAGCCAATTGAAAGAAAGGAGGAAACATCTTCACTTTTTACTTTTACAATGCACTTTGAATATTCGCTCGTAAACACTTCTTGAATATGAGCGATAACTGCTTGGACGCTTCCATCATAAACATCAATACGAATGCGTTCATTAAATGTATCAAACGTACAGGTAAAGACATAATCGCTCCCTTTATAAAAATGCTCAACCGCTTCAATTCGCTTATTTCCCATTAACCTCCCCCTCATTCATGTCTTAAATCAGTAGTTCTTCTTTCTTTTGTAAACTCCTTCCTAAAGGTAAGCTATATTAGAAAAACAAAGTGAAAGAACCACATGAAAAAGAACGGCATAGCCGCTCCTACTTATGCTGGCCACACCATTCTAGAATGATGTGCACAAAAAGTTCTGCTGCAAGCATCATTTGATCAATTTCAATGTATTCATTTGCAAAATGTGCTACCGCTGTCTCTCCTGGACCGAAAATAATCGATGGCGTATTCCCTTCTTCTTGTAGCAATCCCCCATCTGTCCCCCAAGGAGAAGCTTCGATAACGAGATCTTTCCCTGTGACTTCTTCGTAATGACGGCGAATTACGCCCACTAGCGGATGATCTTCATCAACTTCTCCAGGCAGCCATCTTGCTCCAAACCACTCGATCTCTACTGGATGATCCTTTAGCCAATCATCTTCAATAGCTTCTAGGGCACGGCGCATGTCAAGCTTTGCGTCATCAAGCTCTTCTCCAGGAATCACCCCCATTCTTCCTTCTAAAACTACTTGATCTGGAACAGAGGATGGCCAATCTCCACCTGAAATTTTTCCTATATTAATCGGAACAGGGATCGGAATGTTTTCATATAAAGAGTCTGTAATTCGATTATTGCGCTGTTCCTCTAATAATTGGATGGCTTTAATCACCGAAAGGCTTTTCTCGAGAGCAGATACTCCTTCATAACGCGTACCACCGTGTGCACCGCGCCCTGATACGGTGATACGAAACCACATTGATCCCTGCTGCTTAGGGAACACTTTCATCTTCGTCGGCTCTGGAATAAGAGCGGCATCAGCACGGTAACCTCGTTCAATTGCCGCAAGTGTACCTGTTCCCCCACTTTCTTCTTCCACTACGCTTTCAAAGATCAGATCGCCATTTAGAGGAAGCTCCAAATCTTTAAGGCATTTTAAGGCAAGAAGCATCGCCGTATTTCCGCCTTTCATATCGGTTGCCCCTCTACCGTACAGCCTGCCGTTCTTTACTTCCCCGCTATAAGGTTCTAACTCCCAGTCACTTCTATTTCCAGGGGGGACAACGTCAATATGACCGTTCAAAATAAGTGAACGACCACCTCCCTTACCTTTCCACACACCTACAACATTAGGGCTTTGTGTAAAATCTGTTCGATTCGCACAAAATGCACGATGATTAAGGGTTTCGTCTCCAGGAGTAAACCGATCTATTTTCATTCCGAGTTGATGAAGTTCTGACTGAACAAGGTCTTGCACATTTGCCTCGTTTCCTTGCACGCTATCACAACGAACAAAGCGTTGAAGCATTTCTATCCCATAGTCCCGATGAAGCATCATCCATTTGTTTATTTCTTCTTTCATGAGGTCCGCCTCCCCACATGATCAACATTTACAACCGCTTCAGTAGCGCCTAACACATCTTCAACAGAATAACCAGGCATCACTTCGAGAAGAAAAAGCTCTCCCTGATCAATTCGCATAACAGCTCTCTCTGTAATAATTATGTGTGCACCTTCTTTTACCGTCAAAGGGAGAGAACATTCTTTGACAATTTTGGGCTGCCCATCTTTTGTTGTATGACTCATTAATACAATCACCTTTTTAGCTTTTTGAGCGAGATCAATAGCCCCACCCATGCCAGGCACTCGTTTTCCAGGTACGATCCAATTTGCGATATCTCCTCTTCCACTCACTTCAAGTGCGCCAAGAATCGTTAAATCGAGATGTCCCCTCCTAACCATTCCAAACGCTTCTGCACTATCAAAAAATGAAGCACCTGATTGAATGGTAACTGGATATCCCCCGGCGTTAGATAGATTTCCATCTTCCTTACCTTGCTCAGGACTCCCCCCCATTCCTAAGATGCCATTTTCCGTATGCAACATGACATCGAGGGAATTTGGAATAAAGTCAGCTACAAGCGTAGGAATACCGATCCCAAGATTAACCATCATGCCGTACGTGACTTCACGAGCAGCACGTTGTGCAATTAACTTTCTCGCTTCAGCTCCCATACCCATTTCCAATCAACTCCCTTGCTTTCAATGACGTGATCAACGAAAACACCTTGAGTGATAATTTCCTCTGGACCTAGCTCACCTGTTTGTACGATTTCAACAGATTCAGCGATAGTAACATCACCTGCTTGGGCGACAAGTGGGTTCGTGTTTCGTGCACTTTGATCGTAGATTAGATTTCCATATGGATCAGCACGTTTGCAGGCAATAATAGATAAATCTGCCGTAAGAGCAGGTTCAATCATATATTCTTTACCGTGAATGATTGTCTTTTCCTTTCCGTGTTCAATAGATGTCCCAAGCCCGACGTCTACTAAAATACCACCAAGCCCCATCCCCCCAGCGCGAATCTTTTCTGCCAGCGTTCCCTGCGGGTAGAATTGAACGGTAAGTTCTCCGTTATGCATTTGTTTTCCTGCTTCAGGATTTGAGCCAATATGAGATGCAATAAGTGTTGAAACTCTTTTTTCGGTGACAAGCTTTCCAGGTCCAATCCACGGGAAGCCAGCATCGTTACAAATGAGCGTTATATTCTTAATACCAGAATCAAGAATCCATTGAATAAGTGTTGGAGGTGAACCTACTCCACCAAATCCACCACACATTATCGTCATGTTATCTCTTAATAGATCGAGCTCTGACAATGCGCATCTTTTACTTCTCACGGATTTCTCATCCTTTCGTCAGCTTATCGATCGTCTACTATAGAGGCCTTCTATTGTAAGCTCTTTCTCCAATTCAGCTAATGCTTGATTCAGCTTATTCAGAAGGAGATGAACCTCATTTTCTTGAATGATTAGAGGTGGTGCCACAATGACTGCATCACCCGCTATCCCATTCAATCCCCCAGCAGCCGTGTAAACGAGTAAACCGTAGTCATAGCATTTTCTGATAAAACGATTTGTCACTTCATTCTGTAGCAAGAACGGTTCCTTCGTCAGTTGATCCTGAACAAATTCAATAGCTGTTAATAACCCTTTACCTCTTACATCACCAATAAAAGGATAAATCGATTGAAGCTCTTTTAATCCTTTTAAGAGAAGACCACCTTTTTCTTCGGCATTTTTCACAAGATTATTTTCTTCTATATAGTCAAGAACAGCGAGACATATAGCAGATGAGAGTGGGTTTGCACTAAACGTATGACCGCTTAGCACAACTTTGGATCCGCGTTCAATTTCCAGTATGATCCGATCAGATACAAGGGTAGCTGCCATCGGTGTATAACCTGCGCTCATTCCTTTTCCGAGTGCTAAGATATCTGGTGCGACACCCCAATGTTCCATTGCATACATTTTCCCTGTTCTCCCGACTCCTGTCATAACTTCATCTGCAATAAACAAAATATCATAGCGCTCACATACGGCTTTCATTTCTTTAAAATAGGAATCAGGTGGAACAACCGCACCCCCAGCTGCACCAATGATAGGTTCACAAACAAACGCCGCAATTGTTTCTGCCCCAAGTCTTTGAATCGTTTTTTCAAATTCTAGCGCATAGTGCTTTGAACAATTCGGACAGTGCTCATTGTAAGAACATCTGTAACAATAAGGAGGAGAGAGTTCTGGATAATGCTCTAACATCGCGCTAAAGCGACTCCGACGTATGACATGACCGGACATTGAAAGGGCACCCATTGTAATCCCGTGATAGCTCATCCACCTCGATATGATTCTGTTCTTCGTTGGTCGACCCAGTTCCTGCCAATACTGAACGGCTATTTTCAAAGCGGTTTCTAATGCTTCTGATCCGCTGTTCACAAAAAACACCCAGTCCAGATCACCCGGAGCATGGCGACATAGTCTTTCAGCAAGAAGCTCTGCAGACGAACTCGTAAACTGAGAGCGATAAACAAATGATACTTGATCGGCTTGCTTTACCATCGCTTCCTTAATTTCAGGAACGGCGTGGCCGATATTTGCTGTCACAGCACCTGAACATCCATCAATAAACGCATGACCATCCTCATCATATAAATAGATCCCTTTTCCATGAGAAATAAAGGCATAATCCATTCCTAATAAAGGTTTTATTAAGTGGGTTCTTTTACTCATCACCGAATCGACACCTCACTTTTTTGTCTATATGTATAGCCTATGTTGAAATGAAGCAAAATTCTATCCCACATCATCTACAAAAAATTCTGACATTATTGTACGCTTTGGATAAGAAGAGACGGAGGGACGCCTATGGGACTATCAGTTCGAGAAGCCTTACAGCTGCCTGAGATGAGTGGAATTAAATTAATTGCTGGAAAAAAAGGAATTGACCGAGATATTAAATGGTTAACAATCGTGGAAGTAATGGAAGATATGACACGGCTTCATGAAGGGGAGTTTTTAATAACGACGGCATACGGATGGCACGAGAAATCCGATTCTTATGCGAAACTCATTGATGCCCTTTCGAACAGACAGCTCTCTGCTCTTGCCATTCATACTGGATTTTATCTAGACGTAGTTCCGATTGCGATGATCGAAGCGGCGAACCGAACCGGATTACCGCTTCTTGAAATTCCGAGAACGATGAATTTCTCAATGGTTACAAGAAGCATTTTGGAACAGCTCGTTAATAAACAACTGTCCATTCTTACACAGGCTCAGCGTATTCAGGATGACTTAACGTCACTTGTTATTAAAAATGCTGGCTTTTCAGCTATCACTGATGCACTATCGAAACTACTAAACTGCACTGTTTCAATTTATCATGCGGATAATGCTCTTTTAGCAGAGACTTATCTCACGAATCAAAATGATTCTACCGATCAATTCTATCCGATCAAAACCGAAGGAAAAGCAATTGGAACAATTCATATCAAGAAACTAACACCACTCACGGCACTCGATCACCTTGCTTTAAAGCATGCGGCTAATATTTTTGCGATTGAATTTCTAAAACTACGTATTATTGAAGATACGAGATCTCAGATCGAAGCTGATTTTCTTGATATTTTACTCTCCCAATCCTACGAAGACGAGAAAATAATATTAAAAAAGAGCAAAGAAATGGGCTATGATTTAACCGGTTCTAATACAATCGCAGTTCTTTCATCATCAAACCTTACAAAACTTGAGCAAGACTGTCAGCAGCAATTAATCGAAACAAGAACAAAAGGTATAATAAAGAGGAAGATGGATCATATTGTTGTGCTTCTTTTAGGTGACACCATTCCTTTCAAAGAAGGAAAGAGCTCTTCTATCATTGGAGTCAGCATGACCAAAATAGGCATACAACAGCTTGAACTAGCACTTAAAGAAGCTACGGTTGCCCATCAATTTGCTAAATATCGAAACGAACATCATCTATCCTTCGCTGACCTAGGTGCTTATCAGTTATTCATTCGATTAAAAGAAAATGGCGAAGATCTTTCACCCTACTATTCACCTCTTCTATCACCAATAGTTGACTATGATCGAAAGCACCAGGCTCAGTTAATGAAGACACTTGAATCTTTTCTAGAAAACAACCTTGTCATTAACCGGACAGCTGATAAATTATTTATTCATAGGCATACACTAAACTATCGAATCAAACAATTAGAAAGGCTCACCGGTATTGATATATACGCATATGATCAGCGCATGCAGCTTCAGTTTGCTCTACTTGCTTATCGGACCGATTGCATTCTTCCAGCTATTTAAAAAAGCAGATCCCCTATCAATGATAGGGAATCTGCTTTTTTTATTGAGACGATAGCGAAGACCAATTCAGAAGAAAATTATCTGAATATTGGTTATCCACAGAATTTTGTGGGTAACCCATCTACGGCACCTATACCCCCATGTATTTAAAATATACCAGGGGCGGGTATACGAAATCATCTGTTGATAAGTGTCAGAAAGCCTATATTATCAATAGTTTCCAAAGTTATCAACACTTGAATTTCCAGAGGTTTCATGTCTTTATAAAGAGAACATCTTCATTTCGACGATAATATAGAAATTATGCTACAATGATGTTTATGAGAAGAAGAGACGGAAAGGAAGACAGACCTATGGAGCATTTATTAAACCCTCGCGTGAAGGAAATTGAGATTTCTGGGATTCGAACTTTTTTTAATATGGTAGCTGATTATGAGAACATGATTTCATTAACAATCGGCCAACCTGATTTTGAGACACCAGCTCATATTAAGGAAGCAGCTCAAGCCGCTATTAGTGAAAACAAAACAACGTATACTCATAATGCCGGCATCCTAAAACTTCGAAAGGCAGCAGCTAATTTTCTACAATCAAAATACAATCTTAACTACCAAGCTGAATCTGAGATCATTACCACTTCAGGAGCAAGTCAGGCAATTGACGTGACACTTCGAACACTTCTCACTGAAGGTGACGAAGTGATTTTGCCAGGTCCAGTGTATCCAGGTTATGAGCCAATCATTACATTATGTGGCGCAATTCCAGTACACGTCGATACGACTAAAAATGGATTTAAAATGACGCGCGACCTAATTGAAGATGCCCTAACAGAGCGAACAAAATGCATTATTCTACCTTCCCCATCTAACCCTACTGGTGTTGCGATGTCTTATGATGAATTAGCCGATCTTGCTGATTTACTTAAAGCTAAAAACATATTTGTTTTATCTGATGAAATTTATTCAGAGCTTAACTTTTCAGGTGATCATTCTTCGATCGCTCAATTTGATGGCATGCGTGATAAAACGATCGTAATCAATGGACTATCTAAATCTCACGCTATGACAGGATGGCGCATTGGCTTTCTCTTCGCCCCAGTAGAACTATGCCAGCATATCTTGAAAGTTCATCAGTATAATGTCTCCTGTGCTTCATCAGTATCTCAGTATGCCGCTCTAGAAGCGTTACAGAATGGATTGCAAGACTCGATTGAGATGCGAGTTGCTTACAAGGAACGAATGAATTATGTTTATGATCGCTTAGTTGGTATGGGGTTATCTCCAATCAAGCCTGACGGTGCTTTCTATATCTTGCCTTCCATTCAGGAGTTCGGCTTATCTTCATTTGACTTTGCAATGAAACTCGCGAAAGAAGGTAATTTAGCAGTTGTACCAGGAAGCGCCTTTTCATCACTCGGTGAAGGCTATGTAAGAATTTCTTTCGCTTATAAACTTGATGTACTAAAAGAAGGTATGGATCGCTTAGAAAAGTTCATTCACACCCTTAGATAGAATGAATAAACGCCAGCCCTCGTAAGGGCTGGCGTTTCGTTTATTTTGTTTCAATTTGATTTTCTTCATAGGATATCCAGTCACTATAACTTCCAGGATAAAGCTTTGCATGAATACCTGCCTCTTGTAAAGCAAGCAGGTTAACACAAGCAGTCACACCAGAACCACAGTATACAATTGGTTCATGACCATGCTCTTTCTCCCCTACTCTCTCTTCAGGGTCTTTCCATGTTTTATTATCATTAAGGTTATTCTTCCAGAAGTAATTGATAGCGCCCGGTATATGACCTGCTTTAGGATCAATAGGTTCTATCTCTCCAGAATAGCGCTCGCTTGCTCTCGAATCAATAATTGTGCGCCCTTCTATCTGCGCCTGCTTCACATCATTCATAGAAACAATCATCGATTTATCAAGACTTATAGGATACGATGAAGGAGTTACTTGACGAACTTTCGTCTCAAGTTTATACCCCTCCCCTCTCCAAGCTTGAAGACCCCCATCAAGAACAGCACGCGCTTTATGGCCAGCAAATCCGAGTAGAAACCATAATCTTGCTGCCATAGCACCATACTCATGGTCGTATAGGATCACTTTCGAATCCTGCTCAATCCCTAGCCTTTCAACGAGCGTCTGGAGCTGTTCTTGATCAGGTAAAGGATGTCTTCCACCATGCTCCCCAACTTCACCAGATAAATCTTTTTCGAGATCAGCATACTGCGCTCCTGGAATATGACCTTTTAAATAGGAAGCATAACCGTTTTCTGGATTGCCAAGTTCAAATTGACAGTCCACAATCACTAATTGCTCATCATACAAATGATCTGATAGCCATTCAATTGAAACTAGATTTTTCATTTCCTATTCTCCCTTCGACAGTAGCTCCGTTTGAATTTCGAAAGCATTATTTCGCTTAGTTTCAAGGAAATCTTTTGATATATCGCTTGTTAGCATCGTTGTTCTGGCCTTGACATATGATGTAACTTCTTTCATCATTTCGCCTTTTACCTCTACAGTTAATTGATCAAAGAAATTCGTAGCCGCCTCTTCAATCACTTTATGTTCTGTTTTCAAATAGTTATTAACAGGTAGTTGAAACTCATTTTTCAACTCATCATGAAGCGTATCTCTTCCACTCTGTTCGAAAAATTGCTTCGAAGATTTAAAGGAGCTACGAGCGTGCTTTAAAACACGGTCAACCGCTATCCATGATGTAAGAGACTCATCAAACTGCGGGGTTTCCATGTCCCGATCAGGTAGACTGCTGTAATGAAAATCAGATAGCATTTCTCGAGTAAGCTTTTGTATTTCTTTCTCACTCTTTTGAATTTCTCGCTTCATAAATCGATCGATTCGAAGAGAAGCTGCCCTGAGCTCCTGTAATAAATCTTGTTCAATATCTTCAACCAGCGTTTCTGAAGCAGGTTGCAGTCCTTCACGCCCTTGAATAGTCGATGGGTTAAAGGCTTCCTTAAAGAAATCATTAAATCGATAAAAAAGACGCTGAGGAATATAATGAACAAGTTCTGTTAATTCTTGTTTGATCAGCTTTTCAGATGAAGTGTTTGAATAGTGATTAATCTTCCTATTTGCTTCGTCACTCTGATTACGAAGCTCTGTGATCTGCTGTTCTTTTTCACTCGCATTTAATTCAAAGTTCTCGATCCAACGCTCGATTTCGCTCATCACACTTGTTAATTCAGTTAAGCTGGACTCCACTGCCATTTTTGAAAGATCCTTGCGAATAAAATGATAGAAGCGCGATTCAAACCGCTTAATACCGCCTTTTTGTCTCAATTTTTCTGGTAACGCCGCAAGAAACTTAGCCTCTTTTTCACTTACATTCTCTTCAGAAGCAAGCATTCCTGCAAGACTTGAGACAGGATACAGTGCAGGATAGCGAATACCGTACTGCTGTAACTGATTTGTAACATGATCAAGAACGATTTCGAGCTCTTCGTCATCTGCAGCAAGATCAGATGCATTAAGAAGAAAGAACATTTTATCCATTTCAAAAACGTCTTTCACTCGTCCAAGCTGAATGAGGAACTCTCGATCTGCTTTTGAAAATGCATGATTGTAATAGGTGACGTAAAGAATAGCATCGGCTGCTTTCATATATTGAAACGCTACACCTGTATGTCGTGCGTTGATGGAATCTGCCCCTGGAGTGTCTACAAGCGTTATTCCCTTTCGCGTTAAAGTACAATCATAATAGAGCGAGATAGAAGCAACGAAGGCCGCTTTTGACTCATTTACGACCATATCCTCATAGTCATCCAGTGTGACTTCACGTTCCTTACCGAGGTATGCTAGCTCAGCTTCACCTTCAAGTACAGCTCTTAGGAAAAGGGCATGAGGTTTTGTTGCAGAAGACTCTCTCTTAAACAATTTCCCTTGTGAAATGATTTGGAGACAATCCCTTAGTGAAAAAGCTTGCTCACCAAAATAAGAAAGGGAATGATTCAAATCTTCCAAAAGTTCTTCTTCCGATTTGTAATAAATCATCGCCGTTTTATGAGCATGATCTTCTGTTACCGGGCAAATACGATTAAGCGTAGCCGTTGTTGGATTTGGAGAAGAAGGCAGTATTTTTTCGCCAATGAGCGCATTGGCAAAAGAGGATTTCCCAGCGCTAAAGGCACCAAACAATGCGACCGTAAATGACTTTTCTGATAATTTATTTGCACGCTTGATCAAGTTTTGTCTCGTATAGTCAAAACCAGGAAGATCCTCTAATTCATCTGCCATTCTTTGAAGGGCGATACTAGTCGCTTCGGGATCAGGAAGAGAAGTTTGACCTTCAGGTGAATCCACCTCTTTAGGCTCCTGTTGCTTACGCTGTTGTCCACTATCGCTTTTGGTCGACTCTACGATAGTAACATCCTCCGTTTGCGTGTACCTTTTCTTAAATGCCTCTCCCGCACGTCGAGCCTCTTCATCACGGCTCCCATCCAAAATAGACCAAAGCTCTTCAGTATTCTCACTAGCAGCTTCCAGCTCTAATAAGAAAGTCTCCGCATCCTCTTCTCCGACTTGAGATTTGAATGACTGCTTAAGCTCCTCAGCCTGCCTATCGTGGTCGGAATTGACTTGATCAACAAGCTTGTCCTTCCTTTGTTCTGCTTGCTGCTTGACCTGTGTCTTCAAGCGATAAGCGATATTCTCAGTATAATGAAGAACTGCTTCTCCTGTTGCACCGTTTCCTTTGTTAGCTTCTTCTTGTATCACTGAAAAATCAACTTCATATGGCTGATCAATGAGAGAAGATGATACGTCTTTTAATCCAGCTGTCGAAACTAGCTGTTGTAATAGCTGCTGATAATGCCACTCTAGTTGCGACTTTACCTGTTCTTTTAAACCCGCAATGAAAGTTTCGTACCTCGCCGTTCGTTCTTGCTGGGTTTTCTTATCACGAAATACAAATCCTACTTTAAAGTCTGGTTGAAGAGATTCAAGATACGCTCGTCCTGCTTCTCTCACTTCATACGGCATTAAAATTGCACTTTTTTGGATAGCCGCCGCTTCAGTCTGAAATTCCTGATCGATTAGTTCAATGCGTTCCTTTGAAAATGCAAGCTTGTTTTTCATCTGCTCATAAGCTTCTTCTACTTCGTCGTTATGAGCATCTACTTGATTCAGATCATCCAATAACTCTCTTGCTGCATTAAAAATTCGCTTCACTTTGTCTTCATCTGTTTTCCTTGAAAGCCCGTCAATGTATGTTTTCAACTGATGAAACTGGTTATGGGGATGATCGTAATCGCGTAATGAGATAAAGAAAAAGGATTCAAGAGACATCCCCCACGTTTCAAAAGACTCGACCACTGATTTCTGAAATGATGTGAATGAAATTTCAGATTCATGATGCTTATCAATTTGGTTCACAATTAAGATTATTTTTTTATTTTGACGATAAAGTTCTCGGATGAATTGATAGTTCACTTCAGATTGAACATGATTGTAATCCATAACATAGAAAACAACATCAGCTAAATACATCGAAGATTCCGTTGAAAGCCTATGCGCTTCATCTGTCGAATCAATTCCAGGAGTATCAATGAAAATAACGTCCTCTTCTAAAGAAGACGGAGCGGACAATTCAACGCGCTCGACCTCTTCTCCGTTCAAACAATACCCTTTTACTTGATCAATATCATACGGCGCTTTAAAAATCATTTTCTTTCCATTCAAGAAATGAACGGAAGCGCCTGGTTCACCTGAACGGATACGAACCGTATTAGCACTCGCCGGTATGGGACTTGACGGTAAGAGGTTTGATTGAAATAACGCGTTTATTAATGAAGATTTCCCTGCAGAAAAATGGCCCGAGAAAAGGAAGTGCTGTTCACCACTCAACAACTTGTCGATCAGTTGTTTGATTTTCGATGATTCCGAAGCCTCTAATTCTTTTTCAATTAGTGCAAGACGTTCAAACAGCACGTCCTCTTTTAGTTTCGTGTGTGACTGGTGATCATGCTTCATAATATCCCGCTGCCTTTCCGTAAATAGTGTCCCTCTTAGAATAACGCTTTCAGTAGATTTTTCCCAGCATTTTAAAAAATAAACTCCATGATGAACACGGTAAAACCATCATTAAAAGAATATATGGCTACTATCAAAAGCCTAGCTTCCGAGGGGCAATAGCAAAAATCCACATAAAAAAAGCCGGGATTTCTCCCGACTTCTACATATATCTTATTTATTTCCTTTGTCGTTGAACTTACGACGCTTGTTAGCGCCACCGCTGTTGCGGTCTCCGCGATATCCGCCACCGCTTCCACCTTTACGGCCTCCGCGATCATTACTGCGGTTACGGTTGCGGTTTCCACCGCCACTGCCGCCACGGCCATGAGCCTTTTTAGCACGAAGTGGTGCAATTTCAGTAATTTTAACCGGAGTTGTATCCGGCTCTTTTGTTAGCAACTTAAGAGCTGCAGAAAGAAGCGTTACTGAATCGTGATCATCGAGAAGCTGTTCAGCTGATGAACGGTATACTGAGTGATCCTGCTCTTCAATTGTGCTTTGAAGCTGTTGAATCGCCATTTGCTGCTGGCCTTCCATTGCTTCAGCAAAGCTTGGGATCGTACGTTTTTGCATAGACTTCTTCGTAATTTTCTCAATCACTTTAAGGTGATCGTACTCACGTGGAGTAATAAACGTCGAAGCAAGACCTGACTTACCTGCACGGCCAGTACGACCGATTCTGTGAACGTAGCTTTCAGGATCTTGAGGAATATCAAAGTTATAAACGTGTGTAACACCACTAATGTCTAGACCACGTGCAGCAACGTCAGTCGCTACCATGATATCGATTGTGCTGTCTTTAAACTGTTTAATAACCTGATCACGTTTACCCTGTGGAAGGTCACCGTGAATTCCTTCAGCCATGTATCCACGTTTCTTAAGTCCTTCAGATACTTCATCAACGCGTTTCTTAGTTCTTGCAAACACAATTGCAAGCTCAGGAGACTGAGTATCAAGAAGGCGACAAAGAATATCGAATTTCTTAGAATCACGAACTTCATAGTAATGCTGTTCGATTGAAGGAACAGTCATTTCTTTTGATTTTGTTCTAACTGTTTCAGGATTGCTCATGAATTTCTCTGCAAGAATCGCGATACGTTTCGGCATTGTAGCAGAGAACAGAAGCGTTTGACGCTTGTCTGGAACACCTTTAAGAATCTTTTCGATATCTTCAATGAAGCCCATGTTAAGCATTTCATCTGCTTCATCAAGGACAACAAAAGATACTTCTTGAAGACGGATTGTTTTACGTTCCATATGGTCGATCAGACGCCCTGGAGTTGCAACAACTAGTTGAGGTCTCTTTTTAAGTGCTTTGATTTGGTGAACGATGCTTTGTCCACCATATATAGGAAGGGCACGCACGCCTTTTGCTTGACCAATACGGTTCAATTCTTCTGCAACCTGTACAGCAAGCTCACGTGTTGGCGCAAGAATGATTCCCTGTACATGAGATAGAGAAGTGTCGATTTTTTCAATCATTGGGATACCAAAAGCAGCCGTTTTACCAGTACCAGTTTGAGCCTGGCCGATAACGTCTTTGCCTTCAAGCGCTAGAGGAATCGTACCTGCTTGAATTGGTGTTGTTTCTTCGAATCCCATTTGATTAACTGCTTCTAGCAGCGTATTACTTAAACCTAGATCTTGAAATTTTTTCAACTTTTAAAAACTCCTTTTTACTTTTAAAATGCATTAAATGCTATAGACGGGAGAAAAATCTCCTGATAGTGTTCAAAAAAAGCATTTCCCTAATGTTGGAAAACGCTCGGAACAAGCAACTCTTCTTTCACATATAGCCAAAGATAACAGTACCATTAATATGCGCAAATTTCAACTGCGCACACTAAAAATATTTTAACAACACCTTCTAGTTATGACAAACGACTAGCAAACTTAGCATGAAGGGATGAGGTTATCTCACCTTCTTTTCCGTTCCCAATCTGCCGGCCATCCACCTCAACAATTGGTCTTGCTTCTTGGGTTGTACTAGAAATGAAAACTTCATCACTTTCAAGCAGCTCCTGCTTTGTAAACGCTTCTTCCTTTATTTGAATACCTAGTTCAGAAGCAACCGAAAGGATAACCCGTCTCGTGATCCCATCTAAAATAAAGTTGTTAGCCGGATGAGTATAAAGGATGTTATTTTTCACTATAAAAACATTCGTAGAACTTCCTTCAGTTACCAAGTCGCCACGATGAAAAATCGCTTCGTCAACGTTCTGCTCCGTTGCAGATTGTTTAGCCAATACATTCCCAAGTAAATTCAAACTTTTAATATCACATCTTAACCATCTGATATCTTCCATAAAAATCGCTTGACCTGGTGCGCGTGATGGTTCTTTCTCATATTCTTTCGTATAAGCGACAAGCACAGGTTCTGATTTTGCCGGGAAGGGATGATTTCGTGGAGCTACGCCTCGTGTTACTTGCATGTAGACGTGCCCGCTATGTACGCGATTAGCAGCCACAAGCTGCTCGATTTTCCCCTTGATTTCTTTTTGAGTAAACGGTAAAGAAATCTTGATCTCGCTCGCGCTTCGTTCTAAACGTTCCAGGTGAGCATCCAACTCAAAAAAGCTTCCGTTATAAATACGGATTACTTCATAAACACCATCTCCAAATTGATAACCACGATCTTCAATATCAATGGTTGCCTGCTCTCTTGTAATCAAATCCTGATTAAATAAAATCATTATGCTCACTCCTACCTTCTATTTTCTCCTTCTCTACCTTAACATATTTTAAGCACGGACTATGAACACATTTATCTGAATAGTTTTACTTATTACATTTTATGCCAAATAGTAGTTTAGTAGTTTACAAAA
Organism: Anaerobacillus sp. 63XJN7_5_ISO-PGPR-S23-430; assembly: GCF_056173695.1. Classification (NCBI taxonomy): domain Bacteria; kingdom Bacillati; phylum Bacillota; class Bacilli; order Caryophanales; family Bacillaceae; genus Anaerobacillus; species Anaerobacillus sp. 63XJN7_5_ISO-PGPR-S23-430. The sequence continues at coordinate 1,965,916 of NZ_CM149686.1, read as the reverse complement.
CCTTCCTAATAAACTAAAATTTGTACTCGTAAGATGATTTTTCTAAAAATTAGGAGGGTTTTGAATGAAAAGATTTTTACCTCTCGTGATGCTACTGTTTGTATTTGTAGCTGCTTGTAGTAACAATGGCGCTTCAAATGAGAACGATTCTAACGCTAGTACTAATTCCGCAAACTCAGAAGAAACAAGCAGTGCAAATGAATCAGATGTAAAAAGTGATCTGCTCGATTTTCAATTGAACTTAATTCAAACTGTCAACAAAAGCGATTCACCAATTTATGAATTTGAAGCTGCTAAAGTCGCTGAAGAAAAGCCTTCTGATGAAGAGCTTGCAACGATGAAGTCTGATGCAGAATCTGCTGCAAAGACCGTTGCTGAAGATGTGCGTGCCATGGAAATTCCTGCTGAACTTGAAACATACAAAAGTGATATCGAAGCTGCTTTAGAAGAGCTTGCAAAATCATATGAAACAAGAGCTGCGAATCTTTCGGATGACCCGGAAGCAACGTATGAAGAATCAGACGCTCAATTCGCTTCTTTCGAAGAAAAAATGGCTACTGTCTACGAAGATGCTGGACTGACAGCTCCTAGTTTCTCAGCTGACTTAGTCGATTAATCGGAAAAACCGTTACATATTGTAACGGTTTTTTATTAGCTATGTGCGAGAAAAATTCAAAATATAACCACTATTCACGAACAATACTACTAATTAGAATCCATAAACCGTCATTCCACCGTCTACGAACAACGTTTGTCCTGTTATGTAGTTTGCTGCTTCAGAGGATAAGAACACAGCTGCCCCTACGAGATCTTTTAGTTCACCTACTCTGTTCATTGGCGTTCGATCAAGGATCTCCTTAAGATATTGTTTATTTTCTAATAATTTTTCTGTACAGAGGTTTCTCTAAAAATAAGAAAACTCCTGCACCTTATAGGTTCACATAATAAAATTATAGTAATCTTTCACGTCATTTAGAAAAATATGTATAGGAAACAAACATCCATGATACAATTGGATAAAAAAGGGGGATTACAGGTGCGTCAGGATACACTCGGATATGCGATGCGTGAACTTCGATTGTACCTTGGACTCTCACAGGCCGATTTATCGGAAGGCATTTGTACACAGGCATTAATTAGTCAAATTGAAAATAATGATGTCTCACCATCTGCAGAATTACTGTACCAACTTGCTTCCAGACTCGGTGTTGATATTAATTACTTTTTTCATATGAAGGAAACCCCTCGACTTGATTACGTTAATGAAGTGATCCGCCAAGTCAGAAGGCACATTAAACGACGTGAGTATAATGAAGTATCTGATATTCTTGAAGCAGAAGAATCGAACCCCCTTTTCCGAACAATCAAAAACCAGCAGTTTTATCTCTGGCATAAAGCTATTTGTACGTATTATCTTGAACATAATGCCTCTACAGCCCTTCTACTTCTCCATGAAGCCCTTCATCTTACTACGACAACGTCTAAAAATTTCTCGGAACGTGAAATCGAAATTTTAATTAGTATGGCCATTTTGCATAGTGAGGAAAAAGAGTGGGAATGTGCTCTGCCGTTATTTCATAAAGCTCTTTATCACGTTCGCTTTTTCCCCATTATTAAGGATGAAACGATCGAAATTCGCCTTTATTATAATTACTCAAAAGCGCTATCCACCTGCAGAAACTATGAGAAAGCTCTCTCGATTGCTAGGGAAGGATTTCTGCTTTGCAGGGAGAAGCAGCGCCTCTATCTTTTTGGCGAACTTAGTTACCAGTGCGGTAAGCTCCATTATTTGCTTGGGAATCAAGAGCTGGCAATTGAATATCTGAAGACAGCATCTACGATCTTTGAACTAGACCAAAATAATAACTTTAAAACTCACGTTGAAAATTATGTTAAAAAAATAGGTATTGTCCACGAAGCCTAACTATTTGTGCTTTGTTTTCTCGATTAAGATAACAATAAAATTGAAGAGAGACACGAAGAACAGGCCAGCCGTGATAAACAATGTGAGTTCTTCCATTGTACGTCCTCCTTTCAAAGAGGTTAAGGGCTATTCATTCGACAAATGATAACTTGGAAAGATACCAACACACTTCAGACCCCTTTTCTTTAATTAATGACAATAAGGTAAATCTTCATCTTGCACCATATAAGCAGAGGCCTGTACCATTTGTGATGAGTCATTTGGTGCGATCGCGTACCCACTCACTACAACGAGAGATAGAAGAAGTAAAGCTGCCCATTTCTTCATTTTGTCACCCCTCCCTTCATTACATTTATATTACAACGCATCCAATATTTATGCATTTGCTATATGTGCTTCTCTACTAAATGGCAAAAGCCCCGTTCTCAAGAGAACGGGGCTTTTTGGGGAATCAAATAAACATTCTTATATTTTATGACGATTGAATTCATCTAATACATTGTTAATCGCATCCTGGTAACGTTCGCGACTCCAAGAATTATACGAAGGATGAGGAACATCCATTATGACCGTCCATTTTTCACTTGACACATTAGCTAGCTGAAAGAACTTTTGAGCAAATCGTCCACAAGGAATGATCGTTAGTTCCCGATCAGAAATCGCCTTCAGTCGATTTCTAAACTTTTCTAATATAAGCTGCTGCACAGCTAGTAACTCATTATCTTTAAAAGGAGTCTTTTGATTAGAAGTGCGGATTTTACTTAAGTGTTCAAGTAATTCACTGTTAGCATTTCGATCACTCTCAGCATATGGTTTCGATTGCATCGGAATATTGCATACGTTAAGCAATCCCACAACGTCAAGCGATGGCCTTTCCATACTTTCTTCCTGATGTTTCTTCAGCAAGAGGCCGAGTGGATGTGAATACTCCGGACCAAATAGCTTTTTTGACATTGTAGCTCCTGAAGGTCCTGCGACCGGTACACCATTTTCCACTTCAGAAACGTGAGGAGACTCTAGTATGAAGATGAGCTTTGATTTTGGTGTCATCACTTCCGACACTTCATACTGTTGGGCGAGGGCTACGTATTGCTGTTCAAACTTTTCTACCGTATCCATAAATGGTTCCCTACCTTTATTGATTAAATGCTACGTTGTTTTCTTCTAAATAAGAGACAATCCGATCCCCCATTAAATGATACCCATCTTCATTTGGATGAAAGGCATCTTCATATAGAAGGTTCTCATCACTCTCAAGGAAGAGATCGGCAACTGGAACAAACGTAACTTCAGAATAATTTGAAACAGTTAATTGGCTACCATCATTCCAATCGTCTACGATTTCATTCATTTCTGGAATATCCCCAAAAGCTTTTGAGAACGGATTGAATAAACCTGTAAAATAAATTGATGCATCACCATTTAAACTTCTAAGCTTATCTAATATCGTCGTCAAATTTTCTAAATAAATCTTTTCTTGAAGAGAGAAATATTGTTGATCAAGATTCATGAAATGATTTTTAACAACACCAAACAAATCATTTCCACCAATCGTTAAGAAGATATAATCCGCTTTTTTGACACCGCTTTGAACTTCATTCTCTTCTAACCTTTTTATGAGATCTTCCGTTTCACTACCAGTTATCGCATAGTTATCTAGTGTAACCTTTCCATTCTGTTCATCTTCGAAATAATAATCACTTACATAACCGATATATCCCTTTTTTTCTTGGTCACCGACGCCCTTTGTTAAAGAATCACCAAGACCAACAATCCGCACATTATCTGGCACTTTCTGAGGAATGGGTTCTTCATCTTGAAAGGTTTCCTTTATTTCATCACTCACAGGGAGTGAGTCCGTTAGCTCTGGATCATCCTTAAAATAGACATAGGTTAAGGCGCTCGCTCCCACAAATACTAGGAGCGTTAACGAGATGAGGATTAGCTTCATAAATCGATTCATTGTCATTTTCCTTTACTCTAACGATTGTACCTATTATTCTATCAAACGGAAGTTCACTCGTATATGAACTATTCAAATGGGATTTCTTCTAATAACTCATCCTGCTTCAACCGATATTGAATCTGCCTCGCCATCAGTTCGTATCCTTGATCATTTGGATGAAAGCCATCATCAAAAAACAAGTTCTCATCTACAGAATTAAACAATTCATACACGGGTACAAAGGATGTGTTACCATCTTTAAGAACCGTATCTTCACTTGCTCCATTCCACCTTTGCACAATTTGATCAATTTCCGTTACCGATTGAAAATTCTCTAATAGAGGATTATAAAGACCAATAAATAAAATCGGCGCGTCGGAATTAATACTTCTAATTCGTTTCATAATGGCACTTAGACGTTCTACATAGTTTGTTTGTTCTTGTTGAAAAACGTCCATTTGTAAATCTAGAAAATGTTCTTTCACAACTTTCATTAGATCGTTTCCACCAATACTCATGACGATCACATCTGCTTCTGAAAGGGAATCCTGCACATCGTCTTCGTTTAATATCTTATATAATTTTGGCGTCTGCCTTCCATGAACAGCGTAGTTCTCTACAAGTACAGACGTATCTGTTTCATTCTTTATATTCGCAGCAAGTCGACCAATGTACCCTTGCCCTGTCGAGTCACCGCTACCCTTCGTCAGTGAGTCTCCTAATCCCACCATTCTTATATCGGGATCTTCAGGCTGCGTTACTTCTTCAGGTTCTGATGAATCTGACTTTTCTTTAGAGACTTCAGGTACTATATCCGTTTTCTCTCGATCATTTTTATTCGCGATCGATGAGATGACCGTTTCATTCGGCGCTTCATTCATAACCATCATGGATGCGGCTTGCTTTATTTCATTCAAACGCTGACTACGGTGTTCCATAATTGGTTTAACACTGAGTAAAATACCCGCAGCAAGAATGAGGAATAAAAACAGCCATATTCTCTGTTTTTTCATTCCAAAAACCTCCTCATTACACTTCCTTTTATACCCTTATTCTATGCTGATGTAACGTGAATTAAGAGATGGTTTACATATTTAAGTGGATTTATTGCCATTATTTCGCTTTATAACCTTTTTCTTTTTGCAAGTTGGCGCTACTTCTTTATAATAGTACGAGAAGACTCGTACGGCAAAGGAGGAAATACACTTGAAAATGACAATTACAAAACCCGCATTGAACTGGTTTAAACGAGAAATGGATCTTGAAAAAGGTGACAACCTCCGCTTTTTTGTACGTGTAGGTGGCTGCAGCACTGTTCAAGATGGCTTTTCCCTTGGTATGACTGTGGAAGAACCAACGGAACCTGCTCTTACAGTTGAAGAAGAAGGCATAACCTTTTTTGTAGAACAAAAAGATATCTGGTTCTTTGAGGATCAGGATTTCGCTGTAAAATTCAGCCGAAAAAAAGAGGAAATAGAATTTGTACACGGAAATTGATTGAGAAAAACGCGAAAGCGAGAAGCTTTCGCGTTTTTTATTTCACTTTTTTGTTAATCTAAATCGGTGAATGTGCGCTGCAAGACCCTCTGCTTCAAGAATACGGATCTGGTCATCCCCTAACAGGTCAAAGTGCGGAAATTCTTCACGGTCATGCATCCACTCTCTTTTTAAAGCATACTGTTCTCCCCATCGGGCAAGCTTTTCTTTATTACGACACCCTGCTTTCGTCACAGAGTGATACTGTGGAAAGCGAGGATCATACCAAAAATGAGTCAATAAAGCGACCTCTCCGTTCGAAACGGCTGCCTTCCATTCTGCTAGCTCTCGCTTCGACAGACCAAAGGCCATTATTCTGCTCCAGTAGAAACAGATTGTTTCTTCGCTTGTTCATACGCCTGATGCCATTCCGGAAATTTTCTACGTATTGAGACAGGACGGAACGTATCTCGCTTTACACACGTATGCATCGATTCGCCCGTAACACAAATCTCGCCCTCTCCGTTTATGACTTCATAGCCGTAATTCACACGAAGTCCATCATAATGCTCGACCCAGGTTCTTACATTTACTTCATCCCCATACCTGACAGGTCGTTTGTAGCTTGCTTTAATATCTACAACGGGAGAAAGAATCCCCTCTTTTTCCATATCAGCATAACGAAATCCTAAATCATTGATTAGCGACGTTCGTCCGAGTTCAAACCAGATGAGATAGTTGGCATGATATACGACTCCCATTTGATCTGTTTCTGCATATCGAACATCAATAGACGTAGTTGCTATGTACATAATCTTTCCTCTCCTAACTTCAACGTGGTGTCTATGTTATTTTACCATAATCCACCCATGAAGCATGAATGAGAAGAACTGAGTGACTTATTGTCACTCAGTTCTTTAAATCGCTATTACTTTGTTTCGTCTTTCACTTCATTTTCCAGCGCCTGAATACTCTCTTTTCGGTGCTGGTTTTTATCTTGAATAGCTTTTTTCTGCAAATCGCTATCCGTAAATTCTAACGAAGCTTCAGAATCATGAATATTCTCTTTCGTATCCTGAATTATTTTAGATAACTTCTCTGCATTATCGCTGCGATCATCTCGTTTAGATACCATCATAAGCCCTCCCGAAATAAGTAGGTACGAGCTTATTATGACTAATCATCTTAATAGGTATTCATTTTAATTAAGATTGAAGGCTTTTGGGAAGCGCCCCTTCTAGCTTGCCTTCATAGTACAACATATCCTTGCGCACTTCTGCACTACATCCGTTGGAAAGCAAAATGTTCTCAGCCGCAGTAAATACCTGTTTCAACATTCTGATCCCCATTCGATAGTCTACGACAACATTGCTCTGAATTCGGTCCTCATAGGAAGACAGCTCGACGAGAAGCCGATACGTACACTCTAATAATCGTATCGGAACATCGTTTGGTGAATGATTGCCTCCCTCATCTAAAAACGATTGAAATTCACGGTCGTCTTCATCACACATCAGAAAGAAAGTACCTGGTACGTCATGTAATTCGTGGTCAATATCAGAAATCGTAAGACTCATAACAGCAAGCCTGGCAGCGAAACCACCTATAATGGATGCAGTCCCACACCCATAAGGTGGTCCAGATTCCTCAAGCATGCGGTATATATCACTGCCTAACCTATCTTTTTTATCCACTACTATCACCCCTCTTATATGCCCATACCCTTTCTTCCTTTACTAAAATCTTCTAAATGGCTTCTTCAAAAATAATCGGACTCATATAGTTGACGCTTTTTCTAGAGATCTCTATCAAATTCTGCCAGTACTCTTTCACACTTTCCTGATGATCTCCTTGATCAAAACTAATTTGGAGCCATGATAATTCCTCAAGAAGCCTTACAGAAGAACCAATCCAGATCTTTCTACCTTCTATTTGAATGACAAAAGGCTCATCAAATCGAAAAGGAAGATAAATTCCAGATTGATTTGGATGAAGAATAAGATGCTGAAAAATCGTCCCTTTGAAAAGACGTGCGTAAATAAGAAGAACGCGATCGTTTTTAGCAGCGGCTTTTTTTAATTTTTGAAGGGTTTGTGCTTCACCTAATTCAAGGCTCGCAATTGTGCGACTCCAATTTAATTCTTCTCGATATGGCACTAGATAGCCCATTTGCTGCATTTTGATTTCAAGTTCTTTTACAAGAAGCTCTTTGTTTGGTTCTTCTTCAGACCCCATTACTGAAATGGGTTCAATCCTTGCTGTAATTGTCATAAAGTTCCCCCCGAAAACGTTTGTCTCCTAATCTTTCGTCATCTCTCCACACTTTTGGACAACTTTACAAGAAATGAAAAGAAGTTGTTAAAATTGAAATAAACCAGAAAGAGCTTTCCTTTCTGGTCGTCATCAGCCTATTTCCCTTTTGGAGGGGCGTAGTCAGGTTCAGCGTTGCCTTTAGTTTGCATTTGCTTTCCTTTGTTCCCTTCAGCTTCTGGATTGACAGAAGCGAGGTGATTTGGCTTAAAAGATTTTGGGAATTTCTTTGGGTTACTCATTTGTATCTCCTCCTTTAGGTAATAGGCTGTGCAACTAAAAGAGAAATATCTATACCCTTACAAATTTTTTGCGTGCTTTTGTTCAAATTTGTCTTCAATACGTTCAATCGCTTGTTTATCATTCATTAATTCAAGCTTATTTTGCATAACAAGTTCTTTGAAAGAAACTTTTTTAGATTTCCTCATGTTAGTCTCCTTTCCTCTTCAACAGTATTTAAAACCATTATTCCCGATTGATCAAAACTTATTACAAAAATCCGATTTTTTTGTTTATTTTATTGGGTTCTGCCCATGAACATTGCTATTCTTGGAACATTTAAGCTATGTCGTCATCTTTCTAGCTATGTTGTCAACAAATTAAAGCACAATAAAAAAGGATGGCAAAGAGCCATCCTTTTCTAAATTAATTTGCAATTTTGTCGCGAAGAACCATTTGAAGAATACCGCCGTGGCGATAGTAGTCGATTTCAACTTCACTATCGAAACGAGCAAGTACTTTAAATGTTTGCGTTTCGCCTTCTGGAGATGTTGCCGTTACGTTAATTTCATCACGTGGTTTCACGTTTTCTGTGATTTCAACAGCAAACGTTTCTTTACCAGTAAGGTTATACGTATCTGCAGTCTCACCATCTCTAAATTGAAGTGGAAGCACACCCATCAGCACAAGGTTACTACGGTGAATTCTCTCATAGCTTTCTGCAATAACCGTTTTAATTCCAAGAAGGTTTGTTCCTTTGGCAGCCCAGTCACGTGAGCTTCCCATGCCGTAGTCTTTACCAGCAAGAACAACTAGACCTGTTCCTTCTTCTTTGTATTTCATTGCTGCATCATAAATCGGCATAACTTCATCCGTGTTCCAGAATGTTGTCCAGCCGCCTTCAGTGCCAGGAGCTACTTCGTTACGAATACGAATGTTACCAAACGTACCGCGCATCATAACTTCGTGGTTACCACGACGTGATCCGTAAGAGTTAAAGTCAATTGGACGAACGCCGTTATTTTGTAGATATTGCCCTGCAGGCATATCTTTCGCAATCGCACCAGCTGGTGAAATGTGGTCCGTAGTAACGGAATCGCCAAACTTCGCGATCGCTCTAAGGTCTTTAAGTTCGTGAATGTCTTCAGGATCTTTAGAAAGATTCTCGAAGAATGGAGGGTTCTGAATATAAGTAGACTCATCGTCCCAGTTATAAAGATCTCCTTCACTTGTGCTTAATTCGTTCCAGCGTTTGTTTTCGTCGAATACTGTTTTGTACTGACGCTTAAACATTTCTGGTGTTACTGTTTCAGCAACGGCTTGCTTGATTTCTTCTGCTGAAGGCCATAGATCTTTCAAGAATATATCGTTGCCGTCTTTGTCTTTACCGAATGAATCAGAATGAAGATCGAAATCTACAGTACCAGCAAGAGCATAAGCAACTACAAGCGGTGGTGAAGCAAGATAGTTTGCTTTTACTAGTGGATGGATACGTCCTTCAAAGTTACGGTTACCTGAAAGTACAGAAGTCACCGTAAGATCGCTCTTCGCAATCGCATCTTCAATCTCTTCTTTAAGTGGACCAGAGTTACCGATACAAGTTGTACAGCCATAACCAACCAGGTGGAAACCAAGGTCTCTAAGGTAAGGCATAAGTCCAGACTTATCAAGGTAGTCTGTTACAACTTTTGATCCTGGAGCAAGGCTTGTTTTCACGTATTCAGGAACTTGTAGTCCTTTTTCAACAGCTTTCTTCGCAAGAAGAGCCGCACCAAGCATAACGGAAGGGTTGGAAGTATTTGTACAGCTTGTAATCGCTGCGATCGCAACTGCACCTGTTTTCATCGTTACTTCTTTTCCATCGTTAAATTTAACAACAGCTTCCTTATCGAATTCTTTCTTATCCATACCTAGACCCTGGTTACCTTGAGGGGCAACGACTGCTTTATTGAATTCTTTCTTCATATCGGAAAGAAGAATTAAATCTTGTGGACGCTTAGGACCAGCAAGACTTGGCTCTACAGTTCCAAGATCAAGTTCAACAACGCTTGAGAATTCAGGATCTTCTGATTCCGGCGTGTAGAACAATCCGTTAGCAATTGAGTATTCACGCACAAGGTTAATATGCTCTTCAGAGCGACCAGTTAGGCGCATGTATTCAAGCGCTTCTTCATCAACTGGGAAAAAGCTACATGTAGAACCTTGTTCTGGTGCCATATTGGAAATTGTTGCACGGTCAGCAAGCGGCATGCCTGATAGCCCTGGTCCGAAGAACTCAACAAATTTCCCAACAACTTTTTTCTCACGAAGAAGCTGAGTCACTTTAAGCGCAAGATCCGTAGCTGTTGTTCCGCTTGGAAGTTCTCCAGTAAGCTTCACACCGATTACTTCAGGAACCGGGAAGTAAGAAGGCTGACCAAGCATTCCAGCTTCAGCTTCAATACCGCCTACACCCCATCCAAGTACGCCAAGACCGTTGATCATGGTTGTATGTGAGTCAGTTCCGAATAATGTATCTGGATAGGCAACATTCTCGCCATCAACTGTATTTTCTTGAACAACGTTCGCAACGTACTCCAAGTTTACCTGGTGAACGATACCAGTTGCCGGTGGAACGGCGCGATAGTTATCAAATGCATCTTGAGCCCATTTAAGGAACTTATAACGCTCAAGGTTACGTTCAAATTCTTTATTCATATTAAATTCAAGCGCATCCTCAGATGCGTATTTATCAACCTGTACCGAGTGGTCAATAACAAGATCCACTGGGATTTCAGGGTTGATTTTGTCAGGGTCGCCACCGATATCAGCCATTGCTTTACGAAGTGACGCAAGGTCAACAACAGCAGGTACACCTGTAAAATCTTGAAGAATGACACGTGAAGGTTTAAATGGTACGTCAATATCTTTGTTCTGCTCGCTAGTTCCCCATTTAGCGAGGTTTTCGATGTGCTCTTCTTTGATCACTTTACCGTCATATTGACGTAAAACAGACTCAAGTAAAATTTTGATCGTGTAAGGGAGCTTGCTTACCTTAGCGATGCCTGCTTCTTCTAACGCCTGAAGACGATAGAAAGAGTATGATTTACCATTGGCATCGAATGTTGCTTTGGAATTATAAAGTTCATGATTTGCCATATGTAGTTCCCTCCTCCAAATTGCATAACAAAGCGGATGTCGAAAAAACGTTTTCAACTACCCTTTATCCAGTTTAGTAAATTTCTAAACATAAGTAAATAACAAGATTGTTATTGCTATTGATAAGTCTAGCTTATCACCACATATTTTCTCCCTTATAGGAAAAGTTAGATGAAGGGAGGTGATGAATATGGGTAAGCGAAAAGCAAACGGTGTGCGTCCAGGAATGAATGATGCTGATGCTCAAGGAAACGGCGCAGGCTATGACAATGAATATGCAAACGAGCATATGACACAAGAGCAGCGTCAATATAATAAAAAGACAAAGAAACGCCAATAGGCTTGAAACCCGTCATCACCTGATGACGGGTTTTCATTCTTATTCTTGATTCATTTCTGCTTCAATCGATTGCAAATCCTGCTGAAATTGTAGTAATTGAGCTCGCTGATGTTCTGTTGCGCTCATTAATGCACTCTCAATCTGCTCTTTCGCTTCACCCACTTCTTGTTGCAAATGCTTCAGGTCTTTACCGTATCCACTACTACTCACCACAATTTCTTTCTTGGCATCAACAGCTTGTTCGTAACCTTGCTGCGCTGCCTGGAAACTCTGTTGTTTGTCTTTATTGTAAGGCATTCAACCAACCTCCTTTTCTTAAGCTTTCATCATAGTGTAACCAGGACGAAGCGTCCTATTCGACAGGAATAAGCACTGTCATTCTGACCATACTAAAGCGTAAGGAGGGATTCATATGACTGAGAGCAATACGTTCAAAGACATTCGAAAAAACGCTCCTAAAGGGCATACTGGCCAACCAGAGCCAATGAAAGGCTCCCATAAAGTAAAAAACAGAAACCACACGAGGCAAAAGAATGGTGAAGGGTTTTAAATTTCAATTAGAAAAGACGGCCGAAATGGCCGTCTTTTATTTTGGTATTTGAATCAAGCATTGCAAAATGTCGTCTTCTTCCTCGATTGTTACCGTCCTTAGGTCAATCAGTATTTTTCCATCTTGAATTCTTGTAATGATTGGTGTGTTACTAAGACGAAGAAATTCTTCTAGTTCATTTACGCTGTATTGATCGGTTTGGAGGGCGATGACATAAGTAGGTAGCTCGACTGAAGGCATTGTACCTCCCCCAACTTGTGAAGTTCCCTCCACTACCTCAATACTATAATGAGACGCTTTTCTTTCAAGTCTTTGCTGAAAGAGTTCTGAGCGCTCTCGAATCTCTTCCGCACTTTTTGTAATGTCTCTTATAGCTGGTATGTTAGCAGCCTCTTCATACATGTGTTGCTGTAACGTTGCCTCAAGCGCAGCAAGCGTGAACTTATCGACGCGCAATACTCGAGCGAGCTGATGCTTCTTCAACCGATTGATCAGATCTTTTCTCCCAGCAATCATTCCTGCCTGTGGTCCACCCAGAAGTTTATCCCCGCTAAAGGAAACGAGGTCAGCACCAGAAGCAAGCGTTTCTTGCACCGTAGGCTCTTCGCCAATCCCATAGTCTCGATAATCAAAAAGCGCCCCACTCCCTAAATCCTCATAAAAAACAACCTGGTTTTTCGTCGCTATGGAGGCTAACTCTTCTCGTTCTACTTCAGCTGTAAACCCGACGATTGAAAAATTGCTACGATGCACTTTCATCAGCATAGCCGTTTCTTCGTTGATTGCTGCTTCATAATCAAACGGATGTGTTTTATTTGTCGTCCCTACTTCTTTAAGCTTAGCACCACTTTCCTCCATAATTGATGAAACGCGAAAAGATCCGCCAATTTCAACAAGCTCTCCTCGAGAAACGACCACTTCCCTTTCTTTCGCAAGGGCACTTAATATAAGAAAGACTGCAGCTGCATTGTTATTCACAACCATAGCGGCCTCTGCACCTGTTGCTTTACAAATAGCATCTTCGACGATTGTATGGCGGGATCCGCGCTTTCCTTGCTGCAGATTATATTCAAGCGTCGAATAACTTTTAGATACTTGCACCAAATGATCAATAGCCACGTCACTTAAACGCGCTCTGCCAAGATTTGTATGCAGAACGACTCCAGTGGCGTTGATCACGGGCTTTAAGTTAAACTCTTTGGAAGATCCAATTTTCGCCCTCACGCTCTGCATGATTTCATATTGAAAGGCTTCTCTCCCCTCCGAGCCTCCCGTATATGTATCTCTCAACAAAGAGTCCCGCAAGTCATTGACTTCTTGTTGAATCAGTTGTTTTAGCACATTGTGAGGTAACTCGCTTCCAACGCTTTCATTAAGTAATGCTTCTTGAATTTGATGAATCGGCGGAAGTTCTCTCAGTAATTTCAAAGCTCTCATCTCCTATAGCGACACGAAAGGCACCCCGGAGGTGCCCATCTAGAACGTTGTATTTTCCATATCTATAATAAATGCTTCGATATCAGGATAGTGACCAGTTTCTTTTTTCGAATGCATTCGCTTGTCATTCACCGTAATTTCAAACACGCCTCCTGAACCAGGGATTAGCTCAAGTGAACCAATTTCGTGTCTGAAATGATTAAATAATTGTTCCGCGAAACTCGCGGCTTTAGGTGCATAGTTTCACTGCATACAGAATTCGATTGTAACATTGTATTTCATAAAAAAAGCCTCCTCTTACTTAATTTTAAGTTGTTCATACTATATCATTTCAAAAAAGCGATGAAAAGATTTATACTCTTGGGAGGAGGTGGTCATATGTCGAACCAAGAAAAAATCCGTTTAACGTCTCTTTCGACAAAAGGTGGTTGAGGATGCAAAATCGGTCCTGAGGACCTGACGCAAGTTTTGCGTCAATTACCTAACAAGAAAAAAGATCCAAATTTACTTGTCGGTGTGGAAACTTCTGACGATGCAGGCGTATACCGCCTAACTGATGAACTCGCCATGATTCAAACGGTAGACTTTTTTACACCTATCGTTGATGATCCATATATGTTTGGACAAATTGCCGCAGCCAATTCACTAAGTGATGTGTACGCAATGGGCGGTGTACCTAAGACCGTCCTTAACATTGTAGGATTCCCTATTAAAAATTTAGATCCTTCTATACTTGCAGAAATCCTAAAAGGTGCTGCAGATAAAGTAGATGAAGCCGGCGCCGTCACTGCTGGGGGACATTCCATTGATGATCAAGAGCCGAAATTTGGATTATCCGTAACCGGACTTGTACATCCTGATGAAATTCTAATGAATGTCGGCGCTAAGCCTGGCGACGCTATTGTGCTAACAAAGCCAATTGGTGTGGGAATTCAAACGACTGCGATCAAGCCCGAAAAGCTTACTGCCGAACAGCTTCAGCGTGTATCTGAAACGATGGCTGAGCTAAACAAAACAGCAGCAGAACAGCTATCGGGATTAACTCCAAATGCTGTTACGGATGTGACTGGATTTGGTTTACTTGGACACGCTTATGAAATGGCAACTGGTAGCAACGTTAGTATTCAGATTGATTACAACAACGTACCTATATTACCTGGTACGGTCGAGTTAGCGGAGCAAGGCTATATTCCGGGTGGATCAAAAGCAAATCATCGCTGGATAGCTGAAACTGTCAAATACGAAAACCTAACAGAGCTTGAGCAATTCATTTTATGTGATGCGGTAACTTCTGGCGGCCTATTAATTAGCCTGCCTGAGCAAGAAGCAAACGAATATGTATCACGTATGAATGGTAAAGGGAAATCAGCTCACATTGTCGGTCATGTAAATGAAAAAGATTCATTTGCGATCACCGCAAGCAAATAAAAAAAAAGGAAGTTGGGGAGTCCCCAACTTCCTTTTTTATATTTCATACAGCATATCTTCTAACTCCACAGTGAGCGCTTCAGGTTGATCATCGAAAACAACGCGACCTTCTTTTAAAGCTACAATTCTAGTCGCGTACCTTTTTGCTAACTTCACATCATGTACATTAATAATCGTTAGCAAGTTGTGTTCTTGATGCAACCGTTGAATAAGCTGAAAAATCCGATTGGCGGTACCAGGATCAAGACTTGCTACAGGCTCATCTCCTAGAAAAACATCGGGAGTTTGAACAAGAGCTCGCGCAATCCCAACTCGCTGCCTCTGCCCCCCACTCAGTAAATCCACGCGCTTATTTAGATGAGGAAGTAATTCAACCTGATCAATAACGTCCACTGCTAACTTCTTTTCTTCCTCATTAAACAATCCTGCCAGGTTACGAAAAGTTGAACGAGAACCAAATAATCCTGTATATACGTTTTGCAGAACCGTTAAACGCGGAATGAGCTGATGATGCTGAAAGATCATTCCCATGGTCTTTCTTTTACTTCTAAGTCCCTCTCGATCCAGTTGACGGAACGTACTACCGTTATATCGAATATCACCTTCAGTTAAAGCCTGGAGGCCATTCAATGTCCTTATGAGTGTCGACTTACCAGCGCCAGTTTTTCCAAGAATACAGACAAACTCCCCTTTATGAAAAGTGAGCGTAACGTCGTCTAGTGCAGAAGTATCGGCATTTCGATAACGCACTGAACCATTTTCTATCGTTAATAACGCATCTTCACATAACATACTGTCTCACCCTGCTTCCGAGAAAATCGACGACGATGACAATCACCATAATCAACATGACATCAACCGCAACTGTTGAGTATTGAAATGTTTTAAAATGAACAAACAGCTGTTGTCCAATTCCCCCGCCACCGACGAGTCCGAGCATGAGCGACGTTCGGATAGCGACTTCGAAACGATAGAAATAATGGGATAAAACGTTTGGCCAGATTTGAGGAAAAACAGAAAAAAGAGCACCAGTGAGTGGACGAGCTCCTACCGCTTTCATCGCTTCCTGAGGGCCTTTATCAGCCGCTTCAATTAACTCTGCAATTAATTTAGAAAGCACGCTTGCATTATGAACAATAATGGCAATCGTTGCAGCAAACGGGCCAGGCCCTACAACTGTAAGGAACATCAAGCCTAGTACAATTTCTGGAATAGATCGTACAAAACTTAACACAATGCGAACTGCTCCGTAGAAGGGCCCAGCCGTGTTTTTTGCTGCCAACAAGCTAACAGGTAGTGCAATAAGTAAACCAGCAAAGCTTCCTAGAAACGCCATACCTAGCGTCACTAAACTTGCTTTTAGCATTGTCGGAAGCACTGAAGTATTTAGCGGAAACCAATTGGAAAGAAAGTCCAACATGTTGCTAAATTGACTGAATTTCCTTACGTCGAATTCCGTAACCCCAATGCTCCACACAATTAATAGAATAACCCCAAGGAAGAGGATAAGGTGCTTCCATTTAAACCAGGCCATTTTACTCGTCTAATAACCCTTGTTTGTCAGCAGCGCTTCTAATACTCTCATAATCGTCATTACTAGCCTTCGTAAATCCGGACGCACCAAATGCATTCAAAATCTTTTCATCTTCAATCGATAAAAATGCGTTCTGAAGCTTATCAATCGTCTCATCATCCGTACCTTTTGAAACAGCCCACGGATATTGGAATAGCTTTTCTGACTCCCAAATGACTTTTAATTGATCTCCATCAATTTTTCCTGACTCAAGAAGCTGATTGTAAATAGCACTATCAATCGCACCAGCGTCAACCTGTTTATTTTGAACAGATAAAGCCGTTGCATCATGTGATCCGGTGTACGCTACAGAAGCAAATTTGTTCTTGTCTTGATCCTCAAAAACTCCTCTGTCTTGAAGCTCGATTGATGGAATGAGGGATCCTGAAGTAGAATTCGGATCACCAAATGCAAAGCTTCTTGCTTCACTATCTTCAAGGTAGTCTTCTAACGTATCCCACTCGTTCTCAGCATTTGTGATGATATAAGAATGATAGAACGGCTCACCGTCAATTAGCTGTGTAACAATCGCTTTTGCACCACTCTTCTCATGAGCAATCACGTAAGTAAGCGGGCCAAAATAGGCCATATCGATTTGATCATAATTCATCGCTTCTACAACACCGTTATAATCTGGAAACGTTGTGATTTCTACTTCTTGATCTAACTTCTCGGAAAGTTCACCTTGAAGTTTCGTCATCGCTTCTTCAATCTCACCTTCTGTTTGAACAGGAATAACCCCAATTGTAAAGGCCTTATCTTCTGACTCACTGTTTTTCTCTTCTGAAGCATTTTCGCTATTATTTGAGCTACATGCGGCAAGTATTCCTAGCATAAGCACCAGTGTAAACATCATAAATCTTTTCATTTTTTTCCACTCCTAAGCATCGATCTATTTCTCTAATCTCCAATATCTTTCCTGATCTTTTCTTATTGTGTAGCTCTCTTCATCAAGTCGCTCAAGAATCGGCACCAGATATTTACGGCTAACATTCAGAATGTCTTTAGCTTGTTGAAGAGTGAAGGATTTATCAGTGCCTTCCTTTAAATCTAGCACAACGCGACTCCAATTTTCTTTGTGAACATATAAGTCATCTGTTAATTTTACCGCGATTTCCTCTTCTAATAAGAATTTCTTCAATTCAGCTTGATGGGAATCTGGGATTTGTTGATCCTCGATCAAGCGATCGATCGGTGAAACATTCACACCCTGTTCAAGTAACTTCTTGAACACTTGGGTCATACGTGTTTTCCAGGCATCAGGCATCGTGGGTTCAAAACCAGTCATTGATAAGAATGGCCCTGTTTGCAACATATCTTCTTTCAGCTCTGCTTGAAGGACAACTTCAATTACTTTTTTAGGATAAGTTTTTTTCAAATCTTGAACGACCTCCGCCTTGCGTGGTCCTTTTCGCATCGGAAAGTGATCATGATAGCCCTGTACAAAGTTGTGAATGGCTTCAACGATCCGAGTTAAAACGTCTTTAGATGTAACGCCATTGTCGATACTTACAATTTCCGGATCATCAATAAGCTGTTGAAAGGATTTTTCATTTAAACCAATTTGCTGCATCACCTGTTCTTTTGATAATAGGTGCTCTTGTTCAAGAATCTGAACAAGTTGTTCGACTGGCGTTCCTTTCACCATCTGCTCAAATTTCGCAATTGTCTCTGAGCCAAATTTGTATTTTTCTCCCGCAACATTTAAGATGCTTCCTCCACCAATCGTCTCAACCGGGGAAGGGCGTCTAAGGATGACGCGGTCTCCTTTCTTTGCTGTAACGGGATCATGTAAACGAAGCTGACAAAATAGATCTTCTCGGTCTCCAGGCTCAAGAGTGTTGCGATCAAAAAACACAATCGTCCCACGTACTTCAGCAGTACCAATATGAACCGTTACTTCTGATCGCTGTTTCAAGTCATACGACATCGTGAGCGCTTTGGTGAATGAAAGGTCGATGGTAGTTGAAACTGCATAGTGATTAGAATTAACAATCACCTGTCCTCTCGACAATTCTTGCTTATTAGGTCCTGCTAGATTAACTGCTACCCTCTGGCCAGCAAAAGCCCTTTCCACTTTCTGACTGTGTGTCTGGACTTGTCTTACTCTAGCAGCTACACGGTCTGGCAACAGTGTAACGAGTTCTCCTTCTTGAATTTCCCCATCAAAGATCGTGCCTCTCGCAATGGTTCCGTGACCTTGTAGCGTAAAAATCTGATCAATCGGTAACCTTAGCGCTCCTCCTTTATTTCTCGAAGGAACATCTTTTAAAAAGGCACGAATACTCTCTTTCAACTCCTCAATACCTCGCCCACTCTTGCCATCGACGAAATGAAGCGGTGATCCTTCAAATCCAGTGCCCTTTATGTATTCAAGGATATCCTCCTTAACAAGATGAAGCATCTCATCGTCAACCATGTCTGCTTTAGTAATCGCAATAATCGATCGTTCAATCCCAAGCAACGATAAAATTTCCAAATGCTCTCTCGTCTGAGGCATAACCCCTTCATCCGCCGCTACGACTGGAACAACAAGGTCTATTCCTGCAACACCCGCGATCATTTGACGAATGAACCGTTCATGGCCCGGAACATCAATAATTGATACTTTCATGTCATCAGATAAATGAAAAGGAGCAAAACCTGGTTCAATTGAAATGTTTCGTTCTTTTTCCTCCTTCAAACGATCTGTATCGATTCCTGTTAACGCTCCAGTCAACGTTGTTTTTCCATGGTCAATGTGTCCAGCTAGACCAATTGTATAATAGTTCACTTTCACACCCGCCAATCAACTGTCATCATTTATTAACCTTAATAAATGTCGTAACAGGATGCAAATTTAAACCATTGCTTTCTTAAAATCACCGTTTCATTTTCCATTCACTTATGTATATATATTCACCTATGTATAGCTAAAAAGTTATGCACAGCTATCCACAGACAAAACTGTTACACCGGCTTTTCACCACTGTACCACCCAAGCATCTGTTATAGTTCGTTATAGAAAACTGTTTCATTTGAACAATTTGTCGAAATCACGAATAATGGGAAAAGATACGCTTTTTGTCGATTCATCTGATTTTTCCGTATTAATCTATACTTTCGAAATTGTTTAGACCTTTTTCGACAAATGTCTTTGATGAAAATCTGCACAAACACATTTAAGTAAAACTTTACTTGGTGTTTTACTTAAAGTTTTCTTAGAATAATCTTATTGAGCACATGTGTTGAATTAATCAATTTTTTCCGTTACTATATTAGCGTAATACTTTTTATATGGGGCTGGTTGTACGTCTGGTGAGTGCCACGGTCTTCAAAACCGCCTGGGAGGCGCGTGCCGTCTTCGGTGGGTTCGATTCCCACACAGTCCCGCCATTCTTTAAACTTTGATCATTTGCAAGATAATGGCCGTTCCTTCAATCGGCGCATCTTCGGTCAAAAGTATTAAGATCCCCTCATCTACTTTATAATTCATTTCAGGTTGCAGTACTGCATTTATAAATAGATTCATGAAGGAAACGTCCTTACACGATAAAATTTGATGATTACCATATCCTTTTACGGCGTCTTTGTCTGTAAAGGTTTTTTGATATCCATTTGCAATAGCAAAGTATTCGTAAACTCGCACTTTCGCCGGAAGCTTCGCTCTGAATGGTTTCGAATTTATAATAGGTAGCATAATTTTAGGATTGTTATAGCGATCGGTTCTCCTCTTATTCATTACTAGACCCCCTCCTCTCTTTACACAACGCACAATTTTTTACTAACGAATTAAAACTAATGTTTGTCCCCTTACATAATATTGTTAAGAGCATATTATAAAACGACAGGAGGTGAACGAATGGCCTTACAAATCATGAAAATTGTAGCTAACGTGACGACTACTGTTGCGACCACTCCTGATACCCAACGTTTTTTCTATAACACAACTAGCTTAATTATCGGCGCAACCACTCTAACAATTGATGCGGCAGATTTCTTTGATGATACAGGAGCCGCGGTAACAACTTTACCTACACTAAATACAGACAATAGCTACTTTAACGTATATGTAAATGGTGTCTTACAAATGCAGGACCTCTCAACTTATACACCAGGAGCTACAGGTGTCGGAGAGTTAGCATTTGACGTTCCTGCCGCTACGTCCCTATTATTAAACACCCCTATCGTCGTCGAAGTAGTCAACTTCACACCTTCATCATCGTCTACGATAGAAACGTAACTCCCCTACCCTCTTGATTAAAAAGCGCTTTCGGCGTATAATGTGACCGTATTCATACAGTTTATATTATGATGCCATGAGGTGAGTGCGTTGGCAGGATGGTTTCAATGGTTTATCGTTGGATGGACAGTGATCTTAATTTCACTAATTGCAATTGGTGGATTCTTTATGTTTCGGAAGTTTCTCAAGCGCCTTCCAAAAGAAGATGGCAAGTCAACTCTTGACTGGCAAGAGCACTACATTGAACAAACGAAGCATATGTGGAGCAGTGATCAAAAAAAGTTATTAGACGAACTAGTCGCCCCTGTGCCTGAATTGTTTCGAGATATTGCTAAGTATAAGATTGCAGGAACAATTGGCGAGCTTGCGTTAAAAGAAAAAGCGAAAGATATGTCTCAAGACTTAATAATTCGAGGGTATATTATCGCTACTCCAAAACGAGATCACAAATGGCTCGTGAAAAAATTAAATGAAAAGCGAATTGATATGAGCCCCTATCATCATTTGCTTCAATAAAAAAACTCGTTTAGCAGATGCTAAACGAGTTTTTTTAAAGTAATGTTTGATGAAGTCGACCACTGTGTCCTCGGCTTCGTTCCGTTTTCTTAAATTGATAATACATCGAAATTCTCCATGGAACGATCATACCAAATGCTAATACGAAGAAAAGCGAGCTTGTTTGAAGCACAGGGATTGACTCGCCAATGATTAGTTTAAAAACGATTCTTACTAGAAGTAAGCCGATCAAAATAAACGCAAAAGCTTTTGAACGTGTTAAATAAATTTGATCATCTTTAATTTCAAACTTAGACGTCCGAATCAATAACAACGAAAAAGCCGCTCCAACTGATAGCGCTTCAATCGCTTCGTACCACGGAACCCTTGCATCCGGAACAACGAACATCAAAAAACCAGTTGCCATAAAAAAGGGCGGAAGTATTATTTTCCTTATTGTTGCAGGTTTCTTTGAAGCTTTCAACCTGATTACTACCATCGCAAGAGCCATCATAGCTCCAACAACTGTACTTAAAATCAGCATATACTCATCCCTCACCTATACCGTACTACCCATCATTTCCATTGTATGTGGAAGAGACAAAAAATACAAGCGCATGAAAAAAAGAACGGTGCACAACCGTTCTTTTCACATTAACCATTTACTTTTGAAAGTTCTTCTTCGCCTTCATCTGCCGCAATGCTTAGGATAATCGTCATCGTAACACCGACAACCGTAAAATAAACACCTAGGTCAAATAACATTGCTGTCGCGAGGTGAGAATGACCGAGAATCGGAAGCTCAAAGTACGCGTCTGTCTGACTCAAGAACGGCTGTCCAAAAAGAAAGGAACCGACGCCAGTGAGAACAGCAATCAGAAGACCGATCGGAATAAAGTTCTTAAAATCAATGCGGATGACCTTATTCATGGTTTTAAAGCCATAAGAAATATAAAGAAGCACCAGAGCACCCGCCGACATAAGTCCTCCGATGAAACCTCCACCAGGTGCATTATGGCCAGCGAAGAATAAGTATATTGAAAATCCTAGAATAATAAAGACGATAATCGTAGTCGTCGTTTTAAGTATAAGGTCATTTGTCCCCTTCACACTTCTACACCCTTTCTTTATTAAAATCCTTGAAATCCACCAAACAGGTTATTTACAAGGAACGATGTAAACATTGTCATAAAGTTAAAGTAAAGCAAGATTCCCATTACAATCATTAAGTACCCGCCAGCCTTCATGATGAACCGGCTATTTTTCTTAATCCAGTGCATTCGACCGATAAAAAAGGACAGAATGAAAAATGGAACAGAAAAACCAAGCGTATAAGCTACCATGTACATGAAGCCAGCTCCAGGGTTTGAAACACCCAACGCAATAACCGCAGCTAAAATCGGCCCTGTACAAGGTGTCCAACCTGCCGCAAAACCCATCCCAATTAAAATCGATCCAACAAAGCCAGATGGGCGGTTTCGAATTTTTAACCTGCGATCTTTCATTAGAAAGTTCGGTGTCCAAAAACCTACTACTACAAGTCCAAATACCACAATCAAAATGGCTCCAACTTGACGAAGCAGCTCTTTGTACTGAATAAATAAATTTCCAACGAGCGATGTTGACATCCCTAATACGAGGAAAATAATTGAAAACCCTATTAAAAAGAAGATCGTATGAAGAATTGCCCTTTTCTGCATCATTCCTCGTTCTTCTTTCAGGTCGTCAACGGATACCCCAGTGATATAAGAAATAAACGCTGGATAAAGCGGTAGCACACACGGTGAGATGAACGATAAAAAGCCGGCTCCGAACGCTAAAAACAAGTTCAAATCTGCCATTAAATTACTCCCTGTCTAATGCATGATCTTATCATGTGCATGTCGTTACCATTTCAACCTCTATTGTAAACGATTTATCTTATTCAAACTATGAACATTCCATAACTATTTTTCTTCAGAGAAAAATTCTTCAAGCGTAACGCCCGCTTCATGAACATCAGAAGCCGCTTCCTTGCCCACATACCGAACGTGCCATGGCTCATACTGATAGCCAGTGATATCTTCTTTTCCTTTTAAGTAACGAACAACAAAGCCATATTCATGCGCATGCTCTGCTACCCACTTACCTTCTGGCGTATTGCCAAATTCTTCGGTAAGAGAGCTTCCTAGAGAAGGCGTGCTAATATCCATCGTTAATCCCGTCTGATGTTCACTCTGCCCCGCCTGAGCGCTAACCTGGTTCGCTACTTCTTCTCCACGCTGTTCAGCATTATAAGCAAAAATAGCTTCCTGTCGCTCATAGGAGCGGTAGCCAGAGACAGCTTTTAATTCAAATCCATCTTTCTTTGCACCGGCAAACATTTTTTCAAGCGCTGTAGCCGCTTCCTTGACCATCAACCTTTTAGGATCATCTTTTGGTGCGTATGAAGAAACATCCGGTTCCACAAGATTTTGGGGCACAAAGTCTGAAGGTAGATTTCGCTCTTTATTTGCCACAACATAAATACTGTCTGGATTCGTTACAGTTAAATTCTCTCCATTTTTCTCAACTGTTTCAGCCATCGTTGGATACGCTGCTGATTTATCCTTTTTGGCCTCATCGCTTTGATCGCTTTCTTCATCTTCTTTCTTGCTGCTATCATTTTGCTTGTTATTGTTTTGGTTTCCATCATTATTTTCAATACTATTCGAGGAGCCGTTATTCGTCTGTCCATCATTCTGTGACTGATTCTCTGTCTGGTTAGACGTTTGCTCGTCATCTCCCGCCTGGCATCCGGCTAAAAGCGCGAACGAAAGACCTGTTGCTACTACTAAATTTTTCATTGTCATGTGAACACTTCCTGATTTTTTATAGTCTAATCTATCATACCATCACACCAATTAGACCCGTCAACCAAAATTACTCCATACAAAAAGCACTCTGTTACCAGAGTGCTCAATAAGCTATTTATCGTTGTTTGTCATTTGACTATTCATAGCCTTCATCATCTGATTAATCTTCTTCTGAGAAGGTTTTTGCCCCATTTGCATCATCATTACACGAAGCATATTTTCATTAATAGGGGGATTCTTCTTTAAATAGTCCATCATATATTTGCGGGCAATAAAAAAGCCAAGTGCTACTCCAGCAATCAACGCTAGCACGCCCACAAGCGTGTACATCCACCACATTCTAGATTTCCTCCTTATTCTTTCTCTTCCAATAGTGTACTACAACCCTTAATGATTATACAATAACGTCTATTAAAATAGTAGGAGTTTATTCAAACTAGTTTCTGTTGTTTAATCGGGTTAAGCCACCCGTATCGACCGGATTGGAAGTCAATCGCAAAGAACGAAGGAGTTAATTTTCGTATCACTTCAAAAAAGACTGTTTCAGCCTCGTTTGATCCGCTAGCATATATATTTATCTTCTCGCTTCTTACAAATAAAGATGCATCACTTTTAGATTGTTTAATACACAATCGATGCCCTTCATTTTTATATTCATACGTGCGAAAGCCACCCAATTCATTGACCAAACAGGTATTTAGTTCTTCTTCTTCCACAGGCTCTGTAATAAAGGCTACCTGTTTTTCTAGAAGCTCTTTCTGATCAGCCTGTATGGCCCGCTTCCTTTCGAGGAAAAGTTGATACAACAGATGCTCCTTACCAGCATATTGTTCTGCAATGTGCTGCTTAACGAAGTACATTTCGTAATGCCTCATATAACTCCCCCCTGCCCAAGAATCCACTCATATAAAAGAAAGTATAAATGAGTTCTCATAAAATGATTGTCTATACATGGAAGCTAGCCTTCACTAGTTTTGTCGAAATCAAAAAGACCTGTACTATAACATATATGTTATAGTACAGGTCTTTAGAATGCTATGCCATACTCGGCAGGTCACAAAGAACACCGCCGGATCTCTCATCATAATCAAGCTTCATTCGATCAACAAACCATTGATCGTCCGGTCGAACGAAGTACGTAACTCCTCCAATTTCTTGCTTATAATCATCATATGAAGGCTTATCAGACATGACCCCAAGAGAAAAACCTCCGCTGTCTCCACTCCCTGCGTAGCGTACGAATAACCTCAAGCAATCACCGTTACCAAGTTCCATTTCATTTTTGTAAAACTCAGCTGCAGAATCAGTTACAACAAACATCATATCCGCCCTCTCCGTTTTGTATTAGTACATCTTGTTATAGTACAGTATAACGAATATTTGAAAAATTGCAACCATAAAAATAGCCTAATTTTGCTTTTCGCAAAATTAGGCTATTTTCTACTGAAGAAAGCGACGGTTTTTCTTGCTTTCCTTAAGCTTTTCAGGTGTTACATCTGTGCCTTCTTCATCCACAACTTTTATAGAATGAAGTTGGTTTTTGAAAGAAGAACGGAAATTTGCTAAATATTCCTTACGTAGCTTTTTCTGTTCTTTTTTCTCATCTTCTGTTAATGATGACTCTTTTGCTTTACGAGATAGCTCGTTAATTCTTTGGAGTTTATCTTCAAAAGGCATGTAAAATAGCTCCTTTACTGAAACTTGTATCTCACATGCTAACGCATGTTTTGAACATAGACAAGTTTAGTGCTTCTCGTTCTGCTCGTCAACATATTCCTGATAACGTCTATGTACCGTTGCTTTCGAAGCGTGATGTCCAAATCCTTTAAGCGTTGCAGCTATCTCATTAAACGTAAGACCACGGTTTCGTAGATTAACAATTTCTTCGATTGGAACTTCCACCCGCTCACGCCCACCTTGATTTTGATGGCTGAGGTTTCGCTGTGGTCGATAGCCTTCTTTAACCGCCTTGTCCATTCCACGTTTAATTTTCAGATTATGAAGCTTGCGCTGAAATTCTTCAACGATACTAACGATCTCAAGAACCATCGAATCAGATTCCGACAATTGAAGTTCTCCGTTTTGATTCACTGTATAAATCGTCCCTCCATATTTATGGACGGCATGTAGAAGAGCGATCTTTGCATTCCCTCTCCCAAGTCTTGTTTCATCTTGAATGAGCAATGCCTCAACATGCCCCTCTTTCAATAAGTCAAGCACCTCAAGTATGCCATCACGATCAATGTCATACCCGCTGTGCTTTTCTTCAATCAAGCGCTGTATAATAAAACCTGACTGTGATGCAAATCGTTGTAGTTCTTCTTTTTGCCTGGCAAGAGAAGACTCCTGTGCTTCTTTCTTTGTGCTTACCCGACAATAAATAACGGCGTTCATACTTTATTCTTTACCCCCAAGTGCGGTAGCGTTCGCTTCAACAGGGATGATGAGAGTATCTCCTGCTGTAATTCGGTTTGCATCAATGCTATTCACTTCTTCAACCCAACTGACGAACTTCCGATCAGACAACTCATGAGCAGTACGGTATTCTTCCGCAATTTCTAAAACAGTATCTCCCTGCTCCAATTGTACCGTTGTATAACGATCATACTCCTCAGCTGCAGCTGTTCGCAAAGATAGAAACACAATAATTAACACAGCTACAAAAGATATAATGACAAGAAAATCAAC
This sequence comes from Anaerobacillus sp. 63XJN7_5_ISO-PGPR-S23-430, assembly GCF_056173695.1. Lineage (NCBI taxonomy): Bacteria > Bacillati > Bacillota > Bacilli > Caryophanales > Bacillaceae > Anaerobacillus > Anaerobacillus sp. 63XJN7_5_ISO-PGPR-S23-430. The sequence goes on along the minus strand of NZ_CM149686.1, from coordinate 1,939,337 downwards.
TCCAGACAAGCCCCCAGCTTGCTTTCTCATCCCAATCACCCCATATGCGAATATTTGTTCTGTTTTTAGTATATCAGAACCTCTGTTCGTGTCAACTAATTTCTTCGAACTTATGTTTGTATGCGAACAAAAATTCTGGTATACTACTAACAAATAGATAGATTGGAACGAGGTGCCAGATATTATGAAACTATCAAAGCGTCAGCAGGACATTCTGGACTTTATTAAAGTCGAAGTTAAGCAAAAGGGTTATCCACCCTCCGTAAGAGAAATTGGCGAAGCTGTTGGACTTGCTTCAAGCTCCACTGTCCATGGCCACCTGGCAAGACTCGAGAAAAAAGGGTATATCAGACGAGACCCAACAAAACCAAGAGCCATCGAAGTGCTTGGTCTTGATGAAACGATCGATATTCCTCGTCAACATACTGTAAACGTTCCCGTCATTGGTAAAGTAACTGCTGGTCAACCCATCACTGCCATTGAAAATGTAGAAGAATACTTCCCGCTTCCAGAACAGTTTGCACAGGATGAAGAACATACCTTTATTCTAGTGATTGAAGGGGATAGTATGATCGAAGCTGGTATTTATAACGGTGATATGGTTATTGTGAAGCAACAACCAACTGCAAATAACGGTGATATTGTTGTCGCGATGACAGATGAAGCTGAAGCAACTGTTAAACGATTCTTTAAAGAAAGCAACTACTTCCGACTTCAACCGGAAAACTCATCGATGGAACCGATCATTCTTGATTCCGTTTCTATTCTTGGTAAAGTAATTGGGGTCTTTCGCTCCATTCACTAGAAGCGCTGCGTGCGCTTCTTTTTTTATGTTATATAAGCTTTCTGGGCTATATCAATACGAGCTTCTTCTCTTCTTTTATTTATTAACCCCTCCGTCTGTGTAAATGATCGCAGTTTGAAGAGCATAGGGGTGTAGCTTTACATTACAACCAACCTCACCTACCTACTTTTAACTCTTAAAGGCTATACAAAACCGCCCTTCATTTAAATAAAGGGCGGTTTTGTATACTTCTAACATAATTCTTAAACGGTTACTTTTCAGCAGCCTCTGAAGCCGCTATAACTAATTCAACTGTTTGATCTACTGTCGCCTGACGGAACTTTTGGAACTCATCAGTGATATAAACGGAAGGATCTTCAGGATAGTACTCCTGAGCGGCTACGTGAAGGTGTCCACCCGGAATATCATAAGCTCCTATCCCAATTCGCACGCGATTGGATCGGTACTGACTTTCATTCGATAAGTAGCTTCCGCCTCCTCCTTTACGAGCTTTTGATCCTTCAGTCGGACCCCCTTCATGGCACTCATACGGTTTATCACGATATTCTGGTGCGAGCCATTCGCATACTTCATCGCCTCTTTCTACCGGCCATGGTCCAGTATTGGCTGCAATCATTTCCTTGTAAGGAAGCGTTGTTTCAATAAATTCCGGCAGTTTTTCAGGCATCGGCCAATTGCTCACTGTCGGAATAACTTCTGAGCGATCTTCAAGAGTGTTTCCAACCCCTGTGCGCCATCTCCCGGCAAACCCTTCGATGGTCATAGCTTTTGGACCACCTTGACTGATTGTCATCATGAGATCCACCTGCTCTTTACTATTAACCAGGTAAGGTCCAAAAGTATCTTCAACGATTCCTTCATCAAAATCATCCCATCGTACCGGAAAATTCGCTGCTTGAATAAAAGCTGGACCTTCTTCCGTCATAACGACTTTCCCATCCATCTGAAGCGCTGCAGCGCCAGAAGGGTTTGATCTCCTAAATTCCTGTTCTAAACGGTATGGATCAAATCCGCTTACTAAAACGCGCTTAACTTTCTTCCCTTTTGGAAAATCAATAGAAGTAATTCCCCTTGAGGTGTACTCTAGTTTCTTCATCAGTTCTTCTTGCTTTTTCTCCGTTACTGTATATGATGGTTCCCATTGCCTTAGGGCAGCAGTCATATGTAATCGAGTCCAATAAAGCGGGCGATCATCATAACGATCTAGTTCCCCTAAATCATTTCGTTCTCCCTGAGCTCGAGCAACAGCCGTCTCCCACAGCTTCTCACCATGCTTTTCGATCACTTTCTCTGCTTTTTTTACACTTTTCGCTTTGCACAAATCTTCCTTAAATTCATCCGCAAAAACTGTAAACTCCGCCTTATCCATAATTTGCTGTGGGATTGGGGCACCGTCTTCCATTCGCTGCTCCTCTGGTGTTAGCGCCGCATCAGTGTTAAAGCAATCACCTTTGGCACTTCCAGTTAACGGTAAGAAACCGAAAGTTAATATCCCTACAATAAAAAGCGCAATTCCATATTTCCATTTCCTAGATTTCATATGTCTTTTTTCCTCCTCTTCTAGTTGAACTATCTTCTATTTTAGAGATATGAGGTTGTATTTTTCAAACTATTACAAGTATTCTGATCAAAAATGAATCATTCGAAGTGGATCATGTATGGATAACAGACTTATGTTAAAGAAAACCGTGACGTTTTCTCTGCATCTTTCGACATATAGATAAGCTTACCTATCATTTAATGAACTGCATTTCTAGCCTTTTTCGATTTTTCCAGACTGAATTAATTTGTACTAAAAAGGAGCAAGCTCGCTGATGGAACTTGCCCTACCCCGTAATTTATTATTACTTAATTTATACACGTGTATTTTTTCAGAACTTACCTGTAATTTCATAACAGAAGCCGCTATCCCGATGAGTCACATAATGATGCCAATATGGACAAAAATAAATAGAAGGGTTCCCGTTGACCATATATGAACCTCATTTAGTTTTAAACGTTAATCTCACATAGCGACTACCAAGCGGTTGGTCCAAATAGAAGCCTGTCCCGTCTATTTATTCACTTGCGCCAAAAAGTTGAACAGTCTGCCTTATCATGAATATTGAATTCGATCATTTTTTTAAGTAAAGAAAAATCAACTGAATTACCCCACGGAATACGCATTAGTTGTTTAGTGTGATTATAGCCAGCAAGTTTCATTTCTTCAGAAAAATGAACAATTCCAGTCTTTTCAGGGGCAACAGCCAAATGATGTTTTGCTACGCTAAAGGCAATAATAAATGTTCCGTGATCTGTAAACATTGGCTGATTCCAGGCAATTTTCGGCACCAGGTTTGGAAATTCATTTTGTACCCAGGTCAAAATTTGTTCCGTTCGCTCTCGGTGCTGCAGGTTCTCTATCTTTGCTAGATATTCTTCAAATACATCCATTTTTAGTCCTCCTATAAAACAAGCAATTGTAGTGATGTACCATATCTCACTGAGATAGTGCCATTACAACTCACTATTCATCACTACTATATCACCAATCATTTGTAGTTTACCCTCTTCAAAAATAATTCCATCGCCGTCATTAGCTGCATAAACAGTTGTTCCTGTTCTCTTAGCGTACTCCCAAACTTTACTCTTATAATCTGAACTCCAGCGATTGTAGTGAGGTAAAAACTCGAAATCGACAAGACCCATAGTTTGGTGCACCGCCTCGCTAGTTTTTTCTGTATACATCTGAAATAGCTTTGTAGATCTACCGAGTTGAACCGCTCCTCCGCTCACCCCAACAAGAATTCCTCCGCGATTATAGAAATCTAAAAGAACATGATCCATATGCCGATGATTGAGAGCCTTACTAAATTCTAGCGGATTACCTGCTGAGAGATGGATTATATCTGAACTCAATAATTCATCTATTTTCATAGGTTCAAATTCACTGTATAAATCGAAAAACATGATATTCTCGATTCCATAGTTTCGATAATAATTCACTTTAGCTCCAAAATAATGCTTTTCTTTATCCTCCGTTGAAGGTATGTAGCTAATCTTTTTGTTTCCACCACTAAACAGTAATCCATCTAATCTACGGTTGCCGGGTGTTTCATTTACTTGATCGCTATAAAAATACAACTTTCCCATTAATACACCTCATTCATACCCCTATACGCTATAGTCAATTTAAATTCTGTGCGTTTATTAACTCTCACGATATTCATTCCATTCTTTCGCGAGAAGACTGTACAGGATGGTGTCATGAAAGTGATCGTACAAATATTCAGCGTCTTTTATGATTCCATCGGGTTTAAAACCAAGACGTCTCGGAATTCCCTGACTTTTTTTATTCTCTATCCCGCACTGTATTTCAATTCGGTTCAATTTGTATACTTCAAATGCCTGGACAATTAGTTCATTAACGGCAGCTGTCATAATCCCCTTACCCTGGAACTTATCTGATAGCCAATAGCCAATACTCGTTTTCTTGTTAGACCAATCGATGCCATGGAATCCTACCACGCCTGCTAATCTTTCATTGTACACAATACCTGCTTGAAATCCATCATGTGAAGAAAACTGTTTTAGCCACATTTCAATCACTGGCATATAATCCTCTTTTTCTTTCATATTGTCCACCCAGGGAAGCCACTCCCTTAAATAATCTCTTGAATGGTCAACCAATTCAAATAGCTCTTGCGCATCTTCCATTTGAAGTAACTTTAAGGAGACCTCTTCATTCACTTTTAAACTAAACATACGATACCCCCACCTTTTCCTTATTCATAAATATATAGAAAGCTAATTAATACCAATTATTTCAAAAAATTTAGAATAATGCCATCTTTTATTCATTCTGTTTCTCAAAAATATTTCTATCTAGCAATCAGTTTGTTTACAATCACCGATAGGGTAGTAAATCTCTATAATTTTAGCGAACGTAAAAAAGGATGCTGAGCATGAATACAGCACCCTTTCATTAACAGCAACACCCACCGTCATCCCCGCAACACCGCTGACAAGCTGTTGTAATCACTGAATTACTAGTTGCTACTTTACCGCAGCTATACGTAAGAGTTGCTTCATTAATAATAAAGCACTTACTACCAACACGTATCTTATAGGTAATTACACGGGAATCTCCCGCCGGAATTGGATCTAATGGGAAGCCCACCGCCGGGTCAAAACCTGGTTGGGTAATGCCGTCTATCTTCACCGTATCTGGAATAAACTCTGAACCATCAGAAAGAAGATCCTCAAAAAAAGCATTGTCAGCTTCTACCACGCCATCGTTTGTTATTGTAACGGTGTATGTTAAAACGTCTCCAGCGTAGGAGATTGTTTTACTCACTTCTTTATCCAATTCTAAATCTGCTTCCCCAAAGTCAATCTGGACGCCTAGCGCATTCGGCATATAAAGATCACCTGTGGAACTAAATCGAAATAACGCAGAGGCCTGGTTGTTAGGTAAATAGTTGGTCGCATCCACATTACTGATGTCCCATCCCTGTCTTCCAGCAAATATGTTTGTACCTGGAGTACCTGGTATATGATTGCGGTCTCCATAAGAACCACTAATATCAATGTTTCCTGAATCGTCCGTTATCTGTGAACCAAAGAAATTTAATGCTGGATTACGTGGCCCTGACAGATTCGTTAGCGTAAATGCATCTACCCCAAATTCTGCCTGGTCCCCAGTAATATTCGCGTCACCCTCTTGTGCACTCAAGAGCACTCTTGCTTCTACGTCACCACTAGGTGGAGTTAAAAAACCCGCTATCGGGACGTCAATCGGGTTACCGTTACTTACTTGTCCATCTGCACCAACATAAAGGTTCATATTACGGTTATTCAAAGCTGTATTTGCATAGACAACTGCAAGAGTCCACCCCGCATGGTTAACAAACCCTGGAGCATCGACAATCGCTGGCACACTTCCTCCACTATAAGTTCCTGCTCCCGCAGACTGTACTAGGGTGGTCACATCTGCTGAACGCATATAAAAACCGTTAAATTCATTTGCTGTGATAGGATCAGGTGTAATCGGGGTATCACCGATAATCGGAGTAGAAAATAAAATATCATCATCTATTAACCCCGAAAGGTCTTCTCCACCACCTAAATACAGTCCTCCCCAAATCAATTCAGCATAGAGCACTGTACTTCCGACAGGTAAGACGAGAACAGCTTGAGATTCATTCTCAGTATAGATTGTCGTTGTGCCTGCTGATCCGACGATTGTTGGTGGTGGAAAGGCATCGACAGTTGAACCACTATCAAGCGTAATAAATGCACCGATTGTACCATCTGTTCCTGCGGTGTTTGGTATATTACTAATTCCACTAAGCCCGAGTGTATTTCCTGTAAATGTTATGGCACCACAGTTATTTGTTGCAAATCGATTTATAAAAGCCATAATCAGTTATCCTTTCTAACAATGTAGTAAACTCGAAGCATGAGAAGCTGAATTCTTCAACTTCTTCAAGTTACCATTTGTTTAATATTTCTTATCTATTGTATGCATAGCGTTAGGACAGGGTGTGCATGCTCGTCTAGTTCGACAATTCATTGTAAATTACACTTCCCTACGTCGATGCCTAAATCCGTCACTACTACATTATGTTATTGCTAGCTATCAGAGGTATTTCACTTTTCTTTAATTTCGATAGACGATCTCTATTGTAAATATAGACGCAGTTTTCTTAGCATCAACTAATCCTACGTTAATATATGAAGATCATGAACATGATGAAACGGCGAATGAGACGGCTTACTCTTATGAAAAAAGCAAAAAACACCTTTGAACTCGTTCATACGAATTCAAACAAGAGGCTGTTTCTCTTAAACTTTTTATGCTGTAACGAGACAAACAACTACTTAATACAGTGAGTTATATGAAGATGACGAGGTAGATGCAATAGTATAAAAGGAAGTTCAAGCCCTGTTAAACAGATTGATTCAAATCGAACACATTTCTACAACGTTGTACCTGGCAATGTCAGCGTATATGAATCGAAAAAATTACACAGGTATGGCTAGTTGGTTACGAATTCAGTCAGACGAAGAACGTACCCATTTGCTTAAGCTTAGCAGGAAAAGATGGTGTAGTAGAATTAGGCGCTCTCCCTGAGCAATCGACCAATTTTTGAACTCCACTTCAAACGTTCCAACAAGTATTGGAGCACGAACAGAATGTCACTAATTCCTACCGTCAGGCCTATAACTTTATTAAAAAAACCGACCCGCAAACAGCAGTTATTGGACAGGAATTCTTACGAGAACAAATTGATGAAGAAGCACAAGCGCTTACGATCGTAGAGAGATTAAAGTTAGCAGGTGATAATACATCCGCTCTTCTCTTAATTGATCAAGAGCTTGCTCAAAGGCAAGCTGGATAATAATAAAGGCCCGCTGATCACAATGATCAACGGGCTTCCCTTTTCCATATGTAATGAAGCAACGATACAAACTTGCCGTTCAATAAGACTTCATCTTGATTCGTATAGGTATATGTAAAACCATTTTTCGCAAGTACTTTCTGTGAGGCGACATTATCTTGAGTTGTTCTAGCTATAATGCATTGAATGACTTCGAGATTGGTTGTCTTTTCTAATAAAAGCTTGATCGCTTTTGTCGCTATTCCATTGCCGGTATTATCTTCACCAATTCTATAACCAAGCTCGACGCTATTATTGGAGGGATTGGAATCTACTAAATTAATTCTTCCTAAGATCGTGCCATTTTCATCTTTTATAAGATAAAAGGTCGATAAACCCAGAGATTGTTCTGTTACTAATTGTACGAGCTTGTCGTTAAACGTCTCAAATTTATAATATGCCTCACCACGATCTGGGACCATCTTATTGAAATAAATTCTGTTTGCGACTTCAAAGTGAAACAATGATTCCGCATCACTTTCTTGAAGTCTATGTATTTTAACTTCCATCATGTTCTCCCCCCGCTAAATCAATCATAGTAGAACTTTACCGATCATGAATCAATCCATGCAACGCCCAAAATTCCTACAAGGACTGAGCCAGTTTAATGTTTTTGGCCTAATGAAGAGTGCGTGACGGTAGATATAAAAAAGTATCGAAAGCATCATCGCCGCTAACAACGCAATCCGAACAACCATCGTTTACACTCTTTCAGTCAAAACAACAGATTAAGCCTTGTTTTCGGTTTTCAAGGAGTACTTAGTGAAATAAGCACCGAGTAAGAGAAAAACCATCATCGCAACCCAGTTAATCATTCCCATGAAATCAAACCAGTAAGCTAAAAGGTTCACGATCGCAATAAGAAAGAGAAACACTGGCGTTAAAGCACTCTTTATACCGGTCAAATCAGCCGCTTTTCTTTTACGAAAAACGATAAATGTAGCTACAATTAAGGCTATAACCGTGATAATTGTTAAGAGAACAGGTGTCATTTGTCCCCTCCTCCTTTTCAACGTGGTGACGCTTTACGTAATTTTGGTGTGAGCAGTTTCAAAATAATAAATCCTTTTTATCCTTACCGTTGATTTTAACATATTATTCCACACTCAATTCCAACTACAAGTATAAAAGTTACGTATCTATTAAGTTTAAATCCCTTCTGTATTCATTAGTACAACTCTCCAGCCATCAGGATCTTCAATCGTTATCCCTTTCTCTTTCCAATACACATTTTCAGGTTCTACTTCCCTATGCCCCATTTCATTAAGTCTTTTTGCTACGCTCTTCAGCTCTTCTCCATTTGGAATATAGAAAACGATCAAGTTATCAGCAGTAGGAGCAGGGCAAGGGCTACCTTCTTCATGTGACGTGAACTCTAGCTGATAAGATAGATGAGGTAATCCATATACCACTCCCGTATATCCTGCATGTCCAGTAAATTCAGCCACTCGCTGCAAGCCTAATCCATGTTCATAAAACTGAATAATCTTATTCAATTGATCGGTCGGCCTAGCTATTCGAACTTGCACTGCGTTAAAATCTTGAAATTTCATCGTCGTTCCCTCCAATTTATGATCTCAATAATACAAATAGATATTTGTTATATACTAATATTTTAAAATTTCTTCAGCGTCATAGCAGTGGAATAATGAATGAACTTTTCTACAACTTTAGGATGAAATAAAAGAATTATTCATATAAAAAAGCTGAAGTACCTTAAAGTCAACTTCAGCTTTTATTAAAATTAAATCCGCATTAAACAATTGCAAAACCTTTTCTTATTCTTCAAGATGAATACTTCCCCATCAAGTAACGTTTTGAAAAATACAAGCCTCCAAAGTATAGTGCAAGAGCGATATAGGCCGGTAGCAAGTGAATAAACGTCGTATAGCCAATCATATTGTGTACATAAATTCCTGCTACAAATGCAGGCAATCCTCCTATAAGAAACATCCACCATAGCCAGGCATTCCCCGATTGGAAGCCCCAAAGAGCAGACATTAGCACTAACAATCCAACGCTAATCATCGCTCCTCCGAATCCAGCACGGTCATGGGCGATGACTGAGATCAATCGATCATTGAAGGACTGAATGAGATCCGCTGGCATGCAGATGTATTGTAAATCCGTTGGCACAAAAACCCCTGTCACACCAATTCCTGCAATAATCACTCCACCCAGAACAAATGAAAAGCCAAGCATAACAAAACAAAATTGCCCAATAACGCCTTTACGCCATGCCAGGTCATTCCGACGGTTGCGTGATTTTGGCGTTTTCTTAATGCCTTTCGTTTTCACGTATCCTCTAAAGTAAAAGGGTAATAACACAATCCAAAACAGCAAGTGTAACCAGTCGAAGTATCCATAGCCAATGAAAAGCAAGATGCCTAGAAAACCGATAATTGCCGCAATATCAATCGCCTGCTTCGCCCACAGCAAACCGTACTTAACTCCGTTATAAGACAACGTCATATAAACAATCCCACCAGAAATCATCGTTCCTGCTAACGTCATTCGGTCATGTGCCATAAACCATAAGAGTCGTTCATTAAAGAGAAACAGCTCCTCACGAGTTAGCTGCATAAACCTTTCATCATATGGTAAAACGATCGAAGTAAGACTTAACATTAAAGCAATCATGCCACCGATCATGATGAATAATCCAAACAAAAAGTAGTCTTTCCATCCACGACTTTCTTCTTGTAAAACGCTGTCGTTCATCGCTTCATAAATTCTCTTAGGCAACCCTGGCCCAGCTTCGACATATTCACCAGATAGGAACAACAAATCAGCACCGTGATTCACTAGCTGTAGAGCATCATCAGGTTCCTTCACTCCACCCACGGTCACCAATCGTAATGAAGGATATTCTTTTTGACAATAGGCAATCGCTTCCTTATGTATCGCAAGGTTTGCCAACGTATCCAAACCTTGCACTTCATCAATCACAACACCCGTTATGTATGGAGAAATAGAATCCAAGTCAGCCTTTTCAATTTGATTACCTGGCACTCGAACATAAATGCTTTTCCATTCTCGAATGGACCTCAGCACTTCCATATGAGTAAAATCGATTTCGTTATAATCAATTTCATAAACACCGTTATAAGGTTTTAAAGCTCTAGCAATCTCAATTAACTCAACGTTTGTACCGCTTAACTGGAACATAGCGGGCTGAACCAACTTGGCTTGATCTAATCGTTGAATCGTCTTTGCAAGCCCCGCTCTCTCTCTGTGTTCAGAAAAAGCAATACTTCTATTTTGTAGCCTCGTTGGTTTCGTGTATTCTTCAAATGGCTCCTTCGTAATCGGACCAATTTCAATACAGCCAAACCCTAAATGACTAAATCCTTTTAAACCAGAGAGTCTGGGATCAATTTTGCCTGATAGCCCCACACAGCCTGGAAAAGTAATGTCTTCGATCTTAACCATCAGCTCATCCGCTACCTCTTCTCTTCCTAAAAAATGAATGAGATGCTGTCCACCTGGAAGTGAAGCGATACGATTCATGGATTGATGAATAAACTCTCTTGAAGCTTCGGGACTCCATTTTGATAGAAAAGGTTTAAACATGACGTGGTAGGACCAGTCCGGCATATAATCACCCCTTCTAGTTTACATAATTTAATTATAGTTTACTAATTTGCTAAATAAAGTGTGTGTTTCCATTAGTTTATATTTTTTATAATAAATCAGTCATTAACAGAATGAAAAGTATAACCGCTGTAACAATGTATGTATTGGCTATTTTTTTATTTTGTTCTTCTTCTCTTATTTTTTCGATTCCAAACAGCAGAAACATGACAAACAAAAATGAGATAAAGACTTGACTAGAAATCGCGTTAGGCAAAATAAAAAAATGAGTAAAAGCCATTCCTATTGCTACGAATGCCAACAATAAATTCACTTTTCGTAAATGAGTCAAAGAAATCACGCCTTTCTAATGCATCGTTCTTTAACTAAATAGCGGGACTGTTTTTCTTGTTTATTTGAAGGAACTAGGAATTTCTCTTTCCTTTTCGATTACCGTTAACAGAAATAGAAAAAAGACTGCGCGCATACACGCCACAATCAGATTTACTCAAGCTTCCACTTCTTCATAAGGTCATATTTTAACTCTTTCATCGTTTCTTCTCTTCTAGCAACTCGATAATTCTATCGAGCTTGTCCTCAACATTTTTCGTTCGCTTATGATTAACTTTTGAATTAATCAGCAGCCGTCTTATAAATAATACGAAAGATCCTACAGTAATGCCCATCAATATGATTGTCATCATAAAGATTAACAAGGAAGGTCCATTATCCAAACTACCACTACTCCATTCTTCAATATTCTTAGATGAAATACAATGTAATTTTACCTTATCTTCCATTTCTAATCTTTATCCTACTTGCCCAATACTTAAAGCTGTGCACTCATCAATTTCTTTAAGAGGAAGAGCTTTCACGCTCATTTAGGTACTTTTGATAAGCTTCTTTCACTTTATCTCTTTCTGGGGTAATCTTAGAAACTCTGTGATGGATGTCATGAAGGAGATACAGTCCACGGAAAAGGCAACCAGCAACGATGCCAAACGCTACAATTCCACCTACTAGTGGCCCAGTCATCATCAAAATGAACCCTAAAATAGAGGCTAAAAAGATCGATAATAGTAAATACAAAAAAACCCTCCAATAACTTTTTTCTAACCACTTTCATAATCCCATTCATTTACTATTAAACAATACCATATTTTTACCAACAAACTGCGTCCTTCAAGGATTTTCTTATCAAAATCGCATAAAAAAAGCGGTTCATCAATGTGCCCAAACCATTTTTGGACAATTTGATTGAACGGCTTTTTCAATATCTTCCATTATCCTTTTTTAACTAAGTAATGAAGCTGTGCAAACTGACCATACTGGCGCACATCGGTTAACTCCAGGTCATGCTTGATCTCACTGTGTTGAAATAGTGGAATTCCTTTTCCAATTAACGCTGGTGCAAGCGAGATAATGAATTCATCAATCAAATTCTTCTCAAGAAACTCATGAACCAATACACTGCCACCGATCAGCCAGACTGTCCCTCCACCCTGCTCATTTAATCTACTCAATAATGAAGAAGGGTCTTCCGATGTAAATGTAACATCGTCTGTGTTTTCTCGTGATTGAGTCGTATACACATAGGAAGCTTTTCCCTCATACGGGTTAACCCCGTTCTCTTGTTCCATTATCCAGTCATATGTACGTCGCCCCATGATGAGTGTGTCAACATCTTTCATGAACTCCCCATAACCCGCGTCACCTTCTGGATCAACTTTAAAAAGCCAGTCGAGTGAGTCATCTTCCGTTGCAACGTAGCCGTCAACGCTAGTTGCGATGTATACGGATACTTTCCGCTTTGGCATTGAATTCCCTCCTATATACTCATTGAAGTGATTTGTTGGAAGATCACTATATCAAATAATGAAAAGACGGCGAATCTCTCTTACTATCTCACATTTAACCTCTAATATGTTGCCTTACTTGAATCATTTCTATTACCCAAGGATAGGCTGCTCCTTATCACTTACAAGATCATTAATCATAAGTCTGTGCTCACTGAAGAGGTTTTCCGGAAGATCACCTAGTGAAAAGAATGCTGTCTCGAACGACTCTTCACTTCCTCGTAGCTTACCTTCAAAATCATGACAGCGGAATAGAATTTGAACCGGTGACACCTAATCGCCATTACCAAACGTTTTTTCTTTATCGGGGCCAGAATAGATCCCAAACAGCGACATGTCTTTCAGCACAAGACCCGCCTCTTCAAATACTTCTCGTCTTGCCGTTTCCTGAACCGATTCATTCAAATCCATAAACCCACCTGGCAGTCCCCATGACTCGCTATCAGTGCGAAGCTGTAACAGCAATCGATTCTCATCATCAAAAACCATCGCCCCCGCTACGACCATAATGACTTTCTCATGACCTACCATAGAACGTAGGTGCTGTATGTAGTCCATAACTAACCTCCATAGTTGTTTTATGATTATTCTACTGATCTTTTAACTAAGACGGAAAATAGTTATTCAAGTTTAGAATAAAAATGAGAACTAGAATTCCAAAACATATGAAAGGGATCGTCCAATTTACTTTTATGTATTTCATGAAAAAGCGATCCAATAAGAAAAACGAAAAAGCGATAGCCATGGCCCCAAGGCCAAAGAGTGCTCCAGCCCCGATATGAAAGAACGCTGATCCATACACCTCTCGTATTCTAGTTCGATCCGATAGAATCGAGGCTAAGACGTCACTTAACAACGAAGCCCAAATGCCATAAATGTAAATAGCTAAAAATATTTCAAAGAACAAATGGTTCATACCATGGAAATATGACATTTCCGGAAAAAATAGCATTGACGTAAGAAGTGACAATAACACAATATAAGCAACGCTTACCGCTAACTTTCTTTGATAGATGTTTTGTAGTGCGTGATGTTTTGACATGATTGAATCTCACTTTCATAACATAAGATATCTTTTCTCAATATCAATGATATCCATACAGATGACGATTGTAAATGAATGAGAAGATTTCATGCAGCGCTCAATGAACCGCGAAAAAAAGATGCTAATCATCTTATGAAATGATTAGCATCCCTCTTGAACTAGCCACGCGATTATTTAGAAATCACGCTGGCCTTATATGATGGTTATTTGAATGACTTAACGCCTAAATAATGGTCTTGCCAAAAGTCGTAGCTAAGATCAGTGACTTCCACTCCGCCGCTACCTGCGTGGATAATTTGGTTGTCGCCGATATAGATTCCGCTATGTGAAGCTCCTTCTACATCATAAGTGCCTTCAAAAAAGACAACATCCCCGATCGCTGGAGACTCTACTTCTGTCCCGTCATATTTCCACATATCACGTTCCGTTCTTGATAAGTCGACTCCAGCTTCGTTAAACACATACTGGATGAACCCACTGCTGTCAAACCCGTCTGGAGTTGTGCCGCCCCATACATATGGTGTTCCAATTAAGCTTTCCGCAATGGAAACCACTTCGGATTCGGAAACGGACTCAGTAGGAGCGTCATCTGACGTTTCAGTCGCTTCGGATTCACTTGAGGATAGTGCACCCATAACCTCAGGTCCAGCTATACCGTCTACAGTAAGTCCCTCGTCTTTTTGAAATTCTTCAACAGCATCTTCTGTGATCTGACCAAAAATACCATCCAAGTTATATGAATAATAACCGAGAGATTCCAGTTCTGTTTGTAGTGCCGTAACAGCCTCGCCACGGTCCCCGCTCAGAACGTTAATTGATGATGAACTAACAGAATCGCTTTGCTTCACATCATTTGAGTCGACCTTAGCAAATACCCCTTCACTTAAGACCGGAGAAAAAACCATCGCGGCCACCAAAGTAGATGAAGCAATATATTTTCGTGCGGTTAATCTAGATTTGTTCATGTAAATTCCTCCTACCGATTCTAGCTGAAGTTTAGCAACTTGATAGATAAATAAAAATTTAAGATATGTAACTACTAGCAACCTATATGCCGTGTGATTGTCACACTTCTTCGAGCCGATTCACCTAGTCTAACAGAAAAGTTCGATCACGAGGTTTCACTGTGATTAAGCCTGGATGATAACTTTTACAAAAAGCATTTTCAGTGTTACTAGATGTGTCATCATTCAATTAAATGTGAGAACCATCACATTCTTCCCTACAATAATGAAATATAATAAAAGAGACAAATACCCCTATAGGTAATTAAAAAGGAGACGATCATATGAGTAAGAAAATTGTCATTGTTGGTGGCGTAGCTGGTGGCTCAACAGCGGCAGCTCGTTTAAGGAGATTAGATGAAACCGCAGAAATTGTTATGTTTGATAAAGGTGAGTATATTTCTTACGCCAACTGTGGGCTCCCTTACTATATAGGTGGAACGATTGAAGACCGCAAGAAACTACTCGTCCAAACACCAGAAGGCATGACAGCAAGGTATAACTTTGATATTCGTACCTTGAGCGAAGTCACACGAATTGATCGTGCAAAAAAATCCATCTCTGTGCACGATTTAAAATCCGGTCGAACTTTCGAGGAAACGTATGACCAACTGATTCTCTCAACAGGAGCGCGTCCGATTGTGCCACCGATCCCTGGGCTCAATGAAGCAAAGGCACTCTTTACGCTTCGCAATATTCCTGATACCGATCGGATCAAATCTTATGTTGATGAAGAGAAGCCATCACAAGCTGTTGTTATAGGCGGTGGCTTTATCGGGGTTGAAATGGCTGAAAACTTGAGCGACCTTGGCATGAACGTCACGCTAATTGAAATGGCGAATCAAATTATGCCACCACTCGATTATGAAATGGCCGCAATCGTTCACCAGCACCTTAGGAATAAAGGCATTAACTTGATTTTAAATGACGGAGTAAAGGCGTTCGAAAGCAATGGAACGAAAGTGCTCAGCATAAGCGGAAAAGAAATCGCTACGGACCTGATCATTTTGTCAATCGGCGTCCGCCCAGAAAATCAACTAGCTGTCCATGCCGGTTTATCTGTAGGAAAACGAGGCGGGATTCAAGTAAACGAATACCTCCAAACGAGTGATCCTTCCATCTATGCAATTGGTGATGCCATTGAAGTAAAGTGTTACATTAATAAGGAACCAACCATGATTCCTTTAGCATGGCCAGCAAACAGACAGGGAAGACTCGTAGCTGATAACATTTACGGCAAAAAAACACCTTATAAAGGGACACTCGGAACATCCATTGCCAAAGTGTTTGACTACACCGTTGCTACGACAGGTAATAATGAGAAAACCTTAAAAAGCCTTGGCATTGCTTATGAAGTTGTGCACGTTCATCCAGGTTCTCACGCCGGATATTACCCAAACGCCTTCCCTATTGCCTTAAAGCTCATTTTCGATAAAAAAACAGGAAAGATCTTCGGCGCACAAGCAGTCGGCAAAGATGGCGTAGATAAGCGAATCGATGTCATCGCCACCGCGATTAAAGGAGGCCTAACCGTTCTCGATCTCCCTGACTTAGAACTCGCCTACGCCCCTCCTTACTCTTCAGCGAAAGATCCGGTGAATATGGCGGGATATGTAGCAAGTAACATCGTTGAAGGTATGATTGAAACCGTTCAGTGGCATGAGATTGATACGATCGTGGAAAACGGCGGTACACTTATTGACGTACGAACTCCATCAGAATTCAAGAATGGATTTATTAAAGGAGCTATTAATCTTCCAGTGGATGAATTACGGAGTAAGCTTCATGAACTGCCGCAGGATGAAGCGATTTATGTGCATTGTCAGGTTGGGTTACGGGGATATATTGCGACACGTATTCTTCTGGAGAATGGGTTTGAAGCGGTTAATCTTGATGGTGGGTATCGGACTTATGAGCTAGTTAGAGAAAAACAATTGCACAGGAATTATTTGGAATGAATTTCAAATAATCTACTATTTTCATAACGTCAATAGTAGGATCGTCCAATGATTTAATCTCGTAAAACTATCTGAAATAATACATTGAAAATAAAAAGCGGCATACCCTAATCAATTCAAAAAGGTACGTCGCTTCCATTTATATCTAATCCTTAAACATATTTAAAACCGATAGATTTCTTAAGAAGCGAATGAATCATTCCTTACTTTCTACCAATCAAATTTTTTTTCATATCCTAAATCGATGAGAAGCTGTCCAGCTCTCTCTTTAAATGCTTTTTTACATGGTCCATTAAACTCTGTCAACCATCCCCCTGATTGCCCTTTTCTAAAAGTAGGAGAAGTTTTAGTGTTTATATTATTGATCATTTGTTTTATCATCGTTTCTTTATTTATTGGAGTCACTCCATCCCCCCAAAGAAAAGTAATGATTTTTTCCAAGGTTTCAACGCATGCTGAATTTGATATATGAAGATCTTCATATTTTACAGTGAGCACATTTTCCTGCTCCATCCATGGTTGAAAACTTCTAAACCAAGTGTCTATAGAAGGATAAACTAAATTTCGATCGGTATCATTGATTCCCTCAATTAATGTAAGGCAACGATCTTTCATGGATATTTCATTTTCTTGGAAGTATTGATAAAGGGCATGGTTTGGTAATTTATCAATAAAATAACCATACGATACGACCACGTCTCTCAAATCCCTAACTAAAAAAATTTGCTTAAGATCATTTCTATCAAATATTTCTTTCCAAGAGGGCAAAAAGTAAAAATGCCCATGGATGAATTGATTGTCATTCATATGATTTAATCGATCAATATCTTCACTTTTGTTAAAATTGGGGGCACCGTATAAAACATGCTTAGGGTTATTTGTTATCACATTGGGATTCATTCCAAGTAATAATTGTTTCAATAAATGGGTGCCGCTTTTAGGAACGGTATTCAATATAAAAGGTTGCAAATCTTTCTTCAATTCCTCTTCTCTCCTTTTCAATTCAAAACTTACATTATATTTCCCATTAAAGTGTTAGAAGGATTTTGGTTACATCCCACACATCATTATTTGCTTTCATTTACAATCAGCTCAATTATTAACTAAATCCCTCTATTTTGAGTCATTATATACTTTATTTCGAATTGCATTGTTTGCTTGTTTAGAAGCCTACCCATTCCTAATTTGTACATTTCATTACCAACATAAGTAGAAACCTTCTCCATGAATATACACACCAAAAACCCCCTCAACACAACCGTGTTAAGGGGGTTCTCTCACTCTATCTTTTAGTAAGTCGTCATATACTGTTCACGTTCCCAAGGGTGTACTTGCGTACGGAACATATCCCATTCGATCTCTTTTGCTTCGATGAAGTGCTCGGCTGCGTGCTCGCCTAGTGCTTTCATCATCACTTCGTCTTTCTTAAGAAGTTCAAGCGCATCGTGTAGTGTTGCTGGAAGGTCTGTGATGCCTTCTTCAACGCGTTCTTGCTTATCCATCACGTAGATGTTGCGCTCTGTTGGAGCTGGTGGCGTCATTTTGTTCTTGATGCCGTCAAGTCCAGCTGCAAGTAGTGCTGCCATTGCAAGGTACGGGTTCGCAGATGGATCTACGCTACGTACTTCGATACGTGTGCTGATTCCGCGGGAAGCAGGAACACGGATAAGCGGGCTACGGTTACGAAGAGACCATGCTACGTAGCAAGGAGCTTCGTATCCAGGAACTAGACGCTTGTAAGAGTTGATCGTCGGGTTCGTGATTGCTGTGAACGCTTCAGCGTGCTTCATAGTTCCAGCGATAAATTGACGTGCTGTTTCGCTTAGGCCAAGCTCATCTTTCGGCTCGTAGAATGCATTTACTCCGTCTTTAAAGAGGGACATGTTGGCATGCATACCCGATCCGTTAACACCGAATAGTGGCTTCGGCATGAACGTTGCGTGAAGGCCGTGCTGACGAGCGATCGTTTTAACCGCTAGCTTGAACGTCTGGATGTTGTCACACGTTGTTAGTGCATCTGCGTATTTAAAATCAATTTCGTGCTGTCCAGGAGCTACTTCATGGTGAGATGCTTCAATTTCAAAGCCCATGTCTTCAAGCTCAAGAACGATATCACGACGGCAGTTTTCACCAAGGTCTGTTGGCGCAAGGTCGAAGTATCCGCCTTTGTCGTTTAGTTCAAGCGTTGGTTCACCGTTTTCGTCCATTTTGAATAGGAAGAATTCTGGCTCTGGTCCAATGTTGAAGTCAGAGAAACCAAGCTCTTCCATTTCTTTTAGAACGCGTTTTAGAACTGAACGAGGATCCCCTTCGAATGGCGTACCATCCGGGCTGTAGATGTCACAAATAAGACGAGCTACTCTTCCTTTTTCAGATGACCATGGGAAGACTACCCATGAATCTAGATCCGGGTAAAGATACATATCAGACTCTTCAATACGTACAAAGCCTTCGATTGAAGAACCGTCAAACATCATTTTATTATCAAGAGCTTTCTCAAGCTGATCAACCGGAATTTCAACGTTCTTAATAATTCCTAGTAGGTCAGTAAACTGCAAGCGAATGAACTTAACGTTCTCGTCCTGCGCCATTTTCTTAATATCGTCTGCTGTAAATTTGTTCGACATGTAAAATGAATCCTCCTTAAGAAATAAAAAGATTTTAGTGAATCCGCTAGAATACCTGTACGAGTTTATGTGTGCTTTCATTATGCTCGACTCGTCAAATGAGTACATTTCGAAGCAATCCAAAAATTCAGAATCGCATTAACATTCGAAATTGCCACTCCCTTCTTCACTTACACTCATCATACACGAACATTCACGTTATCGTGTTAAAGTGCGTGAGGTAATCTCACATGCTTTTTAGAACAAAAAAAGGCAGGGAATAAATCCCTACCTAAATACCCTATGAGACAGTAATCAAACCTTTATTCAATAAATCATCTACGGCACGAAGCACGCTAATTTTCACATGTTCAAAGGTGAGCCCACCTTGAACGTACGCAACGTACGGAGCTCTGAGTGGTCCGTCAGCTGACAATTCAAGACTAGCCCCTTGAATAAACGTACCCGCTGCCATAATCACGTCATCCTCATATCCTGGCATATAAGCGGGTTCCGGACGAACGTGCGCATTCACCGGAGAAGCCGCCTGAATCGCCTGACAGAATGCGATCATTCGCTCTCTATCATCAAACTGAACCGATTGAATGAGGTCCGTTCGTTTGCTGTTCCAGTGTGGCGTTGTATTAAATCCAGCTTCTTCAAGTAGGGCTGAGCTATACACAGCCCCTTTTACCGCTTGTCCAACCGTGTGCGGAGCAAGGAAAATCCCCTGGTACATTTCTTGAAGAGAATAAAGCGAAGCGCCAACTTCTCTCCCGATCCCAGGGGACGTTAAGCGATAGCCGCACAGCTCAATCAAGTCTTCTCTCCCTACAAGGTAACCACCGGTTTTGACGATACCTGCGCCAGGGTTTTTAATTAATGATCCTGCAATGAGATCTGCCCCAATGTGACAAGGCTCCTGCTCTTCCACGAACTCGCCGTAGCAGTTATCAACGAAAACGATGACGTCTTCCTTGATTGATTTTACAAAATCAATCATCTCTTCGATTTCAGAGATCGTAAACGATGGTCGGTTCGCATAGCCTTTCGAGCGCTGAATGCCAATCATTTTTGTTTGGGCTGTGATCGCATTTCGAACAGCTTCAAAATCCACTGCTTCATCCAATAATGGAATCGCTTGATAGCCAATGTGAAAGTCTTTCAATGAACCATTACCTTCTCCACGTGTGCCAACGATTTCTTCTAACGTATCGTACGGTGCACCTGTTATATAGAGAAGCTCATCGTTTGGTCGCAGTATGCCAAATAAGGCAGTTGAAATCGCATGCGTACCAGAGACGATTTGCGGGCGAACGAGCCCCGCTTCTCCTCCGAAAACATCGGCATAAAGCTTTTCAAGCGTATCTCTACCATCATCGTCATAGCCGTAGCCTGTAGATGGAGTAAAATGAAAGTCGCTAATACGATTTTTGTGAAAGGCCTCGAGAACGCGGTATTGGTTCGCTTCAACGCGCTCATCGATTTCTTTTAATGCTGGCTGGATTTTCTCTTCCGCTTTCTGCGATAGCGATTTTAGTTCTTCTTGATGTGTAAAATTCATAAACATAGTCTTCTACTCCTAATCGTTGTTCCACTCGTTAATGATACGTTCGTATAAATGGGCTGGGGCATATCCCTTACATCTGTAATGATCCTTCTCTTCATCCCACTCTCGTTCGATTAAAACGGTGTTTCGCTGCAAGTAAGCTAGTTTGTCACCTTGATCGGCGTTAATCGAAATCGAGAAGTATTCCATTTGCTTTAAGACTTCGCTCTGCAAACGGTCGTTCAATCGCTTCAAATCAGCTTGCTTCAGAGCTGAGATGAGAATTTGCTCATTGACGCTGCTTTGAACAGACGGATCCGCGCGATCAATTTTATTAAATACGGTGAGCACTGGAATGTGAGATGCTTTCAAATCCTTTAATAGCTTTAACACGATTTCTTCATGACGCTCCCTGTCAGGATGCGAGGCATCAATAACGTGAAGAATCAAATCCGCTTCTGTTGCTTCTTCAAGCGTTGATTTAAACGAAGCGACAAGCGTTGTCGGAAGATCCTGAATAAATCCTACCGTGTCTGTTAGAAGGACGTTGTAACCATTCGGAAGCTTCAATTGCCTCGTCATCGGATCAAGCGTTGCGAAAAGCTTGTCCTCTTCATATGAATCGGCATTTGTTAGGCGATTGAAAATGGTCGATTTCCCTGCGTTCGTATATCCAACTAGCGCCACTTGTAGCGTTTCATTGCGCTTTCGTCGCGCACGGTACTGATCACGGTGTTTAACTGTATTGTCGAGCTGACGCTTCAGATCCGTGATGCGGTTCCGGATGTAACGACGATCTGTCTCAAGCTTCGTTTCACCTGGACCTCTTGTCCCGATACCGCCTCCAAGCCTTGATAAGGACGTTCCCTGTCCTGCAAGGCGCGGCAGCATGTATTGAAGCTGAGCGAGCTCAACCTGAAGCATACCTTCTCGTGATCTCGCTCGCTGTGCGAAAATATCTAA
Organism: Anaerobacillus sp. 63XJN7_5_ISO-PGPR-S23-430; assembly: GCF_056173695.1. Lineage (NCBI taxonomy): Bacteria > Bacillati > Bacillota > Bacilli > Caryophanales > Bacillaceae > Anaerobacillus > Anaerobacillus sp. 63XJN7_5_ISO-PGPR-S23-430. Next base: position 1,917,556 of record NZ_CM149686.1, on the reverse strand, counting down.
GATGAGCTGTGTTCGATCAATCACACGTGCATCCAACGCTTCTGATAAATTCCGAAGCTGACTTGGTGAGAGCTCACTATTGAAAATAACGATTGTTGCTTCTTTTTCTTCAATTAGGGAAGCTAGCTCCTCGACTTTCCCTTTCCCTATAAAGGTCGCCGAATGAATGCGCTCCCGCTTTTGTGAGAGCGTGCCTTCCACGACACCGCCTGCGGTTTTAGTTAATGCCGCCAGTTCATCCATCGTATATGCAAACTGTTCATCTGTTTGGTTTTGAAGCTGAATCCCGATTAGAATCGCTGGTTCAGCTGCTTCAATTCTTTCTTTATTCAAATGTACGTTCCCTGCCTTTATCAATCAGTCTGTTCTCATCATACCAGATGCGCATTTAATCTTCTATAGGGATGTCTTCTGGTAAAAGAAGCTCAAGTGCCGATCGATCAATGACGTCTGCTTGTAGCAAACGAACCGCCTGTTTTCGAATCGCTTTTTCAATGATATTTCGAACAAACCGACCGTTGCTAAACGCATTTGTTTCCCGCTCACGCTTTTTTATAAAGCTCTGCTTTAATTTCCACTCTGTCTCTCTTGAGAACCGATACTGCCTTTCTGCCGCCATCTTCTTTGCGATCTCAAGAAGCTGTTCATTTGAATAATCCGGAAAATCAATCACAAGTGGAAAACGAGACGGAAGCCCTGGGTTTAGCGAAAGGAAGTGCTCCATTTCATCTGAATAGCCAGCAAGAATGAGGATAAAATCTTTATGATGATCTTCCATCGCCTTCACAAGCGTATCAATCGCTTCTTTACCAAAGTCCTTTTCGCCCCCACGGGCAAGCGAATACGCTTCATCAATAAAAAGAATGCCACCTTTTGCTTTTTTGACAAGCTCTCTCGTTTTTTGTGCGGTATGGCCAATATATTCTCCGACAAGATCCGCTCGCTCTACTTCGATCAGGTGCCCCTTTGAAAGAACGTTCATCTCAAGGAAAAGCGTTCCTAACAGGCGGGCCACCGTTGTTTTCCCAGTCCCCGGGTTTCCTTTGAACATCATGTGAAGGGCCTGCGTATTTTGTTTTAACCCGTTTTCCTCTCTACACTTGTTTACATAGAGCCACGCGTAGACTTCTTTTAATAAATACTTCATTTCCTTTAACCCGATTAACTGTTCCATCTCCTGTTGAATCCGTTCAAGCGGCATATGCTTTTTCGTTGCTTCACTAAGCGCGGCATCCGCCGTCTCCTGAAGAACTTCCGATTGACGGAGGACGATATTTATTTGACCTTTACGCTGCGTTACGGATTGCTGCACGATGCTCACCTCGCTTTAATCTCACACGATAGTATACGCACTGAGCCCAAATCCGTGACAAACGCCCAAAAGAAAAACACTCTTTTCGAGTGTTTAACTAATCCCGATCCGTTCAACAAAGGATTCAGGTATATTAATTTTCGGTTCGCCCTTCTTCGCGTCATAGGATCTATAGTGTGTAAGGACTTCACCGTTCTCCACGACATCGATTTCAAGCACGTGGCGATCTGAGCGTTCGAGCATCTTCATGAATATATCGCCTTCACTTAGCGTATATAAAACAAAACGACTTCGTAAATAAGTGATCTCCTTCTTCTGCACTTCCGGAAGATCAGTAAAGACTTCATAAAAGCGCTGCATGGAAGCAACGTGTTTTCCTTTTCCTGCCGCTTTCGTCACACTAACAATCTGCTCTGCTTTATCCATGATTTTCTCGACAATTTTATTCATGTGCTGCCTCCATTGTCATTTGATTTCTGGGAGGTTTCGAATTTCACTCATCATTTCAGCGCCACATAACGGACATGCTGGTGTATCAGAGAACGAGTAATCAGCTCGCATCCAGCCAGCACAATCCCCACCCGAACAAGACCAGACGTCTGTATCTACTTCTGGAATAGGCTCTTGCTGCTGTTTTGAAAAAAAGGCCATGTCTAACCGCTCCTTTTCGATTTGGTTATCAATAGTATTTCCAATAATCCCAAAAACATGTAACCCTTTGTAAAACAGAATGTTCAAAGATTTTGTTATAATGGAACAAAATGAGAGGTGATTATCGAATGGAGCTTTTCAATCAGCCACTTCCAGACTTCTTGGAAGAGTATCTTCAGTCACTCGAACGGAAAGGACGCAAGGCGTCTACGCTAAAGCGCTATCGCTATGACCTTGTCGATTTCACCGTCTGGTATCGCACCATTCATCGCAAGGTAGATTTCGAAAACTTTCGCAATTTGACGACGGAACAGCTACAGGAATACATTCGCTACCTGCATCTGGAACGCCACTATTCCGAACGAACGTTAAAAAGAATCATGACTGTATTGAATCAAGTATATCGCTATTATATGTCATTAAATCGAACTAAGACCAATCCTATGAAAGAAGTCGTCCTGCCAACGAATGGTGACGCAGGCTATATCGAGACCGACTTTCTTCAGGAGGAAGAATCACAAAAGCTCCTTGATACGATTGTATCTCTCACTGATTTAACAGACAATCAGCTTAGAGCACGTGAATTCCTGATCGACCGCAACTTAATCATTGCACGCCTTTTTCTAAACTATGGTCTCACGCTTCAAGAGCTATGTGCGCTATCGATGAAAGACATCTCTTTTGAGCAAAATGAGCTCTTTGTCACTTCCGCTTCAGGAAAAAGAACCGTCAACCTTACTCCGGAGCATAAGAAAATTTTATTCGATTACTATCACACGATTCCAGCGCCTGTGAGACCGAGGCTACATAGCGATGATCCACTCTTCGTCTCATTTGACTTTCAGCGACAAACGTACCGCTGGAGTTATGAAGTCGATCGTCCTAAACGGTTAACGGAAATCGCCGTTCAGAAAATGATTCGCCTTGAAGTACAGAGAGCCGGACTTCGTAAGGGCGTATCCGCACAGCATATGCGACGAACGTGCGTCATTAAAGCCATTGAAAACGATCTTTCAGTTGATCAGCTTCGCATGCAGTTTGGGTTAAAGGCAGATTTGACACTGAAGCGGTACTTCGATTATATCGAGAAAAAGCAAATCTCCTCTTAATGAAAGGCTCTGTTAGCTCAATTAACAGAGCCTTTAAATATGAAAAAGTCCCCCATCCTGCATCAATCAGAACGAGGGCCTTTGTGTTTACTTGTCAGATTCAAAATTTATTTCAACTGATCGCTGTGGAGCGAAAGTAGAAATCGCATGTTTGTAAATCAACTGTTGCTTGCCATCGGACTCAAGGATAATCGTAAAATTATCAAATCCTTTGATCGTCCCTTTCAGCTGGAATCCGTTAAGCAGGTACACCGTTACAAAAACGTTGTCTTTTCTTAATTGGTTTAGAAATTGATCCTGGATGTTAATTTGCTGCTTCATTGTCAGTCCTCCTCTTTTTCTCTAAAGGCATTCCCTAACTACATTTCTAGCTATCTGCTAACTTTCCTGCAACAACTTTCAAGATTTCTTGAATTTTTTCTTCGCGAAGTTCTGTCATATCGTACCAGTCCATCGCCATTTGGTGACGAAACCACGTTAATTGACGCTTCGCATACCTTCTTGAATTCTGTTTTAACTCCATGATCGCATCTTCTAACGAAACGCGATCTTCCAAATAACGATAAATTTCTTTGTAACCAATCGCCTGCACAGATTGACAGTTCCGCACACCTTCATCATAGAGACGTTGCGCTTCTTCAAGCAGTCCTGCTTCTACCATCAGATCGACACGTTGATTAATGCGTTCATATAGGACATCCCGATCCATCATAAGACCCACATTCACAAGATTGTAAGGAGACTGTTCAGGTAATGCATCTTTAGAAGCAGAGACTGGTTCACCCGTCACGTGATAGACTTCTAATGCTCGTACCACTCTTCTCACATTGTTTGGGTGAATCGTTTCATAGCTAACAGGATCAACGTCTTTTAAGCGCGCATGGAATGTGATAGGTCCTTCTTTATCAGCCATCTGTTCTAGCTGTTCGCGATACTCAGGATCTTCTTTAGCTTCGGAAAAAGCATACTGGTGAGTAACGGATTTCACATAAAGACCTGTACCACCAGCGATAATCGGCACCTTCCCCCGACGATTAATATCCGTCACAAGCTCCGTTGCAAGCTTCTGAAATTCCGCTGCCGAAAAGCTTTCTGTAGGCTGCTTGATATCAATGAGATAATGAGGGATGCCCTCCATTTCATCTTCTGTTACTTTCGCCGTTCCGATATCCATACCGCGGTATATTTGCATCGAGTCGCCGCTAATGATTTCACCGTCGAGCGCTTTCGCAAGCTCAATGCTCGTCTTTGTTTTCCCTACGGCTGTCGGACCAAGAACGGTCACTAGTTTTTCTTTATTCATGATTCTCACGCACTTTCCTGCATTCTTTTCTCATTGTGCTCGTTACATCACTCTCTTAAACATTTTCTCCATCTCATACGTGGAGTAATGAATGATAATCGGACGACCGTGTGGACACGTGTATGGATCAATCGACTGCCTCAGCGTTTCAAGAAGCGTGAACACTTCATCATCACGTAAATGACGGTTCGCTTTAATGGATTTCTTACACGACATCATAATCGCCGCTTCCTCACGCAGCTTCTTAACGTCGATCCGACGATTATCAACGACCTCCTGAATCAATTCTTCAATCGTATTTTGTTCAGCTCCTTTGGGGAACCAAACGGGATGAGCGCTGACCATATAGCTATTCGGTCCAAATGATTCTAAGAAAACGCCAACCTTCGCAAGGTCATCAATTCGACTATCAATAATCGCCGACTCGGATGTGTTGTATTCTAGTGTAATCGGAACGAGAAGCTCCTGTACAACCGGATCAATCTCGCCGACTTTCTCACGATAAAATTCATACTTTATTCGCTCCTGTGCTGCATGCTGATCGATAATATACAGCCCATTCTCATTCTGTGCAAGGATATACGTTCCGTGCATTTGACCAATCGGATAAAGCGGAGGAATGCGTGAATCACTGTTCGTTTCCTTCACGTAGTCCATCGCCATCTCTAGCTCGTCCCGCGTTTCCCGTTCTCTAGAATGTGTTGAAGCGTCACTTGGTCTCGGCTCATATTGCTCTGTTTGGATCTCTTCCTTCACGCTAAAAGGTTGAGGAAACGATTCGGTCTGTTCATCCGAATGCTCCACTTTTCTATCAGGAGTCCATTCACGTCTAATCGGCACGTCCTCAGGCTCTTTATTCCGAACCTCATGTTGAAAATGAAATGCTGGCTGCTCAGTCTCAGGCTCCTTTTGCTTCGGTGGAGCTTGCTCCGGGATGAGTTCAATCTTCTTGAAGATGCCTTTAATCGCATTTTCAATCGCGAGTGCGAGATCCTGTTCCTTACTAATGCGCGCTTCCAATTTGGATGGATGGACGTTTACATCAATGAGCGTTGGATTCATTTTAATATGAAGAACGACAATAGGGTAACGACCGATAGGAAGAAGGGTATGGTAGCCCTGCTGAATCCCTTTTGATATCGGAAAATTTTTAATGTAACGCCCGTTAATGATGAGAGAAATATACTGACGGGAAGCACGTGTTAACTCTGGCTTCGCTGCATAGCCACTGACAGAAAAATCAATTGTTTCTGCCTGTAGTGGAAGCATTTTACGCGCTGTGTTATAGCCATATATCGCTGCGATTACTTGAAGCAGATCACCGTTTCCTGTCGTGGACAGAAGTTTTTTTCCATTATGAAAGAAGCGAAACGCAATATCCGGATGAGCCATTGCCTGACGGTTAATCACGTCAGCCACATTCGCAAGCTCCGTATGAACGGTTTTCATGTGTTTTAAGCGAGCTGGTGTATTGTAGAATAAGCCCGTGATGGTCATTTCCGTTCCTTTTCGACTATCCGTTGCTTTAAATTCCGCTACTTTGCCCGCTTCAATTTTGACGTACGTTCCAGCCGCTTCTCCTGTTGAGGTTTTTAATTCTAAGTGAGAAACCGCTGCGATACTCGGAAGAGCTTCCCCGCGGAAGCCGAGCGTTTCAATGTGAAACAAGTCTCGTTCATTTTTGATTTTACTCGTCGCATGACGGAAGAAAGCGAGCTTGCAATCTTCCTCATCCATTCCATTTCCGTTATCTACGATGCGAATTTTGGAAAGACCGCCCTCTTCAATTTCAATTGTGATTTCACTGCTTTCTGCATCAATGGCATTCTCCACTAGTTCCTTCACAACAGAGGCCGGTCTTTCCACCACTTCACCGGCAGCTATTTTGTTTGAAAGCTGATCATCAAGCTGTACGATCTTTCCCATCTTCCTCACCCTTTCTCTACGACTTTAACTGCTTCTTTAATTCATATAGTGTATTGATCGCGTCCATCGGCGTCATTTCCATAATATCCACTGACTTCAAGCGATCTAGAATCGCTTTCTCACCAGACGATCGTGCTGGCTTCTTCTTTTCCTCTGCTTGATCAAAGAAAGCAAGCTGCGCATCATCTTCTTTGACTTCGACCGTTTCTTTTTTCTCTACAGGTGTAGTTGGAGCGCCAGGCTCTGCCTCAAACTCAGCTAATATCGCTTCTGCACGCTGAATGAGCGCATCAGGTAAATTGGCAAGCTGCGCCACGTGAATACCGTAACTTTTATCAGCAGATCCATCATGAACGCGATGAAGGAAAACAACTCTGCCCTTCTCTTCAACCGCTTTAACGTGAACATTTTTCACGCGATCAAGGTCTTCCTCAAGCGTTGTTAGCTCATGATAGTGCGTTGAGAAGAGTGTCTTTGCTCTTACTTCACTATGCACATATTCAATAATTGACTGCGCAAGCGCCATGCCGTCATACGTTGACGTTCCGCGACCAATCTCATCAAGTAATATCAAGCTATCTTGCGTAGCACGCGTAATGGCGTAATTCGCTTCAAGCATTTCCACCATAAACGTACTTTGCCCAGCTGCAAGGTCATCTGCCGCACCGATTCGCGTAAAGATTTGATCAAACACAGGGAGCACAGCGGATTCCGCTGGTACAAAACATCCGATCTGCCCAAGGATCGAAATCAGGGCGAGCTGGCGCATGTACGTACTTTTACCACTCATGTTAGGACCTGTAATTAAGAGGATTTCACGATCGCGATCCATCATCACGTCGTTTGCCACATACTCTCGGCCTTTTAACATTTTCTCAACGACTGGATGACGTCCGCCTTCAACAGCCACTTTACGTTCTTTGGAGAAGACTGGCTTAGTGAAGCGATTTTCTTCACTTACAACCGCGAACGATTGAAGCACGTCGAGCTCACTAATTTTTCTCGCAAGCTGCTGAAGCTCAGGAATGTAAGTCTTCACTTCTTCACGTAAGTTCGCAAACAAGCTATATTCGAGATCAACAATCTTTTCTTCCGCTTCCAAAATGAGCGTTTCCTTCTCTTTTAGTTCAGGGGTAATAAAACGCTCTGCATTAGAAAGCGTCTGTTTCCGCTCATAACGACCTTCTGGAAGGTTCGGAAGGTTTGATCTTGTTACTTCGATATAATAACCAAATACTTTGTTGTAGCCAATTTTAAGAGATTTAATCCCCGTACGCTCTCGCTCTTGCATTTGGAGGGCCGCAATCCAGTCTTTGCCGTTCCGACTCGCATCGCGGTATTTATCGAGATCCGCATGATAGCCGTCTCGAATCATTTGCCCTTCTTTCACAGAAAGAGGCGGGTTATCTTCAATAGCTGCCTGTAGAAGCTGAACGAGATCATCACATGGGAGGATTTCCCCCGCAAGCTCATTCGCATATGGGTTATCAAGTGATCCCACTGCCTGCTTGATTTCTGGAATCTTCTCTAGCGATTTTCGCAACTGTACCAGATCACGAGCGTTTAGGTTTCCAAACGCCACTTTCCCTGCAAGTCGCTCAAGGTCATAGACGCCCTGAAGCTGTTCACGAATCGTCTCACGTTCAAAGAACTGCTTCATTAACGTCTCGACAAGCTCCTGACGCTTCTCGATTTCTCGCTGCTGTAAGAGCGGGCGCTCAACCCACTGCTTTAGTAATCGTCCGCCCATTGCTGTTACCGAACTATCAAGGAACCAGACGAGAGAGCCTGTCCGCTTTTTATCCCGGATCGTCTCCACTAGCTCGAGGTTTCGTTTGGAATTCACATCAAGTTTCATATATTGTGAAACGTGATAGTGGCGAAGCGGCTGAAGATGATCCATTGACCGCTTTTGTGTACGAATCAAATACTGAAGAAGTCGTCCAAACACCTGAAGAAGCTTCGGCTGATCGATATGGTCACTTAACTTCTGCAGCGATTCTGGAATCGTCACATCATCTTCAATCGATACGGTAACGGTCATTCGCTCTTGAATCGCTGTAGAAAGTGCCTCACTATCACTCGCAAGAATGACTTCGCGCGGGGCCAGATTCGAAAGCTCACCGATTACTTCATGATGATCGAGAGCTAAAATTGTTGCCATCGATTCACCTGTCGTTAAATCATTCGCCGCAAGCGCATAAGTCTCATCATCAAATGCGGAGATAGCCACAATGTAGTTATTTTCCTTTTCTTTAATTAAATGGTCCGACATCACCGTACCTGGCGTAATAAGCTGAACGACTTCTCTTCGAACGACGCCTTTCGCCTGTTTCGGATCTTCTGTTTGTTCACAAATCGCAATCTTATAACCTTTTGTCACTAGCTGTGATATATAGTTTTCAGCAGCATGATAAGGCACACCACACATCGGAATGCGGTCTTCTCCCCCACCATCTCTGCTCGTTAATGTAATCTCCAATTCCTTCGAAGCGCGCATCGCATCCTCGAAAAACATCTCATAAAAGTCGCCTAAACGAAAAAATAAAAAGGCATCCTGGTACTCTGCCTTAATCCGTAAATATTGTTCCATCATCGGGGTATATCGAGCCATGTTTCTTCTCCACCAATCTTAAATCTATTCAAATAACAGTATAGCATATCAGAAAAGCGGAGTGTGCCTGTTTAAATCCGTAGGACGTTGGAACCCCTGAGAATGAGACGTTTTATGTCTCAATCGAAGGGGTGAAACGACCGAAGGATTTGGCACACGCAGCTAGACAAGAAAAGCGGAGTGTGCCTGTTTAAATCCGTAGGACGTTGGAACCCCTGAGAATGAGACGTTTTATGTCTCAATCGAAGGGGTGAAACGACCGAAGGATTTGGAGCATGCAGCGTAATCATGAATACCGAAATTGGCGGTTAGACTCTACAAGCTCTTAATGACAAAATAAAAACCAGGAAGAAGGATTGCTTCTCCCTGGACGCACTATTCCTCTAGATCACCAATTAAAAAGTTCGGATCTAAATCTTCAAACTCTTCATCGTCTACATCATAATCCCAATCGTCATCATCGTCTCCGCAGCCATCCGGATTAACGTATACGCAAATTTTCGTTTCGCCAATCACTTCTACAAGAAACTCTCTTTCCACTTGAACAATGACCTTATGACCGCTCGGTGCAATAGTAGCTTCGAGACAGTTAGGCTCCTGTATCGCTTTTGCAACCACTTCTTCAGCAACACAGTCTTTGTCTTTGTAGCGAAGAGGAATTTCTTCATGATATTTGACTGTTTCTGTTACGACTTCTGTTTTCGTATTATGGCTGTAAGAGTACCAGATATTAATGTCATAAGAGCCTTCCACCTGTACAACGTCACCACGCTTCTTCGCAGTGAATTGATTGTTAATAATCCAGCAACCCAGAATACTAGAAGGCTTATGGTTTGGTGTTACTGTGTTTGTATCCTGTGTAAATTTACGCCCTTTTCCGCAAACAGCTTTGGCGAATATCTCTCTGTAATTATATTCCTCTGACATCGATCATACCTCCTCTTCCAATCTTCATTCTCATCCTATGCAAGACAAACGACCAGTGTTCCTCTTTTTTTACTTCAACACGAAATAACATGACCAACACCATAAAATAAATGTTTTCTTATATATAAAGGCTGTTCCACTATCAGTCTATGTCTCGAATGTCCAATGCTTTACAACCTTTTCGTATTTTTCTTAAAAAAGTATGGTATGTGAAAATTATATATAGAAATAAGTTAAGCCTAAGAGGCGTTTTATCCTCTCATTCTTAACTTATCTACAATCTCTAATAGACGATCGCTGTCTTCTGATAATACTCCTTCTGATAACCGTGCCCCCGCAATAATCGGAGCCCACTCCATGATTTCATCTTTTGATAAGCCACTTTTTATACAATAGAGCTGTAAATACAGTTCCGCTAATTCGCTTGAAAATTGCGTATACAATAGATACGTTCTGTAAACATCTGCTCGGCTATCCCCAGCGCTAGCATCCACCCAATCAATAATCGTTACTTGATCGTCCATAATCAGATTAAATAGATGAAAATCACCGTGACAAAGCTGCTTCTTAACTGGCATTTCACTCAATTTGAGGAGTAACGCTGTTTTTTGAGATTGACTTAATCGCTCCGCTTCACCTATTTGGCGTGTTAGCTTTTCGGTCATCGGTTCAAACGAGTCGGCGCTAATTTGATGAATCCTTTGTTGAATGTCAATGGACATCTCCATATAGTGCTGTGCTAGATTCCTATTTTCTAAAAGTAGCTCACCTAACGTGCGACCGCTGATTTTTTCCATCATGATCGCCTGTCTACCATCTATTTTCGTTACCTCAATGACTTTCGGTACCGGAAGTCCTTTTGATAAAGCGTAACGTTGCTTCTCAGCTTCATAGAAAGAGGTTCCTTCTGGAAGGTCTTCACGAAACACTTTCACAATTTTATCTTGAACGATGTAAACTTTCGCTGTATTTCCAGCAGCGATTGGATGACCAAGCTCCACCTGACTACTCCTCTCTTTTTAATTTCTTGAACGAGCAAACCTCATTCGGCACATGGACCACTGAAGCGTTGTTTGTTGGATCTCATCATAGATATCCCACAGCTGATCAACAAACCTTACTTCTACCTGACGACGGAATAGCTCCTGAATGGGGTGATCTATTTCAATCTTATCCATTGGAACTTGGGTGGTTTCGCTTACATAATAGCCAGCATTCTCGTCTTGGAGCTTAAAATGCATCGCATCGAACTCATACAAATAGAGTTTAGTTCGAGTCATCGTTTCAAACCAGCTATTTTCAAGGACGATCACATGCTGACAACTCGAAGATAGATATGTTTGCTTATCTGCATCTGAAGTATTTGGCCCGACGTGAAAGCAAACGCGCGGACAATTTCGAGGTGTTAAAAAGTTAGGTAAACAAATTTCGTTAACGGCCCAAACAAGTCCTATTGATTGGTCAAGATCTTTACGCGTAGGAATCCTTGGGTAAAATTTTTGAATATCGTCTTCTTCACTTACATGAAAAATACGCACACCATTGCCTCCTCCAGGATTCCGCTATTCAGGCTATAACGCCATTAACCTTTCGCTATTAAAATACATAGAAACTCTTCCGTTTGAAGAAATAGCTTATGTAGTCTCTTTGTTCACTTTAACATAATTATCCAATATAATAAGTGACTATTTCAAAAAACAGTTTGCATCCAATCAAAAAAAGCCTTCCAATAAACCATTGGAAGGCTTTCGTATTCAAGTTAAATGATGAAGATATGGAAGCTATTACTTACAACCAGGTCCCTGCTGACTTGAGCCAGTAGTTCCTTCAAGTACGTTTCCACCAGTTGATTCGATAATTTCATCTGTTACCGTGTTAGAAATCGTGTTTGCTACAAGTTGAAGAAGATCATTCACATCCGATTGCGAGCGCTTGAATTCCTGTACGACAGGAATTTCATCAAGCTGCTGCATGAGTTTGTCAATACGCTCATCCTTCTCCTTCAATGCTTCATGCTTGCTGTAGTGCTGAAGATTAACCGCTTCTTTTTGCTCTAGTTTAATACGAGCAATCAGACTTTGAACCTTTTTGTTTTCGTTAATCTTTTCTTCTGCACGTTTGAAGAAATCAACTTCTTCTGTTTCAGATACGAGCTTCGCAAGATCTTTCGCTTTTGAAATTACTTCCATTCTTGATATCATTATGCATTCACCTCAGCCGTTTTTTCGATGTATTCCCCATCAAGTGACCACGTTTTTGCTTTTGTGATTTTCACCTGAACAATTTGACCAACTAACGATTTAGGACCTCTAAAGTTCACAACTTTGTTCTTGCTTGTATAACCAGAAAGAACGTCTGCATTTTTCTTACTTTCCCCTTCAACAAGCACTTCTACGATCTGTCCTTCAAAAACAGCGTTGTTTTTGGCAGCCATTTCATTCACAAGGGCATTCAAGCGCTGAAGGCGTTCTTTCTTCACTTCCATTGGGACGTTATCTTTCATTTTAGCAGCTGGTGTACCATCACGCTGGGAGTAAATGAACGTATACGCACTGTCATACTCTACTTCCTTCACAAGCTCCATCGTTTCTTCGAATTGCTCATCCGTTTCATTAGGGAACCCTACGATGATATCTGTTGTAAAGGTTGCGTTAGGCATAACCTTTTTAATTTTACTAACTAGTTCTAAATACGTTTCACGTGTGTAGCGACGGTTCATTAATTTCAGAACTTCATTGCTTCCACTTTGCACAGGAAGGTGAATATGATCAACTAAGTTACCGCCCTGACCGAGCACTTCCACAAGACGATCATCAAAGTCACGAGGATGGCTCGTCGTGAAGCGAACTCTAGGAATATCAATCTTATGAATCTCGTTCATAAGATCACCAAGTCCATACTCGATGTCTTCTAAATCTTTCCCGTAGGCGTTTACATTCTGTCCGAGAAGCGTCACTTCTTTATAGCCTTTAGCAGCTAAATGGCGTACTTCTTGAATAATATCTTCAGGGCGTCGGCTTCTTTCTTTCCCTCGTGTATAAGGAACAATGCAATATGTACAGAATTTATCACAGCCGTACATGATATTAACCCATGCTTTGATTTCACCTTTTCTCGTTCTAGGAAGGTTCTCAATAATGTCGCCTTCTTTAGACCATACTTCCATGACCATTTCTTTACCGAAGACAGCTTGCTCCATCAGTTCTGGAAGACGGTGAATGTTATGTGTCCCAAAGATTAAATCAACAAATTGATGCTTCTGCATAATACGGTTTACGACAGATTCTTCCTGTGACATACACCCGCATACGCCAATGATTAAATCGGGATTTTCCATTTTCAACGGTTTTAGATGACCGAGCTCACCAAATACTTTGTTCTCAGCGTTTTCACGAATCGCACACGTATTTAGGAGAACAACATCCGCCTCTTTGACTTCCGTTGTAGCTTCAAATCCCATTTCTTCAAAAATTCCTGCCATTACTTCTGTATCGTGTTCATTCATTTGACATCCGTACGTACGAATCAAAAACTTTTTATCTTTCCCAAGGTTTTTAATATTCTCTGGAATTTCAAAATCGTAATGAACGTTTACATTTTCTTTCCCTCTTCGCTTGGCATCTTTTAAGTTAGGTGCCTGGTACGTTGTCTGGAAATATTTCGCGAAATCTTCCGTTGTTTTCTCTGTTTTCTTTACATTGATTTGCGAATCCAGACGCTGTTGTTCGTTCATGTCGTTCGACTCCTTTCTAATTAAAAAGGATGACCCTGCTATGAAAAAGAGCATAATGCTCCTAAACTTAGAAAAAACCTCGCTAATAGAAATCACTTCTATAAAAGCTTCGTTTTATACGTTATCCTTTATTGTCAATTAAGAAATGTGTAACTAATGGACATTCCTTTATTATAAGGGGTTCAGAGTATTTAATCAATAAAACCTGGAAATGAGAAAGCCCAGGATAGATGAAATAAAGCAGATGTGGGTACAAAATTATCCTAAAAAAAGAGAGGGATCGCTCCCCCTCCATCTTTCATTTATAAAATTCCAAGCTCTTTTCCAGACTTTTCAAATGCATCTAGTGCTTCTTGGAGATCTTCTTTTGAATGTTGAGCCGTTACGATCGTACGAACGCGGCCTTTTCCTTTAGCAACGGTAGGGAACGCGATGCCCTGCGCAAAGACGCCGTTCTCAAATAGTTTATCAGAGAATTTATGTGTGAGCGCTTCGTCACCAATGATGACAGGTGTTACTGGTGTCTCACTAATGCCTGTGTCAAAACCAAGCTCTTTCAAGCCAGCTTTAAAGAACTTCGTGTTATCCCAAAGCTTCTCGATCAACTCTGGCTCTTCCACAAGAACGTCGATTGCCGCTGAGCAAGCCGCTGTTACAGCTGGAGGATGAGAAGTACTAAACAAGAATGGACGACCTTTATGGATCAGGTAATCGCGAAGTGTTTTTGTACTTGCAATGTAACCACCTAGAACGCCAATTGCTTTACTAAGCGTACCAACTTGGATGTGAACGCGTCCGTTTAAGCCGAAGTGGTCAACCGTACCGCGACCGTTCTCCCCAAGTACACCACTCGCGTGAGCGTCATCAACCATTACAAGCGCATCATACTTTTCACAAAGCTCGACAATTTCAGTTAGCGGTGCAATGTTTCCGTCCATTGAGAAAACACCATCCGTTACAACAAGACGTGTACGATAATCTTGTGTTTCTTTCAGTGCGTTCTCAAGGTCTTCCATGTCCGTATGCTTGTAAATACGACGTCCCGCTTTTGTTAAGCGAATGCCGTCAATGATCGAAGCGTGGTTTAATTCATCAGAAATCACGACGTCTTCTTTCGATAGGATCGCTGAAAGGACTGCTTGATTCGTTGCAAATCCTGATTGAAGAACGAGCGCCGCTTCTGTGTGCTTGAACTCAGCAAGCTTTTCTTCAAACTGTTCGTGCATTGAAAGCGTTCCTGCAATCGTTCGAACAGAACCTGTTCCTGCACCGTATTTTTCAACTGCTTCAATCGCTGCTTGTTTCATTTTCGGATGGTCCGTCAGTCCGAGATAGTTGTTTGATGACAGCTGAATGACGTTTTTTCCTTTAATCGTAACGCGTGACCCTTGAGCGGATTCAAGCGGAATTAAATTACGAAACACGCCTTCCTCTTGCATTTGATCAAGCTCTTCTTGGAGATATTCAAAACCTTTCATTGATCGGCCTCCTCATTATTATGTAATGGCTCAATTTGAGCCTTATGGATGTAATACTACCTTACCACATTTACCCTCGATCATTAATTCGAAGCCTTTTTCAAAGTCTTCAAGCGGGAAGTGATGCGTAATCATTGGCTCCACATCTACCTGACCTGACTGCAATAATCCAGAAACCTGGCGCCATGTTTCAAACATTTTTCTTCCAGTAATTCCTTGAACGGTAATCCCTTTGAAAACAATGTCATTTGTCACATCAATTTCAACTGGTCGCACCGGTAAACTTAGAATAGAAACGCGGCCACCGTTTGTCACCATTTTGAAGCCCTGGTTCATTGCAATCGGATGTCCTGACATCTCGCATACAACGTCAACGCCATGGCCATGTGTTAGCTCCTTCACAACTTGAAGAGGATCTTCATTCCGTGAATTAATGACGGTTGTTGCACCCATCTCTTTCGCAAGATCAAGACGATAGTCATTTAGATCAAGTGCAATGACCTGTGATGCGCCAGCTGCTTTCGCTACACCTACAGCCATAATACCGATTGGCCCACAGCCAATGATCGCTACGGTCTTTCCTGCTACATCTCCAGCGAGTACAGTATGTACTGCGTTCCCCATTGGCTCTTGAACAGAAGCGACATCGAATGAAAGAGACTCAGGATTTTTCCATATGTTTTGTGATGGAAGAGCCACATATTCCGCAAAACAGCCGTCCGTATCAACACCGATGATTTTCGTATTTTCGCAAATATGAAACTTCCCTGTTAAACATTGTGGACATTGATTGCAGACAATATGAGTTTCAGCTGAAACATGATCTCCAACCTCAAGGTTAGTTACGTTCTTTCCTTTTTCTACAACCACTCCAGCAAATTCATGACCGAAAACATATGGAGGGTTTACGCGGCTCTGAGACCATTCATCCCACGTATAAATATGTACATCTGTTCCGCAAATCGATGTTGCTTTTACTTGAATTAATACTTCATTATCATTAATTAGTGGAATATCAACGGTTTGTAGCTGAGCACCCTTTGCACGTTCATGCTTTACAATCGCCTTCATTTTTCCTTCCACAGCGTACACCTCACTTTTTCAAAACATTCTCTAATCACTGTTATCACAACTATACTATCATTTATTATTTATCACGTAAAGGTGAACCGTCCTCCACACGCGGACAGTTATAGTTTTATTTATGGAATGGGATAACGACAAAATCCCCATAAAAAAACCCTTCTACACAGAAGGGTTCATGTTAGTATTACATAAATTCAGCCATTAATTCCGAGAACTTCTCCTCTGGAAGCGATAGCTCCTGCTTCGATAAGGCATCTGCACTATATCCTCTTACGGACTCTTGATAAGAAGGACGATTAGGGTTGTGATATATAAGACCTTTTACCAATCCGTCGTGTTCCATTAATGTTTGCATCGCCATCATTCGATTTTTCGGATCATATCCTTCGATATCATTCAAGCTAATGAGGTTCTGTTTAAACCAGTCATACGTATTTACTTTGTTAAACGTAACGCACGGGCTAAACACATTAATTAAAGAGAAGCCTTTATGTTGAATTCCTTGCTCTATGATCGCTACAAGGTCCTTTAAATCTGTTGAAAAGCTTTGGGCCACAAAGCCACAGCCGCTTGAGAGCGCAAGTTCCATAATCGATAAAGACGACTCAATGGAACCTGTAGGCGTACTTTTTGTTTTAAAGCCTTCTGCACTCGTTGGAGAGGTCTGTCCTTTCGTTAGACCATAAATTTGATTGTCCATCACGATATAGGTAATATCAATATTTCGTCGCATCGCATGAATCGTATGCCCCATACCGATTGCGAAGCCGTCCCCATCTCCGCCTGATGCAATAACCGTTAATTCTCGGTTTGCCATCTTCACGCCCTGTGCAATAGGAAGGGACCTGCCATGTATCCCATGAAAGCCATACGCGTTAATATACCCACTTATACGACCAGAGCAACCAATGCCGGAAATTACAGCAAGATCATCTGGTTCAAGACCTACATTTGCTGCCGCGCGCTGAATGGCCGCTTGAACCGAGAAATCTCCACAGCCAGGACACCAGTTAGGTTTTACCTGATTCCGAAAATCTTTAAATGTGGCCATTCGCTAACATCTCCTTGCATTGTTGGTGGATGTCTCCAGGTAGAAATGGATTTCCATCGTATTTCAATAGACTTTCAATTTTCTCCCCATAACCTACATTCATTTTTACGAGACTTGCAAGCTGACCAGTCGCATTGTGTTCAATGACAATCACTTTCTTCGCAGCCTGTAACATTGGCCTAAGCTCATCTGCAGGGAAAGGATGGACAAGTCGGATTTGCGCGTGGTTTACTTTTAATCCATCTGCTTCAAGTCTTGGCATTACTTCTTCAATACTTCCTCTCGTCGAATTAAAACCAATCAGAAGCACATCTGGCTCTTCATGCTGCTCCACTTTAAAAATAGGCTGTGGAAATGATAAATTGCTGATTTTACGAAGCCTCTTCTCCATTTGATCTTTTCGATTCTGCGGAACCTCAGATGGCTTTCCTGTCTCATCATGTTCTACTCCTGTGACATGAAAAATACCATTTTTCGTTCCAGGAATCACG
The DNA here is from genome assembly GCF_056173695.1 of Anaerobacillus sp. 63XJN7_5_ISO-PGPR-S23-430. Lineage (NCBI taxonomy): Bacteria > Bacillati > Bacillota > Bacilli > Caryophanales > Bacillaceae > Anaerobacillus > Anaerobacillus sp. 63XJN7_5_ISO-PGPR-S23-430. Next base: position 1,899,875 of record NZ_CM149686.1, on the reverse strand, counting down.
CGATTAGATATCCCATCATCAGTAACTTCAAAGCGTTTAAAATATGATTTATCTTCTCGCTCAGCGATTGCGTCATCATTTAACTTCCCTCGACGAATCTTGATTTTATTGTAATCGAGCGGTTCAACACTTTGTTTTCCTAATGATAATTGAAGATCAGATAGTAGAATGACCGGACACTGATATTCCTCAGCAAGATTGAATGCTTCAATCGCATCATAAAATGCTTCTTCAACGGTACTTGGTGCAATCACTATCTTAGGAATCTCTCCATGTGTGCCGTAAATCATCGCCAGTAAATCAGACTGTTCTTGTTTAGTAGGAAGTCCCGTACTCGGTCCCCCACGCTGCGTATCAACGATCACAAGAGGCGTTTCAGTAATACCAGATAAGCCTATAGCCTCCATCATAAGGGATAAACCTGGCCCTGCAGATGCGGTTAACGTTCGAACGCCTGCGTAATTTGAGCCAATGGCCATCGTTGCAGCCGCAATTTCATCTTCCGTCTGCACGACCGTCCCACCAAACTCTGGCAGCTTCTTAATTAAGTATTCCATGATTTCTGATGCTGGCGTAATTGGGTATGCAGCCATTAACCTTGCCCCTCCCGCCAGGGCACCAAGCGCGATCGCATCATTTCCAATCATGAACATACGGTGCTTTCCATCCGCTTTCTTTAACGAAAGCGTTTGAACACGATTACCCGAGGATTCATTGTAAGCATCAGCGCCACGCTGAATCGCCTCCATGTTATTGTTCACAACTTTTTCGCCTTTACGGCCAAATATCTCTTCCACGACAGCTTGATACGTCGCAGTATCAATTCCTAACGCCGCGCTTGTTGCGCCAATTGCCACCATATTCTTCATCAGTGATGTCCCTAGTTCAGTTGCGATTTCAGTAAAGGGAATGATCACGAGCGTCGCCTGACATTTCTCAGGCTTCACTGGCTTGAATTTGGCATCACCGATAATAATTCCTTTACTATGAAGCTCATGAGCATTCACATCAATTGTTTCCTGATCAAACGCAATAAGCATGTCAAGGTCATCTGAGACCGCTCGAACTTCTTTCGTACTAACACGGATCTTATTATTCGTATGCCCGCCTTTGATACGGGACGAGAAATGCCGGTAACCATACAAGTAGTAGCCAAGTCGATTTAATGCGATCGCAAATATTTCTCCTGTACTATCTATTCCTTCACCCTGCTGTCCTCCAACTTTCCACGAAAGTTGTTCGATCATAACGTCCCACCCTTTCTAATCTAGTACCTGAAACCGCTTGCTTATATTACTAGTTCGAAATAGGATGATAATTCCCTGCTCACGAAGCTCACAATTACTAAATTCTTACTTACTCAGGCATTCTAGCCATAAAGTTTTCACCTAAAAACCCATTTACTTGGTCATCATTGTAATAGCGATGTAGCTCCTCAATAAGTCGAGGATAGTCGCTGTAGCATGTTAAATCTTTCGGAACTTGATCAATTCCATCAAAATCTGAGCCAAGTCCAATATTCTCCGCGCCACCGAGGCTACAGATGTGTTCAATATGATGGATAATATCAGAAACACTTGCATTCCGGTCATTTCGTAGAAACTTAGGCACAAACGTCACGCCGATCAAGGAATTCTTTTCAATTAGCGCCGATAACTGTTGATTATCCAAGTTTCTTGGATGGGTGCAAATGGCTTTGGCATTCGAGTGAGAAGCGATGACGTAGCGCCCTTGCTCTAACACATCCCAAAATGCTCGTACTGAAAGATGCGAAACATCCGTCCACACTCGATGCTGGTTATGTAAATCGACAACGCTTCTTCCAAAATCAGTTAACCCTGCGCCCCTTGATTCAAGAATACCGTCTGCCGTTGCATTCCCATAATTCCACGTTAATCCAACCGATCGCACACCAAGTCGAATGAGCGTTTTAAGCCTTGTTGCTTCACTCCCTATTGCATCTACGCCTTCTAACGTGAGCATCGCTCCTATTTTCCCATCAGGAAGCTGCTCTGCCTCTTTTTTGGAATAAACCGCAACAACATCCTCATATGGCTTGATAACCTTTTCGTGGAAAATCTCAACCATTTCAAGGGCACAATCAAATTTAGCGGAAGCCGGCACGCTTTCTGGAACATAGATCGCACAAAGCTGTAGCTTTGCTCCTGCCCTTCTCATTTGCTCAAGGTTTGTATGGAGTCCTTCCCCATTTTCAAAAGAAAGCGATGGATTCAACCACATTTTACATAATACGTCACAGTGTGCATCTACTATATTCATTAAGATCCCCCTTCATTCTTCTGCGTTTCAAATTAAAGTATAAAAAACCTGTTTGTAAAAACAAACAGGTTTTTCTGACGGAATGATTTAGCGAGGCTCTACAATGAGCTTAATTGCGGTACGCTCTTCACCATCAATTAAAATATCGGTGAAAGCAGGGATACAAATGAGGTCAACGCCACTAGGTGCTACAAACCCTCTTGCGATGGCTACTGCTTTAACAGCTTGATTTAATGCACCTGCTCCAATCGCTTGAATCTCGGCATTACCGCGTTCCCTAAGGACGCCCGCAAGTGCACCAGCTACAGAATTAGGATTGGATTTTGCTGAAACTTTTAATATATCCATTATAGCCCCTCCTTAATTTGATCATCCATTACCACTCTAGACTATATTCCTTGTAAGAAGCTTGTATTCCTGCTGTTTCCGTCATCTTTTCAAAACGTTTTAATCATAGAATGGATGGTCGTCATTGATCGCAATCCGTTGAATCTTTGTTGCCTTACCAGTTTTTGGATCTAGTGTTAAAAAGACCCCACTAAGTTGTTCCCGACCTTTTGTTACTTCAAACCTTACAGGCATTGTCGTAAGGAACTTCTTAATTACCGCTTCACGCTCCATACCAAGAATACCATCGTAAGGACCTGTCATTCCTGCATCTGTCATATAAGCCGTTCCACCTGGCAAGATGCGCTCATCAGCTGTTTGAACGTGAGTATGTGTTCCCACGACTGCCGTCACTCTGCCATCAAGATACCAGCCCATCGCCTGTTTTTCACTCGTTGTTTCTGCATGAAAATCAACAAAAATGACCGGTGTTCTCTCTCTCATCTCTTCAATCAGTTCATCCGCTTTACGGAACGGATCATCCATCGCAGGAAGAAACGTTCTTCCCTGCAAGTTAATGACACCTACTTCAACACCATTAATGTTCACAATCGTTGAACCGTTTCCTGGCGTTCCTTCTGGGAAGTTAGCAGGTCTGACGAGTTTAGGAGCACGATCGATAAATTCAAAAATTTCACGGTTGTCCCATGTATGATTACCCATCGTAATGACTTGAGCGCCTGACTCAAGAAAGCCACGGTAGATCTTCTCTGTAATGCCGCGACCACTTGCCGCATTCTCGCCATTCACAATCGTAAAAGTAGGTTTGTATTTTTTCTTTAAGCGAGGTAAATAAGTAGAAATCATATTGCGTCCGGGAGAGCCAACAACGTCTCCAATAAAAAGTATATTCATTATAATGCTCCAATCTCTTAGTTCATTCTTTATCAGTTTATCAAAAGAAAGTATGATTCGTAAGTTTTAGGTGAAATTAAATAAAGCGATGCACGCGGCATCGCTTTATTTTGCATACTCAACTGCCCTTGTTTCACGAATGACCGTGACCTTAATGTGCCCAGGGTAGTCCAGTTCATTTTCAATTTTCTTCGTAATTTCTCGTGCGAGACGATATGATGAAACGTCATCAACAAGATCAGGCTTAACCATGATCCTGATTTCTCGGCCAGCTTGAATCGCGAATGATTTCTCAACGCCTTCAAACGACTCTGAAATTTCCTCAAGTTTCTCAAGACGGCGAATATACGTCTCAAGTGTTTCACGACGCGCTCCCGGACGTGCAGCTGACAATGCATCGGCTGCTGCCACAAGCGTTGAAATTACTGATGTTGCTTCCGTATCACCATGGTGAGATGCGATTGCATTAATAACAACCGGATGCTCTTTATACTTCGTCGCAAGCTCAACGCCAATTTCAACGTGGCTACCTTCGACTTCGTGGTCAATCGCTTTACCAAGGTCATGAAGGAGACCAGCGCGACGTGCTAACTGTACGTCTTCTCCAAGCTCTGCGGCCATAAGACCCGTTAGATAAGCAACTTCCATGGAATGCTTCAAGACATTCTGTCCATAACTTGTACGGAATTTCAAACGGCCCAGGATCTTAATGAGATCCGGGTGGAGTCCGTGAACTCCAATTTCAAATGTGGATTGTTCTCCAACTTCGCGAATGTATTCATCCACTTCCCTGCGTGATTTCTCAACCATTTCTTCAATTCGTGCAGGGTGAATTCTTCCATCCTGTACGAGCTTATCCAGGGCATTACGAGCAATTTCTCTTCGTATCGGATCAAAACCGGACAGAATAACTGCCTCAGGTGTATCATCGATAATCAAGTCAATTCCCGTTAACGTTTCAAGAGTTCGAATGTTTCGGCCTTCACGACCGATGATTCGACCTTTCATCTCATCATTAGGCAGGTTTACAACGGAAACCGTTGTTTCTGCAACATGATCCGCTGCACAGCGCTGAATCGCAAGCGAAAGTACTTCTCTCGCTTTCTTATCAGCTTCTTCTTTCGCATAGTTCTCGCGCTCTTTCACCATCTGCGCCAGCTCATGCTCAAGCTCCTGCTCACTTTCACGGAAGATGATTTGCTTCGCTTCTTCCCTTGTTAAACCAGAAATTCGCTGAAGCTCGTGTTGTTGCTCTTGAAGCAACTCCTCCACTTTGCCTTCCATCTCTTCAATTTGCCGTTGTTTTTTGGTGAGAGAGTCCTCTCTTCTTTCGAGGGAATCCTCTTTTTTGTCAAGAGTCTCACTTTTGCGATCAAGGACCTCTTCTTTTTGTACCAAACGATTCTCTTGTTTTTGTAACTCATTTCTGCGTTCACGAATTTCACGCTCAGCTTCAACACGAAGATTATGATTCTCGTCCTTCGCTTCAAGCATAGCTTCCTTCTTCAAAGCTTCAGCGTCGTTTTTACCTTCTTTGATAATCCGTTGCGCTTCCATTTCTGCACTGGAGATTTTCGCTTCAGCAATCGTTTTGCGAACAAGAAATCCAACAACTGCTCCGACGACTGCAGAGACCAGCATAGTGGAGATGATGATCACTATATCCATCGAACTCACCTCCTCCTGCTATCAACTTGTTGGTTTGCTGTCATGTTAATTCTTAGTACCACTTGCAAAATTTCAATCCAGCACATTTCATCTGTTAAGAATAAAGTATAATTCTACTAGAAAATTATAATTATACAATTAATATTGTATCTTTCAGAGTAAAGGTTGTCAAGAGAGCACATCAGGGCAAAATCCCTTCAAATTACTCATTATTGCTCTTTTTTTCGCCTTGAACTCTTAGTGAAATTGCCTTGATTGAGCGGTCATTCACTGCCTGATCATGGAAATTCAGCTCTCTATGTCAGTACAACGTTTCGTATCGACAGACTATGTAAGTAGATAAAAAGCCGGCCATTATGACCGACTTTCTATCAAGCGTCTTATTCTTCTTCAGGTAGAAGCGTATCTTTACCTGCAGCTGATTCATCTAGCTGCTTATCTGCATCAAGATTGTGATGAGCGCGAATACGCCCTTCAATTTCAGCTTCCATTGCTGGGTTTTCTTTCAAGAATTGCTTTGCATTTTCACGGCCCTGTCCAAGACGTTCGCCTTCGAAAGAGAACCATGCGCCGCTCTTCTGAACAATTTCAAGGTTTGAACCAATGTCAAGGATCTCACCTTGCTTAGAAATCCCTTCTCCGTACATAATGTCAACTTCTGCTTGTTTAAACGGCGGAGCGACCTTGTTCTTGACAACTTTAATACGCGTTTTGTTACCGACCATGTCGTTACCCTGCTTCAGCGTTTCAGCACGACGAACTTCTAATCGAACAGATGAATAGAACTTCAGCGCACGTCCGCCTGGAGTTGTTTCTGGGTTCCCGAACATAACCCCAACTTTTTCGCGAATCTGGTTAATAAAGACCGCGGTAGTTTTGGATTTATTAATCGCACCTGAAAGCTTACGAAGCGCTTGAGACATTAGACGCGCCTGCAAACCAACGTGTGCATCTCCCATTTCACCTTCGATTTCTGCCTTTGGTACAAGAGCAGCTACGGAGTCAACTACAACCATATCAACTGCACCGCTTCGTACGAGAGCTTCAGCAATTTCTAGGGCTTGTTCTCCTGTATCAGGTTGAGAAAGTAGCAGCTCATCGATGTTAACACCAAGCTTTTCTGCATAAACCGGATCCAGAGCGTGCTCAGCATCAATAAAAGCAGCCTGGCCACCGTTACGCTGTACTTCTGCGATAGCGTGAAGGGCAACTGTTGTTTTACCAGAAGATTCCGGGCCGTATACTTCGATAACACGACCTCTTGGATAACCGCCCACACCAAGAGCAATATCAAGAGCCAGTGAACCAGTTGATACTGTAGAGACTCTTTGCTCAGCTTGTTCGCCGAGTTTCATGATTGAACCTTTACCGAATTGTTTTTCTATTTGTCTAAGTGCCATATCTAAGGCAGCTTTACGATCACTCACGAATGAATTCCTCCTCGTTATTAAACTATCACTATCATATCTCTTTTTAGGTGATTTGCCAATAGAAAACCGAACATTTATTCGTCTTTTTTTATTTTCTACCCTATTGACTTTTCACGTCCCGATTATTATAACTTGATAAAAAAAGAAAGAAGAACGATCAGCCCCGGTAGTGAAGCTGATCGTTCTATTTTATACTCTGCTTTTTTGTGGTTTAGCTGGTTCAAGGTGGATTGATTTACCATCAATACCGCCAGCTCGAAGCGCTTCATAGACGAATGGTGCAACGTCTTCGTGCACTTCAAAGAATGAGAATTTCTCAAAAATATCAATGCGGCCAACAGACTCTGTATCAACGCCAGCCATCACAGAAAGCTCACTTAAAAGTTTCTTTGGATGAAGATCAATATTACGTCCTACATTTAAGAAGAAACGAACCATTCCATTCTGACCGCCTGTTTCACCAAAGTTATATTCGGAAGGAGTCGTGTTCTGCTTCTGCTGAATGGCGTTTTCAAGGAAAGCTTGAACAAGATCTTCTGCGTTATATTTAGCTAAAAGAAGCTCGGTTGTTTCACGAGCAGTCGAATCAGACTTTTGCTTTTTCAACTGCTTTTCAACAGATTTTACAATGTTATCAAGATCAACCGTTTCATCCTGAAGCGGCTCAGCAGATAGGTTCAATTTGATTTTTGATTCAATGGATTGAAGGAAACGCATGTCTTTAGGCGTTACGAGCGTTAACGCAATTCCTTTGTTCCCAGCGCGACCTGTACGTCCAATACGGTGAACATAGCGTTCTGGGTCCTCAGGTATATCATAGTTGATCACGTGACTAACGTGAGCAACGTCAATTCCACGAGCTGCGATATCTGTTGCAACAAGGAAATTCACTTGAGATTTTCTAAAGAGATTCATTACCTTCGAACGCTGCTGTTGCGTTAAATCTCCGTGAAGTTCTTCTGCTCGATAGCCACGCTTTTTCAATGACTCTGTTACTTGAGCTGCCCCTTTTTTTGTTTTGGTAAAAATAATGCCGAGGCGAATGTCTTCACTTTCGATGACGCGACAAAGCGTATCGAATTTATCACTTTCAAATGTTCTGTAATAAACCTGCTCTACCGTATCCGCTGTTATATCTCCTTTAGAAACGGAAATCGTAAGTGGATTCTTCAAATATTTGCTGGAGAGCTTACGGATTGGTGCAGGAATTGTAGCTGAGAATAAGAGCGACTGGCGATTAGCCGGCAGCTGCTTGAAAATAAGTTCAATATCATCAATAAAGCCCATATCAAGCATTTCATCTGCTTCATCTAAAATAGCTGTATGAACGTTATCTGTGCGAAGTGTTTTACGTTTCAAGTGATCGAGCATGCGTCCTGGTGTTCCTACAACTATGTTAACGCCTCTCTTTAATGCACGGATTTGATGATAGATTGGCTCCCCACCGTAAACGGCAAGAACATTTAACCCTTTGTATTTAGAAAGCTTCTGAAGCTCAGTCGCAACCTGCATAGCAAGCTCACGTGTTGGTGTGAGAATGATGGCTTCAGGTCCTCCGATTTTTTTCACTTTTTCAATAACAGGAATACCAAAAGCAGCTGTTTTTCCTGTACCGGTCTGTGCCTGACCGATCATATCTCTACCTTCTAAAATTGGTTCAAGTGCTTTCTCCTGAATCGGGGTCGCTTCTTTGAAACCAAGTTCGAGCACAGCTTTTCTAACTTCATTTGACAATGCAAAGTCTTCAAAATTCTTCATACGTACGTTATTCACCTTTCTAACTTCAATAATGTATTCAATCCATGATTCACAGTGCGTTTACGGATGGCATGACGGTTCCCTGCAAGATTGAGGGCGACCACTTTCTCACCAGATGGTGCTGCAACACCAATAAACACTGTTCCAGGTTCTTTCCCTTCACTAGGATCTGGACCTGCAACACCTGTGAAACTGATGCCGACATCGGTTTTATATCTCTCTTTTACGCTTCTAGCGAGTTCAATTGCACATTGTTCGCTTACGGCACCGTATGCTTCTAGTGTCTCATTTGATACGCCGATCTCGCGCTTTACTTCGTTAGAGTAACACACAACCCCACCATAGAAAAGTGATGACGCTCCAGGGAGATCCGTTATTTCCTGACTAAACATACCGCCTGTAAGGCTTTCTGCTGTTGATATAGACCAATCACGGTCGCTAAGAAGTGAGAAGACTTCTTTTGCGAGTGTTGTCTCTCCATAGCCATATAAATAGGAGCCTACACGTGCATCAATTAATTTTTCTGTTTCATCAATTAACTTATCCGCTTCTTGTTTAGTGTCGGCTTTAGCTGTCAATCGAAGCGTAACTTCCCATTCCCCAGCTAGCGGGGCAATCGTCGGGTTCGTTTGCTGATCAATCAGATCTTCTAGCTCTGCTTCAAGCCTTGACTCTCCAATGCCAAAGAATCGAAGCACGCGGGATACAATCGTATCACCTTGCTTCAACTGACCAAGTAAATAGGGTTCAGCATAGTTCGTGAACATTGGATAGAGCTCTTTAGGTGGTCCTGGAAAAAGCATATATGTGTGGTTGTTAGCCGTAACAGCCATACCCGGGGCCATACCATTGTCGTTACGAAGTACTGTAGCTCCGTCTAACACGAGCGCTTGCTTGCGATTATTCTCTGACATGGGAGCTCCCGTTTTTTTATAGTAATCCTGGATGTTTTCCATTGCTTCTTCGTTATAGACTAATTTTTTATTTAAAGTACTAGCAATCGTCTCTTTCGTTAGATCATCTTTAGTAGGTCCAAGGCCACCTGTGAAAATCAACAAATCAGAGCGAGACTCTGCAACTTCAATAACTTGTTTTAATCGTTCACTGTTATCACCGACGGCTGTATGGTAAAAAACATTGATACCAAGATCAGCCAAACGAGTTGAGATGAATTTTGCATTTGTGTTGGCGATTTGTCCAAGTAGTAACTCTGAACCGATTCCAATAATTTCTGCATTCATTTTGTAACCATCCCTTCTATCCGAAGCAAGGTGTTTCCTTGTTTCCATAGCTCATAATTTCTCTACACCTATTATACATTGGTTTACCTTTAACGTATAAGGAAGCGCCTTGAAAACAATGGGAAATTTACCTATTCGATCGCTTATTCGCTTATTAAAGAGGTTTCAAAAGGGAACAGATTAATCTGTTCCCCTAGGGTGTTAACGTGATTTAAGTAGTACCTGACGATTTTTAGAAAAGTAATCCCACCCAGAATAAACTGTAATAATAAGTGCTGCCCATAGCGAAATCGTTGCAAAAGGAAAACCAATCGCTTCGAATGGCACATTTTCAATTAACAAAGCAATGATCGCGATAATTTGGATCCATGTTTTTAACTTACCAAGGTTGCTTGCCGCTAGTACTTCTCCTTCTGAAGAAGCAACTAGCCTAAGCCCTGTGACGGCAAATTCACGACTAAGAATAACGACAACAATCCATGCTGGCGCAGCACCGAGCTCAACAAGCGAGACAAAGGCTGACGTAACGAGCAGTTTATCAGCCAGAGGATCCAGGAATTTCCCAAGATTCGTGACAAGGTTATGCTTTCTAGCTATGTAGCCGTCAATCCAATCGGTTACTGAGGCGAAAATAAAGATCGCTGTAGCAACTAAATGGGAATTTAGCAAGACAGCTCCCGCTATTTCTGTTTCACCAAGCGGTAAGGGCGCTAGAAGAAAAATTAGAAATACAGGAATTAAAAAAATGCGTGATACTGTAATTTTATTAGGCAAATTCAAGTGTGTTCCTCCTAAATGTCATTTAACCTATCAGATCATGTGATAAGTTGTAGCCATTGGCTTCATCAGTTTTCATTAGCTGTAAGATGCGTACCAATTCCCCTCACTAAATCGTATTCTATTCTAACACTGTTTCTTTCATGCAGAAAGGAAAACTTCACCATTACCAATCGTAAGAAAAGGAGTCATCTAATCAAGATGACTCCTTTAACTTACTCGGCTTTTTTGAAATTGAACGTCACATTTTGAACAACAGGTTCTTTTGGAATCTTAATCTTTTCCCCGTTTACAAACACAGCGACATTTGGCGAACTCCCTAAACGAAGTGTTGCTGAAGCTTCACTTGATAAGTCTTCCGTCACGTCTTTCCCTTTGGCAAGACTTTCATATACGTACTTCTTATCACTAGCGCCAGTTAGAGCGACCCAACTACTGCCTGATGCTTCTAACTTCACTTCAAACTTCTCTGCATTCGTAATCTCATACGTAGAACGATCAGCGCTGCTGTCTACCTTCTTAATTTCCATTTCAGGGGCAGGCTCTTCTTCAGGTTCTTCAGCAGGCTCTTCTTTTTCCTTTTCTTCATCTTCTTTCGGTTCCTCTTCAGGTTTCTCAGAAGATGCATCGTTTTCAGAGTCGCTCACTTCATCTGAATCAGGTGCACTGCCGCTGTTCTCATCGCTAGAAATTTGTTCCTCCGCCTGGTTTGTTGTAGCATTCTGGTTTGTCGTTTGATCACCGCTTTGGACGACATACCAGATCAATGCTGCCACGCCTACTATCAACAAAATGACAAGTATAGACGGAAATACGGAAGACCATTTGGAAGAAGCTGATGAAGATTTGCTTGGCTGAGATGGCCTTCTCATTTTCCTTGGTGGTAAACTCTCCGGCACATCTGCACTTGCTTTAGGGATCTCTGAAGCATATTCCTCAAGAAATTCCTCTCCGTTAAAGCCAACTGCTTCCGCATAGTTTTTAATAAATGCACGCGTATAAAAATTACCTGGAAGCAGTTCGTAATTTCCTTCTTCAATCGCATGAAGATAGCGTTTCTGAATCTTTGTAATGGACTGAATTTCCTCGATTGATAATCCCTTATCGCTTCGAGCCTCTTTCAGACGTTGACCTAGCTCTGTCAATGAAAAACACCTACCAATTAGTTAAAGTCTAAGCTTGAAAATCCAGAAGATTGATTTTCAATTACCTGATATGTAATTTCTTGTTCCGGATCGTCTCGCAATTCAATTATATAATCAAAATCGTTCATCGTATACTCTGTTTCTTGAACAAATATATCAGGATGCTCGACAACCTTTGTTGCTGGGAGCCTCATAATATCACGAAGCACCTGCCAATGCCGTTCAGATGCTCGTCTCGCAGATACAATCCCATCAATTAAAAAGATATGATCACTGTTAAGTTCATCGTCAGCGACTTGCGTTCGAACCGTTTGTTTCAACATCGTTGAAGATAAAAACACCCAACGCTTGTTCGCACAAACACTTGAAGCAACGATCGACTCAGTTTTGCCAACACGCGGCATCCCTCTTATTCCAACAAGCTTATGACCATCTTGTTTAAAAATTTCTGCTAGAAAATCAACAAGTAGTCCAAGCTCGTCTCGAATAAAACGAAACGTTTTCTTGTCATCCGCATCACGCTGTATGTACCTACCATGCCGAACAGCAAGACGATCTCGCAATTTCGGTTCTCGCATCTTTGTTACAGTAATATTGTCCATTGTATTTAAAATAGATTCCAAACGCTCAATTTGCTGAATTTCATCAACCAGAAGAAGCAAGCCTCTTCGCATATCATCGACACCATTAATCGTAATAATGTTAATGCCTAGCATTCCTAATAAGGACGCCACGTCTCCAAGAAGACCCGGTCTGTTTTTATGAATTTCATATTCAAGATACCATTCCTTCTTCTCCATATGCCAACTCCTTTAGCCACAAATTTCCTATGTTCCTTTAATCATAAATGATTTTCATAAAGGTTAAAAGAGATGAATCGGGATTTTATTTACTTTTCTTACATCATTTGTTCCATTTCATAGAAAAAGAAGGGTGTATAGACACCCTCCTTCTGTAAAAAGTCATTTATCTTTCGTTTTGAACGAGCTTAACCATCATATTTGCGATCGCATGCTGTTCTTCTTCGCTAGCTACATGCCATAAGTCAGCAAGAAGCTGTTCTTGATCATTTTTCGCTTTTACTCCATCAGCAAGGTATCCGCCGATCTGGTAAGCAACATCTGAGACAACTTCATGAGAAAGTCCTTGCTGTTCGCCTTGATTTAAGCGATCGTGCAAGAACCCTTTCCACGATTCAAAATTATCTAGTACAGACATCTATATCCCTCCTTTATCAAGTCATCACCTATATGTTGTCTCGAAGGAAAGGACATTATGCATCGTTTTTTACAGCCAGGCACCATCAACTGAAATAATTTGTCCGCTTATGTAAGAAGCTTGATCGGAATCTAGAAAAGAAATAAGCGATGCCACTTCCTCAGGTTGTCCAGGTCGTCCCATTGGAATGTCATCGACTAACAATTGTTCGTCCTCTCCTGTCAAACGCGCATTCATTTCAGTTGTAATATAGCCAGGTGCCACAGCGTTCACTCGAATTCCGCTTGGCCCTAACTCTTTCGCAAGACCCTTTACAAACGCATTTAGTCCGCCTTTAACAGAGGAGTAAACAACTTCACATGATGCGCCTGTTAATCCAAATACAGAAGAAACAACAATAATTGAACCGCTTTTCTTTCGTACCATTTCATTGATATAGTGCTTTGTAAGCTTAATGGACGAGGTTAATTGCAGCTGAATCATCGCTTCAATTTCTGTATCGGACATATCAGTTAATAAACCAAAAAAACTGTTGCCAGCGTTTAGAATAAGGGTGTCGATGCCCTGTACTTGCTCTGTTAAGTGACGCGCTCCATCCTTACTAGCTAAATCCGCCTGTACTGGAAATAAATTCGCCTCGGGATAAGCTGCCTTTAATTCAAAAAGAGAACGTTCATTTTTGTGATAATGAGCGTATACCCGCTCCCCTTTATGAATATATGCAGCAGCAATGGCCTTACCAATCCCGCCGCTCGCCCCGGTTATTAAAACATCTTTCACTAAGTATCTCCCTTTCTTTAAACTCATCTCATCACTAATTTTCAATTTAAAGATCAGTGAAAAAGCACCCAGTTGGGTGCTTTCTAGGATTTTGGAACGACCTGACATACTGTAAATGATTCTTCAGCAAAGTGTCCCTTAACCGCCTCTTCAATGTCTTTCGCTGTAATTGACTCAAGCATTGGAACAACTTCAAATAAATCCATGTCATTAAAGCGATAGCGCGTGAATTGATTCGCAATAAATTCTGGAGAATTTAATGCTCGTAAGAAACTACCGATCTTTTTCTTACGGATTCGCTCGAGCTGATCCGTATCAACTGACTCATTCTTAAACGATTGAATCATTGAAAACAAACGATCTGCTAGCTCATCTGGTGAGCTTGTATTGCTTCCTAAGATGGAGAAACCGAATTTCTCTTCTTCTGTAAAATCATACGAAAAGCTCTGATCAATAAGTCCTTCATTATAAAGCTTCTCGTAATTCTCCGAGCTCTGTCCGAACATCAAATCAAGCGCAAGATTAATGGAAAGCTCGTGCTTCAGAAGATCCTCTCCCTGACGCCCTGGATTTGGTTCTTTAAATCCAACGAGGCACTTCGCCACTTGTACAGACATCGGAAGAACTTTCTTCTTCTCTGCCACCTTTTGAGGTTCCTCATCAAAAAATCGTTCAATCGGTGGCTGATCTTTGTAAGATTTCGCCGCCTGATTTTTCTCTACAAAGGACATGATTTCATTCGGTTCCACGGCACCAACAACGAATAGCACCATATTTGATGGATGATAGAACGTTTCATAGCACGTATATAAAGATTCTTTCGTGATTTTGGCGATGGATTCGATCGTCCCAGCAATATCAATTTTAACAGGATGATGATGGAACATATTTTCAATCACACCAAAATACGCGCGCCAGTCGGAATTGTCATTATACATTTCAATTTCCTGACCGATAATCCCCTTTTCCTTTTCAACACTTTGGTCACTAAAGTACGGATCTTGAACAAAATTAACAAGTGTTTCAAGGTTTTGCATCACGTTCTGTGTTGTTGAAAACAAGTAGGCCGTGCGTGTAAACGACGTAAAGGCATTTGATGAAGCACCTTGTTTACTAAAATCTTGAAACACATCCCGATCTTCCTTCTCAAACATTTTGTGCTCAAGGAAATGAGCAATGCCATCGGGAACTTGAACATTCTCCGAACCGTTTAATGGTACGAAATGATTATCAACCGAACCATATTTTGTCGTAAACGTTGCATAAGTTTTGTTAAAACCTTTTTTCGGAAGGACATACACATCAAGTCCGTTGTCCATCGTTTGGTGGTAAAGAGTCTCTTGTAGTTGGTTAAATGGAATAGTTTTCATGATTAAGCCTCCTCGCCTTTTAAGAAATAAACGGTATCAAGCTTAACCTTATCCGCAACTGCTAAAATGTCCTCTTTGGTTACAGCTTCGACTCCGTCGAGCCACTCCTCAATGGTGCGTAGCTTTTGAGAAACGACACCATGGTAAAGAAGTTCCACCATGCCCTTCGCATCATCGACGGTTTCAAGAAGCTGATTACGAATCATTGTTTTCGTTTGCTTCATTTCTTCTTCATTAAATTCGCCATTTCTCATCGCTGTAAGCTGTTCTTTAATGATATCAACCGTTTTCTTATAGTTTTTAAATTCAATTCCTGACATCACGATAATTAAACCTTTGTGGCTTTCATAACGTGAAGCTGCATAATAAGCGAGACTTTCTTTCTCACGCACGTTTCGGAACAGCTTAGAATGCGAGAAACCGCCAAACATACCGTTAAACACTTGAAGAGCAAAATATTCATCGTCAGCATACCCAACGCCTGAACGAAAGCCCATGTGAAGCTTTCCTTGCTTAATTTCCTGTGTTTCTAAAATTTCTTTCTCTTCTACATCAAGTGACGCTTTTTGTGTCGCCTCAGAGCCACGATCTGTCCGTTCTTTAAAAGGAAATAGTTCCTTAACGACCTCTTCAGCATGAACTCCCTCTAAATTGCCAACTAAATAAAGATCAATCTCATCTTCAGCACACACTTTTTTGTAGAAATCATAAAGAGATTTAGCCGTTACGCGATCGACTTCTTCTTTCTCCCCATATACATGAAGTCCAAACGCTTCGTTTGGAAACATTTCTTGCGTAAGTCTCATATTAGCAAAACGCATCTTATCATCATAAATAGACTGAATGCGCTGTTTCATCGTACGCTTTTCTTTATCCACAATAGAAGAATCAAAACTAGTTCCATCCGTTTTTGGATTCATGATTACTTCTGAAAGGAGAGAAAGAGCTTTTTTGAACAAAGGTTCATCTTCCGAAAGGAACTTCTCATTCGCAAAATCCATCCGGAACGTCATAATATGAAAATCGCCCTTCTTAGCAAGATCCACACCAAGCGTTGCACCATAAAGCTTCTCAAGCTCAGTCCTCACCGCTTTAGACGAAGGATAATTCTCCGTCCCGCTTTGCAACACATGAGGCAAAAGAGCCCTCTCCGTTACCGTCTCTTCAGTCAAACGCGCCTTAAATTGAACCACTACCGTTGTTGTTTTATATTTATCCGTTTGTATCCTATGTAGCGTCAAACCGCCGCACGAGGTTTTCTCATGAGGGATAATAGCCATTGACCTCACTCCTTTTTAAAATCCATTAACTACCATCAGAGGAAACTGAAACTTACCCCCTTTATACCATAGTATGTGTAATAGTGTAAGCAATTAGTACTTTTTAAAAGAAAAGCGAAGACGAGCGTTTAGAAACGGAGATATTGGAGCTCTTGAACTAGAACACGCTTTTTGTGTTCTGGTGAAAGAGTGAAATATCGCAGTTTCTGCGAGTCGTAGCTGGATCAAGAAAAGCGGAAGTGAGCGGTTAGACACGACAGGCACTGGAGCTCTATAAATTGAACACGGTCTTTGTGTTCGAGTTATAGGGCGAAGTGACCAAGTGTCTGCTCACTGCAGCTAGACACGAAAAGCGAAGACGAGCGTTTAGAAACGAAGATATTGGAGCTCTTGAACTAGAACACGCTTTTTGTGTTCATTTTTATGGCTGAAGCGATCGAGAGGCTGGGCGATGCAGCTAGGAACGTTTAAAAACAAAGATTAAAATCCTAGAACCATCTCCCCCCCCCCCCCCAAAAAACTACTCATACGAAAAAGCTCTTCGTTTTCACGAAGAGCTTCGCCCCGACGTTATCGCTTTCCTTTCTCATACGGCTCGCCAATCGCTTTTGGCGCATCCGCTCGTCCAACTAGACCTGCAAGGGCAAGAATAGTTAAAACATAAGGAGAGATTAGAAGATAAACTTCTGGAATTTCTTTTAAACCAGGAATCTGCTGTCCAGTAATACTGAGCGACTGAGCAAGACCGAAGAAAAGGGCTGCTCCCATTGCGCCAAGCGGATGCCACTTCCCAAAGATCATAGCAGCAAGTGCCATAAAACCTTGTCCAGAAATCGTTGCGTGGCTAAAGTTACCGGCAATCGATGTCGCATAAACTGCACCACCAAGACCAGCAAACCCACCACTTAGCATAACCGCTACATAGCGCATTTTTGTCACGTTGATTCCCATCGTATCAGCAGCCATCGGGTGCTCCCCAACAGAGCGAAGACGAAGACCAAACGGCGTTTTATAGAGAACCCACCATACGACGAATGCTAGCACGATCGCAATGTATGACGTATAATACGCACTTGAGAAAAACAATGGTCCAATAAACGGAATGTCACTTAAGAAAGGCACATCCGTTTTATAAATACGTTCCTGAATAATTGGCGTTTGACCAGCGTCAAAGATTTTCTTCACAAGGAAGATTGCAAGACCAGCAGCTAGGAAGTTAAGGGCTACGCCACTTACAACCTGATCAGCTTTAAGCGAAATACTTGCAACAGCATGAAGCAAGGAGAACAGCATTCCAACGATAATCGCTACAACAAGTGAAAACCAAGGTGAAGCTGCCCCCATTCCCCACTGTTCGCCTAGAATTGTAAATAACGCACCCGTGAAAGCCCCCATTAACATTAAGCCTTCTAGTCCAATGTTAACAACACCTGACCGTTCACTGAATACTCCACCAAGAGCAGTGAAAATCAGGGGAGCTGCTGAAAAAATAGCGGCAGGAATAATGAGCTGAAGAATCTGCATAAAATCCATTAAATTTTCCCCCTTTTGCTCACCCTGTTGCTGATCCAGTGAATCAAGTAACTGGATGCGACAAAGAAAATAATCATCGCAATCACGATTTCAACTAACTGTGTTGGTACCTGTGCCACAGACTGCATGTTGAGAGCTCCAATTTTCAGTCCGCCAAATAACGCTGAAGCAAGAACAACACCTAGTGCACCATTTGCACCAAGAAGCGCAACTGCGATTCCGTCAAATCCAACTCCTGTAAAGTCAGCCATAACGGTCATATAGCCGTATGTGCCAAGCCCTTCCATTGCCCCAGCTGCTCCTGCAAAAGCTCCGGAGATAACCATAGAAAGGACAATGTTGCGTTGAACATTAATTCCTGCATATTCTGAAGCATATTTATTAAAACCAACCGAGCGAAGTTCGTACCCTGTCGTCGTTTTCCAAAGAAGGAACCACATAATAATTGCTCCGATAATCGCCACTACAAAACCATAATGAAGACGTGAAAAATCCGTAATCGATTCTAGTAACGGAGATTGCAACGAAGCCGATGCATTTATTTGATCCGTTCGCTCGCCAGGAGCAAGTAAATACGTACGAATAATCGCGTTCACAACATGAAGGGCTACATAGTTCATCATGATCGTCGTAATAACTTCATGTACGTGATATTTTGCTTTCAAGAAACCAGGTACAAATGCCCAGAGAGCTCCGGCAAGACCTGCCGCTAAAATAGCGAGTGGAATGTGAACAATAGGACTTAGTCCTTCAAATTGTAAACCAATATAAACCGATGCAAGCCACCCAACTAATAGTTGGCCTTCTACTCCGATATTAAACAGCCCTGTACGGAAAGCAAACGCAACCGCTAGACCAGACAAAATAAGCGGCGTCATTTGCCGAACGGTTTCACCCATTACATACGTATTGGAGAATATCCCGTTAAACAATGCTGCGTAAGCAACAATCGGGTTGTATCCACTAACAAGCATAATAATACCGCCAACGAGTAATCCTAGAGCTACTGAAAGCAACGGCACTGTAATGCCAGACCATTTCCCTTTTAATAACTTCATGAAGTCTCACCAGCCTTTTTGCTCTTTGCACCAGCCATCAAAAGTCCAAGCTCTTGCTCAGTTGTTTCTTCTGGCTTGACGATCGCCACTATTTTCCCTTCATAAATAACCGCAATACGGTCACTCACATTCATAATTTCTTCAAGTTCAAAGGAAATAAGAAGAACTGCTTTTCCATTGTCACGTTCTTCTACTAATTTAGAGTGAATAAATTCAATCGCACCTACATCAAGTCCACGTGTAGGCTGTGCCGCAATCAATAGATTAGGACTTCGATCGATTTCACGTGCGATAATGGCCTTCTGCTGGTTCCCACCAGAAAGCGCACGAGCAGGCGTCATCTCACTTGGGGTCCGCACATCATACTCTTTAATTAATGATTTCGCCTTATCCATAATGGTTGAAAGATTTAAAATGCCATTTCTAGAGAAGGGTCTTTTATAATAGGTCTGAAGAACCATATTTTCGCCAATCGAAAAATCTAACACAAGCCCATGCTTATGCCTATCCTGTGGAATATGAGCAATACCGCTTTCCGTTACACGACGCGGTTTCCAATTTGTTATGTTTTTTCCGCTAAGATTGATACTTCCAGATTTTGATCTACGTAATCCTGTAATCGACTCAATTAATTCTGATTGTCCATTACCATCTACTCCTGCAATCCCGACAATTTCTCCTGCACGGACAGTTAAGTTCATACCGTTTACAACTGGTACTTTACGTGCATCTTCTACTACAAGGTTACTGATCTCAAGCGTTGCATTAGAAGGCTCTGAAGGCTTTTTCTGAATTGAAAAATTTACTTCACGTCCGACCATCATAGAAGCTAATTCATCCTGATTCGTATTCGCAACATCAACAGTACCGATCCCGACACCTCGACGAATAACAGTACAACGATCACTTACTTCCATAATTTCTTTCAGTTTGTGTGTAATCAGAATGATTGATTTCCCTTCAGAAATCAGCTTTTTCATAATTGTGATAAGTTCTTTAATCTCCTGAGGAGTTAACACTGCAGTAGGCTCGTCAAAAATTAAGATGTCTGCTCCACGGTATAGCGTTTTTAGAATTTCCACACGCTGCTGCATACCTACGGATATTTCTTCAATCTTCGCATTTGGATCGACTGCAAGACCATATTGCTTTGAAATAGCTTCTACATCTTTAGCAGCCTGCTTTAGATTAACCTGACCTTTAGCAGTTGGCTCATTCCCAAGAATAATATTCTCCGTTACGGTAAATTTTTCAACAAGCATAAAGTGCTGGTGAACCATTCCAATTCCGAGTTCATTCGCTACATTTGGATCTGTAATATTAACCTTCTTACCGCGAACGTGTATTTCGCCTTTTTCAGGCTGATAAAGACCAAACAAAACATTCATCAAGGTTGATTTCCCTGCGCCATTTTCACCAAGAAGGGCATGGATTTCCCCTTTTCTTAGCTGTAACGTAATATTGTCATTTGCCACAATCCCAGGAAATTCTTTACGGATATTTCTCATTTCAATGACGTATTCCATGTAGATGCCACTCCCTTATCCAAAGCATGAAACAAAGGCTAGTCTATGAAAATACTAGCCTTCGTCCCATATTTGGCTATAATGTAGGTGAGATTTCTAGAAATCCATCACGCTCAGAAAACGTAATGGACGATCTCTTATAGAGAGCTTTCGAATTCTTTGTACTCATCGTCAGTACTTGGAACTTCCAATTCGCCGCTCTGAATTTTCTCTTTATACTCTTCTACTTTTTGTAGTGCTTCTTCAGATACATTTTCTTGTGATTCAGCAATACCTACGCCATCTTCTTCAAGACCAAACTCTGTAACTTTTCCTCCTGGGAAGTCGCCGTCCATTGTTTGCTTGGAAACTTCAATAACAGCTGTATCCACACGCTTCACCATAGAAGTTAGCGTTACGTTCTCAGGCATTCCTTCTTCATGCTGATCACGGTCAACACCGATAACCCAAACTTTTTCACCGTTTTTCGCACGGTTCTTCGCTTCAGTGAATACGCCATTTCCTGTTCCGCCAGCAGCATGATAAATGATATCCGCGCCTTTATCATAAAGAGTACCTGCAATAGCCTGTCCTACTTCTGCTGCGTTGAAATCATCCGCATATTGTGTGAAGATCTCAGCATCAGGATTAACGGATTTCACTCCGGCTTTAAATCCACTCTCAAACTTCTTGATTAATTCAGAATCAACTCCACCGATAAAACCAACTTTGTCAGTTTCAGATTGCATTCCAGCGATAACTCCTACTAAGAATGAACCCTGGTGCTCTTTGAAAGTAATACTTGCTACGTTCTCCATTGGCTCGCCATCTTCCGTTACAGCTACACTATCAACAAGAGCAAGCTGAGAATCTGGCTTTTGTGTTGCAATTGTTTGAATATCTTGTTGCATAAGGAATCCGATTCCGAAGATCAAATTATAATCTTCACGAATTAAGCCTGAAAGGTTTGGTTGGTAGTCACTTGCTGCAGTTGACTGAACATATTTAAAACCTTTGTCTTTCTCAAGTCCATTATCTTTTCCAAACTGCTGAAGACCTTCCCAAGCAGATTGGTTAAATGATTTATCATCCACACCGCCTGTATCAGTTACCATCGCAACTTTAAAGTCGCTGCTTTCGCCTTCACTGCCTCCGCCGCCAGAACTTTCATTATTCGTATCTCCCGTTCCACAAGCTGACAAAAGCGTACCTGCAGCTAATACAGCTGACAACATAAATCCGTACTTCTTCTTCATCTTAATCCCCCTAATGTTTTTTAAACGCCGCCCGCTCTCTCTTCTCTCTATCGAGCTATGCTTTGTTTGGTCGCGTTTTCATTGCCCAATAAAAAATAATATGCATGAGAAACGGCTCTGAAACACGCATGAAATATTTTTGAAAAAATAGTCATATTTCGACAATAACTATACCATTTTCAAGGAGATAAAGGAATAGTTTTTTGAAAAAAAGCCCGATTACCAATATTTAAAATGATAGAATTTCTAACACAAATGGCCAATTCTTTTCGTTTTTCTCATTCCGATTTGTCGTCACTAGGATAAAAACACATAAAAAAAAGGTTCTAAATCAAATGTTGGGGTAGGAGATTCATCTCCTACTCCTTATCCTAGTTGAAAATGACGAATTTTTTTGTACTGATGATGTAAAAGGATCTTTCTTCGTAAGCGGTCATATCGCTTAAAACCAAAGGCATTTCGCTTAATGACCTTCGTTTGATTGTTTAAACCCTCGATAAAACCATTATTATAGTTCAAGGCAAAACTATTCAGGACTTCTGGTTGCCAGTTCTTAAGTGTTTGAACGGCTTGTCTGAACTCCTTCATATTCGCTGCTTCAACCGTTTTGTAGTAATTATACAGAGACTGTTTAACTTGGTTAGGATTCTCTTGACCGATTCGTTTCGCTTCCTCAAACCAGCTTCGAAACGCTTCTTTTAACTCGTAAGCCTTTCGTAATTCCTCGGATAATCCAAGGTAACGGTCCAGATACCACTTTTGTTTCTCACTCAACTGCTCATATCGCTTGTAAAAAACATGCTTCATTCGCTTGCACTTTTTACGGTCATAATCATGGAAATTCTGTTGAACTCTTCTTCGTACACGCTCTAATGCCCAATAGATGTAGCGACAAAAATGAAAGCGATCAGCCACGATGATTGGCTTTCCTAGTGCCTTTTGAACAGCTGACTTGAAGGCATAGCTCATGTCCATGATCACCACTTCAACTCGCGACCCCTTCTTGCGAAGATAGTCCTTTACGGTCTCAATGGAGCGATTAGGAAGGATATCCAAAGGCTGCTTTGTATCTCCATCCGCAATGACAACTTGATATTTTCCTTCATCGGTATCTCCTTTATATTCATCAATAGCGATGACACGAGGAAGATCACTCACTTCTTGAAGCGTTGGTGCGGCGACTTCATCAAACCGCCTTATCGCAGTTGAATGCGACGTACGAAATTGGGCTGCGGTATCCTTGAAATTCTTCCCCTGTACCACGCGTAATCCCAGGGCCTGATTCCATTCCTTTGAGTGACGCTGATAGCGATTGACGATCGAATTCCTTTCAGCGAATCGTTTCCCACAGGCACACACATAACGGCGCTTGCGATAAAACAAAAAAGCTGTTCGCTCAAATACTTTAAGGTGTTGTACTTTCTGAGTCCGATAATCATGAACACGTACAGTCCATTCTTCACATTGGGGGCACTGGTGCGCCTTCTTTGGCACTTCAATATGAACATGATACTGGCCATTAATGGCTTCCATTTTCGATACCATCACTTCTTCTAATCCGGGTAAATTCATGTTAAAATGCACGTACACGCAACTCCAATCTTTTTCTTGTTTCTCGTCAATTCAAGTTTAAAAGATATAGGAGCTTGCGTGTATTTTTGTGCTTCATTTTCTTAAACCCCAACAAATATTATAGAGCCAAAAAAGAAGCACAACCCTTAACTGGATTGTGCTTCTTCCCCTTTACTAACGAGAACTTCACGAGGTTTACTGCCCTCATAAGGTCCTACGATACCTCGAGCTTCCATAGCATCGATTAATCTTGCTGCTCGGGTGTAACCTATTCGAAATCGTCGTTGTAGCATTGATACCGAAGCTGTTTGCATCTCGGTTATCAATTGAACAGCGTCATCATATAAATCATCATCTACTTCCGGCTGAGCTTCCTCAGGCTTATCTGTTGGTATCATTTCTTCCTGATACTGAGCTTTTTGCTGGGCAATGACAAAGTCAACGAGTTCTTCTACTTCCTCATCAGATAAGAAGGCACCCTGAACTCGTTTGGGTTTATTCGCCCCTACAGGAAGGAATAGCATATCCCCTTTACCTAGCAATTTCTCTGCTCCACCCATATCAAGAATTGTTCTTGAGTCTGTCATGGACGAAACGCTAAAGGCAATACGGGATGGAATATTAGCTTTAATCACCCCTGTGATAACGTCAACTGACGGACGCTGTGTCGCAATGATTAAATGTATTCCCGCTGCTCGTGCCATCTGTGCGAGTCTTGTAATCGCATCCTCTACATCGCTTGACGCTACCATCATTAAATCAGCTAGCTCATCCACAATAACAACAATATACGGTAGTGAAGGCTGCTTCGCCTCTGACGTTTCATTATGACGCTTAATATGATTGTTATACCCTTCGATATTCCGCGTACCAGTATGTGAGAATAGCTCATAACGACGCTCCATTTCACTCACAACCTTTTTCAAAGCCTGTGAAGCTTTCTTCGGATCCGTTACGACTGGTGCTAGAAGATGAGGTATACCATTGTATACGTTAAGTTCAACCATCTTAGGATCAATCATCATCATTTTAACTTCATGAGGCTTGGCCTTCATCATAATGCTTGCAATAATACCGTTGATACACACACTTTTACCGCTTCCTGTTGCTCCTGCAACTAGTAGATGGGGCATCTTAGATAAATCGGAAACAACTGCTTCACCTGAAATATCTCTTCCGAAACCAATAGATACTTTCGATTCGTGCGATTGGTATTCTTTTGATTCCAATACTTCCCTCAATGTAACCATCGCGACTTCAGAATTCGGTACTTCGATCCCTATCGCAGATTTACCTGGGATCGGTGCTTCAATACGTAGGTCCCGTGCAGCAAGAGCTAGTGCCAGGTCATCTGTTAAGTTTACAATTTTACTTACTTTCACACCTGTATCAGGATATACCTCATATTTCGTTACCGCTGGACCAAGATGAACCTTCATTACTTTGGCTTTTACACCAAAGCTCTCAAACGTCTTTTCTAATTTACGAGCGTTTGCGGAAATTTGCTGACGTTCATTATCCTGCGACACCTTCTTTGGAGGCTGCAGTAAAGATAAAGATGGAAGACGATAATCTTTGTTTTCTAGCTCGCCAACTGTTAGCGACTGAATTGGGGTTCCATCTGCTGCTTCCTTAACAGGTTCACCATCTTTACTTTCTTCTGTCTCTTTCTCCACAGGCGTTTCTGACTGTGTTGGATATGCACTTTCAGTAAAGGTTCGAATCTCAGGCTCAAATGGCGCCTCTTCTTCTGATTCATCCTTACTTGTTTGAGAGACGTCATACGTTTCCTCAGGCTCCATGGATGCTTCTTGTTCTCTTAATGCAGCCCGCTGTTCTCTCTTTTCTCTTCTTGAATTTTTACTTTCTGATAGAAGTGATTTCGCTTCATCATATGTGTTTAATACAAAACCTTTAATCCAAGCAAGGGCTTTACCTAGTACATCACTAAACGATTTACCCGTAATCAAGACAAAAGATAGTAAAATCAATAGAAAGGCCATTAGCTGCGTTCCTGTTGCATCAAAAAGTCTGTAGCAAAAGGCGAAGAGAAGCGCACCGATCATGCCCCCGCCAAGCGGGCTAGTTTCTGATGGATCGCTAACGTCCATTCGGAAGAGTTCATATGTATTAGCAATAACCGATGGACTATCCCATTGGCCCTGACGAGAAAGTGTTTCAAATAAGCCGACGTGACTTAATAACAGAAATGAAATGCCTAGTAAATAAAATCCTGCTAATCTTCTTGTCCAAAAGGCTGGGAGCTTCCTCTTCACAATTAAATAACCTGCGAATATCACAAGGCCTGCGATAATTAGTCCATACCATTCGCCTGCAAAAAAGCGAAACATATGGTAAATCGCTCGTCCAACTACTCCCATTTTCAAAACACCTAAAACGGTAAAAGCCAGAACCGTTAAACCGATAAATTCAACTTTGACTTGGGATTGCCAGGCGGCCTGTTTCTTTGTTGTCTTTTTTCTTTTTCGTTTTGCCATTATCTCACCTCTATACAAGCCATAGCTGGTGAAAAAAGCAGCCATTTCAGGCTGCTTTTTGTTCACCAATCTATTCCTAGTATACCACATCTTCCCGTGGTCCTATAGGCTCTATTTCAGTGGAGAAGTGGATAGCGTTAACATTTGACCAGGCTGTGTTGCATCATTGAGATAGTCCATGGGATCTGTGCTAAGTACCTGCACTACCCTACACTCTGTCAGAGACGTTCGCTCGACAAGAAGTTGGACTCCGTTCCATTCGATGATCTTCTGCTGCTCATAAACACTCTGATCAGGAGGGAATACTGCTTCATTTGGTAGGATGGTATAAAGAATCATTGGACAAGATCTCCTTCCTGCTCTCCCTTATATTCCTCCATTAATTCATTTAGCTTCTTCATTGCTGGACCAACAGCCCCAACTTCATCGATCAAACCATAGCTCACAGCATCTTCACCCACTACGTTTGTTCCGATATCTCTCGTTAAATTTCCTCTTGAAAACATAAGCTCTTTAAACTTATCTTCTGTAATATTCGAGTGCCTTGTCACAAAACTAACAACTCGCTCCTGCATTTTATCGAGATATTCAAACGTTTGCGGCACGCCGATAACAAGACCTGTTAGTCGAACAGGATGAATCGTCATTGTTGCCGTTTCTGCGACAAACGAATAATTTGCAGCAACCGCTATTGGCACTCCAATTGAATGTCCACCACCAAGGACAATCGAAACAGAAGGTTTCGAAAGGGAAGCAATCATTTCAGATATAGCAAGTCCTGCTTCTACGTCTCCCCCTACTGTATTAAGAAGGATCAGCACACCTTCAATCTTAGGGTTTTGTTCGATTGCCACAATTTGTGGGATAAGATGCTCATATTTTGTTGTTTTATTTTGTGGTGGCAGCTGCACATGTCCTTCAATTTGTCCGATAATAGTTAAACAATGAATATTAGATTGATCCATCGTTGGCACGTTTGTTTGGCCAAGCTGCTGAATTTTATCAACTAGCGAAGATTTTGATTGGTCGTCTTTTTTAGGTTCAGGATCCTGACCTGGGTTTTCATTGCGATATTCACTGTTCATACTGGTACCCCTTCCTTACTCTGGTACTAGTAGTATGAACGAGAGGCGATTTTACCATTCATGAGATAGTCTGAAAAAAACGAACTTAAAAGTGCTTACTTTTCAAAAAAATATCCGTGCAAAAAAAAACGGATGCATAAGCATCCGTTCTAACATTATTTATTAAGCGCAGCGGCTAGTGATGAGCGCTCCTCTGCTGTTAGAGGAATCATCGGTAGACGTACACTTCCTACATCCATACCCTTTAGCTGAAGAGCTGTTTTAACAGGGGATGGGCTTGGTGCTTTAAAGAGCTCATTCATAATTGGCAGGATTTTTTGATGAACCGCTGCCGCTTCCTTAACTTCCCCAGATTGATAAGCTGAGATCATCTGTTGCATTTCATTCCCAAGAACGTGTGACGCAACAGAAATAACGCCATCACCACCGATAGAAAGAATCGGTAAAGTTAAGCCGTCATCTCCACTATAAACAGAGAAAGACTCTTCTGTGCGCGTAATAATATCTGTAATTTGGTCAAGATCTCCACTTGCTTCTTTAACAGAAACAATGTTGTTGATCTTAGAAAGCTCAACAATTGTGTCTGCCGTCATATTCACAACAGAACGACCAGGAATGTTATAAATCATTACTGGAAGCTTTGTTGATTCTGCGATCGCTTTGAAATGCTCATAAAGACCTTTTTGACCAGGCTTACTGTAATAAGGGGCTACGATCATAATCGCATCCACGCCTGCAGCTTCTGCCTTTTTTGTTAACTCGATCGATGCGTGCGTGTTATTACTGCCTGTTCCTGCAATAATCGGTACGCGGCCATCAGCGATTTTAACAGAATGCTTAAAGAGCGCCACTTTTTCTTCTGAAGAAAGCGTTGGCGATTCGCCAGTTGTACCCGCTACAACAAGACCTTCTGTTCCATTATTAATTAAATAGTTGACCAATTGCTCTGTCTTCGCAAAATCCACGTACCCTTTGCGATCGAAAGGGGTGACCATTGCGGTTAGTACTTTTCCAAAATTCATTTCTTTCACTCCTTGCCTATCACTTAAAGCTGATCCATCATCTGTTCCATTTCTTGCCCCGGCTCCAGATGAAGATAAAACGTTTCGTGCAGCGCATTAACTGCTGCTGAAAGGTCAGTCTGTCTCACAAGAACCCAAATCGTTGTATGAGAATCAGCTGACTGTAAAATATCAATGTTTTCTCGCGCAAGTGATTCCACAATCTTTGCTGTTACGCCAGGAACACCACTCATTCCAGCTCCAACTGCAGATACTTTCGCACAATTCTCGATGACTTCAGGCTCGTAGCCCATTTCATTTAGCGTTGCAACGGCTCTGTCGGTCATTTCCTCCATAACCGTATAAACAACACCCGTTAAGCTGATGTTGATGAAATCAACGCTGATCCCCTCACGCGCCATAGCTTTAAAAACGTGTGACTGAAGATCATATTGTCCTTCTTTCGCATACACTTTAATTTGGGTTACGCCGTTTACATGAGCTATACCCGTAATTAAACGATCTATCACCTGTTCACCAGTCGTTTTTCCTGTAGCAGACGTGACGAGCGTACCTGTCGAAGAAGAATAAGTTGACCTAATTCGGAGCGGTATCTTCGCCTGCATAGCAATTTCAACTGCGCGAGGGTGAATAACCTTCGCACCTTGATAAGCCATATTACAAACTTCGTTATATGTCACGATGGAGAGAGGACGTGCTTTCTCAACAATTCTTGGATCAGCTGTCATAATACCTTCTACATCCGTAAAGATGTCTACCCATTCAGCTGAAAGGGCAGCACCAAGCGCAGCTGCTGACGTATCGCTTCCACCTCGACCAAGAGTCGTTACATCGCCGTCTTTTGTGACGCCCTGGAAGCCTGTCACAACGACAACATCCATCATTTTCAGCTCTTCCAGTAGTCTTTCTGACTTCATTTCAAGAATTCTTGCTTTGCTATGCTCAGCCGTTGTCATGAAACCTGCCTGACCTCCGGTGTAAGCTGTGGCTCTCAATCCTTCGCCTAAGAGGAGATTTGAGAATATGACAGAAGAAATACTCTCACCACAAGATACAAGTAAATCATATTCTCTTGAAGTGACCTTCCGTTCTCGATCACCAATGAGGCCAAGAAGAGTGTCAGTCGCGTATGGATCACCTTTACGACCCATTGCTGAAACGACGACGACAACTTTATATCCATCGCTCACTGCATCTTTAATATGGTTTACAGCTCTCAGTCTGCCGTCTTCACTTTTCAATGAAGTACCGCCAAACTTCTGCACGATGACTTTCATTTAGAACACCTTCTTATGTCTATTTCAATATATTTAGGGCTGCAAGGCTTTCAGCAATTTGAACAGAATTCCACGCTGCCCCCTTCAGTAGATTATCAGAGACAATCCACATATGGAAGCCATTTTTTTGATTTAGATCTTTTCGAATACGACCGACAAAAACGTCCGATTTCCCAACAGCATCAACGGGCATCGGATAAACCTGGTTTGCAGGGTCGTCTTTGAGCGTTACACCTGGTGCGTTACTCAATAGTTCTTTCATATCTTCTACTGTTACATCATCATGACCAATTTCAACATAGACTGATTCAGCATGACCTGTTTCAATTGGTAGTCGCACACAAGTAGCTGCAACATGAAGCTCTGCATCATGCATGATTTTCTTCGTTTCATTTATCATTTTCATTTCTTCATAAGTAAATCCGTTGTCTTCAAATACATCGATTTGTGGGATGGCATTGAAAGCGATCGGATAGTGCTGTTTATCACCTTTAACAGGCAAAATTTGTGGCTCGTAGTCCTCACCATTTAGCACCGCTTTAGACTGCTCTTTCATTTCAGTAACCGCATTTGCACCTGCACCTGAAACAGCTTGATAAGTAGAAACAATAATTTTAGTAAGGCCATATGTTTGTTTCAGCGGCTCAAGAGCTGCGACCATTTGAATGGTTGAGCAGTTTGGATTCGCAATAATCCCTTTGTGATCATTCAAATCCCCTTCGTTCACTTCTGGTACAACAAGAGGTACTTCTGGATCCATACGGAATGCACTTGTGTTATCTACAACAATCGCTCCGTGTTTAACTGCTTCTGGAGCAAGAGCTTTTGATACACTGCCACCAGCGCTAAATAACGCAAGCTGAACCCCTTCAAATGCTTCAGGAGTGGCTTCTTTCACCGTTACTTCCTGACCCTTAAACGTTACTTTTTTACCAGCAGAACGTGATGATGAAAGGAGCGTTAAGGTCGATATCGGAAAATCTCTTTCCTCTAGTGTTTTGATCATTTGTTGTCCGACTGCGCCTGTTGCTCCAACTACTGCTACATGATATTTTTTCCCGCTCATGACTTATTCTCCTCCCATATTCCATTCAAAATCCATCACAACAGAAGGAGAAACCGAGGTTTCTCCCCATTCCTGGTGATTTTATTCTCTATTCTATCATAAACCTATCTTAAAGAAAGATAAATCAATTGGCTAATCCAAATACCTTTCGATTAAAACCGGCTGAAGCTGTCTGCCAAGAAGTGCTTTTTCAACAGTTTCCCTTAAAGATGGCATCCGTGCAACGAGTGAATTTGGTTTTTTAACTGGATCATCTTGACCAAATGGAATGAAATAAATATTCTTCGTCGACATTAATCTTAAGATATTTGTACCATTTAATCCTAGCCCATCGTTAGTAGAAATGCCTAACACAACTGGTTTTTCATTACGCAAAGTTGCTTTTGCCCCCATCAATACAGGAGACTCTGTCATCGCATTCGCAAATTTACTAATAGAATTCCCTGTTATTGGAGCGATAACCATACAATCAAGTGGTGTTTTGGGACCAAATGGCTCAGCCTTTACGATCGAATTAACTGCTTCATTACCTGTTATTTCCTCAATACGAGCGATCCAGTTTTCTCCATCGCCAAAGCGAGTATTTGTATTCATGACCGTATGTGAAACAAATGGCGTCACCTTAGCACCTAGTTGAACAAGTTCTTCTATTTGTGGAACGACCGCATCATACGTACAGTGGGAACCAGTTAATCCAAAACCAATGTGCATACCTTTCAAACTCATGGAGTGTTCTCCTTTCCATTCTGAGACCGCTCAATTAACAGCTGTGTCAGAACATTAGCGATGATTTTTCCGGCCGTTTTTGGAGCCACAATACCAGGCAGGCCTGGCGCAAGAAGAGCTTTAATTCCTCTTTTTTCGGCGTATCGAAAATCAGTACCTCCGGGCTTAGAAGCAAGGTCAATCACGAGCGTATGAGACGGCATTTTAGCAATAACTTGAGATGTGACGATTTGTGCTGGGATTGTATTAATACATACATCTAAATGGGATACTTGGTTCACGAGATCAGATAAATGAAACGGTTTTAATCCCATCTCCGCAATTCTCGCGATATGCTCTGGTTTTCTAGCCCCAACACTAACATTTGCCCCTAATGCATTAAATGTTCTGGCAACTGACATCCCGACTCGACCAAGACCTAGAACCGCAATATTTGATTGATGAATGGTAATATCCGTATGCTGAATAACCATCATAACAGTACCTTCAACAGTCGGAATAGAATTATAAATGGCCACATCATCTCGTTCGAATAAGCGAACTAACGTTCTAGATGCTTCAGCCACCATCTCATTTAGACAGCTGTTACTGATTCCGCTATATACCGTACAATGGGCTGGCGTTTGTTTAAGTTGATCTGCTGTTAACACTACTTTTTCATTTGAGAAGATCGTTTCAACTTCTCCTTCGATCGTTGTTCCACTGACTGGAAGGACAATTGCATCAAGGGTCGTTAGCTTCACTTCATCCAATGTGCATTTCGTTGCACCTGTAAAGCCATGATCAAGCTGATCGAATCCGATTAAATATAAATCGGCATTCAATTCGGTTAACTTTCGAATAATTTCAAGCTGGCGGGCATCACCGCCAATAACAGCGATATGTTGATTCGTTAGCATCGTTCCTCCCCTTTCCTTTTCCACGTCTTACTACGGGGATTATTGTAATTTCTCAACATTCTATGTGGTGTATGCCCGCTTGGTGAATCAAGAGGTGTACCAGTTTTAACCCTTTTGATGATTTTGCAAAATGATCATATCTCTTCCAATCGTTTCTATGTGCTCCCATGGAATCGTAATTTCTTGTTCTTTGCGTTTTAACCCCATCCACGACGATTTCGGAATGATCAATTCTTTTAATAACCCTGTTTTCTCATCAAACAATAGATCAGTTTGCCCAAGCACACCAAGCTTCCGCCCTTTTTCTATATCGATAAGCTCCTTACCGCTAAGCTGACTTAATCTCATCATATGTCCCCCTTTAAACAAATTGATGAAAGTCCTATCGTAAACCACTATCTAATAATACGTTCACGTTATATACCATAGTCTATGAGTAGTTTATTAAAGGAAGACATGAAAAAACCCGCCTTATAATTCGACGGGTAAGCGTCCTTAGGATTTCATACCACCTGGTAATTGACCGTTTGGACTAATAAGCGAGCATGAAAATTCATCAGTAAACATCGAATGGATCATACTGTTTACGTTCTCATGATTAACGCTCTCAATATTCGTAATAATGTCATCGAGTGAACGATGTTGGTTTAATAGCAATTCATTCTTACCATTTCGGCTCATACGGCTGTTTGTACTTTCAAGACTGAGCATCAAGTTACCTTTTAGCTGCTCTTTGCAATTCTTCAACTCTTTCGTTGTAATGCCATCACGCTTAAATTCCGTTAAAGTCTTCTGGATAGTCTCATATAAGCGATCCAGCTGGTTTTGAGCTGTACCTGCATAGATCGTTAATAACCCGCTATCCTGATAAGCAGAATGATAAGAAAAGACTGAGTAAGCAAGTCCTTGATCTTCACGAACATCCTGGAAAAGACGACTGCTCATGCTTCCACCGAGCACATTGTTCATCACAATGAGACTATAAATATCATCTGTACCAAACGGAAGTCCAGCGTACCCAAGACATAAATGGGCTTGCTCCGTTTCCTTCTGGCGAGCGATTTGTCCTGAATGAAATTTCGGAGCGAGTACTTCAGGTTTTCCAGCAGGAGTTTCCCAGTGTTCAAATGCATTCTCTACTTTATGCATGAACGATTCATCAATATTTCCTGCAATCGAAACCACAATATTATCCGGTGTGTAATGAGTTTGCATGTAATCACGAAGCGTGTCACCTGAGAATCCTTTTAACGTCTCTTCTGTTCCAAGGATCGGCATCGCAAGCTCATGATCCCCATAACTTGCCTGACTCAGCATGTCATGGACAATATCATCTGGCGTATCTTCATACATTTTGATTTCTTCGTGTACAACATTCTTTTCTTTCGCAAGCTCTCCAGCTTCAAATGTTGAATGGAAAAACATATCAGTTAATACATCAAGAGCATAATCTGCGTGCTCATCAAGAACTTTTGCATAGTAACAGGTGTACTCTTTTGATGTAAACGCATTAACTTGACCGCCAATGCTATCAAAGGATTCCGCAATATCTTTTGCACTGCGCTTATCCGTTCCTTTAAAAAACATATGTTCAAGGAAATGTGAAACGCCATTTAATTCTTTCGGTTCAAAACGAGAACCAGTTCCAATCCAAATTCCGATAGCAACTGAACGGACTGTTGGAATATTTTCTAGTACTACTCTGACACCATTTTTACAAGTTACTTTATTTATCAAACCTGTTCCTCCTGTATCGAGCCATTATGTTTCGTCATACTCCAAAAACACTATATCATTAATGAAGAAAGGACACAATTTTATCATCTTTTCTCAAGTCGTTTAGAATCTAACACTTGTGAAACTGTCCCAAGCTGGTATCCTCTCTTTTCTACGCCGCGAATTAACGCTTCAAGACTTTTTTCTGTCGGTTCTGTTGGATGCATGAGTATAAGAGCACCCGCGTGTACATTTTGGAGCACCCTCTCTGTCAGTACTTGTGGTGCAGGTTTTTTCCAGTCCACGGTATCAACAGACCAGAGCACTGTTTGCATTCCAAGCTGATCAGCAATTTGAACGGCGTTATTCGCGTAGCTTCCGCTTGGTGGTGCGAAAACGACAGGTTGTTTATCAATTGTTGCTTCAATAACTTGATTTGTATCTTCAAGCTCTTTACGGATAGCGGCGTCGCTTAGCTGTTTCAAATCAGGATGAGAATAGGCGTGATTTCCGATTTCATGTCCTTCTTCATCAAGCATACGAACGATATCAGGGTTTTTCTTCGCCCATGAGCCATCAAGAAAAAAAGTAGCATGAACACTATATTTCTTAAGCTGTTGCAACATATCAGGTAAATATTCCTCTCCCCAAGCGACGTTTATCATAAAGGCGACCATCGGCTTCTTAGGATTACCCTTATAGACTGCAGTGGGCTCAAGATCATTTAACTGAACATCAGGCTTCACTTCTTTTTTTACAAGTAGATTCTCATCAAACGCCTTCCCCTTCATTTTTTCATAGGAAGCTTCTGCATCAATTATCAGACCATTATAGCCTGGGATTCCTTTCCAAACACGATCAATTACAGCATTAATTGGAGGTATATCCATGCTTTCCTTCGCATCAGCAATCTCGTCATATAGTGGACTTCCATTCACGTTCAAGGTAGCTTGTTCTTTCAAATCACTTAAATACATTGATGTGTAGGGGTTCTGAAGTGAACCTGCTGCTACGCCTAAGATCATGATAAACACAATAAATTGGATCCAGGATTTCTTCATTCATCTGCCCCCTTTTGTAAAAAAGGTATGTTTGATGGGCAAGCTCTAGAACTTACGTGAAACAATTCGTTACCAAAAAACAAAGGTTTGCATTAGATGAAATCAACGCCGGTCACATTTATCCAAATGAAAGGAAACAGAATAAGCTAACAAAAATCAGCAAAAAAAAATGAATTCGGCCTCAGCCGAATTCATTAGCTCTTTTGACTTTGTTCTTCACGTTCACGCTGTTCTTTCAAAATCTCTTTACGAGAAAGGTTAACGCGTCCTTGCTTATCGATTTCTTTCACTTTAACCATGATTTCATCACCGATTGAAACAACGTCTTCTACTTTGTTTGTACGCTCTTCAGCTAGTTCAGAAATGTGAACCAGACCTTCTTTCCCAGCAAATAGCTCAACGAATGCTCCAAATTTCTCAACTCGTTTCACTTTACCAAGATAAGTTGTGCCTACTTCCACTTCTCTAACAAGATCTTCGATCATTTTCTTCGCTTTTGCGTTCATTTCTTGCTCAGTAGAAGAAATAAAGACCGAACCATCCTGCTCAATATCAATTTTTACGCCAGTTTCTTCAATGATCTTATTGATGATTTTACCGCTTGGTCCAATAACGTCGCGGATTTTATCTGGTTTAATTGACATTGTAAGAATCTTAGGTGCGTATGCAGAAAGCTCAGTACGAGGTTCGTTGATCGCACTCATCATGTTTTCAAGAATGGCGAGACGACCGTTTTTCGCCTGCTCAAGAGCCTGACGAAGGATGTCTTCGTTAATGCCAGAAATTTTAATATCCATTTGAAGAGCTGTTACACCTTGCTTTGTTCCAGCAACTTTAAAGTCCATGTCACCAAGAGCATCTTCCATGCCTTGAATATCTGTAAGAACTGTTACATCCTCGCCATCACTTACAAGTCCCATTGCAATACCTGCAACTGGTGCTTTGATCGGCACACCTGCATCCATCATCGCTAGCGTACTAGCACAAATACTTGCTTGTGAAGTAGAGCCATTTGATTCAAGAACTTCAGATACAAGACGAATCGTATATGGGAAATCCTTCTCAGTTGGAATAACCTTCTCAAGTGCACGCTCACCAAGGGCACCGTGACCAATCTCACGACGACCAGGTCCACGCATTGGTCCAGTTTCGCCGACGCTGTATTTCGGGAAGTTATAGTGATGCATGAATCGCTTAGATTCTTCTGTACCAAGACCATCGAGAATCTGAACGTCTCCTAGTGCACCAAGAGTACAAATGCTAAGTGCCTGGGTTTGTCCACGAGTAAACAATCCCGATCCGTGTGTTCTTGGTAGAATTCCTACTTCAGAATCAAGTGGACGAATCTCATCAACGCCACGACCATCTGGTCTTACTTTATCTTTTAGAATTAAACGACGAACTTCTTGCTTAACGAAGCTATTTAGAATTGATTTCACTTCATCGGCACTATACTCTTCGTTTTCTTCATATGCTTCAGTTGCACGCGTCATTACAGCATCAATTGCTTCCTGCCTAGCATGCTTTTCAATCACTTTTACAGCTTCTTTAATGTCAGATAAGTACTGCTCACTAAGAGCTGCTTCAAGCGTTTTATCTGCAGTCTTAAGAACAACTTCGCGCTTTTCTTTTCCAGTAGCTTCAATGATCTCTTCCTGGAATGAAATCAGGCGCTTAATTTCTTGGTGACCAAAAAGAATACCTTCAAGCATGATTTCTTCAGGAACTTCTTCAGCTCCAGCTTCAACCATGTTAATTGCATCTTTAGTACCTGCAACAGTTAGGTGAATATCACTCTGTTCAAGCTGCTCAACATTAGGGTTTGCAATAAACTCCCCATCAACGCGTCCAACGATAACGCCAGCAATTGGACCATCAAATGGAAGATCACTAATTCCAAGCGCTAGAGATGAACCGAACATAGCTGCCATCTCAGAAGAGCAGTTTTGATCAACGCTCATCACTGTGCTGACAACTTGAACTTCATTACGGAAACCATCAGGGAATAATGGACGGATCGGGCGATCAATTAAACGACTAGCAAGAATCGCTTTTTCACTCGGACGTCCTTCACGCTTGATGAATCCTCCAGGAATTTTACCTACTGCATATAATCGTTCTTCATAATTAACCGTTAGTGGGAAAAACGGAAGGTCTTTCGGCTCTTTAGAGCCTGTAACCGTTGCTAGTACGGCTGTATCGCCGTAACGGATCAATGCTGCACCGCTCGCCTGTTTAGCCAGTTGACCAATTTCAACTGACAACTCGCGACCAGCCCAATCGATTGAAAACACTTGCTTATCTTGTGCCATTAATGTGAGAACTCCTCTCATCCAATAAAATCATTTCTTTTATTATACCCTAACCTTTTTGCTTCTAAAAAGAAAGGAAGAAATCTATGTATTTTTAACCTAATAAAAAAGCGGGAAACATCCCGCTTTTCTGAATCATTATCGACGTAGACCAAGTTCTTTGATAAGTTCGCGGTAACGAGTAACGTCTTTGTTACGAAGATACGTTAAAAGATTACGGCGTTTACCAACCATCTTAAGAAGACCGCGACGAGAGTGGTGGTCTTTCTTGTGGAAACGTAGATGATCGTTCAAATTGTTGATTTCCTCAGTAAGGACAGCGATTTGAACCTCTGGAGAACCAGTATCATTCTCGTGAGTTTTGAACTTAGTGATAAGCTCTTGCTTACGTTCTTGTGTGATTGCCATCCGTTTCACCTCCTTAATTTCTAATCCCCTGATACCGCGCAAACGTCGGTGACTCGATAGCCCAGTATAGGTTGTGTACTTGTCGTACAGATATTAGATTACAGGTTTTTGTTCTAAAATGCAAGGGAAATCTATTTCAGTATTTCTCTTGCATCTTTCGCATCCTGACCTATTTGGGCAATTAAGTCATCAACAGAAGAGAATTTAACCTCTCCACGAATCTTTTGATGGAATTCAACCTCTACGGACGATCCATACAAATTGCCACTGTAATCAAATACGTGAACTTCCAGTGACGGCTGATCGGGTTTTTCATCATAGAAGGTTGGTTTGTATCCAACATTGCATACACCACTCATCCAGCTACCTTCCGTTTTCATGCGCACTGCATAAACACCTGTAGCTGGCACGAGATACTCGTCTTTAAGATCGACGTTGGCCGTTGGGAAGCCAATTGTGCGGCCGCGCTGATCTCCTTGAACAACAGTGCCCTTCACCGTGTAGTTCCGACCAAGAACGGCTTTCACGTTCTGGACAGCCCCTTCACGAATATATGAGCGAATTAAAGTAGAGCTTACTTTCTCGTCATGTTGAGATACTTTATCAATCACCGTTTGACTAAACTGGTTACGGGCATGAAATGGAAGGGAGTCCATCGTTCCTCTTCCTTTACTTCCATATGTAAAATCAAACCCTGCTACAACGTGAACAACTGATAAGGCAATAATATAATCATCAACAAATTGCTGAGGTGTTAATCCTGCAATCGTTGTATCAAATTTCACGATATAAAGAACGTCAATTCCAAGCTGCTCAATAAGCTCAATTTTATCATCAAGTGGTGTAATGGCCTCTGTTTGAGGTGTAGACTTCCCCAAAACGACTGATGGATGGGGATAAAACGTCATAACTGCTGACTTTACGCCTTTATCATCAGCGATTTCTTTCGCAGTCGAAATTACTTTCTGATGGCCGCGATGAATGCCATCAAAATATCCAAGCGCCATGACGGCAGGATGTTCAGATTTTAACTGATGAGGATGCGATAAATAAATTGTTTTCAACGGTTTCACCTTCTAACTTCATCTCGAAAACACTTTTTCAGGCTTCATTAAGCCCGGCTTCTCAGGATGTTTTTGATAGATTGCAATTGCTTCTCCGTCCCTATTGTACATAACAAGTCTATTCTCTGTCATCTCTTCCAACTGAGGAAGCACAGCGCCATTTTGGAGCTTCTCTTCTAGCGCAGAATCAACAGTAAAGGATGGCATAGCAGAAAGAGCGTATTCCATAGGAAAAAGAGATAGCGTTTCCTCTTCTATCATCTGTTTTATCTCATCAAATGTCAAACATTCTTCTAGCTTAAATGGGCCGGACGCTGTCCGAATTAAAGACGACATGTGAGCTGGAAAACCTAGCTTTTCTCCAATATCAACCGCAAGTGTTCGAATATATGTCCCCTTACTACACGTGGCACGTACAGGGATAGAGACCGCTCCTTCTTCAAGCGTTACCTCTCCAATTAACTCTAGGTCATGAATCGTTACCTTTCTAGATGGACGATCCACCACTTCTCCTTTAAAAGCATACTCATAAAGTCGTTTGCCGTTAATTTTGACAGCAGAATACATTGGGGGAACTTGCTCGATCTCACCTCGAAACGCAGCAAGTGCTTCTTCTATATCGTTAGTTGAAGGCAGTTTGTCTACTTTCTTTTCTTCCACTTTCTCTCCAGACGCATCTTCCGTCGTCGTTGAAAACCCTAGTGTAATCACTGCTTCATACGTTTTAGAAAAATCCGTCATATACTGGGCCACTTTAGTTGCTCTGCCGATACATAGTGGTAAAACGCCTGTTACATCTGGATCCAAAGTTCCTGTATGACCAACTTTTTTTGTCATTAATAGCTTTCTAGTAACCGCTACACAATCATGAGACGTCATTCCAGCTGGTTTCTTTAGTGGTAATATGCCGTTCATTGTTTTCCTCCTTTCAATCTGATGACATAGAGAAAGGATAGACATTCCTGCCTATCCCTTCGTTTCTACTCATCCGCTTGATTTAAATCTGCAAGAAGTCGTTCAATTTTGTTACCATAATCGATCGATTCATCAAATTCAAAATAGATTTCCGGTGTTTTGCGAAGACGAATGCGTTTCCCTATTTCAGAACGAATAAATCCAGTTGCTTTCGCAAGACCATTCAGGGTAGCTTCTTTCTTCTCTTCATCACCAAGGACAGTAATAAATACCGTTGCTTGCTGTAGATCATTCGTAACTTCAACAGCTGTTACTGTAACGAAACCTACGCGCGGGTCTTTAATCTTCCTGCTGATTATATCACCAAGTTCTTTCTTCATCTGTTCACCAACACGATTTGCGCGAACATTACTCATCGTTACACCTCGTTTCTTTCCTAAAGCCACTCATAAGTTGCTCGAGTGAGTTCGATATCAGGACGTGAATCAATCAATGAGACGGCACGCTGGAGCTCACGCTCGCATGCCGTTTTGCTTGAAGCCGTTGTAACAATACCAATAACGGTATGTTGCCATAAATCCTGGCTGTCAAGCTCAGAAACAGAGAGATTATAATGCTTCAGACGGCTAATAACCGACTGAAGCACAGATCTTTTTTCCTTCAAGGATTGCGCATCATAAATGATGCATTCACATTCTACATATCCAATCACTTAGGCTTTACTTCAACCATAATATACGCTTCAATGATGTCGCCTTCTTTAACGTCATTGAATTTTGTAAGCGTAATACCACATTCGTACCCTTTTGCCACTTCTTTCGCATCGTCTTTGAAGCGTTTCAATGTATCCACTTCACCTTCGAATACGACAATTCCGTCACGGATGACACGAACGCCCGAATTACGAGTGATTTTACCTTCTGTTACGTAAGATCCTGCAATTGTACCTACTTTAGAAACTTTAAACGTTTCACGTACTTCAGCTTGACCAATCACTTTTTCTTCATAAACTGGATCAAGCATTCCTTTCATTGCAGATTCAATCTCTTCAATCGCTGTATAGATCACGCGATGCAAGCGAATTTCTACTTGCTCAGAATCAGCTACTTTCTTCGCATTTGAATCTGGACGTACGTTAAATCCGATAATGATCGCATTAGAAGCAGATGCAAGGATAATATCTGACTCTGTGATCGCACCAACAGCTGTGTGAATAATGTTGATTTTAACACCTTCTACTTCAATCTTCTGAAGTGAGCCAGCAAGTGCTTCAACAGATCCCTGTACGTCAGCTTTCACGATAATGTTGATATCTTTCACATCGCCCTGCTGAATCTTTTCAAATAAATCATCCAAATTCATTTTAGAAGATTCTTTACGCTGAGCTTCAATTTGCTGCTGATTACGTGCTTCACCAACTTGACGTGCTGTCTTCTCGTCTTCAAATGCTACAAAGCGATCTCCAGCATTTGGTACATCACTTAAACCAGTCACTTCTACAGGAGTAGAAGGTGCAGCTGTTTCAACACGCTTACCAAGATCGTTGACCATAGCACGAACACGACCAAATGTGTTACCGACTACAACTGGGTCACCGACTTTAAGCGTTCCTTCTTGAACAAGAAGTGTTGCAACTGGCCCGCGTCCTTTATCTAGCTGTGCTTCAATTACTGTACCTGTAGCAAGCTTATTAGGGTTCGCTTTAAATTCTTCTACTTCAGAAATCAATAGAATCGTTTCAAGAAGATTATCAATTCCTTCACGCTTAATGGCAGAAAGGTTAACGAAAATTGTATCTCCGCCCCATGCTTCAGAAACAAGTTCATACTCTGTTAGTTCCTGCATCACGCGATCAGGATTTGCTCCTTCTTTATCCATCTTATTAACAGCAACGATAATTGGCACTTCCGCTGCCTTCGCATGGTTAATAGCTTCAACCGTTTGTGGCATAACGCCATCGTCAGCTGCTACAACTAGAACCGTGATATCTGTTACTTTTGCACCACGTGCACGCATTGTTGTAAATGCAGCGTGTCCAGGAGTATCAAGGAACGTAATTTTTTTGTTATTTTCTTCGATCTGGTAAGCACCGATGTGCTGCGTAATACCACCAGCTTCACCCTGCGTTACTTTTGTATCACGGATTCCGTCTAGTAGCGTTGTTTTACCATGGTCAACGTGCCCCATGATTGTAACAACTGCAGGACGTTCAATAAGCTTTCCGTCCTCATCTTCACTAGTGTAATTATCAAGATCCGTTACTTCAAATAGCTCTTCTTCTTCCACTTTTACACCATAATCATCACAGATAAGTTCCATTGTATCTTTATCTAGTTCCTGATTAATGGTTGCCATAACACCAAGACCCATTAACTTCTTGATCAGTTCAGAAGCATCTTTACCTAGCTTTTCAGCAAGCTGTCCAACTGTTAATGAACCAATGAAAGTTACTTTAGAAGGCAGTCTTCTTGGAGCAGCCGTGTTTTTAGGCGGCTGTCCTTTTCCACGGCGGTTTGGACGACGTCCACCGCGACGGTTATTTGGTGCGCTTTTGCTATTCTTTTGATTTGCATTTGCTTTTGGGTTGTTTCGATTGTTTTTATTTTCCATACTGTTTTTGTCGCTTCCCTTTTTGGATTGTTTCGAATCGTTATTAAGCTTATCAATGGCCTGATCATCAATCACAGACATATGATTGTTTACCGTAATATTCATGCTTTTTAACTTTTCGATAACATCCTTACTAGTAGTATTATGTTCTTTTGCATATTCATGAATTCGCATCTTACTCATACGATCACCCCCGAGTTATTGATCGAGCATTGCGTGGAGCTTCTTCGCAAACCCTGCATCAGTAACGGCTATCGTGACTCGTTGAACTTTGCCAATTGCATGTCCAAGCTCATAGCGCCCTGTTACAAAACATACTGGGACTTTATAAGTAGTTGCTTTATCCGTTATTTTCTTTCTTGTGTTATCAGATGCGTCGCTCGCAACTAATACGAGTCTTGCGCTCTTGCGCTGAATTTCCTTCACCACAAGTTCTTCTCCAGACACGACTTTGCCAGCGCGCTGAGCGAGTCCTAACAGTGACTCCCAATTCTTATTCTTCATTTAATTTGACCGCGATTCTGCGAGGTCAGCATAAATATCTTCCGTCACTTCTGCTTTTAGATGAGCCGCTAAAGAATTTCGCTTCTTAGCAAGTACGAAACACTCTTCTTTATTGCAAAGGTATGCGCCCCGTCCATTCTTTTTACCCGTTTGATCGATCGATATAACCCCTTCAGGCGAACGAACGATTCGAACAAGCTCTTTTTTAGGCTTCATTTCTTGACAGGCGACACATTTCCGCATCGGAATTTTACGTTTTTGCACGATGGACACCTCTCCTGATCTTGCTTAATCTAGCTCAGAATCTTCCGCGTCATTCTCTTCGAATAGAGGAGCTTCATCAGCACTATAGATGCCAAGCTCTTCCGCTTCAGATTGACTCTTAATATCGATTTTCCATCCAGTCAGCTTCGCAGCAAGACGTGCGTTTTGGCCACGCTTCCCGATTGCAAGTGAAAGCTGATAGTCAGGTACGATAACTTGAGTCATTTTATTTTCTTCGTCTACATTTACTTTAAGTACTTTTGAAGGGCTTAGTGCATTTGCTACGTATGCAACTATGTCTTCAGACCAGCTTACGATATCAATTTTCTCACCTTTAAGCTCATTGACAATCGCTTGTACACGCTGACCACGCTGTCCTACACATGAGCCAACCGGATCAACTTCAGGATCTTCTGCGTGAACCGCAATCTTTGAACGATCCCCGGCTTCTCGAGAAATGGACTTTACTTCAACCGTTCCATCG
This sequence comes from Anaerobacillus sp. 63XJN7_5_ISO-PGPR-S23-430, assembly GCF_056173695.1. Taxonomy (NCBI): domain Bacteria; kingdom Bacillati; phylum Bacillota; class Bacilli; order Caryophanales; family Bacillaceae; genus Anaerobacillus; species Anaerobacillus sp. 63XJN7_5_ISO-PGPR-S23-430. The sequence goes on along the minus strand of NZ_CM149686.1, from coordinate 1,856,851 downwards.
AATATTTCCGGTACTTCAAGTTCAAATAAACGCTTAAGAAGACCAGGATGAGTTCTCGAAACCATCACCTGTGGCCCTTTGGTTGTTTTTTCAACTTTTGTCACATATACCTTGATACGATCATGGGAATGATACGTTTCGTTCGGCATTTGTTCACCTGCAGGGAGAAGTGCTTCGATACGACCGAGGTCAACATAAATAAAACGATGATCCTGACGCTGAACAATTCCTGTCATGATATCGTCTTCGCGTTCAATAAATTCGCTAAATATGATCCCACGTTCTGCTTCACGGACACGCTGAGTAACAACTTGCTTCGCTGTTTGAGCTGCGATACGACCGAAATTACGAGGCGTTACTTCAATTTCTACGATATCTTCTAATTCATATTGGCGATCAATGTCTTTCGCATCTTCAAGTGAAATCTCAAGACGAGAATCTTCCACTTCTTCTACGACATCTTTTCGAGCGAATACTCGGATCGAACCTGTATCCTGATTAAAGTCAACTCTAACGTTTTGCGCCTGATGGAAGTTTCGCTTATATGCTGAGATAAGCGCTGCTTCAATCGCCTCAACGATAATATCCTTGCTGATGCCCTTTTCTTTTTCAAGAATATTTAGCGCATCTAATAACTCACTACTCTTCATTTTTCATTCTCCCCTTTAATTAAAAAACAACCGCAAGCCTTGCGCTTGCTACTTTTTCATAAGGTAATTCTACCTTTTTAATTCTTGTTTTCACTCGCTGATCAATAACAACCATTTCTCCATTGAAGTCCGAAAGTACACCTTCAAAGCTCTTTTCACCATTGAATGGTTCATAGGTTGTGACATAGACTTGCTTGCCAACTGCCTTCTCAAAGTCCGTACGTTTTTTGAGCGGACGTTCTGCACCAGGTGAAGAAACTTCAAGGAAGTATGGTTGTGTAATTGGATCTTGTTTATCAAGCTGTTCACTTAGCTTTTCGCTAATTATCCCGCACTCCTCAATATCAACGCCTCGAGGAGAATCGATATAGACACGGAGAAACCAATTCTTGCCTTCTTGTGTGAATTCTATATCTACAAGTTCCAAGTTCATTTCATCTACTATTGGTTTTACTAGTTCTTCAGTAACCGTAATCACATTTTCGTTCATTGGTTGTCCTCCTTTCTGATCCTGTACAGCAGGGTCCCAATCGAAAACGAAAGAGTGGGATAGCCCCACTCTTCCGTCGCGTGTGTATTCACTAGTATTTCCACAATTACTATACCATACTCATATAACCAATTCAACAGAGAAGCGAATGCGCCTCATTAGAATAAGCTGAGTTGATTCGCATCTGGAAGTCCTTCAAGACATCCATGATCATCCAAGTACTCAAGTACAGTCTTTGAAATCTTGCTTCGCTGCTGTAAATCTTCTTTTGATAAAAATTCACCGGCTTCTTTGGAGTTTTCAATATTGATCGCTGCATTCGTCCCTACTCCCGGAAGAGAATTAAATGGAGGAATGAGCGAATCTCCATCGACTACGAATTCAGCCGCTTTTGATCGATAAAGATCTACTTTCTGCATGCGGAGGCCACGTTCTGACATTTCAAGCGCAATCTCCATCACGGTTAATAGGTTTTTCTCTTTCGGTGAAGCATCAAGTCCCTTTTCATTGATTTCTTCGATTTTTGCGCGAATCGCGTTGGATCCTTTCGCCATCGTATCAATGTCAAAGTCATCGGCTCTTACGGTAAAGTATGCTGCATAGAAAAGAATTGGATGGTGAACTTTGAAGTAAGCGATCCGAACAGCCATTAACACATATGCTGCTGCGTGAGCTTTCGGGAACATATACTTGATCTTCAAGCACGAATCAATGTACCAGTCCGGCACATCATGTTTCTTCATTTCAGCTACCCACTCTTCTTGCAATCCTTTCCCTTTTCGCACAAACTCCATAATTTTAAATGCGAGGGACGGGTCAAGGCCTTTGTAGATCAAATAAACCATAATATCATCACGACAACCAATTACTTCACTAAGGTTACAAGTACCAGCTTGAATCAATTCCTGTGCATTACCTAACCACACATCAGTACCGTGGGAAAGACCTGAAATCTGAACGAGCTCAGAAAATGTACTAGGTTTCGTATCTTCTAGCATTTGACGAACGAATCGTGTTCCGAATTCTGGGATTCCGTAAGTTCCTGTTTTACACATAATTTGATCCTGTGTCACTCCAAGAGATTCCGTTCCACTAAAGAGCTTCATCACTTCAGCGTCATCTGTTGGGATGGTTTTCGGATCAATTCCACTTAAATCTTGAAGCATACGAATAACCGTAGGATCATCGTGCCCAAGTATATCAAGCTTCAACAGATTATCGTGGATCGAATGGAAATCAAAATGGGTTGTTTTCCATGCGGATGTTTTATCATCTGCTGGGAACTGAATAGGTGAAAAATCGTAGATGTCCATATAATCAGGTACTACGATAATACCACCCGGATGCTGCCCAGAGGTACGTTTTACTCCTGTGCACCCCGACACGAGACGATCAATTTCAGCCCCTCGATAGTGAAGGTCATGGTCTCCCATATATCCTTTTACATAACCGTACGCCGTCTTCTCAGCGACTGTACCGATTGTTCCTGCTCGGAATACATTGTCTTCTCCAAACAGTTCCTTCGTATAATTATGGGCACGCGGCTGATATTCCCCGGAGAAGTTCAAATCAATATCGGGTACTTTATCACCTTTAAACCCAAGAAACGTCTCAAACGGTATATCATGTCCGTCTTTTGTAAGAGGTACATCGCAATCTTCGCATGATTTGTCTGGAAGATCGAACCCTGATCCTACAGAACCGTCATCAAAGAACTGTGACTTCTTACAAGATGGACAAACATAATGGGGTGGTAATGGGTTCACTTCAGTAATTTCAGTCATAGTGGCAACAAATGAAGAACCTACAGACCCACGTGAACCAACGAGATAGCCGTCGTTTAGTGACTTCTTAACTAGCTTATGAGAAATCAAGTAGATAACGGCGAATCCATGGCCAATAATACTTTTTAGCTCTTTTTCAAGTCTCTCTTCCACTATTGTTGGCAGTTCATCACCATAAATGCTTCGAGCCATGTTATAGCTCATCTCACGCATTTCTTCATCGGCACCTTCAATTCGAGGTGTGAATAGATCATCTTTGATCGGTTTAATGTCATCGATCATGTCGGCTACTTGCTGTGGTTTTTGTACGACAATTTCCTTCGCTTTATCTGCCCCAAGAAAATGGAAGCAATCAAGCATTTCGTTCGTCGTTCTAAAATGAACCTGAGGTAACGTTTGGCGATTTAATGGGTTACCCGCCTGTGCTTTAATAAGAATTTTACGATAAATATGATCCTCTGGCTCGAGATAATGAACGTTACCAGTAGCGACGACTGGCTTATTTAACTTCTCACCAAGCTTAACAATCTTACCAATAATTTCACGCAACGCCATTTCATCTTGAACAAGTTCTTTCTCGATTAAATGCATGTAATTTTGTGGCGGCTGCACTTCCAGATAGTCATAAAACTTCGCGATGTCCTCTACTTCTTCAGGTGACTTTTGCATCATCCCTTCAAAAACTTCACCCTTGTCACAGCCTGAACCGATCAGCAGACCTTCGCGGTATTTCTCAAGCTTAGAACGAGGAATACGTGCAGTTCGGTAGAAATAATCAATGTGAGAAAGGGAAACGAGCTTGAACAAGTTTTTTAAACCTACGTCATTTTGCGCCAATATGATCGTGTGCGATGGACGCGTACGTTGGAAACCAGTTTGCCCCATATTATCATTCAGCATATTATGGTTTGTAATTTCACGCTCAAGTGCATCTTTCACCAATTTCCACAACAAATACCCTGTTGCTTCCGCATCATAAATCGCTCTATGGTGCTGAGTAAGGTCGATATCAAACTTTTTACAAAGCGTATTTAAGCGATGGTTTCGCATTTCCGGATAGAGAAAACGAGCAAGCTCAAGGGTATCAATTACTGGATTTGTTGCTTCTCCTAACCCAATATTACGTAACCCTACATTCAAGAAGCCCATATCAAAGCTAGCATTGTGAGCAACAAGAATGTCATCTCCCATGAATTCGTGGAAGTCTTTTAAGACGTCTTCAATTTCAGGGGCGTTCATGACCATATCGTCCGTAATCCCCGTTAGTTCAATGGTTGTTGAGGAAAGAGGATGATGCGGATTAGCAAATCGCTCAAACTTATCAACGATTTCTCCATCTTTCAATTTCACTGCTGCTAACTCGATAATTTTATTATAAACAGCCGAAAGTCCGGTTGTTTCCACGTCAAAAACAATGTAAGTACCCGTTTCAAGGTCACGATCAGCTTCATTGTATGCCATCGGTACCCCATCATCGACAAGGTCTGCTTCTAAACCATAGATAACCTTTATACCGTTCTTTTGTCCTGCTGCATATGCATCGGGAAATGACTGTACAACATTATGATCCGTAATGGCGATAGCGGGATGTCCCCATTTAGCTGCTTGTGTAATCAGTTCCCCTGTTGAACTGACGGAGTCCATTTGACTCATTTGCGTGTGAGCATGTAGCTCAATACGCTTTTCATCCTCAGGCGCCTCATCTACTCGTAAATCAGGTTTGATTTCAGTTAAATCGTTTCCGATCATAACAAGATCGCGTACAAACGTATCATTCTGGATCCCACCGCGTACTTTCACCCAGATTCCTTTTCTTACTGCTTCTAAAATCGGAACATCTTCTTTATCGCGGGAGAACATTTTCACAAGGATTGAATCCGTGTAGTCCGTTATTTTAAACGTTAATAGCGTTCGTCCACTTCTAAGCTCTTTCGTTTCAGCATGGAAGACATAACCTTGAACAGCAATGCGTCGTTCTTCGTCCTGAATAGTTTCGATTGGTACTGGATCTTCTTTGATCTTGTAACCAATGACAAGAGAATCTGGAACGTTTTTACTTGAAGATTTATCTGCCTTTTCTTTTTCGATCAAGGCTTCCATCATTTTAGATTGATCTTCTTGTTGTTTTTGTTCAACAAATTTTTGATAATCCTGTTCAGAAGCCTTAACTTCTACTTCAAGCATGTACTTCGGAAATCCAGCGTGCGTATAACATTCTGACAAAGGACCAGATAGCTTTCGTCTTGCGATTGCAGCTTCCGTTTCATTACGAACCGTTACAATAAGTTTATTTCCACTTATTTTAGGCGTTTGACTTTTCAATACAGCTGTTAGGGATGCCGAATGCTCTTTCATCAGTTCAGCGACATTGTCCCAGTATGCCATTGCTAATTCTTCATTTCCTCCACTATCTGTGGAGATTCCGTAAGTCACTGTAGCGATGTGCTTTAATCCATCTTGCAGACGACTGCGAAATAGTTCATATACATGAAACGGAAGAACGTCTGGAAAATGAAAATCAAAATGCCATTTTCTCGTTTCTTTGTATACAGTTAATTTCGAAATGTACCCATCTCTAAAATAATCAACGAATTTATCAGGAATCGATATTTGTTGAAGGAGCAGTTGGAGACGTTCTTTTCTTATGTTTAAATCCTGGTCCATTCAATTGTTCCTCCTTCTTAAAAATGCGTAAAGGTAACGAAAAAAAAGGTGGAAGGTACCACTGGCACCTATCCACAATTTTAGTTCATTTGTGTTAAAAGTTGCTGGATTGTCTCGTTCAAGTTATCAACTGATACTTCAATTGACTCTCCAGTATCTCTTCGCTTCACTTCCACGATCTCATCGTTTGCTTTCTTACCAACGATTACGCGTAATGGAAGACCGACGAGATCCGCATCTTTAAACTTCACACCTGCACGCTCTTTTCGATCATCGTAAAGAACATCATAACGCTCATTCTGTAGAGATTCATATAGACGATCTGATAGAGCTGTTTGATCAGCATCTTTCACGTTGATTGTAATCAAGTGAACATGAAATGGTGTTACAGCAAGAGGCCATTTCAGCCCATTGTCATCTGCATTTTGCTCAGCGATCGCGGCAAGCGTTCGTGAAACGCCGATCCCATAACAACCCATCATAATAGGCTTAGCTTTCCCGCCTTCATCAAGATAAGAAGCGCCCATTGTTTCACTATATTTTGTTCCTAACTTAAACACCTGGCCAATTTCAATGCCTTCCGCAAAAACAATCGTTCCATTGCCATCTGGAGAAGGATCTCCTTCTTGAATAAAACGAAGGTCTTCATAACTTGTAATGGAAAGGTCTCGATCTGGATTAACATTCTGATAAGCATGTTTACCACTAATTGATCCGTTGACGATGGCTTTAACTGCATTGTCTGCAATAACCTTGCCGTTAAATTCTTTCACATCAACTTCTTCATTCAAGACTTCTACGATGTCCGTTGCGAATAGGTGCTTAACCTTGATGTCATTTAATTCATGATCCCCTCTTACAAGAACAAGAACGGTCTCATCTTCTACCTTGATAAGAGAAGTACGGATATGGCGTTCTAACGAAGCCTCGCCTTCCCCTTTAGTTAAAGGTGCCTCTGGCTCGTCCGATTTCTCATACGCTACATGAACTTTTGCCATTTCAATATTGGCAGCGTAATCTGAAGAATCACTATATGCGATCGTATCTTCCCCAACGCTAGATAATGCCATAAATTCTTCTGTATCTTTACCACCCATTGCACCCGAATCAGCCACAACAGGACGAAAATTCAAGCCCAGGGTACTAAAGATTCGACTATAAGCTCTATGCATATTATTGTATGCTTCATCAAGCTGTTCTTCAGAAGAATGGAAAGAGTAGGCATCTTTCATAATAAACTCTCTTCCTCGAAGCAAACCAAAGCGTGGACGACGCTCATCACGATACTTTGTTTGAATCTGATAAAGAGTCACCGGCAATTGCTTGTACGATTTCAACTCATCGCGAACAAGACTTGTAATTAACTCCTCGTGAGTAGCACCGAGAGCAAAAGGTCTACCGTGGCGATCCTTTAGTCTCATTAGCTCAGGACCGTAAACGTCCCATCGCCCCGTTTCCTGCCATAGCTCAGCAGGTTGAATCGCTGGCATTAATAATTCCTGTGCACCAGTTTCATCAAGCTCTTTTCGAATGACTTCTTCAATTTTCATTAGTACTTTCTTTCCTAATGGTAGGTATGAATAAATACCTGAAGCATTTTGACGTATAAAACCCGCTCTGACAAGGAGCTGATGACTTTTAATTTCGGCATCAGCTGGATTATCTCGAAGGGTTGGATTAAAATATTTAGATTGTTTCATCTACTGCACCTCATTTCATTCTTAAAACGGGTCCCGTGGCTCCTATAGGAAGAAGCGTTGGATATCATTCCATGTCACTACTAGCATGAGTAACATGAGAAACGAAAAGCCAATAAAGTGAACTAAGCTTTCCTTTTGCGGATCAATTGGCTTGCCACGTAACGCTTCCACACCGATGAATAGTAGTCTTCCTCCATCAAGTGCAGGAAGTGGCAATAAGTTAAAAATACCAAGGTTAATACTTAAGAAACCAGCCCATCTCATGAGAACATAGAGCCCTCCAGATGCAGCTTCTTCTGTGTAACTATAAATTCCTACAGGTCCTGAGAAAGCATCGATGGAAAGCTGCCCCGTTACAAGCTGGCCAAGTCCTACGAATATGGCCTTTCCGAATTCATACGTTGATGTAAAACCAAAAACGATAGAGTCTAAGAAATCCACTTGATATTCTGGGGAAACCCCAATACGACCAACAGATTGATTTTCAGAAAGCTCTTGTTTTTCTGGAGTAATGGATAAAGAGACCGATTCACCTTCACGATCTACTTTAAATCCTAGTTGATTATTTGCGTTATCCTGAATAATAGACGTCATCTTATTCCAGCCTGTTATTTCAGTCCCATTAATTTCAGTAATAACATCACCATTCATCATACCGGCTTGCTCAGCTGGACTGCCTTCAACGACTTCGTTAACCTGGCTCGTTGGCGTCCCTTGTAATAAGCCTAGCGTGATGAAAATAACAATCGCAAGTAAAAAGTTCATAACTGGGCCAGCAAAAATGGCCAGGAAACGGTCCCAAAGCGACTTTGAACCGAATTGACGATCAAACGGCGCAATCTGAAACTCAGATCCATCCATCACATAATGAGATGTTTCATCAATTGAGAATACCGTAGCTGGTTCATCTTCATCTTCGTATCCTTTAATATAAAGCCCACGCTCAAGGTCGGCTTCTTCAACCGTTACTTCTTTTAAATTAGGGTAAGCTGATTTTTGATTGATAACAATCTTTTCAACTTTATTCTGATCATTAAACAGAAGCCCAACACGCTGTCCAGGTTTCAATTCAATCATTTCAGGATCTTCGCCGGCCATTCGAACAAATCCACCGAGCGGCAGAAGTCTGATCGTGTAAACCGTCTCACCTTTCTTGATTGTGAAAATTTTCGGTCCGAAGCCTATGGCGAATTCTCGGCACAAGATTCCTGCACGTTTTGCCAGGAGCAAGTGACCCAATTCATGGAAAAAGACAAGTGCTCCGAATATGATAATGATCGAAATCACAGTATTCATATCCACTTACCACCTTTATTTAATTAATGACTGAACTCGTAATCTTGTTTCAGAATCTACAGCAAGAATTTCTTCAAGCGATGCATTTTGAACGATACTGTGGTTTTCCATCGCCTGTTCTACGAGCTCTTCGATCGTTAAGAAATCGATCTTTCCCTCCAGAAATGCTGCAACGGCCGTTTCGTTTGCCGCATTCATGACGGCTGGGAGTGAACCACCGGCGCGGCCAGCTTCATAAGCTAACTTTAATGCGCGGAAGCGGTCGTAATCAACCTTCTCAAAATGTAACTTACCAACTTCCCATAAGTTTAACCGTTTTGCATTTCTGATTTCAAGTCGATCAGGATAGCTAAGTGCATACTGAATTGGAATTCGCATATCCGGAGTACCTAGATGGGCCATGACACTACCGTCTATGTACTCTACCATCGAGTGAATAATACTTTCTTTATGAAGCAATACATCAATCTGATCATAAGGTGTTCCAAACAGCCAGTGCGCTTCAATCACTTCAAGGCCTTTGTTCATCATTGTAGCTGAATCAATGGTAATCTTAGCACCCATGGACCAGTTCGGATGATTTAAGGCATCATTCACACTAACTCCTACAAGTTCTTCACGTGTTTTATCACGGAAGCTTCCACCTGATGCTGTAAGAATGAGGCGCTCCATTTGATCTTGTTTTTCACCATTCAAGCATTGAAACAATGCTGAATGTTCGCTATCTACTGGCAGAAGGGCAGATCCATGTCGTTTGGCTGCCTCTGTTACGAGATGCCCAGCAGTTACAAGCGTTTCTTTATTTGCAATAGCAATCGTTTTTCCCTGTTCAATCGCTGAAAGGGTCGGAGAAAGTCCGATACTGCCGAGAATAGCATTTACAAGAACGGTTGAATCGTGATGACAGGCTACTTCTAGCAATCCTTCATCTCCATAGACAATCTTTGTCTTTCTTGAAATTGTTCTTCTGAGCGAGTCAGCATCTTCTTTCTTTTGAACAGATAATAGCTTTGGCTTAAATTCCTCTGCTATTTCCACCGCTTTTTGAACATTTTTCCCTACTGAAACAGCTACAAGAGAAAACATGTCAGGGTGCATTCTCACAATGTCGAGAGTCTGAATACCGATAGAACCAGATGCTCCCAATAAGCTTATTTTCTTCAAACGACCCGTTCCTCCAATCTACTCTGTTTCATCAAACCAGGTTAAGTAAATGCAGAAGAGGGAGAACGAATATTAGACTATCAAATCGATCAAGTATCCCTCCGTGCCCTGGCAAGATACTGCCTGAATCCTTCACTCCGTAATGACGCTTGAATGCTGATTCAACAAGGTCACCTATCTGTCCAAAAACAGAAGTTAGAACGGAGACGATCAAAACAACTATCATGGAATCATACACCGGATAAATCAATTGAAAAACAACGCCAACAAGAACTGCCATTACAACGCCGCCAACTGCACCTTCAACCGTTTTGTTCGGAGATATATGAGGCCATAGCTTTTTCCTTCCGAGCGATCGTCCTACAAAATATGCGCCAGAGTCAGACGCCCATATAAGAAAAATAATGAAAAATAAATGAATCATACCATCTAAATTATTTTCTCCCAGGTACCGTGTCGCTGTAAAATAATAGAAACCTAGACCGACATATAACGAAGCCATCATAATAAATGAACTTTCATCAAAACTATACTTATTCTTCGTAAGGACAGTCATAGCAAGCAAAATAAGCAAGCCGAAGAACAAGAGGTCAATCTTGGTGAATACAGACGACGTCAATGACGCAATCCAGTCGTCAGGCATAACAAGAATCCACGTTCCGACGATAGCAAGTAATCCAGGAAGTGAAACCAATGTGATTTTCTTCATTAGTAACAGTTCGACCATTCCAACAGTGGCAACAAGCGCCATCAAAATGATAAATGGCCAGTCTCCTACAATAATCATTCCTAACAAAAGGGCGCCAAAAATCACACCCGTAATAACACGTTGTTTCATTACGTTAATGTCCTCCTACACTTACACCCCGCCGTAACGTCTTCCTCTTCGCTGGTATTCCTGTACGGCCTCAATAAAATGGTGCTCTGTAAAATCAGGCCAAAGAACTTCCGTAAACCAAAGTTCAGTATAAGCTAACTGCCAGAGCATAAAGTTACTTAAGCGAATTTCTCCGCTTGTCCTTATTAATAAATCCGGGTCCGGGTACTGGCTACTGAGTAAATACGAAGAAATCTTCTCTTCCGTAATCTCTTCTTCCGTCAGTATCCCCTTTCTTACATCACTTAATAACCGCTGCATCGCTGTTTTCATTTCATGACGACTACCATAGTTAAGCGCGAAGTTAAGAATGAGTCCGGTATTGTCTTTCGTCTCTTTCACTGCCTTGCTTATGGCTTTGAACGTATGGGGGGGCAGCTGTTCTCGTTCTCCCATAATTCTAACTTGAACGTTCTGCTCGATCAATTCTGGCAGGTGGCTAAGTAGAAATTGCTCAGGGAGCTTCATTAAAAAGTCTACTTCTTCCTTTGGTCGTTTCCAATTCTCGGTCGAAAAGGCATACAGGGTTAAATATTGAACACCCAGATCATTCGCCTTTCTTACGATTTTCTTTACAACCTTAACGCCTTCACGGTGGCCAGCCACACGCGGGAGACCTCGCTTCTTCGCCCAGCGTCCATTGCCATCCATAATGATCGCAATATGTCCTGGGATATTTGCAGATGTGTTAATTTCTAAATGTTCCTCATCTTCATTCTTTCTCATCCAGTTCGAGAACTTCCCAAGCATTGCAAATCCTCCATTGTGTCACTTACTTAACAAAAAAACCCCCTGTGGGAAAAGAGGGTCCTTTTATTATCTTATTTTACATGTTATTGAATTAGACTTCCATGATTTCTTTTTCTTTATCAGTCGCAACACTGTCAGCTTCAGCTACATACTTGTCAGTAAGCTTTTGGACATCGTCGTTGCCACGGCGAAGCTCGTCTTCTGTAATATCGCCATCTTTTTCTTGTTTCTTTAACTCATCATTTGCATCGCGGCGAATGTTGCGAAGCACAACTTTCCCTTCTTCCGCATACTTCTTAACGAGTTTCACAAGATCTTTACGACGCTCTTCTGTTAGAGCTGGAATCGTTAGACGAATAACATTCCCATCATTTGAAGGTGTTAAGCCAAGATCTGATTTAAGAATTGCTTTTTCGATCTCGCCGATTGAAGTCTTATCATAAGGTTGGATTAGTAGCATACGTGCTTCCGGAACAGAAATACCAGCAAGCTGGTTAACTGGTGTTGGAGCACCGTAGTAGTCAACTTGAATTTTATCAAGTAGAGAAGCATTTGCTCTTCCAGCTCTTAGTGTTGCTAGCTCACGCTTCAAGCTTGAAATTCCATTCTGCATACGTTCTTCAGCGTTTTTCAAGATTTCTTTCGTCATCTTAATTTCTCCCCTTTACAACTGTTCCAATTTCTTCGCCGCAAATGGCGCGCTTAATGTTTCCTTCTTCCATAATGGAAAAGACAACAAGTGGAATGTCATTATCCATACAAAGTGAAGAAGCTGTGGAGTCCATTACAGCTAAGCCTTCCTTAAGTACATCAAGGTAAGAAAGGGTGTCATACTTCTTCGCAGTAGCGTCAACTGTAGGATCGGCTGTGTAAACTCCGTCTACGTTGTTCTTCGCCATTAAAATAACATCTGCTTCAATTTCTGCCGCACGCAATGCAGCAGTCGTATCTGTTGAGAAGTATGGATTACCCGTACCAGCCGCAAAAATGACAACGCGTTTTTTCTCAAGGTGTCGAATCGCTTTACGACGAATATATGGCTCAGCTACCTGTCTCATTTCGATTGAAGTTTGAACACGTGTTTCAACTCCAATATTCTCAAGGCTATCCTGCATAGCTAGTGAATTCATAACTGTTGCAAGCATCCCCATATAATCAGCAGTAGCACGGTCCATTCCCATCTCACTGCCTACTTTACCACGCCAGATGTTTCCTCCGCCAACGACGACAGCCACTTCCACACCCATTTCGTGAATTTCTTTCACTTGAGATGCGATTGACTGTACGATTGTCGGTGAAATCCCTTGACCTTCTCCACCCGACAAAGCTTCTCCGCTTAATTTTAACACAACGCGTTCATACTTGGCTCCGCTCATTTTAACCCTCCAGCATGTTTATCAGTATTTGTTCTTGAAAAATAGGGAACACAACGTGTTCCCTATCATTGTTTTACTTCTTCACTTGAGACATAACTTCTTCAGCGAAGTTATCTTCACGTTTCTCCATGCCTTCGCCAACTTCGTAGCGGATGAAGCCTTTTACAGTAGCGCCTTTAGATTCAACGTACTTACCAACTTTTTGATCAGTGTCTTTAACAAACGGCTGATCAACTAGAGAAATTTCTTCGAAGAATTTGTTGATACGGCCTTCTACCATTTTCTCAACAATTTTCTCTGGCTTACCTTCGTTAAGAGCCTGTTGCTTCAATACTTCACGCTCGCGTTCAACTTCTTCAGTTGGAACAGCATCACGAGATACGAAACGAGGGTTAACTGCTGCAGTGTGCATAGCAACGTCTTTCGCTACTTCTTCGTCAGTTGTGCCTTCAAGAAGTGTTAGAACACCAATGCGTCCACCCATGTGTAGGTATGCGCCGAATGCGTCAGCGTCAGTTTTCTCAATGATTTGGAAACGACGAAGAGAAATCTTCTCGCCGATTTTAGCAATTTTGTCGTTAATGAATTCAGTAACGGTTTGTCCGTTTTCCATTTTGCTTTCAAGAGCTGCGTCCACAGACTCAGGATTCGTACTAAGGAGGTGATGCGAAATATCATTGATTAGTGAAATAAAGCTTTCGTTCTTTGAAACGAAGTCAGTTTCAGAGTTAATTTCAGCAATTACTGCTTTGTTACCTTCAACAGCGATCGTTGCAAGACCTTCAGCTGCTACGCGGTCAGCTTTCTTAGCTGCTTTAGAAATACCTTTCTCACGAAGCCAGTCGATTGCTTTGTCCATGTCACCGTCGTTTTCTGTTAGAGCTTTTTTGCAATCCATCATACCTGCACCAGTTTGTGCACGCAATTCTTTTACCATTTGAGCTGTTACTGCCATTAGTAATTCCTCCTTGAATTATGATATGTAATCATACCCTTTTGGGTTAAAAAAAGGTGATAAAGGGGTTAGAGTTCCCCTTTATCACCCCTTTGTGTTCTTATACAGATGTTTCTTCAGTTTCTACCGCTTCAACTTCTGCTTCTTCTTCTACTTTGCTAACTTCGATAACAGCGTCAGCCATTTTAGCAGTAAGAAGTTTCACAGCGCGGATTGCATCGTCGTTACCAGGGATAATATAGTCGATCTCATCTGGATCACAGTTTGTATCCACGATCGCAACGATTGGGATATTAAGCTTACGAGCCTCAGCAATAGCAATACGCTCTTTACGAGGGTCGATTACGAACATTGCGTCTGGAACGCCGTTCATATCTTTAATACCACCAAGGAATCTTTCAAGGCGATCCATTTCTTTTTTAAGAAGCATAACTTCTTTCTTAGGTAGTACTTCAAAAGTACCGTCTTCTTGCATCTTCTCAAGGCTCTTCAGGCGGTTAATACGCTTTTGAATAGTTTCAAAGTTCGTAAGCGTTCCACCCAACCAGCGTTGGTTGATGTAGTATTGACCAGCACGGATCGCTTCATCCTTAACGGAATCTTGCGCTTGCTTTTTTGTACCTACGAAAAGAACTTTACCACCGTCCTGAGCAATGTCACGAACGAAGTTATAAGCTTCTTCGACTTTCTTCACTGTTTTTTGAAGATCGATAATGTAGATACCGTTTCTTTCAGTGAAGATATAAGGTTTCATTTTCGGGTTCCAACGACGAGTCTGATGACCGAAGTGTACCCCAGCTTCAAGAAGCTGTTTCATAGAGATTACTGCCATGATTGTGTTCCTCCTAATGGTTTTTTTTATCCTCCGCTTGCATCTATTTCGGAAAAAACTGCGTCTGCAGCACCACTTTCCAAATCAACAAGCGTGTGTGATTAACACCGTTGATTAATATATCATATCAAGTGACAAGTCGCAAGTTTAAATCTTAAATTCCATGAATACCTACACAAACTCACTCTCACAGTACGCTTAAACGGTTAGGATTCAACTCCATCGTTTGCAAAAGGACTGTTGAAATCGGCAACATTCTATTAAAAAAGCTCCGAGAGATCTCGGAGCTTTAGATGAATTACTGTGTCTTAAGTTTTGAAAGCTCTACAAGGAATTTATCGTTAAGAACTTTAATGTAAGTTCCTTTCATTCCTAGAGAACGAGACTCAATAACACCAGCACTCTCAAGCTTACGAAGAGCGTTTACGATAACAGAGCGAGTGATGCCTACGCGGTCAGCAATTTTACTTGCAACTAGAAGTCCTTCATTACCTTCAAGTTCTTCAAAGATGTGCTCGATTGCTTCAAGTTCACTATAAGAAAGAGAAGAAATCGCCATTTGTACAACCGCTTTGTTTCTTGCTTCTTCTTCAATTTCTTCCGCTTTTTCATGAAGAATTTCCATTCCTACTACTGTTGCACCATATTCAGCTAATAGAAGATCATCATCTGAGAATGAGTCGCTTAGACGTGACAGGATGAGCGTACCAAGACGGCTTCCACCACCAACGATCGGTACAATTGTTGTAAGACCTTTTTCAAAGAGGTCACGGTTTTCTACTGGGAAAGCTGTGTACTCGCTTGTGATATCCAGATTCGAAGAAGTTTCTGCAATGTTGAACAGGTTTTGTGTATATTCTTCAGGGAACTGACGCTCAGAAAACATTTTCTTCATGCGTTCGTTTTCGATTTCTTGATTAATTGCGATTCCAAGTAGCTTACCTCTGCGGCTTACGACATATACGTTTGCCATAATGACGTCTCGTAGTGTTTCAGCCATGTCTGTAAAGTTAACTGGCCCCTCAGATTTTTGTAGCATTCCATTAATTTTTCTTGTTTTTTCAAGTAAATTCATAGTTTTGTCCTCCTGCATGTATTATAGGATGTATTGGCTGAGGTCACGGTTCTTCGCAATAGAAGCTAACTTTTCCTCAACATACTCTGGTGTAATCGTGATGCTGTCTAGATTAATGTCCGGTGCTTCAAATGAAAGATCTTCAAGAAGCTTTTCTAAAATTGTGTGCAGTCTTCTTGCGCCAATGTTGTCAGTGTCCTGATTCACTTCGGTTGCAATCGTAGCAATTTTAAGAATAGCATCGTCAGAAAATTCAACTTTAATACCTTCTGTTTCTAATAATGCTGTGTATTGCTTCACAAGAGCATTATCAGGCTCTGTTAATATACGTTTAAAATCGTCTACGGTTAAACTTGATAACTCAACGCGGATTGGGAATCGGCCTTGCAGTTCAGGGATTAGATCAGATGGTTTCGACATGTGAAACGCCCCCGCGGCCATAAACAAAATATGGTCTGTTTTTACTGGACCGTACTTCGTTGTTACCGTTGAACCTTCTACGATTGGCAATATGTCTCTTTGAACGCCCTCTCTGGATACATCAGCTGACTGCTGACTTTTCCCCGCGACCTTGTCAATTTCATCAATGAAGATGATACCCGTTTGTTCCGTCTTTGAAACTGCATCCTGTGCGACTTCATCCATATCCACAAGTTTTGCTGCTTCATCCTGCGTTAAGACCTTTCGTGCTTCTGACACCGGAAGCTTACGTTTTTTCTTCTTTTTAGGCATGATATTTCCGAGCATATCCTGCATGTTCATACCCATTTGCTCCATGCCAGCTCCCTGGAACATGTCCATCATGGAATTGTTTTGTTCTTCCACTTCAACAGTAATCATCCGATCTTCGAGTTCACCTAGCGCAAGCTGTTGAGCTATTTGCTTTCGTCTTGAAGCAATCGACTGATCTTCTGAACTAGCCTGGGTGTTTGTTTCTTCTTGCCCCTGATTACCAAATAACATTTCAAGCGGATTCTTGTATTGTGTCTGCTTCTTATTAGACGGTACGAGCAGTTCCACAATGCGTTTATTCGCATTTTCTTCCGCTCTGCCCTTCACCTGTTCCATTCGGTCTTCTTTGACAAGTCTGATTGATGTTTCAACGAGATCGCGAACCATTGATTCCACATCTCGGCCTACATAACCCACTTCAGTAAATTTCGTTGCTTCTACTTTAATGAAAGGAGCATTGACAAGACGAGCCAGTCGTCGCGCAATTTCAGTTTTACCAACGCCTGTTGGCCCAATCATTAAAA
This sequence comes from Anaerobacillus sp. 63XJN7_5_ISO-PGPR-S23-430, assembly GCF_056173695.1. Taxonomy (NCBI): domain Bacteria; kingdom Bacillati; phylum Bacillota; class Bacilli; order Caryophanales; family Bacillaceae; genus Anaerobacillus; species Anaerobacillus sp. 63XJN7_5_ISO-PGPR-S23-430. Next base: position 1,839,982 of record NZ_CM149686.1, on the reverse strand, counting down.
TATTTTTTGGATTCACTTCATCCTTCAGTTTATCGCTTAAAAGACCCCGACGGTAACGATTTCTCAATGCCACGGCAACAGCCTTTTTCGCGTCATTCTGACCAACTATATACTGATCAAGCTTTTCAACAATTTGTCTCGGTGTTAATGGATTAGACATACGATCTCCTCCAAAGATACAGTTTATATACTAAATGGTTTCTACGATAATTTGATCATTTGTGTACACGCAAATTTCTGATGCAATTTCCATAGAGGCCCGCGCAATTTCTTCAGCGGTTTTGTTATCACTGTATCGCTTAAGAGCTCTACCTGCTGAAAGTGCGTAGTTAGAACCTGAACCAATGGAAAGAATGCCATCATCAGGTTCGATCACTTCACCAGTACCTGAGATAAGCAGAAGCTCATCCTTATTCATAACGATTAACATGGCTTCAAGCTTTCTTAGTACACGGTCACTGCGCCACTCTTTTGCGAGTTCAACAGCAGCACGCTGTAGGTTACCGCCGAATTCTTCCAGTTTGCTTTCGAATTTCTCAAAAAGAGTGAATGCGTCCGCAACTGATCCTGCAAATCCAGCAACCACCTTCCCATGAAATAACCTTTTTACTTTCTTAGCCGTATGTTTCATGACTACGGCATTGCCAAATGTCACCTGGCCATCACCGGCCATTGCGCACTCTCCATTATGCTGTACTGCAAATATCGTCGTTGAATGAAAGTCTCCCATAAGTTCCTCCTCCCGAGCTATTAAGCTCTTGGGTGATGGTTCATGTATATATTTCGCAATCGATCTCCCGTCACATGGGTATAGATCTGAGTAGATGATAAATCGGAATGTCCTAAAAGCTCCTGAACAGATCGTAAGTCTGCCCCTTCATTCAGTAAATGTGTTGCGAATGTGTGTCTCATCACATGGGGACTTATATGTACATGCAGCGAAGCGTCTTTCACAATCTTATCTAAAATTGTTCGTACGCCTCTTGCTGTCACGCGACTACCTCTAAAGTTTAAAAACAGGGCTTTTGTCGGCTCTTTTCCGGACGAACCGAGTTTTACTCGTCCATCCTCTAAATACTCTTTTATTGCATCTATAGCGAAACTACCAATTGGTACATATCTTTCCTTACGCCCCTTACCGATTACAAAAATGGTACCAATCGCAAAATCAATGTCTTCTAAATTAAGCGCAACGCATTCACTAACGCGAATGCCACACCCGTACAATACTTCGAGCAAAGCTCTGTCTCTTTGACCAAGCGGCTTCGACGTATCGGGCGTATCAAACAATACATTGAGCTCTTTTTCATACAAAAATTGCGGAAGGCGCTTCTCTTGCTTCGGTAGTGAGCTCATTGTAAATGGATTAATCTCAACAATGTTTTCGCGTAAAAGGAATCGATATAAGCTTCGTAACGTTGAAATTTTTCTCGCTGCTGTTTTTCTTGCGTAACCTCGCTCGTGAAGCTCAGTCAAATAAATTCTGACATCTGCATAAGAAACAGCAGCAAAGACATCGATAGTCTGCTGCTTCATAAAAGACTTGAAATGTTCAATGTCCTGTAAGTAACCTGAGATCGTATGTGGTGAACAATTCTTCTCAATCTGAAGATACTCAGAAAATGATTGAATATGAGCTTGTTGGTTGTTATTCATCGTTATCACCTCAAAAGGCTTCTAAATCGTATCACAATTTAGAAGCCTTAGCAATAGGAATTTACAATCTTTTTACAAAATTCTGAATTGTTTCTAACGCTCGATTAGCGATCGTTTCATTACGCTCTTTCTTGCCTTTAATTCGCGTTTCAAGCGGTGGGAACAAACCAAAGTTAGCATTCATCGGTTGGAAGTTATCCGGATTAGCCGTCGTAATATAATTCGCTAGACTACCAAGCGCAGTTTCTTCAGGAAACACTAGCGGCTCTTCATCCTTCATTAGTCGAGCAGCGTTAAATCCAGCGATTAGTCCAGATGCCGCTGATTCTACGTACCCTTCCACACCTGTCATTTGACCTGCAAAGAATAGATTCTCGCGATCTTTGTATTGGTAAGTAGCTTTCAATAAGTTCGGAGAGTTAATAAACGTATTTCGATGCATTACGCCATAACGTACGATGTCCGCGTTCTCAAGTCCAGGAATTAAGCGAATCACTTCTTTTTGCGGTCCCCATTTGAGATGCGTTTGGAATCCAACAATATTATATAGGGTACCAGAAGCATTATCCTGCCTTAGTTGAACGACAGCGTAAGGACGCTTTCCTGTTCTAGGATCCTCAAGACCCACAGGTTTAAGAGGACCAAACGTCATCGTCTTCTGCCCGCGCTGGGCCATTACTTCAATTGGCATACATCCTTCGAAGAAAATTTCCTTCTCAAATTCTTTAAGCGGAACCGTTTCAGCTGAAATAAGTGCTTCATAGAACGTATTAAATTCTTCTTCCGTCATTGGACAGTTTAAGTAAGCTGCCTCTCCCTTATCATAGCGTGACTTCTTATACACTTTCTCCATATCAATGCTTTCCGTTTCGATAATAGGAGCAGCAGCATCATAAAAGTATAGGTACTCTTCTCCGCTTAAAGCCTTTAACTGATCTGAGAGATCCTTAGAAGTTAGCGGGCCTGTCGCTATAATTGTTGGCCCTTCAGGGATTTTAGTACACTCCTCTGAAAAAACCGTTACGTTTGGATGGTTTTTAACATTCTCCGTAACCTTCGCAGCGAATTCATGACGATCCACAGCCAGTGCACCACCAGCCGGAACGGCACATTCGTCAGCAGACTTAATGATAACTGAATCCATTCGACGCATTTCTTCCTTTAAAACGCCGACTGCATTTGTTAACGTATTCGCTCTTAGTGAATTACTACATACTAGCTCAGCAAATTTATCGGTATGGTGAGCAGGCGTTTGCTTCTTAGGACGCATCTCATAGAGATGAACGTCCACTCCTTGCTTTGCAAGTTGCCACGCTGCTTCACTTCCAGCAAGTCCGGCACCGATTACCGTCACATGTTTACTCATTGCCATAACCCCTTACTAGTTTTCTTCTTCAACGAAATCGCAGTTTACGCATTTGATTTCTTTCTTTTTCTTCGTTTTCTTCTCAACAAGTAAATCACCGCATTTAGGACATGGTCTCTTGATTGGTTTATCCCATGAAAGAAAATCACATTCAGGAAAACGATCGCAACCATAGAAAAGACGGTTCTTTTTACTTTTTCGCTCTACAACATTACCTTCTTTACACTTCGGACAGGTAACGCCAACTTCTTTAAGGATTGGTTTTGTATTACGGCAATCAGGAAAGTTTGAGCAAGCCATGAATTTCCCATAGCGTCCCATCTTGATGACCATAGGTGAACCACACTTCTCACAATCTTCTCCAGCGGGTTCATCTTTAATCTCGACTTCCTTCATTTCTTCCTCGGCTACTTTCAGCCGCTTTTCGAAGTTTTGATAAAATTCATTGATAACAGAAATCCATTCTGCATCGCCATCCTCAATTTTGTCAAGATCATTTTCTAATCCAGCAGTGAATTCAATATTGATGATATCCTGGAAGAACTCCAAAATCAGTTCTAATACAATTTCACCGAGCTCAGTTGGCACAAATTTCTTATCTTCTAACGCCACATACCCTCGACGTTGAATCGTATCAAGCGTAGGAGCGTAAGTAGAAGGGCGGCCTATACCGAGTTCTTCCATTGTTTTAACAAGGCGAGCTTCTGAATATCTCGGCGGTGGCTGTGTGAAGTGCTGAGAAGGATCAATTTCTGACGTAGAAACATCCATGCCTTCTTCAAGGTCAGGAAGCATTTTATCTTCTTCCTTTTTATTGTCGTCGTTTCCTTCAACGTACACCTTCATAAACCCTTTGAATTTCACTTTAGAACCAGTCGCACGGAAGATCGTTCCGTTGTTCTCAAGATCTACACTCATCGTGTCCATAATAGCCGGTGCCATCTGACTGGCTACAAAACGCTCCCAGATGAGCTTGTATAAACGGAGCTGATCGCGCTTTAAGTAAGCCTTCATCTCAGATGGATCACGCATAACCGATGTCGGTCGAACCGCTTCGTGAGCATCTTGTGATTTACCTGATTGTTTCTTAGCAGGCTTTTTAGCTGATAAGTATGTGTCTCCATATTTACCTTGAATGTATTCCTTCGCTTCATCCTTCGCTGTTTCAGAGATGCGTGTTGAGTCAGTTCTCATGTACGTAATTAAACCGACTGTACCTTGTTTACCAATCGCAATCCCCTCGTAAAGCTGCTGAGCAAGCATCATTGTTTTCTTCGCTCTGAAATTTAACTTTCTTGCTGCTTCCTGTTGAAGAGAAGATGTTGTAAATGGAAGGGCTGGGTTTCGCTTACGTTCTTTCTTTTGAACGGATTGGATCTCAAACTGATCTCCTTCAATGCGCTTTAACACGTTGTCGACGTCTTCACGTGATTGAAGATCTGTTTTCTTTCCATCCACTCCGTAAAACCCAGCTTCGAATTGCTCTCCATCTTTTTCGAAAGAAGCTTTGATTTTCCAATATTCTTCTGCCTGGAAATTCTGAATCTCTTTCTCTCTTTCAATGATAAGGCGAACTGCAACGGATTGAACTCGTCCAGCACTTAGGCCTTTCTTCACTTTTTTCCATAATAATGGACTGATGTTATACCCAACAAGACGGTCAAGTACTCGACGCGCTTGCTGTGCATCCACTAAATCCATGTTAATTGGTCTCGGCTGCTTGAAAGCATCCTTTACCGCATCTTTTGTAATTTCGTTAAATACGACCCTGCATTCAGTTTGCTCATCAATCTTCAAACTGTGAGCTAGATGCCACGCAATCGCTTCCCCTTCGCGATCGGGGTCAGCTGCGAGATAGACTTTCTTCGCTTTTTTGGCTGCATCTTTAATTTCCTTAAGGACAGGGCCTTTCCCGCGTATTGTTATATATTTAGGAGCATAGTTGTTTTCCACATCAACGCCCATCTGACTTCTTGGCAGGTCAATGACATGACCTAATGAGGCTTTCACCTGATATTTCTTTCCTAAATATTTTTCAATTGTTTTTGCTTTAGCGGGAGATTCAACAATAACTAGATAATCTGCCACAATACGTTTCCTCCCCCCATTGAGGTAAATTTTAAAATCTTCCTTATTATTAAATAGTCAAAACTCGTTTGTCAAATAGTGCTAGTTTCATTTTCATGAAAATTCGGTAATTCATCAAGTATATCTTTTGCCTCTAATACTAGCTTAGCCCCCTGCTGAATAAGTCGATTTGTTCCTTCAAAGTACGAGTCAGTCATCCTGCCTGGTAAGCAAAAAACTTCTCGTCCCTGATCCATCGCTTGATCAGCAGTAATCAACGAACCACTTCGTTTTCTTGCTTCTACAATAAACGTTCCAAGCGATAATCCGCTAATAATTCGATTCCGCTCAGGAAACTGATGTTTTTCTGGTCCCCTATCTGGTGGATATTCTGAAAGCAGAAGACCGTTTTTGGCAATTATTGAAGCAAGCAGCTGATTTTCTTTAGGGTAGATATGCTTAAACCCGCTTCCAAGGACGGCAATCGTTCCTACATCGTGATCAAGCGCGATCCGGTGTGCAAGAGTATCAACACCGAGAGCAAGACCACTTACGATCGTCCAACCTTTCGTTACGATTGGCGTTAAAATAAGTTTCATCATCGCTTCCGCATCACGCGAATGATTTCTTGATCCGACGACACTAAGGGCTCGTTGTTCATTAAGAAGCGCGGTGTTACCGATACAATATATAACCCACGGTGCATCATAAATATGCGAAAGCCTTTCAGGGTATGCTTCGTCAAATCTCGTAATAGCCCGAATTTCCCCTGCTTTAATATGAGAAAACCTCCATGGTTTTTTCATATGAAGATCTTCATATAATAAGCTCGCATGCTCTCCTGGTATGTGAAATTGTCTTAACTGAGTAGCAGACATATCATATATGCTTTGAAGCGTTGGGTCAAATGTAAGAAATGAACGCAGCACTTTCCAGTCAGTTCCTCGGCACTGATGTAACTGAATTAACCGGCTTCTAAACGTTCTCAACCATGCCTCTCCCCTATCAGCATTAAAATGTATTATTTCTCGTTATGTATAAGAGAAATAGCTCCCGAACGGGAGCTATTACCATTAAGCCTTATGTGTTGTGCACTTCTCTAGTAATCCTTTATCTTCAAGAACAGAGATGAGCGTTTCGCCCATTACAGCAGGTGTAGGTGCGACTTTAATTCCGCACGACTCCATTGTTTTGATCTTCTCGTCAGCTGTCCCTTTACCGCCAGAAATAATTGCACCGGCATGACCCATGCGCTTTCCTGGAGGCGCCGTTTGGCCACCGATAAATCCAACGACAGGCTTTGTCATGTTTGCTTTCACCCATTCTGCCGCTTCTTCTTCTGCCGTACCACCGATTTCGCCGATCATAATGACGGCGTACGTATCTTCATCTTCGTTGAAAGCTTGCAAGACATCGATAAAGTTCGTTCCGTTAACAGGATCTCCGCCGATTCCAACAGCAGTGGATTGACCGATTCCTGATTCAGAAAGCTGATGAACAGCTTCATACGTTAATGTACCAGAACGAGAAACCACTCCTACGTGACCTTTTTTGTGAATGTATCCAGGCATAATACCAATTTTACATTCATCAGGAGTAATCACACCAGGACAGTTCGGTCCTACAAGACGTGTTTTCTTTCCTTCCATATAACGCTTTACTTTCACCATATCGATGACAGGAATACCTTCCGTAATACAAATCGCAAGGTCCATTTCAGCGTCTACCGCTTCCATGATCGCATCTGCTGCAAAAGCAGGCGGAACATAGATGACAGAAGCATTAGCACCAGTTTTTTGAACAGCTTGCTCAACTGTATCAAATACGGGAACGCCTTCCACTTCAGTACCGCCCTTACCTGGCGTTACACCACCAACAATTTTCGTACCATACTCAAGCATTTGCTGTGTATGAAATAAACCAACTGATCCTGTAATTCCTTGAACGATGACTTTTGTATCTTGATTAATGTATACGCTCATTCCTAGTCCCGCCTTTCTACTTCACTAATGAAACGATTTTTTCCGCGCCGTCAGCCATAGACTCAGCAGCGGTAATATTTAATCCAGAATCTTTCAGGATTTGCTTTCCAAGATCAACATTTGTGCCTTCAAGACGAACAACAAGCGGAATTTCAAGACCTACTTGCTTCGTAGCTTCTACAACACCTTCAGCAATAACGTCACACTTCATGATCCCACCAAAAATGTTTACATAAATACCTTTAACATTTTTGTCTGATAGGATGATTTTGAAGGCTTCCGTCACTTTCTCAGCTGTTGCGCCGCCCCCAACGTCAAGGAAGTTAGCGGGGTCGCCGCCGTAATGCTTGATAATATCCATCGTAGACATTGCAAGCCCTGCACCGTTAACCATGCAGCCGATATTACCATCAAGAGCAATGTAGCTAAGCTCATATTTTGATGCTTCGATTTCCTTTGAATCCTCTTCATCAAGATCACGAAGTTCAAGGATATCTTTATGGCGATAGAGCGCATTTGGATCAAAGTTTAATTTAGCATCAAGAGCCATTACGTTCCCATCCCCAGTTGTTACAAGAGGATTGATTTCCGCAATTGAAGCATCTTTTTCTACAAAAACTTTGTATAAACCAAGCATAAACTTCACTGCTTTATTGATTTGTTCTTTCGGGATATTAATATTAAATGCTAGTCTTCTAGCCTGGTAACCCTGAAGACCTACAGCTGGATCGATCACTTCTTTGAAGATTTTCTCTGGGCTGTGTTCAGCCACTTCTTCAATTTCAGTTCCGCCTTCTTCAGATGCCATCATGACCACTCTTGACGTTACACGGTCAAGTACTAGACCAACGTAATATTCCTGTTTAATATCGCAACCTTCTTCAATAAGTAAGCGCTTTACTTCCTTACCTTCTGGTCCCGTTTGATGAGTAACTAGTGTTTTTCCGAGGATCTCCTCAGCGTATGTACGAACTTCCTCAAGGTTCTTGGCAATTTTAACACCGCCAGCTTTTCCTCGACCACCTGCGTGGATTTGTGCTTTTACAACGTAAACTTTGCTGTCTAATTGTTTTGCAACGTCCACAGCTTCTTTCGCGGAGTATGCGACTTGTCCATTAGGGACTGATACCCCGTAGCTTCTTAGGACTTCTTTTCCTTGATATTCATGGATATTCATTCTCTCATCCTCCTATCCTAGTCAATCAAATCTTTGACGACGTTTTCATTGTATAGAAAATTCACACCGATTGTCTACCCTTTTGCATAAAGTCTCTGTTCTTTCTTGCAAATATTGTTCCAATTTATCCAGGAAAGTAGCTGTATGGCGATTGTTTCGCTCTTTCTTAGATGTAAAAATTGCCACTTTTCGCAAAAAACGCTGCGTGAGTCTCAACGATATTCGAAACTTTCAACTTTTTATTGATGAAGCAAGATTGATGACTAAAATTACAAAAAAAGAAGAGGGGCTATCTCCCCTCTTCCCGTTCGTCTCTTCCTGCTTTTTTAGGTGAGTTCTCTTGCTCTCTTTTTTTATGATCCGTAATCGTTAATTCTCTTGCGGCCGCAGGTGTGTAAACTCCAAATTCCTCTCCGGCTTCTTCATAAAACGAGTCGTTTTTGTCTGGACGTCCTGGATCTTTCACAAATGATTGCTCCTTCACACTAGAATAGGTATAGTATCAACTGTTTCAGCCTATTCATACACCATTTATAGCAAGCCTAAGCGATCTCTTACAGGAGCAAATGATTTTCGATGTGCATCCGTGACACCATATTGATCAAGAGCAGCGAGATGTTCTTTCGTTCCATACCCCACATGTCGCTCAAATCCATATTGAGGATAAGTTTCTGCTAATTTTACCATCATGCGGTCACGTGTCACCTTCGCAACGATTGAGGCTGCTGCAATACTAACACTTCTCGCGTCACCTTTAATGAGCGATTCCTGATCGATTTGTAGTGGGATGTGCATGGCATCCACTAGTAAGAAATCAGCTTGGACGTTCAATCCCTCAACGGCTTGTTGCATTGCTTTTTTGGTTGCTTGATAAATATTTAATTCATCAATTTCGCTTGAGCTGACAACGCCAATTCCAATTGAAATAGCATCCTTATGTATCTGATCAAATAAGTCATTGAGTTTCGCATGAGACAGTTTTTTTGAATCCTGTAGCCCAAGAATAGGTACATCAGGGTTTAATATGACCGCTGAAGCAACCACAGGGCCTGCTAAAGGGCCTCTTCCTACCTCATCGACTCCCGCTATAGCAAGACGACCTTGTTCTCTGTAATGAGCTTCTAAGACGCTCATCTCTTCATGCATTTGAAGTATTTTTATTTTTTCTTGCTCTTTCTTTCCTTCTCTAGCAATTAAGCTCATCACACCTTTGCGTGTATCCTGTTTCCATGCTTCCCAATCATCGTTAGTATATTGCCCTTGCTTCAACATCTGGGTAATTTCTTTAATTGACTTTAGTTTTTCACTCATTGAATCTCCTCTTTCTCTTCAGTTCATTTAAAAAAGGTAAGGCTCATGGCCTTACCTTTCTGGCGTTTCAAGTGTCACATCGCCCAATTTACCACTTCGAAGCTCACGAAGCACGGTCTCAGCTGTTTTATCGTAATCAATCCAGCCGCCACTCATTAAAAAGCCACGTTTTTTCCCAATTTCATCAAACAACTCTACAACATCTTCAGGTATATCCTCAAGGTGGTAGCGATCCTTCAAGCGATTAGGATAATATTCACTCATGAATTTGAGCACATATACCGAAATATCCTGAAAATCCAGGATTTCATCTTTAATCGCTCCGGTAGCAGCCAGTTTATATCCGGTTATCTGATCTTCAAACTTAGGCCATAAAATACCTGGCGTGTCGAGAAGGTCCATTTCATCGCCTACTTTGATCCACTGCTGCTTTTTCGTAATACCTGGTCGATCTCCCGTTTTAGCAATCTTCTTCCCCGCTAAACGGTTGATCAAGGTAGATTTCCCAACGTTAGGAATTCCTAAGATTAAGGCCCGAACCGCACGCGGCTTCATGCCCTTCTCGATCATCCGATCAATCTTATCACTCATTAGCTCTCTTGCTGCTGCAGGAATACTTTTCACGCCTTTACCGGTTTGCGAATCAATTGCCAATGCTTTATGTCCTTGCGATTGAAAATAGTGTTTCCATTCAGTTGTTTTCTGATCATCCGCCATATCTGCTTTATTAAGCAAAATTAGTCTTGGCTTTGAAGAAACTATTTCATCAATCATCGGATTCCTTGAAGCAAGCGGGATGCGTGCATCCACTAGTTCAATTACAACATCAATCATTTTAAGCTTCTCGGTAATCTCCCGGCGTGCTTTTGCCATATGTCCGGGAAACCATTGAATCGTCATGCCATCTCCACCTATTCTCAAATCATGAGGTATCAAAAAATTCTAGATCCTCACTCCATTACTTGTATATCATTTAAGGGCCAAAAAATAACGTTTGCTTCTCCGACAACTTTTTCAACAGGAACGAAGCCAATGGAACGACTATCTTTACTATGCTGGCGATTGTCCCCCATCACAAACAATTGTCCTTCTGGAACTGTAGCTTCACCAGTTACACCAGTTAAATCAAAATCGTACGTTAAGTTCCCTTCTAACAAATCATCTTTATATGGTTCTAGATAGGGCTCCTTAACCGCTTCACCATTTACGTAAAGCATATCACCTTTGTATTCCACTTTATCTCCAGGCAGACCAATCACTCGTTTAATATAATCTTTACCTTCAGGTGCCTCGAATACAATGATATCGAAACGTTCAGCATCACCAATATTATAGCTGATTTTGTTCACGATCATCCGATCACGATCCTGTAATGTCGGCATCATGCTTTCGCCATCAACAACAATGGGAGCAAAAATAAAATAGCGAACGGCTCCTGCTAGTATAAAAGCAATGATGAGCGCACGTATCCACTCCCAGGAATCTTTCTTCTCTGCTGATCTGGTGCTTTTCATGCTCGTTCCTCCTAATGAAAGGGTCTTTTTTACCTATTTCTTTCCCCTCTAGCCTTTCCTACAAACCTTTATAACCCGCTTTATTTTATCATAGAAAGTTACTTATTTCACATGAGTTTTTTTCAATAGAAAAAAGGAGCCTGACAATGCAAGCTCCCTTTCGCGTCTAACTTTATCGAATTTCTTTAATACGAGCGGCTTTACCACGAAGTGCACGCAAGTAGTATAGCTTAGCACGGCGAACTTTACCGCGACGAGCAACTTCAAGCTTAGCAACTTTCGGTGAATGTACAGGGAATGTACGCTCAACACCTACTCCGTAAGAAATCTTACGAACTGTAAATGTTTCACTGATTCCGCCACCACGTCGTTTAATCACAACACCTTCGAATAACTGGATACGCTCACGAGTACCTTCGACAACTTTAACGTGAACTTTCACAGTATCTCCTGGTCGGAAATTAGGAAGATCCGACTTAAGTTGGTCTTTTGTGATATCCTGGATTAACTTGTGCATCAAGTAACCCTCCTTCCACACAGATGCTCATATAAATAATCTTTCATTACAGCGGAACATCGTAATAACGTGACTAATGCCACAACTGTTATCATAGCATAGCACTTTTTAGATTACAAGAATGAATTCACTCTTTTTCTCGCTTAATATCTTGAAGAAATTTCTCTTCTTCCTTCGTCAATTCTTTCTCTCTAAGAAGATCCGGTCTTCTATTCCACGTGCGCCTTAACGATTCCTTAAGACGCCACTTACGAATAGCCTCATGATTTCCTGATAGAAGCACATCAGGCACGTTTAACCCAGCATACTCAGCAGGGCGTGTGTAGTGAGGGTGCTCTAGTAAACCACTACTAAACGAATCCATAGGAGCTGATGTATCATTACCAAGGACTCCAGGGAGAAGTCTTGTAACACTGTCAATAACGACCATGCTCCCAAGCTCTCCTCCTGTTAAGACGAAGTCACCAATGGAAATCTCATCCGTTACTAGATTTTCTCGAATACGCTCATCATAACCTTCATAATGACCGCAAATGAAAATAAGATGATCTTCCTTCGCAAGCTCTTCCGCTTTCTTTTGTGTAAACCTTTCTCCTTGAGGACACATCAGAATGACGCGTGGATGCTTTCCTGCTGAAAGATCGGCGACAGCGTCAAAAACCGGTTGAGGCGTTAACACCATACCAGCTCCCCCACCGTATGGATAATCATCAACGTTTTTATGCTTATTCGAACTATAGTCACGAAAATTAGTCACATTATAAGTCACAGCCCCATTATCCTGAGCACGCTTTAAAATCGAATGGTTAAATACACCTGAGAACATTTCAGGAAACAGCGAAAGCACATCAATCTTCATGCTAATCACGAAGTCCTTCCATTAAATGAACGGTAATTTTCCCTTCACTTAAATCGACCTGTTTCACCACTTGCTCGATGTAAGGTAACAAAAGATCCTTACCCCCGCCGGCAGTTTGAACAACCCAAACATCATTTGCTCCTGGTGAAAGAATTTCTTTTACCTTACCAAGATACTCGCCATCTTCAGTATGAACTTCAAGCCCGATAATATCACGGTAGTAGAATTCTTCTTTTGATAGCTTTCCGCCTTGATCTTCCTTTACTTTCAGAATACCTTCTTTCATGTGCTGTACTTCGTTTATATTGTGAAACCCTTCAAATGTAAGCAAATCAAACTGCTTATGCTTTCTATGTGATGAAACTGTTAAAGATACAGGCTCATCATCCTTAAACAAGTACAGCTTGTTGCCTATTGCATAACGCTCCTCTGGAAAATCTGTTCTAGAAATAACGCGTACTTCACCTCGCACGCCATGTGTATTGACGATTTTTCCTACATTAAGCCATTCTGTCATATCATAATATCCTTTCCTTTTGAGTCAGGGACGATGCTTTGCACAACCCCATCTTTTACGACTATTTTACCTTTTTGCTCTCTTCCATGCCACTCGTCCCCAATTTGAACTTCCTGAATGGATTGAATTTCACCGTCGTGAATTTCAGAACCTAAAGTCAACTGATCAAGTTGATCCATTTTGAAATCAAGGAATGACATTCGTTCAGATCTTGTCCGAATTTCTTTATCAAATTGATCAGCTATCCACTTTTGATCAGAAGGGCGTTTTTTTTGCAGGCGCTTCATTTCAAATTGAAGATGATCACATTCCCGCAGAAGAGAGGCATGTTCTTTTTGCCATTCATCTAGATAGGAAGCCCGGCTTTCTTCAGTTAAAATTTGTTTCACATCATACGTTACAATGATTTTCATCTCGCTGCCCTCCATATGTAAATAGGACCTGATTTTCACATGATAAATAGATGCAATAGAAAAACCTGGCTTCTGGCCAAGTCTTTTGAAAGGGAAAGCCTTCGTATTTGATGTTAAATCCACGTTCTCATAAGGGTATGTTAATAAATGTTATTGATTTTTGGCTAAGGCGAGTGAAACAGATATTTCATTCAATTGAGCCAAAAATCGAGATATCATCACTATAAGATAACATAGCTTATCATAAAAAAAGAGCCTTACGAACAATGAGAATTTTTATAAACGTTAGATATGGATTATGAATCTGGTGAAAGGCACGTGAATTGAAAGTTTCATTCGAGTGAGCCAAAACAAAAAAAGAGGAGTTTCATCTCCCCCTAAAGTATCTCCAACTGTACACGTTTATTGGACTGAACAGCGGCGGCGTTCATCACCGTACGAATTGATCTAGCGACCTTTCCCTGCTTCCCAATCACTTTTCCTGTGTCCTCTGCATGAACGTGAAGCTTGTATATATCCAAACTGCTTGTCTCTTCTTTTTCAACACGAACTTCATCAGGATAATCGACAAGAGCTTTTACAATTGTTTCAACCAGGGCTTCCATTATACTCTACCACCTTTTTAAAAATGATGGACCTAGATACACCAAAGGAGGCTTTCAAGAAAGCCTCCTCTAAGGTGTTAAATTACTTTGTGTTTTTTGCGTTGTGAAGCTTCTCCATAAGACCTGCAGTGGAGAATAAGTTACGTACTGTATCAGAAGGCTTAGCGCCTTTAAGCATCCAATCAAGAGCTTTCTCTTCGTTGATTTTCACTTCAACTGGATTAGCAACCGGATTGTAAGTACCGATTTCCTCGATGAAGCGTCCGTCACGTGGTGCACGTGAATCAGCAACAACTACGCGATAGTAAGGAGCTCTTTTAGCACCCATACGCTTTAAACGAATTTTAACTGCCATGTGTTTCACCTCCAAAAATATTCACATAAATAAATATAATATCATAAATTTATACTCTTGTAAAGAGAAAATTTACTTCATTTTTATTGCATGAATGGGAAATTCATGCCCTTACCTTTTTTCTTACCGCCTTTAGACATGTTGGTCATCTGTTTCATCATCTTCTTCATCTCGTCAAATTGTTTCAAGAGACGATTGACATCTTGCACAGATGTTCCACTACCGACGGCAATTCTTTTTTTGCGACTCGCATTGATGAGATCAGGCTCTTCTTTCTCGCGTGTTGTCATGGATTGAATAATGGCTTCAACTCGGCCAATTTGCTTCTCATCAACACTGACATTTTTCATGGCTTTTTTATTCATTCCAGGAATCATGTCCATCAATTCATCAAGCGGTCCCATGCTTCGAACCTGACCAAGCTGATCAAGGAAATCATCGAACGTAAAGCTCATCGTTCGCATCTTTTTCTCAAGTTCTTTTGCTTTGTCTTCATCTACTGAAGTCTGGGCTTTTTCAATGAGCGTTAAAACGTCTCCCATTCCGAGAATTCGCGATGCCATTCTCTCAGGATGAAACGGTTCAAGTGCATCGAGCTTCTCACCCATACCAGCAAACTTGATCGGTTTATCTGTTACAGACTTGATCGAAAGTGCAGCACCACCGCGCGTGTCACCATCAAGCTTTGTTAGAATGACACCTGTTATATCAAGCGCATCATTAAAGCTTTCGGCTACATTCACAGCGTCCTGTCCTGTCATCGAATCAACGACAAGGAAAACTTCGTCAGGCGTAACAGCTTCTTTAACATCTTTTAGCTCTTGCATTAGATTTTCATCAATATGCAATCGACCGGCTGTGTCAATAATGACATAGTCAAGATGCTCTTCTTTTGCTTTTTCGATTGCTTTAGTTGCAATCTCAACCGGACTAACCTGATCGCCCATCGAGAACACCGGCATACTAAGTTGTTTACCAAGCGTTTCAAGCTGGTTAATCGCAGCAGGACGATATATATCCGCCGCTACTAATAGTGGTTTACGGTTGTGGTTTTTACGTAAATGGTTTGCAAGCTTCCCGACAGTAGTCGTCTTACCTGCACCCTGTAGTCCGGCCATCATAATAACAGTCGGCGGGCGACTTGAAACAGCAATTTTGCTCTGTTCGCCACCCATTAGCGCTGTCAGCTCTTCATTAACGACTTTAATGACCTGCTGCCCTGGCGTCAGGCTTTTCATAACTTCCTGTCCGACGGCGCGCTCTTTGACCTTATTGATAAACTGTTTTACGACTTTAAAGTTAACATCGGCTTCAAGCAAGGCTAACCTTACTTCACGCATCATTTCTTTGACGTCAGCTTCCGTTACTTTCCCTTTACCGCGTATTTTCTGCAGGGTGTCTTGCAGTCGGTCGGCTAACCCTTCAAATGCCATGTTCGCCGCCTCCTAATCCAGTTTTTCAAGCGATGTAATCAACGGCAGCGCCTTCGAGTGTTCATTCTCACTCGCGATCGCTTCTCTAAGCTTTTCTAACAGCTCTTGCCTTTTGATATAACGCTCGAATAGCAACAGTTTTGCTTCATATTCTTCTATCATTTGTTCAGTTCGCTTAATGTTATCATAGACAGCCTGACGGCTAACTTGAAATTCTTCTGCGATTTCACCAAGTGAATAATCATCAAGGTAATACAATGCCATATAATTACGTTGTTTCGGTGTTAAAAGCGACTGATAAAAGTCGAATAACGAGTTAATTCTCATCGTTTTCTCTAGCATTGTTAACAGCCCCTTGTTAAGGTAATCACCTTTACGTTAATTATATTACTATGCGTCATTTTATTTGTCAAGATTTTTTCTTAACACAAATAATTTAGAATTTATTCTTCGTTTTCTTCCTCTTCTTCAATGATAGAGGAGAAGAGTCCGTATACGAATGTATCAGGATCAAACTCCTGCAAATCATCCATTTTCTCCCCTAGGCCTACGAGTTTAACAGGGATATCAAGTTCGTGTCGAATGGCAAGCACGATTCCACCTTTTGCTGTTCCATCAAGCTTGGTTAACGCAATGCCAGACACGTCTGTTGATTGTCCAAATTGCTTCGCCTGACTCATCGCATTCTGTCCTGTAGTAGCATCTAGAACGAGAATCACCTCATGTGGACCTGATGGCACTTCACGTTGAATCACACGTTTTACTTTTTCTAGCTCATTCATAAGGTTTACTTTGTTCTGAAGACGCCCCGCTGTATCACAAAGCAATATATCTGCGTTTCGTGATTTAGCAGATTGAACAGCATCGAATACAACTGCTGCTGGATCTGAGCCTGCTTGGTGTTTAATCACATCAACTTCAGCTCGTTCACCCCATACTTCTAATTGCTCAATTGCTCCTGCTCGGAACGTATCCCCCGCTGCAAGAACCACTTTCTTTCCTTCTTGTTTAAACTTATGTGCGAGCTTTCCAATAGTAGTTGTCTTTCCTACCCCATTAACTCCAACGAACAAGAAAACCGTTAAACCTTCTTCTTGTACATTAAGAGAGCCATCTTCATCAGACTTATGAAGAAGTTCTGCTAACTTTTCTGAAATAACGCTTTGCAGTTCCTTCGTATCTTTAATGTTACGCGTTCTCGCTTCATCTTTTAATACGTCAATGAGATCCATTACAGTCGCAACACCCACATCGGCACTGATAAGAAGCTCCTCTAGCTCTTCAAAAAAATCTTCATCAACTTTGCGATAGTTTTTTACGAGGTTATTCATTTTTGTTGAGAAAGACGTTCTTGTTTTCTCAAGACCGTCTTTAAATTTTCCGCTTACTTCATCTGTTTGTGTTGTGAACTTGTCTTTTAACTTTTTAAAAAAACTCACGTTTAATCCCCCTACTCATTATTGCGATATTAATTGCTTCGATTCTTCAAGTCTAACGGAAACGAGTCGGGATACACCTGACTCTTGCATTGTAACGCCATATAGAACATCAGACTCTTCCATTGTACCTTTTCTGTGTGTAATCACAATAAACTGCGTTTTTTCACTAAATTGCTTTAAATATTTCGCAAATCGATTGACGTTTGCATCGTCTAGCGCTGCTTCTACTTCATCCAGGACGCAAAACGGAACAGGTCGAACTTTTAAAATCGAGAATAAGAGAGCGATGGCCGTGAAAGCTCGTTCTCCTCCCGATAGAAGCGCTAAATGTTGAAGTTTCTTCCCTGGCGGTTGTGCTAATATATCCACGCCTGTTGAAAGAAGATTATCCGGATCTGTTAGTACGAGATCTGCTTTACCTCCACCAAACAATTCCTTAAAGACAATTTGGAACTGCGCTCGTATTTTAGTAAATGTATCTTCAAAGCGCTTTTTCATTTCTTGATCCATTTCCTCGATCACATCATACAATGTTTTTTTCGCTTGAAGAAGATCCGCTTGCTGTTCACTAAGAAACGTATAGCGATCATTCACTCGTTCATACTCATCTATCGCACCAAGATTAACGGTACCAAGCTCATCAATTTCTAGCTTAATGAGCTTTAGCTTACGCTTAGCATCTTCAGGTTCCAGTGTAAGAATGTGCTTTTCTTTCGCCGCTTCATAAGTCAGTCCATACTCTTCACTTAAAATAGCTAACCTGTTCTCAAGTTCTACATCAAGTCTGTTAATCCGCACCTCAACGGCCTGCATTAATCCTGAAAGCTGCTTTTCCTCTGCGATTAATAGATCGAGCTTGCTACTGACAGATTCAATCTCCTGTTGTAAAGATAACTTCACTTCACGTTCATTCTGTAGTGTTGTAAGAAGCTTCTCTTTCTCAGATCGGAATGAGACGATATTTTGGTCAAGCTTCTCCTCACCATTAGAATTGGAAGACATAGCTTCTGATAGGAGCGTAAATTCTTCGGTTGTTTCGGTTAGCTGAGCATTCGTTTCATTTTGTTCAGACGTTAAGCGGTCCAGCGTCTCTTTCTGATTCTGGAATGATTGCTGGTGCTCCGCCACTTTCACTTTAAGGTCTGTGATCTCAGTTTGTATTGTCTCACGAGACGTTTGCTGCGTTTGTTTCTTAGCAGTCAGGTTCTCGATCTTACCTTCAAGTTCTTCTGCTTGTTGAGTAATCACCTCAAGACTTTCGGTCAAATACACGTGCCGCTTCTGATGAGTTTCTACTTCCTCATCGATCGCTTTCTTCTCTCGATCGTACAGCTGCAGACGTTCGTTTGTGTTCCGTTCGTCTCCTTCAATTGCTCTCAAATCACCAAGAAGAGACTGTTCTTCAAGTCTAAGATTCTCTCCTCGTTCGCGCATTTTATCAAGGTTCTCTTCAAGATCCGCTAATATTGCTTTATCCTGCTTGATCTCCTGCTCGGCTACAGCGGTCTTCTTCTGCATATCGTCAAGCTTGTTGATCAGTAGTTCAAGATCTCGCTGACGACTTAGAAGCGATGATGATTTTTGCTTCACACTACCTCCGCTCATAGAGCCACCTGGATTAACAACATCACCTTCAAGGGTTACGACGCGCGTTCGATATTGCATGATTTTTGCAAGTTCGTTTGCACCCTTTAGGTCTTTAGCTACGAGAACAGAGCCTAATAAGTTCTCCATCACGGCCTGGTACTTCGGATCGTATGTGATGAGTTCGGAAGCCACGCCTACGAAAGCTTCATTTTCCTTAGCACGATCTAAATCATAGTTCGAAATTTTTCTTGATTTCACGACTGACAGCGGAAGGAAAGTGGCTCTTCCGGAACGGTTCTTCTTCAAGAATGAGATCGCCTGTCTTCCTGCAGCCTCATCACGAACAACGACATTCTGCATCGCACCGCCAAGGGCCGTTTCAAGCGCTGTTTCTACATCTTTAGGTACTGTTATTAGTTCCGCAACTGCCCCTTCAATCCCAGTAAGGTCTTCGCGAGCTTTGAGTACTTCTTTAACACCCTGGAAGAAACCAGCATAATCATCCTGCATTTCTTCTAACATTTCTTTCTTAGACTTGTATTGTTGAATATATTGATAAGCTTGATAAAGCTTAGATTCTTTCTCACCAAGCTCTTTCTTTTTCTCTTCCACGTCATGCTTGCTTTTATAGAACCGAGACACGTGAGCTTCAAGTAGCTTCTTGGATTCGGCTAATTTTGCAGAACGTTCCTCCTTCTTTTCGTCCACAGCGCTTCGTTCTTCAATGTATTTATGATTATCTCCATCCAGTCGCTCCTTACGCTGATTAAGAACAGAAAGCTGATCTTGAAGATAGCGGTTTTCGTTTCGAATCGACGCTTGTTCGTTAAGTAGCTCGAAGTAATCCGATTTCATACGATCAAGTTCTTGTTCAATGTCTTGCTCAATATCAGAAAGAAGCTCTGTTTCTTTTCTAAGACTGGCCTTTAAGTCACTTAATTCTTTCTTTTGCTGATCAAAGCGTTTATAGTGATGCTCAATTTCTTTCTCATAATAACTTTTTTTCTCTTGTAAAAACGTCATACGCTCACTCAAATTAGTGCGATTTTGATGCGCATTTTTTTTCCGTTCCTTAAGCACTTCTTTCTTTCCTTCAAGCTTCTCTAACTCTTCACTCGTATCAAGGAGCTGCTGCTGATAAGCTTCTAAATTACTCTCAGACTGATCAAGCTTTAATCTAATATTCGTTAGCTCTTCTTTCTTAACCTTAATGGAATCGCCGAGACTGCTTTCTCTCTCCTTTAACGAATCCAATTCAACTTTCTTTTGCTTCCATGATTGATGATACTCTTCAATTTCATGAACCGTTAGTGCCGCTTCAATCTTTTCCAAGTCTTCTCGCTTTTGCAAGTAATCTTTGGCGATCGATGCCTGCATGCGGAGTGGTTCAACTTGATCCTCCAGCTCATAAAGAATATCCTCGACGCGATGGAGGTTATCTTCTGTCTCTTTTAAACGAGTTTCCGCCTTCGTCTTGCGGGTTTTATATTTCAACACGCCCGCAGCTTCTTCAAAAATCTTGCGACGTTCTTCAGATTTGCTACTAAGAATCTCTTCAATTCTACCTTGACCAATAATGGAAAATGATTCTTTCCCTAGCCCAGAATCCATGAAGAGCTCAATGATATCTTTTAAACGACATGTCTGGTTATTTAATAAATACTCGCTATCTCCCGATCGATATACACGCCTCGTGACACTAACCTCATTATAGTCAATCGGTAGATATTGATTTGTATTATCAAGCGTAAGCGTTACTTCTGCTAAGTTGACCGCCTTTCTCGTATCGCTACCTGCGAAAATGATATCTTCCATTTTAGCGCCTCTAAGTGACTTGGCTGATTGTTCACCAAGTACCCAGCGAATGGCGTCATTTATATTACTTTTGCCGCTCCCGTTCGGGCCGACAACTGATGTTACTCCTGGGACAAACTCAACTGAAATACGATCGGCGAATGACTTAAAGCCGACTACATCTAATCGTTTGAGGAACATCATCTTTCCCCCTCATCTGTTTCATCTATGTATGCGAATCAAAACGTTTGGTTTACTTTCATCACTAACTGTCTTATTTTATCATAAAACAATGACCTCTACGATACTGAGCTGAGACATGTTACAATAAGGAAAACCCTAAAGCAAGACAATGATGCTCTCATTGTTACTTGATTGGGAAATGGTACATAGCATGGCGACATGTCGTCATTAATTAAGTCAAATGAATAAGGCAGGTGTTACGAATGGATCTTTCCATTAAATCAGAAGAAAATCTAGCTTTTATGGTTGAGAGCATTAAAGAAAAAATGCAGGTGATCAATTCTGGCATGATTAAGCCAGAATCATTCGATTTATCTTCTTATGAAGATATTCATGAAATCTATGTGATGTTAAACAAAAAACAATCACTTAGTGTTGCAGAAATGCAGGCAATCTTAGCTGAACTAGGCAAATTGCGCGCATCCTAAATCGTTAGTTAAAAGAGAATGAATCTAATGAAAAAGAATCCTGGGATCAGGATTCTTTTTCATTACGATCTTTTAAGTTTATAAGTGCTTTTTGAGCGGCCATTTGTTCGGCTTCTTTCTTTGAGCGTCCGACCCCAACACCAAGATCACTTCCATTTAACATAACTTTCGAGGAGAACTCTCTGTTATGTGCGGGTCCTTTTTCATCGGTAATAACGTAATCAATCACGCCAAGGCTTTCACGCTGAATAACTTCCTGAAGCTGGCTTTTATAATCCATCACATGAGAAAAAGCACCGGCGTTAATTTTGGGATAAACAAACTTCTCAAGAAATTCAAAGACGACTTCAAGACCTTGATCAAGATACAAAGCACAGACGAATGACTCGAATACATCAGCAAGAAGGGCAGGGCGCATTCTACCACCCGTCATCTCTTCTCCTTTGCCAAGAAGCACGAGATGTCCAAAATTCATGTCATTTGCAAACTGAACAAGTGATGGTTCACAAACAATTGCGGCTCTTAGCTTCGTTAGCTGGCCTTCACTCATATTCGGGTACTTTTCATATAAGTATCTTGATATCGTAAGCTCAAGTACGGCATCTCCAAGAAATTCAAGACGTTCATTATCCATCTGCGGATGCAGTCGATGCTCATTCACATAGGATGAATGGGTAAAAGCTTGAAAAAGAAGCTGTTCATTTTCGAACGATACACCAATTTCCTTTTGAAAAGCAGTGAATTGCGATCTGATTGCCTCTCCAACCACGAGTTGTCGTGAATGCTTAGGTTTGAAACGTCTGGCTCTCGTTTTTGGTGAATGTTTTGATTTGGACATAGATACCTCCACGACTTATCACTATCCTCTTTGTACTCTGGAGCTTTAATCATTAATAGGAATAAACCCCCAGGCTAGCGAGGTTTATTCCACAACTTCAGGGTGATCCTGAAGATTATTGATGGCTGTTTATGTAATCAATTACATCGCCAACTGTTACAATTTTCTCAGCATCTTCATCGGAAATTTCAAGATCAAATTCATCTTCAAGTTCCATGACTAATTCCACTACATCAAGGGAATCGGCACCAAGGTCGTCTTTGAAAGAAGCTTCTGGTTTAATTTCAGATTCTTCAACTCCAAGACGATCAACAATAATTTTTGTTACACGCTCTAGTGTATCTGCCATTAGACTCACCTCCCCTCAAGCTATTATAGGATATATAAAACAAAAAAACTAGATGTTGTTGAAAAAGTTACATGATCATGCCGCCGTCAATATGAAGCGTTTGACCTGTAATATAATTGGCATCGTCAGAAACGAGAAATTTCGTTGCTTTAGCGATGTCCTCAGCTGCACCGAGTCTTCCAAGTGGAATTTGACCTTTCATTCCGCTTTTCACTTCATCAGAAAGTTCGTCTGTCATATCAGTTTCGATGAAACCAGGCGCAAGAGCATTAACCGTAATGTTGCGACTAGCAAGCTCTTTAGCAGTTGTTTTCGTTAAACCGATCACGCCTGCTTTCGCTGCTACATAGTTAGCTTGACCTGCATTCCCAGCTACACCCACGACAGATGCTACGTTTACAATGCGACCGTAGCGCTGTTTCATCATTTGACGAGTAACGGACTTCGTACAGTTAAAGACACCTTTTAAGTTTGTGTCGATAACGGAATCCCACTCTTCTTCCTTCATGCGCATAATGAGATTATCACGTGTAATGCCGGCATTATTCACAAGCACCTCAAGACTTCCGAAAGTTGAAACAACTTCCTTAATCATGCCCTGAACTTCTTCCATGCTTGCTACGTTTGCTTTAATCGCAATCGCATTTCCACCAACTGCTTTAATTTCGTCTACAACGCTATTTGCTTTCGCTTCACTTCCTGCATAATTGACAGCTATGTTCATGCCCTCTTTAGCAAGCTCTAATGCAATTGCGCGTCCAATACCTCGGGAGGCTCCTGTTACTAGAGCCGTTTTATTTTCAGCCATCGTTTATTCCTCTCCTAACTTAGCAATGAGTTGATCGAGTTGTTCTGGAGTTCCGACTGCATGAACAGATGCACGACGGTTAACCTTTTTGACAAGACCGGAAAGGACATTACCTGGACCAATTTCAATAAACGTATCAACACCAAGGTCCATTAGTTTTCTTACCGTATCTTCCCATAGAACGGGTGAATAGATTTGCTCCAATAAGTGGTTCTGAATCTCTTCAGCAGAAGTAGATGGTTCAGCCGTAACGTTAGCAATGACTGGAATCGATGCATTCTTTATATCAATTGTTTCAAGTATGCCAGATAGCTGATCGGCAGCAGGCTTCATAAGACTAGAGTGGAACGGCCCACTTACTTGAAGTGGAATCACGCGCCTAGCGCCCTTCTCTTTTGCTACTTCTGAAGCTTTCTCAACACCCGCTTTTGCGCCTGAAATGACAATTTGTCCAGGACTATTTAGGTTTGCAAGCTGCACAGTATCAGTAGAAGCCGATACCTCGTCAACTACTTGTTGTAACTCTTCTCGCTCCATTCCCATAATCGCTGCCATTGCACCTTCACCTGAAGGAACTGCTTCTTCCATATAAAGCCCCCGGTTTCTAACCGCAAAAACGGCATCGGAAAAGGATAGAGCACCTGAAGCGACGAGGGCAGAATATTCCCCAAGACTATGACCAGCCGTATAATCAGCTGTAATACCTTTTTCGCGAAGAGCTTCAAGAACTGCTACGCTCGTTGTCACAAGAGCGGGCTGTGCATTTTCCGTTCTCGTTAGCGTCTCAATTGGACCGTTCATAATCAATTTAGTTAATTCAAAGTTTAAGCGATGATCCGCTTCTGTAAATACATCTTTTGATACAGAATAAGCTTCCATAAAATCCTGTCCCATCCCGACTGCCTGTGAACCTTGGCCCGGGAATAAAAAGGCTGTTTTACCCATAATTACTCTCCTTCCTCTTTAACAAGAGATGATTGAATGGCGGTCACAACATTTCCAGTGACCATCGTTCTAGCTTGCTTAATCGCACTGAAAACAGCTCTTCCATTAGAAGATCCATGCGCTTTAATCACAGGAGCGTTCAGACCAAATAAGCCTGCGCCACCGTACTCTGAATAATCTAGCTTCGTGCTTAAATTCTTCAGCTTCGGTTTTAATACTCCCGCTGCTAATTTACTTGTAAATGAGCTTGTAAGCTCTTCTTTTAGCATCTTAAACATTGTGAGAGCCGTTCCTTCAATCGTCTTTAATACTAGATTCCCTGAGAACCCATCACAGACGACAACATCCGCTTCATTACCAAGAATGTCCCTTGACTCTACGTTTCCAACAAAGTTCAATCCACTTTCTTGAAGCAGGGAAAACGCCTGTTTGCTTAGCTCATTCCCTTTACCTTCTTCTGTTCCAATGTTCAAAAGACCTATGCGAGGGTTCTCGATACCTCGCACTTTCTCTGCATAAACCGAGCCCATATGAGCATATTGGAGAAGGTGTTCTGGTTTCGCATCCATATTGGCGCCAACATCAAGTAGCACAAAACCAGCTTCGTCAATTGTTGGGAGCGTAGGAGCTAATCCTGGACGATCAATCCCCTTAATACGGCCAACGTAGAGCAATCCTGCTGCCATTAACGCACCAGTATTACCAGCTGATATAGCGGCATCTGCCCGACCTTCCTTTACTTCGTTCACGGCTAAAACCATCGAAGCGTTTTTCTTTCGTCGAACAGCTTTTACTGGTTGATCGTCTGATGAGATGTATTCTTCCGTATGTAATACCGTTATTCGATCCTTATTTCCTTTTAATAGCGGGTTGATTTTAGTTTCATCACCCACAATCGTTACTGACAAATCATTGAATGCCTCAATCGCTTCATATACACCATCTATAATGGCATCAGGTGCGTTGTCTCCACCCATTGCGTCAATTGCAAGTCTCATTTTCAAACAACTTCCCTTCAGGATTTAGTCGAGCGATACATGACAAATTCACCAGAAAAGACATTCTCATTCTGGACGAAGCTATTCACTTCAACCGTTGTCCGGTCTTTCCGTTGATCTGTCACTACAGCTTTCGCAACAACTCGCTCTCCTTCATTCACCTGACTTGAAAAGCGAATATTTGCTTTTGCTGTCAGTGCAAGCTCATCATCAATTATAGCAACAGCAAGTGAATTCGCCTGCGCAAAAAGGTGATGTCCTCTTGCGATTTTGTTTCTTGAAAAAACGTGTTCAGGGCGAATGTCCAATATGGAAATCGCACTTTCATCAAGCTGTAAATCGACCACCTGACCGATTACTTCATCAATCGGAAGTGCTTTCACCTCATCAAGCTGCTGTTGTGCTACATACTTAATTCGCTCTCTTAATTCTGGAATGGAGAGCTCAAGACGATCTAGTCTGATGGTTTGAATGCTTACATTAAATTTATCAGCAAGCTCCTCATCTGTGATAAAGGGAGTGCTCTCAATCGTATCCTTTAGCTGACTTTGCCGATCTTTCTTACTCCTCTTCATATACTACCGCCGCCTATCTAGCATTAATAAACGGATAAAGAGGATCAAGTTGATCCTCTTTATCTCAGTCTTATGACTAGGTCCTAAAAGGTAGTATATACCGAGCATGTTGATTATGCAAGCTAATCCAATTTTTCTCCACTTAAAACGCCCTGCTCTGTCAGATAGTCTCGTAAACTGCGGTATGTCCCATCTTCCCAAAATGCGGTGGACTCTACGAGAGCAGCTGCATCATTTCGAGCTACTTCTAGCACGCGATAATCATGCACCAGGTCGGCTACTTTAAATTCAGGCAAACCACTTTGTTTACGTCCAAAAAAGTCTCCAGGTCCTCGAAGTTCTAAATCACGCTGAGAAAGAACAAAGCCATCATTCGATTCTGTCATAATTTGCATTCGCTCTTTGCCTACTTCAGATTTCGGATCTGCTAGTAATATGCAATAAGATTGCTCACTTCCACGACCTACTCGACCTCTCAGTTGATGAAGTTGAGCAAGGCCAAATCGTTCTGCATCATAGATTACCATAATTGTCGCATTTGGGACGTTTACCCCAACCTCAACAACCGTTGTAGATACAAGAAGCTGGACGTCATTCGTACTGAATTCCTCCATTACGGCTTCCTTTTCATCTGAGCTTAGACGTCCATGCATTAAACCTACTTGATAGTCAGGCAATGCTGTTTGCATTTGAAAATGAACATCAATCGCATTTTGTACATCCAACTTCTCTGATTCTTCAATAAGCGGGCAGATCACATAGCCCTGTCTGCCTTGATCTAATTCTTTTTTCACAAAATCGATTACACGCGGTAGCATTCCTGGCTTTGCCCAATATGTCTCAATTGGTTTACGCCCTGCAGGCATTTCATCTATCGTCGAAACATCCATATCACCAAATACCGAAATAGCAAGCGTCCTTGGGATAGGTGTTGCCGTCATATAAAGAACATCCGGACTTAATCCCTTTTCTCTTAGCACTCTGCGCTGTCCTACTCCAAACCGATGCTGTTCATCCGTAATAACCAGGCCAAGATTTTGAAATACCACTTCATCTTGTATTAACGCATGTGTCCCAATTAATAGATCCACTTCTCCAACCGCGAGTCGTTCAAGTATCTCTCTACGCTTCTTACCTTTCACAGACCCAGTTAATAGTTCCACCTTTAGTCTGTTACCTAGGAGATCCTGAAATGATTCGTAATGCTGTTCTGCTAGAATTTCCGTCGGAACCATTAACGCCCCCTGGTGACCAGCTAAGTAAGATGCATATAAGCCAATAGCCGCTACTACAGTTTTACCAGAACCTACATCACCTTGGAGCAGGCGATTCATGCGATAGGAGCTTTCCATATCCTTCAATATCTCTCCTACTACGCGATTTTGTGCGCCTGTTAATGGAAAAGGAAGGCTTTGAACAAACTCCTCTAATTTTTCTTTTTCAAAAACTTGAGAAGCTCCTTCAGTGCTTTCACGTTCCCTTTTTCGGAAAATCTGCATTTTTAACTGAAATTGGAGTAGTTCTTCATAAACAAAACGACGTCTCGCTTGCTTAAGTCCTTCATGAGAAGGAGGCGAATGCATCATTAAGATGGCATCCTTCCTTGGCATCAACTTATACCTTTCAAGCATTTGAGGTGGAAGGTTTTCTTCAATTTGTTCTCCAAACTGATTCAAAGCAAGCTGGATATATCGCTTCATTGCCTTCACCGTCACGTCTCCACCTACAGGATAGATCGGCTCAATTGTACCGTCTGGGTTATGACTGGAGAACGTGATTTCATTTGCTGAAAGCGTCATTTTATGTTGATCCCATTTGCCAGTAACGGTAACAATCTGTCCTAACGTAAACTGCTTTTTTAGAAAAGCACGATTAAAAAAAACGGCTGTTATGAGGAATTTCCCTACTAACAGCCTTACGGACAATCGTGATTTTTTCTTTCCATAAAAGCGAACTACCGGTTCACTATGAACTTTCCCTTCAAGTGTAGCTCGCTCTTCATGTTTCACATCAGCGAGATCTTTCAACTCATAATCTTCATAGCGAAATGGAAAATATTCAATTAAATCTTGTATTCTGTTTATACCGATTGATGAAAGAGACGCTGCTTTCTCATCACCAATTCCTTTTATCTGTGTAATCCGATCGTCCATTGATCTTCACTCATTTCCTATCAAGGGATACTCCAAATATTTTCGCTTCTAACTCTCGGCCAGTTGGCGTTGCTGCAAGTCCTCCTTGAGCCGTTTCTCGAAGAGTAGAAGGCATAGATTGCCCAATTTTGTACATTGCATCAATCACTTCATCACAAGGAATGCGACTTGTAATGCCCGCAAGAGACATATCTGCTGCAACTAGTGCGTTGGAAGCGCCCATGGCATTTCGCTTAACGCAAGGAACCTCGACAAGTCCAGCTACAGGGTCACATACAAGACCAAGCATGTTCTTAAGTGCAATCGCAAACGCATGAGAAGATTGTTCAGGAGTACCACCCATTAATTCTACAATCGCTGCCGCAGCCATCCCAGTTGCTGATCCTACTTCAGCCTGACAGCCACCTGCAGCACCTGAAATGGAAGCATTATTAGCTACAACAAACCCAAATGCTCCTGAAGTAAAGAGGTATCTCACCATCTGCTCTTCTGTAGGATTCACTTTCTCCCGAATTGCGAAGAGTGTCCCAGGTACCACTCCTGCAGACCCTGCTGTTGGCGTCGCACAAATGGTTCCCATCGCTGCATTCACTTCATTCGTAGCGATCGCTTTACTTACCGCATCAAGCATTGTTTGTCCGGATAGTGAATTCCCTGTCTTCATATAATTTTGAAGCAGCACTGCATCTCCGCCAGTTAATCCTGAATGAGAGCGAACATCCTCATTAATTCCCCGTTCAACCGCTTGCTCCATAACAACAAGGTTATTTTTCATTTGAGCATAAACTTCTTCTCGGGTATTTCCTCTGAAGTCCATTTCCTGTTCAATCATAATTTCAGAAATTGGTTTATTTTTCGATTGCGCTAATTCTACTAGTTCTGCTACGTTACGAAACATACCCATTCCTCCTCTATATCTTAATCGCTAATTTTTGCGACTTGAATAATATTCGGTAACAACTCAACCTCATCTAATACAACTTGAGGGATATTTTGATCCACTTCAATCGTCATCAATGCTTCCTTGCCCTTTTCTTTTCGTGAAACGTTCATATGACCGATATTAATTTCATGCTTTGCTAACGTATTAGATACACCTGCAATGGCACCGAAACGATCATTATGGACTACAAGAATAGCTGGACTGTTCCCTGAAAGACCGAGCGCAAACCCATTTAACTCAATGACTTCAATTTTACCTCCACCTATCGAGATCCCGACAAGCTCAAGTTCACCCTTCTCATCAGTGAGATGAATTCGAGCAGTATTAGGGTGATCTGTTAAGGCATCCTCTTCAGTAAAACGAACTTTGATTTTCTTCTCTTTTGCAATTGTAAGCGCATTCACTATTCGCTCATCGTAAGTATCAAAATCAAGCACGCCACCGACTAGGGCAACATCCGTACCGTGTCCTTTGTACGTTCTTGCAAATGAACCATAAAGAGAAATTGTAATCGTCTTTGGCTCACGACCAAACAAATGTCTAGCAACTCGACCAATTCTTGCTGCTCCAGCCGTATGGGAGCTTGAAGGACCAATCATAACAGGACCAATAATGTCAAAAACACTGCGAAACTTCACATTGATGCCACCTTTCACCATATACACTTTATCTCACAAAAGATGTTCTTTACAGAAAAAGAAAACCTGGCTCAAGCCACGTTTCTTTTTCTGCAAATATGAAACATTTATTCCACTGCCATGATATAGCTATATATCGGCTGTTTACCTTCGTGAAGTTCTACTTCTACTTCATCAAACTGCTCTTCAATATAAGCAACAATACTTTCAGCTTCTTCTTGATCTGTATCTTCACCATATATGATCGTAACGATTTCATCATCTTCGGTAATCATAGAAGACAGAAGCGACTTCGCGACTTCAAGACGTTCCTTTTCAGAAACAATAATTTTGCCATCTGCGATTCCCATGAAATCATCCTTCGTAATATCGATACCATCAATCTTAGTATCTCTAACCGCAAACGTAACTTGTCCTGACTTAACAGCTGACAGGCTTTCTTTCATTGTTTCCGCATTAGCTTCAGGATCAACCGATGGATTGAAGCCAAGAAGACTAGAAATACCCTGAGGAACTGTTTTAGAAGGAATCACGATGACATTCTCATCTACAACTGAAGCTGCCTGCTGTGCAGTCATCACAATATTACTATTATTCGGTAAGATAATAATATTCTCAGCATAAACTTCTTCAATCGCTTTAATGATATCTTCAGTACTTGGGTTCATCGTCTGGCCACCTGGAATCACATAGTTCGCACCTAAGCTTTCAAACAAAGTAGCGATCCCGTCTCCCATGGAAACCGTAATAATTCCGTATTTTTTTCGTTCAGCCGGCTTCTCCTGCTTAACAGGCTCGGGGCGTTCTTCTTTTAAGATTGTAGAATGCTGCTCACGCATATTCTCAATCTTAATTTTAATTAAGCTCCCGTAATTCTGTGCATACGTCATAATATTTCCCGGGTACTCTGTATGCATATGTACTTTAACGAGATCTTCGTCAGATACAACCAAAAGCGAATCCCCATGTTTATCGAGTTCGTTTCGGAATGCTTCCTCATCATATGGCGATTTCGCAAGCTTCTCATTTTCGAATTGAACCATGAACTCTGTACAGTAACCAAATTCAATGTCTTCCGTTTTCATATGACCCTGCGCACTTTTGTGGTGCTCAGCTCTAACGAGTTCGTCCATTTTCTCTTGATCAACGGATGAATCGGGCGTTTCTTTTCCTTCTAGAACCGCTAGAAACCCTTCATAAATAAGTAAAAGTCCCTGGCCACCTGAGTCAACGACACCGACTTCTTTCAGAACTGGAAGAAGATCAGGAGTACGATTGAGGGATTCTTTCCCCTCTTTAACTACTACCTGCATTAATTCAACCACGTCTGATATTTTCTTTGAAGACTTCACTGCTTTTCGAGCAGCGTCTTTAGCTACTGTAAGAATTGTACCTTCCACTGGTTTCATAACGGCTTTATAGGCAGAATCCACCCCGTTTTCAAGAGCAGCGGCTAGTTCAACACTTGTGATCTCAGACTTTCCTTCGATCGATTTCGAAAATCCTCGAAATAGCTGAGAAAGAATTACGCCAGAGTTTCCCCGTGCGCCCATTAATAATCCTCTTGCAAAAAGAGATGCGACATCTCCTACTTTATCTGAGCTGCTCGATCTTACTTCAGCTGCTCCAGACGTAATTGTTAAGTTCATGTTTGTACCAGTATCTCCATCCGGCACTGGAAAAACATTAAGCGCATCTACCATCTTGGCATTCTTTGAAAGGTTGTTTGCTCCTTCAAGGACCATTTGCGCAAAACGCTTCCCATCAATCTTTTGAATCGTCACAGACTTTTCCTCCTAACTCCGTTTAAGGGTTCGTTACTCTAACCCCTTGGACGTATATGTTTACTGAATCAATTGATAGCCCAAGCATTTGATCAAGTTGATATTTCACTTTTGTTTGCACATTGTGGGCTACTTCAGAAATTTTAGTACCATAGCTCACGATAATATACATGTCAATGTTAAGGTCGTCGTCTTCTTCTTTGCGAACGACAATCCCTCTGCTAAAGTTATCTTTTCCCAATAGTTCTGTAATACCATCTTTCAATTGCTTTTGTGAAGCCATTCCAACGATACCATAACAATCAATCGCAGCGCCACCTGCAATCGCAGCGACTACTTCCGTCGAAATATCAATCTGTCCGTATTGGGTTTTCATTTCAATTGCCATTATATTTCCTCCCTTAGCGATTTGGGTACTGATCTTTTGACTACTTCTATCCTCGTATAGATTCTGTTCATAAAATAATGGCTGAGTTACTGAACGATGAGTAAAATGAGTGTTTCACGCAAATGAGCCAAAATCGAGAATTCAACACTATAAGCTTACATAGCCAAAATAATAAATAAAATAAATCCTATGCACAGCTACCGTTATTTTACTACACTATTAGTCATAATAAAAGTTCATCGTATAAAACCTCTAATATGATAAGCTTTTACTGTTAAGTTTTTTTCTTGATAAGACGTGTTAAACATCTTGCATTCACTACACCTACATGATACTATAGTGGAGGATTTATCCTGCACTTCTTGTGCAATGTAGGACAGTAAGGAGGTAGAAACAATGGCTAAATGTGCAATCACTGGACGCAAAACTTCGTTTGGTAACAAACGTTCTCACGCGTTGAATACAACTAAACGTAAATTTGGTGCTAACCTTCAAAAGGTACGCATCATGGTAGATGGTAAACCTAAGAAAGTTTATGTATCTGCTCGTGCTCTTAAATCAGGCAAAATCGAACGCGCATAGTAACATGCAAAAAAGCACCCAAACGGGTGCTTTTTTTTGTTTCTAAACTATTCATTTTTTTTGAAAGACCCTAGCACTGCTCTCACAAAACCACCGAGAAACTTTGGTAATTTAATCGTATAGAACTTCATATTTCCCCCTCCTCAGAAAGTCAAAGATGGACCCCAGGATGAACAATATGAGAATATAAGATGCATTACTATTATATTCGCCGAAATTAAAATAGTACCTAAACCTGCTCGGCGTCCGAACTTCTTACCACCAATAGTATGCCCTGATTAAATGAATAAGACCCATTTTCCTCGATCAGTTCATTGCTAATACATAAACTTGACCCCCATGAAATATGTCTATTCGTAAGGGGATAACGATATCCAATTAGCGTTAAGCCTTTGACTTCAGGAGTAAAGGAGAGAAAAGACATATAGGGAAAACGATGATCCTTTTGGACAGTATATGTGCCTGGCTCTTTCATTTCCATTCGATTTAATTTATCCTCAATGGCAAGCTTCACGTCTGACTTCACGCCCTTAATTAACATCTGAACGTTCATCCAGCTATGATCAAGCCTGCCACCTGTTACCCCAAACATTGTAACCTCTTCAGGACCTTCATCGATGGCCCAATCAAGAGCGATTTCTAAATCTGTGTGGTCCTTTTCAGAAGGATAGACGGTAAACGCTAAATCGTGTGACTCCATCCATTCTCTTTCTTCATTGGTTACCGAGTCAAAATCCCCAAATCCATGTTCAGGAATAATGTTATTTTTCAGAAGCGTATAGACGCCTCGGTCGACCCCAATCCACCTTACATTTCTTTCAGTCAGAAGATGGGTTGGAAGGTCTTCTTCCGGTCCTCCCGCAACAATATAAATAGGCTTCCTCATTGCTCATGCACCAGCTTAGGTGCTTGATGTGAGAGCAGAGCCAAGACGACAATTGATACAGCGGCAGTTGGTAACAAATAAGATGCATTATAAAGAAAGGAGTATAAGGCCACAGGGGTACCTTCTGGTGCCATTTCGCCGAACCAGATCACACCAGATATAAAATGACTCACAAGTCGAAGTAATGATCCGGTTAAACAGCCAAGAATGATCATTGTGATTCGCTTCCGTTTCGGCTCGTCAACTTTAACACTAAAAATCCCCGCCATACCGACAACCATAAATGCAATTGGATAATCTAGTAGAAATTGAATAGGATGCACATAAAAAGGCGGCACGATTAGAGGTTGTAAAATACCAACTAAAAGCCCTGTCGTTAAACCGGCACCAAGTCCTCTTCGATAAGCAATTAGAAAAATAGGTACCATAGCTAGCGACACAGAGCCGCCATTTGGCCAGAGCCTGAGTGATAATAAATCTAAAATCACTCCAACCGCAGCCATTAAAGCTATTTCTACAAGCAAAAGAAGTCGATTATCTTTCTTCATGAATCATAATTCCTCCATAACCTAAACTTTTGTATAAAGTCTTATTAAAAAACAGCGGGAGAAGCCCCGCTGTTTTATGATTGACGTATCTGATCAATGGCTGCTTTCCGATCAGATTGATTATAAATGGCTGAACCTGCTACGAGAACAGTGGCACCCGCTTCAATACATGCACGAGCCGTCTCCGCGTTCACACCACCGTCTACTTCGATTTCTGGAGCTACACCAAGAGAATCTGCTAGCTGCTTCGTTTCCGTAATCTTCGCAAGAACTCTCTCAATAAAAGCTTGACCTCCAAAGCCTGGATTGACCGTCATTAATAGGACTAGATCTACATCCTCAATCACGTGCTTAATGGAATCAACAGGCGTCGCAGGATTAATAACAACACCCGCCTTCACACCTTTACTTTTAATGAGCTGAATAGTGCGGTGGAGATGCGGACAAGCCTCTGCATGAACGGTCAAAATATCCGCTCCAGCTTCAGCAAACTCTTCGATATATTGGTCAGGATTTTCTATCATAAGATGAACATCAAGCGGTAGTGATGTCACTGGACGAAGAGCTCGTACGATTGGTGCACCAATCGTAATGTTCGGAACAAAATGACCGTCCATCACATCTACGTGAATATAGTCAGCACCAGCTGCTTCTACGTCTTTTACTTCTTCACCTAATCTGGCAAAGTCTGATGCCAAAATAGAAGGGGCGATTTTTATCATAATTAATACCTCCGTTTTTGGTCCTTAATTTCCTGGAAGAAAGAAGAATAATGGTCATAGCGATACGCTTGAATTTCTTCTTTTTCGACGGCTACTTTTACTGCACACCCCGGCTCTGATTGGTGGGTGCAAGCGCGAAATTTACACTCACTGCTTTTCATTCTGATCTCAGGGAAGTAGAGCCAAAGATCATCGGCTTCAATTCCTCTAAAATCCAATGAGCTAAATCCAGGAGTATCTGCAACAAGGCCTGAGCCGAAAGGAATAAGTTCTACATGTCGCGTCGTATGTTTTCCTCGACCAAGGTGAGTCGATATATCGCTTGTATCTAGTTCAAGGTCAGGATTAATAGCGTTTAATAAGGAAGACTTCCCTACTCCTGACTGTCCTGCAAACACCGTTACCTTTTCTTGGAAATAAGGCTCGATTTCTGAAACGCCTGAAAGGCTTTGAGCAGAAGAAACGATGACGTCATACCCAATCTCACGATAATCATCAGCATAGGCCATGATCTCACTTTCTTCCACCTCTGCAACCAAATCAATCTTAGTAATACAGATGATCGGCTGAATATCACTAGCTTCAATGTGCACAAGAAATTTATCAAGAAGCTGTGTGTTAAACGTAGGTTGTGTTGCTGAGAAAACAAGAAATGCCTGATCAACATTAGCAATAGGAGGTCGAACCAATTCGTTTTCTCTCTCCTTTATTTCCAATACATAGCCATCCGTTTTGTTCTCGGCTTCATACCTTACAAAATCACCAACAAGTGGCGTGATTTTTCGCTTCCGAAAATTCCCTCTTCCTCTGCACTGATAAATTTCCTTATTCTCTTCATCCTGCACGTAATAAAAGCCACTAAGCGCTTTAATTATTCTTCCATCTGCCATGTAGGACTCCTTACTCATTTTTTCCATATTTTTGTTTCGCTTCGTCATACGTAATGGTCTTTGAATTTCCCTTTTTTTCTTTCCCATCGACATATGTTTTATATGATGCTTCCTCACCGGGGTAAATGGTTAAATCAAACTTAATCTCTTTCGTTTCTGTGATCGTTTCAGAGATTTCTTCTCCTTCTGTCGTTGAATCCTTGTAGAGAATCTCAATTAAATGCTCTTCTCCCTTTTTCACATCGATTTTAAACGAATTTGGAACAACGATTGCCTCATCTTCCGGCGAAGGTTCCGGTTCCGGCTCCGGCTCTGGCTCTGGTTCCGGTTCTGGATCAGGCTCTGGTTCCGGTTCTGGATCAGGCTCGGGTTCTGGTTCGGGTTCTGGCTCAGGTTCTGGTTCTGGACCTTTTGATAAAGTAATTGTAATCTCATCTCCAGCTTTCACTTCCGCAGCAGTGCCTGGTGAATGAGAGACGACTTTACCTTCTTCAACAAGTTCACTAAATTCAGGGTCATTATAAGAGAGATTTAGCTTTTTATCATCTGCATAGCTTTCCACTTCTGCTTTTGTCTTTTCCTTTAAATCCTCTAATGGAAATGGTTCGGGCCCTAAACTATACCATATGATAATTCGATCTTCTGTTGGTAACACCAGCTTCCCAGCCTCAGGATTTTGATCATAGATCTCACCTTCAGGGTCATCTCGGTATTCACCTTCATACTTCACACCTTTAAAGCCTTGCTCTTTCAATAACGGTTCAACCTCATCTTTTGATCTACCGATAAAATCATCAAGCTCTGTTTTTTCAGCACCTTCACTGACATATAAAGTAACGGCGCTATCTTCCTTCACCATCGTACCTGATGTAGGATCCTGTTTAATAACATCGTCTTCCTCTACGTCTTCGCTAAATTGCTCTTCTTTTTTTACATCCAGCTTTTGTTCGATTAGGGCAGATCTTGCTTCTTCATAAGTCATTCCAGATACGTCAGGAACTTCCACATCACTTACTGAGAAGAGATCAGGGATAAAAGTAAATGCAAGCGCGGCTGCACCACCTAAGAGGAGGAGAATCACTAAAACAATAACAGCAATCTTACCGGCCTTCTTCTTCTTTTTAGGTGGCGGATCATCAGACTCTGTCTTTTGTACAGGTTCTTGAGGCCTTGTCTCCTGCATTTTGTCACCAAGGCGGCCAGGAGTAACTGGTGCCAACACTTTTGTAGCATCTGCATCATCCTGCTCAGGTGCTTTATCGTAAATTTTAGTTGGACTTAGCGACATCTCAAGCGCTTCATAAAGCTCTTCAGCGTTTTGGTAGCGTTGAACAGGATCTTTTGCCATAGCTTTCATAATAATATGTTCCACGTTTTTCGGAAGAGAAGTGTTAATTAGGCTTGGTTTAGGAAAACGATCTTGTAAGTGCTTTAGGGCAACAGATACGGGGGAATCACCCGAAAAGGGAAGAACACCCGTGACCATTTCATAAAGAACGACACCAAGAGAATAAATATCTGACCGTTCATTTGCTACAGCGCCACGCGCCTGCTCAGGTGAGAAGTAATGCACAGAACCAAGAACGGAGTTAGTATGCGTGATTGTTGCAGATGTCACGGCCATCGCAATTCCAAAATCCGTTACTTTTGCTTCTCCGTAGTCGTTTATTAGAATATTATGAGGTTTGATATCTCGATGGATGATGTGATTCTCATGTGCATGCTCAATTGCGGACGTCATTTGCTTCATAATATCAATGGCTTCCTCAATCGGCAGTGCTCCACGGTTGCGAATTTTTTGCTTAAGCGTTGTTCCCGGTACATATTCCATGACGATATAGTAGAAGTCTTCTTCCTCCCCTACATCATAGATGGAAACGATATTAGGATGAGCTAGACTCGTTGCAGATTCTGCTTCTCTTCGAAATCGCTTTATAAAATCATCATCTTGAGAAAATTCGGGCCGAAGCAGCTTGACAGCAACTGTACGATCCAAAATTAAATCTAAAGCTCGATAGACGATTGCCATTCCGCCGTCACCAATGACTTCAAGCAGTTTGTAACGTCCATTTATGTGCTTTCCTAGCATGAGCCTTCACTTCCAGAATTAGAGGAATTCTCAATAATCGCAACTGTGATATTATCTTCTCCGCCTGCTTCATTTGCTAAGCGAATGAGTTCTGTTCCCTTCTCATGAAGAGATCGGTCAGAGTTCATAACTTCCTCTAATTCACGATCAGAAACTTTGTTCGTTAAACCATCTGAGCAAAAAAGGGCTGATTGATTCTCATCCCATTCAAAGGTATGCACATCTACCTTAACGTTTTCATCTGTTCCAATCGCACGTAATAGTACATTTTTACGAGGATGATCTTCTGCTTCTTCTTCTGAGAGCTGACCACTTTTTACGAGTTCATTCACAAGTGAATGATCACTTGTTTTTTGATCAAGAACACGATCGCCGAATAAATATGCGCGGCTATCGCCTACATGACCAATTGTAATAAACTCATTCGTACACACAGCTGCTACAAGAGTCGTTCCCATTCCGGAATATTCAGGTTTTTCTTTAGAAAAAGCTAGGATTGTTTCATTCGCTTTACGAATGGTATGTAATAGCCATGCTTCCGCTCTTCCCGGGCGAAATCCAGCTTTCTCTTCTTCCCAACTCATCTCCATCGATTCAACTGCTAGAGCACTGGCAACGTCACCTGCCTGATGACCGCCCATCCCATCTGCAACAATTACAAGATACTCATTTAGACTATTGTGCACAACCTTCGTGCTATCTTCATTGTATGCCCTTACTTGTCCTTGATCAGTTAATGCTATTGCTTGCATGTGATTACCCCGTCTCCTCTTATCACAAGAATGCGGGAAGAATCGCCTATTACAAGACGATTCACCAGCACTCAGCATTATTTTTTAACTAAACACGCGATATAAAATCCATCCGTACCAAAATACTGTGGTAGTAGCTGTAGCTGTCCATCTTCACAATATGTTCTTACTTTTTCTGGTAAGCGGTTTGAGAATGATTCATCTAGTGAAAAATCAGGATGCTCTTCAAGGAACTGTTTTACCACTTCCTGGTTTTCTACACTTTCTATTGTACACGTACTGTAAACCAATTTTCCACCTGGTTTTAAAAGAGAAGCTTGAGAGGCAAGGATGCCTTTCTGAACACTTGTAATCCGCTCAATGTCATCTTCTTTCTTTGACCACTTAATGTCTGGTTTTCTTCTTAGCACTCCGAAGCCTGTGCACGGCGCATCAACAAGAATACGATCAAATGACTTTGCCTTGAAGCGATCTGCAACGTTTCTACTGTCGAGGGCTTCTGCTTCAATAGCGCGGAGATTAAGACGCTGTGCCTGTTTTTTAATTAATTTAACTTTATGAGGATGCAAATCAAGCGAATTCACATGTCCTGATCCATTTAATCTTTCTGCAATATGAGTAGATTTACCACCTGGTGCCGCACATGCGTCGAGGACTTTTTGACCTGGCTCAATTCCAAGCGCTCTTGCAACAAGCATCGAACTTTCATCTTGAATGGTTAAATCACCGCGCTTATACACTTCAGTATCAAGCACTTTCCCCTGGATCACCTTGATGGCATCTACTGAAAGACTACCTTCTACAGCTTCCACACCCTCTTTTTTCAAGTCTTCGATAACTTGATCAACAGAAGTTCGTACCATATTCACACGCGCTGTCACATATGGAGAAAGGAGATTTTCTTCACACATCGCCTCTGTCGATTCAACACCAAGCTGATCAATCCAGCGTTTGACGAGCCATAGCGGATGACTTTTCGCAATGGAAATGCGTTCCGCAACATCTTCAATATCTTCAGGATTCTTCAGTCCTTTTCTTTGGGTATTGCGAAGTACCCCATTCACCATTCCACTAATACCTTTGTGTCCACGTTTTTTTGCTATTTCAACTGCCTCATGGATGATGGCGCGATCTGGTACACGATCAAGATAAACCATTTGATAAAGAGAAAGTTGCAAGAGAGAAATGACCCACGTCTGGATTCTCTTACGATTTGTTAGAAAATCATCTAAGTAGAAATCCAGTGTATTCTTTCGCTGGATCGTACCGTATACGATTTCTGTTAATAAGCCTGTATCTTTCCGGCTTAGCTTATGCTTCTTAATCGTTTCATTCAGCAATAAATTGCTGTATGCCTGGTTTTTGTTAATCTTTTCAATTACATCAAGTGCTGCTTCTCTTACATTTGTCATACTATTCACCAAATCTCTCATTTTTCTCGAATGTTCTTGCTTGTAAATACTGTGCGGATGTCATACGTTTTTTGCCTGATGGTTGAATCTCCGTTAACTTGATTGCTGTTGAGTTGCCTGTTGCTACGACCGGACCATCTGCATCCGTATATAAAACAGAACCTGGATCTGCCTTCTCAGCACTCTCTACTTTCTCAGCCCACCAAATCTTCATCACTTTTCCATCATACTCTGTAAACGCGACTGGCCATGGATGCAATCCACGTACCTGGTTATAAATTTCTTCACCAGTCTTCGTCCAGTCGATCTTCTCCTGCTCTCGTTTAATGTTAGGGGCAAAAGTAGCCTCTTCATCGTTTTGCTTTACAGGAGTTAATTCACCGTTTAGAAGCTGTGGCAACGTTTCTTTCAAAAGCTCAGAGCCTGAAGCACTTAATTTATCATGAAGTGTTCCAGTATTGTCACGTTCTTCAATAGGGACAACGGACTGTGTTAGGATATCGCCTGCGTCCAATTTCTCAACCATATACATGATCGTAATGCCTGTTTCTTTTTTCCCCTGAAGGATGGAGTAATGAATCGGTGCGCCTCCGCGAAGCTCAGGTAGCAATGACGCATGAACATTAATACAACCGTACTTCGGAGCATCAAGCAGCTGTTTTGGTAGAATTTGTCCAAATGCAGCCGTTACAATCAAATCAGGTTCTAATTCTAGAATAGGCTGAAGCTGTGCAGGGTCTTTCACTTTCTCAGGTTGTAACACCGGAAGTCCATGCTTTTCTGCAGCCACCTTAACAGGAGGAGGTGTAAGCACTCTTTTTCTGCCTTTTGGACGATCTGGTTGTGTCACTACGCCAACAATGCTATAACCTTCCTCTACAAGCATATCAAGGACAGGAACTGAAAAATCCGGTGTACCCATAAATACAATTTTCGTCATCGTTACTCACTCTCTCCTTCCTGTTCAGGATCGACATACCGAATAACTTTCTCAGTAAAGAGCACGCCATGAAGATGGTCGATTTCATGCTGAATCGCTCTCGCAAAGAACCCCTCTGCTTTCAGTTTGAATTCACGTCCAAAACGATTTTGGGCTTTTAGTGTGATCGTATACGGGCGTTCTACTTCTCCAAACAGTCCAGGAAAACTTAAACAACCTTCAAGATCCACCTCTTTACCAGAAGCCTTCACGACCTTAGGATTGATTAATTCTAATGCTTCTTCTTCTCTCGTATCAACAACTGCGACTTGCTGTTTAATGCCAATTTGCGGAGCAGCTAGACCCACTCCATCTGCTTGATACATTGTCTCAAACATATCATCAAGCAACTGATGCAATTCTTTATCGAAATGCTCGACAGGCGCGCATTCCACTTCAAGCACCTCATTCGGGTGCAATACAATATCTCTAATAGCCACTCATATACTCCCTTTCACATTCTACATCATCATATAAGGCTGGGTATCAATGGACAGCTGCAGTCCTCCGCGGCTAATTTCCTTCGAAAAGTGCTTTTGGATTTCTTTTAAATGATGATGTAAGTTCGGTTCAGTTTTGTATTTTATCATGCATTGATAACGATATCTATCTTTGATCCGCGGGATAGGTGAAGCAACAGGACCGAGAACCACACTAGCTTTGGATAAATGATCCTTTAAATAGCCCGCAATTTTCTCAGTCACATCAACCGTTTTCGTTAGCTCTTCGTGTGAGACGTTCACCATGGCAAGAAAGTAAAACGGCGGATAGCCAAATTGTTTTCTTGTTAGCATCTCACGCTTATAAAACGACTGGTAGTCATGATCAGCTGCCATTTCAATACTGTAATGTTCGGGCGTGTATGATTGAACGATTACCTCTCCCGGAAGCAAGTGACGCCCGGCACGACCACTAACTTGCGTGAGAAGTTGGAACGTTTTCTCAGAAGCACGAAAATCAGGTAGATGGAGCATTGCATCACCCGCTAAAACACCAACGAGCGTTACGTTCGGAAAATCAAGACCTTTTGCGATCATTTGAGTACCAAGTAGAATATCGGCTTTTCCTTCTCCAAATTGGTTCAGGAGCTTCTCATGCGCTCCTTTTCTCCTTGTCGTATCAACGTCCATTCTAACTACCCGAGCTTCCGGAAGAATTTTCGTTAGTTCTTCTTCCACTCGCTGAGTGCCTGTCCCAAAGAAGCGAATATGCTCGCTTTCACATTCAGGACAGCGGCTTGGAAAGGGTTCTTCATGGCCACAATAGTGGCATCGCATTGTTCCATTGATTTTGTGATACGTTAAGCTAATATCGCAATGAGGACATTCCGCCACATACCCACAGTCCCGACACATGATGAATGTTGAATATCCTCTTCGATTTAAAAAGAGAACCGTTTGCTCCTTTTTTTCCAGGCGGTCTTTCAATTTGTCATAAAGATCATTCGAAAACATCGACCTGTTGCCGGCTCGCAATTCTTCTCTCATATCGACAATAGACACAGCAGGCATTGCCTGCTTGTTTACCCTTTCTAATAATTCAAGGAGAGTATAGACACCTTTGGACGCTCTTGCATAAGA
Organism: Anaerobacillus sp. 63XJN7_5_ISO-PGPR-S23-430; assembly: GCF_056173695.1. Lineage (NCBI taxonomy): Bacteria > Bacillati > Bacillota > Bacilli > Caryophanales > Bacillaceae > Anaerobacillus > Anaerobacillus sp. 63XJN7_5_ISO-PGPR-S23-430. Next base: position 1,797,860 of record NZ_CM149686.1, on the reverse strand, counting down.
TTCGAGTGACGGTGTAGCACTGCCTAGTACGACGGGACACGCGTAGTGGTCTCCGCGCTTAATAGCTACATCTCTCGCATGATACCTTGGGTTTTCTTCCTGTTTGTAGCTACTCTCATGCTCCTCATCAATAATAATGATGCCAAGATTCGTAAAAGGCGCAAAAACCGCCGAACGTGCTCCAACAACTACTTTCACTTCTTTCCGATGAATCTTACGCCATTCATCGTACTTTTCTCCTCGAGAAAGACCGCTATGTAAAACAGCGACTTCTGAACCGAATCGACTTTTGAATCTGGTCACCATTTGTGGTGTTAATGAGATTTCAGGGACGAGGACAATTGCCTCTTTACCTTGTTCGAGCACACGATGAATCGATTGCAAATAGATCTCTGTTTTCCCGCTCCCTGTTACGCCATGAATGAGAAACGTCTCGTGATGACGATTTTCAATGCTATGAAGAATTGGCGTAATCGCTTGTTCTTGGAGATCAGTTAGCTCCAGAGCAGTTGAAGGTGTAAACTCTCGACCCTTATAAGGATCACGATAAAGCTCCACTTCTTCTTCCTTTAATATCCCTTTTGATACAAGCGATTTGATTGTAGACCGGGTAGTATCGAGCATATCCATGAGCTCTTTATAAGAAACCGCGCCTTCATATTGAATAAAGTGCTGAATAATTTCCTGCTGTTTCAACGCACGGTTACCCATTTGTTCTTTTTCGCTTTGAAGTTGAGCCTCACTAAGAGCCGCGGAAACAGAAAGGATTGTTTTCGGTGCCGTTTTCTCTTTCACATCATATCGTACTTCGAGCTCATCATTTTTGATAGCTCGATTTAACTCCTTATGGCTAAAGTGGGAAAGAAAGTCTTCCCACTTCACAACGTTTGAAGAAGTGAGCATACGATGCCATGGTGCCGCTTCATTCGAACGGCTTCCGAGCACAACTGATTTCGTTACATTCGCTTTCATCGCTGCAGGTAACATAACTTGAAGAGCCGATACGGCATAGCAAAGTGCTTTTTCAGTTAGCCAGAATCCAAGATCAAGTAATTCTTTTGTCAACACTGGTGTAACATCTTTCACTTCACTTATTTCCTTCAATTTTGCATGTTCTGATTCACTTACGACAGAGATAACGAACCCCTGAATTTTTCTTGGTCCAAAAGGAACGACAACCCTCATTCCAGGCTCGATCATTTCCTCCCATTCTTCAGGAATAGCATAATCAAACATGCGATCAGTTTGATTTGCTGGTACGTCAACGATAACTTTAGCGATCATGAATGTGTCACGTCCAGACGTATCACTTCATCCAATATACGATTTGCCGCTTCATGTTTTGACTGTAATGGAAGATCTACTCGCTCACCATCTTTTCTAAGGAGCGTCATCACGTTTGTATCTTTGTCAAAACCTGCTCCCACCGCTTTAATGTTATTCGCGCAGATAAGATCAAGGTTTTTCTTTTCTAGCTTCTTTAGAGCATATTCATCTAACCGCTCTGACTCAGCAGCAAAGCCGACGAGTATTTGATCCTTTTTCTGCTGTCCAAGGGTCCATAAAATATCTTTTGTTCGCTCCATTTCAATGACCATATCATCATCTGACTTCTTCATTTTCTCAGTAGAGACCATAGAAGGACGGTAATCAGCAACTGCAGCTGCCTTAATGATCACATTAGCATCCGCAGAAGCTGACAGGACAGATTGGTACATTTCTTCAGCTGTTATCACATCTATACGTTCAACTCGTTCAGGAGTCGTTAACGTAACAGGACCTGCTACAAGCGTGACATCTGCGCCACGTTTCGCGGCCTGCTCGGCTAGAGCAAAGCCCATTTTCCCGGATGAATAATTTGTAAAGTAACGAACGGGGTCAACCGCTTCACGAGTTGGGCCTGCTGTAACGATAACTTTCTTTCCAGACAAGTCCCCTACATCCTCTTGAAAATATGTTTCGAGCGTTGAGAGAATGTCTTCTGGTTCCGCCATCCGACCTTTGCCAACGTAACCGCACGCGAGTAAACCTTCTCCTGGCTCAAGAAAATGACAGTTGAAGGAGCGAAGTACATCCATATTCTTTTTCACCGCTGGATGATCGTACATATGAACGTTCATGGCAGGGGCTACAAAGATAGGTGCCTCTGTAGCAAGTAATGTGGTGGACATCATGTCATCTGCAATTCCATTAGCTAGCTTACCAATCATGTTCGCTGTTGCAGGGGCAATCAAGACGAGATCGGCCCAATCTGCCAGATCAATATGAGCAACTGAAGCTGGATCTTTTTCTTCGAACGTATCTCGATACACATCATTTCGTGATAACGTTTGGAATGTTAACGGCGTTACGAATTCAGTCGCTGAATCTGTCATTAACACTTTTACTTCTGCGCCTGTTTGATACAGCTTGCTCGTAAGTGCCGCTGCTTTAAACACCGCAATTCCACCGCTCACACAAAGCAAAATTTTCTTCCCTTTGAAACTCACCAGATTCACCTTCCATCTTATTAGTTAACATAATATAAATATCGCAACCTTGATAATTATAGCGATCGTAATGGAATTCTCTCTATAGAATCAAGAAAAAAATAACAACCTATTCTCATAGGTTGTTACTTCTTAATCAGTCTTCTATCATTCCATCAGCAAGTAGTTTGCCATCAAGCACTTCTTCAAGCGCTTTGCCAACAGCCTTAACGGACTTTGGACGATCAACATAAACATTACCAGTTTGTTGAATCGTGCGTGCACGCTTAGCTGAAAGTGTTGCAAGTGTGTACTTTGAATCAATGCGATCCATTAGTGAGTCAATCGATGGGTATAAAATCATAATTAAACCTCCGTTACATTCTTATATTTATGTGCAAGACGATCACGTCTAAGGTGCTCTGCTGTAATAATAGCACGAATTCGCTCGCAAGCTAATTCAACTTGATCATTTTCAACGATATAATCGTATTCATCAATCAATTCGATTTCCTCTTTCGCTACGCCCATACGGTTATCAATTAAATCATTTGATTCCGTACCGCGGTTTACGATGCGATTTCTAAGTTCTGTCAAACTAGGAGGCATTAAGAAAATGAAAGCTCCTTCAGGAAAATGCTTTCGTACTTGCTTTGCTCCCTGAACTTCAATTTCAAGTAGCACATCTCTACCTGACTGCAATGTCTCTTCCACATAGTCAACAGGCGTACCGTAATAATTGCCAACGTAATGGGCATATTCGAGTAGCTTATTATTTTCGATCATCTCTTCAAATTCTTCATGAGATTTAAAGAAATAATCGACGCCGTTCACTTCACCTTCACGCGGTTTACGGGTTGTAACAGAAATCGAATACTGTACTTCAGCCGCATTTTGCATGAATGCTTTTCTGACTGTTCCTTTTCCGACACCAGATGGGCCTGATAGAACAATTAACAATCCACGTTCTTTTTCCATACTTACCTCCACTTAATTGATGCTACTCGTCTGAAAGCTCGTCTTTGTTTACTAGACGCTGAGCTACTGTTTCAGGCTGGACTGCCGAAAGAATAACATGGTCGCTATCAGAGATAATAACAGCTCGTGTTCTTCGTCCGTATGTTGCATCCACAAGCATATTGCGGTCCCTTGCAACAGTAATGATTCGTTTGATTGGTGCCGATTCTGGACTAACAATTGAGACAATTCGATTCGCATTCACAATGTTTCCGAATCCGATATTGATTAATTTAATACTCATGGTCGTTCCTCCCAGGAATCACGATTCTATTTTTACACCAGTAAGGTGATTTTAAACAAAGCGTTCAGGCTATTCAATATTTTGAACCTGTTCACGAACCTTTTCCACTTCGCTCTTAAGATCAACAATATGCTGGCTGATCTTATGGTGTTGAGACTTGGAACCGATCGTATTCAGCTCCCTATTGATTTCCTGTACTAAGAAATCAAGTTTCCTTCCAACGACACCATCACTACTAAGAATATCATGGAATTGGGCCAGATGACTACGGAGCCTGATGATTTCTTCATCTATACTCGCTTTATCTGCAAGAAAAGCTACTTCAGATAATATCCGGGCTTCATCCACTTCATCTAATTCTTTAAAACTTTCAAGCTTTGTGCGGATCCTGTTCTTAAAAACTGTTGTTACTTCATGAGAAAGGTGTGAAATAGAAGTCATTTGATCATTCATGTTCGCAAGTTTTTGGCGTATATCTTGATCAAGTGCCTTTCCTTCGATCTGACGCATCTCAACGAGCTTATGAATAGCTTGATTTAGCGTATAAAAAATCGATTCCTCAAGCTGATCGATGTTATGCTCCTTTTCATTCACTTGAAAAACATTCAGATTCATCATGGTAGAAGCTGACAAATCTTCTTTCAAATGATAGCGTTCTGTAGCTTGTTTCAAAATCGTTATGTATTGATCTAGCAAGTGCCAATCTACTTGAACATTAGATGATTGGAAATCAGCTCCATCGATGGTTAAATAAAGTTCGATTTTGCCACGACTGACATAGCTCTGAATCGCCTGCTTCATCCTACCCTCTAGATGAAAGACTGCTTTTGGCATGCGAAATGTTCCATCAAAGTAGCGGTGATTCACAGACTTCATTTCGATTGTTACTTGAACACCCTCATATACATTTGACGCTCTGCCAAACCCGGTCATGCTCTTAACCATATTATCACATCCATTAGCTATTCTAACCAATTGTACCACTTCATCAAACCGAAACAAAGGGATATCTCTCTCGACTATACGTGCTACAACAGAAAAACAGAGGGGGCTACCCTCTGCTATGTTTTCTTCTAAAGAGTGTTGTTCCAGCCAGAAGAAATGTTGGAATGCTTGAGAAGACTAATATTAACATCCATTCTCTCATTGATAAATAAGTTGTATGGAAAATCGGTTGTAATGGTTCATAGTAGATTACTGCCAGAAGCAAGCCAACGGAAGATAGGACAGCAAGAACCAACGCTTTATTCTCAAATGGATTTCGGTGAAAAATCGACCGTTCGCTTCGACAGTCAAAAACATGGATTAATTGCGCAAGAACGAGCGTTGAAAAAGCTACAGTTTGCGCTTGAACGAGGTCATTTGGGTTTTCATTGTAACAGATCATAAACGCTGCTAATGTACATGCTCCGATCATAATCCCTCTAGAAATGATTTTCCAACCTAACCCCCTTGCAAATACGCCTTCTTTCGGCTTGCGCGGGTCTCGCTTCATGACGTTACCCTCTGCAGGATCAAGTCCAAGAGCCATTGCTGGCAACCCGTCTGTGACGAGGTTCACCCATAGTATTTGAATGGGTACGAGAGGAAGCGGCAGCATGAGCAAGATAGCAAATAGCATGACGAGAATTTCGCCTACATTAGATGCTAATAAATAGCGAATGAATTTTCTAATATTCTCGTATATGTTTCTTCCTTCTTCAACTGCGTCTCGTATCGTAGCAAAATTATCATCACTTAAAATGAGCGATGACGATTCTTTTGCAACATCCGTTCCTGTTTGTCCCATTGCAATGCCGATATTAGATGCCTTAATAGCCGGAGCATCATTTACTCCATCCCCTGTCATTGCGACAACATGCCCTTTATTTTGGAGGGCTTTTACAATCTTTAATTTATGTTCAGGCGACACACGAGCAAAAACATAGATGTCTTCAACTTGATTTTCGAGTTCTTCTACTGTCAATGTCGATAGCTTACTTCCTTCCATTACTTTGCCACGCTCTGGTAGAATCCCCAGGTTAAGAGCAATCGCTTTTGCGGTTGTCACATGGTCCCCTGTGATCATGATCGTTTTGATGCCTGCTGTTTTACAATCTGCAACAGCTTGCTTTACTTCTTCCCGTGGAGGATCAATCATACCTTCTAAACCGACAAATGTTAAACGAGATTCAGCCTGAACGCTATGTAGCATATTCTCTTCATTTTGTATCGGTTTAAAAGCAACTGCAATAGTTCTTAGAGCTAAACTACCAAACGTATCAAGCTGCTCTTGAATTTGTTTCTCATAGCTTTTGCGTAATGGCGCTTTCTTCTCACTCCATAGAACTGATTCACATTGCTTTAAAACAATATCTGGTGCCCCTTTGGCAATAACATAGCGTTTACCAGAAGAATCTTCCACAATCATACTCATCATTTTCCGATTAGAATCAAATGGAAACTCTTGAATGATGGTAAACTCTTCTTCTCTTACATCCTCTGTTAACCCAGCCTTCATCGCAGCAGCAACAAGCGCTCCTTCAGTTGGGTCTCCATCAAGTACATATTCACCCTTTTTCTCTATCACTCTTGCATTACTACAGAGAAGACCAAACGTCAGAAGTTGCTTTAAAGACCGTTCATCATCTGAGTAAACACGCGTATTTCCTTTAAAAAAGTCACCGTAAGGAGAATAACCCGATCCGGTCACATCCCACGTTTCCCCTCCAGCCCACAGTTTTGTAACCATCATTTTATTTTGTGTAAGTGTTCCTGTCTTATCAGAACAAATGACTGTCGCACATCCAAGTGTTTCAACAGACGGTAGTTTACGAACAATCGCTTTCCGTTTACTCATTCTCTGCATGCCGATCGCAAGCGCAATGGTCACAATCGCTGGCAATCCCTCAGGAATTGCTGCCACAGCAAGCGATACACCAGCTAAAAACATGCTATACACATCGCGTCCTTGAATGATCCCAAGGACCACGACTAACGCTGTAAGCATAAGCGCTGCTGCGATTAAGATTTTACCCAGCTGTTCGAGTCGATGTTGAAGAGGCGTTTCCATCGTATCCGCTGATTGAATTAAGTGAGCGATCTTTCCCATTTCGGTCTTCATTCCTGTTGCTGTTACAATGCCAATCCCTTTTCCCTTTGTAACGAGCGTGCCCATGAATCCCATATTGTGCTGATCCCCTAGCCCTGGATGTTCATCCGGGATCGGCTCTGGATGCTTGTTCACTGGCAATGACTCCCCCGTCAAGGCGGATTCTTCAATAAGCAAGCCCTGACAAGAAAAGAATCGCACATCTGCTCCAATTCGATCTCCACTTTCCATTCGTACCATATCTCCGATAACAACTTCTGAAGCTTGAATTGTTGTCCATTCTCCATCACGAAGGACCCTCATCTTTGGAGATGACAACTGTTTTAATGCTTGGAGAGACTTCTCTGCCTTTCGCTCTTGAACAAAGCCGAGTATCCCATTCATTAAAATGATTAGGATAATAGCAATGGCATCGAGATACTCTCCAAGTAAACCGGAAATCAACGTAGCTGCAAGAAGCACAACGACCATAAAATCTTTAAATTGGGCTAAGAAGATTAAAATCATTGATGGCCTTTCTACTTCATCGAGCTGATTTAATCCAAATGTCTTTCTTCTTTGCACCGCTTCTTTTGAGCTAATCCCTTCATCGCTTGTCTCTAATTCCTCTTTCACTTCCGCTTTTGTCATGTTATACCAGTTCATTTTCCCCACCCCGATCCTGCACGTAATCTCCCTAATAATTCATCTATATTCAGACAAGCTCAAAAAAATGCTATACTAAGAATAATGTCTATTGATAGGAATGTAGGTGAACAATATGTCTTTTGACGGTATGGTAATGAGAGCCGTTGCACACGAAACAAATGAATTGTTAAAAGGTGGACGAGTTACGAAGATCTATCAGCCTTATGCAACTGATTTATTACTTGTTATTCGTTCAGGTGGTAAAAATCATCAGCTGTTATTATCGGCGAATCCATCTTATGCAAGAATTCAAACAACACAGGAATCCTATGCAAATCCAAAGGAGCCTCCAATGTTCTGCATGCTTCTTCGTAAGCACTTAGAAGGTAGTATTGTAGAAGAGATTAAACAAATCGAAAATGAACGCATCATTCACGTCACATTTAAAGCACGTAATGATCTTGGTGACTTAACAACAAGAACGTTAGTAGCTGAAATTATGGGGCGTCATAGTAACGTTATTTTACTTAACGAATCAAATATGATTTTAGATAGCATTAAGCATCTTTCACCGTCTGTAAACAGACACCGAACGGTTCTTCCAGGGCAGGATTATATTGCACCTCCTGCACAGAACAAAATTTCTCCGTTCGGCTTAACGAGAGACGATTTTCTAAGACAAATTGATTTCAATGCAGGTAAACTAAGCCAGCAGCTCGTTCAAGCTTTCGGTGGACTTTCACCACTGATCGCAAAAGAAGTGATTCACAGGGCAGGACTAGCTAACCGTACAACTCTACCGGAAGCTTTCTTTGATGTCTTCCAAGAGCTAGAGCAGCATCACTACAAGCCACAAATGGTAACAGAAGCGAAAGAATTCTTCTCTGTTGTTGAGCTGTCTCACTTATCAGGAGAAAAAAGAGAATTTGAATCTGCTAGCGAACTGCTCGACCGCTTCTATTATGGAAAAGCTGACAGAGACCGCGTAAAGCAGCAATCGAATGATCTAGAGCGTTTTCTTTCAAATGAATTAAAGAAAAACGAGAAGAAAATTCAAAAGATCACTCGTACGATTCAGCAGGCACAAGAAGCCGATACGTATCAACTACTTGGCGAGCTGTTGACAGCAAACATGCATATGGTGAAGCGCGGGGATAAAAAGGTAGAAGTGATCAACTATTATGATGAAGATGGTGGAACAGTTCTTATTGAGCTGAATCCTCAGAAAACACCTTCTGAAAACGCTCAAGCCTATTTCAAAAGATACAGTAAAGCGAAGAATTCGATCTCTGTTCTTGAAGAACAAATCAGAATGGCCCATCAAGAAATCGCATATCTGGAACAGCTGATTCAACAATTAACCTCGGCCTCCCCACGTGACATAGAGGAGATACGTGAAGAGCTTGAAGAAGAAGGATACATTAAGAAACGTCGTAAAAAGAAGAAATCCAAACCAACGAAACCTCAGCTTGACGCTTACGTCTCGTCAGATGGTACGGAAATACTCGTTGGGAAGAACAACAAGCAAAATGAGTATTTAACGAATAAGCTTGCTGCTCGAGGAGAAACGTGGCTTCATACGAAGGATATTCCGGGATCTCACGTGGTGATTCGAAGTAAAGAATACACGGAGGAAACGCTCCTTGAAGCCGCCAACCTTGCCGCCTATTTCAGTAAAGCACGCGAATCTGGTTCAGTGCCGGTTGATTATACCGAAGTACGTCATGTCAAAAAACCAAACGGCGCCAAGCCAGGGTTTGTGACATATGATCAACAAAACACTCTTTATGTAACACCAGATCAGGATTTGATATTTAGGATGAAGAAGTAATTTCAAATTCATAACGAAAGAAGGGCTGATCGCAATTGTATAGCGATCAGCCCTTCTTTTTTATTCATACTAAAAGATTTCTTCTATTACCAGGAGTACTCAATTTCACCTAGATTAATCTTCTATATTGAGTTAGAAGTTCAGAGTATCAGCTGAATACTTCTCCAGAAATTTTCTTAGAAGCATCTCCATGCTCCCACCCACAGAAACGATCATAGAATAGATCATATTTCGCTTGATATTGTTCTTTTACCTGATCAATGTTTTTAATCGAATCAATAATCTCATCGTTTGTAAACACTAACGGCCCAGGTAATTCAGACTCCATATCAATATAAAATCCCCTTAAGGTATCACGATATTTTTCTAAATCATATGTGAAGAAAAGAATTGGTCGTTTCAAGTTTGCATAGTCAAAAAACACGGATGAATAATCTGTGATTAAGATATCGGCTATGAGATATAATTCTGAGATATCATCATACTTAGAAACATTGAAAGCAAATCCTTCAAAATCTTCAGTATTAAGATGATCGGCTATAAAGTAATGTGTGCGAAGAAGCACCACATACTCATCACCTAATTCTTCTTGCAATCGCTCAAGATCAAATCTTAACGAAAACTTGTATTGACCAGGTTTATAAAATTCGTCATCGCGCCAAGTAGGTGCATATAATATGACCTTTTTATCTAATGGAATATTTAACTGCGTTTTAAATCTTTCCATAAGGTGTGTTTTGTTATCACTGTGTAATATATCATTTCTAGGATAGCCATATTCAAACATGCGATTGTTAAATTTAAACGCTCGCTGAAATATCTCACTGGAATAAGAATTTGCTGAAATTAAATAATCCCATCTTCTAGATTGTTCATAAAAGTCTGCTTTATAATTTGGATTGGCTGAATGAACATCATTCATATCAAACACTAGTTTCTTTAATGGTGTGCCATGCCACGTTTGAAGGTAGATATTTCCCTCTCGTTTCTTTAAAGCTTTTGGAATTCGAGAATTCGAAACCCAATATTTTGCCCGCGCCATGTAATAGAAATAAGCTAATGATAGTCGTTTCACTTGCTTAGCATTACCCGGTATTTCTTTACCTGGTTTAGCGAAAACCCAAATATAATTATAGTCCTTATTTTCGTTAATGAGCTCTTCATAAATGTTTTTAGGACTATCTGAATAATTTTTTCCTAAGAAGCTTTCAAATACGATTGTTTTGTTTTGCATTGGTAGCTTAGTAAATACATAGTTGTATAACGTTCGATAAAGTTTTTGGCGACCTTTTAATGATCTTGAAGTTATTCTTAAAACTTTATGCAGTTTCAGTAGCTTCCTAAGCTTTTTCTCATCTTTATTTCTGATCGCTTTTAGCTCTCTTTTAATAAAGAAACTAATTCTTCTAGAATAAGAATGGGTATCTATAAATTGGACGACTGACGATAAATCCTCGAGAACTTCTGAATAGATGTCTTGTTCTTGAAGAACGAAGATCACGTATTGACAATAATAAGAAACGAACTGATTGCATAGAAATTTAATGGCTTTTGGATTCTCTGAGTACACTTCTGTTAGTTTATGAAATCTCTCCACATATTCTTTTATTTTAGCTACGTCATCGTGTTGTGTTAATGACTCGGGAGAATCTGGGTCTTTTCGCCATTGTTTTTTATAAATATAGCCTGTTATCGTAGGTACGGTTTTGAAATAGTCAAGGAGAGGTAACAAAAAGGTTAAATCACTATAGTATCTGTAGTCCTCATCAAAACGTAGATTTAGTTCATCAACTAACGTACGTCTAAACAATCGATTAAGTACAGATTCATTTCGAAATTTAGATTTTGAATATTTAATTCGATGTTTAACAGGTAAAGTGAGGTTGGCTTTTTTATTTTGTTTGTTGAATGAACCAAATATAACTTCATGATGGGTGATGTTGCTAATAAGAAGACCTAGAGCATATTGATCTAAACTATCGTCACTATCTAAAAAGTAGATAAACTCTCCTGTCGCCACATCTAATCCAGTGTTTCGGGCATGCGCTACTCCTTTATTAACTTTTAAATCTATGGATTTTATTCGAGAATCTTGTTTTTCATAATTACTAATAATCGATTGACTATTATCCGTTGATCCATCGTTAATCAAAATAGCCTCCCAATTAGAATAGGCTTGATTGATTAATGATTCAATACAATTTTCCAAGTAAACTTCTGTATTGTACACAGGAATGATAATTGATATTTTATTTTTCATGACATTTCACCTTTATCTATGATTTTGAGTTCACTGTTATACTCCATTTTTTCAAAATCACTATCGATTTTCATGTTGGTTCTTATTAGGGTATTTTATACAATTAATTCAACTATCTTTTTGGCATAAAACCCTTTTTATAACATATGAGGACTCAATTCACTAGATTACCATAGCTTAATCTTTTTGTAAATTTTTGTTTTATTTATTACAATAAAGTAAATAACCGTAAAAACTTTAATAATATCGTTATGAAATTTACAATTATTCAACATCCTATATTATGATTATGTTAGAGAACATTATTAATATTTGACTCTGCCGAAAATCAAAATAGAAATTAACCTTTTCACAACAAAAAGGTTCCTGCTAAAGTAACTAGCGGGAACCTTTTATTTATTAGGCTTTATTCTCAGAGATTGTAGCTTTTGAAAAAATTGTATAAAGAATCACACTTCGCTGATTGGAGCGGAAATTCCCCCGCTCAGTAACACTGCTTTCGAAAACAGTCATTTGTTATAAGACTGCAACCGTAATAATCGCTAGCCCATCAAGCACTTCTACATGCTTCGTTTCCTTCGCACCAAGCCCTTTCAGCTTCTCGCTTAGCTGTTCTGGTGTATAGCGATGTCTTTTCGTGGAAACGTTCGACCACTTTAACAGTGATGTTTGTTCAAAACCGCTCATTCCATGCTTTTTTGCATACTCGAATGCAGCCATTTGGTTCATTTGAAGAGATGGATTTAACATAACAATCCTACCGCTTTTTTTTGTAACCCGCATCATTTCTTTCATACCTGCTTCTGGCTCTGGTAAAAGGAACATAACGCACGTTGATAGAGACAAATCAAACGTGTCATCGTCAAACGAAAGATTGCATGCGTCATCTTCTGAAAAGTGACTTTTATTCGCTCGATTTAAAAAGAAGAAATTCTGTTTACTTGCCTTCACCATTTCCGATGATAAATCAACACCTGTCAGCATACTCGCTTCCTCGACGCCACGAAGAAGGAGTCTTCCTGTTCCACACCCTACATCTAGAACGGACTTCCCTTCCCATGATCCTGAAGCTTGTTTTAATTCATCGTGAACAGCTCCAAGCCATTTTGTTCGAGCCATATCATCAAAAAAGGATACGAGCGAATCGAACTCTTCTCCTTGCATTTTTCTCATCTTACCCCTCCTAAACGGAGAGATCTTTCAACTGCTCCAACCATTCTGTTGAAGATGGATTGTCGCGCCAGTGAAGCAGTGATTGAACCTCTCTTTCCTCAATCATACCTGTTTCAACGGCGCTTGTTAACAATTCATCGAAATTGGTAAGGGTATCCCAGGCAATTCGTTCAGCAGCGAACTGCTCTGCCCCTTTTTTCATCCCATATGTAAAGATCGCGGCCACACCAAGAACATTCGCTCCGGAAGATTGTAATTGCTTCACAGCATCAATGGCACTGCCACCAGTTGAAACCAAATCTTCAATTACCACAACTTTTTGGCCTTCATCTACTTTTCCTTCAATAACATTCCCTTTTCCATGCCCCTTTGCGCTTCCCCGAACGTAAACCATTGGTAAATCTAATACGTCGCTTACCCACGCTGCATGAGGAATCCCCGCTGTTGCTGTTCCAGCAATCACTTCTGCATCAGGGTATTTTTCCTTCACCATAGTAGCAAGCCCCTGGGCAATTTCTTTTCTTACCTTTGGATATGAAAGTGTTAAACGGTTATCACAGTAAATTGGTGACAATAAGCCTGAGGACCACGTAAAAGGATTATTCGGCTGTAGACTCACTGCCTCAATTTCCAATAAGGCTTTAGCGATTGATTTCATATGAATTCCTCCATTCAGATTTTAGTATGTCATATGCCGCTAATGGATTCTTCGCTCCAGTTACGCTGCGTCCTACGACAATGAAATCACTTCCTAGAGACCGTGCTTTCTTTGGTGAGCAGACGCGGTTTTGATCACCAGCCATATCCCCTTCGAGTCTAATTCCAGGAGTTACAGTTAGAAAACGATCGCCACAAGCTTCTTTTATCATCGGAACCTCGAGAGCTGAGCTCACAACACCATCAAGCCCACTTTCTCTTGCAAGATTGGCGAGAGAAACAACGCTATTCTTCATATTTCCAGTGATTTGCAATTCTTTTCGAAGCATCTCTTCTGACGTACTTGTTAATTGCGTAACGCCGATGCAAAGCGGGCGCTTTTGCCCTGAGCTCGTACCTGATTCAAGCCCTTCTATGGCCGCCTTCATCATACGCGATCCCCCACTAGCATGAACATTGATCAAATCAACACCAAGACCGGCTAATCCTTTCATCGCCTTTTGGACGGTATTTGGAATATCATGAAGTTTCAAATCAAGAAAAACATCATGACCCTGCTGCTTTAATTCATCTACTAGCTTTGGTCCATGTTGATAGTAAGCTTCCATACCAACTTTAACGAAAAGCTTTTCATGCTCAAATAGCGCAAGGAAATCATCTAGCTCATCTTTTCTAGAAAAATCTAATGCGAGGATGATTGAAGATTCCATTCCGTTTTCCAACTCCTTCCCGTAAGCTCTGAAATATGGTGAACACCTAACTCATCCAGCAATGGTGGTAAAGAGTCAATAATGTTAGGGCATGTGAATGGGTCAACGAAGTTTGCTGTTCCAACCGCCACAGCGCTCGCTCCAGCAAGAAAATATTCCATCACATCTTCAGGCGTCTGGACCCCGCCCATTCCGATAATCGGGATATTCACCTGTTGACTTACTTGATGAATCATACGAATGGCAACAGGCTTAATAGCAGGACCAGATAAGCCACCAGCCCCATTCGCAAGGATTGGCTTACCTGTTTTCAAGTCAATTCGCATTCCGAGAAGCGTGTTGATCATCGTCAACCCATCCGCTCCAGCACGTTCAACTACTTTTGCCATTTGTACAATATCTGTCACGTTCGGTGAGAGCTTGACGTAAACAGGAACTGACGATACATCTTTTACAGCTTTGGTTACGTCATATGCTGTTTCTGGTACCGTTCCAAATGCAAGTCCGCCTTCCTTCACATTGGGGCAAGAAATGTTTAACTCTAGCGCGTGAACGTTCGGTGCTTTAGAAATTCGTTTAGCTACGGCCACATAATCTTCAATTGTAGATCCTGCGACATTCGCAATAATTGGCACATCAAATTGTGATAACCATGGTAATTCTTCTGCCATGACACGCTCAAGGCCCGGGTTCTGGAGACCAATAGCGTTTAACATGCCTGACGTCGTTTCTGCTACACGAGGTGTAGGGTTTCCGAATCTAGGCTCATTGGTGGTCGCTTTTACCATAATGGCTCCAAGCTGATCCAGTTTATAGAATTGACTGTATTCTCTACCAAATCCAAAGCACCCAGAAGCTGGCATAATCGGATTCTTTAAGTCAAGACCTGGCAGCTGAATTCCTAATCGGCTCATAGGACAACCTCCCCTGCTTGAAATACCGGACCGTCGCTACATACTTTTCGATAAGCAAAGCCTGTTTCATCCCCCTGTACATGACAAACGCATGCAAGACAGGCACCAATTCCACAGCCCATTCGCTGTTCAAGGGAGAGGTACACACCCTTTTTAGCGCGATAGTTTTCTAGCGCTTTTAACATTGGAGATGGCCCACAGGCAAAGAGATAATCTGCTTCCATATCAAGCTGATTTGTTACAAACCCTGCTTCCCCATGAGTTCCATCCGCTGTTGTAATCGTGACAGGACCTAACGTTTTAAACTTCTCTTCATAAAAAACAACTGAACTCGTTTGAAAGCCATTTATGTGCTTCACATTGACACCGCGCTTCGTTAATTCCTGCGAAAGATAATAAAGGGGAGGCACGCCGATACCGCCTCCTACAAGCAAAGCCGTATCTCCCTCCATTATTTTCTCAACCGGAAACCCTTTACCGAGCGGGCCGAGGAGGTCAACTTCAACACCCGGCACCATTTCAGATAAAACTTTCGTTCCTTTTCCTTCTGCACGATAGATCATCGTCAACTCATGCCTTTTAGGATCAATATGACAAATGCTAATCGGCCTTCTGAGAAGTGGATCTGACCCGAAGCCAGCTTTTACATGAACAAATTGTCCAGGTTGGAAGCTTTCATCAATTTCCTTATGGAAAACAACTGCTTCATAAATCGAAGCTGCAATTTCTTTTTGAGACACGAGCTCTGTTTTTAACTGCCTCATGAACGAACCACTTCTTTTTCGTGAAACTTCGGCATGCTTGTGCTTGTAAAGGTCATTGTTTCAATAACGCGAAGCAGAGCTCTTGCTGTATCAAGAGATGTAAAGCACACAACTCCGTTTTCAACTGACTCTCTTCGAATGCGGAAGCCGTCACGAGCCGGCTGCTTTCCTCTAGTGAGCGTATTAATAACAAATTGTGCCTGACCTTCACGAATGACGTGTAGTAAATTCGGCTTTTCTGCCCCAATTTTATTGACGACTGTCACTGGGATCCCAAGATCACGTATGATGTGAGCTGTTCCTTCTGTCGCAAGAATGTGATAGCCGATCGCATTGAAACGCTTCACAAGATCGATCGCTTCTTCTTTATCTTTGTCCGCGATTGTGAATAACACTGAGCCGTGAGTTGGAATCTTCATACCGGAAGCAACTAGCCCTTTATATAGAGCTTTCTCCAGTGTGTAATCGCGACCCATCACTTCGCCTGTTGATTTCATTTCAGGCCCGAGCGTAATATCAACGCGGCGCAGTTTAGCAAACGAGAAGACCGGCACTTTTACATATACATCGTCTCGCTCTGTTCCATACCCTGTTTCGTAACCAAGTGATTCAAGCGATGCTCCTAGAATCACTTTTGTTGCTAGATTCGCCATTGGTACCCCAGTAATTTTACTTAAGAATGGTACCGTCCGACTTGAGCGGGGATTTACTTCAAGTACATACACCTGTTCATTTTGAATAACATATTGGATATTAAGGAGACCTTTGATCTTCAAACCTCTCGCAAGAGCGATTGTCTGATCAATGAGCGTTTGTTTCACTTCACTAGATAAGCTCTGCGGAGGGTATACTGCAATCGAATCCCCAGAGTGAATCCCAGCACGCTCGATGTGTTCCATAATACCTGGAATAAATACGGTTTCTCCGTCAGAGATCGCATCAACTTCAATTTCTTTCCCCATCAAATACCGATCGATTAAGACTGGGTGCTGCGGATTAACCTTAACGGCATTTTCCATGTAATGAAGCAGTTCGCTTTCCTTATACACAATTTCCATTGCTCTTCCGCCGAGTACATAGGATGGGCGAACGAGGACAGGATAACCAATTCGCTCAGCAATGGCCACTGCTTGATCAACGGAAGTAGCTGTCTTCCCTTCTGGTTGAGGTATGTTCAGCTCTGCCATAGCCATTTCGAATTTATCGCGATTCTCCGCTCGATCCATATCTTCTAAAGATGTTCCAAGGATTTT
The DNA here is from genome assembly GCF_056173695.1 of Anaerobacillus sp. 63XJN7_5_ISO-PGPR-S23-430. Lineage (NCBI taxonomy): Bacteria > Bacillati > Bacillota > Bacilli > Caryophanales > Bacillaceae > Anaerobacillus > Anaerobacillus sp. 63XJN7_5_ISO-PGPR-S23-430. The sequence continues at coordinate 1,780,851 of NZ_CM149686.1, read as the reverse complement.
CACGCCTCGAGCTGATAGTTCGTCTGCTAGATTTATAGCCGTCTGACCTCCGAACTGAACGACTACGCCTTTAGGCTTCTCAAGATCAATCACATGCATCACGTCTTCAACAGTTAATGGTTCAAAATAAAGCTTATCTGAGATGCTGAAATCAGTAGATACAGTCTCCGGGTTATTATTAATGATAATGGCTTCATAACCCGCTTCACGAATGGCCCAAACACTGTGCACCGTTGCGTAATCAAATTCAATCCCCTGGCCGATTCGAATTGGCCCCGAACCTAGGACGAGCACACTCTCTTTTGGTGTTTCAAGTGATTCATTCTCATCTTCATAAGTGGAGTAGTAATAAGGCGTTTCAGATTCAAATTCGCCCGCACACGTATCAACCATTTTGTAAACGGGACGGATGGCTTCTCGCGTTCGTAGTTCATAGATTTCAAGCTCCGTTTGATCCCATAGTGCTGCAATGATGTGATCTGAGAAGCCTTTTTGCTTTGCTTCAAGCAAAAGATCGAGATTTCCTTTGTTCTCTTTCAACTTGTTTTCAAGCTCAATGATCCCTTGCATTTTGACGAGGAAATAATGATCAATTTTGCTCCAATCATGAATTTCTTTTATCGTTTTTCCTCTTCTGAATGCTTCTGCAACAACGAAGATGCGCTCATCATCCGCAAAGCGAATTCTTTTCTCCATCGTTTCTTCATCAAGGTCAGCTAGTTCAGGAATAGTAAGATGACTAACGTTCGATTCCAGAGAGCGAACCGCTTTTAGTAGTGATTCTTCAAGCGTACGACCAATTGCCATCACTTCACCTGTTGCCTTCATTTGCGTTCCTAGCTTACGATTCGCACTTTCGAATTTATCAAATGGCCATCTTGGAATCTTGGATACAACATAGTCTAAAGCTGGTTCGAAGCTTGCATATGTTTTGCCTGTAACAGGGTTTTTCATTTCCGAAAGAGAGAGCCCCACCGCGATTTTCGCTGCAAGCTTGGCAATTGGATAGCCAGTTGCTTTAGATGCAAGAGCGGAGGAACGACTAACTCTGGGATTTACTTCTATGATGTAATATTGGAAGCTGTATGGGTCAAGCGCAAGCTGAATGTTACAGCCACCCTCAATTTTTAGTGCGCGAATGACTTTTAGCGCTACGTTACGTAGCATTTGATAGTCTCGGTCAGAAAGGGTCTGACTCGGCGCTACGACGATGGAGTCACCTGTATGGATTCCAACAGGATCGATGTTCTCCATGTTACATACAACGATCGCTTGATCTTGACCATCTCGCATCACTTCATACTCGACTTCTTTAAACCCAGCAATACTTTTTTCGAGAAGACACTGCGTAACCGGGCTGTATTTTAGACCACTTGAAACAATTTCTTCTAATTCTTCATCGTTGTTTACGATTCCACCGCCTGTACCACCGAGCGTATAGGCAGGACGTACGATAACCGGGTATCCAATTCTCTTCACAAATCGATAAGCTTCTTCGAGATTATGAATAATATCACTTTCCGGTACTGGCTCGTTTAACTCATTCATGAGCGTACGAAACAAATCACGATCCTCTGCCTGCTGAATCGCATCAAGTTTCGTACCCAAGAGTTCTACTTCATAGTCTTTTAAAACGCCCGCTTCTGATAATTCCATTGCCATATTCAGTCCAGTTTGCCCTCCAAGTGTTGCAAGAAGAGCATCTGGTCGTTCTTTTCGAATAATACGGCTAACAAAATCAAGCGTTAGTGGCTCGATGTATACTTCGTCCGCGATTGTGGTATCCGTCATAATTGTTGCAGGATTTGAGTTTACTAGAATAACTTCATAGCCCTCTTCTTTTAACGCCTGACACGCCTGCGTTCCTGCGTAGTCAAATTCTGCTGCTTGCCCGATGACAATTGGTCCAGATCCGATCACAAGGATTTTCTTAATATCTGTACGTTTAGGCATATGATTTTTCCCCCTTGAATGTTGTAATCATCGAGATAAAGTCGTCAAAAAGTTCATTGGAATCTTCTGGTCCAGGTGATGCTTCTGGATGGTATTGCACACTAAAAGCTGGTTCATTCTTATGCTTGACGCCTTCAATGGAACCATCGTTTACGGCAACATGTGTGACTTCAAGGTCCGTATTCTCTAACGTTTCAGCCGCAATCGTATAGCCATGATTTTGCGAAGTAATCGCGACGCGTTTTGTTGTTAAATCCATTACGGGGTGATTGGATCCTCTATGACCAAATTTCATTTTCTCTGAATCCGCTCCGCAAGCAAGGGCAAATAGTTGGTGACCTAGGCAAATGCCAAAGAGCGGAATTTTACCAAGAATGCCGTTAATCATGTCCACTGCTTCAGGAACATCTTTTGGATCGCCAGGGCCATTACTTAGCATTACGCCATCAGGGTTTAGGCGCAGAATTTCTTCTGCCGACGTATTGTATGGGACAACAACAACATCACATTTCCGTTTTGTTAGTTCTCTTAAAATGCCGTGCTTCATTCCAAAATCGACAAGAACGATGCGGAATCCACGACCTGGACTTGCATAAGGTGCTTTAATGGATACCTGCTGTACCTGGTCCCTTTTCAATGGCGTATCTCTTAGATCACGCGCAATCTTCTCTGGATCAACATCCATGCTACACATTTTTCCTTTTAACGTTCCATTCGAGCGAATCAGCTTTGTCAGCTTCCTTGTGTCAATCCCTTCAAGTCCAGGAATGCCTTTCACACGAAGCAATTCATCAAGCGTCATTTCATTTCTCCAGTAGCTCGGTACTTCTGTTGCTTCTTTCACAATAAGACCGTGTACAGAAGGATTAATCGATTCGAAATCATCGCGGTTAATGCCATAGTTTCCAATTAGCGGGTACGTGAGCGTTACGATTTGAGCACAATAGGATGGATCGGACAAAATTTCCTGATAGCCCGTCATGCCTGTGTTGAAAACAACCTCACCACTTTTCTCAATGTCACTACCGAATGCTTTCCCTACAAAAACGGATCCATCTTCTAATATCAGCTGTCTTCTCATCATTGATCGCTCCCCTTTTCAAACACGAGTTTGCCATTTACAACTGTTGCCGTTGGCCATCCTTTACAAGTCCATCCATTAAATGGGGTATTCTTTCCTTTCGAAACAAATGACTCTGGATTAATGTCCATTTGCTCTGTTAAATCGATAATTGTCATATCTGCAAGTGCGCCTATTTCTAGAGTGCCGTATTCAAGTCCAAATGCACGGGCAGGTTTCACCGTTAACCAATCCACAAGTTGCTTAAGTGTGAAGGTCCCTTTCTCAACAAAATGGGTGTATAACAGCGGAAAAGCCGTTTCCAGTCCTACTATGCCGAATGGCGCTTTTTCCATTGACTGTGCTTTTTCACCTTCTGAATGAGGGGCGTGATCCGTTGCAATAAAGTCAATTGTACCGTCGAGCAGGCCTTCAATAAGGGCTTCTCGATCTTCTTTTGATCGAAGAGGTGGGTTCATTTTGTAATGCGTATCAAGTCCCGGTATATCATCTTCTGATAAAAGGAGATGATGTGGTGTTACTTCAGCTGTTACGTTAATGCCAGCCCTCTTCGCATCGCGTACGGTACGAACGGACTCCTTCGTACTAATGTGGCAAACATGATAATGAACGCCTGCTGCTTCAGCGAGCAGAACGTCTCTTGCAATATGTACCGCTTCACAAACCGATGGAATACCATTTAGTCCATTCTCTTTTGAGAAATAACCTTCATGAACGCTTCCTCCGTTGATCAACGTATTTTCTTCACAGTGGGCAACAATTGCTAGGTTACTAGCTGCCGCGCGCTTCATCGCTTCTAGCATCATTCCAGCATCTTGAACACCAACGCCATCATCTGTTAAAGCAAACGCACCGTTTGTTTTCAACCCTTCAAAATTCGTAAGCTCTTGACCTAGCTGTCTTGTTGTAATCGCTCCGTATGGTAGGACGCGAACACTTGCCGTTTCTTTGATTCGATTCATTAACGTTTGCATCGTTTCTTCATTGTCTGGGACAGGTCTTGTATTCGGCATCGCTGCGATTGTTGTAAATCCGCCTTTCGCCGCTGCTTTAGTACCTGTTTCAATCGTTTCTTTATGCTCTCCTCCCGGTTCCCTTAAGTGCACGTGCAGATCAACGAGCCCTGGAACTAGGAGGTTCCCTTTCGCATCAAAGGTTTCGTACTCCCCCTTTTCAATGCTCTGTGCGATTGTTTCAATTTCACCTTCTTGATTGATAAGAACATCGCGCTCCATCAATTCTCCAGATTCATTAAGTAGTTTCGCGTTTTGGATTAGCATTACACGACCATTCCTTTCTTAGTAGGTTGTAGGACCAAGTTCAAGCAGGCCATTCGTACATAAACACCGTTTTCCATTTGCTTAAAAATTCTTGAGCGTTCACATTCCACTAATGATGTCTCAATTTCAACGCCTCGATTGACCGGCGCAGGATGCATGATAATGCTGTGTTTCTTCATACGTCTTTCTCGCTCTACCGTTAGGCCGAATGACTGGAGGTAGGAATCAGTATCGCTTCTTCTTGCATGGCGTTCATTTTGAATGCGGAGTAGCATGAGGACATCTGCCTGTTCAACCGCTTCATCCATTGTGACGTATGGGTATTCATTCATTGTTTCATCTTGCCATTCACGTGGGCCCGAAAAACTCACTTTTGCGCCAAGCCTACTTAATACGTTCGCATTTGACCGCGCTACCCTGCTGTGCTTTATATCACCAGCGATCACAACGTTAAGACCTTCAAATCGCTTGAACTCTTGACGAATCGTGAGGAGATCTAGCAGCGATTGGGTTGGGTGATGCCCGCATCCATCGCCTGCATTAATGATGGACATGGACGTTTTCTCAAGTAGCGGTTCGAAATACTTCTCATCTTTGTGCCTTACGACTACAGCACTTGCCCCTATAGATTCAAGGGTTTTAATGGTGTCGTATAGCGTCTCCCCTTTTTGAACGCTTGATGATGACGTTTCAAAATTCAACACCTCATATCCGAGTCGCTTCTCTGCTACCTCGAAGCTAAACCTTGTTCGGGTTGACGGTTCGAAGAAAAGATTCGCTATAAACACTGGCTCCTGTCTTTGAATACTTTTTCCATTTCTAAAACGTTCAGCCTGCAGTAAAATTTCATGAATTTCATCTAATGTAAGAGAGGTCATATCAAGTAAATGCTTCACATCACTCACTCCGTTTCGTTAATATTTTTCTCGAAAAAAAGCACCCTGAGCGTTGTCAGGGTGCAGAAGGATAGACGCGTTTAAGTAAACGCATCTCTTTCCCACCCTTTTAGGTCTCTCTGTACCTTTTTAAAGGATGATGCTATGCAGCTGGTTCGTTATTTTCAAGATCTTCTTCAAACATTTTCTCAACCGATTGCTGTGAGCTTCCGCCAGGCAAAATGAGGTTCAGCGTAATACCAATGACGGTCGCAAGCGCCATTCCTGCAATTTGCAAGTTGTCACTAACCTGGATGAATGCCCCACCTACACCGATGACTAGGATTACGGAGGAGATAATCAAGTTGCGCTTTTCACCAAGATCAATTTTGTTATCAATCAGCATGCGCAAGCCAGATGATGCAATAATTCCGAAGAGAAGGATCGACACGCCGCCCATGACAGCCGTTGGAATCGTTGAGATAAGAGCTGTTACTTTTCCAATGAAGCCGAACATAAGGGCAAGGACAGCAGCCCCTCCGATAACGAACACGCTGAATACTCGTGTTATCGCAAGCACACCGATGTTTTCCCCATATGTCGTATTCGGCGGTCCACCAAGGCAAGATGCGATCATTGTGGCTACTCCGTCTCCAAGAATGGAACGATGGAGACCTGGAGTTTTCAAGAAATTCTTGCCGGCAACTTTACTTAAAACCATCTGATCGCCAATGTGCTCTGCAATCGTGACAACTGCAATTGGTACCATGATGAATAAGATTTCCCATGAGAAGACATCAACCGGGTTGTAATCCGCAAACGGGATGATGAAATCAGGCATTTGAAAGAATGAAGCTTCTTTAATTGGAGTAAGGTCAACAATACCCATGAAGTAAGCAAATGTGTATCCAGATACAATGCCGATTAAAATCGGAATCAGGCTGAAAAATCCTCTTAAAAACATGGAAGCGAGAATGGTAATCCCTAGCGTAACAAGCGCGACAGTAAAGTGCGTGCCGCTATAGGCTTCCGTAGCAGGGTTATTCATCGCCATGTCAATCGCCGTTCCTGCAAGACCTAGTCCGATGACCATGATCACGGGGCCAACTACGATCGGTGGAAGAAGTTTTAACAGCCAGTTTAACCCAAGCGCTCGAATCCCAATTGCGACAAGACCGTAGACAATCCCGGCAAAAAAGCTTCCGATCATGGCTCCCTCAGGTCCGTGCAAAGAGACGGCTGAAATGATTGGTGCAATAAAGGCGAATGACGACCCCAGGTATGCAGGGATGCGACCTTTCGTTATGGCAAGATAAGCTAGCGTCCCAAGTCCACTTGAGACAAGGGCGACCGCCGGATCAAGTCCGACGAGAAATGGAACTAATATCGTTGCGCCAAACATGGCGAATAAATGCTGTAAGCTTAATGTGAGCCAGCTTGAAGGTTTGGGTACCTCTCGAATTCCTAATACTTTTTTCATGATGTATTCCTCCTTGGTTGTGCGTGTCCCGGCCATCGTTTTTCTTAACCCTAAGGTATAAAAAAACTCCTTGCATGGCCGCAAGGAGGTACACGCGTGTCCTTAAACGGAACGCGTCTCCTCCCTTGGCCGTCTCTCTGGACGGATTTAAAGGGAGCACGATTTATGATTGTGATAAGCTAACTTGGTCAAAGTCATCTACTTCTGTAAGAGCAACTTCAATGATTTCTTCTTTTGCTGTTGGTACGTTCTTCCCTACATAATCGGGACGAATTGGTAATTCTCTGTGTCCACGATCAACTAGCACCGCCAGTTGAATTTGTGATGGACGTCCAAGATCCATTAAGGCATCCATTGCAGCACGAACGGTTCTGCCTGTATAAAGGACATCGTCAATAAGTATCACTTTTTGATCTGTTACATCCTTTGAAATGCTTGTGCCTTTTATTAGGGGATCCTGATCTTCGTTTTTGTGAGTAAGGTCATCGCGATACATGGTGATATCAACTTCTCCTACTGAAATCGCTGATCCTTCAATTTGTTCGATTCGTTCAGCTAATCTCTCAGCTAAATAAATGCCTCTTGTTTTAATCCCAACAAGCATTGTATTATCAATGCCTTTATTACGCTCTAGGATTTCATGTGCAATTCGCGTAAGCGCTCTTCGAATCGCTTGATCATCGAGCAAAATGCGTTTGTTTTCCATGATGATCGCCCCTCTCTCTTTATCGGTCTGTGGCATTAAAAAACCCTTTTGCCATGAGGGCAAAAGGGTTTTGGGCATACAAATGTACCGATCGTACATAGCCGTTTTTCCTTTGCAGCCTCACGGGACTGTCTTTAAAGGGTATGCTATTGTCTATAAAGAGTATCGCAAAGATCTCTTCTTAAGTCAACCTTAATCTTGTCTAAGTCGCTTTAATAAACGTTCAATATCCTCTGGAATAGGAGCAGAGAATTCAAGCCACTCTTCTGTTACAGGGTGACTGAAGCCTAGAACACCGGCATGAAGAGCCTGACCATCAATCGGAAGCGACTTTCTTCTTGGGCCATATTTAGGATCACCTGCAACGGGATGATCGATATATTTCATATGAACTCGAATTTGATGCGTACGACCAGTTTCAAGCTTACACTCAACATAAGTAAACTGCTTATAACGTTCTAGAACATGAAAATGCGTAACCGCATCTCGGCTATTTTCATCCGTTACCGTCATCTTCTGACGATCTTGCTTATCTCGCCCGATTGGTGCATCAATTGTCCCCACGTCATGCTGGATGTTGCCATGAACGATGGCAGTATAACGTCGGTTAACGGTTTTAGCTTGAAGCTGCTTTACAAGTGATTCATGGGCTTTGTCGTTCTTTGCGACCATTAATAATCCTGAAGTATCTTTATCAATCCGATGGACGATACCAGGACGGACAACACCGTTAATACCGCTTAGATCGTTAACTTGATACATTAACCCATTAACAAGCGTTCCGCTAGCATGTCCTGGAGCTGGGTGAACAACCATTCCTCGTGGTTTGTTCACGACAAGAACATCCGCATCCTCGTAAACAATCTCAAGGTTCAGATTTTCTGCTACAATTTCTAATTCTTCAGGCTCAGGAACGGTTACTTCGATCTCATCGCCTGCTGTTGCTTTATAATTGCCTTTCACGTCTTCGCCGTTCACTTGAATATTTTTATCTTTAATCCAAGCTTGAACCTGGCTACGCGACCAGTCATTTTCATAAGAAGTAATGAGCTTATCGATTCGCTCACCTTTCTCTTCTTCTGCTACTTTAAATGTGAATTTTTCCATTAGTTTTCCCCTTTAGCCTGCTTACTTTCAAAAATGGTTCCGATAAAGATAAGAATAACACCTACAACAAGGGAGGCATCGGCAACGTTAAAGATCGGAAAATCATAAGAGAAGATAAATGTGTTCACAAAATCTACTACTTCTCCACGAAGGACTCGATCTATAAAGTTCCCTATTGCACCACCAAGTATGAGTGCTAGGGTGACGCTAACGAAACGGCTATGTTTATATTGTCTCATATAATAAATAACCGCTCCAATGACGAAAATGGTAATGATATAAAAGAAAATCATCTGTCCTTGAAGGATTCCGAAGGCGGCGCCCCGGTTTCGATGAGAAGTTAGATAAAGAAAATCATTGATTAATGTAATGTTTTCACCATATTCCATGTACTTCACAACAAGCCATTTCGTCCACTGATCTAGAACAATGATGCCTATGGCTATGAGATATTTCCACACGAGCGCTCCTCCGATCAAATGTTACTTCCTATGAAAGTTTAGCACAGCTTGCTTCAGCAGACAATCGAAACTGAGCTAACAACAAAGAAAAGACGCTTCGCATCGCAAAGCGTCTTTTCGATATATTTCATTAATTAGTAATGATTTTTAACTGTTTCAGCACAGCTAGCGCAAAGAGTTGGGTATTCGCTATTAGCGCCAACGTCTTTTTTCACTTGCCAGCAGCGCTCACACGTTTCTCCCTCAGCAGGTGAAACGGAGATCGCTAGTTCTTCATATACTTTCGCTTCTGCTGGTGCTTCAGCCTTCGTACCGGCCACTGTAGCACCTGATACGATAAAGAGCTTCTCAAGATTTGCTACGCCTTCAAGCAAATCCTTCGTACCATTATCAGCATAAATATGAAGCTGAGCGGTTAACGATTTACCAATTTTCTTCTCGTTACGCGCTTCTTCTAGTGCTTTTAGAACTTCGTCACGAAGCTCCATCACATGATCCCATTTTTCTTCAAGATCAGCTGTACCTTCAAAATTCTTCACTTCTGGCATATCGGAAAGCTGTACATACTCTTCCTTCTCACCAGGGACAAACTGCCATACTTCTTCAGCAGTGTGCGGAATGATAGGCGAAAGAAGTTTCGTAAGCGCAACAGCTGTCTGATAAAGAACCGTTTGGATCGCACGACGGTTCGGGTGATCTGCATGTTCAATATAAAGCGTGTCTTTCGCGATATCGAGATAGAACGAGCTCATTTCAATTGTAAAGAAGTTATGGATCGTATTATAAACCGTTAAGAACTGATACTCATCATAAGCTTTTTTTACTTTCGATACGAGATTATTTAGCTTCACAAGCATATACTGATCAAGTTCACCTAAATCCTTATACGCCACTTGATGCTCTGTTGGATCAAATCCTTCAAGGTTCCCAAGCATAAAGCGGAACGTGTTGCGAATCTTTCGGTACACTTCAGCTACTTGTTTTAAAATATCATTCGATACGCGAACGTCAGCTTGATAATCCGCCGATGATACCCATAGACGAAGAATATCCGCACCCAATTGTTTCATAACATCATTCGGTACCATTGTATTTCCAAGTGACTTACTCATTTTCTTTCCTTCACCGTCAAGAATAAATCCATGACTGAGAACCGCTTTATAAGGTGCTTTCCCTGTTACGGCTACAGCTGTTGAAAGGGACGAGTTAAACCAGCCACGGTACTGATCAGAACCTTCTAGATACAAATCAGCAGGTCTTGCAAGGTCGCTTCTTTCTTCCAGAACAGCTTGGTGAGAAGAACCTGAGTCAAACCAAACATCCATGATATCCATTTCTTTGCGGAATTCACCGTTTGGACTATGCTCTGAAGTAAATCCTTCGGGTAGAAGTTCTTTTGCATCCCACTCAAACCAAATGTTTGATCCATGCTTACGGAACAATTCTGATACATGAGCAATTGTCTCATCTGTAATGATTGGCTCATTATTTTCGCCATAGAACACTGGGATTGGAACGCCCCATGCACGTTGACGAGAAATACACCAATCTTCACGATCCTTCACCATATTATGAAGGCGAATTTCACCCCATGATGGGAACCATTTCACATCTGCTACAGCTTGAAGAAGTTCAGGGCGGAACTCTTTGATCGACGCAAACCACTGCTCTGTTGCACGGAAAATGATTGGTTTCTTCGTACGCCAATCGTGTGGGTAAGAGTGAGTGAAGAATGTAAGCTTCACAAGCGCGCCAACTTCTTCAAGTTTTTCAGTAATTGGTTTATTTGCTTTGTCATAGAACATACCTTCAAAGCCAGGAGCTTCGTCAGTGAAAACACCTTTCTCATCTACAGGGCAAAGGATGTCTAGCTTATACTTTCTTCCGATCATATAGTCATCTTCACCGTGTCCCGGGGCTGTATGAACGCAACCTGTACCTGCGTCAAGCGTTACGTGGTCACCAAGGATCACAAGAGATTCGCGATCGTAGATTGGATGCTGAGCCGTCACGTATTCAAGTTCGCTACCTTTTACGCGCTTCACTTCACTTACGTTGTTCCACTCAAATTCTTCTTTTAATTGATCAACAAGCTCTGTTGCTACAACATATTTCGTACCATCCGCTTCAATGACGCTGTATTCAAACTTCTCATTCAACGCAATGGCAAGGTTTGAAGGAATTGTCCACGGTGTTGTTGTCCAGATGATAAATTTCTCTTCGCCATCAAGAACACCTTTTCCATCTTTTACATCAAACGCAACGTAAATCGATGCAGAGCGCTTATCTTGATACTCGATCTCAGCTTCTGCTAATGCTGATTCAGATGTCGGAGACCAATAAACGGTTTTTTTATCTTTATAAATATAACCGCGTTTTGCCATTTCTCCGAACACTTTAATTTGCTGTGCTTCATAGCCTTTATCAAGCGTAATATATGGATTATCCCAATCAGCACGAACTCCAAGTCGCTTGAATTGTTCACGCTGACGATCAACTTGTTTTAATGCGTATTCTTCACATTTCTTTCTAAATTCAGCAACCGTTAACTTCTTACGATCGACGCCTTTTTTCGTTAACGCCTGCTCGATTGGAAGTCCGTGCGTATCCCAACCAGGAACATATGGAGCATTAAAACCGTTCATTGATTTATATCGAACGATGATATCTTTTAAAACTTTGTTCTCTGCATGACCCATATGGATGTCACCATTTGCATATGGAGGGCCATCATGTAGGACGAATAGGGGGCGGTCCTTCGTTCTTTCCTGTACTTTTTCATAGAGATTAATGTTTGCCCATTCTTTTTGCATGTCGGGCTCTTTATTCGGTAAATTTCCTCTCATCGGAAATTTTGTTTTTGGCATTAAGAGCGTTTCTTTATAGCTCATGAGGTTTCCTCCTTCAACTTATAACGAGCAACAACCGTAACGATCTTCAGCCACTCGGGAGTTGTTTCTTCAAAGTGTGCTACAAAATAAAAAAACCTTCTCGTCCCCGAAAAGGGACGAGAAGGTTTTCCCGTGGTACCACCCAAATTAAGCTTTGCGCTCACTTTGCATTCGTAACGTGAATGATTCGCCGAGGCTTACTTATCGTTCAGCACGGGACTCAGGGGCGATCTTCTCTGATTGCTTAACACCGGCTCACACCATTCCCGGCTCGCTTTGTTAAGTAAGAATCAGATACTCTTCCCATCTTCGTCGATCGTTATTGCTATTAATAGAAGTATAGTGTAAATAAAAATAAGAAGTCAAGGAAATGACAAAAAATAAATGAGTGCTTTATGCTTTTTCTTCGATTTGCTCCTGTTGCTGATCTTCTTCCTCATCAAATCGAGCCACTAAGCCATCCCAGTCTTCATTATTTAGCATCTCTAGCTGGGCTTCAACTAGCATACGAAAACGCGTGCGATAAACCGCTGCTTGTTTTTTCAGCTCTTCATTATCCATGGAGATTTTACGCGCTTTAGCAAGCGAATCATTAATAATGCGGTCGGCATTTTTCTCAGCTTCTTTTACGATGAGCTGGGATTCTTTCTTAGCGTTTTGTCTCACTTCTTCCGCTGACTCTTGTGCTACTAGGATCGACTTATTTAACGTTTCTTCAAGGTTTGAGAAGTGCCCAAGTCGTTCTTCTAGAAGCTTCACTCTCTCATTCAATTCTTTCTTTTCTCTGATTACCGTTTCATAATCTTTGATTACCTGATCAAGAAACTCATTGACCTCATCTTCATCATAACCGCGGAATCCGCGTGTAAATTCTTTGTTATGAATATCTAATGGTGTTAAAGGCAATTCAGCCACCTCCGATTTACTCTCTTTTTTCATATACCCGGCTTACTCGTATTTCGACAATCATTTGGATATTCCTTCTATTTATGACAAACTATTTACGAATTTGATACGTAATTCGCCATTTATCCCGCTTTGTTTTGCCATCAACAGAAATAATCTTACTTCTACCTGAACCTCGTAACGATAAATAGTCTCCCTCTTTCACTTCAGCAGAAGGTTGACTGACGATCTTCCAATTTAATTTCGCTCGATCATGTTCAATCATCGGAGCAACCTTACCTCGTGATAGATTGTATACTTCAGCAAGTACCGTATCCAAACGAAGGCTTGTTACTGTGCCTGACTGCTCCTGCCAGGAAGCTTCTACGACGCTTACGCTCGTTAATGGAATTTCGTTAGGAGATATGGACGCTTTCCCTGCATGTGTTAAATTCATTTTCACGAAATCCGCAATTTCCTTCGCTACGATTAAATGCGCAGCACTATCCTGCACAAGGATATCTCCAAACTTCTCACGCTTAATTCCAAGACCCATCATTGCCCCAAGCAAATCTGGATGAGTAAGTGATACGAATTTGGCTGGATATGTAATTTCAAAAGCGATTATCTCGAAATCTTCCGTTGTTGGTTCAAAGTAAGGAGGAACAAGAAGAGCCCTCTGACGCTCAGACCCTTCAACTCCACCCGAAAAAAACACGCCCACGTCAGAGTGATTTCCAATGATTTGCCTCACCATATCCTGTTCTCTTGGATCAAGAAAATCGGTTAACCTGGGAGCATACCTTTCTTGAACCTCATCCTGCCATTGTAAAACGCGATCGACAAATGTTCTTTCTTCTGGACGATAGTGTTCGTAAATAGACATTAGCCTATGAATCTAAAGACCGCAATAATTCCATATTGCACAAACTGAAGTGCGAAAATGGCTACGATCGGAGAAATATCAAGCATTCCACCGATTGGAGGAATAATCTTACGAAACGGAGCTAGATATGGTTCTGCTATAGAAGCAATCATTCGTCCAATAGAAGATTCTCTTGCATTTGGAATCCATGACATAAAGATGTAAATGATGAGGATCCACGTATAAATTTGTACTGCTGAAAGTAAGATTGAAACTATGTTCAAACTTTTCACCCTTTCTTAATTACTGGTCTTCGTAAATTTCATCTGTAATGTTACCTGAAATTTCAACATTGTCCGGTGTACATATAAACGTATCCGGACCGAGTTTCTGAATATCGCCACCAACAGCGTAGACTGTTCCACTTAGAAAATCGACAATGCGTCTCGCCTGATCTTGTGGAATACGTTGAAGATTCATCACAACAGACTTCCGATTTTTCACGTGATCAGCGATATCCTGAGCTTCAGCATACACTCTTGGTTCAACTAGCACAACTCTTGAGTTCTTATGAACGCTTTGAAGACTTACCACATTTTGTTTAGACTGCTTACGATTCGCTCGAGTTACTTCAGGCTCTTCTTCTTCCATATATGAATCTTGCTCCTGCTGCTCATCCAACTCTATCGTTTCATCATCAAGTTCAAAGAACTGCTTGAATTTCGTTTTGATACCCAATTCCCTGCACCTCCTGGAGAGCTTATTTTATTTTTCATTTCCGACAAGTGACGATCCAATGCGAACATATGTCGCGCCCTCTTCAACAGCAATTTCATAATCATTTGACATCCCCATTGAAAGCTCATTGCATGGAGCATGTGGGAGTGAAAGGCTTTGGACACGTTCTCCAAGCTCACGAAGTTTCTTGAAAACATCTCGAATTTCATTTGTATTATCTGTATGCGGAGCCATAGCCATTAATCCTACGACTTTAATAGATGAGAATTCATTAAGTGACTCAATAAAAGGTAGCGTCTCACCTGGCGATAATCCATGCTTAGATTCTTCACCAGACACGTTAACTTGCACAAAACAGTTTACTTCACCATCAGCTCTCTTTTGTATTTCTTTAGCTAGAGATATACGATCGAGGGAGTGAATATAATTTACAAATGGAAGAATGTCTTTTACTTTACGAGATTGTAGTGTGCCAATAAAGTGCCACGAAGGCAATGTGCCAATAGCTTCTACTTTCTTCAATAGCCCCTCATCACGACTTTCACCGAAGTGAGTAACGCCAGCTTCTAATGCTTCTTTTGTACGTTCGACGCTAACATATTTCGTCACCGCTACAACATGAATATGCTGAGGATCACGACATGACCGTTCTGCTGCTGCGTTAATTTTTCCTTTGATTGTTTCTAGACTTTCTCTTACATTCACGATAACGCTATACCTCCCCGAGTCCTATGTATGCCATCATTCTTCCTGTTTTTCCATTTTCATTTCGGTGAGAGAAAAACAGATTGCTACAGCTTGTACAATAGTCACTAACTGATAGTTGACTCGCCTTAATCCCTGACCGAAGGAGGAGCTCGCGATTCACGGCTTTTAAATCAAGCTGGTATTTCCCTGTTGCTTTTTCATCAAAAAACAGATCCTGATCTCCTACTAGCGCTTTAATGTGTTCGATAACGCCATCATCAACCTCGTAGCAACATTTCCCTATTGAAGGGCCGACTGCAGCATAAATATCGTCGGTTTGGATTCCATCATTGTTCCACGCACGAATCATCTCTCCTGCAATATTCTTCGTTGTTCCTTTCCAGCCTGCGTGGGCAATCCCCACTCTTTTAGCTGATGGCGCATAGAAATAGAGCGGTACGCAATCGGCATAAAGAGCGGTTAGAAGAACTTCGGGATCATCTGTATATAGCCCGTCCACTTTCGGAACGGCATCTTGATGATTCGTTGCTCCTCGTCCCTTATCCGCTGCTGTTACATTCGCAATGTCGGCGCCATGAATTTGCTCACCAACGATCCATCGATCAAGGGATTGTCCGATATCATAGGCAAGGGTTTCGCGATTTATTAGTACATCTCTCGCTCGATCTGGTACGTGGAATCCAAGATTCAAGCTAGAAAACGGAGTCTGGCTAACTCCGTTTCTACGGGTTGAAAAACCTGCTATCAGGTTATCGTTCCGTTCAGCTTGATCTGGAAATTTCAGTGCCAGTGATGTTTTATGTGTTGATGGTTGAAATGGTTCTTTTTCCACAGTTGCACCCCTTTATACCATGATACAGTTTATACCTTATTTTATCATAATATGTTGTGCCTAAGGGATATAGATTGTTAGATCTTTCTTTCCTTATGATTCTTTCTGAAACGATTCGCCATCAGCTGTATCATGATGTCTTACTAGAATGACATCTGACCCAATTTTCACTATGTTGCGCCATGGAATAACGACATCACTTTCTCGCGCAAACAATCCCATCATTTTACCTGCCCCTGGAATCACAATCGCTTCTATTTTTCCTGTCGTTAAATTAATTTCCAGATCAGCGATGTGACCAAGCTTACGTCCATTCGAGACATTCACAACATCTTTCACCTGAAATTCTGATATTTTTATCATCGCGCACCCACCTTTCATCTCATTATATGAAAAGAAGGCAAAAGAAAAGACCTGTTTCCCAGGTCTCGTTCTAACTTTGGATATTTTTATTCATTTGGTGTATCGCCGCTTTCTCGAGTCGGGACACCTGTGCCTGCGAAATTCCAATCTCATCTGCTACTTCCATTTGCGTTTTACCCTGGAAGAATCTCATTTGTAAGATCATGTTCTCTCGCTGATTTAATCTTGTCATGGCTTCCTTTAAAGCAATATCTTCAAGCCACTGGATGTCTTTCTGTTTATCATCACTGATTTGATCCATAACGAAAATGGGATCGCCTCCATCATTATAAATAGGTTCAAATAATGAAACAGGATCCTGAATCGCATCAAGTGCAAAGACTACTTCTTCCTTCGTCACCCCAAGCTCTTTGGCAATTTCAGTCGGATTTGGTTCTTTGGAATTCTTCGTCATTAATTTATCTCTAATCTGGAGAGACTTATAAGCGATATCTCTTAAAGATCGTGACACTCTGATCGGATTATTGTCACGGAGATATCTTCTGATTTCACCGATGATCATCGGCACTGCATAAGTAGAGAATTTCACGTTTTGCCCTAAATCAAAGTTATCTATGGATTTCATCAGGCCAATGCAGCCCACCTGAAATAGATCATCCACGTATTCTCCTCGATTATTAAATCGCTGGATCACGCTTAGAACAAGTCTTAAATTACCATTCACTAGTTCTTCACGTGCCGAAATATCCCCTTCCTGCATCTGCTTAAAGAGTACTCTCATTTTTTCATTTTTAAGTACTGGAAGTTTGGATGTATCTACTCCACAAATCTCGACTTTGTTTCGTGTCAACTCATTCCCTCCTCATCGGAGATGCTGTCAAAGTAAAGTATCTCCGCGAGTGGGAATTTTATGCATCTATTATGCTAAGAAGCTCAGACCATTTTATTGAACTCTTTTCGAAGTCGTTTAATGATGCGCTTTTCGAGCCTTGAAATATATGATTGAGAAATGCCAAGTAAATCGGCAACATCTTTTTGCGTTTTCTCTTCTTCTCCAGCAAGACCAAACCTTAGCTCCATAATTTGTTTTTCTCTTGGATTAAGTGTTTCTAATGCCTTCACAAGTAATCTACGATCGACGCGAGCTTCTATCCCGCGCGTAATGATATCTTCATCTGTCCCTAGTACATCAGACAAAAGGAGCTCATTCCCATCCCAGTCCACATTAAGCGGCTCATCAAATGAAACTTCTGAGCGTATTTTATTATTCCGTCGAAGGAACATTAATATTTCATTCTCTATACACCTTGATGCATAGGTTGCAAGCTTGATTTTTTTCTCAGGATTAAATGTGTTTACTGCTTTGATGAGACCAATCGTACCAATACTAATTAAATCTTCAATGTTGATCCCCGTATTCTCAAATTTCCGTGCAATATAAACGACCAGGCGAAGATTACGCTCAATTAAAATCGACCTTGCTGCTTTAT
The DNA here is from genome assembly GCF_056173695.1 of Anaerobacillus sp. 63XJN7_5_ISO-PGPR-S23-430. NCBI lineage: Bacteria > Bacillati > Bacillota > Bacilli > Caryophanales > Bacillaceae > Anaerobacillus > Anaerobacillus sp. 63XJN7_5_ISO-PGPR-S23-430. Next base: position 1,763,136 of record NZ_CM149686.1, on the reverse strand, counting down.
CTCCCTTAGGTAATTGAATTAATAAATGGGCCTCTTCATCTTTCGATAGAGGAGGAGGTAATGCTTCGCTCCCTCCTATGTAATAGATCTCATCAGGTTTAATACCAAGCTTCATTAGGATCCGCTGCCACCATAGAACTAACTTAATTTTCATTTTCCCCATCTCGAACTCCTCCTTGGTCGTCTTGTTTTCTCTTCTATGACGCAGTCGCCTTATGTCCTGTCAGCATTTTCGGATGAAGGATACACGTATAATCTTTTTCTCCTGAAATCGTATGAAAGCTTAATCCAACAAGTACTTTTTTGACAGTTAATGAACGCCCCTCCATCGAGATCAATACTTCATCCGGCTTTACAGCACACAAGAATTGATGATCTTGTCCGACTGCCCGAAACGGAACAATACGTAACCGATGTTCCCAACGATCCTCCTCTCCTTCTTCCTGGAATTCTGTGATGTTTTTGGCTTTCTGAATAAACGATGGTGGAAAGTTCGCTTCATGCACCGTCATATCGAGGATCATAACAGGTGAGCCGCTTAAAGGGTCTTGTAGCTGGTTGCCGCTATCGACAAGTGCTTTAGCTGAAATTGTCACATCATCAATTCGGATACTAACTTCTGCTAGTTGATCAAAATGAATTCGTGTTGTCTCAAGATGATCCACTCTTCTTTTTGAAAAAAACCAAACAATAGGGAAACCAACTATCACAAAAAGCCAGCTAATGGGGTCCCCAAATCCAGTACTTTGTGTAGCGACCGCTCCGTTATACACCGTCATATCTTTTTGAAAGAAATAATGCGCCCCCATCATTCCTCCGCCAATCATAAACGTGACAAAATAGAAGAGAAGCCAACATTGAAAAAAGCTACGAAACCTTGTAAAGCCAAACGTTACCACAACAATAAGTAAGGAGTAGAGCAGCTTCATGAATGGGTTTACCATAAATGTTAGGGCAGGAACAAAAAGAAAAAGCACATAACACGAAGCGATTAATGCACCAGTAACAAGCCGTCTCTTTTTCACTTGTTTCTTCAGCAGTATCCCAGTTAGCGCAAGTAGCATGTAATCGAAACAAAAATTTAGCAACCAGATCACATCAAGGTATACTGCCACCGAACGCCTCCCCCCTTGCGATTTTGATACTAAGTATAGACTAAGTTTCTTTATAAAACTGTCAGATTGTGCCGGTTAGAGCGAGGTTATTTTGGATAATTATCACTAGTTTTGTCAGGCGATCATCCGTCCAAAAACATAAAAAAAGCCGCCCTTCTAGAGGACGACTTCTCAATTAAATGGATTGATTTTGATAAGCTCCGTACGTTATTTCTATCCCTGTTGACGCAGGTATAAGCAATTCACAACAATACTCAGGAAAAGCTTTTTCTAGCGCTAAGCGAAGTTCATTCGACGATGCTTTGGCATGAAAGACAATTAATGTTGGACCAGCACCGCTTAAAGCAGCTCCATACGCTCCATTATCCATAGCAATCGCACGAACCTTTTCTAAGTCTGGCACTAGATGTTTTCGATAAGGTTGATGAAAAAGATCACGCTCCATTAGCTTACCCGCCAATTTCCAATCATTTTGAAGAGCAGCGCCTACAAAAACATTTGCGATATTGCTTGCCTCTACAGCTTCTTGAAAAGGGAGCATATCGGGCAACACTGATCGAGAATCCGTTGTTTTCAATTTACGATGTGGAATTAGTGCGATCATCTCTAAATCAGTTACTTGATGTGAAATCGTTCCTATACCTTCCTCTCCAGTTGCAATAACTAGTCCTCCATAAAGGGACGCGGCAACATTATCAGCATGGCCTTCAAATGTTGTAGCAATCTGTACTTTTTCTTCAATCGTTAGATGAAGACCCATTGTAAAGTCCGCGATTTCGACAGCAGCGACAATGGCTGCAGCGCTGCTCCCAAGTCCCCTCTCTAAAGGAAGTTCACTCGTCATTGTCACAGTATAAGGAGAAGGTTTCTTTCCATTCCCATACTTCTTTTCGATTTGCTCGATTGTTTGATAAATCATATTATCTTTACCTGCTGGAAATACATCATCAAAGTCAACGTAATGAAAGGACCATTCTGAAGAGGGTTCTAATTTTACGTGCAAATAGCGATTGATTGCAAGACCTACTGAATCAAATCCTGGTCCAAGATTTGAAGTACTACCTGGAACTTTCAAGTAAAGGCCTTCTTCTCTATTCACTGGCTCACACATCCCTTGAGCTCCTCAAGAAACTGTGTTTTATCTGCTGCAACAACACGTGGTTTTGCAACAACAAGGTCCATTGCAGTGGAAGGATCTTTCAATCCATTCCCCGTTAATACGGCAACAACCTTTGATCCCTTCTTAATCTCTCCTGAGGCAACCTGCTTCATTACTCCAGCTACCGAAGCACACGAAGCTGGTTCAGCAAAAACGCCTTCTTTTTTGGCAAGCTCTTGATACGCATGCAAAATTTCATCATCTGTTACGCTATCGATTTTACCTTTCGATTCAATCACAGCTTCTTCTGCAAGATGCCAACTAGCTGGATTCCCAATACGAATGGCTGTAGCGATTGTCTCTGGATTTGGAATGATTTTCTTTTGAACGATCGCAGCGGACCCCTCAGCCTCAAATCCACGCATTTGCGGTCGACTATCTTCTGAGACATATTCTTTAAACCCTTTCCAATATGCAGAAATGTTCCCAGCATTCCCAACTGGAATCGCAAGCACATCTGGCGCTTCCCCAAGCTGATCACATACTTCAAAAGCCGCTGTCTTTTGACCTTCTAATCGGTAAGGATTAACAGAGTTAACAAGAGCAATAGGCTCAGTCTCCGCAATATCGCGCACCATTCTGAGCGCCTCATCAAAATTCCCATCGATCTCAAAAATTTCTGCTCCATAAATCATGGCTTGGGCAAGCTTACCTAGTGCTACTTTCCCCTTAGGTATAACGATAATGCAGCGTAACCCTGCTCTTGCCCCATAAGCTGCGGCCGCAGCTGCTGTGTTGCCTGTAGAAGCACATATAATAGCGTCACTGCCTTCTTCCTTCGCCTTAGCTACAGCCATTACCATGCCACGATCTTTAAATGAACCAGTCGGATTTGCTCCTTCAATTTTCACATAAAGGGAAATACCTAGTTCGTTTGAAAGTTGCTCAAGCTTTAGCAGCGGTGTATTCCCCTCATTTAGCGTGAGCTGAGGTGTCTCCTCTGTTAGAGGTAAATATTCTTTATATTGCTTAATCAAACCATTCCAGCTCATTACATTCCCTCCACTCGGTAACGACTCTTCACTTCTACGACTACATCCAAGTCTCTTAAACGATTATGAACTTCTTCAAATGCTCGTTGATTCGTTTCATGTGTAATGATGACAAGCTCTGCCGTACCATTATTCACAACTGGCTCTTGAATCAATTTCTCTAAACTTAATCCACGATCTTGGAATAGATGAGAAATTTTTGAAAATGCACCCGGTTCGTCTTTTACAATTAATCTGATAAAATGTTTGCTTTTAATTTGCTCATCGCTTGTTAACTTACGCTCATGCTGTGGAAGAATAACGCTTTTTCCATTCACACCTAACCGCATATTTTTAATAACAGCTACGAGATCGGAAACAACCGCAGTGGCAGTCGGTAATTGACCAGCACCAGGGCCATAGAACATTGTTTCTCCTACCGCTTCACCATAGACATACACCGCGTTATATTCATCGTTAACGGACGCTAATGGATGTCTTGAAGGAAGCAATGTTGGCTGAACCGAAAGTTCAATAGATCCGTCTGTTGAGCTCGCAATGCCTAATAATTTAATTGTGTAACCTAGCTTCTTACTATAAGCGATATCTTCTTCATCAACACGTGTGATGCCTTCTACTTTTACATCATCTAATCCAACCTTCATGGAGAAGCCAAGCGTCCCAAGAATCACCATTTTTCTAGCAGCATCTAACCCTTCTACATCAGCAGTAGGATCCGACTCTGCAAATCCAAGGTCCTGAGCTTCTTTTAAGACACTTTCATATGGGACATTGTTTTTTGTCATTTTAGTTAAAATGTAGTTTGTTGTTCCATTCACAATTCCCATTAACTTAGTGATGCGGTCAGAAGATAATCCCTCTACTAAACTTCTAAGAATAGGAATGCCTCCTGCTACACTAGCTTCATAGAAAAGATCACTTTCATGATCAACTGCAGCAGTTAGTAGTTCTCTTCCATGGATCGCCATCAGGTCTTTATTCGCTGTTACAACATGCTTATGATTCTTAAGTGAAGCAAGAATGAACTCTTTCGCCTGATCAATCCCACCAATTACTTCAATCACAACATCGACCTCTGGATTATTGATAACATCTTCAGGATCTTGAGTAAGAACGCTTGAATCTAGATCAACGCTTCTTTCTTTATCCATATCTCTTACAAGCACCTTTGCCACTTTCACCTGACAACCCACTCGCTGCTGTAACTCTTTCTGGTGGGAATCAATCATATGTACAACACCACTACCTACTGTGCCAAGTCCTAACAATCCTACAGATACGCAATCCTTCATATACTCTCCACTCCTTTGTCCTTCTGGTGAGGACACTTGTTTTTATATAATGGACATTATACGTGTGATTGCCCACGAACACAACACCGTTTTCAGAAATAAATAAATTTTATTTATATTAACATAAAAAGCGGAAGTGGTCGACTAGGTCCGACAAGCGCTGGAACCTTTCGATTGGAACACGCCCTTTGTGTTCTAAGCGAACGGTGAAGCGCCTCGAGGACCTGACCACTGGAGCTGGATTACACAAAAAGCGGAAGTGGTCGACTAGGTTCGACAAGCGCTGGAGAGAGAAGAAATGAAGAGATTAAATAAACGACTAACTGAAATTTCTCAAATAAAAAAACCAGCTCTAAAAAGAGCTGGTTTTCTGAGTTATCTTCTATTACGTTTGCGGTTACGAAGGAACGTAGGGATATCTAGCGTATCGTTAGACTCTTCCGTTCTTGTACCGAATTTAGATGGCTCCGGCTGAACTTCTTCCTCTTCATGCTTCTGCTGTTGTATCGGAGCGCTTTGCTTCGATTGTGCAGAAGGACGTGGAACCGTCTTCTTCTTATTTTCGTTCTCGTCAAAGCCAGTAGCGATCACTGTAACAAGAATTTCGTCCTTTAAATCTTCGTTAATTACAGAACCGAAAATCATGTTCACATTCTCATCAGAAGCTGATGAAACAATGTCAGCTGCTTCATTTACTTCGTACAGGCTCAAATTAGATCCGCCCGTAATGTTCATAAGCACACCTTTTGCACCATCAATAGATGTCTCTAGGAGTGGACTGGAAATAGCTTTTTTGGCAGCCTCAGAAGCGCGATTTTCCCCTGTCGCAATACCAATTCCCATTAATGCAGAACCACGTTCAGTCATAATGGTTTTAACATCTGCGAAGTCAAGGTTAATAAGACCCGGTACTGCAATAAGATCTGATATCCCTTGAACACCTTGACGAAGAACGTTATCCGCTTCACGGAACGCTTCAAGCATTGGAGTGTTTTTATCAACGATTTCTAGTAGACGATCGTTCGGGATAACAATTAACGTATCGACTTTTTCCTTAAGCATAGCAATCCCAGTAACGGCTTGTGTCGAACGCTTCTTACCTTCAAAGGTAAATGGACGTGTGACAACTCCTACTGTTAGTGCACCAAGTTCTTTGGCAATTTCAGCAATGACAGGTGCAGCACCTGTTCCAGTTCCGCCACCCATTCCTGCGGTAACGAATACCATATCAGCACCGCTAAGCGCTTCCTGAATCTGTTCTTTGCTTTCTTCAGCAGCTTTCTTTCCGATTTCCGGATTAGCTCCTGCACCAAGACCTCTTGTTAATTTACCACCAATTTGCATTTTAACTTCTGCTTTAGCAAGGTTCAATGCCTGTGCATCCGTGTTAACAGCAATAAATTCAACACCTTGGACACCATTCTCGATCATACGATTGACAGCGTTGCTTCCGCCTCCGCCGACACCGATTACTTTTATCTGTGCTAATTGTTCCATATTCATATCAAACTCTAACATCTCAGGTCCTCCTAATCTTGTAATAGCCCTTTATTCAACAAATAGATTAAAGAAATTCTTCACTTTCTCTTTCATACCTGGTGAAGAAGATTTCTCACCTGGTTGAGGTTCGGCTTTTGTTCTACGCTTGGGCTTCACTTCTTCTTCAGGGTTGAGTGATGCTGCCACTTCTTTCCCCTGAATCTTCACGTTTTTATACGTGAACTGGATAAGACCAATGCCAGTTGTGTATTGCGGTTCGCGTACGCCGATATAGTCAGGGACCGCAACACGTACATTGTGCTGCAGAATTTCACGAGCAAGTTCAAGAACTCCGTCCATTCCGACCATACCACCGGTTAGAACAAATCCGCCCGGCAATTCACGAATTCCCATTCGCTTAATTTCGTCTTCTATCAATTCTAACATCTCTTCGATCCGAGGTTCTATAATATGAGCCAATTCGTACTGATTAAATTCTTGTTCAGCCGAACTTCCTATTGTCGATACTGTGAAAGCTTCCTCTTCTGAAGCAAGATCAACGAAAGCATTGCCGTGCTTAATCTTAATTCGCTCAGCTTCTTCAGTCGTTGTTCTAAGACCAATCGAAATATCTTTGGTTACGTGATCGCCACCGATTTGAAGTACAGAAGTGGCTTTCAGTGAGCCTTCTTCAAAGATAGAAATCGTAGTAGATCCAGCGCCCATGTTAACTAGTGCTACACCTAAATTACGCTCATCTTTTGATAAAGCCATTGACCCACACGCTAGCGGTTGTAGACAAATATCAGCAATTTCAAGACCCGCTTTTTCAACGCATCTTAGTAAATTATGTAATACTGTTTTTGAACCTGTAATGATTGTTCCTTCCATTTCAAGGCGAACACCAATCATTCCACGTGGATCTGTAATGCCGTCCAGTCCATCAACTACGAACTGTCCTGGAATCACATCAATAATTTCTCGCTCAGGAGGGATAGAAACAACCTGTGCTGCGTCAATTACTCTAGCAATATCTTCATCATGAATTTCACGATCCTCACTCGATACAGCCACTACCCCATGACAGGGTTGTAACTGTACGTGATTGCCGTTAATCCCCACAATCACAGAACGAACCGATAAACCTACCATTCTTTCTGCGTTTTCTACTGCCTGCTTAATTGAACGAACAGTTTCATCTATATCCACAATCGATCCCTTACGAATTCCATCAGAAGGCGCGCTGCCGACTCCAAGAATATTTAAAGAATCGTTCGTCATCTGGCCAATGATTACTTTCACATTGGATGTACCGATGTCTAGACTCACATAAATCTCATTGCTGTTCATTCTCCTGGCACCTCCTTCAAAATGCTACCATGTTCAGGTATTAATAGTTTCTCTATAATAGGGTTGAAAAAATGTCCAACACCTTTATATACACAATAATCTCTTGAATTAAACTTCCTCAAGGCTCGCTTCATGAAGTCCCGGGAAGAATGTGATATAAGGACTCTATTCCACAAATCCGTTTATTTCCCTTCTTTTATACGAGATTTCCTCTTATTTTTTTGGGTAACACTCCCCTACTCTCTTCGGTTCATTTCTTTTTTAATGAAGAGATGTACAAAGCAGTGCATAAGTATTAGTCTACACCATGTGAAAGCAGTAGAAAAGTCACTGTTTTCGTGATTGGAAAGAATTTTGCTGTTTTCTTTCATTTTTACATGAAAATGAGTTATTAAACATAAATTGCCCTGCTCATAAACCTTCGTGAACAAAGAGCATTCCCTGTCCATTAGAACAGGGATTATCTATGCATTTTATCGTCAAGACTCTTTCTTTTCCTCTTCTTCAGTTGAAACGTCCTCATAAGGCTCAAGCCAACTACCTTCATTTAGATAAAGAATACCTTTGGCTTTATCTTTAAGCTTCTCAACTATTAACGGGTAGCTATTCACCTTCTCAGAAAAATCGCTAATGCTTGTTTTCACTTCATATCCGTCTGTCATATAGAGAGTTAAGTTAAAAGCTTTATCCCCATTCGGCGTATAATGAATCTCAGAAATACGATTAATAATACTTAATTCTACTTTCCTGAGCTCGCCTGCCATTTCTGATAGCTCTGTACTTTCGTTCCATTGCATCAAAATAGGAGCGCTCACTGGCGTTTCACCTTTAGGGAGTGCATCAAGAATAGCACCTGATTGCAAAATCGGGAAATATTCACTTCCCTTTTTTAAATACGCGACTCGAGCATTCTCCACAACATCCACTTTAGCAGTTGCAGGAAACTGTCTAGTCACAGTTACTTCTTTAATTTCTTTTGATTTTTCTACCTTTTCTTCTACATTTTTAGCATTTAAATTCCAAAAACTCACGCTATTATTAAGCTCACTTAACTTAATAATTTCTTTTTCTGAAACATAATTATTGCCAGAAACCTCAACGTTCCGAATGTGACTTAAGGAAGATTGGAAGTAAATGATCAGCAAAATGAGAAAGAAGAAGATTGATAAATAGACGATTAATCTTCTGTTAGCGCGCTGCTTACGCTGTGCTTTCAACGTGGGAATCCGATCTTCAATTGTTACAACTTTGCGATCTTCCATTGTCTTGCCTCCGTCTCCGGTAAATGAACTTCTGTCTATACTTACGATGTTACTAACGCTTATCATGGCAACCGAACGGCATGACCCAGCTGTTTGTCCTCATTTCAATCATTATAGCATAAGTTAAGGTGTTATTAGCCTCTAGAAGGAAATTCATCCCAGAGAATTGTTCTTAATAATAAGCTATATTACTTTACATTGTTTATTTCAGCTCTGTGCTGACAAATAGAATGAGCCAATACTTAAGAATCACTAGTATAAGCTAACAAAGCGATATAATAAATAGGTAAATGAAAAGGGTTCCCTCGTAATTTGAATCAATCATGAAAATTATAGAAAAAGAGCGCTCACTGGTGAGCGCCCTTCCATAATCTGCTTAAAATTTTGCGTATCGACTGATATTGAGTAACACTCCCATTGCTACAAGCATGAGCGTTAAGGAAGAGCCCCCGTAGCTAAGGAAAGGAAGGGTAATCCCGGTTACAGGCATTAAGCCAGTTACAACGCCAATATTGATCATTACTTGAATCGCAAGCATGCCGATGATACCAACAGCAAGAAGACTACCAAACAAATCAGGCGCTCTTAGTGCAATTCGAATCCCTCGCCACAGAAGAAGCGAAAATAATAGAATCACAAAGCTTCCACCGATAAATCCGAGTTCTTCAGATAAAATTGCAAAGATAAAGTCTGTTTGCGGTTCAGGTAAATAATAAAATTTCTGTCTACTTTGGCCGAGCCCAAGCCCCATCAGGCCACCCGGGCCAATGGCATACAGCGATTGAATGATTTGAAAACCACTACCGAGTGGGTCACTCCACGGATCAAGGTAGGAGGTGATTCGCGCAATCCGATAGGGCGCTGATAAAATCAGGACGGCAAAGCCGGCTAAACCAAGCATACCAAGCCAAACAAAGTGGGCTATTCTTGCCCCCGAGATAAAAATCATTACAACGCACGTACCAACCATAACCGCTCCAGTTCCAAGATCCGGTTGGAGCATAATCATACCGAAAGCTATGAACACAATACCAAGCGACGGCACTAGTCCTTTTTTGAATGACGTAATGCGTTTTTGATTTTCGGATAAATATTTAGCAAGAAAAGCAATCATTGCAAGTTTTGTAAATTCAGATGGTTGGATTGAAAACGCACCAACACCAAGCCAGCTTCTCGCTCCCCCTCGAACAAGTCCAACTCCTGGGATCAGGACTAGAACAAGTAGAATGAAGCAGATGAGCACGCCTACTTTTGACCAGGTGCGCCATGTCCAATACTCAACGTTCATCACGAAGAACATGGCCACAACACCTACCCCCGCAAAAAGAAGCTGTCTTTTTGCAAAGAAAAATGCATCGTCAAATTTATAAGAGGCCCATACAGCGCTGGCACTGTAAACCATGATTAATCCAATTGCTAACAGCACTAGTGTTGCAGTTAAAAAGACCAGGTCTGGCGTTGATTTTGTTTTCGGCAATAGACCCACACTCCGTTTTGTCGATTTTACCTAACCGAACTCACCGGATAAGCAAGACAACCTCTCATTAGAGTCTATGCATTGCCTCAATAAAGATGTCTCCACGTTCTTCAAACGTTTTGAATTGATCCCAGCTTGCACAAGCTGGTGATAGAAGAACGACATCCTCCGCTTCGGAAAGATTATAAGCTGTTGTAACAGCTTCCTCTACATTATCGACAACTGTCACAGAATCCAGTCCTGCTGATGAAGCTGTTTTTTCTAATTTAGAGGCAGTCTGACCAAACGTAATTAAGTGCTTCACTTTTGTTTGGAAATACGGAATTAAATCGTCAAACCCGTTCCCACGATCAAGACCTCCAGCGAGAAGAATCACGGGCTTTTTGAAGGAATCAAGCGCTTTTTTAGTAGCAATTGAATTCGTTGCTTTAGAATCATTGTAAAATTTTCGTTCGTTAACTTCTCCTACGAACTGTAGACGATGTTTCACACCGTGAAAGTTTGTTAGTTCTTGATGGATCTTTTCATTTGAAACACCTGACAACTTCGCTACAGCTATAGCAGCAAGCGTATTTTCCACGTTCTGCTTCATTGATAGATCTTCAATCTTAATCACTTTTTCCTCTTTAAACACGATCCACTCTTCATCAATACATACGCCTGAATCTAGTTTTTTTGTGGCTGAAAAAGGAACGAGTGAAGCATTAGAATCCTCAGCAAAACCAGTGACAAGTTCATCGTCAGCATTATAAACAGCAAAATCTTCCTCGGTTTGATTTTGGAACAAACGAGCCTTAGCTGCGGCATAAGCCTCTTTAGTTCCATGATAATCAAGGTGTGCCTCATAAATATTTAGAAGTACTGAAATATGAGGATGGAAGTTCATTGTTCCTTGAAGCTGAAAACTAGAGAGTTCTGTCACAAGCGTTTGATTAGGTGTAGCTTCCGCAGCTACCTCACATACAACTGTTCCAATATTGCCTGCCACAATCGGATTAGACTCTGTATGTCTTAATAATTGTCCAATAAGAGTTGTTGTGGTTGTTTTCCCGTTCGAACCTGTTATGGCAACAAACGGAGCTTCTGATATTTCACCTGCGATTTCAACTTCTGTCACAATTGGAATCTCTCTCTTTTGAGCTTCTGCTAAAAGTGGATTTTCATAAGGAATCCCGGGATTCTTCACAATTAAATCGACGCCATCTAGAAGTTCAAGAGGATGCCCACCGCCTACAACGGTGAACCCTAATTCTTGAAGTTCCATTGCTTTAGGATTGTTTTTCACTTCTTCGCGATCATTCACCTTTACGTTAGCGCCAAGAGATCGTAGGAGCTTCGCTGCCGCAAATCCACTTTTCGCTATTCCTAAAACAAGAACAGACTTATTTTCATAATTTACTTTTTTCATTACATCCACACCTCAAGATAGATTCCAAACGTTGCACATAGTAAACCAACTGTCCAAAATGTAGCGACAACACGCCATTCCGTCCAACCAGAAAGCTCATAGTGGTGATGAAGAGGACTCATCTTAAACACACGTTTACCTGTCGTTTTAAATGAAGTTACCTGAATAATAACGGATAGGGTTTCAATGACAAACACCCCACCAATAATGACGAGAAGAAGCTCAAGCTTCGTCATAATGGCAACAGCTGCAAGAGCTCCCCCAAGCGCAAGTGATCCAGTATCACCCATAAATACTTTCGCAGGGTGAGCATTAAAAACAAGAAATCCTAGTACTGCGCCAACGACACTGACGGAGAAAATAGCCACATCATACATGTATACTGACGCCGCAAGAATGGCAAATGCACCGAAGGCAATAGCCGACGTTCCTGCTACAAGCCCGTCCAGTCCATCTGTCAGATTGACAGCGTTTGACGCGCCAACTAGCATGACAAAAAGTAAGATGACATATCCAATGCCAATGTCAAAGCTCCACTCTGTCCCTGGAACATGAATCGCTGTATCAAATCCAACGGTTCTTAATCCAAAATAAACAAGGATCGCAATTAGGAGCTGACCTAATAGTTTTTGTTTTGACGTTAATCCTAGGTTACGCTTTTTCACAACTTTAATAAAATCATCTAAAAAGCCAATCAGTCCATATCCAACTGTTACAAATAAAAGCAGCCAAATTTGGGTTGAAATTTCATCATATTTAAGAGCGATAATAATAGTACCGAGAATAATAGACAGAATAATGATCAGTCCGCCCATTGTCGGAGTCCCAGATTTCTTTTGGTGTGACTTAGGTCCTTCTTCTCTGATGCTCTGTCCAAATTTAAGCCTTCTTAAATATGGAATAAATACGGGCGATACTAGCACCGCAATAATAAATGATGTTAATAAGCTAAAAATTAATAATCTTTCAATCACTGTACTGCCTCCTTAAGATTCATTCTCTAATGCCTTTACGATGGTTTCGAGCCCTAGCCCTCTTGAAGCTTTTAACAAAACGGCTGTTTTATCATCAAGTTGGCCCGATAGATATGATGCGGCATCTTCTTTATTGTCAAAGGAAACAGCAGGCACTTGCTGTGCTTCATCTTCCACGATCCCATCATAAATCCACTTTGCTTTTTCTCCAACTGTAATCACTTCCGTAATAGACGGTTGAATCGCCGTTGCTATGTTACGGTGGAGAGATTCTTCTCGATCACCTAACTCATACATATCACCAAGAATGGCGATTTTCTTATGAAATCCTTCCAATTCTGCAAGGGTTTCAACCGCAGCTTTCATGGATGTTGGGCTGGCATTATAGGCATCATTAATAATTAATGCACCGGTTGAACTCCTAAACTTCTCAAGTCTCATCCCAGTAAGGGTTAAGGAAGATAGTGCTTTTCGAATTTGGTCATCTGTCATTCCAAGTTTTCTTCCTGCAGCAATGCTGTAGAGCGCGTTCTTAATATTATGTTTACCTAATAATGCAATTTCGAACGGCTCTTTTTCATTTAGTAACGTAAACGAATACCCATTATCCAGCTTTACTACTTGATCAACTTGAAGATCATTTGTTTCATCGTATCCGCAAGAAATCGCGTTCTTCTGAAGTGGAGCAAGAAGAGGCTCATCTCCATCAATCACGAGATGACCATTTGACTTAAGTCCCTCTGCTATTTCCATTTTCGCTTTGGCGATATTTTCTCGACTGCCAAGTTGAAGTAAATGAGACTCTCCAATGTTCGTAATGATCGCCACATCCGGTGTAGCGATCTGGGTAAGAAGGGAAATCTCACCTGCTCCGCTCATCCCCATTTCAAGAATCAATACGTCTGTTTCTTCAGGCATAGCAAGAACTGTCATCGGGAGTCCCCAATGATTATTCAAGTTGCCCTGTGTTTTATACGTTTTATATTTAGGGCTGAGCACCGCTTCAAGCATATCTTTCACTGTTGTTTTCCCATTACTGCCGGTTACACCGATAACATATGGATTTTGTTCTCTAAGAACTTGCTTCGCAAGCTCCTGAAATCCAACGGTTGTGTCGTCAACTTCGTAAACATTTATCTTCCCAACAAGATCTTGAGGAAATGGCTTATTTTTATCCCAAAGCGTTCCTGTTGCCCCATTAGCAATGGCTGCATCAATGAAACGATGACCATCGAATACTTCGCCAACGATCGGAATAAATAATTTGTTTGTACAGTCTTTCCTCGTATCCGTCGCCACACCTTCAAAGACCAGTTCATGTTCAACTGGTCCCTGACTAATATTGTTTAGTAATTTAGATGAAAAGTTCATCTCTTCCGCTCCTTTATTGCCTGACGTGCTATTTGTCGATCATCAAAATCGAGCACTTGATCCCCGATGATTTGATAAGTTTCATGTCCTTTACCTGCAATAAGGACAACATCGCCTTCCACAGCGTGAGTAACAGCATGATGAATAGCTTCTGCTCTATCTGTAATGCGGATATAATGTCCACTTAGACCTTCCACCATATCATCTAATATCTGTTCAGGATCTTCACTCCTCGGGTTATCTGAAGTAAGAACCGCTGTATCTGCTAATTCTGTCGCAATCTTTGCCATGAGCGGTCGTTTCGTACGATCTCGATCTCCCCCGCAGCCAACAACAGCAAATACATTCCCTTTTGACATCTCTTTAACCGTTAACAGCACATTCTCAAGGCTATCCGGTGTATGCGCATAGTCAACGATAACGGGAAATTCTTGTCCTTCATCAACAAGTTCGAACCGTCCTGGAACACCTGCAATTTGTTCAAGACTCTCTAAAATACGATCAAGTGATAATCCATTTGAAAGACAAGCTGCAATAGCTGCAAGCGCATTGTAGACGCTGAACTTGCCTGTTAACATTAGTTTCACATCTCGTTCTTCTTCAGGAGTAACGAGGTGGAAACTTGTCCCGTTAGCGGAAAACGAGATGTTATTAGCCATAATATCAGCGTTATTATCAATCCCATATTTTAAAATGTGCGCTGAAGTCATTTGTTCATATTGCTCACTCGCTTGATCATCCGCATTTAAAACGGCTACCTTTTTTCTCCCTGTATCATATGTATTACCTAACTGTGAAAAAAGAAGACCTTTTGCCTGACGATATTCCTCCATTGTTCCATGATAATCAAGATGATCTTGAGTTAAATTTGTAAAGACCGCTACATCATAATCACAGCCTCTAACGCGACCTAATGTTAACGCGTGAGAAGAAACTTCCATAACAGCCGTTTGAACATTGCTTTCCTGCATTTTGGCAAATTGCTTTTGAAGTAGCAATGGTTCAGGTGTGGTGTTTTTCGTCTCGAATTCTTCATCTGCTATTTTCATATTAATAGTGCCGATTAATCCTGTCGTTTGCTGTTCATTACGATGAATCTGCTCAATTAAATGAGAGACGGTCGTTTTGCCATTCGTTCCAGTTACACCAATTAAAGAAAATGATTTCGTTGGATTATGATAGAAATAATTAGCTAGCTCTGCAAGCGCACGATGAGCATCTCTAACAATAATAACTGGAACAGAAACGTCTAGCTCCTTTTCAGATATAAGTGCAACTGCTCCCTGTTGTACAGCCTGCTCAGCAAAATCATGTCCATCCACTGTGTAACCAGGGATACAAACGAATAAACTATTAGCTTCAACTGCTCGACTATCACTTTCAATCGTTGCTATTTCCGGGTTCCCTTTTCCAACTTGCTTATATGTAAGTAATGCATGGAGAAGTTCTTGTAATTTCATCTCTTTCAAACCTTTCTAGTTCGCTGACATATTTTCAGAAAACAAGCCAAGAGCATACGCCTTGGCTTGTTCACTACTTATTGTACTCACCGGTCGCTTATTTGTCACCCATATAAAGTCGAATTTCTGACCCAGCCGGTAATTTCACTCCAGGTTCAGGCGCCTGAGCAACAACGGTATCCCCTTCACCACTTGAATCAATTTTCAAATTATACATTGCTTTATGAATATCTTCAGTAGATAAACCTACTAAATCCGGCATTTCAATCATCTCTTCATCCTGCCATGTCTTTTCTTTCTCAATTTGGTCTTCCCTTTTTTCCACACCCATAACCGTCAAACTATCCTGGATAATATTACCTACAATTGGAGCGGCTACGATTCCACCAAATTGGAGCGTATCTTTCGGATTATCAATCGCCACATAGACAACAATTTGAGGATCATCCGCCGGAGCAAAACCAATAAAAGAGACGATATGATTATTTTTTAAATAAGCGCCGTCTTTCGCTTTTTGAGCCGTTCCTGTCTTTCCACCTACCCTATAGCCATCTACATAAGCATTTTTTCCAGTTCCAAGCGCAACGACCGTCTCAAGCGCATGCCTTACTTCTTCTGATGTTTCTTTTGAAATCACTTGACTTTTCGCAGTTGGCGAGTTTTTACTTACAACTGCTCCCGTCTCAGGATCTAGCCATTCTTTTGCAATGTATGGTTCATAGAGGGTCCCTCCGTTCACAGCAGCTGAAACAGCTGTCACCTGCTGAATAGGCGTAACGGATACACCCTGACCAAAGGCGGTTGTTGCAAGCTCTAGTGGACCGACATTATCAACATCAAATAATATTCCACTTGCTTCACCTTGTAGGTCAATGCCGGTTTTGTCACCGAAGCCGAATTTATCAATATATGAAAAGAGCTTTTCTTTGCCCAGACGTTCCCCGAGAAGAACGAAACCAGGGTTACAGGAATTTTGCACACCTTCTAAAAACGTTTGGCTTCCATGACCTCCAGCTTTCCAACATCTTAATTTTGTTCCAGCCACTTCAATGCTTCCAGGGTCGTGAAAATGATCTTTCTCAAGATCAACTTCCCCTTCCTCAAGAGCAGCAGCTAGCGTAATAATCTTAAATGTTGATCCTGGTTCATACGTACTCCATACAGGCTTATTTTGATTCCAGACGTCAGGAGAGACTTGCTGAAATTCTTCTGGATTAAAATCCGGCCTTGAAGTCATCCCGAGAATCTCACCTGTATTGGGATCCATTGCAATGGCTGCCGCTCCATCCGGATGGTAGGTAGCTTCCGCAATATCCAACTCGCGTTCCATAATTGTCTGGATTTTTGAATCAATTGTTAAGCGTAGATCGAGCCCATCTACAGGTTCTGTATAATCATCTGCAAGAGAAGGCATCCGCTTACCTTTCGCATCTGCATAATACTCAACCTGTCCTTTTTCACCGCTTAACTCTTCATCATAATAGAGCTCAATACCTGTCAAACCTTGATTATCAATACCACTGAACCCTAGCACGTGAGCTAGAAAGTCGCCGTTTGGATAGTGACGTTTGTTATCTTCAGCAATGTAAACACCTGAAAGATTCAATTTCCGAATTTCATTTGCCTTTTCATTCGACATTTTCTTACCTTCAGGACGAATCCAAACCATTGATTGATTCTGGGTGATCGTTTCATAAACCTTTTCTTTACTCGTATTAAGGGAAGCAGCAAGAGCTTCAGCAGTAGCCGCAGGATTTTGAAGCTGTCTTGGAACGATTAGTACAGAAGGGGCACTAATATTCGTTGCAAGAGGCACTCCGTTACGATCCAAGATTTCGCCTCGACTCGGTTCAAACGGAATATTTCGACTCCAAGAATCTTTCGCTTTCTCGCTTAGCCAATTTCCCATCACAAGCTGCACATAACCAAGCCTCACGACGACAACCGCAAATACAAATAAACCGATGACAAGCGCCATCACAAGTCTCCTTCGAACAGTAACAGTGGAAACGCGCATAAACTCATCCTCCCTGATTATGCTCGTTCCACTATATGTTCAACACGGTTTAGATAGACCTGCTAGTCTGTAATTGGCTCCGCATCTTCCTCAGCTTCCGTTTGTTCTGGTTCTTCTTCAGAAGAAGGAGACTTCAGCTCAACGACTAGATAATCGTCTTTTTTGATATTACTTCCTTTGTTAATCCCTTGCTTCGTAACATATCCAGCTCCCATGACGTTCGGTTTAAGGTCCATTAGCTCGACTAACTTCATAACGTCAGCTAGAGACCACCCAGTAATATCAGGCATTTTCGCACTACCTTCTGCCCGCAAAATAATTCGTTCATTATCGAGTATTTTCGTACCTGCATGAGGAGATTGACCTGTGACCTCTCCATCACCAAGTACTGTAACCGATAAGCCTTTCGCTTCAAGTTCTTTCTTCGCTTCGTCTGCATTCATGCCCGTCACTTCTGTTAATACCTGACCGCTCTCTTTCTTTGAGCTTTCTTCGGACGTTTCTTCTTTCTTTTCCATCGGATCAATATTTAAATATTGAAGACTATTTTTCATAACCGTGTTAAAGATAAGAGAAACAGGGTCACTTCCAAGTTCAGGATATTCAAGCTGTGGGCGGTCAACAGCAACATAGACTACTAATTCCGGATCATCTGCAGGTGCCATACCTATAAACGAAAAGATGTTATTTCCATATCCACTCATATAGCCCTTTGAACCTTGTGAAATTTGAGCTGTACCGGTTTTACCAGCAATCTCGTAACCTTCAATGTTATATGGGGTACCTGTGCCATCCGTCACTACCGTACGTAAAAGATCTCGCGTTTGTTTAGCAGTGTCTTTAGAAATAGGTTCTCCAGCTACTTCAGGTTCGTGATTCAGCTTCACTTCGTTTGATTCAGGATCAACTATTTTTTCTATGACATATGGCTTCATCATCTTACCGCCGTTAGCTATTGCAGTTATAGCTTGTACTTGCTGGATTGGCGTTATCGTAGATCCTTGTCCAAATCCAGTCGTAATTCGTTCAAGCTCTCCGCCATAAGTAATTCTTGAAGAAGACTCCCCTGGGAGATCAATACCTGTTTTCGAATCCAATCCGAATTTAGTTAAGTAACCCTTATACTTCTCATAGCCTAGCTTTTCTTTAACAAGGATAGAAGCTGCAACGTTAGAGGATTGTCGAATACCTTCATCAAAACTAATTGCCCCCCATCCTTCACCACCATTATGATCACTCACTCGACCACCAGGCACTGAATATTGACCTGACTGGAAGAGCTCGTCTCCATTGTATACACCTTCTTCAATGGCTGATGCCACAGTGAAAATTTTCATAGTCGAACCTGGCTCAAATGCCGTAAGAGCCATATTCGTGTAGTTAGAAACGTTTCTTAAGTTTGGATCAAACGTTGGACGATTGCCCATCGCTAGGATTTTACCTGTATCTGGATCTGCAACAATCGCCGTCATTCGTTCAGGGTTGAATTTCTCCTGTGCCTCGTTCAAAGCATTTTCCATTAACACTTGGATTTTTTGATCAATTGTTAAATAAACATCGTTTCCACTTTTGGAAGGGGTGATATTCTCGTTACCATAAGGAAGTCTGAATCCTTCACGATCACTTTGATACGTTTCTTTCCCTTCCTGCGGCACGAGATATTTATTCAATTCCTTTTCTAATCCTAGTAGACCTTCCTGCACGCCATCTTCGTTTTCATTTGTAAAACCAAGAAGATGTGAAGCAAACTCTTCGTTCGGATAGAGTCTTGTTTTCGTTGGGATGAATCCAACTCCTGGTAAATCCATTTCTTCTATTTTTTCTTTTTGAGTTAAGCTTAAATCTTTACCCGATGCACCAAATTCTACTTGAAAAGGATCGTCTCTTGATAAAATTTCTTTTACATCAGATTCTTCCATCTCGATAATAGGTGCAAGCGCAGCAGCTGTTTTATCGATGTCTTCTACATGGTCCTCATATTCTTTATCCAAAATCGCTCTTAGCGTAAAGGAAGGAATATCGGTAGCTAGAGCATTCTCACCTGTTCGGTCAAAGATCGTACCGCGATCCGCTTCGAGGATTTTGCTTCTAGTCCACTTATCTTTTCCAAGCTCCATTAAGTCCACTTTTTCACCGTCTGAACCTGATACCGCCTGTGTCCACTCGATGTAGAAAAACCGTCCAATAAAAGCAAAAAAGAGCAGGACAAATAGTGACATTAAAATCGCTGCTCCAACATTAATATGTGAGTTCTTGTTTGTTTCTTTCATGACAGTGCAAACCTCCGAAATTATGATCCTTTGTTGATCACTTCTACATTTTGATCATTCAGTTCCATGCCTAATTTTTCTTCGGCAATGTTCACAATTCGACCAGGCGCACTTAATTCTGTCACTTTAACCTGAAGCTCTTCATTCTGTTTCACTTGAGCACGTTGGTCTGCTTCCGCTTGCTGCAGTCCAGTATTCAAATTATAAATCTTAGCGTAGTTAGAAACCATAAAGATCGACGCCGCCACGAACGTTAGTACAAGCATCATCCAGAGCAACTTCTCTCCTTTAGTGATTCGTCCACGTTCCACATGGACAGCTTGCTGTTTTGTTTCAACTTGTTTTTTTTGCGTTTGCTGCTGCTGATACTTATACGCCAGGTTACTCATCATTTTCCCCCTTGCACCTTTTTATATTTTTATCTTTACACTTTCTCTGCTACACGAAGCTTTGCGGATCGTGCGCGTCTGTTTGCTTCTTGTTCTTCTTCTGACGGAAGAATCGGCTTTCTTGTTACAAGTTTAATATCAGGCTGGTAGGCATCTGGAATAATCGGCATTCCAGGCGGAAGTTCTGGACCAGAAGCCGCTTCCTTCATAGTCGTTTTGCAAATACGATCTTCAAGAGAATGGAACGTGATCACACTCATTCTGCCACCAGAGTTCAAAATAGACATCCCATCTTTAAGAGCCTCTTCAAATACTTTAAGCTCATCATTCACTGCTATTCGAATAGCCTGAAAAATCCTTTTAGCGGGATGCCCTCCCTTCCTTCTCGCAGGTGCTGGAATAGCGTCCTTAATAATATCAACGAGTTCAAATGTGGTTTCAATCGGTTTTAAGTCTCTTGCTTTTTCAATTTTGCGAGCGATTTGTTTTGAAAACTTTTCTTCACCAAATTTGAAAAAAATCGAGACGAGGCGCTCATACTGCCATTCATTCACCACTTCATACGCCGATAAACTGGAAGATTGGTCCATTCTCATATCGAGCTGAGCATCATGCTGATAACTAAACCCCCGCTCACCTTTATCAAGCTGCGGAGAGGAAACACCAAGGTCGAATAAAATGCCATCAACGCCATCAACACCAAGTTCAGAGAGAGCTTCTTTGATGAAGCTAAAGTTTCGTTCAATAACTGTCAGCTTGTCCTCATAGCCTGAAAGTGTTGTTTTGGCGTTATCTATTGCCCATTGATCCTGATCAAAAGCATAGAGGTGTCCTGTGGTAAGCTTATCCAGGATTGCTTTTGAATGACCGCCACCGCCAAGCGTACAGTCAACATAAATGCCATCTTCTTTAATATTTAGTGCGTTCACTGCTTCTTCTTTTAATACTGTAATGTGTTCAAACATAGCTACACCTTAACCTTCATTCCATATTGACCTTCTACAAATCGAAATCCATCATACTTTCCGCGATTTCAGAGAAAGACTCTTCTGATGCATTGAAATACTCTTCCCAAACGGCTTTGTCCCAAATTTCTAATCGATTTGAAACACCAATCACAACGCATTCTTTCTCAAGCCCTGCATACTGGCGTAATGTTCCGGCAATATTTACCCTGCCCTGTTTATCCAGTTGGCATTCAGTTGCACCTGAGAAAAAGAATCGGGTAAAAGCACGAGCATCTTTCTTTGTAAAAGGGAGTGTCTTCATCTTCTCTTCAAGAACTTCCCATTCTGTCATTGGGTAGCCGAAGATGCATTTATCTAACCCGCGAGTGAGGACGAAGGTTTCACCAAGTTCTTCACGAAACTTAGCGGGAATGATCATTCTGCCTTTTTCATCAACAGTATGCTGATATTCCCCCATAAACATGGCTTCCTCCACCTCTCCCACTTTCTACCTCTAAGTTACCACAACTCCCCACTTTTCACCACTAAAAAAATAATTCGTACCACAAAACAAAAATCCTGCTGTTCAGCAGGATTTTTATTTAAAAATATTTGGTTTTCAAACAAATAGGGTACTCGCCATTCCGCGGGTGCCTGTCACCCGCTTGAAATCATGCCATACAGAGGTTATATTGGCCAAATCAAAAAAGCTGCCAGAATCCTCCGGCAGCTTTCCTTCTATCCCTTAAAGATAAATCACCTTATGCTTATCATTAAACGGAAGCTCAAGTTCCATCACTTGATCCACAAAATCCAAACCATGCCAATTTAAATAATAGACTGCGTTCCACTTCCGCTCTTGAGGCGCCCCGTTAGGTTTTAACGCAAAGCCTACTTCATCGAATTTATCCAGCGTATTTTCATGCTGATACTCGAGTGATTGATAAAGTTTTTGCTGAAGAAGATCAAGCTGTCTTTGAAGAAATAGGCCATTTTTTTCAGCAAAGCGATTAAGTCCATGATCAACGGATTCTGTTAATTCGCGAAGGTTTTGATGAATGTCGTCCACTTTCAACTTAGCATCCTTAAATGCAGCCCCGATCCCTACATCATCTAAATGACGCACGTAGGATTCTTTCGAGTGATCAATCCCTGACTTTAGGATTTCATCATCTGATAAAGAGAGATCATCGACATACTTTTGAATATGTCGCTCTACAAACGTAAATGTCAATCGCGGCACGATGACAGGCATTTTTATTCCGAAAGTATGAAAGGCTGGCTTCAGTAAAGCCCAGTAAGCAAGTTCACCTGGTCCAGCCACAAAACCTAGCACAGGAAACATTAAATCTTGCATGATCGGTCGCGTCACAACATTGTTACTTAAATCTTCCGGCTGATGTTCCGCTAATTCAAGCAGCTCTTCTTTTGAGTAGGAAACGGAAGCGGTTTTCCCCTCAAATCTTCCGTTTATTCGTTCTAGTAATATCCGTTCGCCGTTTACCTTTACGAATAAATTTGCTTGTAGGTCATCAAGATCGACACCAATTGGATAATTCTCTTCACGAAGATGAGCCGCCTGGGTTAAAACACCTTCATTGATTGTTTCATTTTGATGAATCATTTGTTTAAACGCGTCAGTCTGTAGACGGCGAAAATCTCGGTTACCTGAATCTACGAGCACAAGTCCATGCTTTGAAAAAAGCTTTGTCATGATGTAACAAAAATGATCAACGTACGTATTAGATTTCTCAGTTACACGTTCTAGAAACCCTTGAATCTCTTTCGTATAAGAGGTTTCGCCAAATCGTTTGAGCATGTCACGCGTCCAAGAGTTAATCGCATCATGATCAAGCGATATATCAGACAATGCCTGCTTTGTCATTTGCTTTTGAGGCACTGCCTCTTTGCGCTCTCGCCCTTCATCATACGAATAAATATGATTGACTTCATGATAATCATGATCTTCTCCAGCTACCCAAAAGATAGGTATAACAGGTACACCTAGCTTTCGTTCTTTCTCTGCTGCTAATTTAATGACCGATATCGCTTTATTGATCGTATAAAGGGGACCAGTTAACACCCCAGCCTGTTGCCCTGCAACAACAGTTACCGCTTCTGGCTGTTGTAAACGCTCGATATTTGCAAGCGCCGGTCCTTCTGCTTCAAATTGCTCATTAAACTCCATCAAGTGTTCCGTTAAATTCGCACGATCTTGATGACGTTCCATTAACTCTTCGTATCGCTTTTCATATGAGGAATCATGCTGATATGTATAGTCAAAAAAAGCTGAGATTCCTTTTTTCTCAGCAATGTAATCTGTCGCAATGACATTTGATCCTGGAAGGAATGTTTCTTTGAGTTTCATTTATATTTCTTCCTTTCTTGACACAAATGCGGAACTCCGCCTATTTAATCCTTTGTTAGTATATCAAACTTCCTCATTGCTACCAAAAAAAAAGCTTATAAGTTAGACCGATAGAATTCGGTGAACTAACCCAATAAGCACTAAAACAATATACCCTGTAGAAAACAATAGAAAATTAAAACGCCACGCACCTTTTATCACTTTGTGAATCTCGACATCATCTTTCATTTTCCAATGAAGCACGGTAAATGCACCAGCCGCCCCAATAATCATTAGTAAAATGACCCAAAGAAATGATTGACCAAGTAATTCAACGAGAATAAAGTGAACGCTTAAGATAAAAAAAATCGTTGAAACATCTACCGCAAGACGAAAGGAGAACTTTTTCTTCCGCGTCGTTTTTACCGTAATAATATAGACCAGGTACCAGGCAAGCAGCGGAATGGTTACGGCCGTTGCTACAATCCATGATAAGAGGTTTTCCATTTCATGAGACTCCTTTCTCTATCTATTTAACATCTCAAGACCCTTCACACTGTCGTAGACAAACCTAGAATAAGGAACGTATTGGCCATTTAATTCAGCTTCTTTAAGAATAAAGCCTGTGATCGCATCGATCTCTGTCACTCTTCCCGCCTTTAAGTCTGCAAGCATAGATGACGTATTCGAGCTCGTTCGCCTGCATATAAGCTGTGTATCATTCCAAGCATCTTCATACTCTAATTGAAGTACGCGACAGGTCTCCTTAACTAATTCTCGCATCACACTATAAAACCTTGGATTTTGGAGCAACTCTCCATTTGTTACGTGATAAATTCCGCTGAGAGGATTAATCGCACAGTTCACAATAAGTTTTTTTGCAAGCATCTGGTACCAGTCACTTTCATAATAAATCGGAAAATCCCTGGTTGAGAGGTTTGCAAGCGGATTAGGCAGGCCACTAAATGCACTCACTCTTATAACGCCGCTTCCTGTGTGTTCGACCGTTCTCTCATCTACCTTCTTTGCGCCATGCTCAATAACTCCAACTAGAATATTATGCTGTAGCAATGATAAATGAGAAAGGTGCCCCATGCCGTTTTGTACAAAAAGGATATCTGGTAAATGGTTATCCCGGTATACCTTTTGAATCATCTTTATAACAGAGGGAACTTGATTAGATTTAACTGCAACAACGAGTAAATCCGTTTCGCCCCCCGCCAGAAAATGCGTGGATCGAACATGCGCTACGCGTATATTTTCTCCTTGTTTGTATGTAATCCCTCGATTGAGCAGATCAGCTTGTTCATTTCGATGACATACGACTGTAACGACGTGCTCTTCCATCGCAAACTTTGATGCTAACAGTAAACCGATTGATCCAGCTCCGATAACCGTAATATTCAACTTTCACGTCACCCTCTTGTCTAACACATGATATTCTTCTTAAAGTTTAGCACAGGTTCTCGTCAATGATGAGTAAAAAATCCCTTAACAGTTAAGTTAAGGGATTTTACGACTTTTATACAGGATAAACAGGGTGTTTCTTATCTGGCGCTGCCACTTCTTTTGATTCATAGTAGCTTAATCGATCCACTAAAACTTCACGCAGCTCACTTCCGGGAACTATGTCATCCACAATCAATTCAGAAGCAAGTTTGTAAATATCAATGTGTTCTTTATACTCCTGATGCTTCTCTTTGACGTATTCCATACGTTCCTTAGGATCCTCAATCGCATTTATCTTATTAGCATAAACAGCATTGACTGCAGCTTCAGGTCCCATTACGGCAATTTGTGCAGTCGGAAGAGCTATGCAGCAATCAGGTTCAAATGCAGGGCCTGCCATCGCATACAACCCCGCTCCATAAGCTTTCCTCACGACTACCGAGATCTTTGGTACCGTAGCCGAGCTCATTGCCGCAATCAATTTAGCGCCGTGGCGAATAATCCCAGCACTTTCAACTTTCGTTCCAATCATAAATCCAGGAACGTCCGCAAGAAACACGAGAGGAATATGATAGGCATCGCAGAGCTGAATAAATTTCGCACCCTTATCTGCAGAATCAACGAAAAGAACGCCGCCTTTAACCTTTGGTTGATTGGCAATCAATCCAACTACTCGTCCATCTATTCGAGCAAAACCAGTAATCAACTCTGGCGCAAAGAGCTTCTTCATTTCAAAAAAGCTTTCACTATCCACGAGTGCCTCAATTAAGTCATACATGTTAAACGGCGCATTTTGATTTTCAGGTACGATATCACTGATCGACTTTTCAAGCGAAGGTAGCTTACCTTCTAGATGAGGTGTGCGCTTATGGAAATTCCCCGGAAAATAACTAAGGTAGTTCCTTCCAAGTTCAATCGCTTCCTCCTCGTTTGCAGCAAGAACGTCACCGCACCCGCTTGTACTGCAGTGCATTCGTGCACCACCCATTTGTTCTAACGTTACTTTTTCACCTATTACTTTTTCAGCCATCCTAGGTGAACCAAGATACATCGACGCGTTTTTATCGACCATAATGACAATATCACAGAAAGCTGGTATGTATGCGCCACCGGCGGCTGAAGGTCCAAACAGCAAGCAAACTTGTGGTACCATTCCAGACATTTTCACTTGATTATGAAAAATCCTTCCAGCCCCACGTCGATTTGGAAACATTTCAAGCTGATCTGTAATTCTAGCTCCGGCTGAATCGACCAAATACAAAAGAGGTACCTTCAAGCTCATTGCTGTTTCTTGAATGCGAATAATCTTCTCAACCGTTCTCGCACCCCAAGATCCTGCCTTAACCGTAGAATCATTGGCCATCACACAAACCTTTTTTCCGTTCACTTTGCCAATCGCGGTGACAACCCCATCTGCAGGAAGATCTTTTGCATAATTGTTCGCGAATTTACCATCTTCTGTGTATTCACCGCTATCAAATAGAAGCTTAAGTCTGTCACGCACAAAAAGCTTATTCGATTGCTTTAGCTTTTGATGGTATTTGTCAGATCCACCACCTTCTACTTCTGTAGCTTTAGTGGCTAAAAGTTCTTCAAGATGATTCATTTTGAATCCTCCTTTGTTTTTGATTAGATCGAGCGCTCGTTCAGCTAGCTTCCTTACTTAACGATAACGAGAACATCACCTTCGTTAACAAAATCACCAACGCTTACTTTCACCTCTGTGACCGTTCCTTCCTCTACACCTTCAATTGGAATTTCCATCTTCATCGATTCAAGCATCACAAGCTCCTGTCCTGCTGTAATTGAATCTCCTTCTCCTACCATTACGTTTAATACCGTTCCAGCCATTGATGCTTTTATTTCTTGCATTTTCATCATTCCTTTTCTAATTGATTATTTTTTAATAAGATGACGAGCTAAATAAGACGTCGAATAATTCCCCTCTTGAAAATGACGCTCACCTAGTAATTGGGTAAACAACGGACCATTATGCTTGATCCCAGTTAATGAGAATTCCTTAAAGAAAGCCTCTCCTTTGTCGATCGCTTCTTTACGAGTAGCGCCTGACACAATAATTTTGGCAATCATCGGATCATAGAACGGGGAAACGCTTGAACCACTTTCGTAGCCTGCATCAATCCGAACCCCTTCTATTTCAGGAAACATTAGCGTTTCAATTTTGCCAGGTGATGGCATAAACGATGTTGGGTCTTCTGCATATAGCCTAAATTCAATACTATGACCAGTTGGCACAATATCTTCTTGCTTCAAAGGTAAGTCTTTACCTTGTGCAACAAGGAGCTGCCATTCAACTAAATCTACTCCAACAGTTTCTTCCGTGATCGGATGCTCTACTTGTAACCTGGTGTTCATTTCTAGAAAATAAAAGTTTTCATTCTGATCCATCACAAATTCTACTGTCCCAGCATTTGTATAATGAACATGCTTAGCAGCTAATAAAGCAGCTTCTCCTATTTGAACACGAGTCTTTTCAGACAAAAAAGGTGATGGCGTTTCTTCAAGCACCTTCTGATTACGCCTCTGTATCGAGCAATCTCGTTCGAACAGATGGACGATATTGCCATGATCATCTCCTACAATTTGCACTTCGATATGGCGCGCATCGTCAATGAATTTTTCGACGAACATCGCTCCATTGCCAAAATAGGCTTTAGCACGGTTCTGACTTGATACGAATGCTTTTTCTAACTCTTGATCATTTTCACAGCGCTGCATGCCAATCCCGCCTCCGCCTGCAGCTGCTTTTAACATGATCGGATAGTTGATTTCATTTGCAAATGCGATCGCTTCTGTCACATCCTCAATTTCACCACTGCCCGGAACGACCGGTACCCCTGCTTCTTGCATTGTTTTTCTCGCGGTGATTTTATCACCCATTGCCTCAACCACATCAGCAGATGGTCCGATAAAGGTTATCCCTCTCTCTTCAATCTTTCTTACAAAAGAGGCGTTCTCAGACAAGAAGCCATATCCGGGATGGACAGCATCCACCTTCTCTTCTTGCGCGATTCGAAGAATTTCATCCTGATTTAAGTAGGATTTAGCTGCTGGTGGATCTCCAATGTGATGAGCCGTTGTTGCTTGGTTTACGTATGGAAGATCTTTGTCAGCGCTAGAATAAACAGCAACCGTCTCTATTCCTAGTCTGCTGCATGTTCGAATGATTCGTTCAGCAATTTCGCCACGGTTTGCAATTAGGATTTTTTTCAAACTATCGCCCCTCTCATTACAATCATGAACCAGGTTTTTGAAAACCCTTACATTTATCATATCATTAATTCCGCTTCACGTTTCAATAAATATTCAAATTATTCCTTTTATACTTTGTTTTTTGAAATGAGGAAAAGTTTCGTGTTTTCGGTTATAATATAAATGAGAAGGAGTTTATACTTCTATTCATCCTAGAGATTAAATAAGCACATTTGACGGAGGGGGCCGCTATGGTAGACTTAACAGTTCGTCCACTTGTAATCAATTACAAAACTCTTGAGGAGTTTAAGAAATTTAAAGAGTTCGGCATTCAGGAACTTTCCATGATGGAGGATCTTCAGGATAATATCATCGAAAACGATAGTGAATCGCCATTCTATGGTATCTACTACGCTGACAAACTAGTAGCTAGAATGAGCCTTTATCGAATCGATGGAAAGTATGATCGTTACTTCGATCCACCACAGGATTACCTGGAACTTTGGAAGCTTGAAGTGCTTCCGCAGTATCATAATCGAGATTATGGTTCGACTCTTGTTAATTTCGCAAAAACATTTAATGTTCCAGTGAAAACAAATGCGAGACAAGGTTCAGGTGAATTTTGGGAGAAAATGGGGTTTGAAGCCGTTACGTATCAACCTGATCGTGATCGAGGCGAAAATCCGTATGTTTGGTACCCAGATGGCGTTTCCGAACAAGAATAATAAAGAAATAGGAGCAGCCCTGGCTGCTCCTATTTCTTTATTTTCTCTAAATTCCCATTTGCATCCATCTGAAATCGTAAATTCCCTTGATCTTCTTCTTGGAAAATAACCATTTTTCTCGCTTTTTCCATGATCTCTAATAAAGATTGGTAATCTTCCTGTACTGACATATATTCTTTCTCTAGTTGATGAAGATGCTGTTTGAGTTGCAGGTTTTCGGCCATAGCTTCTTGTAACGAAGCTTCATGTTGATTTGATTCGGCAAGGTGCGTTTTGGATGTGATTAATAAACTGATCGCTTCGTCAATTAAATCAATGCTTCGATCCTCTTCTACCGATTCACGTTTCGACTGTGATTGGTTCTTTTTCTGTTCCTTACGCTGTTTCTTCGCTAAAGTTATCGCTGCTTCGTACTGTTTTCGAATCAAGGAATTCCATCGGAAACCGCACGCAGCCGGCGTTCGAGAAAGTGTTCTCCCTACTTCCTCAAATGCAGCTAGTTGTGTGCTGAATTCTCTTATATGACGTAAAACGACTTCGGCTAACAACACATCTTCGTCTTTTGACCATGCATCCTGGCGAATTGGTACCAAGCGCAATCCCCCCAATAACCGTTTTACAGTCATCTTATGCATTTACTAGAGGTAGTAGACTCTTCTATTCATGAAAGAATCTATTTTCTTATCTATTTGGTCAATTTCAGATTAATTTAATCGCTAAAACGTCTATAAAAAGAGCTATGATAGCTAATTGTGTTAACTTTAAGGCATAGGATACTACGGAGTTAACGACTACCACTTTTATTCAAGAATGTTGCCACAGCTTGATGGTGCTCTTCGGTCGCCCATAGAATCGCACAGCTTCTTATTTCTTTCTCAACTCTATCTCGAATCAGATTTTGATCTAGACTAGTTAACCAATAAGACTTATAAGTAGAGAGGATCAAAGGAGAACGCTTTAACAGATTTTCTATGTATTGATAAGCATCGTCTTGAAAAGAAGCGTGTGGGGTTACATATGTAAGACATCCATTTGCAAGGGCTTCTTGATCAGAATAGCGATCAGCACTCATGAGCATTTTCATCGCTTCCCCATGATTCATTCTTGTTAGAGCATACGTGGATCCGCCCCAGCCTGTCGTTAGCCCGATCGATCCCTGGATGAAACCTACTTGAATATTCTTTTTCGCTATCCGAAAGTCACACGCAATAGCAAGTTCAAGCCCACCTCCAACAGCATGGCCATTCAGTAGTGCCAACGTTGGTTTCTTGCAGAAAAACAAGCGGTCTAGCACATCACCCATTTTCCGAAGCATCGTATACGCCTGCTCTTCTGTGTAAAGTCCCTTGAAAGCCTTTACATCGCCACCGCTACAAAATACCTTATCTCCGCTTCCGGTTACAACGAGGTATTTTACATTTGGATCTGATTCCGCCTTATCAATTGCCCCCATTAATTGATCCATCACCTCGTAATTAATCGCATTTCTTTGCTCGGGGCGATTAATCGTAAGAATTGCTGCTTCGTTACGACTCTCCACTCTCACACTCGTCATCCATCATCCCACCTTATATAGTTCAAATTATTGAGCGCTCATTCTTTTTACTATTCGTAGTTAAATATTTTTAAATAATCGAATAATTAAAGCGTAAAAAAAAGCAGAGAGATTTCTCTCTCTGCTTCGCAAGATTACTTGCTTACTACGTTTTCACCTTTGTAATTTCCACACTCTTTACAAACACGGTGAGAAAGTTTGAATTCGCCGCAATTAGGGCATTTTACCATTCCTGGTACTTCTAATTTATAATGAGTACGACGCTTATTTTTACGCGTTTTAGAAGTTCTTCTAGCTGGTACTGCCATTGTTTCCACCTCCTTAAAAAGTTAACTGATCTTACGGAAGTCAGGCTTAGTTATCTTCATTTTCCTTGTTGAAAAAATCAGCTAAACCGGCCATACGAGGATCAACCTTTTCTTTCGGTTGTTCTTTCGTAATGACTTCCCATCCATTTCCGGATTTTTTTGGCATTTCATCAGATTCAGAGCTGTATTTCACAACTCGAATCGGAATCTCCAAAAGTATATTTTCCTTAATATACGGAACTAAGTCAACCGTATTTCCCGAAACTTGATGAATTTCTTCATCTTCCACCTCAAAATCAACGCCATTTGTGTTTGCTTCAAGCACAAATGTCTCCATTGGGCGAATTACGAACGGAAAATCAACATCCTCTAGTGTATTGGCACATGGAAGAACCATTTTGCCTTTCACTGTTAGATGAAAGGTAACCTTATTACCATGAAACGATGTTTCTCCGGTAACATGAACTGGTGTAATCTCACGAATATCTGGATTACGTTCCTTCAGTTCCTCTACATTTACTTCTTCGTCAATTGTAAGGCCTTTTAGTTTAAAGGACTTCAATTGTTCAATTGACCATTTCATCTGTATATCACCTCAAGGCAACAAAAGTATTATAGCTACAAAATACGTAAATGTCAATATTTTTTCTTTACACCAGTTGTTTCATCGTTAATCTTGGTATAATGTTTATCATACCAGAGGAAAAACCTTGAATTCAACTAATAAAAATGTACGTCCCTTATACAACGGACAGAGAGGAGCAGCCGAATGACATCTGCTGGAGTTATTGTGGAATATAACCCTTTTCACAATGGACATTTGCATCATTTAAATGAAACAAAAAAAGCGGCCAACGCTGATGTAATCGTTGCAGTCATGAGCGGATCTTTTCTTCAGCGAGGAGAACCAGCACTCGTTGATAAATGGACACGAACACAAATGGCCTTAAAAAACGGAATTGATCTTGTAGTAGAATTACCTTACGTATATGCTACCCAAAAAGCGGAAATTTTTGCGAAAGGTGCTATCTCAATCTTAAATTCACTCGGAGTCGATTACGTTTGTTTCGGAAGTGAATCTGGAGACATCGAAGAGTTTCAAGAGACTGCATCGTTTATCGAAATGCACGAGAAAGACTACAACGAACGCATTAAATATTATATGGGACAAGGTAATAGCTATCCGAAAGCTTCTTCACTAGCTTTTGAAAGCCTTGAAGGACACGCTCACGTTCTTGACCTATCACAGCCCAACAATATATTAGGCTACCATTATGTGAAAGCCATACAGGCACAGAATGCCCTCATCGAACCATTAACGATTCTTCGTACAAAAGCAGGCTACCATGATCAAGACTTCGTTGATAAAAGAATAGCAAGTGCGACTGGCATTCGACGAGAATTATTTAAAGGCAGTTCTCTTGATCAAATTCAGGCTTACGTGCCAGAACCAACTTATTTTGAATTAACAAACTATCAACGGACATATGATTCTTTTCAGGGATGGCATAACCTTTATCATCTGCTTCGCTATAAGCTGCTTACTTCTAGTAACGTTCACCTTTCCTCCATTTATGAAGCGGAGGAAGGACTTGAGAATCGTCTAGCTACAATGGCGAAGCAAGCCCAAACGTTTCAATCCTTCATGGAACTCGTGAAAACGAAGCGGTATACATGGACGAGAATCCAACGCTTAGCGCTCCATATTCTAACACACACAAGTAAAAATGAAATGTTGCCTGCTTTGGAGAACAAGGATGCTCCTTACGTTCGAATTCTTGGCATGACGAAAGCAGGAAGAGCATTCCTTAATGAAAGGAAAAACTCTCTTCCCGTTCCTCTTGTATCAAACATCAACCAGTTTGATCATCCTTTTCTTACAGTGGAGAGGCGCGCTAGTCAAGTTTATGCGCTTGGCTATTCAGGTTTCCATCAAGAAGCTTTTTTACAAAAAGAGCATAAATCTGTACCAATTATGATCGATTAAAAAATCACCCTGCTATTATGGCAGGGTGATTTTAATAAGTATCCAACGATCACGTTTTACTTCACGTCTAATTGCTTTAAGTAGTCAATAGCATCCTGGAATGTTTCGACTGGGACAATTTTCATATCTGTATCGATATCTTCTGCCGCTTCCATGGCATCATCGTAGTTGGAGTGAGCCACTGGGGCGAAGAATATTTCTGCTCCAGATCCATCAGCTGCAACGATTTTTTGTTTAATCCCGCCGATAGGTCCAACCTCTCCACTTTCATTAATCGTACCTGTTCCGGCAATGTCGTACCCTTTTGTCCAATCTTCTTTGGTTAACTGATTGTAAATTTCTAACGTGAACATTAGCCCGGCTGATGGTCCGCCAATTTCATCTGTATTGATATTAATAGAGGGATCTGTTTCAATTGACGTTGCTGTTACTGGACCAGTGATACCAACGCCAACTTTATCATCTTCTGTTCCATATGATTCAGGGAATTTCGAGAAACCTAGCTCTATCTGCTTTTCTTGATCGCCTCTTTTGATCGTCATATTAACCGTATCTGACTCCTCATAGGATCCTAGTTCATCAAGTAGCTGTTCCGTTTCCTCAATCCTTTTCCCTTCAACCTCAACAATCAAATCACCAAGTTCTAATTTCCCATCTGCCGGCATGCCTTCTATTATACCGGTTACTAGGACACCATTTTTTGTGATTTTTATCTCTTTCTTTGCGGCTTCATAAGCAACGATTGTGGCACTCGTTTGTGAATTAGCCATCACATCAAGCTGTCTTTGGTGATACTCATCGTCCGATTCACCTTCACGTTTAATTAAATCTTCTGCGATCAATTCATGATACTCATTAAATTGCGCCCATATATACTGAACTAAGTTTGCTTCTCCGACTCGGACTGTCGTGAGCATAAACTCTCCACCATCTTGTGAGCCACCTTCAACATTGATTACTTCATCTAACACTCTTGCTTCTCCGGGTGTCGTTACATAATATGGGAGGTCAATGAATGTAACGGCAGCAACCAATACAATGATAATCGCCCACACATAGGTGAATTTCTTTGTGCCTCGGTTCATTTATTTTTCTCCTTCCACACCTCCACCGCCTGATGAATTTGATCAAGGTGGCGGTAGGCTTCTTCCTCTCCGATTTTAATAATATCCATCACATTCGTAAATGCTCTTGATTGAAATGATTCTAGGCCAGGTTTAATCATGACATCTGCATTAATTTCATGAAGCCTTACCATTTCATTTTGCATAATATCAATACTTTGCATAATCACGTCAATAATTGAAGTAACATCAGGCTCTTTCTTTACGTTTGAAACATCAACAGCAATCACAAGGTCTGCCCCCATTTCTCTTGCTACAGATACGGGAACACGATCAATCACACCACCATCAACAAGAAGCCTATCACCTATTTTTTCAGGGACAAGAATTCCCGGAATAGCGATGCTGGCTCTAACAGCTTGTGCAACAGGACCAGAACGAAAGACTACTTTCTCTCCTTTAATAATATCCGTCGCCACAATCGCAAGTGGAGGATGCATATCCTCAATTTGCTTTCCCTGCGTTAGTGTTTCAATTAAACTCTTCACTTTATTACCGGCAATAAACCCCATCTTTGGTACGGTGAAATCCAAATAATATTTTCGTCGAAAAAGCGATGCCATTTTCTCCATTGTATTGACATCGTGTCCCGATCCATAAATTGCCCCTACTAAAGAGCCCATGCTGCTTCCTGCAATGTAATCAATTGGTATTTTTTCTTGAATAAGTACTTTTAGCACCCCTAAATGAGCGAATCCCCTCGCTCCTCCGGAACCGAGAGCTAATCCGATTTTAGGACGGTTCATTGAGAACGCCTCCCTGTCTATACCTGCTTAATCATATGGTCTAATTGTGCCTCACATACGTATATTTTAATTATCGGACAGGTTTGATGAATATTTGAATTAACTTAAGACGATCAAATAGTGGGAGGAATGTACTTGTGAACGTTCAAGTAGTGAAAACATTATTGCTTGCAACGTCAGTTACGATCGTTGCTCTCGCCGTTATTTTATTTCCAGAACACACTCTAGAAGCCTCCAAAAGTGGATTATCAATGTGGTGGAATATTGTATTCCCCTCTTTATTACCCTTTTTTATTATTTCTGAACTGTTGATTGGTATTGGGGTTGTGCGATTTATAGGGATTCTATTAGAACCTTTGATGCGACCACTATTTCGTGTACCAGGATCAGGTGCCTTTGTTTTTGCTATGGGAGTTGCCTCAGGATTTCCTGCAGGAGCGAAATACACAGCACACCTTCGCCAAAACAATGACATTACAGCCATCGAAGGCGAGCGGCTCGTTTCATTTACGAACTGTTCGAATCCGCTCTTTATCTTTGCTGCAGTTGGGGTTGGATTTTTCCATAATCCTGCACTTGGCGTTATTCTTGCTGCAGCTCACTATGGCGGGAATATCATGGTTGGACTAGTCATGCGTTTTCATCACCCGGAAGATCACCATCCAACTGTTACCATACGATCACATCAGTCGAGACTTAGTTTAGCTTTCTCTGCACTTCATGACACACGAATGAATGACAAGCGTCCATTCGGTAAAATGATGGGTGACGCTGTTCATTCTTCTATCAAAACATTATTAATGGTTGGTGGGTTTATCATTCTATTCTCAGTATTAAATGAACTGCTTTCCGTCATTGGTCTTGCACCATTACTTGCTGGAGCACTTAGGTCTATCCTGATTCTCCTTCAGCTTCCACCAGAGCTTGATGTTCCTCTGCTTTCCGGAATGTTTGAAATCACACTAGGTAGCCAGCTCGCAAGTGAAAGTTCAGCTACTTTAGTTGCGCAGGCTATGATTACGAGCTTCATTCTTGCTTTTAACGGTCTTTCCGTACAAGCACAGGTTGCAAGTATTTTGGCAGATACCGATATTCGATTTAAGCCCTTTTTTTTCGCCAGATTACTTCATGGCTTCTTTGCGGCTTTCCTAACGCTCGTCATCTGGAAACCACTCTATTTAAACTACTTATCTTCAGGAAATGGATCGCTTCCTGTTTTGAATCGAGAAGATACACCGTCCATTATTGAATCAGTTTACTCATTTCTTGAGCAAACAGGTCCCTGGATTACACTATTCTTCCTACTAACGTTCATCGTGTCATTCACACAGCAATTTAACCAAACGAAGCGAAAGGAGTTTAAGTAGAAAAAAGACCCCCGTTAGCCTAACGGGGATTCTCCATACTTTTCTCTCAGGGCATTTTCAACAATCTCAGGAACAAGGTCTGATACAGGGGCGTGGTATTTTGCTATCTCTTTCACTATACTTGAGCTTAAGAATGAATATTGATTGTTTGTCATCATAAAGAAAGTTTCAATTTCATCTTCAAGCTTGCGATTGATTGAAGCAATTTTCATTTCATATTCAAAATCTGAAACGGCACGCAGCCCACGTAAAATCGTTGATGCTCCTACGCGTTTCGCATATTCAATTAATAGCCCGTTATGCGAATCTACTGTTACATTTGGAATGTCTTTCGTCGCTTCTTTCAATAGCTCGACCCGTTCTTCGACTGAGAACAGCGTTGATTTGCTTTGATTATTTAGAACAACAATCTTAATGTTGTCAAAAACTCTTGCGCCTCGTTTAATAATATCCAGATGACCAAATGTCACCGGGTCAAAACTGCCTGGACACACTGCAATTTTTCCCATGACTATTCCTCCTTCTCAACACCCGACTGTTCATATGTATAAATTGAAATCGTCGTTTTACCACTATACGTTTCCTCACGAATCATCCGTAAACCCGCAAATTCTTCTGGTAATGTCACTTCTTTCTTGTGCTCGACAACGATTGTTGCATTTTCCTCTAACAAATCATACGCTGTCAACTTTTCAAGATCGTGAAGAATTTGCTCTTTATGATAAGGAGGATCCAAAAGAACAAGTGAAAAAGCTACTTCTCGTTTTTGAAGCGCTTTTAACGCTCGCTTTGAATCATTTCGAAAAACTTCCGCGGATTCCGTAAACTTCGTTTGTTCTAGGTTCCACTTGATCGTTTCAATCGCTTTATTCTCGCGATCAACAAACACACATTTCTCAATCCCACGGCTTAACGCTTCAATTCCTAGCGCCCCACTGCCTCCATATAAATCAAGCGCCATTCCGCCATCAAAAAAAGGGCCAATCATATTAAAAATCGACTCTCTTACTTTATCTGTCGTTGGTCTTGTAGAGGTTCCTGGAACAGGTTTAATATGCCTTCCTTTACAATCTCCTGCAATAATACGCATCTCTCTCACAACCTTATCCTATCCATATTCCTACTTATCCTACCACAAAAAAAGGGAAAGCTAAAATCAATGTATAAACGAAAAGGTGATGGTGATACTAAACGTAGTAGCATCGTTCATACGAAATGGTGCTGCCAACCGCGGAGAAAGACTTACGTTTCCCCATAAGTTCTTCCTCCGGTTTCTCCTCTCCCATTTGCCTTGGCTTCACAGCTTAAGGCACCCGCAGGATTTCCTGCGGGTTTTTTTATGAAGTAATATTTACTCTCTTTTGCTCGATCAACTAAGAAGAAAGATCTTTCTTATCCAGGATCTAAATCAAGTGGCATGTCGATCGCCTGAATGCCATCCCAATCATGCTGAATCCAATCTCCAAAAGTTCCTTCATTAATGCTAGTGTGACTAAACAAATAATCTTCAACGTCAGATAGTGATTGATTAGAAAGCATTTCAGCCTCTGCAGCTGTAATAACACCGTGTAAAACTAGAGCTGCTAAAATATCCGCAATAATAAGCCCTTGAATCAATTTTTTATCGATGGTTTCCTCTTTAGCATTTCGTCCTTTCCAGTATAAATAGAGCAATCCCCCTACTAAACTAACTAGAAGCAGAATCGAGACCATAGAGTTAACCTCCTTTCTTATCATTCTAATGCAAACGCTTTATCCTTTCCATCATAATGAATTCATGCTACATTATGAATGGATTTCTGAAGTGACTGAAAGGAGAACAACATTATGATTCAACGCTTTATTGAACTAGGAGAAGGCTATTCTGATATTTATGAATTAGTTGAACTTGCAAGAACTAATTCCCATCGTGTTCACCGTTTGTTATTACTAAAAACACTCAAAAATGACCGCCAAGTCGTATCGCCTGTCGTCGTTTTAAAACCTGCCGGAGAAGGTAACCTTCAGCCATTGTACATATCTTTAGAAGGAATCCCTTCTAAAGAGCCTTCTGTGCAACGTTTAAAGCTCTTCGAAGACCTAAGCAAGGAATTGGACGTTTCGATCATACCATTGGAAATTAAGCCTTCAAGTGAGTTTAATGAGAAGGATCTATACTTTAATTACATCATCGGTATTCTTCGTTTAAATAACCTGATTCCCCCACTTCAATAATTTCATTAACAAAAGCAGGGGCCAACGACCCCTGCTTTTGTACGTTAAGATGTTATTTCTTTGGATTCATATACCGCTCGTTTCCGATCAAGAATTGGAAGTACTCTTCTTTTCACATAGGCTACACTTATCAATAATATAATACCTGCAAATAAAAAGAGACCTCTTGTCCCAACAACCGCTACAATCGCTCCGCCAGTTACTGGTCCAAGTAAATTACCCAAATAGACGGCACTATTAGAAAAGCTATACGTTCTACTTTCCATTCCGGCAGGTGACAGTGTTTTCACTAGTGAATTTACGGAAGGTAGCAATCCTCCAATACACAACCCTAACAAAAAGCGCAGAGCTATTAATTGCCACAGCTCCTGAACAAACGCCTGCGGAATAGAGAAAATCGCCGCTCCTATTAATGAATAATAAAGAACATGGTGTGAACCCTTTCGATCTCCCACTTTTCCGAGTTTAGGAGAAGCTAACATATTGGCAATACCCATAACAGAAGCAGCGATCCCTGCAAATAAAGCCACATTTCCCCCTGAAGTAAGCTGTTGTACAAAGAGTGGAATAAGTGGATTCATTCCAAGAAGCGCGAACTGCACGAGAAAACCTACTAACATTAACGATAACATCGGTGAATGAACAGTTACTTTCTTGAAATCTTTAATCGCATTGCTTTTTTCCTTTTTTGCTGATGGTTCTGGTTTTGTCTCTTCTTTAACAAGAAACAACACAACGAATGCCGCCAGTAAAATCACAACACCCGTAATATTAAAGATCATTCGAAATCCTAGCGTTTCAGCCATTAATCCACCAAA
The DNA here is from genome assembly GCF_056173695.1 of Anaerobacillus sp. 63XJN7_5_ISO-PGPR-S23-430. Classification (NCBI taxonomy): domain Bacteria; kingdom Bacillati; phylum Bacillota; class Bacilli; order Caryophanales; family Bacillaceae; genus Anaerobacillus; species Anaerobacillus sp. 63XJN7_5_ISO-PGPR-S23-430. The sequence goes on along the minus strand of NZ_CM149686.1, from coordinate 1,724,321 downwards.
TAACGGACCACAAATAGCACCAGCTACAGCTCCAGAATTTAAAGTGCCGAGCGCGTATCCGACGTGTTCCTTCGGTGTGTTTGTCGCTACTAGTGCAATAGCGGCAGGTATAAATCCTGAAACAACTCCATTTAACAAACGTAAGCCAAGTAAAGACCAGGGACCTGTGGCAAATCCGGTTAAAATAATCACGATAGCCATACCGAAGCCTGAACGAAGTAGCATAAGCTTCCGTCCATGTCGATCTGCCATACGTCCCCAGAATGGTGAAAATAAAAAGGCAGTTAAAAAATTCGCACCAAAAATAACACCTGACCAAAGACTAATTTGACTTTCTCCTTCTACACCAAGTTCCTGAACGTACAAAGGTAGAAACGGCATAATCATAGTCATAGCACCAAGAACTAAAAATTGACTAGCAAACAAAATCCAGACATTACGTTTCCAATTATCCATTTTGTCACTTCCTTTAATCCGACCATTATATCCTTCGGACTTCGAAATAATCAACCATTAAAGCTAGATTTTCTTCAATAGGATAAGGGTACGGTAAAGAAGAGGTTTTCCATAAAGCGCAGGATGAACAACAGAGATTTCTTAAGGCTTATGTGCCGTTGCTTGGTTTTTGACTCTTCCAAGTGAAAGGTCGCGCTGTGATGAGCCAAAATAAAAAAGCCATCCTTTAGGATTGGCTTTTTAAAGTCCCATCTTGTAATCATATTGTTTTGCTTTATCAGGCTTTGCATTTTGATATTCCGTCTGCACTTCTGGACGTTTGGATGGCTCCACTCGCTTCACAAAATGGAGAGAGTTCAAGCGCTCTTTCGTTGTTTCCAATTGATCGAGATTAATATAAATCACGACATACTTTTGTTTTGAGGAAACGTAGTGAACATTTCCAAACCTTCTTAACTGCTTGGCATGCTTCAATGACTGAATATAGACTGCCAGGCCAACTCGTTCTACAAACATGACGCGCTTCCCCTTTACTTATGAAATCTACTCGTTCGATGAACAGAGTGATGGTCATTTTATTATGATTCAGTTAGGATAACAGTAGACTGCGTTTATGAAAGGATGTTCTTCAATGAACCTTGATGAAATTTGGAGTCCATTTCTAAATCAACTAGCCACGTCAAATACCGTGAAGTCTGTTTCAAAAAAAACTATCACAGGTATTCCCTTTCTTTATCTTACAGTAAATTCGGATAGCATAAAAGCTGAGATTGAAACCTTGATTAAATTAGAGGCGGCAAAATGCATGAGAGGGAAGCAATTGAGAATGGAATATTCCTTCGTTCGAGAAGAAAAAAATCTTCTTGTTTATCGAGTCCGCTTTCTCGTACCACAAGAAAAGATGTTTTGCTGCGGAAACTTATGTCCTGACTGTATTCGTTACCGAAATTGAAAAACCAGAGCAAAAGCTCTGGTTATCCACATCCACAGCTGCCGCCTGAGCCACAGCCTCCCCCACATGATTGATTATCAAAGAAAGGATTTCCAGATGGAACTTTAATTGAAGGAGACACTTCACCAGCTAATAGAGAGCAAACCTCTACTAGAAGGCCTTCGAGCTCCGTTTCCGCTTGCTTAAATGCCGCTACCGCTTCGTGAAGATCCATGTCTCTCTTCGCTTCACGTACTTTTACAGTAATCGTCATAAAATCCGGATGATAACGCCCGAAGCGTTGAACCTCGTCATAAAGTTCCTTCATTTCTGTGAAACGCTTAATCAAACGCTGCGCTTCCCTATTCTTTGATAATTGCTTCTTTGCCTCATGATAATCATGAGCAACTTCTGAATCTTTTATCAAAAATCCAAGCTCTTCGGCCTGGTCTAAAATCATTACACTATCTAGAGTAGCAATCATACATACACCTCCACACTTATCTTACCACTTCATGGAACCTCCTGACCAGTCCTCTACTATATTAGTAAAGTGAATATCCACGATTTGGTTATTGACTTTTTTTGGTGTAAGCTCTATAATTTTCTAGATTTATATGTTTTCGTATTAGCTATGTTAGATTGTGGATCCCTTCGTTATTGGCGTATCTATGCCTTTTTTAACGTTTCGAGCAAATTCATTCGCACTCCAAAATGCTAATAATCGAGAGTTCAACAATAAGCTAGCATGGTTATTTTAGAGAGGAAGAAAAAGAAAACTGTGAAACTTATTACGTTCAATCCGTTTCGTACGCTAGGCATGTCAGGTATTACTTATGTTAAACCCGATCATATGTTTAAAGAAATTGATGAAATTAGAAAAGCTGATGTGCTATTATTTCCAGAAAAGTGGCAAGTGAACTCTCTTGTTTATGGTCTAAATAAAAAAATCTTTCCATCCATCCAATCTATTCAACTTGGATTTGATAAAGTGGAAATGACAAGAGCCTTCTGGTCACTTTCACCAGATCTAATGCCTTACACCGAAATTGCAGGTCGCTCTAAAGACACAATTGAACGTATTTTAAATACATTCCCCTTCCCTTTCGTTGCAAAGGAAGTACGCAGTTCTATGGGAAATGGCGTGTTCCTTATCCGTTCTGAAGAAGAATTTCTAACTTATGCAGAGCGTAACGACGTTCTCTATGTACAAGAATATTTACCAATAGAAAAAGACCTCCGAGTTGTTTATGTAGGTAATACAGTTGTATCGGCCTATTGGCGTGTTGGAGGAGAGTCATTCCTTAATAACGTCGCTCAGGGAGGAAAGCTGTCTTTCCACCAAATTCCTGACGAAGCACTCGAGCTCGTTGATCGAACAGCCAAAGCTCTCGGAATCAACCACGCAGGATTTGACGTTGTGTATGCAAACGGAAAGTACTACTTTCTTGAATTCAATTGTTTGTTTGGAAACCAGGCGCTTGTTCAACAGGGTATCCATGTAGAGAACGTGATATTTAATTATTTACAGGAGCAGTTTCCACCTATCGTACCGCCGACAACACCTTTCAAACAAATCTCCTAAGCAAAAGCCTCCTGAAAAGAGGCTTATTTTATTTCCACTTTCATTTCTTTCAAGGATAAATACCTTCCTCCATCTTCTCTCATAATATCTAAACGAATCGTATGCTTGCCTTCCGGTAAATTACGAATAACAAAAGCTGCACGTTCTACAGTTTGATGCTTCACACCGTCAAGATATACATTAAGATGTCCATGGTACTCTTTTTCTGTATTCTCTTTATCAAATGAAAAATTAGGAATTAAGCATTCAATAAAGACGTTATGATTTTTCACTCTGTGATTAACGACAACAGGCTCAGTGTTTTCTTTAGCTGCGACGTTATCCTGTAAAGCTTGACTAAATCCAACTACCGGAACACAACAGCCAATCATCAACACAATGATCATTAGCTGTCTTTTACCACGCTTCAACAACATCTTCAATCACACCCCTTTAAACATAAGTGTGCCCTAAGAATAATAAAAAATAAGAAGATATGATTAAATCAATTGAGAAAACCAGCCTACGCAACCATAAAAAAAGACCCTAATTTTTTAATTGGGTCACTAACGCTAGCATCATATTCACCATATTTAATTGATTTTGAAAGCGATCAACCCGTTGTGGGAACGTCTGACCATAAAATGTTTTAGAGGCTTCTTCAAATTCTTTCAGTGCGAACGGTTCTCTACTTAAACGCCGATACCAGCTAGGCTGATTACGTAGAAATAGCACCAGATCCTGCCGGTTAGCGAGAAACTCCTGTACTTCTTCACGCATGTGATCTCCTCCTAGTCATGTCGAAAGGGAAACGGGGAGTGTGATTGAGAATACGGAGATTGTGGTTTTGGTTTCGAACGAAATTGTGATAAAACTTCTTGAATAGAATAAACAGCTCCACTAAATTGTTCGATCCCTTTTTGAACTTCTTCAAAATTCATTTGTTTTAATGCTGATAACATGCCACCAATGCTTTTCTCTTCTGTAACTTCTTCCTGATTTTCATCCATTTCTTCTTCATACCAGCTAGCATCGTCTTCACCAAAAAGCATCCATTCCTCAAATAGCTCTTGAAGCGTTTTTTCCTTTCGCTTCACTTTTTTTAGCACATGAGGATGAGCTTTGACGAATGTCTTAAATTCCTGAACCTTTTGAGTTCCTTTTTCTTTTGCTTCAGGCAAATTCGCCACCTCCATTTCCATACAAACCAAAATGGTCTTACTACATCATAATTAGACTTTTAACAATTGTGCGCCTATTTATTGGTGTATTCGACCATTACTGGTAAACTAAAAATAATCGCACACTGGAAAAGGAAGGTAGATTATATGGAAAACGAATCAATACATACGTTAATTTCACAAATTTTAGATGAAGCAAATGAGCAAGAAAAACACTCCCTACGCTTCCTGCTTGAGGGTGTGCTAAAAAAACAGCAAGATCATTATAAAACCTATCTAGCTGGGTTCATGGGGATTAGGAGTAAAAAACTTGATGAAGACACTTATGAAAGTATTATTCCGAATCAAGAACTTGTTCATATCCCATTGCATATCGTTCATGGTGGAATAACCGCTTCATTAATTGATATTGCAATGGGCTCACTTGTTCACCAATCGCTCCCTTCTGACAAAGCAGCAGTGACTTCTGAAATGAACATTCACTTTCTGGCGAAAGGGGATGGTCATGAGTTAAGGTGCCAATCTCATGTAGTGTTTAAAGGTGACGAAAGATGGGTTGTGAAAGCAAACGTCTACCGTGATGATCTGAAATTAATCGCTACTGCTACCGGAAACTTCATGGTTATTCCTAGAAAGGTTTAATGAAATTCTGTGTGTAATATTCACGATAAACCCCTACACCAATTTCAGTGAAGTCTTCATTCAATAGAGCTTCACGATGACCTTTACTGTTTAACCAGCCAATCATCGCCGCTCCAGCATCTGGATATCTTGCAGCGATGTTCTCTCCGGCATAGCTATAGAGAACGTCGCCCTTCTTTAAGCGATCGGAAAGCTCCCCTTCCGATGGTGAAGTATGAGAAAAGTAATCATTTTCTCCCATATCCTTGCTATGTCCAAAGGCAACTTCTGAAACTTCATTATTATAGCTTAACGATTGCTTGTCAGATAAATTTCTCAACACGTTTGTCATCGAAAAAATTTGTTTTTCCATTGCATCTTCGACTTGATCCCATTCACCCTGTGATAGCGACTCCGTTTCAAGCAGTTCGCCACGATAAGAAACCGCATAAGGTCTTTGCTTTACTAGTACACTCGGCTCTGCAATCCTAACAGCACGTAAACTACCGTTAAACTTATCAAAATAATACTGTGCGTATAAATCCTCATGTATTTTAATTAAAGGCTTAAGCTGTTTTTCTTCTTCAGTAAGCTGAAACCGATAATCATATTGATCTACCTTAACAGGGATTTCATTTAGAGGCTTCTCTTCTTTAAATATATCAGCCGCTTTCTCACCCATTGGGTATCGTTCACCAGCGTCAACATTCCCCATAAAGAAAATCGTCACTACCTGTTCATTTTCAATACCAACCTGTAAATAAGCAGAATGGGACTGCTCATAAATCCACCAGTCATACCCAAACGGTGAGGGATCCACTCTGTCTGGTTTCCCCAAATTAGATTCAATCGTTTCTTGTCCTTCTCCTACCCATTTCTCCAGTCCTTTAAGCTCTGGCAACGGCTCATCTTTTTTCACTTCGTCTTGTTGAGTTGGAGACTTTTCCGTAGTTTCTTCAAGAACAAACTTTTCTTCATTAATGATACGTTCAACTTCCTGTCCTAAATGACTCCACTCAATTTTGTCATAAACATCTATCCCGATCACGATGACAACAATCAGCAAAGTGAAGCGAAGTATATTTTTCATGATTCGTTCGCCTCCATTTCATTGTATCTATTATGCCTTATCTCTGTTGTACACCGCAACGGTTAGCCTCTATGGCGCTTAGATTAATCACCTTAAAAGTAAAAAAAGAAGAGCACCTGGCTCTTCTCATTTAAGCGTTTATTTTTTCTTTTAGATGGAAGTAAGATACGATTCCGACAAAACGCTCTCCGTCGACTACAATAACCTCTGTTAGACGGGATTCATTCATTAACTCAGCAGCCTGCTCAGGCTTCATATCTGGCGCCAAAGTCATAGATGGCTTTTCGAGGAGTTCCTCAACTTTAGTCATGCCGGCTTGATTATCAGCAAAACCACCAACCGCAATTGCTCGATCTGTCACAATTCCAACCAGATTTTCACCATCACAAACGGGAACAATCGTGACATTTTCATTCTTCATAGTCGCAGCCGCTTCGGCAACGCTATCAGAAGGCTTACTCGGAGTAACATATTTAGCAATATCTCCAACAGATACCATGCTTCGTTGAAGTGCCGATCCTAGCTGATCACGAAGGGTTTCAAGCTTTTTGTTACATGTGTTAATAATCGTATCAGGAAATTCTTCGTCATACTCCACACCGTGAGGATAATAGTGCTTTCCTAAGTAAGGCTTACCAAGCTTGATCACGGCATAAGAAGATTCAACCATTCCCTCGATAGCTACACCAGGAACTCGAAGATAGTAAACGTCACCATTTGTCATATCCTCAAATTTATAATCGTATGTAACTCGTTCATAATCCCATTGACCAGCAAGAACTAAACCGTTTTCATGCATAATATGATCTAGAATGGAAAATTGAACGATCGTAGATTCCAGACCAGTCTTGTCAAATTTCATAATTCGTTTGCCTCCTTTGTAATTCACAACATGTCCACTCTTTAATAATAGTATAAGGGGCAGTGTGGTTGCAATGTTTACTTCGTTTTCACATGGATAATCCATACATTATTATCCTGTCCAATCGAAAAGAAATTACATGAAATCAAAACAAATAATAATAATCTGAGTGAAATCGGTCGCTTCTGGTGAAACTACGCTAGAAAGGAGATGATTTCATGAGAAAATCAGTATCTTTTTTAATGGTATTTCTTCTCATAACTTCACTATTAGCACCAACTTATGCACATGCACAGAGTACATACACAGTAAAATCTGGTGACACGCTGTGGAAAATTTCCAAACGCTATAAAATCGGACTTACTGAGATAATCAGTGCAAATCCTCAATTCGATAATCCAGATCTTATTTATCCGGGCGATCGTGTCAACGTACCTACAGCAAATCCATCGATTCGAAAGTCTAAAGACGTTGGACAACAAGTGATGGATTTAACAAATGCAGAGCGTGCGAAAAATGGATTGTCGCCACTAACGTGGAATTGGGAAGTGGCTAGAGTAGCCAGATACAAATCAGCAGATATGAGAAATAAAAATTATTTTTCTCATCAGTCGCCTACGTACGGTTCTCCCTTCTCTATGCTAGAGAATTTTGGCGTTTCCTATCGAAGTGCCGGAGAAAACATTGCCGCTGGACAAGCAACACCTGAAGAAGTCGTTCAAGCGTGGATGAATAGCGAAGGACACCGAAAAAACATTTTAAATTCTGGTTATACACAGATTGGCGTCGGATACATCTCAGGTGGTTCATACGGTCATTACTGGACACAAATGTTCACCTCAAAGTAATCAGAAAAGCCTCTTTGTCTAGAGAGGCTTTTCTATATGGATTTATTCTTTAAGGTCCTCGTCTGTAATAGATAAGGCTGATACAAGCACATTCACTTCTTCCACGTGTAACCCCGTCATTTTTTCTATATCATTTTTAATTCTCTCTTGAAGAACAAAGCATGTATAGGGAATGATTTCTCCAAAACCAATTGCCACTTCTACTTTAAGTGATAAACCCGCGTCTTCCTGGTAACTATCAAATTGAAAAGAGGACTTCTTCCCTTTCCCAACCATCTTTCTCAATGTCTTTTTAACAGGTGCTTGAATAAATTTCACGCCCGGCGTTTCATTAATCGCTACTTCTAAAATAAAGTCAATGACGCTCTCTGAGATGGTTAGGCTTCCTTGATGGAATGATTTTCTCATGATGATCCTTCCCCCCTCTTGCATACACTCTTAATATTATATGAATAGCTGAAAATGAAATATTCGTCTAATAATTCATTTCTCTCTACTGGTAAAGCGTAATCGTCCGTACTATAATATAAGAAGATGGTTTGACTTAGAAAGGAGAACAAGATTGCCAAAGTTCCTCACAAAGCGATTTATATTAATTTTACTTGTCATTGCGATTTTAGCAGTGCTTGCTTTCTGGATCTTACCCGTCTCCATTCCGCTTATTCTCGCGTTTTTCAGTGCTCTAGCTCTTGATCCAGCTGTTAAACTGATTCAAAAGAATACGAAAATAAAACGGTACTTTCCAGTGATTATTGTCTTTACATTATTTGTTATTTTCATTTCATTACTAGGCTACTTCCTTATTACAAAAGTGATTACTGAAGGAATAGTGCTAGTCGAGAACTCCCCTCTGTACATACAAAACATCACCCAGATGTGGGATAGTATGGAATCCAACATGGAGGCCGTATCCAAAAGTTTTCCTCCTGAATTTGTTCAAGAATTCACCAATCAGGTTGATCGATTTCTTGAAAATACAAAGGATACCATCAGTAGCATTGATTACTTAAAAATCATTACCATCATTGTCACAGGAATTCCAAATTATTTAGTTAGCATTGTTGTATACTTAATTGCCCTCTTCTTATTCTTGATGGATCTTCCGAGACTGAAGAAGCAATCTTATTCTTACTTATCACAACAAACGGCAGAAAAAGTGCAATTCATGACCGGGCGCCTTTCCTACGTCATTTTTGGTTTTTTTAAAGCTCAGTTTCTTGTCAGCATCATCATTTTCTTTGTTAGTTTAATTGGACTCTTATTCATTACGCCGAAGGTTGCCCTTCTAATGGCGTTTATCATTTGGGTCATTGATTTTATACCGATTATTGGTTCGATCGTTATACTCGGACCCTGGGCGATTTATTATTTAATAACTGGCGATATAGCCACTGGAAGTCAAATGGCGATTCTAGCGGTTGTGCTTCTAGTCATTCGTCGAACAGTAGAACCAAAAGTAATGGGAAGACATATCGGACTATCTCCGTTGTCTACGTTAATATCCATGTACATTGGTTTGAAACTCCTCGGTATTATGGGCTTCATCATCGGGCCAATCCTTCTCATTGCCTTTAACTCTGCAAGAGAAGCAGGGCTAATTAAAATTAATTTCAAAGTTTAACGAAAAAGAAGCTGTTTCCATATGGAAACAGCTTCTTTTGGATCATTTTACCAAATCATACCCATTAGGGCGACAACACACGTGCCAGCTACGAATACTCCAAAGAATATTCCCCATGCAGGATACTGATGCCCTTTGTGGCTTAAATGCATGAACATGTATAGCTGAAATACGAGTTGGATACCAGCTAGGATCATGATAAAAACAACTGTAAAAGCATCAGATATCGCATCGCTAGCTACTGCTACGAACGCAATCATCGTAAGGAAAATCATCATGGCAAAGGAAACAAGTTGTTGCTTAAATTCCTTCTCATGAGCAATCTCGTGATGAATGTCGAGATGACTTTGATCGTGCTCTGACAGAGTATCGTGACCTTCATGATGTGCCATTAAATTAACCCACCTTTCCCATTAGGTAAACCACTGTAAAGATGAAGATCCATACAACATCAATAAAGTGCCAGTAAAGAGCAAAGAGATAAAACTTCGGTGCTGTATACAGGTCCATTCCTCTTCTTAGATTACGAATAATAAGAATCGTAATCCAGGAAATCCCCACTAATACGTGAGCTCCGTGAGTACCTACAAGCGTGTAGAAAGCAGATCCCCATGCACTGCTTTTAATCGTATGACCGTATTCATGTACATAGTGATTAAATTCATAAATTTCAAGACCTAGGAAAGCAAGACCTAGAAGTCCAGTCACCACAAACCAGCCAATCATACGCTTAAAATGATTTGTTTTAAGTGCCATCGTAGCAAACACCGATGTTAAACTACTTGATAATAAAAGCATTGTCGCAATAAAAACAAGTGGAAGTTCAAACAGTTCATTCGATGTAACGCCACCGTTTGTTGCATTCCTTAGTCCTAAGTATACCCCAAAAAGCGAGGCGAAAAGCACGGTTTCGCCTCCAAGGAAGAACCAGAAACCAAGAAATTTATTTTTACCATCTAACGTAGCCCGTTCTGGATTGGCAGGCAACTTAGTCATTGCTTCGTTCGATTTCATTTGCCTTCCCTCCCTTCATCAGGCAGATCTTCCTTATGGATATGGTATCCGTGATAATCAATGACAGAGCGAAGGATCATCGCTAATGCCGTGATCACAAGTCCACCTATTGCAATTATCCAGTTTGAATAGATCGCTGCAAGAGCCGCAATAAACAACCCAAGAGAAAGAACAAGTGGAAGAATAGAAGAATCCGGCATATGGATATCATCTAAAGGTTCCGCGGCAACCATAGCTTTATTACCTGCTCGTTTTTCTAACCACCATGCATCAAGACCACGTATTAGCGGTGTTTGTGCAAAGTTATATTCTGGAGCTGGTGATGAAATCGCCCATTCAAGCGTACGACCGTCCCAAGGGTCATTTCCAGCTTTTTTACCTTTAACAGAAGTTTGGATAATGTTCCAAACCATAATGATTGTTGCAAGTCCCATTAAGAAAGCACCCATCGTTGCTGCGAAGTTCGCTTCATCAAGACTTTGACCAGAAAGATACGTATAAACTCGACGCGGCATTCCCATAAGTCCGAGGAAGTGCATCGGGAAGAACGTTAAATGGAAACCGATAAAGAATAACCAGAAATGAAGCTTTCCGAGAAATTCGTTCAATACTGTTCCAAAAATCTTCGGCCACCAGTAGTACATACCGGCAAATAGACCGAACACTACCCCACCAACAATTACATAGTGGAAGTGAGCTACAACGAAGTAGCTATCGTGGTACTGATAGTCAGCAGGTGGAACGCTTAGCATTACCCCTGTCATACCACCAAGTACGAAAGAAGGAATAAATCCTACTGCAAATAAGTTTGCGGTTGGGAAGCTCACTTTTCCTCCCCACATTGTAAAGAGCCAGTTAAAGATCTTAACCCCAGTCGGAACTGCGATTAACATTGTTGCAACAGCAAAAATAGAGTTGGCAATTGGTCCTAGTCCCACTGTAAACATATGGTGAACCCATACCATAAAGCCTAAGAAACCAATAAGAGCTGTTGCGAAAACCATTGCTGAATAACCAAACAGACGCTTTCTTGCGAATGTTGCAATGATTTCAGAGAACATACCAAATGCAGGTAGAACTAGAATGTAAACTTCCGGGTGCCCGAAGATCCAGAATAGATGTTCATAAATAATCGGGTTACCTCCCGCTTCAGCTGCGAAGAACTGCGATCCGAACAAACGGTCAAACATGAGTAGCGCTAGACCAATTGTTAGAGCAGGGAAGGCAAAAAGAATAAGACCAGAAGTAATAAAACTAGACCATGTGAACAACGGCATACGCATAAATGTCATACCCGGTGCCCGCATGTTTATGATGGTAACTAGGAAGTTAATTCCCCCGATTAACGTTCCGATACCTGAGATCTGAAGCCCTAGAACGTAAAAATCGACTCCGTTCCCTGGACTTGTTGTTGATAGTGGTGCATAACCGGTCCAACCAGCATCCGGTGCTCCACCCATGAACCAACCAAGGTTCAGTAGGATACCACCCGCTGTAAATAGCCAAAAGCCTAATGAGTTAACGAATGGAAACGCTACGTCTCGCGCTCCAATTTGAAGCGGAATGATCGCATTCATAAACCCAAATATGAGCGGCATGGCTGCCAGGAAGATCATTGTCGTCCCGTGCATCGTAAGCAGCTGGTTAAATGTTTCAGCTCCCACAAAATCAAATTCTGGATAAAGCAACTGCACCCGCAGTAAGATTGCTTCTAAACCACCGAGTAGAAAGAAGAAAGCACCGGAAGCGAGATAGAGAATCCCGATCTTCTTATGGTCAACGGTAGTAAGCCAATCCCATACAGGATTTTTCTTTTTATAAGCATGTGCTGACACGTATTAAACCTCCTTATTTCCGATGACTATTCTTCAACTTTTAGTCCTTGCAAGTAAACAACTAAAGCATCAAGCTCTTCATCTTTTAGCTGATCTCCAAACGCAGGCATGTTATTACCAGGTTTGTATTCCGATGGATCGCTAATCCAGCCCTTAATGTTCTCATCTGTATGCTCGAGAACGCCCGCTACTTTCTCGCGGTCACCAAAGTTTGTTAAGTTCGGACCTGTGTTACCGCCTTCACTGCCGACGGCGTGACAGCCAATACAGCTGTTTGCGAAGATTTCTTCCCCTTGAGCTGCTTGATCAGAAGCTGCCTGTGAACCAGCTTCTTTCATGTTTTCTGCCCATGCTTCAAAATCTTCTTTTTCTTGAGCAATTACTTTAAAGTCCATCAAAGCGTGTGATGGTCCACACAGCTCAGCACACTTCCCATAATATGTACCTGGTTCCTGAGCATTTAGCCACATTTTATTCTCTGTAGCTGTATTCGTATCCATTTTTCCACCTAGAGTCGGAACCCAAAAAGAGTGTGTGACATCTTTAGAAACGAGTTCAAAATAAACTCTTTCTCCTGTTGGAATGTGTAAATCTTGAGAAGTCTTCACTTCAAGATCAGGATACTCAAATTCCCACCAATACTGATGAGCTGTTACTTTGACAACGGTTGCACCTTCAGGTACTTTTTCAGTGCCCTCATCTAATGCAAACGTAGTCATTACTGTCGGAACGGCAAGGATCAAAAGAAGGATAATAGGAACTACAGTCCATAGAATCTCAAGAACGACATTACCTTCCGTTTGTTCTGGAATTTCATTGTCGCTTTCACCACGTCGTCTAAAACGAACAAGCACAACTGTATAAATGAGTGCTACTACAACGAAAACCCCGATCATGATGTAAAGGCTTAACATCATGAGATTAAATTGCATTTCAGCCCCTTCTCCCTTAGGGAGCATAGCTGTTAGTTGTTCGTTACCGCAACCCGTAAGCGCTAACGCAATTACCGATAGCAGTGGTAAAAAACGCCAAACATTTTTCCAACGTTTCATTTGCACCTTAAACCTCACTTTCTTTAGTAGCTTTTACTCAAAATTGAGTTATAGGAAGACAAGGAGGGCATCCTACCCACCTTGTCTGACCATACATTAATCATCCTTTTAAGGATTAATATTTACTGCAATCATAACAATAAACAGGATTGTTATATAGTTAAGCGAATAAACAAACATAATTCTCGCCCACTTAATATCGTCCTTCATGAAAAATCCTGCAATTCCTATCGCTAGCCATCCAAAACCAAGGATTGCTGCGACAGTGATGTACACTGGTCCAAAGCTGTATAGCAATAGTGACACTGGTACTAAAGCAGCCGTATATAAAACGATTTGGCGCTTCGTCATTGGAAAACCTGCTACAACAGGTAGCATTGGAATTCCAGCATCACGATAATCATCTACACGCTTCATAGCGAGTGCTAAGAAGTGTGGAGGCTGCCAGATAAACATGATTAAAAACATTCCCCATGCTACAGGGCTTAAGTTAGGATCAATTGCAGCCCAGCCAATAAGCGGCGGAAGTGCACCTGAAAATGACCCGACTACTGTATTTAAAGAAGTTGTACGCTTTGTCCACATTGTATATAACACAACGTATATAACAAGTCCTAAAAGACCCAATAAAGCAGCCATTGGCTCAACAATCAATAGCATTATCGTACCTACAATGGCTAAGCCAAGACCTACAAATAATACCTGGTTAGCAGGAATTTTACCTGTAACTGAGGGACGCGTATTCGTTCTCGCCATCACTTGATCAATATCACGGTCAATGTAGTTATTCAAAGATGTTCCCCCGGCAACAACAAAAGCTGTTCCCAACATCGTTAGAATGAGTACCATTGGATTAGCGAATAGATCAAATCCTGCAGCAACTGATGCCACCCATAAGCCAGTAAAAGCTGTAATTAAATTATCAAATACAATGCCTAATTTCGTAAGTGTCAGAAAATCTTTCCACGTACCAGATGGATTTGCTTCTGATAGCGGGCCTGGCTCCATAACGCGATTAGATGCTTCGTATGCAGTTCTAGCTTTACTCAATCTACACACCTCCTTTTTCATTTGACTGAAGTAAATCAGTCATTCTATCGTTCATGTTAGACAATCTTATTAGAAGACTGTGTAAGCCCTGATCATTATGTTGTATCACGTCTACCCCTCCAGGTTACTCACATGCTGTTAAACAAAATGTAATTCAATCTTCACATCTTGCTATTAAAACTCGCTAACAGCTATGGTAAGATAATGTTGGTTTTGTGAAAGGAAGCAGTATCCGCAATCCTTATCCATTATAAACGAATCTAATTGTTTTGTATACGTCGTTTCATAATGGGAGCTCATCCTTTCATTCGTGCAAAGATGTGCTTGCCTCTTCACACATTCATTGTACTATGATTTACACACAATTAGATAAGAAGGTGTTATTTGTGAATAAATTGTTGAAATTATTCGGGATTATTACGTCACTTGGAATGCTTCTCGTACTCTTAATGGGTGCAGTTGTAACGAAAACAGGGTCGGGTGATGGCTGTGGGAACTCCTGGCCTTTATGCTATGGAAAGGTTCTACCTGAAGCACCAGAGATAGAAACGATCATCGAAGTCAGTCATCGGATTGTTTCAGCAGCCCTCGGTCTGCTCGTGATTATTCTTGCCATATGGGCTTGGCGAAAAATCGGACACATTCGAGAAACAAAATTTTTAGCGATTGCTTCTGTCTTCTTAATCGTGTTTCAAGGTTTGTTAGGCGCTGCCGCTGTAGTATGGGGCCAATCAGATATTATTCTTGCTTCTCATTTTGGTTTCTCACTTGCTAGTTTTGCGAGTGTTGTTTTGCTAACTATACTCGTTTTTGAAGCGTCTGGGAATAAAAGAACGCCTCATGTTCCTAAACGTATTCGTTTTCATTTATACGCGATTACAATCTATTCATATATAGTCGTTTATACAGGAGCCCTCGTACGCCATACAGGCGCCAGTATGGCCTGTGACAAAGTTCCATTTTGTAGCGATGGTCAGCTGTTCGCTTTCTCTGGACCACAGGGGATTCAGATGTTACACCGAACGGCAGCCGTACTCATCTTTGTATGGTTACTCTACATTCTCATCATAGGATTACGAGAGTTTAAAAACAAAGGAACGATGCGAACTGGTATTATTTTAGCTTTTGTTTTCATTTGTTTACAGGCGTTGAGCGGTATTCTAGTAGTCGTTTCAAACCTGAATTTGTTTCTCGCGCTTTTCCACGGACTCTTTATATCTGGTTTATTTACAGTTCTTCTCTACCTTGTTATGCTTTCACTTCGAAGTGGCAGGCAATAGAAAAAAGCTGCGCAAAATTGCGCAGCTTTTTTCTTATTCATTCATTTCTAGCAATAAGTCTCCCGATTCAATTCCCTCTCCATTAGCCACATGAATATGTTCCACTGTGCCACTACGAGGTGCCTGGACGGTTGTCTCCATTTTCATCGCTTCTGTGATCATGAGGTGATCACCTTTGTTTACTCTTTCTCCTTTTTCAACTAGAACTTTAATGACAGTTCCCGGCATCGTTGCTCCAATATGATTTGGATTAGTGCGATCCGCTTTTGGTTTAGCCGCAATTGCCGTTTTGATATTTTCGTCTTTAATCACAACTTCACGCGGCTGACCATTTAATTCGAAGTAAAGGGTGCGCTTGCCTTCTAGATTAGGCTCTCCAACCGAGACAAGCTTGACGATAAGCGTTTTCCCCTGTTCGATCTCGACCTCAACTTCTTCTCCAAGTCGCATGCCATAAAGGAAGGTTGGTGTATCTAGAACGGATACATCCCCAAACATCTCTTGAACCTCTGCATACTCTAGATAGACTTTCGGGTAAAGAGCATAAGAGATCAGATCATGGCTAGTTACTTGACGATTCAATTTGTGATAAAGAGTTTCCTTTAAGTCCGTAAAGTTAACAGGTTCTAGAAACTCTCCAGGTCTTGAAGTAATCGGCTCTCTACCTTTAAGAATAATTTGCTGAAGTTCTTTAGGAAAGCCCTGATACGGCTGGCCAAGGTATCCCTGGAAGAGTTCTACAACTGAATCAGGAAAATCTAGAGATTCTCCACGCTCATACACATCATCTTCGGTTAAATCATTTTGAACCATATAAAGAGCCATATCGCCTACAACTTTAGAAGAAGGCGTAACTTTTACAATGTCTCCAAACATTTCATTAACTCTTCGATACATGCGTTTCACATCATCCCAGCGCTCTCCAAGACCGACGCCTTTTGCCTGCTGTTGAAGATTGCTATATTGGCCACCAGGCATTTCGTGCTCATATACTTCCGTGTGTGGAGCGGTCATACCACTTTCAAATCCACTATAGTATTTACGTGTATCTTCCCAGTAATGAGACAATTCTTCTAACGCTTTAATACTAATATCCGGCTGTCGCTCTGAACCATCCATTGCATAATACAAAGAATTGGCACTTGGCTGAGATGTTAAGCCAGCCATGGAACTTACGGCTACGTCTACGATATCTACACCAGCCTCAATGGCTTTCGCGTATGTATAGATCCCGTTACCGCTCGTATCGTGCGTATGAAGATGAATAGGTATAGAGACAGTTTCTTTTAACGTTGAAATAAGTTTATATGCCGCTTGAGGCTTGAGTAACCCTGCCATATCCTTAATTCCTAAAATATGAGCACCGGCGTCTTCAAGTTCTTTTGCGAGCTGTTGATAATATTCAAGGCTATACTTCGACTTATCCGGATTTGAGATGTCACCTGTGTAGCAAATTGATGCCTCAGCAATTTTTCCTGTTTGACGAACCGCTTCAATCGCTTTTGTCATGCCGTCCACCCAGTTCAAACTATCAAATATCCTAAATACATCAATTCCTGCGTCAGCAGACTTTTGAACAAATTCTCGAATGAGATTATCTGGATAATTCTTATATCCTACTCCGTTTGATGCTCGTAACAACATCTGGAACATCACATTTGGCACTTGCTCTCTAAGCTTAATTAAGCGATCCCACGGATCTTCTTTTAAGTATCGTAATGAGACATCGAAGGTAGCCCCGCCCCACATTTCCATTGAGAACAGTTCGGGTAGCATGCGGGCAGTCGGCTCTGCAATATGCAATAAATCAGTCGTTCTCATTCTTGTCGCAAGAAGAGATTGATGACCGTCACGGAATGTCGTGTCGGTAAGTAACGTTTTCTTCTGTTCTTTCACCCATTTAACAAGACCATCTGCACCTTGTTCATCAAGAATTTGTTTCGTTCCTTTTGGTATAGGCTCACTGTATTTTAAATGCGGTACTCTCCGTTTCGTAAACGCAGGTTTTTTCTTTATATCAAGACCCGGGAAACCGTTAACTGTAATGTTCCCGATGTATGAAAGCATTTTTGTTCCACGATCTTTTCGCTTTGGAAACACAAATAGCTCTGGTGATGAATCGATGAAAGATGTATTATATTCGCCTGATCGGAAGTTCTCGTGTTTCATTACATTTTCAAGGAAAGCAATATTCGTTTTAATTCCTCTAATACGGAATTCTTTTAAGTTTCTGACCATTTTAGATGAGGCTTGGTCAAAATTAAGTGCCCATGTCGATAGCTTCACAAGAAGTGAATCGTAATAAGGAGTAATGACAGCACCTTGATAAGCATTCCCTGCGTCAAGACGAACGCCGAATCCGCCACCTGATCTGTACGCCATTAGCTTCCCTGTATCAGGCATAAAATTATTTTCAGGATCTTCCGTCGTTACACGACATTGAATAGCGTACCCGTGACAGTCAATGTCATCTTGTTTCGGTATACCGAGTCGATCACCATGAATGTGTTCACCCTCAGCAATCATAATTTGAGATTGAACAATATCAATTCCCGTGATCATTTCTGTAATGGTATGTTCTACCTGAACTCGAGGGTTTACTTCAATAAAATAGAACTCTCCCTCTTGGTTAACAAGAAATTCAACAGTACCTGCATTGACATACTGTACGTTTTCCATCAATTTCACTGCAGCTTCACAAATGTCTCGTCTAGACTCCTGTGTCAGTGAAACACTTGGTGCTACCTCGACAACTTTCTGGTGACGACGCTGCACCGAGCAGTCTCTCTCATAGAGGTGAATCGTATTACCATGCTTATCTCCAAGAATTTGAACTTCGATATGCTTCGGATTTTCTACAAATTTCTCCACATAAATTTCATCGCGCCCAAAGGCTGCTTTTGCTTCAGATTTAGCACGATCATAAGCCTCCGCCAAAGATTCTTCACTTCGGACGATTCGCATGCCTCTTCCGCCGCCTCCTAGGGCAGCTTTAATCATAAGAGGGTACCCATTCTCATCTGCAAACGCCTTAACCTCATCAAGTCCTTCTACAGGGCCATCCGTTCCTGGAATGACTGGAAGCCCTGCTAATATGGCTTGTTTTCTAGCCTCTACCTTATCTCCGAACATTCGTAAATGGTCAAGTTCAGGTCCTATGAAAATAAGACCTTCCTCCTGACAACGTTTAGCAAACTGAAGATTCTCAGAAAGGAAGCCGTAACCAGGGTGAATAGCATCAATGTCGTTCGCCTTCGCAATCTCGATAATCCCCTCAATATCTAAATAGGCATCAATCGGCTTTTTATCCTCTCCGACAAGGTAAGCTTCATCTGCTTTATAACGATGGTACGATCCACTATCTTCTTTAGAATAAATAGCTACGGTTCGAATATTCAGTTCGGTACAAGCACGGAAAATTCGAATGGCGATTTCACCACGGTTAGCAACTAAAATTTTTGAAATAGCTGGCATATAATTTCCTCCTTAAACTAAAGCTCCATTTGAATCGTATTATCTTTTTTAACGTAACCTTCTTTCTGCTCTTTCCTTATATTCACAAAAGCAGAAACGTTCACTAGTATCCCCATTGATATCATCAGCAAAATTAATGAAGATCCACCGTAACTGATAAACGGAAGTGGGACACCTGTTACTGGTAACCAGCCTGTTATAGCACCAAGATTGACGACTGTTTGTACACCAATCATACCAGCAATGCCTATAGCTAGTAAGCTACCAAATGTATCCTTACAGCGAATACCTATAACAAAACCTTTAAATACGATATAACCTAACAAACCTACTACAAATACAACACCGAGTAACCCTAACTCTTCAGCCACAATGGCCATAATGAAATCTGTATGTGGTTCAGGTAAAAAACCGTATTTTTGAATACTCTGGCCAAACCCCTGACCCGTAATTCCACCTGATGCTATAGCGATATAAGAATTAATTAAATGGAAACCACTGTCTTCTGGGTCCGAAAATGGATCATAAGCTCCAGTAAATCTTGATGCCTGTTCAGGTGAGAGCGTCATCCACGCAAGAGCGAAGACAATCCCGCCAATGACGATAAGCCCTAAAATGTGTCTCCACTTCATTCCAGAACAAACAATGACAATACCTGAAGTTAATGCGATAATCATTGCCGTCCCAAGATCCGGCTGTGAAGCGACTAACGCAAAAATCAATCCAATGACCATTAAAGGAGGCATTGCCCCTCTTACAAAGTTAGAAATATAGGCTTGTTTTTTGGAGTAAATAGCCGCAAGGTAAATGATTAACCCTAGTTTGACGAATTCAGAAGGCTGAAAACTAAACGAGCCGATTTCAATCCAACTTTGTGCATTGTTCGTAGTGGATCCGATCAATTTCACGAGCAGTAGTGACAAAACAGAGAGTCCTAGTATAGGAACGATAAATTTCCTATAAGCCTTATATGGAAAGACCATCGCCAGTAGGAACATAACGAGTGATACCGCTAACCAGATGATTTGTCTGTTGAAGAAGTAAGCACTGTTTGCTTCATGTCGCATCACAGCCCATACCATACTTGCACTGTAAACCATAACGAGCCCAAACCCGCACAAAAGTAATACACTAATGATTAGAGAGTAATCATAATGCTTAAATAATTTTTTAATCATAAACGTCATCCTACCTATTTATTTTCTATTAAGAAGTTTGCATCAGCTCACTGTTAACTTCATAATCACTTGTTGATTTATTCGCCTTTTGGAAACTAAAAAGTATTGGTGGTGTTGAAGGATTCCCGTAGCCAGACCCCAGATCGTTTAACTTTCAATCAGAACACGCATCTTGTGTTCTAGTTCAAGAGCTCCAATATCTCCCTTTCTAAACGCTCGTCTTCGCTTTTCGGTGTCCAGCTGCAGTGGGCAGGGTCTCGATCGCTTCACCCCATAAAATGAACACAAAGACCGTGTTCTTTTTATGGGCCTCCAGCGCTTGTCGACCCTAAACGCCCACTTCCGCTTTTCGGTGTCCAGCTGTGCGGGCCAAATCCTCCGGCTGTTTCACCCATTCGAATGAGACATAAACCGTCTCACTCTCATGGCCTCCAACATCCTGCGGATTTAGACGGGCCCGCTCCGCTTTTCGAAGTATGTATAGGTTTCGATGGGAATTGGGTGAAACCTGCTGTCCTTTTGAAATTAAGTTTTTTTGAGAAGGACTTTTAATATGGTCCATCCGTCTGATTCTTTCCCGAGAATTTTGAATGGGATCAGATTGGTTATTCCTAGCCAGAGGTTAAAGAAAAGAACCCAGGCTATGATGGATGGGTGGAATGGCAGAATGAGAGCGAGTGCGGCGACGATAAGATTCATGAGTGGACCAGCTATGGCAATGGCGAGTTTCCCATAGGCTTTATCAGGTTGTGAGCTGATGGTCATTCCTCCAGCGAAATAAATAGCGTTAACAGCTACTTCTCCTCTCGGGTGTCTCCATGTAAAGATTCTTGGACCTATGCCCAGGTGTAGTTTCACACCAGCTTTCGTAAAAACATTGGCTGCCACTGTGTGGCCCGCCTCATGAAGTAATAAACTGATGGGAGATATAACAAGGATCACCATGAGCAAATCATACATTCATATCTACTCCTAAAATCTTCTGAATTCTTTTACGGCCTATTCGTATTCTATCATATTTTCTACTTGCTACTATCACTTAATGCGGAACTGCAAAGTGAATGAGTCAAAAATATATTGTATGTAAAGGAAAACTGAAAATAAACAAAAAGCTCAAACTATCATTGATAGTTTGAGCTTTCATTATTTCCTCATACTAGCTTCATGAAGAGCCGAAAGCTGACGCTCAAGTGATTCAAGCAATTCTTTGCCATCCTCTTCATTTACTAATCCAAGACGAACCGCGAAGTCAATTTCGCGAGATAAACCAAACATCTGCGTATCAAGAACCTCTTCATACAGAGGACACTGAGGCATCGTCAAATTCTCCATTTGAACTTCGATAAGTTTTAGGATCTTATGCGCATCGGCTTTTAACAGCTCGTATGCTTTTTCACGATGTCCTGTTGCCATACCAGTTGACAAATCTGATCCCTCCGTTCCCTTTCCCATTCCTTCTATTATCATAAAAGGAATGCAACAAAATTGCAAGAAAAAGCAGGGTAAACGCGGATGTGTTTAGAAAATACTTAGTCCATATTGTGAAGAAAGATTCTCAAGAAGTTTGTTTCCAGCGATACTATTTCCTTTTGCATCAAGTGGTGGACTATAAACACCAATTCCCATTTCATTTGGAACAAGACTTAAAATCCCACCTGAGACACCACTTTTTGCAGGGATGGCCACGTTAATCGCAAACTCACCAGATGCATTGTACATGCCGCATGTAACCATAAACGTTTTCACGATTCTCGCTATATATCTTGGAATAATCCTTCTTTCCGTTTCAGGGTCTTTTCCTTCATTGGCTAGAACCATCCCTATTCTAGCAAGATCTTTACAGTTTACTTCGATTGCACACTGTTTTGTATAAGCTTCAAGAAGCATTTCAACATTATCATCAATAATGCCGTGCTGCTTCATGAAATAACTTAATGCTCGGTTTAAATTCGCCGATTCATATTCCGAATCAGCTACTTCAGTATTAATTCCAATGCTAGTGTTATTCGTCATGTCATGAATTAATTGCAATATGCGTCCAACTTTTTCCTCTACTGAACTACCATGAATCATATTTGTAACAACTAAAGCACCCGCATTAATCATTGGATTGAGTGGTTTTGAGGGTACCATCGTCTCAAGTTTGGCAATTGAATTAAATGGATCTCCCGTAGGCTCCATTCCTACCCTTGAGAAAACATGCTCCTCTCCTGAGTCCATGATTGCTAAGGCTAGTGTTAGAACTTTAGAGATACTTTGAAGGGTAAACGTTTCGCCTACATCTCCGGCTGATAAACATCCGTCTTCCTTGGAGTAGATTGCAATTGCTAGCTTATCTGGATCGGATTTTGCAAGGGCTGGAATATAATCTGCCACTTTTCCATCTTTCGTAAATGGCTTGCTTTTCCTAACTAGTTCCACTAATTCTTCTTCTGTACGACATCTCATCTTAAATCCTCCCGCTCGGAACAAATTGACTCTCACCATACTGTTCCCCAAATGTGACAAATGCAAGCATAACCGGTATACTTGGTTTGCAAAAGATTTTGATTGTGGGGTGTACAAGATGGAGACGATTCTACCTATTAAGGGGAAAGTCAATTATTCCATTACTTTAGACGCAAGCGTATGGATATTTGATGATCGTAAGATTGAATTAGAGGAATTTTTGAAATTTGATGGTTCAAGCGAAAAGAATGAGAACGATTACATCCGTACTCAGGCTGAACGCTTTGAAAGAGAACTTACAGGAATTAAACCTCCTGTTAACAAAAGTATCAAAAGGTTTGAGAAAGAACGCATTCTAACAGGAAGTTTCGTTATCCCACTCAAACCATTTTTATCTAATGCTGATCCTACTAACGATAGCGAGAAGGTTCAGCTAGATTTTAAAGATGGCTCTAAGCAGAGTATGACAATGGATGAAGCCATGAACGGCTTTCTTCGCTTTTCCCAAGATGGAAAACCGCTCAGAGAAGATGGCCCTACCCATTTCTATTTCGGGAATGGCTCGAACGCTTCGGAACCATTTAAATACGTTACAGGTATAACTGTCATCTAGAGTAGATCAGCTGCAATGCGGGCAAGCAGAGAACGTTCACCTTTCTCGAGCTTAACATGTCCGCTAAGCGGCTGGTCTTTAAATTTTTCGACGACATAAGTTAGTCCATTCGTGTATTCATCAAGATAAGGATGGTCAATTTGCTGTGGATCACCGAGGAGAACAATTTTACTTCCCTCACCAACCCTTGTTAAGATCGTTTTCACTTCATGCTTGGTTAAATTTTGTGCTTCATCTATTATAATATATTGATCAGGTAAACTTCTTCCACGAATGTACGTTAATGCTTCTACTTGAATGGAACCGATTCCCGAGAGGATCTTTTCAAGCTCCCCCGTCTTTTTAACATTAAACAGGTATTCTAGATTATCAAATATAGGCTGCATCCACGGACGTAACTTTTCTTCTTTCTCCCCTGGCAGAAATCCAATATCTTTTCCAACTGGAACAATCGGCCTCGCAATAAAAAGTTTTTTGTAGCGATTTAAATCTTCTGTTTGCATTAATCCAGCCGCCATCGCTAAAAGCGTTTTTCCTGTTCCTGCTTTACCTACAAGTGTTACAAGTGGGATGTCGCTACGAACAAGCAAATCTAGCGCCATTCTTTGCTGTACATTCCTCGGACCTATTCCCCACATATATTCCGTTTCCATCGCTGTCTTTTCAACTTTTTTACAGTTCTTATCTACTTTGCCAATTCCGGATGACGAGGCTTGAACCGGGTCTTTTAAGATGATGTATTGATTGGGATAAAGCGGTCTTCCTTTTAACATTTTGACGTCAATATAATGCTTCTCAAAAAACTGATTGAGTACTTCTGAATCAACATACCTTTCTTCATATCCTGTATAAATCTGATTAAATTCAACAACTCTGTCGCTTAAAAAATCCTCAGCTTGTATGCCCATTGCATCCGCTTTAACACGAACCAAAGCATCTTTACTAACAAGAATCACTGTTCGACCAGACTTTAATTTCCCTTCTTCTAAAAACAAATTCAATGCGACCGCCAGAATTCTGTTATCGTTTGTTTTCTCAACAAATTTATCCTGTAAGTATTGAAAAGATCGATGGTTCAGTTCAATTCGAAGCGTCCCGCCGTTTTCAAGAGGAATCGACTCATGAAGCTTTCCGCGTTCTCGAAAATCATCAATCATGCGTGATACTTGCCTTGCGTTCCTGCCTATTTCATCCATATACCTTTTCTTTGAATCCACTTCTTCTAACACCACAGCTGGAATGACAATTTCATTCGTCTCAAACGAATAAATCGCATTTGGATCTTGGAGTAACACGTTAGTATCTAGGACGTAAACCTTATCCAACACTTCGCCTCCTGACCAAATTTAAGTTGCTCTAACAGGTACGAAAAACAGTTGGGACTATCTACGTTTTCTATAATCTATGAACTAGTGTATAAAGTTAGACGGTTATTCAGAAAATAATTAACAAACTGTAGGGATTTATTATAAATCGCTTATTACGGAGGTAATCGAAATGATTAAGATTCGATGGAGTCTCATCGTGATTTGTCTACTTACTGCTTGTCAGGCAAATGATGATCCTGTTGCTACAAATAAGGAAAAAACGGAGCGAGTTCAATATGTCAAACAGTCCGTAAAAACACCAGAGAATAAAAACTTATCAGCTACAGATATTGCTGAGAATCTTGTTACAATCGCTAAACAAGTACCTGATGTGAATGATGCTACAGCTATTGTTACTGGAAAATACGCAGTAGTCGGTATTGATGTAAACCAAAAGCTCGATCGTTCTCGTGTTAGCTCCATCAAATATACAGTAGCTGAAGCACTTCAAAAGGATCCATATGGAGCTAATGCAGTGATTACAGCTGATGCCGACACTACTTATCGATTGAAGCAAATGGCAACTGAAATTAAACGAGGGCATCCAATCGGAGGCGTAATGGAAGAGCTTGCTGATATTGTCGGAAGGCTAATGCCTGAAGTGCCTAGTAAAACGAACAAATCTGAACCTGATCCCATTCGCTCAAATGATAAGCAAATACCCGCAAAAGAAGAAAAACAATTGAAACAGCAGCAGGAGAAACAAGACTTAGATAAATAATTCTTCGGCTATTACTGATATCTAATAAAACAAACTAACCGACCCCAACGGGTCGGTTAATTTGTTTCGGTGGATTTTTTTAGTTGAGCCATGACGGAGCGATCTAATTTTGCAGCTGCTTCAGGATCATACGTTTTTTCATAGACAGGTTCAACAGACATTTTCGCACCATAAAACATCACATCTCGCACTTCTTTAATCTGAAGCTTAAACATCGTAAGCTTCAGCGGAACGTCCTGCATCCTCTCCTCCGCTAATGAAGCTCTACCGGTAATCGCATAGGTACTTTCGTTTCCAATTAGCGTAATCGAAACATGATCATTGGTCTGAATATTTGTCACAATTCTCGATTTCTGATCCACAGCGAATACGATAGTTTCACGATTGACAGCGTATAACCAGGAGATAGCACTAATATTTGGTCCTGTTGTTTCATAATCAATCGTTGAAAGGAGCGCATATTGTTCTCTCTTAAGTAACGTTAAAAGATCATTCGTTAAAGTTTGGTCGACTTTATTTGGCATGATATTCCCTCCATTTTATTACCTGTTATCTAACGCATTATACTGCAAAGGATACCGTTATTCATGCTATACTAGCAACATGGAATGAGAGGTGTAAAAGATGCGAGTAAAATGTGTATTATGTGATAAAATCGAAAAAATCGATAGCGGGAGTCCGCTTGCTAAAAAACTACGCAACAGACCGATCCATACCTATATGTGTGACACATGTAATGAACGAATTGAGACGCGAACAAAAGAACGTAAAGATACGGGGGAATTTAAATTATTCCACCAGGATGAATCGAACGATGAGTGGTAAAATAAAGCTTGGTCTACTGGCTGGAACGATTTCTGGGATTGCCCTCGGACTAATATTAAAGGTTATTCAATTCACTACTGGCAAACTCGTTTATACGCTCCTTCTAAACATTGATTTCATACCGATTATTGGGAGCATAAACTGGCCAGAACTTATTGAATTTGTTTTTCATCTTATTATCTCCCTTATCATCGGTGTTGTTTTCAGTTTAGGGAGCTCAAGATTTTTCTCTAATAAGAAAGTATATCAGGCGATCTTTGCTTACGTATTAACTCTACCAACCGTTTTTCTCTATTTTCCTTTAACATACCTTGCTATCAAGCCCACTCCGGATGTCTTTGACCTCGTTGCGATTGGATACTGGACAATAGGGCACTTAATCTATGCAGCGATCTTGTTTGGTGTTTATGCCCTTAATGAGAAATAGCCTTGTGTTAAGAAAGACGTGCTTTCAGCACGTCTTTTTCTCGTTCATTGGTTATACTTTGGTTCATTTTCAATCGAGGATAACAGCGCTTCAATTAATTCAGATGGAAATTTCTTCGAATCGCTTTCCCCATCCTTCACATAATTAACGACGTAGTATTCCTCAGTCACTTCCACAGATAAGTCCGCAACATTATGATCTTCTGTTAAGATGTCCATAAAAAAACTGCACGTATCTTGCGCTGCCTGATCATCCTTACGATGATCAGCGACAACTTTAATACTAAGCCAATTATACATCGTATCCTGAAGATTCAAAGTGTCCCTCCACCTTATGACATTACGCTTCTTTTTTCTTCGCTTGATTGAGTCGCACCTTATAAATAATTAATACGACAGCAGAAGCTACTAATCCTTCAGCAACCGGCAAACCGATTCCAAAAAAGGTTAGCGGAAAACATCCAATAACAAGAACAGCGTATACGATGACATTTTTTAGTAGAGGAAGTTTTTTGGCAAAGCCAAGACGATAGACAACAATACAAAGGATAACGATGATCGCATATAGCAAATAAAACCCCAGGGTCATATTGTCTTCAATGCCGACCAACTTAGCGAAAAATGATAAATCTTCCGATGCAATGGTAGGTTCCGTATTCATTTATTCACCCCCGGTATAAAAGCATAATAAAACAAACCATAAATAAAAGTAAACGATTTCTTCTCTCTTTTTAAAAAAAGCTATGTTACTAAAGGTTTCACTCAATTGAGCCGAAAATCGAGAATCAACAGTAAAGCCTAACATAGCTCTTTAAAAACCCCATACATAACTGGGAACATAGCTAAACAATAAAAAAACGATCCAAAAGGGATGCCCCTTTTGAATCGCATTAGACACCCTTATTGGGCTGTTTTTTTCTTTTTAGCGTTCTTTTCACGTTCGTTCTTATCAAGGATTTTCTTACGAAGACGGATTGAATCCGGTGTTACTTCGCAATACTCATCATCGTTCAAATACTCAAGCGCTTCTTCAAGAGTTAGAACGCGAGGCTTCTTCATAGAAACCGTTTGGTCTTTGTTGGCAGAACGCATATTCGTCATCTGCTTCACTTTAACGATGTTAACCGTGATATCATTCTCACGAGTGTGTTCCCCAACGATCATTCCTTCGTAAACTTCAGTACCTGGAGCTACGAAAATTGTACCGCGGTCTTCAACACCCATAATACCGTATTCTGATGCTTTTCCTTTTTCCATTGAAACAAGTACACCAGCACGACGTCCACCTACACGCCCGCTAATAAGAGGCATATACGTTTCAAATGTATGGTTAATAATACCATATCCGCGTGTTTGTGTTAGGAACTCAGTTGAGTAACCAATCAAACCACGAGCAGGAACCATGAATTCAAGGCGAACTTGGCCTGAACCGTTGTTTACCATGTTGACCATTTCACCTTTACGCTCACCAAGTGATTCCATTACAGAACCAGTGTAGTCTTCAGGTACGTCAATTTGAACGCGTTCAACAGGCTCACTTGCAACGCCGTCTACTTCACGTACGATAACTTCAGGTTTTGAAACTTGAAGCTCATATCCTTCACGACGCATGTTTTCAATCAGGATTGAAAGGTGAAGCTCACCACGTCCTGAGACAACCCATGCATCTGGAGAATCTGTATTCTCAACGCGAAGACTTACGTCAGTTTCAAGCTGAGCTCTAAGACGCTCTTCAATTTTACGACTTGTAATGTATTTACCTTCTTTACCAGCAAAAGGACTATTGTTTACAAGGAACGTCATCTGAAGAGTAGGCTCATCAATACGAAGAATAGGAAGTGCTTCCTGATGATCGTAAGGACAAACTGTTTCACCTACGTTGATTTCTTCCATACCAGAAACCGCTACAAGGTCGCCAGCTTTCGCTTCTTCGATCTCAGTACGCTTCAATCCAATGAAACCAAAGAGCTTAGTCACTCTGAATTGCTTCACTGTTCCATCGACCTTCATCAGGGCTACCTGTTGGCCAACCTTCATTGTTCCTCTGAACACACGACCAATTCCAATTCTTCCAAGATAGTCGTTGTAATCAAGAAGTGTAATCTGGAATTGAAGAGGCTCGTCACTGTTATCTAGAGGTGCAGGAATGTTATCAATAATTGTGTTCATAAGAACTTTCATATCGTCATCCTGTACTTCAGGATCAAGACTAGCTGTACCGTTGATTGCTGAAGCATAAACTACTGGGAAGTCTAGCTGATCTTCGTCCGCGCCAAGATCAATAAATAAATCAACGACTTCATCCACAACTTCTTCAGGACGTGCTGCAGGACGGTCAATTTTGTTAAGAACGACAATTGGTGTAAGCTTCTGCTCAAGAGCCTTCTTAAGCACGAAACGTGTCTGTGGCATACAGCCTTCATAAGCGTCAACAACTAGAAGAACGCCATCTACCATTTTCATGATACGTTCAACTTCACCACCGAAGTCGGCATGTCCAGGTGTATCCATGATGTTGATTCGTTTGTCTTCATAGTTAATTGCCGTATTTTTAGCAAGGATTGTAATCCCGCGTTCTCTCTCAAGGTCGTTCGAATCCATCGCACGTTCGCTTACTTGCTCGTTATCACGAAACGTTCCAGACTGGTGTAGCATTTGGTCTACCAACGTCGTTTTGCCGTGGTCAACGTGGGCAATGATTGCGATGTTACGAATATCTTCTCTTATTGCCATTAATTATTCTCTCCTCGTATTCTCGCCTTATTTCTGACGATAAACTCAATAACTAGACCATTATAACACAGATATCGCTATACGCGAAATTTCTCTTCTTTCACCAGCAACATGGTTATTGTACACTAGTACTATAAAGGGGGCTTTCTACATGAACAAGCATAATTTCCTTTTACTCTTAATGGCCATTCTAGCGGTTGCAAGCATGTGTGCAATCGGCGTATCTATAGCTGAACAAAGCTGGATCGGCGGGCTTCTTTCATTTATCGGAGTAGGTTTCTTTATGGGAATGGGCTTTCGTATTAAACGTAAAGCAGAACTATAAGATCACATGAAAAGAGCTGTTCAAGTAGAACAGCTCTTTTATCTATTTACCTTTCACCCATTTGGGTGGACCAAAATCAAATATTTTTTCCCCTCTTCTTCAATTCCGTATTGCTCGAATCCACACTTACCTAAAAAAAGACTCCATTCGTTCAGGTCATAAGGAATACCTGAAAAAACAACATCGTTTTTTTTACCTAATAAGGTGCGAATAACGCTACAACCAATACCCGACTTTCGCTTCATAGGATGAACGACAATTGTCCCTAACCATGGTTTTTGATTAGACGGTGCATCGTCAAGAACGGCCGTAATCGCTACCGGTAGATCGCCGTAGAACCATACATTAAACTCGCAGCCCATTCCTTCATATGTTTGTATGTATGAAATCATATCTTCGAATAATGGGATTCGACCAAATTCTGTAAGAAGCCATGTTTCGTCTTCTTGCGTCCAGTCAAAAAGAAGTTCAGCAATATTTTCTTGAGATTCAGGAGCTGCTAACAATCTCATCTTGAAGAAGGGGTTCTTAAGTAATAATTTTGATCAAGCGCAGGCTGAATGTATTCTTTTTGAACCTCAGTATGGAATAATTCAGTACCAGCAAAAATTGTATTCTTATCAAGTAAATCAATCTCTTTGTTATCAACTGTTGTACATATCCCTCCGCCTTCCTCGATTAACATTTTACCAGCAGCAAAATCCCACGGAGCAAGTCGCAGGGAAACATACCCATCAAGTCGACCGGCGGCTACGTACGCCAATTCAATAGCTGCACTACCATAAGAACGTGTTCCCCGGATTTTTTTTAGAAGTGGTGAGAACGTGCGAGGATCTATTCGATGATTTTCTGTTACCCAGGTCGCGTTTATAGCTAGAAGTGACTCTGAAAGGTTAGTCGTTTTCAATGGTTTGATTTTCTCATCGTTTAAATAAACTCCTGAACCTTTTTTACAATGATACAGTTCGTCCTTCGTAACATCATAAATAAACGCCAGTTTCCCTACTCCATCTTCGTATATTCCGATCGATATAGCGAAATTAGTTTGTTGATGAACGAAATTCATCGTTCCATCAATAGGATCTAAAAACCAAATTACGCCGTTCAACTGTTCTATATTATCACCAAAACCTTCTTCGCCCATGATTCGATGACTTGGATAACCTTCCTTAATTTTTTCAATAAAAAACTTCTCCGTTTGTTTATCAATGTCCGTTACGAGATCGTTTGGATTGCTTTTAGTATCAATCTTAAAGGAAGTTGTGAAGGAAGCCATGATCTCTTGACCCGCTTCTCGTATCCATCTGATTGCATCTTCATATACATTGTCCCAGTTTGTGTGCTGTGTCATGGTTCGATCTCCTTTTGCCTTATTTTTCTTTCTACCTCTTATTATGACAGGAAAAGAAGAAAAAACGAACCTTTTTGCAAGGTTCGCTTCATTAAGCTTCTAATCTGACCATTTCTTTTCGAAGCTCCTCTAGCTTCACTTTACATCTCTTCATTTCATCCTGATCACTAGCCGTCATTGCATCGTGTAGTGTTGCCAGCTCATAGTCAATTTCCATTCTCAGCACCGGGATCCGCTTCTCTGCCTCGTTTCTTTGCAATGACTGAATCACTTGTTTCATGGTAACCTACACCCCTCTCAAATTCGATTAAGCAGTCATAGTCATCAGATCCGGCTATAAGACGGAATATTCTGATATTTCTGCTTTGATTAATATATCTTATGCTTTACCTGTCGACTATGCAACCTCTTTATTTGTTTCTATTTTTCCTCTTTTTCGCACATTTCAAACCTAACATGACACACCAATCGTCATTTTATATGCAAATGTTCGGTCTATGTTACTATAGGAATATAAATTTTTTGTCGTATTGGAGGATAATATGTCTTTTAAAGGATTTACTCAAACTGATTTTCAATCATTCGAAATTGATGGACTTGAGGCTCGAATGGAAGCCATACAAGAGCGGATTCAACCAAAATTCGCTGCCATTAGCGAGGAAATTAAAAGCGATCTCGAGATTCTTGCTGGAAATGAGATGCACCTTCACATTGCTCGTCATGCAAGACGAACGAAGAATCCTCCCGTTGATACATGGATGGCGTTTTCGCATAACAAACGCGGGTACAAAATGCACCCTCACTTTCAAATCGGCCTTTTTGATGATCATGTCTTTGTATGGCTTGCATACATTTACGAGCTTCCAGGAAAGCCACAAATGGCTTCCTTATTTTTAGATCACTTAAATGAACTAAAGAAAGATATTCCAACTTCATATTGGATCTCTACTGACCACACTAAGAAAAAGGCAAGCCACCCCATCAAGGATAGTGATCTCGATAAAGTACTTACCCGCTTTAGAGATGTAAAAAAGGGCGAATTTCTAGTTGGCCGTCATTTTGCCAGTGACGACCCGTTATTGAATGATGGAGAGAAATTTATTAAAGAGGTTAAACAAACTTTTGAGACCTTAATGCCTATCTATCAACTTTCACTTCAAGCCACAAAATAAACCAGGGGATTCTCCCCTGGTTTTTATTTATTCATTTTTACTTTATCGCGTTCTGTTTCTCTTGCTTCTTTTACAACATGATAAGTTGAAAATCCTGTCTCTTTATCAAACTGTCTAAAGATTTGCTTTTCCTCTGATTTAGAGGGAACGACATCTTTAAATGCATGATAGCTACTAATCAATTCGCCCTTATGCACCCCTCTGTCATATGTTTGCTCAACTAATTGGAAAAAGTTTACAACTTTGATGACTTCTTCTTTACTCCAATCAATTGAAATAGGGTATTGTACTTCCATTTTCAATCTCCTTTCTCACTTTACCATTTTAATCGAATTTCGTTTGCTTCTTTATCCATACGATCAAATAACTCCGCTACTGAAGGAACATCATTGATCGCTCCCATAACCTGACCTGCCCAAGCAAAGCCTTCTTCTTCTTTTCCATCATATATAAATTTCCTGTTTGCTTTACCGCTTATGTATTCTTTAAGAAGATCATATCCTCCCTGATTTGCTTCAATTTGTAAAATCTCTTGAGCAAACACATTCCTAATAACTCTTGCAGGTGCTCCAATACTACGCTTAATAATCATAGTATCCGTTTCAGACCCTTGAAGCAAACGACGCTTGTAAACATCATGAGCATGGGTACATTCTTTTGTAGCAATAAATCGTGTACCCATTTCAATTCCCTCAGCGCCAAGTGCGAGAGAAGCCATTAGCGCTCTTCCATCACCTATTCCCCCTGAAGCAATAACCGGAATAGACACAGCATCAACTACTTGAGGAACGAGTACCATCGTACCAATATCATCCTTTCCAAGATGTCCTCCACCTTCTTGCCCGACAACCATTACGGCAGTAGCTCCTAACTCTTCTGCTTTTACTGCTTGTCTTTTACTAGCAGTCAAAACAACAACTTTCACATTCGTTCCTTTTACCATATCAAATACCGGCTTAGGGTTTCCACCGGTAACCGAAATGATCTCCACTCCTTCTTCAATGGCTGCTTCAAGCATATCCTCAAAGGGTCTTCCATGTTGACCAATCGCAAAGTTCACTCCAAATGGCTGATCGGTGAGACTTTTAGTAAGGGCGATTTCTTCTTTAAGCTGTGTTGCTGACTCCATAGACATAGCTGTGAGCTGCCCTAATCCTCCTGCGTTGCTAACAGCAGCAGCTAACTCGTGATATGCAAGATAGGCGAGACCCCCTTGAACGATTGGTCTTTCAATACCTAATAACTGAGTAATTCGCGTATTCCACTTCATAATGAATCCTCTCCTTATGGTAACCCATTTCGAGAGTTAGAAGTGATCTCCTCTTTTCTCTTCTAGGAACGATGCTTCCTTATATAGTTGATCGATAAGCATGGGTTTAAAATAAAACTTGCAAATTATCCCTCATGTGATTATACTCAGTTTGTTTAAGGAAGAAAGAAGTCCTATAACTAATGTTCTTCTTTTAAGCGTCATATCTGGCTATACAAAAAGTTCACTTAGACCAAACCCGCTTTCCACAAACTACTGTGGAAGGCTTTATCTAGTAACGTATAAGCTATATTACTGATTTCAAGATTTTCGGCTCATTCGATATAAAAGAGCAGACGATCTACAACGTTATTCATTTAACCAAAGTATAAATAAAGAGGTGCTGGATTTGCAACAACACGAAACACCATTGTTCACTGGTTTAGTAAACCACGCTAACAAAAACCCTATTCAATTTCATATACCCGGCCACAAAAAAGGCTCTGGCATAGATCCTGAATTTCGTTCTTTCATAGGCGAAAACGCCCTGTCAATTGATTTAATTAACATTCAACCACTTGATGACCTCCATCATCCACACGGTATGATTAAGCAAGCACAGGATCTAGCTGCTGAAGCTTTTGGCGCTGACGCAACCTTTTTCTCTATTCAAGGTACAAGCGGTGCAATCATGACAATGGTCATGACTGTATGTTCACCAGGTGATAAAATTATTGTCCCGAGAAATGTTCATAAGTCTGTTATGTCTGCAATCATTTTCTCCGGCGCAACACCTGTATTTATTCATCCAGAAATTGACCCTAAGCTTGGCATCTCACACGGCATTACTCCTATAGCCGTTAAGAAAGCATTAGAACAGCACCCTGACGCAAAAGGTGTCCTTGTCATTAACCCCACCTATTTTGGTATATCTGCTAATCTTGAAGAGATCGTTACGATTTCTCATGAGTATGACGTACCTGTATTAGTTGATGAAGCTCACGGTGTTCACATTCACTTTCACGAGCGACTGCCCGTTTCAGCCATGCAAGCCGGTGCAGATATGGCAGCTACAAGTGTGCATAAATTAGGGGGATCAATGACACAAAGTTCCGTCCTTAATGTAAAAGAAGGGCTTGTTTCTGCAAAACGCGTCCAAACCATTATTAGCATGCTAACAACTACCTCCACTTCGTATATCCTTCTTGCTTCTCTTGACGTTGCAAGAAAAAGATTGGTCATGGATGGTTATGATTTAATTGAACGCTCCATACAACTTGCAGAAGAAGCTCGAAAGCAAATAAATGATATTTCTCCTCTATATTGTGTCGGGCAAGAAATCCTTGGAACGAACGCTACTTACGATTATGATCCAACGAAATTAATCATTTCTGTTCATGACCTTGGAATTACTGGCTATGAAGCTGAAGTTTGGCTTCGAAAAGAAGCGAACCTTGAAGTAGAGCTTTCTGATTTGTATAACTTATTATGTATTGTAACTCCTGGCGATACCGAGGAAACAACCAGCGCTCTTGTTCATGCTCTAAAAGACATGGTAGAAGCCTTCAAAGAGACAGAAGGTTCAATCACTAAAAAGTTTGATGTTCACGCTCCAGATATCCCGATTCTAGCTGTTTCACCTCGAGATGCTTTTTATTCTGAAACAGAGGTGATTCCATTTAAAGAATCGGCTGGTCGGGTCATTGCAGAATTTGTGATGGTTTATCCACCTGGAATTCCAATCTTCATCCCAGGTGAAATCATTACAGAAGAAAACTTAACATATATCGAAGAAAACATTGAAGCTGGATTACCGGTTCAGGGGCCTGAAGACGACGAATTAGTTCACATTCGGGTCATTAAAGAATATAAAGCCATTAAATAAGAGGCGGCCAATTGGCCGCCTCTTTCTTTGCTATATACGTTATTTTTTATCTTTTTTATTGCATTCCGGGCATCTGCTATAAAGTGTACTTACCTTCTCTTCATGTACGTGATCAATTGTTTTTTCGCAAGTTTGGCAAATGATAATACCCATTCTCAACACCCCTTAAGTTAGTTTTGAAAACGCTTCCGTTTCGCTTAACTTCATAATAGTGTGTCACAATTGATTTGTCAACACTATATTGTATATCACATTATATTCTTTTTGTGTCTAATATGTGTGGATGAACGACCAATTGTCAGAATACAATTTACACTGTACACTTTATTATATGACGATGGGAGGAATGATCATGCCTCAAAGTGCTTACTTAAAACCAAAAACGGAAGATGAACTATCACTTGATCATATTAAAAGCTTACTTTCCTACTACATGGACATAACATCCAAAACTGGAGAGCAACTTTCTTGGTCCTATAGTGAGTCTGCTTTCCCCTACACTTTGATTGAACAAGTGGATGGAGACATTTGGTTTTATTTAAAAGGAAAACATAGTGATTATCGGATGATTATCATCGGTTTAGTAGACAGCAAACTTCAGATTGTTCTACCAGATCAATCCACTCACGGTGATAAAGCGAAAGCGAATGAATTATGTAAATTTCTTGCAAATAAATTACAGGCCGATCTTACTCTCTTCAACGGTAGAACAATGTATTACGCAAAAAAATAAACAGCCAAATGGCTGTTTATTTTTGTAAAGGTTCAATTTCTTCAGGATCAATTAAGTTATAATCTTTATCTCTTAATCCTTTCACAATATCTCCTAATGCAGCAGCTGTCCAATCACGGTCATGCATAAGTAAGTTTGCCCCATTTTGAAGTAGCGGTGAATTTACCATAATGTCTTTGATTGCAGCTTCACTTTGATATTCCTTTACCCAGTCATACCCATATGTCCAATTCATCACGAGCATGCCTTCTTCTTCGGCTAATGACTTCGAAAAGTCAGTATTAGATCCAAATGGTGCTCTAAAGAACTTCGGCTTTTCTCCAATTACTTCTTCGATCATTTCATTTACCTTCAATATCTCTTCTTTTTGCTCTTCTTCTGATAATGTTTTGAGATCAGCGTGCGTCATCGTATGGTTTCCTATTTCAAAGCCCATATCATAAATTTCTTTTAACCTTGCTTTTTCTTCATCTGTATCAATAAAATGACCATTAATAAAGAAAATGGCAGGAGCATCTAGTTCTTTTAATGTTTTTGCCATTTCTACGGCATTCGTATCTGGAGCATCGTCAATTGTAAGTAGAACCGCTTCAGCAGGAGCATCATTTATCGGTTCAAAGCCCCAAAAAGCTTCGTTAAGTCGATATTCAGGCTCTACTTCTTCTGCAGTAGCTTCTTCTTCTTTCTGATCCTCTGATTCAGCATTACTTGTCGCGTCTGAATCTGTTTCTTCCTTATTTGTTTCTTCGTTTGTTTCTTGTTCATTTGAAGCTTCACTATTGTTTGCTTCATTCGTTGATGCTTCTGAATTTTCTTGTGAACCAGCATTTGTTGAACACGCTGCTACAAAAAGCAAAAGCGCTAATGTCATCCATTTCAATGTGTTTGTCATTTCTCTCTCCCCTTATCTAGTCTCATTTCATCATATACGAATTCATGAACAGTATAAAGAGGAAATTGTCACAAATAACCAACTATCTACCCATCTATTTTTCAACTATTCCGACTTCCTTTCTGACATGGTTTTTCCCTTTACAACGTTTAAAACAACAAATATACTAGACAACGTGTCTTTTGCTTGACTTGTCCTGAAGCCTGTTAATAAAAGGGAATAGGGCGCTTACCTGCATAGTTTTGGTATCGACAGGTAACATTGAGTACACATACATTTTATTTCCTGTGTATAAAAGTGCTTTCAGATGACAGTGCTATTTTTTGGAATTATTTTAGAAAGGTGATGATGAAATTTGAATAAGCTTACAGCAGTCTTTGTTATCTCTGTACTTCTGTCTCTAATCTTTATTTCTTGGGGTACGATTTCTCCTGAGTCATTAGATTCGACTACAAGCTCACTTCAAAGCTTTCTTCAAGTGAAGTTTGGATGGTTTTATTTATTAGCAGCGTCAGGCTTTCTTATCTTTGCGATTTATCTTATCTTTTCGAAGTATGGAAGACTTCGACTTGGTAAAGAAACCGATGTACCTGAATATAACCTAATTACATGGTTTGCTATGCTTTTCTCAGCCGGAATGGGAATTGGACTTGTATTCTGGGGTGTAGCAGAGCCGATGTTCCACTACTATGATCCTCCAGCTGGGGCAGCTAGTCAGTCAGATGAAGCAGCGCGACTAGCCTTTCAATACAGCTTCTTCCACTGGGGACTTCACCCGTGGGGAATTTACACAGTCGTTGCTCTCGCACTTGCCTTCTTTAAATTTAGAAAAGGTGCGCCAGGCTTAATCAGCGCGATTTTCTATCCGATTCTTGGAGAACGTGTAAATGGACCAATTGGTAAACTAATCGACGTTATTGCTGTCATTGCGACTGTATTTGGTGTCGCGACGTCCCTTGGCTTTGGTGCTTCTCAAATAGGCGGAGGAATTTCCTATTTAACTGGCATTGAAAATTCGTTTACAACACAGTTAATCATTATTCTTATTGTAACTGTCCTCTATATGATCTCTGCTTCAACGGGGATTTCAAGAGGGATTAAGTACTTAAGTAATACAAACATTGTCCTAGCGATCTTGCTCATGTTCTTCCTGTTATTCGCAGGACCTACAAACTTTATTATGGACCTCTTCACATCTACACTTGGATCTTATATTCAAAACCTACCAAGTATGAGTCTCCGTATGAGACCTTTTGAAGGGTCGTCTTGGATCCAGAGCTGGACAATCTTCTATTGGGCATGGTGGATTGCCTGGGCGCCATTCGTTGGAACATTTATTGCTCGAGTATCAAAAGGTCGAACGATCAGAGAATTTGTTCTTGGTGTCCTTTTAGTTCCGACAATCTTTGGTGGATTATGGTTCTCCGTATTTGGAGGGTCAGCTATTTCACTTGATATGGCAGGAACAGGTATTTACGACATTATCAATAACCAGGGTATGGAAGTTGCGCTATTCGCTGTACTTGAGCAATATCCACTTGGAACAGCCATGTCGATTATTGCCATTTTATTAATCAGCACATTCTTTATTACTTCAGCTGACTCAGCAACATTCGTCCTTGGAATGCAAACGACGAACGGAAGCATGAATCCTTCCACCAAAGTGAAATTAACTTGGGGTGTGATTCAATCATCTGCTGCTGCAGTTCTGCTTTGGTCTGGAGGATTAGGAGCTCTTCAAACGGCTTCTATCATCGCTGCATTCCCGTTTGCTATTATTATAATAGGAATGATCATTTCTCTCGTTAAAGCCTTTAAACAAGAGAAAATACCTCCTAGACCACCTAAGAAAGATGATCCAAAATCATAAAACACTAAAAGCGTCCTACCCTCTTGGTAGGACGCTTTTTCATTTACCTTCTATCTATTATATTAATGAAGGTTATCGATAACATTCATTAGTCAGCTTAATTTTTAAATAGTTACGTCCATCAAATTAAATGGTATAGATAGATAATGATGAATGCCAGAGTAGAAGAAAAAGAAATCAAATAGATAAGCTCTCTTCCTCTTCTAACCATTTGAACAGAAATCGTACAAATAAGATAAAGAAAAACTAAAAATAATAAAATCTTAAATCCAATATGATCTCGAGGAGAATAATAAATAAGTTGAAAAAAACCAAACCAGATCAAAAGCTGAATGCAAATAACTTTTCCATACATAGAACAGCACCTCCGCATAATACAAGTGTCCTATTCTCAAATGTATGTGCAAGTAAATCTCCTAATCGCTTCATTTCTATATTTAGTTTCCAATAAAGAAAGAAAACTGAACATACCTAATCCATTCGTTTATATTTATGAATGTGGTCCATTTCCAACCTCTATTAACTAATAAAAGCAATTGAATCCACTTAAATGAATCATAAAATTATCATGAGCGGGACTGCTCATTCTCCATATAAAAACTCCAGAGACTCTTGTCTCTGGAGTTTTTCAATTAATTATTAACCAATGTGAATTGGAGTACCTAGAGCTACTTCAGCAGCTTCCATAGTAATTTCTCCAAGTGTTGGGTGAGCATGAATTGTAAGCGCAATGTCTTCAGCTGTCATACCAGCTTCGATTGCAAGACCAAGCTCAGCAATCATATCAGAAGCGTTAGGACCAGCAATTTGAGCGCCGATCACTAGGCCATCTTCTTTACGAGTGATAAGCTTCATAAATCCTTCACTGTCGTTAAGAGACAATGCACGGCCATTAGCACCGAATGGGAATTTAGATGCTTTCACATCGAATCCTTGATCTTTTGCTTCTTGTTCAGTGTAACCAACTGAAGCGAGTTCTGGGTCAGAGAAAACAACCGCTGGGATTGCAAGATAGTCAATCACAGAGTTTTCACCACTGATCGCTTCTGCAGCTACTTTACCTTCGTAAGAAGCTTTATGAGCAAGTGCAGGACCTTCTACGATATCACCAATAGCATAGATGTTATCGAAGTTTGTACGACACTGCTTGTCAATCTTCACAAGACCTTTGTCCGTCATTTCAACGCCAAGTTCTTCAAGACCGATTTCATTTGTATTAGGCTTACGACCAACTGTAACTAGTACATAATCAGCGTCAAACGTCTGCGTTTCACCTTTGATTTCTGCTGTTACTGTTACGCCGTCTTCTGTTTCTTCAACGCCTTGTGCAAGAGCTTGAGTAATGATTTCTACATTACCTTTCTTCTTAAGACGACGAGAAACAAGAGAGCTCATTTGTTTTTCGAATCCAGGTAGAATTTGCTTCGTACCTTCAAGGATTGTTACTTCAGTACCGAAGTTTGCGTACACAGTACCAAGTTCGATTCCGATGTATCCTCCGCCGATAACAACCATTTTCTTAGGAACTTCGTCAAGTGCAAGTGCACCAGTTGAAGAAATAACGCGCTTGCTCCATTTGAAGCTTGGAAGTTCGATTGGGCGAGACCCTGTTGCGATGATGCAGTTGTTGAATGTATACGTTTGAGAGTTCTTTTCGTCCATGATACGAACTGTGTTCTTATCGACGAAATAAACTTCACCGCTAACAACATCAACTTTATTTGATTTCATAAGTCCTGCTACGCCGCCAGTAAGCTTGTCAACAACAGAAGACTTCCACTCCTGAACTTTCTTCATGTCAACGCTCACGTTCTCAGCAGTGATTCCGATATCATCGGAATGCTTTGCAGACTCATATTTATGAGATGCATTAATCATTGCTTTTGAAGGAATACAGCCGACGTTTAAGCAAACTCCGCCTAGAGTTCCTTTGTCAGCAATGGCAACTTTCTGACCAAGCTGTGCTGCACGGATTGCAGCAACATATCCACCTGGTCCAGCTCCTACTATAAGTGTGTCTAATTCGATTGGAAAATCTCCTACTACCATATTATTACGCCTCCATCATTAAGAGTTGTGGATCGTTCAACAGACGCTTGATGTGGTTAAGAGCAAGTTGTGCTGTTACGCCATCAATAAGTCTGTGGTCGTAGCTGATCGATAGAGCAAGAACAGGTGCTGCAACGATTTCTCCGTCGATAACAACTGGCTTCTCCTCAATACGACCAATACCAAGAATAGCAGCATCCGGGTTATTGATGATTGGTGTAAACCATTGACCACCAGCAGAACCCAGGTTAGAAATAGTACATGTGCTACCTTTCATATCGTCCCCTGATAGTTTACCATCGCGAGCTTTTTTAGCCAACTCATTAATTTCAGATGAAACATTAAGAAGTGGCTTACGGTCTGCTTCTTTCACAACTGGAACAACTAGTCCAGCGTCAGTGTTAGCAGCGATACCGATGTTGTAGTAATGCTTGTGTACGATTTCGTCAGTAGAATCATCAATAGATGCATTCAACATTGGGAATTCGCGAAGTGCAGAAACAAGTGCTTTTACAACGTATGGAAGGTAAGTTAGCTTCACATCTTTGTCTGCAGCATATTGTTTGAACTTCTTACGGTGAGCAACAAGATCTGTTACAACAATTTCATCCATGTGAGTTACGTGTGGAGCAGTATGCTTCGAGTTAACCATTGCTTTTGCAATTGCTTTACGCATACCTTTCATCTTCTCACGAGTTTCTGGTTGTGCAGATGCTTGTGGCTGTGCTGATGTAGTAGAAGCTTCTTGCTTCGCTTCAGCTTTTTCTTCTGTCGCTGCTGGAGCTTCAGAAGCTGTTTCGCCTCCACCATTCAAGTGAGTGTCGATATCTTCTTTCACAACGCGACCATTCTTACCAGAACCAGATACTTTCGAGATGCTTACGCCGTTTTCACGAGCATACTTACGTACTGCTGGCATAGCGATAACTCGCTTAGTAGGATCTGTTTCTTCGTCATCTTCAGGAAGTGGTTTTGATCCAGCGCTGTCTTCTTTCGCTTCTGATTTAGCTTCTGCTTTAG
Source organism: Anaerobacillus sp. 63XJN7_5_ISO-PGPR-S23-430 (assembly GCF_056173695.1). NCBI lineage: Bacteria > Bacillati > Bacillota > Bacilli > Caryophanales > Bacillaceae > Anaerobacillus > Anaerobacillus sp. 63XJN7_5_ISO-PGPR-S23-430. Next base: position 1,682,585 of record NZ_CM149686.1, on the reverse strand, counting down.
GAGCTTCTTCTTCAGCTTGTGGCTGTTCAGCTGTTGGTTCTTCTTCTGCATCTTCATAACCTTCTGCGTCGAAAGTGATGACTACATCTCCAACAATAACAGTTGCACCTTCTTCAGCGTGAACTTCTTTAACTGTTCCGTCTACTGGAGAAGGGATTTCAACAACAGCTTTGTCGTTTTGTACTTCTGCAAGAATATCGTCTTCTTTTACTTCATCTCCGGATTTAACAAACCATTTTACGATTTCGCCTTCATGGATACCTTCACCGATATCCGGCATCTTAAATTGAAATGCCACGGGACTTCGCCTCCTAATTGTAGAAAAATTTTGCTCATATAAGATCTGAAGCGAAGCGCATAGTGCGGCTTCACTTCATGTTTTTTTATAAAATGTTAATTAGAAATTAACTACTTGTGTAGCTTTTTCGATGATGTCAGTGTGATCAGGAAGCCATACATCTTCAGCAGCTGAGAATGCGAATACAGTATCAGGTGCAGCTACGCGAAGAACTGGTGCTTCAAGGCTTAGGATTGCGCGGTCGTTGATTTCTGCTACAACGTTAGCTGCAATTCCTGCTTGCTTTTGTGCTTCTTGAACAACAATTGCACGGTTTGTTTTTTCAACAGAGGCAATAATTGTATCGATATCGAGCGGGCTAACCGTACGAAGGTCGATTACTTCTGCACTAATGTCGTTCTTTTCAAGCTCTTCAGCAGCTTTAAGAGAAGCCTGAACCATCGCACCGTAAGTTACGATTGTGATGTCAGTACCTTCACGTTTTACTTCAGCTTTACCAATTTCAATTGTATATTCTTCTTCAGGAACTTCCTGACGGAAAGAACGATAAAGCTTCATGTGCTCAAGGAAAATAACTGGATCGTTATCACGAATCGCAGAGATAAGAAGTCCTTTTGCATCATAAGGGTTTGAAGGGATAACGACTTTTAGTCCTGGCTGTTGCGCCATTAGACCTTCAAGGCTATCCGCGTGAAGTTCTGGTGTTTTAACGCCGCCACCAAATGGTGAGCGAACAGTAATCGGCGCGTGGAAAGAGCCGCCTGAACGATAACGAAGACGAGCCATTTGACCGGAAATAGCATCCATTACTTCGTATACAAATCCAAAGAACTGAACTTCTGGGACTGGACGGAATCCAGTAAGTGCAAGTCCGATAGACATACCACCGATACCTGATTCAGCAAGCGGAGTATCGAATACGCGATCTTCGCCAAATTCCTTTTGAAGTCCTTCTGTCGCACGGAAAACGCCGCCGTTTTGACCTACGTCCTCACCGAATACGAGTACGTTCTCGTCATTTTTCAACTCCGTACGCATCGCATCAGTGATTGCTTGAATCATTGTCATTTGCGCCATAGCTTACTTCGACTCCTTTGCACTATATTGTTCGTATTGTTCACGAAGGTTCTGTGGAAGCTCTTCGTACATGTTAGAAATAAGATCCGTTACTTTTTGCTTAGGAGTGCCATCTGCTTTTTTAATAGCAGCTTTGATTTCTTCCTTCGCTTTATCGACTACTTCGTTTTCTTTTTCTTCAGACCAAAGGTTTTTGCTCTCAAGATACTTGCGGAAACGAACGATTGGATCTTTCTTTTCCCACTCGCTATCTAGATCTTCAGAACGGTAACGAGTTGGATCGTCACCAGCCATTGTATGTGGACCATAGCGGTAAGTCATTGTCTCGATTAGAGTTGGACCTTCGCCATTAATTGCGCGCTCACGAGCGTCAGTAACTGCTTTATAAACAGCAAGAACGTCCATACCGTCTACTTGAACACCCTGGATACCAGCTGCAACTGCTTTTTGAGCGATTGTTTTCGCTGCAGATTGCTTTTCAACTGGAACAGAGATTGCAAAGCGGTTGTTTTGCACAACAAAGATAGCTGGAGCAGCATATGCACCTGCAAAGTTCATTCCTTCATAGAAGTCACCTTGTGAAGCACCACCGTCACCAGTGTAAGTGATCGCTACGTTTTTCTTGCCTTTTTTCTTAAGTCCAAGTGCAACACCAGCAGTTTGTGTAATTTGAGCACCGATGATGATTTGTGGGCTCAACACGTTCAGGCCATCAGCCTGGTTCCCTACAAAGTGACCACGAGAGAATAAGAATGCTTTATATAATGGAAGACCGTGCCAGATGATCTGTGGAACATCACGGTAACCCGGAAGAATCCAGTCCTCTTTATCAAGTGCAAACTGACTTCCTAGTTGTGAAGCTTCCTGTCCTGCAGTTGGTGCGTAGAAGCCAAGACGTCCTTGACGGTTCAAAGAAATTGAACGCTGATCAAGAATACGTGTGTACACCATGCGGTGCATTAGTTCTTGAAGCTGCTCATCTGATAGTTCAGGCATTGCTTCTTTGTTCACGATTTCGCCATTTTCATTTAGAATCTGGAACATTTCGAATTGGCCTTCGATGTTTTCGATGGTTTTTGTTCCCATACCTTTCACCTCATCCTTTCATTCATAAAGAGATAGATTATTGAATTGCAATAGTGCAATTGTGAGTGGGTCGTTCAGTTTACAGACATAACTAGCATGTCCATTTCAACGTTATTAAATGACAAATAGCATTCATTAAATTGGATTACTTAAGACAACACTCAATGTCATACCCTTAATCCTGAAGAAATAATCCCTAGCGCTATGTATTACTGCGAATAATAGTCTGTATCAGTAAGATTAAGGAAGTGCTTCTCTTCATGAGTAAGTTCGTTTTTAAGTTTACAATACAGTAAGTTTCAAGTCAATTAATTGATTTAATTATTGCGTGTTAAAAGATGAAAACCAAACTGTTACATTACATAATCCCACACTGTACTAGTGTAAATAATTAGGAACACCATATTTGAAGTCGTTCATTTTGTTAACACTTTACCTTTTTTCTTTGGTGGTGGACTATCACCCGCTTTATCAAAATCGGGCTAAAATGGAAGAAAACGATCTAAAAAGAACCGCTCAACTTGAGCGGTTCTTTGGTTATTCTGAATAGTTTACGTCTAATTCTGCTGATTGATAAAACGCTTTTTTCGCTTCATTAAACTCAGTTGTATATTTATTGAACTTTTCCTTATGCTCAGACACTTTACTGTACTGATCATTTACAACCTTAATTTGTTCCTGAAGCTGTTCTAATGTAAGTTCTTTATCTTGAAGTGAACTGTAGAGCTTCTTGTCTTGTTTCACTGCTTCTTCATATTCTTTATTGAGCTTTTCATAAGCTTCATATCGCTTATCCATCGTCTCAATAAGAGCCTTAGCGTCCTTTTTAGCAGCATCATCTTCAAGATCTTCTGTTAGATCTTTAATTTCTTCAAATTCTTTGTAAGCTTCATCTATACTTTCTTTTTCCTTTTTTAAGTACTCAAGTCTTTTATCCGTATTTTCTTCTGCTTGCTTTGAAAGCTTTTCGACTTCATCGAACTCATCCATACTTAGTGCAACAATGTCATCATAAATTTCTTGTTCCTTTTTTTCTGCTTTAGCTAACGGTTCTTGTTGTTCCCGAAACTGATCTTCAAGTGCGACCGCTTCTTCTAAATGATCATACATTTTTTCTTCTGTACTACCACCGAATTGACAACCCGCTAAACCAATTAAAAGAAAACAGAAAAAAAGAGAAATAATTCCCAAACGATATTTACGTAGCAAAAAAAGTCCCCCCACATATCCAATTCATACCAATTGATTTTACATCACTGATTACTATACCACAAGACAGTTCTCAATAGAATACTCCATTTTTATAACCTCCAAAAATAATCAGATTGCATTCCCATTCATAGACTAATCGTTCTAGACTTTTATTTTAGAGCCTTGCTCATCTATACTTTCCTTTTAAGCTCATCATCTTTATTATATAAGGTTAGTAAGACATGCAATTTAAAAGGATTTTCAGTTATGTTGGGTTGTGCTAAACTATCACTATTGTAAGATTTTAATGGTGATGAAATAAGGAAAACCACTTTTCAAAAAAGTTTGCTTGAGTCAGAGCAATTTCTTTATTCCCTCCATAAAGTTGAATATACTTAATATTAGAATGACCGTTTTTGAATAGGAGTGAATGATGATATGTTAACTATGAAAGATATTCGCAGAGAAGGAGATCCAGTTCTTGAGAAAGAAGCGAAAGAGGTTGATCTTCCTGCATCAGAAGACGATAAACAAACTTTAAGAGAAATGCTTGAGTTTCTTAAGAATAGTCAGGATCCTGAAACTGCACTTGAATATGAACTGCGCTCAGGTATTGGTATTGCAGCACCACAAATTGGCATTAGTAAACGGATGATTGCTGTCCATGTGTCTGATCACAGAGGCACTTTATACAGCTATGGAATTATGAATCCTAAAATCTTAAGCCATTCAGTTGAAAAAACCTATTTAGATGGTGGCGAAGGGTGCTTATCTGTGGATCGTGAAGTACCTGGTGCAGTACCGCGTTATGCACGCATTACCGTAAAAGGTGTGGACGCTGAAGGAAATCCTCTTAAGCTAAGATTGAAAGGGCTACCTGCCATTGTTGTCCAACATGAAATCGACCATCTTGATGGGGTTATGTTTTATGATCGAATTAATAATGAAGAGGCAAGTGAACTTTCTCCATTAGGAAACTAATTTAAGAAGCATTAAAAAAAGGATCGCAATTATTGCGATCCTTTTCTATTATAGTAGTCCAACTTTTTTAAGACCTTTTTGAATACCGTTTTGGTCAACTGGGTCAGTCACTATATCAGCCACTGCCTTTACTTCATCATATCCATTTCCCATCGCTATACCCGTTCCTGCAAATCTCAACATTTCTAAATCGTTCAACGCATCTCCAAAAGCATACGTATTTTCACGTTTAAAACCTAGATGGTCGATCATAGCTTCAATTCCTCTTGCCTTTGAACCACCAGGAGGGATCACATCCATTGAATAATCATGCCAGCGGATAAAATCGAGGTTACCATATGCATCGCGATATCCATCCTCTTCTTTACTCTCGCAGAACAATAGCGCCTGGTAAATATCTCTTGAATGATAATAAGAAGGATCATATCCAGGATAGTGCATCTTAAGATCATCCATACTCTTTATAATATGTGGGTGCTCATCGTGATTACTCATCATTGCTTCATGATCGAGAAAGACCATTGGATGACCATTTTTCCTTGCTTCTTCTTCAAGTACAGTGATTTCGTCACGACTAAGAGGGTTCGTTAAAACAACCTTTTCTTGATGTTTCACATACTGACCATTAAAACTAATAAACGTATCTATCCCAAGGTCCTCTCTTAAATCTGCAAACATAAAAGGAGCTCTTCCGGTAGCAATCGCTACATGGACACCTTTTTCCGTTAAAGCTTTTAATGACTCTCGTGTTGAAGATGGGATTTGTTTATTATGATCAAGAAGGGTCCCATCGATATCAAAAAATACAATTTTCTCATTGTGCATTATTTTCACCTATCTTCACTAATTTTTCTATAAACACTAGCCAAACTATACAGGTAATCAAGCTGACTTCTTTATAGACTTTACCTCGCGATTTGCTTTCCTACCCGACATGTAGACGCCAGTAAAAATACAAAGCAGTCCGATAATCATAGGGAACGTAATCACTTCATTTAAATAAACACTACCCCAAATCAAAGCTGTCACTGGCACAAGATATGTCACAAGAGTGGCAAACTCTGCACTCCCCTTCTGAATCATATAATAGAAAAGTAAATAAGCGAGACCTGAGCCAAACACACCTAGTCCAATAAGCGATATTAGAATATCACGTTGAAGCAGGAAGGTAAACTCGATGCCCCCGTCTCCAAACAGGACCATTAATAATCCCCCGCCCACTGCGCCAATCGTAAGGGTTATAAATGACAAAACATCAACAGGCACATCTTTCAAATTCTTTTTCGTGTATTGAGAAGCAAAGCCATAGCACCCTGTTGCAATGAGCATAGGTAAGATCCCCCATACATCTCCCTGAACTAATTCTTGAACATCCAGGTCAATGAGAAAGAGAATTCCAATAAACCCTACGATGATTCCCGACCATTGCTTTTGATATAGAATTCTTCCGAAGAAAAGCGCACCAATCACGCTTGTAAAAAGGGGTGTCGTTGCATTAAGTGTAGCAGCGAGACTGCTTGTAATTCGCTCTTCGCTTAATGCAATCATTCCCCAGGGAATGAGCGCATTCATTATCCCAATGGTGATAAGGCTTACCCAGGGTAGGTCCTTCCTCACTTGTTTAAGACGTCTTCTAATCAGTAAGTACATGAATAAAGCCAGTGCGCCTAGCAAACATCTAAAAAACACTACTCCCCATGGCCCTACAAAAGGTACTATTAATTTTATGAACATGAATGACATGCCCCATATTAAGCTAAGTGAAATAAGTGCGGCATAAAGTCTCATTGGTACCTCCTTTGTATGTGTACTCCTGTATAAATAGCCCTATATATTTATAGCTTTACGTAAAGCTAATCATCCCTTATGCTATACCACTATCTTATGTTACATTAAATGGCACCAAGTGTCTTCGGTTATGACATCCACCTTTTCCCAAATTAATTCAACCATCGTTGATAAATACTAGGCTTAGTTATCAAAAAAAGGAAGGATGAGCATAATGTATCGTAAAATGAAACGTAAACTGATTAAAACCTGGAGAAATGTGCTATTTCCACAACCGAAATATTCCATTGATTAACCTAATTTGCACATAAATTCATGCAAATTCTCCTATTTCTTATGGAAATGTGGTTAGAAACATGAAAAAGAAACCAATTTCCTATATAATAAACGAAGATGCACACAAATTGTCTGAGTTAAGGAGAGATTTAGAATGATTTATAAGGTATTTTATCAAGGCACTAAAAAGGAGGTTCCTGTAAGAGAGCGAACAATGAGCCTTTACGTAGAGGCTACTTCTGAACGGGAAGTTCGCTACAAGCTTAAGGAACGCGATATCAATATCGAATTTATTCAAACCGTGGAAGATGACTTCTTAGAGTTTGAGCAAAAATCAGAGCACTTTGAATTGGAGAATGTATAGACTATGAAATTTGTTAAAAATCATCAAACCGCCGTTTTCGCTTTAGGTGGACTCGGAGAAATCGGTAAAAACATGTACGGTATTCAGTTTCAAGACGAAATTATTCTTGTTGATGCGGGAATTAAGTTCCCTGAGGAAGAATTATTAGGAATTGACTACGTTATTCCTGATTATTCTTATCTCGTAAAAAACCAGGATAAGATTAAAGGTCTTTTTATTACGCACGGTCACGAAGATCATATAGGCGGCATCCCCTACTTACTTCGTGAAATTAATGTTCCTATTTATGGAGGAAAGCTCGCTTTAGGATTTATTAGAAATAAGCTTGAAGAGCATGGCCTTCTACGTGGAGCATCCCTAAATGAAATTACAGAAGAAGATATTATTAAATTTAGAAAGACTTCTGTTATGTTCTTTAGAACAACACACAGTATTCCGGATTCCTTTGGGGTTGTTGTTAAGACACCTCCAGGTAATATTGTTCATACAGGAGACTTTAAGTTTGATTTCACACCAGTCGGTGAACCAGCTAACTTAACAAAGATGGCTGAGATTGGTAAAGAAGGCGTTCTAGCCCTTCTTTCTGACAGTACAAACAGTGAAGTACCTGGATTCACAATGTCCGAGCGTCGCGTTGGTGAAACCATTCAAGATATCTTTAGAAAAGTAGACGGACGCGTTATTTTCGCAACATTCGCATCCAATATTCACCGCCTACAGCAAGTGGTTGAAGCAGCTGTCGAAAATGGACGTAAAGTAGCTGTATTTGGTCGTAGTATGGAGTCCAACATTACAATTGGACAGGAACTTGGCTATATTAATGCGCCTAAAGATACGTTCATTGATGCCAATCAAATTAATCGACTACCTGAGAACAAAGTAACAATTCTTTGTACAGGAAGTCAGGGTGAGCCAATGGCTGCTCTATCTCGAATTGCGAATGCAACGCATCGTCAAATTCAAATCATTCCTGGAGATACAGTTGTCTTCTCTTCTTCACCTATCCCTGGTAACCAGGTAAGTGTATCAAGAATCATTAACCAGCTTTCTCGTGCAGGCGCTGACGTGATTCATCATAAACTAAGTGACATTCATACATCTGGTCACGGTGGCCAAGATGAGCAGAAGCTTATGCTTCGTCTCATTAAGCCAAAATTCTTTATGCCAATTCACGGTGAATATCGCATGCTGAAGATGCATACGAAGCTTGCTCAGGATTGCGGAATTCCACAAGACCATTCCTTTATTATGGATAATGGTGAAGTACTTGCTCTAAGTGAGAATGAAGCTTCAATTAGCGGTAAGATTCCATCTGGATCTGTTTATGTAGATGGTAAAGGGATCGGGGATATTGGAAACATTGTTCTTAGAGACCGTAAAATTCTCTCTGAAGAAGGTCTAGTTATTGTCGTTGTCTCCATTAACATGAAAGAGTTTAAGATTCTTTCAGGTCCAGATATCATTTCACGAGGATTTGTTTATATGAGAGAATCTGGTGATTTGATTAATGATGCTCAAGAGCTATTATCGAAACATCTTAATGGTGTCATGGAAAAGCGTACAAGTCAGTGGTCTGAAATTAAAAATGAAATTACAGATACTCTTGCACCATTCCTATACGAGAAAACGAAACGTCGCCCTATGATCCTTCCGATCATTATGGAAATTTAATTATACAAAAGAGCCTGTCGCGAAAAGCGACAGGCTCTTTTTTGTTATTCACTAATCTCGGTTCAAAATTTGGCGTTCAAGGCGATTAATGTCCTGATCTGATCCTATTACAATAAGAATGTCTCCTTTGGAGATCTTCTGATCAGCTTGAGGAGATACAATAATCTCATCACCTTTTTTAATGGCGACAATATTGGCACCATACTTCGCTCGAATATCAAGTTCAATAATCGTCTTATTATCCATTCTAGAGTTAGCAATAAGCTCAACAATGCTGTGTTCATCAGATAGCTCTAAATAGTCTAAAACGCTATTTGAGACCATACTGTGTGCAATTCGGACACCCATATCACGTTCCGGGTGGACAATCTTATCAGCACCGATCTTATTCAAAACCTTCTCGTGATAATCATTTTGTGCTTTAACCGTAATTTTGCTAACGCCAAGCTCTTTTAGAATTAAAGTTGTTAAAATACTTGATTGAATGTTATCCCCGATCGCTACGATAACGTGATCAAAGTTTCGAATACCGAGGTTCTTTAGAACACTCTCATCTGTTGAATCTGCGATCACAGCATGTGTAGCCACTGAAGAAAATTCATTCACTTTATCTTCATCCATATCAATTGCGAGGACTTCCATCCCCTGCTGACTTAGTGACTTACAAATGCTTCCTCCAAAACGGCCGAGTCCAATTACGGCAAACTGCTTTTTCAACGCACACTCCTCCTACTCATTCAGAAAGAAACGCGCGCCAGCAAATATGCTGACGCACTATCAATACTATCCTACCACTCTTATCATCAGTGTCAATATTCTCTCTAAGACTTATTATTCTTATTCCCTTTGACATACTCTGCATCAAATAAAAAGAGTCTCATCAGCAATATTAAAGAAGGAACTAGGAGAAAGAGTCCTGCAATAAAAGCGAAGACTAGGTAGATCCCCGTCGTTTCATTCGTATATCCTGAATAGATTGTAATATAGTCATACAAAATCCACGGTAGATGTGATATACCGTATCCAAAGAACGCGAAGAAAAATTGCAACATAACAAAGATAAAAGCCGTACCATATCTTTTCCGATTGAAAATGAGATATGTTGCAACAAGGAAACAAAAAAGAGATGCGATAAAGAACCAGGCATAATCAAGAATTCGCTCAAAGTGAACTGGATTATGCTGCTGAAGAGCTACGAACACAAGTATACTAGATAAAATGGTTGGAGCGCTCCAGAACAGTGCATATTTTCTTAAAAGCTCAAGCGCAGGTTGATCATTCGCTCGACTAGCATAATAAGTTAGAAAGGCGGCGCTAATAAATAGAACCGATACGATCGCTAAGAGCACGACTGACCAGGAGTAAAAGCTTGAAAATAATTCCCCTGCCAAAAACTTAACTTCACCGTTCACCTCTTCAATAAATCCACCTTCTGATAAAGTTAACGCTGTGGACAGAGAAGCTGGAATTAGTAATCCTGTCACTCCATATAAAAAAGTATAGACTCTGCTTTTCTTTGCGCCGTAATTTCCAAAGGCATAGAATGAGCCTCGAATGGCAAGTAGTATGATCGCGATACTACCTGGAACAAGCAAAGCTGTTCCATAATAATAGGCAGTATCAGGGAAAAAGCCTACTAGGCCAACAAAAAAGAAAACAAAGAACACATTCGTCACTTCCCACACCGGGGATAAATAACGACTAATAATTTTATTAATAATATGATCTTTTCCTGAGAGTTCTCCATAATAGGCAAAGAATCCTGCCCCGAAATCTATCGAGGCTGTGATCAAATACCCATATAGAAAAACCCATAGTACCGTTATTCCTACTAATTGAATGTCCATATTTTCACCCCTCTCAATCGAAGCTATTATTTCAATTTAGCGATTTCCTCAAGTTCATTCTCAGCTGGATTAGTATTGAACATTTTCTTAAGAACAGTAACAGTAAGCGTTCCAAGAACAATGTAAAGAAGAAGGAATAAGATAAACATCCATCCGACGCTATCCGCAGTTGTTGCAGCTTGTCCTGTTCTGAGAATATCCCATAAGATCCATGGCTGGCGGCCTACTTCTGAGAAAATCCATCCAAATTCAATCGCAAGGACTGAGAGTGGTCCCGCCAAAACAATTAACCGTAAAAACCATTTGTTTTCCGTGTTAAATCGTTTTAATCTTAGCGCAATCACGTAGAAAAAGGTTAAAGCAGCGAGAAACATTCCGATTCCGACCATCCCGTCAAAAAGGTAATGAATAAATAGCGGTGGCACTTCATCTTCAGGTACTTGATCAAGTCCCATTACTTCCGCATTTGGATTACCATGAGCAAGGATACTTAAAAAGTTTGGTAATACTAACCCATATTTGACTTCATCCGTTTCTTTATCGAGAAATCCGCCCACGACAAGATCTGCATTTTCAGATGTTTCAAAGTGCCATTCTGCGGCTGCAAGCTTACTTGGTTGATATTCAGCTAAAAATTTACCAGAAAAGTCACCAATCACGGCCGTCCCAATCGCAAAGATAAATCCTGCGGTCATTGTAAGCTTTAGAGCTTTCCTATAATAAGTACTACGCTTACCCTTAAGCATTTTAAATGCCGTTATGGCAGCTAGTACAATAGCAGAAGTAAGGTATGCCGACATGACCACGTGGCCTACTTTCGTTGGTGTTGCTGGGTTGAACATCGCTGCGAGTGGTTCAATATTTGTTAATACACCATCAACTATATCAAACCCCTGCGGAGAGTTCATAAAAGCATTTACAGTGGAAATAAAGAAAGCAGACAGTGTAGAGCCAATTACAACCGGAATTGATATAAACCAGTGATAGATCGGTTTTTTGAATCGATCCCACGTATAAAGATAAATTCCAAGAAAAATTGCTTCAAAGAAGAAAGCGAACGTTTCAAGGAATAACGGTAAACTAATGACCTGCCCTGCTAACTGCATGAAATTCGGCCATAAAAGTGATAGTTGGAGCCCTATTGCTGTACCAGTTACAACACCAACAGCAACGGTAACAACGAATCCTCTAGCCCAGCGGCGCGCTAGCAATGTGTAATAAGGATCGTTCCGTTTAATCCCTATCCATTCAGCAAGGCTAATTAATAATGGGACACCAACACCTAACGTAGCAAAAATAATATGAAATCCTAACGTTAGACTTGTTAATAGGCGACTTAGAGTCGCTGAATCTAGTTCCAAATTGTTCATCCCCTTTGTACCAATTTCTTATCATCTGTTACTCAACTTCCCTTATCATTCACAATAGAAACGATTGTACCTCTGAATTACACTTTTATTATGGCTCATTCATGAGATTGTGACAAGTATCACAAACTGTATAATTCCGAAACTTTTTTTCTTGTTAATATTCTGTTCACATTTAGATTAACTTCTGTATTTTTTTCGTTTTACCTCCATTGAAATGTCTGATTCATATTAATGGACAAAAAAAAGAAGCCTACTTGGCTTCTTTCTATACAGCGTCCATCATATTGAATTGTGATTTAACAAGCTCATAATACGTTCCACCTTTTCGCATAAGCTCAGTATGATTTCCTTGTTCTAATATGCGTCCGTGGTCGAGAACAATAATATTATCTGCCTCACGAATCGTTGAAAGCCTGTGAGCGATCATGATTGCCGTCCTGCCTTCCAAAACAACATTTAGTGCCTTCTGTATTTTCAGCTCTGTCTCTGTATCTATACTTGCAGTTGCCTCATCTAAAATCAATATTCGAGGGTCCGCAAGAAGTGCTCTCGCAAACGATAATAGTTGTCTTTCACCTACTGATAGGACGTTACCTCTTTCTTCTACCTCTGTTTCATAGCCATCACTCAAGCGCTGAATAAAAGGATCAGCTCCTACTGCTTTAGCTGCTTCCTTCACTTCTTCATCGCTAGCGTCCGGACGTCCAAATCGAATGTTTTCAATAATTGTACCTGAAAAAATGAACGTATCTTGCAAAACGACGCTGACTTTCTCACGTAAGCTATCGAGTTTAACGTCTTTAAGGTCCGTTCCATCAATCCGAACTGTTCCACTTGTAGGATCATAGAAACGGCTTATCAGATTAGCGATTGTTGACTTCCCTGATCCAGTATGACCCACAAGCGCAACGGTGTCACCAGCTTTCATTGTTAAGCTCATTTCATGCAGAGCTTTGCGGCTTTCATCATATGAGAATTCAACATTTTCAAATGTGATTTCGCCTTTCATTTCCTTAAGCTCTTTCGCATTTTCCTTTTCTGGTACATTCGGCTGTTCATCAAGAAATTCGAAGATTCTCTCAGACGAAGCCATCGCAACGAGAAGCTGATTATACACTTGACCAAGTCGAGAGATTGGTTCCCAGAACATCCCTAAGTAGAAAGCAAATGTAACAAATACTCCGTAGTCCATCCCATTTTGAATAAGATAAACCCCGAACCAAATTAATATTGCTGTACCAATGGCATTGGACATTTCAACAAAAGGTCTGAAAATCGCACTCTTTTGAGTCGCGTCTTTCCAACTAGCATAGTTTTCATGATTAACGCCCTGAAAAAATTCCATATTTCCTTTTTCCTGCGTATACGATTGAGTCACTCGAATTCCTTGAATACTTTCATTCAAATGGGAATTCAGCTTGGCTTGCTTAATACGAACTTGTTGCCAGGAACGACGAATACGTTTTCGCAAGCTCGTAGAAATGAGAAACATGAGCGGTAAAATAATCATAATAGCTAGTGTTAACTGAGGACTTAAGACAAACATGATGACAATGATTCCTAACAATAGAACAATATCCATGAGGAGATTAATAACCCCATTCGTAAATAACTCCTGCATGGAGTTCACATCATTAATTACCCTGACAAGAATAGAACCTGCCGATCGTTTATCAAAAAATCCATGCGACAAGCGCTGAATATGTTTAAACAACCCTTGTCTAATGTCGTAAATAATGTATTGTCCAAGCTCATTCGTCCATTTTATTCGATATGAGTTGGCAATCCAAGAAATCAAATACAATCCAGCTATGCCAATAATTAATTGAATAAGCAATGTTTGATCACGATTTTTGATCGCATGGTCAAATAGTAATACCCCAATAAAAATCGGTACGATCAATCTAACAGCCGTTGCTAATAACATTGAAATGATTGCTTTTGGCAACAAACTCTTCTTGTAAGGCTCCATGTATTCAAGCAAGCGCGACATTTGTTTCCAATTGAATTGTTTTTCAATTGCCGTATCTTGAGAGTAATGGAACCTTTCTCTACGATTTTGTTTCAATCCTTCACCCCATTTCAACCAGTTTGTCTGGCCATGATCTCTTTACGATCTTGATATTGTATATCATAAATATTTCGGTAGTAGCCGTTTTGATCAATGAGCTCTTGATGTTTTCCTCGTTCTACAACCTCACCTTCATTTAACACGATTATTTCATCTGCATGTTTCAAAGAAGAAATTCTATGTGCAATAATGAACGTTGTTCTTCCTTTCATAACCTCTTCAAATGCTTTTTGGATTTTCACTTCCGTTTGCATATCAACTGCGCTTGTAGCATCGTCAAGGATGAGAATACTAGGATCTGTTAGGATGGCACGAGCAATAGCAATACGCTGCTTTTGGCCACCAGATAGCCCCATTCCACGTTCGCCTAGTACCGTATCATATCCCTCTTTCATTTCCATGATGAAATCATGCGCCTGCGCTCTTTTTGCCGCATCCTGTATGGCTTCAAAAGAGATATCGGGATCACCATAAGCAATATTATCTCGTATTGTAGACGAGAACAAAAACGTCTCCTGAAGGACCACACCAATATTTTTCCGAAGCGATTTCACTGTATACTCTTTAATATTCCGTCCATCGATTACTACTTCGCCTTCGTTAGGTTCATAAAATCTTGCAATCAATTGGGTAATCGTTGTTTTACCTGCTCCCGTAGCCCCAAGTAAGCCAATCGTTGTGCCTTTTGGAGCATTAAACGAAATATTCTTAAGTGCTTCGTCATCATCAGAAGCATATTTGTGTGTGACATTCTCAAATGACACGTTCCCTTCAAGACGTTCAACATCCAACGCACCATCTCGATCATAAATATCTTCAGGCTCATCTAGAATCTCAAGTAAACGTTCTCCTGATGCTTTGGATTGAGAAAACGTGTTGATGACGAATCCAAGGTTCATGATTGGCCAGATAATATACCAAACAAGACTAAAGAAAGCCACTAACTCACCAGGTTTAAGCTGGTTTTGAAACACAAGATATCCCCCATATGAAAGCAAGAAAACAACGCATAAATTCCCGATAAACTCCATGAGCGGGAAAAATTTAGCCCAAATGTATGATGTTGTTAAGTAGTTATCACGATAGTCCGTATTGCTGTCAACAAACTTATTGATTTCAAAATCTTCTCTTGATAATGACTTTACCGTATTAATGCCACTAATATTCTCTTGTACTTTCGTATTCAACCGCGCCATTGATTTACGAATTCCTCTAAACGCTGGGTGAACTCTCTTATCGAATCGATAAACCACAATCGCGAGAAATGGGAGCATTCCAAGCGTAACTAACGCAAGCGGAATAGAGTATCCAAACATCACGATTAAACTAAAGCTTACGATAAGAACAAAGTTGATCACTTGTGCGAATCCAAATGATAAGAAAAACCGGAACCCTTCTACGTCAGCCGTTAAGCGTGACATTAAATCCCCTGTTTTCGCGTTATCATAATAACGAAAAGGTAAATATTGAAGTTTTTTGTAAAGCTCCTCTCGAAGTCGATACACTGCTGTTACTCCAAACAAGTCCCCTAGATATTGTTGGAAAAACGTAGCAGTCCCTTTTACGATCATGATTCCTATGAAACCAAATGCAAGATATGGTACCCATTTGTATTCTTGCTTTAGAATGACATCATCAATTGTAAATTGAAGAAGCATAGGATAAAGGACTGTGATACCTGTGACAAAAATAAGGGAAAATACGGACCATAGAAAAAGCTTTTTGTATGGCCAATAAAAATCTTTCAATCTTTTAAACGTTTCCATTCCAACACCACCTTCAGCCAGTAAATAGTCATTAAAAAAATAGTGACAATATACATAATATATCGGAATTCGAAATAAATAACCACCTATTAGGCCTAAAATTCGGAATTATTTAAATAGGGGAATGCTCCTTAGATCGAGAAGATATTTACAATTATCCAGCTGAACAGTTCTTGCAGCAATTTTTTTCAAGCAGACAACTTAAAATCGAAGGTAACATTCGAGTGATTAGCTATTATAAGTCATACAAAAACCCCAGAGAGCAATGCTCTCTGGGGTAGGTTGTTTTCTATCTTATTTAAGTGTTTCTTGACCTGGCTTCCAGTTAGCCGGGCAAAGTCCACCAGTTTGTAGTGCTTGAAGTACACGTAGTGTTTCGTCTACGTCACGGCCAATGTTGTTGTGGTTAACAACAGAGTATTGAAGTTCGCCTTCAGGATTGATGATGAATAGGCCGCGAAGTGCAACACCTTCATCTTCAATAAATACGCCGTATTCTTTAGAAACTTTATGGTTTGTATCTGCAGCAAGTGCATAGTTAAGATCACCAAGACCATTGTCGTTGCGGTCTGTGTTAATCCATGCAAGGTGTGTATGGATTGTATCAGTAGATACTCCGATTACTTCTGCATCAAGATCGTCGAATTCTTCGAAACGATCGCTTAGTGCTGTAATTTCAGTTGGGCATACGAATGTGAAGTCCATTGGATAAAAGAAAAGGACTGTCCATTTATCGTTCTTCATATTTTCTTCAAGGCTTACTTTGCCAAATTCTTTGTTTGTCATAACTGCTTCCATTTCGAAGCGAGGTGCTTGTTTTCCTACCATGCGTTCTACCATGTGTAAATCCCTCCTAGAAAATATCCTGCGGCTTTCGCCCACAAATGACATTATAGTACACGAGTTATTTTTAGTCAATGTTAAATAATAATTAATTTAATGTGGGTTAATGACCTTCCTCCACTATCGTACCCACGTTTACCCCTCACTAAACAGGGTAACTTTAGTATAGCGAAAATCATTTCATTCGTCTCGTCTTAACACTTCACTTGAATTATCATGACAATTTTCGCTATAATTTGACCGAGTGCTAATCCTACATAATGTAGTGAGAATTAAAGGAGGAAGTCTATTGAACTTTGTTGACAACATTAATTGGGAAGGTTTCTTAATGGATACTGGCTTAATTATCCTGAAGTTAATTGCTATCCTAATCATTTATGCAATTATAAAAGCGATCGGAAATCGTTTCATCGAAAGAACCTTTACTCAAGTATCAGAGAAGCAGAACATGAGTCCAGGGAGAGCAAATACTTTAAAAAATTTATCAAAAAGTATTTATACGTATATTCTACTCTTCATGGTTGTTGCGATCATCTTTGAAACCTTTGGCTTTGATATTAAAGCGCTAATCGCTGGTGCAGGTATTATTGGCCTCGCTGTCGGCTTTGGAGCCCAAGGTCTCGTAAGTGATGTGGTGACAGGCTTCTTTATCCTACTAGAGAAACAAATGGACGTTGGCGATTACGTAACTGCTGGCGGCTTTGGAGGAATCGTAGAAGAAGTCGGGCTTCGCACAACCCACATTCGGTCGTTTGATGGGACATTGAACTATGTACCAAACCGCGAAATTAGCTCATTAAGCAACCATTCACGTGGTAATATGCGCGCTCTTGTAGATATTGGTATTTCTTATGATGACAATATTGATGAAGCGATCCGTGTGATTCAGAAAGTGTGTGACAACGTTGCGGCTACAAACGAAGCTGTCGTAGAAGGACCAGATGTTCTAGGTGTTCAAGGTCTTGGTTCTTCAGATGTTGTTCTTCGCGTTCTATGCCGCACTCAGAACATGGAACAATGGGGTGTTGAGCGTCAGCTACGGAAAGAAATTAAAGAAGCTCTTGATGCAAATGGCATTGAAATCCCATTCCCTCATCAAGTATTCATTGAAAAGAAAGAACAATAAGCGTTTGCCCCTTCCTTTCATTGGGTAAAGATATCACAGATCTTTCAAAGGAGTGTGATCATATTGCCTTACAATTCTAAAAGCGAGTTGCCAGATCAAGTGAAAGACAACTTGCCTTCGCACGCACAGGATATCTTTAAAGAAGCGTTCAACTCCGCATCTGATCAATATGATTCTGAGAAAACAGCTTTTAAAGTAGCATGGAGTGCTGTGGAGGAAAAATACGAAAAGAATGATAATGGAAATTGGGTCAAAAAGAATAACAATAGCTAAAGAAAATGAACCTCTACCTAGGTAGAGGTTCATTTTCTCATTGATAACGACTGTCCACCTGCTGACATACTTGATCAGCTGTCATGCCATCTGCGTTAATAACTGCCCCGTTCGTGCTTGCATTTTGCATGCCCATCACATTTTGATCTTGACCAGACACAACACAACAGTCACAACCATTTGCATCACTTTCTTGTTTAAAGGATACAACCTCATACCCTTTCGCTTGCAAAGCTTGAGCTACATCAGATAGCGTATCTTCTACAGCAATTCGTTTCATTTCCCTCGCTCCTTATGAATATGTAATTTCTAACTCTATTATTTTGACCAACGTTTTATGAATTATACCTATAGCATTCATCAGAGAAAAACTCAGTTATTATGTCAATCTAAAAAACAATAACCCCCAGGCATTAGCCTGGGGGTTATCAGTTTCTTAGTTTGCAACCTTATTTAAATAAGAAGTTAACGCAAGATACGCCGTTTCAATCGCAGACTCATC
Organism: Anaerobacillus sp. 63XJN7_5_ISO-PGPR-S23-430; assembly: GCF_056173695.1. Taxonomy (NCBI): domain Bacteria; kingdom Bacillati; phylum Bacillota; class Bacilli; order Caryophanales; family Bacillaceae; genus Anaerobacillus; species Anaerobacillus sp. 63XJN7_5_ISO-PGPR-S23-430. The sequence goes on along the minus strand of NZ_CM149686.1, from coordinate 1,664,055 downwards.
AGGTTTGAGTGTAGATGTATGCAGACCGGCTGGAGAATTCACTCCTAGCCAGAACATAAATCCAGGAATCTCCTTTAGAAAATACCCAAAATCCTCACCAGTCATCGCTTCTCGACATTCCACTACGTTGACATCTTGAAGCTTTCTCGTTTCTTCCATAAAAGATTGTACCAGCTCGGCATTGTTCGTCACCTGGTAATAATTAGAGCCATAATCAATAGAAGCAACACATTCAAATGATGCCTCGATGCCTTTTACGATAGCTTCAATACGGTGCTTGACTTGGGACATAGAATCAGCAGATAGAGTACGGATTGTACCTTCTAACCTTGCCTTTTCTGCAATGATGTTTTGCTTCGTGCCTCCGTCAATTTTCCCTACTGTTACCACAGCTGAGTCAAGAGGATCTACATTTCTCGCTACAATAGATTGGAACTGAGTAACGAGATGGCTAGCGGCAACAACCATATCACGTGTATGGTGTGGATACGCTGCATGACCCCCCTTTCCTTCTAAATCAATGAATAACTCAGAAGTATTGGCAAAGAGCAATCCTGGGCGTGTGGCAATCGTGCCTACAGGGTACTCAGGTGCAATATGCAACGCAATCATTTGATCCGGCTTCCATGCTTTAAACTCATCACTTTCAAGCATTGGCAAAGCTCCGCCAGGACCTTCTTCTGCAGGTTGGAAGACAAACAGCAAATTGTCTTTTACGGAATGAGTTGAATAGTACTCAAGAACGGAAAGAGCAATCGTCATATGAAGATCATGTCCACAAGCATGCATGAACCCTTCATGCTCAGACTGAAAATCATACCCGGTCTCTTCTTTGATTGGTAACCCATCGATATCTGTCCGATATCCGATCGTTTTTGAAGGACTTTCTCCATTTACAAATACAAGGATACCCGTTCTCCAGGTTTTCACCTGGAGACGGTCCTGTGGGAGTTTTTCTATAAACTGAAGAAGATAACGATGCGTTTTCACTTCCTGAAAGCCAATTTCAGGAATGCGATGCAGGTCTCTTCGTACGGTTTTGATGTCCATTAAAATTAATCGTTTTGAAGCTGACGAAGCTCTTTTTTGATTTCTGTTTTCGAGCGAGTTTGGTCATCAATTTTCTTAAGAGCGCGTGCCGGAGTTCCTGCAACTAGTGTGTACTCAGGAACATCTTCAGTCACAATAGCACCAGCGGCTACAACAGATCCTTTTCCTACTTTAACGCCTTCTAGAACGACTGCGTTCGCACCAATCACAACGTCGTCTTCGATGACAACCGGGCTAGCAGAAGGTGGCTCAATAACGCCTGCAAGAACAGAACCTGCCCCAATATGACAGTTCTTACCGACAGTTGCACGTCCACCAAGAACTACGTTCATGTCGATCATAGTTCCTTCACCTACAACAGATCCGATATTGATCATCGCACCCATCATAATAACAGCATTATTGCCAATTTCAACTTGATCACGAATAACAGCACCTGGCTCGATTCGCGCTTGAATTCCTTTAAGATCAAGCATTGGAATAGCTGAATTACGACGATCATTTTCTACTACATAATCTTCAATATTGGAAGCTTCAGACTCAAGTGCTTTCTTAATGTCTTTCCACTCACCAAAAAGAACACCAGTGTTCCCTGTAATGAATGACTTCGTGTTGCTACCAAAGTCGATTCCCTCAAGGTTCCCCTTAATATGTACTTTCACAGGAGTAGATTTCTCACTGTTTTGAATAAAGCTAATAATTTCGTTTGCATCCATCATTTTCATGGTGTATTTCCTCCTTTGTTCATCATGCTTATACAAGCACAGCATGTTACTCATTTTATCGTACATGATCGATCACGTGAAGTCTAATCTTACAGGCTATTCACTTAATAATTCTACAAACTTCTGAACCTGCTTCAATTGCATCGCGGTATCATTTGTTAATAACCAGGTATCACGCTTTAATGGCAACCCTTCACCATCTTTAAGTGGAATCCGAAAATATTCTTTATCATTCTCTGTAATGCTGATTGAAGGTAAGATAGCGTAGCCAATCCCATTTAACGCCATTTGTTTACACGTTTCGATTTGATCAACGACTATTGTTTTCTTTGGAGGCGCAAATGATTGGGTTTGCCACCACTCCTGTATTTCTTGAAAATAAGTAGAGTCACTTTTAAATTGAATAAATGGTTTTTCTGTTTCTCGCAATTCTTCCATTGATTTAATGGACGTATCGACCAAATAGAGCTCATCTGAAATCAAATACTGACTTCTCCCTCTCCAATCGGGCTTTCCTCGAATAATTCCAATATGAATATCATCTTCGTACAAGTACCGTAATATGTCACTACTCCATCCTGTAACTAGCGATATTTTGACACTGGGATAGTGCTCAACAAATTTCTTTAGCACCGCTGGAAGCCAGTACTGTCCGATGATAGATGCTACCGCTAGTTTCAGCGTTCCATGCACTTCCGAGCTTAGCGCTGTCAATGCTTCAAATACTTTTTCTTCTCTCCGAATCGTATCATTAGCAAAAGCGATAATCCGTTCACCCGCGGGCGTAATCGTTAATCCTTTTTGCGAACGAAGAAAAATCGGTATCCCCCATGCCTTTTCAATCGATTGAAGGCGTTGACTTAACGCCGGCTGAGATACGTAAAGTCGCTCAGCCGCTCTTCGCATATTCGCTTCCTCCGCTAAGATCGAAAGAACCTGATATTCTGAGCTCATTAAAAGGCCCCCTTTCTTATAAATCTCCATTTACTCATAAGTAAATCTTATTGTAATTCATCATTATAATCTAATTTCATTATGGATTAAAGAAGACTATACTATGACATGAGATATTTTCGATGGAGATGATCATATGGAATGGCTTTTCTTATTTGGCATTGGTCTTATTGCCACGTTTGTTGGAACCTTGTCTGGCAGCGGAGGACTTATTAACTTTCCCTCGATGATGTTACTCGGTCTTCCCATTCATTCAATTATTTCAGCAAATAAGTTTTCAAATATGCTTAGTTCATTTTCTAGCTTTTTCGTTTTATTAAAGAGGAAGAACTCTCTATGAAAGAAGCACTGAAAACAGGACCTATCGCTTTAACTGGTGGGGTCCTCGGTGGATTGTTTGCCTCGTCACTATCCCAACAGGCGCTGCAACTATTCGCTGGAGGAATGCTTCTTGTTGCCTTAACTTTATCATTTATGAAAAAGAAGGAATCAATTCATTTATCACATAACGTTCCTACCAAAGCACTCCCGTTCGTTGGTCTAATAGGATGGTATGATGGTACGTTCGGCCCTGGACAGGCGACTCTTCAAATGCACTTATTTCGTCACAGCGGCATCTCCTACCTTGCTTCAATAGGTCTAACACGATTTAATACCTTCTTAAGTTGTACAGGGGCTGTCATGGTCTATTCACTTAGTGGTCACCTTAACATGGCGATCGCGGTCCCACTTGCGGCTGGCTCTATCACTGGAGCACAAATTTCTGTTCGAATGGCCAATAAACTTTCTCTTGTGCAAATAAACTGGTTGCTTCGCTCCATGACCATTTTGTTGATTCTACAAGTATGCTACAGCTTATTTAAAACACAATTTTAGGAGTGATTAACATGGTTATGGATTATATTCGTCTCCACCACCTTCAAATTTGTATACCAAACGACGAGGAGGAACTTGCGAGGAATTTCTATATAGGGGTACTTGGCTTTGAAGAAATCGAAAAAACCAGCTGTTTTAAGAAAAAACGGAGGCTTCTGGTTAAGAGCAGCAAACATTGAATTACATGTTGGGACCGAAAGTACTATTGTGCCAGGGAAAAGACATCCTGCCTTTGAAATTCATAATCTGCTAGAAGCAAAGGCACATTTAGAAAAACACCACATCCCAATACAAAAAGAAAAACCAATCGAAGGATATCAGCGTTTTAGCTTTTATGATCCCTTTCAAAACCGAATTGAATTCATTTCACGTATAGGAAAACCCGGCTTATGAGCGAGCCGGGTTTTGTTTCTTATCAGGCTTTGGAATAAAGAGTACTAGCAGAAAGCTTAAGAGTGCCATGACTGCAACTCCTCCATACACCCATTTTAAAGAGGTTGTGAGTCCGTTCTGCAACAAATCAAGCACAGCTGGATCAAGGCTGTTACGCTTAGTTTCATCAAGTAATTGATTGGCTGTATTAAGGTTCACATCTCCTCCCGAAGAGCGGTTCGTTAAATATTGTTGAAGGCGGCTGTTTAAAATACCGCCAAGTAACGCAGCACCGACTGCACTTCCAAGCGTTCGCATGAACATATTTGAAGCTGTCGCAATTCCTCGCTGTTTCCAAGAAACTGAGCTTTGGATGGCTACAATAAATGTTGTAGACGTTAACCCCATGCCAACACCGATAAGAAATGAACCAAAACCTGCAAAGATTGGTCCTAATGCTGGCGTCATCAACATATAGATCACCGAACCGCTAATAAGTGAAATTCCTCCAACGACTGATGTGATCCTAAATCCGATTTTTATAACGAGTTTCCCTGCTATAGTAGACGCAATTGGCCATCCTATCGACATCGTTGTAAGCGTAAATCCTGCTACAATAGGAGATTTCTCCATTACTCCCTGAACAAATGTCGGAAGAAAGCTAGAAACACCAATCAAGATCATGCCCGTCGTAAACGTTACTGAATTCGATATGGCGATAACCGGATCTCGCCATATACCAAGAGGCATTAGCGGCTCTTTCGCTTTAAGTTCGACTCTAAAAAAGATCGCCATAGCTACGAATGATGTACTTAGAAGGGTGAGGATAGGTAAGGAAGTCCACTTCCAGTGAACGCCTCCTTCAATCAAGACGACCATCAATGCACTGATCGATACAAGCAAAAGGATGGCACCAGAGTAATCAATCGATTTCCGTTCTTTATTAATCGATTCATGAAGCAAGAGAACAACGCCAACTAACGATAGAACTCCGAGAGGAATGTTCATCCAGAAAACCCATGACCAATCAATGTACTGAACAAAAATACCGCCTAGAGCCGGGCCTGCGATAGCCGATATTCCCCACACGCTAGCAAGATACCCTTGAATCTTTGCCCGCTCCTCCATCGAATACATATCACCCACAATTGTAAGTGCTATTGGTTGTACGGCCCCTGCTCCAATTCCTTGAATAAGCCTGAAAAGGATAAGCGCTTCCATCGACTCCGCAAATCCACATAATAAAGATCCTATTAAAAAAATGACAATACCGATCGAATAGATCGGTTTCCTACCAAAGAGATCTGAAAGTTTACCAAAGATAAGGACCGTAATTGCAGACATTAATAAATAGGCTGAGAAAACCCAGCTAAACGTCGAGAATCCACCAAGATCGCTCACAATGCCAGGCATCGCTGTTGAAACGATTGTTCCTTCGATCGCTGCCATGAACATTCCAATAATAATGGCTCCAAGTACGAATGGTCGATTGGTTTCCTTGTTTTGGATACTTGATGTGATTTGATTTGTTAGCGATTTCATTTTATTCATCCCCATATGTAAAAATCCCGGTAATAGTACCGGGATAAATGCTTAAGACTGTCTAACTGATGACTCATGCAAATAACGATTAACAAACTTAAGTAGCGCTCTTCTTGTTAGAATGCCTTTAAAGATATTCTCATCATCGACTACACAAAGGAAAGGATGATCAATTGCTAGCTTTAACCCTTTGAAAAAACCGTCCTTTTCATTAATACAAGGTATTTCTGTATTCATAACTTCTTCAACAACTAATTCACTTAATTTCTCAAATTCAATTCGTTCGATGCCTAGAATTGAATCAAGGATGAGCGGCTGACTAATTAATCCCTTTAGACGGTATTCAGTATCTAATACCGGGATAGACGAATAGCCTGATTTAATCAAAATAAGCATCGCGTGCTCCAAAGGATTCGTCAGCTGAACATGTGCTACTTTTTCTGCTGAAATCACAAGATCTTGAATTCCTGTTTCATACAAATTAGGTAATTCCATATGTTTTGCCATTTAAAACGTCCCCTCAAGCATGATTCGCCCTGTAATTTTTCTCTAATGAAGGTCTGTTATTATAGTAACATGAATGGGGATTGTCCGTTAACTATTGATTAATGTTCATAAATCATTTTACGAGTCATACCTCCATCAACGACTAAATTCTCACCTGTGACAAAATCATTTTCTTCATTCGTTAGGAAGAGACAGGCACGTCCAATATCTGATGGCTTTCCAACTCTTTTGGATAGATGCTGCTCATGATCCACGTCACGTAAGGCATCATAGTCTTCTACTTCAATCCAACCCGGGCTAATTGAATTGACAGTAATATGATCATCTGCAAGGGACACTGCTAGCGCATGAGAAAGCGCTACGATTCCTCCCTTAGTAGCAGCATATGCTTCACTGTTCGGTTCTGACATCGTCGCTCTCGTTGATGCAATGTTAACGATTGAGCCACCGTTATTTCTTCTCATAAGATGAGCAGCGGCACGAGACCCAAGGAATACGCTTCGTAAATTGGTGTTGATGACGTTATCCCACTCTTCTACACCTAGTTCATCCATATGTTTAAATGCTGTTAGGCCAGCATTATTGATTAAGATATCTAGTTGCCCATACTTCACTTCAACTTTATGAAAAAGCTGTTTAATGGATTCTGGTTTACTTACATCTGTTAAGATAATGTCACCATAACCTCCATGCATTAATTCTGCTGTTTCTTTGCAACCTTCTTCATTCACATCGGCAAGAACAACGCGATAGCCTTTATCGGCATAAGCAATCGCAACTCCCCTACCGATTCCATGTCCAGCACCTGTTACTACAACGACTTTTTGCATCAAATAACCTCCTAAAACCAGTTTTTACGTTTGAAATAAACGAGCATTAAACCAGTTATGATAATCATGACAATCCATACGGCTGGATAACTCCATTCCCAGCTTAGCTCCGGCATGTTTTTGAAATTCATGCCATAAATTCCTGCTATGAATGTTAACGGAATAAAGATTGTTGAAACAATCGTTAGTACTTTCATAATCTCGTTCATTTTCATACTTAAGCTGGAATAGTACACATCCAGTAAACCGTAAAGTTGGCCTCGAGAAGTCTCCACCATATCATTTGCTTGGACAATATGATCGTGAATATCCTGCAAATAAAAGGAAATGTCCTCTTTTATATAAGGGACTTTCCGATTAATTAATTTGTTCACGACTTCTCTAACTGGCCAAACCGTTTTCTTAAGCTGCAGAATTGTATTCTTATATTGATTAATATCTTGTAATGAATGATTATCAGGATCTTCCATAATCATTCCTTCTAACTCAGCTATACGATCATCCATTTCATCCATAATGATCAAGTATTGATCAAAGATTACATCAAGTAGGGAATAGTAAAGAAAATCCGCCCCACTCTTTCGAATTCTCCCTTTGCTTTCCTGAAGTTGTAAACGAACTGGATCAAATAAGTCACCGCGCTTTTCCTGAAAAGTGACGACTGTGTTCTCCATTAATATAAAACTCACCTGTTCGATGTCAAGATCAGTACTTTCAGGTGATAAATCAAGCATCTTTACAATCGAAAGTAAGTGATCTTCAAAAAAGTCTATTTTCGGTCGATGATCCGTATTTAAAATATCCTCTGTCGTTAAAGGATGAAGTCCTAATTTTTTACTAATCTGATCTACCAACTGAACATTATGTACTCCATTTACATTAATCCAAGCTACTTGATCAGAGTCAATCAATGTCTTTATTTTATCTATTGAAACATCTTCAAACTCTTCCATTCCATGAGAGTCAAATGCGATAGCTGAAACAGTGACTTCCTCCGTTTGCTCATCTCCTATATAAACAAGCGAGCCTGGGGGCATTCCTTTTTTTTGAGTTCGATTTCTTCTAAGTTTTGTACGAATCCCCATTTGATTCCACCTCAATTCTCTTCTAAAATACCCTAAATTAATGTATTGAAAACACGAAATCTTTTCAATTCTCCTGTTTAGACGCATGTCCAACAATAATTCAGCATAAAAAAAAGCCCTTTAAAAAGGGCTAAAGCACATCTTCTTTACGAATGATCTCTTCATACTTTTTCCAGAACATTTCAAGATCAGACTTAGAAGAATCTGTTTTAATAGCATTCCACACAACTATCATAAATAAAGCAAGTCCAAGAAATAAAGCGGCTAATGATAATAGTACAGCTACCATCAAATCCCCCCTAAACGGTTCTTTCCATTTTATGATGGTAAATGCACTAAAATGTTAGAATAAACAGATAATACTTGATTCTTTTTTCTAACTAGGTTATGTTACGAAAAACATCTTTTTCATCAAACAAGCACTTATTATCAAAAAGCAGAGTATAAGGAGGAGCATTATCATGGATCACTCTCGAAAAGATATTAAACAAATTGAAGAAAAGGCTAAAGAAGATCAGCGCCGTGCCGAGAAAGCCAAAAAAGTTGTGAAAGAAGCACAAAAAAGCGCCAATCCACAAAGAGAACACAACGAATTCTCATCGAAACAATAACAAAAGGACGCCTTCTAATTGGAAGGCGTCCTTTTGTTATTGTTCTGTATTCAATTCAATCAGATTGCCATCAGGATCAGAAACAAAAATTTGGGCAAAACCACTTTTACTCGTTGGATTCTCATAAACCTCTATCTTTTTTTCACGCAGCCATTTCAACGTATTATCATAACTAGTAACACGAAAAGCGAAATGCCCTTCCCTGGATGATAATGAGGTTGAACCGCGAAGCGTATTAGCATCAGGATACACAATTAAATGAAGCTGTTGTTGACCGATTTGAAACCAGGCGCCTGGAAAATCAAAATTGGGGCGCTTCATTTCTTTCAAGCATAATATATCTTTATAAAACTTTTTTGCCCGTTCAAGGTCTGTTACCGCCAAACTAACATGATGAATTTGCTGCACTTCAATCAATTTTGTCCCTCCCGCTCTTTACTTCTTGATTCTCTTGATTACTACCTAACTTTTGACTTGAAGGTAAACTAATTCGAAAAACAGTTCCTTTGCCCTCTTGGCTAGTAACATCAATGCAACCACCGTGTTCCTTAATCACTTTATAGCTTACCATTAATCCTAGACCAGTTCCTTTTTCAGAAGTTTGGTAGTAAGGTTCACCCAGTCGATTAATCAGATGCTTGGGTATTCCCTCGCCTTGATCTTCTACTTCCACAATCACTTCTTTTTCTCTATTTTCCAAAAGACTGATTCTAAGTTGACCGCCATGCGGCATGGCTTCAATACCATTATTCATAATGTTCATAATGACCTGCTTAATGTGTGAACTGATACAAACGCACTGAATATCCGTATGACTATAAACTTCAATTATATCAATACTACACTCAGCAGCCTTTTTCGATAGGCGCTCAATTAAATCTCTCATTAGATGATTCATGTGAACCGTTTCGTACGAGACAAACTCTCTTTTTGATAGAAGAAGAAATTCATTTATCGTCTCCTCTAGCTGTTCCATTTCACCCCCAACTACTTTAAGAAGTTCTTGATTAACCGCTTCATTTCCATCCAGCATTTGAAGAAAACCTTTCACTGTTGATAACGGGTTTCTAATTTCATGGGCTACCCCTGCCGCAAGATCACCAAGAACGTGGCTTGTTTCCGTCTTACGTAGATGTTCTTCCGCATTCTTAATCTGTGTCACATCTCGAATAATGACAAGATGATGCTCAGGATAGATGTGGTAGCTTAGTGTAAAACTAAATGTTTGAACGACACCTGTTTGATCGTTCATTCTTTTTCCTTCGCCGCTTCTCCCTAATTCAGCAGGATGGTCCCAAGTAATATCACATTCTTTTTCTAATGAAGAATAATGCTTATCAACGACCTCGTTCTCTTGTAATTGAAATAGTTCACAAAATGCCCCATTAACTTTTACAATGATTCCTTTTTCATTTAGGATAGCCATACCATCTAGAGCTCTTTCGAACAATTGACGAAACCGCTCTTCACTTCGCTTTAGTTCTGAGAACATTTGTTTTCTCTCTGTAATATCACGGTATATGGTTAAGTACAAATCTCCATATCCACTTTTCTTCGTTGTAAACTCAAGCTGTTTCTTTTCTCCACCGAGCATTGTGAATTGAAGATCGCCTCGAATTTCACCTTGTTCTTCTAACATTATTTGAAACGATTTTCCCGCCTTAATATCAACGCCTTCAAGAAAATCAAACAAATTATACGTTTTCAAATCATTTAAGCTTACCTTAAAGATCTGACAAGCAGCAGGATTCGCGTCTACAATCATCCGATCTTTGTCCCAAATTAAAATACCATCTAGCGCATTTTCAAAGATGTTCGTGAATTTATCTTTGCTTTCCATCAACTGGTCAAACAATACCTGTTCTTCGGTAACATCGCGAATTATTGATAAATTATAATCTCGATAGGCTTTATACGTTATCGATAATTCAACGGATTTCCGTTTGCCATTCTCAAGGAGAACAGGAAGCTTCTCCACTACATATCCCTTGTCAATCAAATTCTTTCTCATTTTTTCCAATGTTTCAAGCCCCTGAGGTGCAACATGATGTCCAAGCTTCATAGATTGAATCGATTCCATATCAATTTCAAAAATATCACAGCATGCCTGGTTGATTTCAATCAAGTTTCCCTCTTGATCTGAAAGCGTCATGCCATCTCTAGAATGATTAAAAATATGATCAAGCTTTCGACTTTTTTCAATCAATTCGAGCTGAAGATCATTTTTTTCCAGTTCAGAGCCGTCTTCAAGCATGGAAAATGTTTGCTGATTTGGTTTTTTATATTCCATACGCGGTCTCCCTTTATGTGTAATAGTCTCATTATACCATCTCGGGGCGTTGAACATAGTATTTAACTCCTAGAGTCATCATTTTACTGTATGATTTAATATCCTTTTCCTTTATCGAATACAACTGAGCCATTTACATATCTTCAGATGAATAAACATGAATGACTACTGACCCTTCGATCGCTTTTGCTCTTATTAGAATCGGCTGATTAAAATCATTTCGAAAGGAAAAATCTGGTCCGTACCAGCTAACCGTAGCATCTCTACCAGGCTTCACATATGGAACACTTCTACTATGGGAATAGCGTTCTAAAATATGGACACCAGCCTGATCTACTGCATTAAAAAGAGTAGATGAGACTTGACAAATCCCACCACCAATTCCTTCAGATAACTCTCCTCTTACAATGACTGGAGCTGGTAAATAGCCTTTCTCTTTTGTTCTTTTCCCAACTGTTCGATTGAAAGAAAACGTTTCTCCTGGGAATATTACAGTATTGTTAATCGCCTCAGCCGCTAACATAATATTCTTCGTTCGCTCCAGATTCCCTTTCCTAAAATAAGTAACAAACCCTCCCACTTGTTTTTTTCTAATGGATGATAAAAGCTCTGCGTTTACTTTTGGGTAAAGAATGGTGAGATCTGGTTGAATCCAAGTTGAACTATTGCGGTATAGACTATGAAGCAAATTCTCTCGAAAAGCGCCTCGATGTAACTTGTATCCATTGACTCCATCGACAATAGCTCCTTGATTATCAATGTAGGCATTTACTGGAGACTTTGAGATAGCTACATCTACCTCATCCATTAATTCCTCCACCCGATCTGCTTCATAAAAGGGATAACCAAGGTCTTTTGAAAACAACTCTTCTCTCTTAATCTGATAAGTTTGTGCTCCTTTGTGGTGAATCGTTATGTGATGGTTTGAAAGCGCTGAAAACGCTATGGCCAAAGATAGAAATAAGTGCACCTTTACCATTCCCCCTTCTGAACTCGATCGTAGTATGCTTCATTTTAGGGATTAATAAAATAGCATACATCAGAATCGCTTGAGCAAAATAACTATGATGACTATACACAAGGGGGGAGCTAATGAAGCGTTTATTTACTTGTTTCATTTTATTATGTACGCTAGTCATTCCTACACGCGCTATAGCTGCCGAACCTTTTGATCACCTTCTCCCTATCGATAGTGAAATCAAACTTCTGCCATGGGAAAAAGCAAATGAGCTCCTCCCTCGGAAATCGATTTTTACAATGATTGATATTGAAAGCGGGAATTCATTTCAAGTTCAACGGAGAGCTGGTAGTAAGCACGCAGATATACAACCGTTAACGAGTAAGGACACAAAGGTTTTAAAAGCGATTTATCAAGAATGGAGTTGGAAACGAAGGGCTGTCATTGTGCTATACGAAGGGAAAATGATTGCTGCTTCCATGAATGGAATGCCTCATGGAGCTGGCGCATTAGATAATGGATTTAACGGACACTTTTGCCTTCACTTCTTAAATAGCACGACTCATCGCACCCCTACACCAGATCCCGCGCATCACTTAATGATTCTAAAAGCAGGAGGACAGTTAGATCGCTATTTAATGAAGCGGACCCCTGAACAGCTCGTTGATGTTCTCATGCTGGCGATCAATAACACAGATGCTTCTTTATTAAGAAGAATTGTTTCTACACCTTTATCTGAGAACGAATTAATCGACCTCTCTCGCTTGTCGTTTACAAAATGGAAAGTGATCAAAACAGATCAAGCTGAACAACAAGTCAAAACCAGAGTCGAAATTTATATAAAAGATGCTGGTGTTATTACAACAACGATTGATTTCGCTGCACGACAAGATCCGATCACAAACAAATGGCAACTCGAAATACCAAAATTACTCGAAATTTCAAAAGACTAACAAGGAGTGACATAAATGGATCGTTTTGAACAAGCTTATGAAGAGTATGTTAAAAATAGTGAGGCATATCATACTCCACCAGAGGCAAATTCCACCCATATTACGGCTGTCCGCAAAAATGAGGATGGAGATTTAATTGCTTTTAAAACAAACACGGGAGAAGAGCTAGATTATGTCCAGGCTTTAGACGCTGCAAAGAATGGTCAACTTTCGGGGGTAGATGTATTTCAAAAGTATGGTAGAGAAATTATTCGAAGTGAGCCTGATGGTACGAAAGAAAATAATTTCGATCATTTACCAGAATTTTAAGGATGTCCGATCTCACTCCTCCGTTTACTTCTTGAACCAATGCAAAAAAAGCGGCACCTCAATGAAGTTGAGGTGCCGCTTGGAATGTATTATGTATGGTGATCCGTATTGGGCTCGAACCAACGACCTCTACCCTGTCAAGGTAGCGCTCTCCCAACTGAGCTAACGGATCAATTAAGACATTTATAAATATACATGAAGTTCTAAAGAACTGTCAATCCTTTCATGGGAAAATATTAGAAAAAAGGGCACCGAAACGATGCCCTTTCTTTTATCCGATTCGTTCTTCTTTATCTCGCTTTTCACGCTCTTCTTTATCAAGGGATTCTTCTCGATCACGCAGACGATGCGCAAGGCGACTAGATGCATTTGCCGCAATGCTGGCGATGAGATCATCAAGGAAGGTGTGAACACTTTCCCCTACTTTTGTATCAAGCTTTTCGATGATACCAAATTTTTGTTTATCAAGGTGACCGAATGTCGTAACCGCAATACTACCGTAGCCGAATACGGCGCCAAGTGCGATTGTTTCATCAACACCAAATAACCCTTCATCCGTCTCCACAATGGATTGAAGTGGTTCAGAAAGCTTCCCTTGTTCCGCTAGCTTATCTAGTTCAATTCCAACAAGAACCGCATGCTGGATTTCTCGTTTTGTGAGAACAGCCTCAACACTTTCGACACAGTCCTCCATGGAAAGGTCATCTACATATGGGGATTGCATTTCGTAAACAATTTCTGCAATATCCTCGATTGTAACGCCACGTTCTTTTATTAGGGCTTTTGCTGCTGCTTCTGTTTCTCTACTATGGATGCGCTTCTTCATAATAAGACCCCTCTCTGTAAACGATAAATAATTATGTGTTAGAATCATTATATCACTAATGTTTTTTACATTGTCAAACAATCAAACTATTTCAACAATTTTACGGGAGGCACTGCAATGAATCGAGGTACATACAAAGATGAAAGCATCTACAGTCACTATTTAAATGAAGAAATTCCTTTCCAAGTTTATTTACCATATAATTATTCACCACTATACAAATACTCTTTTCTTATCGCTAATGATGGGAGCGATTACTTTAAATTAGGAAGACTTGGCCGCACAGCCGATGAACTAATTGAAGATGACGAAATTGAAGAGCTCATTATTGTAGGGATTCCCTATAAAAGTGTGGAAGATCGCTGGAGAAAATATCACCCAGACGGAGAGCAGTCAGATGATTATCTTCGTTTTCTTGCGAATGAACTTGTTCCTTATTTAGATGAACAGTATGCTACCTACCATCTTGGTTATGGAAGAGGATTAATTGGGGACTCTTTAGCAGCTACAGTCGCTTTGCGCGCTTCTCTTGACTATCCAAGAACGTTTGGTAGGGCTATCCTTCATTCACCATATGTAGATGAGGCAATCATGAATAAGGTAGAGGACTTTGCCGAGCCTGAGTTGCTATCTCTATACCATATTATCGGAACAGAAGAAACAGAAGTACCTACAACAGATGGGAAAACAAAAAATTTCATTAATCCGAACCGTAAATTAAATAAAATTATAAAGGAAAAAGATTTTGATTATTTCTATGATGAATTCGAAGGCGGTCACCTTTGGAAGAACTGGCAACCGGATATGAAACGCTCTCTTTTACACATGTTTAAACTCTAAGTGAGTCAATCGTTTCTTATTTTTGAATTTTTGGTATAATTATAAATGGAACATTATATGACTTGTCATTAATGGCAATCGAGTATATTAACCAGGAGGGAATGGAATATGAAATACGGCATTGCAATTTTCCCATCGAAAAAACTAGCAGACGTTGCTAACTCCTTTCGAAAACGTTATGATCCGCACTATGCGCTCATTCCACCACATTTGACTTTACGCGAGGGCTTTGATGCAACGGAAGAAGAGATTCAGAAATTAACACCTGTGCTACACAAAATCTCTGATGAGTCTAAACCTTTTTCAATGCATGTTTATAAAGTAGGATCTTTTAACCCTGTTAACAACGTGCTTTATTTTAAAGTGAAAGACAATGAAGTTCTTGATGATTTGCATAGAAAGTTAAATCCTGAAGAGGCACTTTCGGAACGTGACTACAACTTTGTTCCTCACATTACGATCGCACAGAACCTTTCGGATGATGAACATTCTGATGTATATGGTAGCTTGCAGATGAAAGATGTTAATCACGAAGAAACGATCGATCGCTTCCAGCTTCTTTATCAATTAGAAAATGGTATGTGGACCGTTTATGAAACGTTCCATCTTGGCAAAGTTCGCTAATGGAAGTGAAAGTCGTTCAATCGAAGAAAGAGTTGGATGATGCTTTTCAAGTAAGACAGACTGTTTTCGTTGAAGAGCAAAAAGTACCCGCTGAATTAGAAATTGATGAGCACGAGAAACACGCTTATCACTTTGTAGCTTATGATGATCACCAACCTACAGCTGCTGGTCGTTTTAGAGTATTAGATCATATAGCTAAAGTTGAACGAATCTGTGTGCTAAGGGACTATCGTAAAACAGGCCTCGGACAGATTCTAATGAATTCAATTGAAAAACATGCGAAAGAATTAAACCTTAAAGAAATGAAGCTTAATGCACAAATGACGGCTGTGGGGTTTTATGAGAAACTCGGGTACACAACAGTTTCTGAAGAATTTATGGACGCTGGGATACCTCACGTCACAATGATAAAAGCACTATGACACTGGTTTCTAACCAGTGTCTTTTTATTTGTAGCTCCTTCGATTAATAATGTATCCTCTCTCCAACCTGAATATTTTTTCTTAAATATAATCGTATCAACAAAAAATTCTAAAAAACCAATTAAATCATCCTTTTTCGTGCATGCTAAAATTGATGCAAATTGAATTGGAGATGGTGATCTGTGGGTATTGGATCAATTACGTTAGAGCTACTCGTTGGCTTTCTAGCTTTACTCGTACTAACAAAGGCACTTGGTAAAACACAGATTACTCAAATCACACCTTTTGACTTTATCTCATCACTCGTACTTGGAGAACTTGTAGGAAATGCGATTTACGACAAAGAAGTCAATATTTTTTCAATTATCTATGCAGTCTTACTATGGGGTATATTAATTTATATTGTGGAATGGATTACACAGAAATTCAGAGGTACGAGAAGCATTCTTGAAGGAAATCCTTCTATTGTGATCAGTCACGGAAAAATTAATCGGCGTCAACTTCAAAAAAACAAGTTAGATATCAATCAATTACAAAATCTACTTCGACAAAAGGATGTTTTCTCACTTCGAGAAGTTGAATTCGCCATTCTTGAAACAAATGGAAGCATTAGTGTATTAAAGAAGTCAGATTATCAGCAGCCGACAAAACAAGATTTTGATCTTAAACCAAAACAGGGTTATTTATCAGTTGATATTATTTCGGATGGGAAAATCGACTGGGAAAACCTTCATGATGCTGGTTTCAATGAGGAATGGTTGAATAAAGTTCTTAAGGAGCATAACATCGATCATGCTGAAGATTTATTAATATTGGAGTGGCAACAGGATACAGGTGTTTTTCTACAAAAAATAGATAAGGATTAGGCGATCTATACTACCAATCCTTATCCCAATTTTAAATAACGTACATCCTTAATCATATGGATCATTGTGATAGGTAAATGAGATGTTTATGAAAAGAACCACAATCATCTACCTAAACTGTATAATTATTATTCTTGCCATTGGATCAATTTTGGATTAGGATCAAGAATACTTTCATACTGCCCTCTTTTTCCATATACAGCTTCCGGATCTAGTTTAAGATACCGGTTGTATTTCTCTGCTCGCAGTTCTTCGGTAGACCATCCTAAATGCTTAATTCTTAAACAAGATAAGCTATTGGGAAGCTGAAAAATATTCTCAGGATATCTTCCACAATGCTGTTTCTGTTCTTTCCATTTATAAATGAAATCGTTTTTGTATCTTAATAAAAAGGGACGATAAAGATGGTGAGCATTCCATTGTTCATCTTCTCGATAGTTCTTTCCGTCCCACATATCATAAATCCGGAAAGAAAACAGATCAAACTCTTCTTGGTTTGTTAGCGCTCTAAGTTGTTGAGCGACGCCGTCCTCAAACATCTCATCAGCATCCATGTTCAGAATCCAATCAGGATTTGTTTCAATTGTTTTCTCCCATTGCTGTTTACGGAGAGTGATTTCATTTGAAAATTTGGATTCGCTATTATGAATAAGGGTTAACGGAATATCCTCTAGTATTTTTTTGCAAATTCTAACTGAATTGTCCGTGCTTCCATCGTCTATGATCACAGCCGCATCAATATAATCCAGGTGCTTTCTTAATACATTTTCTAAGTATTTTCCCTCTTCATTTTTAATAACCATAGACAACGTAATTCGTGGTTTTTGAGAAGTTTTCAGTTTCTTATCCGCTACAGGCATTTCAATCACGTCTTCCTCCAAGTAATCATTTACACCTTCAAGGTCCGATTGCCGATAAAGATGATAAGGAGGGTAATGAGTGTCCGCCCATAAAGAAACACCAAGGGCACCCGCTCGAATACAAAAATGACGATCCTCTCCCCAAAATGTTAAATTCGGGATCTTTTTGAAGCATACCCCTTTTTCAAGCGCATTCCTTGAAAGTAATGTACATGCACCAAGCCCGCCTACTTCATAGACACCTGGTTGCCTTAATTGATTGATGAAATCACGATATCGCTGTGCTTCTTCTGAATCGTTTAGTTCTTCACCAGGTTTTTTTTCAAATTGAGTATACTCGTCAGTAAGCCATACTTGAGGTTGTTCCATCGCTTCAGGCTGCCATCTAGTCCAGAATACCTCGGATATAATATCTTTCTGTTGTGCAACTAAATGTTGAATCGTTTCCTTTTGTAAGACAAGGTCTGAATCCACTAGAAAGATATAATCAAATTTATGTTCTTTTGCATGTTCAATCATTGCATCCTTAAATTGAGCGACCTTCCATACGAGGCTTTCATTCCAATAATGTGTCATCTGATTTTTTCGGTACTCTTCTTCAGAATCAATATCCTTAATCATCACTTCCTGCATTTCCTTTTGAAAATCCTTTAACAATAACGTTGATTTCTTATCCTTATTGTCGTTAATAAAATAATAATAAAATGATAACCCTTCTTGATTTAGCCGTTTCAATGACTTCAGAAAATACCTTAGAATCTCAGGATCTTGCCGAATCGGGCTTGCTATTAAAACCTTCTTTTTAACTGAAAGAAGCCTTATTTCAAGATACTCTTTATTCTGCACATATTTAGAGTCACCTGGTCGAGTAACTCCCGCCATTTCATTATAGTAATAAGCAGTTTCATAATCTCCTAGAACATCATAGCAAACACAAAGTTGAATATACGGAATCCAATTTGAATAGAAACGCTTTTGGGTACCTAAATTATCTTCTTGAATGGTTGTTTTCGTAGCTAATTTATACCAAAATATAGCAGGTTGATAATCCTTCTTTTCAAAGAAATAATTGGCTACCTTACAGCAAAATTCAGGTCTTGGTGTAGTATAAGAAAAAGAATGAAGGATAAAGCGCAAACTGTCTGCCTTCTTACCAAGGGCAGCATAACAGTCAGCAAGCTTTGCACACGTTGCCACATTGTCTTCGATCCAGCCTTTTTGTCCTTCCAAAAATTTCTCATAATACTCAATTGCCGTTTCGAATTCGCTATGGTCTTTAAGCTCATTAGCAAAATAATACATATCTCTAGGAGTAAATTGTTCTCCACGTTCTAGCCTTTCTTTATAGATCGTTATATTTCTAGTTGCATCATGATGGATGGGATTATGAAGAACAGAAATCTCACTGTTGATTATATTACCACCAACTTCTAAATACTCATGAACTGCCCCGATCCACTTGAAATGACGCTCTCGCCTTACTAGACGATTTCGCATCAAACTCGAAGTCACATTCCCAAATTCATCTAAGGAAAGGTTGTAGTGCATCCTTACTGAATCGACAGAGGGATCGAGATCGTTCTTCAACTTCTTCAGCTTTTGACGGTCTTCTTCTAGAAAGACATCGTCCGCATCAAGCCATAGAATATAATCCATTGTCGCTTTAGAAAAAGCAAAATTACGAGCCTTCGCAAAATCATTTACCCATTTAAAATCAAAAATGTTTGCTTGATAACTTTCAGCAATCTCCTTTGTCTTGTCATCGGATCCTGTATCGATAATATTAATCTCATCAACAATGTCATGAATGGAATGAAGACATGTCCCTAATACAGCTTCTTCATTTTTTACAATTAAGCATAAACTGATTGAAACCAAATCTCATTCCTCCTAATAAATAGATCTATTCACTTATTTCAATGGTGGTATAGTTGGTCTTTTATAAATAACGGGACTCCCATGGTTACAAGAGGATGCTATAATGATTTAAACATAATCAGGGGAGTACCCGTTTTAGAAAGTTTATTCAAGTATTAGAGAGCTGTTATTTTTAGCTTCACCAACTTTCAGTTAGTAAAAATGTAGCCGTTACTGTCGCTGTACCTCCCTCCAAATTCACTGCCGCTAGCGTAACAATTTCATTCGTTGGGAGAGTGAAATCTATTAATTCATCCATACCTACTACTCTGCTAACTCTAGAACCACCTGAAGTTGCTCCTTGAAACACTACTTCCCCCGGTGTATATGTTGTGGCCGAATTATTCACCTCTAAAGCCGTCTCGGTATTTGGTATATTCGTATTAGCCGTAGGGAAATTCCCAAATGAACCGTTAATTGTGCCGCCTATTAAGACCTGATAAGCAACATCTAAAGAAGAAATAACCTGAATTCCTTCCAGACTAATTTGAACAGAATTAGCTCTTCCTGATCCTGCTGGAAACACTGATTTTCTCCTAAATGAAATGAGAGGTGTTAACGTTGCTCCAATTCCACTAACCGTCCTTCTCTCAGATGTAACCCTGTATATTGGATTATATCTCCCCACAATCCCGTATTGTCTCCCACCTACAAAAACGGAAAGTGCTGATGCAGTACCATCGTTATCGACCTGCGCTCTTAGTGGAAGATTGGGATCAACAAAACTTGTTTCTCCGGTTGGAGAGTATCTGTGAACCGTAATAACTTCTTGTGCAAGAGTAGTGGGATTTGGCAATACGACTCTAAATTCAATAACTCCATATCCATACCATGTAAAAAGAATTTGAAAGATGTTCCCTTTACTTAGCGAAAGAGTTGCTCCACTAGGACCGCTTCCATCTAACGGATCCACATTCCAGGAAGATTGATTAATAACCGTATCGACACCACCTCTTCTAACAGCTACAAAGGTATCTGTTGCATTCCGACCAAAGTAACCCCCGTTCTGATCATCAAACAACCCCCACCTTGTAACTTGTGTACCTGTTGGAAGACTGGGAAGACGGATTCCTATCCCCGCCTCACCAGCATACCCGGGTTCATACCTTCCTCTTAATGCACTATCCAGTGTAGCCGCGTCAGTGCCGCCTGTAGAAGTACTAACGCTATATTCAGTTGCATCATTTGTAACGGTTCCTCCGCCAGTCGTAGTCACAATATCTCTTATAGAAGAAACACCATAAACGGATGTCAATTCTACGATTGGCGTCCTTTCAGCAGTTCGAAGCTCATCAAATTGTGAACTAACATTTGGGCCAATATTAGTAATGTTTATATCCGCCAAAATCAACCCTCCATTCTCTGCAAGTCCTCACCATTCTTCAGTTACTCTGAACGTGGCAACTACGGAACCACTTCCTGTAAATGTTGCAACGGCTAGTGTCACAAATGCGGTATCAGGGAGTTCGAAATCCAACAAGGATGCAGATGCCAGCACTCGATTGTTCCCCTGGGTAGAAGCTGCTGCAAGACCCTGTAAGAGTACCTGCCCGCCTGTTAATGTAGTGGATGTAGTATTTACAAGTAATGCCGTTTCAGAGTTTGGAATATTCGTCGTTACAGTTGGAAAGGTGACAAAGGAGCCATTCAGCGTTCCACCGAGTAAGACTTGATAATAAATATCATCACTTGTTACTAGGTCAATCCCCTCTAGTGTTACACTTACTGAGTTAGGCCTACCTGACCCTGCTGGAAATTCAGTCTTACGTTGAAAAGAAATAACGGGTGTTAATGTTGTTGTTGCTGTGATCGTTCGTCGTTCAGATGTGATTCTAAATGTCGGGTTGTAGTTCCCTATAATTGAATACTGCCTGCCTCCAACAAATACCTGCAGCGCACTTGCAGTTCCATCATTATTAATCTCGGCTCGTAAAGGTAAGTTAGGATCAGCAAGACTCGTTTCTCCACTTGGAGCATAACGATTAACGGTTATAACTTCTTGTGCAAGAGTAGTTAGGTTTGGAATGACAACTCGAAACTCAATGACACCATAGCCATACCACGTGAAATCTATTTGAAATATATTACCTTTGGATAAATCTAAGGTCGTTCCACTTGGACCTGTTCCATCGAGTGGATCGACATTCCAAGAAGCTTGCGGAATAACCGTATCTACACCGCCTCTCCTAATTCCTACAAACGATGAAGTATCATCCACTCCGAAGAAAACACCATTTTCATCATCAAACAATCCCCACCTTACAACTTGAGTGCCTGTTGGCAGATCAGGAAGACGGACACCAATACCTGCCTCTCCAGAGTAGCCAGATTGATACCTACCTTTTTCCGCACTAGACAATATTGCTGAATCAACTCCGCTGGCTGTAGTCGTTAAAACAAACTCAGTATCATTGCTTGAAACGGTTGCACTACCAGTAGTTGAAACAATATCTCGTAAATCAGATAGACCGTAGACGGAAGTCAATTCAATAATAGGCGTTTTGGCAGCCGTTCTTAATTCACTAAATTGTGAACTGACATTTGGACCTACATTTGCAATTGTTACATCTGGATCTATAGTTCCAGTAGGACCGGTTGCACCTGTTTCACCTGTTGCACCCGTTGCTCCGGTTGCACCTGTTTCTCCTGTTTCTCCTGTTTCTCCTGTTTCTCCCGTGACTCCGGTTGCACCCGTTGCTCCGGTTGCTCCTGTTTCTCCCGTGGCTCCGGTTCCACCTGTTGCCCCGGTGGCTCCGGATGCTCCCGTTGCACCTGTTTCTCCCGTGGCTCCGGTTTCACCGGTTGCTCCCGTTTCTCCCGTGGCTCCTGTTGCTCCGGCTGCTCCTGTTTCACCGGTTTCTCCGGTTGCTCCTGTTTCTCCTGTTGCTCCTGTTTCTCCGGTTTCTCCGGTTGCTCCCGTTGCTCCTGTTTCTCCCGTTGCTCCTGTTTCACCAGTTGCTCCTGTTTCTCCGGTTGCTCCTGTTTCACCGGTTTCTCCTGTTGCTCCGGCTTCTCCTGTTGCTCCGGTTTCACCGGTTTCTCCTGTTGCACCTGTTTCTCCCGTTGCTCCCGTTGCTCCGGATGCTCCCGTTGCACCTGTTTCTCCCGTGGCTCCGGTTTCACCGGTTGCTCCCGTTTCTCCCGTGGCTCCTGTTTCTCCCGTTGCTCCCGTGACTCCGGTTGCACCCGTTGCTCCGGTTGCTCCCGTGGCTCCTGTTTCTCCGGTTGCTCCTGTTTCACCGGTTTCTCCTGTTGCTCCGGTTTCTCCTGTTGCTCCGGTTTCACCGGTTTCTCCTGTTGCACCTGTTTCTCCCGTTGCTCCCGTTGCTCCTGTTGCTCCCGTGGCTCCTGTTTCTCCGGTTGCTCCTGTTTCACCGGTTTCTCCTGTTGCTCCGGTTTCTCCTGTTGCTCCGGTTTCACCGGTTTCTCCTGTTGCTCCGGTTTCTCCCGTGGCTCCTGTTTCTCCCGTGGCTCCTGTTTCACCAGTTGCTCCCATTTCTCCTGTTGCTCCGGTTTCTCCCGTTGCTCCTGTTTCACCGGTTGCTCCGGTTGCTCCCGTGGCACCTGTTGCTCCGGTTTCTCCCGTTTCTCCGGTTGCTCCGGTTGCCCCGGTCGCTCCAGTGGCTCCACTCAATTGGGCACCTATCAATTCAGAAGAAACCAAACGATGGGCCGTGACCAATTGACCTGCAGCGTTTTTACCCCAGGCAGATACTTCAATATTTTTTTCAGCGGCCCCACCCGTAGTGAAATTAAACTCAAATGCATCAAAATTAGCCGCAAAAGTCTTAGTTATAACTTGATTCGGTGCAATACTGAACAATTCTTGAACATATAAAGTTCTGGTGTTACTTAATATATATCCTTCGATATAGACAGTTCCGTTCAACGTTGAACTTCGATTTGTTATTTTCGCTGAAAACTGTTGTGTTGCTCTGACACCATTTACTGGAGCGTTTTCGATTGGCCCAGTGTATAATATTGGCATTTTACCCCCCTTTTCCCATTAAAAGCTTCACTTCAACCGTTTGTTAAGGAAAGTAAAATTCCGCTATTTAATCTACTTTCAATTCAGATAGAACAAGTCTATGTGCAGGTTGCAATGTGCCGTTCGACTTTCCCCAAACAGATATTCCTGTTTGCGCCATTGCAAGGCCAGTGATATTAAACGAAAATTGATAACCATCAAGATCTGCAAAATAAGTCTTTGAAACGACACCATTCACAGGAATAGTTATTAGTTCTAAGACATACACCGTCTGAGTTCCGTTTAGTTGCTTCCCCACTATTTCTACTGTAGAGGTATTGATAGGACTACGATTCGAAATCTTGATTGTCACCTGTTGCGTTGTCCTGATACCATTAGTAGGTTTATTTTCAATTGGCCCAGTCGTCAAAATAAGCAACTTCTCTCCTCCTTACCCTATTCACTTCAAGCGACTTAATCACCTCACTTGATCCAGATGACCCTATCTGAAGTGAAAATCCCCGCGTCATTTTTGGAAGGTCTGTCATTACTAAGTTGCATCTTAAACAATATATGATGATCTCTTTCTAATATGAGAAAAATTAGCGGAACACCCCTTTACTTCTAATACATACACATATCACACTTAAACCATCGACCATATTATGTAATAAAATATTGAATGATTTCACAACAAAAAAAGAGCAGAATATTCTGCTCTTAGAACCAATTAAAGCCACCTTTGTTCGTATCTTCTGCTTCTTCCCTTTTCTCCTCATCATTCGATCCAAAAAATCCCCAAGGGTCTCGCTTGTTTTCTCTATTTTCTTCTATATCTTCATATCGTTTATGTTCACGGTCATTGCGGATAATAACTTCATTAGCTTTAACGATCAGTTTATCAACGTGAATGACTTGCGGTTTTCTCTTTTTCTCAGACATTCTAAATCCTCCCCCTCTTATCCTCTTACTTCACATTATCCTATGCAAAAGGAGGATAGTGGGTATGGGCGCCATCTATATTAGTAGCTCAAGGCTATTTGATTTGAAACTTTTATTTTATAATTCTCTTTTTGAAAATAAACAAATCCTTCAATAATAACAGGCTCTTTAAATTCAGATTTAATTGGAATTTGAAAACTTTCGATCCCGATCTTATCTCCAGGCTTCAATATCACTGGGTGTAACGGAGAAACCCAAATTTCCCCCTTCTCTTTTGATTTCTCTAACCAATCATGATCAGGAAATACCCACTGAATTCGATCGCTTGCATCAACACCTTTTGTTTCTACATCATCAATGGAATAAATACGCCCTTTTAAGGTAGCTGCTTCTCTCGGCAAAAAGCGAAAGCAAACAAGAGGATTACGCAATTTCGTTGTTCCACAATTTTCAATTTGTAAATCTCCACGAATCATAACCGTCTGTTTATCGCTAATAATTATAGAAGTATTGAAGTAGCTCACAGCGTAAGTCTCAGCTATTTCATCTGTTTCCTTGACTGACTCTGATACTTCTTCGTTCTTTTGATACTGCGCCCGCTTCTCAAGGTTTTTCACTTTTCCTTGATAATGCTGAAGCCGCTTGTCTTTTTCATTGATCTCTATTTGCATCTCTGCAAGAAGGTTTTCATATCCTTGTATCCTTACATCATCTTGCCCAATACTTTTCTTCTCTTCTACTTCTTCCTTAATAAGCACATGCTCTTTTGCCTGGTTTTCAAGCTCTTTTTCTAATAAATTTAACTCTTCCTGCAAATGAGCGATCGTTTTCTCCTGCTCCTTACTTAACTCGATTTGCTTCTCAAGCGAAGCTAATTGATCGTTCGCAAAAATAAGTTCCTTCTCAAGTTCCAGCGATTTTTCTTGAAAATATTTCGTACGTGAAATGAGACGAGAATAACTCAATTTTTCACCCTGCATGGAACCTCCCCCTCTCTAACCAGCGCTACATTCTATATGTATGAGTGATAGGTCTCTTTTCATAACAAAAAAGTGCAGGATATGATCTCCTGCACTACTGATTTATGACTGTTTCTTGTATTTAATATCATCAAATGTGATGCAATCATCAACGGTAAGATCGCCTTCTTCAACTTCCACAGTTCCTGTATTAAAGACAACTTTTCCTCTACGGTTTAATAAATGCACTTCAAACCACTGATCGTCGTCTGCGTCAACTACAGCAAGTTTAAAGTCAAACGTACGACCGCGATCCGTTACACCGCTACCTTCAACGATGAACTTCAAACCATCTCCACATTCTTCGCACTTAAGAGTATCTTGATCAAAACTCGTTGCAGTGAATGTAAAATCGTTCTTTCCATCGCTTGAGTCTGTGTCATGGAAATTAAGTTTCATAGAGCTTCCAGTAAGACTACAATTATCACAAATGTTTACAAGCAATGTTGCTTTACCAGAATCATCATCACAGTCTATTTCTCCACTCGCTTCCCCACTTAGTGAGCAATCACAATTTGGACGAGGGAAGATGTCTGGACACTGTTCCGGGAATTCAATTGGAGGACACTCATCGATCAAGTCAGGTGCAATTAGATCATTATCACGAGGTGAACAGAACTTCGCAAGAACCTCTAGTTTCACTTCAGCTTCTACTTGAATGTCTACACAGAAAATAACTTCTAGATCAAATGAAGATGGTGCAGGACAGTTTAATAATACAGTTCCTGAAGGAATGCGGCATACAATTTTAGTGATTCGACAGAAGAGATCTGTTCCATTCGGGAAGCATAGCACAAATGATTCAAGAACAGATGCGTTGCAATCGACCTCTGTTACTAAATCGCCATGTCGGTCGACAACCTTCACCTTTACATCAGTTGTAAATAAAAGGTCAACGAGTTGAGCATCTGCAAATCCCCCACCAGGAATTGCTACGCTAACATCCCGTTTTTCTCCAATTTGTTCACAGAAAAAGTCATCTTCTGTATGCTCGCTGCCTGAGAGTGGGAACAAAGGAGGTGCTTCTGGTGTTTTACATACAATACGAAGGGGACGGCGGCTTGGATCTTCCATAGCACATTCGATCTTTTTAAGCTCATGATCTGTAAATTTGATTTTCTTCTTTACAGAAAGCTGATCGGTTACCCAATCGTATACTTTTTGAACGCGAATGCACTCATCCTGTAGGCTATTTGTAGCTGTAGGAACGGTGCGTTGCTTATGTTGTTTGTGACCCATATCGTTCCTTCCTTTCTTTCACATGATAGGTTGATTCACTACATACTATGGAATTAGCACAGAAATGCAACAGAAGGAGCTGCCCAAATTTCATATGCGTTTCTCATGGAGAAGAAAGGAGAAGATTTTTTGATAAATCTCATCTGGAAAGATAAAGTGATTTGTAAGCTCTCAAGCGAAGAATTAAATGCGCTATTATTACTTCTCCCATACTGGGGGCTGCAGATGAACGACAATGTTCTTACGATGCCTTTAGAAGGGAAGAAGCTGCATCTCACTTCCGAGTGGAGCCACTATGCTTATTCCCTTATGGAGTTAGTAAGGCATACGGGAATCGATGCTACACATATGGAAGAAAACAGTGACCTATCGATCACAATGGATGTAGCCTCACACCTCGCTTCTCCACTATCCATTTTGATCGGGAACAAAAAAGTACGCCCGAAAGCACTCGACTATAAGAGCCTTGATTTACAAAAAAGAATTCACAAAAATGCCTGGCTTCCTTTCAATGGATCCACAATGACTTGCTTTATTAAAGAAGATGATCATTATACTGCAATTGAATGGATTTCCTATATGATCATTCAGTATTTTATGAAACCCTATTTCAAGCCGGTCCATCACATTTCAATCGGTATGTATGAAAGATTAGTTACAAACGTTTTAGAAGAAGTGAATCCAACGCTTGCATCACATCAAAAAACGGATCACCCTCCGTCTGAGTGGCCAGATGTTCCTGATGCGATCGTTCCTCAACAAAAAACAGAGCAGCAAACGACTTCTCTAAATCAAAATCATCAGCCAATCAACCCTTTTTCTCAGTCCAGTACACTTTTTGAACCATCTCCTTTTGATCCATTTAAGTTTAATCATAAACAGCGGAAAACATCAGTCATTAACCCATTTCATCAGAAGAAGTAATCAACTTCACACCTTACTCTTCCTAACAGAATAAGATGTACAAAGGTATAGAAAAGCCTGTCAGGAGGAGAAAGATGAAGAAAGCAGATATTCAAGAATTATATAAAAAAGTGAAGCGTACAAGAAGAACAAGAAAGTCGCGGCCTACTCAAATAAAAGGATGCCGCACATGTGGCAAAACGAATTGGAAGCCAAATACACAGTAAACGACCGGATTATCCGGTCGTTTTTATTATGGAGTGAACAGCATTCAAAAAGGCGTCGACGCTTCGCTTCCACGTCCATTTCTCTGTTTCTTTCTCTCCATTTAATGCGATCTCTTTTCTTAGATTTGGTTGGCTTAGTAGTGTCATAACGTCTTCTGCTAGTCGATTTTCATAGCGGTAAGAAAGCAGGGAATTCACGCCGTGTTTGCAATAATCTAAATTACCTCCGTTATACGTTGTGACGAGTGCAGCTCCACACTTCATGGCTTCAAGTCCAGGAAGTGAAGCCGTATCATACGTAGAAGAATTGACAAATATGTCTGCTTCATTGTAATGATAAGCCAACTCTCGATCATCAGCCGGTGTGAGATAGCGATATTTCCCTGATGCTTTAATCATTTGAAGCGCTTTAGAAGCAGCCAACTCATTAGGTGGACTAATCAATGTGTATTTGGCGTTGGGGTATGACTTTTGAACAATAGCCAGTTGCTCCAATAGGTAATTTTGCTCACGATGCCAGGAATGACCTCCTTCAGGCCTTCTTAGTATCGCTGTAAGATTAGGGACTTTATTTAATAACCGTGTACCCATATTATAAAATTGGTCACTAATTCCTACAGGTACGATTGAGCCAGTAATGCCATGATTTAATCGAATCAGGTCTTGCTGCCATTTCGATAATACAATGAGGTTTGGCGTTACATGATAACTTGGGAAGGATAATTCTTGTTCAGGTAAAAAGGTTGGTTCATAACACAGACTTATTCTTATGTGAATACCTTTCTTGTTCCTACTAGCGTTTTCGGCGTCCTCAATAAGCGTATAATAGTTCGATACAATAACATCTGCTTTCGGATAAGAAGATTCTGGTATCCCGTATAGCTCTGTCGTTCGTTTGACAGTTGATTTTATTGGATATTCAATCACACCGGTTTTTGGCATCAGAATGATGACTTCATGGCCACGGTCTACGAGACCATTCGTCATTTCAGCCAGCATTCTTTGTGCGCCGCCTTTACATAGAGTAATGATTGGGAAGGTGAATTTCATAATTGCATACGCTCTTTCAGATACGCTTCTTGAAGGAGCATTCTAACTTTCTTTTTCACATGACGAAGTTCTGTTCGAATGGCTTCACTGTGTCGTTGTGTTCCCATCTCACTATGCACCCGGTATTGAACAAGACATTCGTCTATATAAGAAAAGGCATGATCCTTTGCAATACGGGCCCATAAATCATAGTCATGTGTAAAACGTAATGTTTCATCAAATCCATTTAACTTTCGCAACACATCCATTTGGACCATAACTGTACAGCCGTTAATGGCACAACCTTTTCTTAAATGATGCAAAAATGCAAATCGATCCCGGAAAGAAACCCCCACTGATCCGCTTGTTACTTCTCCATATTCATTCATCAAAACATAGGATGAATAACCTATCACGCGATCGGATGCTTCTAAATCATTTACTTGCCGTTCTACTTTATGTGGTAAATAGAAATCGTCAGCACTGAGCCATGTAAAATAATCACCTGTTGCATTAGCAATTCCCGTATTTAACGCCCCTGCTGTCCCTTTATTTCCCTGTTCAATATAGCGAATTCGTCCGTAGTAAGGTTTAATTTTCTCTGTATAGAGCGTTGAACCATCATTAATCACGATCACTTCAATGTTCTTATACGTCTGGGCCAACGCACTTTCAATCGCTGCATCAATATATTCACAGTTATAAAAGGGGATAATGATTGATACTTTCTTCATACTCTCCCTCTTTTCTTTTAAGATTTTTTGACATACTCCATCATATCCCTAAGAGATTTCTCAAATGAGATAGTTGGCTTCCAACCAAGTTTGTTCATCTTGTTAGATGAGTTCAATGATGCCTGTTCCTTCTTGCGTTCTAGATATGAGGCGTTTATAGGGTATGGTATTAGCTTTTGAAATTCAGCGATAACTTCTTCAAGGGTTCGATAACACCCACTTCCAATCTCGTAAGCTATGCCTACTTCACCATACTCTAGAAGCACTTGATATGCTCTCACTGCGTCTCTCACATCAAGGTAATCTCGCGTAGCAAAGGCATTAGATAATTGTATTTCTTTATCTTTATCCCGATTCTCTTCGTTAATTAGCTGTCTTGCAATCGCTGAACAAACACCAGTAGATGGACCGGGACCGATTAAGTTACATGGAACAGCTAAGATTGTTTGCATCCCATATAAATCTCCCCAGGCTTTCGCTAAGTTGGCCTGGAGTGATTTACTAAAACTATATGGGTGAGGATACGCTTTTTCTGCTTGAAGAGCAGATCCAACAATGACAATCCGACAGTTTGGCACGTGTTTTCTAGCTGCCTCCAAAAGATAAAGCGTAGCGAGCACGTTCGTTTCAAAAGTAGAGACTGGTTCTTCCCAGGACTGTTGGACATGGTTTTGTCCTGCTAAGTGAAGAATCATATCGGGCATTGTTTTGGCCATCATTTCATTTACAGCATACTGATCGCTAAGATCTACACGAAGCATTTTAGGATTTGCACTGCGGGATATTCCAATAACATGATAGTCCTGCTTTAATTTCTTAATGGCATGAGCCCCTGTAAAACCAGTTGCCCCTGTAACAAGAACCGTTTGTTTAGGCATAATCCTTCATCCATGCTTTTAACTCCTGAAGCATAGCTCGGTAAGGTTGTACGTCGTAAAAAGCATCAGTACGAGTATGAACAATCGTTCGATCTAACTTTAATTCGCTAGAAGGGACAATTGTTACATCTTCCTTTTGAAATACTTCTTTAAAAAGAGTAAGTAGCTCAAATTTCGAAACTGTCTCAGGTGCATGCAGATGGTATAGCCCTGTCGTTTCTTGTTGGATTAAAGAGTCGATCGCTTTCGCAAGCTCTAATGTCGTAACCCCATTCCAGAACGCCTGATCAAACCCTTTTATTTCACCTTTCTGTTTGAGAAACCATTGTAAGAGACCAATCCCATTTCCCTTTAGTTCAGGTCCTACAATGGAAGTTCGGACTGTAAAATGAGGGAATTCCGTTACTTCTCCGAGCGCCTTCGATTTGGCATAAACCGTGATTCCATCAGGCTGATCTGATTCTGTATAGTTGCCTTTATCTCCTTTAAAGACACAATCTGAACTTATATGAACAACTTTACCTTTTCTACGGTTCATTAATTTCACAAGTTGATGTGGCAGTAATGCATTAACCTGAAAAGCAAGTTGCTCATTTTGTTCTGCAGACTCATTCAACACGCCAATCGCATTTATCACAACATCCGGCTGGACCTCATCGATGACCGACTCTAATTGCACGGTATCAAGAACATCTAACACATATCCGTTTGGATCACTAGCATCTCTTGAAGTGAAATAAACGTCTTTATACTTTTTTTTGAAATAGGCAGTCAGAACATGACCTGCCATTCCTTTTCCTCCAAGTACTAGCAGCTTCATTAGATGAACCCACCTTTAATAAGCATGGCTTTGATTTCTGCTTTCGTCATAACGTCTTCACCAGAGTTATAGTTTTTTAGAGTAACAGGCTGGAAGTTCGCATATCTCTCATTCAGACCAGTAATTTTGATTGCAGGCAAAATAACGAAGTACTCTTTGTCGTAGTATACTGTTGATTGACTTTCATATTCCGAGAAAAGAATTTCATGAAGCTTCTCTCCTGGTCTTATCCCCTGTTCACGTATTTTTACGTTCTGGACGCCCGATGCCTCGATGAGAACTTCCGCAAGATCTATGATTTTACAAGTTGGCATCTTCATAACAAAAATCTCGCCGCCTCTACTTTCATACGTGGCTTTGAATAGTAGTTTAATGGCGTCTTCAATCGTTAAGAAAAAACGCGTCATTTCTGGATGAGTAATGCCGATTTCAGCTTTGTTTTGAATTTGATTTTTAAAAACATGAATGACGCTTCCGTTTGTTCCAAGGACGTTTCCACCTCTCACGCATACAAAGGTAGTATTCGACTTGAGCGTGTTCGCATGAATGATCAACCGCTCACCCATTGCCTTTGAAAACCCGTAGAAATTAGATGGATTTGCAGCTTTGTCTGTCGAAATGTAAACAACTTTCTTCACATTATTCTCGATCGCCGTTTTAATCACATTTTGTGTGCCGATAACATTTGTATTTAAAGCCTCAATCGGTTGGTCTTCACAGACAGGCACGTGCTTCAATGCAGCAAGATGGAATAAATAATCAACGCCCTTTCCAGCTTCTAATAAACCTTCTCTTTCTTTAATATCTCCGATTAGAAATGTTAGTCGTGGGTCTTGATGAAATTCCCTCTTCATTTCAACCTGGCTCGTTTCATTTCTCGATAAAACACGAATTTCTTTTGGCGATTTTTGCAACAGCTGTTTTATTAACTCATGGCCCCAGGATCCAGTTCCTCCTGTTACCAGTATCGTTTGATCACGGAACAATTTGTATTCCTCCTAAAATAAATTTCACTACTCGGTCTGATACATTTAAATCCTCATAACCAGTTGGAATCATCCAATTTGGTTGATGATAAAGCATTACGTCAACAGCTCGTTTTATACTCGCAGCATCAATGCCTGAGATCATATTGCTTCCACATGCGATCGTCTCAGGACGTTCAGTTGTGGATCGAACTGTAACAGCTGGTACCCGGAACAAACAACATTCCTCTTGCACTGTTCCGCTATCTGTTAGAACGCAGAACGCTGACTTCTCAAGTCTCACAAAGTCAATAAATCCAAACGGCTCGTGCAGTTCAATAAGCGAGTCCAAGCTATCAGCATATTCTGCCGTTAACTTTGATTTGGTTCTTGGATGAATACTGCAAATAATTCTCTTCTTATATTCCATCGCAATGAGGGTTAACCCATCGAAAATTTCTTTCAATTTCTTCGGATGATCTACATTCTCAGCTCGATGAATCGTCACTAGAAAATAGTCTTTTTCTTCTAGCTTCAGCGAACGTAAAATGTCACTTTGTTGAATCGATGATTCGTAGTGCGTTAGTACCTCAAGAATAGGATTACCAGTAACGTAAATTCTGTTTGATGGAAACCCTTCTCTTAATAGATTTTCTCTACTTTGAGGAGTGTAGGGCAAATTATAGCTAGATACAGCATCGATCACTTTACGATTTTTCTCTTCAGGTACTTCAAGATCAAAACAGCGATTTCCAGCTTCCATATGTGTGACAGGAATGTTTAAACGCTCCGCCAGCACAGCACATAAAGCTGAATTCGTGTCTCCCAGAATTAAAATACGATCTGGTTGATGTGTGAGGAGAATTTGCTCTACCTTCATGAACATGAAAGATAGCTGCTCTCCTAATGAAGAAGCTGTATTTGAAAGCATGTAATCTGGTGATCGAATGCCCATTTCTTTAAAAAACACATCTCGGAGAGAAGGTGCTGAATTCTGTCCTGTATGGATGAGGATGTGTTCATCAGCTAATTGATCGAGTTTATCGATGATCAAACTTAATCTAATAATTTCTGGTCGTGTGCCCAGTATTGTCGCAACCTTCATGTCGGCCCTCATTTCTTACACTTTTTTTACACTAATTAACTTATGTATGAAACGGTAACCCGCAATGGACAATCTCCTAATTTTGAAAAACTACTTTATAATGCCCTTTTTTTCTAAAAGGGGGAGGCCTGTCTATTCCCTCCCTCGTTAGTCCGCATAGGATAAGCTATCCTGATAAGGGAGGAGGTCACTTATGCCTAAGCAAATTTTTGATTATAACAAAAGCGTTCCAACAGCTTTTAGCAATTCAATTGTTCGAAACATTCCACGCTCTCCTTCTCGTGTAACGCTAGCTAGTTTCGGACTATACGTTCCCAATCAAGTAAGCGAAGTTGAACTTAATGCGACTATCGGGGTTAGAGCGACTGCTTTAAATCCAACAATACTTGTTACAATCTACAGAAACTCTATGGTTATTTTCAGTACACGTGTTTCTATTGATGTGAGCGTAGCAGATTATCAAACAATATCTTTCACTGCTGTCGACAATAATCCCCCAGGCGGTTATTATGACTACTCTCTACGAGCAGAGTTAGATCAAAGCCTTATTATTCTTGATAGCGCCAATGCAGTTGGACCCATAACCCTTACTGGAATTTCGTTTGGGTAATGAGAAAACGAGACCGAAATTGGTCTCGTTTTTTATTCGATATTTTTTCCTTCATGCATAATGTAATAAAAGCAGGATGGGAGGCTAACGATGAAAGTTCTTTTTGTCTATTATTTACCGAGTGGTGGTGTTGAAACATTAAATCGAGAAAGATGTCTTGCCCTTAAAGAGGCAGGCGTCTCATGCGAACTTCTGTATATGCAACAAGGAAGCGGCTATGCCAATATTCGTGATATACCTGTTTATGTGACGAATAATGATCAAGAGATCCAAGCATTAATCGAAAAAAATAATTATACGCTCATTATGGTATGCTCCGATCATTTATTTCTTAAGCGTATTCGAACTCTCGGATATGAGGGGAAGTTGATTTATGAAATACAGGGCCTCGGAACCATGCCAGAAGCTGAATGGTGGATGCAGCGAGCCCATCGTCATGTGACGACCTATGCTGATGCAATTTTTTATCCTCGCACGCCTCACCTTGCTTCATTAGTGGAAAAATATATTCCGAATTTCCCTGTTTATTCTTTCCATAATTGTTTTGATACAGATCGGTTTAAATATATTAACTCGCCATCGATTTCTTCTGCTCCCATTATCGGATGGGTGGGTCGGTTGGAGTCCAATAAAAATTGGCGTGGTTTCCTGGAATACGTTTTTGAACTACGAAAACGACAACCTAATTTAGTTATATGGATGTTTCATGATCCTACATTGGCGTTTACGAGCGAAAAGGAAGCATTTGAGACTTTATGCTGTGAACTTGGACTGAATGAAATTATCACTTGTTACTCCAATGTGCCTAATGTAGAAATGGCCAAGTATTTTTCCATGATCGGTGATTCAGGTGGATTTTTATGCTCTACTTCGTTAGTGGAAGGCTTTGGTTATGCATTAGTTGAAGCGATCAGTTGTCACTGTCCAGTCGTAACGACAGATTCAGATGGTGTAAGAAGCTTTGTCCTTCATAATCAATCAGGTAAACTTATTGACCTCTCCGATATGAGTGATGCTGTCAATGAAGGTATAGACCTTTTGACAAATAAAACGTTAAGAAACGCCCTTATACTTCAAGCTAAGAATCACATCGCTTACAACTTGGATCCAAAAAAATACGCTTCTCGATTTATTGATATGATGAAAAACTCATAAAAAATAGCACATTCATATAACGTTATGAATGTGCTTAATCATTTCTTCGACCCTTATCGAGGTTAGGTGCCGTTCTCTCACCATTTCAAAGCCTTTCTGAGAGATGTGCCGTCTTTCTGTCTCGTTCACTAAATAATAATTTACTTTCTCAGAGAAATTGCTGTTATCAATTGCCACAAAGGTTTCTTCATTCTTGAATCCTAAATCTTCTAGTTCTTTAGTTACTGGAGCAAGAAGTAGCGTATTGCAAGCGAGCGTTTCAACATATTTAAGTAATGGATAGTGATAAATGGAATTGCAAGTCAGAAACAGTTTAGCACGGTTTAATTCGCGGGCATATACTTCTCCTACTACTCCAGAATCGATCTCCTTGTCATAGCCAGGATGAGAATGGTACTTAAACCCCTTCTTTTTATTTAAGTGGTCGTACATTTGATTTCGAAATGGGTATAGCTTCGATATCATCGATCCCATCATCAAAATATTAATATCTTTGTTAAGTTGATAGTCATGATAAATAACCTCTGGTACATGGTGTGGAAACCAAACCATTTCGCTTTGAAACTCTTGAAATGATTCCATGAATGCGTCTCGGTAATGAGTAAAGATAACTGATGGTTGAACACGTTTCATCATTCTTTTACGTGAGGCAACTTTGTAATGCAAATCATGCATCATGATACCGATCGGAATATCGGTATTCTCTAATCCTGTAATGTAACGGCCATAAGTAGGATGAAAATCATTCATTAAAATAAAATCTGGCTTCACTCTTAACATGGAAAGAATCGATTGAATGTCGCCATGACTATGCCAAATCGTGAGAGCAGATTGTTTTTGTAATTCTGCAATTAAATACGAAGTACTTTTTTCTATATAATGTGAAACATCATTTGTTATAAAAAGAATCGATATTCTCTTCAACTAGTTCCACTCCTATTCAAAAAAAGGTTTCAAAATCTGAAACCTTTTTTAAATACCTATTAGTATTCGATACATACTATTTTATCAATTGGCATTACAAGTGTTCCAAATCCGCCTGATCCCACTTGATTAAAAATAACGAAGTCATGCCCTACTTCTTGTACTGTAACCCCACTAAGATAAGGATCCCCTAATTCTTCTTGAGTGTTAAATGTATAAACGTAGTCAATTGTAGTATTGCTTGCCTTCATCTGGCACAAAAGTCCTTTAAGTCGTAACATATCATCCATCCTTTTTTTATTATTTCGGTAGTACCACTCCCGTTCTATTAATCATATGAAAGCAATACAAGCTTGTATGGACAATATGCTCAATCTAAAGAAAATTGGACGAATTCTATCTAGCGTTGCACCTAATTTCTAATAAATGGTTGAATATCCGGTGCAACTTGTACCTTCTTTAATACATTATAGTAGACCTGACCTTTTCAGTATCGGGTAAATATGTTTAGAAAGGATGTCGATTAATTGAGTACTTTATTCTCAGATGAATTCTGTCCAAAGAGTAAAAAATATTACGATTCTAAGTGGGATCGTAAGCATGATTCAAAGTGCGATAAGAAAGACGAAGATAAGCAGCGTAAATGCAAATGCGATAAGGACGACCATCATTCAAAATGGACGAAGCATGATGGAGAATGGAAATTAGAAGTACACTGTAATTGCAAGTGTGAAAAAGAGGAACACCATTCAAAGTGTGAGGAAAAGCATGATAAGAAAGAACACGATTGCATCTCTTCTCTCTTGAAAGAACTAGCGCACCACCATCATGAATTGCTACTTCCTAGAAGACCACAGGTTTATCTTCAAATGAAAGGTACAGCAGGGTTTGTTATGCTTGAAACAGGAATAAAAGGGCCAACACCTTTTACACTCGTTAGCTATAATCATAAAACTAACTGTGCAAAATTCACTTATGAATCTTGTAATGACGTATCTCCACAGGTTTATATTGTTGATACAAATTCATTAAGTGGCATCTCAATCGCTGATCAAGCATAAAAAAAACCACGACAAATGTCGTGGTTTTTTCAATCATGTCGCGATAATATTATATCCACTATCCACATGAATCATCTCACCAGTAATTCCACCAGAAAGATCACTCATTAAGAATAGCGCTGTGTTTCCGACGTCTTCTTTCGTTACAGTACGACGCATCGGAGATTTCTCTTCAATCTCTTTAATTACAGAGTTGAAATCATTAATTCCTTTTGCAGCAAGTGTACGGATTGGCCCAGCCGAAATCGCGTTTACACGGATGTTGTCTTTTCCAAGGTCGTTCGCAAGGTATTTCACACTTGCGTCAAGCGAGGCTTTTGCTACGCCCATGACGTTGTAGTTGTTCACAACACGTTCGCCACCAAGGTAAGTCATCGTAAGGATGCTTCCTCCTTCAGTCATAAGTGGACGAGCTGCTTTTGAAACAGCTGTGAGTGAATATGAGCTAATGTTATGCGCTAGCAAGAAACCTTCGCGCGTCGTTTCAAGATACTCGCCCTTTAATTCTTCTGTTTTCGCGAAGGCGATACAGTGAGCAAGTCCGTGAATAACACCAACTTCTTCTTTAATCTGAGCGAATGTCGCTTCGATTTCTTCATCATTCGTAATATCACACGGTAAAATAATAGAATCATCACGATCTAGCGTTCCAGCAAGGTCGCGAACATTCTTCTCAAGACGCTCACCTGCGTAAGTAAAAATCAATCTAGCACCGGCACTGCTTAGCGCCTGCGCAATTCCCCAGGCAATGCTTCGTTTGTTTGCAACGCCCATGACAACATATGTACGGTTCTCAAGAGACAGGTTCATATCCATGCTCCTCCTCGAATTTATTATTAGTTATTAGCACCACGTCCTAAGTATAACATGCTTTAGTGAACATGCACCATGTGGATTTCTTCAACCTTTACTTGTTTGAATATTTCGTCTCTCATAACCGCATATTGGACACTCAAATATGACGTTTTGATTTGACTGAGCTGTAAGAGATTCTTCCATATCACAACTTCCTTTACATACAGGACAAACCACTTTCGGACTTTCAACATCCATTTACCTTCACCCTCCATTCATAACCGTATGGTAAAAAGTATCACCTTGTTCGTCGCATTTATGCTCCCTTCATATAAACGTAAAAAACCCCCTCTCTCTAAGAGAAGGGGCTGAAAATTAATAACTTAGCAACGTTCGAACTTCTTCTACACTATCGCTACTTCCTGTCACAATTAAGCGATCACCAATTCGGAGCTCAGTGTCACCATGAGGGACAATCGAATCCTTACCTCGGAAAATACGTACTATGATCGTATCACCGAGATATGGGAAGCTACGCAGTGGCACACCGTTGTATTCCACATTGTTCATGTTAATTTGATATAGCGCATTTTCTTCACGAGTGAAGATATTAACGACTCCAGGAGACTCGATGAGCGCTTTTAACAAGGCTTTTGTTGAGAAGAAAACAGAGAATACATCAATATTAAGCTCTCTTAGCTGATCGGCTATTTCTGTTAATTCAATTCGAGCAATGACGCGATCTGTTCCATATTCTTTCGCGAATACCGCAATATCCGAGTTCGTTTCATCATCTCCAGAAGAAATGAGGAGGATATCGGCATCGAAGACAGAGCTTTTCTTTAGTGTATCAATGCTATAATCCGAAAGCTCAATTACTTTAAAATGACTGCTTTGTTTCTCAGAGTCCACTTTCTCCTGCTTCGTATGATAAATCGATGTTTCATAATTAGCAGGATTAAGTTCCAGCGAGATAGGCAAAGTGATTTGGTTTGCTCCGATGATCGCCAGCTTCTTCGCATGAGAGCTTTCTTCTGGCTTCGGCATTAGTTTCTTGAAAAGAATTGGTGCTAGAATACAGCTCATAATCGCCACTAAGATTAAAGCAGATGACAGCTGATCATCAATGATATCAATTCGTTCTCCGATTTCAGCTGCTGCAATAACGAGAGAAAGCGTTGATGTTAGCAACATGCCAGAACCGAGAACCGTTTTCGTATCATACCATTTTTTCAATACAACAACGGGCACTAATTTTGAAGCAAAGAGCGCAATCAACAGTAATGGAATAAGAATTAACACTTTAGGATCCTGGAAAAGTGACCAGATATCTAGCTCTACCCCAACCATTACGAAGAAAATAGGAATGAGAAAGCCATATCCAAATGAATCGAGCTTTTGCACGAGTTCCGTATTTGGTGAGAGCAAGGAAACGAGTGCACCGGCAAGAAAGGCACCTAAGATATTTTCCGCTCCAACCGTTTCAGAGATACCGACTAATACAATAATTAACGTAAAGACGGCTCTCGTACCAATTTGAATGGTCCCCTTGGACATCGTCTCGATAAAGGAAAGATGTCGGAAGTAAGCCCCAAGGAAATAAAGCAAAATTCCTGCTCCAAAGAGTATGAGAAGCAGCCACATGTTCCCTTCTCCCCCTGAATTCAGGGAAACAAAGATCGCCAGTAAAATCATTGTAGCCAAGTCAGCTATAACGGCGATTAATAGAATCGTTTGACCGATACTACTCTTCATTATGTTTGCGTCTTTTAACGTAGGAACCACTACACCAAGCGATATGGTTGAAATGATTAACGTCATAAAGAAGGCATTATCCGTATACCCAAGTACAACGAATAGAAGAGACAATAGGTACGATACAAGAAATACAAAAATAAAGACGATAAACGAGACGAGAACACGATTCGGTTCGAGTTTACCGCTTGGTAGCTTTACTTTTTTCTTTTTACTCGCAAAAACCGAGAAATCGATCTCAAGACCACTTAGGAACATCAAGAAGATAAAACCAAGAGTTGATAGCGTATCAAGCCAAGTATCTCCTTGAACAAGGTTAAATCCACTTTGTCCAATGAAAATTCCGGCGATAATCTCGGCAACTACGACTGGCAAAAAGTTCAGTCTGAAGCGGTGTAAGATAAACGGTATTAAAAATGCGATTACGACTACGATAACAAGTGATGATACGGATGCACCGTGTTCCATTTCTTTCCTCCTTCAAACGTCTGCATTGTCAATTAATCTTTAGACTAATTGACTCATA
Organism: Anaerobacillus sp. 63XJN7_5_ISO-PGPR-S23-430; assembly: GCF_056173695.1. Classification (NCBI taxonomy): domain Bacteria; kingdom Bacillati; phylum Bacillota; class Bacilli; order Caryophanales; family Bacillaceae; genus Anaerobacillus; species Anaerobacillus sp. 63XJN7_5_ISO-PGPR-S23-430. The sequence goes on along the minus strand of NZ_CM149686.1, from coordinate 1,623,984 downwards.
AATGCAGTCGCCATTCCAAAATAAATAAGTATACTGATAATATCATTAATAGTTGTAATGAACGGCCCTGAAGCAACCGCAGGGTCTATGTTAAGTTTGTGCATTAAGAGTGGGACTAGCGCACCAGCAAGAGTGGCAACAATCAACGTAAATAATAACGAAAAACCAACTAATAAGCCAAGTAAAAAGGTTCCTTTCCACAAGAAAATAATAATGGTGACGAGAATACCTGACGTTGCACCGGTAATTAGTCCAGTTCCTGCTTCTCTTACTATTAACGCCCACTTACTATTCTCTTCAAAATCTCCAGTAGCAAGACCTCTTACAACAACAGCAAGCGCTTGTGTTCCTGTGTTACCTGCCATTCCTGCAATAAGTGGAATAAATACCGCTAGCAATGGGACTTTATCAAGGGTTACCTCAAACTGTCCAATTAAGCTTGCTGTCATCATTCCAAGAAACAGGAGAATAATAAGCCATGGCAACCTTTTTTTCGCTGATGAGAATGGATTACGATCAAACGAACCGTCATCTGAAATAGCCGCAAGCTTTGAATAGTCCTCTGAAGCTTCTTCCTCAATAACGTCAACAATATCATCGTGTGTGATAATACCGAGCAAATGGTTTTGGAAGTCGAGAACCGGAAGTGCTAGAAAATCATAATCTCTCATAATTCTAGCGGCTTCTTCCTGATCTTCACCGACCGAAATGGAAACAACCCGCTCATTCATAATCTCTTCTATTAACGTATCTTCTTCTGCAATAATTAAATCTCTAAGAGAAATAACCCCGACGAGCCTTTTCTGTTCATCTAATACGAATATATAGTAGATCGTCTCTGCTTCAGGTGCTTCACGTCTCAGTATTTGCATCGCTCGCTTCACCGTTTGGTGTGCTCGAATCGATACAAATTCTGTTGTCATGATACTACCAGCTGTTTTTTCTTCATAATGAAGAAGTTCTTTAATTTCGTCAGCTGCATCATCATCCATAATGGTTAAGTAACTTGCAATCTGTTCAGGATTTAGTTCATTTAATACGTCTACTGCGTCATCGGCATACATTTCTGCAAGCATTTTAGCTGCATAAGCTGGCTCCATCTCCGAAATGTATTCTTCTTGCTCTTCAATATCAAAATTCTGAAAGATTTCGGCCATTTCTCTTGGTGATAAATAGGTGTACACAAGCAGCCTGATTTGTTCTGATACGGTTAAGAAGAATTGAGACTGTTCATAAGGGTGAATATCTAGAAACAATTCTCGAAAGGCATCGATTCTTTCTTGTTCTAAATGATGAATAAGTGCTTCGTACAAAGCTTGCGTTTCTTGCTCCTGGTAAGCCACTCTGCACACCTCCTTGATGTTTTAGTAACAAAGTGCGTAAATACTCAAATATGGCTATATCATTTATCGTTTATTTCCGATAAGCTTTTCTAAGGATGAACGTTTTTTCTACTTATCAGTGTCATAAAGTAAAATTACCTTCCTATCTTAGTCGGTGTGTAGTTATTTTGTCAAAAATAAATACAGGAACCGATTTGCAAATGGAAGGATTTCAGATAAGATAGGAATTGTGATTAAAAGAAGGAACGCTTTTCTTTAGAAAGGATTATATCATGAACAATGACAATCAAACACCATGGCAACAAATAGATTTCACACTTTTATTCTTTGTCTTTCTCCTGATGTGCATTAGTACTGTCGCTATTTATAGTGCCCAGGCGTCACTACCTGGAGAATTAAAAAACTTCAACTTCGCAGGAAGACAGCTAACGTGGTATTTCGTTGGTGCGTTTGTCCTCTCGCTCACACTGGTCATTGATTTTGATCGCTTTAAACAATTATCCTGGTATCTCTATGGATTTGGAATTCTTCTTCTAATCTTGCTTGCGGTTAGTCCTGAGTATATTGGAAGTTATCAAATTGCTCCGATTCGAAATGGGGCAAAAAGCTGGTTTGTGCTTCCTGGTTTAGGAAGTGTACAGCCATCAGAGTTTATGAAAATTTTCTTAATTATTACGATCGCTTCTACAGCGGTGAATCATCATGAAAAAAATCCAACAAAAACCATTCAAACAGACCTTTTGTTATTAGCCAAAATTTTCGGTGTGGCAGCTGCACCTCTTCTTATCGTTATGGCCCAGCCTGACCTCGGAACAGCGATGGTTTTTACCGCTATTGTTGTTAGTATTACATTGGTATCAGGCGTACGCTGGCGACTTCTCTCTCTTTTAAGTTTACTAGGGGTTGCAGGAATATCTGCTCTTGTCTTTATTTTCTTTAAGTTTCCGGCCTTCTTTAAAGCCTACTTACTTGATGAATACCAGCTCGCTCGCTTCTATGGCTGGCTTGCTCCTGAAGAGTATACAGATGCAGGCTATCAAGCGACGAAAGCGATCCTTGCCATCGGCTCTGGTAAATTAGAAGGGAAAGGATACGCTAACGGTACTGTTTACTTCCCTGAAGCGCACACTGACTTTATTTTTGCTGTGATTGGAGAAGAATTCGGATTCATCGGAGCAAGTATTACGATCTCCATTTTCTTCATGCTAATTTACCGAATGATTCATACAGCCCTTGAAAGCAATGAGTCCTTCGGAAGCTATTTGTGCGCAGGCGTTATCGGGATGCTAACATTCCAGGTATTCCAAAACATTGGAATGACTATTCGAATATTGCCGATAACTGGTATTCCATTACCATTCGTAAGCTATGGAGGAAGTGCACTTTTAACCTACATGATTGCAGTCGGGCTCGTATTAAACGTCCGATCTCGAACGAAAACGTATATGTTTGAATAACCTGCCAATATGGCAGGTTTTTTTATTTGGCCTTTAACCTTGATACATACTCGTCCAATAGGGTAATGATAAAGAGATGAGATAGGAGGGTGCCAATTGTTAGACATTATCAGCGATATACACGGATGTTATAAAGAACTGAAAGAACTAACCAAACGAATCGGATATTCATGGGAAAGGGGAATTCCCGTCCATCCTGACAGCAGAAAACTCGTCTTTCCTGGTGATATCACCGATCGTGGAAAAGAATCTCTTGCTGTGATTGACGTAGTCTCACAACTCGTTAGCACCGGACAGGCTTACTATTGCCCTGGGAACCATTGTAATAAGCTTTATCGGTATTTTATCGGCCGAAACGTTCAGCAAACACATGGACTGGAGACAACAGTTGCTGAACTAAATGCTCTCCCAAATGATGAGAAAGAGGCTGTGAAAAGTCAATTTATCTCTCTTTATGAACATGCACCACTCTATTTATCCCTCGATGACGGGGAAATAATTGCTGCACATGCGGGAATACCTGAACATTATATCGGACAAGTTGGGAAAAAAGTAAAAACATTTGTCCTCTACGGCGACATTTCAGGAGAGTCTCATCCGAACGGCATGCCTATTCGAAGAGACTGGGCTAAGCATTATAACGGAGAATCTCTTATTGTTTATGGGCACACTCCAGTGAAAGAACCAAGATGGGTGAATCATACAATAAACATTGACACAGGATGCGTGTTTGGAGGCAAACTGACTTCGCTTAGCTATCCGGAATTGAAAACAACTTCTGTTCAATCATCAATGCCTTATGCTCCTGAGAAATTCACTTCTTTCGAATGAGACATAACATATCCTCTTCAAGCTCTGAAACAAACCGGAGTTTTTTTTCTAGGAAAGGATGATAGAACTCAAGCTTCGCACTATGTAACGCTTGTCTATTTATTAATGCATGCGTTCCACCATAGAGATCATCCCCTAAGAGCGGATGACCAAGATAAGACATATGAACTCTAATTTGATGGGTTCTCCCCGTTTTTAGCGATAATTCAAGAAGGGAGAATCCTTTATAATGATTTATTGTGCGGTAACTCGTTAATGCGTGTTGTCCATCAGGACGAACGGCCCTTTCAATGATACTCCCCTCTTTCCTCCCTATTGGCGCATCGATTTCACCTTCTCCTTTAACTTCTCCATGAACAAGTGCAACGTATTGTCGTTTCATCTCTTTGTTTTTCTGCTGTCTTGAAAGAAGGTCATGTGCATAGCGGTGCTTCGCAAATAAAACGAGTCCAGATGTATCTCGATCCAAACGATTAACAGCGTGGATCGTTCGATCTAGCTTATGCGAATGATAATAGTAGAGAACACCCTCTGCGAGTGATTCTTTTGAATGACGAGATGGAATCGTCGGTAGGCTTGCTGGCTTATTGATAAGTAAAAAGTGCTCATCCTCATAACAAATACGAAGTTCCATCTCTTTAGCTACCATCGTTTCGCTCACAGTTTCTTTTGGAAATAAGACTTCCACCGTATCGTCTTTCCTTAAGACAGCTCTAACGGTTTGATTGATGTTATTAACCGTAAGTTGTCCTCCATTGAATTTAATATCTGTTAACATACTTCTTGATAAATTCTTTTCCGTAAGAAGGAATTCCCTTAGCAGCATCCCTTCATCCTTCTCTTCTACGTTCCACGTCATTCTAACGCTCAAGCAAACTCACCTCGTGTATTATAAAATTTTTCATGATAGGCATTCTTTTGTAATAGAGCGAAAAAAACAGCACCGTTCAACTCATGAACAGTACTGCCTCGCTTTAATATACTTCATCGACAAATGATTCCTTTACTCTTTTCCAGAAAGGAAACGGTCTAAAACGCGCGAATCTTACCTTCTCTTCTGCTACTCGATATTGAATGGACTTTACATCTTGTTGCAATAAGAACAGATGGTCAATCGTAATTTGAAAGTCAGCATCGTTCACCGGTCGCAGAAGACACGTATGATGCTGCGGAAGCACAAGTGGAGATCCTACAGTACGAAAGACGCGATTGTTGATAGATGCCATTTCTGAAAGTTGAATGGAAGGAAGTGCAGGATGAATGATCGCCCCGCCCAACGCTTTATTATAGGCTGTACTACCAGATGGCGTTGAAATACAGAGACCGTCTCCTCTAAACGTTTCAAACAGATCACCTTTTATTTCAACATTCATCACTAAAGATCCCTCTACACTTTTGACTGTACATTCATTTAGCGCAAGATAGCGGTTCTCTTTGGAACTATTTAAATAGCGAACCGTTACTTCAAGCAATGGATATTCTACAATTTGAAAAGGAGTCCTTGCAATATGGATGACGAGCTTTTCGACTTCTTCAGGGGTCCAGTCCGCATAGAAACCTAAGTGTCCAGTATGAACACCTACAAAGGCTGTTTGATCCAGGCGATCTTGATAATGATGAAAAGCGTGTAGTAGTGTCCCATCACCGCCAACCGAAATGACAATATCCGGTTCTGCTTCATCATAGTCCAGATCGAAATCACGTAAATAATTTTTGATGCGCTGCTGAAGTTGATTGGAGGTTTGATCCCCTTTTGACTTTACCGCAAATTTCAATTTAGGCACCTCGTCTAGTTTAGTTTTCAGCTTTCTTTTTGTTCATTTTCTTTCTTTTGCATAAATATTTTCTGAGCTTCCTTAATCTCACCGCGAATTTCAGACATTTCATCATCAAGTTTGGAAGCTGCTTCAGCGGCTCGTTGGAGGCGCTTTTTGACATCATCAGGTATTTTCTTATTGTATTTATAATTCAAAGAATGCTCAATTGTCGCCCAGAAATTCATAGCAAGTGTTCGAATTTGTATTTCAACGAGCAGCATTTGTTCTCCTTGAATCGTTTGAACTGGATACTGAACGACCACATGGTATGATCGATAGCCGCTTACTTTCTGATTCGTCACATAATCTCGTTCCTCAACGATATCAAAATCTTTTCTACCACGAAGGTGATGAATGACTTTATTAATATCTTCTACGAACTGACACATCACACGAACACCTGCAATATCATGCATTTCTTCCTGCAGTCTATTGAGCGGTATGTGTTTCGTTTTGGCTTTATCAAGAATACTTGAAATCGGCTTTACTCTCCCAGTAACAAATTCAACAGGTGAATGATCATCCGCCTTTTCAAATTGCTCTCGAATGCCTTTCAATTTCACTTTCAATTCATTTACTGCTTGTTTATACGGTGCTAAAAATTCTTCCCAATTTTTCATCCAACCACCACCAACGACGATATCTATTATGACGCTGTTAGGAATACTTTCTCAACAGCTTGATTCATCACTTCTCCATAATTCGAATTATCTTTAATATTCTCAACAAGATAGGAAAGTTCCTCTTTTAGGTGAGTAAGTTCTATAGATGTGTCATCCTCGGAAGTAACAACCACGTTCACGTCCTGATTGAGCACGTTTGCTAACATTGGCCATACTTCCTCTTGGAAACGAATATATGTATACCCTTCTCCCCCATCGAGTAAATACACAAATGACAAGGAGTCGGAATCCACTAACATATTTCCAGTAGCTGTATAGGAAGTAAGGTCCACTTTTTCATTCAGACCAAAGGTAAGTGTGTGATCTGATAATTCCCCTGTAATGATGTAGTATTGTTCTGGCACAAATACCTCTCCTTTCGTTATTTCCAAGTATGTATCACCTAATAGTTTATCACAATGCAGTGGGAGATTTCACCGTTGTTGTTCTGAATAAAGACATATGCCATAATTCTTTTATATTCATCTAAATGGAGGGTTTACTTATGGCACAGGAAGTAGAAATCGAATTTAAAAATATGCTCACAAAAGAAGAGTATGCCTCTTTGCTTGATTCTTATAAATTAGGAGAGAACATTAAAACACAAACGAATGATTATTTTGATACAAAGAATTTTATGATTCGTGAAAAAGGAGCTGCGTTACGCATTAGAAACAAGAATGACAAATTCGTATTAACATTAAAGCAGCCTGCCGAGGAAGGACTGCTTGAGACACATCAAGCCGTATCGCAAGAAACCTTTGAAGAGATCAAGAAGGACGGCACACTTCCTGATGGAGAAGTAGCATCGCAGCTAAACGAACTAGGAATTCTATCTCCGCTCCACCACTTAGGACGATTAACGACACATAGAGCTGAATACCAAACGACTCACGGACTGCTCGTCCTCGACCATAGTGAATACCTAGGGAGAGAAGATTTCGAACTTGAGTTTGAAGTCTCTGATTTCACGACAGGAGAGCGTGCCTTCACGTCCCTTCTTCATCAGCATCAAATTCCAAAGAGAAAGACAAATAATAAGATTCTTCGATTCTTCCTAGCATCCCAAGAACAGGCCTAAACGGTCCTGTTCTTTTTGTTTGGCAATGATTTCAAATCGGATTATTTGCTGTTACGTAGGGAGGTTGCTAAAATGAAATTGTAATTAAGTTCTACCTTCCAAAGGGGAAAATGAATATGAAACAAAACATGTATGATCATATCGGCGGTGCGCAGCTTGAACGGCTAGTGACTGCTTTTTATAATCGGGTTTCACAGCATCCCGAATTAAAACCTATCTTTCCAGATGATTTAACTGAAACAGCTAGAAAACAAACTCAATTCCTAACTCAATTTCTCGGAGGGCCGCCTCTATATTCCGAAGAACATGGGCACCCTATGTTAAGAGCGAGGCATCTCCCATTCGAGATAACACCCAAACGTGCGACAGCATGGCTTTCTTGCATGGAGTTAGCAATGGATGAGGTTGAACTAGACGAAGATTTACGAGAACATCTCCTAACAAGGTTAACGTTCACTGCTCATCATATGGTTAACTCGGGTGATCAGGAAGAGAAAGGAGAATCGAATTGACACCGAATGCTACTGGTTCCTATTGCGATTCTTACAATCCAAATGGACAATCCGATACAGCTTGCACGACTACATCTCAAAAAGGTAAACCTATCGAGATCTATTCATTCATTGATCCGCTTTGTCCTGACTGCTGGGGTCTCGAACCGATCATTAAGAAATTACACCTAGAATATGGACATACCTTCCGCATTAGACATCTAGTTGGCGGTAATATAAAATCATTTAACTCGTTTAAACGAAAAAATGAAGGCATCACAACACACGCTGATGTCGCTGAGCGTTGGGAACGTACAGCCAGTCGCTCTGGGATGTCCTGTGACGGTGATTTGTGGTATGAGGACCCTATGGATACCCCTTATATCGCATCAATTGCTATCAAGGCTGCAGAGCTTCAGGGAAAGCTTCCAGGATTTCGTTTCCTAAGGAAAATGAGAGAACTTCTTTTTATCCAAAAGCAAAACATGACAAAAGAAGAAAATCTAGTTCAAGCAGCAAAAGAAACCGGACTTGATGTAGAAGAATTCCAGAAAGATCTTCACTCACAAGCTGCTGTAAAAGCATTTCAATGTGACTTAAAGATCTCTTCAGAAATGGAAGTAAATGAACTTCCTACCCTTGTTTTCTTCAATGAAAATATTGAAGAAGAAGGTCTTAAAATTACAGGACTTTATGATTATGATGTGTATGTTAGAATTCTGACAGAAATGCTTAAAACAACACCAACGCCAGAGCCTCTTCCGTCGCTAGATGAATTCATGGACCGCTATCACTTTGTCGCAACAAAAGAAGTGGCGGTCGTTTACGACATGAGTTGCGACGAGGCAGATGCCGCTATGAAGAAGCTCGCCTTGAAGCAAATGGTAGAGAAAGTGCCCGCGAAACATGGATGTTTCTGGCGCACTGTAAAAAGTTAAGATCGGGCTTCAAAAAAAGAATGAACCAGCATGGTTCATTCTTTTTTGTTCTTACCATTCATTTACCTCTCCCCTTCCAAGTAAGTATATGCTTCATCATTTCTCATAACTATAATACGAGGAGGGAAATTCATGACGCGTTTTCTCATCTTACTAGGTGCGGCACTCATCATCGTTAGCTTTGTCATGTTTATCATGGGATTATTAAGATTTATTCCTGTGCCTATTGGTGGAGCTCTTTTGTTTCTTTCTATTCTTTTTACCGTTAGCATGTACAATTCCAGAAACCAATTCAAAGGATTTAACCGCTAAAAAAAGCCTTCTCTAGTAGTAGAGAAGGCTTTTTAGCGGCTTAGTTTATGCAACCTATTCGTCTTCGAATAACAGATTTTCCATTTCGTTAAGAATGGATTCAAATACATCTAGTGCGTCACTGATTGGTTTAGAAGAAGTCATATCTACTCCGGCCTTTTTCAAGACCTCAATCGGATAATCTGAGCTTCCTGCTTTTAAGAAATCAATGTATCTTGAGACGGCTTCATCGCCTTCTTCAAGAATTTGATTTGAGAGGGATGCAGCTGCGCTAAATCCAGTCGCATATTGGAATACATAGTAATTGTAATAGAAATGAGGAATACGCGCCCACTCAAGTGCAATTTCATCATCGATCACAAGATCGTCACCAAAATACGTTTTGTTAAGATCATAGTAGATCGAAGAAAGAAGATCTGGCGTTAACGGCTCACCATCTTGCGCTCTTTTGTGAATCGCATGCTCAAACTCAGCAAACATCGTTTGTCTAAATACGGTTCCTCTGAATCCTTCTAGATAGTGGTTTAATAAATAAAGCTTTTCCTTTTTGTCTGAAGTGTTTTCGAGCAAATAATGATTGAGTAACGATTCATTTGTTGTTGAAGCAACTTCAGCTACAAAAATGGAATAATTTGCGTAAGGATAAGGTTGGTTTTCTCTTGTGTAATAACTATGAACCGAATGGCCGAACTCGTGAGCGAGCGTAAATAAATTATTCACGTTATCTTGCCAGTTCATTAGAATATATGGACGTGTTCCATACGTACCTGAAGAGTAAGCCCCACTTCTTTTACCTACGATTTCTTGCACATCTACCCATCGGTTTGAGAAGCCTTCCTCTAAGATCTCTTTGTACTCTTCTCCGAGCGGAGCTAATCCTTTGAGAATATAATCTTTCGCTTCTTTATATGAAACCTCCATCTTTACTTCTGGTACAAGTGGTGTATAGAGATCATACATATGAATTTCCTCAAGACCAAGTGCTTTCTTTCGAAGGTTTACATAGCGATGCAATAGATCAAGGCGATTGTGCACTGTTTCCACAAGGTTGTCATAGACGTCTTCTGGAATGTTATTACTATCAAGTGCAGCTTGTCTTGCCGAATCATAATTACGCACGCTAGCATAATAATTGTCTTTCTTAACTGTTCCACTTAGTGTCGAAGCGAAAGTATTCTTGAATTTCCCATACGTTTCATAGACTGCCTTGAACGCATCTTTTCTTACACGTCGGTCGCTACTCTCAAGAAAACGAATGTAGCGTCCGTGTGTAACTTCCACTTCGTCCCCATTCTCATCCTTAATCGTTGGAAACTTCATATCTGCATTATTTAACATACCAAACGTGTTGCTTGAACTATTCGTTACGTCGCTAACACCAGCCAGAATGGCTTCTTCTTCCTTAGATAAAACGTGCGGACGCTCTCGATTGATTTCGTCTAATGCTTGCTCATAAAGTTTCAGTTCTTTCTTTTCGTTCAAATACTGCTTGATGGTTTCTTCGGGTACGCTTAGAATTTCTGGTACAACAAAAGCGAGCTCACTACTCACCTGCGTCGCAAGATTAGCTGCACGATCATTAAGACCCTGGTAATGGGAGTTTGTCGTATCTTGATCATAGCGCATATGGGCATATGTATACAGCTTGCCAAGCTTAATTGTAATTTCATCTTGTTTTTGAAGGGCCGCATAAAGCGTATCTGCAGAATCGGCTAACTTCCCTTTGTATTCTTCCATCTCCGGGAGAAGTGCTTTTATTTCTTTAAATTCCTCATCCCATTTTTGATCGTTTTCGTAAATGGCTTCAAGATCCCAAGTATCTTCTACTGGAATTTCGTCTCGTTTAGGTAGAGCGTTTACTTTTTTCTCTTCCATCATTAGACACCTCCATCAAATAATTACCTCACATACATTATCGTACCATATTCCTCAAAGGATGCTTACAATTTCGCTCGACAAACGTTGCAGTTTCACACAAGTTTCCCGAGAATTTCATGATCTTTTTTAGTGCATTGCTCAACTTGCTGATGAACCTCAGGTTGATAAAGCTTTTCATATCGTTCATTATCCCATTCTTTCAAAACTTTTAACCGAATTAATTGATCAACATACCCTTTTAGTGCCGCTGATACCCCTTCCCCCTGAACCATGTGCGGACTATATCTTACTTTAATAAGAGTAGCATCGATTACTTGTTGGAAGGCATTTATTAATGACTGCATAGAGAATGATTTATTTTGAGGGGTTAAAGAAAGAAAGCAAATAATAATCCACGTTTGCCATAAATAAGAGGGGGTTTCAATCCAGTAGTTTTGCGAAGATGGAATTCCAGCTTCGGAAGGGAAAAATCGAATAGACTTTCCGCTAAGATAGAGTCGTTTACGCAAGAAGTAATAAATGAATGATTTTTCACCATGGGGATTTTGACGCCAAATTTGTTTTTGCTTAAACCATATGGGCACGGATTCATGAATAGTAAAAGGAGAATGAGACTTAAATAAATCGAAATAAGAATTAGTTGAAGCGCTGTGATAAGTGGTTGTACAGATGAATTTTGTAGGGGTTAAGCTATAGTGGATGGTTAGATTCGCGAAGGTACGTTCTTCTGGGCAATAATAGTAAATGGACGGAGAACCTCTATGGTGGGATGCTGCTGCCCAGTCCATAGCTGAAAGGGTGTGGATGAGGGAATATATTCGCTTGAGGCGCTTTGCTCCAAGAATCCATGTCACATGAATGTTTGTAGCGTTATAATCATGTGATCGTTTCGTAAGCAGTCTCGCTTCTATTGAGGCACATTGAAATTCAACCGCCGTACAAGATGAGGGGAGAAATAAATCGGGGCGCTGATTAGAGGCAATTAACACATGTTCTAATTGCACATCCTGATGATCTTCTCTTAGCCAATTATAAAGCTGTTGTTTACCGGTTAAGTGATAATTAGATTCCCGTTCCCATTCCATTTCACAAGGCGGGGACCCTTGATGGGCAAAATGCCATATCTTTTTTTCACCTAGCTTCATCACAACCCGCTCACGGCACCCAGGACAATAATAGGGTGTGGAACGCCTTAATTTCCGTAGCTCATCAAGGCTGAAGCAACGGTCGGCAAGATTGAGTAATGATCCATTTATAGTTGAAGCAGTTAACATCACAACACCTCTCTTTTATTCGTTCCTAACAATAATTCTCTTCCTAGAGAAACATCCCTCTACACTTTCTATATTTATTTGAATAAGATAACCGGTTTAACCACAAAGGATGATTCGTCCCCTTAAAGAAATGAAGAAATAAAAAAAAGCCGATTTCCATAGAAATCGGCCTCACCTTATAAGAGTGGGAAGTGTCCGCGGAGTTGTTCAAGAGCCTGCTCAGAGAGAATCTCCTTACCGTATTCATGAATGCGGTGAATGGTCAGGTCTGTTTCATATCCGTATTCTAACAGCTGACTCAATCGGTTGTCCTGATCTTCTTCTATCAATGTTTCGTCGAAGACAACATGGAGATAATAACGGTCCTCATAATGATACAATCCATTTTCAACTCCAGTTGAATCAAATCCGTGTGACAATGAAATCACATCTTCAAAGTCTCTAAATCCGATCATAAAGGAAAGCTCTTCACCTTCTAACGGTTCAGGCTCGTCTTCTGGATCTAAATTATTCTGAAGCGCAAATTTATCATCAAGAATTTTATCCATATTTTCATCGAGCGGAAGATCAAGCTGCTTATCCTCTGACATCGGAAGTTCAAGTTTGGACCCGTCATTTGACATTTGTGCACGTGTCACAATGATTTCAAGACCCTTTTCAAGTGCTTGAACTTGTATCCAGAGTGGACCCTCAAGTGAAAACTGTTCCCTTTGATGCGCTTCGTCCATCATTTCCCAGAACAATTCTTCTCCTCTTTCTCTGTCGTACCAAATTTCTTCTCGATCGAACCCTCTATTTTCAATATCTCTATACGTAATAAAGAATTTTAAAGTATTCGCATTGACGCGTTCGATTTCCATGTGCACTCTCTCCCTCCTGTTTAGTTAACCGGAAGGCTATTCCCTCTGGGATACTCCTAATTTTCTCTTTCCCTTAAGTGGCTTGAGTTTAACCACTTTTTCTCTTGTAATACCATTCTATGATAAACCATCAAAGAATGGAAATAAAAAATCGTTTGATTTTTTCACTCATATTAAACCATATACACGATATATTTATTTATGTGTATAGCTTGCCCTAAAGTGCTCCTGTCATATGATTAAAAATTCGCTATTCGGGAGTGGATTCCTTGCTTACCTTAGAAACCATGACACAGATTCTGTTTATTATCGGTATTGATATCGTCCTAGGTGGTGACAACGCAGTTGTAATCGCCCTCGCGTGTCGTAATCTCCCCGATTCTCATCGCAACAAAGCCATCATGATGGGAACAGCCATTGCTGTTGGACTTAGAATAGCACTAACCATTGTCGCTGTCTATTTATTGATGCTCCCTTTCTTATTAATTGTTGGTAGCCTCTTTCTTCTCTACATTTCCTTCAAATTGGTAATCGATAGTGAAAGTAATGAATCGGTCCAATCCACCTTTTCGTTTTGGGGAGCCATTCGAACCATCGTCATAGCAGATCTCATTATGGGGCTCGATAATGTACTAGCGATCGCTGGTGCATCCGAGGGGAAACTGCCGCTTGTCGTTTTTGGATTATTCATCTCTATCCCTATTATCGTATGGGGTAGTAGAATGATCATGCATGCCCTTGATCATTTTCCTGTTTTAATTTATATTGGCGCCGGCATTTTAGCTTTTACTTCTGCAAGGATGTTAACAAGCGCAGCAGAATTAAAAACCTTCTTTTATACATACCCTTCCATGGAAGTGGCCATCGAGATTATTTTTCTTCTCGTTGTGATTGTTGGAGGATGGTTAGTAAAGAAGGTGAAAGGAAACATTCTTTACATTTATTAAGAGCTACAAAAAAACTTCTACAGGATCTCCTGTAGAAGTTTTTATTAGGTAGCTCTGTTAATGAACCTTTAACTCGAATGAATTAAAACCGAGCATCATTATTATAAGCTAATTAATTAACGAGACGCTGTGCCTCTTGAAGTTGAAAAGTACGAACCTTGCGAGGTAGGAAACGACGAATTTCATCTTCGTTATAACCAACCTGTAGTCTTTTTTCATCCAAAATGATTGGACGGCGAAGCAATCCTGGATGCTCGCTAATTAGCTCAAACAATTCCTGTAAAGAAACCGTATCAAGATTTAAGTTCAATTCCTGGAAAGTTTTTGAGCGAGTTGATATAATTTCATCTGTTCCGTCTTCAGTCATACGTAGAATTTCTTTCACTTCTTCAATAGTAAGAGGTTCAGAAAAAATGTTACGTTCTGTAAAGGGAATATCGTGCTCCTGCAACCACGCCTTCGCTTTTCGACAAGATGTGCAGCTTGGTGATGTATAGAGTGTTACCATAAGGAATTGCTCCTTTCTATAAGTAAACGTCAAATCTACATTAGAAAAATTATCTTTTCACAATTTGTATTATACTACAATTCTTATCAAATAAATAGAGGATGACAAAAATTACATAAAAGCTATACAATAACTATACAAATGATTTATGTTAAGTCTAACTCCTATATACCCCTTCTTCACGCTCCCAAACCTTTATTGTTTAAAAATGTTTGATTTTTATCTGAAAAAAGTTTCCTTCACATGATACGATTCGTAAGAGATACACTAATTCTGAGGTGAATAATATGAAAAAGGCTCTGTTTCTTGTAAGTATGCTCGTCTTTGCAAGCGCTTGTACAACACAGGAAATTACAAATGAAGAAACTTCAAATGAACCGATTCCAGTTGAAGTCGCTACTGCTCAACAAAAAAACATTTCGAATGAACTTGAATTAGCCGGACAAGCTACTCCTGGAGTGACGATCCCGCTCGCTGCCCCTTCTCCACTCGAGGTAAAAGAAATAAACGTGACTGTTGGAAGCTCTGTGGAAAAAGGAGATCTCATTGCTTCTCTCGATGATTCTACAGCGAGAGAAAATGTCAACCAGCTAACGAATGCGGTCAATGAGCTTGAAAAAGCCGTTAGCCAGGCTCAAGAATTGTCTGGACAAGCAGAAAAAAGTGCTCAAGAGTTAAAAAATCTTCAAGATGAATTAAATGCTTCACTCGAACGATCTAAGCAGCTACTTAATGAACTTGATTCAGAAGAAGTGACAGCTGCTGATGTTTTAAAGGAAAGTCTTGAAGTAACCATAAAGCAGGCACAATTATCCCAAGCTGCAGCCCAGGTTCCTTCAATGTCAGCAGGTAATGTGACACAGCTTGAAACACAGTTGTCCGAAACGAAAGCAAGCCTTAACCAGGCAAGGGACGTCCTAAATGCAACTACCATTGAATCACCTATAAATGGGATCGTTTCTCAAATCAATGCTGAAGAAAATGCTGCAGCCGTGCCAAGCACCCCGCTTGCGGTCGTCGTGAATTTAAATCCGATTAACGCTGCCTTTCAAGTAAATAGCTTTCAAATTACACAGTTACAAAAAGATCAGGAAGTGAAGATCACTTTTGACGGTGTCGATGGATCTTTTGATGGGAAATTAAAAGCGATCCCACCTACAGCAAATGAACAAACGGGTTCATTTCTAATTGAGATTCCAATTGAAAACAAAGATTTAAAAATTAAAGGTGGTATGAAAGCAACTGCGACCATACAAACAGACGTCATAGAGAACGCTGTAACTGTCCCTAAGGATTCAATTATCTATGGTGATGATGAAACGTATGTTTACGCACCACAAGGAAAGAAAGTGAAACAAGTTAACGTCGAGCTAGGAGCAGAGACTGATGAAAGCATTCAAATTACGAAAGGTCTCTCAAAAGGTGATAAAGTCATCACTAAAGGTAAAGATCGTCTAAACGAAGCATCTGAAATCCAGGTACAGAAGTGAGTTGAACACACATGAATATTGCTAAGCTTTCCGTCTTTCGTCCAATTGCTATGGGGATGGTGATTATTTTCATCCTCATTATCGGAACAGTATCACTACGTAACATGCCAGTTGATCTGTTTCCCGATCTTACTTTCCCTGTTGCAGCCGTAACGGTTACATATGATGGTGCTGGTCCTGAAGAAGTTGAGAACTTACTAGCCTCCCCTCTTGAGAACGTGATGGGAACCCTACCGAATGTCGAAAGTATATCGTCCGTCTCACAAAATGGTGGTGCACTGATCCTCGTTTCATTCGAATGGGGAACAGATATGGATTTTGCCACGTTAAATATGAGGGAACAAATTGATGCAGTTAGAGACTCTCTACCTTCTGAAGTACCAATTCCTAAAGTATTGCGTTTTAATCCAAGTGATATTCCTATCATGCAACTTGGAGTGGCTGGATCGGAGGAAGATCTTACTGCAGTAAAGAAAGTAATTGAAGATCAAATTAAACCTTCACTTGATTCAGTACCAGGGGTTGCAGCTGTTACGATTGAAGGTCAGTTAGAGAAGGAAATTAGATTAACTGCTGATCCAGATAAATTAAGTCAATATGGCGTCACCCTTACAAACTTACAGCAGCTCATTGGATCAGAAAATCTTAACTTACCAAGCGGATCTATTGAAACAGAGAATAAAAACCTGCCTCTTCGCGTAACAGGAGAGTTTAAATCCGTTGATGATTTAAAAAACTTATCCGTTCCAACACAGAATGGTACCGTCAAACTTAATCAGCTCGTTGAAATCGAAGAAATGATGAAACCTGCTGTTCAAGAAAGTTTCTTAAATGGTGAGCCGGCGATTGGTTTTTCAATTCAAAAACAATCTGGAGCAAACACCGTTCAAGTAGTGAAGCAAATTAATGAGAAGCTTGAAGAAATTCAGCCTTCCCTACCAGAAAGCATGGAAATTAAAACCGTATTCGATCAGGCGAAATTTATTAATCAGTCAATCCGTGCTGTTGTATGGAATATTATTATTGGAAGTCTTTTAGCTTCTGCCGTTCTATACCTGTTCTTACGCAATATTCGCAGTACGCTAATTATCGGTTTATCAATACCTATTTCGATCGTGGGTGCATTTATTTTAATGTATTTCTCAGGTCAAACGATCAACCTCCTAACACTAGGAGGCCTCGCGCTCGGAGTTGGAATGATGGTAGACAACTCTATTGTTATTCTAGAAAACATTTACCGACTAAGGCAGGAAGGTAAATCACTGAAAGAAGCGGCAGTAGATGGTACGAAAGAAGTTGGTAGTGCAATCATTGCATCTACACTCACTACAGTTGTAGTATTCTTACCAATTGTATTTGTTACTGGGCTCGCAGCCCAGCTCTTTAAACCATT
Source organism: Anaerobacillus sp. 63XJN7_5_ISO-PGPR-S23-430 (assembly GCF_056173695.1). Classification (NCBI taxonomy): domain Bacteria; kingdom Bacillati; phylum Bacillota; class Bacilli; order Caryophanales; family Bacillaceae; genus Anaerobacillus; species Anaerobacillus sp. 63XJN7_5_ISO-PGPR-S23-430. The sequence continues at coordinate 1,606,702 of NZ_CM149686.1, read as the reverse complement.
AGCGCTAGCTGTTACCTTCTCACTATTAGCGTCTCTATTTACAGCACTTATTATTGTGCCACTATTATCATCTCTTCTGATGAACCGAAACGAATCCAAATCGATTTTTCAACTTAAATTTGATCGGGTTAATCAATGGTATCGTCGAGTATTAGATAAAACGCTGTCTCATCCTAAAAAAACAATCGGCTTTACCGTTCTGCTCCTTGCTATTTCAGCAGCCGGAACGCCTTTTATTGGGACAGAATTCCTTCCTGCACAGGATCAGAGCTTTGTGAATATATCAGCGAACCTTCCTGCAGGAAGCTCGCTTGACGCCACTGAAACCGTCACAGAGGAAATTGATAACGTCTTAAAGTCGATTCCTGAAGTTGACTTATCCTATTTAACAGCTGGAGGAACCGACAACTTTAGTGTTGGAGCTGGCAGTCAAACGAACCGGGCTAGCTACAGCGTCCTGCTCGTTCCAATCAATGAGCGAGATCAATCTGACTTAGAAGTAGCCGAAGATATACGAAAGAAGCTTAAAGGTATACCGAACGCCGATATTTCTGTATCTGCCAGTGATTCTGGATTTAGCGCTGCTCCTATTTCAATTAACATCATCGGACCTGAGCTTGATGTTTTGAAAGAACTTTCGGATGATGTGATGGAGAGCTTATCAGAAGTCGATGGCGTAAGAGAACCAACTTCGAGTATCGAATCCAATAATCCAGAAGTTCAAATTCTAATCGATCGTGAGAAGGCTGCGAGCTATGGAATAGGCAGCTCACAAATTTCAACAACGATTTCTAATGCCACAAAAGGACTTGTAGCGAGCAATCTTGCAAGAGATGGCAATCAATTAGATATCCGCTTAGCAGTTGAAGATAAATATACAGATTCCCTTGATTCTCTATCTAGCCTATTAATCGAGACTCAAACTGGGGAAAAAATCCCCCTTTCTGCTGTTGCCGAAATTAAACGGGGGCTTGGTCCATCGGAAATTACACGTTCGGATCGATTAAGACAAGTAGAAATAACGGCGAGTCTATTGGGTCGAGATCTTGGAACGGTTACAGATGAAATTCGCGAAAAACTAGTCAAAGACGTTCCGCTCCCTGGTAATTCATATAAAATCACTTTTGGTGGACAAGATGAACAAATGAATGATGCTTTCTTTAAATTGTCCGGTGCTCTTGCTCTTGCCATTGTTCTTGTTTATATGGTTATGGCAGGACAGTTTGAATCATTTCTCTATCCGTTTATCATTATGTTTTCTGTTCCACTCACAGCTATTGGGATTATTTTCGGCCTCCTTATCTCCTTCCAGCCTCTTGGAGTTGGTTCACTCGTTGGTATGCTTATTTTAACGGGGATCGTGGTCAATAATGCGATTGTACTCGTTGATTATATTAATAAGCTTCGTGAAACAGGGATGGGAACTCGTGAAGCGATTTTAGAAGCAGGACCTATTCGCTTAAGACCGATTTTAATGACAGCCTTAACGACGATTCTTGGTCTGGTTCCTTTATCACTCGGGTTTGGTGAAGGTACAGAAATACAGCAACCGATGGCCATCGTCATCGTATTCGGATTGAGTGTAGCAACATTTATAACATTAGTATTTATTCCTGTTGTTTATTACTTGATTGATCTACGTCGTCAGAAACGATTGGATAAAAAATTAGAAGCAAATGAATAGAAAAAAACCGAAAGCCAGTTTTAAGGCTTTCGGTTTTTTGTTACATTTTTTATGCAGATGTTCTCGTATTTGAGGCGGGCTCTTTCGAAGACTGCGGTTTCCAGGTTTTCCATCGTCGTTTCAATAAATCCTTCAACCATTCGCGCTTCTTTTGCTTTTTCTTCTCACGATTCTTCATAAGAAGGTTCCCTCCTGATCGAAAACAATACTCTTACTCTTCAATGAGTTCCTTATCTTCTTTAAGACTCAGCACTTCTTCGACAGGCTGATAAGACTCACCATACAACTGCATATCTTTGTAAGTATGAATCTCCTGATACGTATGCTTCATCGCTTCGTAAATTTCTTTCTCACCAGCTTCGTTTGGAGACCAGAAAAGAATTTCCATTTCATTGATCTCGTTTGTAGCAAGAGATCTTCTTCGGTAGCCAATTGACTTCGCGTGTTTAAATCCTTCTCTCAAATAAAAGCGCTGTCTTTTTTCAGTATCCGTTTCATCATAATCAACAGGCTCTACCTCGAGGATAATTGGCTTATTCTTTTCTTTAAGTTCTTCAATTAATTTCTTTCCTAGCCCCTGACCTCTGGCATCCTTGGAAACGAAAATATAATCCACGAATATGAAATCAGGAAGATCGGCATACATTAGAACATGGTGCGGTCCCTCGTCCTTATTGTAAATGTCACCTTTTTCTTCAAGCAGTAAGTCCATATGCTCTTTTGATTTCATCTCTTCAATGGGGAAATATTGCTTCAGCTTCTCATACCAGTTCATTGATCTACTCCCTTTTAAATTAATTCGTCACTAATAGTATAACACATTTATCCAGTAAAATAGTGCTAAGCTAGATAAGGCAGTAGTTATTTTCCCCTCTTCTCAGTTATGTAAACATACTGTACACTAATATCAAACAGGCTAAGGAGGAATGAAATGAACTTTTTTACTGAGTTTATCATGCTCGCTATTCTACTCATTAGCTTCACAGCATTTATTGCTATCTTCTTAAATGCATCTGGCCGTTTCATTTTTTCTAAACAAAAATCCTCCTTCCAACACCCTTTAGAAGATAGTCAGAAAAATTGGAGAAAATTAACGAAAGATTCATTCTAAATCAGCGCATTGAGCGTTCGCGGGAAGGGAATCGTATATAGAGAAAAAGGATTGCCTTCAGAGGCAATCCTTTTCTTTACGTATCACGGTGTATAGTCGACATTCTTTGTATAACTATTGCTTGCGTCCCAAAGTAGATATTCATTAATACCATTGTCTTTCAAGGCTTTAATTTGGGCTTCTACTTCCGCCTTTCCGTAATTCAAGTAATTCCCACTACCAAGATAACTTGCAGTGAAATCCTGAATCCATGGACGACTTGTAGGAGCATCATCCAATTTGCCTAATACTTCATTCTCTACTTTTGCATACTCATTTATTAAGTTATACGGTTCCAAATCAGGCTTTGAAATTCCAAAATAGGATCCCCAGTGACTTGGATAAATCATAGATGAAATAACATCAACGTTACTAGAAATTTTAGAGAAATTCTGCCCGATACCAGGCGCTTCAGGAATCGTTGCTGAGTAACCAAAAATATCAACCGATACATCAACATCATACTGCTCAAGCTTCGAATTCGCATATGCTACAAAGTCCGTTACAGCCTGCACACGTTTTTGAACATTATCCATATCCATATCAGCATATTTGCCCATCGAATATTCTAATGTGTCTTCACGTGTTTCAAACCCTTCTGGGAAACGGACGTAATCAAATTGAATTTCTTTGAAGCCCATTTTAGCTGCTTCAATTGCAATTTCAACATTGTAATCCCATACCTCTTCCTTAAATGGGTTAACAAATGCTTCTCCACGTCCATTTTTCCAAACCGAACCACCTTCTTTATATGAAAGCTCTGGTCTTGCTTCTGCAAGCACTGTATCCTTAAATACAACTACTCTCGCAATTGGATAGATCTCGTTTTTCTCCATCTCTTCTAAAACCTTGCGAGGATCTTTCATATAAGGTTTGCCAATCTCATACTCTGCTAATGGAGAATCCTTCTTTGGTTCATATGTAAGATTTCCAAAATCATCTTTAAGATCGATGACCATTGCATTTAAATCTGTAGAGTTCACAAATTCTGTGAGCTTACTGAATCGACTTCCACCTGCTGAATTCCCTGTTACATAAATACCTCGAACTGCATCAGGATATTCGAAATCAAGACCAGAATCATAAACGAATCTTGGTAGTCGATCTGGTAACGTTAGTTCCTTTTTTTCTGTCTCAATCCCTTTAAGATTTGTCGCTGATAATGCTTCATCTGCTTGTACCGATTGCCCGAAAACAGAAAAAAGCAAAACTGACGCGAGCAGGCCTTTCAACCCCACATTAAAAATACGCACAGCTTCTCTCCCCTTTATTAGTTTGCCTCCTCTATTATAAGATGAATATACGCTCTTTGAAAGAACTTCCAGTAAAATTTCTCATGTCTTTTTCGTGAACGATATAAATTGCTTTATTTTTTATCAAATGGTATGATATTTAGAAAAATAAATTTAGATTGGTGAGGAGGCCATAACCATGAGAAACGTAACACTAACTGATATTTATCAACTACCATTTGCACGAAAGTATTTAAAACGCGCTGGATTGGCTCATGCGATTAATGTGGCCAAACACGCTTATCATTTCGCAAGTGAACACGATGTCAATCCTGATCTTGCTGCAAAAGCAGCATTACTTCATGATGTTGGTCACTATACATGGTACCGAAATGGAAAATGGGATTATAACTTATATAAACAGAATGACATTCATGCAATCAAAGGGGCTGAGCGAGCTCACAAAATGCTGATACGACTTGGTGAAAATCCAGTTTCAGCAAAGGAAATTGCCGTCGCAATCCTATTCCACACGGATTCCTACTTCATGGGAACTGTAAACCGTAACGCTCTTCAAGAAGTAGTTGCAATGGCTGATGAAGCGGACGAAGAACCTGGTGGTAACCACCATTATAAAGTCATCTCTGAAGAAGAAGCGAGAAATGAGCTCGCTGCACTCGATCAATTGATTGAACAAAGCTTGAACAATCAAAATGAGTGGCAGCAAAGTGTTTAAGATCCACTATAGCTCAGGAAAGGGATCTCAATGTGTAAATCCTTTCCATCCCTTTCCCTTATCTCCCCTTCCCACTTCTTTACAAAAGTCATTCCATACTCACTATTAGGAACACTCATAATAATCCTCTGCTTTCTCTGCTTATAAGCCAATTGAACGATAAATTCGTACAAACCCCACCTCTTCTTTTCATTGCCTTTATAAAAAAATTCCACGGCCTCTGCGTAATCTTCAAATGTTTCAATCCAAACATATCCTACGGTTTGTTCTTTTTCTTCAAATAAGTATACGATAGAATGAGAAGAAGGCCGTAACTGTAACCTTGCCATATTTTCTGATCTAATCGAATCTAGCGTTTCTTCATCAAATTCGCAATTGTAAGTGTAAAAAATCATATGGACCCTCCTCTATTTTGCTTTGTATACTTTCAAAAAGGTATCTCAGTAAAACGAACAAAGTAACTATAGCTTTTCTGAAAGGAGAGTTTATGAACAAATTAAAACTTAGTTTACTTATTTCTACTTTTATTCTGTGCGGACTTATTTTAGTAGACTATTCGCTTCCCGTTGACTTATCCCTTTATGTAAAAGGATTTCTGATTGTCCCAATTCTACTCTACATAGGTTATCTAGTCATAAAATTTCGTCATAAAAAGCACTAAAAAAGGACCTCATTTCAGTTGAAATGAGGTCCTTACCTTTTAAACTGTTACTTGATACTTTTGGTACTCTTCTTCAGTACAAGCGATCCAGTGTCCTTCCACTACTTCACGAAGAACTCGTTCTTCTCCGTTTTCAGGAAGGTGCTTATCTGGGTCATAAATTTTACGTTTTCTAGAACGCTCATACTCCGGATCCGGAAGTGGAATCGCAGAAAGAAGAGACTGCGTATAAGGATGTAGTGGGTTTCGATAAAGCTCTTCACTTTCAGCAAGCTCAACGATTTGGCCACGATACATAACACCAATACGATCACTAATGTATTTCACCATAGAAAGGTCATGCGCAATAAACAAATACGTTAAGCCTTTTTCTCTTTGAAGTTTCTTCATCAAGTTAACAACCTGTGCTTGAATCGAAACGTCTAGAGCAGAAATAGGCTCATCCGCAATAATAAATTCTGGATCAACGGCAAGGGCACGAGCGATCCCGATACGTTGTCTTTGCCCGCCACTAAATTCGTGAGGGTAACGGTTCGCATGCTCTTTGTTCAATCCTACTGTTTCAAGAAGCTCAACTACTTTGTCCATACGAGCTTTCTTAGACGTTGCAAGACCGTGAATATCAATGCCTTCAGCAATAATATCAGAAACGGTCATTCTCGGATTTAAAGAAGCGTATGGATCCTGGAAGATCATCTGCATTTTTTGATTAAATTTCTTAAGTTCTTTCGCAGATTTCTTTCCATGGACATCTTCTCCATTAAATCGAACTTCACCGTCAGTTGCATCGTATAGGCGAATAATGGTACGTCCAGTTGTGGATTTTCCACAACCAGACTCTCCAACTAGACCGAACGTCTCACCTTTATAAATATCAAATGTTAAGCCATCAACAGCTTTTACTGTGCTTTTACCTACTTTAAAATGCTGCTTTAAGTTTTTAATTTCTAGGAGTTTTTCTTGACTAGACATTCTTACCACCATCTTTCGCGCCAATGATCGGCTCACTTGGAGCCATTCCCTGCATACGTTTTTTAATTGCTGCAGGCGGTTCTACTTTAGGTGCTTTCTCGTGCAATAGCCACGTTGCTGCATAATGCGTATCTGAGATCTTAAACAACGGTGGCTCCATTTCTGTATCAATCTTCATTGCGTATGGATTACGCGGAGCAAATGCGTCACCTTTAGGTGGATCAAGTAAATCTGGCGGTGATCCTGGAATAGCAATAAGCTCTTCATCCGTTGAGTCTAGACTTGGCATTGAACCAAGAAGTCCCCATGTGTAAGGATGCTGAGGGTTGTAGAAAATTTCATCTACAGTTCCAGTTTCAACAATTTTACCTGCATACATAACCGCTACACGATCTGCGATATTAGCTACAACCCCAAGGTCGTGAGTAATAAAGATAATCGACGTGCCCATTTTTTCTTGAAGATCATTTAGTAGCTCAAGAATCTGAGCCTGGATTGTAACATCCAGAGCTGTTGTCGGCTCATCTGCAATAAGAACACGAGGGTTACATGCAAGAGCAATGGCAATAACCACACGCTGTCTCATACCACCTGAAAATTGGTGTGGGAATTCATTTACTCTTCCCTCTGCATTCGGAATACCAACAAGTTTCAAAAGCTCAATCGCACGTTCCTTCGCTTCTGATTTATTCATATTTTGGTGCTTCACTAGACCTTCCATGATTTGCTTCCCAATAGTCATGGTCGGGTTAAGTGAAGTCATTGGATCTTGGAAAATCATTGAGATTTCAGATCCACGAATCTTTTGCATTTCCTTTTCGGACAGTTGAGCAAGATCACGATCACCGAACTTGATCTCACCTTCTTTAATACGTCCAGGAGGATTTGGAATCAAGCGCATAACGGCTTTCGATGTTACAGATTTCCCTGATCCAGACTCTCCTACAATTGCTAATGTTTCACCTTTATTTAAATGGAAGTTTACTCCACGAACGGCTTGTACTTCTCCAGCAAACGTATCAAAGGAGACGTGCAAATCATTCACTTCTAGAATCTTTTCCATTCTAATCCCCCCTATTTACGTAGCTTTGGATCAAATGCATCTCGAAGGCCGTCACCAAGAAGGTTAAAGGCAATCATAATCAATGAAATGATAATTGATGGCCATAGCACAAGATGCGGATAAATTTGTAGACTCTTAAATCCATTGTTAATGATGGAACCAAGTGAGGCTTCAGGAGGTCGTAGTCCAAGGCCGATAAAGCTTAGGAATGCCTCGAAGAAAATCGCACTTGGAATTGTAAACATTGTTGTAATAATAATTTGTCCGAGTACGTTTGGAATTAAATGTTTCCCAATTACTCGTCCACTAGTAGCTCCTAAAGTACGAGAAGCGAGAACAAACTCTTGAGTTTTAAGTTTTAAAACCTGTCCTCGAACAATACGCGACATTCCTATCCACCCTGTTACCGAAAGTGCGAGAATAATTGAGAATATTCCAGGCTCAAATATTAAAATAAATAGAATAATTAATATTAGATTTGGAATACCTACTAAAACTTCAATAATACGCTGAAGAATGTTATCAACTCGCCCACCATAATAGGCAGAAATACCACCATATGCGACACCAATTACAAAATCAATAAAGGCTGCTGCTGCAGCGATGAATAGCGAAATTCGCGTCCCCTGCCATACTCGTGTCCACTGATCTCGGCCGAATTCATCCGTACCGAACCAGAAGTATTCGTCTTCATAGCCTTTAGCTTCATACTGATCAGTTCCGCGAATATCGACTCCGTTAACTCCTAGAAAATCAATATTTTCAAGGACTGGAACTTTAGCAGGAAGCTTCGCTCTCGTTAATTCTTGCTGCGAATATGAGTGTTCATTCATTCCAGGTCCGAAAATCGCCAATAAAATAATGGCAATAATGATAACAAGTCCGGTAATAGCCCCTGGATTCTTTTTTAATCTTCTCCACGCATCTTTCCAAAATCCTGTACTTTCACGTGCTATTTGTTCGTTTTCAGAAGAATCAATTTTAGCGGGTTGAAACATGTCGTCTGAGATATCATGTAGCTTTTCTTGTTTCATACTCATTAACTCTTACCTCCCGCTAGACGAATTCGTGGATCAATAATCCCATACATAATGTCTACTATTAAAATCACAACTATAAATAGCAAACTAAAGAAAAGCGTTGTACCCATAATAATTGGGAAATCGTTTGTTAAAATCGAGTTAACAAATTTCTCACCAAGTCCTGGTATGACAAAGATTTGCTCAATTACTAGAGTACCTGTCATTAGACCTACAACCAGTGGTCCCATAATAGTAATGATAGGTATAGAAGCATTACGGATTGTATGTCTAATAACAACCGCTGTGCTACTTAAGCCTTTTGCTTTCGCTGTTGTAATATAGTCCTGACCGAGAACTTCTAGCATTTCTGTTCTCATAAAACGAGCTATTGTTGCGACAACAATCGAAGCAATTGCAATGGTTGGCATGATTGTATAAGCAAAGCCATCCCAGTAAGCTACTGGTAACAACTGCCACTTAACACCCAACCAGTATTGCATAAGGCCAGCGATAACGAAGTTCGGAATTGAAATACCAAGAACTGCGATAACCATCGTTCCATAATCTAAGAACGAATTGTGTCTTAATGCTGCAATAATTCCAAGAAAAAGACCAATGATAGTTCCAACTACTAGTGATTGAAGTCCTAAATAAGCTGAAGGTCCAATACGTTCACCGATAATTGTTGACACTTCACGGCCATCCTGCTGGAAGGAAACACCGAGATCACCTGATAATAAGTTTTTCATATAATTAAAGTACTGTACAGGAACTGGATCGTTTAAACCATATTTATCGTTCAACTGCACAATTTGTGTTTCTGTAAGCTTATCCTGGTTATTAAACGGTGTACCAGGGAGAAGCTTCATTAGAAAAAATGTTAGCGAAGCAATAATTAGGAAGGTAATCAACATTGAAATGATCCTTCCGCCAATATAACGTCCCACTACAACCAACCTCCTCAAAAGATACCTGCTTATATAGTATAAGTCGAAAAATGGAATTTCACTAGAAAAAATTTTCTATCTATTTCACTTCTAGCTATCGTTTCGACATATTTCTTATTACAGGTAAAAAAGAGAGTATATGTCAGGATGACATATACTCTCCTGAAAATCCAAAATTACTTTTCAATCTTAACCCACTTATATGAAGAATCAGCTCCAAATGAGTGTACATAGAAGTTTTTAACGTAATCTTTTTGTAGAATTGCGTTACCTTTTTGGTAAGTTGGGATAATCGCAATATCCTCTTCCATTAGAACTTTCTCAGCGTCTTGCATCATTTTCCAACGCTTCGCTTCATCTGTTTCTTTCTTAGCTCCTGAAACTAGCTCGTCATACTTCTCGCTAGAGTAGCCCATGCGGTTATAAGCGCCGTCAGTTTCAAACATATAAAGGAACGTCATTGGATCTGGATAGTCAGGTCCCCAACCGCCAGTTGAGATATCAAAGTCGCCAGAATCTTCAAGCTCAAGGAACTGCTTCCAAGGCTGTTTGTTGATTGTTAATGTAAGACCATCAAGCTTTGTTTCAAACTGATCTTTTGCATATTCTGCGATTTTAGCAGCAAGCTCGTTATCAGTAGTTAGGAATTCTAGTTCTACAGAATCTGTACCAAGTGCTTTAAGTCCAGCTTCCCAAGCTTCTTTCGCTTCATCTTCTCCTTGGTCAGCATAGAAGCCGTCTGGAGCAAATTCACGGAAGTCATCACCTTCAGGACCTTTTACAAAGTCTTTAGGTACGAAATACTTTGCAGCAATTGATCCGTTATTAAGAAGTACATTTACAAGTCCTTCACGGTCATATGCAAGGTACAATGCTTTACGAATATCTTTGTTAGCTAGTGCTTCATTTTCTTGGTTCATACGCATGAAGTACATTGTTGGATCTACTAGTGTAGAAAATTCTTCATTATCTTTGAATTGATCTACGAAATCTGCAGAAAGACCAGCGCGATCAATCTTACCAGTTTCATAAAGGTTTACAGTAGTAGCTGTATCTTGCACTACTTTAGTCGTAATCTTTTCAAGACTTACAGTGTCAGCATCCCAATATTCAGCGTTCTTTTCGTAAGTCCAGCCTTCACCGTGGTTCCACTCAGCAAATACGAATGGTCCATTGTAAAGCATTGTTTCAGATTCTAGTGCAAATTTTTCACCCTGCTCTTCAGCAAATGCTTTAGGCTGTGGATAGAATGTCGCAAAAGTAAGTAGTGCTTTAAAATAAGGCACTTGGTTTTCAACAGTAATTTCTAGTGTTTTCTCATCTACTGCTTTAGCTCCAAGCTCTTCTACTTTACCGTAAAGTGGATCGCCTTCAGTAATGATTGCATTACCGTTTTTGATTCCAGCAGTACCAAACATAGAAGCGTAAGGAGAAATTGTATCTGGGTTTAGCGCTTTATGCCATGCATAGATGAAGTCATCTGCTACTACATCTGATCCGTCAGACCATTTAGCATCGTCACGAATTGTAAATGTGTAAACAGTTTCACCATCTTTTTCTTCTTCTGTTGGTTCTTCAGCAGCCATACCAAGTGTAGGCTCGTTATTTTCGTCAAGACGATATAGTCCTTCGAAAACCTGGTTCATTGCTTTAAAAGATGTGTTATCAGTAGCTTGTGTAGTATCCATTGAAGGAATTTCAGCTGTTTCTACTAAGTTAAGTACTTGTTCAGCAGAACCGCCTTCTCCGTCGCCTTCTCCACCACTGTTCCCCCCGTTGTTTGAGCCGCCGCCGCAAGCCGACAGGAATACGCTCAATACAAGCACAAGAGATAGGACAAGAGTCCATCTTGATTTCTTCATGCTGTGTGACCTCCCTTAAAATATGTAGCTATAAAAGCTAGTGATCCGCATGACGGAATTCATCAAATTATCTAACTATTCACTCGAGAATAATCTGATTCGTTTCGCCCACAACTCGTATTATACAAGTTTTCTAATTATTTTGCATACGTTATTTTTACACTCATTTACAAAAACCGCGCCACAATTACGTTTGCATAACAAAAAATAGTTCTTTAGTCCTGGTATAAATTCTCTGGTTTCTGGGTAACATTTGATATTTTACAGTGAAATGTATGAAAATCTACTTAGCCCCCCTTACCTAAAAGTATATAGTATACTTTGGTGTATACTGTATTCATATCGCGAAATATTCTGAAATGTAAACGATGTGTTAAACCGTTACACATTTCTACCTCGTTTATATTGTTCTAGACTATTTATTTTTTTATACTTGATAGTAGAAAGAAAATGGGGGCTATTATGAAATCACTTACTTTAAAATCAGGTATCTTAATTGTGCTTGCGATTACCGCGTCAACGATCATCTCATTTACTTCTGACGGAGGCCTTGGCATCCAATCCATATCAGATATTCTCTTTATGATTGCACTTGCTATGGTACTTATTGGTGCTGCTCTTCACGTTGTTCAAACGGGGTTTTTTGACGGGATTGTCTATTCATTTAAGCGGTATTTTAGAAATACGGCTAAGCGACAAATGATTGAGGAGGATACTTCCGAAATCCATTACAGGCTTGATTATGATAACCCAATCACTTATCCACTCTTAATGGCAGGCGGGTTTTGTGTCATACTCACTATTATCATTTCCATCATTCTTGTAAGTAGCTAACTTGTTGCATGCGATGATTTAGTTGCGCTATACTAGTTAAAGAAGAAGGATACAGAACGGCTAAGATGAAGAGTAGTACAAACTGATGTGATTTATAGAGAGCCTATGGTTGGTGGAAATAGGTATCACACTTTTTGGAATGGACTTCTGAGCCCCTTTGCTGAAGACTTTAGTAGGCATTGGCGTGAGCATTCACGTTATCACTAGCGGTATTTAATACCATAAGTGATCCAGACTTACTGGATAAGCAGGGTGGCACCACGGTCCATTCGTCCCTAGCATTAAGGGATGAATGGGCCTTTTTGTATGCTTTTATAGAAAATGAGAGGAGCAACACACAATGAGCGTTATTTTTTCGGGTATTCAACCGAGTGGAACATTAACAATAGGGAACTATCTTGGAGCAATGAAGCATTTTACTGATCTTCAGGATGAGAATGAATGTTATTTCTGCGTTGTAAACCAGCACGCAATTACAGTACCTCAAGAAAAACAGGCTTTAAAACAGAATTCAAGGAGTCTTGCTGCATTATACCTTGCTTCAGGAATTGATCCTGAAAAATCAACACTTTTCATTCAATCTGAAGTACCAGCTCATGCTCAGCTAGCATGGATGTTACAATGCGTTTCTTATATAGGTGAATTAGAGCGCATGACCCAATTTAAGGATAAATCAACTGGAAAAGAAGCTGTAAGCGCAGGTTTACTTACGTATCCCCCACTTATGGCTGCTGATATTCTTCTTTACGGTACAGAGATTGTCCCTGTTGGAGATGACCAGAAACAGCACATTGAGTTAACTCGTAATCTTGCTGAGCGTTTTAACCGTAAATTTAATGACATTTTCGTTATGCCAGATGCGCGCACTCCTAAGGTCGGGGCACGAATCATGTCACTACAAGATCCTTCTAAAAAAATGAGTAAGTCTGACTCCAATCAAAATGCATTTATTTCAATGCTTGATGAGCCATCTACTATTATTAAAAAAGTGAAGCGTGCGGTTACTGATTCAGATGGAGTTGTCCGTTACGACAAAGAAAACAAACCAGCGATCTCTAACCTGCTTACGATTTACTCTCTTTGCTCAGGTAAAAGCGTTGAAGAAATTGAATCCCTATATGAAGGTCGAGGATATGGTGACTTTAAGGCGGAGCTTGGTGAAGTAATCGCTGAGATGTTAAAACCTATTCAAGATCGCTATAATGATCTCGTTTCTTCTTCTGAACTAGATGACATCCTTGATCTTGGGGCGGAGAAAGCGAACCGTAAAGCATCTAAAATGCTTACAAAAGCAGAACGTGCTATGGGGCTTGAAAGAAAAAGAAGATAAAGAAAAAAGGAAGGTTGCACTGGGCAACCTTCCTTTTGCTTTATCCAAATCAATAATAGTCATTAATTGAGAGACGATAGATCTAAGCCTTTTCGTTAATTCACGTGTGTTCCTTTTTCAAGTTCCCATATTTTTTCAAAATACGGCTGCCCTTTGATGATTCGCTCACAGATTTGCTCATGCTTAGCTGACCAACCTGCCTTCACTTCTCTATATAGCCCTTCCCATGCCTCGTCCATTTCCATACTTTGGATTTGCACATACTGTTTCGGCTGACATTCTGTGAACCAATAGCGTATTTCAGCCGAGTTACCACTCGAATACAGTTGGTCTAGTGCCATAAACAAAAGCTGTTTCAACTGTCTTTCTTTTCTAGTAAGTCCCATCATAATGTCTGGTCCTGGAGAAAGAATATGATGTTCTTTCAAAGGTTGATCTGATTCAAACGGATAACTGATAGCTTCAACATCTGCCACCATTTCATAAACTGCTTTTTCTTGTCTAGGTATCACTCGACTTTTTCGAATCGGAATCTTATACCCTAATGTATCAATGACAATAACCCCTCTGCCGTCCGTAGCCAAGAAGCAATACTCTAAAGGTGATCGTTCATTATTTTTACGTATATAGCTCTGTTGAAAAACATCACTAAGTAAACTCTCCGGAAGCTCCGTCAAATCATTCTCAATGTAATGATACAGGAGTGACTCCACCTTAATAACAGGCACCTGATCCAGCAACTCAATAAAATCATCTTTTCGCCATTCATGAAAATTGCAAACATTGTACCCATTCTCTTCACCTTCAAACCAATTCACCCAAACATCTCGCAAATACAACATCTGGCTACCCCTCACTTCGCTACTGTTTGTAAAAACAGTATAGTCAGGACCAAGTCAAATTATTCCATGATAAGTATATTATTAAGAAAAGATTAATAGAACACTGAAAAGCGGAAGCCTCCGTTTAGACCCGGCAGGCACTGGAGCCTTTTCATTTGAACACGGTCTTTGTGTTCGGATGAAAAGGTGAAGTGACCGAGGGTCTGGAGGCTGCAGCTAGACACGAAAAGCGGAGACGAGTGTTTAGAAACGGAGATATTGGAACTCTTGAACTAGAACACGCTTTTTGTGTTCTGGTGAAAGAGTGAAATATCGCAGTTTCTGCGAGTCGCAGCTAGACACATGAAAAGCGGAAGCCTCCGTTTAGACCCGGCAGGCACTGGAGCCTTTTCATTTGAACACGGTCTTTGTGTTCGGATGAAAAGGTGAAGTGACCGAGGGTCTGGAGGCTGCAGCTAGACACGAAAAGCGGAAGTGGGCGTTTAGGGGCGACAAGCGCTGGAGGCCCATAAAAAGAACACGGTTTTTGTGTTCATTTTATGGGGTGAAGCGATCGAGACCCTGCCCACTGCAGCTAGACACGAAAAGCGGAGACGAGTGTTTAGAAACGGAGATATTGGAACTCTTGAACTAGAACACGCTTTTTGTGTTCTGGTGAAAGAGTGAAATATCGCAGTTTCTGCGAGTCGCAGCTAGACTGAAAAGCGAAGCGGGCCTGCTTAAATCCGCAGGATGTTGGAGCCCATGAGACTGAGACGCTTTTTGTCTCATTCGATTGGGCGAAACAGCCGGAGGATTTGGCCCGCGCAGCTAGACACATGAAAAGCGGAAGTGGGCGTTTAGGGGCGACAAGCGCTGGAGGCCCATAAAAAGAACACGGTTTTTGTGTTCATTTTATGGGGTGAAGCGATCGAGACCCTGCCCACTGCAGCTAGACACGAAAAGCGGAGACGAGCGTTTAGAAACGGAGATATTGGAGCTCTTGAACTAGAACACGCCCTTTGTGTTCTGGTGAAAGAGTGAAATATCGCAGTTTCTGCGAGTCGTAGCTAGACACGAAAAGCGGAAGTGGGCGGTTAGACACGGCAGGCACTTGACCCTTATCAAAAGAACACGCCCTTCGTGTACGAATTAAAAGGTGAAGTGGCCAAGACCCTGCCCACTCCACCTAAACACAAAAACCCCCTGGGAAATCTCCCAGGGGGCTACAACCTATCTACTTTACAAATTTCTTAAACACCAATGTCGCATTATGACCACCAAAACCAAGTGAATTGTTCATGACAGCATTCACTTCAGCCTTACGTGCTTGGTTTGGTACATAATCGAGATCACAGTTTGGATCAGCCGTTTCATAATTGATTGTAGGTGGGAGAATTCCTTCTTCTAACACCTTCGCACAGAAAATCCCTTCAACCGCGCCTGCAGCGCCAAGCAAATGACCAGTCATTGACTTTGTTGAACTAACCGCAAGCTTATAAGCATGCTCTCCAAAGACCGACTTAATCCCTGCTGTTTCATACCTATCATTATAATCCGTGCTTGTCCCATGGGCATTGATGTACCCAATGTCAGCAGGAGTAAGGCCAGCATCATCGATTGCCTGTTGCATTGCACGTGCGCCGCCTTCCCCTTCAGGAGCCGGTTGCGTAACGTGATATGCATCACCTGTTGAACCGTACCCTACAATTTCTCCATAAATTTTAGCGCCGCGTTTTTCAGCAGATTCAAGACTTTCAATGACAAGGATTCCTGCACCCTCACCAATAACAAACCCATCACGATTCGCATCAAATGGACGACTTGCTGATGCAGGATCTGGATTAGTAGATAAAGCCTTCATTGAGCCAAATCCAGCTACGCTCATGCTTGTGATAGGTGCTTCTGAACCACCAGTAATCATAACATCAGCATCTCCACGCTGAATCACCTTGAAAGAATCACCAATGGAGTTTGTTCCTGAAGCACATGCTGTCACTGTACATGAGTTAATTCCTTTTGCACCAAGCATGATCGAAACCTGGCCAGAAGCCATATCAGGAATCATCATTGGCACGAAGAATGGACTTACACGACGAGCGCCTTTGTCCATAAATGTGCGGAATTGTGATTCATAAGTTTCCATACCACCAATACCAGAACCGATCCAAACACCGACTCTTTCAGCATTCTCATCAGTAATTTTCAATCCAGCATCTTCAACTGCCATTTGAGAAGCTGCAACGGCAAATTGAGTGAAACGGTCCATTTTTCGAACATCTTTACGATCCATGAAATTTTCAGGATCAAATTCTAGAGCTTCACCTGATACTTTTGCTGCAAATTGATCTTTATCTAATCGTGTTAGTGGATTAATCCCAGAAACACCGTTAACTATATTTGTCCACGTTTCATCTACCGAATTTCCGAGTGGAGAAACAGTTCCCAACCCAGTAATAACTACTCTTCTTTTCATTTTACCAGCGCTCCTTTTTCTCTACTACTCATTAACGTCCTAATTTTAGGGCAACTGCTCCCCATGTTAAACCGCCACCAAAGCCAACAAGAATAACCACATCGTCTTCCTTAACGCGGCCTTCCTCCATCGCCTCTGAAAGTGCGATTGGAATCGTGGATGAAGACGTATTACCGTATTTCTTAACAGTTGTCGCCATTTTCTCAATCGGAAGTTCAAGTCTCTGTCTTGACGCTTCCATGATGCGAATATTTGCTTGGTGAGGAATAAGGAAATCCACATCTTCTTTCGTTAAACCAGCTTTATCGATTACGTTAATCGCTGATTGCCCCATTTGTCTAACGGCAAACTTAAATACTTCTCTACCATTCATAGCCATAAAACCATTCGGCTCTTGATAAAGATGTTTAGCTCCAGCTCCATCTGAACCTAGTTCAAATGAGAGAATACCTCTTCCTTCTGTAACTGGCGCAATTACTGCTGCACCTGCTCCATCTCCAAATAGCACGGCTGTGTTGCGATCTTCCCAGTCAGTAATTTTCGAAAGTTTCTCTACACCAACTACTAGGATGTTTTTATAAGTATCATTATTAATGTACTGACCAGCTGTAATCATGCCATACATAAATCCAGCACAAGCCGCACTTAAATCCATCGCTGCTGCATTCGTTGCACCAAGTTTATCTTGAAGCAAACAGCCTACTGATGGGAATGGATAATCCGGAGTAACTGTGGCAACTAGAATAAGATCCAAGTCTTCCGCTTTTATATTAGCATCTTCAAGGGCCTTTTTTGAAGCTAAATAAGCCATATCAGATGTATTCATATCATCGTCTGCAATTCTTCTTTCTTCTATTCCTGTTCTAGTGCGGATCCATTCGTCAGATGTATCAACCATTTTCTCTAAATCTTGGTTGGTTAATACACGTTCAGGTACATAATGTCCTACACCTACTAAACCAGCGTTCATCATGAATTTCCCCTTTATAGGATATTTTCTAACTTAAAACCAATCTTTAGTAGCTGGTACTAATTTTAATTCATAAGTGTGCGTTTGTCTACCTAACTGCTTCTTGGTGGCACTCACCATTCTTGCGTGACATTCATAAACTAAACATAAGTAAACTTGAACGAAGGGGGATAGATAGATGTATCCGTATAATCAACAACAGCCTTATTTTCACCAACAGCCTGGATATCATCACTATCAGCAACAGCCTTTCACACCTTATCCGTCATATGACCCCTATCAGTCACAGCATTATCAACAGCCTATTCAGCAACCTATCCAACAGCCACAGCCCTACTATCCACACCCTTACTACCAGCAAGCCTATCATCCATACTATCCTCAGCAAGGATACCAGGGCGGACAGCCATTTATGAATCAATTTAAAAAGCAAAATGGGCAGTATGATTTTCCTAAAATGATGAATACCGTTCAACAAATTACGCCGATGGTGAAGCAAATGGGCTCATTGCTAAATTTATTCGTTAAATAATAGAAAAGACGTGTTTCCACGTCTCTTCTATTCATTTAGAAAGAAACAACATGCTTCCTGCACTTATAAATAGTAAAATTCCGGATATGACCATTAAGCTAAAACTACCAATCAATATTCCTATTAACAAACCACCTAGTGGGACAAACCAGATCCAGAAAGCTTTACGGCCCATAGTACTCTCTCCTTACTCCTGTGCATCCTGCTTCCCGAGCTCATAAGCATCTTCCATAGCCTTAAGAAAGAGCTGAAGCAATGGCTGCATCTTTTCAAGATCTAATTCGATTTCTTGTTCTCCAAGCGACTGCTTCGCTTCAGGTAAATACTTCATTGCAATTTGCATAAACTTCATGTTTTGATCCATTTCATTCACTCCTAATTTACTTTCGCCAGTACGGCTCCCTTCTATTATAACGACAAATACGGTGTATTGAAATGCTCCCAATCTTCCCGCTGTCCAGAAACCATCTTTAATACCATCGCAGCCTGTCCTCTATGGTAAGCTTCATGGTCGATTAAATGGCTTATGATCCATTCAGGAGAGTAACGGTGCACCTCTCCATTAATCGTAACTTCAGGTCCTGGTTTTCGATACTCTACATCAGATAGATGATTGAAATAAGATTTTATCAAGTCGCGCGCCTCTGCAAGGCGAGCTAAAAACCAGGAAAGATCTTTATCATCAGGACTAGAGATCACTTGCTCCTCTTGAAAGTAATATCGCTCTTTTTCATCCTCTGTCACGCTTTCTCCCATAAGGGCATTTTTCACCCACCAAAGCTCAATTTGTGCAATGTGTAGTATATAAGCTCCAACTGTAGGAAAACTTGAATACCCATAGTGAAGTTCCTGAAATTCAACGTCACTTACCATCGAAAGGAGTTTTTCTCTCGTTTCTTTTAAAGCTTGAAGCCCATGAGAGGAATCGTGGACATCATAATTACCAAGCGTCTTTTCGATCATTCATCATCTTCCCTTCTCAATCAGTCAAATAAATCGAAGGATCAATCGCCATCATTTTCTCCGTATGCAATCGTTGCAGATGCAATCCTTCATCAATAGGTGTCACATTCTTAAACCCAAGCTTATTGGCACATTCTTTGCTAGAAACCCTGCACTTTAAATTACTCTGATAACGCATTTCCTTTGGATCTTCTATACACCATTCGACTCCGGTTTGCCATTCTCCTTCTCTTCCACTTGTTAGATTGAACGATTCTGATTGATCGATTCGACATCCTGCTTGATACAAAGCCCAACACACATCTCTTACATAAACCGCATCATGATGAAATTTCTTCCCCTCATTTTCATACGATGATGGTAGCTTTTTAGTTAGAAAGTAATGTTGATAAACATACTGAGTAGGTTGCCAAGGTCCATAAACAAGCGGTGCTCGAAGTACTTTTACAACACAATCTCGTTGATCAGACTTCAATAAAACTTGTTCATCTTCAGCGTTTAACTTGCCCGACATTGTTGTAGGGTGAAGAGGTGTTTTTTCTGTAATTTGTCCGTAACGTGTTCCGAAAACTTCCGTGCTCGATAAGTAGACGAGTACTTTTCCATTGGATGCTTGTAAGACCTTGCTTGTGTTCTGTAATCCTTCCTCGATCATCTTAGAGCCGCGAACATGTTCAAACCCTGGATGACTAAGATGAAAAATCGTGTCACATTCTTCGGAAATCTGGGTAAGAGAAGCTTCACTTAAAGAGCTGTTGATTTGTTTGTAATTAGCGTTTCGAAGTAACATCATTTCCTTCATTTCATATTCAGCATTTCTTAGGGTATTTAATTTATTATCAATTGCTACTACTTCAATCCCTTTGCCTAGTAGAAATTCTGTTAAATGAAAGCCAATGAATCCCAATGCCCCTGTTATAAATGCTTTCTTCACTAGTTTTCACCTCTGTTTAGATCGAATACTTTTCATCCCATCTGACCATTCTAAGAAGGATATCATTTGTCTAACTTAAGTTACCAAACCCTTTAAGGAGGATACTTTCATGCAGCTTCACCACGGAAATTTATTCTGGCCAACAACTGTAGCAGAGCCCCCTACATTTCCTGAACTCACTTCATCCATCAACTGTGATGTCCTAATCATTGGCGGTGGTATGTCGGGAAGTATTCTGGCAAAGACGCTTGCTGACTATCATGTTGACACTGTTTTAATAGAAAAAGATACGATCGGCTCTGGAAGTACTTCGGCGAATACTGGCCTTCTTCAATTTTCTAATGATGCTATGCTTGTAGATTTGATCGATCGATTCGGGAAAGAGAAGGCTGTTTATTTTTATAAACTTTGCTTAAAGGCAATAGACGAACTAGAAAAGGTTGCAGGCTCTTTAAGTGAATCAGCTGAATTTAAACGAGCAGAAAGCCTTTATTTCGCAAGCAACGATCATCATGTAAAGAAACTCAAGAAAGAATACGAAGCTTTAACACATCATGGATTTGAAGCAGATTATATTGATCGTCACGCCATCGAAAGTCTCTTCTCCTTCACAGCTCCTGCAGGGATCTATACGAAAGGTGAAGCGGAAGTAAATCCGTATAAATTCGCACTTGCCCTTACAAGTGGCGCCAGAGAACTAGGATTAAGAGTGTTTGAGCATACCGAGATCCTCTCTCATCAATTTAAT
The DNA here is from genome assembly GCF_056173695.1 of Anaerobacillus sp. 63XJN7_5_ISO-PGPR-S23-430. Classification (NCBI taxonomy): domain Bacteria; kingdom Bacillati; phylum Bacillota; class Bacilli; order Caryophanales; family Bacillaceae; genus Anaerobacillus; species Anaerobacillus sp. 63XJN7_5_ISO-PGPR-S23-430. Next base: position 1,585,765 of record NZ_CM149686.1, on the reverse strand, counting down.
AAAAATAATTTAATCTTCGAGACTGAAAAAGGAGAAATTCGGGCAAAACATGTGATTTACGCAACGGGTTACGGTACGCAGGAGTTTGCCAAAACAAAAGGCGCACTACTCGAGCGCACCTATACCATTGCGACTGAACCCATACCGAAGTTTCCTGGTTGGCACAATCAAGCCCTTATCTGGGAAACCGATCGTCCTTATTACTATTTAAGGACGACTGCTGATCATCGCATCCTCATTGGTGGACTTGATTCTAATCTCAAAAAAGAAGAAAAACTCGAACAACAAGGACAGCTATTGCTAGCTAAACTGCATGAAATGTTTCCTTCTATCCAAACGTCAATCGCATATGAATGGAGCGCCATATTTGGTTCCACAAAAGATGGGCTACCTTACATAGGAAAACACCCAAAGTACGAGGGTGTCTATTTCATGTTAGGATATGGTGGAAACGGGACGGTTTATAGCATGCTTGGTGCCGAAATACTAAAAGATCTTATTTTGTATGATCATCATCCAGCCATGGAAATAACACGATTGAATCGATCGTAAATCATAGTTCCTCATGCTGTTGAAAAAAACGAATCATCTTCTTACCAAGGAATTGATAACTATCACTCAACAGAGCAAGGTCAATGGAGTATCCTAACTCCTGTTGAAGACGCTCGTATTCTCTAATTTGTTCTAACGAATAGGGACTTTTCATGGAATGGTGCCAAATCTTAACCGGACAAGGACACGCTTCCGTTTCTTTGTTGTCAATTCTCGTTAAAACCTCGTCATTCTCAATTTCATAAGCTTGTGCCATCTCTCGTAGTAACCGTTTATAGAAAAGACGGTTCACTTGTTCTTGTCTGACAAGACGCTTCAAATCAAAACAAGGGTTTAATAATGCCGCTGATCTAACTAAGGTATGACGATTGTTTAAAAAAGCATTTGCTGCTAACACTCCCATACCTTCCGCAACAACATGTATCCTCGGATTCAGAATTTCCTGTTTGTGAACAAGATGATAAATTCGTTCAGTTAATTTCGCTGCTTTTGGTGATCCCCAGTGCCTTCCATATAGATTGCTTGTATAGACTGTATAACCAGCCTCTAGAAAATCGGCAATCATCCCTTCACGCGTATGATTCTGCAACCAGAAACTTGTATCAGCATCAACGAAATGTGTTAAGCCACCTATAATAAATATGCCAAACCCGTTAGGCCGTTCAGGGACAAGAACGATCGTCCACTCCCCGTCTAATTGATAGGCTCGTTTACGAATACACATACTCTCCCCTCGCCCTTTTATCACTTTCTGTATAACCTATGCAAGTTACATATGGAAGAAAGGGTGAAGTGCCTATTTTGAGGGAATTTCATATCTTCTTCATCCCACGTCATTAGAAAGCGCCCTTAGTCATGATATGCACTATTGTTTCTATATATGTCCTTGCATGAAATTGGATATGATTGGGTATGGGAAAGAAGGTGGTGAGAAAAATGAAAAAAACAACTGTACTCGTATTTATTATTGTTTACCTTCTATTTAGTATTTCTGGATTTCTATTCCCCTATGATGCTGATTGGTATACGTCGCTTGCTAAACCTGATTGGACACCAAACGGTTCCGTTATAGGGACCATTTGGGCATTTCTGTTTGGGTTAATCGCTTTATCAACCGCCATTGTCTACCAAAAGCGTAGCTTCGGTCGTCATAATAGTGAGTACCTCTCACTACTCGGGATAAACTACATACTGAATCAAGCATTTAGTTATTTGCAATTTGATCAGCATGCTCTGTTTGCAACGTTCATGGACGCCCTCTTTATTGCAATCACTTCATTGATTCTTATTTTTCTTGCAGGTAGACAAAATCAGTTAGCAGGTTGGCTATTACTTCCTTATTTTCTTTGGACGGCGTTTGCTACATATTTATCATGGCTATTTTATTACATGAATTAAAATTGATAGATGTTGCACTTAAATATTTTGTGGTATGATAATCGATAGAATACGTTTACAAATGAGGTGAATTTATTGCGTTATCTTTGGGCAATTATCTGGGGAGTTCTACTTAGCAATATGATATTCTACGTACTTGCTTCTATGCAAGGTGGTCATTACGAGTTTGGCCCCGCATCACTATTTGGAGTTATCCTAGCTGTTGCGGCAACGCTTCTTGGAGAAGGTTTAATTTCCGATCCAGCCGAACAATAGAAACAAGCGCCATTTACGGCGCTTGTTTTTTTATTGCCTGTACCTATGCCCGATTCTTATTAATGATGAGGCTTGGGTTCCCTTGACCACTTTCGATTTTGATTTGAACATTCAGGGAACGCTTCACCTGCACGAAGTTCAATTTGTTGTGGATCTTTCACCATACCACCTGTCTCTCCGATTTCAATATATACACCATTGTTCGGCGCTTTTTGTCCAGGTGTAAACTGACGATTTTCTCCGCCCATATTACTGCCTCCTTCCACTCATCAACTTTTGCCCCCTTTATCAGCATTCATCATCGAATAATGTTTTATGTAACCTGACATACAAAATTCCCTTTACAAAAATGGAAGGACTGGTGTTTAATGGTTACATGTGTCAATTTATCTTGTAACCATTACTGGAGGAACATTACTCATGGAACTGTTGGAACTACTTAAGTATGCATTTCTTGGTTTACTTCAAGGCTTCACTGAACCCATTCCAATCTCATCAAGTGGACACCTTGTCATAGCGCAAAAATTATTTAATTTAGACATTGAAGGACTTAGTTTTGAAATCTTAATGAATTTTGCCTCCTTACTTGCGGTTCTTCTTATTTATCGCAATGACCTTATTCGCCTCACTTCTCATGGAATACGATACGTTGTCTCTCGGGAAGAAGAGTCAAAAAGCGAATTTATGTTTACCGTCTATCTTGTTGTTGCAACTATTCCTGCCGCTGTTCTTGGTATTTTGTTCGATGACTTTATTGGAGAAGAACTGAAGGGCATTAAAGTTGTTGGAGCTACTCTCATTATTACAGGTATCGCACTTTGGCTCATTCGTAACCTTCGTGGCTCCAAAGGCGAAGCTGGACTTAGTATCAAAGATGCCCTTATTGTAGGTTTGGCACAAGCTGTCGCTTTAATCCCTGGTATTAGTCGCTCTGGTGCAACAATCGTAGCGGCCATGGGACTTGGAATGAAACAAGAAACAGCTCTAAGGTTTTCGTTCCTATTATTCATACCTGTAAGCGTAGGTTCAATGATCCTTAGCATTGGGGATCTCCAATTTGGTGACATGCTTATACCATATATCGTCGCCTTCCTTCTATCTCTTACAGCTTCTTACTATTCATTGAAATGGTTTATGAATATTATGGCGCGAGGAAACTTAATTTATTTCTCTATCTATTGCTTTATCGTGGGCGCACTTGTCCTTATTTTCTAACCGGCTATCGCCGGTTTTTTTATTTGCCCTAACAAATTCCCTTAGGATAAAAGGAAATGTTGGTTGTGATAAGAAAGGATTACATGGGATAATAGAAAAAAATGATCAAAGGAGGATGAAAATGAAAGAAGATACGATTACATCAGACCCACTAAAAAAGTGGATTGCTGAAGAAGGCGAATCCATTTCGTTTCAAAAAGACGAGCCCCTTTATATGGATGGAATGAAAGCGGACCGTCTTCTTCTTATAAGATCTGGAAACGTACGTTTAAATAAGCTCACATCTGAAGGTAGAGAATTAACGCTACAAATCTGTCAACCAGGTGATCTTATTGGCGAACTTGCGCTCTACACTGGCCAATTAAACTTCTCCTCCAACGCATGGGCTGTAGATGACGTACAAGCAACCTTTGTGAAACAAGCTCACCTTGAAAAGACTCTAACAACAAACGCCCTGCTCGCCACAGAATTCATGAAATTCATGGGAGAAAACTTCAGAAAAAACCAATCAAAATTCCGAGATCTACTCCTACACGGAAAAAAAGGAGCACTCTACTCCACTCTCATTCGACTATCCAATACATATGGCGTTCAACAAAAAGATGACATACTCATCGACCTCCCTCTCACAAATCAGGAGCTAGGCAACTTCTGCGGCCTAACAAGAGAAAGCGTCAACCGCATCCTAAGCGAACTCAAAAAAGCCGACATCGTCTCCGTCACCCACAGCAAAATCACCATCCACAACCTAGAATTCCTCCGCTGCGCCATCCACTGCGAAGACTGCCCAATAACGATATGTAGGTTATAAGAAAAGCGAAAGCGCCCGTTTAGCCTCGACAAGCGCTGGAGCCCCATAAAAAGAACACGTTCTTTGTGTTCATTTTATGGGGTGAAGCGATCGAGAGGCTGGGCGCTGCAGCTAGACATGAAAAGCGGAGACGAGCGTTTAGAAACGGAGATATTGGAGCTCTTGAACTAGAACACGCCCTTTGTGTTCTGGTGAAAGAGTGAAATATCGCAGTTTCTGCGAGTCGTAGCTAGACACGAAAAGCGAAAGCGCCCGTTTAGACACGGCAGGCACTGGAGCCCTATAAATTGAACACGGTTTTTGTGTTCGAGTTATAGGGCGAAGTGACCGAGTGTCTGGGCGCTGCAGCTGGATCTTCGAAAAGCGGAGACGAGCGTTTAGAAACGGAGATATTGGAGCTCTTGATCTAGAACACGCTTTTTGTGTTCATCTAAAAGCCCAAAACATCACCTTCCCAGCTGTCACATCCCCTCTCACTAATAAAATCTCAAAATAAAAAAACACCCAGTCGGGTGTTCTTCACTCACCCTCCACTAACCGGAGGAATAAACGCAACAACGTCCTGATCGTTTACAACCTGATCTTCTGCCGCGTATTCTTCATTAATCGCCGTCATCGTATGATCAAGAGAAAGATCTGGATAATCGTTCATCAGAATTTGTTTCAGCTCAGAAACAACAAGCTGTGATTCCGATCGTTCTAGCTTTTCCTTCCCGATTTGCTCCTGCTGTTTTGCAAAGAAAAGAACAGTAATCATTTCTTTTCCTCCTTTGGTCATTTATTTTTGTATGAGGTCTTTTCAAGCTGATCACCAATCCACTCTTCCCCGTCGGTCCAGTACTCTTTTTTCCAAATTGGCACGATTTCCTTTATACGCTCAATCGCATAGCGACTGGCTTCATAACTTTCAGCGCGATGTGGGGAAGCGACAGCAATCACAACGGCAATGTCACTAATTGCTAATTTACCGATTCGATGCACAATAGAAGTTTGGACTGTTGGCCACTTCTCACGAATTTCTACACCGATTCGTTTCAACTGTTTTTCTGCCATAGAAGGATAAGCTTCATACTGTAGCGAGACCGTTTGCTTCTCACCAGTAAATTCTCTTACTGTTCCAATAAACGTGTTGATCGCCCCAGCCTCAGGACGGATTACACTACTAATCACCTTATTTACATCTATTTCTTCAGAAGTAATTAAGTAATATTCCATTTTCAATCTCTCCTTAAACCCTTCAATACATCATTTATACAACGATCCATTTCATCATATTGATAGCTATTCTTCACAGGCACATCGAGCTGCTCTTTTACAATTGTTCCAATAATATGGCTTTTTTCTAAAAGATCAAGATCTTCAGCATCTCTTATAATAGCAACCTTAGGGTAGCTTTCCTCTTTATAGCCTTCTATAAGAATAAGGTCAACATCAAACATTTCATATAATCGTATTAACTGATTAAGATCCCACTCATTTTCTTGCGTTGCTTGAACGGATACCATTCCGCCACCGCTAACTCCGGTCACTCTAGCACCAGCCTCGCGATGACGCCCCGTGTCTTTATTCTGATCACAGACGTCAGGAGCACCATGTCCGTGATGCTTAATAACGCCAACCTTCTTACCAGCTGAGGTAGCCATTTCTATGAATTTCTCCGCAAAAAGCGTTTTTCCGCTATTTTGATAACCGATTACTTGTAAGATTGGTATTCTCATTAGGACTCAGATCCTTCCTCGCGTAAAAGAAGGAGATCAACGATATCACCCGCTTTAAATCCTCGCGTTCCACCGGGTAGTACCGTGAAAGCATTGGCTTCAGCAAGTGACGTCACGCTTCCGGATTTATCAAGACCCGTTGGCTTCACATATATACGCCCTTCCCTTTCCTCTGTCTTACTTCGTACAAACCTGGTAAACGGATTCGGTTTAGGAAAATCAGTTAGTAACGTTCCTTTACTTCTCATACGATAAGGGAATTCCGAGAAAAGGGCACGCTTGATGATTGGTCTTGCGAATAATTCAAATCCTACAAAACAAGCGGAAGGATTACCAGAAAGACCGAACAAGAGTTTACCATTCCATTCTGCTACAGTCGTTACACTTCCTGGTCTCATGCCTACTTTATTAAATAAGACGGTTGCCTCTAACTTTTCATAAATAGCAGGAAGATAATCATAATCCCCTACAGAAACGCCTCCTGTTGTAATGAGAAAATCGACTTTACTTAACGCTTCTTTTACAGAAGTAAAACACGTCTCAAAGTCATCATCGAGCTTTCCAAAATAAAGCGGTACGCCTCCAGCGGCTTTAACTTGACCTTCAATCATTGGGGAGTTGCTATTACGAATTTTTCCTGGTTGAAGAGCTTCTTCAGGGTTCAATAGCTCTGTACCAGTAGCGTATATCCCAACTTGTGGTTTACGAGCAACGGGCACATTCGCATAGCCAAATGTGGCAAGAAGCGCTTTCACTCCAGGTGTAATCCGTGAACCTTTCTCAATCAATACTGTACCTGCTTTTGTATCTTCTCCTTGTAAGGAAAGGTTGTCGCCTTTCGCTACTTTTCGTTTCAACTGGATAAATGACTGACCATCCTCCTCCACTTCTTGAACAAGCTCAAGCATGATCACAGCATTCGTTCCTTCTGGTATTGCTGCTCCTGTCATAATCCGGATCGCTTCATTTCTTTCTGGAACTTTTGATGCAACCGTTCCTGCTCCTATTTCTTCAATTACTTTTAATTGAATTGGGTTGTCTCTTCCTGCTTCGTATGTATCTTCTGCTCTTATAGCGAACCCATCATATGGGGAACGATCAAACGGTGGAACATCATGATCGGCTTTCAAAGCAACACCGAGATGACGTCCGTCGCTTTCTTCTAGCGGAACCGTTTCGATTTCCCCTTCATAAGAGAGGTTCATCACTTTTTGAACAGCTTCTTCTACAGTGATTGGCTTCCTTCTCTCTACCATCATCTCATCTCCATCTGTTATGATTTTCCTCTTCATTGTAACAAAGATCAAGACTCTAGAAGTAAAATTCGAATGAATAGACACTGCACTGAATAGATTGTTAGTGATGCATCTTATATGGAAAGGAGTGATGATCATGCCTCAAAATCAATATCGGGTAAAGCCAGGCGATACACTGCTTAGAATTGCGGATTCTCATAACCAATCTGTCAATGAACTCAAACAAATCAATCAGCTGAACTCAAATATTATCTATGTAGGTCAAATGCTACGGATTCCTTCTGCAACTGATTATCCATCTTACACAGTTCAACCCGGAGATACATTGTTAAGCATATCCGATCGCTTTCAAATTCCTGTTGAAGAAGTAAAAGAATTAAATCAACTGCCATCTAACCTCATCTACGTTGGTCAGCACCTTGATATTCCGGCAAACCGCTCAATGCGAATCAACTATACAGTAAAAGCTGGAGATAGCCTTTATCAAATTGCAGTGAACAACAATACAACACCGAAGAGTATCAAAGTATTAAACGACTTAACGACAGATGACCTTTCCATTGGCCAAACGCTTAAAATTCCAGTATATACAGAAGTTGTCGTAAAGGCAGATCGGGCGAATGTCAGAACTGGTCCTGGTAAAGGGTATAACATCATTGCTCAGATGAGAACGGGGGCTAAGCTCGCTGTCGAAGGCATTCAAGGTAACTGGTACAAAGTGCAGCTATATGATGGCACGAACGGATGGATCTCCGATAGTCTCGTTACCTTTAATGCATATGGTGATGAGTTGCCAGTATCAAGAATTATCGGATACTATACGCTTGAAGAAGGTCCATCCCTTCCTTCTTCGTATAAGTCGTTCGTGTCAAACCGTTCTGCCCTATCTCAACTTGCTTTATTTCTGTTTCGAATTAGCGAGTCAAATCCAACAACGATTGAGAAGTTTGGGAAGTTTAGCGATAGAGAGATCGAGAAACTCGTTCAACTGGCTCATGATCAAAACATCAAAATTATGCCGGTTGTTCATAATCTGCTATACAAAAAAGGCGATACCGAACCGAGTAAAAAGGTTGTTCAAACACTCGTTTCAAGTGAAGAAAATCGTCGCGGATTTGCTTTAAACTTAGTTAAATTAATTGAGAAGTATAATTTTGATGGAGTTGACATCGACATAGAGGATGTTTATATCGAAGATGCGGATAAACTGACGCTTCTCTATCAGACGATCGGGGAAGAGCTTCATAAGAAAGGATATTTCTTTTCAGCAAGCGTTCCATCGAGAGCATCAGATGAATTAGTGAATCCATTTTCAGACCCATTTAACTATGCTGAAATTGGTAAAGCTGTTGATCAATTTATCGTGATGCTCTATAACGAATTTGGCTGGCCTGGCAGTCCAGCTGGTCCTGCAGTAACGGCCGGGTGGATGAAAAAAGTAATGACTTATGCTAAAACGAGAATCCCCCCTGAGAAATTAGTATCCGCTATCTCTGTATTTGGGTTTGATTTCAATCTTGATACGGATAAAAGCACTTATGTCACTTATGACATGGCAATGAAATTGAAAAAGAAACACAATGCAGAAGTTCAATTTGACGAAGAGCGTCAAACGCCATTTTTCAGATATAAAGATGAAGAAGGAAATCAGCACGAAGTTTGGTTTGAAAATGAACAAAGCATTGAAGCAAAAATCCGCTTAGCTAATGAACTTGGTGTCCAGGGCGTAGCGCTATGGAGATTGGGTATGGAAGACCCTGCTATTTGGAATATGATTAATGACAAGATCATTGTGGAACGAACGGAATAGAAAACGTCATTCTCTCATCCTCGCTTACTTTAGCGATTACTCATACCCAAAATTAAAAAAAGGAAGAGGAGCCCCTCTTCCTTTCCTACTTTCATTATCTAATGCCTAACGCAATTTTTGCATAGCGTGACATGTTATCTTTTGACCATGGTGGGTTCCAAACGATGTTAACATCCGCATCGTTCACTTCTTCCACGTCAGATAGCGCGCGCTTTACATCGTTAACAATTGTACCAGCTAATGGGCAACCCATTGCTGTTAATGTCATAACGACTTGTGCAACACCTTCATCATTTAGATCGGCTTCGTATACGAGGCCAAGATTCACGATGTCTATCCCAAGCTCAGGGTCAATAACATTCTCAAGAGCTTCAAATAATTTATCTCTCATTTCTTGATCTGTTTGTTCAGACATAGCATTCTCTCCTTTCATACATGTACTTCCAACCTTCATTATAACAAATTGAGGTTTAACTTAAACCGAAAAGCCTTAATTCTATAAATGAGTTTTAAACCAATCCACTAAAGCAAGGACAGCTTCACGTGAAACTTTATGGCCAGAAGTCTCATCTTTAATAAACTTCAGGCGGTCTTCTGCCCCTTCATAGAGCGGTTTAATCTGGTTATAGAAATCGTAGGTAAGGGTATAAGGAACAACTTTATCGACTGTACTATGCCACATCATTAGTGGACGACCATCAAGTTTATCTTCTTGAAGAGAAAGATCATAGGACTGCAATCCTTCAATTTGTGTTATCATCTCTTCTTCAGAGATAGGGAGACTAAATCCTTCTTCCTTTAAATAACGTATTTGTGCATTAGCTAATTTGAAATATGAAGGTGAGCCCATTAAGGAGACGGCGGCTTTAATCCATGGATACTGTGTAAGAGCACCAAATGTAAGGATTCCGCCCATGGATGTACCAGACATACCGATTCGGTCTTCTTGAACGAGGTTCCGATCCACAAAATGCTGCCTTAGTTGATCAAGTTCTGTTAAGCTTTGAATCACAATTTCCCAAAACACATATTGCCTCTTTTTCCCTGATAGGTCATCTTCACGTTCACCATGATGCACAGCATCAGGCAGAAGAACACGATATCCTTCACCTGCTAGAAGATAAGCGATGTGAAGATTATGTTCTTTTGCACTAGTAAATCCATGTTGAAACATAACTAATGGCAACTTATCATCAGCAAGGTTAGCGTCCACTATGTGTAAGACAGGTATATTCTCTATGTATTCATTAACAATTGTTATCATCATCTTGCTCCTTTCCTTTAGCAACCATCATTCTACTCTATCGTACCACTCATATAGTTGATTGAGAAATTTAAGGACAGCCTAGAAAACATAAAAACATGCAAGCAGTCGCTTGCATGTTCCGTTTGTTAATTTTTGATTTGCTCTTCGTGACTTTTTTCAACTGATTTCATATTTTCAAGCTTATTGTAGTATTGAGTTGGAAACTGTGATCCCTCATACACCATCTTGCTGTCACCACTATCATCTGACTGATCCGGTGTTGTTGGGTTACCCGCCTTCTCAATAGGTAAGGTATCGTTAAACTTCTTAGTCACTTGCTTACGAATACCGTTAGCTTTTGATTTTAATTTCGTTCTCTTCTCCTCATCCTTAAGCAAATAGGATGAAATGCCGATTGTCCCTGCCGCAATACTTGATATTAGCAATGTCTGTTTCTTAGTCATAATCGACTGCCACCTCCAATGGAATGATAGTTAAAGTGTACCCTTCTTAACAATTCCTCAAACGGCTATCATATCCTTTTAACATTCTTGTCAAAATTTTAATATTACTAAATAGACACATATATGGATGCCATGTACAATTAGTGTGTAAACACTAAATGACACTTTTCAAAGGAGCTTCTATGACAACTAAACCGCATCTAATCGCAATTGATCTTGATGGCACGTTGTTAAACAGCGAAAAGAATATTTCTGAACGCACAAAATCCGTTATTGCCGAAGCTAGAAGACAAGGACATCATGTTGCCATCGCAACAGGAAGGCCTTATCGAGCAAGCGTACGCTACTACAATGAATTAGCGCTTGATTCTCCAATTGTTAATTTCAATGGAGCTTTTGTTCATCATCCTCTTGATCGTTCTTTCGGGACGTATCATTCACCAATGGAATTAAATACGGCTAGATCGATCGTCTCTTCTTGTAGTGAAATTAACGTAAAAAACATCATGGCCGAAGTGTTGGATGATGTTTATTTGCATCAGCATGATGAGCTGATTATGCAAAATATGATTATGAACGAATCCTCTATCTATACAGGTGAGATTCACAAAAACCTTAAAGACGATCCTACATCTCTTCTCATTCATCCACATGAACAGCAGCTCGCTGATCTTCGCTCAATGTTAAAAGAGCATCACGCAGAGATGATCGAGCATCGCGTTTGGGCTGCTCCTTTAAACATTATTGAGATTGTTCGTGCAGGATTAAACAAATCAGTAGGGCTTAAACGGTTAGCCGAGCATTTCAATGTCCCTCAAGAAAGAATCATTGCCTTCGGGGATGAAGATAACGATCTTGAAATGATCGAATATGCTGGAACTGGCGTGGCGATGGGCAATGCGATTACTGAATTAAAAAATATATCTAACGAAATCACGATGACTAATGAAGAAGATGGTGTTGCTTCCTTCCTTGAAGAAAGGCTAAACATTATCCTACCTGATAAAAGACAGCTATCCTAAGCTGTCTTTTTTGTTTAATGAAATCAGGATGAAGATCGAATAATTACTGATCGATGAACTCATCCTATAAAAGAAAGGGAGGGATTAATCATGGCAAAGAATAGTAAAACAAAGAGAATGGTAAAAGAAGGTGCGGATCGAGTTGTCCAAAACATGGACCAACACGACCTGACAAGCTTAAGCAATGAACAACGTAAGAAACAACAACAAGAAAATTTGTCAGGTGGTGAATAACGATGGGTAATCGTCATTTTCAGCTTGCTCGAGAAGCCGTTGCAAAAGCGGAGCAAATGGCTGCAGGTCATCCAGAGTTGCAAAACCAAATCGATGTGGCCCAAAATAATCTTTCTGCAGCTTTTCACCAATCTACAAGCGCAGAAAAAGAACAGCTCACATCTTACCAGGCAGTTATACAAGAACTTAGCCATGAATCATCCAATAAACCCTTTTAATTTCCACGAAGAAGAAACCCGTCATGTACGACGGGTTTCTTCTTCGTGGAAATGCATTCATCTAACGTTATTATACATTTAAAAAAGTTTTATGACCGGTTTAAATTTTGTTCGCCTGCCAAGCGAATTCAGTACTTCTTTTGTTATCAGCTTATATCCTTTTGCATTTAGCTGGAGACCGTCTTTTTCATAAAGCATTTTACTTTTCTTATTTTCTCGAATCAATTGCCAGAGATCAATATGTCTTGTTCCAAGCTTATTTGCTAAATATTTTATTCGATCAGCATAACCCTCTATTTTCTGATTCGTCATTGAGACATTTCCTTCATTCATCACTGGTGATGGTGAAATAAGAATAACCCGTTCTGAAGGGAGATTATTAACCATGTACTCAATATTTCTTTCAAACTCACTCAAATCTGAACTTTGTCCTAAACAAGCTTCTTGCGTTCCAAAGAAAATGGTTACATAATCCGGTTTGTAGCTGAGAACATCAGACTGAAAACGCGATACCCCTTCTCTAGAAGTTGGGGTTGAACCTGCATTAATCACGATCCATTCATCAAGAGCCCCTCTTATCCTTGATGTAAGACGTTCGTTCCCTTTATCATCTACTTCCCTCGCTGTTAGGCAGTCGCCAAAACAAACAAGTACAGGCATATCTTTCCTCCCCCTTTCGTTCCGTTGTTACCAGTTCTTCAAAATGGCTGTTCGAAAATTGCCTTGCTCTACTATCTCTTGAATTTCAACTATCACTTCTTTTTCAAAAATTGGGCCGTTCCATACAAACGTATGAAATTCTCCATTTTCACCGCACGGATCCACGTTATTTGGAAGGGATTGAAGAAAGTTATCATCAAATGGTTTCCCTACCCAATCAGGAGATATTTTTGACTGATCAACCGTTGTAATCACTGCTTTAAAGCCTGTGGAGATGAATCTTTTTGCCGTATGTAAAGTGGAATGTTGCCATAATGGGTATATGCCCATCAGTTTGCACTCCTGTAAAAGCGTTTCCCGATAACGACGAATATCATCTAAAAATAAATCAGCGAATACGACCCCTTCTATTTCTGCTTCTTTAAACACCTTATATTGATTGCTAACAAGTTTCTCGTATTGCTTATTCGTACAGTTATCTGGTAAATTGGTTATCGTTAGAGGCAGACCAATAGCAGCTACCTGCTTTTCAAGCAACGCTGTATGTACGCCATGAAAAGGAATGGCACCATTTGTTTCGTTAATGGTTGTCCATAATCCTTTCACTTGAAGATGTGATTGCTTTAAACAATCGAATAAAGCTATGGCGCTGTCCTTCCCAGAGCTCCATGAAAAAATTAAATTCAATGTATTAGCTCCTTTCTTACTCTATATAGACGAATGGAAAAGGCTGAATGTTTCAAATATCTTGAAATTAATTAAAAACTTTATTCAAACCTTCTTAAAAAGGGATTGAAGTGTTTGAAGTCGAAACAGTATGACGGAGGTGGAACGGTAATGAATGTGTATCAATTATCCAGCCAGACAGATGAAGACATGATTGAAAAGGTTTCAAAGTTATTAATGAAGCAAATTACTCGTTCTGATCAAGATGGAAGCTACGATAAACTCGTTAAAGGAGTAAAGCTTGCTCTTGATGAACAGACAGCATCACGAATCGTTGTCGCAGAGTCTGATGACGAAGTCCTTGGCGTCGCGTTTTTTAATATCGGCGTCAGCCTCTCTAGTGGTGGTCCATATATTTGGTTAAATGAATTATTTGTTGATCCAGATGCACGAAATAGAGGTATTGGTAGGAAATTACTACTTCATGTGATTTATTGGGCTGAGAATGAAGGGATTAAGGGCATTGAACTTGAAACAGGAATTCATAACGCTGTTACAAAACACCTATACAATTCCCTCGGTTTCCATGACATTATTTCAAAAAGATACGGGTTTACCTTCTCTTCTTAAAGATTATTTGCTGCAAGAGTTGTTTCTGATACACTAAGAGATGGTAGAGAAAGGAGGCGTTTATAAAATGGAATTACGCGTAGATCGTACACCAAACCCAAATGCTATTAAAATCACAGCAGACCAACAGCTTTTCGAAGGAACTTCAAGCCATTCTTTCAAGAAGAATGACAATCCTGATCACCAAATGGCTGCTGCACTTCTAAAATTAGAAGGTGTTGATAATGTGTTTGGATACCAGGATTTTATTACAATTAATAAGATGCCAGAGGCAGATTGGGATACATTACTTCCCGAAGTAAAAGAAACAATCTCTAATAACGCATAGAAAAAAGTTCCTCGGATATCCGAGGAACTTTTTTTGTGTTGTTAAGTAGTAGGTGAGATGTTTCACTTTTTTACTCGGGAACTCAAAGGGCGTGTTCTTTTTGTGGGGCTCCAGCGCTTGTCGAGGCTAATCGGGCACTTCCGCTTTTCTTGTCTAGCTGCGACTCGCAGAAACTGCGATATTTCACTCTTTCACCAGAACACAAAGGGCGTGTTCTAGTTCAAGAGCTCCAATATCTCCGTTTCTAAACGCTCGTCTCCGCTTTTCTTGTCTAGCTGCAGTGAGCAGGGACTCGATCGCTTCAGCCCTTCATCCGAACACAAAAACCGTGTTCAAATGAAGGGCCTCCAGCGCTTGTCGTCCCTAAACGCTCACTTCCGCTTTTCTTAACCATCCGTTCTAAAGAATCCGAAGATGCCTGTGGTGTTGACTATGTTGGTGAAGGCGGTTGGGTCGATGTCTTGGATGATGTGCTCGAGGTCGTATAGTTCATAGCGTGTGACGACGATCATGAGCATTTCTTTGTCTTCTCCTCTGTAGGCACCTTTTGCAGGGAGCTTTGTGATTCCTCTAACAAGTCGGTCATGAATAGCTTTTTGCATTTCATTTCCTTTGGAAGTTACGATCATTGCTGTTAGTTTTTCGTGACGTGTATGAATGACGTCGATTACTCGAGATGATACGTATAAGGTAACGAGCGTATAAAGAGCTTTTTCCCAGCCATAAAGCATCCCTGCAGTGAGGATAATCAACGCGTTCATGCTGAAGAAATACGTACCGATTGGACGGTCTTTCATGCGGGATAGAATCATGGCTACGATGTCCATTCCTCCGGTGGAAGCCCCCCATTTTAATGTAAAACCGATACCAATTGCTGCAATGACTCCGCCAAACACTGCATTTAGCAGTATATCTTCTGAAAGAGCCTGTACTGGAATGATTTCAAGGAAAAAGGTAGTAGCTCCAACACTGATAATACTATACAATGTAAAAGACTTACCCACTTTCTTCCATCCCAGTATAGCTACAGGGATATTTAGTAACATAAGTAAAATACCCGTTGAGATTGAAATTGGCGTATAATCACTTAGTACGCTGGAGATCAGCTGTGCGATACCAGTAAAACCACTAGCATATACATTGGCAGGGATAAGAAATAAGTTCAGAGAAACTGCACCAAGGATCGCACCTAAGAGAATCACAATAATTTTTTTTACTTCTTCCAATAAGAACACCTTCTTTTTTGAAACAGAGATTTAACTCGTTTACAGAATATAAGTAGAGACTGATCCGATTGACAATATTCACTCTCAGGATCCGATCTTTATAAGTGACGATTAGGTAAAGCCACATCTACTAAGCCATGTATATCTAATCAAACTATCTAATCTACGTCAACTGTTTTCTATTCAACCCCATCAATAGGATTGATTTCCTCTTTGCTAATGGGATAAACTTGATTATAACAATCATTCATTTACATACCGACTTAAAAATGAAGAAGGGACGATCGTCCATGACAGTTAAAATCATTACAGATAGCGCCTCGGATTTGCCAGAGGATCTCGCACGAAAGCACGACATCGACATCATGCCACTAATGGTCATTATCGGAGATCAGGAGTATTATGATCGTGAAGAGATCCAAGCAAAAGAGTTATATAAGACTTTGCGAGAAGGTACAATGGCCAAAACGTCGCAAATTCCTCCAGCACGGATACGAGAGACATTTACGAAATACGCTAAAATGGGTCAGCCTTTTATTTATATTGCGCTATCATCTGGCATTTCAGGTACATACCAATCAGCTGCCATCATAAAAAATGAAGTACAGGAAGAATACCCTGACGTACAAATGGAGGTCATTGATTCCAAAGCCGCTTCTCTCGGCTACGGACTCATGGCGATACACGCTGCAGAGCTTGCTGAAAAAGGTGAAGGATTTGAGCAAATATCAGAAAGCTTAAACAGCAAGTATTTAACGCACATGGAACACATTTTCACAGTAGACGACCTGGAGTTCCTTCAGCGCGGCGGTCGAGTCAGCAAAGCTTCGGCCTTCTTTGGTGGAATGTTAAAAATCAAACCAGTGCTCCACGTTGAAGATGGGAAACTTGTTCCGATTGAAAAAATTCGTGGTAAAAACAAAGTCACAAAGCGTATGGTTGAGATCATGCAGGAACGCGGCGTTAATCTTCAGTCTCAATTAATCGGCATATCACATGGAGATGACCTTGAAAGCGCTGAAAAATTAAAAAGTGCGATTCAAGAGACATATGGGAGTGAGCACTTTGTCATTCATGAAGTAGGCGCTACGATTGGCTCTCACTCAGGACCAGGAACACTTGCTTTGTTTTTCTTAAATAAATAACTTCCTTTTACATAGGATGTCGCATAATCGCGTACTCTATTATTGTGCATGGCAATCCTAGCAAGGGAGGACATAACGTGTCATCAACAAAAGATAATAATAAAAAAGCAGTTGATCATAATGCTAAACGAATGTTGAAAAACAAGTTGAAAGAAGAAAACCGTGAAGGCGGGAAACACCAGTATTCTAAGGATACTGACCACTTGTAGAGATCAAGCAATGAAAAGAAACCGGCTAAACAGCCGGTTTCTTAATTTCTAACATCTGTGATATCAAAGTAAGGAAATGTTAGACCAACCCAATAAGCAAGAGAAAAACCTACCGTAATGTAGAGTATAAAATATGCATCAACTCTAGAGAAGGTCTGTTTATAATAATAAGTTCGTTCCTTATTATTGAACTGCTTCGCTTCCATGGCAACTGCAATGCGATGAGCTCTACGAATACTTTGAGAAAGCAATGGCACCGCATAAAGCGTCACAGATTGCATGATTCGAGCGAACCCTTTTTTCTTTTTTATACCTCTAATAAGTAATGCGGCTCTTAACTGTTGGAATTCCTCCATCATAACAGGAAGAATACGAACAGCAGCCATAAAGCTATAGGCAAACCGAGGTGGCACTTTTAGCTGTTGAACGAGGGAATAGAAGAGAAATACTGGCCTCGTTGTCAAAGCGAATAGAAGTCCGAGCAAGGCGAAATTTAAAGCTCGAAACCCGATGTGAAGACCTCGAAAGAAGCTCTCTTCTGTAATATGAACGATTCCCCACTTCCACCAAGTCGTTGTCCCTTGACCAAAGAACATCATACTAGAAGCACTAGAGAAAAATAATAACAAAAATGGAATCATTAAGATCGCTAGTATCTTGTTCCGATGTCCTGTGGCGAACAAGACGAGAATTAATGGAACCACTGTTACATTGCTAATCAAATTTGGATTGTGAACGAATAAAAGAAGGATAAATAATGCTAAAATGAACACCAATTTAAAAGCAGGATTTAAACGATGAAGCCATGTTTCTTTATACTGTAGAGTCCACTGCATGATGCTCCCTCTCTTCCCTTCTCCCAAGCTCTCGATCAGCGGTTAGCTTCCCCTCTTCAATGACCCACTCTCTCGTCCCATAATTTTGAACAATCTTCTCATCATGCGTCACCATGATAATGAGCATTCCCTTTGACCTTAATTGTTCAAATAAAGCTAGCAACTTAAACGTATTATTTGCATCCTGACCAAATGTTGGTTCGTCTAACAAAAGGATCGGTTGAGTACCAAACATGGCTGTTCCTACGCTTAACCTTCTTTTTTGACCCGTAGAAAGCTGGTACGGATGAAGAGTTCGCACTTGCTTAAGATCATATGCTTGAAGCCACTGGCCTACTTTTTGATCTACTTCCGCGTCTTCCATCATTTCAAGGGAATAAGCAAGTTCATCATAGACAGAATTCGTTACAAATTGAAATTCTGGATTTTGAAAAACAAAAGCTAGCTGCTCACGGGAAGCTTTGATCGATTTTAATTCCTGATTCTTTACTCTCTTTTTCCCAGTCGTTTTCATCACGTTCATTAAACTTAAAAGAAAGGAGCTTTTACCTGCTCCATTCTTTCCGGTAACCACAATCCATTCTCCTTCATGAGCTGATCCATTATGCACTTCAATTTTTGGGATTTTGCCTCGATACCCTTTTAACTGTTTAATCTCAAGAATTTCTTCCCCTTTAACATACGGTGCAGGAAGATTTTTTTCATTTGTATGTTCTTCCCATACGCTCGGATACCAGATCCCATATTCCTTCATCTTATGTTTATAAAAGGAGAAGACACTTTGTGGGTCAGCATCTGCAATAATCCTTCCCTCTGAATCAAAAAGGACGATACGATCAACAAAATCGATCACTTCATCAATCTTATGCTCAACGATAATCATTGTTTGTGCAGCATTAAGTTGTTTAATTGTTTTCCATACGTCAGAGGTACCTGCAGGATCAAGTAACGCGGTCGGTTCATCCAAAAAGATCACATCTGGCTCAAGTGCAAGCATGGAGGCAATGGCTAGTCGCTGTTTCATCCCTTGTGAAAGTGAACTAATCTCAAGATGCGGATCCTTAAAGGAAAGACCTACCTTTTCAAGATAATGACGAATTAACCCTTCCATTTCAGGTTGCGGGACAGCACGATTTTCCAATACGAATGCCATCTCTTCATCCACATATGGCATGCAAAACTGAGAATCAGGATCTTGAAATACAACGCCTGAAGATGCTGGTATGCTTTTGGCGTCTGCCTTCATAGGCACTGGAACGGCATTTGGAATTAAACCAGATAATATCTGAAGAAGAGTTGACTTACCACAACCGCTCGGACCAAGAAATAAGACCTTTTCCCCTTCTGCAATCTCAAGAGATAACCTATTAAATAACAGTGTGTCCGCTCCCGCATATTTCACACGAAGGTTTGATACACCCACTTTCATATAACCACTCCTTACTGATCTAACGCCTTATAATCTTCATCACTTGCTGGTCTAACCAAGCTAGTAACACCCGTTTTCTCTAGAGCCTCTACAAGGAAATAAGCAAGTAGTCCAGCTAATAGAAAACCACCTATTAACCTAGCACCAATGAGAAGAAGTAAATTCCATAGAGCAAGATCCATCACATACCCATAGGCAGCATCCATGACAATGGAACCTACGGCAGCAGCAATCCCTCCAAGCGCCGCAACAAATGCGGTGTATCGTTTATAGCCAAATAAGGCAAACATTAATTCCGTTCCTAATCCTTGAACAATTCCATATAGAAGAACAGATAATCCATATTCAGAACCAACAAGAAATTCACCAGAAGCTGCAGCCGTTTCTGCAAGTAGTGCCACACCGGGCTTACGAAGAAGAAGAACTGCTACTGTACCCGCAATAAACCACATCCCGTAAATCACATCACCAATATGGAGACCAAATGGTTTAAAGATGTTATAGACCGGTCCCCACAGTTTATAAATAATCCCAAAAACAAGGGCAATCACGATCGTAATCAAAATGTCCGAAAGCTTTAGTCGTTTCATACGCGCTCACCTTTTTGGAGGGAGACTGGCCACTCTTCTACTTGATAAGCCATTTCCCAGAAACCATATTCCAACTGACAGCTAAGAATGAAATAGTCCTTGATTCGCTTTAATTCTCTTTCAGGTGCCGTCTCAGCCCACTGATCGAGGATTTTTCTTAGTTGATCCGTCACTGGTTCCATTGACTTCTCTCCGTAAAACGTAATCCAATCATAAAAAGGATGATCTTCTTTAGGATTAACCTCTTCCATTAGACGTTGACCAATCTCAAGGTAAGTCCATGGGCATGGCAGAAGGGCTGCAACGATTTCTCCGAGCGTACCTGAATGAGCAGCGTCGAGCATATGCCTCGTATAATGGTGTGCCGTAGGGGCGAGGGGATAGCCTTGCAGCTCTTCATAAGTGACGCCTGCAGCTCGACACAAATTATTATGAGGATGAACCTCACTATGGAGTACAAATGATATTTGTTCAGTGAAAAGTGCCATCTCTTCTCGGTTTTCACATTTTGATAGCGCAATGCCATAGATTCGAACAAATGTATTCAAATATTCAAAGTCCTGCTTTACATAGTGAACAAGCTGTTCCTTCTCTAACTTTCCCTCCGCAATTCCTCTCACAAATGGATGATTAAAGATCGCTCCAAAAATTGGTGCTGCTTCCTCTCTTAACTGTTCAGTAAATGACATAAAAAAACTCCTCTCCGCTTTTCATCCAACTGATGAAGAGGAAAGGAGCTTGAATGCCGTTGTTCCGTCATTTTTGGAGATTTAGAAATACTTGTAAGCATTCCTTACTTCTACACGTTTAGGAAATCAAAACGTATAAAAGCCGCTCCAAAAATGGAGCGGCTGCGGTGGCATCCGTCTCCACTTTCCTCCGCTGGCGCTAACCAGATCAGGTTCAAAGGGTCCAGGACATCCTGTCTCAGTCATATAAATGACTCCCCTAGTGGATATATAAAAAGCTTTTTTGAATGTTAGTTTGATAACTATTAAGCTACTCTTCTTTCACACCTTTGTCAACCATTACTGGAAGTTCAATTACAAAAGTTGTTTGTTCTGGATTTGATCGCACTGAAATAACACCTTCGTGCTTTTCAATAATTTGCTTGCAAACAGACAATCCAAGACCTGTTCCGAGTTTTTTTGTACTAATGAACGGTTGAAAGATACTTTCAACAAGATGCGATGAAATTTGCCGGCCATTATTGGAAATTTCAATCGTAATCCGTCCATGGTTTTCTTTTGCTCTCAGCTCAATTTTTCGATGATCGATTTTATTTTCATTTAACTCTTCAATCGAGTTAATCATAATATTAAGAATGACTTGTTTAATTTGTTCTTCTACACCGAACAGTGGAATGTCTGGAGTAATGGCTGTTTCCACTTCTATATTTGATTCTAGTAGTCTTGGATAAAGAATTTCAATGGTATATCTTAATAATCCACTTAAATTTAATGATAGAGGACGATCGTCGCTCCCACGCATTTTTGATAAGAAAAGAAATTGACTTACCTTCTCTTCTAGACTTTTCATTTCGCTATTGAGGATTTCGAAATAGTGTTTCTCGATCGAATTATTAGCATCACTATCATCTTCTAATAATTTCAAAAATCCTTTAATGGAGGTAAGAGGATTGCGAAATTCATGAGCAAAGCTCGCACCTAGCTGACCAAGAATGGTTAAACGATCACTATGCATTTCCTGTATAAACTTATTTTTATCATGAATGATATTATCTTTCACCTTCGTGTATTCCGTTACTGAATGATACGAATAGGCATTAAAGTAATTATTAATGATTTGAAGACCTTTCGAAAGTTCGTCTCTATCAAATGATGATTCGTTTAAGACAGAGATCACAACCGATCTCCCAAAATTAATATTCGCAATAAACTCTCCGATATTAACATTTGCTTCAATTCGCTCATTGGCAATTTTCTTAGTTAATGTCATAATCCAACTTTCATCCTGAAGGCGAATATAACGAGAGATAAGTTCAACCGTTCGTTTCCCATTCTTAATGATTTCTTCATAATAAGGATCCTCTTGAGAAATTTTTGCGCCAAGCAGCCACTTTTCTACAATTTTGGGCTGACTTTGTTCCAAAAACGACGCAAACCGTTCTTCAAATTCAGATTCTCTTAAATCAAAATTCATACCTCTCGCCTCACAAACTACATTATAGGTTTGTTTCATTTTATCATGTAATGCAAATGTCATCATTATATTCTCAGACTTAGGTTTAGAAATTCTCCCGATTGGCAATTCCTTACATATATAATTTGAAAGGAGTTATCCCATGCGACCAGATTTTAGACAGACGGATGGACAACCAGCACAACATCAAAATCATCAGCCAGGATCTCAGCAAGAAATGGATCCAAAGCCCATAATGGATGACCGGGATTATAAAGGATCAGGAAAATTAACGAATAAAGTCGCTCTCATCACTGGAGGAGATAGTGGGATAGGCGAAGCCGTTGCGATTGCTTATGCAAAAGAAGGAGCAAAAATCGCCATTGTTTATCTTGACGAACATGAAGATGCGCAACATACGCAACAAAAAATCGAAGAAATCGGAAGCGAATGTTTATTGTTGCCGGGAGACATTGGGAGTGAAAGCTTTGCTTACGATGTGATTAAACAGGTGATTGATCATTTCGGACAGCTCGATATTTTAATTAATAATGCAGCAGAACAGCACCCCCAACAGGGAATAGAAGAAATTAGTGCAGAACAGCTCGAAAAAACATTCCGAACCAACGTTTTTGCCATGTTTCACCTGACGAAAGCCGCTCTTCCCCATCTTAAAAAAGGAAGTGCAATCATTAACACATCCTCTGTAACCGCATATGAAGGCAATGATCAGCTGATCGATTACTCTAGTACAAAAGGTGCAATCACAACGTTCACAAGGAGTCTCGCAAAGTCGCTCGTTGGAAAAGGTATTCGTGTCAACAGCGTTGCACCTGGTCCTATTTGGACACCGCTTATCCCTTCCACCTTCTCAGCAGAAAAAGTGAAAAACTTTGGAACGAATACACCAATGGGAAGACCGGGTCAGCCAGAAGAATTAGCTGCGGCTTACGTCCTTCTTGGTTCTGATGGATCTTCTTATATGACAGGTCAAACGATTCATATAAATGGTGGACAGTTTTTAACATCTTAAAACCTCCTTTGGGAGGTTTTTTTATATTATTCACTCTATAAAAAAATGATTTTTAAGACTCTATTGGACAAGAGTTTATACGTCTTTTTACTGTATTCATATAGTATAGTGAATACAATTTTAGACTATATTTGAACACGTATGTTCAATAGGGGTTGTCATTATGGCTTTTACCAATCGATACTCCACCCGAACGTGTGGAGCCATGACATTTACAGGAAACACTTTAGGATTAAGTCAGTTACTAAATGCTAACCAGGCTGGAACTCAAGGAAGTATCGGAGCATTTATTACAACCGATACATCACTTCAAGTGCCAACTTTTCCACCAGGAACCACTCTGGATTATACTTTAAATAACTCAGAGGCTAATCTAGTATTACCAGCTGGAAGCTCCGTTTTATATGCTGAATTAATCTGGGGAGGAAATTATCTTTCAGTAAACGAAGACATTACATCTGATATTGATAATTCTGTTACGTTCACGAACCCAAGCGGGACTGATTTCACAATTAGTCCCGACCCAACTACTAGTAATGAGCCAACATTTACCATCGGAGGAAATACTCGAGGATTTTACATGCGCTCCAATGATGTTACATCAATCGTTCAAGCAGCTGGCGCTGGTACATACACCGTAGGCGGCGTACCAGGACTAGTCGATCCTCTTCAAGCTTCCACAGCTGATACGAACCATGCAGGATGGACACTCGCCGTTGTTTATGCGAATAGTACATTACCAAACCGATCTCTGAATTTATTTGTCGGCGCCCAGGGTATCGTCATTAATCCTTTAAACCCCACAATTGATATAGCCATTTCAGGTTTTATGACTCCTCCTTCAGGTACTGTAGATGCCCGTTTACTCATCTCAGCTCAAGAAGGTGACGCGAATATAGGAGGGGATCAAGCTCTTTTTGGGCCTGATGCAGGTACATTAACCCTTCTCTCAGGACCAAATAACCCACTAGGAAACTTTTTTGGCTCTCAAATTAATGATGATTCCGGAAATCTTGATACGAGTGGAACATTTGGTAACCGGAACCAGGATCCTTTTACATTAACGAATATTGTTGCTGGAAGACAGGGATGGGATATTACAAACGTCAGTGGGGCTGGCCTATTACCGAACAACCAATCCACGGCTGTTTTCCGCTTCACGTCGTCAGGCGATGCTTATATGCCAAATGCACTTGGCGTCCAAATTGACGAAGGTGATGCCATTTTAGATATCGTGAAAACCGTTGATAAGCCATTTTCCACCTATCGTGACGTGCTTTCGTATACGATCACCATTACAAACAACGGCGTTGTTCCCGCTATTAACGTAATCTTTACTGATTACCTTCCAGCTTGCACCCAATTTATTGAGAATAGTTTGTATATTGATAGTGTACAATATCCGGGTAGTAATCCCCAATATGGTATTGACCTCGATGATATTGATGTCGGTGATACCGTTACAATTTTCTTCCAGATTGTTGTGAAACGGTGTAACTGTTTTGTTCTTAATGTAGCCGAAGTCGAGTTCAGCTGTGGTAAAATCGCTACTAGTAACCAGGCCATATCTACTGTATGTTAATTAGTAAAAAAAGATCGTGTGCTAATTTTGCACGCGATCTTTCATTTTATATAAACTAGTTATTCGACTCTAATAATCGTTAATGACGCTCCCACACCCGACGTCAACACAACTGCTGCAACCAAACCAAACAGTTGAAGTGAGATCGTATCACCAGCGTTTAAAGCTGTTATTACTTCAGCGCTATATTTATTTAAAGAAACAAGAGGGGATATGACCGATTGGGGGAGGGAAGCTCCATTAATTAATAATCTTGAACTAACGATTAGAGAAGCGGTTTTATTAATTTGATAAGAAATGTAGTACCTTCCTGCTTCTTGTACGGTAAAAATGGTGTTCGGACCATTTACTGTGATTGTAGCAGGCAAACTTTGTCCATTTGGAAGGGGGATGTTCGTTCCACCTAGAATAACGTTGATGATTGCACCACCTGTATTTGCCGCAAAACCCGAAGTGCCTGTGACTGACGGTCCTTCTGGTCCCTCAGGCCCCTGCGGCCCTGGTGGACCAGGGATTCCCTGTGCACCTTGTCTACCAAATGCTCCTCCAGAACAGCTCCCACAACCTCCACAACCTGAACAACTCATGAAAATCACCTACTTTGGAGAATTTGTATTTACTATAGTAAACGCGATCCTTGATGGATTTGGAACGGCTGATGACGGCTTGTTCAAAGTTTATATGTATTTTATTAAAATTCCCCAAAATAAATAGCCACCTTCGTGGCTATTTCATACTCTCATTCTGATTAATCGTTCTCACTGTCCAGCGCTCTACAACCTTGTGTGGTACACAAACACGTTTGTTTCCTGACTCAGGATCACTAATTTTCTCTAGCAAACAGTTCACTGCCTGATAACCTAGTTGGAAAATATTAATATCAACAGAAGTAAGCGGCGGACTGGCATATTCAGCGAGCATCACATTATTGAAACTAATGACGGAAACATCTTCAGGAACAGAAAGACCCATCTCATCAAGCTTGCTCATGATACCAAGGGCCATAAGATCATCTGCAACAACAAGCGCGGTTGGAGGATTTTCTAACGAAAATAATGCCATTACCGCTTCCTGTCCGCCTTCTTTTAGAAACTCCACATGAACAACATAATCGTCTTGGAGTGGGATTTCCGCTTCCTGTAGGGCTTTTTCATAACCGTGTAACCGCTCCACGGTAACGACTAGATCTAAATTCCCTCCAACAAATGCGATCCGTTCATGACCTTTGCCGATAAAATGCTCGGTTACATCTTTTGCCGCGCTATAGTTATCATTATCGACATGAGTGATTGAATCTGGATTCACTAGCGGCTTCCCAATAACGGTAAACGGAAAATTTTGTTCCTGTAAAAACGTCATGATTTTATCGTCGATTCTTGAATAAAGCATTACTATACCGTCCACTCTACGCCCGTGAACCATCCCCATTACGCCTTCTAGCATTTCTTCTTCTGTTGCCCCAGTGGACATATATAAGGTATATTCTTTTTCATGAGCCTTCGTACTAATACCGCGAAGAACTTCTGGAAAGAATGGGTTCTGTAATACTTTATCTGCTGAACTCGGCATGACAAGGCCAATCGTTTGTGTACTCCGGTTCGCTAGACTTCTTGCATTATAGTTAGGATGGTAGCCAAGCTCTTCCATCGCCTCTCTTACACGACGTTTCGTTTGCTCACTAATTCGTGGATTATTTGCGATCACACGTGATACCGTTGATGGCGCAACATTGGCAAGCTTCGCTACATCTTTAATCGTTACTGCCATTGGGATTTCCTCCTATACAAAGCTTTCGCTTGTTCATTTCATATGATAAGTAATTGATCTATCTTAACTATCTAATGATTCATTGTAAACGATTTCTATTGAAAATGACATCTACTATAGAGAAACAATCCTACCTATTAAAGTTCTCTAAACGAAGAATTAGGATAAAAAAAGAGAAAGAAGCTGCAAGAGTAGCTCTCCTCTTCCTCTTCTTTCTCACGTCTTGCTCTATCCTTTCGTTCCACCAGCAGTAAGTCCAGATATAAAGTAACGTTGCAGCGATAAGAATAAAATTGAAATTGGGATCGCAATCAATACTGATCCTGCAGCGAACGTTGTAAACTCATTACCGAACTGATCAGAAATCATTTTGTAAAGACCAACCGCTAACGTATATTTATCCTCACTACGAAGAATAACTTGAGCAAGAATAAAATCCGTAAACGGTGTAATGAAACTAAATAATGCTACAACAGCAAGAATCGGTTTTGCAAGTGGTAATATGATTTGCCAGAAGATACGAAAGTGACCCGCTCCATCGATTCGAGCTGACTCATCAAGCTCTTTTGGAATTGTATCAAAGTATCCTTTAGCAAGCCAGGTATTCATTGGCAGTAAACCACCTGTATAAACGAGAATCAGCGCAAAGTGCGTATCTAACAAACCCGTTGTATAAGCTAATACATAGATCGCAATAAGTGCGGCAAAGTTCGGGATCATTTGAAGAATTAAGAAAGTCATTAATCCATTTTTACGACCGACGAAACGGTAGCGTGAGAAGGCATAAGCCATACAGGAGATCATCGCTACGGCTAGAATCATTGTGATGATACAAATCTTCAATGTGTTCCAATACCAAAGCAAGTAATCACTTTCAGCCGTATTAAATAACGATTTGTAATGCTCCAATGTTGCATCCTTCGGGATAATGGATGATCCAGATAGACTGTCACCGGGATTAAAGGAAGACCCCACAATCCATAGAACTGGATACAAGATGATGACACAAGCAATAGCGATGGCAATGTAGGACAGTGTTAAACGTAAGGTATTCTGCATTTTTGGACTCATATTACATCATATCCTCTTCTTGGAATGATTTCGTTCTTCTAAACTGCCATAGTGCTACACCTATAACAATGGCTGATAGAATCATGGTAATAGCAGCAGCTTTGCCATATTGCGCAGACGTAAACGTGAGCTTATAGATCCACGAAATCAAAATGTCAGTAGAGCCTGCTGTTTGACCTGATACGGCAGGACCACCACCGTTAAACAGGTAAATAACGTTAAAGTTATTAAAGTTAAATGTATATTGTGTGATTAAAATTGGCGCGATTGCAAAAAGAACCATTGGAAGCGTGATTCCTCTAAACTTCTGCCAGATATTCGCACCATCTACTGTGGCAGCTTCATATAATTCATCTGGAATCGATTGAAGCACACCCGTTACCATAGCGAAAATAAACGGGAATCCAAGCCAGAACTGTATAAGAATTAAAGCAACTTTTGTCCAAAATGGCTCTGTAAGCCATGGTATCGCATCGATACCGAACGCTGCTAAGATGTCGTTATTTATCGCACCAAACGTCTCATTAAACATCCCCGCAAACACAAGGATTGATACGAAAGCTGGTACGGCCCAAGGCAAGATAAAGATTGTTCTAAAGATGCCTTTAAATTTAAGGTCTTTCTGGTTCATCAAAACGGCTAGAAAAATACCAATGGCAATTTGTCCTGTTGTTGCAACAAATGTCCATACGATTGTCCATGAGAATACATCAATGAAAGTATCGCGCCAGATGTCTAGCTTAAATATATCAATATAGTTTTGAATCCCAATCCAATCTACTAAGTTAGCTGGTGGAGAATGGTAGAGATCGTAGTTTGTAAACGAAAGTAAAATAACAAACAATATCGGGAAAATAACAACAAAGATTAATAAGAAAAATCCTGGTGATAGCATTAAGTAAGGAAACCCTTGTTCAGAAACATTACGGTATTGCTCTCTAACAGAATTTAAGGGAATGCCTAGATCACGATTTCTTCCATTCAAATATGCATCCCTTAGGTTTAAGAAATAAATAACCAATCCAATCAGGATAACAAGGACAGCGATAATTCCCTGTGTTAACAAGAAGATGGAGTGATCTCGTGGTAGCTTTTCCCCCAGGGTAACGATCCCCCATAATCCAATGTTGATTAAGTCAGCAAAAGCAACGGCAAATGAAACCGTTAAGATGAAGAACATAAGTCCTTTGAGGATCTGCTTGTTATAAAACTGACCGAATCCAGGTATTAGTGATAAAGCAAGTGCTGTTTTTCGATGCTTTGTTTGACGCTCAGTTGCCTCCATCGTGATGGCAATCCCCTTTCTTCTCCCCACTTTTCTAGCTTTAAAGTGAGAAGCAGTACCCCGTTTCCGGAGTACCGCTTTAAATTTTCAAAACTTTAGTTGCTGTGATTCTGCTCGATTTGAGACTTAATTGTTTTCGTAGCCTCATCAAGGGCCGCTTTTGGTTCTTGCTTATCTGTTGCTACTAATTGTAGAGCAGACGCTGCTGGCTCCCATACTTCAGCCATTTCTGGAATGTTAGGCATTGGAACGCCATATTGAGATTGAAGTGCTACGGCACTTGCACCTTCATTATCAGCAATAACTGGATCTTCAATTAGTGATTTAACAGGAGGAATTTCTGCTGTTTTTTCGTAACGAATCTTTGCATTCTCCTCATTTGTTAACCATTCAACGAGCTTCGTAGCCCATTCTTTGTTCTCAGAGAAATTACTTACGTGCCAGCCTTTAACACCGATAAATGTTTTGAAATTCTCTCCGTTTGGAAGTGTAGGCATTGGCGAAACACCAATGTCAATTCCAGCATCTTTATAACCCTGGAAAGACCATGGTCCGTTCATAACGGAAGCTGCTTTCCCTTCATTAAATAGACCATCCATTGTAGATCCACCGTTTTCACCAATTAGGCCTTTAGGGAAAAGATCTTCCTGATACCATTTCTGAATATATTCCGTTCCTTCAATAGCACCATCATTATTAAGACCGATGTCATCTGGGTTTAATCCCTCATCAGTGCGATCAAACACGTAGCCGCCATATCCTGAAAGGACAGCGTTTGCAAAATAGAAGTTATCCCATAGCGCAAGGAAGCCATACTGCTTGTCTTTCGTGAAGTCTTTTGCGAAATCATAGACTTCATCCATTGATTCCGGAGCTTTTTCCATTAGATCTTTGTTGTAAATGAAGACTGGTGTTTCCGTTGCTTTTGGTAGTCCATAAAGGTTACCGTCAAAGTTTTCAGCTTGAATAGAAGATTCTGTAAATGTATCAATCACAGACTGTTCAACTTCGATTGGGGAAATAAGTCCTTCAACCGCTGCTTGTCCAATTTGATCATGTGGAAGTGTAATAACGTCAGGACCAGTACCTGCTGGACCATCAAGACGAATTTGCTCTCTAATTTCGTCAGCCATACCTAGTTCTTTAAATTCAACTTTAATGCCGTACTCTTCCTCGAAGCTAGCAATAGCCGGTTCAAGTGCAATCCCTTTATCTGTATCTTCCCAAACAACTAGCTTCTCAGGTTTATTTGCATCTTCTCCCTCAGAATCACTGCCTCCGTTGTTACTAGAAGCGTTTTCATTGTTTTGCGGTCCGCATGCTGCAAGAACGCCGATTGCAAGAACTAGTGTAAGAAACAAAGCGAAAAAGCGTTTCATGTGTTAACCCCCTCTTAATTTTACGATAGGAGTACAAGCGCTTTCATACAACTCAGTGAAAACGATTGCACTGTCTTTCTATAACTTATTATACATGGCTATAAAATTTTCGCAACCGTTTGCACAAAGTTTTTTCAAAATTTTTTCGAAACAGAATTTCTCCTTGTTTTTTACATTTGACTATCGTACTTTGATCTTCTACATTTATATAGAAGCAACGTTCCATTTCGATTAGTGCTTGAAATGAGTTTTCTTTTATTAAAATGCAAGCGATTGCACATGGAGGTATCTATTTATGTTTAAAGAAGCCATTTATCACCGCCCAAAGAACAACTATGCTTACGCATATGATAAGAAAACACTACACCTGATGATTCGAACAAAGAAAGATGATGTGACATCCATCTCCCTTATTTATGGAGATCCGTATGATTGGAAAGACAACAAATGGCAGTTCACTTCTAAAACAATGAAAGTAACTGGCTCTGACTCTCTATTCGATTATTGGAGTATAGCGATCCAACCTCCTTATCGTAGATTGAGATATGGCTTTTTTCTAGAAGATAAAAATGAAGCGTATTATCATACTGAAAAAGGCTTCTATACGGAACAGCCATCAGATACCAACGACTATTATAGTTTTCCTTTCCTAAATGAAGCTGATATCTTTACAGCTCCTGAATGGGTGAAAGACACAGTATGGTATCAGATCTTTCCCGAACGATTTGCTAACGGGGATACTTCCTTAGATCCAAAAGGTACGCTTCCATGGGGAGAATATCCTCCGGAGCGCAACAACTTTTTCGGCGGAGACTTTCAGGGGGTAATAAATCATCTTGATCACTTAACAGAACTTGGAATTAATGGAATTTACTTCACACCTATTTTTAAAGCGGCCTCAAACCATAAATACGACACAATCGATTACATGGAGATTGATCCACAATTTGGCGATAAAGAAATGTTTAAAGAGCTCGTCAAAGCCTGTCATGAAAGAGGCATTAAAGTTATGCTTGATGCTGTTTTCAATCATAGCGGTTATTACTTCGAACCTTTTCAGGACTTATTAAACAACGGAGAAGCATCACGCTATCGAGACTGGTTTCACGTTCGATCCTATCCAATTGAAACAAAACCTCTTCCCTCCTATGATACTTTCGCCTTTGAAGCGACAATGCCTAAGCTTAATACTGAGAACCCAGAAGTGAGAGAGTATTTACTACAAGTTGGTCGCTACTGGGTAGAAGAATTTGATATTGACGGGTGGCGACTTGATGTTGCAAATGAAATTGATCACCGCTTCTGGCGTGAATTTAGAAGAGAGGTTAAGCGAGTTAAGCCTGAGCTTTATATTCTTGGTGAAATCTGGCACGACTCGATGCCGTGGTTACAGGGCGATCAGTTTGATGCTGTAATGAATTACCCTTTAACTGCTGCCCTACTTGATCATTATGCAAATGGAAGAATCTCTGCCGAAACAATGGGGAACCGACTATCCGCACTCCTTCACTCTTATCCTGCAAATGTGAATGAAGTCGCCTTTAATTTATTAGGAAGTCACGATACACCGCGACTCCTCACACTGGCAAACGGGAAAAAGGAGGTCGTGAAGCTCATGTATATCCTTCAATTCTCCTTCCCAGGAACACCTTGTATTTATTATGGTGACGAAATTGGGATGAAAGGTGGCGCTGATCCCGATTGTCGAGAATGTATGATTTGGGATGAAAAAGACCAGGACACTGAACTATTTCAGTTCTTAAAAGAATTAATCGCCCTTCGCAATCAACACCCTGCGTTTCGGAACGATGGAACTTTCGAAGTGGTGTATACAGATGAATCACTTATTCAATATAAGAGGAAAACGTATAATGAAACGCTCCTCTTTCTATTAAACAACTCAGAAAAGGCCATAACTACTGATCTCTCACTCAATTATTTGAACACAAAAACTCTTTTAGGGAGTCAGCACGACTCTAGCCTACTTCATCTTGAACCATTTGGCTTCACTATTTTAGACATTTCATGAGCAAGAAGCTCCTGGTCATCATCCAGGAGCTTCTTTTTATGCCTCAGAATTCGAAATTAACTGAAAGCGCAACCACCCTTACCCCACTTGGAATATTCTGATTATTCAAATGTGCTAAGGTGAGATTTTATGACATACTATTTTAAATTTTCAAAAAATAACCTTGAATTTCTCGTTTTCACCGCATAATATTAGGATATAGAAAAAAGGCAATGTTAGAAAAACTGACATGGAGGGTCTTATATGAAAAAAGTAGAAGCCATTATTCGTCCCGAGGCATTTCAGGATCTAAGAGATCGGTTAAGAGATGAAGGTATCACAGGCATGACAGTATCTGAAGTAGCTGGATGTGGATTACAGAAAAAACAAACTGGTGTCTTCAGAGGAAGTCATTTTGAAGTCTCGCTTCAGGCAAAAATTAAAGTAGAGCTCGTTTTTGATGATGACCTGCTTGATCATGTTGTTAAGCATATTCGCGATATATGTGCAACCGGGGAAGTTGGCGACGGCAAAATCTTCGTCTATCCTGTCGAAGATGTTATTCGCATACGATCTGGTGAACACGGACTCCCAGCATTTAAATAAATCAAAAAGGATGATAAAAGCTATGAAAAAAATCACTAGTTTGTTCGCGCTTCTCTTTCTTCTCTCAGGAGGACATGTCTTCGCAGCAGGCGATACCTCTGCTGTAACCGCCTTGAGTGCTTCAATGGATACCGTATGGATTATGATTGCTGCTTTTCTAGTATTCTTCATGCACGCTGGATTTGCAATGGTTGAAACTGGATTTACCCGTTCTAAAAACGCCTTAAATATTTTAATGAAGAATCTCCTAACAATGTCAATTGGTGCAGTGCTTTACTTTATAATTGGTTACGGATTGATGTTCGGTTCTTCAGCAGGCGGTTTTATTGGTAGTGATGGTTTCCTTCTTCTAGGACAATCTGAAAACATCGGCTTCTTTGTTTTCCAGGCCGTCTTTGCGGCAACTTGTGCGACAATCATTTCTGGTGCAGTAGCTGAGAGAATGAAATTAATTAGCTATATTGCTGTAACGGTTGCGATGATTGGATTTGTTTATCCTGTTGTTGGTCACTGGATTTGGGGTGGCGGATGGCTTTCAGAACTAGGGTTTGTTGACTTCGCTGGCTCAACGGTTGTTCATATGACAGGTGCACTTGGTGCGGTAGTAGCAGTCGCCTTTCTTGGAGGACGTCTTGGTAAATACTCAAATGGAAAAGTGAACGTTATTCAAGGTCATAACATTCCACTTGGCGCACTAGGGGTATTCATTCTTTGGTTCGGCTGGTTTGGATTCAATGCAGGTAGTACACTGTCAGCAAGCGACGCACTTATCCCTACAATCGTAGCGACAACACTTCTTTCTGCTTCAAGTGGTGTCATCGGAAGTGCCCTTTATTCTTATATTCGCTATAAGCAAATTGATGCTTCTTTAACTCTAAACGGCGCATTAGCTGGACTTGTCGGAATTACAGCTGGAACAGCAAGCGTATCTCCAATTGGCGCTATGTTCATCGGTCTTATCGCTGGAGTTATCTTGATTGAAGCCGTTCAACTGATTGACCGACGCATAAAATTGGATGACCCAGTTGGAGCGATTGCTGTTCACGGAGTGTGTGGGGCGTGGGGCACGCTAGCCGTTGGACTTTTCGCAATCGATGGTGGTTTATTCTACGGAGGCGGTGCATCCCTAATCCTCGTTCAAGCAATCGGAATTCTTGCAGTTATGGCGTGGACGATTGGCACAGTAGGTATTTTCTTATTCATCTATACTCGCTTCTCTTCCATTCGCGTTTCTCGTGAAGAAGAAATTCAGGGACTTGATTTCGCAGAGCACGGCTCAACAGCTTACGAGCTTAGAGGAGGCCTTCTCAACAACAATGAAAGCCCTTCTGCCGGAACACCATTCGGCCACGGCCTAGTCGAACGCCTCAACGGACTCGAACAGCCACCAGTTGAAAAAAGAAAAGCAGAAGGGAGCGTTTAGACACGAAAAGCGGAAGTGGGCGGTTAGACACGGCAGGCACTGGAGCCTTTTCATTTGAACACGGTCTTTGTGTTCGGATGAAAAGGTGAAGTGACCGAGTGTCTGCCCACTGCAGCTAGATCACGAAAAGCGGAAGCGCCCGCTTAGCCTCGACAAGCGCTGGAGGCCCATAAAAAGAACACGGTTTTTGTGTTCATTTTATGGGGTGAAGCGATCGAGACCCTGCCCACTAAAGTCGGAACGAGCAATAATACAATCTTTTAAAGAAAAGGATCGAAGCCATCAGCTTCGATCCTTTTTTTAGTCGACTAAATTCACGTTATGATGCTCCATCCAATAATTAATTTGAGCAAGGTGTGCAATCAATTGAGGTCCTGCCATAAGCTGACCGAACCAGGGTACTTTAAACGCCTTTCCCTCTGAATCTATGATATCTTGCACAACTTTTCTATCGATCAATTCAAGAAGCGGCGACTGCTTGTTATCGAGCGTATCTTGAAGCCATGAAGAAACTGCTTTCGTATAAGCAGGATTATAGGTTTTTGGATATGGACTCTTTTTTCGATAAAGAACATCATGTGAAAGCGTTCCTGTCATCGCTTTTCGCAAAAGTCCCTTCTCTCGACCATCAAGCATTTTCATATCCCACGGGACATTCCACACATATTCGATAATGCGGTGATCAGAAAATGGCACCCTTACTTCTAGACTAGCTCCCATGCTCATACGGTCTTTTCGTTCAAGAAGTGTTGTCATAAACCAATTTAAATTCAAGTAAAAGAGAGCTCTTCTTTTTGCTTCAATCTCACTCTCACCATCAAGTACTGGCGTTTCCTTAATTGACTCACGATATCTTTCCGTGACGTAATCTTCTAGCTTCAATTTATTCCGAACATCTTCTTTTAACATCGCCTGTCTTTCAAGTGTCGATCTCATCCACGGAAACTGCTCCTGATCTAAAAGCTCCGGCTTATGAAACCATGGATACCCACCAAATATTTCATCTGCACATTCACCAGAAAGAGCAACAGTCGCATGTTTCTTAATTTCCTTTGAAAACCACAATAATGAAGAGTCTACATCCGCCATACCAGGCAGGTCTCGACATTCAATCGCTTCCTTTAAATGATGCACAAGCTGAGGTGTATCAATCACACAGTTCGTATGATCAGTTGCAAGCTCTGCTGAAACTTTTTTGATCCACGGAGCATCTGAATTTGGCTGAAATTCACTACTCTTGAAGTATTTATCATTATCCACATAATCAACCGAAAAAGACCGTAATGTGCCCTTATTGTCATCAAGGAATGCCGTTTGAGCAACGGACGTAATGGCACTTGAATCAACTCCACCAGACAAAAACGTACAAACTGGTACATCGGCAACAAGCTGTCGTTTAATGGAATCTTTTAAAAGGTCCCCTACTTTACCTACAGTTGTATCAAGATCATCAGTATGTTCACTACTTTTGACATTCCAATAGCGCCATTTACGAAGACCACTCTGCTCAAACTTCATCGCAAATCCAGGTCGCAGTTCATTTATCCCTCGAAAAACCCCATGTCCTGGTGTTCTCGAAGGACCTAAACCAAAAATTTCTTGAAGCCCCGCTCGATCGACCTCCGTCTTCACATCGGGATGAGCAAGAATGGCTTTAAGTTCTGAGCCGAATTGAAGCGAGCTGCCACTTTGTCGATAGAATAACGGCTTAACACCAAGGCGGTCTCTTGCAAGGAATAATTTCTCTCCATCCCAAATGCCAAAGGCAAAAATACCATTCAAATGATCAACGCATTGCTCTCCCCATTCAACATAGCACGTTAAAAGAACTTCTGTATCCGAATGAGATTGAAATGTATAACCCTTTGCAAGGAGAACTTTACGCAAATCCTCCGTATTATATAGCTCACCGTTATAACAAATCGTATATTTCTTGTCGCTGTGTGTTCTAGTCATTGGCTGACTTCCACCAGCTGGGTCAACGACAATCAAACGAGTATGCCCAAATCCACAATGCGCGCTAACCCAGCTGTTTGAAGCATCTGGCCCCCGTCGTGATAGCGTATTCGCCATTCGCCTAAGAACGTTCTCTTCTCCTGTCAGATTCTGCTTCCAATCCACCCATCCTGTTATCCCACACAAAAAGATCTCCCTCCTCTCATTCCTCTCTGTTCACATTATGCATACGCCCAATTTTTGTGCAAAATGTCTTTCAGGGAACGAAAAAAGAGACCTTTTGATAGGTCTCACACTTTCTGAAAACGCAAAAAGTACCATGCGCCTTCTTTTACAACTGGTTTTATTTGTTTAAGCTTAAATCCTGTTTTTGTTGCTAAGTCGTCCATTTCATCACGACTTGGCAATGGATAAAGGTTATCATGAGCACTCATGAAGCTGTTAAACGCAGCCGAGAAAGCCTGCCCGTGTTTTGATTCATGCATAGGAGTGATGATAATCAGCTGACCACCTTCACCTGTTACCTCATTTGCCTTTTGGAACAGTTTCAATCGATCTTCTGGAGCAAAATAATAAAGTAAATTATTCATCATCGCCATATCAAAGGGGGCACCATCCCATTTCCATGTCATCATATCATCAGGATAAAGGTGTAGCGGTGATTTTAGCGGAAAATGGATATTAGCTTCTGCATCTAAACAGACGGATCGATTTTTTTCAATTCCAACAAGCTTCATGTCCTCTAGCTTTGCTCCAATACGCGATAAATACCCTGCGTAACCTGCCCCAAAATCAATAACGGATTGTGCATTCGTCGTCTTAATCGCTTGATAAATCTTCGGAAAAGCAAAACGTTCAATAAAGCTTGATGTTGCTGCAACCGTTCCACCATAGTCTTCGTCCTCATATCGTGCGGGTTGATCTTTGCTTAATAAATCAGGATAGGACAGCAAGATCGGAATATGTAACTCCATCATTTCTTTTAGTAAGATACCAACAGAGTGCTCACTGCTTTTTGAGATCGATTCAACCATATGTTTCTTAGAACGAACCTTTCCATCCTTCTCTTTTTTTAGGTGACCAATTGCCACCCCCACTTCAGCCCATCTTGTTAATAGCAGTTCATTCATGTCTCGTTTGGTTGCAACAGCAGAGACGGTTGTTCCTAATTCGAACTCATCAAATAAGTCATGTACATAGCCTACATGGGCATGCCAGGCGTATAAAAAAGGTTCATTGCTTTTCATCCACTTTCTAGCACGCCAGATTTTCTTTATTTCCTTCATCTCGTTTCCTCCCGTCTCATTTGCAATACCACGGATAATCATCCTCTTTCGTGAACATTACTTTCTCATTTGGATGCTTACTTAATTTCCCATTCCCTATTGCAGCTGGAATTACTCCTGCTTGCTTCAATCGATCCAACAGGTTAAACTTCCAAATGCCAAGTCCCGACGTATTTAACATCTGTTTATAGTGCAGAAGAGGTGAATGCTCTGTTTGATTGACCCCTTTAATTCGAAGTCTCTGCCACGGACGATAAGGAAAAGAGTAGAGCAGTGCAGCTTGATGACTAAGCGTAGACACATATTCCGCTCTCGGTTTTCTCACTTTCTCATACCACTTAAGCTGCTTCCATTCCGTCTGATTCGTTTTATACATCCAGCAAAGAAGTTCTCCCAATACATCAGAATCTTGAATCGCCAGGTTCATTCCTTCCCCTGCCATAGGATGTACGCTATGAGCGGCATCCCCTGTTAAGATCAAATTATTTTTGACGTAATTGGAGACATTGTGCCTAACAGGAATCATGAGTTGAATCTTTTTCCACGTATCAATTTGATGAACATAGCCCTCAAGCTCCGGCATTAGCTCACAATAAGCACGGTAAAAGGACTCTAATCCTTCTTCACGCATCGATTTGAACTCTCCCGGCTTAATCAACAGTACACTTCTTACTTCATTGTTCGGAAGTGGGAATAATCCGACAAATTTATTTTGAGTTGTGATGATAGTTGACTGATTTAGTGTCTCTGGTCGGGGAAACGATACCGTCAAGAAATGATGATTATATTTTGTATTCTTCATCTCCACTTCCATAGCTGTTCTTGTTGGAGAAGCTCTTCCTTCAGCACCAACATAAAAACCTGCGTGAATTTCACGTTCTCCTTCTTTAGTTTGAATGATCGCTTTCTTATTCTCAGGCTCATCTTCAGTAAAGCCCGTAAATTTAGCAGGCTGTATATAATCAACAGATTCATATTTTGAAGCCTCTTCGAAAAGAAGCTCTTTTAGCCTCTCATGTGGAATCATAAGCGATGTATTATAGAGAGATGGAATCACATCGTAGCGAAATTCATTTGAACTAAGGTGCTCCATCGTGCCATCGTCTTTTTGGTTATACTCATGGAATTCAATCGAAGGTAAGTGAAAACCATTTTCTTTTACTACATCTAAAACATTAATTCGGTCAAGGACTTGAAGACTTTTTGGCTGAAGAAGTTCACCTTTATAAATCAACCCGCTTCTTTTATCTTTTTCAATTAATAGCGTTTTCACATTACTTTGTCCTAATTTGACAGCAAGTGTGAGGCCCGATATGCCTCCTCCAATAATCATGACGTCGTAATCCATCTCTTTATCACCTCTTTGCTATGGTCCTATTCCCTTCCAACTATCGGTTGAAACAGCTGGAGCACATTGGAGGCAGGACGCTCTGCAAAATAAAAAAGATCGACCACATTGGGTCGATCTTCGTTAAGTTGCCAAAGGAAATTGCTTTGATAGAAGCAGTTTCTCGAAACGATCCTTATTCAATGGTTTACTATAGAAAAATCCTTGCGCAAAGTTACACCCGAAGCTTCTAATAATATCACCCTGTTCTTTCGTCTCAATTCCTTCCGCAACAATTGATAAATTCAAACCTTCGCACATCGTAATGACCGCTTTAACAATCGCTGCATCTGCGTTGTTTTCCTGAAGGTTTCGAATAAAGGACTGATCGATTTTCAAAATATCTAATGGGAAATCCTTCAGATAACTAAGCGAAGAATAACCAGTTCCAAAATCATCAATGGACACTTTAATACCCATTTCTCTTAATTCATTTAGCATCGAAATACTATAATCCGTATTGACGAGCGTTGTGCTCTCCGTTACTTCAAGGTGTAGAGATTGAGGATCGAGACCAGAAGCCACTAATGCTTCTCTAACGGAATCAACGAATTTCTCACTTTGAAACTGTCTTCCAGACACGTTCACACTAATCGACAAGTCATCATATCCAAGCTCTTGCCATTTGCTCGTTTGCATGCATGCTTCGTTCAATACCCAAATACCAATTTCTTCGATTAGTCCCGTTTCTTCTGCAAGCGGTATAAACTGCGCTGGAGACACTAGTCCTAATTTCGGATGATTCCACCTAATCAACGCTTCACAAGCATAAATTTTCTGTTCATCTAGATTAACTTGTGGCTGATAGAAAAGAGTCAGTTCTTCTTTCTCAAGGGCTCGACGCAAATAACTTTCAAGCTCTAATCTCTCAAAAGCCTGATCGGTCATTTCATCGGTATAGAATTCAATATAATTAGCACCTTGTTGCTTGGCGCGATCTAATGCGATATAAGCATTTTTCATAACAGTATCAATTTCTAATCCATCATGAGGGAAAAGACTGATACCGATGCCTACTGTCATAAAGTACTCAACCTCGTCAAAGACGATAGGCTGCTTCAAATGTTCAATGACGCGTCTCGCAAGCATAAGGGCATCTTTTTCGCACTTCAGTCCAGGTAAGAGAACAGTAAATTCATCACCACCAAATCTAGCAAGGACAGCATCATCCTTTATAGCTTCCTTGATTCGAGTTGTCACTTGTTTGAGGATCTGATCCCCTCTTTGGTGGCCCAAACTATCATTAATCAATTTAAACCGATCTAAATCAATGAACATGACAGCTAGCTTCTCATCGGGATTCTTAATTGATTCATTTAGTAAGTTCTCAAATAACAAACGATTAGGAAGCTCGGTTAACACATCATAATAAGCGAGATGAGCGATTTTCTCCTCCGCTTTCCGTTGATTCATGATGCTTTTGGCTATTCCATACGCCCCGGTAATTTCGCCATTAACAATGATTGGGATATTGGTAATTGTAAAGAGAACGCTCATTCCAGTCTTGTGTACAAGGTGAGCATCATATGTTTGAGCTACCCCCTGAAACGTTTGATAGAATTTCTTCCTAGTCATTTCTGCATCCTCTGATGAAACAAACTGAAGAGAATGCTTACTCATAACTTCTTCAGACGAGTAACCTAACAATGATTTTAATGCAGGGTTTACGCTCGTAATTTTACCGTATACATCCACAGAGTAAACAAGATTCGGATTTTGTTCAAACAGAGATTTAAAGCGCTGTTCTGATTGCTGTAAGTTTAAATTTAACGTCTCTAATTCCTCTGTTGAAGCTTTAATTAAATGTGATAATGCCATTAAACCATCCAAGTC
This sequence comes from Anaerobacillus sp. 63XJN7_5_ISO-PGPR-S23-430, assembly GCF_056173695.1. Taxonomy (NCBI): domain Bacteria; kingdom Bacillati; phylum Bacillota; class Bacilli; order Caryophanales; family Bacillaceae; genus Anaerobacillus; species Anaerobacillus sp. 63XJN7_5_ISO-PGPR-S23-430. The sequence goes on along the minus strand of NZ_CM149686.1, from coordinate 1,545,089 downwards.
CTTCATCTCCTGATTGTGTAATGGTTGATGCCCGTTGGCTTTCATTCGAGCATTTTTTTCATTGAAATGCGCAAAAACCATGCTGTTATTTCCAATTTGTACTTCTTGGCTATCTGAATAATATTCCGTTGCAAGGAAAACAGATGTGAGATCACATCTCTTTTCAAGATTCTCTAAATAAGTAATAATGCCGTTTGAAAATAGAGCACGAAGCGAAGCAGATGAATAAGTAAATAGACTTTGGCTCCAAGAATCACTAGCCATTTGGTCAATGCGCTCATAGGACGTTTGAATTTGTGCGGCGTCTCCATATGAGAACTGTAGCTTCGACCCCTTTGTTAGTACATGATTCGACGTAACCGATCCATCTCGATGTTTCTCCATAATGGTAATCGGCTTCACATTCCCATTATCCCGCTGAAGTAACGGGACGTGAGCTGCTGATTGCGGGAGTTTATTCGCAACATCATATCCTAAATACTTCTCATAAAACTGCACTGGCGTCAGGCCTTCAATTTCAAAAATACGCGTCCCGAGCGCTTTTGTCACCTCATACGTTCGTCCGGCTGGTTTCCAGAACGTTTCTTCGAAAATCTTAACTTCAAGCTCACTTCCGATAATTTTAGCTGCAGCGACGCCTGTCGTTAGCAGTTGATTACCTTTGATCACAAAGGAATCCTCATTAATAGTATGGGCTCTACCTCCGATCAATCGGTTCGGTTTCATATCTTCAAACAAAGTACGATCTTCCACATTACTATTAAAAAGAATGACAAGTTCATCATGTGTAGTCCTCTCATTCATAAGGGTGGAAGCATTCTCTTCCAAATCAAACAGCTTAATCTCGGCGTGTTGAAAAGTCGTAAAGGAAACGAGTATCCCTTCTTTCACGTAGTCCTTTTGATAATAAGCGCCACTTGCTGTGGCCCCTATAAGAACGGCGTGAGGAAGGGATGTCAATGTTTGTTGCGCGATTGCTTTAGCCCGCTTGCTGTCACCTGACAAAGAAAATAGTTGAATGAGTACGGCATGTGCCTGAAACAGTTCCGGTTGATTATTAATGCACTCCAGCAAATCTTGATCATGATAAACCATGACTGAAAATGTCCTCAAGCTATACACACCTCATCCTTTAATCCCTTTAATTCGAAACTTTTATATTTATGTATATGATATCAAAAAGTAGAAAGCGCGAATACACTTATCCCAGAAATATGCCAATCTACCCTACTTCTTATATCGGCATCGATAAACCAAACGTTTAATTCAAAAAAATCACCTTATCAAAGGTGATTTTTAGGACTTATAGCTGATAAAGATGCAGTATAGAATACCCATAAAAGATGACAAGAAGAAAAGCGAACATAAACTGAATCCAAAACGGCCAAATTTTTTTCTCCTTTTTTCCTCTTACTAGTATCATTTCCATCGAGAAAATAAGCCAAAGGGCGACGACCCCTTTCACAATAGAAGGTCCCCAAAACTCATAACCTATTACAAGAAACATTCCTGAAATGACAGTGAGAATATAAAATATTCGAAGAACCGTATGGATCATTTCTAGCGATTTCCCTTTCCCAGCTCTCATTAAAAAATAGCTAACAAGAAAAAGAATCAAAGTTAATCCCCAAGCAGAATAATGGGCGTGCAGCATAAACGATCTCTCCCTCTTTCTATGTAAAGATTCTTCTCTATCATATCATGAAAGGTTATAAGAGAAGTTAATGAAACATTCCTCCCAATTTCTTTCAAATGATAGGAAGTAAACGATTTCATTGTTATACTATAAAAGAAGCTTCAACTAAAAGATGGGAGTGAACCGTAACATGGTACAAACACAGGATATTATTCAAATGACGGAGCAATACGGCGCACACAATTATCATCCACTGCCTATAGTCATTGCAGAAGCAGAGGGTGTTTGGGTGAAAGATCCCGAAGGAAATCGTTACATGGATATGCTAAGTGCTTATTCAGCTGTCAACCAGGGGCACAGACACCCTAAGATTATTCAAGCTCTAAAGGACCAGGCAGATCGTGTCACATTAACTTCTCGTGCATTTCACAATGATCAACTCGGACCTTTTTATCGAAAAGTTTCTGAATTTACAAACAAAGATATGATTCTTCCAATGAACACAGGTGCAGAGGCAGTTGAAACAGCTGTTAAAGCGATGCGCCGCTGGGCTTATGAAGTGAAGGGTGTTGAGAAAGATAAAGCAGAAATCATTGCCTGTGAGGGTAACTTTCACGGTCGTACAATGACAGCTGTCTCCCTCTCATCTGAACAAGAATACCAAAGAGGATTTGGACCAATGCTTCCAGGCATTAAACTCATTCCTTATGGTGATCTTGATGCATTAAAAAAAGCCATTACGCCAAATACAGCAGGCTTTTTATTTGAGCCAATTCAAGGTGAAGCTGGGATCAATATCCCTCCAGAAGGTTTTCTTAAAGAGGCTTATGAGTATTGTAAGGAGCAGCGCGTGCTTTTCGTAGCTGATGAAATCCAAGCAGGGCTTTGCCGCTCTGGTAAACGATTTGCTTGCGATTGGGATAATGTAGAGCCTGATATGTACATTCTTGGAAAAGCACTAGGTGGAGGTGTATTCCCGATCTCTTGTGTTGCCGCTAATGAAGAAGTTCTTGGCGTATTTACCCCAGGATCTCACGGTTCAACATTTGGAGGAAACCCTCTAGCATGTGCAGTCTCGGTGGCATCTTTAGAAGTTCTTGAGGATGAGAAGCTTGCAGATCGCTCTCTTGAACTAGGAAACTACTTTCAAAATAAATTAAAAGAAATCAAGAATCCAATGATTAAAGAAGTTCGTGGTCGCGGTCTTTTCATAGGTGTTGAGCTTCATGAAGCTGCTCGTCCGTATTGCGAGAAGCTGAAAGAAAAAGGATTACTATGTAAAGAGACTCACGAAACGGTCATTCGTTTTGCGCCTCCTCTTATTATCAGTGAAGATGATTTAAACTGGGCCATTGAACAAATTACAGATGTTTTATCTGTACAATAAGAAAATAAAGAAAACCTCGCTAACTATAGCGAGGTTTTCTTATTTTCTATAATCCGATCGAAACGTATTTTGTTTCTAAATAAGCTTCAAGTCCTTCGTGGCCACCTTCTCGACCAATACCACTTTGCTTCATACCACCGAACGGCGCCTGAGCAGCTGAAGGGACACCATCATTCCAGCCTACAATCCCGTAGTCCAGACCATTTACGACGTGATTTCCTCTTCGAACGCTTTCACTAAATACGTAAGCAGCAAGCCCGAATGGCGTTTGGTTTGCAAACTTAATCGCTTCATCATCTGTTTTAACCTTTTGGATTGGAGCAACTGGTCCAAACGTTTCTTCATTCATTATTAACATGCCAGGTGTTACATCCTTTAAAACCGTTGGACGGTAGAAGTAGGATCCATTCTCTTCATATCCTTCTCCTCCAACAACGCATTCAGCTCCCTGAGTAAGCGCATTTTGAACGTGCTTTTCTACTTTATCATAGCCATCTTTGTCAATCATCGGCCCAATGTCAGTCCCTTTTTCTAATCCATTTCCAACCTTAAGTTCTTTCGTCTTAGCAGCGAATTTAGAAATGAACTCATCATAAATCTTCTCTTGTACATAGACACGATTACCGCATATGCACGTTTGACCGCCATTTCTAAACTTAGAAGCAACGACGCCGTCAACGGCTTTGTCGATGTCTGCATCATCAAGAACGATAATTGGTGCATGTCCACCAAGCTCAAGAGAAATGTTTTTCACTGTTTCGGCAGCCTGTTCCATTAGTTTCTTACCAACTTCTGTTGAACCTGTGAACGTTATTTTCCGAACGTGTGGGTTACTCATTAGCTCGCCTGCAACTTCTGATGATTTCCCAGTGACGAGATTTACAACACCTTTAGGGATACCTGCCTCTTCACAAAGTTCCACTAAACGCACTGCTGTTAGTGGCGTTGCAGAAGGTGGCTTAACAACAAAGGTACACCCTGCAGCAAGAGCAGGAGCAAGCTTTCTTGCGATCATGGCAGCCGGGAAATTCCATGGCGTAATGGCACCAACAACTCCTACTGGCTGTTTGCGAACTTCCATCATTCGCTCTTCTTTATGAGGCGGGATGGTACGACCATAAACGCGTTTTCCTTCTTCAGCAAACCATTCCACAAATGAGGCAGAATAAGCCACTTCTCCTTTTGATTCGTGAAGAGGTTTTCCCATTTCAAGCGTCATGAGCTCAGCTAGTTCATCTTCGTGTTCCATCATCAAACTATGGAGTTTCTTTAAGTATGACGACCGCTCATATGCGGTGAGGCTTGACCATGCGGGGAAAGCCTGATGCGCAGCGTCAATTGCCTTCTTCGTTTCCGACTTCCCCCCAACCGGTACAGTACCGACGAGTTCACCAGTTGCTGGGTTGTTCACTTCAAGCTTTTCAAGATCCTGACCTGTCCATTCACCATTAATGTAATGAAACTTTTCCATACGCTTACCCTCCTAGTAGATTTACTGGATAACAATTCCTTTTTTTAGCAAGAATTAAACACGAGAACGTTATCTCTTTCTTATTTCATTACGTAAAGTACCAATTCCTTCAATTTGAATCTCGACCACATCACCATCACGAAGAAATTTGGGAGGCTTAAATCCTTTTCCTACACCTGCCGGAGTTCCTGTTGCAATTATGTCTCCTGCCTCCAACGTCGTCCCCTTCGAAAGAACGTGAATAAGCTCTGGAATATTGAAGATAAAGTCAGACGTATTCCCGCTCTGTCTTAGTTCTCCGTTTACCGTTGTCTTAATAGGCAGTTGATGCGGATCTAGTACAGCAGATGTATGTAAAATAACTGGCCCCATTGGACATGATGCATCAAGACTTTTCCCAACAAAAAATTGACCATGCTTTTTTTGAATGTCGCGCTCTGTAATATCATTGATGATCGTATATCCAAAAACATAGTTCATGGCCTCATCGCTTTTAATGCCTTTTCCCTGCTTGCCAATAACAACCGCCAGCTCACCTTCATAGTCGAGTGCATTACATAGCTCATTTTCAAATGCTAAGACGCTATTTGGAGCGCTAACTGTCGTTGGAGCTTTTGTGAAAATCATAGGATGCGCCGGTATATCCTTTTCACTTCCCATTTCAATAGCATGATCGCGATAGTTTTTCCCTACACAGAACACATTTTTAGATGGCCTTGGAATGGGTGCTTCTAACTGAACATCTTCAACATCTACTTCATACTGAGACGGTACTTCCATCAGTTCAGCTAAATCGAATTTTCCTGATTGAATAAATGATCGTAAATCAGGGATGTGGTTTCCTTGCTCTTGATAATAAGCGCTTAAATTAACAATCCGATTATCTTCTTTCCAAATACCGAATGAAGACACATCGTGGTTTCTAAAAGAAACAAACTTCATCTCAACACTCTCTCCTTTTCTTCTCCCCTATAAGGCAAGCCATTCAATTATTTTTAAGCTCGTTACATTTTAAGAGGAACATCCTTTACTTTAATACTGCTATTATGACATGAAATCCCATTCATTTTCATGAATATTGCGATAATCACACTTTAAACGAATAAGAATTTCTCTAACAATAAAAAGGACCTGTATCTCTACAGGTCCTCTCGTTTTATCCTTTGCTTTCTGTTTCTTGACTCTGTTCTTTTTCCTTTTTCTATGAAAGCAGTTCAGTAAAAGCCTCTCTTGGCTCAGTTAAGACTTTTTCCTTAACTTCGAGACCTGATAGGATTTCTACTCTTCCATTTTCTTCTCGTCCTTGTTCTACTTCTCTTAAGTAAAGTTGTTCTTCTTCAAACACGACAACATAACTAGTAGAATCTTTTATTATAATGCTTTCCTCAGGGACAGATGGAGCATTTTTATTTTGATGAAGAGGAACATCAATGGTTACGTGTGTACCCGACTTCATCTCTGTTTCCTCATCAATCATGACATTAAAATGATACAAGCTCAGTCCCGTCTCTTCATCTACCTCATATGGACGATCCTCTAAGATTGTCACTCTTCCTGTGACTGGTTGACCAGGATAAGCACTCGCCCGAATCAGCACTTCCTGATCGACAGCAAGAGTTGGGTAATCTAATTCATTGACGGAACCTTGAACAGTGATCTTATTAGATAACACCTTGACAACCGGCTCACCGTCTTCAGGAGTACGATTCACTTCTTCAACTGTACCGTCCAGTGTCGACTCCACCTTAAGATCTACTTGTTCTGTATCTGCCTCAGCAATTTGACGTTCTAACTCTTTTACATCAAGCTCAGCAAGTCTTTTCTTATATTCTGTTTCTCGCATTTGCTCTTCCACATCTAGTTGCAGTTGTAGTTTCTGCTCATCCTCAAGATCTTCATTAGAATCAATACGTGACGACTGCATAGTCACGTCGTTGAGCTGATCATCGAGCACAGAAACGGCTGTTTCAGCTTTATTTAATTGCGCCTTTAAATCTGAAGTATTCACAGTGATCTCTTCTTCATATTCAAAAAGGGCTGTACCAGTTGAAACAAGATCGCCTCCACCTACAAGCACATCTGCTATGTTACCGCGTGAGGCTTGATAATAATATGACTCTTCTAATTCTGGAATAAGAACTCCTTTGAAAGAAGCAAGTTCTTGATAAGTTTTCCCCTTTACAGTAACCGTCTCCAGCTTCTTCTCACCTGCGATCACACTCTGGATAATCAATGTGTTAACAGTAATGAAAAGAAGGACAACAAGAGTTACACTAATGCTAATCAAAAGTGACTTACGATTCACAGATGGACCCTCCAACTTTTTCATTAAAATGCCGTTCTCATATAAGCGATGATTGCAACGATGACTAGATTTAAGCCGATTGTCCAAAAGATAACGTATCTTTTCGCATGAGTTGTACTTTGCTTAAGCGCAGCGTACTGAACAAAAGTTCCCCATGCTAAAAATATGGAAAGACTGTAGCTAAAATAAAGCCAGAATGGGCTATTTGTTATCAAGTCTACGTAGACACCTAAACTGTAAGGAGATACGAGTGAAGGCTCATGGAGAAATGGAATAAACGGCAATTGAAGCACCATACCGATTAACAAAATAAACACGACATAGCTATGTATGTAAGCAAGTCTTTTAAATCCAACTTCCTGAAAGAATGGCCAATATAATAATGCTCCTCCTAAAACAAGGAGAACAAACGTGATGAGTCCAAGTAAACCATCTGTAATCACTTCACTTAGAACGAAAAGCAATCGATCATCTGCTGCAATGCCAGCATATTCAGGCATCTCCCCAGCGTATTTGATGTTCATAAACGATGTTATTCCAACTACTAAAAAGGCTGCGATCGTTAATAAGAATATGCGCCACCAGGATCCTTTTAATCTGTAGGCTGATTGAAGCGGACGAAAGTGTGAAAAAGGTTTAAAGCTTCCTAAAACTAGTCTCATAGAATGCGACATCCATGTTCCTCCTATGTAAATTACCTCAACTACTATTCATATTTTTACATAAACTCTCGTATTTTGACAGTATCTTTCAAGAAAAAAAAGAAAACATACCCATTTGGATATGTTTCCTATGTCTAGAGTGTCTCCATTTCAATACGACTTCCACGCCCCGATGGTTCTGATGGGGTCACAATGACTTTTCGAGGCAGTCTTGCGCGAAGCTCTGGCACGTGACTAATGACACCGACAGATAAGCTCTCATTTTGTAGCTTTTCAAGTGCTGTAATAACGGTATCTAGAAGTGATTCATCTAGGGTACCAAATCCTTCATCAAGGAAGAAAAACTGGAGCGGATGGGCACCCCTCAATTGAATTTGTCCTGACAGTGCAAGGGCAAGAGCAAGCGATGTAAGGAAGGTTTCTCCTCCTGATAATGTTGAGACTGGTCGCTTTACTCCTCCGTTTGCATCGTCCCGAATTAAAAATCCTCCTCCTGAGTCTACTTCAATGGCGTATCGCTGAGAGGTTAGATCGCCTAACTTCTGTGACGCGTCAAAACTAACTTGCTCTAGCTGTTCAGAAGCAATAAATTCCACAAAACTATTTCCCCGGAAAACGGTTTGAAGCTTATTAAGCTTTTCAAGCTCCTCACTCAAAGACTGACGGTCCCCTTCAAGCTCCTTATAGCGTTGATGCCTTTTTGTTATATCTTCTACATGATGTCGGCATGCGGCATAATGTGATAAGGCTTCCTCTCGATTAACTTTTGCACTTTCTGCTCTCTCAATCGTTTCATGATACTCTCCTTCAGTGATTGCTCTCCCCGAAAGCTTCTTCTCAAGCTCTACCATCGAATGCTCCGTTTGATCTCGTTCTTTTCGATAGGCTTGTACTTGCTCTTCCCATTTCTGTTTCTCTTCTTTATCTACTTCAGCATCTCTAACCTGCATACGGTTCTCAAAAATAGAGTCTTTTTCAACTGCTTGATATGTTTCAAGTGATTTTTTCAAACGTAGCTGAGCATCGTCATTGTAATTTTGATCGGCAGCGGAACGTCGTTCATTTTGCTGATAGCTTTCCTCCGCTAGCTGCAATCGCTCATGTGCCGTTTTTTCTTCTTTTCGAAGGACTTGTAATTGCTCATTCGTTGCTTTGTAACCTTCTTCTGCTGTTGTGTTACCTACGATACTAATGTGATCAGCTATCATCTTATTGATTTGTTCTTTAAGCTGTTGTAATGAGCTTGTTAATTCAGCTCTACGCACAGTATGTTGTTGCACCTGTTCCTGAAGCTCTAAAAGATGTTGTTCTTTTTTCTCAATATAAGGAACGCTTTTTTCGAGACGCTCCCTTATGGTGGTTGCTTCTTTATCCATCTCTTCAATTTTTTTCATTTCTGCTTCAATCTCATGAACAGAAAGAGACAATTCCTCTTGAATGGTTTTCGTTATTTCTTCTGTTTCTTTACTTAAATTAATCCGCTTTTCTTTTCTACCTTCTAGATCTTTCTGAACTTGTTCTAGACGATAAGCATATTCGGTCGCTTTTGACTGCTGCTCCTGAAGATTCTTTCGAGCATTTTTAACTTTTTCTTCTATTTCTCGAACATCCTGAGCGAGCGATTTCATTTCTGTTATAACAGCAGCTTCTGTAAGGTTACGATCGACATCGCTTATATCTTGCGCCTTAACTAGTTGCTCGTCCTGATCTGACATCAGGTCAGACGTTTGCTCAAGCTGATATTGAAGCTGTTTAGCATGTTGAAGTTGATCTTTTAACCGTTCACGCCTTTGTTCTTTTTCCTTTAGATCTTCCTTCAAATCAGGTGTGTTATCATTACCTTCTGCAAGCTGAACGTGTTCTTTCGCACCGCAAACAGGGCATGCCTGCCCTTCTTCTAGTTCTCTCGCAAGACGTATTGCAATGACGTGTGTGCGATTTTGTTCAAGTCTTTGACTCGTTTGATCGATTTCATCCTGAACGTTACGGATGTGATTCTCAAGCGTAAGCTTATGAGATGATATGGCATGATATGTTGAAAGAACCAAGTTATAATAACCTGCATAACTCTCCTTTAACACCTTCAAGTTTTGCATCGCGTCATCATATAGAGGCTGAAGTTGCTTTTGAGCATTCACTTGTTTTTCTTCTTCACGATGTGCTTCATCTAGCTGCTTTTGTAGAGATTGGAACTCCTGCTTCAAGCTCTGAGCTCTTAGAATTCGCTTACGTTCTTCAGGGGCGACCTGCCGACTTGTCAAATCTTTATTAAGGTCAGATTGAAGCGTGCGCGCTTTCTTTAAATCCTCTTGTGCTTTTTTCGTCTCTTCCGCTTTTACCTTTGACTCTTTTTCTAGCGTGACTGATTGATTTTCGACACCAGCACGCTTAGTTTTCAGTTGAGATATTTCTTTTTCAAGCTCTAATCCACGCTCAAATTCATTCAGTTTTTTTAATAATAGAGGCTCCTGCTCTTGCCGATTTTGTTGCTTGCTTTTATGCTCACTCTTTCTTTCTTGATACAGCTTTGTAGCTTCTTCTAGTCGGCGCTTTGTTTCTTCATAACGATTCTTTGCTTCTTGTACTTCTTTTTCTGTTGCTTCAACCGCATCTAAATAAGGCTTTATTTGCCCCGCCGCATTTGCTTCATTGATCTTTATTTCAAGCGTTTCGATCTCAGCTCTTTGTTCAGCTATCGCCTTTTTCCTACTGCGAAGTTCATCAAGCTGGTTTTGAAGGTTCCAAATCTCTGTGACATTTTCTTTTTGTTTCTCAGCTGCAAGAAGATCGTCCTTTGCTTTCTGAGCAGCTTTTTCAGCCTCAAAGAAAGCTTCCTTTGCCTCTTTAAGAGATTCTTTAGAAGCTTCACCTAGTCCCGTTTGTTCAGCCGTAATTTCATTCAACTTATATTGTTTCTCATCCACTCTTGCTCTTAATCGACGATTAAATTGATCACCGTATTTCTCAAGCTGGAACAAACGTTGTAACATTTGTCTTCTCTCAGTGCCTTTTAAAGAAAGGAATTCTGCAAATTTACCCTGCGGCAATACAACAGCACGCGTGAAATCATCAATCGTAAGCCCTAGAATTTCTTGAATCTGCTGTGAAACATCACGGTCTTTATCCGCCAGAACCGTATTTTCTTCACCAAGTTCTATTAATCTTGAATTGGCCGAACGAATGGAAACATCTCCAGAACGTTTATAACTTCGCTCCACCCGATAGCGCAATTTGTTTCCAAGGGCGAATGTAAACGAAACATACAACGTGTCTTCTGCATGATTCATAATGCCCTGGGTATTATTCGTTGCTCGTTCAACTTTCCCATAAAGGGCAAGAGTCATAGCATCAAGCAAAGAAGATTTCCCACTGCCAGTAGGACCAAATATCCCAAAAATTCCTCCCTGACAAAGTGATTCAAAATCAATTTCTTGTTTCTCTCGAAAACTATGTAGTCCTGAAACGGACAGGTGTATCGGTCTCATGTCTTCAGTCCCCCTTACTCCTCATCATCTGACTGTGTTAGCTCTAGAAAAAGCTGGACAAGATCTTCTTCTGGTTCAGCTCCATCTGTTTGTCTTTCATAGAATCGTTTGAAAAGCTCTTCTATCGGAAGATTAGCATTAGACACTTCTTTTTGCTGATCCTTTTTTGCAAAGACAGGTCTAATATGGATAAATCCATCATGCTGACTGCGGAGTCGATGAATTTCTTCTATAGATAGCGTATCATTTAAATGGATTTCGAGATCAATCCACGCATCAGCATCTTTTCCTTCTTCTAGCCACGTATATACTTGCTCAATCCCTTGATCAGCGATCCATCGAACGAGTGGCTTGCCTGATTGTATAGGAATTTCATTTATATGAGCAAGACCCTCTGGCTCCACATCAACGATTGTAACTGACTTGGATTGATTGGCTTCTGAGAAGCTGTAAGCAAGTGGGGAGCCGGAATAGCGTGCAAGTGCTGAAGCTCTCGTAATCGTTTGAGGACGGTGTAAGTGCCCGAGCGCGACATACTGAGCCTGTTCAGGAAGGGAATTCGCTGATACCGTATAAGCGCCTCCTACTTGTATCGGTCGTTCAGAATCACTCTCTCTGCTTCCGGCTACATAAATGTGACTCATAGCAATATGAACGGCCTCCTCTGACCCCGCTTCTGTCAAATCACTAAATAACTTTTTCACCCGATCATCATAGGCTAGCTGAAGAGCCTCTTCTTCCTGACTCGCTGTTAAACATTCATTCAGTCTAGATTCCGATGGATAAGGAAGTGCAGCGATAGAGAGCTTTTGTCCATTTCGAACCGTTACTTCTATCGGATCAATTGTGGGAAACCCAATAATCGATATACCATTTGTATGTGCAAGTGGGCGTGATGCCGACAACCGTTCAGGATTATCATGATTTCCTGAAATGATGATTAGAGGGCGTTCGCCACGACTAGTTAATTTTACTGCTGCATCATAAAAAAGCGTTTCAGCTGCTGCAGGTGGATTGACGGTATCAAAAACGTCTCCAGCCATTAAAATAGCGTCTACGTTTTCTTCATCAGCAATCACCATTAATTCTTCAAGAAATTCCTTTTGTTCTGGTAGACGGCTTCTTCCTTCTAATGTTTTCCCCAGGTGCCAGTCTGCAGTATGAAGTAACCTCATATTAATCACTCCTTTATTTCGATTCATATTCTGACTCCATCGAAACGAAGACAGCCGGACATAAGCCCGGCTACTTGTTAATCGATTAAGAGAGATCGACCTCCGTCAAAGAAGAATAATATTTTCTCCTTACAAGGCACCTTCCAGATCTCATTAATGGCTTTTTCATATAATTGTAGCTGTGTTGTATAGCGCCGTTTCATTGTCTCCATTGCTTGTTCATCAGAAGTAAAACGATTCGCTATCACGTCTGTTTTGTAATCGACTAGCACTAAATCACCGTTTTGATCGCGAAGAATACAATCAATCACACCCTGTAGAACTACCGTCTCTTGATCTCCTTCAAATTCAGGATAGATCCATTTTGAATCTACTCCTAGGCTGAAAGGGACCTCTTTATATATTTCAGCTGCATTTCTCATTTTCTGCCCGAGCTCTGAATCCATTAATTGATGAATTTGCTCGACATCAATGGCTCGTCCCTGTTCAGTCGTTAACAATTCCTTATGCTCAAGTTTGGCGACTAACTCGTTAATGTCTTCACGATCATGCCACTTTTGCAAATCAAGGTGCTGCATGACAATGTGCATCGCCGTTCCCCGCTCAGCAGGCGTTAACTGCTTACTTTGAAGAAAGCGAGGTCGCTCTTTCAGTGATTGGCTAAATCCTTTGACTAGCTTGTCATCACTTCGTTCATCTTGAAAGATCTCACGTTGGCGCTTCACTTCTGTAACGGATTGTTTCGACCTTGTTTCAGACGCTGCTTGATGAGGATAAGTCCAATCAAGACGGTGGTTCACCTCATCTTTATAGGAGCTAACTTCAGGAATAGGCTCTTTCTTCTGTAGTAACATTTCATATTCCCGATGTTTATGAACATCTTCTGCTTCAATCTCAGCGAAGGACGAAGCGTTATGAAGAGTGAGTAACCACCGTGCCGGATGTTGAAATACCTCATCATGTTTTGAAAAATTCGCCATTCCTTCAGATATAGAAGCGAGATCTTTATGTCTCATAATAGCGGGTCCAATCCAGCTCAGATAGGTCTTCCCTTTCGATCGTTCGTAATCCGATAGCAGCCACTCATCTCCAGCTGCTCCTGCCCATGACAATCGTTCTTTCTCCCAATCATTTACCGTTCCAACTAAAATTAATTTCTCTTTCGCTCTCGTTAACGCAACATAAAGAACTCGCATTTCTTCAGCAAGTAGCTCAAGCTTCATCCGCTTTTGCAGTGTAAAGTAAGGCAATGTCGGATAACTAATCCTCTGAACTGGATCAATGAATTTTGTAGCAAGACCAAATTCTTTATGCATCAGCATTTGATTGGCCATATCTCTCATATTAAATTGCTTTGCAATTCCTGCAATAAAGACGACAGGAAATTCAAGTCCTTTGCTTTTGTGAATGGTCATCACTCGGACAACGTCCTCTTGTTCTCCAAGAGCGCGCGCAGTTCCGAGATCACTCCCACGCTCTTTCATTCTGTCAATAAAACGCAGAAAGCGAAATAGGCCACGAAACGAAGTCGCTTCGTATTGTCTTGCCCGATCATACAGCGCTCGTAAATTCGCCTGTCGCTGCAAGCCGGCAGGCATTCCACCAACAAATTCATAATAGTTCGTTTCTCGATAAAGCTGCCAAATCAACTCACTTAAAGAAGACTGCCTTGCCGCTTCTCGCCACCTGTTCAAGTTTGTGATGAACTTCGATAATGTCTCCGATAGCTTGTTCGACTCAGTCTCACAATAAGATCGTAAGGCAAGATAATAACTTGAATGTTTCTCATTGATACGAATAAGGGAAAGCTCTTCCTCTGTTAACCCGATAATGGGTGAACGAAGCACGGAGGCAAGCGGAATATCCTGATAAGGATTATCGATAACATTAAGAAGACTCATCATAATGGCAACTTCTGTTGCTTCAAAATATCCTGTTGCAAGATCTGAATAAGATGGGATGCCAGCTTGCTTTAATTCTTCCATGATCACAGGTGCCCAGCTTGCTGTTGCACGCATTAAAATCACCATATCCCTATACTGGATTGGTCTCATACGATCTTCTTTCCGGTCGTACACTTTTGTTCGTTCGCTTTCACTCTTCCCCATCATATCTTTAATATTAGAGGCAATAAGCCGAGCCTCAAGCTGAACCTTTTCAGTTTCTTCTTCGTCTTCGTCTTTCTGAGCGCTCTTATCAATAATATGAACTTCCGGAACAACCGTTTCAGACTTAGGGTATTCTGCGCCAGGAATGAGCTCAGCTGCTTCATCGTACTCTATCTCTCCAACACGCTCGTCCATAATTTGTTTGAAGATAAAATTCGTACTATTCAACACTTCTTCTCGACTACGAAAATTGCGCGCAAGATCAATTCGTTTCGATGGCTCGTCAGACGATCGACCAAACGTCTTATACTTAGAGAGGAACAACCCAGGTTCTGCTAGTCTAAAACGGTAAATACTTTGCTTCACGTCCCCTACCATGAAGCGGTTCCCACCTAAGTCAGAAGTTCTGCTAATGGCATTCAGGATGGTTTCCTGAACAGAGTTCGTATCCTGGTATTCATCGATCAATACTTCAGCAAATTGTGTTTGATATTCACGAGCAGCACTCGATGGGACCGGGTGCTCGGGAGTAGAACGATCATCTAACAAAATAGAAAGACAATAATGCTCAAGGTCACTGTAATCCACAAGCCCTTTTTCTTTTTTTAGCTCCGTATACTTGTATCTAAATTCATTTACAAGAGAAGATAACGTTCCTAGTACAGGAGCAAGTTGAACGATGTCTTCTACATATTCCTCAGGGTTTCTTTGGAATAGCTCTTCTTTTAAACTTTGGATGGTCTTTTTGACACGATCACGAAGGCCCTTTACTGTATCAATCATTTCAGGATCATATTGATCCCCTTTGCAAGGCTTTAAGCGACCAAACGTTATTTGTTCAAACTCATTTTTGAGCTCCTGCCACGTTTGAGCGGAAGCTGATAGAAGCCTTTCCGTCATTTCACGTTCCATTTCTAACATCTCAAGGTATGGCTCTGGCCCGCCTGGTGCATTAGAAAGAGAAATGGCCTTCTCCTGCATTTCACGCATACCTTCAAGCTGAAGAATGACATCTTTTTTTATTTCCTCTACCCAGACCAATTCATCAAACGCTTTTTCACTCGCTTCTTCATATACGGCGACACTCTCTTGCAACCATTGCTCTGGCCATGGGTGACTAGAAGAGAAATGATAGAGTCTTTCTACAAGAAGCTGAAGATCCACATCACTACGATCACTACTGTAGCGATCAACAAGGTCATAAAAAGCCTCATTCTCTTTCTTGCTATAATGCTCTTCGAAAAGTTCTTCCATTGCTTCTTCACGAAGCAATGCCGCTTCGGTTTGATCCGCTACTCTAAAGGCTGGATCAAGATCAATTTCGTAATAATAGCGTCGAAGCACTTCCATACAAAAAGAATGAAGCGTTGAAATAGAAGCGCGATTCAACATCGAAAGCTGTCTTCTTAAATAAAGGGAAGATGGGTCTTCTTTTAACTTTTCTTCAAGAGCCTCCCCGATTCGATGTCTCATTTCAGCCGCTGCAGCATTTGTAAACGTTACGACAAGAATTCGATCAACTTCAGCAGGATCATTCTCATCAGCAAGACGCCTAATAATTCGTTCAACTAAAACAGCCGTTTTCCCCGACCCAGCTGCAGCTGCTACGAGAACGTCTTGATCACGAGCAGCAATAGCTTCCCATTGTTCGTCTGTCCATTTCGAGCCTTCGGGTTTATTCATTATCGTCATTCCCGTTCGCCTCCTCTCTCATCCGTCTCAGTATTGTTTCATCATCCTGAACAGTAATCGGTCGATAGTCATTATCCTCCATCGCCTGATCAAATTGACAAAATGAGCGATAGGAACAGAATGTGCATGGGATGCGATCCTTCATCTTGTAAGGATCGATATCGATACGTCCGTCTGATATTTCTGTTCCAATCGTTTGTATGGTTTGCCGTGTGAATGACCTGAGCGCCTGAAAATCATCGGAAGATAAAACAGAAGAATTTTTATAAAAAGTACCGTCTTTCTTTAAGGCGGCTGGAATAATGTCAGATTTTTTCTTCTCAATGTCCTGATCCATCAAGCTTACGACATCTTTGTCAGCTAGAAGAAGACCCTTCATCTTAAACTTTTTGAAAAGTTCCTGTTGAAGAGCAGCTTGTCCTGGCGCTGATGCCTGCAACATTGGATTATGAACGTGGAAGTACAGCATTCCAGCTGCCGTTGCATCACGACCGAGCCAAATGTTTGCGTTTGTAATCACAACATCCAGATACGTTAGCATCTGAAGCGCTAAGCCAAAGTAAACTTCTGAGAGATCAAGAGAAGTTCCACTTGATTTGTAGTCAATAATTCTGAGCAGAAGCTCCTCTCCATTTAGCGCCTGATCAACGCGGTCCACTCGTCCGATCAGCTGGATTTTCACCCCATTCTTAAGCGTAAACTCGATTGGTGGCAAATCCTGGTTTGGGCCAAATCCTAGTTCGAGCCCCGCTGGCTGAAAACCGCTTTTCTTCGCTTGTTGACCGAGAACGGAAGAGGCTCGACCTACTACCTGAGAAAGTTTTCTCATTATATAGTGATAGCGATTTGAACTTAATAGAATTTCATTTTGCAATTTCGGTGCAAGTTGCTCTACGATTTGACCTGATAGTTCATAATATTGATTCGATGAAAGCTTGGCCCAATCCCAATGACGCTGCTTAATTGTTTCAGCCATCATATTTAGCGCAGCGTGGAATAACTGGCCAATGTCTGGAGCTTCAAGCTTAAATGTTGACCGTTCTTTCAACCGTAAACCATGAGAAGCAAATTGCGAAAAGGCACAGGATTTATATCTTTCCATTCTAGAAACACTTGTTTGAATCTTTGAACCATACAGTTTTCTACTCGTGTCTTCTGTCAGACGATCTGCTTTGTTACGATAAAAAAGACTTTCAATCAATCGAACTCGATTCTCTTGTGAAGACGCTGTAACGAACCAATTATAGGCATCCCACCAGATCGGATCAATTGGATAGCCTCGATGCCATTGACGAAGCTGACCTGTTAATCTACCAATTGTCTTCGCCGGGTTCGTTATAAACGATAGTTCTTCTTTCAATTCTTCACCTGGTTCAGCAAATTTCAAACCAATGTTAAGTTCAGGGAACATCTCTTTCAATCGATTCATCACAATAGAAGGCTGCAATCCCTTTCCTTCTTCATCTGCAAGAGGACAACTTACCCAAAGAGCATCAGAGGGCGTTGACAAGGAATGGTAAATTAAAAATTCTTCGTCTAAAAGACGTCGCTTTAATCCAGGTGCCAGCTGGATCCCCTGATCCTCTAGCTTTTCTCGATCCTGTTCGTTCAAAAGCCCATCTTCCTGTATTCTTGATGGTAAAACTCCTTCATTGACACCTAGCAAAAAACCACACTTCACATCAGTAAATCTCGTTCGATCAATGCTACCGATCACAACTTGATCAAGTGAAGCAGGTACGAGGGCAAATTTCATGTTTTCCATTCCAGCTTCAAGAAGTTTCGTAAATTGTTCTATCGAAAGTTTTTGATCACCAATCAATTCAACCGTTTCATCAAGCAGTGCAATAACAGCATCCCAAACTTGATCATGCTCCCGTGCTTTCGAAAGCTGACCTGCTTCTTCTGCTTGTACCTTCAATCGATCTATTTTTTCTGCAGCATGACTATTCTCTAGAAGATAATAAAGAATTTCACACATTTCGCGAACGGTTTTTGCTTTCGTCATTTTTCTTTCAAACTTCTCGAGCGGTGTAACAATCCATTCTTTCGTTTCATTTAATCGATCTTCCATTTTTTCGAGGTCATCTGAGGTGACCGTTTCATCATCTTCGAGCTGTCGGTAGATATTTGCTTTAAAGCGCTCATCCGTTTTCCAGCGATAGCCCTTAATGCCTTTAGCAATTACATAATTTTCGAGTTCATCCATGCGCTCGCGAATGGTTTCGATACTTTCTTCTGTATCGTCAGGAAAAAGCAATTCTGTTTTGACACAGCGAAACACAGATTCATAGCGCCAGTTATATTGAATTATATCTAGACTGGACCTTATTAATTCAATTAGCGGGTGATGCAGCATCGTTCTCTTTTGGTCAGAAAAAATAGGAATACCGTGATCGGCATAGATCGTTTCGACAAGTTCATAATAAGAAGCCATGTTACGTACCATGACTGAAATGTCTCTATATCGATAGCCCTCATCGCGTACTAATCTAAGCGTTTCACGCGCTGCCGCTTCAACTTCGGAACGGATATTCACCGCATGATGCACTTGAATATGCTGAAGACTTCCATTATAAAGAACTGGTGGTCGTTCACCATAGTTGGCTTCTAAATGAGCAAGTTCACTATTGTTATAGCGCTTTTGATCAGCTAGAATTATCGGTTCTTTAATAGCAGCCCCCTCTTCATGCGCAAGTCCTTGAAGAGTTTGATATGTTTTCGCTGGCTCATGAAAGAGATCCAGTTCATGAATGCTTGAAGGATTCATCTCGGGATCCATCGTGATGGTAACTGTAAGGTTTGTTCCTTTTTTTATTAAAGCCTGAAGCACAAGAAGCTCTTGAGGTGTAAAACTATGAAAACCATCAATCCAGATAGAGGCACCCTCTAGGTAGCTTGACGCTTCGATTTTCTCAGCAAGCAATGCCAAATAGTCTTCCGAATCAAGATAAAACCCGAGCATTTCCTTCTGAAAAGCATCATAAACAAGGTGAAGATCATAGAGCTTATCTCGAAGTAAGCTTCGCTCATCTTCATCATAAAGATCATCCGCAAAACGTTTTATATCTTCCGGTTCAAGACAATACCGTTTAAACTCTGTTACCATGTTATTCAGATGTTCCACATACCCTGTTTTTTCAGAAGAACGCTGATAAATTCTTAGCTTCTGTTTATTCTCTTCGATGATATGACGTAACATCATACTTGTTCCTACGCTTGTTAAGTGTGGGCGGGCCATCCCTCCCGTTTCTTGAAGAACTTTCCATGCCAGTCTTGTAAAACTAAAAACCTGAGCACGAATCATTCCTTTTAACCCTCTATTATGTACTAGTTCATATTCTGATTGAAAAGTCATTTGCTCTGGTACAAGATAGATCATATCTTCACCAAGCGGGCGATCGATCAATTCTTGCTGCATTTCAGATAAGCAATGCTCTGTTTTTCCACTTCCAGACCGACCAATCACAAACTGTACCGCCATGTATTCTACCTCCTACACCGTATATTCTTTGTCTATTATCTCATGTTTTTCTTCAATTGGATAGCAAGACAAGAAAATACGTTCGCATCTAAAGCGACATTATTTGTAAATTATAACACTCGATGGTTTTTAGAATGGTCCGTCAGGGTATATCAAATATAAGAACATATTTACAAAGGAGTTTTGACAATGGAAAAAGAATTCGAAACATTTAAGTGGGAGCTAAATAGACTAACAAGAGACATGACCGAATTTGTGCATAGCTACGAAAAGCTCGACGAAGGTCAAAAAAGAAGTGTTGCATCGAACTATCCATTTAAATCAGATCTTCATGACCTAAAGAATATGCTTGCTACGTGGAACAATACGGTTAATAAAATGTAAAAAGATGAGGAGCACTCCCACTTTAGGGGGTGCTTCTTTATTTAGAAATCATGTTTCTTTCATAACTTCATACATCTAAAGAGTAGAGATTTGTATAGAAGGAGGTCAACGATGTATACCCACAGAAAGTATTACGAGCCTTATGTTAGTCCATTTGATCCATGTCCTCCTATTCGAGTGAAGTCTTACTCCACTCCTCCTAATCTTTATATGGGATTTCAGCCCCCAGGACTGGAGCAATATTCCGCACGTGAAGCTCTCTCTCGAGGTACTCTCTGGAAAGCCTTCTATGATCCCTATCCTTATCCTTCAAAGCAGGGGGAGTAAAACATGTCTAAACAGCTACCGAAAGCCTACTATGAGCTGTTAGAGGAACTGCAGGCCACTGATTTCGTTCTCGTTGAACTGACTCTTTACCTTGATACACACCCGGATGACTACGAAGCCATTCAACAATTCAATGAATATGCCAAAAGAAGTAAGCATCTTAAGAAACGCTATGAAAAGGAATATGGTCCCCTTCAGCAATACGGCAACAGCTATTCAAACTACCCATGGAATTGGGGCGACGCACCGTGGCCATGGCAAGTCTAGTCTGGAAAGGGTGAACCTCAATGTGGCTATATGAAAAGAAATTGCAATATCCCGTTAAAGTCAGTACATGTAACCCCATGCTTGCCAAATTTTTGATTGAGCAATATGGCGGTGCTGATGGTGAACTAGCAGCAGCCCTCCGTTATTTGAATCAACGGTATACCATTCCAGATAAGGTCGTCGGGTTATTAACCGATATCGGCACAGAAGAATTTGCTCATCTCGAAATGATCGCTACAATGATCTATAAACTCACAAAAGACGCAACAGCAGATCAAATGAAAGAAGCTGGACTCGGCGCCCACTATGCTAATCATGACAGTTCCCTATACTACTCCAATGCCGCTGGCGTCCCATGGACAGCAAGCTACATCGCCGCCAAAGGCGATCCAATCGCCGACCTATACGAAGACATCGCCGCAGAAGAAAAAGCAAGGGCCACCTACCAATGGATCATCGATCTCTCAGACGACCCAGACCTAAACGACTCCCTCGCCTTCCTAAGAGAACGAGAAATCATCCACTCCCAACGCTTCAGAGAAGCCGTTGAAATACTTAAAGAAGAAAGAGATAAGAAAAGGATATTTTAAAACGAAATGCGGAAGCGCACGTATAGCCTCGACAAGCGCTGGAACCCTCTAAAAAGAACACGCTCTTTGTGTTCATTTTAGAGGGTGAAGCGATCGAGAGGCTGGGCGCTGCAGCTAGACACGAAATGCGGATGTGGGCGGTTAGACACGGCAGCTAGACATGAAAAGCGGATGCGCCCGTTTACCCTACACAGGCACTAAAAGCTTAAAACCAAATAAACAATAACACGCAAAAGCCATCCCCTTTCGGGCATGGCTTTTCCTTTATCTCACATGATCTTCAGTACGATGTTTTCTCGGGCGTTGATTCAATTTGACTTCAATTAGTTTGCCTGCTCCCCATAATACAACTATGGCAGCGAGAATCAGCACCATCTCCAAAGGACGATGGATCAGGGCGAAGACATCATGTCCAATAAAAGACACGATCGATATCATCACCATTTTCCCTAGTAAAACGGCGAGTACAAAGCTTCTAATGCTCATATTTGACAGACCCGCAACGACATTGATTAAAGCTGATGGCGTAAATGGAAAACAAAGCAGAAGAAATACCATCCCAAATCCATGCCGCTCGATCCAGCGAAGTGTTTTTTCGATTTTGGCATGTTTTGTAATCACTCGCATGAAGCGCTGTCTAGCAAGCTTTCTGACCACTATAAAAACGATCAAAGCGCCAAGAGATGCACCAAGCCATGAAAGTAAAGAGCCATACCAGAATCCATACGCAGCCGCGTTTCCTGCTACAAAAAGAAAAAGGGGCAATATGGGAATCACAGCCTCAAGCATTGGTAGCAAAATTCCAGGCAAAGGACCAAGTGCACGATACTGACCTAGCCACTCTCTGATTGTTTCTTCATTCAAAAAGTCTTTAATCATTTCCCATTCCATATGGGAATCAACCTCGTTTCCTGATGCATACGTCACTGCGAAAGCACATAATGCTTATTTCCTTTATTAAATCACAAAAGATTATGATAAGAAAGTCTCGTCTATTTTAACAACGCTTCGTACACTTCTTCATCAAGAGCTTCCGCTTTCTTTTGGTTATATGTTTTTTCATATTGTGGTTCTGCCGTTATTTTCGCACCCCAGAACATGCTTTCTGCGACTTGAGTAACTTCCACATTAATCTTAGCAAGCTTCAGTGACACTCCTTGCATCGCTTCCTCTAGGATAGAAGCTTTTCCGTGAATGGAATATACCGTTTCCAATCCGATTATTGTAAAGACAACATTAGAATGCTGTTTGACATTTTGAATTGTTCTTGAGTTAGAAGTCACAGAAAAGCGAATATTATTTTTATCTAAGCTTTTCACCCATGATATCGCTGATACATTGGGTGTATGGCTTTCATGATCAATCGTTGCAAGCATTACAAGCTTTTCTCCTTCTAAAAAGGTTACAAGATCTTCTGTTAGCTCTGTCATATTCCCCTTCTTCGCCAAAATGTCTCATCCTTTCAATTTCTTTGATCTATTGCTTTCCTAAAAGATTACCACGAATCCCTCTTAATGGAAACGCTTCACCATTTCAAACCGAATTTATTGTATAAAGAAGACTATATTAATGAAACTCATTGATGATTAATATAAGCTAACATATAAAAAAAAGCCGTACTCACGTGAGCACGGCTAACAGGGGGAAAATCACTTTCAAACTACTTAGGGGGTTTGATAAAGAATATTCCCGAATGTCAAAAAACCAAACTACAAATTTGAAAATAAATTATTTTTTTTCATTCATTTTAAGTGAACCACTTATATCAAGGTTAATCGACTGAAATTCAGGTAAATTTGAAAGCGTCATAGAAACTGGGAGACCTGATGTGAAATGCTCATGATCAAGATCAACCTGTATACTGTTCGGCTCCCCGATAGGTCTTGTTTGATAAATAAGAATAGAACTCTTCTTATCATCTTTTAATTCTAAAAGAATAGGCTTGCGGGATTCAATAAGCTGTCGCTCCTCTTCTGAGGCAACATCAAATCGCTCTTCATAAGTCTTTCGGCTTTCAATATCAAATTGATTAAAAAATTGCGAACTTATTTCTTCTTGAGCATCAAATGAAATCACAAGTTGCTGACCATCATCCTTTAAATGAACAGAATAAGAGATTCCGCTGTACTCTCCAATGGTTACCTTTTCTCCCTTTTCCATCGCTTCCAAGTCAGATTGCGCGATTGTTTTACTAACTGATCCGTCTTTATTAAGAATCACTTCATTTAATCGATATGAGAACTGTTTCTGTATTGCCTGAAAAGGTTCTAAAGGAAGATAACTTCCATCCTTGTCTTCCCTTACATCATACTCAATGGAGTACGGGTTTTCTCCGCTTGTATTGGTGATTACAAACTTTGTTTGCGGATCGTACTCACCTTCAATATAGAGTTTATTCATGTTAAGACCTGCTTCAAAATGAGAAAATGTAAGCTCTCCATCCTTTATTTTTACACTTTTGTTCAAATCCGTTTCAGCATATACATTTGAAGCATAATCACTTTCTAAAGACAGCTCCTGATTTTCCAAGTTCACCTTCTCATCATTTCCTTGAACATACGCATCTTTAATAAGGACGGAATTTGCTGATGAAAAACGATTGAACTCATTTATAGTCCCACCGGCCTCATGATTCGGTATTAAAATATCAGCCTGATAGATACGGTGATTCACAACATGAGGCTTGCCATTTTGCTCCTTAGAAATGTTCTGCTGATTAACTAAATATGATTCGTTTGATCCTTCGATTCCTGTAAAGCTAACTGACCCGATATGTAATCTTGGTAAATTATATGGTTGATCACTTTCCTTCAACGAAAAGGAATAAGTAAGATAAACGGCTCCGTAATTTAGAACCATTACATCATGGATAATTAAATCTCTCTCGGCTGAAAGAAGGGGGATACGGCGCTCCTCACCACCCAATACTCCTAACTCTCTTGCTAGTCGAGTCTGCGGAACACTGTTTTCCATTGCTTCTTCCCAACTACTAGTAGATTCGTATACTTCAAAAAGAGACTCATCCACTTTAAAATTAGGCTCCCCATTCTTAATCTGATTGAAAATAACAAGGAACAGGACGAAAGATAAGAAAATTCCAATAATTTTATATAAATTTAATTTCCTCACATAGATCCCTCACTTCTGATCGTCATACCTCTATTCTATCAGTTTTGAACTTATGATTTAAACAACAGTCCTATCTCAGCATCCTTTTTAAAGAATAAACCAAAAAAACTTCCTCTAAGGAAGTTTATGGTGCTATTTCAACTGGAATTCGAAACAAGAAACTCTCTTCTTTATTATTCATCACAATAGGTACTTTAACTTCAATCTGATATGCACCTGGATCTAGAGGTTCTGTAGCAAGTGAATCCCCTTCGATAATTTCATCATTAGACACATTCTTTTCGACTGAAGGTACTAAAGAATTATATGGAATAACAACTTCGTCTGTATTTTGTTCAATAATTTGGTAATCCAATAGCCGGTCTTTTACTACCTCAACCTGAGTATTCTCGTCCCCTTCATACTTTATCTTGGCAGTAAGGGTAATACTGTGATCTTCTGCTAGTTTACTATTCACCAGAGCGCCTATAGGCATTTTTGGCTGCGTCTCCGATCTTGATACCACGTCTCTTTGATTTTCACTAAGCAAGTATTCACTAGTATTCATTTTCCGATCACTAAACAGTACATTGACAGCGCCTACAATAATAAAAACAATAAAAAACAATATAATTAGCTTAGAACTATCTAACTTCCATTTCTTCATAACGACATCCTTCCACGCTTATCTCAATGCACCTAGTATATCATTTCCTTATCCGAATATAACAAAAAAACTTTAATGAATAAGAAGTTTTGATACACTAAAATAAAGATCCAGAGAAAGGATGTCATTAGATGGATTTGATTATAGATGTACTTTATGGAACTGGAATTGTTTTCTTACTGATTGCTGGTTTGTATTTAGTTGATCAATTCCGCAAATAAGGCCTTATGCATTAGGTCCTGCTTTGTACAAGACCGATGGTGATGGATCAATAACGGAGGCATCATATTCCTGTTGAACTGACCCTTGTGGCATTTGTTTAATGATGCGAACGAGTTCTTCTTCATCAGGATTGTACCCTTTTCCTGATAAGTACTCCATTATTTCTCTAGTACTCACCGGTTCCTCAACATTTCTTAAAAAGCTTAAAATTTCATTCTGCATGATTTGTCTCCTTTCAATACGTCAACGTCTCACATTTTTATTACCCTATTAACAGAAATTATAATCGTTTTCACACCCGACTCTTTCCAAGCGTAATGAAATTCGCTAAACTTAAGATAGTTTCAGCTTTACTAAAATGAAAGATTCTATATAGAGGAAGGAGTAGGACATTGCGTTCATTATTACTAGTTATTTCAATGATGTTCGTTATCTTGGCGGGGTGCGGTAATAATTCATCTCAAACCTCTAACGAATCGAACGGAGGAGAACAAATGCAGGAAAACATCGCTTTTGAAACAGTCGAAATGCAGAATGCTCCTAAAGATGTTCAGACAACCGTTCAACAAAAATGGTTAGAAAAATCCACTTTTACAATTCCATCAAATGACGATCTCTATATTATTATTACTCGTGGTGAGATGCCAACAGGTGGTTATTCAGTCTCAATCGACAGTATCATTAAAGAAGGCAACGAAATTGTTGTCTCGTATCTCTATACTGATCCGAAAAAGGATGATATGGTTACACAAGCCATTACGAAACCAATTGTGATCTCAAAAATCGAGATGACGAATACTCGTGTTAATTTTAAAGAAATTCAAAAAAGCGTTCCTAATTAAGGATTCGCTTTTTTGTTACACACAAAATCACAACGCTTACAACATTCGTAATGAGCCATTAACAGGGGAATTACGCTTTTATTTATCCAGCTCCATTCCCCATGGCCTCGATCACTTCATCTCTCATGCTGAACACAAATCGCGTGTTCATTTGAGAGACTCCAGTGATTGTCGGCCATTAACGGGGAATTACGCTTTTATTTATCCAGCTCCATTCCCCATGGCCTCGATCACTTCATCTCTCATGCTGAACACAAAATAGCGTGTTCATTTGAGAGACTCCAGTGATTGTCGCCCATTAACAGGGGAATTACGCTTTTATTGAAAGGACTGAGGATATGATTGTTTATGAAGATAATGATTATTTTGTCATGATTACACAGCATGATCACGCTTTGCTTTCAGGGCAGTTTGCAGAAGCGTTGCGAAAGTCTTTTTGGCCAGGTAATCTCTATCAGGAAGATGTTTTATATGCGATAAAACATCATGATCGTGGATGGATTCCACTTGATGAAGTTCCATTTTGGAATGATCGACGCGAAGCACCCTACTCCTTCTTAGACTTTCCTCTAGCTACTAAGCTAGAATTCTATAAGAAAGGGATCGAGGAAGTGAATGAAAAAACAACTTACGGGGCTTTTCTTTGTAGCAAACACTATCGCTCTTTCTTTAATGGTGCCGAGTCTGAACATGCGATCCGTTTTTACGCAGAAGAAGAGAATAGACAGGATCAGCTCAAGGAATCAATTGATATACCTGATGATCTTCTAACATTTCACTATCAGTTTCTTCAATTTTGTGACGACCTGTCGCTCTATGCATGTTTTCAAGAACCGGGTGTCCAAAAAGAGGAAGAGCTCTCCTGGTATCGGAATGGATTCCCTCAATCCTTTTATTTTCTGGAGGAACAGGATTCAATACAGACAAGCTGGAAATCTACTGATACGATACAAATATCTCATCCTCTATTTCATGAAGATCACGTCTTTCAAGTGCAGCTTAAGCGTGTTCCAAAAAAACTGATCGAAACTGAAGGAATTTCAAAAGCTTATCAATCCACTCCAGTTGAATATCGTAGATTTCACTTTAGTAGCTAATGCTGACAATAGACAGTGAGATATTTGCCTCTGAACGAAAGCCAGATTCATCACGTCAACTTAAATAGGAACTTCCTAATCATTTAGGAAGTTCCTGTGTGAGTATACAAAGTCCCCTCTCCTAAGAAAGGCGTTAGAAAAGTAACGTTACAAAATAGAAAATAGTTCCCAGACCGGCAATGGAATAATTAAAAAGGCGATTGTTTTCTGACCAATTCTTTTCAGCGTTGAATTTTTCAAAGGCAAGCATTCGATAACTCGTCTCGCTTCTCATTCTCAACACACCCTTATTCGATTATTCTAACTATTCTTTCTATTATTGTAAGCGCTTACTTACTTAAAGTAAAGGTTTAACCACAACAAAAAAGCCGTTTAACTAACGGCTTTCACACTGGTCAAGTGGGTCTACTTCGTTTCGCCATGTTTCTTCGTTACGCAGTGCAAAAAGTAGCCAATCTTCGTTCCCATTATAATTGGAGTCGTTCCATTCGCGGAAATGAACCACTGATTGAAAGATCTCTCCCTGAATTGATTCAATTAATTGGTTCCTCTTAGGATGATCTTCTATCCAATCAAACAACTCTTTTGTGAGAATTGATTTGAGATCGAACTTCATAAGGTTTCCTCCTTTACTTTACCACACAGGAAGAAAATAGCAGATGTTAGTTTCACAAAACTTCCTCATTTTGATGGTTCATTTGCATTAGGGCATTTAATAATCGGTCAAGCTCCTGACTACAGCGAATGGTTCTCTCTGATGCAAATCCATATCGTCCCGCAACTTCAAACATTTCTTTGCGTTTTTTTTCAATTGCATCATACATGTCTCATTCCTCCTCATGCCAATACATTACCATTATGCCCATTTCTAGAAGGAATCAAAACGTATTCGACCAAACTTCCTATGCTATGTCAGAATTAGTAGGAATAAGACAAAATCTTTTGCTAAACTCGATTAATTGTGTAAAGAAATAGCTCTCTGTATGAAACTATCCTCCTGTATAAGGTTACTTATATAGTTCTCTTATTCCCCTTTTTCAATTGTTTAATCCATCGTTTGCATTTATAGATGAGTGCTACTCCCATTTCTTCTTATCATGATATTAAAATTCGTCGAGCCGTTCGTAAATGATTTTTCAAATGTGAATCCCGCTCTCTCATACACCTTGATCGCTCTCCTATTAAACGATGCTACAGTCAGTCTGAGACCTAAGAACCCATTGTATTCAATTGCATAAGCAAGTCCTACCTTCAAAAATGCCAATCCTGTTCCTTTGCCTGTCTGATTAGGATGTAGTCCAAGGCCAATATCGATATAATTCTCCTCGTAGGCGTCAACTTGGTGACCAGCTGGTACTTGCGCCGATTCTCCATAGCAAAAGTACCCAATCAAATTTCTTTTGTCATCGATCACATAAAAATAGGCCCCGTTCATAAACTCTAATAATTCTTCTTGATCGCCTTTAAAACTATACAAAGAATAAGGTTCATCATATGTCCACGTTTGAATTTCGCGTGCCTTTTCTAAAGTCATAGGGTGAATTCTCATAACCTTATCGATTCCCTTCCCACTCTCCATGAAATTGTGATAAAAATGATTGTATAAATTCATGCCGTTCTTCTGCAAGACTTTTTCCCGTCTCGGTATTCATAAGATCTTTTAATTTCAAAAGTTTTTCATAAAAATGATTAATAGCGGTAGACTGTTCATTTCGATAGGCATCCATTGTCATATTTGTTCTTGGTTCAATAGAAGGGTCATAAATCACTTCTGCTTTGGAGCCGGCGTACACAAACGTTCGTGCGATGCCAATCGCCCCTATCGCATCTAATCTGTCCGCATCTTGCACAACTTGTGCTTCGAGACTCTTAACTGGTGGACGATTCCCTCCTTTATAAGAAATAGTCGTAATAATTTCCATTACGTGTTCTCGATCCGCGGCCTTTAATTGATAGAGCAGCGCTTCTACCTCTCTTATTCCATCCTGCTCTGAGGAAGCTACTTTATCATCTGCTAAATCATGAACGAGTGCTGCTACTTCACAAATAAATGTGTTAGCACTCTCTTCATCTGCTATTCTTTTTGCTTGTTTGACAACCCGATCAATATGATGCCAGTCGTGACCGCTACCTTCTCTTTCTAATTTTCGTCTAACGTACGTTCTAAGTTCATTCAAAATAGTTTCCACGGTAATATGTCTCCTTCTCTAATAGTTGGGTTATGCCTACTCGAAATCTCCTCTCGGTTATAAATCGAAAAATTGATACTAGTAGCTATAACTTAACCCTCACAAAAAAAGGCCAGCTATGTGCTGACCTATAACTTCTCTTCGACTTCTGCTTTCTTTAGTAAATCTTCTTTCATTTGCTGAACTTTCTCTTGCGTTTTGGTTTCGATTAAATAGTCTTTTATACGATCCTTCATTTCTTCATAAGATGGTGGATTCTCAGCATCTTTTGAGAACTGATCATTATAAAATGCTTTCATCTCTTCTTCGGTCACTTCGGGTGTTTCAATTTTCTCTTTAACAAATTTATCTACAACGACAATATCAGAATATTGACTTTCAAGCTGAGCCAGCGTCATGCCTTGACCTTCTAGCGCTTTCTTCAGCTCATCCTCACCATCAAATTGAGCCTTTATTTGCTCAAGTTCAGTTTCAACTTCTTTATCTGATGCAGAGAAACCTTCTTCTTTTGCTTTCTGAAGCAGAAGTTCCTGTCCGATTAAATTATCCATAACTTCTTCTTCAATTGACTTCGCCACTTCCGTATCCGATGGATCTTCACCGCTCATCGTATAGCGCAGCTGAGTTTGAACTAGCATCGAATTATAATCTTTTCCCTTAATATCTTCTCCATTTACAGTAGCAACAACCTTATCTTCTTTTACCTTCATTGCTTCTAGTTCTTCCTGTGTTTGATCCATTGTTGCTGATTCTTCTGAAGGCTTTTCTTCTTTTTTCGCTTCACTATTATTGTTACAAGCAGCGAGCAAAAGAACCCCAATAAGCATTAATAAGCTAAGATATTTTTTCATGCAGATGATGAACTCCCTTCAAATGTGACGAAACGTCTATGTTGATTATAGGACTTATTATAACATTCTTAAAAATACTTCATAATAAATATGGGATATTTTTGTTTTTTCAAGACTGACTATAGTAAAGCCACAGTTCGAATAATCAACAATAATAGCAAAGATACCTTTAGTAAAAAATAAGGCAAAAGAAAAAACCCTAGAAAATCATCTAGGGTTAGTGTAAATAGTGATATCGTTTTTCTAATCGCTCTTGTATGAAAGACACACATACACAAACAGCCCAATAAATTAGCGCAACTAATATGTACATCGTCATAAAGTCGAACTCTCGGCCTCCAACTATTTTCGCATGATGGAGTAATTCTGGAACTGTAATGACCGCCGCTAAAGATGATGCCTTGATTAGATCAAGCATCACATTCGATAATGGCGGAATCGCTATTCGCGTTGCCTGCGGCAATACGACTTCCCTCATTGTTGTCCAATAAGGCATACCGAGCGCGGTCGATGCCTCCCACTGCCCTTTTTCAACAGATGACAGCGCAGATCGCTGTATTTCAGCAATATAGGCGGCGCTATTTAAGCTAAAACCAATCAATGCTGATGTTAAAGCTGAAAACTCAATGCCAACGACAGGTAACCCGAAATAAAGAATATAAAGAAAAACAAGAATCGGTGTACCTCTCATAAACGAAATGTAAAGTCGAGCTGGCCACCTGAGGGCTCTCCATTTTGACATTCTTCCAAGAGCAAGAAATAACCCCATCACCAGCCCGATAATCATTCCAACAAACGCGATCAATAACGTTAATCCAAGTCCTTGAATGACATAGGGAAACGACTTTAACGCAAGACCCGCATCAAATAGATATTCCCAATGTATTTCCCCCACTTGTTACAACTCCCACTTATTCTTCAAAATCAATATCTGGCTTAACTGATACGTTAGCTCCATCAAAGAATTTCTCTGAAAGCTCTTTGAGCGTCCCGTCTTCCTTCATCTCTTTAATGGTTTCATTCACTTTTGTTTCAAGTTCTCCGCTATCTTTTTTCATAACGATCGACTGGTCATTTGGATAATATTCGATATCTGGATGGATTGTAATATTTAAATCTGGAAAGGCAGCAAGAGCGAGCTTCTGTAAGTAATAATCATTCAGGATAATATCCGTTCTCCCTGTTGATACATCACGTAAATACTGTTCATTTGTCGCATTATCGTAAGTTACTTCTTCAGCACCGTGCTCACGAGCTACCTTCATATAAACCGTTGTTGAAGCACCAGCGGCTTTTTTCCCCTCAAGATCATCTAGTGAGTCAATTCCAGATAAATCATCTTTTCTTACGATCGCAGTTCCGTAAGAGTATTTAACTGGTTCAGAAAAAGCGAATTTTTCTTCTCGCTCTTCCGTTGATGTTATGTCGTTTGCAGCAAGATCTACTTTCCCTGAGTTGATGCTTGTTAACATGCCATCAAAGCCCATTTCTTCAAATTCAACTTCAAGATCAAGGCGTTTCGCCATCTCTTTTACAACTTCAACTTCGTACCCCGTCACTTCGTCAGAACCTTCTTCATAATAAGAAGTTGGATAGAGCGTCCCAGACGTAGCTACCGTAATCTTTCCTTCTTCTTGAATCTCTTCCCAGGCAGTCGGTTTATCTTCAGATGCTTCATTCGATTCGTTTCCACCGTTCGAACAAGCACTTATCACAAAAACAACTAGCCCCATTAAAAATACAGGAGCCAGTCGCTTAACGAAATTAGTCATTCATTTCACTCTCCTTTAATCTAGTAAACAGTAAAAACATATCACTATATGACAGTGTATTGCAACAATTACAACACATTCTTTTATACACAAACTATTTCCATTTTTCAATCAATGTTTTGATCGCTATGTTACGATAAAAACAATGTCAATCGTAAAGAAAACACCCTTAGGTTCAAGAGTGTTTCAACTGTTCATCTATTTTTTCATGAAGATATTTTGTAGCCTGATCGAGGTGCTTCAAAGCTTCACCAGGAAATTTATCAACATCTTTAGCTCTTTTTACATGTCCATATAAAACGAGATCCTGAGAATTCATCACAATATCGAGAACTTCTCTACCTACCTCATCTTTATTTTGATCCATGTGAATAGCTGTTTTGTACTCTCTCACTACTTCAGTTAGAATTTGTAACCTCTGCAAATCCATGTATACTCATCCCTTTACAGTCATTAATCCTATTTAAGCGTACCATGAACGACTCAGAATGAACACCAAAGCTATTCAATGAAACGGAGTAAATCGCCATAGATCACTTGATCAGAATAATCTAATTCATCTTGAACCTGACCAAAATAGCGAGCACATTTGTTTCGATTGGTTTTTGAACTTGTTTCTTTGTTATAACACGTATTTTTAGTATAGATAAGATTCTCTGTCACAAAACTTCCATCCCTGAAAATAACGAGGTCTTCTCGTTTTTTCGAGAATAGGCTTGTGCCAAAATTCAAACTTGTGCTTTCTTCTACGCCTAACAGCTCTAATATTGTCGGCTTTAAATCAACTTGTCCTCCAACTGTATCAATCACCTTTCCTTCTTCACCTGGGACGTGAATGATGAGAGGCACTTTTTGTAGATCGACATGTTCAACAGGACCTATTTCTTCACCTAGATAGTCGCCAAGAGCTTTATCATAAGTTTCAGATAACCCATAATGATCACCATAAAGAACAAAAATGGAGTCTTCATATAAACCGGCAGCTTTCATTTCTTCAAAGAAAGTCTTTATCGCTTCATCCTCATAGCGAACCGTTGCATAATATCGGTTTACTACTTCTTCCGGCGTCTCCGGCAGTGAAATCATTGTATCCTTTTCTTCTAATAAGTAAGGAAAATGATTTGTCAGCGTAAGAAATTTTGCCGAATATGGCTGATCCAGTTCTTTTAAGTAAGGAATTGATTGCTTGAAGAATGGGATATCCTTCAAACCGTAGTTAATGGAATTATCGTCACTCACTTCAAAATCCTTTTTTGAATAAAAACGATCGTAACCAAGCGTTTCATACATTTCTGACCGATTCCAAAATTCTCGATCATTTCCATGAAAAGAAGTTGTCGTATACCCCTCGTCATTTAATGCCTCAGGAAGTGAGAAAAACTCATTCTGTGGCTTTCTTACGAACACAGACCCACCGGAAAGTGGATACAAACTGTTATCAATCATAAATTCAGCATCAGACGTTTTCCCCTGTGCTGTCTGGTGATAGAAATTGGGAAAGAAAAAGCTTTCTTCCTTCAACTTATTTAGATAAGGTGTTGCTTCTTCCCCATCGATACTTTCATCAAGCATAAATGCTTGCGTAGATTCCAAAGAAATAATGATCAAATTTTTCCCTTTTGCGATTCCTTCATAGGAGGAAGATTTCAATTCCTTTTTCTCAACATAACTTTCGATTTCTGATAGTTCGGTATCATCCGCAAACGCACTATTAATGGATGTAAACGAGTTATAGCCTATATCATAAATATGGTATGTGTAGGCACCTAGTGACTTAACAAATAACTCTCGATCATATGATTTTTCAAATAGTAATGGATGCATAATCAACGCCAGTCCAGCTGTTCCTACTAATACGGCGACACCAGTAAGCGCCGTTCTTTTTCGTAGTTTCTCTGATAAAGGGATCTTATGTAAATGATTTCGTTTTAGGATCCAAAATAAGATGATGGAGTCGAACACGATGAGCGGATCATATAAATTCAACAGCTCAACTGTACTTTGACCTAGCCCTCCAACATTACCGAATTGAAAAAGAACAGGAACGGTAACAAAGTCTATGTAGAAACGATAATATAAAATATTACAATAAAGTAGAGCTGATAAAATAAAATAAACTGCTAGTATTAGGCCTGGTTTTGACTGCTTCCTAAAAAGACCTATACCTAGCAGTAATACGATTGACCCTATTGAATTAATGAAAAGAAACATTTCTTCGCCAATTCCGCTCAACGAAAACGAAAATTCAAATCGATAAACAAGGTACGTTTTTAGAACAAGTAATCCTACTAATAATAAATAAAAATGCCACACTGACTTTACTTTTCTTCTCTCTGCTTCCATCTGTCACACACCCCTTATATCTCCCTAACATAAATGAACTCTTTCTTTCTTTATTTACCACCAAAGGGGGATAACCAAACTACCGGCAAATCCCTCCTCTCTAAAGACGAATGAATAATCAAGAAAGTTTCATTTTAATAGGAAAAAACAAGGGCGATTACTCCAAACGCAATAAGAAAAAGTCCAATTGTGACACAAGAAATCGTTACAACCCACCACGGTATTGAATCAAGAGCTTTCGTTTCAATAAAAAAGAAAATACTTTCTTCTTTATCTGTTGCTTCAGATGCCCTTGCATGACCCGCCGTATCCGATTTCATAGCCTCAAGACGATGAAACAAATACTTGGGGCTTCCTACCAATACAACACCAGCAATCCAGAATATCACAGCTATCGTCCAACCCATTGCATATCCGCCTTTCCAAAATGCTTATTTGTTCAGTAGTATGAACGACTTCATCAAAAAAAACACCTCTAATCTAGAGGTGTTCTAATTCAGAATCCGTTCTGGTTTTGTATAAACATTGAAGCCTTCATGGCGAATAAACCCTACTGTTGTAATGTTAAGATCATCCGCTAATTGAATGGCAAGCTCGGTGGGAGCCGATTTTGAGAGCAGTACACCAATACCCATCTTGGATAGCTTAATAACAACTTCTGATGAAATTCTCCCGCTAAACGCAACGCTAAGATCAGAAGGATGAAGATGATGACGGAGTACGTAACCATATAGCTTATCAAGAGCATTATGTCTTCCAATGTCAGTACGTGAAGCCACCATTTCCCCATTTTTGAAAATGGCCGCGTTATGAACACCACCAGTCGATTTAAACGTAGCTGACTCCTCTTGCAACGTTCTCATATTAGCAAGACAAACGGAAGCCGTTAATTTAGGTGCCTTCATAATCGTCCGAGCCGTTTTTGAATCACTTTTCAAATAAAAATGTCTACTTTTTCCACAGCATGAGCTAATGACGCGCTTTGTATATGTATCAGACGTTAATGAACCTTGAACAGCAGCTTTTACATTTACAATCCCTTGTCCATCATTAAAAAGCATTTCTTCCACATCGTGATAAGATCGAATCACCCCTTCTGAAGCGAGAAATCCAATGACCATATCTTCTAAATGATCAGGTGTACAAACAAGCGTTGCGAATTCAGTATGATTAATTCGAATCGTGATTGGTTTCTCAAGAGCAATCACGTCTTCCTTCTCTTTAAATTTCCCACCTTCATACCGTGTGATTTTGCGTTCAGTCGTATGTTTGAATTGTTCCTCCATGATTATCCACCTATAAATGACATTTCAATCTTGTCTCTATTTAAAACACTTTCCTCTGTTCGCTCATCTGAATAGCGATCATGTCGACCGTTCCAGAGATTTGTTAGCATCGTCCGTAATTCGTCATCTGTCGCTCCATTACGAAGCGGATTTCGTAAGCTCATTCCTTTCGAAGCAAACAAGCAAGTGTAAAGAGCTCCATCAGCTGAAAGGCGCGCTCTTGTACAGCTAGAACAAAACGAATCACTGACAGATGAAATGACACCAATTTCACCAGATCCATCTTCATATTGATAGCGGCTTGCTACTTCGCCAAAGTATGCAGCATCAACAGATTTAAGAGGAAAAGTCTCTGCTATTTGATCAATAATATCTTTCTTATTCATCACATGATCAAACTTCCATCCATTTGAATTTCCTACATCCATATACTCAATAAAGCGAACGATGTGCCCGCTATTTTTAAAATACGAAGCCATTGGAACGATCTCGTGATCGTTAACTCCCTTTTGAACGACCATATTAATTTTAACTTGAAGTCCTGCATCGGCTGCAGCCTGAATGCCTTCGAGAACAGGTTTTATCTTAGTTCCTCTCCCATTCATTTTGCCAAACGTTTCATCATGAATGGCATCAAGACTAACATTCACCCTAGTGAGACCTGCCTGCTTTAATTTTAATGCGCTCTTTTTTAATAAAGAAGCATTCGTTGTTAAAGCTATATCATCAAGACCTTTAATTTGTGATAGCATACCAATAAGGACATCGAGATCCCTTCTAAGTAGCGGTTCTCCGCCAGTCAGACGAATCTTCTCAACCCCCATCTCAACAAATAACCGAGCGAGACGAGTAATCTCCTCAAATTGGAGAAGGCTCGTTTTAGGAAGAAATTCATAATCTGGACCGAACGTTTCTTCAGGCATACAGTAACGACAGCGGAAATTACAACGGTCCGTTACCGATATACGAAGATCTCTTAAAGGACGTTTCAGTTGATCGTATAATAATGTTTCAGTTGACATGAACCTCGCTCCTTTCAAACAGTTGTCATGTGCTAATCGTAACGCTTCAGGGTACTTTTTTCCAGTTATAACTTATCCGATTCATAAGTAGTTTTTAAAAATTCTATATTCATAATAAAAGAGCGCCGCTTTTTCAGCAGCACTCTTTATTATTATTGTTCCATACCTGGCATTTCTTTTGCTTGTGAAATAACTTCCTCAGGAACCTTCACTTCTTCAATTTCATTGTACTTGTCATAAGTGGAGTTCATCTCCATAATCGTGGAAATTGTTTCGCCTTCCATGCTCATTTCACTGTCCATCTTCATGTCCATTTGAACAGGGAGATAGCTTTCCTTATCGATCGCGTATGTGTATTCCACATTGTTCACTTTCATTTGATCCATGGCATCTTCCATCATTTGATTTTGTGAGCCCATGTCTTCAGCTGTTTTCTCCATCAAACCTTGAAATTTCTCACCCGAAGCTTTCAATGTCATCACATAAGTATCATCTTCTTCTGATAAAGTAAATTCATCGACATATTCTTTGAGCATTTCCATTTGTTCAGCTGGATCAGCTTGAGTTTCCTGAAGAGAAAGAAGCGTATCTGTCATTTCATCAGGGAATTTCATCCATTGCTCACCCTGCTTCATAAAGAAACCTTCTTCAGTAAAGTATGATTCCATTTGCATTGTTTCACCATTTGCTGTCATATCAATCATTTGATGAAAAGCAATAGGATCCATCACCATATCAGCGTCAATCACGCTATTAATATCCATCTCTTCTTCACCTGAACCAATACTTTGCGTCATATCCGCATTCATATGGAAATTCTTAATCTCTTCTTGAGCCGCAATTGACTTCTCAAATACTTCCTGAGCGTCAATTCCTTTATCAACGCTGACTTCGCCTCCGGATTCTGTTGTACCACTACATGCTGCAAGAATAAGCATCAGTGCACTAAGAATCGTGATCATTCGTAACTTCATCTCACCACTCCTCCATAGTATTCATTCTACTAATAATACGAATGAGCGAGAGTGAAGTTTCATAAAAAAAAATAAAACTGGCATATTCCGCCAGTTTAACTAATTGATTTTGTATAGCGATCTGCAACGCTGCTTGCCCCATATGAGTCGGGCTTGATTCTAGCAATATAGCCAACAGAAGTTACCCAACCTACAACTTCCTGTATGATTTTACGCGTTTCCCCTTGCTTTCCAACATCGAGATGAATCTCAATCGGCCAGGTTTCTAATAGCGTTGAAAATCCTTCATCCTTTAACGATTCCATGAGCTCAAGACTCATTTGGGTTTCTTTATAAATGCGATGCCTGAGCTCATGAATCGGCTTGTGTTTTACTTTTCGATAGAAAATGCGTGCTCCTTTGCCGACGCGATGGATAATGAGGGCTGTCACAAACTGTGTCGCTTTCCGGCTTGTCTGCGAATCTGTTCCAATCACAATGCGATATGTTCCTTTAGGATCTTCTTTCGTATAGCTTTCAATGAGTTGAGTAAGCTGTTCAACCGTTACTTTTCCAGCTGTTGGACTAATAAAATCCATGAAGGTTCCCTTCTTTCATTAGGATAGTAGTTAGTACTATGTTTATTCATAAGCTGAAAAATATGTACGAAGAGAACAGAAATTACTAACGATTGTATAGGCTATGGTCTTCGATTTGCCCGTTCTCCTGATGAATAATCAATTCAGATGGACGATTCTCATCACATAATGACCTTCCATACTGATACGCTTCTGCTTTTGTTTCAAAAGTTTTGGTTGCTTGTTCTGCCCCCTCTTTCTTGATCTCCCATGAACCGGTTTTTCCGCTCTGTACATGATAAATGGTTTTCATCCTTTATTCCTCCTTGCTATCTCTCATTCCTTCCTAAGATGTAGAATAAACCTTACTATGTTCTAGAAAACTGGAGAACCTTCGCTGGTTTTTTGTCATGTAGCTTAGTAATTGTCTTATAGCCTTCTTTTTCTTTCTGATAAAATGTATTACTTGAAATTGGTCTTTTAGTAGACCATTGAATTGAAGCAGGATTTTGCCACGTATCATGCGTAATTAATTCCTGCTTATAATAATAACTATTCCCACTTATATAACGCTCGCAAATGTAGCGCACTGTATGTTTTGAATGCATTCGATCACGTT
Source organism: Anaerobacillus sp. 63XJN7_5_ISO-PGPR-S23-430 (assembly GCF_056173695.1). NCBI lineage: Bacteria > Bacillati > Bacillota > Bacilli > Caryophanales > Bacillaceae > Anaerobacillus > Anaerobacillus sp. 63XJN7_5_ISO-PGPR-S23-430. The sequence goes on along the minus strand of NZ_CM149686.1, from coordinate 1,506,567 downwards.
TCCTTTCTTTTCAGTATAGATGGACTTGTTGGACCCCATTGTATTAGAAAATAATGCAATAAACGAACAGAACCTCTCCAGACAAAAACAACCGCAGCTAAGCTGCGGTCTTCTTATTATTTCCCATCTTTTAGAAGAATAACATTTAATGGGGGGTCTCCATCCAATAAGCCAATGGCGATAGCTGTGTAGTTCACACCTGCTTCAACAGGTAAGTTAGGAAGATCAAGAACAGCCTTATCAGATCCTGCGGCTCGAACTTCTAAATTGTATGTCCCGGGATCGACCATTTGATATTCAGAGTTTTGGGTAAAAGCGAGATTCTTAATAAGAGCATCTCCATCCTTCACACCAATATCAACAGCTGGAGCGTTCGGTGAAGCATGTACAGCTCTCAATCCCGATTTTTCTCCTGAACCTTTTTGATCTTCTAATACTTTAAGGGCAAGGTTCTCAAGTTTACCGATCGCAAGTACGGAATAGTTTTTTCCTGATTCCACAGTTAATTTTTGTTCAAGGGCCGGTTTACCTTCCCCGTTAGCAGAAGAGGCAAAAATTTGAATCGTCTTCTCACCAGGTGTTAAAGCAGCATAATCTGTCACATCTTTAAACGAAACCTTTTCAAAAGCAGGTTGACCATCTACATAAATATCGACAGACGGCGCATCTGGTGAAGCATGAATAACACGCACATTGGCATCACTTTTCTCAGCTGCAAAACCCTCAGGAGAAAGCACGACAAAAAGCGCTAGCATGAATAGTAAATTCAACATCCATTTCATTATAAAAACTCCCTTCTATTCATTTGTTAACCTGCCTATTTTTTACTGAAAGATATAAATTATTCATTTGCTGATCCAACGTCATATGACTTATTAAAAAATTCTTATAGGTGGTTTTGTTACTGAATAATAGTTTAGATGCAGAAGTGTTTTTATAATTTAGAGCTTTTAAGTTTGCTACGATGCAGGCGAAGTATGCGGTAAATAGACCAAAGCTAGAAGCTTTGAACATACGCTATTGTTCCGCATACAGTAATAAGTGAAATCCATTAATAAGGATGTGAAAAAATGCCGGCAATCGTTGGAGCTATTAAAGTCAATTCCATTGGAAGCAGCGGTGTTTTCCACGTCGGCGATGTATTTATTGTGTCTCCAACAAGTGCAATACGCACCTTTGCGGGCGGCGGTTCGTTTAATACAGGCGATGGCTTAAACGTAAATAGTAATTACAGCGTCACTACCGTTAACGATAGTGATATTGCTGACCAAAATGTTGTTGCGAATATTTAGCAGGGCATTCACCTAATTTTGCTATCGAACATACGATAGTGTAAAGTCTTCTATCCATCGGACCATAAAGATATTGAGTGATACCTGGTTGGATTACCTAAGATTTGGGGAGTGACCCTTTATTGGTGGAATAAACATTTTGATACGGGAGTTGATTGTCAATGTATCCAACCGATAATTTCTATGCGATCTTGCAACGGATGCAACAAAACATTGAACAACAAAACAATCGAATCAAAATGCTTGAAGATATGGTGGATGATTTAAGAAATAGCTGCCATGAGTTATCGAAAGCTCCTAAAACCAACATTGAGAAAATCGAATATAAATTTGATCAATTAAAAATTGAAAGGCTTGATGGAACGTTAAATATTGGCTTAACTCCAAACGGAGGAGCTGATGTTCTGGATGACTTTACAGTAAACGGGGGAAATGGAATGAACCCAAGCAACATACCTCCGGAAGCCATTCAATCCATTCAGCAAAACATTCATTCCTACATGAAAAAAGGAGCTATCCAACATCTAGGGGAGTTAGAGAAAAAATATCAGTATCCTCTTGATGATCCTTACCGTCACTTCATCCTAAATGATATTCAAAAACAGCTAGATCAGCGCATTAACTATTATGTTAATCAACAATCCAACCGTTCGCCTGAGTCAAGCACAGAGCAACTAGTCGAAGAAGTAACGAACAAATTAAAGCGAGACATTACTAATGGCATGGAGGCTTTTCTAAAAAACTTACCTGGAAGGACTGATTCCAAATGAAATATACCGTCATAAATCGAGGACTTTCAGTAGGGCATATTAATATTACAGCTGTAGCAAGTTCTTCTGTGTTTCTTGTAGGAGACACAGAATCTATCGTCTGCTCATCTATTTTCGACACACCGCCGGAATCGTTAATTATCTCAGCTCCATTTGTTCCATTAGCGTCATCATAAGGGGAATTTCCTATGAATAGTCGATCCTCCCTCGTCAATTGGATCCTTGTTTCGTCAGTGGATAGTTCAGCAGTTGTGCAAATTGGTGACAGCAATCAAGTGACTCCCGAGACTAAAATTTATGCTTTACAGCGTGAATTTCCTATTTTTAATGGGAATGAAGTAGAAGATTTATCAGAATATCCGATGTTTTCCCAACTACTACCTCTCCCGCTGCTTACTGAGAACATCGAGCAATGCACTATTCACGAAAACCCCATTATTAAAGTTGGGAGCATTCGCGTCATTGGGATCGCTGCTTCCTCCGTTTTACAAGTTGGTTCTACAAGACAGATTAAGACGGAGGCAAGGGTGAAACATAATCGCGAATATTTGTCTAATCCTTACGATGATGAAGAATAAATTGAACGGATCCTTTATTGATCACATACTATACTTTATAACAACTCAAAGGGTGTTCAACAATGCCTTCAATCGTAGGACCAGTTAAGATAAATAGCGCGGGTGGAGTAGTAAACTTCGGGGATAGTTTTAACACAACACCAAAATCAACTTCAAAAACATACGCTGGTTCAGGTGCATTTAATACAGGGGATTTTCATGTCGTGAACAACGGATTTAGTTTAACGAATTCACTAGACCCGGATGTTGCGGATGAAAACATTACCGCAAACAATTAGGGAGCTGAAGATTCGTGAATTTCTTTGTGAACCAAAACATCGTTATTCATCAGCTTAGAGTCGAAGGAATTTCGAATTCCTCAGTCCTGCAAATTGGGAGCGCTGGTATTATAAAACCACTATCAAATCTCTATAATACAGGTGGATACACTGAACCTGCTCCTGAACTATCTACAGCCCAAACTTCTGAATTAACACCATTTGTCCCTCTTGCTCCCCCAACATAAAAAAACCGCCGACGGCGGTTTTTTTTTCAGTCGAACGTGATCACAACTCTTCCATTAATATCGCCATTTTCTAGACTCTCAAAAACTTCGTTAATCTCTTCTAGTGGGCGAGTCTCAATAATTGTTTTTACTTTACCTTCAGCTGCAAATTGCAAAGCTTCCATTAAATCTTTTCGCGTGCCCACGATCGATCCAATGACCTTAATGCCATTTAATACTGTATCAAAAATCGGTATCGGCATTTCTTCAGGTGGTAGTCCAACAGCAACTACGGAGCCTCCTCGTCTAACTGCCGCATAAGCTTCACTAAAAGCAGGCTTAGAAACAGCTGTACAAACGGAAGCGTGCGCTCCACCAACCTCTCTTTGGATAAATTCAGAAGAATTCTCTTCAACTGGATTAACAATAAGATCTGCACCTAGTTCTTTTGCAAGTATTAATTTTTCACTGTGCGTATCAACTGCTATAACGTGAAGCCCCATTGCTTTCGCATATTGAACGGCGACATGCCCTAATCCTCCGATACCATAAATAGCCACCCACTCACCAGGCTTAGCCTCAGTTACCTTTAAAGCTTTGTAAGTGGTAACGCCGGCGCAGAAAATAGGAGCTACTTCTTCAAAACTAAGACGATCAGGTATTTTGACAGCATAATCTGCATCGGCTTTACAATATTGAGCATATCCTCCATCAACTGAATAGCCCGCATTCTGCTGTTCTTTACAAAGTGTTTCACGTCCCGTTAGGCAGTATTCACAGTGACCACAAGCGGAATAGAGCCATGGGACACCCACTCGATCTCCTATCTTCAAGTGCGTAACGCCTTCCCCTACTGCCTCAATAATACCAGCTCCTTCGTGACCAGGGATCAGCGGAAGTTTTGGTTTAACTGGCCAATCACCATGGGCGGCATGTAAATCGGTATGACATACACCACATGCTTTGATGCGTACTAATATTTCTCCGTGTCCAATAACAGGCTTTTCTACTTCCTTTACTGAAAGTGGCTCTCTAAAGGCATGTACAATTGCTGCTTTCATAATGAAAACCTCCATATGATGAATTTTCATTTCCTTCTTCATCATAATGGAGGTTCATTCAATAAACTGTTAAATTGGTCACAGTTTCAGGATATTTGCAGTATTTTCTACTTTTCTGTTGTTTCTTTTTCCTTCGATTGATTCGCATCAGCTGATGAAGTTTCTTTCTCTTCAGAAGTTTGACTTCCACTTTGATCAGAAGTGTCCGATGTGTCACTAGTGTTTTCTTCCGAATCACTTACCTCGCTATTTTCACTATCATTTGCAGAGTTTTCATTTGTTTCTTCACTCGTGCCCTCATCATTTCCATCAGCGGGAGGGTCATTATTTGAACCTTCTTGATTACCTCCCTCTTCTGCGTCACCCGTATTACTTGGGGTTCCTTCATTACCGCCATCATTATTGGTATTCTCTTCATTACCAGTGTTAGCATTAGCATCATCTTCGCCGTCTTCTGAACTGTCAGCTTTAGTATTAGCAGAGTCATCCGTTACAGGCTCTTCATTTTCTTCGGACTGATCAGTAGGTTCTTGTTGTTCTTGTTCGTCTGATCTTTCCGGTTCTTGAGGCTCTTTTGGTTCTTTCTTTTCTTCCGGCTTAGCCTTTGGTTCCTCTTTTATGGACTCATCCTTCTGCTTTTTCTCTACTTTATCCTCTGACTTCTTTTTATCATTGGAATTATTGGAATTCTTCTTAGTAGATTCTGTAGATGTATCGTCTTTCTCATCTTTTTCATTTGATGAAGTTTTCTTTTTTGGTTTTGGAAGTGGTGCTTTTTTCGGCTCTTCTCCTTTAAAGTAAAGCTCTTTAATTATACTAGACGAAGGTGTTGCCTTATTTGCACGTAAGCCTGTTGTCTTATCAATTTCAATCTCTTCAACTGAATCCGGCTTTTCAAATGAGGCGGTTTCTTTATCCTTCGATACTTCACTCATGATGTGACGGAAAAGCAACTTCGCAATATCATCGTCTTCTTTATGAATAAAGGAATTTTGAGTCGTTTTATCATATCCAGTCCAAATGGAAGCAGTATAGTTAGACGTGTATCCAGAAAACCAGGCGTCTGATACACCATCACCGTTAATACCATCATCAAGACTTGTCGTGCCCGTCTTACCGGCTACGTCCAAACCTTTAATTTTCGCCTGCATGCCAGTTCCTTCTTCCACGACCGTCCGGAGCATGTCTGTAATCATGTAGGCAGTTCCTTCACTCATCGCTTTTTCAGATTTAGAGGATAGCTGGTGCTCCTTACCATTCGGGTATACTACTTTTTCAACACTATAGGGCTCATGGAAAGTTCCGCCTGAACCAAATGCGGCATATGCGCCTGATAGTTGTAGAGGAGAAATTCCTCCAGCAAAACCACCGATAGCATAGGCAGGATACGTTTCATCAATTGAAATGCCAAGTTTTTTCGCAAATGCTTGAGCTTCTTCGCCCCCCACTTCCATAAATGCTTTAATAGCAGGAATATTATAAGACCACTGAAGTGCTTCTCGTATAGAAACACTGCCCTGAAACTCGTCGTTCCAGTTACTAAATTCTTTACCGTTTAACTCAAGTTCTTCATCAATAAACTGTTGATTCGTTGACCATTTTAGATTTTCAATTCCAGGAGCATAATCAAGAATTGGCTTGATCGTGGAGCCTGGGGACCGTTCTAATTGAGTGGCATAATTAAATCCTTTTTGCACATCATCTTCACCCGTTTGACGATTTCCACCAATAGCCTTAATCGCACCGGACTGAGTGTCAATGAGGGAAACCCCTGCTCTAAACTGCTCATCTGGGTATTCAACAACTTTATTTGTGGTAAGTGCTTCATCTACAATCTGCTGAGCATTCTGATCAAGCGTCGTATAAATTTCTAATCCCCCTGAATAAAGGGCGTTTTCAGGAATGCCAGCTTTCTCAAGATCATCAATGACCTGATCGATAAAAGCATCGTTGGTTGTCGACTGACTTTGTTGATCCACAATTGAATCTTCTACAGGAACAGAAGCTGCTTCTTTCCGTTCTTGTTCAGAGATAAATCCATGCTGCTCCATTAAACTTAGGACAGTAGCTCTTCTATCGCTTGCAATGTCCGGATGTTTGTATGGATCGTATCCTGATGGACGCTGAGGCAAACCTGCTAATAATGCCGCTTCCTCTGTTGATAACTCTTCAAGTGACTTATTGAAGTAGGTATTCGCAGCTGTTGCGATTCCATATGCCCCTTGTCCAAAATAGATTTTATTTAAATACATCTCAAGAATCTCTTCTTTGGAATACTGTTTCTCTAATTCCATCGCAAGGTAAGCTTCCTGAACTTTGCGTTTCACTGTCTTATCAGGCTCTAAAAGCATGTTCTTAACAACTTGTTGCGTAATCGTGCTCGCACCTTCTGCCCCAAACCCATCTTGAATATTGGCGACGACAGCTCCGCCGATTCTTTTTAAATCCACTCCATTATGTTCCCAGTATCTTACATCCTCAACTGCAATGAAGGCATTTACAACATGTTCAGGGATTTCATCAAATGAAACGATATTTCGATGCTCTTCGCCTACGATGTCTGTAATTTTATTTCCTTCTGCATCATATAAAGTAGATGATTGCGGTAAACTTAGTTTATTTTCTTCAAGCTTTGGTGCTTCATTAATATAGGCGTAAGTTTGATAACCCCCAAACGTTAATACAAAAACCATCAAGAAAGCACCTATTAAAAGGACATTCCTAGCAAAACGTTTCCCTTTTTTTCGACCTTCTTGCTTACCTGTATGTTGTTCTTCATTGATATTTTTCCCCATTATGATCCCCCTTAGCGTCAAACTCCATAGAGAGGTGTTACCCAAATGTTTCATATTAAAAACATTTATTAAGAGATTGAAACAATTTGTTAACAAGATTCATATAGTAATAACGTCTAGAAAGGAGTGAGTGGATTGTCAGTAAAACTGCTTGAGTGGGGCTCCCAATTCCGAAATCACATTTTAGAAGGTAACCTCCATGAACGAGTAAACTCTTCTCTACTTATTCAAACTGAAGAATGGTTAGCGGCGGTTCAGGAAAATGTCGATGTGAATGGGTCAAATGAAGAAGACCTATATAAGATGGCCAATTCGTTATACAAGCAGTGGCGTAACTTACAAGATTCATCCGTTCCTATAGGAGGACATACCTTACCTTCTCTGCCATACAAATACAATGCACTCGAGCCTTACATTAGTGAAAGAATCATGAGGCTGCATCATGACCTTCACCACCAAAGCTATGTAGATGGGTTAAACAAAGCAGAACTTGAATTACAGAAAGCAAGACAACAGGATAACTATGCTCTCATTAAACATTGGGAACGTGAATTAGCTTTCAATGGAGCTGGGCATTATCTTCATACTTTATTTTGGAAAATCATGAGCCCAGACGGTGGGAAGCCAGAGGGAGAAATTTTACCTGAGATTCAAAAGAGCTTTGGATCATACAACCAATTCAAGCAACAATTCACAAATGCTGCTGCTAAAGTAGAAGGGTCAGGTTGGGCCATTCTTGTCTGGTCACCTGTATCAAGAAGACTTGAAATTCTTCAAGCTGAAAAACACCAAAACTTAAGCCAGTGGGATGTCATCCCTCTTCTAGCTCTTGATGTTTGGGAACACGCTTATTATTTACAATATGAAAACAACCGAAAAAACTACATCGAAAACTGGTGGAATGTCGTTAATTGGAAGGAAGTTAACAAACGATTTCGTAAAGCTCAAAATGTAAAGTGGAATTCCTTCTAAAAAAGAAAAAACAATACTATAAGCTAAAATAAAGAAAAAAAGCAAAGGGTTCTCCCTTTGCTTTTAATCCTATTCTCTATATGGTCCATATGGCGGTCGTCCGCCAGGATAACCCGGAGGGCCATATCCTGGTGGGCCATACCCTGGAGCTCCGTATCCCGGCTGTCCATAACCTGGAGGGCAATATCCCGGACCAGGACAGGGATATCCTGGTCGTGGACGAGGATATCCACCATATATACCCGGTATTAATAAAACTCCTAATAATCCTCCGGCAAGACCTCCGGCAAGCCCACCTGCAAAACCTCCAATAAACGGATACGGCCGCTGGTAGTCATACTGTCTCAGTCCATAATAATTCCTTGTGTCAGGATAAGCACTATAAAAATCCCCCTGAATGGGGAGATAATGGTTCATGTGTCTCCTCCCTTTCCTTTTGGCCATCATGATAGTTGCCTACATTATAGGGTATGAGGAGTTTCTCAATCGGGAAGGGACATTAGCGGAGAAATCATAATTCTTACTGCCTATGCTCTAGGCCAATATACGCTTACCCATACAACAAAAACGCCAGAAGCAAATAGATACAGCTCTGGGGTCTGCGATATATACGCAAAATAGTCAAGAAGACTATGACCAATAATAATCAGATTGAGCTCTAGAATTAACGTAACACCACCTGCAACCGACAGACCAAACCCGATTAGAAAAGTGAAGAATCGAATAATCATTGTTTATAGGCATTTCTTCTCTGATTCATATCGGCCTGTCCCTCCTCCTTCATTTACTAACCATCGTATTTCATACTTGAGGAAATTATGCTGTCCAAGACGTTTTACTTTTGTTTTTTTTGTATACATGCTAAAACAAAAAGGCAACATAATTTTAATGAGAAGGAGGAGTTAGCATGATTGAAAAGGTCGAACAGGCGGTGCAACAAAATTGGGTCCCTTCTTTTAAGTTTGAAAAGAACGAGTCGACCCCATTCACACCATTCACTAAAGACCTTAGCAAAGCGAAAGGCGCTATTATTGCTACTGGTGGTGTATATGTAAAAGGGCAACAACCATTTAATGATAACTTTGGTTTGGGTGATCCTTCTTACAGAGAAATTCCCGTAAATACAGATCTCAATAATGTATCATTTGCTCACGAGCACTATGATCACTCAAAAGTGATACAGGATGCCAACATCCAATTCCCTCTTGATACAATGAAAGAACTTCAAGAAGAAGGAAGAATTGGAGAACTCGCTGAAAATCACTATGGCTTTATGGGATATATCCCTACACCTCACCCACTCAAAACGGTTACAGCACAAGAGGTGGCTCAGAAGTTATTGAAGGAAAACGTAGACTTCGCTTTGTTGGTGCCTTCCTGACCAGTCTGTCAACAGTCGGTCGGTCTGATCGCACGCATATTAGAAGAACACGGAATCCCAACAGTTTCCTTGACAATGTCTAAAGAAATAAGCGAATACGTTAACATTCCACGCTCCCTCTACAACCGTTTTCCAATGGGCAGCGCACTAGGACAACCAAACAACAGAGAACAGCACAAACAAGTTCTCAACAAAGCCCTCGACCTCCTAGTCGAAGCCAATGAAGGCGGAATAGTAGAAGAATCAGGAATTAAGTATAAATAACGAAAAGCGGAAGCCTCCGATTAGCCTCGACAAGCGCTGGAGCCCTCTAAAAAGAACACGCTCTTTGTGTTCATTTTAGAGGGTGAAGCGATCGAGAGGCTGGGCGCTGCAGCTAGACACGAAAAGCGGAAGTGGCCGGTTAGGGTCGAAAAGCGCTGGAGCCCTACAAAAAGAACACGGTCTTTGTGTTCATTTTGTAGGGTGAAGCGATCGAGACCCTGGCCACTGCAGCTAGACATGAAAAGCGGAAGCCTCCGATTAGACCCGGCAGGCACTGGAACCTTTTCATATGAACACGGTCTTTGTGTTCGGATGAAAAGGTGAAGTGACCGAGGGTCTGGAGGCTGCAGCTAGACATCGAAAAACGGAAGCCTCCGTTTAGACCCGGCAGGCACTGCAGCCTGATCTAAAAAACCGATTTCGCGGAATTAATCCTATTTCCGCGGATATATTTGGATTATCGCGGAATTGTGATCACTTTTCGCGGAATTCAATGAATTATCGCGGAAATAAGTGCCTTTCACTCTAATACTACCGATGTCTAGCAGCTTTTCTGACCCACTTCCACTATTTAAACGAATACCACACAAAAAACCGGCTGAATTCAGCCGGTTTTTTCTCTTATTTCGTTGAAGTAAACTGCTCTTCCTCCGTGGAACCCTTTAAAGCAGTCGTTGACGAAGTTCCTCCTGTAATGACCTGAGACACAGCGTCAAAGTAACCCGTTCCAACTTCACGCTGGTGTCTTGTCGCAGAGTAACCATCTGCCTCACTAGCAAATTCAGCTTGCTGAAGTCTTGAATAGGCAGCCATTCCATTATCTTTGTAGTCTCTTGCAAGTTCAAACATACTGTGGTTAAGAGCATGGAAACCAGCAAGCGTAACAAATTGGAACTTATAGCCCATCTTACCTAATTCACGCTGGAATTTAGCGATCGTTTCATCATCGAGTTTCTTTTTCCAATTAAATGAAGGCGAACAGTTGTAAGCTAGTAATTTTCCAGGAAAACGTTCATGAATGGCATTTGCGAATTTCTGAGCTTCCTCTAAATTAGGTTCAGACGTTTCGCACCAGATAAGGTCAGCGTATGGTGCATAAGCAAGGCCTCTTGCAATCGCCTGATCAAGACCTGGTTTCGTATAGAAAAAGCCTTCAGGAGTGCGTTCCCCTGTTAAAAACTCACCATCGTATTTATCAACATCACTCGTAATTAAATTCGCAGCGTTAGCGTCTGTTCGCGCAATGATTAACGTTGGCACTCCCATAACGTCTGCTGCGAGGCGTGCAGAAATTAAATTTTTAACAGCTTGCTGTGTTGGCAGAAGAACTTTACCTCCAAGGTGCCCGCACTTTTTCTCTGATGAGAGTTGATCTTCAAAATGTACTGCTGCTGCACCTGATTCAATCATTGATTTCATAAGTTCGAACACATTCAGCGCGCCACCAAAACCTGCTTCTGCATCAGCAACAATTGGAACGAACCAATCACGTTCATGAATTCCTTCCGAATGTTCAATTTGATCCGCCCTTTGAAGAGCTTGATTAATTCGCTTTACGACTTGTGGAACACTATTTACAGGGTATAAGCTTTGGTCTGGATACATCTGCCCCGACATATTTGCATCTGCGGCTACTTGCCATCCGCTTAAGTAAATGGCTTTTAAGCCAGCTTTCACCTGTTGAACAGCCTGGTTACCAGTAAGGGCACCTAGCGCATTGACGAAGTTCTCTTCATTCACAAGTTTCCAGAGTCGTTCAGCACCTCTTTTCGCAAGAGTATACTCGATTTGAACGGATCCTTGTAATTTCAAAACTTCTTCAGGTGAATATGGGCGTTCAATTCCTTTAAAACGGTCCTGGTTCCAGTTTTCTTGAAGTGTTTCTGCTGTTTGCTTTTTCATTATTATTTCCCCCTGGATATGTTGGTATTTGGTCATGCTTCTTTCTTAGATCACTTTCGAATGATTCAAGCTATCAAATGCCGAGTACTCATGCCTCATTTTCCAAATCTGATTCGGTTCAGGCATATAGTGATTCCAAATCGCCTTCATCATTGGAATCAGATTAGTATCTGTGATGCACTTCCCATCAAACCCTTCAATTACTTCCCGTGTCCCCCGTTCAAACATTTCCCCATTCACATTTCTCTCATCATCGCGATCTTTATTTTTCATCATCTTTTCTTCCACAATGACATGTGTCTTTCGCTTATGTCCTACGCTAATCACAAACCGCGTTAAATCGTTTATGCTCTCAACACCTTCAGATTCAAAATGAAGACCCGCGCAATGATCACGTAATTCATAAAGTATTTCCTCAGTCTGGTTCATATTGTTTTGATCAATTGTGACAGTGGCCTTGATCGTTCCTTGAAAGAGATTCATTTCCTTTTCTGTGAAAGAAAAAATGTTATTCCAATAGCTAGCTTCTCGATAAGAAGAAATTCCTTTCAAACAAACATATGGAGCAGAACCATGCTTCAATAATTCAGTCGTATTATGAAAAACATAAAGTCCAAAATCAATAAGGTTAGCTGGAATTTCTATACCACTATAGTTATCTTCATTCTTTCTATTGTTTACTGCGATCATGAAGGCCGTAGGATATACATTCTCTTTAACTCGTTCTTGCTGAATAAGTCTTTTTAGATTTTGCGCTGCTCCCATACGCTGATCATAAGACATTGCTTCATCCGAAAAGTCTGCAATAAGTAAATTTGCCCCAGCATTAATTGTTGAAGCACCATTTACAATGTCGATAATGGATTGTTTCACGATGACTCTTCGATTTTGTAAATCTTTCCGAACTGGTTTAACTTCCCAATTCGCTTCACGGATTGATTTCGTTTCAGGTAAGAGAATTTTTTGTTCAAAGAAATCTTCTCTGTTTAATTCTGCTTGCATTAATTGCTGTATTGACTGTGAATGACGTTGAAGATTTTCTAGGAACACCATCGCTTCAAGAGTTAGTAAATGGTTTTTTTGATCGTAAGCGCTTTCTAAAGTTTCATCCAGCACAACATCCCCTCCTATTCAAGTCTGCCGCTACTGTTGCAGCGATGACATCCGACACATCCTTCACCTTCACAGTGGTGACACCCTTCATTTTTTCTTTCTTTTCCATGACAATGCGGACATTCCAATTCACCATTTCCATAGCACGTATAACAATCCATTTTTGCTTCCCTCCATCTGTTATAATACAATTTGTTTTATTTGTTAGTATTATATAACAACTTTTCAAAAAGGTTCAACCTTTTTTTAGAAAATTAAAAAAACCTGTGAATTGCACAAATCACAGGTTATATATTCTATATTTCTTGTAGTAAGTTATAAAAAATACAAAAAACACGTGCTGTTGCACGTGTTTTAAGCTGTACTCATACAGTTTGTTTTTTCCACAGTTCTTTCATACCCTGAGCACGTTTAATCCCACTAATTGTTCCTAAATGAAGATTTTCATGATTCATTAAAAACAGAATAAGTTCTCCTACTGTTTCAAGTGTAAGGTAGGAACCAATAGAAAATTCACTTTGAAGGGACTCGCTCAATTCTCCTTCTAACTCACTTATTCTTTTATTCTGCTCGATTAAGTAATGCTTTATCTCAGTAAGTGACGGCGGCTCTTCCGTCCAATCACCAGGTCTTGTACCAGCTTTAAATAATGCGGAATAGTTTATTGGAAGGCTCTTCTCCATCACTGTAAAACGATCTAAAACAAATTCTGCAGTGACAAGTACATGGCCTAGATTCCATCGCACTGTGTTCGTAAAACCCTCAGGAAGAACATCTGCTTGCTCCTCTGTAACAGCATCAAGCGCCTGAAGTGTTCGATATCGCCAAAAAGTAAATTGTTTTAGTAATTGAGCATCTTCCATTCAATCTCCACCTTTCATTATTAATAATCATTCGTGCCACAAAACTAAATTTCCTATGAATCTATCATTATTGAGACAAAATTTTTATATCTTCTTCATTTCCCGCATCTCGTGCATAGTCAATTGCAGTATACCCCTCTTCATCTTGCATAGCGGGATTTGCCCCAGCTGCGAGGAGTAGATTATACATTTCATTCCGATTATAAGGTTCCATATAAGCAGCATAAATAAGAGGCGTCCAGCCATCAATGTCCGCCATGTTTGGATCAGCACCTGCCTTTAATAGACGATTCACTTTAGAAACATAGCCATTTTGAACCGAAATCATTAAGGCACTTGTCTCATATAAATCAACGGCATTTGGATTCATTTCACGATCAAGGAGCGCTTGAAACATCTTATCATTTTCTGAATGCTCAGCTGCATAATGTAAAGCATTCCAGCCATCTGAGTCAGTTGCTTCAAGATCAGCCTTATCTATAAGAGACTGAAAGGCGAGATCATCTTCATTAATTATGGCTTCCATAAGAGGTGTCACGCCAGTAGCCTCGTCAAATAACGCAAGCTCATCTTCGAATGCTGATGAGATCGAAGGAATAACAACTTCTACTGCCATTACGGCTGTTCCTATTCCACCGATAAAGAGCATAAGCATAATTAGTGAAAGGATTACTAATTTCTTACGAGGAGCAGGAAATGGAGTCTTTTCCCTCAGTTCCATAAACGACTCTACAGCAGCAATTCTTTTCGGTAAAGGGGGATGAGTTGAAAGCCATTCGCTTAACCAAACAAAAAAACTCTTCTCAGATTGAAGCTGTGTTATATAAGCGTCTTTGTTCACACTCTGGTATAGCCGTTTTCCAACGGCAAGAATAATTAAACCATTTGCTGCCCTCTCGCCACTATTTATGTAGTAAGCTCCCATTCGGTCACACGTATATTCACACGCTCTAGAATAAGCAGATCCAAGAAACGGAATCACATTTCCAGGTAAAAGCAGAAGTTGTTTGAAAATGTGATTTCGTTTAATATGGGCGAGTTCATGAGCAATAATAAACGTAACTTCTTCTTCAGCGTTTTCTTCAATTAACTCAAAAATATCAGAATAAAGAATGACCATGTTCCTACCTAGTAACCTTGTTGCAAATGCATTCAGCATGCCTGCCGACTCAATGACATAGACGTCTGGAACGTTCTCAATCTCCATTCGTTCACATAAATCACGTACTCTCTGATCGATATGTGAATACTGGTATCCCGTTATTTTAACGCCATTACTACGAATGTTTCCTATAAACAAGCCGTGACTAAAAAAAGATATAAACCATAAAACGCCAATAATCGCCATTCCAATTACTGAGAAAAACAGAACTACATAAGTAAGTATGCTAAAGACAAGGAGAACAATAAATAGAGATGTTTCTGAAGTGGTTGTTAACTGCTTCGAGTCATTCATTCGTACTTCACATATTTCCTTTCACATTGGATTATGTTCAGTATACTGAATTTTCCATTCTCCTGTATATGGTTTTCAACTCATAATAAAGATAAAACAAAAAAACACTCTTAATGAGTGTTTTTAGGCTAATCTAACATCGTAACAATTCGATTGATCGATGAACGAAGGGAGTCAATATTAACGAATCGCGCTTCTCTAATGCTTTCCTTTCCTTCCACATATAACAAAAGTACGGGGATGGTGAAAACAGAAAAGGCGCCTGCTGCTTCTGGAATTTCATGAACATTTAACTTCTCTCGTATAATTTGTGGAAAATCCTCTAATACTTCCTCAACTTGAGGCAAAAGAGCATGGCATACAGAGCAATTTGTTCCATACAAGTACAAAAAGTACATACGATTCTGTTTAATTCCATTTCTTGCTTCTTCAAGTGTCGTCTGATTCAGTTGATTCACCTTCTTCAATACTCCATAAATTAAGAAATTTGCATTCTTCTATTCTTCCCTTTTACAAACATAAAAATGCCGTAAGCGATAAATCCAATGGCAACTAGTCCAAGCAAGATAGCACCATATGGCTGTTTAGCTAATTCTGAAAGCGCTCCATCGAGCCCCTTCGTTTTATCTGGATTAGCAGTAATCGCTGTCTGAATAAAGAATACGCCCATCATCGTGAAGACAACACCTCGTGCTGCAAGTCCGATTTGTCCAGCACGTTTGCCCCACCATTCTTCTTGATCGTGCATTTCATACTGCTTAAGCTGTTTCATAAAGGATTTCTTGTACCCACGAATAACCTGATAAATACCAAAACCAATTAAGCATAATCCAATAAATCCAATTATCCATTGACCAAACGGCTGTCCTAATAGTTTAGCAGACATTGATTGTTTACTGCCAGAAGATGAACTTCCCGCTCTTGTAATAATAGAAACCGCATTATAAGCAAGAAATAAATGAATAATACCAGCGCCAACAAATCCAATTCGAATTAATATGCCTTTTGTATCGTTACCATAATGATCTGGATCCTTAATTCCCTGGATACCTTTCCATACGGAATAACCGATTAACCCAACTATGAGAACCCATAGAAGTGCTTCACCAAATGGCTTTCCTGCAATAGTAGCGAAAGCACCTTTTGAATCAGTCGTTTTACCTCCTGGCCCAAATGCTGCCTGGAGAGCTAAGATCCCAATGATTAAGTAAACAACTCCTTTGGCTGCATACCCCATTCTTGCTAATCCTCTTATCCATGGTTTCACATCATTTGATGCTTGTTTTGCTTTGTGTTTCGCCGCAGTACCAGTGTCCATTGTTAATCTCCTTCCATTCTTTCATATCATTTATCCATTCTTTCTATTCCCACTAATGCTTACTTTCAACCTAAAAGATTACGATTCTGCTTATCCATTTATAGGAAAGTTGAATTTCGTACACTTCGTGAATCCGTTAAATCCTTACTTTACGTTTGAGGAAGCATTCCCTCGAATGTATCATTATTCTAGAAATCAAGATGATGACAGAAAAAATCCACTCAATGAAAAAAAGCCCTGTAAGCGAATCCAGCATTCGCTTACAGGGCTACTAATTGAGGAGATAGTCTTGTGGACACAAGCTATCGCATTTCTTTACTATACTACAGATCACATAATTTTCATATAGTTTTGAATCATTTCTTTTGCGATTCATCGCGTTAAATGATTAAGACTGATCTGCGATAATTCCTTTCTTTGCTATGACTTTAGATAATAAACCGTGTCTCGGTGAAAGGATAAATGTGATCGCAAATATCATTCCAGCAATCGATGCCATAGAACCTGAGATCGAAATATTCCAAGCGAGCGCGGAATAATAACCACCGATCGCTGCAACTACGCCAACACCTGCACTGATGATTAACATAACAAGTAATTTATCTGTTAATAAATATGCTGTAGCTCCCGGTACAATAAGCATGGCTACGACGAGAATAGCCCCAACACTATCAAAAGAAGCAACCGTCGTGATTGAAACCATCGACATAAGTAGGTAATGGATGAACATAACTGGAATACCAATAGCCGTAGCCATTGCAGGATCAAACGAGCTAATCTTAATCTCTTTATAAAACGTGAGGATCAAAATAAGATTAATCACCAGAACACTTCCAAGCATCCAGACCGCAGAAGGTCCAAGGTCCACTCCACCTATTGTTAACGTATTCCACGGAATAAAGGTAATCTCTCCCATAAGGGCGTGGTTAACATCAAGGTGTACTTTACTAGCAAAAGCTGACAGCAGAATAACTCCGAATGCGAATAGGGAAGTAAACACTACACCGATAGCGGCATCAGATTGCACACCGCTTGAATGAAGGACCTGCACTAAAAAAGCAGTCAATAGACCTATGATCCCTGCACCAACCAGCATATAGATCCCTTCTAGTGAATGACTTACGAGGTATGCCAATACAATACCTAGCAAAACGGTATGACTAATCGCATCAGCAAGCATCGCCATTTTACGTAATATTAAAAAACACCCGATGATCCCACACGATACTCCCACTAAAGAACCTGTAAGCATAATCCATGCTCCATAACTCATGAGGAATTCACCTCGTTCTTACGCTTTTTTGTGCTTTGAGAAGGTGCTTTGACATGATACTTTTCTCCTCTAGCAAAATGAGCCGGGTTTAACTTAAGCGCCCGTTCATGAACATCCATTAATCGAGTAAGATCTTCTACGGCTGTTGGAGGAAGCTCTTTATAATGCCACTCATCGTTTGTTTTTGATTGAAGATGAGCAAATTTCATTTCATACATAGTGTAAATCTCGAATAGTCGATTGTTCTTTGTAATTTCATGCGCCTTATAAGCACCTAACTCAGTAAGGCGCCATTTGCCGATCACTGGCTGGAAGACGTATCCTTCTTTTTGAAGCTGATGTAGAATCGACTCTAGTTTGCGACGTGGCATTTTTCTTCTTTCTTCAAGCTGAGCTATAGTGAACGCAAAATTCGTAGTGGATAAGCTAACTTCTTCAGAAAGATCATACATCGTTTGAAAAACGGTATCCTTAGCAACACTTTTACGAATACGATACAATTTTAAACCTTTCGATAAAAGCCCTCTGTTTGGAGCAAAAACGAGAGAAATTAAGAAAATAACCGTTGCTGCAATGACGATGACGGGTCCTGTCGGAAGTCGGTTTGCCATAGAACTTAATATCGTGCCAAGAATTCCTGATAAAGCACCAATTGTTCCCGCTACTATAACCATCCGATCAAGTCGATCGGTCCAATACCTTGCAGATATTGCAGGAGTAATGAGCATAGCGGCCATTAGAATAACTCCCACTGCTTGTAAACCTATCACAACTGCACTGACGATTAGTGTCATCAATAAGGCATTAAGAAACCCTGTAGGTAATCCAATTCCTTTTGCGAATTGGCGGTCGAAGGTAAATAGCTTCAATTCTTTAAAAAGTAGCCAGGTGATCACGAGAAGCACGATTGCAATTCCCGAAATAACTCGAACATCATTTCCTACAAGCGATGCTGCCTGACCGAATATAAAGTCATCAAGACCACTCTGGTTACCATTTTCAGATTGAGCGATTTTAGTTAATAAGACAATTCCAAACCCAAAAAACACTGAGAGTACTAATCCAATCGCGGTGTCTTCTTTAATACGTGAATGGTTAATAATAGCTTGAATAAAGTAGGTTGCAAGTAAGCCAGATATCGCAGCACCTACTAAAAACCAGCCAATCGATTTTGTTCCATAAAGTAGAAATGCAATGCAAATCCCAGGAAGTGCTGCATGCGCCATAGCATCACCGATTAAGCTTTGTTTCCTAAGAAGGGCAAAACTACCGAGGACACCACTTGCCACTCCAAGAAGAATTGTACCAAATAGCACCCACTGTGTATTTGCATCCTGTAGCGTTAGGAGGAGCTCATTTAACATTATTCTCCCTCCTTAAGGTTGAACTACAAATGGTGTGCTGACCTCAGAATCAAGAAATGATAGTCTTCCACCATATGTTTTTTGTAAGTTTTCAATTGTAAATACTTCATCTGTAGGACCGAGCGCAATTTTTCTTTTATTTAACAAAAGGGTCCAATCAAAATACTCCTTCACTGTCTGCAAATCATGGTGAACAACAAGGACGGTCTTCCCTTGTGCCTTCAGCTCATTTAAAAGTGAGATAATCGCTTTTTCAGTAGCAGCATCAACGCCAACAAATGGTTCATCCATGAAATAAACTGTTGCATCCTGTGCTAAGGCTCTTGCAAGAAACACTCTCTGTTGTTGACCACCTGATAGTTGACTGATCTGCCTATTTGCATATTCTTTCATGCCCACTTTATCAAGCGCCTGCATAGCAATAGCAGTATCCTTCTTACCAGGCCGCTTAAACCAGCCGATGTGCCCGTATCTTCCCATCAGTACGACATCAAGAGCATTCGTAGGAAAATCCCAATCCACTGATCCTCGCTGTGGTACATATCCAACTAGTTTTCGCTGAGTACGATATGATTTTCCGTAAATTTCTACAGATCCCGAGGCTGTTGGAATTAACCCTAAAATAGCTTTGATTAACGTTGATTTACCAGCACCATTTGGACCAACAACGCCTATTAACTTTCCTTCTGGCATTTCAACCGTTACTTCCTGAAGTACAGGCTTACGGTCATAGGCTACCGTTAAATTTGATACATTAATTGGATTCATATCCCTACCTCCTTCTTATCCTATTTCAACGCTTCCACAATCGTATCAATGTTATGTTGATACATACCTATATACGTCCCCTCAGGTGAACCCTTCTCACCCATCGCATCTGAGAACAATTCGCCACCTATTTCAACCTCATGACCTTTTTTTCTTGCTCCTTCAACGACTGCATTAATCGAACGTTCTGAGATACTGCTTTCAATAAATACAGCCTTAATATTTTGATCTGCTAATACATTCACAAGATTTTGAACATCCCTAAGCCCATATTCTGAATCTGTACTTAATCCTTGCAGCCCCTTCACTTCCATGCCATATGCCTGACCGAAGTATTGAAATGCATCGTGGGCCGTAACAAGAACACGACTCTCTTCTGGGATTTCATTCAATTTTGATTGTGCTTCTTCTTGTAGCTTAGTTAGCTCTTCTAAATATTCCTCTGCATTTTTCTCATAATCTTCCTTGTGTTCGGGATCATATTCAATTAATCCGTCGCGAACTTCTAGCACAGCATATTTCCATAAATCAATATCAAACCACACATGAGGATCAACGGCTTTTGAACTTCCCTGAGTGATTAATAGCTTCTCTTCAGGAATAGCTTCTGCAACAGGATAGGTTGGTTTTTCTCCCTTCATTTTCGCAAATATCTCGCCCATTTTTCCTTCTAGATGAAGACCATTGTAGAAAATGATATCTGCATTCGATAGCTTATTAATGTCTCCTTGTGATGCCTTATATAAGTGAGGATCAATACCTGGACCCATTAAGGAATCGACTTGCACATGGTCCTTACCAATGTTTTCTGCAATGTCTCCAATTTGCCCGATGGTTGTCGTCACGTTAATTTTTCCTTCACTATCTTTGTTTGTCTCAGTACTGCTGCACCCCGACATCACGATCAAAAATAGTCCTGCTCCGAAAACATATCCTAACCACTTTTTCACATTTACCAACCTCTCTTTTTCTATTTATACCGCCACCATTTCCCTTTACCTAACGTATGGGCGTTGTTTCTGTAAGGTGCTTATCTATTTCAATTTAACGAAAAACATTTGCTTAACAGCTTTGTTTTTTACCAACTAAATAATTCTTTCCCTAAGGCAACTTCGAAGTAAAAAAATTTAAATGTGTAATATTAATTAACTAATGTTCCCTTAACCATAAATGTTTCCTTAGTACAAAACTATCGCATGAATGCAGTTTTGTCAACTTAAGTTTATGCCATTTTTTATTGAAATAGAATATTTTCATCTTAATAGTGATATATCTCACAGTAATGACGAATGAGACGTTATACAATAAAGCTAAGAAATAAAGCTTCTATTGGGAGGGTATTAGAATGAGCGTAAAGCATTCAAACATACTTGTTGCTGTTGACGGTTCTGATTCTGCAGAGATTGCTTTTTCCAAAGCTGTAGAACTTTCGATTCAAGACGAGGCGTCCCTACTGATTGCTCATGTCATTGATACGAGAAATTTCTCAACTTTTGAACTTTACGATATCGCAACGGAACGAGCAGAAGACTTTGGAAAGCGTCTATTAAAGGAGTACGAAGAAAAAGCACGAATGGCAGGAATTTCGAATGTTGATACAATGATTGAATACGGATCCCCAAAAGCAAAAATCGCAAGAAAGATCGCTCCACAAAATAAAATAGATTTAATTGTTTGCGGAGCAACAGGGATGAATCGCGTAGAAAGATTGCTGATGGGCAGCGTCTCTGAACATATCACTCGTCACGCAAGTTGTGATGTACTCGTCGTAAGAGGAAGTAAAGTACCTGCTGAGGAGGCTGAGAAAGATGAACACAGCAGACAAAATACGTAAGCACCGTTTGGAAGCCAACTTAACCATTTCAGAATTAGCGGTGAAAGTGCGGATTGGAGCGGGACTTATGCAGAAAATAGAAGAAAACCGCTATCAGCCAGACGTTCAAACACTTTTAAAAATATCAACAGCTTTAGATATTCCAGCCTCTGAATTTCTTGAAAAGGAAACAATTGAGCAGTTAGAAAAAGCGGATACATGAAATGATAACTACTTATTAAAAAGGATATTAAGAAAACGAGAAAAACGCGCTAGCAACTTGCTAGCGCGTTTTTCTCGTTTTCTTAATTTGTAATAACTCTATTTCCTCAAACATTCACCAGCTTATTTTCATAAACTGGTAGGATCACTTCGACGGTAGTTCCTTCTCCTTCAACACTTGTTAAGCGCATTCTCCCGTTATGGTTATCAATAATGCTAAAACTAACCATTAGTCCCAGTCCAGTCCCATTCTCCTTCAACGTATAAAATGGTTCGCCGATCCTTGGCAATTGGTGCTCTGGGATACCTACACCCTGATCTACAAACGTTATAACCGCTTCTTTTTTCTCATTTTCTTTTACCTTTACAAAGATAGTGCCACCATCAGGCATCGCTTCAATAGCGTTTTTCACAACATTGACAAACACTTGCTTTAGCTGATTTTCTTCACCTAAAATAGGAAAGTGATCACACTCATACTGTGTTCGAATAACAATGTTTTTCAGGATTGCCTGGGATTTAAGAAGGGCGACTACGTGCTGAAGCAACGAAATAAGATCACTTTCTCCAAACTCTTTCTCTTGAGGTTTTGCAAGGAGCATAAATTCACTCACTATGAAATTAATGCGATCAATTTCCGATAACATGATTTGAAGAAACTCTTTTGATTTATCGTCTTCAGAAGAGCTATAGACTAATGTTGCAAAGCCTTTTAAAGAAGTAAGTGGATTTCTTATTTCATGTGCAACTCCCGCAGCGAGCTCTCCTACCGCTGTTAATTTCTCTGAGCGTCTTAGCAGTGCTTCCGTTTCTTTAAATTCTGTAATATCCTCCACTATGACAATAACACCCTGTACTTTTCCATGAACCATATGAGGAATGGAAATTAACTTCACATGAACCGAGTGACCTTCTCGATGAACAATGGCAGATTCACACTTTTGCGGAATACCTTCTTTCGTTCTTTCAAAACAATTTAACGTCTGCTTTAAGTAACGCTGATCCACGAATTGAAAACTCGTTTTATTACTTGTGCTATTCGATGAGTAGCCACTCATTTTTTCTAAAGCGGGGTTCATATTTAGTATTTGACCACTAATATCTAGTACCATGATACCATCGGGACTATTTTCGACGAGTGAGAGGTATTTCCGCTCGCTCTCTTGAAGTTGTGTGGCCTGTTCTTCTAACTTTTGACCTCGAATCACACTAATTAAGGTTAAAACAGAAATAATGAATATGCCAATCAAAACAAGATACTGCAACACCGTATTTTCACTGTAGCTTTCTATTTTAAAATTTGAATTTGAAGCCGAGGAAATCATCGTAAAATAATGAACGGCGAGAGTACCTAGACCAAATACAATTGCCCCTGATAATTTCCCCCAGGAGTTCCGTTTTTCATTTGATACACCATAAACTAACCAAAAACTACAAACTGTCGAAATGAAGGCGATCAAACCTGGAATGACAATTTTCCACCAATCTGTCAAATGATAAATCTCTCCTAATAAATAGACAGATGTTAGCAATTGCAAAAAGACCAAAACAATGGTGAGAGAGAAACTTGCCACTACCAACTGTTTCAATTGTCTTTTTGATGAAATGATGTTGAATGACAGGAGTGATCCAACAATAGGAATAACTAAAGTAATGATAACAAACCATGGATTGTAAAAGGTTGAGTCGGCTGTTGAAATCCCTAACAGTACAAGATACTGTAGAATCCAAATCCCTGCTCCCATTGCTAATGCACTGCCAAATATCCATAGCTGTCGATATGAATGCGTCATATTGTAAGCCTTCTCATGAAAATCAAAAGCTGTATAAGTATAGCTAACTACCATTAAAATCGAAATCAAAATAAGAAAAAAATGAAATTCATAGATGAGGTCTTCCATGATACGCTCCACTCCGTTTTCCATAACAAAATCAGTTCAAGTGCAAGTAATTCCTTTCACTATTAGTAGTCATTAGACATTCATCTTCAAATTCCTTCCACATTTTCTTAGATGATACAATTTTCCCATCTCATTTCCCTATCATTTAATCTGCTCAAGAAAGTTTCCACATAAAAACAGCCTGCATGAAAGGGCAGGCTGTTACAAACATATCTTATGGCTAATTCATTTCAAAAAAGGGTAAGGGGGAAAGGAAGGAGGATCTTACATGCCGCAAATATTATTTAAAGTACAGGAAGTTAAGCGACTACAAGACCATCACATACCCAACACGCTTGAAGCGAACGTCGAAGTGGAATTTATCAATCGAGAAAGTGGTGAACTGTTAAAGACAGGGCTTATTCCCGTTCGTTTCAATGAACACGGATCTTTCCCATCCATCTCTCATATCCAAATTTTCGAAGAAGAAAAGAAATTACAAACCAAACTCTTATTCGACATTCGACGATACGTACGAAAACTTCGCCCGTATCTTCAGCCAGACGATGAATAACTAGGCTTCAAATAAATAACGATAAATATTACAGGCAACTTGGATATTCATAAGGTCTGAAGGGTCATTAAAATTAATCGTTAGTATTTCTTGTATGCGTTGAATTCGATAGTTCATTGTATTGACATGAACATGGAGCTGTTCAGAAGCGTTTTTTAAATCTTGTCCGGTCGATAAGTAAACAAATAAAGTTTGAAAGAGCTCTCCTTTGCGACGTTTTTCATAAGCTAGCAACGGAGAGAGATACTCAAGCGCATAACTTGCTAGATCTTCTTCTTTATTGTTTAACAAGAGTCGAAGCGCCCCGATTTCTCCATACCATGATGAATAACCCGCGAATGTAAATCGCTTTAGAAATTTAATCGTCTTCTTCGCTTCTTGAAAAGAGTGATCAATGGCACGAATCCCTCTAACTGGTTTTCCAATTCCGATTCTACAAATTTTTTCAGTTGTGACAGAAGCAATCAACTCATTAAATTCTTGGATGAACTGATTAACAGTAAGAATGGATGATTCTATGCCTTTCTCATCATCTTGATGAAACAGCAAGACAATTTGACGCCCCCACTCTGTAACACGCACTGTTTTCTGATGATTTTTCTCCAGTAAATGCTGAATAGATGCATGAATACATCTTCTAAACCATTCCTCGCGTCCTTGTACAAACTCCTGAGGTACATCGATTAAAGCGATTGTGAAATAACCATTTAATCCTGTCTTCAATCGCCCTGCAAGGTAACTTAAATCCGCTTCATCCTCTTGTGGCGATAGTAGATGGATGAGTAATTCTCCAGTTAAACGCTGTTGTTCTTTATGCTCCGATTCCTTTTTCATTAGCTGAAGACCCGCAACTGTACATGCGTGAAAAACGGCTGACTGCTCAAACCTTGTAAGTGGAAGCTTTTCAGAAATAATAGCGAGATAACCGAGTGGAAATGACAATCGACCAAGAGGAAAAAGTAAAGAATCTTCATCTGTTTGCACAACTTCTAACTCATTTGTCTCATTTTGAATGGTACTCAAATGATTAAGAATAATGCTTTGTAAGCTTTTTTCTGCCTTCCAATCAATCTGACTAGAAGCCTTCACCTCTCCAAATGGATCATAGATGGCTACGCTCTTTCCAATAGACTTTGTGAGATACGTGCAGATTTCTTGAAACGAGTCTTCATTCATCCCTATGTCAGATAGTGCCTGGTGTGTATCTACTGAGATCGATAGACTCTCGTTTTGGTGAATCACTGTTTGATTAAATTGCTTTAACTTCTGTAAAGAAGCTTCTTTGTTTTGATACAAATTCGCGTTCATTAGTGCAATAGCCGCCTGTGAAGAAATAGCTTCCACAAGTCGGATGTCATCTTCTGTAAATCCTTTACCCCCATTAAACCGGTCGAGCACTATGACCCCTGTACAAGTACCTTCTTTTTTAATCGGGATACAAATCGTACTCAGCGGTAGCTCATGTGCAGATTGGTAATATAGGCTAGCATTTTGATGAGACATCGTTCCCATAGCTTTTTCGACTTCATCACTTGTTTTGAAGTGCAAAGTGGTTTCTTTCTCAAATGCAAGACCTGTCATCGACTCACCTGAACGGAGCATAACTTCATTGACCGTCTTCTTTCGAAACCCTGTCGACCCAGCCACTTTTAAACCTTTTTGTTCTTTATCATATAGAAAAAGCACACCACCATCAGCTGCATCAATGGCTGAGACGGCTTCTTCTATAACAGACTGAATGACAGAATAGAAATCTAGTGATGAGTTAAAGATTGTTGAAACTTGCATAAGTAAATGCAACTGCCTTTTGCTAAGTTCTGCCTCATTCTCAAGTAAACCCCTCGCCATCCATTTCACTCCTTTTATTTTAAGTGTTAACCTCTTCCGTCTCATAACGATGTTGCTCAAGATAAGCTAACGTTGCTTCCCCAAGCGTTTTGGCAGCAATCAACATAGCGTTCTCATCGATATCGAACATTGGATGATGATGAGGATACGTCGATTTACTCTCAGCATTACCTGCCCCGGTTAAGAAGAATGTTCCGGGAACCTCTTCTAGATAATAAGCGACATCTTCTCCGATCATTAAGGCTTCTGTTTCTACAACATTTTTCACCTCAGCTACTCTTTCTGCAGCTTCCTTCAACATCATCGTTTCTTTTTCATGGTTAACTACAGGAGGATACCCTCTGTCATAACTAAATGTATAGTCTGCCCCGCTACTCTCACACGTGCCTTTAATCATTTGTTCCATATACCCGACGATCTTCTCGCGAACGTCTCGATCAAAGGTTCTAACCGTCCCTTTCAATGTTGCCGTTTCTGAAATAACATTGAAAGCGGAACCTGCGTGAAATGAACCGATAGAGATGACTGCTGTACTTGAAGGATTGATAAACCGGCTGACAATTTGTTGGAGATTACCAACCAACTGACTGGCGATCACAATTGAATCAAGCGCCTCATGTGGGATACCCCCATGACCACCTCTCCCTTTGATCACAATTTCAAAAGAGTCAGCAGCAGCCATAATGCGTCCTGGTTTATACGCAATTGTTCCAGTTGGGAATCCAGACCAAAGGTGTGTTCCAAAAAGAACATCCACTCCCTCTAGGCACCCGTCTTCAATCATTGGCTTTGCTCCACCAGGTGTAATCTCTTCAGCAAATTGATGAATAAAGACGACACGACCTGCTAATTGGTCTTTTTGCTCATGTAGTGCTTTTGCTAAGTGGAGAAGCGTTGATGTATGACCATCATGACCGCACGCATGCATCACACCTGGAACAGTGGATTTGTAGGGTACTTCTTTTTCATCATTGATTGGAAGGGCATCAAAATCAGCACGTAAGCCCACTGTCTTTCCTGGCATTGCACCTTCTAAAGAAGCCACTACTCCTCTGCCACCGACATTTATTTTAACGTCCATGCCAAGTTCCTCGTAGAAATCTGCAATTAGTTTAGGTGTTCGAACTTCATGGAATGACAATTCAGGATTCTGATGAAGATCTCTTCTTAGGTCAATCATTTGTGGTACTAAATCTTCTAATCTCTCAAAAAGCGCTTTTCTCATGTTTCATTCCCCTCTCCTCTATCTAAAACAAAATAAACTTCACTCTCTTATTACGTTACGAGTATTTTAACAAAAATTCTGAACTTTATAAGTAGAAATCAGAAATC
Source organism: Anaerobacillus sp. 63XJN7_5_ISO-PGPR-S23-430 (assembly GCF_056173695.1). Classification (NCBI taxonomy): domain Bacteria; kingdom Bacillati; phylum Bacillota; class Bacilli; order Caryophanales; family Bacillaceae; genus Anaerobacillus; species Anaerobacillus sp. 63XJN7_5_ISO-PGPR-S23-430. The sequence continues at coordinate 1,479,244 of NZ_CM149686.1, read as the reverse complement.
TATTGTGAAATATAAAGGATTCTTCAATGTAAGCGCTGTATTCTCATTAAATCACCAAAAATACCAGTGCGGAGTAATGTCATTCCAAGAATATCGTTAGTTGCAATAGAGCCATTCCTTTTTTAAAATGAATAGTATTAGAAGGGAGAGTCAAGATGAATATTTTGATTTTAGGAGCAACAGGACGAGTCGGAAGCAACATTCTTACATTAGCTCTCTCCGATCGGCATCAGGTGACTGTTTTAGCACGATCACCTGAGAAGCTCCCTACAAATAGTAACCTTACGATTGTCGAAGGGGATGTTCTCAATGAAGACGTCGTTGAAAAAGCCGCCAAGGGCGTTGATGTGATCGTTAGTGCACTTGGTACTGATAAAACAACAACGTTATCAGATAGTACCCCGATTTTAATACGGGTGATGAAAAATCAACAGATTAATCGGATTATCACCGTAGGAACAGCTGGCATACTTAATAGCCGAGTCGAACCAACTCTCTATCGTTTTGAATCCTCTGAGTCTAAACGAAAGACAACGCGAGCAGCAAGGGAACATCTTTCTGTTTATGAAATGCTCTCTGCTAGCGATCTGGACTGGTCAATCATCTGTCCTACTTATTTGCCAGATGGCCCGGCAAAAGGAGAATATCGCGTGGAAGAAGAATATCTTCCTGATGGTGGTCGTGAAATATCAACCGCAGACACGGCTGCTTTTGTATACAAGGAACTCTTCGATCGCAATCACTCCTGTAAACGTGTGGGGATTGCTTACTAATTACTGAGACATGCCTGTATCTTTTATCGTCACATCAACGTTTACTGATACAGGTATTGTTTCAAGGTATTCATGTTTATCTAGGTTTTTCCATTCTTGATATGATAGTGAATGCCTTACATATTGCCCTAGTCCAAGACTATCCGTTTGATTTTCCTTTAACACTTTAAGAATCCCCTCCGCGTCACGTTCAATATGTTCCGCAATTACCTTTTCAATTTTCTTAGTTTCGTTAGTACTTGAAATTTCTTTTGCTCCTGTATCCTCAATGACTGAGCCACGCATCTTCACATTTATTAGAATGTGATCAACCTTACCATTACTTTTAACAACCTTAATTTTCCTATTACTCTTAATATAATCAAAGTGAAGGTTGCGGATGTTATCACCATCCGGAATTTTAATCGTTAATTCCCCACTTTTTACTTTTCCAAGAAGAAATAAAAAAACCTTTGACTGAAGTAAATCCAAATGGGCTACATACTTATCTTCTCGAAAAAGAGCAGTTCCCATTAACACTAGATCATCATCTTCTCTGCTAAAAAGAGGGGCGACCGGATCAATGCCGTCATCAAAGTAATCTCTTGAAAAATGAAAGATGTCCATCTCTGGAATCGTAAATTTATCCGTTTCCGTTTTTAACATTTTGTCAACATAGCTACCTACATCCGGTTCGACATCTGTCTTAATGATCTCTTCCCCTTCTCCAAACGCCATGACAAGCTTCACTTGTGAACCAATTTCCTGATCTCGTTCCATCGATGTAATGACACGACTGACCCCTGCTTCAGCAAGTGTTCTTCCTATTATGATTGAATGAATTTGTCCATTGACAACCTGTTGCCTCGTTTTGGATGAGAGAAGATCTTCAGCTTCTTTTTTTGAATTGGCTACCGTATCAATGATTTCGTCCTGCTGGGATGTCTCACTTGATAAATCGGGGAATGAAGCCGTTACTTTTAACTTTCCTTCCTCCCCTTCTATTCGATCAAAACCAATCATACTAATAATCGCCAGGTCTTCAATTACTTTCTTGTCATTACAACTTGTCAGAACGATCATGGCTAAGATAACAATACATAGCTTTTTGTTATTCCGCATGTCGTTTCCTCCTTATACTTCTGATCCAAAGCGTTACGAGCAATAGTATAGGAAGCCCAAATGCAATCCCTGCAGCTGCTAATCCAAAAATTAATAGCCAGGGCGCTAGCTCGTATGCTACATCCACCTTTAACGTGATCAAATAAGCCACAAAGATGAGAATGAATACACACCACTTTTCATTAATAGCAGGTATTGCTCTATTGAGCAGGAGCTTCGCTGCCCATAAATACATAACGACGGTTATAAGAATTTTCATTAAGAACAAATTGAAAACAAGACTTTCAATCCTCTCAATAAGCTCGATTTCAATATAAGCAATCAAATTCAGCACTGGAAAACTAGTTAATTTAAGCTGATCAAATGAAAAATACATAAATGAAACGAAACATGTAAGCCCATAGACAACTGTTGTAATTACATGTCCAACATAAACACTTCGAAACCATTTAGGCTTTGTTTGATCAATATAAGGAAAGAGAAAGAGCACAATTTCAAAACCTAAGAAGGCAGTATAGACCTCGATCAGTCCTTGAATAGGATTACTCCCATCTTTAAAGATAAATGGTGTTAAGCGCATCAAAGAAGAATAAGGAATATGATAAATAAGCATAAACGTCATCCAAATCGTCAAAAAAAAGAAAACGGTTGTTGTTTTCGTAATTGTATAAATGTCTTTAACGACAAGATATAAGGCGAGGAGCAAGATAATACTATACAGCAACAGCAAACTGGTATTTTGAAAAGCAAGGACTTGCGTGATGAGCATGTAGTCTTTTCCTACAAGAAGAGGGAGAATTGACCATATAAGCGCTAATATGACATAAAAAGGGGCAAGAACCTTTTGCGGAACAAGCCCTTCCATAATTTCAAATACATTCTCTCCCCTCCGAAAACGATTCACAAGAGAAACGAGAAAGATGTTTAATCCAGCAATGAGGGAAATAATGAGAATCATAACCCAGCCGTTTGTTCCGAAACTCACCGCGAGCATTCGAGGTAATTTATATAGCGTTACACCTGATTGAATCATATAAATCAGGATGGCGAGGTGGAATGGCGCTATTTTTTCCGACATTAATATCCCTCAATTTCTATCAGCTACTTACTTCACTTTTTTCTTATTTGAACTTCTCGGTATAGCTGGCCTCGTTTTCATTAATGAGTAAGGAGCCCTTAATAAGAAGTCGCCCCAGTCTTTCTTGAAAAATGGGGATAAGGGTGCTAAATATGGTGCTCCAACGCTCGTTAAGCTACTTAAATGAATCACAAGAATCGTCAATCCAATCACGATTCCGAGATTGCCAAGTAATCCTGCGAGTAGAATTAAACCGAACCGCGTTAGACGGATACTTGCACTCATTACATAACTTGGAACTACAAAAGAAGCAATGGCAGAGCTTGCCACCACAATAATGAGAACGTTGCTTGTAATACCAGCCTGAACAGCCGCTTGCCCTATGACAATACCGCCTACAATACCGATCGTTTGTCCTACTTTTGTAGGCAGGCGAGCACCTGCTTCACGTAAAAATTCCAGAGTAACTTCCATAATTAACGCTTCATATAAAGGATCAAATGGTACTTTGCTTCTTGAACCGGCAAGAGTTGTTAGAAGTGACTGTGGAATCATTTCATAATGAAAGGATGTGACGGCAACGTATAGGGCGGTAAATCCAATCGTAATCATGAATGCACCAAAGCGCAGTAGTCTTGTGGCCGTTCCAGTAATCCACCTTTGGTAATAGTCATCACCCGTTTGAAAGAAGTCAAAGAAGCTTGAAGGGGTAATAATCACTGCAGGACTACCGTCCATAACAATGACGACTTTTCCTTCTACAAGTGCTGCTGCAATCGCATCCGGCCTTTCTCTTAACATAAATTGCGGAAAAAGCGCATTAGGCTGATCCTCAATTAATTGAGTAAGAATATGTGAATCATAAACGGCATCAATTTCAATTTTTTCAATCCTATTAGTCAAATCTTGAACGATTTCATCATTTGCAATTCCTTTAATATGAAGAACATAGACGCTTCCTTTTGCCACTTCACCTACTGGAATTTCATTAATCTTTAAGTGTGAACTTCTCACACGTCTTCGGATCATAGAGAGATTGATTTCACTGCTCTCCACAAATCCTTCATGTGGTCCTGTAATCGTTGTTTCCGTTTCGGAAGGCTGAATTTCACGCTGCTTTGGTCCAGAAATATTAATTAAATAAGCTTGTTCTTTATGAAAAACAACAGCCTCTCCCTTTAAAATGCCATCAATTAGCTTCTTCTCATCATCTGATTTGTGAAAGTTCGATCTTCTAAGGAAAGGTAGGGAAGCTTCTTCAGAAGCATGGTAAAGGGGTTCAAGCAACTCCATCTTCAGCAGTTGATCGTTAACTAAATGCAGGAAATAAATAATTGAAATGCTTAGCTCCGGGAAAGTTCGATGAACAAGGTCATCACAATCGCTGAAGTTATCTAAAATAAGCTCTTGAAGGGTGGTTTTGTTGTTTTGTTGGTTATCCGATTGCTGATCCATTTCTTTCAATTTATGAAGTCGTTTGATTGTTCTCCTTCTAACCATTGTAAATCCCCCCTCATACGTTAGTTCTAGCTTTTGGAGATAACGTATGAAATATGCATTTCTTGGGATAAATGAGTCACAAAAGCAATTAATGCTAAATGAAAACAAAAAAAGAAGACGAGCTTTTTATTAGCCGTCTTCTTCTCGTTTTATTTTTGTTTTAATGCCGCTTCAAGGGCAATAATCATCATCTCTTTAAATGTTGTTTGTCGTTCTTCAGAGGTCGTTTCTTCCCCCGTTACGATATGGTCGCTAACGGTTAACACCGTTAAGGCATTCACGCCGAACTTCGCAGCAATTGTATAGAGAGCAGAAGTTTCCATTTCTACACCAAGTACCTGGTAGTCAGCAAGCTGCTGGAAGATTTCCGGATTGTCACGGTAGAAGGAATCACTTGTAAACACATTCCCTACATGAACGCTCATTTCCTTTTCTGCTGCAGCGTCGTAAGCGTTTTTCAAAAGATTAAAATCAGCTGTAGGAGCAAAATCCATACCGTTAAACTGAAGGCGATTCACACCTGAATCCGATGTCGCGCTCATTGCAAGAATAACATCTCTTACTTGCACTTCCTTCTTTAATGCTCCACATGTTCCAACACGAATAAGATTCTTAACACCATAGCTCTGAATCAATTCGTTCACATAAATCGAAATAGATGGAACACCCATTCCAGTTCCTTGAACAGAAATTCGTTCGCCTTTATATGTACCTGTATATCCAAGCATACCTCTTACTTCGTTGTAGCAAACGACATCTTCTAGGAATGTCTCTGCGATATACTTAGCACGAAGCGGATCTCCTGGTAGTAGAATCGTTTCCGCAATATCCCCTTGTTTTGCACCAATATGAACACTCATAGTCGTACCTCCTTGATATAATACGTACACTAACAAAAGTAGCATAAGATCCGCTCTTATGCCACACGCAATCATATAATAGTAGCCTATCCTTCCTTAAAACACACTATACAGGAGGTTAGCGAGCTTACTAAATGCTATTTATACTGTTGTTAATCTTTACCCCACTCATTAACTTAGTCATAAAAAAAGCCCGAAGCGGACGCTTCAGACTTTTTATATAAGGCCTTAATAATATGGTGAGATCATCAAGTAAACGACAACACCTGTAATACTAACATACAGCCAGATCGGCATCGTCCACCTAGCGATTTTACGGTGTTTAGCCACTTGCATGTTTAATCCTCTCGTAACCGTAATTAAAGCCAGAGGAACAATAGCGGCAGCTAAAATAATGTGCGTAATTAAAATAAAGAAGTAAATGGGAACGATGATGCCTTCTCCTCCAAACGAAGTGGATTCAGAAAGCCCATGATACGTCACATATGAAACGAGAAAGAGTGCCGTTGTTGTAAAAGCAGCAAAAATAAACCGCTTATGCATTTTAATATTCTTTTGCAAAATAAAAATGAGCGCTGCTACTAAGAAAACAAATGTAAAGCTATTAAAAACAGCATTTAGCAAAGGGAGCAGCGTAATATCAAATCCCACGTCACCACTGTACTCAGGTAGGAAAAAAAGGACAACAACGAGCACATTCACTGCAATTGATAGCCCGACAATCCATGGTGTATAATTCCGTTGTTTAACATCATTCATTAGATTTCTTCTCCTTATCACAATAATCTACCTTTTAAGGATAAGAAAGTTTCTCGGATTGAGCAACCAATGAGGTACATCTCACACGTAAATTTCAAATTCGTGACACGATTTGTTCACATTAAGGTGTCCATTGATCATGAATAATTCCAATTAAATAGAATTGTCCGTTATATTCAGAGAATACCAATTTAAGACTTTTCCAATCCATTCCTTCGAATTCTTCCGATCCGGGCACAAAAAATTCTACATAGTGACTTTCCGGAAACACATCCTTAATATTCTGTATGCTATTTGTTTCCCGATGAATGCCATCAAACGTAACGATTTCCGTCTCGCTAAATTCTACATCGTATACATATGCATTAAAATATTCCTCAGGCGATAAACGAATGGGATCGCCTCTTCCTGCTTCTGTTCCCCATTCAAGCTGCTTAGAGTTCTTAAAGAACTCTTTTAGTTGAGCTGGCATAAACACTTGAGCTCGTTTTACTTCTATCGTTCCATAGGGAGAAAATAGCACACCTTTTTTTGGGTGAACAAATTTAGAAAGCTCTTTGCCATCTTTCGATTTAATCGCATTTAACACGTTATACCCTTGCTTCATTACGATACTTTGAACAGATTCTGTGCGCTCTGCTTCCACTTCTCCTGAATCTTGAGACTTCTCCTCAACAGTTGAACATGAAATACTGAAAGCAATAAGCAGGAAGAAGATGACCAGTTTTTTAAGCATTGTACTCATCCTCCCTTTTCTTCTCAATCACTTACCTACTATATTCGCCGTAATTGAATCCATTCATTCTATTTCAAAAAAATTTACGAATCTTCCCTTCAAAATCCTTGCACACACCTTTCCGCAAAGGAATCAGCTTGGTATCGCTTACAGCCATATACCATTATATTTATTTTTCAAAATCCTACTGTAACTTCAATCACACAATTTGATTTTAACGCGAAAAAGCTATAAAATTTTTACTTGGGAACCCGGTAATATCTTCTATTACGGGATCGATAGAATTTCAGCAGACGTTTTATCATTAACAGTCTTTACTGATGAATTAAGGAATTCACTGTTCCTTCCATAAGTTCCCTCTGGAACAGCAATAATCAAAAAGTGAGGTCACAAAGATGAATCAACCATCAAAACAGGCTTCTGTTATCGTGATTTTCGGTGCAACAGGAGATCTTGCCAAACGCAAGCTATTTCCATCACTCTATAACCTCTATTGCAAGGGAGTACTTGCAGAGGATTTCGCTGTTGTTGGAGTAGCAAGAAGACAACTTACTAATGAAGAATTCCGTTCAAATGTTCATGACTCTGTTATACATACAGCATGCATGGATAAAGATGACAAGCATGAAGAATTTAGCAGTCACTTCTTCTATCAACCATTTGATGTTACGAAGAAAGAATCTTACCAGGAATTAAATGAATTAACACAATCGCTTGATGAGAAATTTAATATTCCAGGAAATCGCATTTTTTATATGGCGATGGCTCCAGAATTCTTTGGAACAATTGCATTAAATCTAGACTCTGAAGGTTTAACAGATGGTGACGGCTTTAATCGCCTCGTTATCGAAAAACCTTTCGGCCACAATTTCCCATCAGCTCAAAAGCTGAATGATGAAATTCGCCAAGTGTTCTCTGAAGATGAAGTTTATCGTATCGATCACTATCTTGGAAAAGAAATGGTGCAGAATATCGAAGCGATTCGCTTCGCCAACTCAATGTTTGAACCACTCTGGAACAGTCGCCACATTTCAAATATCCAGATTACTTCTAGTGAAACGGTTGGTGTCGAAACACGTGGTGGATACTATGAAAAATCTGGCGCTCTACGTGATATGGTCCAAAACCATGTCCTACAGATGGTTTCACTTCTAGCGATGGAACCGCCTGTTAGCCTCTCAACAGAAGAGATTCGCGGTGAGAAGGTTAAAGTGCTTCGCGCGCTTCGTGCAGTTAAACCGGAAGAAGTAAATGACTACTTCGTTCGCGGTCAATACAAACAAGGCGAAGTAGATGGAGAGACATTACCAGGCTACCGTGAAGAAGATAATGTGGATGAAGAATCAAATACAGAAACATTCGTTGCAGCGAAGCTAATGATTGATAATTTCCGCTGGGCTGGTGTTCCATTCTATATTCGCACTGGTAAACGAATGACAAATAAATCTACTAAAATTCTGATTGAGTTCAAAGACTTGCCAATGAACCTTTATAAGAATGAAAGTGGCAAGCTCGGACCGAATATCCTGGTCATTCACATTCAACCTGAAGAAGGCATTACGCTTCACTTGAATGCCAAAGATACAGGCGATATGCGTAAAACAACACCGATCCAGTTGAATTTCAATAACGATCAAGAAAACAACATGAACTCCCCTGAAGCATATGAACGCTTGCTTCATGACGTGATGCGTGGGGATGCAACAAACTTTGCTCGCTGGGATGAAGTAGCTCTCTCATGGCAGTTCATTGACCCTATTTCCGTGACATGGGCTAACGAGAAAGAACAAGACTTCCCGAACTACCCGGCTGGATCTATGGGACCTAAAGCAGCAGATAAACTTCTTGAAAATGATAACTTACACTGGTGGCCCCTACCGAAAGAGTAAAGTAATCGAGACACTGGAACTCTATAAATTGAACACGCTCTTTGTGTTCCTATTCGACAAACATCGTAGTTTCTGCGATTCGTCGTAATTGATTCAAAATGACAAAAGAAAGATACGTGCTTCACGTATCTTTCTTTATCATATACACTACTATTTGAAAGGAAGTGTTTCTTAATGAAAATGTATGATGTAAGTGCACCTATCTTTAATGGAATGGCCGTTTATAAGAACAAGGAAGAAAAACAGCCTGAAATCAACACGACGACGAATGGCCATGTAACAGAGTCTCGTCTATCTCTTGATGTACATACGGGCACTCACGTAGATGCTCCGCTTCATATGATGAATGATGGCGCAACGATTGAATCGATTAATCAAGAAGATCTTGTTGGAAAAGCCAAAGTAATCGACGTCACGAATGTAAAAGGTGCTATATCTGATAAAGATATTGAAGCTGAAGACATCCAAGAAGGAGACTTTATCCTTTTCAAATCACAAAACTCTTTCGAAGAGGAATTTAACTTTGACTTTGTTTTCGTTGGTGAAGACGCTGCACGCTACCTTGCAGAGCGAAACATTCGCGGAGTTGGCGTAGATGGTCTTGGTATTGAACGCAGCCAGCCTGAACACCCTACACACCGCTCTTTATTCGAAAAGGATGTTATCATCATGGAAGGCTTACGCCTAAAAGACGTGGCGGCTGGAGAATACTTCATGGTTGCCGCACCTTTAAAACTTCAGGGAACAGATGCATCACCTGCTCGCGTTTTATTGTTTGAAGGATTAAAAGAAGCATAGTACAAAGAAAGCCAGGGTGAATCCCTGGCTTTCTTACTACCTTCTATGATTGATATACCCATACTGATAATATGGAGGGTTTTCATGAAGTCCCTACTTTATCTTTCTAGAAAGTTAAGTTCTCGATTGACTCCAAGTATTTGGTTTCTCTCTGTAGTCATTTTCGCCTTATTCCTCGCATTTATTCTTCCTGAAGTATCGGAAAGATCGTATGAAGTCACTAGGACAAGTGATTCTCCTGATGGCTCTTTCTTTTATACTCCTGAAAAGCTTTATAGCGTTGCAGAGCAATATGGAGAAAGCGGGAGAAGCTATTATATTAAAGAGCGTTTCAGCTTTGATATTATTTGGCCACTCGTTTACTGGTTCTTTTTAACCACATCGATTACTGTTCTCTTTCGAACTATTTCCAACGAAAATTGGCTACTTCTAAACTTACTCCCCTCTTTCGGTGTTCTATTTGATTACTTAGAAAACATTTCAACATCTGCTGTGATGTATTTTTATCCAACTACGTTCCCATTCATTTCATGGGCTGCACCGTTCTTCACCTCAATCAAATGGTCATTCATTTATGCTAGTTTTTTACTCATACTCATTGGCGGTCTATTGCGATTCATTCAAGTTGGTAAAAAGATGGTGTATAAATTTAAAAACTGAAAGTAAAAAACCGCTAACCCTCCCTTAAGGAAGTGATTAGCGGTTTTTGTTTAACTTTTAGTCTTCAAGCCATTCTGTGTGGAACACACCTTCGCGATCAATACGCTGATACGTGTGAGCGCCGAAGTAGTCTCTCTGCGCCTGTAGAAGGTTTGCTGGAAGAGTTTCGCTACGATAGCTGTCATAGTAAGCAATCGCGCTTGCAAGCCCAGGAACAGGAATTCCACGCTGTACAGCAAGTGAAACGATATCACGAGCAGCACCCTGATAAGATTCAACGATTTCCTTGAAGTATGGATCAAGAAGAAGGTTCGTTAAGCTAGGCTCACGGTCATAGGCTTCTTTAATGTTTTGAAGGAAACCAGCGCGGATTATGCAACCACCGCGGAAGATCATAGCGATTGAACCATAATCTAGATTCCAATCATACTCATCTGAAGCAGAACGCATTTGTGCGAAGCCTTGTGCGTAAGAACAAATCTTACTCAAGTAAAGAGCTTTACGGATCTTCTCAATTAGTTCTTCTTTATTACCATCAAACGCTGGTACATTAGGGCCAGCAAGAAGCTTGCTTGCTTTCACACGCTCTTCTTTCATTGCAGAAATAAAGCGGGAGAAAACAGATTCCGTAATGATTGAAAGTGGTACACCAAGATCAAGAGCACTTTGACTTGTCCATTTACCTGTACCTTTTTGTCCAGCTGTATCAAGAATGACATCTACAAGCGCTTTGCCTGTTTCAGGGTCTTTCTTCGTAAAGATATCAGCTGTAATTTCGATAAGGTAGCTATCAAGCTCACCTTTATTCCATTCTTTAAATACTTCGTGAAGCTCATCAGTAGAAAGACCAAGCACGTTCTTCATCATGTAATAAGCTTCACCGATTAGCTGCATGTCACCATACTCGATGCCGTTATGCACCATTTTCACATAGTGACCTGCTCCATCTGGACCGATATATGTTGTACAAGGATCGCCATCTACGTTTGCAGCGATCGCCTTAAAGATATCTTCAACTTCACTAAACGCATCCGGTTGTCCACCAGGCATAATAGAAGGACCATTAAGTGCGCCTTCTTCTCCACCAGAAACACCAGTACCAATAAATCGAATACCTTTTTCTTTCAAATCTTCGCTACGCTTTTGCGTGTCTTTAAAGAACGCATTCCCGCCATCAATGATGATATCATCTTTATCAAGATGTGGAAGCAGCTGGTCAATCGTCGCATCCGTCGGCATGCCAGCTTTCACCATTAGCAAAATTTTTCTAGGTGTTTCTAGAGATTGAACGAACTCTTCAATGCTGTATGTATCCTGAAAATTTCGTCCTTCAACTTCTGACATCATTTCCTTTGTTTTTTCTTCAGATCGGTTATACACAGAAACAGAATAGCCGCGACTTTCGATGTTCATCGCGAGGTTCTTCCCCATGACCGCCAATCCAATAACACCAATTTGTTGTTTTGACATCTTATTCCCTCCAGCTCATTTCCTATTTTTCGTTAACTCACCTATCGCAAACCATTTTGTTACAAGTGAATCACCCTATTGAAATAGTATGTTCACCTGCTATCAAGCTAGTCACGCGAACAGTCTGACAGTATGCATTATACGTCTTTCCTGCTAACCGTGCAAAGATTAGTAACTAAACAACATGGTATAAATAACCTATAAATATCATGATAGAAAATGGCATATTCAAGAGATCCTTATCACACCAATGAAGTATGCGCTTACAAAATTCATTATTGGGAAACGGGGTACATTACGATTATAATTAATGGGTTAGCATAGATAGAAAAGGAGTGGTTGAATTTTGAACGAAAAACAACGCGCAGGCGAAGAAGCCGCTAACTATGTTCAGAATGGCATGATTGTTGGGCTTGGCACAGGCAGTACTGTCTATTGGACAATCCTCAAAATCGCGCGAATGGTTAAAGAGGGATTGGATATTAAGGGAGTAGCAACATCGACTAATACTGAAATACTCGCTCGTGAAAACGGCATTCCCCTTCTATCCCTTGAAGAAGTGTCCTCCATTGATTTAACGATTGATGGGGCAGATGAATTAACAGAAGATTTAACCCTTATAAAAGGAGGGGGCGGTGCCTTACTTCGCGAAAAAATTATCGCTTATCATTCGACACATATGATCGTTGTTGCTGACTCTAATAAATTTGTGAAAAAGCTTGGGACATTTCCTCTTCCAGTAGAAATCGTTCCTTTTGGATATTTAAAAACCATTAACGCTTTAAAGAAATTTGGATGTCAAACGGCCATACGAAAAAAAGAAGGTTCATTTTACGTCACGGATAATGGCAACTACATCGTCGATTGTCAGTTCGGAGAAATTAATTACCCCTCTACTTTGCACGACAATCTTAATCAGGTTCCAGGTGTTGTAGACAACGGGCTTTTTATTGGCTATGCTGCTAAAGCAATTATTGGTCAGGAAAACACAATTACATATGTGGAGAAATAATAAAACCCGGCAGAATGGTCCTACCCCTGTCAAGTAGACAGTCTAAAAAAACTAAGCTGCCAACGCGTGTCGATATTCAATCGGCGCGCGTTGCTTTAATTTCTTCTGGAAACGTCTGTAGTTATAGTGGTAGATGTAATCCTCGATTGCTTGTCTGATCTCGTTTTCTGTTTTACACTGATTGATATACAACTTCTCTGTTTTGAGATGCGAAAAGAAGGACTCAATGCAGGCATTATCCAGGCAGTTTCCTTTGCGAGAGTGGCTGCCCTTAACGCCGTATTCTTCTATTCGTGTGTTGTATGCCTTAGACGTATACTGAAAGCCTTGATCCGAATGGAGAACGGCTTTCGTTACGTCTTTTTTCTTTGTCCATTGCGCAACTGTATCTAGTACAAGCGCTAAATCGTTGCGTTTAGAAAGCTGCCAGCTTACGATCTCATTGTTGAATAAATCTTGAATCACAGATAAGTAATAGAATCGTTTACCATCTGATACATAAGTAATGTCCGTCACCATTTTCTGATTCGTTCCATTTGCTTTAAAGTTTCGTTTTAGCCTATTGGGATTGATCACAGATGGAGTGTATCCATGCCTTTTCCTCTTTCTACGAATCACCGATTGAATGCCCATCTCGCTCATCAATCGATACACCTTTTTGTGGTTGATGCGGTAACCACTTTCTTTTAATAAACGCGTCATAGTAGGGTAACCTGTTTCCGGATGAAGAAAATGAATCCCCATCATATGCATTTGGATGTCATGATCTTGATTGGCCCTTTCTTCGCGCTTTACTTTACTAGCTCTCCATTTGTAATAGCTGGATGGTTGGAGGGAAGCAATCTCTAACAACCAGGTAACAGGAGCTTTATTCCTTAAATCTTCCACGGTTTCATACTTTATTTTTTGCGTGATTTTCCCTCCTTTTCGAGATTTTGATACTGCTTTTTTAAGTAATCCACCTGCGCTTTCAGGTAATCTCTCTCTTCTTCAATTGTTTTAAAGTTTGTGCGTGGCCTACCATGCATAGGATTTACCTCACTGCGACTTCGAATATCAAACGGCTCACCGTTTTTCCACTTCCTCACCCAGACTTTCAGCTGTGTACTATTTTTTATTCCTAATTCTTCCGCTAAAGCTTTGTAACTTTGAGAACCATTAATGTATTTCATCACGGCGTTCTGTTTAAACTCGTCTGTATACTTCTCAAACCTCTGCCCTTTTTTAGCCATAGAAAAAATCCCCTCCAAGCATCATTCTTTCCTCCACCATATCATGGAGGTTTTTTTGAATGTCTACTTAAAGGGGATAATATCAGAAATGCCGGGTTTTGAGTTATTTAATGATTAATACGGGACAATGAGAACGCTGAAGGACCGTATGACTCACGCTTCCGAGGAACCACTCACGTAATCCGTTCAGCCCCCTACTCCCCATAATAATAAGGTCACGATGATGCTCATCTGCATATTTCACAATTTCATTTCCAGGGTTCCCTTCAAGAACCATTGTCTTCACTTTATGATTTGGTAGCTGAACGTCTAACTTTTCGCTAATCCCCTTCAGCATATCCACCGCTTCTTTTCTGAGTTCATTTAAGATACTCGCGTAAACAACAGCAGAGCTAATTTGCGCTGTAGGGTTTAATGCTGTGACAACGTCAATTTCAAGAGAGTCATTTTCTTTTGCCATAGCGATCGCTTCATTTAATGCTTTAACACTCAGGTCAGATCCATCAAAGGCTACAAGAATTTTATTGTATTTTTTCATTGCAACATTCTCCTCCCCTGTTCTACTTTCATTTTAACATAAGAAAAGAACTAGTCCTGTGACATTAATCACGAAGAGATGTTTCCTTACGGTGTTTTTTGTAGAGAATTTGCTCTGTCAAAATCGCAGTAATGGAACCGAGAATAAGTCCATTGTTTAGAATAGACGCCGCAATTGGAGGTGCTTGCTGAAAGGCTTCGGGTGGAATAAACATTGTTCCAATCCCAACCATAAAGGAAATCCCTATTATAAATGGTTTTCCCTCTGACTGATCTTTCTTAAACTCATTGAAAGCAATTCCAACCATATTCACAAATACAATAAAGATAACAGCATACCCAACCGGTTCAGGTAGCGCTGCAAAGAAGCCCATTAAGGCTGGAAACAAACTAATGATAATAATAAATCCACTTCCAAGTACAAAAGGAAGTCTCTGCTTTAATCCTGTTGTTAATATAAATCCAGCGGCACCCGAGATCGGCACGCTTCCCACCGCAGAAAAAACGCCTCCAAGTAATTGATTTATGCCAGAAACAAAACCTGCTTGTCTATAGCGTCCCATTGGCTTTGTATTTGCCAACTTACTCAACACCTCTTCGACTACGCGAATACTTGCAATCATGTTGGTGAGAAGAAGCAGCGTGACTAGAAAAGCTGTGATTATCATGCCGGAATCCCATGTAGGATAACCAAATGCAAGTACCTCAGGAAGCTCAATGATTCCTCCCTCAGGAACAACGATCGGTTTGGCTAGTCCAAGCACCGCAAAAATGATCCACCCTATAATTAGGATAATGAGAATACTGTATTGTTGAATCATGGCAGGCATAGAACGTGAAAACCAAATGGAGATAAATACAAGTAAAAGCGATAGTCCAGCAATTCTAAGATCAATGCCTTCTTTTAAATAACCAACACCCATCATCCCATTTAGAAACGATCCGCTAAGTTGAGCAACAAGAAGCAAGAGATAAATTCCTGTCACGACCGGTGTAAAGAGACGAGATAACTTTTCTACTAATCCAAACGCACTAAGAAGAATGAAGATCACTCCGCTTGCAATCATTGCAAGCTCAAGTGCTTGTAGCGTCTCTATATCAGATCCGAAAAGGGTAGAGCTTAATCCTGCATAAAGCACAAATACTCCCCACCATAACCCGGCAGGACCTTCATTAATAGGTAAGCGATGACCGAACGTTACTTGAAGTATTCCGGCTACGCCAAGCACAAACATCGTTCTTTGTACGAAGCCTGCTGCCATGGCAGGATCCATATGGAACAAGCTAGCGATAGCAACCGGAGCAACGATTGACCCTGCAATCATAAAAACGGCCCATTGAAGAGCAGATAATGTATTACGCATGTAAAAGCCTTCTTTCCTTATAACAAATTATATACCCCACTTATTTTATCAAAGTGACTGAATGAGGTCATTACGTATTTTTCCACTATAAAAAAGATCAAGGCTCTGTTATACTATTTTATTGGTGATTTGATTTAATCAAATACACGGGTGGGAGAGGGAAACACAAGTAAGAAGGGAATAAAGTGAAAACGGAAATTTATTTTGATTTTCAGGCTCACGATACTTCACTGAAGAAAGAAATTCTTGCAGGCATTACATCATTTTTTACGATTGTTTATATTGCAGCGGTTAACGCGTCAATCCTTGCTGATGCAGGAATTCCTTTCGAAGCAGGAATGATTGCAACAGTCCTGACGTCAGTGTTCGGCTGCCTGTTAATTGGTTTTTATGCAAATGCACCGATTATCCTCGTACCAGGAATGGGTGTCAATGCGTTCTTTACGTATACAATGGTTGAATCAATGGGATTAAGTTGGGAGGTGGCGCTTGCTTCCGTCTTTGTTGCAGGGATTCTCTTTGCAATCACGGCATTCACACCACTTTCAGGTGTCCTGTCGAAGTCAATCCCAAGATCATTAAAAGAAGCCATTACTGTCGGAATAGGTTTGTTCTTAACATTTATCGGATTACAAAAAGGTGGCATTGTCGTTTCTAGCGATTCGACTTTTGTAGAACTTGGAAACCTTGGATCTGCTCATGTTATGGCAACTCTTGTAACGCTTGCAATAGCAGCTATTCTGTTTATCCGAAATGTAAAAGGTCATTTCTTAATTAGCATGCTTCTCGGGACAGCACTTGCCTGGTCACTTGGCTTAATTTCAACCGGTAAACAGGAAAGTTTCTCTTTTTCCTCATACGGAGCTGTCTTTGGAGCGATGTCATTCGATGATATTCTTATGCTCCCTTTCTGGATCGCAACCTTTTCAATGGCGATGATTCTTGTTTTTGAGAATATGGGCTTGCTTCACGGCTTACTTCCAGATCAATTGAAATTCGATAAATCTTACAAAGCAAATGCCATTTCAGCTATCTCGTCTGGACTTTTCGGCACAAGTCCTACCGTTTCAACTGTCGAGAGCGCCTCAGGTATTTCTGCAGGAGGTCGTACTGGTTTAACGTCCATCACAACAGGATTATTGTTCTTAACGTCTCTCTTTTTCATACCTGTCTTCAAGATGATTCCTGATTCTGCGATCGCCCCAGTTCTTATTATTATAGGCGGACTGATGATCACATCCATTCAGAACATCTCGTTACAAGATTTCTCTGAAGGGTTTCCGGCGTTCTTAATCATCGTGATGATTCCACTCACGTATAGTATTGTAGACGGTATTGCATTTGGCTTTATTGCCTATCCTTTTCTTAAAATTGCTTTAGGAAAAGCAAAAGAAGTTCCTGTTCCAATGTATATTATCGCGAGTTTATTTTTCATTAACTTCTTTTTGCATACGATCTAAGATTAACGTTATAAAAGTATGAATGAAACCTCCCTTGTTGGGAGGTTTTTTTAATATCCATCACTACATCCAAATATTGTGTGATAAGCTTGAAAAGGTGATGAAATTGACGAATATGAAAACAGCTTTTCTTATACTATCCATTCTTCTTATCTCTGCTTGTCAGCAACGAGAAGCCCAACACTCCTTTTCTGAAGCATCCTTCATTAAAAGACCTATTCCCTATATGCATCGTGAAGTGCCAACCGAACTAATTCGTTCAAAATACGAAACGCTTAAGCCAAATGAATGGGGGGAACGCGTCACAGGGGTCCAAACGCACTTTGAAACATCAGAAAAAGAAATCGCTCTTACCTTCGATGCATGTGGTGGACCACATGGCAATAACGTCGACCGTGAACTTATCAGATTTTTAAAAGAAGAGCAGGTCCCTTCAACCCTTTTCATTAATAGCAGATGGATTGAAGAAAACACCAAACTATTTCAGCAGCTCGCTACTGATCCGCTATTTCAGATTGAAAATCATGGCACCCATCATCAACCTCTATCTGTAAACGGTAATTCCGCGTGGGGTATTTCAGGAACGGGTTCAGTCAAAGAAGTGATTGCGGAAGTCAAAGAAAACCAGAAGAAAATCGAACAACTTACAGAATCGAAATCAACTTTGTTTCGGTCAGGAACGGCCTATTACGATGAAGTGGCAGTTCAAATCGCTAAGGATCTTGGTATACAAATTGTAAACTATACCATTCTTGGAGATGCTGGTGCGACTTTTACAAGCGGACAAGTGAAAAACGCTCTTATGACGGCCAAACCTGGCGATATCGCTTTGTTACATATGAATCAACCAAAAAGTGGAACGTCAGAAGGCGTGAAACAATCCGTTCCTATTCTCCGAGAGAAAGGTTTTACCTTTGTTCAACTTCACAACCAGAATTTGCAGTGACTACAATTGTTCTGAATGGTCACCTTATGAATGAACAACTAATAAGGGGTGACAACACATGAGTCAATCAAAAGGCCAGCGTGAAAGACAATTTCGAAAAAGAAAAGAAGCGCAAAACCCACACGGCAAGATTAAGTCGCTTGAACAGCTTGCTAACGAAACACCAAATAAACCTTAGTTCGATTAAACTCCTTCTAATATGGGTAAAGGCAAGTAGAGTAAGAAAGGAGTTTGTTTTATGAATGAAATGACGGTATCTGTATCCGGCATGAAAGGTGAAGACTGCATTCAACGCATTGAATCTGCCCTTCTCTCTTTAAACGGTATCGATCGAGCTCTCGCCGATTTAAATGAAGAAACAGTGACCATTGTATATGATGAAGATGCCGTTGATCCATCGGCAATCATGCAAACAATTGAAGACGCTGGCTATCAGCCTTCATAGCTTCGTTAGAGTCTGTGTAACTTGCAGGCTCTTTTTTTAGTGACGATATTCTACACAGATCAACAAAAAAACTCGAATTCTTTCCTATGAACTTTCAATCTTCGCATTTTCATGGTGGTAAGGTATAACTATGCGCTAATGAAAAGTTAAGGAAAGGGGTGGCGTGAGTGGATCACACTAACCTGAAAGTCGAAAAAAAACTCCCTCTAATGCCAGAACATTATCCATCACCTTGCTCATTAGAGGAATACAACGAGTTAATCGAGAAGCTTGAAGCTTTAGCTTATGAAAATAAAACACTCAGCACCGTTCATTATCTTGTAGCAGGTGTAGCACATGAAATCAAAAATCCTCTTACCATCATGAAAGGTTTCCTCCAGCTCATTAAACCCGATTTAGATAAACTACACAAAAACGACATAGCTGATTTACTATTATCAGAAATCCATCGAACCAATACATTGATTGAAGAATTTCTTCAAGCTGCACGTCCTATAGAACATATTAAAGAGCGTATTGATGTTGTTCCTTTCCTAAAAAATATTATTCTTCTTTTCCATAGCCAGGCGACATTGAACAGATGTGATATTACTACGAATCTAAATCACTTTACAGAACCACTCGAAGTGACGATCGATTCAGGACAATTTAAGCAAGTGTTCTTAAATATGATCAAGAATAGTATGGAATCCATTCGTAGTAGTAATAAAGAAAGCGGAAAAATTTCATTATCAATTGCAAAGCGTCTTCACTCCGTTACGATCAAAATTAGTGATAACGGAGCTGGCATGGATACGTCCACTCAACAAAAGGTCTTCCAACCTTTTTATACAACAAAAGAAAAAGGAACAGGACTTGGCCTATTCCTCTGTAAACAAATTATTCAAAATCATAAGGGAACGATTAAGGTAAGTAGTGCCCCATCGTATGGAACAACTTTCACTATTCAATTACCACTGACTCACTAAAATCCGATTTGTTCGCTTTCTGCTGAAGTCGTTGCTCTCCTTCTGTTCTTATGGAGAAGCGCGTTAACCTCACCGCCTACGAGAAGAATGATGCCCGTTAAATAGAACCAGAGCATTAAGATGATAACACCACCAAGACTACCGTAAGTTGCTGAATAGTTACCGAAATTACTTACGTAAAAAGCGAAAGCAAGAGAAATCACTTGCCAGCCAATCGTGGCAACGATCGCTCCAATAATAACCTCTTTAAATGGAAAATGCTTATTAGGAGCAAATCGATAAAGAGCTGCCAGAATACACGCCATTATTCCTACAGCAATAACCCAACGTAAAATACGGAAAAGAAACTCAGTCGAGCTCGGAAGATTAAGTGTCGAAGTAACAGCATCTATAATGACGTCACCGAAAACAGGTAGAACAAGTGTGACAATAAAGACAAGTATAAGTCCAACTGTTAGGCAAATTGAAAGCAACCTAGCTTTAATAAAAGATCTCGTTTCTTCAACGTCATATGCAAGGTTAAGAGCCCGCATCAGAGCCATCATACCGTTCGATGCAGACCAGAGAGTCCCAAGTAAACCAATCGTTAAGAGCCCTCCCTGCGGCTCACTTATGATTGATAGAACGTTATCCTGAAGTATACTTCCGGTTTCTCCCGGAGCATATTTTGTAAGAAAATCCACTGCTTCCTGTTTGTCAATCGATAAGTATGGAAGAATTGAAAGAATTAAAATAAGTAAAGGAAAAATCGAGAGCATAAAGTAGTATGCTAATTCTGCTGCAAGACTTGTTACGCGATCTTCTCCTATTTCTTTACCTAATTTTTTAACGAATGCAATCCCTGACATCTTCATTAGTCCCCTTTCTACAGTTCTTCCCTTCCATTCCCTATTATGACTAACTGTAATCATTAACATAAAAAGGAAGCAGACACGTTGTCTGCTCCCTTTAGACCTTATTTTTACTCTTAATTTAATTTCGAGCATTCCATTTAAGGCGTTGTTGAATCCTGCTCTTCTTCTATAGCATTCATATTCCCATTGGGATCTTCAATTTGATCTTCCAGGTTCAAATGGGTTTTAAGCTCCGTTTTCGCCGTCGCTAGCGACTGATCATCGAGTTTGAAATAATAAGTCCCAGCCGGTTGAAAATCAGTACCTGTTAACTGTAGTTTTTCAATTGAATCGATTTTCGAAATAAATGGATAAAGTCCCAGAGCTTCGTTAAAGGTAAAACTCATCGTTAAGTTCTCACCGATACGATCTACTAAGTCCCCATACTTCGGAATAGAAGAAAGTGAACTGACTTTATCAATGGCTGCAGTAATCACTTCCATTTGGCGCTGACCACGCTTCAAATCTGAATCAGCCTTACGGGTTCTTGCAAAAGCAAGGGCCTCTTTCCCATTTAGCGTCTGCTCTCCTACTTCTAAATCAATTTTCCCTTTAGATTCCTTGTATAGTTGATCTGCGATAAGCTGCGAATCAATGTTAACTTTGATTCCGCCCATTTCATCAATCACTGTTTTGAAAGCATCAAAATTAACTCTGACAACTTCATCAATTGGAATTCCTAACAAACCTTCCACTGTATCAATGGTCAAATCAATTCCACCATAAGCATGAGCGTGAGTGATCTTGTCCATTCCTCTTCCAGGAATGTTAACATACGAGTCACGAGGAATACTAAGAAGCTTCATTGATTTATCATCTTGATTAAATGTGGCTACCATCATCGAATCACTGCGCCCATTCGATGTATCCTCTTCATCATCAACACCGAGTAATAACACAGAAAAATGATCTTTCCCCATATCAACTGCACCATTTCTAAGATCTGACTGGTTTCCACGTTCTGGCTGCATCACTGATTGGTCTGATACGCTGGAAACTTTATAATAAAGGTATCCCGCATACCCACCAAAACCGACTATAATAAATAATAGAATGAATAGCGTTATTCTTAATCCACGTCGTTTTTTCTTAGGCTTATATCGACTTCGAGGTTCCATATGTTCATCATTCATAGAAAATTATCTCCTTCAATATAAATCTTCTTTTACTACATGCCTAGATCATTCGTATCATAAACCGAATGATCGTCGGTCTTTCGCTGACCGATTCCATTGTAAAAGGTTTATTCTGAAATAATCCTAACTATAAATGTATCACTCTTTATTACGACTTTCTACCTAAATATTTTTCCAACTAGTTGGGAGTACTTTGTAAAAATCATAAGATATATGTAGAATACAATAAGAAGCTATAGAGAAAGGACAAACTCTAGTGCACATTAAAACCGAATCAATCCCCTGGATCATTATAGGAAGCTATTTTCTATTCGGCTCAGTTTGGATATTGCTTTCTGATACAATTCTGTATCACTTCTCTTCCGACTTCTTAGCG
Source organism: Anaerobacillus sp. 63XJN7_5_ISO-PGPR-S23-430 (assembly GCF_056173695.1). Taxonomy (NCBI): domain Bacteria; kingdom Bacillati; phylum Bacillota; class Bacilli; order Caryophanales; family Bacillaceae; genus Anaerobacillus; species Anaerobacillus sp. 63XJN7_5_ISO-PGPR-S23-430. Next base: position 1,457,251 of record NZ_CM149686.1, on the reverse strand, counting down.
AATAAGCAAATTGGGCTATATAAAGGCTGGTTTTTTATTTTACTAACTTGTTTGTTTCTTTATTTCCTATTGAAACACCTTCTCTATAAAAATGAAGTTATGGAAAATCAGCTTCTTGAAAGTGAAGAACGATATCGGAGGCTTGTTGAATCTTCTCCTTATGCCATTTGTCTTATGGAAAATGATGAAATCACCTATACAAACCGTACTGGACTCCAAATGGTAGGTGTTGACTCGATTCAAGACCTCTATGTTAATCGTCAATCACTTATCGCTAACTCGGAAGATACTGAGAGATTCAAAGGACTACTAAGTAAAATACACGCTCAAGAGGAACCGTCTTCTGAAACAATTGAATACCAATTGTTGCGTTCAAATAACGAAGTCATAGATGTCGAATCAACGCTGATTCCAATTATATTCAATCACAAATCCACCACGATCATCCAAACTCGAGACATCACAGAACGAAAAAAAGCTGTGAAAGAACTTTGGGAAGCGAAACAACTCATACAAGCGATCATTAGCGCTTCTCCTATCGCCACTCTTGCCCTCGACATGGAGTCAAACATTCGATTGTGGAATCCAGCTGCCGAAAAAATATTTGGATGGAAAAGCGAAGAAGTGATCGGCAAGAAAAGCCCCATTGTTCCTGTAGAGGAAAAGGATATTACGATTCCTGAAATTATTGAATATGGACATATCGTAAATAAAGAAGTTAAGCGGATGCGTAAGGATGGATCAGTCGTCTATACAGCTTTGTTTACAGCGCCTATCCAAGATGAAAATGGTCAGATCAATGGGATCATGGCCGCGTTTATGGATATAACAGACAAAAAGAAAACAGAAGATGCTCTGCTAAAAACAGAAAAGCTATCTGCTGTTGGCCAACTTGCCGCTAGCGTAGCTCATGAAATACGAAATCCTTTAACATCTGTCAAAGGGTTCATTCAGCTTCTTAGTAGTGATAATGATTTTGCTGATAAGACGCCGTTCCTTTCCATTATGCTATCTGAAATTGACCGGATGGATTCGATTATTAAAGATTTGCTAGTCCTTGCCAAGCCTCAGGCTGAGCATTTTACATTTTTTAATGTAAATGCATTGCTCTCATATGTCATGCAGCTTTTAAGTACACAGGCATCTCTGTACAACATTTCTTTTATAACAGACTTCACCGAACGTCACGAATCTCTATACGGAGAAGAGAATCAGCTGAAGCAAGTTTTTATTAATTTAATCAAAAATGCGATGGAAGCGATGCCTGATGGCGGCGTATTACGATTAAAAACTGTAGTAAAAGACAATAGCATTAACGTGATCATCGTCGATGAAGGTGTTGGTATCCCAGAACACAAACTAAAAACACTTGGAGAACCTTTCTACACAACAAAAGAAGAAGGCACTGGTCTAGGTCTGCTATCTAGTTTTAAAATTATTGAGAATCATCAAGGAAAAATCGATTTTAATAGTACTGTCGGAATTGGAACCACTGTGACCGTTTGCTTTCCGATTGAACGTGAGACATGATAGGAATGAATAAAAAAATAGTCATTTCCGCTCGGATTTTGTCCATTTTTTGTGCTTCTAGCCATTTCTATGCTAAAATATCATTCGTCTCTTATTCTCGAATAAGCTTGACCTGAAGGAGGAAGCAACATTGCAAAAAACAAAAAGAAATGATCCCTGTCCTTGTGGCAGCGGCAAAAAATATAAAAAATGCTGTATGACATCTGAAAGTGCACAGGATCAATTAGAAGAACAGCTCTATACACAAGAACTATATACAATTCAAGCACAGCTTGTAGAGTATGCTATGAGTGAACATGATCAAAAAATGGTCTCTCTAGCAAATGATTTATTCAACCGTTTTGAAATCCCCAAAAACCTTGAGGAAGCTTATATGCACGGTATTTTCCCGTGGGCCATTTTCCATCAATCTCTTAACCAGTGGAACAAAACCATTATTAGAGAATATCTTCAACTTTATTCGCACACCTTCTCTACTGAGAAAGTTAAAGAAACTGTGAACGACTGGCGCGATGCATACATGTCTATTTATACAGTGGAAGAAGCATCAGGTCACACAGCGGTCGTAAAAGAACTCGGGTCAAACCAACCGATCAGTATCCTTTTACATGAAGAAGTGATCCTTACTAGCGGAGAAAGTCTAGCAGGCATTCTTCTCCCTGTCAAAAATGGTGCCATGCCATTTATTGAACTTCTTAAAATCGCACCAGATGCTATGGAAATGGTGGAAAAGAAACTTTCATCAGAAGAAGCGAACTACAATGTTCGTTCCATGATGCAACGTGATTTCCCAGAAGTACTTAGTCAAATTGTGAAGCACGGCAACGGTTCAGAAGAATCAAACGAATCGATTGAAATGATTTGGTCTAGAAAAGAAGATGCAGAAGTAGCTTCACTCTTTATGGAGCAGGTTAGTGATGAGTACTCTCAGGAACAACTTCAAGAAATTCTTCGTTTTTGGAAGAAATATGCTGATGATGAAAAGCCTATTGTTAGAAAATCTTCTATCTTTGCAGCATCTCTTGAATATCTTGCTGCCAAAGTTTATGACACTTCAATCAGCCAGAGTGCTCTTGCGAAAAAATATGGAACATCTGCTTCTAGTATTTCTAGTAAATATAAAGCCTTCCACGAACGCTTTATCCCTGTCATGAACTAAAATTAATGATCACACATTTAAGCTGGTTTAACCTTAAGCCAGCTTTTTCATTAATTTCGATTTACATATAAGATATAATAAAAGGGTTATGTTAAGGACCATTGTTGTTTTCAAATGCTTAATGCTCTGTGATAACCAATCGCTTCGAGCAAAAGGTAGAATCAACAATAGAAACGAACATGGCTAACACGAAAAAGGGGGAACTGAAGTGACCGATCAAACATCTACTCAAAAAGTAGGAACTTATATACTTGAACAAGCCTTGGAGATTGCACAAAGTACATATGAACGTCAGCGCCAGGACCTTGATGACGCAGATTTTAATAATGAACCGAAACTTTCCATAAAAAACACGACCTATCTTATAAAATTGATTGGTAAAAGTCTTCAAAAAGACACTGTGAACGCATTTGCAGCAATCGAAGAATTTGGAGAAGAATCTGGCGAACTCGTTCAAGACGAAAATGAAATGATCATTTCTCTAATTGTGACTGTACCTCTCATTCGAGAAGCGATATGGGAGGCAATCGAACCAATCGTTGAAAATTTAAATATGAAACCACGGGATGTCATTCAATTACCAAGTAGGATAGATCCTCTTCTTGACCAGTTTGTGTATAGCTATGGGAGTTCTTATATCACTAGTAATCAGCAGCTTGAAACTAAATATAACTCGACTCTGGAAGAACTTTCTACACCGATCATTCCTATTATTCAAAATCTCGCTATTCTTCCACTTGTTGGTAATATTGATACGTACCGCGCAACACTAATCATGGAGAAAACGCTTGATCAATCTCGTAAACTTGAACTCGACCATATGATCATTGACTTGTCAGGAGTTGTGACAATGGACACGATGGTCGCAAAACACTTGTTTGACATAACAGAAGCGCTAAGCCTTATGGGAGTTCAGGTGACACTGACCGGCATAAGTCCTTCGATATCGATTTCAGCTGTACAGTTAGGAATTGATTTACACAAACTAACCATCAAATCCAGTCTTCACAATGCACTTACTGAATTAGCCGTTCTTTCTAATCCTTCTGTTTAGTTCATTACGCTGTTCACAAATCTGTCATTCTTATCAAAAACATCCCATAATCCTCATATTTTCATGAAAGCCTGCTATACTTTAGTCATTCCAGAGAAGCTTTCTCCCAACCCGGAAAGCTTCTCTGGTTCCAACGTATAGTAAATTAATGCATCCCTTCCCTCCCCCGGGAAACCTCCTTATTTTAGTAAAGAAGAAGGCGCGTCAAAAGACGCGCCTTCTTCTATTTGCAGAAAAAACTTTATTAAAGTATATTATCATCATTCCAATAAAAACCAAATATTTTGTAAAATGTAGGAAGGAGGTAAGAAACATGTTAACTGTATCCATTATTCAAAAAGAGCTTGAACCGCTCCAAAATCCAGAGCAATCTAAAAAAATGGAAAAGTATATGCGAAATCAATTTCCTTTTCTCGGCATTAAGACACCAGAAAGAAGGAAAGCTGTTATTAATGCGCTTAAAATTCATGGAAAACCAGATCTCGATACCCTTAAAGAACTGCTTGAAAAGCTATGGGCATTACCAGAACGAGAGTATCAGAATGCCGCCCTCGATCTTCTTGACCGAGTCAAACGTTTTCCCAAAGACTATATCGATCTTATTGAGCAACTTATTATCACAAAATCCTGGTGGGATACTGTAGATGGACTTGCTGTCCATAGTGCAGGTATTTACTTTCAACAATATCCTGATCAAATTGCACCGATAACAGAGGAATGGGTGAACAGTCCAAACTTATGGCTAAACCGTAGTGCGCTTCTTTTTCAACTTTCTTATAAAGATTCCACAGATTTCGATCGACTCAAAAGATACATCCTACTACTCAAAGATTCAAATGAATTTTTCATCCAAAAAGCGATCGGCTGGTCGCTCAGAGAATATTCCAAAATAGATTCTGAAATCGTGAAAAACTTCTTAGAGAATTATACTTTACCCCCTCTTAGCAAACGTGAAGCTAGTAAGTTTATTAACAAGCAAAAAAAATAACCCATCTACTAGAGATGGGTTATCAATCTATTATTACTTACCAATAAACTGTTGTGTCCAAATATTTCCTTCTTCTACATAACCAACACCAATATGTGTGAAGCTACCGTTCATAATGTTCTTACGGTGTCCCTCACTGTTCATCCAAGCGTTCACAACTTCTTCTGGTGTTTGTTGTCCTTTAGCAATGTTTTCTCCAGCTGATTGATAATCTACGCCAAACTGGTTCATCATATCGAATGGTGAGCCATACGTTGGGCTATTGTGAGCAAAGTAGTTATTATCTCTCATATCTTCAGACTTTGCTTGTGCTACTTTACTAAGTTCAGTATCTACTTCAAGTGCAGGCAATCCAGCTTTTTCACGCTCTGCATTTGTAAGATTAACAACCTGTTGTTCAAATTCTGATAATCCTGTGTCTTCATTAGTTTCTTTAGCTGGTTCTGCCTGCTCTGTCTCTGGTGCAGGCGCTTCTTCTGGCTGTGCTTCAGAAGGTGTAGCTTCTTGAGCTTCGGCTTGTTCTTTAGCTGGCTCTTCAGAAGGAGCTTCAGATTTCTCAGCCTGCTCCTCTTGTGCTGGCTGTTCAGTATTACCTTGCTGTTGGAAAATCTGATCTAGATTAATAGAATCTTTAATAGAAATATTATATTGTTTTTCGAAACGATCCAGAATAGACTGCAACTCATTTATATTGTTGACCTGGAATGTTTGCGCATTAACTTCTGCTTTGACAGCGTGTTGGTCGCCTGTATTAGCAGAACTATTTGATGGGTTTGCTGCCAGCAGGGCTGCTGCCGCTGTGACACCTAGAATAATTGACTTTTTCAATGTGATTCCTCCCTGATTGGTGAAATTTCTTACACACTGAGAATATCATAAGATTGCTAGTCTAAAAGACCATAATAACTTCCTATGCTAGTAATTCATACCAGGTGATTTTTCGTATAAATCAAGTTAATTATTCATAAAAACCCTTTTATATCAACGGTTATGAGCAGAATCTCTTAATATACTTGAAACTTTAAGTTTGGTAAAAGATCCATATATTAGGCGGCGACTTACTGTTAACGTTTCATTTCAACTGTTTCAAAAGCGTAACAAAAACAAGAAGAGCGATTACGCCCTTCTTGTTTACTTCAATTTGTTGACCTCACTTCTTTAAAGGGAAACCACACCACTTCTGCTTTTCCAACGACTTCTTCCAACTCAATTTTCCCAAGACCATTTCGGCTATCCATACTTCTCAAACGATTATCACCCATCACAAAAAGCTGACCTTCGGGTACTTCGATCGGACCAAAATCTTCGGTTAATCTCATTCCCATTGTTTCTGCATCAGCACGATTTCCGTCTAAGTAAGGTTCTTTAAGCTGTTTGTCGTTTACATAAAGGTTATCCTGACTCATTTCGATAATGTCTCCAGGTAATCCAATTACTCGTTTCACATAATGCTTCTCTGCATCTTCATCCTTAATAATAATAATGTCTCCTCTTGCTGGCTCTTCCTGCACATAGGAGATGAATTTGTTAACGAGCAGACGATCTCCATCATGTAGGGTTGGATCCATTGAAGCTCCTTCTACAATGTATGGAGCGATGATAAACATTTTAATCACAAATGCCAGGATAATAGCAAAAAGGAGAGGTGCCCCCCAATCTTTTAGCCAATTTGCTTCTATTTCTGTTTTCATTTCGCCCTCCAGCATTCAATCAAGATTCTATATTAAGTCTAGCATAATTTTCCTATAAAGTTCCATATGAATACCACTGTCTTTCAGCCTATTTTGAGCAAAAAGTTTTATCTTCCCTTCTTTTTGTGGAACACTTAATCAAGTTACATCCTTAAAGGAGGATTCTTATGAAAAATATAAAGGCTTTCGTATTTGATGCATATGGTACGTTGTTTGATGTTTATTCAGTATCTAAAAAGTGTGAAGAGCTGTTTCCTAGTAAAGGAGATCAAATCAGTCAAAGTTGGAGAAAAAAACAGCTTGAATATAGCTATCTCAGACAAATGATGGGAAACTACCGACCTTTTTCTGAGGTTACTCGAGATGCCCTTCGTTATGCTGTAGAAGAAGCAGAGACAGAATTAAGCCATGAGAATGAGGAAATTCTTCTCGAAGCTTATCAGCAACTAGGTGTATATGAAGAGGTTCCAAAGGTACTTCAAGAATTAAAAGCACAAGGTATGACGCTTGCTATTTTTTCAAATGGTTCACACGATATGCTCGATCCGCTCGTAAAGCAATCTCCTCTATCTGAACACCTGGATTACATTATAAGCGCAGATCACATTAAACAATTCAAACCATCACCTGCTGCTTATACTCATGCACTTGACTTCCTTGAGCTTAAGCGAGAAGAAGTTCTGTTCATGTCTTCAAATGGATGGGATATATCTGGTGCCAAGAACTTCGGTTTTCATACAGCCTGGATTAATCGTAACGAAAACCCTGTTGAAAAGCTAAACCTTCAACCAGATAGTATCTACCATGAGTTAAGTGGTATAACGAACTGGTCGTAGCACTTCATTCGAGATCATATGGATTTCTTCACGTTTCGCCCCTTGCCTTAAAATAAAAGAATTAAATATACTTCCGAAAACCTGAACGAAAGTTCAGGTTTTCGTATTGAAATTGTTATCCATGCTTGTATCAGAGATTACAAGAGCGTTCTTCAACACGAACAATACTTTAGACCCACAGCCAAATCACCCATTCACCAAAATAGGCCCATTGACCAGCACAATGCTTAGCCGTATAATCTACACATCAAAGCGTTCATTTACTAAAATTTGAGAGAAAGAAGCCAGGTGCTTGGACTATGATTAATGTAAATTATTCAATTCAGAAGGAAATCATTCGCTATCAGGAACAGCTACGATTATTTCGTATTTCACTTAAAAAACTGCCGGCTAGTACGCCGGCAGAGCATGCGACTCGAGACTTGTGTAGAGAAATAGCCTTTAAACTAGCTTCAACGGAAGATCTTGTAAGGAGTATTTTCAAGTCGAGAAAATTACCTTATCGCGAGCTTTCAAAGCAATTCTTTTATAACATTAGCATCCTTAAGCGTAATAGCAAATACATCATAGCTCTCTTTTTATTGAAGCATGGCAATTATCAATTGCTTAATGATCACCTCACCTGCATGCTATAGAATAGCACTCAAAGCTTGATGCAGGTGAGCATAAGTATTCACATTATTAAAATCAATTCCAAGCTGAACAGCTGTTTGCGCAATTTCAGGCCGAATACCCGTTAAAATCGATTCAATACCTGAGAGTTCAAGCATGTTGATGAGTTGAAAGATCTCATTTGCTACCATCGTATCCATAATTGGTACGCCTGATAAATCGATTACAAGATAGGACAGCTGTAGATCAGCACTACGTTCAATTCCTTTTCGCTGAATAAGAGATGCACGGTATGTGTCAATCGTTCCTATCAGGGGGAGTACGCCAATTTCTTTTGAAATCGGAATGATTGGCACGCTTAGTTCAGTAATCTTTGTTTGCTGAGCTGCAATCTGTTCTTCATTTAATTGATTGGTATAGACAGTCACCTTATGAAGAAGCAAATCAAACGACTTGTTCATGTAACTACCCCACTCAGCTAATCGACTTGCTTCAATCAGCTGATCTTCTTGTGCACTAAACTCTACCATCACGTCCCAAAGAATTTGTCTGAGATAGGTTAGGCTTGCCACTGACTGCTGTAGAGAAAAGGTGTGATTCGAAAAAATCCCTACCATTCTTTCAGCCCACCCTAGAACATCCCTACTATTTGATTCAAGAAAAATCATTTGTTTTACAAAATCCGAACAGAATAACTGAATTTCGTTTTTTAATTCCGGTACTTTAAGAACTGCCGTATCGGTTGCTTCTCTCTCATCAACCAAAAGTTGTAGGCGCTTCGTCCATTTGTCTCCAATCTCTTCTAGACGCTCATGAAAATATTCCACATACATTACTTCCACTTTTTCCATTGTTATGTCTCTCCTATTACATCATTTTCATCATTAATAGTTCATTGTTTCCCGAAAATACCATTTTGTACACATCTGACAACTCATTTAGAAAAACAGTGCGATTCGCATGTTTATTTACCCAATCAAAGCACAAAAAAATGGAGGCCCCACCGGCCTCCATCTTTTATTCTCTATTCGCTTTTGGGTTTCCTTCTAAACTTCATGAAGAATTCGTACACAACAGGCACAATAATTAGCGTAAGAAGAGTTGAACTTGTTAAACCACCAATAACAGTGACCCCAAGTCCTTTAGAGATGAGCGCTCCGCCTTCTAAACCGAATGCAAGTGGTGCTAATGCGCCAATTGTCGCAAGTGCAGTCATTAGAATCGGTCGAAGTCGCGTACCACCAGCTTCAAGTAGCGCTTCCCTTGTTGTATATCCTTCTTTTTCCTTATGAATCACGCGGTCAATCAGTACAATCGCATTTGTTACAACAATACCGATTAACATGAGCATTCCAATTAGGGAAGAAATACTAATTGTTTCTCCAGCAATCAATAGTCCGACTAGTCCACCAATCACGGTAAACGGAAGTGAGAACAAGATCGCAAGTGGTGCAAGACCACCTCCGAAGGTAATAACAAGAACCAGGTACACAATCGCAATAGCAGCAAGCATTGCTAAACCGAGCTGAGTAAAGGACTCATTAATATCCTGAGTTACTCCGCCGAGACTTACTTCTGAAGAGTCCGGTAAGTCCATGTTATCAATGGCTTCTTGCACATCTGCAGAAACTTGACCAACATTGTCATCAAGTACTTCCGCTGTCACGTTAGCATACACTTTGCCATCGCGACGAGTGATTGTGTTAGAAGACTCCCCTTCTTCAATCGTTGAAATCTCACTTAGAGGTACATCCATACCAAGTGGTGACGTAATCGTTGTACCTTCTAAATCTTCTTGATCTTTATATGTCTTCTCACTCACTTCAAGAACGACATTTATTTCTTCTCCATCTTTTTCAATAGTTGTAAGAACTGGTGCTTCCCCTGTGTTTCGAAGCTCCATTCCTATTTGACCAGCTGATAGCCCTAGCTCACTTAGTTTTTCTTGATTTGCTACAATCGTAAACTGATCGTAGGATTCAGAAATACTAGAACTAATATTTGTTAGATCTTTTTCTTTCTCTAGAACGGCCGTTACATCTTCAACAACTGGACCAAGGTCATCCATTGTTTCTCCATTCACAACTAATGTGATCTGGTTACTTCCACCAGAAGCAGAGATGTCCTGATAGCCCCATTCACCTTTTTCAGTCATTTGTTTCAAATCTTCAAGAACGTTTTTGCGTTCTTCTTCAAATCCTTCTGCTTCTTCATCATAACTTACGAAGAAGAGAACCTGGTTACTTGCACCTGGATTCATTGGATTTTCTCCACCAACTGAGAACTGAATTGTATCAACATCTTCCTTATCAAGGAAATAATCTTCCGCTTCAAGAGCGAGATCATTGATATTCTCAGTCGTTTCACCAGGCTCTGGATTATAGGTCGCTACAATCATTTTCTCTTGATCGGAAGGTAAGAAGCTTACGCCAACAATCGGTGCGAGGAAAAGACTTCCTACTAATACAAGTAGACTTGCTCCAAATGTAATCAGCTTATGATTGAGTACCCAATTCAGCATCTTCTTATAACCGTTCGCAAGACGACTATTGCCTTCTTCTTTATGAGAAGGTTTTCCTTCTTTTTTCACAAGCCCTTTTTTAAAGAGAGAGTGAGCCATCGCTGGCACAATGGTAATCGCAACAAGCAATGATGCTAGTAGAGCGAATACCATCGTTAGTGCAAACGGTAAGAATAGTTCACCTACTGGCCCCTGTACTAGGCCAAGTGGTAGAAATACGGCAATGGTTACAATGGTAGAAGACATGATTGGAACGAACATTTCCTTCGTAGCTTCTGTAATGAGTTCTTTCCCTCGTAGCTTCTCGCCTTCAATGGCCATACGTCGATAGATATTCTCTATGACAACAATGGAATCATCGACAACACGACCGATCGCAACCGTCATCGCACCAAGCGTCATAATGTTCAGTGTAATATCTAATTGATTTAAAACTAACAATGCGATTAACAAACTCAGCGGTATTGAAATAACTGAGATTAAAGTTGAGCGAATGTTACGCAAGAACAATAGGATGATTAGTACTGCGAAAATCGCTCCAATAATCGCTTTATTCAACATTGTACTAACAGATTCTTCGATAGGTTCTCCTTGGTCGAATATCGTCACAATACTAATGTCGCTATTCGAATCCTCAAGTGATGCAATTTTATCTTTCACACCATTTACAACATCAACAGTGTTAGCATCTGCGCTCTTTGTAACTTGGATACCAATCGATTCTTGACCGTTCGTACGTGAAATTGATTCCGCTTCCCCAACTAATTCAATGTCTGCAATGTCCTGAAGCTGAACGGTTGGAACTTTCGGTGGTGCTTGAGCTTCGCTAGCTCCTTCAGCAGAAGCGGACGGGGCTTGTGCACCATCAGTTGATGAAGGTGCTTGAGGAGCTGAGCCTGCTTGAGCTCCCTGACCCTGCTGTGATGGAATGACTGGAATTTCAAGTTCTTTTAAATCTTCTAATGACGATACATTACCGTCTACAACAACGGCTTTTTGATTATCGTCAAAGTTATATAGCCCAAGAGGAATGTTAACAGCAGAACCTTTAATGAGATTCTTAACAGTCTCTTCGTCTAAACCGTACTCTTCCATTTTCTCATCTTTAAATGAGAAGGATACTTCTTCGACTTCCTGCCCAGCAATCGATACAGAAGAAACGCCTTCCACGCCTTCAACAGCTGGAAGTACATCATCTTCTACACGCTGGGTTAATTCTGTAAGTGAACGATCTTTCTCTGAAACGCTTAGTGACATGACTGGGAAAGCATTAAAACTTAGTCGTGACACGTCTGGGTCTTGCGTTTCTTCAGGTAATGAAAGTGACTGAATGGTTTCCCTTACTTCATCTTCAGCTTCATCCATGTTTTTACTGAAATTATATTCAATTTGCACATTCGAAGCATTTTCAAATGAAGATGAACTAACGACCTTCACTCCTGGGAGACTTTCCACTTTGTTTTCAATTGGTTCTGATACTTTATCAGACACTTCTTCTGGTGTTGCACCAGGATACACTGTCGTCACGGACACGAGCGGGGTATTAATATTTGGAATAGTCTCCATCTTCATATTAAACCCTGAGTATAATCCGGCAGCGGTTATGATAATCGTTAATAACCAAACTGCAAACTTATTATTTAATGAAAATTGAATCAGCTTTCTCAAGCAGCTTCCACTCCTTTTTTCTACTTCTGCTATGACTGACCGGTCATTACACAATAACTATACTTAATTAAACGTTATAATTCAAGTTATTTTGTTTACAAATCACTGTAAAATATACGTAAAAAATGAGATTAGGAAAAAAATCTTGAACATGATATAATAGATGTGACCAATCGGTCATCAAAACCCGGTCAGTAAAATTACTGGCGAACAGAGGTGTAAGATGAATGAAAAAAAGAAAGTAATCCTTGAAACGGCGATGCAGCTTTTTGCCAAAAAAGGATTCCATTCCACGTCTATACAGGAAATCGCTAATGAAAGTGGAATTTCTAAAGGAGCCGTCTATCTCCACTTCCAATCTAAAGATGATGTGCTTTATTCCATTTTCGCTTATTATTATGAGAAATTAAAAAAGAAAATATCAGAAGCGAAATTAGATTCCTTCACCCCTGAAGAACGGCTTGAGAAGCTGCTTTACGTTCAGGCACAAGAAATTTTGCATCATAAAGAGTTTATTATTATGCAATTCAGGGAACAAGCTATTTCGATGAACAAAGAAATAGACGATTTAATTCTTAAGATAAGAATGGAGTCCCTTGAAACGTTAGCGAGTAGCATTCAAGACTTATATGGCGATCGGATTACTCCGATTCTCCCGGACTGTGTTTTGCTCCTAGATGGTATGTACTCCTCCTATATTAAGCTAATTGTCTTACAGAATGCTGACTTAGACCTGGAGTATCTTCCACGCTTTATATTAAGTCGCTTGAATGACATGGTAAGCGGTATGTTAGAAAATAACACTGCCCCCTTCCTCTCATTGGATCATGCCTCTGCAATCTTCCAGAACATGAGTCATTCAGATGGGTGCGAGCGAAAATCCCCTTCTCATATATTGAATGAAATGGCTACGTTGATTAATCGAATGAACATTCAAGAAAACCAGCGTAAAGAGCTGCTTGAAACCATTCAATTTCTGAAGAAGGAAGTAAGTGATCCAAACCCGCGTCGCTTTATCTTTAAAGGAATGCTACATCAGTTTGAAGGATTCTCCGAACTTGACTTATATAAGACTGCACTTATTGACGCACTGGAACTCGATCAGTAATCCCAAATTAGTGGAGGTGGAAGATTGTGAAAGAGCCGCTCCTAACAAAAGAAGAGTTAAGACGTATTGTCCGCGAACTTCAATTAAAAGGCATTAACGCCCAGCTTTGCTATCGAAAAGCATAAGTCCTCTCCTCCGAAAACGATCTAATCTTAGATCGTTTTTTTATGTTTCTTTAAGATTTTGGTATACCGAATATGAAAAAGGAAAGATTCCCTGTTAGGTAATTATGAGTATAGCTGTACTCCCCATTCTCACAAGCATGACGTGATGTACATACCGATTCTCCTAGACAAAACTCTAAGTTTGCTCATATGACTCTTCTCTCTTATTCACGTATCGTCTGATTTACCGGCGGAATAAAAGTAAGGTGCACCTGATTTCAGGAGAAAATTTCATTGGAAGATAGCGTATTTGAAGATTTGGTTGAACAATACATGCCACTCATCAAAAGTCAGATTAAAAAGCTTCATCTTACAAACCATTATATGAGATATGAACAGGTAGGCATGATCGCCCTATGGGAATGTGCTGAAAGCTATCAACATGGGAAAGGAAGTTTTTCATCTTACGCCTACATGAAAGTCCGTGGAAAGCTAATTGATGAATGTCGCCAAGAAATACGATTGTCTAAACAGCTCGCTCTTCACTCAGATTGGAGTGAATATGAAGAAAGGCTACCAGTTCATCAACAAACTCTATTACCTGAACTAGACTTAAGTAATCTTACAGAAAAGCAGAGTAAATGGGTGAACATGGTCGTTTTGGGCGGGGAATCCCTTAAGACATTAGCTGGGGTTGAAGGAGTGAGCATTGAAGCAGTGAAATCCTGGAGAAAAAGCGCATTATCAAAGTTACGAAAACAGCTTTTATCGTTTTGAAAGTTTTATAAATGCTCCGATCACTTTCATCGTATATTTTTAGTCAAAAAAAGAAAACACTCCTCAGAGTGTTTTCTACTTTTATTAGCGGTTGTATTTCTTTTTGAACTTTTCAACACGACCACCAGCATCGTTAAAGCGCTGCTGACCAGTGTAGAATGGGTGAGATTCAGAACTAATATCAACTTTGATTAGTGGATATTCGCTACCGTCTTCCCACTCAATCGTTTCGTTAGATCCCATAGTAGAACCAGTTAGAAACTTAAAACCAGTACTAACGTCTAAAAATACAACTTGCTGGTATTTTGGATGGATTCCTTCCTTCATTGCTAGACCTCCTTTATCAATCAAATCATCATTTACGTTAAATGAATGTTATAGAAATAAACAGAGGTTTGGGGCCACATATTAATGGGCACCAAAACCCGTCCTTTCTAGTATATAATTTTTGAGCCATTTGTTCAAACATTGTATGAAATTTTTTTAAGAAAATTAAAGAACATTATGTAGGTCATACAAGCCATATAGTACAAAAGACTTAATTTAACAGAAAATAATGAATTTTATAAGAACATTTGAACGATTTTAAGTAAAAAGGATTGACGATTTAGCATCTAATTTGTCATGATTGGTGTATAAACTGAATCTCGAGGAGGATGTTGAAATGAACGATGCAGTTCGTGAGGAGATTATACTAATTCAACAAATTCGTGATTGTATTCGTGAGTTCCAAAACGATTATCCACCAGTCGTTAAGGAAGCCATTTTTCACTCGATCCAAAGGTTAACTTCTAAGTTGGTTGACGGAGGCCAAACGTTGATACGAAGTTAGTAAATCATCCAACTCCTGACTACACTGTAAAGTTTCTTTATGTGAAATTCCTTTAGATGTACCAATCTCAATCATTTCCTCTTGCTTACGCTTTATCCAGTGAAGCAATTCTTCTTTTGCGTCCTGTTTAACATATAACAAAGTTCGTCACCCCTCCTATCGGTTTAAGTACAAGCTCTATTATCCAAATTATTTTATGACTTGTGAAGGCTTTCGCCAAAACTAGACAAAATGACTCTATTTCTTTATTAAAATGTTCTTTACACTATTCGAACAAATTCTTATTATAAGACCATTCATTCATAAAAATAACAGCTTCTAAATAGAAGCTGTTACGAACTAACCTTTGTAGTTAATCGTTGTAATTTATCTCTCGTTATAGAAAGATAGTAGTAGTACAATTCTGTTTGGGAGCACTCGTATAATTGCTTGTGCTTCACTTTATATATTCCACGATCTAGAAGAAGCACGATAAGCTCTTCTTTTGATCGGAACGATCCTTCTTTTTCCATAACATCCTCCATTGTGCTATTCAACTTCCGAAATACCATCTTCATAGTAATCAAGCGTTAGCTTTCCATCAGAGTGAAGCTGCGCAAGAAAAACATCTTCTACTACCACCTGCTTGTCTATTAGGTAGCTTCTCAGCCACTCTTCGCTCTTCCCTACTTCAATGAGCATTCCTTTAATGATTTCTCCATCCATAATTACGGTTTTAGGCTCTTTCTCTTCGGGAAGATGAAGCCACAGTTCTGATGGTCGTATCATCCGATAATCTCGCTTTAGTAAAACGCTGAGCTCTCCATCCGCTTCAAATAGTGCAAACTCTACCTCATTTACAGAAAAGACGCTTTTTTTGCGGAGCATTTCTAGCAGTTCATCAATTGTAAAACGCTCTTTCTTTAAGTTGTCCTCAAGGATCTTGCCATCTTTTATAAAAATTCGTGCTTTTCCTTCCACGAAATCTCTTACTTTTTTATTTTTCATCGATAAATAGCTGAGTAACACAGAAACAAGCGTCCATATTAACAGACTCGTTATACCGTGAATAACGCTTACCTCGATGTCCATTGATAAACTACCGGCAATGTCACCAATAATGATGCCAACAATATATTCAAAATAGGAAAGTTTAGATAATTGCTTTTTCCCTAGAAGCTTTGTGATGAAAAATAGTCCGATAAGAATAAACAAAGATCTTAGTATAACTTCAAACCAGTCCACCATACTCATGTTCCCCTTTGATTACGCTTAAAAACCACTTTTTATTTGCACATTCTACCATTTTGCCCATTTCCTAAACATTTATCCTATATTAATACTGAAAGAATGATTAATGACTGCTTTTAGTAATCTTGTTCGTTAACCTTTGCAGTGATCATTTCCATTTTTAAAGAATCACGGAGGTTGTCTATACACAATTCAACGGGTACGGTAAGATGAGAAAAGCAAACGAACTTCTGACGAACCAGAAAGGAAGATACGATGCTCCAACAAGCACGAGAACAACTTAAACATCATTTTGGGTATGATCAATTTCGAGGTGGACAGGAACAGATCATTTCAAGTGTTCTATCTAACTATAATACGCTTGGCATTATGCCTACTGGTGGAGGTAAATCAATTTGTTACCAAATTCCTGCTCTTCTATCAGATGGATTAACGATCGTCATTTCACCGCTAATTTCACTAATGAAAGATCAGGTTGATGCGCTTGCCGGATACGGTATAGAAGCTGCCTATATTAATAGCTCACTTACAGAGACTGAAATTAGAGACCGTATGGCTGAAGCTGAAAGTGGAGAAATAAAGTTACTGTACGTCGCTCCAGAACGCTTAGAAGCACCAACGTTTCAGCGGTTGCTTAAGCGGACTAAGATTTCGCTAATTGCCGTCGATGAGGCCCATTGTATTTCCCAGTGGGGGCATGATTTCAGACCTAGTTATATGAAGATTAGCCAGATGCTTCATCACTTTGAAGTGCAGCCTCCCGTCGTTGCTTTAACAGCTACGGCAACACCTGAAGTTATTCAGGATATTCAGCGAATCTTAAACATAACCCCAGAGCAAACCTTTATCTCCGGATTTGCCAGGGAAAACTTGCACTTCTCTGTTATTAAAGGAGAGAAGAAAAAATCATTTATCGATAAATACCTTAGCCAAAACGCTTCTGAATCCGGTATTATCTATACCGCCACTAGAAAGGAAGCAGATCAGCTTTACGCTTCCTTACACAAACAGGGCATCAAAGTTGGCAAGTACCACGCTGGTATGACAGAAAAGCAGCGCAAAACAGCGCAAGAGGAATTTCTATTCGATAACATTTCCGTTATGGTCGCAACTAATGCTTTTGGGATGGGGATTGATAAATCGAATGTTCGGTTTGTGATTCATCACAACCTTCCAAAGAACATGGAATCTTACTACCAGGAAGCAGGGCGAGCTGGGCGTGATGGAGAAGAAAGTGATTGCTTTGTTCTCTTTTCTCCTGGTGATATTCATGTGCAGAAGTTTCTCATTGATCAGAACCAACATGAACCTGAACGTAAATCCGCTGATCTCGCCAAATTAAAAGCGATGGTAGATTATTGTCATACTGAAAAATGCCTCCAAGGAACCATTCTTCACTATTTTGGAGATGAGCGGCCAGGCTATCAATGTGGTAAATGTAGCAATTGTGTTGATGACAGAGAAGCGGTTGACATTACCCGTGAAGCCCAAATGATTTTTTCAACGATTAAACGAGTGAATGAACGATTTGGGAAAACAATCATTGCACAGGTTCTGAAAGGATCAAAATCAAAACGCTTGAACGAACTTCGACTCGACAGCGTTTCAACTTTTGGTTTATTAAAACATCTCACTCAGCAGGATATTGTGGATATGATTGATTTTCTAACAGCCGAACAATATATTCTTTTAACTGATAGTAAGTACCCCACCCTCGTTCTACAGGAGAAAACATTACCTGTGTTAAAAGGCCAGGAAAACATTTATAAGAAAGTAGCTCGTAAACCAGTAGCGATTGAAGAGGATGATCAGCTCTTTACTCAGCTGCGGACGCTACGAAAGCAAATTGCCGACCGTGACAACGTGCCACCATACGTAGTGTTTGCCGATAGTACCTTGCGAGAAATGAGCGCCAAAATCCCTTCCACACGTGAAGAAATGCTTGAGATCAAGGGCGTCGGGGATATGAAGTTTGATAAATATGGCGAAGTCTTTCTAGAGCTACTCTCATCGGCAAAATCAGCGAAACCTACGTCTTCAGAGGATGCGAGTCATAAAGCCTCATTAAAATTATTTGATGAAGGTAAAGACATTCCAAACATCTCAGCAGCGCGTTCGTTAAGTCCAACCACCGTCGAGAGTCATCTACTAAAGGCAATGGAAGAAGGTTTACTTGAAGATACAAGCCGTCTCATCGATCAGGAAACAGAGCATCAGATTCTTGAGAAAGCGGCAGATGTAGGGTTTGATAAACTAAAGCCAATTAAAGAAGCACTACCCGAATCGTTTACTTACTTTCAAATTAAGGTCGCTTTAACAAAACATCGTCAAACTTCGAATAGTTAACGCAAAAAAGAGGATGAGCCGGCTCATCCTCTTTCTTATTATTCATAACGAAGGGAATCAATTGGGTCTAATCTTGAGGCTTTGTTCGCTGGTAATAAACCAAATACAATCCCAATAAACATGGAAAAGACGACGGCTCCTAAAACGACCTGCCATGAGATTAACGATGGCCAGTCTGCAAAAAAGGAGACAAGATAAGCTGTACCAGATCCTAGCAATATACCAATGATTCCTCCAATTAACGTTAAAATAATGGATTCGACGAGGAACTGAAGCAAGATTTGTTGCCTTGTCGCTCCTAAAGACTTGCGAATTCCAATCTCACGCGTTCGCTCCGTTACAGAAACGAGCATAATGTTCATCACACCAATGCCACCTACAAGAAGCGAAATTCCAGCAATACTTCCAATTATGGTTGTCATAATGGTCGTTACCTGCCCAATTCCTTGCGCAATTTCTTCCATATTAATAACTTGATAAGAATCATCTGTATCGTGTAGCTGATTTAATAATAACGTTGCACGGTCTCCAATCGGTTGAATATCATCAGCGTTCTCGACTTGAAGTGTCACCTGACTGTAGTTACTCGTTCCGAGCATATTTCGCATTGCCGTCCAAGGAATGTACGTTTCTACTGAACCGAACGCAAAAAGCCCTGTTGGTTTCTCAAGCACCCCAATCACTTCAACAGGCTGAACACCAATTCGAATGATTTTTCCAATTGGTGATTTACCTTCGAATAATTCTTCCTGCATCGCTGCACTTACAACGGCTACTCTTCGACCACCGAGAAAATCAGCACTTGTAAAAGAACGTCCTTCTTCTACTTTTAGTTGGTTCACATCTAAATAAGCTTCATTGATACCTGTAATTGAAGTTTCGGCTTCTTCTTCTCGAAGTCGAGCGGTAGAAAATTCAGAGGAAGAGGCCACAACATTCGAGACCTTTTCCACTCCCTCTAACTGACGGATATCCTCCTGTGTAAAGGGATTATCTTCCCATTTCCCCTGCTGCATTTCTTCTTCAGAAGGCTGGTAAAATACTTCAATCGTGTTTCCATCACCGGCTATTTGAGACTTAAGCATCGCCTCTCCGCCCTGCCCAATAGCAACAACGACAATCACGGCAGCAACTCCGATGATAATGCCAAGCATCGTTAAGATGGAACGCATCTTATGGGCTTTGACTGACGTCAAAGCCATTTTGATATTTTCCCAAAGACTCACGTTGTATGCCCCCTGTTCGCAAGAGGATTCTGCCCTAGCAAACCGTCCCGCACGTAGATCACACGGTTTGCATACTCGGCTACTTCTGGTTCATGTGTGACGACAACAATCGTCGTTCCTTCTTTATTAAGCTGAACGAACAAATCCATGATCGCAACGCTAGTAGTCGTATCAAGGGCTCCTGTAGGCTCATCAGCAAGAATAAGAGACGGATCATTCACAAGTGCTCTTGCAATAGCGACACGCTGTTTCTGGCCGCCTGAGAGTTCATTTGGAAGGTGTTCGACTCGATCCTGTAGTCCGACCTTCGTCAAAGCATCTCTAGCGCGCTCTTCTCGTTCTTTTTTCGAAGCACCAGCATAAACCATAGGAAGTTCCACATTTTTGAGCGCTGTTAGTCTTGGTAATAATTGAAACTGTTGAAACACGAAACCAATGGATTGATTTCGAACTTTCGCTAGCTCCTGATCTTTATGTTTCGACACATCTTCTTCATTTAAGAAATAAGATCCAGTTGTTGGGCGATCAAGGCAACCAATTATATTCATTAAGGTTGATTTACCTGATCCAGACGGGCCCATAATGGCAACAAATTCACCACTATTAATTTCCAAACTAATTCCTCTAAGAACATTGACCGATTCCTTACCAAGGGTATAGCTTTTTGTAATCTCATCAAGTTGGATCATTTTACGGTCACTTCCATATTGTCTTTAAGCTTATCCGGCGGATTGATGATAACTTGTTCTTCCGTCGAGATCCCTTTCGTAATTTCAATCCGCTTCGTTGTAGAAGAACCTGTTTCAATTTCGCGTTTCACAGCTTTGCCTTTCTCCACAATAAAGACAAATGATTCTTCCCCATCTTGCTGAACCGCTTCAAATGGAAGTGTTAATGCTTCATGCGATTCCGTTTCAATTTCAAGAATCATCTGGAACCCTGGGTTTAAATTCAACTCTTCTGGCTTCTTTAATGTAACCGTAACCGGATATTGAACAGCAGAAGCGTTTGATTCAGCACCCGATGCTTCCGGTAAATAGCCTACATCCATTACTTCCGCTTCCCATTTTTCGTCAGGTAGCACATCTGTTGTAATCGTAACTTTTTGACCTGATTCAATGTTCAACGTATCGTATTCAGAAAGCGTTCCTTCGACGATAAGGTTTTCCATGCTTCCAATTCGCAAAAGAGGCTTTTCCATTTGAGTCGACTGCGGTGCGTTTGCATCATTGGCTTCTAACACAACACCGCTAATGTCACTTGTTACTTCAAGTTCGCTTATTTTCTGCTTCAAACGATCTTGCTGCAATAATGCCTGACGTAAGTCAAGATTCGCCATCCGCTTATCCATTTTCACTTGATCAAGCTCTGCTTCCATCGTTTCTGCTGCTTCTTCTCCAGCTTTATCAGCTAAGTCGCTTTTTTTCTCGTTTAAACGCTTTTCTTGTTTATCAAGTGAATTGATTCGTAGATATAGCGACTCGATGTTAATATCGTTCTGCTCTTTCTCCATTTCTAAATCCTGATTCTCGTATGTAAGTACTGAATCTCCTTTTTTTACGGAGTCTCCTTCTTTAACAAGAACCTCCTTCACTTCACCCTTAGCAGGATCCTGATAAAGGGTGCTTTCATCAGCCATTGCTAACGTTCCAGGAGTCATAACTGTGGAATTTATTTCTTCCTTTATAGCTTTTTCAGCTTCAACAGTAGCCGTGCTATCCGCATAAGTCCGATAAATGTTCACACCTACTACAATAACAATGACTAAAACAACAGCGATTGCAATCCAAATCTTCTTTTTCATTGCTTATATTCCTGACATATTATTCGTTACACCAGTGATTACGGCGCCGCCAATTGTAAAAACAAAAAGGATAATAGCGATTGTCCATACGAGTCCTTTGGGCCATTTAGCAGTAATGCGAAGACCTAGAGCCGTCAGTATAATCGTCCAGATTCCAAAGATCTCAATACCATTCAGAAATCCACCTAGAAATCCATCTCCACTTACTAAACTACCAAGACTTGTGTAGAGCTTATCAACTGTGCCTCCGACAATAGCAATAATAAGTCCATTAAGAACAGCACCTATTGCTCCAATAAACCCAATATACGTATTCATCGAGAAGAATTGTTTGAACGTAGCTTCTGAGCTTGTTGCTTTATTAATCAACCAAAGAATAAAGCTACCAACGAGGATGGATAATACCGGACCAACGCCAACCGACACGATTGTAATGATTTTAGTAAATAAAATAAGACCGTCAACATTTTCTCCCTGTAAATCCCCTGTAGCGAACTGCTCTTCGAATCCTGGCCCAAGTATCATCAACCACCCGCCGATCAGTGATAATACCGTAACAACGAGTAAGGGCAACCATACTTTAGGAGCTTGTCGGATATGGCTTAACTGTTCTCCAGGACTCCAAATCATTCCAAGTAGTGATGGCTTTGCTACATTTCCTTTTTCTTCATAATCTTCGTTCATTATGTACACAACCTTTCAAAATAATGTCATCTCTTTCTACGACTCTAACAGAAAAAGGTTCCATTATTTTTGAAAAATAGTTATTTTTTCTAAAAGGCGTCACGTTAAAAACACAAAAAAAGCTGATTATTTCATTTTGAAATAATCAGCCTCCAGCTACACTGATAGCCGCTCTCTTTATGAACAAAGTTCACCTAAGAGTTACATGCCCTAATGGCTCTACAACGCACAACGTTACGTCTAGCTATAGTGCAAACGCAGCTTCATGATGTAATCGACATCACCAAATTCGAGAGATTCTAAGATCTCTTCTTCTGAGAATCCAGTAGCGGTCGCGATCGTCCTAATGTACGGTTTCTTCTCAAACTTTAAGCATCGTTCCCTGGCTTTCTGTGTCTGGTAAAGGACTTGCGAATAGCGATTGTTAAAGATCATTCGCTTCACTGATTTCTCCTTTCACACCCATTATGCATGCTCGCAACGCTATGGTTGAGTGCCATGGGCATGTAACCTTCTATACCCCGGGATCAAAGAAAAGAAACAGATTTTGTGCACTGATCAGCGCCAAGAGTTCTCTCCCTCGTCGTCTTCAAAAATGGCTTCGTGGTTTCGCATGCTACCATACAAATAAAATAATAGGAAGAAAACAAATAGGAAGCTAGCTTTTTTCATTCAGGATTACCTCATAGACACAAAACGACTGTGCCTCTTTCTATCCTTTTATTTTAACGAAATAAGAAAACAAAATGATGAAAAATCGATGTGAATTCTATATGAAAAAGACGCTCAGCTAAGAGCGTCTTCTTCTTGATGAAGCATTGACTTGATCATATAGTGATAGCGATCGATGATTTGTTTCTTTGTAAGAGGAAGAATACGGACAAAGTCTTCCACGACTTCCTTATCAGAACGGAGCCACGCATGATAAGAGCGTTTGACGTATCGTTCTGCATCCTCAAAGTGTTCGAAGTCGTTCTTTTCAACCTCGCCGCGGCACATGATTTCCCACTGATCATTTCGACTAGGACGAATGTAGATGATTTTCCCTTCATGATTCTCATAGAAAGAGCCACTTTCACTGTTTCGCTCATTGAGCTTATTCCGTTCAGGATCTTTACGAAGTGGCTTAAGAGCGAATGATGGCGCTACAAAAATACCAAACGTGTCTTCATTCATTTCACAACCTGAAGCTTTAGGGTGGCCTCCGCCTCCATAACGTGAAGCAAATTCAGAGACATCTGCTTCATCATGAATCGTTCGAAAACCAAGTCGTCGGCTTCCATCATTGATGATCGTAATGAAATCAAGATGTGGATTTCGCTTATTTAACTCATTACCAAGTTCTGAATGATACGATTCAGCATGAACAAGACCGATACAGTATTCATCCACTTCCATTTGAACGAGCTGACGATTTTTCTGATGAATGTAACGCTCGATTTTCCGCTCCTCTAGATCAAGAATCATTTCTTCTGATTCATTGAAAGCAAAGGAATCGGGATCTCGCGTTAAACGCCTCAGCATCTCGGATTTAAATGTTTCTCTTCCCATAATAGAAAATAGATCATTCAATCGTTTCGCATCGACCTCATTATCCTCTTCCCATTCCCAAGTATCGTACTTTCGTACAAGCTCAAGAAACTGTTCTAACGATTCCAAGCGCTCAATTTTCTCTTTCTCCAACAGAAACTGATAAAAAAGTGTTGCGGCACACGTTTTTTTATCTTCACCTGGATCAACAAAACCCCATTCGTAATCGTTAAAATGCATCGCTGTAGCATGATGATCGATCATTTGGACATGACTTCCTTTTTGATAACGCTCCTCCAAATGTTTTTCAACATGCTCATTCACAGATAAATCAGTAATGAACACCGGATCTCCGCTGTTTTGTAGAAGAAATGATTCTACCCTGTCATCTAAATTACGATATGTACAATGTGTGATCTCAGCTTCATTCTCAAATGCCAACTCGGCAATAAGAGCACAGGCCGTTCCATCAAGATCACTATCCGTAAATAATTTAATCATGAGCAACTCCTCCTATTCGATGTTAGTATGTACGCCATTTCAAAATTCATGAATATACGAATCATTGAAAAAAGCGAGCGAATGCCCGCTTCCTTCCTACAATTTTTCAATTATACAGGTCTTTCGCAATCCCTGTCCAATATAAAAGAACAAAATCCATTTACACGTGAATGAGTCATTTATCGAAGGATTAACACTATTATCTAATATTGCTTTAATAGCATCCCCGTTCTTAGCTAGTTTTAGCGTTTAGGATTCATTTGTTTTAACTTGATACTTTTCTCGCAAGCGGAACTTTTGTATTTTGCCGCTAGCATTTCGCGGAAGTTCTTCTAAGAATAAATATTTCCGAGGGCGCTTATAGTCAGCAAGGTTTGGACTTTCTTTACAATAACGATCGAGTTCTGCCTCTGTTAACCCTTCCGCTTTCTTCACAATAATAGCGGTGACGATCTCTCCCCACTTCTCATCTGGCTGCCCTAGTACCGCCACATCTAAAACTCCTTCATGACCATGGAGAACATCTTCCACCTCTCTCGGATAGACGTTTTCCCCACCAGAAATAATCATATCATCCACCCGATCCGAAACGTAAAGGTAGCTATCTTCATCCATATAGCCGAGATCTCCTGAATGATACCACCCTTTATACATCGCTTCATTCGATGCATCAGGGCGATTAAAATATCCCATCATCATACATGGTCCTTTTACAATAATTTCACCTACTTCTCCAGGGGGAAGCACGTCATCAGGTTCTGAAGGACCTCGTTCATTTGGACGAACAACCCTTACTTCATGGTTTAAGGCTGCTCTTCCTGCAGAACCTACTTTTGTTAACTGTTCGTGCTCATCAAGAAATGTTACAGCTGGGCCCATTTCAGTCATCCCGTAAGCTTGAATTAAATGAATACCAAGCTTTTCTTTTACCGAAACGACAAGAGAAGGCGCCATTGGGGCAGCACCATAAAGCCCTACCCTTAAACTACTTCGATCATATTTACCGTAATCTTCTTGAAGAATCATATTCCACATCGTTGGAGCCGCAAAGAAAACTGAAATTTTCTCGTTTTGAATGACTTCAAGTACTTTCTTCGGTTCGAATTGATGAACAATAACATTTGCTGCACCAAAGTGTACTCTCGGTAAAAAGTTACAGTGCAATTCTGCACAGTGGAACATTGGCGCTGCCACAAGTCCCCGGTCGGCTTGTGTAAGCTTTAAAGAGGCTCCACATAAGATGCTTTGCTCTAACATATTACGATGGCGATGCATGACACCTTTAGGTCTACCAGTCGTTCCACTCGTATACATAATCGCATACGTATCGTTCTCATCTACTTCAGCTACTGGCTCTTGATCATGCGAAAGACGAACATGTTTCTCGTAGCTCTCGGCGTATGAGGGTTCATGATCATCGATTGACCAGAAAGAAACATTCGGATACTGAGACTGTATCTCTGAAACAATCGGTTCGAGAGCACGTTCAAATAGGAATATTGATGGCTTCGCATCTTCAATAATGTAAGCGATCTCATTAGATTTCAATCTAAAATTAATTGGATTAATGACAGCTCCTATTTTCGCACTAGCAAAATAAAGCGTAGCTAATTCCACAGTGTTAAATAAAAAGGTCGATACCCGATCTCCCTTTTTAACTCCTGCATCTAATAAAGCATTAGCGAGGCGATTCACTTCACTATTCCATTCCTTATACGTCCATCTTATATTTCGATCTACATCAACTAGCGCTTCTTTCTTACCATACTTTTTTACCGTTTGAAGGAATAAAGAACCGATGGTTATATACATTTAGAAACCTCCACATCTTTCTTCTCTTATATTTGGTTTGCGTATGTATAGTTCCATTTTCACAGAGATAATCCCTTCTTTTTCGTCTGAATACTTAATTAATTCAGGCGTGTTTATTGAATAAACAATCATACTTTTAAGTATAGGAAAGCACAAAAAAATACCGGAATGTCCGGTATTTAAATGCGATCACTTATATCATCCTGCTTCCATTTATTCATCATAGGAACCGAATGTCGACTTATCATCGCAACAAGTTTCTCAGGGTTTTCTTCTGTAAGCAACGGCTCCATATATTGCTTATGAAGAAAGCCTTCCTCTACCATGTGCTCAAGCATGAGATAAAAGCGTTCATAATAGCCTTTTGTATTCAGGAGTCCAATCGGTTTATTATGATATTCAAGCTGATACCAGGTGAATATCTCCGTTAATTCTTCAAGGGTTCCAATTCCACCAGGTAACGCTATGAAAGCATCTCCTAACTCATACATCTTGGCTTTACGTTCATGCATTGTATCGACTATAACTAAGTTCGATAGCTCTATGTGAGTCACATTATCATATATTTTACGAGGAATGATCCCTGTCACTTTGCCTCCAGCTTTTAAAACCGATCTTGCTAGCGCCCCCATTAGCCCGACATTTCCCCCACCGTAAACCACTTCAATATCCTTCTCTGCAAGCTCCTTGCCAAGCTGCTCAACGGCTTCAAAATAGTGGTTATCAACATTCTCACTAGATCCACAAAAAACAGTCATCCGTTTCAGTTCATTCAATTTTAGATCCTCCCCCCATCATTTCAATTAGACAAATAAGAATTTAGTTATAAGCTTTTCTTCATATTAATATTAGTTGTTTTAAATCCTAATCGCTCATAAAGGCGAATTGCTTTTGTATTATGACCAAAAACATGAAGCGAAAGTCCTTCAATGTCTTTTTCCATTAACAATACTTCCAGTGCCTTTATGGCTTCAGTTCCAAAGCCTCTACCTTGCTTATCTTCATTTACTGCAAACTCATAGATAAATGCTTCCTTTGCTTCGTTATCCTCCTTTACCCATAAGATTCCTACCTTTTCCTCTATAGCTGCATTTACAATGGTATACAGGAAATGATCTTCGGTATGCCTTCCTTTAGGCAATAATCGTTCAAATTCCTGCTTAGACTTTTCATACGCTTCTTCTTCTTTCCAGTTTCCTGCCGAAGCTTTTTCTGCTGCATAACTATCAATCGAAACTTCAAGAAATTGTTTATAATCATAATCATTCATTGGTTGTAATACTATCAAACACCGACATCTCCTTTCTATCTCTTTTTATCTTACTATTAAATATGTTTGAAAAATAGTGTAAATTCGACCATAAAAAAACACCGATATCCATCGGCATTTTTTTATGTTTCCATGTTCTATTGTGCTTTAGCTTCTGCAAGATCATTTAGAACCTTGCCTATTTTATCATGAATAACAAGGTCAGCGGCCTTGTCATACCCTGTTTCCTCCTGATTAACAATAACTAACTTAGCACCGTTACGTTTCGCTTCCATCGGGAATACGTTCGCGGGTGATACTTCTAGTGAAGATCCTAGAACGATAAATAGATCAGCCTTCTTCGCTTCCACTTTCGCCTGATGAATCGCGTTCATTGGAAGTGGTTCACCAAATAATACAATGCCAGGTCTGTTCAATCCCCCGCAGTGGCAGACAAAATCATCATTCATGTATCTTTCACTTGAAGCTTTTTCTCCACATTCATCACAATAAATCGATCGCAATGAGCCATGCATTTCCGCAACGTTTTGACTACCGGCCAACTGATGAAACCCATCAACGTTTTGAGTCAGAATACAACCAAGCTTTCCGCTTCGTTCCCAATCAGCAAGATGATAGTAACCACTATGAGGAGAAGCTTCGTTTAGCTTTTGTATTCGTTGCTTATAGAATCGAACAAATAAATCTCGTTCGTATTTCATCGCATCTCTGCTTGCAAATTGAAGCGGGTCTACCTCATTCCACATTCCATCGAGTGCAGATCGAAAGTCAGGCAAACCGCTTTCTGTACTCATCCCTGCCCCTGTTAAAACAACAGTATGTTTGGATTTATTAAATAGTTCCGTAAGCATAGAATCACCAGCTTTCATTTATCCAATAGTTAACCATTCACATATTTTCCGCTTTCTAAACCACTTGTCCCGTTTTTTGTTATCTAATCGTAAGGTCGTTTTATCTTTTTTTACAATTTAATATGGATGAGTGGGGTTATCAACCTTGATAAAAACTGCCCTTCACATAATGTGAGGGCAGTTTCACTTAAGACATATTCACTAAATCGGCTAGTGCTCGCTTTAATGTTGAGTATGTGTTGGCCTGACCAAAATTTGTTTCTAGCTTTACGACTGATAAGGCTATTTCTGGTTTGATTCCACTAATTCTCGCTTCCACTCCAACAAGCTTAAGAGCTTCAATAATTTGAAAGAGCTGTTGAATGACAAATGTATCAACGATGGGAACCCCTGAGAGATCGATTACAAAATAATTAAGATTGAGATTCACGGATTGATGAAGAGATTCCTCCATGATTAACTTCGCCCGGTATGTATCAATCGTTCCAATCAAAGGTAGAACGGCAACGCCATCCATAATAGGCACGACTGGTGCTGACAATTCAAGAATCTCTTTACGAGACTGCTCAAGTAAATTTGTTTGATAGTCAACATAAGGAATACTAAAGTAATAAACGACCAAATTCATTGTATAATCTAGCTTTGAAATCATTTCATAAAGCTCTTCAATGCCCATGCCTTGCTCAATCGCATATTCCTTCAATACTTCACCTATAAAATTGCGATAATGAGGCACCTCACTTAACATCGCATCAAGCGTTGTTCCGATTCTTGCACACTCTTCCCCAGTCTCAATACCCCACTCTTTAATCTTCTGCTCACTCTCAACGTCATCAAGCGCTAACGCTTTAGCATAGACGGTGACCAATTCAATACGCATTGGGAGCAGTTCATTAGATAGACTCTCCAATTGATCTGGGAATTTTTTATTTTGCTCTACTGTAATTAAATGTGCAATTTCCTCTTTACGATCGAGGATTTTTTCACTTGCGGATTGCAACCTTACCGTCATCTTTCATCCCCACTTATCCATAATATCCTATATGCTAAATCATTTTATAACGGCGGAGGGTAAAAGTAAAGATTGAGCGACCGACACCTGAGTTAATGAATGAGGATAGTGACATATTGAATTCTTTACGGTTTATGTTAATCAATTCAATGAGTCAAATTAGTATATGCAAAAAAGAAAAAAGACGATAAGGAAATCCTTATCGCCTCAAATCTCTATTTTGTAGCAGGTGCAGTTGAATCTGTAGGTTCAGAACCTGCTTTCTTTTCTTTTCGTTTTTCTTTTTTAGGCTTTGGATCTTTCGCCACTAAATATTTCTCTTTCTTTAAAGCTTTATAGAAGGACACGGTCATTAATATCATAATAATGGAGAACGGCAATGCTGCGAGAATCAATACATTCTGCAACGCCTGTAATCCACCAGTGTATAGAAGTACCGCAGCCATAGCTGATTGTGTAACCCCCCACGTTAGCTTCACGCTTGTACCAGGATTTAAGGAACCGTAAGTTGTTTGCATTCCAAGAACAAACGTTGCGGAGTCAGCTGAAGTAATAAAGAATGTACCGATTAGGGTTATCGCTATAATTGATAAAATAAGCCCTAGAGGGTAATTCTGGAACATACCGAAGAGAGATTCCTCTGTTGCTAGAGACGCAATATCAGCAATTCCCTGCTGTTGAATGTTGATACCCGAAATCCCAAATGTTGAGAACCATAGGAAGCCAACAATCGAAGGAACAAGAAGTACAGTTACGAGAAATTCTCGGATCGTTCTTCCTCTTGATACGCGGGCTATAAAGATCCCTACGAATGGTGACCATGAAATCCACCAGGCCCAATAGAAAATTGTCCAGTTATTAATCCATTCACGGTTCTCTGGATTTAATGGCGCAATACGGAAGCTCATTGCCATTAAATTGGTTAGATAAGAACCGATTGTATCTGTAAACATATTCAGAATATAAACAGTAGGTCCTAGAATGAACATCGCTAGGAAAAGAACTCCTGCTAATCCTATATTCGCATTACTTAAGTATTTGATTCCTTTTCCGATCCCTGACCAGGCTGAAATCATGAATAGTACCGTAACGACGCCGATAATAATCAGCTGTGTACTAAAGCTATTTGGTACATCTGTTAGGAACGATAAACCACCGTTAATTTGAACGGCACCAAATCCTAATGTTGTCGCAACACCAACGATTGTTGCAAAAACCGCTAGCGTATCAATAACTTTACCAAAAAGACCATTCACGCGCTCACCAAAAATTGGATATAAAGTCGCACTAATTAAGCCGGGACGATCATGTCTAAATTTAAAGTATGCAAGAACTAACGCCACAATGGCATAAATTGCCCAGGCATGAATACCCCAGTGGAAAAATGAATACTGCAAAGCTTCCTTAATGGCAGCGGGTGAACCAGTTTCTGCCGTAGGCGCATTAACAGCGTAATGGGACATCGGTTCCGCTGTACCCCAGAAAACCAGTCCAATACCCATACCAGCACTAAATAGCATGGCAAACCAGCTTAACCTTGTAAATTCAGGCTTCTCGTCGGGCTTTCCTAGCTTAATTTTCCCGTACGGTGTGAAAATAATAAACACACAAAAAATAACTAACAGTGTTACAAGAATTAGATAATACCACCCAAACTTATTCGAAATAAATGTTTGGGCACTCGCCGTCAACGACTGTAATGTGTCTGGAGAGATCGCTCCCCAAGCAACCATTAATAAACTTATAATGAGCGTGCTCCAAAACACGGAGGATACTTTTCCTCTCATACACTTCACCTCTACTTAAAATAATTTTCTTTTCCTATAGCTTAAGAATTAGTACCTTTTTACCTATATCTACATATACCACTATAAAAAATGTCGAAACACCGAATTTTGAATCTAAACTAACTCATTTTCGAGATTTTTCAATTAACGTTGCATTTTATAAGGATTTTAAATAAAAAACCGACTTGAAAATTTATTTTTTCTGCTTTCGACTGTTTGCCTTCTTCGTTTTAACACTCTTCGTTCCTGGCTGTTTTTTTATCCACTTCAAATAACGACGAATTCGATCGTCTTCTTTGAGCTGTGGAATGGTATTGAGCCTAATAGCAAGCTCCTTGTTCGTATAAAGAGCATGGATTTGCTTATGACAAGGCACACATAGCCAGGCGGTTGGTTTGAAAGAACCGCCTTCTTCTTTAGGGGTTAAATGGTGAAGCGTGCATTTGGTAACCGTTCTTCCACATAATTCACACACCTCCATCTAAACACCCCTCTGTAAGGTATTGTTTGTTACTTTGATAAGAGCTATTCAAACTACATAAATGCCTTAAGTTCTAGCGATTAGATGCTCAGAATATCTTTTATTTCATCTTCAGATAGACTAGAGATCATCGTTTCTCCAGGTTGGATAACTTTCTCTATGAGTTCTTTTTTCTTTTGCTGAAGCTCATAAATTTTCTCTTCAATGGTACCCTGGGTAATTAACCTCATAACTTGAACAACTTTTTTCTGTCCGATTCGGTGAGCTCGTCCCGCAGCCTGTTCCTCAACAGCTGGATTCCACCACAGATCATACAAAATAACCGTATCGGCGCCAGTTAAATTTAAACCTGTTCCTCCTGCTTTCAATGAGATAAGAAAAATTTCATTCTCACCATCATTGAATCGCTCGGTCATTTCAACTCGATCTTTCGAAGGCGTCTGACCATCCAAATAGAAAGCGGAATAGCCTAAATCCGTTAGCTTTTGATGAATGATCTTTAACATGCTCGAGAATTGCGAAAAGATCAGGAGACGTTTCTTGTTTTCGATTGATGTCGTAACAATATCTAAAAGCTGCTCAAGTTTACCCGATTGACCCTGGTAATTTTCAACGAATAAAGACGGATGGCAGCATAGCTGCCTTAAACGAGTAAGGCCAGCCAGTATTTTCATGCGATTTTTTTGGAAACCATCTCCAGCAAGGCTTTCTTTAGTTTCCTGCTGAATACGGTGCAAGTAGCCAATGTACAGTTCTTTTTGCTGTTTTGTTAGCTCTGATACTTGAACCGTCTCAATCTTATCAGGAAGCTCTTTAAGTACATCCTTCTTCACACGTCTTAGAATAAATGGCTTGACCATTCTCGAAATTCGCTCATGTGGTAAATTTCTGAACGTGGATTGATCCGGGAAGAATCCAGGCATAATCGAGTGAAAAAGTGCCCATAGTTCATCAAGTGAATTCTCAATTGGAGTTCCGCTGAGTGCAAACCGCTTCTTAGCACTTAACTGTCTCACAGCTTGTGAGGTCTTTGTGGCAGGATTCTTAATTGCCTGAGCCTCATCAAGAATAACGGAATCAAATTGAATGGTTTCATAATGGGCAATATCCTGCCTGAGCGTCGGATATGAAGTTATCCAAACATCTGGCTGAAGCCCTTGACTTAGAAGCTCTTTCCGCTCATTTGGCGTACCAGTATTCACTTCAATCTGAAGTCCAGGAGCAAATTTCTCAAACTCCTTTTTCCAGTTATAAATAAGTGATGCTGGTGCGACAACTAGCGCCATCGCTTCTGGATTATCTTTTTTCTCAGACAGCAAGTAGGCAATGCTTTGCAATGTCTTACCTAGTCCCATGTCATCTGCAAGAATCCCACCCAACTGATAATGGGCAAGTGCTTTTAGCCATTGATAGCCCGTCATTTGGTACGAGCGAAGATCAGCTTCTAGCCCTGTAGGAAGATCAAACTGAAGGTCTTCTGGGTGCTTTAAACGAGAGATAAGGTCTCGGAAAGCCTTGCTATAACGTGAAGCGTGCTTTCCACCGCTCATTCTTTCGTCGAGCTGGAGTCCTCTATAGAG
This sequence comes from Anaerobacillus sp. 63XJN7_5_ISO-PGPR-S23-430, assembly GCF_056173695.1. Taxonomy (NCBI): domain Bacteria; kingdom Bacillati; phylum Bacillota; class Bacilli; order Caryophanales; family Bacillaceae; genus Anaerobacillus; species Anaerobacillus sp. 63XJN7_5_ISO-PGPR-S23-430. Next base: position 1,424,257 of record NZ_CM149686.1, on the reverse strand, counting down.
TGGCAGATGAAGCTCTCCTCTTTCGATATCTTTTTCTTTTATATTCAGGTCGTCGAATAGCTGACTAACATGTTGAAAATCTTCATTTTCAATTGAAACGAAGGCACCATTCGCAAGGCGATAATAGCGATCTTTTTCGATCACGGCTTTAAGAATATGAGAGATTTCTTCTTCATCCAATCCCTTCATGTCAAAGCTTACATCAAGCCAATTTCCACTATGATCCATATCTACTGATGTTACTGGAGCCGATGATTCATCCAATAACCAACCCCGTGCAGATTCTGTTAGAAACACATCAGCAAGGTCATTTAGTTCTGGGATCGTCCAGTAAAGAAAGTCAAATATCACCGCTTCATCTTCTGCATATAGCTCTTTACCGTTGAATTTTAGTGATGCTTGTTCAATAAGAGACATAATCGTTTGTTCCTTTTCACTGTCTCTTAAGACAATGCCTCCCTGGTCATTTACGATCCGGGAATCATCTTTAAAAGGATTGATCACATCTTCGCCATATTCATATTCAACGTTAACTAGAAGTCGCTGTCCTTCTGCATTTACATAGACTCTCGCACGCAAATCAGGGTTAATGATTTTTTCATTGATCTGTTCAGAGATCGTTACATCCCCAAGCTTTTTGAGACCTGGAACGACCTGAGAAAGGAATGGTTCAATCTGTGTTTGAGAAATGGATAAGTCACTTTTTCTAGCCGCACTTCGAAAATGAGACAGATCCCTTAATAAGGACTGCTGTTTTTTCGACAGTTTGTAAAGCTTCTCATCATGAAATAACCATCCATAAGTAGGAAAATAAGCGGCACTTTGAAACCCATTTAACTGTAGTACGTAATCATCATCCCGCTGTTCAATTTCAAACGAAAATGGTAACCCACCATCAAAAAGCTCGGTCTCTTCATAAAGCGTCCGATTGTATTCAAACCGAATCAATCGATTTTGCTTTAAAAACTCTGAAAGAAACTCGTTCGCTGTCAGTGGGGGTAAAATCAATTCACGGTTTTCAGTAAAACGCCCCCAGTTATCAGGTAAATCCAAATAAACCTTCTCATTCCTTCTTATTGCGAGTAGAAGTTGAATAAAAGGCTCATCGAGTTCATGAAACGTATGTTCATCTGGTTCATAACTGAACTTTTTCGTAAACAAATAAGATTGCTCATCAAGAACCGCATCTAGAAATGCGCGAATATCTTTCACGACATATAAACGGTTTATCCCCACTTTAAGTTCAAGTGTCCACGGAGAATCCCCTTGAGATTTACGAAGCGTTGGGTAAGAGCTCGCTTTCAATGTAAACTCAATCTTCAACTGATCCGATCTCAATCTTGAGCGATTCGCTTCGGGTTGATAATCACTTAATACTTGAATGAGCTGATTTGTTTCACTGTAGCTTCGTGGTGATTGAGGTACCTGTGATGGTTTTTCCTTTTCACTTTCTTCCGGCCCCTTCTCGCTGATTGCAATAAGCACAGCAGCAAGATGCTTACAAGTGCCATATGTTTCAAATGCTTGACACTCACAAGACCCAAACCAGTTATCACCAAGTAGCTCAATTAACACGCCATATTCAGAACTTCCGTTTACATAAGCTCGATAAGACTGATCTTCTTTATCATATGTAAGCTCAGATACGCGCCCATTCTGAAAATAGGTGAGACCTCTTTGATAGAAGCTCACTGGAAAACGTTCTTTTATTTCACTTTTAGTAAACATAGAAAAATGCTTCATATCCACATCACATCAATTCCAATGGTAGTAGTAACCTTCATTATACAATTTTCCACATCTTCTTCAAAATATTGCGCGACCCAAAAGAGCATAATAGCATATTTTTCCCTGAATTCAAAATGAGACTTCTAATTTAGGCCGTTTGGACATGTATTAAAGAAAGAGGAATTCCTTATTTCAAGGTTACATTCGTTACGATTAATGATCTCTAGATGTTTGGCTCATTCGAGTGAACCCTTCACTTCATTCGAATAAATCAACTATCTATCCACTCCAACAGCCTGCTCAAAAGTATTTATCCTGAATCAGAATACATAGATAAAAGGAGATTGCTCGCCATGCTAGAAATTGCTATTGCTCACATTATCTTGGGCTTATCAATTGCTGCTCCGCTCGGTCCAATAAACATTGAAATCATGAAGCGAGGAATTCATAAAGGGTTCTGGTCTTCTCTCTTCGTAGGAGCAGGTGGAATGAGTGCAGACCTTGTACTCATGTATTTGATGTACTTCGGTATTGCAACTTTTGTTAAGCTGACTATTGTCCAAATTAGTTTAATGATTCTCGGAGCCATTATCTTAACGATTTCAGGGATTCAAGGCTTTCGATCTCAAGTAAGTCTTGATGAAGACGAGGACAAAGAAAGAACGGGTTTATTTCATTCCTACGCAACCGGTTTTATGATCGCTGCATTTAATCCAATGAACCTTCTTTTCTGGCTCGGTATTTACGGATCAGTGCTTAGCGTTTCACTGCAACAACCAGACAAATGGCAGGCCTTTTTCTTATCTGCACTCGTTTTCATTGGGATCGGCCTTTGGAATGTCAATCTTTGTATGACCGTCCACTTCGGAAAATCACTAATGAAACCTCGAACGCTCCGCGCGATTAGTGTAACCGCCAGTCTCGTATTATTATTTTTTGGTTTACGGTTCGGCTACCTTGCAGCTGAAATGATTTTCGTTGCTTCAAAATAGGATTGGCTATGCAGCCAATCCTATTACGTCTTCATTTTGACTACGAATGTTTTTGAAGAAGCATTCTCGTTACAATGATGCGTTTACGTAAAATAAACATAAGCTGCAATGCCTGCTATAGCGAGAACGCTTACAAGAAGATAAATAGCGGAAATGGTAACCGTTGTATTCTTCGCTTTCTTCCCATACCCAGGATCACTTTTTCCGGCAACCATTAGCGTACCAATTAAAATAATAACAAGAAAAATAACAATAAGCGTTGTTGCAATTGTGATCATCCCCATCCCTCCCTACCTTCATCATACACTGTCTCCTTTCTGTAATAAACCTGCAAAAGTGTGACACATTTGTTATGATAGAAAACATGTGCGTTTTCGCACAAAAAATAAGAAAGAAAAAGGAGAGTATCTATGAGGAGAGGAATCTTAGTCCTAGTCATTGCAGCACTTTCAATTCTAGCAGCTTGTGGATCTGGAGAAAGTGAAGAGTCGAAAGGAACGGTTACGTTTGGATTAAACAACTGGGCTGAAAATATCGCCGTTTCAAATATGTGGAAAGTGATACTTGAAGAAAAAGGATACGACATTGAACTAAAATCAATGGAAAAGTCACCAGTTTGGGCTGGTATTTCACAGGGCGACCTTGATGTAGCAGCAGAGGTTTGGCTACCTACGACTGATAAGCCACTATATGAAGAGTACAAAGAAGATGTTGAGATGCAAGAAACATGGTATGAGGGTACTGGTCTTGGCCTCGTTGTCCCTTCGTATATGGATATCAATAGTATAGAAGAACTGAACGACAAAAAAAGCGAACTTGGATTAGAGCAAATTGTTGGAATTGATCCGGGCGCTAGCTTGATGGAAATGAGCAGAACGGCTGTTGATGAATATGAATTAAATTATGACCTTGTCGATAGCTCTGGTCCAGCGATGATGAGTGAGCTTAAGAAAGCTTATGAAGACGAAGAACCTATTATTGTCACGCTGTGGAATCCTCACTGGGCTTTTGCAGAATATGACTTAAAGTACCTGGAAGATCCCCAAAATGTCTTTGGTGAAGCGGACGATATTTACTTTATGACAAGAACAGATTTCAGTGACGATCACCCTGAAATCGTTAAGTGGATGAACAATTGGAAGATGGATGATGATTCACTCGGTAGTCTAATGGCAACGATTAAGAATGCTGACGACACCGAAACAGGCGCAAAGCAGTGGGTTGAAGAGAACGAAGAGCTTGTCTCTCAATGGACTGAATAACGGCCTGAACTCATCTTCGAATTCTTTATCTATTAGCTCTCATGAATGGCTTTATTTTTTAGTTCATTTGTTTGACTAACCAATATGAAAAGGAACCCGAATGGGTTCCTTTTCGTTATTTGACGTTATATTTAAGAATGTGTCAAATCATTTTCTGCAACAACTTTGCCAATCGTCTTTCCTGATTCAAGTCGTGCATGAGCGTCACCGATTGTAGTAAAAGTAAAGCTTTGTTCATCCAAAACCGGCTTTAATATGCCGTGATCTACCATATGCGCAACGCGGTTTAGAATGTCTCCGTGATGCTCTCTTCCTTCATTCGTTAACATCGGAACGAGCATTAAAACACCATGGTACGAAGCACTTTTCACATAAAGTTGTGTCATATCGTGTTCACCACTGCCAACAATACAGGCAACGTCTCCGCCATTTTTCACTGCTTGAAATGACTTTTCCATGTTATCTCCGCCTACTGTATCAAAAACAGCATCGAAACCTTTTCCATCTGTATAGTGATTAACATATTCTTCGACAGACGTTTCTTTATAATTGATCGCGTAATCAGCACCGAGTTCTTGACCCATCTTCATTTTCTCATTCGTTGAAGCTGTCGTATAGACGATGGCACCTAGTGATTTAGCAATCTGAATAGCGATGTGCCCAACGCCGCCTGTCGCACCGTGAATAAGAACATTTTGTCCTGGCTTTACATTGATTCGATCAATGAGCGCTTCCCACGCCGTGATAGATACGAGCGGCAATGCGGCAGCTTCTTTCATAGATAAACGCGCTGGTTTCTTAGCTACAAGCTTTTGATCAACAATCATTTGTTCACAGAGTGCTCCGTCGAGACCTTTTACCCCGCCCGCACAAGCATATACCTCGTCACCTTTTTTAAACGCGCTTCCTTCATATGCTTCCTCCACAATGCCAGCTACATCTCCATGTAGAACGGCTGGAAATGCTGGAGCAAACGCTTCTGCTTGACCAGATCGTATTTTCATATCCACTGGATTAACGCTTGTTGCTTTCACGTTAATTCTCACTTCACCAGCTTTTAATTCTCTTGATGAGAGCTCTTCTATACGAAAATTTGATGGTGCTCCAAATTCGTTAATCACAACTGCTTTCATGACTAAACACCCTTCCTGGATCTAATTCAGATTACCTTGTTCATTCTTCTGCGTTTCCCCGATATCTTTCTAAACAAACAGGTATTTCATTCAGAATTTATGACCAAACTCATTATACAGCCGGTCATTATCTTTTCATAATAAAAGGTGCTGTCAGATGACCGGCTTATCAATGCAAGTCATTGAAGTGGCCCTTCTCACTAGTTTGAGAAGGGCTTCTTCACGTTCATTTGGATATGGTTAGTAAGCTGGATGTATCTTGATTACGAAATCCTATTGATGATGTTATTTACCTCTGAGACGCTATCTCGAATTATTTCCTCCGCGGATTTCGAAGTACTCAACCGTGGGTTTTGCCCCGACCACAATGACATCCATTCAGGATGATTTTGCTCAGCTGCTTGTTTACGAATCTCTTTTGTTAAAGTGTTTAACACTGGGTAACCAGGCAACATTGGTAAGTTAGATTCAGTCATTTCGGTCATAAAATCATTTTTTATACCACGAGCAGACTTCCCACTAAATACGGGTGTGATCATTGTTTGTTCTTCCGTGCTCGTTAATATCGCTTGTTTGTGAAGAGGGTGAGCCCCACTTTCTTGACACGTCACAAATGCTGTACCCATCTGAACAGCTCCAGCTCCAAGAACAAGCATACTGAGAATTCCTCGTCCATCCATGATTCCACCAGCCGCTATAACAGGAATATTTATGACATCAACTGTTTGTGGGATAAGAGAGGAAATACCGACAAGAGACGAATCAACTTCACTTTCAAAAGTGCCGCGATGTCCACCCGCTTCTGCCCCTTGCATCACCACAAGATCCATTCCGCTTTCTTCATTGATAATGGCTTCATTTACCGTCGTTGCCGTTCCGATAAGGATAATTCCTTTACGGTTTAGTTGCTGGACATCCTCTTTTGAAGGAATTCCAAAAGTAAAGCTACATACAGGTACATCTTCCTCTATTAAAATCTTAAGCTTTTCTTTGTATTCTTTTTTTAAAACCGAAAAAGGCTTCTCTTTATAACTATAGTCTTCTATACCAAGTTTTGTAGCATAGCGCTGAAGCACCTGCTTCGTGTGCTCCACCACTTCATTGGAGGAGTGATCCTCCTCAGGAATAAACAAGTTAACAGCAAAAGCCCTTGACGTGAACTGTTTAATGTCTTTTATCGCGACCCTCATTTGATCAGGTGTCATGTACCCAGCCCCTAAGCTGCCTAAGCCTCCCGTATTCGATACAGAAGCAACTAATTGAGGTGTTGTCACCCCTCCGGCCATTCCCGCCTGTACGATCGGGTATTCGATGTTTAATATGGAAGTTACGAGAGTTTCATTCCACAAGACTACCATCTTCCTTTCTATTTCTTCCTTTGCCCTTTCAAATACTTCTTTATAAAAAGAATGACTCCTTCCAATTACGCTGAGGCATTTATATTGCAATTCGATTGATCTACCGCTATGATAATGTTAACCAAATATACATAAATGGTTAACATTATTGTCGCAGGGGGGAATGAGTCTTGAAAGAAAACGCTTATTTGCCTGAGGAATGGCATGTTGTCGTGGAACAAGCAATGGAAGCTTATGTCACTAAAGAAGAATTCCAAGCATTCTTAATAGAATATAGCCTACAAAAAGCGTGTATCAAAAGCCAGGAGTAAATTCTCCTGGCTTTTTAGTTGCAAAGAACGAAGCTATATAACTGGATATTTTAGAATAGCCTGAGGCCCTGAGCGCCCGTTCTTTTTCTTATTAGTATGAATAAACCCCGCTCCTAAATAAATCTTCTTAGCTGCTTCATTGTCTTCATTAACCCCAAGAACGATTTCATGACAATTAGGAAAATGCCTTTTTACAAACTGTTCTAGCAGCTGTAAAGAGGCTTTCGCAATCCCTCTTCCTTGCTCAGGTCGATTGATTGAATACGCTCTTAACAGAACGGCCTTAGTATTATCTGAATACGAGAAGGTATCATCCCCACGATCTAGAACGAAAAAGCCAACTGGCTGATCCTTTTCCATAATAACCACAGGAAAGCGATCATGATCGATCTGGCATTTCTCATATGCAGTGACTGGCATCGACGTGAAAGCGAGCTGCCTTTCATCTAGAGTGAATGATTTCAATGCACTAATATGATCCTTTTCAGCTTTCACAAGATAGATGTTTTCTTCTTTAACCCTCACATGAAAGACTCCTCTCCAACCTAACTCTTTTGTTCATTATTACTCGTCAACTAAGAGAATTCAATATGACAGTAAGATAAAGAAGCGCTCCTAATTATAGGAGCGCTTCTTTCATTGCTTTTCACGTCTAGCAAAATCAACAAATCTAAATTTATCAAGCCGGTGCCTTGATTCAGTATACTCAATTAATGTGGTGTCATTTAGATAAACGTAGTTTCGAACCACGACAACATGATTGTAATCATGCAAATCCAGGTAGAGACGATCCTCTTCATCCGCCTCTTCCACTACAATTTCCTTTTTAGCATAGCTTACGACAAGGCCAAGGTCATTCTCTAAATAATCATAGATCGAATTCTCACAAATTGTTTTTGTGAGCTCTGGAACAAATTCTACTGGAAAATAATCGCGATCAAGTATAATTTTCTCTCCATCTATTTCACGAGCTCTTACAACATGCCATACTTGTGCATTGTCTTTTAGCTCCAACTGCTCACTAACCCATTTCGACGGAAGTTTTTTTTCTAGATCATGAACGATAGTACGAGAAGAGCGATTCATTTTTTGAGAGATTTCCTTAAAGCTCACAAGACCAGAAACCGGAAATTCATAACGGTTAAGGTCGAGAACGACAGATCCTCGCGCTTTAATTTTCTGAATCAAACCATTTTGAGAAAGCAAATTAAGAGCTTTACGAATCGTCTCTCGCGATGTTCCGTACGCTTCCGCTAACTCGTGTTCTGAAGGTAATTTAGTATTCGGTTGATAGGTACCATTTTGTATATTCAGAGAGAGATCATTATATATTTGCTGGTACTTGGTTTGCTTCATAGACTCACCTTGCCTTAGTTAGATGATAAGCAATCGACTCATATGGTCGCAATGACACTTTCTTGAAAGTGTTAGGGGTGTCTTCATAATTCGATAATAGAACCTCTGCATGATAACCATTTACTTCCACATCTTCCGGAAGTTCAAACGTTACTTCACTTTCATAGAAATTATTGATCACAAGAAGCTTTTCATTTTCACCGTTCCTTACATAAGCGAAAAGCTGTGGGTGTTCAGCTAAAAGAAGCTCATAGTCACCGTATGTGATCAAATCCATATTTTTTCTAAGTGCGATTAGCTTCTGATAATGTTCAAATACTGAATGACTCTCATTAAGAGTATCTTCGACGTTAATGTCTTCATAGTTTTTCGCAACGGGTATCCATGGTTCCCCTGTTGTAAACCCAGCGTTAGCTTCTGAATTCCATTGAACAGGCGTTCTTGAGTTATCTCTTGATTTATGACGCAAAATCTCGAGTACTTCCTCTTCACTATACCCTTTTTCCTCTTTAAGAATGGAGTAAATATTCAACGATTCTACATCGCGATAAGATGAGATCGCATCAAACTTTGGATTCGTCATCCCAATTTCTTCTCCCTGATAAATATACGGAGTACCTTGCATCAGGTGCATTGTTGTCGCTAGCATTTTGGCTGACTCACGTCTGTACTCCCCGTCATTCCCGTAGCGTGATACGATTCGGGGCTGGTCATGGTTACACCAGAAGAGGGCATTCCAGCCTCCACCTTCATACATTTCCGCCTGCCATGTTGATAGAATTTCTTTTAGCTTTAGGAAATCAAAATCGGCTACAGACCACTTTTCTCCATCAGGATAATCGACTTTTAAATGATGGAAGTTGAATGTCATGCTCAATTCATTTCGCTTAGGATTAGAGTATTTAATGCAGTTGTCAATCGTTGTGGAAGACATTTCCCCAACCGTCATGCTGTTATATTTCATAAACACATTGCGATTCATTTCGTTCATATACTCATGCACTTTTGGACCATCTGTATAAAATTTACGTCCGTCTCCAGGAGCTACAGAACCATCATCATTTGGGAAATTCTGATCTTTCGAAATAAGGTTAATCACATCGAGACGAAAACCATCGACCCCTTTTTCAAACCAGAATGTCATCATATCATACACTTCATCTCTTACTTTTTCATTCTCCCAGTTAAGATCAGCCTGTGTGACATCAAAAAGATGCAAGTAATATTGACCTGTTTCTTTATCAAACTGCCACGCATTACCACCGAATTTTGACTGCCAGTTTGTTGGTTCTGCTCCATTTACGCCATCTTTCCAGATGTAATAGTCTCGATAAGGATTATCCTTTGATTTACGAGACTCGACGAACCACTGATGCTCGGTAGACGTATGATTCACAACGATATCCATAATGATCTTAATGTCTTTTGAATGAGCTTCTTGAAGAAGATGATCGAAATCCTCCATTGTTCCATACTCTTCATAAATACTAAAGTAGTCTCGAATATCATATCCATTGTCATTCTGAGGTGAATCATAGATTGGTGTTAGCCAAACGACATCCACTCCAAGTTCACTTAAATAATCCAGCTTTTCAATAATGCCTTGAATATCCCCTGTACCGTTACCAGTCGTATCGTTAAAGCTTTTCGGATAAATTTGATAAACGACTGACTTCTTCCACCATGGTTGTTGCATATCAATCAACTCCTAATTGTATACTTGAAAAAACAAACAAAGGCGATACCATCGGAGCAGCTTAAGTGCCTGATGATATCGCTCCTTTTTATTTACTCACTTACTTTTCTAACTTTCCCATACAAGAATGTTAAAACAAATGGTACGACGAGTGCGATGGCCATCCCCATAAAGAAAGCACCCCAGTATTCTTTAAAGATTGAAAGGAAGCCTGGTATACCACCTACACCGATCGATGTCGCTTCAACACCACTAACCGTAATAACAAGACCAGCCACAGCTGAACCAATAATTGCTGCAAAGAACGGGAACTTAAAGCGTAAATTCACACCGAATAGCGCAGGTTCAGTGACGCCAAGGAAAGCAGAGACAGCCGAAGTACCTGCAAGTCCTTTCGTTTTCTCATTACGTGTAATCAGCATCATCGCAAGTGCCGCTGCACCCTGGGCGATGTTGGAAAGTGCCAGCATCGGCCATAAGAATGTGCTTCCCGTACTGCCGATTAACTGCAAATCTACAGCAAGGAACGTATGGTGCATTCCCGTGATAACGAGTGGCGCATATAAAGCCCCATACACTAATCCACCAATAGCTGGTGCAAAATCAAATAATCCAATAAAACCATCCGTTAAGAGATTCGCAATCCAGAATGTCACCGGTCCAATAAGAGTAAACGCTAGGAATCCAGTTACGAGCAAGGCAACAGGAGCCACAATGAGCATTTGAATGGAATCTGGAATCCGCTTATTAAGAAACGTTTCAATTTTGGCTAATATATAAGCTGACACAAGAACAGGCAAGACTTGACCTTGATACCCAATCTTCTCTATTTCAAGTCCGAACAAATTCCATGTTGGAATATCGTCGGCTTCTCCATATGCCCATGCATTGAGGAGATCAGGGTGAACAAGAATAAGACCTAGTACAATACCGAGCAATGGACTTCCGCCAAATTGCTTCGCTGCTGACCAACCAATTAAGCCAGGTAAAAAGACGAAGGCTGTGTTAGCAATCAGGTTAATAATACTCGCTAAATCTGCCCACTGTGGATACACCTCTACAAGTGGATCACTAAAGAAGATATCCGGTGCTGTGAGAATATTATTAATCCCAAGAAGCAAACCAGCTGTTACGATTGCAGGTAAAATCGGGATAAAAATATCAGCAAGTGTTTTCACACCGCGCTGGAGGATATTTTGTTTACTTGCAGCCGCATCTTTCACGTCCTGTTTGGACGCGCTTTCAATATCTGCCATCTCAGCAAAGATCTTAAATACTTTATCAACGGTTCCTTGACCGATAACTACCTGAAACTGCCCATTCGCCGAAAAAGAACCTTTGACAAGCTCATTCTCTTCAAGTGCTTTTGTATCTACTTTACTTTCATCATGCAAAACAAGACGCAGACGGGTTACACAATGTGTTGCGGTCGAAATATTTTCCTTACCGCCTATGGCTTCCAGGATCTGTTCGACAGACTCTCGATTAATCGCCATGTTTTCTTCCCCCTTAGAAATAATTAGATAGATCCTAAGAGAGTTGATGTATAGCGCACTCTCTTAGGAAGTTCATATCTTTATCCTTTTACTTTGGTTGTCATAATTTCAGTCTCATTTGAAGCGCCGACTGTATATTTCTTCTCAACATTTTCAAGAACATCAGCATTTGTAATAATCACAGGAGTGATCGTACTCGCTGCTTTCTCCTTAACAAGATCAAGATCAACTGTGATGAGAGGATCGCCAACTTTTACCTTGTCGCCTTCTTTTACGTGACCTTCAAATCCTTCTCCACCCATGTTAACTGTTTCTAAACCAACGTGGATTAAAATTTCAAGACCTGATTCAGATTCAATTCCAACTGCATGCTTCGTATGGAAGAACTGGATTACTTTACCGTTGACTGGTGAAACGACTTTTCCGTCTTTTGGCTCAATCGCAACACCGTCTCCCATCATTTTTTGTGAAAATGTTGGATCTGGAACTTTTTCAAGTTCAACAACATCTCCGTTTAAAGGAGCGAAAATAACCTCTTCTGAAGGCTTTTCTTTTTTACCAAATAGTTTTTTCAACATAAGAACATTCCCCTTTCAACCGCTTTCATTTATATTCTATCTTGTCTATACAAGTTTAGCTTACACATGCAGTTTATCTTGTATAGACAAGTTAGTCAACTATAATACTCAACTTTTAAATCACATTTCTAAGGGGGGAAGATGTGATTCGATAAATAATTTCCCTGATTGTCATATCCTAAACGCTGATACATGTTTCAAATTTCTCGAAAACGTATACAAAAGGACTAAGGAGTGATCATATGGAAAAGCACCAAATAAAAACGATAACGTTTGAAGATGATGGTAACATTCCAAACAACCCGTTCCATCCGCTTATTCTCTATCCAGGAGCGCTAGATCATCCCGGTAATTGTATGAAGATTTTCAAAGAAAACAATTGGACTAATGCGTGGGAGAATGGCGTGTTTTCTTACCATCATTATCACAGTAACAGCCACGAAGTACTTGGGGTGATCGAAGGATCAGCTTCCATCACATTTGGAGGAGAAAACGGAAAGACAGTTGAAGTCACAGTAGGAGATGTCGTAGTCATTCCAGCTGGTGTGGGACATAAAAAAGAAGCATCCTCGACCGATTTCCGCGTAGTAGGGGCTTATCCAAACGGTATGCCCCACGATCTTAGAACAGGAAAAGCCGATGAACGAAAAGAAGCCATCGATAACATTGAGAACGTTCCATTACCTGCAACGGATCCAATTTTTGGTGTTAATGGACCACTACTTGACGTTTGGGTCCGCTAGAACATAGCAAAAGACGCCTTTATAGGCGTCTTTTTTAGGAAGAAGTATATTCAGATTTCTTAAAACCTGGCACCGTTCTTTCGTAAAAGTCCAGGTTATCAGGATGATGCGCTATACGGCTGTCAGAATGAAGAGAATCGATGGAAAGCATCTCTTCATCAGTTAAATTAAAATCAAAAATAGCTGCATTCTCTTTAATCCGCTCGCTATGGGAGGACTTCACATTCAACAAAATCTGATGCTGAAGACACCATCTAAGAACTATTTGTGCAGGTGTTTTACCATAACGTTCGCTAACTGCTTGAATCACCGGATTCTTTAACACCTGACCTCGTTTTAACGGTGACCATGCCTGGACCTGAATTCCTTTTGATCGACAGTAATCTCTTAGTTCACCCTGTATTAACTCAGGGTGTAACTCAATTTGATTGAGAACAGGTTTGACGGTTGAGATACGAGAAATGGCTTCTAGATGGTGCGTCTCAAAGTTACTAACACCAATAGCACATACCTTTCCTTCATGATAGAGCTTCTCTAGCGCTTGCCATGTTTCAAGAAATAAGTGAGGAACTGGCCAGTGAATTAAATACAAATCAAGATAATCAGTGCTCAATCGTTCCAACGATCTTTCAAAAGCAGCAAGCGTTGCATTATAGCCCTGTTCATCGTTCCAAACTTTAGAAGTAATAAACAGCTCTTCGCGTGGAATTCCTGAATCCTTAATCGCACGACCTACTGCTTCTTCATTCTCATAATAGGAAGCTGTATCAATGCCGCGGTACCCGGTTTCAATGGCAACTTTAACAGCGCTGTAGGCATCTTCCCCTTTTAGTTTAAAAGCACCAAAACCAAGATAAGGCATTTTAACACCGTTTGATAGAACAACCGTTTTCTCAATCCCCATCTTATTTCGCCTCCTTCTTCAATCACCTTTATCTCTAAAGAAATCTGACTTCCTTCTCTACACTATTTCTTAAGACGCTACGCTATTCCTTACACAAGCTTGCGATATTCATTAATAAAAACAGTGGGATCCTTTTTGATAATAAATGATTCAACACCACTATTTGTATGAAGATATAAAAAACCATAAAGCGTCGATTGAAATCGATAGGACATATCAAAGACATCTTTGATCGCAAAATGTTTATGTCCAACAACTATCCGATCTTCATATAGTTCTAAATCGTGCTCCTGCTCTAGCGTTTTCTGTTCCGTACGTTCCATTTTTCGAATTACCTTGATAAATGGGTGAGATAAAATAAATTTCAAGTTCATCATCCTATTCTTCTATCATTCTACATATTATCACTCAGTTCCTCTTTAAGAGAAAGGGTAATAAAGAAAAAGAGCAGACCTTTACTGGTCCGCCCCCTTCTTTCGTATCAGTTAATGATAAGCATTAAGCTCAATCATTTTATCTTTTCTTTATTTGCCTTCAATCGCTTCAATAATTTTATTTGCAGCACTTTCACTTGATTGTGGATTTTGTCCTGTAATTAAATTACCGTCACGAACGGTATAAACTGACCAGTTCTCGCCTAACTCAAAGTTAGCACCTTTTTCACGTAATTTGGTTTCAAGCAAGAATGGCATTTGTTCAACAAGCCCCATTTCTCGCTCTTCAGAATCAGTAAAGGCACTTACTTTCTTCCCTTTTACAAGAGGTGTACCGTCTTTATAAGTTACGTTCACAAGTCCTGCTGGACCGTGGCAAACGGATCCGATAATTTTATCTGCTTCAGCTTGTTCCTGAAGGATATGTTGAAGAACTTCGCTATCAGGGAAGTCAAACATCGTTCCGTGACCGCCCGGTAGAAAGACAACGTCAAAGTTATTTGCATCTTCTTTTGTTACCTTAGTTGTATTTTTCAGTTGGTTTTGAGCGTCTTCCCATTCTTTCGGATCTTCTTCTGGGATACTATTTGGATCAAGCTCTACTTCGCCACCTTGAATGGAAGTGACTTTGATGTCATACCCTTTTTCCTTGAAGATGTTATAAGGGACAGCGAACTCCTCAAGCCATAGTCCTGTTTTGTGATCTGAATCGATTTCTGTATGATTTGTTACGACCATTAATACTTTAGTCATATGAATTCCTCTCCTTTATCTTCTAAGTACTTGTTAGTCTTTATGACCACTTTAGTACAATACCCGATGTTCAGAAAAGTATTCATGGGTTTGAAGAATCCAGAAAATTTTCTAATATAACAATTGAGGGATAATGAAAAACAAATAGAACACATTGAGAAAGATGGCACTCATAACAAGAAGAGTGTTTTTCTTCTTAATTTGGAGGATATAAAGAACGATCCAAAGAACAAATAATCCGATTGGAACGAACAGATAGTTATTATTTTCAACTAACTTTAAAACACCGAGGAGTTCTAAAATAGAGTATGGAACAATAATGACTCCAAGAATAATATTGATAAGATGAATCCATTTTCTTTCAAGAGCTTTCACTAGAAATGTATCTCCTTTCTGAAAGAACCGATTTCACTAACTATTCTATTTTCCATCTCTATTGATGAAGAGTCAACGATCAATTTGACGAGGGCTTTTCAAACAGCATCCTTCTTTTCTTCACTCTTTCTGCTCCATAATTTGGTCTTTTTCTAATCATATCGTCGGGTATTTGATCAAAATCGTCGAATAGACTCCTTTTCCTCCGAATGCTGTCTCTTGTAGAGGACAATCATTCAAGGAGGAATAAAGATGAAACACAAAATGAAACTCGTAGCAGCGCTACTTATTTCTAGCATCATTTTTGTAGCCACGCCTTCATTTGCTTCTGCAGCATTTGATTCTGTCAACCAACAAGGCGACTCAGGTGGAGAAGTTAAGGAACTGCAAGACTATCTTATGACGAAAGGGCTATTCCCCTACCACACTGCAACAGGCTATTACGGAGAGATCACTGAAAAAGCCGTGAAGAATTTTCAGATGAATCGCAATCTCCAAGTAGATGGGATTGCAGGACCAGAAACAAAACAGGCCCTTCAAGTCCTAAGACGTGGAGACATTGGAAAACAAGTCATACATATACAAAGCCAGCTTAATCAAGCGGGATATGAGAGCGATGCAGATGGGATTTATGGTTCAGGTACAGCTACAATTGTAGAGGAATTCCAACGAGACAATGGCCTTTCAGCTGATGGGATTGCAGGGCCATCCACACGTAGAGCGTTAGATCAAATGGCTGCACCAGGTTCAGCTGCAGGGAAAGAATTCACGGCAGAAAGCACCGCATATACAGCCGATTGCACCGGATGTTCCGGTGTGACTAAGATGGGAATCAATTTAGACAAATACCCGGACGCCAAAGTGATCGCCGTTGATCCGGATATGATTCCACTTGGCTCCATTGTGGAAGTTGAAGGATATGGTACTGCCATTGCTGCAGACATTGGTGGCGATATTAATCACAATCGTATTGATGTGTTTATTCCAAGTCAGCAAGCCGCCCTCAATTGGGGACGAAAAGATGTTAAAATACGCGTCATTGAATAAGAAAAAGAACAGGCATTCCATATTTGGAGTGCCTGTTCTTTCTTTATGATTTATTCGTTGCATGCTTTCCCCGCTGCTGCAGTTTAATTAATCGATACGTATGTGTAAAGATTACTTTTAACACCGCATAAGTTGGAATCGCAAGAATGAGTCCTAGGAATCCAGCGAGACTGCTGGCAACCAATAGTAATAAAATAATCGTTAGTGGATGGATATCAAGTTTTCTTCCCATCACAAGAGGTGAAACAAGGTTACTTTCTATTTGTTGAATTACGATCACACCAAGAACAACCCATAGAGCAGTAAGCGGTGATTGAATTAATCCTACAATAACCCCAGGTGCCGTCCCAATGATAGGACCGATAAACGGTACAACATTAAGGAACAGGGCAATGAGCGCTAGAATTAAGGCATAATCAAGATCAATAATAACGTACCAAATGTAAACAAAGGTTCCAATAAAGATACTTACAATCAGCTGGCCTTGAATAAAGCCACTTAACGCATCATCCATGTCTTCTAGTATTTTCGCCCCTTCTTTTCGATGAGCTCGAGGCACAACGCTAAGTAAAGAAGGCATCAATTTCTTCCCGTCTTTCAACATAAAAAACAGAATAAAAGGAAGAAGCACAATTCCTACTAATACATTCGTCACAACATTTAATATGGAGAAAATGTAGTTTCCGAAAGAGGAGCTAATTTCTCCGATAGAACCAGATATACGATCCGTTAACTCCTGGATATCAACCATTTCACTTTGAAGAATTCTCGCTATGTATGGGTTGCTTTGCCATTCATTGGTCGCCTTTTGTAGATCATTGATAAGGGTCGGTGCACCTTGGACAAGACTATTAAATTGATCAACTAGAACAGGACCAATGCTCAGAACTAAACCAGTCACACCACCAGCAAGGGCAAGATAGACAAGGAGAATACCAAGCGGTCTAGGAATTTTCCACTTTTCTAAAAGGGCGATAACAGGTCTAAGAATATAATAAAACACCCCTGCAGCGATGATTGGGAATGCTAAAGTTGTTACAAGTATCACAAGTGGACGAAAAATAAATTCGATTTTACTCCCTACCCAAATCACTGTAAAAATAAGGAGGAGCCAAATAAAAAATCGAAACAATCGTGATTGCTGCATGATCGATCATCACTTCCTTTCATTCATTTTGATGAAGCCTTTACGGTAGAGACGAATGATCATCTCGATAAACCAAACGGGGTATTTCTTCGGAAAGAAGCGACGTCGGTAGTAGCGATCATAGGCCATCTTTAAGTCATCCCAGTGCGTACACTCCTTTGATTGACGGAAGCGAACAACATCGATGACGCGAACTTCTCCATTCGAGAGAAGCATCACATTTTGGAGATGTGTATCGGAAGGATTCAACCCTTTAGAACGGGCATACTGGAGCGCCACATCCACCTGCAGTAGCATATCATCAGTGATGATAATCCCTCGTCTTAAGCACTCGTAGAATGTAATGCCGTCCAAGTATTCTAAAACCACATACCCCTCTCCTCCCTCATAATAAAAAGGAAAGTGGTTATTTTCTTGAAGTACTTGATAAATCGAAGCTTCCTGCATAGCAAGATGAGCACAGTCAGGATAGAAAACCTTAAGAACCTTTTGTTCATTAGGTATTCTAAATACGACTGCACTTCTACCTCTACCGATTAGCTTCAGCTCTTCTGGTTTTCGAAGAACCTCTGTTCCAGATATCTCAATTTGCTGAACCATTCTTCCAATGTCATTCAAATGACAACACCCTCTTCATTTCTCGCATTTGTTACGCGATCTCTATCTTTACACCTATTCGCAACAGATGGCATGGTATAAGGGTGAACCGCCTGGATCGCAATAGAAACCAAGTATATATAATAGCTTAGGTACACAAGAGGTATAATCTTTGTTTGAGAGAAATCTCATTTTTAAGACTATCCTACACCATTTACGAAAGAACACAAGGAAATGTTTCAGATCTCTAGAAAGTTTCTCCGGTCATCGTACTCATAAATAATTGGTAGAAAGCAAAATAGTTCATTGATATTGCGACTGAATGAATGGGTCTTCCATCAAATTCATCTTGTTCAAAGGATTTCCTAAAATCACCAATACTAAGGCCCCGGGCTTCTCCGGTAATTTCTACTGCTACGCGAGTGCGGTAGAATGTGCAAATGTCCTTCTTTTCAACCCCCATTAACGTAAGCGCATCGTGAACAGGACTACCTTCAATGTCTGGAACCATTTTCTTATAAAATTCCTCATAATAGTAATCTAAAAGTGGCTTAATAAGAGGCGCCTTCCCTTTTGCATGAACATAATTAACCATTCCCGGCGTTACAATCGCATGCTCCGTCACATTTAGTGGAAATAAAAAAACATGCTCAGCATATTTCATCACAATATTTGCCGCAACTGGATCTGCATAAAAATTAGCTTCTGCACTCGGGGTCACGTTTCCTGGTACGTTAAATGCACCGCCCATTATATAAAATGATTTAATTCCTTTCATCGTATCTGGATACAAGAGGAAGAGCGTCGCAAGAGAAGTCATCCTCCCAACATTTACAATCACAAGGTCGTCATACTCTTCAATTATTGAAATCACTTGAAAGAAATTCTCTAAAGGGGCAGCTTCATTTGGCGGTGGCGTAATAGGACCTAATCCTTCCGGTCCATGTACATTAGGATAATAAATCGGCACCTCTCCAGTCATAGGCTTTTCTGCCCCACCCATTACAGGGATATCCGTTCGGCCAACTTCTTCAAGTAAGTAGCGAACGTTACGGGTCGTTTGTTTTTTTGATACGTTTCCGTAGCAAGCTACAATACCAATAACATCCACACCTTCTGATAAATAAGCAAATAAAAGCGCGACCGTGTCATCGATTCCTACATCTCCAAAAAACAAGACCTTTTGCCCCATTCCTTCACCTCATCCCCATACTTATCATAACTAACATATTCACATCGCTGTAAATTAAGAAGCAAGGCAATTTGATAGGTGAATATTAGGAGGAAAAGCTTTTTCATATTAATAAGCTCTAAAGAAGAGTAGGTTTCCCTACTCTTTTGGTACAAAAATATTTAATTCGTTATGCATCACTTCTGCTTCGAACGGAAGGTGAATGCCTTCATCGCCATCGATATTTACAACAAGTTCATGACCCGATTCCACTTTTAATTTCGAGGCTGGAAAATACTCTACTTGAGCATTATTTTGCAACTTTCCAATGAAGAGATCTGGTATGATTTTAAACACTTTTGGTAGAGAAAACTCTCTTAATATAAAGACATGAAAGTAGCCATCGTTCACCTCTGCATGCTGAGCGAATGACTGTATCCCTCCAACTGAGTTTGTTAACGCAATTAGCATTAAATAAGCTTTCCCATCCCATTGCTTACCATCGTATGTAATGTTCAAGTCGAATGGTGTTTTATCCTTTAAAGCTTTTCCACCTTCAATTAAATAAGCCAGTGGACCAAATTTGGATTTTTGCTCAGCTGAAACGTCATATACAGCTTCTGCAATAGCGCCAACAGCAAGTACATTCATAAAGTATTGATCGTTTATACGTCCAATATCAACCGGTTTTGTATGCTGCTCAGATAGAACCTCTAGCGCTTTCTTAGGTTGCATCGGTATGTTGAGTGCTCTTGCAAAGTCATTCACTGTTCCAAGGGGCACGAAACCAAAATCAGGGCGTTCTGTTTCACGCGCTAAACCATTCACCGCCTCATTAATCGTTCCATCTCCTCCCATTGCAACAACTGTATTAAAGTGATTCTCACAAGCAGCTCTTGCAAAACGAACAGCATCTCCCTCTTTTTCGGTGTACTTCACCGTCACGTCTACATGGTTTTGTTCTAAAATGGCTACAGCCTCATCTTCATATTTCATCGCTTTTTCTTTCCCTGAAGATGGATTAATAATCAACATGGCTCGCTTCACAGCAACGTCCTCCCTAAAACAGAAATAATAAATCTATTTAGTTCGTTCCCTTCTTTCTAAGCCTTGAAACAGTAGGATTTCATCAAATTGGTGGATGCATACAAATCCTTCTCAGATTAGTCGTTATATAAGATTTTTCATAAAACCATATGACAAACATTTCCTCTCCCCTATAATAGAATGGGGTATTCGAACTCATGTAAAGAGAAACTTGATTAAAGATGCTGTTTAGAGCACGGAAAGGAACTTTTCAAGTGAGGAATTATATGTATTTTGCAAGTAGTTTTATTTTATTATTCTTTTTTCTCCAACTTCTATCGGGGATCATATTAACAATGTTAGTCGAATCCCCCTCCTATACAAGTTTTGGAAACTATACGAGCGCAGAGAATTCTTTTCTTGTGACGATCATTATCATGGCGGTTTCAGCCGTCATAGCTTTTCTTATTCAAAAGTGGCTCAGTAAGAGACGAAAATAATGAAGATTTCACTCGAATGAGCTAACAAAGTTATTTAATAAGGTTTATTAATAGGTAACATCTTTTGAAGCAATAGGAAAGATAATCCTCATCCCTGTCTCTTGTAGAGATAGGGATTTTCAATGTGTTCTTTAGCTGTAATAATTGTTTCTAATGAACGAAAATAGGCTATGTTAAACACTAAACGCCATTTATTCAGGAGTAGGAGTCGCATATGAAATATCATTCGCTGTATCGGATCATTGTGATCGTTTGGATGTCGGTTAAGTTCTTCATTCAACTCGAGCATTTCAGAAGAAAAAGCAAGCATTCATGGGACCAGGAACGCTGGCAGAAGCTGTTAAAGAAACAAGCGAGAGAATATAAGGAAAAAGCGATTCGTCTTGAAGGATTACTTGTGAAACTCGGACAGTTCCTCTCTACAAGAGCTGATATTCTTCCAAGAGTTTTTCTTGAAGAAATTGAAGATCTTGTTGACCGCGTCCCTTCTTTCTCTTGGGAGAAAGCAAAAAAGACTCTTGAAGAAGAATGGTCATCTGATTACGAAGATGTCATTGAGCAGCTTTCTGAACGACCAGTTGCTTCTGCCTCTATTGGTCAGGTATACAGAGCAACGTTAAAATCAGGTGAAGATGTTGCTATCAAAATCCGTCGTCCAAATATCCGTAAAATCATACGAGCTGACTTTCAAGCGCTCCGAATTGTCTTTTGGTTAATGGATACATTCACTTCTTATGGAAAACAGCTCGATCTTAGTAGACTTTATGATGAAGTTCGAAGCGTGATTGAAGATGAACTCGATTTTAAAAAGGAACTAAAAAACGGACTACACTTCCAGGAACGTTACAAAGACAGCCCAGGTTATCGCGTACCGAATTACGTATCTGAATGGTCAACGAAAAAAGTCCTTGTCATGGAGTGGATGGAAGGCGCGCGGATTACGAATCTTTCTTACATTGAAGAAAAGGACATAAACCGACAAGAGCTCGCACGTAAACTTTTGAAGGGCTACCTTGAACAGCTTCTTCAAGAGGGACAATTTCATGCCGACCCACATTCAGGGAATATTCTAATCCAAGAAGATAGCACAGTTGTTTTTATCGATTTTGGAATGGTTGGTCATATTGAAGCAAGAGATGCTCTATCGATTCGCAAGCTGATTACTGGAATCGTACTAAGTCAGTATCGTGATGTCACGGATGCCCTTGAAGAACTTCGGTTTCTTCTTCCTAATTCAGACAAGCGTCAGATTGAGAAAGCTATCCAGACACTTGTCACGTTATTTGTCGAACAAGATTTAACGATGATGGATGAAGATACGGCAGATCAAGTGCTGACAGAAGTGCAAATCCTTGTGAATAAACAGCCCATTCAACTCCCTAGTGAATTCGCTTTTCTAGGAAGAGCGATATCAACAATTGTAGGTATTCTGTACACATTGGACCCAGAGATTGATTTAATTGAAGAAGGAAAGCCGATTGTGCAGGAATGGATCAACCGGGAAGAATCAACTGATAAGCGCTATGATCCTAAGAAAATTTTGAAACAACTTTATGCGAGAATAACTTCCATTGAAAACCCTCTTGACCGATTGTCTGATGAGTTCAACCAACATCGAAAATGGGAAGAATCGATGAAGCAACGAGAAGTTAAAGCAAAAAACATGTTGTGGAATAAGCATTATGGATTTATCCTTTTTTGCCTCAGTCTAATCGGATTCTTTATTAGTGAAGCCTTTGAAATTCAATCGTTACTCCTCCCTACTATGATTACTGGAGGAATCAGTTTACTCGTCATACTTCTTGCAGGCACCTTCGAGAAGCGACTATGGAAAAAAAGGAGCAGTAAAAATGAATGATGAAAAAGTAATGAAGGAAACAACAGAAAAGCTCGGACGCTCTGAAGTGAAAGTGGAAGGTCTTCAAGATGGGTATCGTATTACAGTGAAAGGAAATGAAGAAGAGCTCAAGCAAAAACGACGCGTTGGCGGTGCCTTTATTAACCTTCTTAAACAACTTGAAAGAGCAGGCTATCGATTGCCTTTTCCATTTTCATGGATTCTGCGCTTCTGGAATCGGTATTCAAAACCATAGAAGATGAGGGAGCATTCCCCTCTTTTTTATTTTCACTTCTTCCTCTTATTGGTACAATGAGGAAATGAAACCACTTATCATTGATTCACAAGAAAGGGTGTGCGCCATGGATAAGCAACACGCAGCAGAACTAATTACAAAAGTAAGAGAGACTTCTCCTCTCGTTCACAATATAACGAATACAGTTGTTACGAACTATACTGCAAATGGTTTACTTGCCGCAGGAGCTAGCCCTGTAATGGCGTATGCACGAGAGGAAGCGGCAGATATGGCGAGAATTGCTGGAGCTGTCGTCTTAAATATTGGAACACTTACAAAGGAAACCGTTGAAGCGATGCTACTCGCAGGAAAAGCAGCAAATGAATTGAACACCCCTGTTATACTCGACCCAGTTGGAGCCGGTGCTACTCCTTATCGAACGTCAACTGCTCGCCGCATTTTAAAAGAAGTCGACGTTCAATATTTGCGAGGAAATGCCGCAGAAATCGCTAATGTTGCAGGAAAAACATGGTCAATTAAAGGCGTTGATTCCATCGAAGGGGACGGAAATCGCGAAGCTCTTGCTAGAAAAGCTGCCAAGATGTTTGGCTGTGTTGTGATTGTAACTGGGGAAATTGATACCATTTCAGACGGCAACACTTCAATAAGACTAGGAAATGGTCATCCCATTTTAACGAAAGTAACCGGCACTGGATGTCTTCTCTCCTCTCTGCTTGGGGCATTTGCAGCCGTTGAACCAGACCCTATGCTCGCAGCCTATGGCGTTCTTGCTTTCTATGGAGTGGCTAGTGAAAAAGCCGCTCATCTCGTTGGAAACAGGCCTGGAGATTTTCAAATTGAATTACTTAACCAACTCTCTCTGCTCTCATCAAAAGAAATTGAAGAAAGCATTCAACTCATGCCGAACTAACGAAAAGGGGAGCGCGAATCAACATTCGCGCTCCCCTTTTCGTTCAAGGAATCAACCTCTTCTTCATCAAAAAACATACTCCTATCAATGAGCAATAAAAAAGCAATCCTCCACGCCTTTGAATGTATAGACTACTTTTTCAAGCAACGGATGGAAGTAAACAATGAGATAATCTCCGCTTCGATCGATGACTCGTTTACCCCAATGATACACTGGATAATCCTGCATGGTGCATGATTCTGTTTCGACTTCGGAAGTGATCCAATCGATCACTTTTGCTTCCTCATCCATTACTTCCCCCTCGAGAACTTACTGATAGGTGAATGTGTACTACACTTTCTTCTCTACACCATGACGCCCATCCACCGAAAGTGCTCTATTGTTTAAGACATATCTCACTTGTTTTTCTATTATTACTTTCAAAGAATATCCCAATTCATGTAAAAACCTGAAGCAAAGGCTTCAGGTTCGTACTAAAACAAGAGGCCAATAATTCCGGCCAGGATGCCAAAGACGATGGCGATAATATACCAGATCACCGCAAGAACAACGATAAGCCAACCGATTCCTTTTCTACCTGTTTGAATGAAATAAACCCCAAGTACGATTGGTCCAAATATCAAACCGATAATGGCCCAAAAGAAGGAACTCTTATCTCGTTTCTTAGCATCTATAAATAAGAAAATGGCGATAACCACATTTACAATAAAGCCAAATGACATTTCCATACGTTCACCTCATTTCTAGAAAACTGTTTCCCTTTAGTTTTACATTCTAAACTGGGCATCTATGTTATTTACGTGAGATCAACGATTAACGTATCGAATGCAAAGGATATCTTCTTGTTTTGTAGAATGGTGCTCTCCACTTGTTTTAGATCATCAAAGCTTAATTGATCGGGTTCTTCGATATGTGTTAGGAAGACTTCTTTCACTTGAAGCTTCTCAATGATTTCAAGCGTCTGACGAAACGTTGCTTCTTCTTTGAGTACAGGGTGCTCAGCGTTTATTTGGCGCTCCCCAGTAATCGGATGAAATTCGCATACACCTGTAGGCAGCACCGCAAGATCCAATTCCCCAAGCTCCGGTGGCTCCCAACCAAATAACTCGTCAGGCGCAATGAGAATACGTTTGCCCTCCCCCTCAAACAAAAAGGCATAAACATAGTCCTCCGAAAGCCGAAACGGTGTAATCGTTATCCCATTAAGACTCACCTTTTCTCCATCACTCAGTTCATGAAGCGATATGTACTTCTGACTTTCAAAGAAAGTTAGATGCTCAGCTGTACCTAATCTTGTCTGAAAATCGATGGCTACTTGTTCTGGAAGATAAACGTCCGTCGTTGTTCCTTTTGCAGGATGATTGATCCAATCGGCATTCACTGATTCGAGTACTCGTCTCCCCATCACATGGTCGGGGTGCCAATGGGAATAAAAAACGCCATCAATGTTTGAAATACGTGATCGATTTAACTGCATATAACTATCTTCAGGTGTATCAATCAAAACATTGGGCCCATGAATAAACACGCTTGGACCAGATCTACTGTAAGGAAGTCCCTTTTCTCTTGCTTCCTTGCATACGTCACATTGACAGAGTGGGCGCGGGATCGCCATAGCGCCACCAGTGCCAAGAAATTCGATTTGCATCTCCTTATTCCCCTCTCATAATTTGGAATCATTTACTTCTCTCATTCTATCTTTTCCTTTCTATAAGAAAAAGACTAATTTTAACAATTGTCACAAAATCGACTGTTTATTTCAAAATGAGAAGGGAACACCATTCATAGATTCAAATTGAAGGAGGATGTTTTGAGATGTCAGAACAACAAACTGAAGTCACATACCAGCTTCCAAGGATCGGTTCACCTGCCCCCGATTTTACTGCAAACACAACTCACGGACAGATTTCATTAGATGATTATAAAGGTAAATGGTTTGTCCTATTTTCCCATCCTGCAGATTTTACACCTGTATGCACAACAGAGTTTGTCGCTTTTCAGGAAATTTATCCTGAGTTGCGTAAACTTGACGTTGAGCTAATTGGACTCAGTGTAGATAGCGTTTCCTCTCATCTTGCATGGGTGCGTAACATCGAGAAAAACTTTGACACCGAAATTGAGTTCCCCGTGATAGCGGATCTTGATCGCAACGTAGCGACACGATACGGCATGATTATGCCTGATGAAAGTCAAACTGAAACGAGTCGAGCCGTATTCGTGGTAGATGATAAGCAGGTTGTTCGAGCTGTTATCTATTATCCTCTTACTACTGGACGGAATATGAATGAAATCATGCGATTGGTTAAAGCTTTGAAAACAACCGATGATCACGGTTCACCAACTCCTGCAAACTGGGAACCAGGAGATAAAGTGCTCGTTTCTCCTCCTAAGACACAGGAAGCAATGAAGCAACGTGAAAATGACGATGATCTCGAATGCATCGACTGGTATTTATGTAAAAAAGAACTTAATGAATAAAGCTGCTATCAAATCGGCCTGATTGGCCGATTTTTTTTGGGGAAATAACTTAACTTTTTTATTGTACGTTATCCCCTCTAGTTCTTTTGGATTATTTTCCAAATTGCACTTTGCTAGATTACGATTATAATAGAAGGGAAAGCGTATTAGTTTGACGGAGGTAATGTTATGAAAAAGGAAGAGAATAAGCTTCCAAATGCAACCATTAAGCGGCTCCCACTCTACCTCTCTTACTTAAAAAGCGTTAAGAAATCGGGACAAAAATCGATTTCATCTGTAGAGATTGGAAATGCACTTAATTATAAATCAGACCTTGTAAGGAGAGATTTTTCTAAGATAAAAGCCCCAGGACGAAAAGGGGCTGGATATGAAGTGAAAAAGTTAGTCAACCACCTTCACCTGATCGTGAACGAGAAGACTGAACCTGAAGCTGCGCTAATTGGCGCCGGTCGCCTTGGGACAGCACTTCTTCACTATAACCATTTACGAAAGTCGACTCCTAAAATCAAAATGGCGTTTGATAATAACCCAAAAATAGTAGGCAAAACGATTGCTGGTGTTCCGGTCTATCATATCGATGAAATGTATGACCGCTTAACCCCCACCGTCACCGTTGCTATTCTCGCTATTCCTGCCGCTTCAGCACAGTTAATTTCTGAAAAACTATCTGAGACAGGAATTATTGGGATAATGAATTTTTCTTCGGCCTACTTGCAACTTCCCGCCAACGTTCACCTACAGCAAATTGATTTGGCGAGAGAGCTTGATACATTATCCTTCCTCATTCACTTCTTCTAAACGATTGCAGAAGTAAAATAGGTTAGAAAACCCCATCACCAAATTCGTTAGCGAATTTTTGGTGATGGGGTTTTCTTTGTCACTCGTTTTTTATTTAACTTTGCTGGTTCATACCCATTATCGAACAACACACCGTTTGCCGTACCTGTTCTCTCCACGAGTTCATTTACATCGCTTGCATTTAATGTCTCTGCCGCTTTCAAGAAAATGAGAGCCGAAGCACGTGCATCATCCAGCGCGTGGTGATGATCAAGATCGATCCCAAGGTAATCAGACACAACATTTAATTTATATCGGGGTAATGTCCACGTTTTTTTCGATAAATTCACCGTACAGTTATAAGCAAGTATCGGGTAAGGTAGGCTATATTGATCGAGAACAGCGCGTAAGACGCTCATATCAAATTGAGCGTTATGCGCGATAAGGAATTTCCCCTCTACTAACTCACGAATTTCCTCTTTCCATAGAACGTCGAACTCAGGCGCGTCGGCTACGTCCTCTTCTGTAATCCCATGAATGCTAATGTTAATGCCTGCAAAATAATTTTGTTTTGGTCTCACCAATCGATAGTACTCTCGAATAAGCTCCCCATTCTCGTATTCTACGAGACCAATGGAACAAACGCTTCCTCTTTGCGAATTAGCCGTTTCAAAATCTAGTGCAACGAAATTCATATCGTAACTCCTTTATCACTCAATACTTCCATCTTAAAATGTTCTCCTTAATCCGTCTACCTATTTGATTGTTTCAATATAACTAGTCTTTGTATTTAGTAACAAAATTCCATAATTACTCTATTAATAATGAATAAATTCTTTCCCAAAGCCAATAATGGATATCACGTTAAGAATATAGAGGTGAAACCATGAATTCAATTGATATTTCGCTACACATTTTTTATTTTATCGTCATGATCTCAAGCGCCATTTATTTTTATCTCCTAAGTCGAAACCCAAAAGGCGTTCCCTTGTATGAATATGTTGTTGCCATTCTAATCACAGGATGGTCTGGGGTCGCTTATTTATCGATTGCTTTAGGGCAAGGAATATTAGAAAGACCGGAAAAAACGATTTATTTTGCACGCTATTTAGATTGGGTCGTCTCGACTCCTCTCTTACTACTATCACTTGCCTTAACTGCTATGTTCTACCAAAGTAAAATCAATCGCACACTCATCGCTTCTTTGATTGCAGCTGATGTATTCATGATTTTAACTGGTCTCATTGCAGATTTTTCATCTGAATCACTAAAATATGTTTGGTACACAATGGGACTAGTTGCTCTCGTCATCATATTAGTCATTATATGGGGACCGCTCAAGAAAATAGCGGATGGTTCAAACGAGCAACTTGCAAAGCATTATAAGCGAGTAGCGATTTACTTAACATCTTTTTGGGTTCTTTACCCTACCGCATGGTTTTTCGGGTCATCAGGAGTTGGCGTAACTGCAGGCATTATTGATACTCTAGCCTTTATCGTTCTTCCGATATTCTCGAAAGTAGGATTTGGTCTACTCGACCTTCACGGATTACGAAAACTAAATGGATAATACCATAAAGAGCTACAACTCCCAGTGGAACACTGGTTTTTGTAGCTCTTTATGATTTCTAACCACTATTCAACGTGCTCTAAAATGGTCTCTCTAAATTCCGCTAAAGCTCGATCCGTTTCTATCGTGTAGCCGCATTCCAATCCAACAAAACCATCAAACCCTGTCTCTTTAATTGCTTTTAAGATGTTCGTATAATTTAACTCACCTGTCCCTGGCTGATTTCGCCCAGGGTTATCAGCGATATGATAGTGATGGATACGTTTCCGATAGTTCGTCGCGTTTCGAATCACATTCCCTTCCGTAATTTGCTGATGATAAACGTCGAAAAGAAGCTTTACATGAGGACTATCAACTTGATCGATGATCGAGACCGCCTGATCTGAATATTGAAGAAAGTGCCCTTCGTGATCAACAAGGCCATTTAAAGGTTCTACTTCAAGCACCATTCCAGACTCTTCACATAGCGCTGCACTCCGCTTAAGAGTATCAATCATGGCATCTTGTTGCATCTTAATTGGCGCATCGATCATAACGTTCCCCGTTTGTGTAATTATTGAAGTTGTTCCAAGCCTTTTGCATGCTTCAATTGTTTCAGTTAGTCCACTAAGAAAAAGCTCACTCATTTCAGGATTAACTAGATTGAAAGACCTTGTACATGTTGCTGTAATTCCTACCCCAATACGACGTTGTGCTTTAGCCACTTCTTTTAGATCGAGCTCTGTCCAATCATAATATTCGAGTCCATGAAAGCCGTGTTCTTTCACTTTCTCCAAATGAGTAATCACATCTTTACCAGGGTAAGCACCGATACAAAGAGAATATTTCAACAATCACTCAGCTCCTATTATTTGTTATGACGGTCCATTTCACTTCTTAAGCACCTTTTTTATAGGTGTTTCCTACACTTATTAAGGTAATCATCTCTACTTATCTGCTTTCAAAGAGTGCTCGTTTCGTTAAATGAAATATGGAAAATAATATCCGAAAGAAACAAAGAGTCCAACCGTCGTAAAAAGAAGTGTTTCAACAAAAAAGGGATGACGTGATCCTCCCCTATGTATGGCAACCGCACCTGATTCAAAACCACTATGAAACTTTCCAACAGTGCGACTTGCGTTTTCTTGAAAGGGTCTAAAATAAGCGGGTAGCCAAATAATAGCTATAAGCAAAATACTTCCTACGAACCATGAATCGATGAAATTCCAGCCGCTCATGACCGATATGGCGGCCACTAATCCACTCTCAAACAGTAGCGTAACAACGAGAAGCAACCCATACCGGTTAAAAGAGCCAAGTTTACTTAACAAATGTTTTTCAATGAACGCAGAAATCTTACTTAACGCTCCTGCTACTGAAACAGCTACTATTAAAAAGCCCATGCAAAAAAAGAATTTTACAACCAGATTAATCACACCCTCTAAGAGATAGTGGCTTCTGCTTCGAAAGAAACGCTTCTCTTAAAGTACGGATCAGCTTACAATAAGTTCCATATCATTCGATAGAAAAACTATAATATCTCCCTCAAAATCCAGAGCTTACTAACTTATTTAACCGCTTTAATAATCATCGTAGTTGGAAATTTCTTTGCTTTGTACAAAGAATAATATCGATCTGAAACAGTTATGTCTTCCTCAGACATAGAAGAAGAAACATCACTTTCAATCACCGTTTTTATCGTAAACCCCGCCTGGATTAATTCATTTATGTAAGTGGACATTTTCCGTTTATGGATCGTCATGGTGACGCCTTCACCTTTGAAGTCTTCAAATGTATGAAGGCCTTCATTTTGATAAGAACCGTTAAGTGTCACTGCTCCTTCTTTACTTTTCAAATGAACATATAAAGGATGATCCCAGCTAAAAACAAAGCTTCCTCCCTCTTTTAAGTAAGAGTAAATCAATGCGAAAGTTTTCCTTAGATCTGTTGTCCATCCAATCGCATAAATAGAAAATACATGATCAAAATAGTTTTTAGGAAGGCCAATCTCTTCTTCCATTGGCGCACAAAAAAGATTGGGGGATAAACCTGATAACGTTTCCTCAGCCTTATGTTTTTGTTCTTCAGATAAATCGACGCCCCACAGTTCTTCTGCTCCATTATTCGCCATATACCGTAATGAATGCCCACTACCATACCCAACCTCAAGTACTTTACTTTTCTCAAGCTGATCAAATAGCTGGAGCTCGTTCTCCGTTTGAGCAAAAGGGCCATACGCAGGTAACGCATCTACCCCGTTAAAATGATGAGCAACTTTATTCCAACTTCCTTTGTTTTGTTCCAAAATCGTATATTTCATATTCCTCTCCTCCTCCAACTACTTTCATTTCGAGAGGATAATAGGAGAATCCTTTTTCTCAAACAAACCTTACAGCAATGGTGGCTTATTATGAACGAAATAGATTGCGAGAGAACATCAAAAAGGACAGGCATCTGCCTGTCCTAAATGTTATCCTGCTTTTGCAGTGTCTTTCAAAGTTGCTTTCTTCGATGTTAATCGATCCACAAGGCCTGACAAAGCCCCATCACCTGTTACGTTACAAGCTGTACCAAAGCTATCTTGTGCAAGGTATAAAGCGATCATTAGTGAGATCATCGTTGAATCGAATCCAAGCATTGTTTCTAACAGTCCGATCGCCGCCATAACAGCACCACCTGGTACACCAGGCGCCGCAATCATGGTAACCCCAAGCATAAGGATGAATGGAATGATCGCAGCGAATGTAGGCTCCTGTCCATTCAAAAGCATAACCGCCATCGCACACGAGACAATCGTAATCGTGCTTCCGGAAAGGTGAATAGTCGCAAGGAGCGGAACGCTGAAATCAGCAATTTTCTCTCGTACACCATTCCTTTTCGTTTGTCTTAGCGTGACTGGAATAGTAGACGCTGAAGACTGAGTACCGAGCGCTGTAAAATACGCTGGCATCATTCCTTTCAGAAGCTTAAAAGGATTACGAGATGTCGCTGCACCAGTAATGCTATATTGAATCAAAAGCATTGTCATATGAAGAAGAATAATCATGACGAACACTTTGGCAAAAACACTTAAGATTGTTTGGACTTGTCCAGCACTTGTCATGTTTGCGAAAATGCCAAGAATATGAAGCGGTAGTAATGGAATAATGACGTAGCTAATCACTTTCTCAACGATTGTTCTAAACTCAATCATAACCCCTTTTAGCATATTCCCCTTCATCGCAGCCATGCCAAGTCCAAGTGTAAACGCTAGAACGAGTGCCGTCATAACGCCCATCATAGGAGGAATCTCAACCTCGAAGAAAGGCTTTAATAACGATTCTTCAGGATTCGCCATCTCTGAAGCGGCTCCCCCGGTTTCAAGGAATAAAGGATATAAATTTCGTGCAGCAAAGAAAGCTAGCAAACCAGCTAGAAACGTAGAAAGGTACGCAACTGACGTTGTAACCCCAATTAACTTCCCTGCACCCTTCCCAATTTCACCAATTCCCGGTGCAATAAATCCAATAATAATGAGAGGAATCGCGAAACCTAGAAAGTTTCCAAAAATCCCATTGAATGTAGCAAATAATCGTACGGTCCATTCAGGGAAATAAGCTCCAATAACAATTCCAAGGGCAATGGCAATAAGAATACGTGGCAACAGTCCAATTTTCTTCATAGTGTCCTCCATACAAAAACATTTGTCCATCTCGGGTGTAATATATGTGTACTTTACTAAAAAAAGAGTCATCCTGCAAGACATATTCGTTAGAAACAAATAAGAAAGTTTGATCAGCAAAGTATTATATGGATAAGTTGGATATTATTCTCATATCGGATCAAAAAAACGAAAGACGCAAGCGCTACGGTAAACCGTAACATGCTTGCGTCAGATCTCGCTCCTTCTATGATCATCAAGCACAGTGCTCAGCTATGAGCGAGCATCAGTCGCTTCCTGTTACAAAATCATCTTCTTTCATTGAGGCAAGAATGTAACCGCCAGTTACGCGATCATTCTCCTTCACATGAAGTTCAGAAATTTCCCCGCTTACTCCAAGCGTAATTTTCTCGGTATTGCCCTGTCCATTGCGAATGACAAACATTGGCTCCCACTCATATACTCGAGATGCATGTTTGACGAATACTTTCTCGATAACTCCCTCACATGGACAGACCACTGAACGATTCATGGTTTCTTTCCCCTTTCCAGCTTGTAATAGTTCCTGTATGGAACAGTTTGTTTTCTATACTTCCATGATATGTTTCGCATGCTTTTCTATGATGCAAAACGAATGTTTTCTTTAACCTTGCGTCCATTTTACCTGCTTTTTTCTTTTTGACAACCCCTCTATTTTTTGAAAACCCTTTATAAGCTAGCAGATTTAATTTAATAATTGACCAATTACATTTTGCTAAGATAGCGTCTCTTTCTTGCGAATTACTATTTGATTCATCACTTCATGTAACTAGTAATCTCATAACCTCGCATACTATATTAGCTACACAGTGTTTATTGAAGCACACAACATTGCTGAAAATATTTCAACATAGTAAAATCCGAGCAAAAAATAAAAAGTAAAATGATTCGTTCTATTCTTTCCAATACGTAACACAAGCCCAATTGGCTGAGGCTTTATCTCCCTGTAACTTCCAGCTTCGCTTCTCTAACTCCCGTCCAATAAAGCGATTGAAAAAGCCATGCCCAACTAAAACGAGAGATTCCTTTGCCATTGCACATTCCTCTAAAACATCAGCGGCTAACTTGGCACGCTTTCTCGCTTCCTTTCGAGTTTCTGCTTGGTTTGATAAACCAATAAACCAAA
The DNA here is from genome assembly GCF_056173695.1 of Anaerobacillus sp. 63XJN7_5_ISO-PGPR-S23-430. NCBI lineage: Bacteria > Bacillati > Bacillota > Bacilli > Caryophanales > Bacillaceae > Anaerobacillus > Anaerobacillus sp. 63XJN7_5_ISO-PGPR-S23-430. Next base: position 1,391,038 of record NZ_CM149686.1, on the reverse strand, counting down.
GAAACCGATAAAAGACTGTCCACATTTGAGGTTTGATCTTTAGGAAGCGTATGTTGTAAAAGGGGAGTTCCAGTTCTCGGAAGATGGGATCGCTTTGAATCGTACTTGCCTGCTGCGCTGATTCTAGAGACCTCGGCAAGTCACTCGTTAATACTAACGGTGCTTGTTGTAAAATAGCTTGAACATGTTTCGGAGCTTCATCACATATGCCTTCTCTATTATATTGACTAACCCATTTGCGATAAGCCTCACTAGTTATCCGTTCCGAAAAATCGCAGGCGGATTTTCCATGTCGTATTAAACTTATTTTCACCTAATCCCATCCCTGCTTTATAAGATCATGCTTGCTCATTCATTTTCTTTATCGTTTCTTTATCAATTTCGTCACGTATGGATTTCATAATAGCGTGATCCTTCACATACTCTTTCCCATAAGTAAGGTTAAATTCATAATCAAAACCAGGGGGATTCGTGCCCTGGGTATGTTGTATAATCGTCTCCATTTTATCGAGTGCTTTTACAAACTTAGCTTCTTTCGTTGAGCCTCTATTATACTCCTGACAAATTGTAAGAATGTCATTTTTCCCCTTATCACTAAGAGATGATGTGAGACGCTGAACGGCCTCTTCTTCCTTTAGTACTTTCTCCTTTTGATCGACTTGAACCGTAGCAGAGATATCCCCGTCATATGCTTCTCCAAGATCGTGAACAAGGCACATAATCAGTACTCGTTTTGTATCAAGCTCTGGAAACTGATCGCTTAAAGCAAAAGCAAACATTGCGAGCCTCCAGGAATGTTCGGCCACGCTCTCTCGTCGACCGCTTCTCATGTAGGCAGTTCTTGTCGTATCCTTTAATCTTTCAAGTTCCTTAATGAACGTAATCATTTGATAAGCATCCATGAATGATATCCTCCTTCTTCCAAGATGCTGTGACATCCTTGAGTCAGTAAGTGCGAAAAATCGTGATTGTAGCATTGCTTATTGTTCTTTATATGTAACTAATCTCTCTTTCGTCCCCTTAAAAGTCGATTTTCCATTCAAAAATAGTCGTAAGATGACTCTTAGATACAAACATTTAACTTTACCAACATTTAATTATGAGTTGTCCGCTAATCACCAACCATATTATTCCATTATCATCACCTTTTTCTCCATAGTAAAAAAGAGAACAGGCGATACCTAAAGGTACCACCTGCAGAGAGTATATAGGTCTTATTTCTTTTAGGACGGAGATGGTAAAGAACCAACGGTAAACCTACACTAAGGCTAGCACGCTCTTCTCCAATTCGTTCTATTAAATCAACTTTCTACCTTTTGCAACTAGAATTAATAACATGGGGAATCCAACTCCATAGATCGATGCATAAAGGGTCCATGTTTTCGATACAAAATCCTGCATATAAATAATGTCAGGATAACTAATTTGTGCTAAAACCAAGCTCCCTATTCCAAGAGGAAATAACAGCAGTCGATAGTTTTGAACGCGAAAGATATGCGTTAACGAACGTGCTGAGGTGTAGAACAAAAGAACTAACTTAAAATAAATAGAAAGCATCCAAACAATCGCCACGATGACTTCAATTCGTTCGACGATTTTCCCGATGCTAATTTTCTTTGCAAGAATATACGTAGGATACGTATATCTTGCTGTGAAATCCGCTCCTAATACAAGGATTGTGGCACAAATAATAACAAACAAAACGACGCTACCCATCGCAGTTCCTTTTAAGAATGAAATGCTCAATTTATTATGTTTGTCTACGTGTCGATAGATCATCAGAAAGGCAACTAATTCGAGAAATGGCAAACCAATAAAGGGAATAGAAGCCTTGATAATTGGCTTAACACCGTTTTCCATTATCGGTTTAATCGCTTCAAACTGCATTTCAGGCACTAGGAGAATGGTTAGCAAAATGAGCAGACAGAAAATCCAAGGGAAAAAGATTTCACATGCTCTTGCAATGGTTTCTATCCCCAGACTTGCGCCCATAATAACGACGATCATAAAGATGGTGAAAATAATATATAGCGGCGTTTCAATCAAGATTTGGGTCGTTAAAAAGTCTCCAATATTTCTGAGGACAAGAGCTGCAAGAAGAAAGAGAAAGGTGAAAAATAAAAGCGATGCAATCTGACCAATCCATTTACCGAGTACTTTCTCACTCGCTTCCACAATCGTCATATCAGGAAATTTCTTCATAAAATACCCATAAAAAACGACGAGCATTGTTCCGACTCCAATTGAAACGATCGCTGAAATCCACGCATCTTGTTTTGCTACAGCAGCTAGACCCGCAGGAATAATTAAGATGGAGCTTCCAATTATGTATAAGGCAACTAACCATGAGAATTGACGCGTATTAATGATTTCCTTTGCCATCGCTCAGACGCTCCTTTTGATAGCTGGAACCTTATTGTTTTACTTCTTCCTTATCGATTATACATAACGAAAAATGACTAATAGAAGCATCGAGATGCCTATCGATAATGGAAGTGCAATCGTTTTATTCCGGTGATGAAGGTGCACCATCGGAAACATCACAATAATAAATAATAGTGACCATGCCAGGTTCCATCCATTGTGATAAGTAATCATCTCAGCTTTAGATGCTATACATTCCACAAGCCAAAATCCTGAAATCCATTTCATATTGTATAGAAACCTTCTTTTTCGCATTGGATAATTAGACAGATAAAGTAGAACAACTAAAGGATTAACAACGAGGTTATGTAGTAAATGAACATTAAATTTACTAAAGAAAATGTCTTTTTTAAACTCCCAAAGATGAAATTCTTCATACGATATCGTTTCATAAACGGTTGCTGCTAAAGCAATATAAAGCATACTAGGATAGTATTTTTCCCAATTTCTCCAATCGCCTTTCCAAAAAACAAAAAACAGTAGCGTGATAATGAGGACAATGTTCATTGTTATTCTCCTAATTCATAACGGTATGTGTTTCGTATCATCATGTTTATTTTGGATAAAGATACGCTACTTACCATAGCAAAAACATTTTTACATATTTATACAAAAGTAGTATGCATCTTTCGGAGCCGTTTATGCATAATAGGGGAATTTTCGCTCAGTTTTATGCCCATATCGATTTATGACGTTGAGGTGGATAAAAACCATTCGATGTGAAAACCTACTTATGAAGAAAATAATGTGGGGGATTTGTGATGAAACGCATAAGGCGATTAAGGGAAACCAAAAAACGTAATGAAAAGGACTCTTCCACCGATAGTACTTCTAAAGACATTAGCCTGGATCTTAAAAAAAACATAGTGAACATAAAGAAAATGCTAGGAGAAAGTTCTGATTTAACGATTAGAGAGATTCATTCTGGTACAGATGAGACAAAACTTATCGCTGTCATTTTTATTGATGGACTTGCAGACAAAGTAATGGTCCAGGAAAGCGTCATTGATCCATTGATGCTCGATATTCGAAAAACGGATATAGCGATGAACGTCATACAACATGCTAGCTTTTATGAGATCCTAAAGCATTTCTCTCTTGCTGCCTGTGAATTAACAGAGATTCATCGTTTTCAACCCTTATATGATCATCTCCTTTCTGGAGATACAATCATACTTATTCAAGGTGAGTCTAAAGGATTTGCTATTGGTTCAAGAAACTGGAAGGATCGCGACGTTAATGAACCCACTTCCCAAACTGTCATTAGAGGGCCGAAAGATGGTTTTACGGAAACAATTCGAACGAACACCGCGCTGCTTAGACGAAAAATCAAAGATCCCTCTCTTTGGATCGAAACGAACCCCATCGGCCATAAGACCAAAACAGATGTTGCCCTCGTTTATTTAAAAGGTGTTGTTGATGAGAGTATCTTGAAAGAAGTGCGCGATCGGTTAACGAAAATTGATACTGATAGCATTTTGGAAAGTGCCTATATTGAGGAATATATTCAGGATAATACCTACACTCCCTTCCCAACGATCTTCAACTCTGAACGACCTGATACGATTGCTGCTGGCATATTAGAAGGCCGAGTAGCCATAATCGTTGACGGAACACCATTTGTCCTTCTTGTCCCAACTTTATTTGTTCAATTCTTTCAATCAAGTGAAGATTACTATCAACGTTTTGATATAAGCGTAATGGTTCGTTTCTTGCGATATATCTCCTTTTTCCTTGCTTTATTAACACCTTCTGCTTATATTGCTGTGACAACCTTTCATCAAGAGATGCTTCCTTCCTCCCTTCTCATTAGCTTAGCAGCACAGCGAGAAGGGACGCCTTTTCCAGCACTGATTGAAGCTTTGTTAATGGAACTTACCTTTGAGGTGTTACGTGAAGCGGGTATTCGTATGCCTCGCGCTGTTGGCTCTGCTATATCTATTGTTGGCGCACTAGTTCTTGGACAGGCTGCAGTTGAAGCAGGTATCGTTTCTTCTGCAATGGTAATCGTCGTCTCAATCACAGCTATTAGTAGCTTTGTTATGCCTTCATTTAACTTAGCCATTTCTCTTCGAGTGCTTCGCTTTCCGTTCATGTTTCTTGCTGCAACATTTGGTTTATTTGGGATTATCATCGGTATTATTGCAATGGTCCTTCACTTATGCAGTTTGCGCTCATTTGGCGTGCCATATATGTCTCCTATGGCGCCCATTATCCCGAAAGACCAAAAAGATAGTATTCTACGTGCGCCGCTTTGGAAACTACGGACACGCCCTTCGTTCATTAGCAAAGGCGATGAAACAAGAAATACCACTCCTCCACCAAAACCAGAATCAAATTAACTTGAGGATAATAAGAAGGTGATCATGGACATGAGAGCTTACGTATATCGACTTGCCACTTTGTTAACATGTTTATTTCTGTTAACAAGCTGTTGGAGTAGTAGAGAGCTTAACGAAATAGCGATTGCTACAGCCATCGCTATTGACAAAAGCGATGAAGGTTATTTGCTGACCGTTCAAATCATTAATCCAGGAGAAATCGCCTCAGATAGTCCAACAAATCGGACGGCTACGACAACATATCGTTCTTCTGGCGAAACGCTATTTGAAGCTTTTCGGAGATTAACGGTGCAAGCACCTCGAAAGGTTTATTTTTCTCATGTTCAAATGATTGTGTTTGGCGAAGAAGCAGCCAAAAGCGGCATTGTCCAATCGCTTGATTTTCTTTCTAGAGACCATGAGATGAGAACGGACTTCCTTCTTGTTATCGCAAAAGACACACGCGCCGGTCAACTCCTAAACATTTTAACACCTATGGATAAAATTTCGTCTAGCAAAATTGTCTCCTCACTCAAAATGTCTGAACAAAACTGGGCCCCTACTTATGCAGTAAAGCTTGATGAATTATTAAATAAGCTGTCTAATGAAGGAATTGAGGCTGTACTTACTGGGATTGTTGTCAATGGCGATCCTAATGTAGGCAAGAATAGCAAAAACCTCGAAAAAACAGAGCCCTCAACTACTATTCAAATTGCTCATATCGGAGTCTTCAAAGGAGATAAACTAATCGGCTGGTTGAACGAGGATGAAAGTAAAGGTTTTAATTATTTTATCAACAATGTCACAAGTACTATTGTAAATGTCCCTTGTTCACAGAAGAATGCTTCCATTGAAATCATTAGTGCAAAATTGTCCATTGAGGGACACATGGAGAAGAACGTCCCACATATCGAGGCAACCGTTCGAGTAGATGGGAATGTAGGTGATTTGGAATGTAATGTGGATCTTACAAACCCAAGGACAATACGAATGTTAGAAGCAATGGTCGAAAAAGACATTCAATCTAAAATGGAGTCAGCTGTTTCTGCAAGTCAAGATAAATTCAACAGTGACATCTTAGGTTTTGGTGCCCTCATTCATCGCGAACATCCAGATCAATGGCGAATGTTGAAAAACCATTGGAATGAGGAATTTAAAAACGTCGAAGTGGATTACACCATCCACGCCACCATTCAACGTACCGGAAACATCACCGATTCTGTTCAAAGAAAGGATGGTGAGTAAAACGATGTGGTTTATTATCGCTGTCGGTGTAGCCTCGATTCTAGTTACCGTTATGGAAGCAGCCAAATTACGAAAGAAAAAGCAATTGAAAGACCTTTGGGTATATAGCATCCTTCTATGTATCAGTTTTACTTTCTTAGTTCTAAATAAACTTCACATCCATATCCCAACCCCGCTTACGATCGTGAATTTCATACTCGAACCATTGAGTAACGTATTGTATGGATGGTTGCAATAGGTAGGCGGTGCCTGTCACCACCCGTTAATTGTCATATTGTGTCGTATATAAGCAAAGACGCCGTTGAATTCGGCGTCTTTGCAATAGCTCTAATGTCCTTCTCTCTTCCATACATAATACGCTTCTGGATTCTCTAATTTCCTCACCCATATGCTTTTCTTCGGAGCGATACGATCAGAAACTTTGTACCATACCCCACCTCTCATTTTTCGATATAGCTTCAAACGAGCAAATACTCTGTCACTAAAACTTAGTGAAGGCAATAGTTTCATGAAATAACTCATCATGCCTTCACGCACCTCCCTTACTTTTAAGTCAACAGAACATCGTATGCGCTCGTTTTAGACTTCATGACTAAAATAGGCGTTATTTACCAGAAAGGAAATGTCACTCTTGTGGAACAATGAGGAAGAAGAACTTGAAGGAGTGATAAAGAATGGACTTGCACGATTCCACTTACGAGTCAGGACAAGACTACCAAGCAGGTGATGTTGTCTATGTGATGTACCGCAATCCTCATACGTACAGCGTGGCTAACATTCAGGAAGCAGCCGTTGTGAACGATCCTGATGAACCTGGTAAGCTTGCCTTATTTTTGTATGAAACATACTACCCGCTTGATTCTGATATGGCGATCTATCATTCAGAAGCAGAAGCTGAACAGGCCTATGCCACATACTTTGGATCCATAGAATAGGAGGGCTTCCATTGGTCAAACCCTTTGTACCACAGCTCGTCTACATGGAACCACGAGCGTTAGAATATCCACTTGGACGGGAACTACACGAGAAGTTCTCTAAAATGGATATTGAGATTAGGGAAACAACATCACACAATCAAGTACGAAACCTTCCTGGGGATAATCACTTCCAGCAATATCGAGTCGCTAAATCTACTCTCGTCGTTGGGGTAAGGAAAACGTTGAAATTTGATACGTCTAAACCTTCCGCGGAATATGCGATCCCTTTTGCAACTGGTTGTATGGGGCACTGTCATTATTGCTATCTCCAAACAACGATGGGCAGCAAACCCTACATACGCACGTATGTAAATACAGATGATATTTTTGATGCTGCAGAAAAGTACATGCAAGAACGAGCACCTGAACCTACCCGATTTGAAGCATCCTGTACATCGGACATCGTTGGCATTGACCACTTAACGCATACATTGAAACGTGCGATTGAATACTTTGGAAAATCTGATCATGGACGTCTTCGATTTGTGACGAAATTTGCACATGTGGATCATCTACTAGATGCGAATCATCAGGGAAGAACAAGGTTCCGCTTCAGTATGAATGCGGATTACGTTATTAAATTTCTAGAACCCGGAACTTCCAGACTTGATGAGCGCATCGAAGCAGCCGCTAAAGTCGCTGAAGCAGGCTACCCACTGGGCTTCATCATCGCGCCTATCTATTTGTACGATGATTGGAAGCAGGGCTATCTGACTCTATTTGAGAAGTTAGAAGCCAAACTTCCTAAGAGCGCAACGAAAGACTTAACATTTGAACTCATCCAGCATCGATTCACAAAACCAGCTAAGCGCGTTATTCAAAAAAATTACCCAATGTCTAAGCTTGAAATGGAAGAAGAAGATCGCCTTTATAAATGGGGGAAATATGGTATTGGAAAGTACGTTTATCAGAAGGATCAGCAGCAGGACATGAAAGACACATTCGGAAGCTATATAGATAAGTTCTTTCCAAATGCAAAGCTAGAGTATTTCACGTAAGGTCTTAGGCGGTGACAGGCACCGCCCGTTTTAACTCGAACGATGTCGAAACACCAATACTCAAAAAAGGCATGGAAGCGAAGTCGCTTCCATGCCTTTTATATGTACAGCACCATTTAATTTAAAAAGAAAAAATAAGCAAATTTAAACCCAACCCCGCTTCGTCGTCACTATAAGTGTCTCAAAGCCCGCGTAAAAGCAGGTGGGTACCCGCACAGCTACCTTTAACGTCCCGCTCAGAAGGCCGGCTTGTTATTAGCAACTGGATTTAGAGTTCCCGGAAAACTAGCATCGGTTTGAGACAACCGTTGTTAACGTGCGTTGCAGGAAATGGGTATTGCTTATGACTATACTCTACACCTTCGTTTACTAAAAATCAATGGTTGCGATTTCCAGTTCCGTACACTTTCTCCCTTTCAATATTAGGACAAAAGAGTACCAGTCCATCTAAAACAACCAGAGACTTAATGAAATAACAGCCGTAACTGTGATCATGCTGAGAACGGTTGAGGCAAGTACAATCTGTGCAGAGAGTTCCGGCTCATTTTCATACTCCTGAGCAATAATAGCACTGTTCACAGCTGTCGGCATGGCTGATGAAATCAATAACGCTTGAGCTGTAACCCCGTCAATACCTAGTACAAAAATAATCCCCAGTGCAATGGCAGGTCCAATCAACAGACGTAGCATTAAGCTTACATAAACAACAGATAAATTTTTAGCGAACCGAAGCTGGGCCACTTGAGCTCCTAAAGTTAACAAAGCGATCGCCACCATCGAATCACCAATGTACCCTGCTGGAATTAATACAAATTCAGGCAGTTCCACATGGAGTAAATTAAATCCGACTCCAAGAACCATCGCATATAATACAGGCATTTTAAAATACCCAAGAAGCGCATTTAATTTATTTCCTTCTACCGTCTTTAAAGAAAAGATTCCCCATGAGAACGTAAGAATGTTTTGAAACGTTAAGATGATAACTTGAATCGACATAGCAAACGGATCATGCTTAAAAACAAGATCATTTACCGGTACGCCATAGTTTCCTGAATTATAGAATAAGATGCTGTTTGTAAACGATGCGCGTACACTTCTACTATAGCCGAATAAACGGCTAATTAAATAAGAAACAACATATAAAATCACAATTAACAAACTAAAAAAAGTAAGCACCGATAAAAACAACGATAGCGAAAAAGCTGTTTCATACAGTTTCAAGAAAATAAAGCCTGGCACAATGAAATAAATATTTACTTTCGCAAGTGTGTACAAATCAAATTGAAAAATACGATGCAGTAAAACACCGATGCCAATGAGAATGAACACGGGTACAATAATTTCAATAAATACACCAATCACAAAGAGTCCCTCAATTCAGTACTGCATTTTATCTACGTATACAGTTTACATGAAAGAGAGCATTTCTTCAGGACCGATGCTTATTCAAAAGAGTTCCTAGATGATTCCACACGATAGAAGCTCCGGTTGTTAAGAAACCTTTTCCTTAAGAACTTCTCGAAGAATCATGTTAACGGCCTTACGTCGCTTCCATAAGAAACCTATTAGTGCACGATCATCTAAATACTTTTCCTGATCATCACAATAAGAGGCTCCTTTGCAATGCACGGAAAATGAAGCACCTTGATATTTCATGACCGTACACTGTCCTTCTCTTTCTGTATCGTCAAAAACGAGGTAATGTTTTTGACCTATTTGGTCAAATTCAGCAATTTGCTCAAAATTCTTCAACAACGTCTCAACATCTGTTTTACGCTTAATAATGTTCATGGTCTTCCTCTCCTCTTCTCAATAAATAACCCTCTCTGTATTCATATATCATTCGATTTAACTCGCTAAATTCCTTTTTTCCTAAAAACACAACAAAAAGCCAGCCGGTATGGCTGACTTTTTCATAAGGATTATTGAAATTCTTCAATCTCATCATATTTCACATCGATTAACTGGTCCTTCTTAGGGTTAACAAGGACATACACTCTGATCTCCCTTGATTGTCCATTTTGCTTTAACGTAAATTCAAAATCGTATTGCTCACGTACATCGGATATAAAAACCTTCCCATCATATCTGTAGTCTGTAATTTGTTGATCGGGATACCTTTGACTCGTCTCTTGAATCGCTGTTTTCCCCCACTTCGCATAAGAAGGTGGTTCAGCTCCAACTTGTGCGATCGGAACAAAGAGTATGAAAGTTATTCCTAAGACGGCAATCAGTTTATTTAACAAAGTAACTACCTCCATTCAGTTTACTCTGAAGATAGTATTCATTCCTTTCCTTCTAATCATGCACATACCAGTTAAATCCCTTCGCTAATTTTTAACGGGTGGCAGGAACTTGACAATCATACGGATGAGCACTAACACAAAGATTGTACTGATAAATGTATACATCCAAGTCCAGCTTATATAGTGTATAAGGTTGGTGTATCTTTCTAAAAAGTATTCCACAATGGTAATAATAGAAGAATAAACAGCAGCCTTCATGATAAAACCGATCCATCCAGATCGATAAGTACTCTGATAATAGTAAACGCCTAATACAGGAAATAAGATATATTCATATGTAAAACTGGAATCGAAATGCGTATTAAACAAGTTCACTGGATAGGAAAGCAAATTCTCTTCAACCACAATGACACCAATAATCGATGACAAATAGCCAGTTAACAAAAAGAAGAGAAGCCATTCCTTTATTGGCGGCTTTCTAAGACTGTAAGCAAACAAAAGAACACCAATACCAATTAAAATCCACAGTATTGATACTTCTGATATCATGATTCATCACCTTCAATTTAATCCTCTATTCTATTACTATCTCCTCTATCCCATCTTCATATTCACAGTTGAACGAGGGACAAGGTTTATCCCTTGGAACATCATACCCATCCTTTGAACCAGATATAAAAAAAAGAAAGGAATTCCTGCTCACACGGTTTAACGCCGCACTCTTAGGGGAATCCTAAAGTGTTAGTGATGAAATTGAAGGGAGCCCCTTGCCATGATAAAAAAATTATTACCATGGCAGCTACGAAAATATTTCGAAATGTCTAAACGCATTCGAAAGCATGAACTTCAGGCCACGCTTTGGTATATGCCTGGCTTATACATTTTAGGAGCCTTTGTATTTGTAGCTGTCACACTTTATTTTGATTTAGTTTTTGAACTATCTAGATATGCGCCTGAGATGTTTCGCACAACAGCTCAGCCAACACGATTGCTAATTAGTGCCCTCATAGGCGGTATTTTAACTCTTAGCGCCTTTACACTCAACTCGTTACTCGTTGTTCTCACAACGTTCAGCGGGCAATTCTCACCTAGAATGCTTCTTAACTTCGTTGCTGACCGAACGACACAGCACTTCATTGGAATATTCCACGGTAGCTTTGTTTATGTTCTCGTCATTTTCTTATTTATTACGAGCAAAGAAGACGAATATTTTGTAGCCATACCCGGCATGACCGTACTACTCGCATTTATAACCGTTGTGACGTTTATTTTCTTTATTAACCACGCTACGAGTTGGATGCAAGTACACAATATAGCTACAAACATGAAGGAAGAATCCATTTCCATTGTAAGAGAAACGCTTCGAAACGATCTCGAACAATTCCGTGCTGAAGAACCAGGAGATTTAATGGAAAAAGAACGGGAGACCGAAACGCTTATTACAGCTCCTAAATCTGGCTATATTCAGCTCATTGATTTCAAAACGATGATTGACGAAGCTCGGAAGGACCAAGTTATTATTAAACTCCATAACAAAGTAGGAGATTATGTTCTAGAAGGTAACCGCTTCTTCTCATATTGGGGTGCCGGGGCTGAACGGGTTAACCCAGAAAAATATTGCAGCTTTATTGAATTAGGTTATAAAGAAACAGAAATTCAGGACCTAAAGATGGGGATGACCAAGCTATCAGAAATTGGAGTGAAATCACTCGGTAACGATGACCCCCAAACTTCAATCACCATTATTCATCAAATGGCTGACCTCCTTCTTGAAGTGGAACGAGACATTACCTTCACGCCGTACCTTGCCGATCATGAAAAACAAGTAAGAGTTGTAATGGATGCTGAAGACTTCAGTTATTACCTTTATCGAGGATTTGGGTACTTAAGACACTACGCCGGTGATAACTATCCAATCATTACGGAAATCATTTCAGCACTTAGCATGGTTTCACAATCCATTAGTAAGGACAAACTGGATGTTGTATGGAACTTCGCCAAAAATTCAATGGATCACATTCCAAAAGAATTCATCTATGATCTTGATCGAGATTATCTCCTGCAGCGTCTCTATGATCTCGCTGTATTTACAGGGCATCAGGAGGATTACAAGCCCATTGAGAAACGTTTAATCCAAATTGAACAACGGCACTCGTAAGGATACAAACCAAAAATCATATAAAAAAGGTGACCTCATGAGGTCACCTTTTTTATTTAGCGATATGTTGCTACTTTGCTTACAATTTCATCTTCCTGCTGAAGCTCTTCAAAGGAATACACGCCTTCAACAAATATTTGGTGCCAGAGCATAAAGATTAGCACGGTCCAAATTTTCCTTGCGTAATCACCTTTTCCAGCTTTATGCGCTTCAAGAAGTCTCATCACAAGTGATTTATCAATCAAATAATCTGTTTCACTCACATGAATAAGCTGCTTCGCCCATTCGTACAATTCTTGCCTTAGCCAATGACGTATCGGCACAGGAAAACCAAGTTTTTTTCGGTCAAGAACATGGTCTGGCACAACACCTCGTGCCGCCTTACGAAGAATTGATTTTGTTGTGCCATCTGCAATTTTTTCACAAACTGGAATTTCACGTGCTACTCGGAACACTTCTTTATCAAGAAACGGCACACGAAGTTCTAACGCATTTGCCATTGTCATCTTATCCGCTTTTAAAAGAATGTCTCCTCGTAACCACGTTTGAATATCAACATATTGCATTTGATTCACTAGATTATCTTTCTTCACATTCTGATAGAACGGTTTTGTGATCTTTTGATAATGCTCGTTTTGATAATAAGTCGTTAAAAGCTCTTTCTTTTCACTTTCTTCGAACATCTTCGCATTACCAATATATCTCTCTGAGAGCGGTGTGGATCCACGCTCAAGAAAGCTCTTTCCTCGCATTCCTTCAGGAAAAACTTGAGCAACGCGATTTACCATTTTTTTCATCATTACCGGCATAGGCTTGAAAAGACGGAGCGCATCGGGCTCGCGGTATATGTTGTATCCACCAAAGAGTTCGTCTGCCCCTTCACCTGAGAGGACAACCGTTACATGCTTCCGTGCTTCTCTTGCAACAAAATAAAGCGGAACACAAGCTGGATCAGCAAGTGGATCATCCATATGCCACATGATTTTTGGTAACTTTTGAACATACTCTTTTGCAGAAATCATGTAAGAATAATTTGGAACGTCCAGCTTATCAGCTGTTTCTTTGGCAACATCAACTTCTGAATATCCGTCTCGTTCAAAGCCAACAGAAAATGTTTTAATTTGAGGATTAAATTTCTTGGCCATCGAAACGATAATGGAAGAATCTATCCCCCCAGACAAAAACGAGCCAACTGGGACATCACTTCGCATGTGAAAATTAACGGAATCATAAAGAACATTCTGAATGTCCTTCACCCAATTTCGTTCTGTCGTGATCGGTTTAAATGTCGCATGGAAATAGCGTCTCATCACCATGGGCTCATGATGCTTTTTAACAAAATAATGACCAGGCTCAAGCTTCTTTATTCCTTCCGTCATCGTTAGCGGTTCTGGTACATATTGAAAACTTAAATAATGTTGAAGAGCAGAAGGATTCACGGCTTCGAATTCTTCTATCATTGTAATACTTTTTTTCTCAGAAGCAAAAATCAGCTCCTCATCATTCTGCATATAGTAAAGGGGTTTAATTCCAAAAGGATCGCGTGCGCCCACTAATTTCTTTTCTAGCTTGTCCCAAATAAGAATCGAAAACATTCCTCTTAAGTCAGCGAACGCCTTCTCCCCTTTATGTACAAATAACGTAAGAACCACTTCTGTATCCGATTCCGTGTCAAACGTGTAACCTTCTCTCTTCAACTGTTCACGAAGTTCTACATAATTATAAACTTCCCCATTGAAAACCATCCAATATCGCTTATTTTCGTAATGATAAGGCTGATGCCCACTTTCAAGGTCAATAATACTAAGCCTTCTAAAACCAAGAGAAATCGATTCATCTGTATAATAACCTTCGTCATCTGGTCCTCTGTGTGTAATAATTTGATTCCTTTTCACAAAATCCGAATGATCGTAACGGTCCGATTTTCCTGGTTCTGTACGTAACACTCCAACAAAACCACACATAGTTGTAGCCACACTTTCGTTTGAATTAACACTTCCATTGTAACATGGTTGTAATCTAACCGTAACCTTATCGTTATAAAAATTCGTTAGATCAACTGTTTTTATGACAGTATATGTCAATTTATTCAAAAAGAATCAATCTATTAAACGATTTCAACTTGTTAAATGTTTCATCTGATTTATAAATGCGGTAGCTTTCTTTATTCGAGAGGCAGTAGGAGAAGTAGGTTGTTATCAATTAGTGGAAAGAAGTCATTCGTCTTATCTAGGAAATTAATTGGAAGTGATCCCTTCTATTAAATCACACTCCTCTTCCAATTCGAACGTTAACCCAAAAAGAAGTCAACTTTCGACAAAATTAGAGGAATTGAATAAAATCTATAGAAAAAAACCTCTCTCATTATGTAGCTCAGAGAGAGGTTTACTTATCATTCTATTGTTGCAAAAACGAGATGAAATATACCCAATAAATGGCTTTCCACTGCTGTCACACGAAGACTAGAATTTTCTACAAGTTGGACTATATTCCGATCAAGGTGACATCCGATTTTTTCTGATACTATTGGATCAAACTTCCTTTGAAGATGTGAAACTATGCGATTCGAACTTATTCCGTGTTCAAACAGTAATAATTGTCCACCTGGTTTACACCACTTCGCCATTTGCTCCAATACAACGTTGGGATGAGGATAGGAGCACATAGATAAGGTAGAGACGACCGTATCAAAGGTATTTTCTTTGAAATCAACCATTTCTACATCTTCCTCGACGATCGTACAGGGATACTGCGTTTCTTTTGCAGCCTCTCTTGCATAGCGAACCATCTCTTCACTAAAATCAACTGCTGTTAGTGAATGAATGTTAGGGTATAGTGGGAAATTCGTTCCTGTTCCCACCGATAATTCCAAAACATCACCACTCGCTTTAGCTAAAAGTTTCTTTCGAAATTTTGTATCTATGGTTGTTTTCTTTCTTCTTTTCTCATACATCTTTGCGTGCTTGTCGAATATCTTTGATTGTTTGGTTGGATTAATAATGAATCATCCTGCCTTCCTTGATCAAAAGTCCCATAGTTATGACCATTCCTACCCTTAAAAGGAACTCTATTTATGATGATACCAAGAATTCAATAGTTAGATGGGAAAACCGCGAAAAAATAAACTACGGTAAACCGTAGCTCTATACTCTTCCTATATAAGTTGCGTTCCGATTGATCCCTTGCTGACCAGGTACCCAATTGGCTTGAACGCTTTTTCCTGTCTTCTCATTATATTGAAGTGCCTGAATTAGTCTTAGAATCTCATATGCATTTCTACCTACCTCAACAGGATAAACCATTTTTGAGACGATCACACCTTTTGGGTTAATAATAATCGTTCCTCGATAGGTAGCACCCGCATTTTCATTTAATACACGGTAATCTCGACTGATTTTATGATTTCGATCACTCACAAGCAAATAATTCACTTTCGATGCAGCCGGGGATACTTCGGTGAAAACCTTATGTGCGTAAACGCTATCTGTACTAATTCCTAAGACTACCGTATTCATAGCCTGAAGCTCAGGATAAATAGCAGCGACCGCTGCTAATTCTGTCGGTCAGACAAACGTAAAGTCGCTAGAATAGAAAAAAAGAATGACCCATTTCTCCCGGTAATCCTCTAAGCTGATTCTCTTTATTTCTTTTTGAATCGGATCAAAGGCCTCAGCACGAAATAATGGCGCCTTGTCTGTTGTTTGTGCGCAGTTTAGTCGTTGATAAAATTGCTGCTCTTCATGCTCCACGTCCCCACCTCTTTTCACAGGCAGTATATGTACAAGAGGCTGTCCATTTGTCTGTTTCTTTTATTCCTCTAATCCCTAACGATCATAACCGTTCACTTAAAGCGTTTTATATCATAGAAAAAGAGACTTTCTTTTTACTAAAGAAAGTCTCTTTCATTTAAAGGTTTACCCTTTCATTGCTGCCCATTCTTCACGAGATGGTCCGACCATTCCAGGTACAGTAAGACCAGCCTGGCGCATAAGCACTGTCATTTGTCCTCGATGATGCGTCTGATGTTGGAGCAAGAGAAGAAGAATCGTTCCGTAAGTTGTCCCACTGCCAAAGAATGTGGTTGTTTCTGTTAGCTTCTCATCATTCCACTGCTCCTGAAGAGTGCTCACGAACTCTTCAGCAGTTTCTTTATACAAAGCTGAGATTTCTTCTGCCTTAAAGGATTCACGTTCCTTCATCGGTTGAAGATCGAGCCCAGCACTCGACATCATATAAGTAATCGCTTGTGACAAGTGAACACCTAGCTTTTCAAGTGTAAAATGATCTGGCGCTACTTGCTGTGAAAGAGATTCATCTGTTAGATGATCCATTAGTTTAACTGTTTGAGCCGTCTCACGTTCCCATGTTCGTACAAAATCTTCAAGTGATCGAAACATCAAATAACCTCCTGAATATGTATTCATTCTTTACTTCATTCATTTTACACCTCATTCTTGAGCAAATAAAGTGAGAAACGTTCAGAAAACAAAAATACCCCTCACAAAGAGGGGGGAGAGAATAGGCTATACATCACTCTATGCTAATACATCTCTTCATATGCTAAAACACAAAATCTTCTTTCCTCTTAGCTATGTTAGCTGTAACGGAGGATTTCGCGAAACTTGGCGATTAAGCTCGATATTTCTTGTATTTATCGAGGCTTATCAACCCAAAAGTGGTTTTTCAACAAAAATACAATTGATTTTTTCAGATCGTTAGGCATCCTATATGAATTATGTTATTATATAAATCAGTTTAAATGGAAAAGAGGGATTTACATGGAGGAAGAACAGGAAATCATTCTCCCTGAAATCGGAAGTCTAGTCGAAATCGATAACCGAAAAGCTAAAGTCGTTAGCTTACTAAACAATACGATTGTAGCCGAATGGGAAGAATACTCAGAAGACGAATCAAAACGAATCGTCGTAAGACACGAAGAATATAAAATGCTTTAATAAAAGAAAAGCTCCAGCGCCCGGTTAGGTCCGACAAGCGCTGGAGCCTTTTAATTTGAACACGCCCTTTGTGTTCAGAGTAAAAGGCGAAGCGACTCGAGGACCTGGGCGCTGGAGCTAGATCAGAAAAGCGCAAGCGCCCGGTAGGTCCGACAAGCGCTGGAGCCTTTTAATTTGAACACGCCCTTTGTGTTCAGAGTAAAAGGCGAAGCGACTCGAGGACCTGGGCGCTGGAGCTAGATCAGAAAAGCGCAAGCGCCCGGTAGGTCCGACAAGCGCTGGAAACTAATGAAACAACACCGAAAGGACAGGGGCAGTTCAATCTCCCCTGTCCTTTCTTATATTATCTTCTAATCCACCATTCACTTAATAAAACAAACAGCAAGACCACAACGCCCGCAAACCAGGGGAACCAATCAGGAACGTATTCCCATCCAAACAATTCTATGCCCCCTATCATTAATAAAGGGAATAAAAAAGAGACTTCACTAAGCCTCTATTTAATCCCAATCCATTTTCATTTTAATGTATCAGTTTCCTCAGCAGACACTTTATCCAACAGCTCTGCATAAGCCATTTTAAACTTCTCGTATGTTTCAGGCCCATTTGCCTGTTCATTATTTTGAAAAAGCTGCTCAAACGCATAACCTTTCGCTTCTTCCAATGAACATTCTCTCGCACTCATCACGAGCTCCATATAAGATTTAAAATAGGCTTTACTCAGCGTTCCCGCGTTTTTAGTAATCATTCTTCTCACTCCTTACATCAAGATGTTGCTTGCCCACATTATAGTAGGCTTCTTGATCAGAAAGCAATTTTTAAGGGGTTACTTTATCGCATCCTTTTTCTCAACAAACGGTAAGCGAATCGCGAATGTCGTTTCTTCTTCACTAGAATGACAGTTTATTTCCCCGTGGTGATTCTGAATGATCTTTTGACACACATACAATCCGATGCCCGTGCCAAGTTCTTTTGTCGTATAAAAGGGTTCAAAAATGCGATCCAGGGTTTTGTCTGAAATTTTTGGTCCATTATTTGTGATGCGAATGGTTAACATTCCTTCTGCTTGTTCTCCCGTGATCCGTATTAGGCGAGGAGAACCTTCAGCTTTAAGAGCATCTAACGAGTTCATAAGAATATTCAAGAATACTTGTCGTAGTTTATCTTGCTGTCCATATACAGAAAGATTCGCTGGAAATTCATTAACAATTCGCACATCAATATCAATAATACTCGGATAAATGAAGGCAATAATCGAGTCAAACAGACCCTTAACCTCCAGCCACTCTTCCTGTCCGCTATCAATCTCCTTTTTGGAGACATGCAAAAATTGAGCAATGCGAAAGTTTAGCTGTTGCAGCTCATGATCGATCACTTCAACATATTTCATATCGGGATACTCTCTTTGTAGAAGCTTCACAAATCCTATAATGGCTGTAAGGGGATTCCTGAACTCATGAACGAAACTAGAAGACATCTGGCCCAGGATGGAAAGCTTCTCCTGATGGGTTTCATCTATAAAAGAAATCTTTTCCTGCAATTCATTTTCCTTCAGCTTTGTATATTCGGTTACGGCATGATAAGAAAACAGATCAAATAAATCATTTATGGAGTCAAGAGTGTTCTGAAGATCATTCACATTCACTTTAGAATACGTTATATGCTTCATGAGAACGCTTCTTCCAGCATTCACGTTATAAATAAAATCTCCTATGTTTACATTCGCTTCCGCTCGCTCAACCGCTACTTTGTGCGCAAGTGTCACAATCTTCTCATGAGCAATTGGCTCTTTTATATTTTGTTGAACAAGACGATACATGAGAATACCATTGGCTTCCACTTTATCTCGGTGTATGTCTGTCTTAGAAATCCGTATTTTTTCTTTCCATTTGATAAGATAGCTTTCAAGATTATGATCGAGATAGTCTAGTAGTTGCTCTCGAACAGCCATACTTCCTTCACCCCTTCCTGCCTTAGTCGGTGATTCATGGTTATATTTTCAAGTATAACAGTAAATAGAGGGTATTTTATAGATGCATTGTAGAGAGATAATCTATTATTGGTGGATAAAGATCGTCAATCAATGAAAGAAAATCTCTCTTCTTCTTTCCTATAAAAGTAATTCGAATGATATAAGCCAAAAGTGAATATCTCTACAACTGTCGTAAAACAAGTCGTTAAAAGGTATTCAATGCATGTAGTATTGGTGATTGTCTTACAACTCTCACATGCAAAATAAAGCGCTTTACTGATACTCTTACCTATTCGATTTCTTTGATTACCCTCGCTGGATTCCCACCAACCACGACATTCTCCGGCACATCTTTCACAACTACAGCACCTGAAGCAATAACAGCATTGTTTCCGATTGTAACGCCCGGATTAATGATGGCGCCTCCACCAATCCATACGTTGTCTCCAATGAAAACCGGCTTTCCATATTCTTGACCCGAATTGCGTTCCGTCGGATCAAGCGGATGTGTTGCTGCATATATATGGACACCTGGTGCTAGCATGCAATTGTCACCAAAGCGTATTTCACAAATATCGAGAAACACGCAGTCGAAATTCGCAAAAAAGTTCTCTCCTACGTGAATGTTGTAACCATAATCACACTTAAAAGTCGGTTCAATATAGAGATTTTCTTTCGTAGAACCAAAGAACCCCTTCAATAACCGCGTTCTATCTTCTATATCTGTCTCTATTGTTTGATTGAATAACCTAGTTATTTTGCGTGCATGAAGACGATCTTTCTGCAATTGCTCATCCTCTGGTCGATAATATTCTCCCCTGATCATTTTTTCTTTTTCTGACCTCATAACTCGCTCCTATCTCCTCTAAGAATGGTTATTCACGATAAAACCGTTGTGTTCACAGTCCAATTTTTTAAATAAAATAACATATCCGCCCATAAATCTTCATTCTCTGTGAGAAAATGACCTCCGTTCGGAATGAGGGTCATCTCTATTAAAGGTCCTCGTTTCGCTAGTTTACGAACTTCATTTACAGGTGATAACGTATCTTTCTCTCCGTGCCAAAATCTTAACGGCCCTTTAATCTCGCTAATCTCAAATCCCCAATCTTTCGATAAGAGATTCGTTTCATAGATGACTCCTTCTACACCCTGTCTATAAGCTTCCTTCGCGTGATATAGTCCTGTTTCCACAAGAGCCTCTTCTCTCAAAAAGGCACGGTCCCACTCAGAAAGATGACGATGATTCCCAGCTAACATAGCATTTCGATACTTATGTGGATGACTTTCAAGCATTTTCTTTTGAGCTAAATTCGCTTTCTTAATGAGCCAAGGAAAATACTTTGATAAAAAAAAGGCAATCCGATTTTCTTTCGCCATTTCCTTTGGGGCTCTACCTTTTTTAAATGGCGTAGCTGAAGAAACAAGAGCTGTATTTTGGATTCGTTCAGGCAATGCATAAGCGCATGCCGCAGCGAATGGACCTCCTCCAGAAACACCCAAGACAGAGAAATGCCTTAAACCAATATGCGTAGCGAGCTCCTCTACATCCACAGCCCAATCAAGGATCGTTCTATTTTTTTGAAAAGTGGAGAGCCCATAACCCGGTCGATCTGTTGAAATTAAGTAAATCCCCATCGCTTTGGCCAGTTCATCATCTTCTAAAAACCAGATGCGTGACCCTGGTGTTCCATGAAAAAGCATAATCGGTATACCAGTAGGATCGCCATACTTCCAATAGCCAAGTTTTCTTCCATCACTTAAAACCATCGACTTCTCCTGCATAAGCCCCTCCTTGTGGTTGTCCTATCGCAAAATGGATGAGAAGGTGAACAGCACTAACAATTATTTTCTTTCCCTACAGTAAAGCTTGCTATCTCCCCTAAATAATAACATTTTTAGTTAGGAATTTGATGAAATTAAAAAGAACGCTCAGAATAGAAGGAAAACACTGAAATTGAAAAGATCATAAATGAATTCTTCTTACCTCTTGACCCTTACGTTGCGTTATCCACTAAAGTTAAATTTGAAAGGGGGACATTTAGCAGATGAAACGAGTAAAAGAAGTAGCGGAATTAACTGGAGTCAGCGTTCGAACCCTTCATTACTACGATGAAATCGGACTTTTAACACCAGCTACTACAGAAGCTGGTTACCGTCTTTATTCGAAGGACGATCTTGAGAAGCTTCAGCAAATTCTCTTTTTTAGAGCACTTGATTTCTCGCTGAAGAAAATTAAAACCATTCTAGAGGAACCTGATTTTGATCGAATGGAAGCGCTCAACTATCAAAAAGAAATTCTGCATGAAAAAAAACAACGTCTGGATAAGATGATCACCATGATTGATAAAACGATCCAAAATGTGAAAGGAGAAAGATCAATGACAGATCAAGAGAGATTTGCTGGATTCGATTTTAGCCAGAACCCATATGAACAAGAGGCACGCGAGCGTTATGGAGATGAAGCCATCAATCGTTCTAAACAAAAGATCAACAGCTTATCAAAGGACGAAAAAAATGCGCTCGGTCACTCATTTGATTCCATTTATAAAAGACTGGCTGATCTTAGAAAGGGTTCACCGGAAGCAGATGAAGCGCAGAAAGCGATTCACGATTGGTATGAATTTCTCAATGGAAATTTCGGATACCGTTATACGCTTGAAGCGTTTGAAGGACTTGGTCAAATGTATGTAGACGATGAGCGCTTCACGAAAAATATTGATCAATATGGAGAAGGTCTCGCGCTTTTTATGCGAGATGCCATGAAAGTGTATGCTGATCAACACAAGTAGAAATCACCAAACAGGTGAGCTCAACCTCTTAAGAAGTTGAGCTCTTTTCTTAATCATTCTTTTTTCCTTTAGTAGAACCAAACCCAACCCCAAGGGCGATTCCAACACCAAGTCCAAGTGGAATATTATCCAAGGCGACACCTACTCCTGCTCCAATTGCTATTCCAAGACCAACGCCTAAACCCATCCTGCTTTCACTTTTTGGTTTACTCACAAATATCTCTCCTTATCAAGGGATTGTCTTACTCTTTACGAATGAGCGGGAAAAAGGTTACATCTTTCGGAACAGCCAGACGGTTTCTCTCACAAAAGAAACTCTTCCTATTTATATTAGGAAGAGTTTCTTCTAGAGGGCCATTCTCATTTCTTAGAATAATGTTTGCATAATTTAATTCGCTAGCTATTTGCTTTAATTTTCAGTAGCCACTTTGCTTTTCTGAACAGAATCTTCATTAGTAGCTTTCGGTTTTCGAATAAACAAAGCTAAAACAAGTCCAATAATAGCTGAAATACCTGCTACGATAAAGGAAACGTTAACGCCATGTACAAGACCCTCAACTCCACGTGATGGCTGAGCTGCCTGAGACATCACAGTTACGAGTAGCGCGGTTCCAACTGCCCCTGAAACTTGACGCATTGTATTGTTCATTGCTGTGCCGTGTGGAATGAGGTGAGCAGGAAGCTGATTTAATCCTGCCGTTGTAACTGGCATCATCACCATCGCTACCCCAAACATTCTGATCGCATTCACAATAGCTAAATAAGCGAACGTCGTTTCTGCTGTTAAATTTGTGAACATAAATGTCGTCACCGTTACGATAATCAAACCAATGATCGCAAGCCACTTTGCTCCAAATTTATCGAATATCCTACCAGTAATCGGGTTCATAAAGCCCATAATCAGAGCCCCTGGCAATAGCATTAATCCTGATTCAAATGCGGTGAATCCAAGCATATTCTGCATAAGAAGCGGCAGAACAGTCGCAGCGCCGATCATGGCAATAAAGACAACCATCCCAAGCACAGTTGTTAATGTGAATAGCTTATATTGAAACACTCTAAATTGAAGCACAGGCTGCTTGAGTTTTAACTGACGTAAGATGAACCAGCACAATGTCACACTACCGATGAGCATGGCGATAAGCACCTGTTCACTTCCCCAACCATTTGTCCCAGCACTACTGAATCCATACAATAATCCACCGAAACCTAACGATGAAAGAACGATCGATAGAATATCTAGCTTCGGATTCGTTTGCTCTGTTACGTTTTTCAAAATCAAATACGCAATAAAGAAGTCAATAATCACGATCGGCAGGATCACATAAAACAAACTTCTCCACGGGTATTGCTCCACAAGCCATCCTGATAAAGTCGGCCCAATCGCTGGTGCAAAGGAAATCACAAGCCCAAACATCCCCATCGCTGTACCCCTTTTTTCAACAGGGAAAATTAAAAAGAGGATCGTTTGCATAAGCGGAATGATAATCCCGGCTCCAGATGCCTGGATGATACGCCCTACCATCAAGAGCGGAAAGTTCGGGGCAACGGCGCAAATAGCTGTACCAACCGCAAATAGCCCCATCGCGGTTAAGAATAGTGTTCTTGTTGTGAATTTACCTATTAGAAAAGCTGTAATTGGAATCATCACGCCATTAACTAGCATGAAAATAGAGGTTAACCACTGGGCTGTACTTGCCTCCAAGTCTAGATCGACCATGATATGTGGCAATGCCGTCGCAAGCAGCGTTTGATTTAGAATCGCTGCAAATGCCCCTGACAATAGCACGATTAAGAGCGGTACTTTATTAAAAGAACCGATTCCTTCTGATGATTGTTTAGTTTCGTTCATGTTCTCCCTTCTTTCTCAATGATTCTCTATTTTCCCGATGTCCTTCAGGAAGGTGTTCGAAGTAGACCGGATTGAAGAAGTCTAAGCTCAGTCTGGTATTTTGCCATCGCATCTGGAATGGATAAGTTATTAGAGATACTGTGAATCAAATTATGAAACGTAACGGCTGTTAAAATCTGCATAATATGAAACACCTCTTTCCTACTTGAAACATTTAAGTTCTCATGATCAACGAGGTCATAAATGTCATCATAGCGATGGTTTGTTACATCCTCGGTTAAATACTGCGAGAACGTATTCTCAATCTTATAGTTCATATTAAGCAGTACATTTCGAATAAAGTCCCTCTGACCAGTATCCTCTGAATGCTCCAATGTAGATCTAAAGATCTCACTAATTGCTTTGAAGAGATCTCCTTCAAACTTCTTTAGATTGGCAATTAAATGTTCATGACGTTCTCTTGCATGTTCATTTAATAAATAAAAGAAAGCATCTTCTTTATCCTCAAAATATTGATAAAAGCTCCCTCTTGGTATACCTGCGGTTTTCAAGATATTTGAAATCGATGCATCATAGAGCGATACTCTAGAAAACTCTTTTTTTGCTGCATCAATTAGTATTTGCTTTTTCTCTTCTTTCAAATTAAAAAAGGTTGCTTTTGGCACATTGAATCACCTACCACTAAAATTATGACACCGTGTCATATCGCCAAACCTACTATATGTGACACAGTGTCACATGTCAAGAAAAGTGAACTCCATAAATAAGCAGCACACTCTATTAAATGATAATGTTTGCTTTCAAAAAAAGAGTGGAAACTATTTTTTAGGAATAATGTTATGCAAAGGTGGTTACTGTGATGAACAGAAACATTAGCAAGGGATGGATTTTCTTCTTCGGGGCTCTCGGAGGCTTACTGTACGGATATGACACAGGAGTTATTTCCGGTGCCTTATTATTTATTGAACAAGATATTCCCCTATCCGATTTTCTACAAGGGGTTGTCGTTAGTTCATTATTAGGCGGGGCTATTGTAGGTGCCGGAATGAGTGGGTATGTATCTGATAGATTTGGACGAAGGCGCGTCGTTTTTGCAATCGCACTCATTTACCTGATTGGTTCACTCGTCTTAGCTCTTTCTCCTAACGCAGCCGTTCTCATTATAGGCCGCATCATACTTGGACTTGCTGTTGGTGGTTCGACAGCGATTGTACCAGTCTACTTATCAGAAATGGCTCCAACAAGGTCAAGGGGCGCACTAGCATCGCTTAATCAGTTAATGATCACGATTGGAATTGTGCTCGCTTACCTCATTAACTATGCATTTGCACCAATTGAGGGATGGCGTTGGATGCTTGGTCTTGCTTCCGTTCCAGCGCTCGTATTAATGATCGGTGTTCTCTTTATGCCCGAAAGTCCGCGCTGGCTCATTAAGCGCAACCGTGAAGAAGAGGCCAGAAAAGTGATGGCATTAACGCGAGAACAAAGTGAAATAGATGAAGAAATGAAGCAAATGAAAAAAATTGAGGAAACTGAGGAAAGCACGTGGGAAGTACTTAAATCCAAATGGATACGTCCAATGCTTCTTGTCGGAAGCGGTATCGCCATCTTCCAGCAGCTTATTGGTATTAATGCGGTGATCTACTACGCACCAACCATTTTCACAAAAGCAGGTCTTGGAGATTCAGCTTCTATTCTCGGAACGCTTGGAATAGGAATCATGAATGTGTTGATGACGCTTGTAGCGATCGCTACGATTGATAAGCTAGGTCGAAAAAAACTGTTGCTACTAGGAAATATCGGGATGTCGTTAAGCTTAATTATTCTTGCAACGATTCTCTTTACAGCAGAACTTACAACGACAATTGCCTGGCTAACCGTCGTCTTTCTTGGGCTCTTTATCATCTTTTTCTCCGCCACTTGGGGCCCAGTTGTTTGGGTTATGCTACCGGAACTTTTCCCAAATAAAGCCCGTGGTGCAGCGACTGGATTTACAACACTTCTTCTATCAGCATCGAATTTAGTTGTTTCCTTATTCTTTCCTGTTCTACTCTCAGCGCTCGGAACAGCATGGGTATTCGTAATCTTTGCCATTATCGGTGTCTTTGCCTTCTTCTTTGTCATGAAATATGTACCAGAAACAAAAGGAAGAAGCCTTGAAGATATTGAAAATGACCTCCGAGGAAAAGCTTCAACGTAATACAAGCATACAGAACCCGCTCATCCACATTGGATCAGCGGGTCTTCTTTTTGAGCAACGTCTCCGTTATATCCGCTCACCATTCTTAAGCTTTTTAATTAATTCGGTAAGATCAGATTTTTGAATACGCCAGTGACTGCCAATCTTAAACGCCGGGATTTTGCCATCCTGAACTAATTTATATGTGGTCATCTCACTAATTTGAAAATATTTCGCCACTTGAGAGATCGTCATAATATCATGATGCTCATTATCCTGACTCATGTTATCGCTCCTTATCAATCTATCACCCTATTCTAACAAAGTTCTTCCACTTATGGACCCAAACTCTATTAATACGATAACTCATTATAACAGGTTATATCAAATTAGGTTAAATTAGATTAAAAGATGAATGAATCATCTGTTTTTAGTGTGCTACTATTAAATTATCAAAATTAAACGAATGCGTATTCGAGAGTAAATAAGAGTAAATTAAAGTTTTTACCGTATGATTTTCGCTTACATCCTTATTTCCATTTTCATAGATTCTGTGCTAAACTTCATCTTGTTGTAAACGGACCCGACTTCTATGAGAGTTAGGAGTCATCACAATACTAGATTTAGAAAGAGGTGCAACATTGAACTTATCTTCTATTAAACAAGAATGGTTTGGTAATGTGAAAAACGATACCCTCGCCGGAATCGTTGTCGCACTTGCCTTAATACCGGAAGCGATTGCCTTTTCCATTATCGCAGGCGTAGATCCGATGGTTGGACTGTACGCGAGCTTTTGTATCGCAGTAGTGATTTCTTTCGTTGGCGGTAGACCAGGAATGATTTCTGCAGCAACAGGAGCGATGGCACTACTCATGGTGACGCTAGTCGCCGATCACGGACTACAATATTTACTTGCAGCAACAATTTTAACAGGCGTGATCCAATTCTTCCTTGGCGTGTTTAAGCTTGCTCGCTTTATGAAGTTTGTGCCACGCTCCGTTATGATTGGGTTTGTGAACTCACTTGCGATTCTTATTTTCACGTCTCAACTGCCGCATTTCGTTGGTGAATCATGGCCAATGTACTTGATGGTAGCAGGTGCTCTCGCAATTATTTATATCGTCCCACGTTTCACGAAAGCTGTTCCATCACCACTAATTGCGATCGTTGTGATTACAATTGTTGCGATTACAACTAGTAGTGGCGTTCGAACGGTTGGGGATATGGGTGAATTAACGCAAGCATTACCATTATTTCTAATTCCAAGTATTCCATTGAACTTTGAAACATTAGCGATTATTTTCCCATATTCAATGGCTCTAGCTGTTGTTGGTTTACTTGAGACATTCTTAACAGCACAAATCGTTGATGATTTAACAGATACAGATAGCAATAAGAATAAAGAAGCAAAAGGTCAGGGGATGGCAAACGTTGTAGCCGGATTTTTCGGAGGAATGGCTGGTTGTGCGATGATTGGTCAATCGGTTATTAACGTGAAATCAGGTGGACGTGGACGCTTATCCACTTTCGTTGCCGGTGTTTTCTTAATGATTCTGATCTTAGTATTAAACGATTTACTCGTTAAAATACCTATGGCAGCTCTAGTTGGCGTTATGATTATGGTATCAATTGGAACATTCGATTGGTCATCCATCAAAAACCTTCATAAAATGCCGCGATCTGACGCCGCCGTGATGGTCGTTACCGTCATTACTGTTGTTACAACGCATGATTTATCAAAAGGTGTTCTTGCCGGTGTTATTCTAAGTGCTTTATTCTTCGCTTCTAAGATTTCAAAGGTACGCGTTGAAGAAAAGATCGACGAATACGCGGAGAAAAAGATTTACCACATTCATGGTCAGCTGTTCTTTGCTTCTGTTACTGACTTTGTGAATAGCTTTAATTATAAAGAAGAAGGTATTAAAACGGTCGAGATTGATTTATCAGATGCTCACGTTTGGGATGACTCAGGTGTTGGCGCCGTTGATAAAGCCATCATGAAATTTAGACAAAACGAGATCGATGTGAAAGTGACTGGTGTTAACCAGGAAAGTTCACAGCTTATCGACCGATTAGCTGTTTATAATAAATAAGCGCAAGAAAAAAGCCACTGCTGTGGCTTTTTTCTATGTTATGCGTTTGTATAGATCATAACGAAATGCAAGACAGCACCTTCGCTGTGAAGATTTAAGTAACCATGCTTCTGATCCGCTCTAAACTTAATCGAATCATACGTATTTAATTCATACATTTGTTCCTGAACTTGTACAGTTGCCTTTCCTTCCATCACTGTTACATACTCAATGACCCCCTCTTGATGAGCATCTGCGTAATACTCTCCCATAGGTTCTAAAAAGGCACGGTGCGTTTCTAGAGAGCCGTAGCCACTATCTGTAAACATGGGTTCTAACGTTAAAGCTTCATTTGAACTCAATACTTTATTGCCCTCATTTTTCCTTGAAATGACGACTTCTTCCTTTTCTGCTAGTAGACTTGAGATCGGGATGGAAAGACCATTCGCTATTTTCCATATCACCGTTAAAGAAGGATTCGCCTCTCCTCTCTCAATTTTACCTAACGTAAGCTTACTCACATCTGTTAATGTTGCTAATTCCTGCAAGCTTATCTCACGTTTTTTCCGAATGCCTCTTAACGTCATACCAACCTGCTGAGCAAGCTTTTCTGCAGCTGTTATCTTTTTTTCATCCACTAATAAATCCTCTCCATTATCTTTCTCTTGTATATTTCCACCACACCCTATAGTATATTATAATACACACATAACATAATATACTATACTTAACAAAGGGCGTGTTTAAGTAATATGAGGGAAATTGCGATCGGTATTCTCGCCTCAATGTTTTTTGCAGTTACATTTATTTTGAATCGTTCAATGGAGTTAGCCGGAGGAAGCTGGATGTGGAGCTCCTCCCTCCGCTTCCTTTTCATGATTCCTTTTCTTCTATTAATTGTACTCGTTAGGCGGAATATGAAACAAGTTTTTATTGAAATGCGAAGGAACCCTTTTCAGTGGTTACTCTGGAGTTTTGTTGGATTCGTTTTATTTTATGCCCCTTTAACCTATGCTGCCGCTTATGGCGCAGGGTGGCTAGTGGCAGGTACATGGCAAATGACGATCGTAGGGGGAATTCTCGTAGCTCCTCTTTTTTACTCAACCGTTCAAACGTCTAATGGACCGATAAAAAAACGGGACCGCATTCAAACAAAAGCCCTCCTTATTTCCATCGTGATTCTTGCTGGTGTCATGTTAATTCAGTGGCAAAAAGCAAATGAAATGACTGTAAACGAAGTGATGGTTGGCGTTCTTCCTGTCCTTTTTGCGGCAATTGCTTATCCACTCGGAAACCGAAAGATGATGGAGCTTTGTGATGGACGACTCGATACCTTTCAACGAGTGTTAGGCATGACGCTTGGGAGCACTCCGTTCTGGATTATCTTAAGTTTTATTGCCTGGAATAAGGTTGGCCTTCCTTCAGGAGAACAGCTCACTCAATCGCTGATCGTTGCCATCTGTTCAGGCGTTATTGCCACAACACTATTTTTTATCGCAACAGACCGCGTGAGACTTCACCAGGGAAAGCTTGCCTCTGTTGAAGCGACTCAGTCAACTCAGGTATTGTTTGTGATTGCAGGAGAGGGACTGCTTCTATCGAGCCCACTTCCTACCTACATCGCATGGGTTGGCATTGCCCTCATTATTGTCGGCATCGTTCTTCATAGCTTTAATGTTAAAAAGCTGAACGTATCCAGCACTCCCGATCATCGACAAGTAGATCAACCGAAAACAGTATAGAAAAGCTTCCTACTAAAATAAAATGACCAGTCATTTCCTAATGATAGGTCATTTTATGAAGCGTCATGTATCTTTTCTTTTTAAACTCTCTATCCCTTTATGATCGTCTTAGGCAATTGCTTCCGAAAACTCATCATCACGATAAGCCCAACCACGCTAATTACATAAGCCCCCATCTCCCATGCAAAACCTTCCAAATGAAGCACACTAAACAACAGTTGAGCTCCAAAAAGAATCAGCATTAATACGAGACTCGATAACAAACCAATAAGAGAATTAAAATTTGCAATTAGACCAATTATAATGATACCGCCTACAGTTAAAGCAACTGGTTGACTGAGAAACAATACGTCTCTCCCAAATTCTACGTGAAGAACCGTAACCCCTACGGTGAAAATCATCGGGACCATAACGATGCCATAAACAATCAGAAAGCTCTTTACACCTGTATGGAAAGAACTCATCCGAAGGGCCCCTATAAGAGCAACCAACCATACAATCGTTGAAATAGGATAACCGATGATTTCAATTAGTGAAAATGATGTATTCCCATCTATAAACTGTGATACTAAAAAGATACCAAAAACCCCTGCAATCAAACGCGCAATTAATTTCCGATTATCCTGTGGCGACTGATCCATCGAATCAATCAGTTCTTTTGCGTAAGCTTTTGGATCCTTTCCAAAGATATCTTTCGCTGTCTTTCCGTCGCGTTCCCCCTCCATCAAGTGATCTTCTGCTTCCATTAAGAAGCGATCGGTTTCCCCTTCATCTACTCCTTTCGTAATCAGATAAACACGCATATCTTGAATAAATTTCTCGCTTTCTTTCGTCATCTCCTCATTCACTCTCCTTGTTTAAAATCTGATTGACCGTTGTACTTAAATGAATCCACCGTTTCTGAAAACTTTTCAATTCTTCTTCTCCCTTTTTCGTTAACGCGTAGTACTTTCGTTTCGGTCCTGCTGTTGATTTCTTTAACGTTGACTGTATGAGCTGATCTTTCTGTAAACGGATAAGGATAGGGTAGATCGTCCCTTCACTAAATGCTTCAAAGCCATAATGATCAAGCTTTGAGGCAAGCTCATATCCGTATACTTCACCTTCACTAATAATGGATAAAATACAGCCATCAATGATTCCTTTTAACATTTGAGTTGTTTGCATGTGCTTCACCAATCTTTCCAATCTA
This sequence comes from Anaerobacillus sp. 63XJN7_5_ISO-PGPR-S23-430, assembly GCF_056173695.1. Taxonomy (NCBI): domain Bacteria; kingdom Bacillati; phylum Bacillota; class Bacilli; order Caryophanales; family Bacillaceae; genus Anaerobacillus; species Anaerobacillus sp. 63XJN7_5_ISO-PGPR-S23-430. Next base: position 1,359,913 of record NZ_CM149686.1, on the reverse strand, counting down.
TAACCCTTGTTATACAAGAGTTATAGAAATCATCCAGCTATCTTGTAAAGCAAGGTATATATGTAGTATATGTTAAGCTATCTTGTATGACAAGAGTTATATTCATATTTTTACCAAAATAGAAAAAACGCCCCAGTAATGCTTAGGGGCGCTCGTTTTTTAATGTAGCGTTACTTTCACAAGTTCAATCAAAACCTCTTCTGCAGAACGAACCGGTTCTCCCCCGCCTTGCGCAAAGTCTTTCTTTCCTCCACCTTTTCCATTAATGAATGGAAGAACTTCTTTTAAAGATAGGTTCATATCATAAGATAAAGCTTCTCCTCTTCCACAAACAATTTGCAGCTTATCTTCTGCCTCACTTATGAAAAAGACGATCACATGTGGATCTTCTTTCAGCACCATCTTCGCTAGCTTTTGCAGTTCTTTCATTCCATGCTGTTTGGAAATCATCTGCACGACTTTTTGGTCATGAATGGTATCAGCACCATGAAGTAATTCCTTTGCTTCATAAGAAAGTAGTTTTTCATTTAGCTCTTCAATCGTTTTTTCATATTCTTTCGACTGAAGGAGTACTCGTTCAGCCGCTTCTACTAAATCTGATTGAGGAACGCTAAGAGCGTTCGTGAGTCCAAGCATAATACCCTGTTTCTCACGAAGTTCATCAGTTACTCGCTCGCCACAAACAAAATGGACACGCGTTTGTTTTTTTTGCTTTTCTATTTTCAAAATAGATATCGCCTGTACCTGGCCTGTGGACGAAGGATGTGTCCCTCCGCATCCGCTATAGTCAACGTCTGGAATCATCACAAGACGGATGTCCTCCGAGACGGCTAGCTGCTTACGAAGGGTATAATTCGACAGCTCTTCTTCGCTTACCCACTTCGTTTCAATCGGCAAGTTCTGCTGAACAACGTTATTCGCAAATTTTTCAGCTGTTCTAACTTCATCATCATCAAGAGTGGCAACGTTAAGGTCGATCGTACAAACTTCCTGACCTAGATGAAAGCTTACCGTACTATATCCAAGTTGATCTTCGAAAGCTGCCGAAAGGATGTGCTGTCCTGCATGCTGCTGCATGTGATCAAACCTGCGAGGCCAGTTAATATCTCCGTGAACATGTTCTGCCTCAGGAAGCTTGCCATCAACATAGTGACGAACTTCTCCTTCTACTTCTTCTACATCAAGAACCTGTACACCATTAAGCGTTCCACTATCATACGGCTGTCCCCCACCAGTTGGATAAAAAGCCGTTTGATCTAGAACAACGTAAGAGCGATTCGCATCATCTGTGAACTGTTCCCACTTTTCAGCGGTAAAGGTTGTTATGTATGGGTCTTGATAGAATAATTTAGTCGTCATTGCATTTCACTTCTTTCTGTACTAGTAAATAAGTTACTATTGATTAGCTTATCATTTATCAAATTCGAGAGCCGCTGTATCAACTTCGTTAAAAAAAGTTATTTGAAATAGCGCGGAATGAATGAAGTTCTTGTAGAAAAATCGAATATAAGTTTGAACTGTTTACCTCATCAGTTTTTGAAGCCCGGCATTCCGTTCTTGGCGCACTTCCTCCGAAGCGAGATCATATTTCTTCAACAGGTGAAACAGTTCGTTCAATGTTTCTTGTGTAATTGTTTGTTGTAAGAAGCGATATGTATCCTGCACAAGTTCATCTGGCATATAAGGTGACTGGGTCTCAAGCTTTGTCATAACGTCTCCGTACGAGTGATCGATTGTACATTTCCCCACTTGCCTTCACTCCTCTCTTCATATTCTACTAGTTTAGCACGATTCATTCACGCGGTAGTCCATTCAAGTAAAAAAGAACAGACGATTTGTCTGTTCTTTACTTTTATACAGCTTTATCTTTTGGCTTTTGTTCTTCTACCCCTCCAACTTCTTCTGAATCATCAAACTTCTCGAATTTCTTAGGATTACGAATGATTTTCATAAGAGAACCGTGAACGAATAGGGATATAGAGGCGGGACCTCATTTCTTCTTTGTAAATTTTGCTAGCAACAGAGCAATGATAAGACATGCTACACCAAGTAACACGACGTTGTTTGAGATAAAATCCAGAATCACTCAACTACCTTTCACTCATAATCAAAATCTATCAACAGCTTACCATAATTTTTGCGTTTTCTTCAGTATTTCAAAACGATCATTCCTAAACAACGTCTATGCAGTCTTCATGAGCTTTTCCCGCTAAATATTTGTCTAGTCTATCAAATAGACCATCACTTCAACAATTTTTGAGTACATAAGCTTTGCAGTCATTTTCAATATATATGATATTTTTCATACATTTCTAACTAAATAAAAGATATTTGTCGAGAACCCCTGATCTCAATCGTTCCAACACTTTTTCTTGTAGTATAAAAGAAACCATTCTTTCATTCGACTTCTTCCATTCATTTCCCCGGAAATGGTCAACTAAATTACAAAAGAATTCGCTTAAACTAGACAAGGAATTTTTTCCCGGCTCGACACCATTATCCCATTCTTTTACGGAACGTTATGTATAATGATGGCATCAACTTACTTCAGTAGGGAGGAATCTTATGAAAACGCTTCGTCACGTATTGGTGTTTATCTTATTACTCATCGTCACGTCATGTAACTTCTTAACTACTTCTGACTCATCGGAAAAGGTAGAAGCGGAGAAAGAAACGGTGGACAAGTCTGCAGAGGAAACCGTACAAAAAGACATTCTTTTTCAAGATGGCACGTACAAGTGGGAGAAAGATGGAGAAATCCATGGGGGTCTCGATATAACAGATTCAGCTTCTACTTCATTTACGTTTATGCTTCAATCCTATGATGGTCAAAATGTTGGAGAGCTTTCAGGAACTGCTGAAGTCGACGGAGAAATGGCTCATTTCACACACCCTGATAACGATGCTTGCAAAGCCTCGTTTGGTTGGAAGGAGGACCGATTAGCCATCGATACGAGTGAAGCGTGTGAATCAATGAATGAGAATAGCGCTTCTTTTACAGGCGTATACACTCGAATTGAACTGGAATCCAATCCGAAAGATGAAGCAGCGAACGAAGAAAGTTCTTCTGAATGGAAAGAAGCACTTTATATTGATCCTGCGTTCGATCAGGGGAATTTAAGCATATCAAACGTGACGAAGGAATCCTTTCAGTTTACGATCGACGTAAGTAGTGGATCGGATGTTGGGAAATTGAATGGTACAGCTACAATAAACGGTGATGAAGCAACGTTTGAGGATACGGAAGATCCGTCTTGTTCCGGTACGTTTATTCGAACGAATGACGTCATTACATTTATTGAAGAAGCCTGTCTTAGTTATCATGACGCAGCTGTTGGGTTTAATGGTGATTATACGATGACAGATGAAAAACCATTAACATCAGCCGAGAATACCCCTACTTCCTGTGAAAAAGCTCCGTTCCATTCAGAATTACTGAATTTTGCAGAGCAAGGTCACCTGAAGGATGCCTCCATTTTTATTGGAATGTCTGAAGAAGCCTTAAAGAAAATAAAGCCAGAGATGACTTATGATGAAACGTTCTATGAAGGAACACCTGGATTCTATGATGAAAAGTACGCTTACTTAACTGCAAACGAAACGGTAAGTCATTTACGTTATAACGCGTTATCAGAAGGACCCGCTATCCCTTACACAGATGTCGTTTGTCAATTTGGAGAACCTGATGAGGTCGTCTTTAATGAACTGGATAACGAATATTTGCACGTGTATCATACTGGTGAAAACAGACTTTCTTTCGTCTCAGAATCAAAAGAAGGTGACATTAAAGCAGTAGCGCTTGAAACCGTGCAAGCACAATAATCTAAAGGTTTTGAAACCAACATAAGGGTCAGGCACATCTGCGCCTGACCCTTATGTTGATATTTCACCAATTGGCTCATCGTACCATTCTCTCTAGCAATATAAATTATTATGTTTCCGCCTTACTATGCAATATCTACCTTATTTTTCTGGGTACAGCTTTTTCAAATATTCGACTGATTGACATATTAGCTCTTTAAGTACTTCAAGATCAATGTCCGCAAGCTTATTTACATAAACACAGGCCTTCCCTGTTGTATGTTTTCCTAATCGAGCTAAAGCATCCTCGCGCTCTGGTTCTCCTTGAGCGAGATACAAACTAATCTTAGCCTTCCTAGGAGAAAATCCAACGAGCGGTGCATCCCCCTCATGTCCCGTAGCGTATTTATAATGATAACTTCCGAACCCAATAATACTTGGTCCCCACATTTTCGCTTCATACCCTGTCGTTTCAGTAAAAAGATCTAACAAACGATAGCCATCCTCCCGCTTCTTTGGATGATCAACGCTTTCGATGAATTCAATCACACTGTTATCCGTTTCTTTCGTTTTCAGTTCATACATCAAAATACCCCCTTTATTTCTTCACCTTTCACTTACTATTTACTCCGCCCTTTCGTTAATTCCTTTTTATTTTCCTTAGTTCAACAATCGCAAATTTCGAAAGCTTATTACTGCTATGCCCTTACAAGTAAAGATGTATCAAAAGCATTTCTTTTATTACCGTTTCATGTTTCTTATCGAAAATCAGTTAGGAAACGAGTAAATCGGGAACGTTCCTTTTTATAGTCATACCAAACTTTAGTTGATACTTACATCTCGGAGGTATAACCATGTTTACTTTAAATGATATTCCCATGTTCTTTGTGAATTTCTTCATTATTCTACCAATTGTCACTCTTGTCCATGAAGCGGGTCACGTGCTCATAGCGCGGCTATTTGGAGGCAAAGTGAAATTTTGCATCGGTACAGGACGCACGCTCTTTCATATAGGACCGCTGGAAATTAGAAGAAAGTATTTCATGGAAGGCTGGTGCCAATACGAAGAATTAACCTACAACAAAACGTGGGCACACGTTGCGATCTATTTAGGTGGCAGTCTATTTAATCTCATTGTGATTTTAATCATTAACTACTTGATTACCTCAAACACAATACCTGTAACGCTGTTTTTCTATCAGTTCACATATTTCTCTATCTACTTTATTTTCTTCTCACTTATGCCCTTCCGTAATGACAATGGCAGACCTAGTGATGGGATGGCCGTATTCGATGTTCTTCGATACGGAAAATCCGTCGATCCAATTGATTAAACGTAAAGGATAAAAGCCAAATTCTGTTCTCACACAGAATCTGGCTTTTTTTCATATCGCACCATCTTTCTCACCTTTACCGAAATAAAAACCTCATGCCTACTCATACCGCCATGTATCTCTTCGAAGAATTGTAGTAAAATAAAGGTAGAAGAAAACGAAGGGGTGATCACTTGACTAGCAAGATGAATCAGCTGTTCGAGGAGCAAAAAAGTGTTCATGTGCTTTATGCCTACCATGGGATGAAGAATTACCTCGAACAAGTCGTTAGTTATACTGAAAAAGGAGTCGCGAACGGAGATTACGTCATCTTAATCGAAAATGATCGCCTGTATCCGATGATTGAGAAAGAATTAACCTCAAGGTTAACGGCTAACGAAATGAAGTTTGTCCACAGAGTGAACAGCTTCGACTTTTACTTTTCTAGCGGCAGTTATCATCCTCCTGCTATTCATGAATATTTCAAAAAGACCGTTCAACCTTATGTGGAATCTAATCTCTCCTTCCGCTCATGGGCACATGTGGAATGGGCCTCGATGGAAGACCCTCTTCACCTTATAGAAGACTTCGAAAAAATTGTAGACGAAGCAGTTAACGATCTTTCCTTCCCTCTTATTTGTGCATACGATGGAGAAAGAATGCCTGATTACCTCATTAACATTTTGATGGAAACTCACCCTTACGTGTTAATGGAAGAAGAATTTTTCACTTCAAAACAATATTTAGCTTAAATAGAAATGCACCCCTCTAAGAAAATCTCAGAGTGGTGCATTACCTTTGGTATGGCTAAGATATTAGACGTTGATTCTTTCATTCGTCTCCATTGTTTTCACATTTACTTCAAAAGCATCTGGATATTTAATACCAAGGCCCGTATTTAAACAAATAACCTGTTCATCTTCTTTGATCCAATTTCGTTCCCTTAATCTTTCCGCAGCAGCGAATGTACTCGCTCCTTCGGGACAAATAAATTGCCCTTCTAACGCAGCAACTTCTCGCTGGGAGATTCGAATATCTTCTTCAGAAACAGCAACGGCACACCCGTCTGTTTGATAGATCGCATCCAATACAAGAAAGTCTCCGATCGCTTTAGGTACATTGATACCAAACGCATGCGTCGTTGAATTTTCCCAGAACTCAGACTCAGTTTTTCCTTCTTCGAATGCCTTCACAATAGGGGCACACCCCTCCGATTGCACAGCAACTAATCTTGGAAGCTTTTGATCCTTAATCCAACCAAGCTTCTGAAGCTCAAGAAACGCTTTATAGATCCCAATAAGACCAACGCCACCGCCTGTTGGATAAAGAATTACATCAGGAAGCTCCCAATTCAGCTGTTCCGCTATTTCATACCCCATCGTTTTTTTACCTTCAATGCGATAGGGCTCTTTTAGGGTAGATGCATCATAAAATCCTTGCTCTTTCACGAGATCACCAACTATTTTACCAGCGTCACTTATTAACCCGTTGACTAGATAAAGATGAGCACCAGAAATACTCACTTCTTTTCTCGTAATCTCAGGTGCGTCAACAGGCATAACGATATGAGCGTCCAACCCAGCCTTTGCTGCATAAAGTGACCAGGCAGCTCCAGCATTTCCATTTGTCGGCATCGCAAGGTTCTGAACGCCAAGCTCCTTTGCCTTCGAAATGCCGACTGCCGCTCCCCGAGCTTTAAATGAACCCGTCGGCACCATTCCCTCGTCTTTTATGTATAAGTTTGAGAGATTCATTTTCTGACCAAGGGATGGTAGTGGCAGGAAAGGGGTCATCCCTTCTTCAAAACTAACTTTATTCTTTTCTTCTTTAACCGGAAGTAATTCATGATAGCGCCAGAGCGACTGTTCTCGTCCGGCAATCATTTCCTTTGTAAGACGCTTTTTCACCTCATCAAGATCATATTCGACAAGAAGTGGTGAACCACAAACACAAAGCTGTTGAATCGTATCTGAATCATATGTCTCGTTGCACTTTGGACATGATAAATGACAAACCATACTATATGGCATTGAAGCACCTCCGACAATTTAGTAAAAGACGTGTTGAAACCCAAAGTTCACACGCTGATGAACTTCGGGCTTCATTTCGATATAACTAGCTATGAAAATCAAGTCCTGATCGCACTTCTTCAACATATCCTGCTCGAATCACATAATCACCGAAATGCTCATCTACCTCTTTTTCTTTCGCATAGTTAAATAGAATCGGTTTTAATGACGCAAGGATTTCTTCTTCGCCAATGTTTTCTTTATAAAGCTTGCTGAGACGATCCCCAACGAACCCTGCTCCCATGTACATATTGTACTTACCAGGTGCTTTCCCAATAAAGGCAATCTCCCCAAGCGTCGGACGTGAGCAGCTATTTGGACAACCTGACATGCGGATCACGATTTCTTCTTCTCTCAGTCCCGCTTCATCCACGATCTCTTCAATCTTATCAATGAGAGAAGGTAAATATCGCTCTGCTTCTGCCATCGCTAGACCGCATGTTGGGAACGCCACGCAAGCCATCGAATTACGGCGCAGTGCTGAATTTTGTTTCCCATCTGTAAGACCGTATGTTGCCACAAGCTCATCAATCTCTGCTTTCTTTTCTTCTGATACATTCGCTATAATGAGATTCTGGTTCGGCGTTAGTCTGAAATCTCCTTCGTGAACCTTTGCAATTTCACGAAGCCCTGTCATAATCTGATAATCTTCTAAATCCACAATACGACCATTTTGGATAAAGAGCGTTAAATGCCATTTGCCGTCACCCTTCACCCATCCATAGCGATCACCATTATGATCGAAGTGATAAGAACGAGCTTCTTCTAGTTCATAGCCCAGTCTATTATTCAATTCGTTCCGAACCCAGTCGAGTCCTCTTCGATCGATCGTATATTTGAAACGAGCGTTCTTCCGCTCTGACCGATTGCCATAATCCCGCTGAATTGTAATGATTTTCTCAGCAACATCAACAATCTTTTCGGGTGTACAAAATCCAATCATTCGGGATAGCTGAGGATACGTACTTGTGTCTCCATGCGTCATACCCATGCCGCCGCCTACCGCGACATTAAATCCTTGTAGCTTGCCATCTTCAAGAATCGCAATAAAGCCAAGATCTTGTGAGAAAATATCCACATCGTTTGATGGAGGGACAGCGACCCCAATCTTAAACTTTCTTGGCAAGTAATGTGGGCCATACATCGGCTCAATTTCCTCTTCTTTTCGATCAAGCACTTTTTCTTCATCTAACCAGATTTCATGGTACGCTCTCGTTCTCGGTAAGAGATCATCGCTTAACTTCCGTGCCCATCCATGCACCTCGGCATGAATATCCGATTGATAGGGATTGGCATTACACATCACATTCCGATTCACGTCACCGCATGCCGCAAGAGAATCCATCAGAACCTGGTCCATTGCCTGAATGCTTTTTTTCATATTCCACTTTAAGATCCCATGCATCTGGAACGTTTGGCGCGTCGTTAGCTTTAACGTCCCATTTCCGTATTGATTCGCAAGATCATCCATTACTAGCCATTGCTCTGGGTTAGCTACTCCACCAGGTAGTCGCACTCGAACCATAAACTGATAAGCTGGTTCAAGCTTCTGCTGTTTTCGCTCCTGACGAATATCGCGATCATCTTGCATATAGCTCCCATGAAATTTTAATAGTTTTGTATCTGCGTCTGGGATGGAAGCGGTGATGGGATCCGCAAAGCTTTTCACAAGCGATCCGCGTAAGTAATCACTTTCGTCTTTGATTTTCTCCATTTCACTCGGTTTGCCGTCTTCTGTTACCGTCTTTTTCGACATGATCAATCTCCTTCCCTGATGCGCTTAGTACACATCGCGCTGGTAGCGTTTCGCGTTACGTAGATCTGCAAGATAAGCTTCTGCTTCTGACTCACTGAAATTCCCCTGTTGTTCTAAGATGTTAACGAGTGCCACGTGAACGTCTTTTGCCATATACTTTTCATCTCCACATACGTAGACGTGCGCACCCTCTTGCAGCCACTCGTATAGTTCTTTACTTCGCTCGAGCATGCGGTGCTGAACATACACTTTCTCTTCTGAATCACGAGAAAACGCCACGTCCATACGAGAAAGCACCCCATCTTTCAACCACTTCTGCCATTCGACTTGATAAAGAAAGTCTGTGACAAAATGCTGTTCACCAAAGAATAGCCACGTTTCTCCACTTGCGCCACTTTCTTCTCGCTCTTGTAAGAATGCCCGGTACGGCGCTACGCCAGTACCTGCGCCTATCATAATGATAGGGGTGTCAGGATGATCCGGAAGTCTAAAGTTTTGATTTCGCTGCACAAATACTGGGAGTGTATCCCCCTCTTGTGAGCGCTCTGCGCATTGGCCAGAGCATACGCCCGTACGAGCTCGACCATGTGCATCATACCTTAGTGCCCCAATTGTGAGATGAACTTCATCTGGATTTGCCTTTGAACTGCTTGCGATCGAATAAAGACGAACCGGAATTTTGCGCAGAACGTTTACAAACTCCTGTGCCGAGACGGTCCACGGTCCGTAGTCCTTCACCAAATCAATTAAATCTCTACCGTAAAGGTATGTTCTTAGTTCTTCGCCTTCCGCTTCAACCATGCGCTTAAGCTCAAAACTTGATGTCAGCTCTGCAATCTTCTTGAGCAATGGCTTTGTGAGACTCGTAATCTCATATGTTTTCGTTAAAGCTTCTTCAAGTGGCTGAACGTCACCCTTTTTGTTCACCATAACCTGTTCTTCTCGCTTCCAGTTCAGTTCATCGATTAGCTGACGGACAAGAGCAGTATCATTCTCCGGGTAAATACCAAGGCTATCACCCGGCTCATAATCAAGGTTCGATCCTTCAAGATCAAGCTCAATGTGCCGTGTTTCTTTATTCGATCCACGTCCATTCAAATTAACATTCTCAAGAATTTCGGCTTTGAATGGATTCGTTCTGGAATACGTCTGATTCGACTCATCAGGTTTTGTTTCAGAAGTCGATTCTCTCGTAGACTGATCTTCTTTCAATACTCCCGTCACGCCTTCGAACCACTCTTCTGCCGGCTCTTCGAAATCAAGATCACAATCTACACGAGGATAGAGCCTTGTTGCACCTAATTCTTCAAAGCGCTTGTCAAAATCTTTCCCGGTTTGGCAGAAAAATTCATAGGAGCTATCACCAAGTGATAAGACTGAGAATCTGAGACCATTTAATTCAGGGGCTCTCTTACTTTGAACAAAGTCATGGAAGCTTAACGCATTATCAGGAGGATCGCCATCTCCGTGGGTGCTTGTAATCAATAATAAATCTTCTACTTTTTTAAGCGACTTTGGCTTAAAATCATCAAGCGATGAAAGGGTAACGTTGTATTTCTCGTTTTCCAATCGCTCAAAGAAAGATTCCGCTAGTGACTGACAATTGCCAGTATGTGAGCCATAGAGAATCGTAAGCTCACGTGTTTTTGCTTCTTGTTTAGAGAATGCTTCTGAAGCAGAAACACCTTGAGCAACCGTCTCAGTAGCTGCCGCAGCTTCAGAGCTACCTGGTACGGAAAGGTATCCGCTCAGCCATATTTTCTGCGTCTCATTTAATGTTGGTAAGAGACGATTTAAAAGCTCCGTTTGTTCTTTGTCAAAAGGGCTATTCACAACCTGTAACTGCAATACAATCCACCTCACAATACTCAAATTTAATTCAATGTAATGAAAGTAGTTTACTCGGAATTAATAGCAAATAAATTCGTCTGCATTCCCCCTAACCCATTCAACACAAAAAACCTCTCTTCTCAAAACATAAGAAGAAAGGTTTGTAAGTACGAAGCCAGTCTTCTTATCTTTCAGGATAAACCTGCTGGATTTGGCACAGTATGAGATGAAGGATCATCTCATCGGTTGCCGAAGCTTCATAGGGCCAGTCCCTCCACCTCTCTTGATAAGAAATGTTGCTATCAAATTGTATATGACAATGATTGGTTCAAATGTTATCTCGAGATCGAATAAAAGTCAATATATTATTAGAAAATTATCATCATTCAATTAACTAAATGCTGCTAACACCAGCAATCTTCATGAAAAATAATCCAAATGATTCAGGTCTTTTATCCCTGCCGTTGTCCCTCTTGTATCCTATTCCGAATGCGCATGAAATCAATCGTATTCGCCATGACAAGAGATAGAATCATAAGAATCATCAACCAACTGGAGTAGTCAAAAGGCAGCACCAACAAGAGAAAAGCTATGAAAGAAAAAACGCAGGAGCGAATGACATGATCTTTAAATGTGACGTTAACTTTTTTCCCACGTTTCCATTTCAACAAGTTCACCGCAATACCAAATATCGATAGAAGCATGCATATGACATACGCCCAGAGTGGAAGGTCGTAATCCACTATAAAAATGGTAGACGATAGAAACAGCGTCAATACCGTATATCGAATCGCAATTTCTTTATGGGTTAGCGAAGCAAAATCCTTCAATACATACCTCCTTTTGACGATGAACGAATTTGGCCATTTTTGAGATACACGGTCCTTATGCAGATGGATAAGCTGGCTTCATCTCATTTGAAATCACCTGAACCCAAGGTCGCTCTCTGTTCCACGTCACTTCTAAAGGGACGCCCATACTTTTACTAAGATGTTCAGCTGTTAACACATCTTTCTTCTTGCCATTCACTGCAATTCGACCATTTTCCATAATCATAGCGTGAGTGAATACGGGACAAATCTCCTCAATATGATGAGTGATATACAATATGGTTGGACCCTCTTCCTCTTTTCCAAGGCGTTCAACCTGAGCTAATAACTGTTCGCGTGAATACAGATCAAGTCCGTTGCACGGTTCATCTAGAATAAGAAGCTTTGGCGAAGACATCAAAGCTCTCGCTATCAGGACTTTCTGCTTCTCACCTTGAGAGCAAATTCGAAAAGGTTTACCGCGTAAATGAGCAATCCCCCATTCCTGCATCATCTTCATCGCTTGCGATTCTTCCTGTTCCGTCACCTGCTCATAAAGTCCAGCTGAGGCAAACTTCCCGCTAATCACAACATCTGTCACTTCCTGCATCGGAGAGATACGCTCAGTGAAAGCGTTGCTCACCCAGCCAATAGATTTTCTAAGTTCACTCAAATCAGTTTTTCCAAGACGATACCCCAATACTTCAACGACGGGATCATAGCGAAGCAGTGGCCAGATAGAGCCGTGAATTAACTGAAGTAGTGTCGTTTTACCTGATCCATTTAATCCGATAATGGCCTGATGCTGGCCTTTCTCTACGGAAAAAGAAATATCGGATAAAATCATCTGTTTCTCACGTGTGTAATAAGCATTTTCCACATGAATGATTGCCATACACCCCACTCCGTTCTTTGAAGAAAGTCATTCCAACTAGCGCTTTTTACATCGTATACCCGTTAGCAAATTCTTGAATCACTTCAAGCTCCTCTTCGCGTGAGTCTCTGCCAACGTTATGCTCATACAACTTTTGCATACGTGTAACATCACCATTGCACTCCTCAGTAATAGAAGCAACAGCACGTAAAAGGTTCACTTCGTTCTTAAAATCCTCCTTAGAGATTGCCTCCCCGTGTGATAAGATGAACCATTCTGCCTCAAAGCTTTCTAACTGATCAAGCAGTCGATTTGTTATGTTAACAGTGTAGTTGACTTTTTCTGAAAAAATATCAGGATAAAAGCAGTCTCCAAGAAAAAGGATTTTCTCTTCCTTCATATAAATCACAACCGAATCAGCCGCGTGATCGCCCCCAACAGGCTGAAGAATACACGTGACACCACCAAGATCAATCTCCATTTTCTCACCAAACGTTACATCTGGTAGCGTAATCGTAATGTCTCGAGAATCCACAAATTCCTTCTTGATCGCATTTGCACAAAATTCAATTTCAGTGCCTTCTTTCACCCGCTCATCCAACTCATCATCAGACCATCCTAATGGAATAAGCTTACTAATTTCCTCTTTCGTCTGATGCGAGGATAAGGAGACAGCATCTCTAAGCGCCGATAGTCCAAAGATATGATCCCAATGCCAATGAGTGAGCGCGACCATGTCCGGTTCCTTGAATCCTTTTTCCGATAGTTCTTTTAGAAAATAACGAGCATGGTCCTCTGAATTCCCAGCATCGATCATCAGAGACTTTCTATCTCCAATCACCATTCCTAGAATCGGTCGGTCCGTTTCGGAAACTGGTGTTTGATAGTAAAAGCGATTGCCAATTTGTTTAATCTGTTGCATTTATTGTCCTCCTTAAAATACAAACCTCGATGAAATTTCTTATTTCCATTTTATCATTTTGAAGTTTTGTATTCGTATTTTTTCTACTACATACAAAAAATAGACACCTCCAAATGGAAGCGTCGTTTAGGAAAGGTGATTTTTTTGCATTGCAGTAGAAATGGAGGTGTTCGTCTTCTCTTAACCAAAGCCATCCACGACGATCTTCACTACCATCGGTCCAAGGATAATGATAAAGAGAGGTGGAAAAATAAAGAGAACCATAGGTATGAGCATTTTCACTGGAGCTTTCATCGCTTGCTCGCGTGCTCGTTCACGTCTCTGTTCACGAATGCGTGCCGTAATATTTTTAATAACTTTTGACATTCCGATTCCAAGATGATCGGCTTGAATAATCGACATCATCACACTTTGAAAATAATCTGAAGGAACACGTTTTTTCAGATTATAAAATGCTTCTCGTCGCGATTTCCCTCGCTTCATCTCATCTAATGCCTGACTAAACTCATCCGCAAGTGGGCCAGACTTTCTTGCACATACATTTTTGATCGCCCCTTCAAGTCCTACGCCTGCTTCAAGAAGTAGACTTACCATATCAAAGAAATCGGACATTTCCATATCGATTATTTTAACGCGCTGCGTTTTTTTCTTCGCTAGGTAAAACAAAGGATATCGATAAAATAAGAAAACAACCCCAAGTGCTAATACAAGTGTCATAGAAGCATTTCCATCCGTCACAGGCACCATAAGCAAGTAAGTTAAGAACCCTCCACCGATGCTGAGAAGAAGTTGAATAAGTCGGAATTCAACTGCCGAACGGTTTCCATATCCAGCCTCATGGAGGAGCATATCTAACTTCTTTCGATCCTTTCTTGCAAATGTTTTACTCACCTGTTCAATACCCATTCCCCAATATTTACGAAGTAGTGGATGGTAAGATCCACTTTCTCTTTTTTCGGTTTTACGTTGAATTTTTTCTTCCTTGCCAAAATAGTGCTCAACGCGAGATTCAAGAGCAAGTTCTTTTCGATAAACGGTTTTAAGAAGGGCAGCAATAAACAATACGAAACAAACCATCGTACAAAGCATAAACAGAATAGCAATCATTGGTTACACCTCAATCCGAACAATCTTTTGAATTAAAAACCATCCGATGAATAGTGAAATCGCCCCTGTTACTAGAAGAAACCAGCCCAATGGATAGGTAAGCATTGGTTCAAGGTATTCAGGACTTACAAAATAGAGGTAGATTCCCATCACAAGAGGGAGAGCAGTAATGATCCAGGATGATAACTTTCCTTGTGCCGTCAGCGTCTTTAGTTCTTCGAGAATCCGGATCCTCCCTCGAATAGTATCTTCCATCGTATCCATAAGCTGCGCCAGGTTCCCACCACTTTTACGTTGTGCGAGAATAGCTTGTATAACAACTTCAAGCTCTTTATTTGGTAAACGTTCTAACAGGCTTTGAAACACGGTTTCCATAGGTATACCCATTCCAATTTCACGAACAGTACGATCAAATTCTGGACCAATCGGATCTGGCATTTCCTTCCCAATGAGTTGCATCGTCTGCACGAAACTAAACCCTGCCCTCATCGAGTTGGACATCGTACCAAGCGCCTCAACAAGCTGATAGGATAGTAGCTTGATTCTCTTCTTTGCTTTAATCGTGATATAGATACCAGGAATAATAAAACCGATCAAAAGCGATAGAATGCTAACAAACCATGGTACACCAAGGACATAGAGCAATCCAGCCACTGCCATCGCACTTAAAATGCGAATAACAAAGAACTCTTCTGCTTTTAATGAACTTCCCGATTGTTCAAGAGATTTCTTTGTTTTTTGGCTAAACTGTATGCCAGAAAATGCTTTTGCAAATGAACCAATCCATTTTCTAAATGTTTCATTCTTTTGCTTTTCCTTAACCTCAGTGACAGCGACGGCCTGTGGGATAAACCTCTTAATACGCTCATTGGTTTTTTTCTTTCTCATAACCCCTTTGGAAATCAAATAAAAGAGTAAGGTCACTGAAACAAAAATCACTACAAGGAGAACCCAATCATTCATTTCACCACACCTCTTTAAACCAAGATGATGAAATCTTGTAGCCATTTTGTTCAAGAAGTTCTGATACATTCGGTCTTACCCCGGTTGTTTCAAAATGCCCTTCTACGCTACCATCGCTGTTTCGTCCCGTTTCCTTATAAACAAACAAATCTTGAAGAACAATGATGTTTTCTTCCATACCAATCACCTCGGTAATACGGGTGATCTTCCTCGATCCATCCTTCATTCTAGCCTGTTGAACAATAAGATCCAGTGCATTAGCAATTTGCTCTCGAATGGCTCGTAAAGGTAAATCAAACCCAGCCATCAGCACCATTGTTTCAAGTCGTGACAACATATCTCTTGGTGAATTGGCATGTCCTGTACTAAGACTGCCGTCATGCCCTGTATTCATCGCCTGAAGCATATCAAGCGCCTCCGCCCCACGGACCTCACCAACAACAATTCGATCAGGTCGCATTCTCAGCGCATTCCGGACAAGCTCTCGAATCGAAATCTCCCCCTTGCCTTCAATATTAGGAGGCCGCGATTCTAATGAAACAATGTGCTCCTGAGATAAGTTCAACTCCGCTGCATCTTCAATCGTTACAATTCGCTCATCATTCGGGATAAAGGAAGAAAGCACATTAAGTGTTGATGTCTTTCCCGAGCCGGTTCCCCCGCTAATAAAAACATTTAATCTCGATTGAACACAAATTTCTAGAAACTCCGCCATGTCTTCACTTAGAGTCTGATAATTTATGAGATCGTGCATTTGAAGAGGCGTAGCAGAGAATTTTCTTATCGTAAGGGACGGCCCTGTCAAGGAAAGGGGTGGAATAACGGCATTTACACGTGATCCATCAGGAAGTCGCGCATCTACCATCGGAGAGCTTTCATCGATTCTTCTTCCGAGAGGAGAAACAATTCGTTCGATCACACGACTTAAATGATCATCATCGCGAAAAGTTAGAAAGCTTTTCTTCAATTTTCCATACTGTTCATAATAAATGGCCTCCGCCCCGTTCACCATCACTTCTGAAACAGTGTCATCTTCCAATAAAGGCGTAATCGGCCCATACCCGAGCAATTCGTGCTCTACTGATTCAAGTATTCGTTTCTTTTCTTCAAAGGTAAGCCTTTCAGCTTCGTTATCTAAAAAGAGCTTCCCCCACTCTCGAATTTTCTTCGATTCTTCTTCAGCTTGAAACTGGTGCTTTTTTAGTTCATCTAGCAAAAAAGCTTGCAATTTCGTTTCTACTTGCTTGTATTCAACCGTATTCACGATCGGCACTTCTTTTCGTTCTTCAACTATTGATGACTCTTCTTCAGCATATCGTTTGAAAAGTGACAACGAAATTCCCCCTTCATCGACTCAGAGCGAATCGTTTTGGCTTTTTCTCTACTTCACTACTAACAGGTATTAATTGATGCGCAAGGATGAACATACCTTTAGAAAAAGCATTCCGCCCATTTTTCATCACTAGTGGAAGACCTTCATTAATCGTTGTAGCTATGTGTACTCCTTGGTCTGGCAACGAAACATAGACTGGCTCTTGAAGAATGCTTTCCATTCGCTTCGCTTCTATGACGCGGTGCTTGGAGTCTCTATTTAAAATAATCTTAACCTTCTCATTTAGTTGTAGGGATTCCAGCATATCCAAGTAAAGTTTCGTATTTCTTAGTACTGGTAAATCGCCCGTCGTGACTAAGAGGATCTCATCACAGAGCATAAGACTTTTGAGATGAATCTCGGAAATGTACGTCGGGGTATCAATCAGAATAACATCATAGCTTTTACGTAGTTCACTAACGGCAAGCTCCAGGTGCTCCTCTGTTATGATTTCAAAAAATTCCGGTCTAGGAGGTGTAGAGAGAATGGCAACACCACTTGAGTGGTGCGTTAAATAATTTTCAATTCCGTAGCGTTCTCGCTCAACCCCTTCCTTTACCCATTCATAAACCGACCTTTTCGGCTTCAAATCCACATACATCGAAACATCTCCAAACTGAAAATTCGCATCTAAAATCACTACGCTCTTTCCGTCTTTCACAAAAGCATTTGCTAGATTGACAGATATTGTGGTTTTACCAACCCCACCCTTAGAACTACATACTGACATCACTCGGCTATTTTTCTTTTGGAGATGAGGATGAGCGCTTCCCTTCTGGTCAGCACGTTGTTTCACAAATGTTTGAGCTTGAATGATCACTTCATTGACCTCTTCTGAATCAGAAGAATACGTTAGCATATTTGAAGCTCCAACTCGCATCGCTTTTTTAGTATTTTCCATATTTTCAGGTACGATAATAATCAAATAGGTGGAAGGGAATTTAACTGAAATTTCCTGACAAAGATCATATACGTTGTAAGTCGTATTAGCTTTAAGAAAAAGAATAGAATGAGGCATTCGCTCAAGCTGATGAAAAAGATCCTCTAACAGTTGAAAGCTTTTTAAAGTATGACTCTTCTTCATAAGTAGCGCTTCTAATTCATCTGCACGCGCATTTGTGTCAGAGTAAAAATACCAGTTTAGGTCCATTGTCATTCATTCTCCTTATAAACCTGTCTTGTTTCTTTTAGTCCTTCTTTCACTGTTCCATCATCTTCACCATTCCGTAACATGAGGTAAAATCCGTCCTTATCCTTAGCGGCTAGACTTAAGCTCACTCCTTGCTCAGGTGTGACTTCAAGAGTGACTGTTTCATAATGGAGAGCTTCTTCCATGGTGTCAGGCGCCTTACCTGACGTTAGTACTTTTACACTTTGCAGTATAAGGACCGCAGATTTAAATTCCTTCTTTTCTTCATCAATCTTTGTTTCATAAGCAATGACATCAACGAAGTCATCCGGCTGTACATAACCTGAAACTCCGCTCGCTAATTCAACATTTAGCGAGATCGCGCGATGTCCCTCGCTCACTTCAACCATTGAATTCGGTATTTCTCGCTTCGAAATCGTCGTCTCTGCCGCAACCTCAGGTTCCTCTACTTTCTTAACCTCAGTTTCTGCGTCTGTAGTTAGATTCGTGAATAGGGCAACATACACAATGATTGTTGCGAATGCTCCAAATACGATGGACCACATCCAAATTCTTTTTGTTTTCATACCCTTCTCCCTCACTTCTCTTCAACCTATTCAACCAGCTTCACGCCATATAAATTACCCGGCCCAGAGCCGCCTATTTCTCCAGTAGTAACAACCTTTTTAAATTTGCCAACAATTCGCTTCGGTTCATTTAATCGGTCAATCCAGTAAGCTGCTAATCCGACAACCTTAACCGTCGACTTTCCATTCACGCCATCCCATGAATCAATAAGCGGAATGATAACGATACGCGCACAGGAATAATCTGCTGTGGCCGCTGCCTGACATTTTGTTTTTCCAGCATCCTTACTAATGAGTGTTTCAATCGCGTTCTTGACTGGCCCCCATTTTTGCCCGGGTTCTGTTTGGACATTCGTCCCAACTTCAAGCTCTACACCGTTGATGATATTCTCAGCTAAACCGCTTGCCCCATTACTGTTGATATCAAGGTACCCACAGTTCCCGTGATGCTTTCCAGTATTTTCGCATTTTAACTCTGTCTCATTCGGAATAGCGGTATGTTCGATCGCAATAGGTGTAACGCGCTTAGCAGACTTCAACAAACCGACCTCAGCTTTGGCTGAAGCTTTGACTGAAGCTTCTTGGATCCCAAATACACGTGCAAACGTCATCGGAACAATCGACTGTTTTGATACTTTGATCGACTGACTTGTAATCGTTAGATCACCATCGTCGACTGGAAATGTATTTTTACTAGCAAGTTCCTTTGCAATAGAAGCAGCACTTACCTCACTCGTTAACAATCCTTGAGCCCCGGAAAGTGCCGCTGCATCCATCGCGTTTTGAAGAATTCTTTTCTCGTGATATAGTCGCCCAACATCGATGACCATAGCGGTTACGCCAAGTAAAACGGTTAAACTCAGCGCTAGCATAACGGCCACATTCCCTCTTTCATTCGTGAAAAAGAAGCGAGTCTTTTTCATCACTCAACCCTCATAACAGTTGAACTGGATAAGGTAATCGGTCCGGTTACGCTTGAAACAACTGGTGTAAGAAAACGAACAGGATAAGTGATCGTAACAGTCACATCACTTCCTGAAGATTTCGCACCACCTGGTGAAACCGCTACCTGGCCAGAAGTGAGGTGTATACTGGAGGCGCTCGAAACTGCCGTAGAGACGATCGTCGCATCGTTCTCTCCGATGCTTGCCGTCCTTGCCGCTTCTCTACTTGCATGGTCAATCGCAAGATACGTATGAAAAATACGACCAAAATCGATAATGCCAAACAAAAGCATTACAAGAACTGGAAGGACAAGCGCAAACTCTACCATTGATTGACCTTTTTCAGACCTCATGTCATCCCTCCTAAAAAAGCAGCACACAAGGTTCCGAACGTAATGGCTACGCCGTAAGGATAGGTTAGATTGCTTTCTTTATTAAATTTATAACCTTTCAGATTCATCAAAGAATATAGCGTATAGGTTGGAGATTTGATGAACTTCCAAAACTCCATTCTTTTCATAATTAAAATAAGACCAATTACTCCACCAATTAATGCTGTATAAAAAAAAGAGTGAAGAACAAACGAAGTGCCCGTTAAGGCGCCAATCGCCGCAAGCAACTTCACATCTCCCGCCCCCATTCCCCCTAACAAATATGGAATCAGAAGAAGTGCGAATCCGACAAGAAGTCCAGCACCACTAAATAGAAAACCTTTCCAACCAAGAGTTAACGTGTAGTAAAATAAACCAATTCCCATTGCAGGGAATGTAACGATATTTAAAATGCGTCGTTTGCGCACATCCGTTATAAATGAAATGAGTAAAACAATGCCCAGGATACTGTATAGCATCGCAGTCCCTCTTTGCTTTTAAATTTGGCCCCACTTGGGTAAGTGGGGCCAGGATAAAGACTATTTATTACGCAATAAACTCAGAAAAATTTATTTACTCCGTTAATGAAGTTTTAATTTTATTAATTAAAGTACTAATTTCGTCACCCAGTAACCCAAAAGCCGCAACTGCCGCGACCGCTACCCCCGCTAAAATCAATCCATACTCCGCCATACCTTGTCCTTCTTCTTCTCTTACGAATTGTCCCATTTTCTTCAACATTCTTATTTCCCCCTTAGAATTTTTGTTTTAGTCGTTATATTTAAGAAATCATAAATACCTGCATTCAAGAAACTGTTTAGTAGTAGAAACCAGTTACAATAGATGATCGCGAAGTGACTTCAGTTAACCTCCTCTTGCTCTAAGAAAGCAGCTGACTCTTTTCATCCTCTGGTTCCCCCTTTCAAAACGGCGAACATTATCTAAGGTAAGATTTTGTTCACTATAGTGTCTATTAATTATTAACTTGTTCTTTTTATCGAACAACCTTAATTACATAATAGTTCGTTATAAAGAATTTGTAAAGTCCTTTTTTTAGATTTTTTTCTTGTTTTTACAATTTTTATAGTAATATATTCGTTATTGTGTATTAAATAGACATCTATTATAGTATAGATAACGTCATAATTTAGGAGAATAGTCATGTTGGATAGAAATGATGATACACTATATAGAACACTTCCACTGAGGGTGCTGAAGGCTGATACTTTTATAAAAAGACTAAAAGGACTCATGTTTCGAAAAACGCCTCTTCAACACGAAGCGCTTCTGATCACGCCTTGCAATTCCATTCACATGTGCTTTATGTTCTTTTCGATCGATGTTGTCTTTTTAAACGAAGAGAACGAGGTTGTAAAGGTTGTTCAAAGCCTTAAACCCTGGGGTTTTATAGCACCGGTTAAAGGGGCAAAGACCACTCTTGAATTACCGAAGGGATCGATTGAAGAACATGCAATTAAGTCTGGTGAATTTCTGAAACTTTAAATCTATTTAAAAAGCGACAGTACCCTTCCAGGCACTGTCGCTTTCCTTTTCACTTCGCATTCCTCTTTTCATAAAGCGTCTTCGTCACGATCAAAAATCGCTATTTCAATGATTCATTCTAGTACAAAGCTTGAGATACCTAAAAGCGAAACCCCTCCCAAGGTGATGGGAGGGGTTTCCTTGTCTACTTTATTCCTGATCGGATAAATACACCCGATGATCTCGGAAGAACGGCATCAAATCCCGATGGACCTGACCCCCTTAAGGCAATTGCACAGATTTAATATGGTTTAATCTTAAATAAACAGTCTCTCCACTGGCATTAGCCAACTCAACGAAATTATTTTCTACTTTTGTTAATAAGCCAATTTTATTCGGGTCACTCCCACCATCAAACACAACGAGCTTCCCTTCTTCTTTCTTTAGCTGTTCTTCAAACGATCGAAGCAATGGGATTTTGGATGGATTAACAGGTAGTTTTTCGTTTGAAAGAGTATAGGGTGTATTGTTTTGACTGTATGGGGTTATCCACTTTATATGACTTAATGGAAGATACATTGTTTTATAAACTGGGGAATAAAATGAGATGTAATTACTCAAGACGTTCGTAATATATCCATGGAAAGATAAGTTTCCTGTCGCATAAATTTCAGTAAAAATCCCTTTCGCATTCATGAGTATTTTCCGATACGAAATCGAATCGATGTCATCAGATAGCGAAGATGTACTTGGACTTTCGATCACATCTGATTTCGTATAGCGATATATTTTGTGAACATGCAGCAGCGGTAAGTAGAGATAATTTTCCCCGTTGAAAAGGACGAGAATGTCTGGTCCAATATCGGTTAGAATGCCGATAAACGTTGTGCCTCCAGAAATTTTCACTTCCACATGTTTTCCTAATAAATTAACTAGTCGATCCATTCAAACAGGCTCCTCTCCAAGATTCTTACCCAAATATCAGCTGCACCCAATAGAATAGTAGAAACAGTGTAAAAACAGTCGTTAGAGGGATGACGATAAAAGATACGCTCATGTAATCTTTCCACGTCACTTTGATATGATACTGTCTCAAAATATGCATCCAAATCAAGGATGCAAGCGTTCCGATTGGCAATAGCAATGACCCCATGTCGCTTCCGATAATATTGGCTAGGTAAATTGTTTTTAATGTGATCGGGTCTAACCCCATTTCCGTTAACGCAATTGTTCCAACCATAAGAGCCGGGTGGTTATTAAAAAGGTTGGAAAGAACGGAGACCAACCCTCCCATAATGAAACTCGCTGCTAACAATCCTTGATTAACGATCGGATTTAACATGTCCACAAGTAGCGCGGTAAACCCTGCATTATGAAGTCCGTAGATAATCACGTACATGGAGAAAGCAAAGATTAAGATGTGCCACGGGGTCTTTTTAATAATGTCAATCGGATTTGTGCCGAGTGCATACCACCTCCACACTAGTAATACGACTGATCCAAGAACCGCGACGAACGCAATTGGGATCGCGAAGTAAGAAGCAACAAAGAGAAGGCAGCGCATAATGAAAACAAATAGGAGAAGCTTGATCATAAACTGCGTGCGTTTCTTTTTCGTTTCTACGGAAATCTTCCCTTTTAACGGATGAAAATGCTTCGAAAAGAACATCTCTTCAATGTCATAAGCCGCGCCCGGAAGTTCTTTAGGAAGCTTCTTTTTCAGGACGAAAAACATAAATGATGACATAAAGATCAATCCTAATGTTGCAGGCACAAACATCATGGCCGTATGCATATAAAGCGTCATATGGACAATTTCTAAAGCGATCAAATTAACAATGTTACTCACACCGATCGGAGCACTGGAAGCTGTCGCGATGAGTGCACCACTTAACAAATAAGGAATCATTTGATGTGGCTTTAAACGAAGGTTTTTCAGTAGCAATATTAAGATTGGAGTTGTAATTAAGATGCTCCCATCGTTATTGAAAAGAAGGGTCATTAAGAAACAGAGTAACTGAATGTACCAATATAAACGATAGCCCGATCCCTTCGATAGTACAGCTAGTCTTGCAGCTGCCCAGTGAAAGAAACCAAAGCTTTCTAATATAACAGCCATGACAATCGTCGCCATAATCGTAATGGATGCGCCACTTATTTTACTAAGGATATCTGCTATATCTCCCTGGGACACAGTTCCAGTTACTAAGATGATGAGGGCTCCGATCGAGGCTGGCCACGCTTCATTTATCCCACCCGGTCTCCAAAATATGACCATCATTGTTACGACGAACACAAATATGGGTATTCCTATGCCTAATGACATATCTAGCCGCCTTTCTTAATCTAGTAAAAAGCTTTTGCATGTCCCACCTTGTATAGTTATATTCATTTCGCGTCAAAAGGGATAGGTTTTTGAAGCTAAAACCCTAAAATGTACCTTTGGCTCTCCATGGCAAATGTCCGGTCGAGATACTCGTCCATAAATAAAACTCCATATAAAAAACAAGCCAGAACGCCTTTTACTAAAGGAATTCTAGCTTGTTTATCGTTATTTTGTACTACGCTTTCGTTCTTACCATACAGAAAGTCCTGTTCTCTCATCATTTTCATCAGTTATATAGGCTACGTCCAGGTATCCCTTTCTTTTAGCATGATAGAATAACGTTTCACTTAGTACGTTATCTTTACAATATACGGTAACAAAAGTGCCATCAACGATAAGTAGAACAAGCTCGCAATCGCTTTCCTTAAAATCGTTATACGTCTCTAATTCCTTAGGTACCGAACCTTTCGGAAAAGCTTTTAGAGCAGCAAAAATCACATAGGACATCTGTTCTTCTATTTTCTTTTGAAGAAGCTGACCTTCCAAATGCAAGATTCTATGATTAAACAGCGGCTCACCTAACTCATCATCAACTACATAGTAAGCCTCTTCATTCTCGATCAGCCAATTAAAAGCTGACACATCGATTGGGGCCAATATATCCCTCAGAGTGTAACCCCGTTTATTTGGCACCTCAAAAGTAATTCCCCTGATCATTAACTCTCCTCTTTCTGTTAAGTAACATAGAAAATCTAAAAAAGCGCAATTCCTTTTCATCAGAATTACGCTCTAAAACTAACAATCATTTTATCTTACGGAAGCTTATTCCCCGCAGCACGATAAAGCTCATACCACTCTTCTCTCGTAAGCTCCATATCAGAAGCTCTTGAAATATCCTTTAATCGTTCTGTATTCATCGTGCCTACAACAGGCTGAATGTTAGCAGGATGACGTAAAATCCATGCGATCGCAATCGTTGAATCAGTCACATTGTATTTCTCTG
Source organism: Anaerobacillus sp. 63XJN7_5_ISO-PGPR-S23-430 (assembly GCF_056173695.1). Lineage (NCBI taxonomy): Bacteria > Bacillati > Bacillota > Bacilli > Caryophanales > Bacillaceae > Anaerobacillus > Anaerobacillus sp. 63XJN7_5_ISO-PGPR-S23-430. The sequence goes on along the minus strand of NZ_CM149686.1, from coordinate 1,335,255 downwards.
CAAGCTCCTGAAGTTTTGCATTTACTTCTGGAAAGGCGTTGTTTCCAACGAATGGTCCTTCAATCATGCCGTGCTGAAATGGAGACCACGCTTGAATCGTAACATCGTTCAAACGACAGTACTCAAGAATGTTGCTATCGCGAACGACAGCTGGATCATTCTGCATGTTCACATTAAATCCAGCATCAATCATTGGCGTATGTACAATACTCAATTGAAGCTGATTGATGATTAAGTCATCCTTCAAATACTTCTTCAGCAGTTCCATTTGCATTGGATTTTGGTTACTCACGCCAAAGTGACGAACCTTTCCGCTTTCTTTCAAACGAGAGAAGGCCTCGGCTACTTCCTCAGGCTCAAATAGAGCGTCCGGGCGATGAAGAAGCAACGTATCAACGTAGTCAGACTTTAGTCGACTTAGGCTTCCATCAACCGATTCAAGAATATGATCTTTCGAAAAATCAAAAAAGCCTTTACGAATACCGCACTTCGTTTGGATCTTCATTCTCTCACGAAGATCATCGTTTGCAGAGATCGCATTTGCGAATACTTCCTCCGATTTCCCGCCACCGTAAATGTCAGCATGATCAAACAGATCCACTCCATGATCCATCGCATTCTCAATCACGTAAGCTGCATCCTTCTCACTAAGTTCGTTCATGCGCATACAACCTAGTGAAATCTCGCCAACTTCTAAATCACTCGTACCTAGTTTAATCTTTTTCAAAGCAATCACCTCGTTTAATTGATACTGTCATCCTATCATTCAGGTAAAGGAAAAGGTAATATTTAGACTTTTTTGTTATTGCGCTTTCAATGTTATAAATATATTTTGTACCCATATACCCATTGTTTCTCCCCTCTATCAGTTAACCAAATTTATTTCATCTCTTCTAGCTAGATACCATTTATAAAAGGAACCGGCGATTTCAAGCGGCACATCATCAATTCCCGAATGATGAACAGGCTTTGCTCGGTTAATCACTCCAACTGATGCAAGTCCAGCTATTTTCTGAAAAAAGCCTCGTGTTACATTAACTTCAATCACTTTACTTCTTTTTGATACAAATAAAGAAGTGGATAATCCACCCGTTTTAAATTGAACGAATGAAGCATTTAAAGTATATTTCGTATTGCGATAATCAAAGTACCTCATAAGACTGACGATCATAAGAAGCAATACTGAGAAAATCCACCAGGGGACATTCAGAACATCAGGCTTAAAGTACCACAATAATCCCGTTCCAATCATCCACAGAAAACTTGGTCGCAGTTCGCGAATCCAGAGCGAAGAAGGCGGCAATCGATCCATTTTTTCAGTTACCTGATACATTGGTAAAATTTCTTCGACCATCTCATATGCTTGTTGAACTGGTAGAAAGGGATAGAGTGAGTTGCTTTCAAGCTTCTCCTCATCCGCTCGCGATTCACCAACGCTCGTTAACTTCACCTCCGCAAGTCCAAACAAACGCTTGAGAAATGTTTGATTGATTTCAATCGCTTGTACACGGTGTTTTGAAATAGAAAATTTCGTAGCGTCAAGAACTCCTTTTTGAATGTAGATCTGCTTGTTATCTGATGAAATCTCAAACCCACCGTACCTTAAAAACGTACGGGATAGCCCAAAGCCAATGGATATGATCACAGCGGCGATGACGATTATGCCGATCACCCAACCTGACTGAAGAAGAAAGCCAATCAAACCTTCCGCATCCTTTTCTACACCGAAAATATCGTCAAGTTTAGAATAAAACCCTCCAACAACAGGTATAAGGAAAAGAAAACTTAAAGATGTAAACGAAGCTTTAACCAAATCTTTTTTTTGAGCTCGAAAATGAACAATCCGATCTGGTTGCTGTTTGTCTTCCTTTCCTTCCGATACTGTTTCAATCATTGGTCCTGCTTCAGAGTCTTCTACTGATTGGAGTGAAACATACCGTTTCAACTCCTCAGCATGGTTTCGTGAAACAACATCAAATTCTACCGCTGCCTCATCTCCCCTCATACCCGTTTCAAAGGTCAAGGAGGTGGTCCCAGTTAAGCGATGAAAGAAAGACGTGTGCTCGTTTACGTTTTCAATTTTCGAGAACGGAATCGTTCGTTTTGATTTCGTAAAGATCCCCTCGTGAAGATGGAATGCGTCATCAAGACGATATTTTTTCGTTAACCATTTCAGCGCAATCCGAATGAGCGATAATCCAAGTAGAATAAGGACCGCGGGGCGTCCGTATTCAAAGAAAAAGGAATCTGAACCACCTTTGATCAGAAAGAAATAGACTAGAAAGAAAATAGCGCTCTTTCCAAGTTTCCACGTATCAAATAAGAGTAGCCATGGGGAATACCTTTGCAAAGTTCTCATTCCCCCTCCTCCTTCACCTTCGCGTATCGGGCAATTTCATTCCGCAATTGAAAGGCTTCTTCTTTAGGTAACGCTGGAATCATATGTGATGAACCCATCGTCTCAATCGATAGCGCATATAACTGATATCTCCTTAATAGGGGACCTTGACTAGTGGCAACCGCTTGAATTTTGCTCATTGGCACAAGCTGATGCTCTTCATTGTTTGCCCCATGTCTAAGCTTCAAGTACTCTTCATCTATTTCATATCGCCAGTACTTATATTTCAACTTAGGATGAATAAAAACATCCCACATCGTCATGACTATCGTAATAATCAACGCGATCATTAAAAGCCACCTTACCCATCCCCACCAGGTGAACCGATCATCAAGATAAAAAAGAATACCCAAGACGAGAATACCAATACTATTTCCAATGATTGCATTTATCGTCCATACGCGCACAACCTCCTTCGCTAATTGGCGGTTTGGATTGCTAATTTCTGTCGACATACTGACACTCCTCTAACTTACTTTGATTTCATCATTCATCGGACGCTTTTGGTTCCTTCGAAAAGGATTCTCCAAATAAACAAACAAACGCATCACTTTCTCGAGCGTTCCCTGGTTAAAGCGTTTCAAGTAAAACGTACTTCCTATGACTTGGAAGATAAATAGAATGATTCCGAATAATATTGAAAACACCACGCCCATCTTTCCAAATAAACCAATCCCATAGCCATAAAAAATCGTTGTGCAAATTATCGTTTGTAAGATGTAATTGGACAGAGATAGCTTCCCAAGGCTCTCAAATCCCCTCATCCATTCACTTCCTTGAGAACGGCTGTATATGTACCCAAATAAACCGATGTATCCAATTGCAAGCACACTTCCTCCGATTAAACTCATATCCGGAACCCCGCTAATCTCCTTCGATAAATAAAAAGAGACTTTTAAGAGCAGACCAAGCGGAATAAAAAGAACTGACACGTACCAAAACCGTTTCATCTTACTTGAATCGAGCCAACGAACATGTCCCGCATACATTCCGAGGAGCATCATAGGAAGAAGGAGAAATGGAACGAAGAAAACCATCGCAATTTCTTCCCCTACGCTTAACTCCATTGGATCAACGTTGAGCCGATGATTCTTGATCTCTTGATAGTTTCCACTGCTATAAATGTTCACCATATCGTTCATATAAGCAGTCATCTTCGCTTCACTCATTAGAGGCACTTCCTCCCCGCCCCCTAAATAACTAACAAACGTTACGATTGAGAATAGTATTACACACCAGACAAGAATCGTTTTCCGCTTTCGATTAACAAAGAAAAGAAGCAGCATTCCCATCATTCCATAAAGAAAAAGAATATCGCCTTCCCATAGAAAAGTACTATGTAGCACACCCAAACCAATTAAAACCAAAAACCTCCGAAATAAATGCCATTTTACTCGTCGCTCTCTTTGCCTCAAACGATCTCTCATCAATATCAAAGAATACCCAAATAGAAATGTAAAGATCGGCATAAATGAATTTTCTACAAGGACTTTAAGGGCAACATACCCACCATAATCTACTGATGACAGATTAAAAAACGAGATCTCCTCTTTTCCAAATATCCCATATTGAAAGATTAACAGATTCGCTAACAATATCCCGAAAAGACTCCATCCTCTTAATGCATCCACAAGTCTATTTCTTTTTACATTTGTCACATTGTTTACCTCCTAAATTAGAAACTCACATACTTCCACTTCCATGTTTTAAATGATATTCCTTATATTCCCTAAATCAAAGATATCAGGTAAAATACCTATTTTCAATATATTTTTATTGTTTTTCGATAAAAAACTATCGAAATGGAAGTGTTTTTGTAGTAAGATCAAGATAGGATAACTGGAATAACTTACAAAGGAGTTTTACTATGAAATGGAAATACGGTTTCAAACTATTATCTAGGATTTGTTTGATCTTGTTTTACATCATTGCTTTGTTGTCTATTTTTACAACAACGGAACATATAACAAGAATTTGGTTTTCTGGAAGTAGTTTTGAAAAATCATTCGGTTTATACGAACCTATATTTACTTACTTTGATCTTTCCTTTAATAAGCAACCAGAGTTGTTTAACAATACTTCTTTCTTAATTTTATCGTTTGTTTCAACAACCGCTTTTTGTAGCTTATTGTTGCTATTTCTATGGTTTCTTCAAAAACTATTAATGAATATTTACAAAGAAAATCTCTTTCTATACGAGAATGTCTCTCTTATATCAAAATTGGGATATACAATCTTATTCTTGGGGACCTTATCAACTTATACTGAAGAACAGTTAGCTTTAAAAGTTCTCGATCTACTGAAAATTACCAACGCTCAAATTAGTCTTTCTACTGGTGCCTATCTCGACACCATCATAGGCGGCGTCGTTCTCCTTCTCATCGCTTCTGCTCTTAAATTTGCAGTTAGCGCAGTGGAAGAAAATAAACAAACAATCTAACAATAAAGCAGGCGATTTACGATGATTCGAATAAAACTAGATGTCATGATGGCAGAGCGGAAAATGTCGCTGAACCGATTGTCTGAACTTGTTGGGATTACACCAGCGAATTTGTCGGTTCTAAAAAATGAAAAGGGAAAAGCCATTCGGTTTACGACTTTAGATGCGCTATGTCAGGCACTGGATTGCCAACCTGGAGATTTACTGGAATATATAGACGATGAATGAAGAGTGAATACCACTCTTCTTTTTTCTTAGCTATGTTTGCTTATGCTGTGGATTCTCGATTTTTGGCTCATTCGAGTGAAGTCTTTATCTCACTCGAATGAGCCAAAAATCAACAACTTTCATTTACATAGCCTTTTTCTTTCAACCTTCAGCTTGTCAGTTCTCTGGATATGCAATAAAAACATGTCAGCACATCCAATGTGCTCACAAGCCATTTAATGGGTTTATTACCTCTCAATTCCGGTTACATACCCTATGTACTTAACAAAAAGGAGATGAATGAAAATGGCAGAGAAAGATCCAAAACAAGCAGTAGCTAACATGAGTGAGGATAAGAAAGAAGACATCATGCAGAACTTCCAATCGTTTAAAGACTATCTTGGAGATCAAGTAAACAAAGGTGAGAAGCTCGGTCTTGGCGAAGAAGGACTCTCAAAAGGTGCTAAGCGCGTTGGAGATTATCTTGCCAAGCATGAAGATCCGCGTAACCGTGAACAAAAAGTACTCAACGAGCTTTGGAACGTAGCAAACGAAGAAGAACGTAAGCATATGGCACATGTTCTCGTAAAACTAGCAGATCAAACGAACTAAATGATTAAATTGCAAAACGCCGCCACCCTTATTGAAAGGATGGCGGCGTTTTTTATGATGATGCTAGATTTCTATAATACTTAGCCATTTCCATCACCATCGCGCCCATACGTGGTGTAGTTGGTGTGAGAACATGCTCGATTCCTTGAGCTTTTAGATGCTCTTCTGTTACTTCTCCGACAGCTACAGGAAGAATCGTTTCTGTTAAAGAAGTTAGGATCCTTTCTCTTTTCTTAACCCTATCAACATATTCAAAAAAGTACCGTACCTGGATGGCGCTTGTGAACGCCACCGCATCAAGCTGTCCATTTTCTATCTCCTCAATTAACTGCTGAAGCACCGCTTTCTCTGGAGGTGTATGCTCGTATGGATAAATTGTTGTAACCGTATTGTTCGCAGTTTCAAGCGACTCAATAAACCCTGGCACATTTTCACCATGCATTTGGAGAACAACCGATTGATTCTCAATCGTTAAGGCATTCTCCAATTGATTCATCGTTCCACGATCCGCCACCGTTTGTGGCGTAATGCCCTTTTGTTTAAAATGCTGGAGCGTTTTCGTACCGCGAACGGCGATTGGAATCGAGCGAAGCAAGTGATTGTATTCTTTTTCTAGCCCAGCTAATTCCGCAAGCTCAGCCATTCTTTTTTCTCCCATACCAGTCGTATAAATCAACATATCTGGAGGGTTTTCAATTATTTCTCGTAAAGATTGAACGACATGATCTTCATTCGTAAAAACAGTCCCCTGTGCAGGTCGAATGAGCGCTTTTCCACCTTGTTTTTCGATAAGTGCGCGCATTTCTTCCCCTTTTCGTCCGCCGGTAACCGCTATGGTTTTGTTCAATAAGTCCACGACTGTACCATCTCCTTCACTTATACGTAAATAGAGCGTACAGCACCTCAATGAGATGATCAACTACAAATCACTCAAGCGTTACGTAGATCAAGCCATCTTCTATTTCAATCGGAAATGTCTCTACCTCGCCATTATGAGGTGAAAGTAGTTTACCTGTCCTAACATCAATTCGGCAGTCATGGTTTGTACAAATTATAGAATGATCGCAAACCTTCCCACTCACAACCGTTCCACCATATGGACAACGATTGTGAATAGCATGGAACGTGCCATCCGACAAGCAAATAACGGCGATCGAAAGCTGGAGTAAATCAATCGCTCGACTAGAATTAGGGGTAAAATCACGCGTTCTTCCCACGTGGATCTTTACGGCATGAACCGGCATCAGAAACATCCTCCCAATCAATGTTTTTTACACATGCATCATTAGCTTTGCGCCGTTTTAGATGATCTCCCATCTTTAGGGACAAGGGCTAACGTATTGCGCGTTATTTTTGGTTCTGGAAATAGCTGATTGGTTGGAATTTCAGAAACGGGAGCATGGCTATTCACAAGCTTTGCTATTAAAGCTGCCTCTGAAGTATCACCATAAAGAATCGCTCCAATCACTCGTCCATGTAAGGTCACAATTTTTTTGTAAATGTGTCGAATCGGGTCAATCCATTGAAAAGTTCTTGTCTCCTCTGTTTCAAGAACATGCCCTGTTGAGAACACTTTTACGCTTTCAATGTTTAAGGTTGTAGACATGATTGAGCCTGTGTACGGCTCTGGATATCCTGCGAGCGTTCTTGCAAGATATTCAGCTTGCTCAATAATCGGTTCAGTGAGACCGTATGTCATATCACGATGTTCTGCACACTCTCCAATAGCATAAATCGATGGATCACTCGTTTGAAGATAATCATCCACAAGAATACCACGGTGAACATCTAGCCCACTTTTCTTAGCAAGTTCAATATTTGATTTTACTCCAACAGACATGAGGACAAGATCCGCTGGCAGACTCGTTCCATCGGAGAATTGAATTCCTTCTACATGCGACGTTCCAATGAACTCCTTCGCTCGCTTACTTAATGAAAATTGGATACCCATTCGTTCTAAATCTTCCTGAAGCATTTCAGACGCAAGCCGGTCTAGCTGTCTGTTCATCACATTCGGCTGATGATGCACTACGGTTGTTTTTATTCCCCGTTGAACGAGTCCCATCGCCGTTTCTAAACCAAGGATACCCGCTCCAATGACCGCTGCTTTTTGGTAATGATTTGGAGCGTTCATTAATGTCATACAGTCTTCAATCGTTCGAAAGGTCATCACGCCCTCCTTCCCTGCTCCTTTAACGGGAAGGAGATGCGGATGACTACCTGTTGCAAATACGATAAGATCATAAGTCATTTTTCGACCTCGATCGGTTTTCACATGCCGTACGAGGGGATCAACTGTCACAACGGTTTCATTCTTAAACAAACGTACCCCACGCTTTAGATACCAACCATCATCCTCCAATTTGACGTCTTCAAAGGGTATTTCCTTCTGTAGAACGCGCGATAAAAGATATCGCTTATAAGCAGGCTCCTTTCCAATGACGGTTACTTCAAAACTTGACGGTTTTCTCGATAGCAAGCGTTCAAGAAATTGAATTCCAGCAAGGCCGTTTCCGATTACGACAAGTCGTTTCTTCACACTATCCCCTTCTTTCAAAGCTGTATCAATATGCAAAATCGTACCATGTTTGAAAATTGAAAATAACAAATTGGTCATATATCCTAACAGAGTTTTCAATAGATGATGGAAAGAACGGATAGTTTCTCCAATTCCGTTAATGATAAAGGGAGATAACTTTCGGAGTGATGTTGATATGAAAAGAAGGCGTTTTCCACGATCCTCCTCATTGCTTGAGGATCAAATAAAACAGGAGTTTCATAACACCGAAGACCTCAAGCTAAAAACCGTTAAACTCGATGGGCTCACACTGACACTTGTGTATCTTGACGATATTTCTGATCGAATGGTGATTCAAAAGACGATCATTAGTCCACTTCTTACCATTTCAGACGATCAAACAAAGATTAGCGCAGCTGATCTTCCTGATCTTATTCCTATGGCTGCGATTAACAACATTGAAGATAATAGCCTCATTTCAAGGCACCTCATGGATGGATGCACCGTTATTATTGCTCGTGAGGAAGACATCGACACTGTTTACGCTGTGAAAACGACCTATTCTGTGAAGCGCTCACCTGATGAACCGGTCAATGAACCGACGATTAGCGGGCCTAGGGATGGTTTTATAGAATGCCTTCAAGACAATAAAGCATTATTACGTGCGCACTTAAAGACAAGCGATCTTTTATTTGAACAACATCTGATTGGAAAAGACGTTGTGAAATACATCTCTTTAACTTATTTGCAAGGAAAAGCAGATCGAAAATTAATTGAAGAAACCAGAGAACGAATAAACGAAATTAATGCAGATTATATAACTGATGCAGGGATACTTGAACAGCTCCTTGAGCGAAATCCGCTGTCAGTCTTTCCCGAATTAACATCAACACAGCATCCAACGAAGGTAGCAAACGCCTTACTTGAAGGGCGTGTCGCAATTATGACAGACGGCTCTCCCACTGTCCTGATTGCCCCAACAACGCTTAACATGCTTCTTCAAACACCTGACGACTACTACTTTAAATGGATTCCCGCTTCATTTATTCGATTATTAAGCTATTTTACTGCACTTATTTCTGTACTATTGCCTGCAACTTACATTGCTTTAGTCTCATTTCATCATGGTCTTATCCCCACTAGTCTAGCCGTTTCTTTATCTAAAACAAGAGAAGGGGTACCTTTCCCATCAGTTATTGAGGCTTTTATTATGGAGCTTACGATCGAGATTTTACGGGAGGCAGGTGTAAGATTACCAAAACCCATCGGATCTACAGTTAGTATTGTAGGAGCTATTGTTATCGGTGAAACGGCGGTAAGTTCGGGCATCGTTAGTCCAATGATGGTCATGGTCATTTCATTCACAGCGATCTGTTCATTTGCGATTCCGAATTACCAGCTCAGCCTGGCGTTAAGAACCATTCGTTTTTTCTTCCTGTTCTCTGCAGCCATACTAGGTGTATACGGTTTGCTAATCGCCATTTTCATCGTAACAACTCATTTAATTAAACTTAGAAGTTTCGGAACGCCATACATGGAGCCATTTGCGCCGATTCAGCTGAAAAGCTGGAAAGATTCGTTTGTACGTCTTTATTATCGTGTGGGAAAGAAGGATAGGAAACTACATGAAAAATAACCATACCTCCCTTCCAATCATCATTTTCATTATATCAACGATCGTCGGTGTCGGAATTGTCACGTTGCCCAGACAAACCGCAGCAGTCGTCGGTCAATCTAACATGTGGATGAGCGTTATTTTAGGAGCCGGCATTGCATTTATAAATGCGATTTTTCTATTTATGCTCATTAAGCGCTTCCCTATGAAAACAGTCTTTGATATAGGAACTGAACTAACTGGAAAATGGATCGGCAAAGGGATTAACCTCATTTTTGTTGCCTATATGATTGCGATCTCATCCTACATCATTCGGACAATGGCCGAGATTGTGAATTACTACCTGCTTGATAAAACGCCCAAGTTTGTTGTCTTACTCGTACTTGTCGTTTCGTGTATGTATCTTGTATCAAGCGGACTTTCCAATATCATGCTATTTTTTCAACTGTACTTTCCAATCATCTTATTTATGTTTTTTGTCTTAACTCTTCTTAGTATCAAAAATATTGAACCAACCCACTTACGCCCCATCTTCTATTTTGATGGAATCGAAATATTAAAAGGAGCTCATACAACCTTTTTTTCATTTGTAGGATATGAGCTGATCATGGTGTTGTCAGGTAAATTTACGTTTTCGAAATGGAAACCAATGCTCACCATTTTCAGCATCAGCATTGGGAGTGTTTGTGTGATTTATGTCCTCTTCTTCATTCTGAACATCGGTGTCCTTAGTATCGAGGAGCTAAAAGTCATTACATTTCCGACAATTGAAATGGCAAAAGCAATCGAGTTTCAGGGATTCTTCTTTGAGCGATTCGAACTTCTCTTCCTATTCGGATGGATCATTACGATCTTCACGACTTTAGCCGCCTATTACTATTCGGCAGTGCTTGGCATGAGGAAAACGTTTCAGGTAAAAAACACTCTCCCTATGACTATGATTATTGGGTTCATCATTCTGATGCTCTCGTTATTACCATCAGGCATTACTGAACTATTTTCATACGGGACATACGTGAATTATTTATCCTACACCGCTCTCATCGCGCTCCCCCTATTGCTTCTAGCGCTCTCGTTTGGAAAGGGGACTGCTCAATGAAGAGAATTTTCTTATTTCTAGCTGTTCTTCCACTCATCCTACTTACGGCATGCTGGGATAGTAACGAAATTGAAGATCTCGGCATGATCATGGCGATTGGAATTGATTACCATGAAGAAAAAGAGGAAGTGTTTGCCTTAACTAATCAATACGTCGTTCCAAATAATATTCAGGGAACAGAGACCGGGACGACTGGAGATCAACCCTATCAGAACATTACTTTAAATGGGAATAATTTCTTTGAAGTGATTCGAGAAAATTCACTTGAAACTGATCGACCACCTAACTATACACATCTCAAATCAATGGTTCTCTCGGAAGAGCTTCTACGAAAAGAACCGATCAAGCAACTCATCAGCTTCTTTTTGCGTGATCATGAATTTAGGAGAACCGTTTCCTTATTTATTTCAAGGGAGCCCGCCGCTTCGATTCTAGATGTCGAACCAACTAAAGAAATGTTTCCTGCTGTGCAGCTGAAGGAGCTCACTCAAAACAAAGATCGGAGCCTTTACGTCTTGGATAATCTTAAATTCGGAGAAGCCTCCAATAGTATTACAGCAGGTGCAAGCTTCGTCATTCCTGAAGTAGGAATCCATGATAATAGACTGAGGTTGCTTGGGGCCGGGATTATATCAAATAAAAACGAAAAATTAGTTGGCTGGCTTTCACCAGAAGAGGTTGGAGGATTAAAATGGGTCACAGATGAAGTTCAGGGCGGGCTCGTTACTATTGAAACAGGAGAGTCTAAAGAAGATCAAGTGGTCCTTGAGATAATGAAATCGAACACAACCGTCAAGCCAAATGTAGAAAACGGAAAGCTAACCGTCGACATTATTGTAGATAGCTCTTTACGACTTGCGGAGGATTGGGAAATAGAACGCGACGTTTTCAAAGAAGGATGGGAAATGCCACTCCAAGAAAAGGGGCAACAAGTCGTCAAGAAAGACATTGAACGCGTTCTTTCCATCGCACAGAAAGAACAACAACTCGATTTTCTAAAAATTGGAACTTGGGTAAAAATCAAACAACCTAGGTATTGGAAGGAACACGAGAAAAATTGGGAAGATATTTTCCCTGCCCTCACTGTTAATGTAGACGTGAATCTCACCATAACAGGTTATGGGACTCAGGATATTAATTAATGAAATCTAATTAAGTTCATACGGAATCAAAAATAAAAGCAGCGCTCTTCATAAGAGCAGCTGCTTTATCTATTAGTAAGTTAGCCGTGATTTTTAGCAATACCTGCTAATTCTTCTTTTGTTCGAAATCCAACCGCATTCTCAACAAGTTCGCCATCTTTAAAGAAAAGCAATGTTGGAATGCTCATCACGTCATACTTTCTTGCTGTTTCTGGATTTGAATCCACATCAAGTTGGACAATTTTTAATTGCTCGCCTAGTTCCTCATCTAGTTCATCCAACACTGGCGCGATCATTTTACATGGGCCACACCATGGCGCTCCTAGATCTGCTAGAACGAGTCCTTGATTTGTTTCTTCTTCGAAGTTTTGGTCCGTTACTTTTTGTACTGCCATTATATCTCTCCTCTTACTTTGTTTTTATAACTACTAAAAACTAATTTAGTGGTTAGAATACTACATTATGTTATAATCGATGTCAACGATAAAGCAAAAGGTGTGTTTCAATATGATACTCGAAACGAGTTTTTCCCATTTTTCTAATTTCTTATTTATTAACTTAATGAACACATTAAAAATACAAAATCAAAACCCTACCGATCTGCTATTAACAGAAGAGAACGTCTTTCAGTGGATCACATTAATGGAAAACAAGGGTTTGTTAAACGAGAAACAAGTAGAATTCATAAAGAAGGACACTATTCATACAAACGACATTCAACACTTCCGGAATCAGTGTCGTAAATATTTCGCTTCGAACTTTTCTCAAGCCGATTTTTTCGAAATGCTAAGTAATGTAACAAAAGCGGCTCCACTGTCCTTTACAATCGATGACAAGAAACTCACCCCCCTCCCTACAGAAGGGGGAACGAATGGTTTACTCTCACTCATTGCCTATCAGATGCTTGATCATGAAGCGGGCGGTATATTCGATAAGGTAAAAGCGTGCGAAAGTGAAAACTGTCTTGCCTATTTCGTCAACCAGAAGGGAAAGCGCAAGTGGTGCTCGATGGAGGTTTGCGGAAATCGGACAAAAGCCAAAAAGCATTATCATAATAAAACCAAAACAGCTTCTTCTAACGAATAAAAACGGATGAGATCCCTAGGGATTTCATCCGTTTTTGTAGCTGATTGATTATGAATTTGTCACAAGCTCAACTGGCTTGGATTCTGGCACTATCGGCTGCTTCACTTCTTCACGGCCAGCGCGCTTAATGAAGAATGAGAGCACAAACGCAAGACCTGCAATAAATGTAGCAACAAAGAAGGCAAAGTTAATCCCTTCAAGCATCGCCTGCATGGCAATTTGTTGCTGCATCGTAGGATCTACCGCTCCGCTCGTCGCTGCTTCCCTCGCAAGATCAGCTGCAGCGGATTCTGTTCGGTTAGACATAATCGTAACGAGAAGCGCTGTACCAATGGCGCCCGCTACCTGATTCAACGTATTGTTCATCGCTGTACCGTGCGGATAAAAACGAGCTGGTAGCTGATTTAATCCATTCGTTGATACAGGCATCATAACCATTGACATTCCGAACATGCGCACAGCATGAAGAATCATAATGTAGTTATACGTCGTATCCATAGACAATGTACTAAACAGGTATGTTGTGACAACTGTAATAGCTAGACCCGATGTCGCCAAAATGCGTCCGCCAATTTTATCAAATAAGCGACCTGTGATCGGAGACATAAATGCCATCACAAGTGCACCCGGAAGCATCATCAATCCTGCATCAAGTGGTGAAATGCCTCGAATGGTTTGCACGTAAATCGGGAGCAACAGCATTCCTGAAAACATCGCCATATTTAAAACCATTGTAATGGAAGATGAAAGAGCGAACATTGGATATTTGAAAATCGAAAAATTCAACATTGGTCGTTCTTGTTTCGACTGTCTAATAATAAACGTCGTCAGAGAAATAACCCCAATTCCAATCGTTAAGTAAACTTGTGGGCTATCCCAACCTTTATTCCCTGCAGAACTAAAGCCGTAAAGAATACCTCCAAAACCAATACTTGATAAGATCAGTGAAAAGAGATCGAGACGAATGTTTACCTTTTCCTTTTTATCTTTCAACAAGAAGAAACCAAGTAGGAAAATCGTAATAGCAATTGGCGTCACGAAATGGAAAAGCATTCTCCAATCGTAATTTTCAATAATCCAACCAGAGAGCGTCGGACCAATTGCTGGCGCCGCCATGAGAATTAAACCGAAAACACCCATTGCCGCCCCTCTTTTTTCAATTGGAAAGCTAACGAGCATGACATTCATCAAGAGCGGCATCATAATCGCCGAACCTGAAGCTTGAAGCATTCTTCCCCCAAGTAGAACCGGGAAGATCTCCGCCATCCCCGCAACAACTGTACCAATTGTAAATAATCCAATCGCCACAAGAAATAAGCGACGCACGGAATATTTTTCAATAAGAAATGCCGTTGCCGGAATCATAATACCGTTCACAAGCATAAATCCTGTTGTAAGCCACTGAACCGTAGCCGTTTCAATTTGTAAATCTGCCATAATCGATGGCAACGCAATATTAAGCAATGTATTATTTAAAAACGCAATAAAAGCACCAACAATCAGAATCGCAAGAATGCCGTACTTAGGTTTTGGCGTCTCTTTCACTGATTGACTCATCATCATTCCCCCATATACCTTAAGTTCAATTATTTATACCATCGGTTCAAATCTCTAATATCATATACCATGAGTTCAACTTTTGCAATCATTATTTCTTCCTGATTTGAAAGGATTTGTTTCTAATCAAGAAATAAGGTATGATCAATTTTATACCGGAAGTACAACAATAAATTTCATGTAAATATAACGAAGTAAAAGGTGATAGAATGAACGATCGCAAACAGCACGTTATTAAGATGGCGCATCAGCTTTTTATTGAAAGAGGCTTTCAGGCAACATCCATTCAAGACATACTCGAATATAGCGGCATTTCAAAAGGCACGTTCTACAATTACTTCTCATCGAAAAATGAGTTATTAATTGCTCTTTTCAAAGCCCTTTATGGCTCAATGGAAACAAGCCGGGATGAATTGATGATCGGCCAGGATCGTGCTGACCTTACTATCTTTATTAAACAAATTGAACTACAAATGAATACGAATAAGAAAAACAAGCTGATTACACTTTTTGAAGAAGTGTTTGTCTCGAATGATGAGGATTTGAAGGATTTCCTTAAAGAAGGACAAAAGAGAATGATTCAGTGGGTATTCACTCGTTTTCTTGAGCTATTCGGCGAGGATAAGCGACCATATCTACTTGATGGGGCGATCATGTTTCTGGGCGTACTTCATCACAATGTCAAGTACTATTCGATTGCAAACGGTCCGAGCGTAGACATTTCCCCCGTTGTACACTATAGCGTCCAACGTATCGTGAACATCGTTAACGATGCCGCTGCTGCAGGAGAACAGCTGAACAAACCTGAACAGATGAGTACCTGGCTACCAAATGCGACAAATTCCGATGAGGATTTTAAAGAAAAACTTCAGCAAACAATCGCAACCCTGAAGAGGGGCTTGAACGAGAAACACACAAAATCAATAGAACTTCTAGATTTTATCCAGGATGAGTTTCTTCATTCTAAGAAGTCACGAGAATTTCTCATTGAAAGCGTTCTTTGTTCATTAAGGGACGATCAAACGCTTGATCAAAAATCCGTTGCTGCGCTCGATGAATTAGTAAAAGGGTATTTTGTGAGAGTGGCTGAAGCTTGCGAACGTTCAGACACATAATAAGCACTAATGTCATAGAAAAAAGCCGCCCAGTTTGCCTTGGCGGCTTTCATACTAACTAACTTCTTTACGACCGTACAAAGATTAGAATTATGCCGATTTTACCGCACTCTCCACTTCCACTTAGATATCAAATTGAATAAAAGATCTCAATAAATGGTGCTTGGATCAAATCTGGACTTCATTTCGTTTAATCGCTTCACTTTCCACTCGGTCCATAAATTCCTGAACAACATTCATTTGATCCTTCTGCCGGCTTAGCTTAAGCATGGCGCGCCCCACAAAATTCACTCCTTTATTATGACCTTCGTAAATGAATTTAGTTTCACTGTCACTCACTTTTTCTAGTATAAAACCAAGCGATATTTCAAACGCTTTTCCCAATACAAACTTAATCCGTTTCTCTTTATACTCTTCTCGATCCTCGTAGGCGATCGTCTCAACCATGTAAGTTTCAAGTCTTTTTCCTTCCCGATACGTTTGACGATGCTTCGCTCCGACTTGATGCTCTTCCATTTCTATTAATACATGCTCTTCAACCTTTGGCATGATCGTTTGAATATTCTTGTCTCTAAATAGATCCCAAACCGTTTCAATTGGCGCATGAATTTTTTTCTCATCTTTCCAGCTAATCATTCTTTTCCCTCCCTGATTTAAGAAACTCATCAATGTCGTTAAGTTGAAGTTGCAAATCGTTGATTTGTTCCAAAATACTCGTTTTCTTTTGACTCAAAAGATCTTCTAAATGAGCAAACGACTCATCATCTATCACAGATTTCATTTCCTGAATTGTAAATCCAAATCTCCGTAGCTTTCCTAATAATAAGGCAAGAAAATAACTGCCATCATCGTAGTATTTGTAACGGCTCTTCGGATCAATATAGGCAGGCTCTAATAGCTTAACTTCTGCATAATAGCGAAGCGTTTCTTTACTTAACCCTGTTAACTGGGCAAACTCACTTATTTTATACATGTCTCCTCCCCCTTAATCTTAAACTGCGGGGTACACCACCTAGTCAAGTACACTACATCAATTATTTTGGCCAGTGTTAGAGATATCCCCTTCTACTTAACGAAAAAAAGAACGCTTATCTCTAAGCGTCCCCTCACTTCTTATTTTTTTGTGATCAACACACGTCCAACTGAACGATCCGTTGCTTCACCTGTTACTTTGAATTTCAAGCCATATTGGGGTACATTACGTCCTGCATCAGGGATGACTTCATTCAAATAACTTTTCTTATCGTTGAATTCTTTCACAAATTGATTTTTCTTATCTGTCATTGTGCGACCAAGAAGCTCGCTGTAGTCAATGAACATCTTCTCATCTTTACGAAGGCTGAATGCCGCATCATGAATTTGGTAACGTGTTTGGGCCACCGTTCCGTCACTCCAGAACAATTCATGCTGATCCGCATCGACAACCCCAAGGAACCCTTCGCCAGGGTGAACCCCTGTCCAGTTATCAGAATACTTGTTATCCACGTACCAAACAACTAAACCAGGATCATAAGACATCAAGCTAGCGCCACGACGAATGTGATCAAGTCCTTCATCGACACCTTGATGATTTCTCCATTCAAGAAGGTAGTAGTGCTCTGAAACCTTCACTCCTTTATTCTTTGTGAAACCATCTAACTCCACTTTAGGCTCGCCTTCTGCATCGTCAAAGAGAAGCTCGTTCCCATCCGCTGTTACGCGAATATCATCAACATAGAAGCCAGGATTAATTGCAGCTCCATCTGTCCAGTAGTTCATTTTCACTTGTACATCTTTTCCTGCATAAGCGCTCAAATCAAATGTAGCATCAATCCAACCATTGGATAGACCGGTAATGCCGTGTCCAGGATTATTATCATACGGATTAGTTTCTGTCGTGATATTTCCCTGGATCGCTGTCCAGTTCTCACCATCTTCACTTACTTGAATCGAACCATAATCCCAGTCCTCTTCAATGTCATACCATGTCTTAAACGTCAATTCGGCTGATGACGCATCTGAAAGATCTACATTCATCACAGCGGAATTATCTAAATCATTGTCACTCCCACTGAAATACTCGAATTCGCCGCTAAATGGCGTATTAATTTCTGTTTCTTTGTCTGGAAGGTTGATACGAAGCGCGTCAAGGTTTGTCCCTTTCGTGTTCGCTTGATCCAAATAAACTTCCAAACCTTTTTTGTCAATCTCATCTAAATCAACTTCATCATACTTCAACCAATTTCCACCTTGAGCAGCCTGAAGAAATTCTTTAGACCATGCGCTGAAACCAGTAGGTTCTGTTCCAGGAAGTGCACCAGCCCAGCTTCCGCTCGCCATGATTGACCAGTAAGATACTGCTTCACCAGCCCCAGAATATTGTGTATCGTACTCATCCGGTAAACCTAAATCGTGACCATATTCATGAGCGAACACTCCTGCTGCTCCATCAGCTGGTTCAATAGTATAGTCATATGCATACATGGAACCTGCACCAAAGTAATCCTCCTCTGGTTCTGGTGATCCTTCGATTGGGAAAATACTACCAAGGTTCCAGCGGTGAGACCAAATCGCATCAGATCCTAATTGTCCACCACCAGCTTCTTCTCCAACTGCTGAGTGAACTACCATCAAGTGATCAACAAGACCATCTGGCTCCCGGAAATTACCGTCACCGTCAAGGTCATAGCGATCTTCCTGATCATATTCTGCTAGATTGACAGAAGGATCAGCAGCCGCTGCATTCAGAGCTTCTTTCACAAGACCACGCGCATTCTTGTCGCTATCATCTTCTGTCGGATAGTTACCACCGTATTCAGCTGCATTTTTGGATGCCATATACCATCCAGCAACAGCGCCATCTACCGTGTAAGCGCCATTTGATTGTTCTTCATAATATTGTTTCATAGAGATAAGATCTTCACCATTCGGACCTTCATACCCATCTTCACCGAAAATCATATCTTGATAGTGTTCCTTCACGTAATCTTCATAATACATATCAGATTCATCTGGCTTAATACTGTTATGTGGAAAATCAGGGAATTCGACTAAAAGCACTAGGACGTTATCAGAACGAACATCACCGTGATAGTCTTCTTCAACGACTTTATCAAGTTTCTTGCCGCCTTTTTTCCCGTTGTCATTTCCCTTACCTTTGTTATCATTCATTAACTTTTCTTTAATGTCAGCTTCAACTTCAAGCTTTTCATCTTCTAATTCCCCGGTCGTGTCTTTTTCCATAAGCGACTCAGACTTTTCATTCAAAAACACATCCAATGCTTGTTCTGCTTCTTTGGCAGATGCATTTTTAGAGATTTTCCCACTCTCTTTCAGCATCTCAATTAGCTTTTCTTCATTTGCAATAGCTAGATCAAATGGACCTTGCTTATGTACAACTTCTTCCTTCACTTCTTGCTTCACTTGCGGCGTGTCTACACTAGCTTGACTACTTGCTCCAGGTGCTGTGAAAGCACTTAGCGTTAGCGCAGCAATCATCGCCATTGACAGTACATTTTTCCCCTTCAAAATCTCATTCCCCCTAAAAAAATGTTTTTTACAATAGTTTTACAATAATCATACTATAATCCTTTTTCAGAAAAATTTGAATGATACAAAAGTCACCATATTTCCTAAAACCCTCCTTTTTATGACTATTTTTTCAAGTAGTGAGCTATTTTTCACACAAATAAATCAGATCAAAAGCACCATTTCCTCATCACTAATTTGTTTTTTTGCAATAACGCTTCAACACGTTAAATTAAGTAAAAAATAGAAAAAGCCCTACAAATAAGAGAATCCGTTTGCAGGGCTTTTTCTAGATTGTAACTGATCAATATTCATCTATTTCCTCACCATGAATTGTATATATGTAGAACATCAGCAGCATCGTTAAAAACCAATTATAGATCATTGTACTTAATGCGCTTTCTTGAAAAACTAAAAACAGTGCGCTAAAAAGGAGAAGGCAAATGACCACAGGTTTATTCAACTTCACTCATTCCCATCTAGTACTATACTACTTTCATAATATCATATATTTACCAGTTAACTTTTCGTTCCAAGCTTCATGTTTTTTACTTCTTAAAATGAACAAAAAAAGTTCAAAAAAGGAGGGCATTCAATGCACGCCTTTTCTGAACTGTTAGAACCAAAGCTCTCGTCTAAGATTACTCTTTCGAACCTTCTTTTTCTAAGTCTTGTTGAATTTGTTTCTTCAAATCCTCGATATATTTCTCACTTGATTTTGCGCCCTGGTCTATCCCTTCTGCTTTCTCCTTCAAGTACTCTTCTAGCGCCTCCTGTATCTCACTTGGCGTCGCATCTTCCTTGATCACTCCTGTAGACTTTAGCATCTCAATGAGTTTCTCATCATTCGCCATCATTCTTGCTTCTTGAGAGAATTCATTTTCTGATGTAGCTGGAACTGCCGTCTCTTCCCCCACGTCACCCTTTGATGTATTTACGATTTGAGCTTCATTATTTCCACAGCCAGTTATACCTAATAGTAATAAGGTTCCCACTAGAATCGGTAGAAGCTTGATCTTCACCATGAACCCCTCCATTCGCTCAGCCTTTTCTATCTAAACGAGTTAAACGGTGAAAAGGTTACAAATAGGTCTAAATTCGCTTAGTGACAGGCACTCAAAGCCTTTATAAAGCGGATGATATGGAAGACTGGGTTGAGCTATGCTGATTAAAAAATGCAAGCGAAGCATCGTTAAACTCCCTTGGTTTTTCCACGTTACAAACATGACCGCATTGCTCTAAGATCAAATGCTGTGCCTGTTCATCGCTTTTCGTATCTTCTAATAAAGGATCCAAAAAGAGATGATCCTGTTCCCCAGAAATGTAGAGCTTCGGGATGTTTTGGCTATATTGTTGAACGTTCGCATATGCTGCATTTACTTGAGGTGTTAACGCATACCAAGCTAGAAAGTCTCTTCGATTCATTTTAAGAGCTTCTCTGATAAATAGCTTTCTAGAGCTAGCGTGATTTGCTTTAGGCATCATAATATAAGCAAACATTTTATACAACCACATATATGGTACAAACGCTTTCACTGCATTTCCAGCGCGAAGCATGAAGGTAGCTAGAGGAGAATATCGTGTGATCGCGCCTCCTAGTACAGCACTCTGAACGCGTTCCGGAACTCGTTGAAGCAAATGATGCACGGCAACAGAGCCTAGTGAAATACCTACTAAATGTGCTTTAGAAATCTTTAACTCATCTAGAAGCAGAATCACTTCGTCTGCGACTAATTCTCTATTGAAAGGCATGTTATAACTGTCAGTACTCGGTGATTTTCCATGCCCCGGTAGGTTGATAGCAAGCACATCATACTCTTTTTTATATGTGGAGATCTGGTTACAGAAGATCCCATAGTTCCCACCAAGACCGTGAATCAACACGATCGTTTCACTGCAGTTCGCCTTCTTACTTTTGTAAAGCTTATAATCAAGCATGCTGTTAAATCCTCTCTGTATAAGGGATGTTGCGTCCCATAGTTGATCCAATACTCTTGCATTAGTATAACCGTGAATGGGAGGAGATTGAAAGAAGAAAATCGTTGATGGGAACATTACGCTAACAAAACGAGCCAACGGTAATGACGAACAATAATCGTTTAACTAATAACAAGAGCCTACTAGTCTCCTAGAGCGAAATCAAACAAAGAACCACCTTTCTATAACGAAGCATAACCAAAAAGCCAGATCAGATTGACCTAGCTTTTCATCTATTAAAAATAGTATTTTAAACAATCAAGAAATGAAACGGCATATCACTAAACGACTCTTGCTTACAAATAAGCCTTGGTTTTCTCGAGATAAATTGAAATGGCTTTCTCTAAAGGCTTGATCGATGTCTCCCAGAAAAATGGTTCGGTTAAATTTTGATCTAGGAACTCAGCGCCTAATTCTTCCATTGTTTTATTGCCTGAAGAGCTGAGTAGTTGACTATATCGTTCAGGAAGCGTTTCTTTATCTAGCAAATAAAGCGAATAAACACCATTACTGAACAAATAGCCAATTGTATACGGCAGATTAAAAAAAGCTTTTTCTGTATTAAAGAAATGCGGAATCGTCATCCAGTTATGGGTGTTCACCTCTTCTAATGAATCCTGAAACCAGTCTCTTTCACTTTTCTCCATCAAATCAGTCAATTCCGTTGCTGAAAGCATCTGGGATTTACGCTTTTCGTAAAACTGCTGTTCAAACTCGAATTTAGCGGGAATATAAGCAATGTACTTTAATCCATTAATAATTTTCAACTCTAGCAAGGATAATTTATCTTCTTCTGAATCCGCTAATTCGATTGCGGCATCAAGTACTAGATTCTCTGCGAAAGTCGATGCTGTCTCTGCTAATCCCGTTCCGGTTTGATGAGCAAATCCTGGTTCTTCATGAAGGTGAAAATTATGATAAGCATGCCCTAACTCATGAGCAAGAGTAACGACATCCTGATAGTTTCCTGTGAAAGATAGGAGTACTCGACTTTCCTTCGAATTTGGCAACGATGCGCAGAATGCTCCATGTCGCTTAGAATCAGAGAGTTTTCCATCAATCCATCCTTCTTCAAAAGCTCGTTCAGCGAATTTGCCCATCTTTTCACTAAATCGATAAAACTGACTTATGACGATTTCTGTTGCCTGGTCATATGTAACAGTTTCCTTAGAAGTAAACGTTGGAGAGTAAATATCAAACCAACTCAACTTCTCTAGTTGATTTAACTCCGCTTTCCGGTCTAAAAATTGATGTAGCAAAGTTTTGCTTTGATGGAGTGCTTGCATCATGCTATTAACTGAAGCTTCACTGATTCGGTTTTGTTCATACATTTCCTTCATAGGGTTTGACCACCCCCTTAAACGGTAAAGCTCGTTCCGATAACCTGCAAGGTGATTAAATATTGAAGCAAAACGTATTTCGTTTTCACGACAAACGTTTGTCATTGATGAAGCAATTTCCTCCCTAATCTTTCGGTCACTTGAGAGCATCGCACGCATAAATGCCGAATCAAAAGATATGTTTTCTATCCCCATTTCATTACTCACAGGCACTGTAAGTTGAGCAAATTCCTGTTCATAATGGTCTTCCCATCCATCAAAACCATTTACTGAAAGAGAGTGAATGACTTTCTCCAGATCTGGGCTTAACTGGTCTTTAACCTTTTGGCGTTGAATCGTTAAGAACGTTTCAATTCCTTGAACTTCTGGACTTTTGAGCAATGCATGCCACTGATCATCTGAAATAGCTGCGAGATAGTGACGAAAAGTAAGCAATAGCGTCTCCATCCGTGACTTCATCCGAGTGCTTAGTTCATTAAGCGTTTGTAGCTCTGGATCATGAACGGCGACTGAAAATTCACAAATAATATACTCATCCATTTCAAAAACGTTTGTGTTGATGGTTTGAACAAGTTCTATCGCCTTAACCATTTCAAGTATTTCTTGAGGATGAGTTTGATTTTCCAAATCTGTTTGCACTTGATCAATATGTAAAATGATAGTAGAGACCTGTTCTTTTAATGAAATTACTTTATCTCCTGGATAAACGCTGTCTAAATCCCACTGCTTTGTTTGTGTATTTCTCACTAACATCCCTCCCAGTTTTTATAGCACCCCCTAACGTTAACATAATTATCCATATTTTATTCAGAATAATTAAAAAAACCTTCCGAATCTTGAATAAAGAATAAAAAATGAGCGCTGAATTGAAATACTATTCAGCGCTCATTGTTATCTTTTTTCTCATGTGATTAAAGCTAGAAACTCATAATCTAAACTGCTTTCTTCATTCCTCTATAACTTCACGACTAAAAAGCCCAATGGCAGTAAAAGAACAACAGCATTTAAGGCAATCCCCATTATTGCAAGTCTTCTTTTTGAAATGCGAAAAGCAACCACTCCTAGAAAAATGCCGACAGCGCAAATAATGATGGGGAAGAATATAGGGAAGATTTCAATTGTTGCTAGTTCAATAGCTCCGGATAGGAAGCTTCCTGCAATGATAGCAGCAAGACAGCCCGCTACAATGGAAACAATTGCAATAAAGGTACTGCTTCCATTGATTGATGAAGGTTTCTCTGACATTTGTCTCTCTCTCCTTTGGTGATAACCATCTCTCTCTACACCCTATTTACCCGAAAAAATTGGAAAATAACCATCCTAATGTTCTGTCGCCGGAAGGATTTGTGCCTCTAGTGCTTGTGCATTTCTTTTCAGCACATCTTCTTCTTTCAGTAAATGAAACAGCCCTCTCATCACAATCTCATCAGGTTTTGACTTTCTAGATTCTTCTGATATGCGATCCGTTACCTCTAGATAATATTGAGGCTGCTTTAATTCATGGATATTATTATAGAGCGCCTTCCAGGCACTCTCTCTTTTCTCAAACGATGTAAAAGCACCTTCTCGATCCATCCCTACGGAAAAAGGACGCATCATTTCATCATCTAGAAGAGGCGCGCTATTTCCTGCTAGAAAATCCGATGCTAGAATATCAATCTGCCTAACGATGTGCTTTCCAAGCTTTTCTGGAGAAAGCAGGCTCTCAGAAGAAATCATAAGACCTGTGTAGGAGGTATAAATGGATTGCGTCATCCACATCAAATCCCATTTATATGGGGCAATCTTCTCCCCATATAAATCAATCAAATTTCGTTCTAGCCAGCTAAAGAGTCTCCCTCTCATGCGATGGCCCATTCCTTCAAGCTTTTCACTGCTTTGAGCGGATTCCCCGCGCATATGCATTTTCATATAAGATTTATATTCCAATATCCCTTCGAATTGGACCTGGAATTGTTTTGCAAACCGCTCATAAGGTGGTAGATTACCGTCTAATCCGACAACAAAAGCACGTTCAAAAACGAGCTGTTGATAGTGTTCATATATCGAAATAATCAAATCTTCCTTTGATGGAAAAAATGAGTAAAGCGAACCTTTTGATACTCCTACGCTATCAGCGATCTGCTGCATCGATGTATGTGTGTATCCTTTCTCTGCGATCAATTCAACGGCCGCTTCTAATATTGCTTTTCGTTTATCCATATCGTTCACCTCGATGTCTTCTCCCATCAGAATACACTACTTGATGAGTGGAATGATAGTCACAATATGCCCTCGAGCTTAAACTGCATATCTCGATTAAAAGAAGAAGTTTACTTAATCATACCTGACTAACCTTCACCCTTTCGAATTCTTTTTCTAGCACACTCATTTCTTGACTTCCTAGCTAATCTCAGTAAAAATGACTATTGAGTCAAGCACATTAAAACTTTATATTTCAACAAATATGGGGTATAAATGACATCAGATTGACCGAACAGTCGAAAACGAACAGAGGAGGCTCTCATATGTTGAAATGGATTTTACAACGGTCCAAGCTCTTTATGATATTTATTCTATTATTTGTCATTGTTGGAGTGTTTACATTCATTCAACTTCCACAG
The DNA here is from genome assembly GCF_056173695.1 of Anaerobacillus sp. 63XJN7_5_ISO-PGPR-S23-430. Classification (NCBI taxonomy): domain Bacteria; kingdom Bacillati; phylum Bacillota; class Bacilli; order Caryophanales; family Bacillaceae; genus Anaerobacillus; species Anaerobacillus sp. 63XJN7_5_ISO-PGPR-S23-430. The sequence continues at coordinate 1,310,039 of NZ_CM149686.1, read as the reverse complement.
CGTGAAATTCCGGAAACAACAGTAAATATCGGAACGATTAGCACCGTTTATCCTGGTGCAACGGTGGACACAGTTGAACGATCAATTACGAACCCAATCGAGTCATCGCTCAGTTCGATCGATGGCATCGCTGAAGTGACATCTTCTTCAGCAGCAGGCTTTTCGAACATTGTGATCGAAGTAGCGGAAGGAGAAAGTAAGAAGGAAGTGTTTGGTGACGTACGCCAGGCCGTTTCCGATGCCTCGACTTCATTTCCTGACGAAGCTTTCGAACCAGATGTAAATGAATCAACGGCAAAAATGCCGATTGTTTCCTACCATCTTACAAGCGATAACCGCGACAACCTCCTCTCTCTTGAAGAAGAATTAAATCGATGGAAAGAGGAAGTCGAGGAATTATCAGGCGTTTCTGGCGTTACGATCAAAGGACTGCCTGAAGAACAAATTTTAATTGAATTAAAACAAGAGGAATTAAAAGATTCCGGCTTGAACGTTACCCATGTTCAAAGTGCCATTAATAATGAATACTACCCAACTCCTCTAGGAAAACAGAAAATGGATGAGGAAGTTGTTCAGCTTTCTGTTGAAAACTACGATTCACTCGATGAAATGGAAGAGTTATTTGTAGGTAAAAACCCTGATGGAGACGCGGTTTACTTAAAAGACATTGCAAGCGTTGAAGTTAGTCCAAAAGACGTTGAAGATATTATCACTTTTGAAGGAAAGCCCTCTGTTTCCTTCACCGCTTACGTAAAGTCCGGAGAAGATATCCCAACTGTTGACGAGCGTGTGAGCGATAAAGTGGATGAGCTTTCAAAAAGCCTGCCTTCGAACGTAGAACTGGAATCTTATTACTCTCAAGCTTCAATCGTTACGGACATTTTTGATGGCCTATTCCTATCCCTAGCGATTTCTGTGCTTGCCGTTATTGTGGCAACATCTCTCGGACTATCTGGATCGGGTGCGCTCGTCGTAGCACTTGCTGTTCCGATTTCCGTTCTAATGGGCTTTATTCCACTACCTTTTGCTGATGTGGATCTAAACCAGATCTCCGTCATCGGGTTAATCATCGCACTCGGGATTATCGTTGATGACTCGATCGTCATAAACGACAACATCCAGCGAAGATATAAGCTCGGCGATAAAGGATTAATGGGAGCCGTTAATGGCGTAAAAGAGATCTGGGTCTCCATCGTGACCTCCTCTCTAGCGATCGTCTTTACATTCTTGCCACTAATTTTCCTTTCAGGTGGTAACGGGGCATTTATACGCGCGTTGCCAACAGTGCTCATTACAACGATTATTGCATCAACATTAGTGGCACTCATTTTCGTGCCGATTTTGCGCTACTTCTTAAGCCGTCGATCGAAGAAGCCAATGTCAGATGCACCAGGACTTCTTGGCAAACCGTTAAATAAGCTTGCCGATGTTTATGCCGACAAGCTTCTAAAGAAATTTTCAAAAAAACCAATTCTTGTTTCTATTCTTGGTCTTGTGCTCACGACAGCGATCTTCGGATTAGTCATCTTAACACCGTTTGAGTTCTTCCCGGCTGCTGATAAGGAAGAAGTAACGGTCGACATCACGCTACCAATTGGTACGCCGATCGAAGACACACACGATACGCTTCAAGAAATCGAAGAAAAACTGAAAACAGATGACGGCGTATATGAAACAAGCGTCTTCACAGGCACAGGTACTCCTGGTCTCTTCAACAGCTCGCTAACGAGCACTGGTGAAAATACTGGCCAAATCGTTGCCAGAGTCGATCGAGAAAACCAGACAACGCAAGGACTCATTGACGACTGGACAGATAAGCTCAGAAATGAGTACCCGGATGCTGAGATTTTTATGGAAACGATCCAGCAGGGACCTCCTGCAGGAGCACCTGTGACCGTTACCGTCTCTGGACCAGAAATCGATAAGCTTATCGACCTTAGAGATGAGCTAACAAAAGAGATCGAAGGACTTGAAACAGACCTTGTCGTTGATAACGTAGGTGACTTTGAACCTTCGCTCGAATATGTACCAGATCGCGATGCACTCGAAGAAAATGGCATTACGGTCAATCAGATCAGCCAGCAAATTCGACTTGCAACGGCAGGTATTCCACTAAAAGCATTTGATAATGGCGTTGTAAAGCGTGATATGAATATCGTGCTAGAAGGTAGCAAAGATGAAGTCGATCTTTCAAGCCTTGAGCTTCCAGCCGCATCAACAGGTGGACCACCTGAACTCATCTCATTAGATGAGCTTGTGACAACAGAACAAAGTGAACAAATCCAAAAGATTCCTCACATTGATGGTGAACGCTCGATTACGCTTCGTGCCTTCCCTAAGGACGAGGAGAATTATGAAGCAAACGTAACAGAAATTGTGGAAGATCAACGCGATCAGCTTGAGGATGCTGATTACAGCATTACACTTGGCGGTGAAAACGAAGCTCAAAGTGATTTCTTTGCTGAAATTACCGTACTCTTCATCATCGTACTCTTCCTAGTGTACCTATTGATTGCCCTGCAATTTAATTCACTTTCACTTCCGTTCCTAGTTCTCGTTGCCGTATACCTCGCAATCGCGGGTGCGATTCTTGGACTATTCGTTACCCAAACGCCAATCAGTTTCCTTGGTGTTATGGGAATGGTATCCCTCACCGGTATCGTAGTAAGAAACTCGGTTGTGTTAATTGAATTTATCGAACAAGCACTGAAAAAAGGCATGGATGTAAAAGACGCAGTTATTGAGTCCGGTCGTGTTCGCTTACGACCAATTCTCCTTACCGCGATTACATCAATCGTTGCCCTTATCCCAGTTGCCGTAAGTGGCGATGCGCTCTTTACACCGCTTGCCGTTACGATCATATCAGGTATCCTTTTCTCAGCTGTCTTAACGCTGATTATGGTTCCGATGCTTTACCTTGTTTTGTATCGATTTAGAGGCAAGAAAAAAGCACAAGAAGAAATGTAAGTAAAAAACGTTCAGAGGAAATCCTCTGAACGTTTTTTTGTGTGAGTGAATCGTTCTGCTATACTACACTTTTCGATACATATTTTTATACGGGGATGGTTTATGATTTTCTTCCTAAAGGCAAAAACTTTCACCTTTTTCAAATTTATTGAGTGAACTTTCTAAGATTCATGTAAAATCAAGATAAAGGAGTGAACTATGAAAACAACTTTTTACAAGTATTTATTTCATTATTTGAAATTCATCTTACCTCTTTTTCTTTTTGTGCTAGCAGTGATTGAAAGCCTTCCTTTCATGTCTAGCATCAACCCGGAGCTTCTTCGAAATGAAGTTAATCAGTTTAACATAGGCAAACTTATTCTCGTTTTATTAATTTCTATGGGAGCCGTTAGCCCGATGTTCTTATACGACTCATTGCTCTTAAAATCACTTCAAAAATCATTTCCGAAAAAGCAGCTGTTGAAGCAATCGTTTATCGTCAATGCTTTCTCTAACCTGATCGGATCTGGTGGAATTATTAGCGGAATGCTTAGAAAATATTTTTATCAAACTTATGAGGTAGATAAACAGAAACTATCTAAGTCCATTGGAAACATTTCGTATTTTTATTTGACTGGGTTATCTTTCCTTGCAGTCACAATTCTTGTTGCTTATAGAGATAATCTTCTTATGGAAAAGTTCCTATGGCTTTATGTCGTTGTTATAGCGGTTGGACTGTATCTGCCTGTCCTGCTTTTTCAATTCGTTCGTCATCGTGATAAAAGCTCTCCTCGGTTCTTTGGTTCACGAACGAAATTCCAGCTCATCGCCGTCTCTCTCCTTGAGTGGACATTTGCGTTCCTTGCCGTCTGGTTACTAGCAAACATACTTGAACTGAGCATTTCTTTTCACGAGTTATTCCCTATCTTTGTTGTCGCTTCATGCGTTGGGATTGTGAGCATGACCCCGGGCGGACTCGGTTCGTTCGATTTGATCTTCATTTGGGGAACCCAGCTTGTTAGTGTCCAAGATGAGAAAGTCCTTTTTCTACTCATTCTCTATCGAGTTGGATACTTTATCTTTCCATTCTTACTCGCTGCGATTCTTTTTGTAAGAGACTATTGGGAGAAATGGAATGCAAACTGGGATAGCCTCCCACTTGCCCTTATTCAAAGGCTAAGTCATGTGATGCTTACGCTGCTCGTGTTTATTTCGGGCTTAATTTTACTATTGTCTGCAGCCTTACCTGGTATAATCGATCGGTTAAAAATTCTAGAAGAAATGCATTCTCTACCGTTTCTTGTTAACCTTTCTCATCAGCTTTCCGTTGGAGCTGGCTTTGCTTTACTCGGGTTATCAAGAGGAATTGAGTACAAGGTGAAAAGAGCATATTATCTCACCATCGTCGTCCTTTTCGCAGCAGCTGCCTTTACCTTCTCTAAAGGGATCGATTATGAGGAAGCAATCTTTCTCTTACTCGTTGCCTTCATTCTCTATATGTCGAGAACGCGCTTCTATCGCGAGAGCTATGTATTAACGTGGAGCAAAACCATTATTGATGGGCTAGTGATCCTATTCATCACGTCGATGTATGTGTTAATTGGATATTTAAGCTTGCCTTCATCAAACGGCGTTATTCCACCACAAGTCTTGCCATATGTTATTACAGATTACCACACGCTGTTTTATAGTGCATTAATTGGTTTAATGATTGCGCTGATTGTTTTTGTGATAGGAACCGCCGTGATTAAACCGAGAAACCCAATCAAGGAATCATCACCTGAACATGATAATGAAATACAAGAGCACCTTGAAACCTACGGTGGAAATACGTTAGCTCACTTAATTTTCCTGCACGATAAATCAATCTTTTGGAACTCCAATAGAACAGTCTTAATCTGCTTCCAAAAATCATCCGATAAACTCGTCGTTCTCGGCGATCCAATCGGACAGAAAGAAGCATTTCCTGAAGCTATCGAAGAGTTTCAGCACCTGGCAGATATCCAGGGTTATACCCCAGTATTCTATGAAGTTAGTAACAGCCTGCTTCCCATTCTCCATGAAAAAGGCTTTGGTTTCTTTAAGCTTGGGGAAGAAGCATTCGTAGATTTAGATCAGTTCACGCTATCTGGAAAGAGAATGAAAGCATTGCGTGCTGTTAAAAACAAATTCGAACGAGAGAATTTTCAAGTTGAAATAGTAAAGCCTCCGCACAGTGAAGATCTTTTGCAGAAGCTAAAAGACGTATCTGATGAATGGCTACAGGGAAGAAATGAGAAAGGATTTTCGCTCGGATTCTATCATGTGGATTATCTAAACAAATCAGAGATCGCTGTTATGAAAGAAAACGATAGGATCATTGCTTTTACTAGTCTTATGCCTGTCTACGATAACAACAAAACGGTATCTGTTGATTTAATGCGTTTTCTACACGATGCCCCTTCAGGCACAATGGACGTCATGTTTCTCTCTTTATTTGAATGGGCGAAGTCAGAAGGCTACGAGCGCTTTAATCTAGGAATGGCTCCACTTTCGAATGTGGGTCAGTCGAAGTTCTCTTTCCTAAGTGAGCGAATCGCCGCCCAAATCTTTCTTCATGGGCATATCTTCTATCATTTCCAGGGCCTACGAAAGTTCAAAGGGAAATACGCCCACACCTGGGAACGCAAGTACCTTGCCTATCGAAAGAAATCATCCCTGCCTTTTACAATGGCGCAAGTGTCGCTGTTGATTGGGAGGAAGAGAAAATGAGTGTGAAACGTAATGGGGGTCAGGTGCGTACCTGACCCCCATTACAAACAATCGTCCCATCACCACGGACAGTTCTATTACTTTATTTGCATCTGTCCCCTATTAAACATTACGCTTCTCCAACTTCCTCAACTTATATTGATACGAAAGATAGGGCATTCCTGTGAAGATCAACACAATATAAACCGCGTAACTTGCATATTCACTTATATCCCCAACAACAGTAGGGAGAAATCCATTCTCACTACTAAACAGCAACACGACTAGCATAACAGCTATTAGAAATGCTGGCAGGGCGACCTTTTTCATTGATTGGCTTTCCCTTTTATATTTCTCCTTGACGGAAGCCTGGTCTGAATAGATTGGGGTAGTGCCTGGTGCGGCCGAAAAGATGTGCATTTCACCCGCTCCAGTACAAACATGCTTCCATCCCGCTTCTTCAAAGTAACTAAAATACTCCTCATCTGCTTCCGATTGATAATCTAGTGAATAAATCACGTCCTGTGGTTCTCCTTTTTGTAACTTAAAACCTGAGAACGCAAACTTCTCTAAAAACCATCCTTTTTGCGCAAACTTACCGAGCCGCTCCATCTCTTTCTCTTCAAAAAAAGCTAAACCGCTACTCATCACATATTTCTTTTTCCCCAATATACTCACTCTCCTTTATTTGCGAGGATTTCTTCCCCGTGCTGAATCATTTGGCGTTTTCGTTCGATTTCTTTTTTTACTAGCTGAACACCTTTTTCTGTCGTTACATACACCTTTTTCTTATCACTCTTATCATGCAGCTTAATCAGTTCTGCCCCAAGTAGCTTTTTGATCGTGGTATACATAGACGCCGGTCCGACCACAACCGCGTGGTCTGTCATTTCCTCAATTGTTTTCATAATTAAATATCCGTGTTTAGGCTCCATCAGTGATAGGAGAATGTAATAAGATGTATCTGTTAGCTCTCCCACTTCAAGAGAATCATTTCTTGGCATTAGCTTCCTCCAATCATATATCGTTTAATGATATATCAATAAATGTAATATATCAGGTAATGATATATAAAGCAACCACTAATTGGAAAATACATTCATTTTTTTTCAGAGGTGAAAACGTAAAATCACATAAAAATAGAGCTTGGAGGCGTAAAAGCCATTCCAAGCTCTGTTCTTCACTTTATTATTAAATTTCCCTCATAATGATAGACGGAATTTCATTCTTTACTTTGCCATTAATTTATATAGAGCAGTGACGCCCCATGTTATAAGAAACATAGCAACTATAAATATTAATCCTAGTCTTCCAAAAAAGAATACATTTCCCACAAAAACGCCTCTATTTCGTTAAATTCTCTTTATAGTTTCAGCATACTAAAATCCTATGACTATTAAACCGACATAACAAAAACCATTAGTTATCCTCATCACTTTCTTCAATCAAGATTTTTAACAACAAAACCTCCGTATCCTCTTGAATCATTTTCTTAACATCATCCTTGTTTCCTAAATCATAGGTTCTCATTTGATTCGATGAAGTGCTCCGATACGCTGCAAGCACTTTTTCTTCGTTCAATAGTAAATCCACCTTTTCATCTGGAAACGCATAGTCAAATGTGGCCATTGATGTTTCTGACTTCGTTTTTTCAACGCTTTTATTCGGAGCTGAGCTAACGCCTGGTGAATAAAGAAAATAAGACGGTTCACCTTCATTAGACTGAATGATTCCAAACCCTAAATGCCCTTTGGACGTTTCATCAGGAATCGGACTCTCACCGTAGATAAGTTCCGTGATAGGCTCACTATCTTTCTCTCCATCTTGATACCGCTCAACCCAAAGCCTTACCCAGCGTTTATCCGCATTCTCTAATTCGAATTCAAAATCGAATAGATTACCAAGATTCAACTCTTCGAATGTTTTTACATAATCCGAATCAGGCATAGGCTTAATCTCAGCCGTTTTATCCTCATTACCCGCACAGCTTGATAGCAGTAATGTTCCCAATAGAATGAAAGGAGCCAGAACTTTCATTTTCACTAGTTTTCCTCCAATTTTAATGCAGCATCTACTATTTCTTGATACACATCGTTCCATTCCATGTCATAATCAGCTATCTTTTTAGGCGCTACGAACATTCGCTCGTTGGATTCAAATGACCTCATAACCATCCGATGAGAGGCGGAGTCCCCCCTCTGGAAGTAGATACACAAAAACAAATAGAAAGCACGTCATTGCACCGATCATGACAACGATCCATGAAAGAGCGGAATACTTTGATTGAATGAGCCCGTAGACACCAAACATAAGCTGATGACGCCAATCGTTAGCTCCATAAGGGCAACTGGGTAAATTGAAAAATGATTCATCAGTGAAGTTCGTAAACCGTTTAGCGCAGTGACAAATAAAACAAGGAACAGTTGCAAGAATATGCCTACTGAAGGAATGCTAATCCGTTTATTCCTTTCTTGAACGATCATGACTCAATCACAAAATCCGCTCTCTCCAAAGGCTTAACGGTATCCATATAATACTTTTCTGCTTTCCAATATCGCTCTTCAAATTTCTTTAGATTTCTCTGAGTCTCTTCTTTCTCTCGTCCAAACCGCACATCTCTTTCACATTGCAAGAAAAGCACGCAATCGAACGCAGAACGCCATTCGTCTCTTTGCAGAAAGACCCCTTCGATTAACACCAAATCTACCTTCAAATTTTCGGGCGGTATTCGTTCCATTATGCTGTCAAAAAGTTGCTGTTTTAGCTTAGCGACGTCCCACTGCAAAAAATAGTATTCGTACCACTCTTCGTGGCCTGTGTTATACCGCTTTTGCTCTGGCTCTATGTAATCATCTATATGAAATGTAACAGAGCGATACCCTGACATTTCAAGTAAGTGCTCTAACTCGGAGACGAACGTGGTTTTACCTGACCGACTTAACCCATCGATCCCAAGTAGAAAGGGTTCCTTTAGCGAGGGTTTTGGTAGTATCTTTTCTAAATCAAAATGCGCCATACCACATCGCCTTCCTTCTATGTTTTCCACTCTCTGCAACTCAGATCTCCCCCAACCCCTTTTTCATCCTATAAACGCTCCTCGCTAAATTTATAATACAGGTGAACACCAGTAAAATAGATTGGTACTGCGATAAGAATAAACACAATCCCTGAGACGATCTTTTCTACAGAATAGATTTCTCGATCTAAATCGATTAAATAGTAAATAAAAAAATGAATGAGCCACGATCCAAGCATCACCCACCCTAGTAAAGATAAGAACTTTTTCGCTTCCATTATTGCCTCCAAACAGTAGATAAGAGACCACTATAAATTGTTAGAGTACTCCTTTTTGCACCTTCATCACTTGTCCCAAGCGATCACCTCAAGCTCTGGCCATTTCCGCGTCCATTTTTCCACTTTCGCTTCATAGACATCGCGGGTAATTAACAACTTGTTTGCACGCACAATTAACCCAAACAAATCACATAATCCGTATGGCGCATATACCTGAAACGCACCATCCTCTCCTACTTTGACACCGATTGATGTTGCAGTAGTAGGCCAGCTATTGATAGCATCTTCTACTGAAGAATAAGGGGCGATACGCTGACCAAATTTCTCTTCATACCAGAGATGAACGCGCGCTTCGTTTTTGGCGTCAATTTTATAAGGAATGTCAGAAAGCAACTTCCGAAGATGATCTTCTATCTCGAGCTCTTTTTCTAAGCTCAAATCCTGATCATCGTAATACACAACATCGAGGTCATGGATGCCGTAATCCAACGGCCGATTCGTTAAGTCATTCCAAACCGTTTGCACAATACACCCTGCCCCGATGTAAGCATGATTGAACTCTTCCCTTAGTACACCGAGAGCCTTTTCAATGGCTGGATTCTGATAAAGTATGTGTTCCAACGCTTCTTTTTGTACACCTATTTCTTTATTAAAGTAAGGCAATTACATGACCTCCACTACAATGGTTCCAAAAAATTCTTCCCCAACATAAGCATCTAGCTCCCAAACACCTGGTGAAGGAAGTTGCATTGTTGACGGGACGTGAGCATCCGCTCCGTTATGCGGACCCGCCAACTCATCTGATTCAAAAACCACGATCTCCTCATTTGTCTCCTGATGGGTTCCGACTACTTTAAGAGAACCATTTAGTTCGTCTTCATCTCCCCACAAGTGCCACATGTACTTATTAGGTTCACCAGCTTTGAATGCTGACGCATCATCATATATAAAGCCGATCCGCTCTTCTTCACCAATCATCTTATAAGAGCCTGATGTGAAATTGTTACTTACTTCTGTTTGATTTTCTTTTTGAACAACCTGTTTCGTCACAGCCTGACCATCTCCATTGCAGCTGGTGAGTAGAATGAGAAGAACGGGCAAGAATGCAAGCCATCTTTTCATACATCTTCACTCCCTCCGGTCATTTTAACGGAATAATTTATCATACTGATCAATTTGGTCTGGATGAATTCCCGTGCTTTGCTGTGCTTCTCGCTGCATCGATTAGTTACACGCCTTACACACATAGCTCGCACCAGGGTTCTGCTTCAACTTCCGAAACTGTGAATCAGAGGGCTTAATATGAAATTTCTTTATACAGAAAAAGCAGAGCGTCTCAATCATCGCCATCCCTCATTTCCAGGATTTACTTATCATCACTACACATTTCTATAAAAGGGAATAAATCCCTTCTGGGGAAACTTGAAATTCTCACATCCTTCAACCACCTGATTAGCCCTATACGGATGAACACTTTGCTTTTAGCTCCTGGACATGGAACTGATTCCTGAGATTAACGCCCATCTACTTCTTATCTAATTACTCTCCCTCATATGCTTCATACCAGTGATAAGGTTGGATCTCTTTCAATGTTTTAAAGGTAAGCGTTCCGTCTTTTGTGAACACAGCTGCTTTCACATGCGATCCCCAATAAAAGAGTCGTTCCTGACAAATGCCACACGGGGTTAAAATCACATATTGAGCATTTTCATCTTCACGTACGACGCAAATGGAATGCGTGATTTCTATATTTAATTTATGGGCTTCTAGGATAGCCCCCGTTTCAATACAAAGCTCTGCAGAAGCATTTATGTTCTCTGGAGAAACGCTCGTTAGAATAGAACCTTCACTTGTGTACATCGCCGCAGCCCCTCCCCAACCAGACGGGTAACGAGACTCTATTAAACTCACTGCTTCCTCATACAATTTGCTTTCTATTTTCATTAAATTCAACCCTTCCTCAGAATAAAGTTTCACTTTTGTGCTATGTAAATGACCTAATGGATAAAAGGAGCGTTTGCGATAAACTTAGCAAACACTCCCTTAAGAAAAGAATCAAACCTACAAATTATTTTTTCTTCTTTTTTCCAATAATAAAAACCGTAATGAACACAATCATAAGCAAAAACATCCCCTCTGCCATAAATCCTTCTCCAATGCCTTACGTATTTTTCAGAGTAAATCTATTAGAGAATATAAACTGATCAATTTTTCTGCGTATTACTACATACGAAACGAACGAGAATTAGTTTCAATTGCCAGTAAAAAAAGCGCGGGGGTCAGGTGCGGACCTGACCCCCGCCACGGACATTTATACGCGCTTCACAAACACAACCCGCTCACGCCCTGGTCCGTCATAATTTGAGTGAACCGCAATTCCATTCACGACGCGGTTTCCTCCTTCAATCTCAAAACCCATTCTAAAGTGGTAGGCAATCGAATTCTTATTATCCGGCGAGGTGACGCACCTCACTAAGCTTCTGCCATAAACTTTCATTGTTTGAAAGAACGACTCATAAAGTTGACGTCCAATGTGACCACCTCGATAAGAAGGGTGAACACCAGCAATGTGAATATACCCTTCTTCTAAATGAGTTTGTGAAAGAAAACCAATTAGAAACCCAGCAATCTCACCGTTCTCTTCTGCAATAAAGCTCGTATTCGTAAAATGATCAAAGAACATTTTAGGAAGCTTGTCGATCATTTGTCCTCCACTCCACCATTCATTGATCAGTGGAGAAATCATATAGTAATCTGATTGCTTCACATGGCGAATGTTCATAAAACCCTCCAATCTTAGCAGCTTGTCTAAAACCACTTATTTCTTTATGTAAATCCCAATATTCTATCGCAGGTTATATCCACTAACAATTATTTCAAATATCCGCCCATTCCTCAATCACTTCTTTTATGAAGTAACGCAGCGAGGGACAGGCACGTGCCTGTCCCCCTCTCGCTATTCAACTACCTTCAATCCTAACAACTTCGCAAACCCAATCGCCTGATCCTGTGAAACTTCACATCCATCTAGGCTTTCCAAATCAACATGAAGGCGTTCAAATGTACACGTGCTAAGATCGACACCCTTTAAGAGCGTTTGTACGAAATTCACATCGTTTGCGTCACACCTGTTGAAAATTGTCTTTGTAAACTGACAGCCATGATAGTTCGCGCTTTGCAAAGACGTATCTTCAAATTTCACTTGTTTCAGCCTGGTATCCACATAGCTACTGAAATTTGCCATACAATTCTCAAACATAACGTTTCCAAGGTTTGCTTCCGAGAAATCAGCACCCATTAACTTGCAGTCCGTGAACTTCACGCGATGAATGATGCCTTCAGTGAAGTTCACATTGGAAAGGTTACAATTATCGAATATAACATCAATCATATCAATTTGAGGAAACGTGGCGTTTGTAAATGTAACGTTTCTAAACACCACTTTCGATAAGATCACACGGTCAAGCTCAACGTCGTCCACCGCTTCACCTATAATCTCGCAATTCATTAGCGTTAAGTCTTCATCATTATAAATCGCATGAAAATGACCTTCTTCAAGGATAGCCGGAATTTTTGGACGTTCTAGTTTTATGTTTTTGCTCATCGTAACACCCTTCTTACTTCAGTTTGGTCATAAGAAAGATATCATATGAGTGACAGTAAATATAAGCCTGTCTTTTTGGAAAGAAGTATGTACAAACTTTGCCTTGCTTTCTCAGCATGAATATTAATTACTCCCTCTCTCTGTTTGCACAAGAAAAGCCTCCAGAATGAGGAAGCTGAGAATGACTTATTCATTTGATTCCTTTGTCTTAAGCTCATCTTTGTAAAACCAGCGATAAAACATGCGTGAACTAAAATTCGTCAGCGAAAGCGTAATAAAACTCCAGTACCACTTCCATTTAACATACTTTATTAGATTCGTATATTTTTCCGCGATCACTTCTCCTATCGTAATGACTCCAACATGAAAAACATAGTAAAGAAGCTGAGTGAATTTATTTCTATTTTCCGGATAATTCAAATTGAAGATGGCACAAAACGCGGGATAAACAAAATACTCGAATGTGAAGCTTGTACGGTTTGATTTCTTAAAAAGTCGAACAGGATATTGAATAAGTCCTTTCTCAACAACAAGCAAACCGAAAAACCATGTAACAAACTGCTTAAAAAACATGGCTACAAGACCGTGTCGAATTTTATTTCTCGGGATATATTTATATAGAAGTGCTGCAGTCACTATCCAAATCAAATAAAGAATACCCTTGTCCTTTGACACCTTCATCACGCTCCTCTATCACATTAAAGTCCCCAAGTTTGGTCTTTTGATACATACTAATTGAGCGAAAATCCGCCTTATAGATACAGTTGTCTTTTGAAGGGGTCAGGCCCGAGCCTGACCCCTTCAAAAGACGTTTAAAACAACTTGCATTAGTGGTATAATCAGTATATGAACATATACTCATGTATAACGTTTTATTGTTAATCGACTGGAGGCATTACGATGGGGCATAATCATAATCATTCTCATGATCACGGACACACTCATTCAGCAAACAAAAAAGCACTACTCATTAGTTTTATACTTATCGCCACTTTTATGATCCTAGAGGTTGTTGGAGGAATTATAACCAACAGTCTCGCACTCTTATCTGATGCCGGTCACATGCTTAGCGATGCCGTCGCTTTAGGTATGAGCTTACTTGCCTTTAAACTCGGTGAGAAGAAATCTGATACTGAGAAAACATATGGGTATAAGCGATTTGAGATTCTTGCGGCGTTCTTAAACGGGATTGCGCTTATTGCGATTTCATTCTATATCTTATGGGAATCCATTAATCGTTTTATCGATCCACCGGATGTAGCAAGCACAGGTATGCTGGTCATCGCTACTATTGGCCTGATCGTCAATATTCTCGTAGCTTGGATCCTTATGAAAGGAGACACTTCTGAGAATCTCAATTTACGAAGTGCTTTTCTCCATGTATTAGGTGATTTACTTGGATCAATCGGCGCAATCATTGCCGCATTGCTCATCATGTTCATAGGCTGGAATTACGCCGATCCAATTGCGAGTGCGATTGTCGCTATACTCGTTTTAATTAGCGGGATCCGAGTCACGAAGGACTCTTTCCACGTATTAATGGAAGGAACCCCTTCTAATATCGATCTTCAAAAAGTGAAAAAAGCGCTAGTTGAAATCGATGGGGTGAATTCTATTCACGATTTGCATATTTGGAACATTACCTCCGACTTTCCATCTTTCACCTGTCACCTTGTGGTTAACCAGGGGGTAAATCGAGATCAAATGCTTAAGATCGCTGGGCAAAAACTACATGATCAATTTGACCTCTCGCACACTACCATTCAAATCGAATGTGAAACATCAGAAATAAAAGACCGAGAAAATAACTGTAACGAGTAATAGAATCCAAAAAAGGGGGAGCAGGTTCGTACCTGCTCCCCCTTTTCTATTCTAACTCGTGGAAATTACCTCTCCTACTAACACGGTGGGCAATAAGATAAATGATAATGTAGACTGGCACCCCATAATATAACTCCCATTTAAGAGGAACATATACGTCTAATTTAATAAATAACGGCTCGAATACAAACGCACAAATTAGCGAAAAGAACACCGCCTTCAATAGTGGACTGAAGTTTGGTTTGTATTGAATAAGCAACATTACCATAACTGGGAAAGAACTTAAATCCCATGGCATAAAAAACGTATGTATGTACGGTAGCGGTGTATACAAATAAAACCATAGACCATAAGCAACGCCCATCGAATCCAGCGTTGATGTAATCACATAAACGAATAATCCTGCTAATAATAAACGGTTCGTGCATTCCTTTTTTCGTAGAATCAGCCAAATAACCCACGGTCCTACAAGAAGTAAAACGTTCAACCACCATTGCCAGGCAAGAAACATTTCTTCTTTCCAAAGGGTGCTATATCCATCGTTTAATTTTTCGATTGAAGTATGAAGTTCAATCATCTTATTCTTCACTTCATTCAACATCCCATCATGTACCCTATCGTATTTGATATGGTTAACATTTCCTAAATAGGAGCGTTTTATGCTGGAATGAAAAAAAGAGGGGGTCAGGCACGTGCCTGACCCCCTCTCGCTTTTATACAAACATGTTCAGAATTAATGCTCCGCCAAATGCTGCAAAGGAAAGAACGGTTTCCAACACAGTCCACGTTTTAAACGTTTCTTTAACGGTTAAGCCTAGATATTCTTTAACCATCCAGAAACCAGCATCGTTTACATGTGAGAACATAAGTGAACCTGCACCTGTAACAATAACGAGCAATTCTAGATTCACACCTGACATCGTTGCGATGATCGGTGACACAATTCCAGCTGCTGTTGTTAAAGCAACAGTTGCGGAACCTGTAGCAATTCGAATAAGACCTGCAATCATAAAGGCAAGAACGAGTGGTGATAACGAAAGATCTTGAGAAAGATTCCCGATAATCGTTCCAATTCCGCTATCGATCAAAATCTGTTTAAAGCCACCACCTGCACCGATGATCAAGATGATTGATCCAACAGGTAGAATACATTCTTCTACGTATTTCTTAATTTGTTTTTTGTCTAATCCCTGACGGAATCCAAGGAAATAGAATGCAAAGAAACAAGATAATAACAGTGCCACAAGTGGGCTACCGATAAATTCTAAAATCCCTTCCGCACTACCTGGTAACGGTAGGAACGGAGCGAACGTACCTAGAACAAGTAAAAACACCGGCATAATGATTGTTGTAAATGAAATGCCTGTACCAGGTAGTTTAGATGGATCCTGCTGATCTTCCACTTTGATCAAATCAGGCTCACCTACAGGAACTACGCGCTTGTTAATCCATTTGGCAAATACCGGACCACCAAGAATACCAGCTGGAAGCGCTATAACTAGTGAATACAATAGAACTTTACCAAGATCCGCTTCATAAATACCAATCGCAGCAACGGCACCCGGATGCGGCGGAATCAATCCGTGCACAATCGACAAACCTGCTACAGCTGGTAGCGCAATCAATAAAATGTTTTTCTTCGTTGCCTTTTGAATCGAAATAACGAGTGGTAATAGAATTAAAATACCAACTTCAAAGAATACTGGAATTCCGATAATAAATCCTGAGAAGAACATCGCCCATGGCAACTTTTTCTCTCCAAAGACGCGAATAAAGAAATTCGCAATCTGCAACCCTGCACCGGATTCAGACAGCAGTTTTCCTAGAATCGTACCAAGTGCTAGAATACCAACTAAGTGACCAAGTACGCCACCAACACCCGCTTCATATGAACCTATAATATCGACCCATTCCATGCCCGACATGACTGCCAGGAATAAAGCCGCTACAGTTAAACCAATGAAAGCATGCCACTGAAATACAGAAACTCCTACAATTACGATTGCAATTGATATGAGTGTTATTGCTAATAAGTAGATTTCCATGATAACTCCCACCTCTTCTAAAATAAAGGGTTTACATTAATTCGATTGAAAACCCTTCCAACTTTCTTCATTATAGGAATTATTATTTCATAAATCAATGGAAACGTTTAAAAAATTTTTCTGTTAATTATGAAACAGACGGTTCTATTTGATAGAAAATCCCTAAAAACCCTTGATAATAAAGGGTTTACATCACGAAAAAAAGAATCGCAATTTCTGCGATTCTATTAAAATTTATTTTTTTCAGTTAATTAAACCCTTGCATTTCTAGCACTATTTTTAAATATTCCAAGAAAAAAAGCACTAAACTTACAAGTTCGCTTTCCAAAATCCTTTTACAATATCCATGCCGGCACTCAGAATAAAGAATAGCCCAATTGCTGCAAGAATCATATTTTGATACGTTTCTGAAAGAGACAATAGGTTCGTTAGATCTGGATGAATCAGCTGATCATTTAATAACATAATCACAATTACTGTCGTCGCAAAGGCATGATGAATAGCATTAGCCATCGCTAAACGCTTCGTCCAATAGCCAACAATCACTTTATATAAAGCTAGCAACACCGTCGTTAGAAGAGTCAGACTTACAAGTGGCCAGTAAGATAAAAGCACATCATTATTAAAGAAAGGCACATCCACCTTACCGTTTCGAATGATGCCAAGTAAGTTGTCTGCGTTAAAATAAAGCGTTGCCCAAACTGCCGCAAAGAGAAGGTCTGCGAATAGCTCCGATTTCGCAACTTTCTTCTTTTTGGGCACAGAGGTTACCTTCTCTAATTCATCCGCTGACCATCCTTTTAGCGCTCGGTTTATATTTATATCGGTCCGTTCCAAAATCACAAAAATGAGGGTGATCCAAAACAGTGTTTGAATTGCGGTATTCCATAAGCCTCCAATAGCATCACCCATCAGATTAAAAAAGACGTCTCCAAGTGACCTTGTGCCATTGTAGTCGATCACATTAATCGTCATAAACCCGATAAATGTGACAACGAGCGAAATAGGTAACACCATCTTGATAATCTTCATGTAAAGTTCAAAATATTGAGGGCCAATGAGATGCATTGGCCAATCCCGAAATCCATTCGCCATTTGTACCGGGCTCCCAAGTTCATTAAGGGCGCTCTTCACTTCTTCTTCTGAAGGATCATCCGGCAGCATATCCCCGATCGTTGATCTTAATTCAAGCGCAATGTCCTCCCGAATGGATTCAGGAAGTCGTCTCGTCACTTCACCAATGTAAACCTCAATCAGATTCACGTTCGTCCTCCCCCTTCAACAAGGTAGCTAATTCGCTCGATGTTTTCTCCCACTCTAGTTTCAGCTGTTCGAAAATTTCTCTTCCATACTCACTTAATACATAATACTTACGCGGTCTGCTTTCCGTTGTATCCCAACTGCTCGTCACCATCTCCTGCTTCTCTAACCTCCGAAGCAGAGGGTACAGCGTGCTCTGTTCAATGGATATGCCTGATTTGTCAAGCGATTGAACGAGAGAATAGCCATATTGAGGAGTTCTTAATTGACTTAGGACCGCAAGCGTTAACGTGCCTCTTCTGAGCTCCGTTATGAATGAATTTAATAACGTCACACCCTCACCAACCTTCTTACTGTGTGTCATACACTATATATACTATGTATCATACAGTGTTATGTGATAAACAGCAATGTGGATTTGATAACATTTTAAAAAAGGAGAGTGGGTCAGGTACGTACCTGACCCCCCTCCCCTTTTCATTTGTTATAATAGTAAAATAGTTTACGAGATCTGGAGGGTTACATTTATGAATACTGCTTCCTATTACGCCCATTACGATGCCATTCCTCTGCCCCTCGTGGTTCTTGATCGAAACGGGGGCATCGTCCATCGTAATGAGTATGCGATTTCAAGATTCTCCTCTTATGAAAAAGCAGAATCCATACAGTGCATTGAAAGTATTTTATCAATCGAACAGAACCAAATCCAAGCACACCTCGATCGAGCTTTTACAATGGAGCCGGGAAAATTTATTGAACTCCCTCTACCTTTTACGAAAGAAGCGATTCGTTTCTCTCCAATAGATTCGAACCATGTGACCCTTGTCATTGTTGAGGATAAAGAGGCTCTCTACAAGGAAGTTACCGGTGAACCTTCAGATAACAATGAAAGCATTCCTACCGAAGAGCTTGAACAGCGGTTTCACTCATTAATTGATGAAAACCCTGATGGGATTGCTTTTGTTGATCAACACTTAAAGCTAACCCTAATCAATCAAGCCCTTCACAGAATGCTTGGCTATTCATTGGAAGACTTGATCAAAGCACCTACACATGTGGTAAATGAGGAAGCGATTTCTAAGATCGGTAGACATTTCGAATTAGCCTTATATGGAGATCAACGCTCTTACGAAATTGAGGCGTATGACATTTACCGCAATAAGGTTCACCTTATGATCAAAACCATTCCCATTCATACAAATGGACACTTCCGCGGTGCTTATAAAATCGTAAAAGATATCACTGAGTTCAAAAATGCTCAGTTCGATACAATTGATCAAGCAGAACAATTGCGCTCGCTCATTGACTCCATACCTGAATTCATTATCTTTAAAGATAAACAAGGAAGAATTCTTGAAATGAATGCGTATGCGAAATTAATATTTGGGATCGAAGAGGGAGCATACAAAGGAAAAACGTGTGATGAGTTAAAATGCAGAAGCGTTGATGCTCACCATCTACTTAAGAACAATGCAAAAACAGATTGGATTGCCTGGGAAGAAGAAAAAAAGGTGGAATACGAATATGAGCTTGAACTAGCTAATGGAGAGACAGGCACATTTGAAATTATTAAAGCCCCAACGTACAACGCTGATGGTGATCGGAAATATCTAATCGCTATTGGAAGGGATATTTCAGCACGCAGAGAGGTGGAAAAGGAACTTGTTGAAACACAGGAGCTTATTGCCTCCATTTTCACAAATAATGCTGATGCTATATCGGTTAGTAACCTTGATAAAGAAATCATTAAAGTAAATCCCGCTTTCCAGCGACTTTACGGCTATAAAGATGAGAACATGACAAGTCATCTTTATGACATCTACCCTGATGACAATAAAGAAGAGGCTGATCAGATCATAGAAGCTGTTACTGACGGTGACGGTGTTGTGGATTTCGAAACGGTAAGGAAGAAAAAGGATGGAACGCTAATCGACGTAAGCATTACCTATTCACCGATTAAAGACCATGAGGGGAACATCATGGCAATGTCCGCTATTACAAGAGATATACGCGATCGTAAGAGAACAGAAGAGCTTCTCCTTCGTTCAGAAAAGCTCTCTGCAATCGGACAGCTAGCAGCAGCTGTCGCTCATGAAGTTCGCAATCCATTAACATCGGTAAAAGGATTTATTCAGCTGTACAAAGATCGGATCCATAATGATATATTGCAGCTGATGTTATCTGAAATGGATCGGATTGAATCAATCATCAATGAATTCCTATCACTCGCGCGACCACAGGCCGTTACGTACCAACAAACTGATATTATGACGCTAACCCGTAACGTCGTCTCACTCATGGAGCCAGAGCTTTTATTAAACAATGTCGATGTGAAGACGACTTTCCATATGCCATCCCTCATGATGCGCTGTGAGAAAAATCAAATGACCCAGGTCCTTATGAACATTATCAAAAACGGTATTGAATCGATGCCAGATGGAGGGCAACTCTCTATCACGACGTGCAACTCCGATACGCACCTGATCATCAAAATTGCTGATAAAGGCGTAGGCATTCCGAAAGAACGATTAGACCGACTTGGTGAGCCATTCTTTTCGAATAAAGATACTGGTACTGGCCTTGGACTAGTCGTCTGTTATAAAATCATTCACGAACACAAGGGGGCCATTCTGTTTGATAGTTCTGTTGGCGAAGGAACCGTTGTTACCATTTCATTGCCACTCGAACGTTAACGCCGTTCAAATGATGTTGATAAAAGAGAAAGAAGAGCCGGGCTGTTCGTATGAAGATGCATATCTCTACTAAGCGCCTCTCCTTTTATAGGCAGAAAAACAACTCCTTTCTGTTCAATCGCCTCTCCCATCATTTTCGGAAGATAGGCAATCCCAATTCCAAGCGAGACAAGTCCCCCCATCCCGAGATAGTGCGTTTCTAGCACGTCTCCCTCAAATGAATGGTCATGTAATAGCCCTCTTACTTGCTCAGAAAGATAGCCGGTAGGAGGGATGATTTGCGTATACCGGAAACATTCTTCTAGGGTCACTTCTTTCTTATTCGCTAATGAAAGAGAAACCGGTACAGCCGCAACAAAAGGTTCAGAAAATAAAAATGTTGAATACATCCCTTCAATCGCTGAGGTATTCTGAACAATCGCCGCATCAATTTCATGAGATTCTAACAGCGGCACCAAATCCAAACTATCTTCTCGAATAGCCGTAACATGAACATTCGAATACTGAAGCTGCTCGTAGTATCCAGGCAAAAAATAGGTGCTTAAGATCGGTGTCGAGCCAAATCGTATCTGATCAAATTTCTTATAGCGATCGACCGTCTGATTAATCTGCGTAAACAGCGGTTTAATATCTTCGTAAAAAGCTTGACCTTTAGTAGTCAGCTCTACTCCTTTAATTGATCGGTTAAAAAGAGAAAAACCAAGCTCCTCTTCAAGCTTCTTCATCTGTTTACTGAGAGCCGGCTGGGAAACAAATAAAGCTTTTGCTGCGCGAGTGAAACTTCTCTCGTCAGCAATTTTAATAAAGTACGCTAACTTCGGAAGCAAGATAAACACTCTCCTCTTTCATATGATTCTCCCCTATATTATAACCTGAAGTTATAGATCCATCATTTATTGATATTACCCACTCTCCTCGATCACACGTTATTCTAGAATTAGAATATGATCAAGAACTGGGGGATAACAATGAAAAGCGCTTATATCTGGCTCAGTATCGCTATTGTATTTGAAGTGATCGGGGCGACATTCATGAAATACAGTAATGGATTTACCCAGTGGGGACCAAGCTTAATAGTGATCTTGAGTTATGCTATCGCGATCCTCTTTTATATTTTTCTAACGAAAGATCACGAATTGGGCATCATTAACGCACTTTGGTCTGGGGGCGGTACGGTGATTATAGCCGTAGCTGGAATCCTCCTCTTTCAAGAGTCTACGTCATTCTCAAAATTTCTCGCTATTTTCCTCATTCTGATTGGCATCGTTGGCTTAAATACAAAGTCTCGCTATAGAGAAAAAGGGGAGGAAACGATATGATTTTTTTAATTTTAGCTCTCGCCTTTTCCATTATAGGCAGTATTGCCGTAAAGCTATCAGCTGGATTCACCCGTAAAATTCCAGGCATCGCCTCATTTGTTTTATTCGGGCTATGCATCTACTTTCTCACCCTTTCTGTGCAATCTATTGAAATCGGACTAGCCTACGCGATCTGGTCCGGCGGCTCTATCGCCGGCACAACCATTGCCGGTCTCATCTTATTCAACGAAAAAGCTACAAGAAGGAAATTTCTTTCTATAGCGTTTATCATCATTGGTGTGGTTATATTATAATTAGAACGGGGTTAGATACGTACCTGGGCCCACCGTAATCAAAAAATGCGCCGACCACTAATTGATCGGCGCTTTCTTATAAGTACTTTTCCATTCGAATATCTGACCACATTTTTCCTTGCCAGTAGGTGAAATCTTCTAACCTGCCAATCTCTTCGTATCCAAGCTTTCGGTAGAGCTTTTGCGCATTCGTATTAAACTCAAACACGCCTAGTTCAATCCGATTAAAACCCTGCTGGTAAATTTGCTCTTCTAAATGTTGGATTGCTTCATATCCAATTCCTTTGCCTCTACCTTCAGGTTCGCCAATCGTAATTCCAATCCATGCCGTTCCTGGTTCTTGCTTCAAAAGGTGTGGAGGATCCACCATGTAATTCATTTCTCCGATCATCTCGTGATTCACAAAGATCTGGAATATCTGCTGGTACGTAAGACGCTCCCTCACTCCCTCAAGAGTGATCGTCTCGCGCCGCTCTAATTCCTCCCTGCTTTTATTCGGGCGAATCAGCGGAATCAATTCTCGATCATTTTCCCACCGATTCAGGACTTCAACAAATTGAGCAGTTGGTTTCGTTAACTTTATGATCTCTGTCTTCACATGGTGCTCCTTTCAACATGGCAAGCAACCTTCATGTCTCTTATGTATTTAATTCGCTACTCTTATTCTACCACTTACGATTCAAGAGTTCTGCTTTCTTTTTTTGGTACTCTTCGTCCGTAATGATGTGATCTTCCTTCAAACGATGAAGTTGACGTATTTTCGACTCGTAGTCTTGATCGGAAGCCGCACCCTTATCATCGTCACGATCAACATCAGCTTGATACGTTGAAACGCCATTTTTACTAAAAACATTCAGGGCATGGTATCCCGTGATAAGGATCGCAAACACAGTCCAAACAATACCGAATGCGCCTATTTGCGAAACAAATGCAATACCGATAATTACAAAAATAAAGCCAGCAATCATTCCGATCATGGAACTAACTTTACTAGGCTTTACACGAAAATGAGAACTCATGACAATCCCTCCTTTTGAAATGACCTTTTCACACATCCTTAAAAGATATAAACAGAAGTCAGAATGATCAGAGCTGACACTAAAAAAATCACTCCAGCTTTCTTTCTTCGCCTTTCTCCACGCTCTTCAATCCCTAAAACAGCCATAAAAAGACCCAGAGAAAGGAGCATAGGGGCAAGCATTGCAACATTACCCTTCACGAAAGCAGCTACCGCTAAAGCTAGCGTTATGAGCGCCAATATACGTTTGATTCCTTTCAACATTCTCTCACCTCAACAACTAAGCTTCCTGATTACTCACCACCACCGCATCCCCCACCATCTCCACCGAAGCTATCGCATCCTGAGCTTTGATGCCCACCACTATAATAGCTTGAATGATCCGTTCCACCTGGAGAACGTCGCGTTGACGACGATTTTGAAAAGCCAGATGCGATAAATGCAATAACGAGTAATATTACAATAAATGCTGTCATTTCCATTCCCCCTTTTGTTTAATTACGTGTGGAACCCCTATAAAGTTTCAAATATTACCATTAAAAAGTGACGATATCCTCTTATCGAAGACACCGCCACCGTCTAGGTGCATTATGATTCAATAGGGGTTAAGCGAAACATTCCATTCATATCACCCGGTTGTTCAAAGCCAAACTGCTTATATAAGTGACTTCCCTCCTCTGTTGCAAAAAGACCGATGAAGGCTTGCGTAGGAGCATGTTCCTTCAAATAGGAGAAAAGCTGGTTCATTAACATTTTCCCTACTCCCTTCCCCTGATGCAGAGGGTGAACGACGAAATCCTGAATATAAAAATACATCGCCTCATCACCAACGATACGTGCCATGCCAATAACTTCATCTCCATAAGATACCGCCGTCGCATAAATAGATTGACGAACCGCCTTTTCCGCTACAGAAAAATTCATATTATTCCAACCGACTGATAAACACAACCGTACATATTCGTCGCTGGTTGGAAATCGGTCAATCACTTGATACCTTCTAATCAATTCCATCATTCCTTCTTTACATTTTTCACTACCGTATATACTCATTTCTCATCACTTTTTTATCCATGCCACTCACCTCTTTCCATCAGCATTTCATACATTCGCTGACCATTTCACAATCCCTTCTTTTCCAAAATTTCAAATCACTATTATTTCACCACCCTACATTCGCAAAGATGGTTGTAAACTTTTCCTCCCAACCGATCAGAATCTTTCCTTTTCTCGATGTTTTACCTAGATCTTTTTCGGGGAAATAACTATCTATCAACCGTGTTTACGAGGAGGAATTACAATGAATAACGAATCAAAAGCAAATTACCATATTACGGATCGCGATGAATTTAACAAGGTTTGTATTGAAGATCAAAAGATGAATTTTCCTGAGTTTGAAAAGTTCATGCATGACTACCTATTAAGCCAACCCCAAGAAACAATGGTCTTTCAAGAGTGTTGGATTGAGGACAAACAAGTAGAAATCGGGGATGTTAGAACCGTTCAGGTGAATTTCCTAGATCATAATAGTAATAACTACATACGTCTCTGGGGCGCTAAGAAGAATGATGATAACCAGGTAGTGAAAATTAAAGTAGATGCTATCGATTTAGAGACGAAAGAAGTTATTTATGAGCGATTATTGGCTTAAAAGAATAATAGATTAATGTGAACAAAAAAACCTCGCTATCATGAAAAGATGAGCGAGGTTTTTGTAGTGAAGAGATCTTTTCTTCTATTTATAAAAATCCCAATTCAATACCATTAAACCTAACAAATGGCATTAAATCCGAAACTTTTCCTAGCTTATTTCGTAGTACAGAATAGGAGGGATACATATGAAATTGAAATTAGCATCAGTTCTATTCGGATTAATACTTATCCTCGCAGCCTGCGGTGGACAGGAAGAAGGGTCTACTGAAAATCATCTAGACTCCCTACAAGAGAATTACCCTGAGGTTAAGACTGAAGTGGAGAAACTTCCTGAAGATTTTAGAAGTGAAATTACCGTACCCAATATGGAGAAAATTCCATTAGAAGTAGATGACGTGGAAGCTGTAGCCGAAACTGAATTAGAGCCATATGGAATGGATTTTTATTATGGAGAAGATGACAAACGACTAAACGTTATGATTAAAGACCAAAAGGGAATCGATACCTCTATAGGGGAAACGAACGAGGAACTTGATCAAGATGTTAATGGCACATACTCAGAAGCTGAAGATGGTCACCTCTTAACGATCACGTGGCTAAGTAAAAACGAAAATGCTCTATACAAAGTGACTGGATTCACGCCATCAGGGGAAGAATCTCCATTCACGAAGGAAGATATGGTAGAAATCGCAAACTCGATTATTGCACAAAGAAATTAAGGACCATTATTCAAAGGAGGGCTCTTCATCGGACTAATCATTGCGATTCTAACGATCCTATCGTCTGCTGGTTTTCTCTACTATATGGGAAAATCGGGATATTCATGGAACATGGATGAGAACGAAGAGAAATCGAAATAACCACTCTATCAAAGAGTTCAGACGGTTCATCCGATGAATCGTCCGAACTCTTTTTAATAACTCACCTATAAGTATGGATATTTCTCAAGCTCCTTCAAATAAACCATGAAACGTTCTTCCACTTGCCCCTTCGTCCCATAACGGATTACTTCTTCACAAGTGAGAGATTCTTTCTGCAGCAAAAGAAAATGATCATGCGCCATCGTCAGAAGTTTTAAAAACACCTCAACATGTAGGGCTTCATGCTTCTGCTCCAAGCGACTGATATACCCTTCCCTAAACCCTTCTGCATTCGCAATTAGCTTTGAAACATATTGATGGTAATTCCCTTTCCGATACCTTTCTGTGTTATAAAACGTAGGAAATAACGTCTCATAGTTGAAAACATAATTAGCTGCAAGTGACGTTCCAGTAGCTAGAAGAGGATAAGGATCGATCATTTTAACGCCACTTTTCGTGAAAATGAGATTCTCTGGTGAAGCATCTTGATTTGTGAGAATAATAGATTCGCGATCAATCGAGCGATTAGAAATAAACGATTCCCCAAACTCCTTCACTTTCTCTTTATCAAAATTGTATGGACTTACAAGCAGCGTATGTAACTCTTCCCGATACTCTTCTGTTTCTTCAAGTAGAAATTCACTTACAGTTAGATCATACGCGCCTATTAATTCTTCTTTTTCGTCAAGATACAAATATCCAATCCCCTTAAATGGTGGAGTAAACGATTCAAGAGCAAGATAGACCTCTCCTAGCTCTCTTCCATATCTTTTCCCATCTTCTATCGTCTGAGTGCTAAGATCAATTGATTTTCCTACATAAGTTTCAAGCGTGTACGTTAATTCTTCATTAACGCTGTACTTAAAATAGTTAGGGCAAATGTCGTTCTTTGCTTTATTGGCGTGCGCGTAAAAAGCTTTTGTCGCAGCATACTCCGCTATTAACTCCTTACGATTGAAAATCACCTCTCGCTCGTAAGCTATTTTCTTCGGTATGCGAAGAACAAGCCGCTCCCGCTCAAGCAAATACGCACAGTGCCAGGCACCTTCTCCTAACCTCTTGATTCTTGCGTCATCTGATAACTTTGATAAGCCTTCATTGATTAAAGCCTGTTGAATAAGTTCAAACTCTGCCACCTTTTTTGATGTAAGCAACCTCATCGGTCATATGACTCCTTCACACTATCATCTTTTTATGAAATGTCATTTTACCTCGCAATGACTTCCATTTTTAATTATTCCAAAATCATACAAATATCTCAATCTCTTATTTCATATAGATATCACCTATTGCACCTTCACTGTCTAACTTCGAAAAAATTCACACTAGTTTGACACACACATTAGAGATTGCTAATATGATAGAGAACATACATATTCGTTTTTACTAATATGTCAGGAGGGCACATATGCAAACTGTTGATATTGATATGAAAGTAAAGCTAATTCACGGGTTTTCTAATAAAACACGAATTCAAATTCTTGAGAGCATAAAGGATGTTGAAAAAACCGTTTCTGAGATTGTTCAAGAAGTAAATGGAAACCAGTCAAATATTTCACAGCATCTTGCTTGTTTGAAAGGTTGCGGGATTATAGTAGGTCGAAATGAAGGAAAGTATTGCTACTACAGTTTAAGAAACCAACAAATTCGAGATCTACTCACGATGTTCGATCTCATACTAGATGATGTTGAAAATGATGTAGCTTGCTGTGAACGTCACGTTGATTAGGAGGACTTTCTTTGGCAGATAAATGTTGTAACAATAAAAATGAAGAAAAAAACGAATGTAGCAGTGATTCTTCTATCGAAAAAGCAAGCTGCTGCAGTTCTGCTCTTCAAAATGAATACAAGCAAGAAGCGGATCAGTGTTCCAGTAGTAACACTGATGTAACTGAAGACACCAAGTCAGAAAAAACAAGCTGTTGCAGTAGCGAACAACAGAATCTAGAGAAAACAGACGCTCATTCCACCGATACTTCTGAGGAGAAAAAGACTTATCAAGTTCATGGAATGGATTGCCCTGCATGTGCAAAAACCATTGAAAAAACGTTAAGTAAATTAAAGAATTTAACTGAGGTAAAGGTCAATTACAGTACAGCAAAACTGCAAGTAGCCGCAAGTTCTGTAGATGCCTTTACTCAGGTTGAGGCAGAGATCAAAAAACTCGGGTATTCCGTTGAACCGATCAATCAGAAAAAGGATTATAGAACTTTTCATATTGAAGGAATGGACTGCGGCAGCTGTGCCAAAAGTATCGAAAATCACCTTAACACCTTGCCAACCGTTAAAGAAGTGAGCGTTAATTTTTCCACGGGGAAAATGAAAATTGACGCTTCTACTCAAGAGGAAAGCATTATGAAAGAAGTTTCCAAAATTGGATTCAAAGCGGTTCCAGATACTAAAAAATCAACACATACTAAGAAGAATAATGAAAATGCTTCAATGATCGTTTCTGGTAGTTTAATAGCACTAGGGCTCATAAATTCTTTTACGATCATCCCTTCAATCGTTTCAACCATTCTATACACCATTGCGATTGTGATCAGTGGTATTAAACCTGTTAGAAGTGCCTTCTTTGCAATTAAAAGTCGTTCACTCGACATGAACGTTCTCATGTCTGCCGCTGCGATTGGCGCTGCGTTAATCGGAGAATGGCTTGAAGGGGCTGTCGTGGTTTGGCTGTTTGCTATCGGAAACTACCTGCAAACAAAATCCATTGAACAAACAAGAAATTCGATTCGTAACTTGATGGATCTAGCTCCTCCAGAAGCCTGGGTTAAAGCTGGTTCAGAAATGGTGAAGAAACCTGTAGAGCGTATTACTGTTGGTGAAACTATCGTCGTTAAACCAGGTGATAAACTACCATTGGACGGGGAAATCATTCAAGGAGAATCAAGCGTTAATCAGGCTCCGATTACAGGTGAATCAATTCCTGTTGATAAAGGAATCGGCGATACCGTCTATGCTGGATCCATGAATGAACACGGCTCTCTTGAGATTAAAGTTACAAAGTTAGCTGACGATACGACGATCGCCAAAATTATTCATCTCGTTGAAGAAGCACAGGAACAGAAAGCGCCCACGGAAGCCTTTATCGATAAATTCGCAGCGATTTATACACCGATCGTGTTCGTGCTCGCCTTAGTCGTAATGGTTTTACCACCATTACTCAGCATCGGAACATGGGGAGAGTGGTTTTATCGAGGGCTTGAATTACTAGTTATCGCTTGTCCATGTGCACTCGTTATTTCAACACCTGTTGCGATCGTGTCAGCAATTGGAAATGCTGCTAAGAATGGCGTATTAATTAAAGGCGGTACGTTTTTAGAAAAAGCAGGTGCGATCACCGCTATTGCATTTGATAAAACAGGAACATTAACAGAAGGTAAACCGAAAGTCTCCGACATTAAGGCGTCAAACGGATCAGAACAAGAATTACTATCCATCGCCTTAACATTAGAAAACCATTCCACTCACCCGATTGCAAAAACGATTGTAAACTATGCAAACAATAAAGGCTTACAACCACAGCATGGTGAGCTGTTTCGAACTATCGTCGGAAAAGGCGTTCAAGCCACAATTAATGGCACGATCTATTACGCTGGGAATCCAAAATTATTCGATGAACTATCTGTTCCTTTAACAATAATAGAAAAAGATGTACAAGAAATGCAGCGTAACGGTAAAACCGTCGTCATTATCGGAACACAGCAAGGAATTCTTGGGACGATTGCCGTCTCTGATACAATACGAAATACATCTGCCGTGGCTTTAGACTCATTACAACAAAGCGGCATCAAACAAACGGTCATGCTAACAGGAGATAATGAAGGAACGGCCAAAACAATTGCTTCAGAAGCAAAGGTGAATCGTTATTTTGCGGAGCTATTTCCTGAAGATAAAGTAACCGCCATTAAGAAGCTACAACAAGAAGGGTACAAGGTAGCTATGGTTGGAGATGGCATCAATGACGCTCCTGCACTTGCAACTGCCGACCTAGGCATTGCGATGGGTGGCGCTGGAACTGACACAGCGATGGAGACAGCCGATATTATTCTTATGGCCGATAACCTTGATCAACTTCCACATACAATGAAGTTAAGCCAAAAAGCATTAAGAATTATTAAACAAAACATCTGGTTCTCGATCATTATTAAAGTGATCGCGCTTGCCCTCATCTTCCCGGGCTGGCTCACACTTTGGATCGCTGTATTAAGCGATACCGGCGCAGCCTTAATCGTTATTTTAAATGCACTTAGATTATTGAAATTTAAGCATTAAGGAGAAAGGAGATGTTTCTCATCGAGAGAAACATCTCCTTTTCCTGTGTGTTATTGTTTGCTGACTTCTACTTTCTGAACGAACTCTCACTCATCACTATCCAGATCATGATCTAAAAAAGAAGGTTTATGCTCTTCTTTCAAACCATGCTTTTCCTCGAGATACTTACCAATAACGGAACTATTAATCCCTCTTCTAACGGCTGATTCGATTACGACATATAGAATAAACAGACTGACAATAAACATGACTATAGTTAATCCGATTCCCATCATTCTTTTACCCCCAAGTGTTGATTCATATAAAAAAAACGAATTCTATCATCCCAATAAATTAAAAAGAAGACTCTTTTCATTTTGATGAAGGAAGGACTGTGCAGCAACGATTACTATCCTCTCACCCACCAAATGACCAAAATGATAAGAAAAAGATGCAGAACAGAAGAAAGAGACTACCAATTCCAATGGCAACAAGCGGAATACCTCGTTCATTCCTACCTTCCTTAATAAAACCCATCACTCCAAAAACAATCCCTAACAAAGCTGTGATCGGAGCAAATTGAATAAACTTCACAAACGCTCCAAATCCATTATTGTTATAAAGCATACCTACAAAAACTACGATCTGAATAACAAATACACCCAGTACAAACAAAGCTAGCTTTCCTGGTAATGATTTTGGCACTGAAACTACTCCTTTCTAAGGGTTTATTCCATAACGCTTAGATCGTTGTAACACCGCTGCTTATGCACCTCACTCAATCCCCTAAATAAATCTTCCTCGTCCATTTCTCCACGACGTCTTCAATTACACGCCTCGCATCAGAACACGTATCCCTGATCAACAGCCTAAAATAACAGCTTTTCAGAAAACTTAGGACGTTCCCCTTCTTATGAAAGAATTCCACACTATACCTTTCCACTTCAAAATGGGCTTCAAGATTGTCACTAAGTGACGTCACCCAATTACTCAGCTCCTCCTCCTTCATTCCTTTCTCCAAAAGCGCCTCGATCGCAAACAAAAGCCGTTCGTCCTCATCGTCCACATATGTACCTTCCTTGAAAAGACACTCTTGAATCGCATCAAGACATTCACCCGTTTTCTTCCTATCAAAAAGCGGGTGTCTGATCACTTCCGCAAGAGCATCAGCTCCGTGAGCGATACTATGCGCCCATCCCTTTGATGCTACAAACCCGCGCGTATCCTGCTCTTCTTGTAAATAACGTATAATTCCTTCTATCGAAGCTTCGGTTTGTTCTTTCTTCAAGAAACGATTGGAGCGATCTTTTTCGACTACAAGTGCAACTACCAGAACCGAAAAAGAACGTGTGAAAACCGAGTCTGTCCCTCGCTCTCCCATTTGATAAAAAAGGTGATCTTGATCAAGACAAACGTTCAATAGATGAGTCAATTGTTCTTCATTTAAGAAATCCATCATAACCAGTTTGCCAAACGTCGTATAAATGAGTTCATCTCTTAAAACTGGATCTGTACTACCGATTTGTTGAAGCATATTTTTAATAAGGTCATCAAGATCTACTTGCCTATCGTTTACATCCAATTGTTCCAATATGAGCTTCAAATCCACTCCCCGTTCACCCTTTCCACATGAAAATAATCGACAGAAAAAAAGCTGCGCTTCAACGCAGCTTTTCACTCCCTCCGTCTATTGCAGGTAAATATAGATGGTGAGACAAGTAAATAACACCATCGATCCTATCGCTCTCGTCCACCTGTATTTCCTACTTAACCCCGCCTTCTTTTCCAGGAATTCAATATAGGTGAGGATTAAGAAAAAGCTTATCATCAAACCAAAAGCTCCAGATTGATTATCAAACATTACATGCATACGCAAAAATACCACCGCAATCAAGACTGGCCCTATGATCCCAAAAGCTAGATAATACATCTTAGCAGAGTTACGTTCCTTCTTCATTAACATATCTCCAAACGCTTAGCAGAGTATCACCTTATTTACGATTCTGCTTCTTTTTCGAATCAACACCGTGCGAACTGCCCGTAAACGGATTGATTTCATACGTGAGATCTCGTCCTGCCTTTTCTTCTTCCCTCGCAATTCGTTTTCCGAGTGACGCATAATACCATCCCCAGGCAATGAGGGACAGTAAACCACCGCCGATCATAATCCAGAACACTGCATCTTCCATCTACCTCCACCTCCAACACCATGGTCTATCACACTAACTACTTCTCGTTTTACTTGTTTCAATCCTTCAAGTAATTGGTAATGGAGTTGGCGCGTGCTTCTATCTCATTTTTTTCTGCAGAAAAGCTCTCACTTCTGATAGATTCCTTGATTGAAGGACAGCCTCTTTCGAATCAAAGTGAACATAATCCTCCACTTTTTCATACTCTTCCTCAGGAATACCTTTGAAGAAATACTTCCAACGCATCGTTCTCACCATTTTCTTTATATCTTCATCAAGGCGTTCCTGATTAACTCTCATCACTGCGATCCATAAAGGATCACAACCTCCTCCAGGAAACACATCAAGCAAACCATCCTGATCAAAACCATCCACTGCCACCTTTTTCTCTGGAAGGGGTCAGGCGCGTGCCTGACCCCTCCAACGCTCTCAACAATAAACAGGATTATTCGAATAATGACTAATCCAGCGCCCCATTCGCTCCATTTGCTTTTGTAGTCTGCCCTTTGAGACAGGAACCAGGAGCTCAAAACCATCCTGAAACAAAATCATTGTAGTACTCTTCGTGATCGCATACACATCTCTAACATGCTGGTAAAATACCCAGCAGCAATCGATGCTTTCAGGTGACTCTGTTGGAAAAACCGAAATCGCATTCCAATTGGAAACGATGATGGGCGTCTGCTGTTCGTACTTCAAATGATAGATAACCGCCTTTCTTCGCCCTTCATACGTAACCCCAGCTTCAAGACAAGCCTGCCTAATTAAATCTACTGGAGATGTTGTTGATAAATAGATACCGCATCGATCATAAATTCTCGAACTAAACCCAACCTCTTTCGCCACTACAATCGCCCTGGTCGTTTTACTAATTTCATAGTCATTTAAGATTTCTACTTCGTTATTGACCATGCCTACTTTTCCCTTCCGTCCCTTTAAATCGGGTATAAGATTCATTCGCATTCACCATTACGGTTCCCCTCTGCTTGAATACAGGGTATACTAAAATCAATGTTGGTTTGCACGCCAACAACTGCCCCAGAATGTGTCCACCAAGACAAAACATTCTGGGGCTTTTATGTATCCATTCACTTTTCTCATCACCTCCTCAAAAGCAAGAAATACATGCCTTCAAATCGCCCTTGTATACCCTTGTAAATATTTCCACCCTTTACCTTGATTATAGATAATATTCCGAAATATTCAAATACTTTTTTTAGTAGATAAGACCCACGAGTGCCTGTCACCACCCGCTTTATGTAACTTCCTGTCGAATCACCTGCGCTTAATGAAGAGATGCAGCCAAACGTTCTCCCTACTCCATACAAAAACAGACCTACTCTCACATGAGAATAGGTCTGTCTACTATAAGAATCTATTAAAACATCAACATGCTTACACCAATCGCAAACAGCACAACTCCCGCGATGGAGTAAAACATACCAGAACGGTGCTCCCCTTTGATACGTTTCGAAATACCAGCAAGTAAATTAATTACGCCAAATCCCATAATGCCGTATAGTAGTAAATTCTCCTCTTCAGGAGTAATCAGATACATAATCGGAAGTAAAAGTATTAACGCAGATAGGATAAACTGCACAATGCTCAATGAAAACAATAGTTTAGATTCAGATTCTGTGCTCATCATTTTTCCTTCTTTCCTTTTCTAGGTGAACTGATTCATGACTTCTATCCTAAGTATAACAGCGCCAATCTCGTTTTTGTTATGGCAAAAGTATGAACATTCTTTAACAGAGTCTACTCCGTACTTTCCCGATAAACGAACACCCTAACCATTTAACATCTAACTCCTTTTCATAATTAAACCTGTTAGTGAAGGCTACGTAAACTCTATGAAGCTATAAAAACCACCGATTAACACTATTACCATTTTTACAAAAATATGGTTACTAAGAATCAGAAAACGGGTATAGGTACAAGTACCCCGTACGTCAGTCTCACGAACAGGTAGAACAACCTATTTACCAGAACCCTTCCATTTGGTACCATATACTACTGCTTGAGTATGATTTTTCTTATCAACCATACAAAGGGGATAGCGCAAATGTCCTATTTATCTTATTTACAAACTGAAGTAGCGGAAAAACGAGCTCAGCTCATCCGCCTTCAAGCTAGTTTAACGAAGCTAGATGGGTTACAGAGTGAATTTCTCCAAAATAAACAGCTTGTCGATCAACCTGAGCTCTCCCCCGCTACATGGGCCGGGGAATTAGCGAACTCGTTCCAAAATATACGCGAAGATATGAAGATGGCTTATCAAGATTTATCGATCAATCAGTTAAACTTCGCACTTACGACAATGGAAAATAAAGCAGATTACCTTCGTCGTGAAATACAAGCATTGGAATTAAACATAATCCAAGAAAAACATCGTTTAGAAGAAGAAGCGAGGGAAAGGAGAAATGCAAATTGAGTAACGAATTGCTTGTAAAGTTCAGTGAAGTCGAACAATCGATCAGTCGCATTGAGAAGAGCTTGAACTCCTTTAACGCAGAGCTACCAAAGAACACCGGAGAAGGGAATACGCTAGACGTCGTAAACCGATTAAATGAGTTAAATCACATGCTAACAGAGGTCGGAAATGCCTACAAACAAATTCTCGCCGAGAACAACCAGACCGTACGAGATTCGGTTCAACAATTAGAGAACGCCGACAAAAAGCTCTCCTCCTCTATCCAATTACGTTAGGAGATGAATGCTATAATGAAGACCCTGGATGTCAAATCAATTGAAAATGGACTAATTGAAATAAAAGGAGGTCTTAAACAGCAAAAAGATCAAATAAGTAATATCCAATCTGCTATTCAAGACTTTATTTCTACTGAAGCGTCCTTCAAAGGAAAAGGAGGCCAATCAATAAGAGCTTTCTATAACGATGCACACCATTCATTTCTAGAATTTTATAACCAGGTAATAGAAACATATGAATCAACTTTGGACGATTTAAAGAATGAGATGGAATCTTACGAACCATCTTCGAATGGATTAATAAGAGAAAGCTTTCTAGGACAAGATTTAGAGACTGGATTAACATATGCAAAAGATACGGTAATCGATATTACCAATGATGCAAATCAAACGATTCATAGTGTAAATGACATCATCTCAATACCACCTTTAGATGATAATAGATTCCATCAACAACTTAGATCGGCAAAGCAACATAAAGATGAAACAGTAGAAAAGTTATTTCAATTTGACCAAAATCAATGGATCTCTCTAGATAAAGTTGATCAAGATATCCAGTTAATGAATAAATATATTAATCAAATCCACGAACTTTTTGAAAGTGGACAATTATCAGTTGATACATATCAATCGAATAATGATTATAATCAAATTTCCGAAAAACCAATTATATCTACCGATGCTTTTTCTTCTATTACGAAACACCCTAGA
Source organism: Anaerobacillus sp. 63XJN7_5_ISO-PGPR-S23-430 (assembly GCF_056173695.1). Taxonomy (NCBI): domain Bacteria; kingdom Bacillati; phylum Bacillota; class Bacilli; order Caryophanales; family Bacillaceae; genus Anaerobacillus; species Anaerobacillus sp. 63XJN7_5_ISO-PGPR-S23-430. The sequence goes on along the minus strand of NZ_CM149686.1, from coordinate 1,274,634 downwards.
GTCATATCAGATGGTGTAGGTATTTCCGATTTCAACAACGAGATGAATTGGGACCCTTCTCCTACTCTAGGTTTAAATTTTGAATCTTGGCGAGAGAATTCTATTAATGCGGCTACGAATCTTGGTGTAGCGACCGCTACCGGTTACACTACCGCAAAGAGTATTAATAAAAATTTTAAAGGCTTTGGGGTTAAAAGGGAATTCTACCTAACTGCCCAAGGTGCTACTAAAACAAGAATTCATGTGACGAATCCTGAATTAATGGGATTCAATAAGAAAACTTATTCTGGTACTAACGCTACCAATTATCCAAAACTTTATAAGTTAGTTGATCCTATGACAAACATTAAAGCATCCTTTAAATGGGCAGGAAATAGAATTGGTGTTGTGGGAGTAGCAGCCACTGTAACTGGTGATATTATTCATGGCATTCAACAAGAAAAAACAGCCAGCGAAATCGCCGGCAATGTAGCAGGGGATGTTGTAATTGCTGGGTCATCAATAGTAGCTTCAGCATATGCTGGTGCTCTTGCGGGAGGCGTTATTGGAGGTCCAGTTGGACTTGCAGTCGGAGCATTAGCTGGTGCGTTAGCAGGAATCTTCATTACTACTGCTTTGAGTGATCTTAAATTCATGGATGTTGATAATGATGGAGAATTGGACTCCATCGGTGATGCTATTAAGAAAGGTACAACTGCATTATTAGATGATATTGGAGAAGGTATTAATTCTATTGTGCCTTGGTTTGATTAATCAAATTTTAATCTATAACAAATGAGGTGACGACATTTGAAAAAAAGTAAAGACATCGACGAGTTCACATTTTCCTATATTAGTAAACTACAACTACCCAAAAATAATCGGCATTATATTTTTGGGTTCTTGTTTATTTACTTAGATATTATGGGGATTATCCCCTTGATAAGTGCTCCTTTTTCTATCCAATTATTTTGGGCTGGCATTATTCCTATCATAGCAATTAACCTTTGGGGACTTGTCTGCTTTATTGCTCCCTATAAATTTGAACATGCTTTCTACTTATTTTTTGGCGTTCTTGGATTAGTAACAACCTATATTTACTTTCTAGTTATTCAAAAGTTCCTATTCTTTAATATTGGTGTAAAACAAAACTACTACTTTTATATTGGGCTTGTAGCTATTATTTCGTTGCTATTATTCTTTCACATTTATTATAGGAAGATGTTAAAGAAACGGACTTTCCAAAAAAATCAAAAACAAGGAATTAAAATTAATGTTGCACCTATCGTAGTTATGTCCAGCTTCGGGTATATCATTGCACAGTTGTTAATGTCTTCGTTTGTCACTGATTCTCTTCAACTGATAGTACTTATATTAATATTAGCAATATTTACAGTGTTAACATCGTTCTTATCAACATGGATCCAGAAATATATTTTCATCAAGCAGAATTATGATACTGTTAAAAAATTACGTCCGGACTTTAATCTTTCGAAAAGTGAAAGGGAAAATTATATTAAGAACATGAGGTAAGGACTTTATATACTAAAAGGAGATAAGCTATGAAAACATGGACCCTATCCAAAAAAGAAATCTATTTAATAGTAAAATTTCTTGGAGGAAAAGTCTTAATTGGCATCTCTTCACCTTTTGATAATCCCAATGAAATGAAGCATGCTTGGGAAGAGACATTTAAAAAGCTTTATGCCAAAAATCTTGTGAATTATACAGATGAAGAATTGAAATTTGAAGAATCATTTATCCAAGCCATGTGGGTCTTGGCAAAAACAAATCTCATTGTAGAAATCACAACTGACCTAAAAGGACAGAGCTTATTCTATTTCGGTGATGATCATATTATTGAGTGTAAAAAACTCGATAACTGCAAATTTCAAGTATACGTTCATTCATCTCCAGACGTTACATGGAGACAAGTTATAGTGCCTCGTATGTTAATGGGCTTAGAACATTTACCAGATAGACTTAACCAAGAACTCCTCTTGGATCCAATTGATTATAATCAGTATATAATAAAGCGAAGGATACATAATGTTGATGAAGTTATACAAAATAACCAATTGAATAAAAACAGCATGCTACTTGCTCAATTCAAACGCGCTATTCAACGCTATCATTACTCTAATCGCTTGATCATATATTATAAACAAGATGATGTATGGAATATTGAGGGTGTACACGTCCTCTCTTCTCCTTCATATAACTGGACCCTAAAAATGATTAATCAAGATGGATGTGAGTGGCTTGAGGCAAAACAATCTTCAGGAACAAATCTACTACAGGAGATTCTTAGTGTAATGGAAAGAGTTAAAGTACCACCAAAAGTTAACAAGGAGAAAACCCATGGTATCTAATAAACCAAAAGGAAAAAAAGATCGTTTTTGTGTAGCTATTTTTACTAATCCTACTTGCAATGACGATCGATTCCATGATGAAATGTTTGATAAAATTGATCTAGTTGGTAATGTGGATGTTGTAACTGACGCTAATCTCATACCCAAATTTATTGAGATTTTGGAAAGGAAATTTCCAAACAAAAAAATCGTTACTGAAAGTTTCGCTGTATTAAAAATAGATCAGGAGCGAATCGATCAAGAAATATTGAAGATGGAAAAGAAATATAAGTGGAAGAGGTTTATTAACGCAATACCGGCGGATGAATATCTAGTAGTAAATCAACTAACTATGTTTGACTTTGAATATACTCTTTTGTATTCCACAAACATAGATGAGGTTCTTCAGTTTCTAGAGGAACGTAAATAAAGTAAAAAAACAATCGTATTAAAATTCCCTAATGATAAATAAGTGGTTGTTTAATTTTTTGTTATATTAAATTATTTTTTCCGTAGGAGATCTCTATTCTTTATATCCCAGAACATAAACACTCTGCAAAAGCCTCATCTGCAGAGTGTTTTTATTGCTAACTTTTAATTCCTTCCCGCTCCCACCTCTTCAAAAGAAAGAATCTTCAAACAAATACCACCCATCTTCCACTCTTTATACTATAATGGTATTACCAACAAAAACTCTGGTCTTACCAGAATTGAGGTGATCACTGAATATTGCATGGTGAATGAGCCACTTATGCGCAAAATTAAACCACCGATTGCGGAAGATAGAGCCACCATTTGCGGAGTAGAGTGCCACAAAAACATATTTTCACAATATACCTCCGGTATACTTAAGGGACATGCCTATAAAGCATGACACTTGTGTAGAAGGAGGATTTTTTTATGGTTAATTATCGGAAGATTCTGGGGATGGAGTTCGATGGCATAAGCCAGAGGACGATCAGTTCCAGTACCGGCCACTCGCGAAATACAATCGCTGAAGTTGTCCAGCGGGCTAAGGAAAGAGGGTTAAGGGGGTTAGAGGATTCCATGAATAATCAGTGGCTTGGGACTTACTTGTTCCCGGAGAAACAAGCAATTGAAAAGGGATACTGCCCCGTTGATTTTGAGTGGGTTCACAAAGAACTACAAAAGAAAAATGTCACCCTGACGCTTCTGCACAACGAATATGCAAGTGCAGCTAGAGAAGATGGAAAAGTCCCATATGCCTATCGGACATTCGCTGAAAAATATGGGAACTTCGCAAAGAAGCATAAGCTGACCATGCCAATTAGAAGAAAGCCAGGCGAGATTTTAGAGGTGGACTGGGCAGGAACGACGCTTAAAATCATGGATAATTCGACCGGAGAGGTTATACCAGCGTATGTGTTCATTGCCACTCTTCCCTACAGTCAGTTGAGTTATGTAGAGGCATTTCTTGATATGAAATCAACTTCCTGGCTGCGTGCACATATTCATGCATTCGAATATTTTGGAGGCGTTACCGAGGCATTGGTACCTGATAATTTGAAGACGGGCGTGACTAAGCCCCACCGGGGCGACCCAATGATCAATGAAGCTTACCGGGAATTAGCCGATTACTACCGGGCGGTTGTGGTGCCCAGTCGCGTCAGAAAGCCGAAAGACAAAGCGAGTGTAGAAGGAACTGTCGGATACATATCAAGGCAGATCATTGCATCATTACGAAACTATCAGTGTTTTCATCTCGAGGATTTGAATGCACGAATCTTTGAAAAGCTGGAAGAAATCAATACGATGAATTTCCAAAAGCGCGAGGGTTCTAGGTTCAAAGTGTTTGAAGAAGAGGAGAAGAGCCACCTTCATCCTCTACCTCCAACACGGTTCAAGATGACGGAATGGGCAACTGCCAAAGTTCAACCGAACTACCACGTTCAAGTGGACTATAAGTTCTATTCCGTCCCCTATGAATACGTCCGCGAGGATGTCGATGTCCGAATCACTGCGGATGTAATTGAATTGTACTTTAAAGATGTGCGGATTGCATCCCATCCACGTAAACAAAAATCAGAAGATTCGTATGCCACAAATCCGGATCACATGCCAGACCACCATCGGCTTTATCTCGATCACAATCCAGAAAACAACCGTAAATGGGCGAGGACTGTCGGACCGAATACGCAACGTCTGGTTGAACATATCTTGAAAACAAATGTTGAAAAGAAAGCTTTGAATATATTGAACGGATTGAGAAGTACAGCCTCTAAAAGAACGGAATCAGAGCTTGAGGAAGCGACCAAGACCTTACTGGAGATATCCTCCCATCCCACCGTTGCCGTTCTTAAAAGCATCTTGGAGAGGCAGAAGAAAAAGCAAGCGAACAAACAGCTAGTTGGGGAACCGCAGACAGAGGACTATGGTTTTACCAGAGGCGCTACCTATTTTGGGAGGGATAAAAAATGATCAACCAAGAAACCTTACGAAAGTTAATGGACATGAAGATGAGTGGAATGGCGGACTTATATCAACTACAGAATGAAAATAAAGACTTCCAAGGCATGGATTTTGATGATCGTTTTAACCTATTGGTGGATACGGAATATGATCGCAGAAGGTCGAATAAGTTAGACCGATTGATTAAACAAGCCACATTTGATGACTCGAGCGCAGCCGTTGAACTGATCGAGTATCACGCTGACCGTAAGTTGGATAAGCAGTTAATTTTAGAGCTGGCGTCCGGCACCTATCTTCAGAAGCATCATAATATTATCCTTATGGGCGCTTCAGGCAATGGAAAGACATGGATATCAAATGCTTTCGGCATTCAGGCCTGCCGGCAGTTCTACAAGGTGAAATATATCCGATTGCCCGAATTATTGGATGAACTCGCAGTTGCCAAACATGAGGCAGATGGAAGTTTTCGCAAACTGATTAAAAAGTACAGATCGATTGATTTATTGATATTGGATGAATGGCTCCTGAGTGAGCTGTCTCAAGATCAAGTACTCCACGTTTTAGAAATTATCGACGCGAGGCTCAAGCGGACTTCTACCATCTTTTGTTCCCAGTTCTCACCCGAAGGGTGGCATTCCAAACTCGGACAAGCCCAGGTAGCTGATGCGATTCTTGACCGGATTGTCCATGACTCTTATAAAATACTAATCGATGGCCACATATCAATGCGTGAAAGGCATAGTTTAGTCGCTCCTCGTTGACCATATTAAAGCAGAGAGTCACTAGTGAAATTTACCCGGTGGCTCTCTTCTATGCATTCACTGGCTCCATTCTCCGCAATTGATGGCTCAAAACTTCGCACAAGTGGCTTTTTCGTTCCGCAATACTCAGATCACACTCAATGAAAGAACGATCGTCCGAAAAAATCACTAAACAGCTCATACACTCTATTTTAGAACAAGAATGGGCGACAAACGATCCGCTCCCTCCTGAACGAGAACTTGCCTCTCACTATCAAGTAGGTCGCCCTACCATTCGTGAAGCCTTACAGAGACTAGAGCGAGACGGGTGGATTACGATTCGTAAAGGTGCGCCAGCGATTGTAAATGATTACTGGAAGCATGGCCATTTAATGACGATCGTGAACATCCTCCAGCACCACGAAGATATACCTGATGAGTTTATCGTTTACATGCTCGAGCTACGTATTACGTTAACACCTGCTTATGTCCGGGATGCTCTTCTTCATCACAGACTCCAAATCATTTCGCTTTTCATCCCACTTGAAGAGCTAACAGACGATCCGAAATCATACGCTAATTTTGATTGGAGTCTACAGAAAAACATTGCTGAGCTCTCACATAATCCCATCTTTCTTCTAATCCTTAATAGTTTTCAAGACATCTATGGCAAAATGGCTGAAAAGTACTTTCTAGACCCTTCTCATCGTCAAGCATCAAAGCACTATTATGAGCAGTTTCTCGAAGCTACGTTAAAAGGAGATCTTGATCACGCAGAGTCTCTGACGAAAGAGATGATGTCTACGAGCCTGGAACTCTGGAAAACGAAAATGAACGGGGGCATATAACTTGAAAGCAAAAGGATTGTATCGTGATTTTTTCTTCCACCTTGATATCTTGATCATGTTTATCCTATTTCTCATCGTTCTTGGCTTCTTACTGACAATGACCCTCTCTCACCTTGTCCCAGTGTTTATAATCATTGGGATTGTCACCTATATGTTTAGTGAATACCTCACACACCGCTTTTTGTTTCACATTAATACACCTAACAATCCATTACTTCTTAAGCTTATTAAACGGTTGCACTACGACCATCACAAAATGCCGAATGATCTCAAATTATTATTTCTACCGATCTGGTATAGCTTTCCGAATTTGCTGCTCCTTTGTTTGATCTTCTATGTCCTGTCTGGATCTCTACTGCTCTCACTTTCCTTTAGCACAGGATTGCTCGCTATGTTCTTCGTCTACGAATGGAAACATTACATTGCCCATCGACCGTTTAAGCCCAAAACAAGGTTTGGGCAGTGGATCAAGAAAACGCACATATTACATCATTATAAAAACGAAAATTATTGGTACGGTGTTTCTACTCCGTTTGTCGATGTGCTGTTTGGCACGTTCAAAAAGGAAAAGGATGTACAGATGAGTCAGACGGCGAAAGATTTAGAGCAGCGTCCGTAGATTTATTTTGCTGTCCTGCTTCACACCTTTTAAAATTACAAAGGGGCTGACATATGAATGTCAGCCCCTTTGTATGGATTCAATTTCTTATTGTTGACGCAATGTTTGACCACACGTCGTTAAGTCATGAGTGATTTGCTGAAGAATTTGCTCGCCCTCAAGACTTCCTGCTGTAGTTTGTTGAAGCTTCCTTTGGCACTCTCTGGCGACTTGCTCGGCACGAATTAACTCTCGCTCAACCTGTTGAGCTAAATTCAAATCTCCCCTTTGCCTCGCATCTATCAACTGCTGACGAATGGTTTCAATATCTCCGCATGCCTGATGGGCTTCTCGTAACACTTGCTGGTTTACTTCCTCCATATTACCCACTCCTTTAATCATCCGGTTTTTTCTTATTATTGATTAAAAGAGGAGAAATATGTAAATAAAAAAACAAATGTACGCGAAGGGGGTCAGGTACGCACCTGACCCCATCTCTCTTCCCTCTATTCCATTTTCGCCTCAATCTCTTCTTTAATTTCCATTGCTTCTTCATCCTCAGGTTCTAATCCAATGTATGTATTCATCTCACTTAACGCTTTTTCAAATTCTCCTTGCTCTTCATATAGAAGCGCCTTGTTAAAGTGAATAGATGGCACAGGTAAGTTGTCATTTTCGATGTCATTGTAAATGCCCATCGCTTCATCTAATTTACCTGAATCCTGTAACTCAGCAGCTTCTGTAAATTTAGGTTCCATGTAGGAATAGTAAACTTCCTCTTCTAGAGCCGCACTTCCAAAACCGCAGATCATCATGACGACCACAAATAGAAGCGCATATAACCAGCTCACGCCTCCACGCTTTTTAATCACGGCAAGACGCTCATCACGATCGGGATAAAGGTCTTTCAGCTTCTTTACTTTGCTTAACGCAAAATCAAAATAGAGCTTATTTCCAAACAGAGCCAAAACAATATAAGCAGGCGCTATCGTTGAACCGGGTAGTGCTTTCTTAAAAAACACAATCGATAAAACGTCCACTATGACGATAATACCGAGGAACAAGTATCCAAATACGTTCATTTTACGGTATGTAAACCAAAACAAGCTTAAGAAAAATGCTGCCCAGTTCCACGAAATAGGTGACTTCTTAGTCGATAACTTTTCCCACTTCTTTTTATAAATTTTATCCCTTTTACCCGTAAATACCAGCATCTCTTCACGTGTTTCTTCATCAAGCTCTGTCCACTTAATGTCATTCTTATTTCGATTGAACCAACTCATCGTACTCCCCCAATTCCTATTTTCATGCTTTTTAAGGATACGCTAGTCGTGAGTGCCTGTCACCACCCGGTTTTTGTTCTTTTTTGTCGAATCGATCATTTTCATTTCTATTATTTTTATTTACCATTTATTTGCTATAATCGACATAGATGACGAAGCAAAGTGTGGTGATTCAATGTTTAAGATTCTATTAATTGAAGATGATACATCCCTATTCCACGAAATCAAAGAGCGCCTCGAGCAATGGTCATATGAGGTCTATGGCATTAGCGATTTTAGTGAGGTGATGCAAGAATTTTCTACAGTGAAACCTGACCTAACAATTATTGATATACAACTCCCAAAGTTTGACGGCTTTCACTGGTGCAGAATGATTCGTGATCATTCAAATGTTCCGATCATCTTCCTCTCTTCTCGCGATCATCCAACTGATATGGTCATGTCGATGAACCTTGGGGCAGATGACTTTATCCAAAAGCCTTTCCACTTTGATGTCCTTGTTGCAAAAATTCAGGCTATACTCAGGCGCGTATACAATTACAATACTGAGACGAATACACTTAAAACCTGGAACGGTACCACCATTGATTCGGAGCGCAATCGGGTGACGTTTGATGAAAGTGCTATTGAGCTAACCAAAAATGAAATGATCATTCTCCTTATGCTTATTGAACGTAAAAACAAGATTGTTACCCGAGATGAGCTTATTAATCGTCTTTGGGACGATCAGCGTTTCGTTAGTGACAATACGCTCACGGTAAACGTAAACCGACTTAGGAAAAAATTAGCGGAGATCGATTTTGGTGACGCCATTCAAACAAAAGTAGGACAGGGCTATATGGCCATAGAAACGCCATGATATGGATGTTTTTAAAGGAACGCCGTAGCTGGATTGCTTTCTTTCTTTTCATAGAAGGGGCTTTTCTTTTCATTACCTTAATTGATCCGACGATCCCGTTCACGTCCGTTCTATATGCTGTCTTTTTAACCCTTCTCCTCTTCTTTCTTTTTCTACTATTACGTTTCGTGAAGGAAACGAAATTCTACAAAGAGCTGGAAGACCGGGATAACAACCATGATCTAACAAGTATTCCACAGGCCACCACCCCTTTTGAAAAAGTGGTAGAGCATGTCACGACAGATCAAATCGAGCAGCTTAGAAACGAAAGCAATCATATGAAACACCAGCTCGAAGTAGAGAAAGATGATCTTGTCGCCTGGATTCATGAAGTGAAAACGCCGCTTACAGCTCTTCATTTGCTGATTGAACGCGTCCAAGATCGAGAGCTAAATGAGCAGCTTACATATGAATGGCTTCGCATCCACTTTCTTCTTGATCAGCAGCTTCACCAGAAGCGGATGCCAGCGATTGAAAATGATCTGTATATCGAATGGGTTGACCTCCAAAAGATTCTGGTCAACGAAATTTCTCCACTACGTACATGGTGCAAACAGCGACGAATCGGCTTCGATCTTGACTTGCCTGTCAGTGAAATACTTAGCGACACCAAGTGGCTCTCCTTTATGCTTCGTCAACTACTGACAAACGCTGTTAAGTACAGCGAAAACAGTGACATCCGTATCACAAGCGGCAGGAATGGAAAAAAACCTTTCCTTACCATTGAGGACAAGGGACGCGGGATTATGAATCGTGATCTTCCTCGCATTTTTGAGAAAGGATTTACGTCGACTTCCAATCATGATGATTCAGCAGCATCTGGAATAGGCCTTTATCTCGTAAAAAAAGCTGCAGACTATCTGAAGATTACCATCGAGGTCGATTCAGAGCCCGGGAGCGGTACAGCTTTCACTCTTACCTTTCCGGAACTTAATGACTTTGAACAAATTCGAGGCATGTGACAACAATGTCACATGCCTTCTCTTATTGTTCGGCGAATCGAGGGAAAGAATTGCGCCTCCTTTTTATAATGAAACTATCACTTAAACATTGGAGGAATTGGATGACCACCGTACTTGAAGCAAGTAAAATTCAAAAAAGCTATGGAAATAAGTTTTTGAAGCAAGAAGTATTAATGGGTATCGACGTTTCGATCGAACGTGGGGAATTTATAAGTATCATGGGGGCATCAGGATCTGGAAAAACGACGCTATTAAACGTACTCTCTTCAATCGATCGGGTAAGTGGTGGCTCAATTAAAATTGAAGGCCAGGAAATGACAAAGCAAAAAGAAAAGCAGCTCGCTGAATTTCGAAAACGACATCTTGGCTTTATTTTTCAAGAATACAATCTCCTCGATACGTTAACTGTGAAAGAGAACGTCCTGCTTCCCCTATCGATTGCAAAAGTTTCCAAACAAGAGGCTACTGCAGCTTTTGAGGCTCTTGCAGGTGAGCTTGGCATTCATGATCTCCAGGATAAATACCCAAATGAACTATCAGGAGGACAAAAGCAGCGTACTTCTGCCGCTCGAGCGTTCGTTCATAATCCAAGCATTATCTTTGCTGACGAGCCTACTGGAGCACTCGATTCAAAGTCAGCTTCCGATCTTCTGAATAAGCTAAGCGACTTAAACGAAACGCGCGAAGCCACGATTGCAATGGTTACGCATGATCCCGTTGCAGCTAGCTACAGCAGTCGCGTCATCTTTATACGCGACGGCCGCATCTATACACAGCTCAATAAAGGGACGGAATCACGCCAATCGTTTCTAAAAGACATCATGAAGACTCAAGGCGTGCTCGGTGGTGTGCAGTATGAGCATTAATCACATAATTCGGAAGAACTTAAAGAAGAACATGAAAAACTATTATTTGTACGTCTTTGCCCTAATCTTTAGTGTCGGACTCTACTTTTCCTTCGTCACTCTTCAATATGACCCGGGTGTCGACAACATGGAAACTTCAGCTAAAATGACAGCCGCCATCCGAGCGGCTTCAATCATGCTTGTCGTGATCGTAACCGTTTTTCTCATATACGCAAACAGCATTTTTATTAAACAACGCGGAAAAGAAATCGGACTCTTTCAATTAATTGGCATGACAAAAGGTCGCATCTTCCGAATCTTAACCGTAGAAAATTTACTTATTTATATTGGCTCTATGAGTTTAGGTATTTTTGTCGGATTTGCATTTTCCAAGCTGATCCAAATGATCCTCTTCAAAGCTACTGGCATTGATGGAGTGGCAAGTCTGAACTTTTCCTCTGCTGCCCTGCTGCAAACAGTGATTGTTTTCTTCGCCATTTTCGGTATCATTTTGCTAACGAACTGGATCTTTATTAAAGCACAAAGTATTCTCTCTCTGTTCCACGTGACCTCTAAATCTGAAGAACGGATAAAGAACATTTCCATTCGAGAAATCATCATGGGTGTGCTTGGACTCATTCTAATTATTGCAGGTTATTACGTATCGAGCAGGCTGTTTGATGGCGATTTTTCAGCCATGAACGAACTTCTCTTTGCGATGGCCTTTATACTTGGCTCTGTTATTTTGGGAACATACCTTTTCTACAAAGGATCCATTCGATTCGTCGCCAACCTAATTCGGAAGCGTAAAGAAGGCTATCTGAACATTAATGATGTACTTTCTCTATCATCAATTATGTTTCGAATGAAATCCAACTCGCTTCTGCTTACAATTATTACAACTGTATCAGCACTCGCGATCGCTCTTTCTTCACTTAGCTATATTTCGTATTACTCCGCAGAAAAAACATCGAAACAAAACATTCCGGACCATTTCTCCCTTGCCGAGGAACAAAATGCGGCTATATTTGAAAAGGAATTGAAGGCTAGAGGCTATGATTTCACGACCAAAGAAATGGAAGTTCTTCAAGCGACCGTTTTGACAGAAGAAATCCTTACTAAACAACAGTCCGGGACGGCTTTTGATGCCTCCGAAATGGTGTTACCTGTCATTAGTGATCAAACACTTGAAGAAATAGATGTGTCTTCTAATGAAGCGGTTTTTACCGGATTTAGCAAAATTCTTGAATCCGTCATTCGTTTTGATAACGCTGGCGTCATTCAAATTAAAGGAAAAGAGAAAGTAATAGCTCAAGATTATCTTGGATTGAAAAGTGACTATATCCTCCCGTATTCTTATTCTGATGGTGGTCTACCTACGGTTGTAGTGGATGAAACGACCTTTGCTTCTCTTCAAAAAGATATGGATGAAGAAATACAAGATGAGCCTTTAACCTATTTTGGATATAACCTTGTAAATCAGTCAACGTTACCAGAAGCAACTGAGCTATTTCAGTCACTTTCCTTCGAACAGGACCAGGGGAACAGCTCTCAATATCAATCCTTTCAAGAGCAAAAGGAAAACATGGGTCTTATCATGTTTATCGTCGGATTTCTAGGACTTACCTTCCTGATCACGTCAGGATGTATCCTCTACTTTAAACAAATGAATGAAGGAGAAGAAGAACGTCCGAATTATACTGTTCTCAGAAAACTCGGTTTCACACAAGCAGATCTCTCACGTGGCATCCGCGGCAAGCAGCTTGTTAACTTCGGCATCCCCCTTGTTGTTGGACTTCTTCACGGCTACTTTGCCGTTCGTTCCGGCTGGTTCTTCTTTGGAACCGAATTGTATACGCCAATGCTGATCGTTATGGGAATTTATACGTTGCTTTATTCAATCTTCGGCGGGCTATCAGTCGTTTACTATAAAAAAGTTATACGTGAAGCACTATAAGAGAAAAGCGGATGGTGCCAGGCACCACCCGCTTTATGTCATAACATGTCGAACCAAACTGCTACTTCACCTCAACCAAAGCCCTCTTGCTACTTCATCCGATAGTCCAAACCTATTAATAAAGTAATCCTGAAGGCGGCCTTTTTCTCCGCCTTCTACCCACTTGCGATACAAGCGAATAAGCTCACGTACATTGCCTTCGCAGTAGCTATCAATTAGCTCAGCAACTGTATTCGTACTTCTCCAATAATCATAAAACGCAGCCGAATAAGAGAAGTCGTCTCCACCTCGATAGCCCGCTTCTCCAAATGCGTCTAGCGTGTATTCCCCATACTTTTCTTTATGAGCGTCAATTAACAATCGCTCCACCTTCATCAGTTTTTCAAATCGCTCTTCTGACATTAAGAGTTTTCGAGGTAAGTAGAAGCAAATCCCTTCTTCGAACCACATATCATTCGCATTCTCTTCTTCCCAATCATCGAATTCTGAATGGAAGAAGTCAGCGTGGTGCGTGAATTCATGGGCAACAAGCTCTGCTACATCGACCATTTCAAGGTTTTCATAATAATCCGCTGCCTCTTTCACATCTTTTACCGTGGATAGATAAATATCCTTCCACGTGTCTCGTAATGGGGTTAAGTGGATCAAGTCTCTCGAAGTGTAGGCGGGCAATGGAATCGTCGAATACAGCTTTGTGGCTGATTCTAAATCGTGGAAAACAATCCCTCTTGGCGGCTCCTCAACGGTCGTAATTTCTTGCAGCGCACTCTCATATGTATCAAGAAATGCTAATAGCTGTAGTCCGCTCTTTTCAATCTCATTTGTTTTTGTTGTATCTGTTACCGATACGGCATAGTTCATATACAATCCCTCCGTCTTGCTATTTCGATTTCTCTTAAGGGTCCTCCTCTTTTTTTCCATCATTCGACTAATATAGAGTATGAGACTCTACGGTAAATCAAAATCCCCCACCGCCACACGGTGAGGGGAACAATCCTACTCCATATCAAACCAACCATTATCGATCGTCTGCTTGTACCAATAATAGCTATCCTTCTTCGTTCTTTCTAGCGTACGGAAATTAACGTGGACGAGTCCGAAGCGTTTATCATAGCCTTCTGCCCACTCGAAGTTATCAAGCAAAGACCATGTTAAGTAGCCTTTAATGTTCACGCCTGCTTCTATACTTCGACTTAACGAAGTAAGATGCTGCTTTAAATACTGTATCCGACGCTCATCTTTAACTTGACCATCTTCAACGCCGTCGTTATAGCAGGCACCGTTTTCGGTAATGTAGATCGGGACATCACCATATTGATCCTTTAATTTGCTAAGGACCTTATAGAATCCTTCTCCGTATACGTTCCAGCCAATATCCGTTTTATTATAGCCGATATCGATTTTCTCTAAATCAAATAAATCCTCGTTTTCTTTATACCTTCCGACGCTGCCTGTGTAGTAATTGATCCCAACAAAGTCGATAGGCTGACTAATAACGTCAAGGTCGCCATCTTCAAGCGTAAGGGAAACGCCTTTTTTCTCAAACCAATTCAGCATAAATTCCGGGTACCGTCCTTTAAAGACTGGATCAAAGAACCATTCGATAAACCAGCCCATCCCACGATTGCAGGCGTCAATGTCCTCCTGCTTATTACTAAAAGGCTCATTCCATTCGAGGTTTGGGGCATACCCGATGTTACCTTCCATTTCTAACTCTCTGAATCTCGTAACCGCTTTGCCGTGCGCTAATAGAAGATGATGTGAAATAGTAGTCGCAAGCTGGAGATCCTGATTGCCTGGTGCGTGAACGCCGATGAAGTTTGATAGGAAAGACACGCACCATGGTTCATTGATCGTAATCCAGTGCTTTATTTTCCCATTAAATTCGTTAAACATAAGCTCGGCATAATCAGCAAACGCATCCGTCGTTTCTCTGCTTGCCCATCCACCCTTGTCCTGAAGGACCTGCGGCAAATCCCAGTGATAAAGTGTACACATAGGTTCAATGCCATGATCGAGTAGGGCGTCAACAAAACGATGGTAATACTGAAGACCTTCTTCATTGACCTTCCCTGTGCCATTCGGAAAAATACGCGGCCAGGAGACGGAGAAGCGATACATTTCAATGCCTAGCTCCTTCATCAATGCAATATCTTCTTCATAACGGTGATAGCTATCACAAGCGACATCTCCATTATCTCCGTTCTTCACATTTCCAGGCGTATGCGAAAAGGTGTCCCAAATCGATTGGCCACGTCCACCTTCATCTACGGCCCCTTCGATTTGATAGGCTGCGGTTGCCGCGCCCCACTTCATATCATTTGGAAATTGTATAATTGCCATTGTCTTCCCTCCATTATCACGTCAGTAACTGTTTCGTTATACTTTACTTCCACAAGATTCTCTCACGATCAATTCTGAATCAATAAAAACGGGTTTCAATTCTGTTTTACCATTTGTTAAATCATGAAGCATATGAGCAGCAAGCTTACCGAGCAGCTCTTTATTCTGCCTTACAGTCGTGAGCTGCGGAGCACTGTAGCGGCAGGCATCGATATCATCACATCCAACTAGTCGGATATCCTCAGGAACCGAGAGTCCAGCTTCTTTAATTGCTCTTAGCGCACCAAAGGCCATCATGTCGGAAGCCGCAAATACCGCCTCAGGTCTAGCCTCTCCTTGGAGAATGCGATTCATTGCTGCATAACCGCTCTCTTCATGAAAATCACCGTACTGAATCCACTCTTTTCTCACTTCTAGACCAAATTGATTCATCGATTGTAGGAATCCTTTTTCTCGCAAGTTAGAAATCGCAGAATCTGATCCCCCACCGATGAAAGCAATATCTTTTACCGAATTAAGATACAGATGCTGAATCACTTTCGTAGACAAGTTAATGTTGTCTGTCATCACATAGCTTGAGCTTGGGCCATTGAGTTCTAGATCGATGCCCATACACGGGATGTCGCTTTCCACTAGCTCATAAATGGCATCCTCAATTTCCTCACCTGTGATGATCAAACAGCCATCCACATGAAAATGCCTGCACCTTGCAAGGTAGCTTCCATTGTCCTGATAAAACTGTTCATTCGAGAACATCAAGATGTCATATCCTAGTAACCCGACTGTTTTCTTAAATGCGGTTACAACTTCCATAAAGAAAGGATGTGTAAAATCAACGTTCACTCGGCCAGCATAGATCAGGCCAATGAGATTCGATTTTTTTGTCGCTAGCGCCTTAGCTGAAAAGCTTGGCTGAAAGCCTGTTTCTTCGATTACTTTAAGAACCTTTTTCTTCGTTCCTTCACTAATGCCACCGTAATTGTTAATAATTTTCGAAACGGTCGCTCTTGATACTCCTGCCATTTGTGCAATATCTTTAATCGTTAGGCTCATCGCTATCCCTTCTGACATCATAATAGAATTTATACTGATAGCTTACTAAGAAACGCTATGTGAAGCAATTTCTATATCGGCTGAGCCTCTATTTTACTGATCCTTCTGTAATACTCGAAATAAATAGGCGATTAAACAGTAAGAAAATAATGAGCAATGGAATCGTTGCCCAGAACACGCCTGAGAGGATCATTCCGAAATCAATATTAAACGTGTTACTTAAGGAAGCTAATGCAACCTGGATTGTATAATTCTCCGGGTCCCTTAAGACAGTAAATTGCCATAAGAATTCTCCCCACACCGCTGTAAACACAATGATGCCAAGCGTTGCAAAAGCCGGAAGAATAATCGGGACAACGATGCTTCGATAAATTTTAAAGTTCGAACAGCCATCGAGCTTCGCTGCCTCAATCAGCTCATCGGGTACCGATTCGCTCACATATTGTCTCATGAGGAAGATGCCGAGCGGATTAAGGAAGAACACAACCATAACCCCAGCAAGCGTATCGAGAAGGCCAGCTTTCGATACGAGAAAATACTGTGGAATCAATCCCAATTGTGGGGGAATGATCATCGTTAATAAAATTGCGATAAATAATCCGTTCTTGCCCGGGAATTTAAATTTTGCGAACGCAAATCCTGCTAGCGAGCTAATAAACAGCACAACAAGCGTAACGATGGAACAAATGAGAAAGGAGTTCCACATCGCTTGAAAGAAATCAATTTGATTCAGGACTTTCTGGAAGTTCTCGACTAGCATGCCGCCTGGCGTGATCGTAGGCGGGATTGAATTATAAGCTGCACTCGGACGCGTCGCCATCACAAACATCCAGTAGAACGGGAACAAGGATAAGAGTGAAGCGAGTCCTAGAAACAGATAGATGAGCACTTTACTGAAAGAGACTTTTTTTCGTTCCTTTCGATTCGCCATTACCTTACCCCCTTCTTCTTACGGCCATTGCCTGATGTGATGAGCGTATTGATTGTTGCAAAGAAAAGAATGATCACAAGCAGGATAATCGCTGTCGCAGAGGCCGTACCAAAGGATTGAAGCTTAAAGGCATCTCGGTACAAGTACATAACGACCGTTAGTGCTTCGTCTCGTGTAAATGCCCCAGCGCCTAAGAAAATCGTCGGCTCAGAGAAGAGCTGTAGTGCCCCAACTGTTGAGAAGAACACCGTTAAGATGATAAACGGTTTCAGCAAAGGCATCGTAATATAGAGAAGCTGCTGAAACTTATTCGCGCCATCAATCGTTGCGGCTTCATATAAATCATTTGAGATGCTTTGGATCCCCGCTAAGTAAATGATCGTATTGTACCCAACCCAGCGCCAGAACACCATAATGGAAATCGCGATTTTCGTTCCCCATTCAGATGTGGACCAATTCACCGGATCAAATCCGAAGACGCCTAGCATGTAGTTGGCGAGTGATGACTCGTGATTACTAAATAACACACTGAATATAAGGGCAACCGCCACCATCGAGGTGATATACGGCATAAAGATCGTAATTCGAAAGAAATTTTTAAATCGAAGGAATGTAAGATTTAATAGAAACGCCAACACAATGCCGACGACTATTTGTGGCGCCGTGCCCATTAATCCCATGATGATCGTATTGTATACTGACTTCCAAAAAAGAGGATCCTCTAAAACGATCCGAAAATTATCGAGCCCAACAAAGCTCATTGGACTTAATCCGTTCCATTTCTGAAACGCAAGATAAACGCTGAATATAGCGGGATAAAGACCAATCACTCCAAAAATAATGAAAAAAGGCGCTACGTACAAATAGCCTGAAATCATATCCTTTTTCTTTTCAGATCGATATCGTTTCTTCTTAACCCCTCTTTCCTGTCCACTCATTGAAATCACGCTTTCTCCCCACTTCCGGTGATTAAGTAGGATACGGTGGGTTTACCCACCATATCCCATCACAAATACTGCTTCTATCGGTCTATTAATTCCTCAGCACGCTTTATCGCAGCACTCCATTCTTTCTCAGGATCGCCACCTTCTTGAACGTTATGAAGCGCATTTAATACTTCTTGATGAACAGGGAAGTATTTCACGCCTTTGAAGACAGCGCCATCAATATCCTGTGCCGCTTCAGCAAAAACAGTTGATGTTACTTGCCCACCAAAGAACTCATCTTCGTTCGTTTTGAACTCTTCCATGTCATAGACAGAAGTAGCGGAAGGGAATAAGCCTTTGCTCTGGAATGATTTCAGCTGATTATCAGGGGATACAAGCCACTCGACAAAGTCATATGCTTCCTGTGGATGATCGGTTTCACTTGGAATGGAAATATAAGAGCCTCCCCAGTTCGCTGCGAATTCAGTTGGAAGTGTTGCCACGCGCCATTTTCCTACCGCGTCAGGGGCATTTCCTTCCATCCATCCCTTCAACCATCCTGCTCCAAGCTCTGCTGCGAATTCACCTTTGTTTACTCCGTTCGCCCATTCAGGTGTCCACATTTCAAGCTTGCCAACAATGCCTGCTTCATCTAACTCAACAGCATAGTCATATGCCTTTTTCACGTCGTTTCCTTCTTCACCTAGCAATAATTCACCGTCAGGATTTAAGTATGTTTTTTCAGAAGCATCTAAATAAGCGCGATAAGCCATTTCGATACTATCCACGAATGGTTTTCCTGTTTCTTCCTTCAGCTTCATTCCCGCTTCTTTAAACGCTTCAGGGGAATTAATAAGAGATTCTACTTCCGCTGGCTCTGTTGGAAGTCCAGCTTCTTCAAAGAGATCCGTGCGGTAATACAGTGCCTTCGGGCCAATATCCGTCGGTAGACCAATTAGGAAATCGCCTTCTTGATTTGCGCCAGCTTCCCATTTCCAATCTAAGTATTGATCCTGCACATCCTTCGCACCAAGATCATATAAATTCTCAAAACGTCCCTGCGCTTCTTTGAATCGATCCAGTTGATCCACTTCCAAAGCCGCAATATCAGGTGCCCCACTACCAGCAGACAAAGCTGTAAAAAGCGCATCATGATGCTCGGCTGATTCTGCAGACCTCACTTTAATCGTCACGTTCGGATGTTCCTTTTCGTATTCCTTCGCAAGCTCTTCATAATTCGTTGCACCAAATGCCCAGAAATTCAACGTAACCTCTTCATCACCGCCATCGCCAGACGTACTGTCATTTCCATTACAAGCTGCTAAAGAAAATACAAGCAGCGACGCCAGTCCTAACCCCAACCACTTCTTTTTGCTTTTGTTTTTCACCGTTACTTCCCCCTCATGCGATTTTTAAAAACGCTTGGAAACCGGTTTCCTAAATGAATAAAAAAATGAACGATTCACATCAAAGTAAAGCGTTTTCATAAACTGATTATAAGATTATATCGTTAGAAAAGCAACATTATTCTAAAAATTTGTAAACCGGTTTCTTAAATGTTTTAGAATATTGAAACTGAAAGCATCGATGGCGGAATACTGATTGGAACGATAAATCCTTTGCTACAGTTGTTTAGAGAGAAGGTCGCTGTTTACATTGGTAGCGCTAAGTGGTTAATTTAAGTGCAATAAATAAAGCAATAACCATACCTAAATAAAAAACAACATCCCACATTCGTATTGGTTTATAAAAGAAAAAGTAGCTGATAAACAAATAGATAGTATAGCTTAAGAAGCCATATACGATTGAGACTTGAAAAAGGAATGATAGGAAGACTAAAACCACAAGCACCGTCACATTCCATTTTTCTTTCTGTTTCCGTTTTGCGTCATCCATTTGCTCATCACCTTTCTTTGACATGTTGTATTGAGCTTACGAAACTTGGAAAGAAGTACGCGCTAACTTTCCCTTTGCCTTTTCATCAAATTTCCAAAAGACTGAAGCGGTAAAAATCACGGTAAACAGCCAGGGACTCGTACTAATGAAATAACCGAAGTCCGTTACTACTTTTGTAATCGGAAAGATAAACGAGAATAACATCATTCCGAGTCCGACGTGGACAAAATAGGCATATCGCTTCCGGCGATTACTTTCGCGTGTGAGCTCATCAGAGGCGATTGAAATCGCAATTCCTACTACTAACAGGAACGGTAGCAGATAAATAATCATTAAAAAAGCACTACCAATAGCGACAGAAATATCTCCTTCTCCCCCGCTCATTAGATAGATAAGACCCCCTACCGTCGTTAATACAATGCCGAATACCCACGTGATTAGGGCGGTCACCAGGGCTGTTTTGAATTTGCTGAAAAGCATATGTATGAACCCCTTTTTGCATTTAATGAACCACGATTACTTCCTTTTGTTTAGCACCTGTTCAATCGATTTAATCGATTTTTCACTAAAGTGATTTGAAAAATCTTCTCCCACTCTTACGCCTTTACCAAAATGATATTCTTCTGCTTGCACCGCTTGGTGAATGCTCTCAATAGTAGCGAGTGACAGTCCTGATCCTGGCATGATCGTTGGAATACTTTCTTCCGCCGAGTAGCGCACAAGCTCTTGAAGCTGAGAGATCCGTTCTTGCCCTTCCTGATTGGTACCGGATGTAAGAATTCGCTTCACATTTGGGTATTGAGCGAGGGTTTTATACCCTTCTTTTTGAGAAGAGAGTTCTTCGAACGCTCGATGAAAGGTGATGTCGATATCCGGTTGCTGCTGAATGATTGTTTCAAGTAACTCTTCGTCAATGGTATGATCCTTCGTAATTCCTCCGATAACAATCCTCTTGCCTCCGAGTTCACTTAAGATGCGGATATCTTCAAGAATAACCTCTTTCTCCTCATCGCTGTAGCAGTGGTTATATCCGTTTGGACGAATCATCACCTGAACGGGAATCGTAACACTGTTTATTACCGACTTTATCGTTCCATAGCTTGGCGTTAACCCTCCAGCTTCAATACCAGTCACAAGCTCAACTCGACCTGCTCCGAATGCTTCTGCCTCGATCGCTTCTTCTCTGTTCTGTACGATCACTTCGATCATTTCTCCAACTCCTATCTGATTCACTCGATGTTTTTGTATCGTTCTCACTGAAATTAAATGTTCCACTATCATCATAGCTTTTTCCATTTCAGGATGCACGGGTTTTGGCGAATTCGCGAGGTCGCGAGTGCCTGTCACCTCCCGATTCCTGTCATTACTTGTCGATTAAGCTCTATGTATAGTTTCGCTCCTATTAGACACTCTAACAACCAGGGGTGATTCAAATGAAACTTAACAAGAAGCAATACGCTAATCAACCTTTTGCTAGTAAGAAATCGTACACGAATGAAGCCGATCTGGCTCCTTCTCAAGATGACCAAGCTGGTCGTCCACTAGAAACCAAATCAAAGCGGAAATCATAAAGAAACTCAGGCCAACGCCTGAGTTTCTTTATGCAGCTTCTATCCAAACCTCTTGTATAAGTCGCCGCTCCCTCTGTTCAGTGTCGAAAAGGCGGAACATGATTTGACGCTTGATCCTTCCTAGAAATAACTAACTCATGCTTTGCATTAACTCCGGCGTAAAATAACGAAGATGCAGCAGGCTCCCCTCTTTTTTCAAGCTGATCCATTAGCCATGCTTCAGTAAGCCCTAAGTGCTGCAGTATATCCTTCTGTACTCGCCCATCCAAAATAACAGGAATCTCAACATCATTGGCCTGCTTATCGATCGCCATATCTTCACGAACAACGCTCTCTTTACTTGGATATAGTTTCACACTAAGTCTTCCATTAGCCTCCACAATGGCAAGCTCGACATCTTCTGTATGGAAAACGTCCTTTTCTCGAAGCATCTGAAGGACATTATCAATCGAATATTGAATCTGCTTCATGTTGTCTTTAAGGAATACTCCATTGTACATCACAACAGTAGGTTCGAACGTAAGAAGCTTTCCTAACTTCTGATGCTTTATCTTTATCCTTGAAATTAACTTCTGTAGCAATCCGATCGCAATCATTGCAATAACCGTGTGAATATGATCAATCTCAGGATCAGCGATATCCGCACCTACCACAGCCCCAAACACTAGAACGACGAGAAAATCAAATACAGGAAGCTCTCCAATAGACCGCTTCCCCATATAGAGTCCGATGGCGAGCATGAACGGAAGAATCGTTACTATCCGGAAGATGACCTTCAAGGCATCCATGAATATATCCATAAGACCCACCTCTTTTTAACGAATAGCCTCAGTATGGCCAGAAAGTTGGGAAGGCAGTACTTTCAAAATAAATGAGAAAGGACTTACCCGCTTCTACGGATAAGTCCTTTTCTCATTTGTATCCAACAATTTCCTTTACTCAAACAGCTCAGGCAACCAAAGCGTTAGAGATGGAATATAGGTAACAAGCAATACAATCACAATCCCCGCGAAGAAAAACGGCAGGATGTCTTTTATCGTTTTTTCAATACCTACCAGGAAATAAACTACCTTTAACGTGGTTGTTCCTTTTCATGATAGCTTAATTTGAAGAAGGCATCTTAGAAGCACTCTTCGAACTAACCCGCTCCAGCATGTATTCAAGTAGGAACAGATAATCCTTCTCATTACCCGTCTTTTTAGCAAGTACGGATAAAGGCTCTAAAATGTGCAGACAATCATTTTCGTACAGGCTGTAGTTATCAAACCCTAAAATCGTCTGGCGGGCAAATTCCCATAGATCTTTGTGTGCTTCCTCATCCATTGTTTTACTTAGCTGGGCAATCATCGTTAAAAGCGCCGTTATAATTGTTGTGTTTTGATTGGCATATTCTCGAATGGAAGCAAATCCCTTGTGAAGGTAATAACTAAAATCTTTTTGATTTAAGATAATTCGTAGCTTCTTTTCCTGATCAAAAAGGTAGGGAGAGAAATTCTTTGATTTGCCAATACTATTCAACAGATCAGCAATCTGATGAATGGTATTCGTCACCGTAAGCGGATCATTGTGACCCAAAGCCTTAATAGCTAATTCGGCAAGCTTAATAAGACCATATTCCAGATCTTGAATCTCTGTTTGTTTGACCCCGATTTCAATGGATTTCAAGTAGCGGTCTGGATTCATCACTTGTCCATGTTCCCAATAAGTAAGCAGTGGTGTGCCTGCTATGACGAATTCTCCAATTCTAACATCGAACCTGAGGAGAACGTCGTCTCTATTCGCTTGTTTAATCAACCTTGAAAAGTCAGCGACTTGAAGATAACCAGATTGATTGGTTTTGATAATTTTTCCATCAGAATCTGAAAGAATGTCTTCCTTCTGTACTTCCTTCTGAAGGTGATAAGGCTTTAATTCTTCTTCAAGAGAAGCCTGCACTAATTTTGACTTAGCATTCATATTGAAACTGATATTATGAACTTGCATCCACGTAGCAGTATGGTTGATGAAATAAATAAACGTTATGGCGGCTGTAATAGCTGTCAGAATGGATAAAACAGGTGTCGCAACTACATACTCCTCTTCTCCGTGCGTCACGTATAAGAAGTTTAAGAGGACGTAAATAAAACTTCCGTTAAAAATACCGAGTACATGCTGCGTCGCTCGGTCACTAACGAAGTTGACAAGCATTTTAGAAGAAAACTGCCCACTAAACGTCGTCAGGGCAACAAGTAAGGAGTTAAGTGTAAAGGCACTTAAGGTCAGCACCCCTCCTACAAGTGCACTCAATAGAACCTGTAGCGTCTGACCACTAAAGCCAATTCCAACTGGCAGATACAAGCTAACATCCACAACATAGTCGAGATAATAGGTAAAAATAGATAAACCTACAGCTCCAACAATATACCAAAATGGCATAAACCAAATGGTTGAATTCAATTCACTTTTCCGCTGACGTCTCGACATCTTTAAATATTTCTTTATATAGTAAAAGAACCCCATTTAATCACCATTCTGTTCTTAAGAGTTTATATCACTTCTACTAACTACCCTTGTCAGGAGTAAACTAACCTGGATTTTATTGTTTCCATCAAGAGGAGCATAAAAACATAAAAAAAACTCCAGCGGCCCATACAGGCTACCCTGTTTTATACGATTATCTTATCGATGAACGCTTTTTCGTATTTCCTAAAAAGGAAAATTACTCTGAATTAATACAAGATGCCACCCTACAACGAAAAGAAGTGCTAATTGACTGAACCATTAGCACTCCTTTTACTTCTCTCTAAATGACACATCATAGAAAACAATCTTACATCTCCAAACTCATAAACACACTATTCGGATCTTCCCTATACCCCGCAAACGGCTGACACTCGTGAAATCCGAAGCTTGCATACAAACGCCTGGCCGGCTGAAAGACTTCCATTGAACCTGTTTCAAGACTCAACCGTTCGTATCCACGCGCTTTCGCTTCATCAATAACGTGTTGAAGAAGTCTTTTTGCGACACCCTTTCTTAGATGAGCAGAAGCTGTTTTCATGGACTTAATCTCAGCGTGGAGGCTGTTCAATCTTTGAAGCGCTACACATCCAATTAAGTCACCCGCTTCCCAAGCACTCCAAAACGTAATCTCAGGCTTCCGTAACCCCTCTAGATCCAGCGCATGCTTACTCTCCGGTGGAGAATGCTTTTGCATACTTTGGATATGGTCATTCAATAATTTAGCCACTTCAGGTCCTCTTAAATCATCTACTATAATCTCCACTGAATTCACTCCTTTATCGGTACATTGCTCGCTTTTCATGATTAACAAATCACTCGATCGTAATATCATATTCCATTTGTTTCGCTGTCTTTAACGCGACTTCCTTACCAAGTAGCCTAGCGATCATATGGAACGACAAATTGATGCCTGCAGAAATGCCCCCTGATGTTAAAATCGAACCTTCATCGACGAATTTGACATTCCGTTGAACGGAGACCTCTGGAAATTCCTCTTCTAATCGATCAAGATCCATCCAATGAGTTGTCGCTTTTCTTCCATCAAGCACACCTGCTTTCGCCAGCAGCAAAGCTCCCGTACAAACCGATGTCATCAACTCCACTTTTGAGTTCTGATCTTGAATCCATGCAATTATCCGAGGATTGTTGATTTCAATCTGTTCAGCGCCATACCCACCTGGAATAATGACGATATCAAACGAAGGGTGGTCGTCGAAACTATAATCTGGTTGCAGCTTCAACCCATTACGCGCCGTAACCATTTCCCCATTTTCCGAGATTGTTTTAACCACAAAAGGCTTTACGTTCGACTCTAGTAAAGTTGTAACCGAAAACACTTCAAAGGGACCCGCAAAATCCAAGACTTCCACCTCATTAAACAGTAAAATACCAACAAGACGCTGCCGCATTTACTTGACCTCCATGATTAATCGATTTCCTTTTCGATAGATTAACTTTACTATATTATGAGGTGGCATTTCTGATAAAATAACCGGATACGGAAAAAATAGTTCCGATTAAGAGGAGTTGTTTCATTCTGAGTGAATTACTTTTATCAAAAAAATTCATACCTACTTACTTTATCGCTGCAATCTTCGTCATTCTCTTATACCGTACAATCGGAAATTCATGGTTTGAGGCAATACTCGTCAGTTTTCCTTGTTATCTTGTAGGCATTATTTCGCTTGCCCAAAATTTCGGTAAGAAAACAAAATAAGACTAAAAAAGCTACGTCACTCTACAACTCGTAGAACAACGTAGCTTCTCTTCTATTCAGGATCCATCCAAAACAGCTCATCAAGCGATTTATTTAACGCCCAACAAATAGACAAGCACAACTGCAGCGTCGGGTTATATTTTCCGAGCTCAATGAGCCCAATCGTCTGTCTCGACACGCCAACCTTTTTGGCAAGCTCCTGCTGGGAGAGATCATGCTCCACTCTTGCCATTTTTAATCTCACATTTTTCACAACTGATCACCGCACATCTTCATCATCCAACTCTTCTAATTCCTGCTCATTTATCTTATCACTTTTATACTTCGCTACCGCATAGGGTACCACCATTATGACAAATAAGACAGGAATGTAAATCATTAAGCACCCTAATAAAATACTGAGAAAAAAATAAAATGTTTCCTCAGCACCTTCTCCATACTTCAAAGAGTTTCTAACCGCAAGGAAAAGAGAAAACCCCACTCCCAAGAGAAGACTGATCAAGAAATTCCGTTTACTAAAGCTCACCTTCCTCGATCGATCGTGCATCTCTACCTCATCTGAAAAAATTCCAAGGATCGTTGATCGTATAAGATAATACCCAGAACTGGCACTAAAAATAATAATCTCCGTCCATACATGCTGTATTCCGTCCTCAACCAGAAACTGTTTATACAAAACTGATAAGGCACAAATCACCACAATGAGAATATACATTTCCCGGTAAATCTTATTTTGAAGAGTCGTCAGCCGTTCGTCTTTCTGCTTCCCCTTAAATCCAAATCCCATTATTACCCTTCCTCCCTTTTATAAATTTAATTTATCCTTCTTTTTCCATTATATATTATTAATGTCGTTTTGCAATATATATTGTTCATTTAGACGTATTTAATTTTCTTTCAAGGGTTTTACCACAAATTAAAAGGGGGGATTTAACCATGAGGTCCTGGTTGAGCATTCTTGAGAGATTTAATAAATGAGTGACTTGATCTGACTGTTAGGCATCCTGCGAACCGTTGACACGATGCGATTATTCATAAATGTCCCTTCTCCAACTAGTTTGTACCGATGTATTCCGCTCCTTAATTAGGAACATTACCCAGTCACTCTACATATTTTGTTGGAGAAAGTGTTTCACTAGATAATCGACTAGGATATTCAAACCATTAGAAAAGAACGTCGGTGGAGGTGACATAAATGAATCAATTTCAAAATGATCTTCAACACTTAGATGTCGGAGAATACCATGCCCAAAATTTAGTACCATGTGAGCAAGTCAACTATCATACAAATGTTGATCCAAATGATTCCCGCTTAATCGGGTTTGTTTGCTATGGCTGCTTCCGATGCGCAGGTTGTGTAGGCTGCGCTGGATGCGCGGGTTGTGCTGGATGTGCGGGGTGTGCCGGGTGCGGCGGCGGCTGCGCGCGTTGTGCTCGATGCGCTGGATGCGGCGGTTGTGCCGCAAGATGTGGAGGTGGCGGTCGTTGCGGTGGAGGCGGTGGTCGTTGTGGTGGACGCTGATCGGATCAATTCCTAACATAAAATGAAATTGGATTGATTTTAATCACGCTTTTGATAAACGAATTACATCATAAACTAAAACCCCACAGAAAAGAGCTTAGAGGCACAATGCTTCCAAGCTCTTTTTCATTTCATTAAAGCTGCATGGCCGTCGTACAGGACTAATGATATAGTGAACAGCCTAAAAATATCTATACAATATAGATAAATCCTAGCCTCGGAAGCTCATAAATTTAAAAAGAGACCGGTTTGGTAGTGCACCCCAGAAGTTAGTTTTAACTCTAACTTTCAGGGGTCACTACCTATTCCCAGTCTCTTTCTCCTTATTTCAATTTAATGTGTACAGGCTTACTTTCCTGTGTATGGATGGTTTTCTTACGGTTCTTCTGCAGTGCCGTTCTTTTTATTGAGCTTGTTACATCGTGTATCATATCGCCCACATCATGAGCGGACTCGATTAAGGGGTCAACGGCTTCCATTTTCCCTTTGACATCAACCGAAATTTCATTGGCTTTATGAATCAGTTCCTCTGCTTCATCTGAAATGCCGTTTACTGAATTACGGACGCCAGACAACGTCTCCTTTGTTTCTGCCAATGTTGTCATAACTTTTCGTAATGTTAACACCAAATAGACGACAAGAACAATAAACGCGATGGCTACAAGGGTAACACTCCACTCAATTATTGAGACCACCTCCCTTCTTTTCTCTAAGTCTATGAAGGTGGGGGTTAGGACATTCCTTTATTGGAAACAGATGAAATTTATCAATGTAAGATAGGTCAAAATGACCTGATTCTAGAGGGTACCAGTCGCCATAGCTGGAGAGTTCTAAAGGATTAGCAGTCTCTTAAATGCAGTGCCTACCGTTTAAACTGTAGAACACGATATTTCTTATTCAAGATGAGCGATCTAGACTAAAATAAAAGCAACTTTCCTCAAGAAGACGCATTTTTGAAAGTACGTTTTTCTGATTGAACTATTAACTTTGCGTATTTTCTCCATCGCTATACTTGATGTTCCGGAGAGTATCATTAAACTTAGCTCCCGAGAATTACAAGGCTATTCCTCATAAGGCCCCTTTAAGATCCATATAATTCCACCAACTCTTCAAACCTATCTATAACCTCATCATATTCACTTACCTCTCCAAACCCATACTTTGCATAAACAAAAGGTATCCCAGCATATCTTGATGCCTTTAAATCACCTTCTGTATCGCCTATGTATATAGGATTAGTTAGGTTGTTCCTTTCGATAATCAAGTTAATATTTTCCCCTTTAGATAGCCCGGTTCTCCCTGGATTCTCAAAGTCCGAAAAATACTCGCCTAAGTTATGAAACTCATAAAACGATTCGATGTATCCATCCTGGCAGTTGCTAACGATATATAGTTTGTATTTCTTTGAAAGTAATCTAAGGACATCCTCTACCTTATGGAAAAGTTGCCCCCCTTGTTTCTTTAAGTAATGCTCCTCGGTATTTAAACACTCTTGCATCACTTGGTCACGCACTTCCTTTGCCAAATGTGGAAACAATTTTTCACTAATTTCGTGCACTTGTAGCCCCAAAGTTCCTTCAAAATCAGTTCGGGTTAGTTCTCTGTTAATTTGACTATGCCTCCCGATGCAGCCATTCCACGCATCAAGTACAGTATCAATCGGATCCCAAATCGTTCCGTCTAAATCAAAAATAATACTATCCATATTTAGATTCACCTCTCGAAAAATTAAAAATTTCTATTTCAGTGGAATGAACTCCTTACATATTCGTTATGCCATTAATGAAGATGCTAAATACTAAGCTGATTGCTGTAAAACCAGCCACGGGAATTGAAAAAACTTTGTTACTTTTAAACTCATAGATCGCTATTATTAAACCTGCGACACATAGCACTACCCATACAGGCATAAATAGGGCATCTGCTATATTCACAGGTAATAATGCGTAACCACCCCATAAGAAAAATCCCCAGTGCAAAACCAACAAACCTACGATAACATAAGAAATTTTTCGAGGTGGTTTTCCTTTCTCATTATTTCTAGCAGCTCTAATTGGAGTAACGATAAATGTCAAAATGGCAATAGTTCCTAAAACCATTAAAAACACTAGTGAAAACCCGATAATGATCAATCCCTTTTTGATGATTTATTCAACCAATTTGCTCTAAACGTACGTTTAGCGCTTACCTTTTAATCAGCAAGCGCTTCTCTATTCTTTAACTAGCCGTTTAGATAAACCCTCTCATCCTTATCACTGTTCCATCCAACTCTAAACCCATCTCTTCCATACCAAGTTTATGGTAAAACCTTAATGCAGATGGATTTGACGGTGATACTCTCAAGTGAAATTCTTTAAGATTTTGATCCGCAAAATAATTGGAAGCGTATTTGTGTAACTCTTTGCCAATACCGATGCCACGGCTTTCTGGGACTAAATAAAATAAGTTCACATAGCCAATTTTCCTACCTTCATATTCCTTTACAGTTAATTCGAGCTGTCCGATGAATTCAGACTCTTTTTCTACCATAACGAAACCACCTGGAAATTCATTCACCTTATTTTCTAACCAATTTAAGTATTTATTTTCATCTCCAAAGTTTGTTAAATCTCCAAAACTCACTAGAAAGGAATCCTTACGAAACGTTATGACTTCTTTACGATGTTTAGCTATATTTATGGTTTTATAATTTAACACCTGGATTCACCTCTTTCTTTCGATATCAAAAGAATAAATCCGGAATGATTCCATAAATCAAAAATTCAATCGTATCTTGGGTAGTAATATCCTTATCCTTTACCCAAGAAATTGTCATATGAGCTAACATCATCCCTAACCTCAATACCAATTATTTCAAATTATAGTCATTTACTCAATCTCTATTTTCATAAAAAAAAATCTCTTATTCAGATCGCTTTCACCTTTGATAGCTTTTTGAAATCAACTCGATCCGAGTTAAAAACCTCAGAAAAAATCCTTTTGGAATATGCCAATAAGCTATATCATGGAACTCGTGACCAATAAGAAACGAGTGATTTTTATGAAAGCAAACATAAAGAGAAGAGAAATTCATCCGGCATCGGGCGGGATACTAATGGCACTTGGGATTTTCCTCTATGCAGACGTCGAGGCTTTCCCTCTCATTGCACGGAATTTTGGTGGGATGTTACTCATTGGCGTTTGGCTAATTAGTGTGGGCTTATTATCTTCATTAGTGCTACAGTTTTCTCGTAGAGAATGGAGGGAAACAGTCCTCCACCATCCCGTTCGTTTTTTTATGATGGGGACGTGGGTTGCGGGGATATTTGTTCTTTGTCAGGTAACGTTAAAGTATTTTCCTGAATCATTTTACGTCATTCAAATACTTGTCATTTTAAATACATTTCTAAGCTTCCTGTTCTTAGGCGGTAGCCTTATTCATTTTTATTCTCTATTGAAAGAACAATCCACCTCTTCTATACATGGAATTATTTTGCTATCAACTGTGACGACTCAAGCCCTTGTCGTTACATGGGCGAAGATGTTTTCCTTACCTCTTGAGGTTCTATTATTTGGTGTGATTTTAGGTGGGCTTTTCTATCTATGTGGAATTTGGTGTTTAAGCTTACGTTATTTGCGCGGAAGAAACTGGTCGTTGAAAGACGATTGGAAGAATACAAACTGCATTCTTCACGGGGCATTATCGATTACTGGATTAGCACTCGTGTCCACTCAGGCTTTGTCGGCAACTAGCCTTCTCTTTATGTGGATAGCGGTTCTTCTTATCTTGCTTAGCGTTGAAACGATCGAAATCATAAGAGCAGTCAAGAGAGTTCAAGCATTCGGTTGGAGAAAGGGATTATTCACGTATGATGTGAGTCAGTGGTCGAGGAACTTTACGTTTGGGATGTTTTACGCTTTTTCAATAGCATTGCCCGAGCGACAAAGTTCGATCGCTTTAATCGATCAGTTTCAACACCATTTTATATTCTTATGGAGTTGGGTTGTTATCCTTCTTCTTTGTCTAGAGGTCATCTTATGGATAGGCTCCCTTTCACTGAGAGAAAAGGAGCCTACTACATTACAGGAGTAACCTTTATTCATATAAATTTGGATACACGACGGTGCCATCCTTTTCAATTATTGGCATGGCCCCCCACTTTCCAAGCTCATGCTTAACGAGCTTTATTGTTTTTTTAGAATCGTCGATGATGTGGAGAACTTCCCAATTGTTTGCCTGTAACCAATTACTGATGAGCAAACGGTGACATCTGGCGGGATGACGTTCAGAACACATGTAGGCCACGTTCATTTTCTTCGCCTGCGTCTTAAGTTTCTTTACTCCTTCAATAAATTCGTTCGTCAACGTAAAATCAGCGTAATTGTGAAATGAAGGGTTTTTCCACCCTTCATTCAACTCAGCCCCAACAGAGCTAGACTGACGTCGTCTCCCACCGAGAAGAGGAAAGTGTGCGTATTCTATCTTTGCTTCCCGAAGCCATTCCTTCATATTTTCGCTCTTATATTGCGGGTGCTTCCGGCTTCCGGGGAAAGCTCGGATGTCCGCCACGTAGGAAATGTCAGCTTCTCGCAACATGTCCAGAAAATATTCCTTGGAATGATTGGAATGTCCAATCGTATAGATTTTCACGAACTGTCCTCCTTTCTCCAACTTCATGTTAAAAACTCTTTCTCTTCACCTTTATTCAAATAGATAAATAGTGCCTGTCACCCATAGGGAGTCAGGCACTATTTATCTATTTATATCGAGAATAACTATCGTATCTACGTTTGGAGTAATAGCTTATTTTTCTTTTTGCACCATCTTTTTTAATTCTTCTTGTGCTTTTTGTACCGATGCTACATCTCTTTCTAACGTTTCCAATTTTGTAGTAATCGGTTTTAAAGCTTCTTCAAGCACCGTTTGCAAGCGGAGGACTTTTTCATTTTCTTTCGTTTCCATAAATACCTCTCCCTTCAACGTATCTATGCGCCACATTAGATCGGCTTATCTATCACTTTTAGTAGGGAGCTATTCTTCCTCAATTGTACTAACAGGACTGAACAACTCATAGTGACGTCTCTCTGCTGGTACTCCCCATTCTTTAAGCGATTCATTTACAGATTTCAAGAAGGGAAGGGGACCACAAAAGTAAAAGTCTTTTTGATGATTAGATAAGACCGATTGAAGCCAATCTAAATCAATCAACCCTTCTTTATCAAAGCGAAGCTCAGCGCGATCCTGTTCAGTTGGATCAGAATAACACACATAATAAGAAACGTTTGAATTTTCTTTCGCTAACTTCTCTACGTGCTCCCCTATTGCATGTACATTGCTATTTTGAGCAGCATGAATGAACGTGATTTCACGATTCGAACCGTTCTCAACCAGGCTATTCAGCATGCTCAACATCGGTGTAATTCCTACACCTCCACTAATCAACACAATCGGTTGGTCGTCAGTTGTGTAGGTGAAATCCCCTGCTGGTGCTGCAATAGATAGTGTGTGACCTTCAGAAATATCATGATGAAGATAGTTTGATACTATTCCGGCTGGTGCATCGTCTACGGCATCCTCACGTTTAACGCTAATTCGGTAATAATCTTTATTAGGAGCATCTGACAAACTATAATGCCTCATATGAGAATATTGTTCACCCTCTATATTGGCTTCTAACGTGAGATACTGGCCAGGTTTATAAGACGCAATAGGACCACCGTCCTCTGGTTTTAAATAAAATGAAGTAATAACATCGCTTTCTTTCACCTTACGATCGACATAGAAAGAACGATTTCCGATCCATCCACCCTGTTTCTGATCTGTTTGTTCGTAGAGCTTAGCTTCTGTTTTAATGAAAATATCTGCAATAGCTGTGTAAGCTTCTCCCCAGGCATCGATAATCTCGTCTGTTGCCGTATCGCCCAGAACATCTTTAACTGCTTCAAGTAACGTTTTCCCTACAATTGGGTATTGTTCAGGCTGAACACCTAGAGCCCGGTGTTTTTCAGTCACTCTCTCTACCATTGACTCGATTTCTTCTAGATTATCAATATTGGCTCCAGCTAAATAAACGCCGTACGCAAGTGCTCCTTGTTGAGTACCTAATTTTTGATTCGTTTGGTTAAACATATTATATAGATCTGGTACGCGCGAGAATAACAATTCATAGAATCTTTCCCCGATCTCCTGGCTATGCTCCTGCAATACCGGAGCAGTTGATTTGACGATCTTAATTGTATTTTCGTTTAACATGTCATAACCCCTTTCTGATCTAATGTTGGCAATGTTTCTAGTCCTTATACACCTCTCTTGCTTTTTCAATCAATCGATCACTTAATGAACCGTGATAGTAGATGCCGGATAAAAGAACAGGTGTATGAACCGGTTTTTAAAGAAGTATTTTGAATACATCTTTATGGTAATAGACATCTATATTAAAATCAATGCGCATAGGAAGGTTTTAAGTAAATGGACACATTTCAGAAGAGGGAAGACTTATATTTCTATTGGGTTCTGTAGATAGCTCATTAAGCATCCTGTTCGCTAGTTTATAGACCAAAGGACGTTTCGAACTCTCCCTCTTCTCAACCTTTACCTTCATTAAAAAAGCACTTCTCCATCTCGGAGAAATGCTTTGTTAGAGAGGAATGTCTCTAAGTTCTTTATTGTTCAAACTCAATATGAGTACTAAGATCAACATTTCCTTCGTTGTTCAAAAAGGTGGTTAAATCGGTTACCGCTCCTTCCTCCAATCGGTAAGTGAAACGATCTTCCAACAAAAGACTTTGAATGAATCCTTCTCCGGTTTCAGTCATCCATAAATGAAATGTTTGGTAAGTGTTTTCATCCGTAATAAGATCGTAAGTCAAGACTGGAGGTGTTTTAATCACTTTTTGATCATCAAGTTCCACTGCACGATTAGTCGCGTTCACGAACTCTTCTCGTTCATCTGCCACAAACTTACATGTGGTTTTGTTTCTCATCCCCCGCCCTGGTATTTTTCTTTCTCTTATAAAGAACGTAAATCACATTCGCGATAACTAGTAATAAAGAACCGGTTAAAGCCCCATAGATAGGAGGTAAATAGGGAACATCAGGCAGAAAGACGAGTTGACTTCCAAAGCTCCCTCCGATGAAAACCGCCAAAGCCAG
This sequence comes from Anaerobacillus sp. 63XJN7_5_ISO-PGPR-S23-430, assembly GCF_056173695.1. Lineage (NCBI taxonomy): Bacteria > Bacillati > Bacillota > Bacilli > Caryophanales > Bacillaceae > Anaerobacillus > Anaerobacillus sp. 63XJN7_5_ISO-PGPR-S23-430. The sequence continues at coordinate 1,240,150 of NZ_CM149686.1, read as the reverse complement.
CACACTCCATCTCCATTCGGAATGGATGAGTTTCTTCTTTTTCTTCATTATTAAAGACTCCCTTCATTCTTCGGTTTCATTTTCGGTTATCGCATTATTGAAGGAGTTGTTTTGAATGCCATTGCCTATAGGAGACAGAATCCCCTCAAATAGTCCATGCGTATGGCCTCTCATTCTTCATAAAATAGGCATGAACATTCGTTTCAAATTGTCTATTATCTCTTAGCAAATTGTTGAAAATTGCTGCCCTTTTCAGAAATAACTTTTTCACTTTCCATCTCAACTTTAACATAAATATCCAACCCCTTATCCTACTTAAACTATCCTTACTTTGTGTCAGTAAACTCATTTGAAATTCGTCAGCCGTGGTGTCGCGATTTTGTCCACACATATGAGACAAAGCAACGAACATAGACTCCTAGTATGAAGTCAGATCAGTGAATCAGGAGGTGTCTGATGATGAATATTCATCCTTCTATGCGTTTAAAGCTAAAGAAGGGCACTTTCTTCATGCCAGAGCCGAACGGGAGCGTTTATTTTAGAAACAATTCAGGTTCGTTTCGTATGGAAGGTAGCACGATTCATCAATGGATAGAAAAGCTTATTCCAATGTATAACGGGGAATATTCGCTAGCTTGCTTAACAGATGGATTACCAGATCCCTATCGTAATCGTGTTTACGAGATTACCGATTCCCTCTTTACGAATGGGTTTCTTCATGACATTAGTAAAGACCGCTCCCATCAGTTGAAACCACATGTGGTGGAGAAATTCGCTGCACAGATTGAATACATCGAAAGTTTCTGTGATTCAGGAGCTTACCGGTTTCAACGATACCGAGAGCAAAACGTTTTAGCTATCGGAGAAGAATCCATGTTAATTGGATTAGTGTCATCTTTACTTACATCCGGCTTGCCCCGGTTCCATACGTTACTAACAAACACGAACACCAGTCAACAAAGAATAAGGGAATTAGAGGCGGCTGCGAGACAAACAGACCCTGAAGTTTCTATTGAACTCACATTAACAAAGGATAATGATCCGCTCTCATGGGATGCCCTGGTCGAGCCATTCGATGCGATTTTATACGTATCACAAGAAGGAAATGTCAAAGAACTACGAACCATCCTTCATGCCTGCCAAGAAAAAAGAAAACTATTCATCCCAGCACTCTGCCCTAGAAAGGTTGGTGTGGCTGGCCCACTTGTAAGCCCCGATTCCGGCTGCTGGGAATCTGCATGGCGAAGCATGAACCGGAACGAACAAACGAGCTCACTCTCTTCCCCAGCAGGTGCAATGCTAGCGAATGTGATCGTATTTGAATTATTTAAAAAGAGCACGGGCATCCCTGTGCTGTCGCACAACCAAATGTATCTCCTTAACCTCGAGACACTTGAAGGCAAATGGCATCCGTATCAACCTCATCCGCTCGTATCAGCAAAGCTCGACGTTATAAGGGTAGAAAACGTATTAGAAAAGATAAGGACAAATGATGGAAAAAAAGCTCAAAACGAACTTCTCTACTATTTCAGTCAGTTAACCTCAAGCGAGTTAGGTATTTTCCATAAGTGGGAAGAAGGCGAGCTGAATCAATTACCTTTAGCTCAATGTGAAATTCAAACGGTTAACATACAACCAGATGACCCTTCTTTACGACATCCGAGTATCCTAATTGCCGCTTTAACCCACGAAGAAGCGAGGCGAGAAGCTGGTTTGACCGGAATTGAGCAGTACGTACTTCCTTTAAAGGAGAAGATCATCTCATCACTTCCCTCTCAATTGGAGAATTGTCCTTATATACAAACCGACCTTCATATTGGAGCTGGAGAAACGTTCATTGAAGGAGTTAGCCGGGCTCTGCAAAAAACACTTGAAGAGGAGTGGAATGAGAAAGCGGATCAGTGCACTGCAAACATATCCAAACTTTCCTTCGATCAAGTTGAAGACAATCTCTGTAACTACTATTTGAAAGTTTTATCGACCATGAAGAAAGTGCCGGAGCTAGGCTTAGGGAAAGATGTGTACGGACTTCCTGTCGTATGGAGGGAAGCGGAAGATAACCGCTGGTACGGAACTATCGGATTTACTCTCACGCTGGCTTTGCGCGGCGCGCTTCTTCAGGCAGTTAAAGAGGCACAAAACAAATCAACTTCGGCAGCTCCGTCTTTTTCAACGATTCAGTTTGAAGAAAAAGCAGTTCAATCCATTGATATTCCTGCCTATGACACGAACGACCAGGCTAACATTCTTCGTTCCGTGGTGGACCTTTTCGAACAACAAAAAAAGGAGCTTTCCATTGTAAAAATAAATCTCGAAACCTTTGAAAAAGATGGATATCTAGATGTCTACGGTGTGTTGTTAGGAAGGGGGAGACGACGTGAGCGCTAATATTACACTAGTAGGAAATGGCATGTTACAACAACGCGTAGCGAAAGAACTGGCTCCCTTCCATCACCTCACTCTCCTTCCAGACTTAGAGAAGGCGATTCCTAAGAATACGACATTGTTGCTCGTCATCCATGACTATTGGAATCCATCGATCCATAAACTTGCGGAGGAAGTGGCGCGGGAGCACGGTATCGATTGGCTACGGGGCTTCTTATCATTTGGTGAAGGTGTCGTTGGTCCGCTCGTTCGCCCCGGTCGTGAAGGCTGTTCACAATGTGCGGATACAAGAAAGATGATGGCAGCGAACGACCGGGAAGATCTATGGAAAATTCAACAGGTTTTAAGCAAGGCCGATGGCGATATTCGTGATGAATGGCTCTCTCAAACGGGACTTCTTCAAATGGCTCAACTAATCAAAAATGAAGTGCACAATGTGGTACATCTTAAGTCTCCTCAATTAGAAAGGGTGATTCAATTTACCAATTTAGGTTCCCTTGAGAGCTCTCGCCATCGTATCTTACCAGACGCCTATTGTTCCGTTTGCAGTCATTTGCCCGAAGACTCCGAAACGGATGCGGTGATTACGCTTAAACCAAGTTTGAAAATTAGTGAAGATAGCTATCGATGTCGTTCGATGGACGACTTAAGCAACGTACTTTCAAGAGATTATCTCGATCCACGAACAGGTCTATTAAATCGTCTTATGATCGATTTTGAAACACCGTATGCTGATGCGATCGTTAACCTTCCTCTGTTTAATGGAAATGAAGGCTCTGCAGGAAGAACAAATTCGTATGCGATGAGTGAAATGACAGCGATATTGGAAGGGTTGGAGCGGTCTTGTGGCATTGATCCAAAAGGTAAAAGAACCGTTGTTCACGATTCCTATCGCAATCTGGATCGAGCCTTGAACCCTCTTAAGCTCGGCGTTCATGCCGATGAACAGTATGCAGAGCAAGGCTATCCATTCGCTCCATTTCATCCTGATCGAAAAATGAACTGGGTGTGGGGCTACTCTCTTATTGAAAAAAAGCCGATTCTCGTGCCAGAGCGGCTCGCTTATTACAGCATGGGCTGCGGCGACGGGTTTGTGTTTGAAACGTCTAATGGCTGTGCGATCGGAGGAAGTCTTGAAGAAGCGATTTTCTACGGCATGATGGAAGTGCTTGAACGCGACTCTTTTCTATTAACATGGTATGCAAAGCTCTCTCTTCCTCGGATTGATCCAGTCTCATCAAATGACGAAGAGCTCGATTTGATGATCGACCGCATGCGAGAAGTACTAGGCTATGATCTTTATTTATACAATGCAACGATGGAACACAACATCCCCTGCATCTTAACGATTACGAAGAACCGCACTTCTCATACCGATCGCTTAAATCTGATGTGTGCGGCTGGCGCACATCTCGACCCTGTGAGAGCTGTAAAAAGTGCAATCTTTGAGAGTGTTGGACTGATCCCACCGTTAAATAAAGATTTTAAAAACAAGAAAGATGAATTTCTAGCCATGTATCACGACTCTTCTCTCGTGAAGAAAATGGATGATCACGGCATGGTATACGGACTTCCTGAAGCGGAAGAACGCCTTCACTTTTTACTAAATCAGAATCGACCTATGCAAACATTCCAAGAAGCTTTTCAACCGGCAAAACATCATGCCGACCTCACGGATGATCTAAATACGATGTTACAAACCTTTCGCCGTTTGGACTTGGATGTCATCGTCGTTGATCAAACTACACCTGAAATTCATCGGAACGGACTTCACTGCGCAAAGGTCATCATTCCAGGCATGCTGCCGATGACTTTTGGCCATCACCTGAGACGCATCACAGGCTTAAGCAGAGTATTAAAAGTTCCAAAAGAACTCGGATATGTTGATCGCGAACTAACAGTTGAGGAGCTTAACCCTTATCCGCATCCGTTCCCTTAACGTGGCAAGGAGGTTAGTGATGAATCTTGATTTGTTCCTACATCAACTGCATTTCCGAAATGACCTAGTGACGCCACCGAACTGGGAAGTGAATTGGGACGATGCTCCCCTTCCATTTAAGATTTATCGTCATTTGCCGGAATACGCTCTTGCTCATGATGTTCCATTCGCTATTCAAGAATCATCGTTTCACCCAACGCCCGATCTGAAAACAATCGGTTATTTTCTCTGGTATGTTTATGGGCTGTCTCAGATTAGTCAGACAGCTTTTCCATCTGACGAGGGTGGCGAATCAACGGAAACGATGCAATCATTCCGCCGCTTCCCCCCATCAGGAGGCGGCTTATATCCAAGTGAACTGTATCTATATCTTAAACTAGATGAACTACCGAATGGGATTTACCATTATGATGTTGCCCATCATCGTCTTCTTTTGTTACGTAAAGGTTATTTTGATTCTTACTTAAACAGCGCACTAGGAAGTAGCTCTAACCTTTCGAGCTGTTTTGGGGCCGTCATCATCACGACGATGTTTTGGAAGAACTTTTTTAAATACAACAACTTTTCCTATCGTCTTCAAGGATTGGATGCGGGGGCACTTATTGGTCAGCTATTGGAGGTTAGTAAATGTTTTCGCTTCTATCCGAAGGTTCATTTTCAATTTCTAGATTCAGCGATCAATCACTTACTGGGGCTAGAAGAACTGGAGGAAAGTACTTACGCGGTCATTCCGCTATCAAAGCATAATATCGTGCATGAAGATGCGCCTGGAGAATGTTCAGCAGCAGAGTTGGTTAAAGAAATTCCTAAAATCAAAACAACGCATTACCAACGTTCTCAAAACGTCTTACCGTTTCCTGAAATCGCACAGGTTCATCATGCTACGCTGCTTGAAACAACCGAGTTAATCCGAGGTCTTAAGAAAAGCGAAGAAAAACTGGAAAAAAAGCCAAAGGTTGCTTTGCCTAAAGCAAGAGAGAGAACCAAAAATTTAGCTTCCGTTTGTCAGAATCGCTATTCACCAGAAATGGATTTTAACGGACAAAGAATCGATCAGGTTCAGCTCGCTTCCCTTTTGAAGGAAAGCACCGATTCCTACCGGTACGCTAACGATTTAGATAAAGAAAAAAAACAATTGTCACGCGTCTCTCTTTACGGGTGCTTTTATCAGGTTGATGGCATTCCGAACGGGGCTTATCGGTATGACCCTACTTCACATTCCCTTTTACCCATTAAAGAGGGTGACTTTCGTTTAGACCTCCAGGCCGGAATGTCCCTTCATAACGTTAATCTGCATCAAGTTCCAATCTGCCTTCATATTGCCGGAGATCGCACGTATCACAAAGCCGACCTTGGCTACAGAGGCTACCGCATACAACATATGGAAGCGGGGATGCTTCTTCAGCGAATATTGTTATCAGCCAGCGCACTTGGCATGAACGGTCATCCCCTGCTTGGTTTTGATATCAATGGTTGTGATACCATTTATGAACTGGAGGCTGGACAGAAAACGACAATTATTCAAATTCCTGTAGGGTTTCATCGGGCTAAGAGTTGGTTGGTTGGGGGGATACATGGTTGAAGAAGGGAGTGCTAGGAGAAGGGGTCAGGTACGCACCTGACCCCTTTTGGTGCCTGTCACTTGTCGAATTTTAAGAGCGCTCAAGCACCGAAACGAGCAAACGATGAATGACTTCATGGTCACGCGCATCGTGTAAGCGGTATTCTTTCCCAGGGAGCGTGTACCACTCCTCTGCTCCTACATACGTGATGCGAAGCGTGAGTCCGCCTTTCTCATCACAGGAAGTCACCAGTTCAAGCTCCCCGCTAATCACACCTACTTCTTCGGTCATAACACCATGAGTTGCAGTGAAAATAGACGACTTTTGTTTCATTTGAGCGCACCTCCTCAGCTTGTCGAAACGATCAAACCCTAATTAATAACTACACGTATTCAGCATGCTTTGAAGAGCCGATTTCTCTGAAGACTGAAGGCTTAAATCATAGTCATACTTCGTATTGATCCACCACTTTGCATACCCGCAGTGAGCACTGTAACGCGTTGGCTTCCAAGTAGACGGATCCTGATCACCCTTGGAGCGGTTGCTGCTTGCCGTTACTGCAATAAGATGCGGACCATCAAGGTCATTCGCGTAATCCTCTCGCTTTTGTGTGCTCCAACTACTTGCTCCTGAACGCCACGCCTCTGCCAACGGAACCATATGGTCGATATCTAAATCAGACGGGTCATACACTTGCACGCCATCAAAGTAGCTGTACCATTTACCAGACGTTACAGGACAGTCACCGCTGTAATAATCAGCATCCCTCTGCAGCACCAATTGACGCGTGTCACAGCCATTCCCCTGTCCAATCCAGTGTGAGAATTTATCACGTGAGTATCCAGACATAGAATCTTCAGACTGTACAGTCAAGGAATCCAATTGAGATTGTGCGGCAGACTTTGACGGCGTTCCAGGAGGGAGCGCAAGAGCCGACGGAAGACCAAATTGATATCCACTAAACAACAGAACCAACGTAAAAACAACTAAAATCGATTTCTTTAACATAGTAATGCCTCCTACTTTTTTGATTATTTATGTCCTAACACCTTCGTTCAGGCGTAAGAGATATTAATAGTCTTTTAAGTCAAAAAAGAACTGAGACATAACAAAGCGTAGTAACCTCTTTTATCAAGCAGTATGTTTCTTTTATGTATGAGCGCGCCTTAAATCTAGCATAATTTTCAAACAATGTTCTACCGTTCAAAGACATATAATCAAAGTTGGTTCATATGAGCTAGTGAGCGTTCTCTCATTTTTAAGTAGATGTTCCCAACAATTTTTACAAGCTTCATAAAAAGCGTGACCTTTGGATGATATGAAAAAATCAGTGCGAATCACCCACGATAAAATGACCTAAACTATTAAGACCAAATCAGACCTTTTTTCAATCTCGAATCGTCACCCTGTTTCTTTATAAAAAACTCTACGGAACGTTTGTTGTTACTGAGCTTTTTAGCTTATAAGATAGAAACGTAGTAGGAGGAGAATACGATGAACAATAGCAAAGTGGGAGAACTAATTTATAGTTTGAGGAAGGAAAAACGCCTTACTCAGAAGCAATTAGCCGATCTAATGAACATTTCTGATCGAACCGTTTCAAAGTGGGAGCGAGGTTATGGCTGTCCAGGAATCGCCGGGACGGTTCTGGTGATTCCACCTCATAAATAAAAGAAGCATTCATTATTGGAATAATGAATGCTTCTTTTAACGTTTTTCGAAATATTGCATTATGAGAACCATCCCCGCGATGCTTAGATGCTCAATTTATTGCATCATGAGAACCGTTCCCACGAGGCTAAAGCGATAATTCTTAATGCAACATAATTACTCCATTTCTTCCATCACTAAATCAAGTAGAAAATCTCCAAAGTCGTTCGCAATTAACTCATAAATTTGATTCTCTATTTCTACACCCGTATCAAAAGAAACTATTTGTGGTTCTCCCGTATCATCCAGTTGATTAAAATCCAAACAGTATAGTTCACCGAATCCACTATCGTAAATAACTAAAAGGTGATTAGGAAGATATATATTCTTGCGTTCTGTTAATGTATACCATATTGCATCCGGAACCGCAGAATTTTCAAAATCTCGGTCAATTATTCCATAGATCTCTTGAGAACCAAAATTACCAGCTCCAAATGTTTTTAAAAAGTCAAGATATGCGCCGGTAAACTTAAAGCCTAACTCTTGCTCCGCTAACTGTATTAATTCATTTGAACGACCTCCAACAAAGTCGGCTGTATCCTCTTCATTTAAAATATATTTTTTTGCTTTATGATAATGATCAATACTCATCTTTATGATTCACTCCCAAATATATAGTCATTGTATCTATTTTTCCAATATTCACTTCGCCATTTGTTAAATTCTTTCCTATTAATACCAGAAGGGATTTTATTTGGATTGATATGAATTACGAGACTATTTTCTTTATGAAAGGTTGATGTAACCTCTGCTATAGAACTTTCATTTCGCTGAGTAGTGTGATGAAGATTTATTGATTTTCCATCAGGGCCAAGTGGAGCTAAACCTTTTTTCATCCTATCGAGATTTGTTCTTCCTCGCGCATCTTTTTTATTAGGATTAATAATATCGTCTCTTTGATAAACTTTTATATGATTAAATTCAATAGTCTTATCCCAATAATTATACCCACTGAATTTCCTACTAGTACCCTTCCCACCATAAACCCGATCAATCTCAGTCTTAATCCGAGAAACCGGATCATTCCACACATTATAAGGTGCGCCACTTTTAGAAACCGAAGTTCCCCCTGCACCCGCTCCAGCTAACGCCGGTTGAGCACTCTTCCCATCAACCTTAACACTCTTCGCGGCATCCGCAACATCGTCAATCGTTTTTGCGGTTGTTCCAATTTTGCCGAGACCTTTGTCTCCTATTGCTCCAATTCCTAATGATGTTAGACCGTAAGTAATGAATGCCGTTCGACTTTCGGCATCCCCGTTCACAAAGTCTCGATCCCAGGCTTCTTTAAATCCTTGCCACATGTATTTCGGTACATCCAACACCTTTTGAACGTTGCCTTTTGGATCACCAAGGATGTTCTTATAGAAGTTTATCGTTTCTAAGCTTTTAAATAGTAATTCAGGGAGATCTTCTTCATCGCGATATACAGCAAGGTTCGGTCCGAATGCTTTTTCACCTAATGCGTTAAGATCCTTAAATCCCTCAATCATATCTTCCACTGCATTCCCGCTTCCAACCTGCACACCTTTTACCACATCACCCAAAAAGCTCCGTGCCGTATTCCGCGCTTCATCAATCTTCTGCTGCGTCTCTCCCCACCAGCGATCCACATAGTTTGAGTACCTGACCACACTATGCGACACATCCTGGCGGACATCGTCTAGATAAGTCGTCGTTTTTGATAAAGGATCAAGCACGACACTTTCATACGTTTGCTTCATCCTACTCTGAATCACCTGTGGGTTTAAGGTATATTGCAGATCTGGAAACACTTCTCCAAATGCACCACCGTATGAAGCCGTCAGTGGATTTTTTCCAAAAAGACGTTCGCTCCAGCTTAATGCTTCTCCCGTGATAGGATCATTATTCTGAAACAGCTTGTTTAAACCACTAAATTTTAATGCCATAAGACCAAACTTTGCCGAAAGCGAGTGATCTTCTTCCGTCATTTTTCTCTCAGTTAATTTCACTGCCGCCTGCAGGTCATGGAGCTTGTCTCGGTATTTGCGCATTTCATAATCGTCGGGACGGTTCTGTTGTCTCCATCGCATAAAGAAAGGGAGCATTAATTAGTGGAATAATTAATGCTCCCTTTCACTTTATTTAGAATTTTTGTATCATGAGAAACGTACACGCGATGGTGGAGCGAAAAGATAACATAGGTTGGTTTATTCCCTCTATTTCTGTCTTTCTTTAGTGGAACGAGGTACCTGTCCGCATAACCTTTAATATTCTCATAATTAATTTCCTTTGGAACCGCCTTTGTGATGCATACAAGCATTTTATCTTGCCAAAAGCCTTAATTTCTCTCAAAAAAGCACTTGTTGCCTAATATGCAATCAAATGCTTACAGTTAATTTACTTTAGTTTATCTTATTGCAATTTATATCTTGGATTTTAAAAATGTATATTTAATTCTTCACGTATTGCTTTCTCTAAGTACTCCTCAAAACTCTCTGCTATAATATTTTTCCCACCAAAATTCAAGTCAAATGTAATAATCTCTGTATTCGGGAAATTAAATCCTACGGGATTCCCTGCACCGTCAATACCAATAGCAGTAAAATTTTCATACCCTTTAGGGAGTACTTTTCTAAAATGTAAAGATTTCTCTACAAATGATGGTGTTGCAACAAACTCTGCCTCTTTCAATCCCAAAATAATAGCCTCACCAGCTGCTCCAGAACCATATCTCAAAAGAAATTCTTTAAAATCCTCTGGCAATTTTACTTTTAGTTCATCTTCTGCTTGGTTTACTTCCTCAATATTAAGAGGTCCCCCAAAGGCTTCTGGGCACATTTCGACTTCTTCATCGATAGCATTTAATATTTCTATCTTCATTCAATGATCCCCCTTTTAATCATTTCATTGGCGTATCTTGCCTTCCAATATTCTTTACGCCAAGTATTAAATTCAATCCTAGCTTCTCCACTGCCAACTCCACCTGAATTTCCAAATGGATGTTGTCTCTTATTACCTAAATCATGGTATCTATTAGGCATCTCAATCATTGGTCCCTCAATTTGTTGTTCATGATGATGAAGTATAATTGTATCATTTGCTCCATCCTTTGGTGAGTAACCTTTTTTAAATAAGTATATCAATTGTTTATCAGACATATGTGATAAGGAACGCTGTGCTTTTACTTCAAATCCCCTAAATTGTGCTGTGAATTTATGAGTTTGCTCGTATCCTACTAGCGCTTGGTTAACACTTTTAGGTGAAACTTTATAAATATCTTTTGCTGACTTTAATTTATCCGAACCATTAGTAACCTTACTACCCTTCCCACCATAAACCCGATCAATCTCAGTCTTGATCCGCGAAACCGGATCATTCCACACATTATAAGGAGCGCCACCTTTAGAAATTGCCCCAGCACCCGCTCCAGCTAACGCCGGTTGAGCACCCTTCCCTTCAACCTTAACATTCTTCGCGGCATCCGCAACGTCTTCAATCGTTTTTGCGGTTGTTCCGATTTTGCCGAGACCTTTGTCTCCTATTACTCCAATTCCTAATGATGTTAGACCGTAAGTAATGAATGCCGTTCGACTTTCGGCGTCGCCGTTCACAAAGTCTCGATCCCAGGCTTCTTTAAATCCTTGCCACATGTATTTCGGTACATCCAACACCTTCTGGACATTGCCTTTTGGATCACCAAAGATGTTCTTATAGAAGTTTATCGTTTCTAAGCTTTTAAATAGTAATTCAGGGAGATCTTCTTCATCGCGATACACAGCAAGGTTTGGTCCAAATGCTTTTTCAGCTAACGCGTTAAGCTCCTTAAACCCATCAATCGCATCCTCTACTGCATTCCCGCTTCCAACCTGCACACCCTTTAACACATCACCTAAAAAGCTCCGTGCCGTGTTCCGCGCTTCATCAACCTTCTGCTGCGTCTCTCCCCACCAGCGATCCACATAGCTTGAGTACCTAACTACACTGTGCGACACATCCCGGCGCACATCGTCTAGATAAGCCGTCGTTTTCGATAAAGGATCAAGCACGACACTTTCATACGTTTGCTTCATCCTACTCTGGATGACCTGTGGGTTTAAAGCATATTGCAGGTCTGGAAACACTTCTCCAAATGCACCACTGTATGAAGCCGTCAGTGGATTTTCCCAAAAAAAATGTTCACTCCAGCTTAACGCTTCTCCCGTGACGGGATCATAATCCTGGAACACCCTGTTCAAGCCACTAAATTTTAATGCCATAAGGCCGAACTTTGCCGAAAGCGATCGATCCTCTTCCGTCATTTTTTTCTCGGTTAATTTCACTGCCGCCTGCAGGTCATGGAGCTTGTCCCGGTATTTGCGCATTTCATATTGCAACTCCGCTTGAAGGGCATCAATCTTACCGGTGTTCGCGCCCGTGATGTTCATTAGAAGAGATTGATAGTTCCATTTAAAATCGCTGATCGCTTCATCCGCTTTTCGCTCGGCATCCTGGATGCCGCTTGCCAGCTGGTCTAATTGTTCTGGTTTAATTGCTATTCTCGTCACTTTAGGCCCTCCGCTTTCTGAAGAAGTCGGTCGATTTCTTCGTTAATCGCAGAGGTCAGTTCCTCATGAACCGCATACACACTTTGAGAGGCTTGTTCGAGTTCTCCCATGAGGGTCTCGAAAGCTTGTCGCGACTCTCCAACCCAATTCGTCGAATAAGTCGAATGATGGTGATCAAAGACTCGTTTACTATCATCGATATCAAATCTAGCTTCCCTTACCTTTCCTAGATACGCTTCCAACGCCTCGGCTTCTGCCCGATACTTCATGCGCTCCAAATAACGTTTAAACTCTTCTAGTTCGTTTAGCACCGCAACCTCCTTTTCGACCAAACCTCGTTTCACAACAAATGAAGTCTATGTGTACGTCTAGTTAGGTATAGCCGCTGTATTGTCGAGCAGGAAATGATCGCTCTCATATATTCCATTAATTTCTAAACCTAGAATACCCTCTCTTTCCCTCTTTTCTATGTCTTTCGACGCATTCCACAAAAATAGTCCTTTTCTACCAAGAGAAAAGGACTATTCCTATGAACCTCTTATGCTGTTTACAAGCGTATCTACTTACTTTCGTTTCTACTCACCCGATCCATCACTTCCACCAAACGCTCCGGTTCCCGTGATCCAATCAAAACCTTCTCACCGTTCACTTCCATCAAAACGCCCTGCTTCCCGCTAATGGAATAAGCCTTCTCACCACTAAAATTCCATCGGATCCCCCATCCACCAAACCTTCGTAGTGGCCGGTAGTTCAAACTCTCATAATGCGTTATATCCTTATATAAGAAAACACGGGGTGTCAGATGAAATGGGACAAATCGCACATAAACCCCATCATCCCTCACCTCAGTAATGAGTCGCAGCCATCCGAGCATAACGATTGGAAAAGCAATTCCGAAAATAATCCATAACATGATCACTTCCATATCAGTACCTGGCTTACTCCCAAATGGAATGCCCATCACGACCTGACGGAAAAAGCCAATCCACATTAATATCGCGATGCCTATTACAATCGCCCAGATCCAGACCTGGTTTGGACGCTGGACTTCTTTGTAGTGGATTTCCTGGTTCAATATCATCAGCCCCTCCCTATCCCTATACTAAAAATGACACCCTGAGCGAACAGATACTCTTCCATCACGCTTTAAAGTATGCTACAGGGACTCAAGTTAGAAAGCAGGTTGATGAAAGTAACTTTGTTAACCTCATCTCGGCAACGTAAAAAACCCCTTACTCTCACTATAGTTCCCCGCAAGCCTGCCAAGAGGAGAAAGCTTTTCGAGATCGATTTTATAGTTTCCTAGATACACCTCATCCTGAATATGATAGTGCTTCATTTCCCCAAGAACAAGGGCATTCGATCCAAGCGGAATAATTTGATGGAGCTTGCATTCCATATGAATCGACGCTTCTTTCACCCGCTTCGGTTGCACCGTCTTACTATCGATCGGTGTTAAACCAGCATGCTCAAATTCATCGACTTCCGCAGGTACGTTTTCTGCACTTTTTTGCATTTCGTTTCCAAGAGAGCTCGACACCACATTGATGACAAACTCTTTTTGAATCCGGATATTTGCGAGCGTATCCTTCTCCGTACCCTCACGCTCCCCCGTCCCTGGTCCGATGGAGATCGCGAGAATGGTAGGCCGGATGGAAGCAACGGTAAAGAAACTAAATGGTGCTAAGTTATGAACGCCGTCTTCAGACACGGTTGATACCCAGGCAATCGGCCTTGGAACAACGGAGCCGGTTAGTAGTTTGTAGATGTCTTTTGCTTTTAGGTCAGAAGGGGTTAAATCCATTGGTTTCACTCCTCTATGTACTTTTGTTTCAAATACCTATTTCTGAATTCAAAAGTTAGTCGTAACAAGACATAAAAAAAACAGCTAAGTGTATATTTTCTGGAATAATCTACCCTGAAACAAAATGGTAGAACGGGGGTCTGCCTTATAGAATGTCCTGGATCAAGAGAATGCTTATCCATTTAGATTACCAATCTACCCTTTACGTGTTACCTTCTATATTTTTTCTGAATTCTTATTCACCTACCATACCGTCGTTATCGTTATCGCGCATATAAGGATATAACCAATGATCACTCATGATCGGCATACTATAACCCGCTGCCTCTGCTTCTTTAATCGTCACTTGTCCATTCCCGTTTGTATCAATACTAGAAATATCACCCTCTGTGTCTGAAGGAGTTGAATCGTCAGGCTCGCTCTCAGTTAATCCGAGTGATGCATTAACTTCATCAGGGTTCACATTTTCAAATGTATCAACGATCTCATTTCCATCCAACGTATACGTGTACTCATAACTTGAAGGTATCTGCTTTTCCGTATCCGAATATGTGATAATGGCTTCGAAATCAGTAGCTTCACCTGAGCTACGGATCGCGTCTTCCATATAAGCTTGATCACCATGTCGGTTGAGTGTACTCTCTTGTGGGGTAATGTTATAAGCATTCGATACCCCTCCAAGAGAATCAGCAATAATATGTCCTTCATCTAACACGTCACTTTCGACGCCCGGAACCTTTGCCTCATCAGAATAGTACCGTCCAGACGATAATACAGGTTCGTTACGATCATCTTGTAGAATGATTTCGTCAGCAACAACGCGTACGAGTTGTCCGTATTCATTCGTAAATGCCCAATATTCACGGTCACCGTAACCAATATCCACGACGACGTTAGGTTCTCGATGTCCAGACAAATCTCCACCATCAACTTCAATAAGTTTGTATCCTGCGAACTGTTCATCTTCTGTTGGGTCTGGTGTTTCCTCTTCTACTGGCTCATCAACAACCGTAGTGTTCGATTCTTCTTTTTCACTATTTTCATTTGTTTCAACTGTACTTACTTCTTGTGTATTTGTTTCTGCATCTTTATTGGATGCCTTTTCTAAATTGGTACAACCAACTATAAAAATAATCGTTAAAAATAAGATGAAATAGTTCATTTTGGTTTTCATATTAGAACGCTCCTATAATAGGGAAATTTCGTAATGTTAAAAAATCAAAAGAAAGAGTAAAAATGGATCCATTATTTCTTCTATCACTTTTATTATCCATTACTTTAACAGTTTAATTTTACCACATTTATCTACAGGGTCATTTAACATAGCCAAAGATAAAGTATCTAAAATCCACTTTTCACGCTTCATCCCTCACGCAACAAAACGACACTTCGGAAAACTAGAGCACCCAAGAAACTCGCCCCTCTTCCCCGTTCGCTGCACCAGCTTCCCGCCACACTTCGGGCAAATATTCGCATTCACCTTCGTCTGATTAATCTTTTTCTGCCTCTGGATTCCATCAATGTGCGCCCGCTGCACTTCCTTGATATTTTCCTTATCCCGCTTTTCAAGCACCTTCAGCTTCACACGTATTTCTTGTTGTGAAAACAAAGGAAGAACATCACCAGGATACTGATCAACAATCCGTTTCAAATACTCTGGATGAATCACATCACTATTTTGGAAAGGTCCCTTAAGCTTCAGCTCAGAACGGTTTGTAAAAATCACGACAGAGTAATAAGGAATTTCAGAATACTTCTCTCCCAAAAAAGTTTTAAGCGACTCAATATGTCCGTAGTTTTGATGAAGAGGATTTTGAAATCTCTGCTTATGCTTATAGATCGTTTGCGTCCAGTAACGCGCCTTCTCACTTCCAAAAATCCAGCCTTCATAGTTCTTCGTTTCAATCACAAAGATCCCCTTATCCGTCACCATTACATGATCAATCTGACTTGTTGTGCCGTCACCCCTTGGTATGTATAAATCATGAATCGTGGAAATCTGATACCCTTCATACTCGGCCAGTTTTTCAATATACCGGCGAACAAGATTCTCGCCTGCCTGCCCTTTCGATACTGTGAAATTTCCATTAAGAATGACTTTACGGAAAAGAAATATAAGACCGCCCATAAATAATAAAGTAAAGATGAATGACATGTCCTTTGCTCCTATCTACCTATATTAATAACCTACATTTATTTCCATCGGTTTGGGTAGGAGGAAAGTTTAGAGCTTAATAGCTAATTATTATCAATTTTTAACATTAATCATTATGATTATCTTTTTCACTAAAAAAGCCCTCGAATGGCTATTCCATTCAAGGGTTTAAATTCCCAAAAGAACACTTCAATAATTTAATTCACTTTTGATACTGTCAATAACAATCCTTCTGATTGCTTGTACTTCATGTTATATCGAATTGTATCACGCTCAACAGTTGTTTCATTGTTTTCAAAATCATAACTTTCATCAAATAATTTTAATTCATTCATTACTTCTTTTACTTCATCGATAGACTGATCTTGATTTGCTAGTCCGATGGTAACGCCCATTGCTAAAACAATATCAGATCCTTCGCCCTGCCCTACTAAAACGACTTCATGAATTTGTCCTGCGTCATCTTTATTTTCTATGATTGTAAGATCTTCGCTAAGTTTGGATGTAACGGAATGATCCGTTTCTTCTTCTTGCTTAAGTTCAAAAGAAACATTAACTTCCTTAGCCTCCGCTTGATAGGCTTCCACAAATTCTTCGTGGTTATAAAACAATGGAATAGTTGAATTTGCTAAAAGAAAAAATGATGAAGCAAAATAAAGAACACCCACTGTTGTCAAAACAAATCGTGTCGGTTTTTTGAAAATTTTATGCTTCCATAATAAGAAGATCCCTACCGGAGGAAAAATGATAAGAAAAACCCACATAAACCAGGATTTTTGATAAAAACGTCTATTTCCTTGTTGTTCTGATTTATGCCGCATCCTTTTCACCACCATTAAATAGCTCTGTTATCGACTTTTCAAATATAAAGATAACGTTAGTCTTCGCATTCCCCACAAGACTTTCTAGCTTATCGACGACGTTCTCTTGATAAGGAGTTTCATTTCCCTCTATTTGCAAATGATCATATAAAGAAATAGAATCTCCTTGTTTATCAGGAACATCTAATCCATATGTATCCACAAGACGTTCCTCTCCCTCTATTTCAATAATCATGTCTTGGTAAACATCTTTTTTATTTACTTCAAGTAAAAGGTTATACTGTGTTTTTGCCTGTTTTAGCTTTGCGTTGCTGTAGAGTTCCTTTGCATTTTTTTCTAGCTTTTGGATCGTTTGTTCTCTTATTTTTTCCGTCTCATCCGATTCCTTGATTTCTTCAGCTTCTTCTAAACTTACAAAAACTTCTCTGAATGCTTTTTCATCTATTTTATTTTGCGCTCTCTCAATTGCTTCTTCATATTCCTCTTCTGATTCTATCTTTGATAGTAATTCTTCTGTTTCGTTAACCATTTTTTCGCTTACCCGATCATATTCCAGAATCTTATTTGCTTCTTTTTTAGCCTCGTTATAATCTTTATCTTTTAAAGCATTTTCAGCGTTAGAATACATACTACTAACCGTTGTTGCAACAAATGAATCGATAGCAGCTGTATCCTTATCAAGGTCGTAAACCTTTTCAATTTCCTGTAATGCTTCTTCATACTTTTCTTCTTTTACTAAACTTTTTGCTACAGACGTGTACTCATCTGCTTTAACTTGTTTTTCATCTATTTTCGGCTCTGGTTTTGGAGCTGGCTTCTCTGATTGAGATGAACTACTAGAATTTGATGAGTTACCAGTTGATGAGTTACCAGTCGATGAGTTTGATGAGTTTGATGAGTTTGAAGACTGGGAACTTGTTGAAGATCCACTTGATGAGTTACTTGACGAACTGCTGGAACCGCTATTTCCACTATTATGATTGTGATATCCTGTACACAAACCTTTGTCGATTGATTTTTGAGAACAGTTATGCCCTCCACTTGAATCAGTTCTCCCCGAATGTGCAAATGCAGATATAGGCTGAGTGAGTATCAATAGAATGACTAGACCAAGCCCAATCCAATTCGTTTTCATTATGAAATTTCCCCCTTATGAAAATCTATATCTATTAAACAACCTTTACCACATAATTACAACAGTTATCATATTGTTGTAATTATGAGATTTTTTGGATAATGATTTGTATATACGGATTTAGTCAATACCACATTTAACTTCACTTAGTCAGAACAAATCAAAAAAGACGAGATATCATCTCGCCTTCCCTCAAAGTGCTTATGCAACAGATACTCGAAAGCCACACTAATCCTCCACATCAATCAAATAAACCCGCTCATCAAACCCACCACGAATTTCTCTCTTCTCCCTACGCACTTCTTCCAGTTCTTCAACAGAAGAATGATGCACCTCAACTAATGAATAGATCAACTCAAGCACATCCGCCAGTTCTTCAACCGCATGGCTATCTTCCTGAGCTTCAAGATACTCCTGTAGTTCTTCTTTTAACTTTAGCTGCAGCTCTTTTTTATACTCAGCTTCGTCCAGAATTTCGGTACTGCACTTATTGCCATTCGTACGAATAATTTCTGGAATACGATCTCTCACTAGCTTATTGTAGGTGGGCATTCCCTTCTCCCCTTTTAATTGTCAGTTAATTTAATCATAATATAAGACAATCTAAATTGGAAAGGAATTGCTAGATTATTCTACTTTAGAGATAGCAACTCAGAGATCTGCTTAAATACAGTAGAAGGATTTTGAGTTAACCATTTTAATTGAATTTGTCTAACTTCGTTTGAAGATTCAATTCTCAACGTATCTTTACTTTGGTCAATAGAAAGTCTAATGTCCTTCATCCTATATCCCTTAATACCTGTCGCCTTATCTAAATGGGTACTATCTAACTCTGTTCTTACTTGATTAGAAAACCTTCTTAACAATCTCCATAGTGTTATCTCTTCCTTTGTTTTCATAAACAACTCTGGAAGTTCTCTAGACTGATTTAGCAAATTAATAGTCGATAAAGCATAAACAGAAATACCATACCCAACGGGTCGAATAACGCTATCGAGCATATTCCAAGCTTCTACTTCAAATCGAACATATTCATCCGAGCTATTTTTCGGAAGCTCATAAATTTCATAACGCTTAAGGAACCTCACGTTAACGATTTTACCGTAGCAGGTGATACCATTTGTCTTAGCTGCCCCCTTTTTAGGATATAGTGCAATGTAGCTTGCATCCTGCCAGCCTTTCTTTAACTGCTTAACTGGAATATGATAGAAGCGATTTTGAAGGTGAGCCTGGTAGTTTTGTTCTCTCGGAACCATACCGATAAGCACTTTCTCCTCAAGAGAAGATTCCCATTCCTGGATCGACCCTTTAGGTAAGATTCCTTCTCGCTGGATCTCTTCTGGACTTTTTTCAATGAGATGCTCGATAAACTGTTCAACTAAACGAGTTGATTGTGGTAAAAATGGCAGTGCCCCGATATTGACTTTGTTAATGCTTTTATAGAAGTCATGTTGTTCATATGTCTCTTCATCAAACCACGGAAATAAGACATAAGCACCAAAAGCATACCGTTCATAAGGACCTTCTTCTTGAACGACAAGGGCATCACGATACCGATGCATTGTATTGATGTCATCTTCAAGTGGACCAGGCGTCTTATATTTACCCTTGTAATAGCTTCCTTCCACAGCGAAATCTACTCGATACTTCGCATCGAAGATATAGCTATAATGATGACCTTTTCCTTTTTTCTCGATTTTAAGAACAGTATCAGGCATTTGAGTAACTGTAGGTAAATTCCGATCCTTCATCTGAAATTCTAGAATAATTTTTTCATTAGTTAATGGGTGCTTGAACTCTCTCCGTGCTGACTTATCCTTCACAAGAATTACAAACAAACCATCACGATCCACTTTAATAATATCCTGCTTAACTGGTATGTACTTCTTACTTAACATTTGTCCGAGCTTTAAGAAAGTCCAGTACTCGTAAAGAAGAGCGACATCTTTAACCGACATTTGATAAATCCTGCCTTCAAGGGCTAACCCACGCGATAAAATCAAAAAGATTTTATAAGATTCTCGGTACCCTGGCGCCATTTGTAAGACTAAGCTCATAACGGAGCGATCAAGCTCACCGATCTCTCTCCAAAAAGCCGAGCGTAGCTTTCTTTCCAATTCCTTTTTCATTCCATCGACTTGTCCTAGTAAAGTTTCATCAACCTCTGCTTTTCTCCACCCTGGGTCAGCCACTTTCATTCTTAATTCATCTAGCTTGTTGATCAACCGATTCATCATCCACTTCACAAAACGGTTTTCATGGGTGTCATAAGAAAGTACTTTTTTCATACCTAATCCTTTAGATGGCATATAGGACTTCCCTGCAATTTCAATCCCTTTTGGAACCTCCTGCAAAAGATGCGGCCTTTTTCTCAAATAACTCCTACCTCTAGAGTCAACTCGTCGTAGCTGATCGCCCCGAACATACTCATGAATCGTCTTCAATTCATGATGAGGCTGTGTTTCAATCCGCTTAAGGGCATGAAGAAAGTCTTGAAAATGTGCTTGAATTAATCGATAAAATTCAGCTAATGAAGGCTTTTCCTCTACTTTAGAAACCGCTCCAACGTACGTCTTTTTCACAAAATGATAAGCAAGATTATAGACCTCTTCATTTACTTCCTTTAAAAGTCGATTGTAATCTTCTTTATAATTTAGCTTTGAAGGAAATACCTCAATTGTTACTTCAAGTAACTGCTTCTCCCCATCGTAAATATCAAATGTGGAGTAACCTATTTCGTTTTGAAACTGAAGGTTCCCCATGAGAATTGGATCTCTACCAGCTTTCACCATGCTCACTGCACGTCTTAAGCTAGGATGTTCATGATGGAAACGAAGTGACTTTCCATACTTAGAAAAAGCAACGAGCTGATAAACAACATTCTCAAAGAAAATAGGGGCGTGCTCGTCCTTTTCGACAAGCTCCCCCTTCTGAACATCAAACACATGAACAGATTGAAGTTTCTCTGCTGTTACGTCTAGTTGCATTTTTTCATCTTGAAAATAAGATCGATCGTGATACTGCATGAGAGTTTCGTAACGCTCATGATAAGGCTTTCCCTTCAAGTAAAGGGTGAGTTCATCCGTTTCAATCACGACAAGTTCTACTTCTTCTTGATTAAGTCCAGAAGGAAGTAAAGCCATCGTCACGGAACCTCCTTACCATCTCAAGGAGTTTATGAGCAGATTTAGGATAGGTTGCTTGTTTTGCTGACTCCACTAGA
The DNA here is from genome assembly GCF_056173695.1 of Anaerobacillus sp. 63XJN7_5_ISO-PGPR-S23-430. Taxonomy (NCBI): domain Bacteria; kingdom Bacillati; phylum Bacillota; class Bacilli; order Caryophanales; family Bacillaceae; genus Anaerobacillus; species Anaerobacillus sp. 63XJN7_5_ISO-PGPR-S23-430. The sequence continues at coordinate 1,218,908 of NZ_CM149686.1, read as the reverse complement.
TTTTCAAGCTGATCATCAGAAACTCGCTTTCCTGCAGTAAATGTATAAAGATCTTCTAACACGCGTAATACCCTAGCATCACTTCCGGCGAGGCGAGGAAGAATTTTTTGCAGCAACTGATAATCAAATGCATTATTAAATGTCATTAAACCAGCCTGATCATTGTAAATACAATAAAAACAAACCTCATCACGCACACGATAGCCAACATGCGCACCGATTTGTTCGAGAATGCGATTCACTTCTACCAAGAGATCAGTTGCTCTATGTACAATGTCTTGATTTCCTTCATACGCATCTTTTAAATGCAAAAATTCTCCATATAAGATTTCATTTTGAATCTCTAACTTTTCTATCTCATCAACATTCTCTAGGAAAGCAAAGTTATTCAAATTCACACGATTGAACTCAATCGTGTTTGCACGATCCAGTACTTTCTTACTGAATGGATGCGTTGTTTCATCCATATTAACTGTACCTATAAAATACAGGTTCTCTGGAATTCCTAGGCGCTCTCCAATTATTTCCTCAGGTAATATTGACGAGGTTAAAAGTTCTCCCTTCTCCCAGCGCTTACTTTCCATAACACTGAGAATATCACTAAAGTAGTATTCCACACGGGCAAGGTTCATCTCATCTAACAATACAAAATATGGCTTATCTCTGTGATTAGTTGCTTCTCGTATCACTCTAGTTAACGGACCTTCCTGAAATTCACCCTTTATATCAACATAGCCTAATAGATCTGATCCATCACTCCAGTCCGGTCGGACAGGAATTAGAGTGAATTGACCATTTTCTTCAGTCGCTCCTACACTTTCAGCAAACCATTGAACGATTTTTGTCTTACCAGTTCCAGAGATTCCAGATAGGATGACGAATGGTTTTGTTTTTAAGGATAGATAGAGGTTTTCAACTTCTTCTTTTTCGTAATAGAAGCCTTTACTAGCTATGTAGGTATCGATATGAGAAACGAGTTTTGAATCAGTCATTTCTACTTTATCTCCCTTATGTTCAAAATAGGGATGAACCTCTTCAGGAAAACGTTCTTTAAAACGATGAAATAGATTAGTAGCAAAGTCATCTGTTACATTAAAGAAGTATCCCTGCTTTACGTTTCCATTACGATCAAATGGTCCCTCTTCTTCTAGTCTCCACTTTTCTGGCACCTCTGCTTTTTCAATAGGAGGAGATAAGTCATAGTAATCTACCGAAGTATAATACCCTTCCTTCTCCCACATACCATTAGAGATCGTATCAGGTTGAGCTTGTGAAATTGTAGGCTCACGAACAATCGCTACAGTTTTTACCTCTCCAGAAGAATAAGTGAATATTGGATCTTCTACCTTAGCTTCTAGCAAGTCAACATGGTGTTTAAGCGCCCTACCTTGTTTGTTCTGCTTTGGAGCCCATAGAAATCCACCTTGCTTCTCCGAACGATGTGTTTGACCTTGGTTAACCCACCAGTATTGGTTGGCAGTTGAATCGCTCCCTGTATCTAAACTAATCCAATAGAGGAACCAATCCAGTTCGATATAATCCTCAGCAGCAACATCATTTTTAAGGTTAGAAAGCTGTTGATGGAAACTTTCTAAATCATGATGTTCATACCCTAGTTTGTTTAGCGATTTCTGTGAGCGAACATTGTATATACCAAACTCATCAGGGTGAAAGACCATAACAAGTCCTGTGGCACTATTTTCCCCGAAACCTTTTAAACTAGCAATTCTCTTCGCTTTGTTTATAGGCTTCATATCATCATTGAGAAGTTGAACTGCCTCATGAATAATACTTTCCTTGTCCTCTACTGAACGATTAGTTAAACCTGATCCATATACTCTACTTCCAGATCCCCATATAGAGTTACCCAAATATTTTAAAGAGCCATTTTTCAACTCATTTTCTAACTGATCTAAAATGGTTTGATTTTTTGAAGATAACGCTTCAAATACATCGACTTTCTCTCCATTTAATACAGCATGCCCTAAGTTCCATACTTCCTTGTTGAAGGTATCTAATGAAATGTGATTCTTACTACCTAACAAATTGCGAAGTTGTTTTGCTCTCTCTTTCCGGAGTCTTATAATAACGGAGTGAAAAGGGTCTTGTCTTAACCTTTGAAATTCGTCTATCTTATGTATCGAATTTTTATCTACAACATTCCAATCAGAATCGATAAGGTTAACCTCCTCTAACCAGGATAGGATATTTCTTGTTCGGTATCTTGCTACTGATTCTTTCATTAGGTTCTCACCTTGTGAATTGCGAACGATGTGCATGCCTAGTTCTACTAATGAATCTAGTTTTTCTTCTTTTGTGAAGGAACTGGCGGAGCTGAGTAGTTCAAGAACCAATTTAAAGTATCGATGATGAAGGATTCCGTCTCTTATGATGTTAACCTTGCTTATGGCTTGCTCATATTTCATCATCTTTTCTTCGTTTTTATTGAAGGAAGAGTCTAGAAATCCAAGGATTTTGAGGCCTTGCCTGGCTCGTGACTTCAGTCGTTTAATACTATCCTCTGAGAATTGACTACTAATTCGTTGAGGATTATATTTACCTGCAATAATTTCTTCAAGAAAAGCAAGCACTTGATTAAGTGAAGCCTCTGGAAGTTCATCTGTAGTATATTGAATTAGATTAACAACTGATCTACCATTCTCTCGTTCTACCTTTGTAAAGGGTAGCTGAGCTAACAAAGAATGGAGAAAGGCTGTTCTGGCATATTCTTTTAAATCGTTACGAAAAATTTGTTTATGAGTTAAAAGGTCAGTGGTAGCTGATAGAATGATATTTTTCGAAACTAACTTCCATTGTGAATTTCCTTCTAACTTTTCTGTATCTTGAGTTTTCACCAATATTCCTTGATTACCTGAGGGCTTTATGTAATTTGTTTTATTGTTTGTTAGAGTATAGATTTTTTCATTTTGTATGTAGAAATTGTAGAGCAGTTCATACAAGTTTCATCACCTCAATCTCCTTCTATTTCCCCTTTGGTGCGACGCTCTCTTTATTTACATTCTCTTAAACTCCTCAGTTTTCTAAGCAACGGTGTTTCTATTGACAAAGTTACTAAGGCACCCCCCAACAATTTACTTCGCATTTCTTTGTATACTCCCGATACCACTGTATGGATATTGGACTTAAAAACAGCAGTTAATAAAAGAAGCAACTCATTTATCTAAAATACCGCCCAATCGTTTCCTTCATCCCCTCTTTATTCTCTGCAAACTGCCGATGACGATGACCGTTTCCTCCCGAAGGATGTGGAAATCCGTTTACGATTGAGTTAGCTGAAATCAAGTTGTTTTCAGCTAGATCCATCAGTACTTTCGTTACATTAACACCTAAAGGCACGATTAATGGATCGTTTAACTTCTCTAACTCGATCGGTAGATGGTTCAAGGCATATCGATGTAATACTTCCGTCTTTAATATATTGGGCGTTGAGCCACTGAAGTTTTTTCCTTTATAAAAGACTGGATATGGAAGAACTGAAGTCGTTTGGACGAGATGACTGGCGGAACCAAACAGCTCACTTGTAGAGGCTATGTTAAAGTATGTATGTAGTTCCAATTCATCTAACATCGTAATTAAGTTTTTCCTCATCGGACCTTCGAAACTGGAATGGTTCTTCACCTTTTGTAAAACCTCTTCATCTGGCATTTCTTCATTAGCGTTATTCCAAACCGTTTCAAATGATTTCTTCATCTGATGAAGTCCAGGAGTAATTCCGACAATCACGATTTTCGCATGCTCATTTACATGTTCGAACGGAGCATAATACATTTCTATGTTCTTTTTCTCGTCTCGTTCAAGTAAGAAAGTTTCGTTCATTAGCTCTTCCCGATCAGCAGGATCTGTTAGGGAGTTAATTGATTCTTTGAAGCTAGTAAATTTTGAATAGGTAGCGATGGCCACTTAAATCCCTCCGATATGTACGCATATGTACACTGTCTAAAAGCTTACTTTTTTTTCGATATGTCAAATCAGATCTATTTTCTATTATTTTACTATTAGCTGGAGGTAATCGAAAGGAATAATGGATAATGATACGTAAATCATTTTTTATGAAATCATTCAATCGGTGCCTGTCACCTAGATAAAAACAAAAAAGCGAGGGACTATAGAATGATGTGTCCCCTCACTTTTTGATAATACAGATTCCCGTTATCCTAGTTCAATATGAATCTCTTTATCACCTAGCCAATTAAACACACGTGTTGCGATCATTTTCTCAAATTCATCCTCCGTCTGATCCATACAGCTTTTAAATATGGCGGCAAGATCTCTCCAGTAAACGACGGTAAGTCCCTGTAGATTAGAAAGGCCAACCGTACGGTGCTTCAAATGATCCTCGACTTGACTCACATCCTCCGTTAGCTCCCTACTATACTTTTCAACAGCAGCAAGGCCTTTAGAGGAAGACTTATCATCTAAAATCAACAATGAAAAGTAAAAATCTCTTCCTTCTGCATAGTTCGAGCCAACGTCGATATTCCGTAAGATCTGGTTTCTCTCCTTGTCGTGGGTCGTGCCAGTAGAAATATCTGATTTATATTTCGTTTCTATGACCCAGACGAACTACTCGCATTCGATCACGACATCGACTTCCGTTGCGCCTTCAGCTGTCCCTTGCTTCAAGAGCGCCTCAGGAGGTTTAATAGACTGCCAAAGTTTGATTTGAAGCTTGTTCGGAACCTGATTAGCATGGACCTGTTTGTTAAGGGGGAATCTCGTATGATTCATCCCTTTTAAAATCAGTTCAGGATACCAGTGGCCAGGATTGATTTGTTGAAGTGATTTGAACACATTCCAAGTGATTGCGTCTTCACTATTCTCGCTTCTCAAATGCTTTGTCTTCATGCTTCTCATTGATTGTAGGGTTGGATTGTACTTATCTATCAAAAGATTGTCTCGAAAATCGTCGTACTCAAACACGCCGCTTGTTGTGTGTTTTCCTTTTTTAGAGATTATCTTATTGCCACTTATAAAATCTTCGTAATTGAAATAAATGTGACCTGGGGTATTATGCTCCAATTTCGGCCTGTGAGATAATTCCTTCTCCTCTTTAAGAACCCAAAACATATAATCACTTTCTGGCTTCTCAAAACCAAACCCTTTTTTCCGATCCTGGATGTAGGTAAGAATCCTTTTTCTAGTCTCCTGGTCAAGGTGAGCGAGTTTGGAATGAAGATCATCTCTAGTAGGATGTAGCACAACCTGATCACTGACACTGTATAACTTTTCGATATACCCGCCTGTTTCTCTCAAAGCGACAAAAGGCTTGTCCTGAAAAGGCATTGGATGCGGATAAGCATGGATGCTGTGCTCACTAATGATCTTAATGGTTCCACTTGCAGGGATGGTTAACACATCTTGACTCATCAAATCACCACTTCCATTTATTGTATAACACTGGTGATTTCATTGTACTATAGATGCTTTCTAGATTGTTAAGTAATCTAGGAAGACAACTCCAATTTAAGATCAATAAAACAAAAAAACAGGACATCGAACCTCCCTCGACATCCTGCAAGCATTTAATCCCCTCTTCATTCTTCATCCTTATTCACTTTCTTCCTGCGCAAATAAATCCACATGGCACCATACGCTATCATCGCCAATATCAAAAAGACGGGTACTGATAGAACATCACGAATCATCATAATGACTGCTCCACTCCTTTATTATTTTAGACTGTCCAATGGGACGGGGAAGAATAAATAGAAAAGGATGGCGAGAGGAATGGAGATGATGAGTGCTTTCACCGGACTTCGATAATGAATATAAATCATCAAGAACAGGATGATATTTAAGGGAATGTTTAACCACCCGTTCCAACCGTTATCATAGACGTACAATCCTTTATAGGCGAAGATCGTCTCAAGCACTGTGTAGAATCCAGCCCATATAGCGATGTAACTGAATTGATTGATCCTTTTCTTCGGAAAGCGTTGCAGGTAGATGATGAGACCGACGGGACAGATAAAGAAAGTGAAGGCCATGTTAATGATCGAATGATTGATCCATTCGGCTGTAACCCCTCTGAACGCCCACAGTGTGTGATTGAAATAGAGGAAATTATATGTAAGATTCACCACTATGAAAAAGAGAATGGTAGCATACTGCTTCCTCCACTGTGACCAGTCGATAAATTTATAAGCAAAAAAGATCCAAACGACCATCACGAATAATAAATACATAAAACCCACCTCAATCGTATTAAGTCGTTTCATTATTGACGCCGCTTGGATCTTTTATACGTTAGTCGTAGGGAATTCGCGGGTGCCTGTCACCCGCTATTAATAATGCCTATACTTCTTCAGCACCGTAACACCTGCAATAAACAATAAGAGCGATAAGGTCGTCGTGCTACCGATGACGACCCATGTTGATTGGGTCCATTGTTGCTCGACTAAAACCTTCATCGCTTCTCCTCGTATATTTCCTGGACTCCATTCCATGAATTTCGGAAGTAGTGACGTTAGCAGACTGAGCAGCGAGAGGAAGAGAATGCTAACGCCGGCTATTCCGCCATTGTGCTGGAGGATTGTTCCGACAAAAATGGTAACAGAGACGACAAAGAGAACCCAAAAGGAGTAAATGACGAGGCTACTCATCATTAGCTTCCAGTCTACTGAAGTAAATAATAAATTCGTATAATACCATGTGAGACAGTAGCTTAATAGAAGTGATAAGAGCAAGAGAGCAAGCTGGGCCACAGTCTTACTGCCTAAGTATTGCCACTCGTTAACGGGTCTCACCATAACGAGCGTAATGGAACCGTTTTGTCGTTCCTGAGCGATCACATTCATGGTTGCGAGAACGAACAGCAGGGTACCGATCGTGCCATATTGAGAGAGGGCGCCGCTCAATACTTCTTCACCCGTAGGGATCGGGATCGTGATACTAGCTCCTTCTGGTAGATTACCGGCCATATCAAGAATTTGTGGCATATAATAACTTGTCAGAGGTTGCGAGATGCCGATGATCATCAGTACGACCGGAAGCCAGATCCATTTGCCATTCCGCATTAGCTCGAGAATTTCTTTGTGTAATAGCGTTAGAAACCGGTTCATTGTCTCACAACCTTCATATAAGCATCTTCTAATGAATCATGCATCATTTCAAAGTGAGTTACTGCTCTATTCCGGTTAATGAGCTCCTGTAACAGCTCATTTGGGTGAACATGCGCAGGAAGTCTCACCTTTACGGTTTTAAGATCAATATATTCATAAGCTTCGATAATCTCAAGCTGTTCGATGATGCCGTTCATCGGTTCTTCGGTTTGTACTTTAATTGGCAATAAATCAAATTCTTTACGCAATGAAGGTAATGACCCTTTCCACTTTAAACAGCCATCTTGCAGAATAAGAACTTCATCACAAATTTGCTCTGCATCGTGCAAGATATGAGTCGAAAATAGAATCGTCATGTTCTGTTTCAGTACTTCGATCAGTTGTAAAAAGTCTCGTCTTCCTTTTGGGTCGAGCGCAGAAACCGGTTCGTCTAGAATGAGAAGCTTCGGTTTGTGAAGCAAGGCCTGCGCTAATCCGAGGCGCTGTTTCATTCCCCCAGAAAAGCCACCGATTTTTTTAAACGTGGCCTCTTCTAAGCTAACGAACGCTAGCACCTCCTCTACGCGATCATGAAGCTCTACCTTTGGTATCGATGATAGCTTACCGGCGAAAGCAAGAAATTCTTTGGCTGTCATCCAATTAAAAAAGGACGGATGCTGAGGCAAGAAGCCAATCAATGGCCGGTAGTCTTTATTCTGATATCCGTTAAATTGAATGGATCCTGAGTCAGGTGTGAGCATTCGAGCTAACATTTGCAGCGTCGTTGTTTTACCCGCTCCATTAGGACCTAATAGAGCCATGCAGCTTCCCTCCTGAATGGTGAAGGAGAGATTCGAGACAGCTTTTTTACCTTTAAACTGTTTCGATAGATTGTCGATGTTAACAAGCATGATTTTCACCACCTAACTGTTTTTACGTCCGATCACAAAGTAAAGGATTGCCCCAAAGAGATTCACAAAGAGAATAAGAAGGATCCACATCCATTTCGGTCCGTTTGTTTCTTTCTGTTTGATACAACTAACAAGCGCTGAAATGGTTAAGATCGCCTGCAAGATCAACAATGGCGCCACTAACGCCCAGTTTATGTCGTTCAAGATGTCCATTTTTTCACCTCTTCCCCTTTAACCTTCGTTTATATGGCCATACGACGAACAGCAAGTAAAATAAGGTCGGCATCGGTAATTGAATCAATCCCCAGATCCCCCATAGCCACGGGTAACTCCCTTTTTTCTTTGCATCTACAAAGAGAAGCATGCTTTGCGTGAGTAACAAGAGAATAAGAATCGGAACAAAGACGTAGAGCTCAAGATTTGTCATAATCAAACATTCCTTTCTTATTCACTTTCTTATAAGTGAAATAGACAGCAAAAGGAGCAATCAGAGTTGCAACGATCTGGAAGTATAGAAAGAAAAGTGGAGCTTCAAAAAGACTTACGATAACCACGGTCAAAATCACGACTGCTGTTAACAAGAAGAGCGCACTTTCAATGTAAAACGCTTTTTTCTTTTTTTGTTGAAACAGTACTAGTTGTTTCTCCATATCAAGATGAGAAAGTGATTCTTTTCCAAGATCATCTATATGCTGCCAATCCTGCTTGAGGTGTTGAACGATCTTTTCTTCTTCCTTGTCATTCACGGCGTATCCAACTCCTTTCGTAACTTCCGTAAACCTGTGTGCACCCTGGATTTCACTGTTCCTGAGCGTATCCCGAGCATTTTCCCAATTTCATCATACGAGTAGCCATAATAATGCCGTAACAAGATCGGAACTCTGAGCGTGGAGTCTAACGTATTAAAATCTGTGAAAAGGTCGCTCCAATTCATCCCCTTTGTACTCGAGTCCCACGCTAACTTTCGCGATAAGGTACGCTTCTCTTCATCCACCCATTTCTTTTCTCGTTTTTCTTTCCGAAGCATGTCAATGTACAGCCTAGAAGCGATCGAAATCATCCACGTCGAGAACTTCCCTTCTCCTTTATAAGAAGAAAGTTTGACGTAACACTTCATCATGGTTTCCTGAGCAAGATCCACGCTGTTCTCTTCATTTAAGGTTAGCTTTAAAAGATACTTATAGAGGAAAGCATAATAGCACTGAAAAAGCTGAGTGAACGCATCATCGTTTCCAGCTTGTGCCTGCTGAATTAATTGAATCTCCTCCTCGCGTTCCATACAACCCTCTCCTTTACCTGCACCTATATGACGCTGACCTCATAGAGATCGTTCATTTGAATTAAATTTATTTAGCTTGATCAATACTCTTTCCACAAATGATACATAAAAAGCTAACCTCCGTCTTTCAGAAGTTAGCTTTTCCTCTCTTTCTTTATTCAACACTTTAAAACCCCTAAATACTCTTCCCATGGCCCAACATCTTTTCTATACCTCTCTGACATCACTCTTACGATTTGGGAAACATGAGTGAAATCGTGTACGACCCATGTAGCTAGCAATTCATTTAGCTTTACTTCACCAAATGCGGGGTGAATGCCCGTTAATTCAAGCTGAGCTTCGGAGTCCACAATCTGCTTTAACCGCGATAAGCTATTGAAGCGAGCTTCTTTAAATTCATCTAGTTTCTTTTCGATGGGGGTTTCAGTGGTATTTGTAAGATGAGCGTACCGGTCAAACGGCGGAAAAGTATTCTGCCCACCGTTTAGTATCGTTTCTACCCTTGGAATCCAGTTCGTTCTCTCACTCTCGATCAAGTGATCGATCACTTCAGAGACAGTCCACGTTCCATCTCCTTCATTCGTCGTTAACCAACTGTTTGATAATCCAGTGAGTAAACCTTCCAAAGACCGTGGCGTTCGTTCAAGTATTTCTATCGCTTCAGCCAGATTAAAATTCATGTGATAATCCCCCTTCTTTTCTTACTTTTTAGTTCGCGAGTGCCTGTCACTATCCGGTTTAAGTCAAATTTGATAAGGTTCTATTTTTACTCTATTTGGTATAATAAATTCATGTTCAATTTAGCTACAAAGGATTGATGAAAATGAAACGAATTCATTTCTTTCTACTCCTATCACTAGTAGTGCTAGGAGGCTGTGTGAACTCTAACAGCGAAAACTACAGCGAAGAAACAATCGTAAAGGCGAAAGCCAGCGTAGAAAGTTACATTATAAATAATTATCAAAAAGTCGAAAGCGTAGAGTTCCAAGAGTCTCCTTCTGCACCGATGGGTAGACTTGTTCTTGAAGGCACCGTTAATAAAAAAGCGACATTTAATATCGGAGTGAATGATGATTTTACAGTCGGAAGCATTGGCATGGGGGAAGGCTTTCCAGAGCCTAAAGAAGAATGTAAAGAGCAATCTTGTGACTATGAAATAAGTAAGTAATAAAGATAGTGCTCTCTCAGCTTGTTGCCACAGATTTTGTCTGTGCAAGCAGGTTTTCTTTTTGCAGTATGTGGGCTACTTTCTTCCCTTTTATACTGTTTAGACTAAACGAGAAAATGCATAAAGCTAGCCGATTGAAATTTATACATAAAATGATTCATCTCGAGGTGATGCTCAAATGAAATTCATCCGTATTTACACCATTGTATCGCTCATTTTATTAGTTGGTTGTAGTACGAAAGAATACAGCGAAACAACAGTGAGAGAAGCACAAGCAAACGTGACGAGTTACATAGAAAACAATTACGCTAACATCGAAACCCTTACAGTAACCGAGCCCTATGAAGCAGAAATGGGGATTATGACCGTGGATGGTAAAGCAAACGGTGAAGCTTTTTCTGTAAGCCTGGACACTGATCTGATGGTAGCTGGGGTAGCGATTCAAAGTGAACAGTTTCCTGAAAAGAAAGAAGAATGTTTGGAGAGATTATGTGACGATTAATTGTTTCTCACATTCAATGCGCTTGCTCCATATTCGCGCTAAAGGTTAGGAGATGGTTCTATTTCTACATTAAAAACGTTTCCCCTTGTCGTTCTTCTCCTGTTAGCTGCTTGTAGCTTCCATACGCAGAGCGAGGATTATGACGACGAAACACAGGAAAAAGCAAAGGCTTCTATTGAGAAATTTATCACGAATAATTATGAAGAGATTGAATCCGTTGAGGTCACTAAAGTTTATCAAAGCGAAATGGGTGGACTAAATGTAGATGGAACGGTCAATGGTGGTGAAGCTAGGTTCTCAGCTGGAATCGATAATGATTTTACTGTTGGAAGTTTAGGATTAGGGGAAGGGTTTCCAGAGATGAAAGAAGCTTGTAAAGAACAGATTTATGGTTCGTAAATAAGACACCTCATAACCATACGCAACTCGAGTTGTGTATGGTTATGATTCGTTTAGCTGTGAAAAATGATCTTACCTGGTTATGGATGTACGATTATTTCGTTTTTTCTTTTGCAGGATACAGTTTGTTCAATACGGTAGCAACTGTCATGGTTGTTAAACCTAGTGCAAGACCCTTTATAATGACATGATCAGGCAAAAATACATACTCAATACTCATTAATACCATTACAATCAACCATGTAATATGGAACCTTTTACCAAAAGACATGTATACCCCCTTCAAATCTCCTATTCTCACACCATCCAAATATTGTAACTTTCTATTTTAACTACCACTTACCCTCATATACGAAACATGCTTTTCAATCGTAATGAAACTAGCAAATTAACGCTCTCTTCATCCTCTACCTTTATTTGGTATAATTAGATTCAGCGTTTTTCATCACTACCAATCTATTAACAACGTGAATCAAAACGAGGTGGTTCCCTTTTATAAACGATTATTTTTATTCTTCACCCTCTCCATTCTATTAGGGGCTTGCGGTTTTTTCTCACAGGGAAACGACTATGATAAGGAAACAATCGATAAGGCAAAGAAATCGGTTGAACGTTTTATTGCTCATAACTATGAAGATATCGGATCCGTTGAGATAACCAGTTCCTATGAAAGTGAAATGGGTGGTTTAACGATTGAGGGAACGATTAATGACGGGGAGGCTGAATTTACAGCTGGGGTTCGAAGTGATTTTTCAATTGGGCATTTAGCTCCAGGAGAGGATTTCCCTGATATGAAAGAAGCGTGTAAAGAGCAGATTTGTGAGTGACCGAACCTTTAATCATGTACAAATCAGCTCGCATCAATTTTCACCAATGGGAACTGTGTTCATTAGTGGTCAAGTTAATGACGATAAACACTTCACCTTAAATTTAAATTAGGAAGATGATTACAATGTCGTTGGTTTCTCTCATGATGCGTTTTTTCTAGAATTAAAAGACGAATGTAAAAAGAAAGTTTGTTAGAAACTTGTAAAGAAAGGATAGATTCGTTTTGAATAGAAGGCCCCTTCTATTTGTTGTATGCCTTATCCTGCTCTTCGGCTGTAGCCAGAACTCATCAAGAGCGTACGATGATGAAACGATCTCAAAAGCAAGAGCTACAGCTGAAAGCTACTTAATTCACAATTATAGAGATATTGATCAGATCGAGTTTGATAAGGACACAACTAGTCCGATGGGCGGCATGATGATCTCTGGCATTGTAAATGGGAATGACAAAGCAACCTTTTCGATCGATGTCGAAGTCGAAAATGACTTTTCAGTTGGAAGCATCGGAAAAGGAGAAGAATTCCCTGACCGTAAGCAGGAATGTATCGAAAAAACGTGTGATTACTAACTGAACATGGTGGCCTCGTTATTAATCCCCCCTCTTATACCGAGTGTCGCCCTCTTTTTTGGCTAAAATCCAATTATATTGGCCATTCTGCTATTTTATTGGCCAAACTCGCGATATATTGGCCAAATTCTCATTTTATTGGCTAACTAGAATGATTCTAACAGTGGTAGGGCAACTTCTAACCGCCGTTCACGAAAGGTGATCATCATGCAATGGAAAGTACCAATTTTTATCATGCTCGCCCTTTTCCTTAGCGGGTGTAGTCTGTTCTCTACTGGTAGTAATGAGTATTCGGAAGAATTCATTTTACAAGCAGAGAAAGAAGCGGAACATTTTTTAAGAGCAAATTATGATAACGTTGATGAGGTCACTTTTAGTGACGATCATAGTAGCCCTATGGGTGGGCTTGTGATTCGAGGAAAAGTAAATGGTGAGGATGTGTTCTCAATGGATATGGACAACTCGTTAAAGGTGATCGCGATCAGCGAAGGAACGGGTTTCCCTGTAGAGAAACCAGCGTGTAAGGAGAAAGTTTGTGATGACTAAGTTGTCATTATATTCTTTAACAGGGAGGTGTTTTTTTGAAACGTACTATTGGCATCTTCCTTTTAATCTTTTTATTAGGATGTAATGCCATATCTTCATCAGAAACGGTTGATAAACAAACGATTGAAAAAGCAAGAGAGAGCGTAGAAAGCTATTTCCGTCATAATTATGAGGACGTAGAAATAATGACGTTCAGCGAGGATACGAGTGATCCGATGGAAGGTTTAATGATAAACGGAACGGTCAATGGCGCTGAATTTTCAGCGAGCGTCGATTCGGAAACGTTCAAAGTGAAAAGCGTTGGTGAGACGGAAGGATTTCCTGACGTAAAAGAAGAATGTCGGGGTACCGTTTGTGATTATGAATAAGCGTTTTCTAGCATTTTATAGTAAGGAGCATAGTGAATGAAAAGACTTGTCTTTTTCCTATCGTTTACGATCCTAACCGGTTGTGGTGTGGAGCAAGATCCAGAACAAATCGACAAAGCGGAAGCGAGCGTGAAGCGCTATCTGAAGGCTAACTTTCAAAACGTTGAAAGCGTAGAATTTAACAACTCCCCTTCTACCCCAATGGGGGGGCTTGTTCTAGAAGGAACGGTCAATGGGGAGGCCACATTTAATATTGGGGTAAATGAAGATTACACGGTCGGAGGGATCGGGAAGGGCAAGGGATTTCCCGAGCGGAAAGAAGCGTGCCTGGAGCACTCGTGTGACTATGGACAGCTGGAAGAATAGGTTAATATCTAGTCTCAAATGATAGATTGTATCTTTCTTAGGAAGTGATTTTATGAAATGGCCCCTTTCTCTTTTGGCATTAACATTTCTTTTACTTACGGGATGTAGTCTGATGCAAAGAGAGGAATATGACGAGGAAACGATCAAAGAAGCGAAAGCTAGCGTTTCAAGCTATATTGAAAACAATTATAAGAGCATTGAACATATCACGCTGAAGGATCCCTACCAGGGAGAGATGGGAAGTTTCAAGCTTGAAGGGAAAGCAAATGGAGAGGCTTTTTCAGTGATGTTAAATAACGATTTGACGATTTCAGTTATGTCCATCCAGAGCGAACATTTTCCAGAGAAGAAAGAAGCGTGTAAGGAGAACATTTGTGACTATTAACGTGACGGAAAAAGTGCGGCTTCCCTTTCCTGATTGCGAGGTGATTTTTTGTTAAGACGACTTTTAATGGTGTTTCTTATTTCAACTGTCCTTGGTGGGTGTAGTTGGGCATCTTCCCATGAAACGTATGATGAAGAAACCATCGCTAAAGCGGAGGCTTCCACACAAAATTACATCAAGAGCAACTTTAAAGAGATCCAATCTGTTGAAATCACAACCGTCTACCAAAATGAAATGGGCGGCATGAAGGTAGAGGGATCGGTTAATAACGGTGAGGGTACTTTTTCCGCGGGAATTGAAAATGATTTTTCGGTTGGAAGTGTTGGGGTAAGCGAGACATTTCCGGATCGAAAAGAGGACTGTATGGAGCGCACGTGTACATATGAGCACTGATTTGATGTGAGGTGAAATGGAATGAAGTTCTATAGAGGTGCTTTCCTCGCCTTGGTGATCCTCTTTAGCGGATGCCAGGCAGAAACGTATGATGAGGAGAGTATCCAAAAAGCAACCGAAGCAGCGGAAAGCTATATGGTGAACAACTTTTTAATAGAAGAAATAACATTAGGCGCGCCCTATCAAACGGAAATGGGCGGTATGGCGATTGATGGTACGGTGAATCAAGGTGAGGATTTCACCATCAACCTTGAAGAAGATTTTACAGTCGCCGGGTTAGCCATTCGAAGCGATAATTTTCCCCCTCGGAAAAAGGGGTGTGAAGAAAGAGTTTGTTATGACTAAATATGGCTATGAAAGGGTCTCTATGAAAACGCGAATTAGTTTGCTTGTCGCAGTCTTTCTTCTCTTAGCAGGCTGCAGCTGGATCACAGCAAGTGAGAAGTATGATGATGAAACAAAAACAAATGCTAAAAAATCTGTTGAAAGCTTCCTGATGAACAATTACGAGCATATCGATTCTGTTGAATTCACGAATGTTTATCAAAGTGAAATGGGTGGCTTGAACGTCGATGGTACGATTAATGATGGAGAAGCTGAGTTTTCCGCTGGGATCGAAAACGATTTTTCAGTAGGAAGTATCGGGTTAGGTGAGGGGTTTCCCGAAATTAAGAAGGCGTGCCTGGTTGAAACGTGCGATTACTGAGCAAGAATACCCTCGTGATAGGAGAGAATCGCTCTTTATTGGCTAAAATCCGATTATATTGGCCAAAATTCCATTTTATTAGCTAACTAGAATCATTCTAACCACGCCCCCCAACCTAACCACCCCCCGCCCTCCATCACCACTACAAAAAAGCCGCACCTCGCGCGAGCGCAAAGTACGACTTTTCCCTATTCTCGATCTATCTTTCAAACACCGTTCGGCTTACTCTCGATCAAATAACGACACACCAGCGATTCCTGGATGGGTCATTTCGTACGGATCTAAGATTAAGTTTAGTTCTTCTTCAGTGAGCACATCGTACTTCAAGCAAAGCTCTCGGATCGAGGCGCCGCTTAGGATTGCTTCTCTGGCGATTCGCGCTGCTACTTCATAGCCGATGTGCGGGTTTACGGCGGTTAGGACGCCGACGCTTTTTTCGACGTACTCATTGAGTCGGTCTTCATTCGCTTCGATGCCTTTTAGGCAGTTGTCTGTGAACGTGCGGAACGTGTTCTTCATGATGCTGAGTGATTGAAGCAAATTGAAGACGAGCACGGGTTCCATGACGTTTAATTCGAGCTGCCCTGCTTCTGAAGCGAGGCAGATGGTGTTGTCGTTTCCGATTACCTGGAAAGCGACCTGGTTAATAACTTCGGGTAAGACGGGATTCACTTTACCAGGCATAATCGAAGATCCGGGCTGTCTTGCTGGCAAGCTGATTTCGCCTAATCCCGCTCGTGGTCCGGACGCCATTAGCCTTAGGTCATTTGCGATTTTTGACATGTTCATCATACACACTTTTAACACGCCAGAAACTTCGGTGTAGGCGTCGGTATTTTGCGTGGCGTCGACCATATCTTCCGCTCCTACGAGTGGTAAACCGCTAATTTCCGCTAGTTCTTTTACAACGAATTCAATATAGCGCGGATCGGCATTCAGTCCCGTTCCTACTGCCGTTGCGCCCATGTTCAACTCATATAAATGCTGACGGGATTGTTTAATTCGTTTCATATCGCGCGCAATCACGCGACTGTAAGCTTGAAACTCCTGACCAAGTCGAATCGGCACGGCATCTTGAAGATGGGTGCGTCCCATTTTAATAATGTGGTTAAACTCTTCTGCTTTTTGTTCGAAAGCGGCATGCATGTCTTCCATTGTGCTTAGCAACTGCTCCATCATATTTAAGACGGATAGATGAATAGCTGTTGGAAACGAGTCGTTTGTTGACTGTGACATGTTCACATGGGTGTTCGGGCTACAAGCAATATAGTTCCCTTTTTCTTCGCCTAACAATTCAATCGCGCGGTTCGCGATGACCTCATTTACGTTCATGTTAATGGAAGTACCAGCGCCTCCCTGGATCGGGTCGACGATGATGTGATCATGCATCTTTCCTTCCATCAATTCATCTGCTGCTTCGACGATTGCGTTTCCAATTCCAGCATACAGATGCTTCACTTCCATGTTGGCGAGCGCCGCCGCTTTCTTCACCATGGCGAACCCTTTGATCAATTCTTCATGGATGCGATAGCCCGTGATCGGAAAGTTCTCCACGGCGCGTAGCGTTTGAATGCCATAATAAGCATCAATCGGAACTTCCTTTTCTCCCAAGAAATCGGATTCGGTTCTTGTGTTGGTCATAGTTGTCGGCATGATGATTCTCCTTCTTCTGCTTCGTCTTCTAATCTATCGAACTGTCGTGTTAAAATTCCGGCAAAAGGTGGTTTCACAAACTGCACCAATTTCTCTACAGATATGCCTGAAATTTACCCATTCTCTGCTTCTAGCGAGGGAATGGTCCCCCCTAGTATCTATTCATAAGTTACATTTCCATCACTTGAAATAGTTCGTGTAACGCATATCAACATTCCCCATTATAATTACTTCATGAAATAGTTCAAGGCTTTTGTACTTAATAGGCGTACCTTTTTATAGAAGCTTTTATTTGGTTAAGCTAATCTATGTAAAAAGTTTCTATAGCTCGCGTTTTATATGAGGCTAAAACATTTAACGGAACTACGGAATTGGTCCATACAAGCAACGGCCGACCACCTTAGCCTAGCTAACTACGCTGGTTATGAATCAGGATACCGCATTCCATCGGTTCTATCGCTCAAATCGAAGAGACAATCCCTCTCCCCATTTTCCGAAACACAACGAATGGCCCCATTCAATAATGCTTGAATGGGGCCAAACAGTGAGAGGCGATTATGTACTGATAGACCATAGTTTTTTTAATACCAGTATTAAAGCTTCTGCTTTACGGGAAGCCTCATTTCAACCTGATCTGCGGACTGGTTTGTCTTCACAAACCCTACCTTTTCATACACGCGCATGGCCGGTTTGTTTGCGGCAGCCACTTCTAACTGGATAAAATCGTTCACGCCTTCATATTGCTCTAAACCGAAAGCAATGCCCTGTTTAACGAAATCGGGACCTATTCCCTTTCCAATTAAATCAGGAGCTAAAGCAAGTCCGATCTCCAATCCTTCATCGACGATCGTAAACTCAAATAAACCTGAAACAGTCCCTTCATGCATAGCGACAAATCCATCGCAGCCCCCAGGACCTGTGAAAACACCATTTTTCTCACCAGATATAAAGTAAGGGGTCATATAAAGGTCAGCAAACTTTCCCTCATAGTGCCAATCATCAATCTCCTGTGCAGATTCGAATGAGATTGGAACAAAATGAAATTTCATAACGTCTCTCCTCCGGTAAACGGCTGTTTATTGGCCGAAATACCAATATATTGGCTAATTTATCATTTTATTGGCTAAAAACGAAATATATTGGCTAAAATCACTTTTTATTAGCTAACTAGAATCATTCTAACATTCACTAATACTAATCTCGCTAAATGCTTTTCCTCTAGGATCTAAAACCTCATTCCGTCCGATTTCAACCGTTATTTCGCCGCCTATTACGTGCCATTTTCACCCATCTAAAAAAGGTCTCTGTTACTTAAAATAACATAAAAATGGCTTAATCATCATTTAATCCGGGTAACAATAGGAGTAGTGATTACTAAAGGAGGTTAAAACATGGAAGCTCGTGAGCGAGTACAAGAATGGATTTATTCAACATTTGATATAGAGGATATTACACTTCAACATGATGATTCGCTACCTTATGGGCAGCGTGTTTTCTCGGAAAGTGATGATGATTATGCGATCGTCTTCTTTGATGAATCATCCGATCAAGTGATGTGTTCGTTTAAAGAGATGAAGCCGCTTTGTTTCCGCGTCGATCCGATAGTTGAATTTGCTGAAAGGTTCAATCAATGAAGCGTCTGAAGAATGTCATTAGAGTAATATAGCTATCCTTTTCTTATGTGCTAATCTCGATTAGCTTTTTGTAAGAAGATTTAAAAGGATAGCTAGCTTATTTCTAATTATTCACCTATAAAACCCACACCAACTGAAGTTTTCTCTACATAAATTATCCCCCACCTAAAACCCACCCAAATACCGTGCATATCTCATATTCTGATACCGGCTCGTATAGAACGCCAGTCGATCCTTCGCCATCATCGCAATATACGGATCGGGATTTTGATGATTGATTTCAATGATTGAGATCTGACAGTTGTCGTCTAATCCGATATCAACGCCGATATTGGCTAGATGGTAGCCCTGTTCTTCGATTTTCTGAATCGAGTTTAACACGACGCGTTTCATTTCTTCTTCTACCCTTTGAATTTCTTTGTCCTGTAGCTTCCAGACGTTTTTTAACGTTGCCCTCGCTATTTCGGTATGACCGCCGGCCGTAATGTTGCTGACGATTTGCCCTTTTGCGCCATAGCGTGAATAGATCCCGATTGTTTCCCACATTCCTTTATGATTCTTTGAAGTCATCACGCGAAAATCGATAACTCTTTGTTCATATGTTTTGAGTGGGATCGTTTGCTGAATAAGAAAGCTATTTGTCTCAAGATGCTTCCGGAAAAAGACATCGCTCTCCTCTTTACTCTCGAAACGTTCTTCGCGTCTTCTTCGGTTCTCATCGTATTTCACGATAATGTGATGTTTCTCCTTCTTCACATTCAATATGCTTTTCCCTAATCGGCCGTTTAATGGCTTGATATAGATGCTATCATGTCTACGCAGCATGTCGCGGACGCTCTGCACATCCTCGTACAGCACGGTTTCCGGCAGATATTCTTTAAATTCAGGACGCAACATTTGATACATTTCCCATTTTGAGAAATGGGGATAGTTAAACACTCTTCCTCCTAAACGAAGTTCAAAATCGGTCATGCACTCGTGAAACTTCTCCCAGGAGGACGTTAAGCTTGGCTCGGCAATGGACATCACGACGGCAGGATAAGGGAGCTTTATAACTTCCCAGACTTTTTTCACGGGATGATAAAGAAAGCCGTTGATCATTCGCTTTTCTTTCTGAATCCCTTCGATAGAGAAGACTATCACCGCGCCGCCGATCGCGCGGTAGCCTTTGACGAAGCTTTTGTATGTGGATACTAGTTCGACTAGCTTTTTGTTTGTTAATTCGCAAAGAATCCCAATAAATGGACCGATAATGATCGTGTCACCTTGCACGATAACATCATAATGACACGATAATGGGAGGTCGAGCTCTTCAATTACATTCGTTGAGAGATGGAGTTCATCTTCTTTCGCATAATCTGAATGATATACAGTGACGTTCCAGTATTTGATGCCAAATTGAATACGATAAGTCTTTTCCGATTGTACCTCGCGACTAATGTGAGTTTTGTTCGATACAATCAACCGATCATTTTTCTGAAGGTACGGTTTGACGCCTAACATCCTACTCCCTCCGCTCCATTGCATAAAACATATCATTCTCTTCCGACTGACTACGAAGGTAGTATATGCATTTGGAAGTAAATAGGAATGTGCTCCTAAAAGATTGGTAGAATGACAGGAGAGATATGCCCGTACACCTCCCCCTTGTCTGGAATAAGATAGGAGTAAGTCTAAAGCGAAAGTGTGGTTAATATGAAGCATCTTCCACTGCCACGGCTCCTTCCTGTTCTAGAAGGAACGGTTCTATCTGGAAGCACCGCAAAAACAGTGAAAAACGCCGCAAAATATGGAGAGCACCTTATTACAGATCAGTCGTTAGTTTTTATGCTTAAACGAAAGTCGTCCATGCCTTTACCAGATAAAGCGAAAAATATCATGGTTGTCACCTCTAACCCGAAAGCTCTTAAAAATGTGAAAGAAGACGTAACGGTCATTTATGTAGAAGACGTTAGAAAAGCGTATTATCGCTTTATTTCGTTTTACAGAGGCTTATTTCAGCTACCTGTCATTGGGGTGACAGGCACCTGCGGTAAAACAACGACGAAGGAAATGATCACGTGGATTTTGAAGGAAAGAGATCGCGTTGTTAGTACGAAGTTAAGTCATAATGGACTGGCGAGAAACCTCGATTATTTACTAGAAATTGATGATGCAACAGACAGTGCTGTGTTTGAGATGGGAGTCTCTGGGTCTAATCAGCTTCTTTATTCCGCTCATTATTTCCGGCCACAGATCGGTATTATCACAGCCATTGGTACGGATCACATCGAGGGATTTCTAAGTCAGGATGCGTATATCGCGGAAAAAGCGAAGATGTTAAAAGCCGTTGGAAAGAACGGGACGATTCTATTAAATCGGGACGATGAAACGATTCGAAACCTTGATCTAAGCGAGTTTACCGGTAAGGTTCTTTACTATGGACAGGATTCATCAGCTCATTTCCGAGCACACAGCATTCGGTTCAATCTTCAGAAGAACGGCATGGATTTTATCCTTGTTTGTCGTGAAGGTGAATTTTCTTGTTTTGTACCAGGATACGGTACGCATAACGTCTTCAATGCGCTCGCAGCGATCGCCGCTTCCTCCCTCGTTGGCGTAAAGATTCCAGATGCCATTCGTCGCTTGAAGTCCTTTCACCATGTCAAAAGTCATTTGCAATTCTATGAAGGAAAAAAGGGCAGCCTGCTTATTGATGACACGTGGAATACAAATCCAACTTCTATCGAAGCGGCATTGGAAGTTCTTATTGAAACCGCTCAGGGAAGAAAAACAGTTGCCGTCCTCGGTGAAATGGAAGAGCTCGGTCACTACGCCGAGCAGGAGCATCGCAAAGTCGGTGCGCTTGTCGCGAAGAAAGACGTGGATGTGCTAATCGCCGTCGGGAAAAACGCCTATCCGATTTGTAGCGAAGCCGCTAAGTTAGGCATGAATCCGTCAGCCATTCATAACGTGACAACGCAATCGCAGCTGCTCACGCTCTTAGATCAGTTCGCCTCCCCTCAAACGTCGATTCTTTTAAAAACATCGATGCGAAGATCGTTTAGCGATACGCTACAATCACTCGTAGTGAAATCGAAAAGAAATTAACAAGCATAATGAGTTCCGTTCTCTATCGTAAAACCGTATTTTTCAACTGAAAACGTAAAGCAATATGTACTGAAATTCCACTATGATTGGTTTTGATACAAGGCTATGCAAAAAAACAAGCCTCATCTCAATTGCTCTATAATTGAGATAAGGCTTTTGTTTAGTTGATCTTTGCTTCATTCTAGTTGGCGGTAAATTCTATCTATTCTTCATTTACGTCAAACTTTATCTTGAAGAGAAACCTACTTACTTGGCACTGAAAGAGTGCATTTAGCTATGTTAATTTCCCCTCCTACACTAGATACAGAAAGCTCTGAGCATATTTTGTCAGGATAGACCAAACTGGTTAATGCGTATTTTCCATCATTGATGAATAACTCTATGGAAGAAGCATCAGCCACTGCCGTAAGTTTCATCTCCTCTGTACAATCGATTTTTACTGTTTGAACATGAGTGAAATTTCTAGAAAAATCCACTTCCCCTGATGCACTCCTGTCCAGTGACAATTCTCCCTTTTTCGTGTCGATGTGAATGGAGGTAAAATGTTCAGCAGAGTGATGTAACATAACCTTATAAGTTTCAGCATCCATACTCTCAATAACAAAGTTCATTTTGAAATACGGTTCATCCAACTTAAGCTTTAGCGGTGAATCAGCTGAGACACCCACATTACTTAGGGTTTTGGATTCAGTAAAATAAGAATCTAGCTCTTGCACAGGGGTTTGAATAATTGTATAGCTTTCCTGCTCTTGATGGAGTTGAAGAACGCGCGGTAACGTCATTTGGCTTCTCCAACCATAGGTAGGAACTTCATTTGCATAGCGCCAATTACTCATCCATGCAAGGTAAATCCTCCTCCCGTCCTTCTCAGGAATATCAGAAAAGCTTACCCCGGCATAATTATCTTTTCCTGCGTCTAACCACTTAATATCTTCATGATGGTTTAAAAAGTTTTGGCCATCAAAGGAGCCGACAAAATATTGAGTACGCGAACCATTCTCAAATTCCGGATTATCCCCAATGCTAACTAGCAACACCCATTCGGATTTGTTACTTCCAGTGACCGGTAGCTCGAACAAATCAGGACATTCCCATACTCCTTCATGAGACCCTACCGATTCTCCAAATTCACTCTCAAATTCCCAGTCTATTAGATTAATAGATGAATAAATTGATATCGTTTGACCGGTTGCTACAACCATCACCCATCGACTTGTATTGTTATGCCATATAACTTTTGGATCTCTAAAGTCTACTTTTGCATCGTCAACAAGGACTGGATTATGCTTATATTTTGTCCAGGTTCTCCCGTCGTCATGGCTAAATGCAAGACTTTGCCTTTGAACAGGCATCTTCCCTTCTTCATGTAAATGGTGGGTAAATATCGCCACTAAACCAGGTTCATTCGGAAAGAATCCAGATGTGTTGTTCCAATCCACCACGACACTCCCGGAAAATATCGTTCCAAGTTCATCAGGGTATAAAGCAATACCCAGTTGTTCCCAAGTGATCATATCTTTACTTACTGCATGGCCCCAGTGCATAGGGCCATGTATATTGTCTTTGGGATTGTGCTGAAAAAACAGATGATATTCGCCTTTAAAGTAAACCATGCCATTGGGATCATTCAACCAATATTTTTTAGGAGCAAAATGTAAGTAAGGTCTATATGTTAGCAAGTCTTGCGTTTTCAATTACTTGTCCTCCTGTGCTTCCATATATTTGTTAAATGCATTTTGCTTAATTTCCATCCATTCCGTTAAGCCTAAACGCTCCAATTCTTCCAAGCTAGCTTCCCATTCTTCATCCACTGTACCGTTGACAATCCATTCTGAGCGCTTTCTTTCCACATAAGGAAATAAATCTGCCTCAATTTCAGAAATTGTTTCGAGTTCTTCTAGTTCAAGAAATACATTCGGGTACGTATAATCTGCGTTCATGTAAGGGACTAGCTTCTCATGAAGTAAATCCATTCTCCAGGCAGCATCACCTGGCATTGTTGTAATTTCGCCAAAGTAGCTATTCAGTATAGCTAACGGACCACCAAGCGCTGATTGTTCCCGTAATTCAACTGGAGCTGTTCCTTCTAGTTCTAAATGTTTTAACATCTCCTCGTTTTCATCATATTCGAAGATATTTTGTTTCTCTTCATCTCCATATGTGCCCCAATTATTTTGAACGGACTGAAGTGGAGCATACATCTGATCAATCCATTTTGCTGTTAACTCCAGATTCTGATTAGAACTCGTGATGATCATTCTTGATCGATCAAAACCAAGCGAGTTGCTTACGGCTACATTTTTTTGACCATCCGGTCCTTCCAAAGCAGGCAACAACTCATAATTTTCACCTGAGATGTTATTCTTATCCCATGTGAAATATACACCGTAGCGTTCGTTACCACCCTTGGCAACATAATTGTTCCAATCTTGTTCAAACGCTTCCACGTCAATTAAATCCTCCTGATAAAGACCATGTAAATAGTTAATCGCCTCTTTATAACCATCTGTAGTTGGCGTGAATACGACTTCTTTATCATTTGAAACGACCGTATGATTCCAGTTGTCCCCTTCACCAAACGAGCCGAATAAGAAGGCAGGGTCCTCTTGTCCCCCGTTTAAAATAAAGGACATAGGAATCGTTTGTCCTTCACCCGCAGGATCTTGATCTCGAAACGCCTTGAGTACTTCTTCTAATTCCTTCGTCGTTTGAGGCATCTCCAGTCCTAATTCATCCAGCCATTTCACATTAATCCAACCTGTGCCCTCTACTGCCTGAATCTTTTCTTTACCAGTACCTAACTCCTCGATCCATGGAAAAGAATAGATATGACCATCTGGTGCAGTTACCATTTCCTTATATTCTGGTGCCTGTTTAAACACCTTTTGTAAATTTGGCATATAATCCTCAATTAAATCTTCTACAGGAATGATCGCTTCATCATCTGCAAGGTTTAATAATTCATAGTCACTATATCCAGAGTTCATAATCGCATCTGGAAAGTCACCGCTTGACATTGCTAAATTTCTCTTCTCAACAAACGCTTCTCCTGAATAACTATCCCACTCAATATGCACACCTGTTTCTTCTTCCAAACGTTGACTTATTAATTTATCATTTGGATCTTCCGGAGCCATCGGAGAGCTTCCAGTCATAAACTTAAGCGTGACATCCTCTTCAACTGGGAAGGTAATATCTGATAGCTCGTAATCCTTAGCAGCACTTTGTTCATTTGAGCATCCTGATAGTAGCAACGACCCTAACACCACTCCAAACAACGCGTTCTTTACCTTTTTCATAACATTTCTCCTCTATTCATTATTTTAATGAGCCTACCATAACACCCTTTTCGAAGTACTTCTGAAAAAATGGATACATAACTAGTAAAGGTAAACTAGCTAGCACAATGGATGAGTATTTAATCATTTCTGATAACCTTTGCATTTCAGCCATAGCCAATTGATCTGAGATCATCCCAGGTTGGACTTCATTTTGTATTAGTATAGAACGCAAAATGAGCTGTAGCGGGTATTTAGTCTGATCATCCAAATAAATCATGGCCTCAAAGTAAGCATTCCACTGTCCAATGAAAGCGTATAGTGCCAGCACAAATATAATCGGCTTAGATAATGGAATAATAATCTTTACGAAAATCATAAAGTCGGAGGCACCGTCAATCCTGGCCGCTTCTTTTAATTCTTTTGGAAGCCCTTTAAAGTAAGTTCTTGCCAAAATGATATTCCAGACAGAGACGGAGCCAGGTAGAATAACTGCCCAAATCGTATCTAACAATCCAAGACCTCGAACCACCAAGTATGTAGGAATCAACCCACCACTGAAAAACATGGTAAGTAAGAAGAAAAACATGATGCTCTTTTTCCAAGCCAGATTGTCAACGGATAAGGAATATCCTGCAAGCACTGCAACTAGTACAGATATAAACGTAAATGTAGTAGCGTATAATATGGAATTAAAGAATCCCCTCATAATCGTCCCATCGGCAAAAATTTGTGAATAGCCATCAATTGTCCAATGATCGGGATTCAGTGAGAACCCTTTAGTTAACAAGATACTCGGCTGGAGAAAAGAACCCAGCAGCACATACATAAGAGGTACTAACACGATTAAAACAATAACCGACAAAAGAATTTTGTTAATAATGAGTAGATATCGGTCTTTCCGTGAATTGTTAATTATATTGTTCATCTTCTTCCCACTCCCTCTATCGCTTTTTACACAAGACCTTCACCATCATTAAGTTTCTTGACGACATAATTCACAAAGAACAGTAAGAATACATTGATAACGGCATTGAATAATCCTACGGCTGTTGCAAATGAATAATCTCCTGCCTGTAGTCCGCGTTTATAAACGTAGGTTGGTATAATCTCTGAAGCAGGCAAGTTCATACTTGTTTGCAATAAATAGGCTTTTTCAAATCCAATAGCCATAATTCCACCCGCAGCCAATATGAACAATACGGCCATAACTGGCTTCAGTGTAGGAAGATCAATATGTCTTATTCTTTGGAGCAAAGATGCTCCATCAATCGTAGCAGCGTCATGGAGCTGAGGATCAACATTCGACAGTGCTGCCACATAGATAATCGATGCAAATCCAGCGCTCTGCCATACGCCCGAGAAAATATAAATGGATCGGAATGCATCTGGATCAGACATAAATGAATATGGTTCATTAGTGAAAAGTGTCATTATACTGTTTATCGGCCCTGTGGGAGAAAGGAAAATAAACAACATTCCGGAGATTACTACTACTGAAATAAAATGCGGTGCATAAAGAATTAATTGGACGTTCTTCTTGACCTGAGCCCGTTTTAACTGATTTAACATGAGGGCCAGAATGACCGGAATAGGAAAGCCAATGATCAAATCGAAAGAACTGAGCTTTATTGTATTCATCAAGATACTCAGAAAATTGGGCGACTGTAGAAAGTTAGTGAAGTGCTCTAGCCCGACCCAATCACTTCCCCAAATTCCTTTTGTCGGACTGAAGTCCTTAAATGCAATAACGGTTCCATACATGGGCACATAATGGAAGACAAGTGTCAGGATGATAGCGGGAAGCAGAAATAGATAGAGGATATAATTGGTGCGCATATTTTTTTTATGTTGACGTTTTGTTTGTGACTTCTCTTTACGCTTTATTGCTTGACTCGTTTTTGGCAAGGTGTTAGATAAAATGTTTTTATTCTCCAAAAAAACTCCCCCTTCAAATCAGAATGTGATTTAAGTCAACCGGTTGACATATTGTGATGATGTAACCCCCTTTTTTAAAAATTTACATTATTTGTTCATATCATATAGCAACCGCTTACAAATATCAACCGGTTGACATAAAAAAGTAGTAGCGATTCAAAAATTTAAGTTGTTCTGTTTTTCAGTAATTGGACCGGTAGTACCGTTTCTAAATCAACTGTTGCTTCCGGGTCGTCAACTAATTTCAGAAGGGTGTTCACTGTACTCTTAGCCAAACTTTCAATAGGTTGCCTGATGGTTGTTAAGTTGGGTTGAATATTCATTAGTGTTTTTGTCCCGTCATAGCCGACAATTTTCAATTGATCTGGAACCTCAATCCCCATCTCTCTAGCAACATTTAAACAAGAAACACCAATCATATCATCACTTGCAAAAATGCCATCCACTTGCGGAACTTCGGCAAAGATCTTTCGTATTAGCTCTATCGTTTGCTGTACATCAAATACATCTTGAATTTCATAAGTAATTGGGTTTGTTATAATATCCTCGTAAGCTTTTCTTCTTAACTGTGTAGGGGTCTCTAACTGAGCCGGGCCATTGATATGTACAATATTCTTACAACCTTTTTCTATCAAATGCTCGACAGCCATTTTCCCTCCCTGGTAATTATCTGAAGATATCACAGGAACTGTTGTTGATAAATACCTATCAACGGCTACAACCGGGATGTTTTGACGTTGATAGGTACTAATTCCCCTGTTATGGGAACAAACTATTATTCCATCGACCTGATGGCGAATCAACATATCCGAATAAGACTCTTCTTTTTCTTGATTATCCAGACTGTTACACAAAATAACCTTATAGCCTAAATCCGCCAACATATTTTCAACATTAAAAGTCAGCTCTCCAAAGAACGGATTGCTTATAGTAGGTACGATTAATCCTATAAAGCGCGTCTTTTTTTTATAAAGAGACCGCGCCAGATCGTTCGGATAATAATTTAATTCTTCCATCGCTTCTTTTACTTTTTTTCTCGTACGCTCACTTATATATCCGCGATTATTAATCACTCTAGAAACTGTTGTGCGCGTTACTCCTGCTGCTTTTGCAACATCATCTAACTTTACCCTTTTCATCATCCATCTCCTCGCAACTTTTTCCATATCAATTCACTAATTACTTAAGTATTTGAGAAATCATCCCTTCGTGTATTCCAGGGTTTTCGTTTCCTTTGGCAGCGATTTCAAAGCGGTCCACATAATAACATAGCAAGACAAACTAATGCCTATTACAGGAATGAGTACTGTTATACGGAAACAAATATACGTTAACAACAGTAGTCCTAGGAGCATCATTATCGTTCGTACCGGCCTACCTACCGCTAATATTAAAGCATTTTTCAAATACTGAAAACTCTTTTGGTCAAAATGGACAAATAACGGAAAGACATACAAAGATGTAATGAAATACAAGACGCTGATAACAACCGTTATATTAACCATAATGCTTTGCAATTGATTGTATGAGATAAGCTGAACAACTTGAAAATACATGTACAACACCAATCCAAATAAAACATAAAGATACCCCAAAAGATTAGCCTTTATAAATTCCGTTCTAAAATTCCTTACAAAAAGCTTCAATACTGGAAGGTCATTATCTTCTATAATAGTGCGCCGAAGAACAGCAAATAGAGCCGCAGTAGCTGGAAATATCCCCAGTACGATCAAGCCAGTACATGTGAAAAAGAACCATAATAAATTCAACAAAAACAGATTAAACGCCCAGGTGCCAAGTCTTAAATACCAGCGTGACATCTCCATGATCATAACCCTCCACTGCTTTGATAAATCTTTACTGAAAACGAAAGGCAGACGAAATTTCATTCAGATAAACCCTTCACTATATCTTCCTTCTTCTAGCACTTTTCACAATACTTTATCATTATGTTATTAATTGGAAGAAACCAAACGCAATTAATAAATAGAGAAAGAAGGAAGTCACTCTCAACTTCCTCTTTCATTTAATAATCCACAGCACGCCCGTTAGAAACTAGGAGAGAGAACAAAATTAAGATTCTAGTATTCTTAATTCGATGTAACCCACTGTTGGCGTGTATTCTCTGGATCATATGGTTGAAGCATGATATTCCCATCCTCTGATATAGTCATTGCCTCATCATTGAACAAAGATAAGATGGTGACGGTTTGATTATCATTCTCTTGAATGATCCATCTCTGATTATCATAACCAAGGTAATCGTATAATTGAATTTTCTTCTGTACCGAATCAAAATCAATTGCTTTGCTAGCTTTCGCTCGTATGGAATAAGAGTCATGCTCATCACCAGTTGGTATAAGTGTCCAGGTCGTAGGCTCTTCATCAGCAGTGACAGGCACCCCATTTTGAGAAGAAGCTGCATAAAGAGATTGACCTGTTCTTTGATTAATAAAGGTCGTTTCACGTAAAGCAGCTTCAGATACGTTACTAACCTTTACATTTTGAAAGACCGCTCTGCCTCCGAATACATTTAAACCAAAATGTCCCTCTGCAAAGGTTCCATCTCTTATATCCATTATCTTTTCCCCGTCTACATCAATTTGAATACGGGGACCATTAGCTGATATTCTCACATTATAGGTCTTCCCTGGCTGAATAAATGTTGGAACCTTACCGATTACCATACGCTTTTCAAAGCTTCCATTTATTTTATAAAAAAGACGGAAAGCGTTCATATTAGGATCTAAATTAAAATAATAACCACTTCTACCATCTTCACTGGCACGAAAAAGAATAGCACCGGCACCTCCAGATTCATGAAGTGTCATTTCTGCTTCATAAACAAAGTCGCCCCCAGTATTCTCAGCTATATAATTGGAATCACCGGTATGTAATCCGCGAATTCCTTCTTCAGTTGCAACCCATTTGACGGTATCAATATCTGACTTCCAACCAGTAAGATTAGTATTAAAATCCCCCTCAAATACATTCACTTCAAAACTCTCAGACACCTTGTTATTTGGCGTAGAAACTGTAATCGTTGCTTTGCCAGCGCCTGCAGCTTCAATTAAGGCGGTGTTATTAGTAGAAGAGCGAAGACTCACAATATCGGAATCAGACGTTTTCCATTTAAGTTTTTTCGTTCCATTCCCGTTAATACCTTTAGTTGCCGCATTAACAGCTAGCTTATCCCCAATATTCATTTCTTTTTCACGTTTATCAAGTACAATTTGGGGTCCATCTTCCATTTCCCGATCCCAAATATCCTCTAAAGAGTGTACTTTCAAGGAAATAATTTGAACTTGACCACCTTCAGTATAAAAGCTAACTCCCCTGCTCGTTGCATCCGGAAAAATGAGATCTGAAAAAACTGTCTCCCCATCATTAGCAAAAACCTCAATAGACCCGTTATCCACTAGTATATTTAATTTAATTCGCTGATTTTTCGGTTGTAATCCTGTCGTATGGGTTGTAGTAAATTCATTCGAAAAATCCGTCCTGCCTGACTCGGAACGATCCACAAATAATTTCTGTTCCGCATTATTATATCCGACAACAGTTTTTTGTTCAGAACCTTCACGAACGTGAAAACCAAACTCTGTCACATCACTACCAGCAGGAATTTCAATTTCCGCTTCTAATTGATAGGAAGCTTCGTTTACTTTGTTTAATAAATTACTGTCATTCTTTGGAGATACAAGCTTATTCTCTGTTTCAAAAACGGTTCTTTGAATTGTTTCTAATTCTTTAATCGGCGATTGTGCTAGTCTAATGCCTATATCTGTTAAGGTGAGTCGTAGTTCTCTTGGAATCGTTAGTTGACCATTCCATCCTTCTGTCGGGAAGGCAAATGGATAGTCCCAATTCGTCATCCATGCCATCGTAACACGACGGTTATCCGGCATATTTGCAAACGACATAGAGGCATAAAATTCCTTCCCATAATCTGTTTTCAATACCTCTCCAGGTTGATTGTCATTGATGAATTTGCCGTCAGGTGTTAGGTCTCCAATAAAATACTCTGCATCTGATCCCTCTGTATTCGGATTGGCTCCTGTACTAAGCATGAGGACCCACTTCTTCTCTCCTGTATTGTCGACTTCAAGCTGAAACAAATCCGGACATTCCCATACCCCTCCACGAATGTAGTCACCATAGCCGAAGTTCTGGGTGTGTTCCCAGTTAATAAGATCATGGGAAGTGAAAAATCTAATATGATCTCCTCCCGAAACAACCATCACCCAGCGGTCATTCGCTTCATCACGCACCACTTTGGGATCACGAAAATCCCAACCGCCTGGATTTTCTCCATTACTTCCAGGATTCTCTATAACGATCGGATGTTCTTCTGAATATTCCCACGTACGACCTCGATCCGTACTATACGCAAGACCAATTCGTTGATTGCCATTATCGGCATCTGGATTAAAAGAAGTATAATATGCTACCAGTCCTTTACCCCCAGTATCTGAAAATAGGCCGGAATCATTATTTAAATCTGCCACAGCAGATCCTGACCATACATGACCATAATCATTCCATGGCAAAGCTATAGGTAGATGCTTCCAATTAACTAAATCTTCACTAACTGCATGTGCCCATTGTCCACCGTTCTGATGAAACAGATGATATTCACCTTCAAAATAGACTAGCCCATTTGGATCACTTGCCGATTCTCGAGCCGGTGTATAATGATAATCAGGCCTATAATTTTCTTTATAATAACTATCTGAAGAAACTAAGTAAACATCTTGAAAATAAGCTGCACCTCTTAAAACCATCAATCCTGCTAAACCACTAGTATAACTACTATCTGTTAATTCAATTGCGGGATCTGCGTAGCCATCTAGATAGATTGTGATTTGTTCGTCATTCACTATGATTTCCAAGTGGTGTTTAGTATTGGTTTGTGACTTGAAACTTCGACTAGATTCCCCGAGTACCGTACCATCTGCTTTTTGTAATTGTACTGCAACTTCATCCCCTTGCTTCTTAAGCAAAGCTCGATAGCCCTCTGTTCCAGCCTCATTCATGCGAAATGTAAAACCTGCCTCCATTTGTTTTTCATCAACGGAGACATTACCTTCTAACACGAAGTTGTTGGCCTGTGTGTCATATATTTTCTTAACTATTTCATTCTCTCGCGCTATTCCTTTTAATCCTTTAATGTTTGGTTCCCAATCTCCTTCTTCCACTAGAGACTGACCCAAATTCGTTGCAAGTTCACTCACTTTCACGTTTTGAAATAGTGCAGACCCATTCCAAACATTCAGCCCCAGGTATCCATGATGATGAAGCGATACATTCGAATCTATCACTGGCGTATATAGATCTTCCCAATATACTTTAATATTGTCTTCTACTACTTTCACCTTTAAATGATAGATTTCACCTTCTTGAATGTTAACGTCAAATTCCTCTATTAACCTACTTTCGTCCCGAGCATCACGTAGACGAATCAGTCCTGCATCCGGCACTATTTGAACCATATAGGAATCCCAGCCATCTTCACTAGATCGAAATATCAACGTAGCATCTGCTGATTGATTTAATATCTGTATATCAGATTGGTATATAAAATTTTCTGATTGAACGTTTGAAATCGCCATTACATTCTCATTTGCTCCCGAAGTAAGCTTTAACCCTTGTACTGTATCTTCAAGTGTACCTTCACCATGAATGACCCAATCCGTTAAATTTGTTGATGCTTTAATTGCTGAAACCTCCTCATTTTCCTTTGTACGCTCTGCTTGCACTTCTGCCGTTACCTTATTGCAGATCAACAACATTATCATTAACCCGAATGCAGTAAATATAAGAAATTTGCGAACAATCTCATCATTATTCATTAAACGATTCAAAAGCATAACTCCTCACTATATTTAATGGGGTTAACCATCTTGCTTTACCTTAAATCACCTTCTTTATTCCAACTTGTTGACTCTCATACGAAACATCTACAACGCCAAACAGATTAAAAAATCCTTTTATTACAGAATAATATATCGTAAGCGCTTTCAGGTGTCAACCGGTTGACATAACTTTTATTTTGATAGAAGAAGACACCTTCCTTACCGTATAAATAACTGAGGCAATACTAAATTGAATGAAAGATATTAAGCATTAACGACGCAAGAATAACAGTTATTACACCTAGCGAAATGTTATTTAAGCTATCGACTCGAGCCTTATTTAAACGGTATGACCTACATTTTCTTGTTTAGAACCATTTCGAAATTTAATCATATCCTCAATCTTTTTTGGAAATAAAAAACGCAATTCCTACATGAGGAATTGCGTCCGATTGTTGAAGATTATTGTTGTATAACTAGGCTATTATGATGTTGCAGAATCGTTTCTCTTTAGTGAATAAAGAAATCTCATTAGCCTTCTCTCGGATTTAACCGAGTTTTTTATCAATAATCATGTATTTCTAATAGAATCTCGCACGACAATCGACTTCAAATAATGATAAACACCGTCATCATCACACGTAAATTCCGTCACATCGTCGACGATTTCTTTAATTTGGTCCGATGCATTTTTCATGGCTACAGCATAATCGGCAAACTGGAACATCGGTAAGTCGTTGTTACTATCGCCTATGGCAAGCGTCTCTACACCTGACAAATCAAAATGCTGGAGCATTTCTTTAATGCCAGTCGCTTTGTTTACATTGGCTACCATTACTTCGACGTTATGCGCTGAAGAGATTGACGTTGTAAAATCAATGTCCTGCTTGATATTTTCTAGCTCATCTTTCCATTGATTGATATGTTCTTTCGTACGAGCGAAGAAATAGAATTTGGAAAACTTATTTCCTTCAATTTGAGCTTTCCAGTTGATCGCTTCTTTGATCGCTTCTTGACGCGAAAGCCATTCATTCAGCCCGACGCCTTCTGGCTGAGGATCTTTAATTTCCTCTTCCATATAGTGACGATCTTGTTCTAAAGCAATGCGATCTCCTCCGTATGGAAAGAGCTCATAATAAATTTTCTGCTCACGCGCTTTTTCAATAATCTTTTCAACTAAGTCAAGCTCGAGTGAATGTTCAAATATGGCCTTACCTTCAACATACCCTGCCATCCCATTTGAAGAGATAATGCCATCCACTTGAAACCCTTCAGGGACAAGCTCATTAATCTCATCCGAAGCTCTGCCTGTTGCGATAAAGACGTATATGCCATTCTCTCGTAACTCATCAATCACTTGCTTCGTATATTCACTCACCTTGTTATAGTGATTCAAGATCGTACCATCCATATCTAAGAAAATAGCTTTTGGGTTCGTTAGCATTGTGACTCTCCTTCTTTCGTTATAAATCTTCTATTTTTAAATTTAAACGGCGTATTCTTTTACACCTGATCTCTCACTTCACTCTTAACGACAATATTTTCCTCTCTAACGGTTTATAAAGTTTCTGGATCTATGAATCTATTCGTAACTCATAGTGATTGTACCATTGTATTTCCCATTTAATCATTATCAGCAAATAACATGTTACTCCTCTTTAATTACCTTGTTCAAGTTATTAATACCAATTAGTTTAAATTGGCATCAATAACCTACTTCGTTCTTTCATTATAAAAGGAGCTTATCTTGTTACAGATAAGCTCCTCGATTGTTTAGTTATTATACAAAAGGAGAACTTACAGAATACACTGACCATATGAATATCCCCCAAAAAGTAAGAGAAGTAACGCGATCATTCAACAATAGACTTTTTTTAGAAAGGACATATACTTTAAACAACGTGTATAAAGAAAAAAGTATAAAGGAAATGCTGATCCACACTGAATCTACACTTTCATAGAAGTTACTAAAAACAAGCTCAGTTAAGAGAAAGCCCACAATTAAAAAGCTAATGATTTCAATAAGTGTAATGAAATATTCTTTCCAGAGAGCCAAGTAATTCACTTCCTTTCGAATATGTACATAACAGTTACGATACTCCTAGGATAAAAACCTGCATCAACTTTCATTGAATATTATTAAAATCCTTCCATTCTCCATTTTCTAACACTTTCAAAATATTTCCTTTGCCAGATATGAATTCGATTGTTTTATTTTCATCTTTGTACCTTGTTATTGGTAGTTCAATTTTTATAGACTTTATTTCTGGTTGATTTATTAAGAAGTAATAAGTGTTATCCAATTCATCTACACCGTGTCTTGACTCTTTACCCACTAGTGAGTATTTTGTAGAAGACTCTAATTTTTGGGTTGATTTCCTCTGTTGATGTTCTAGATCGAATAGCTCATCCGCAGTCAAAACTTTGATTTCTGTGGTAACTTCCTTGTTACGATCAAAAGAGTATTTTTCGAGGTGAGCTATTATTGTCGGCCAATTAGCTAGGATGACAATTCCTAACACGACAATAACAGAGGATAATGTAAGAACCGTTTTTTTCATATCTTGTCACTTCTCCCCTCTCATTTTCGTCTCTTTAACAATAGTGCCTCTCTACTTAATACCAATTATTTCAAATTAATACGAGCAACTCAATCTTTATTTTTTGTATAAATGATATGAATGGGTATTAGGCAGGATTTTCAAACTATGAAAAACCACTACCGACCGCTGTTCGTTTTACCTAACCTTATTCCATTAGCAACAACACCAATTAGCCCAGTAATAATAAATACATAAGCTATAAACAGAGGTGTGGTGGATAACGATTCCGTCATTAATCTAAACAATCCAACAGCCAAAACAAGAAAACTACCTATCAATGCAACAAATGTTCTATTAAACAATGTTATTCCTCCTAAATAAATTGTTTTCTCATTCACAAAGTTAAACTATTTAGCAACCGCTCAGAGATTGTTGAACAGATAATTATTGTCATAAATTATCCTGGTCTTCCTTCTCATCCTTTTCATAAAACAAATAAAAAATAGACATCCCTGATAAAATCAATAAAGATAATGTCACGATAAGATTTTTTACTAAAAACGCAATATAAACTACGCTAATTAACATCATGATTGACGCTAATATTTTTGCAAGCACCTTACTCCCCCTTTTTCTAAGTAATCTCTTCCCTATATCTCCAATACCAATTATTTCAAATTGTTATGAACAACTCAGTCCTTTAATTCACATTAAAAGGAGCCTATCTTATGACAGATAAGCTCCTCGTCTCTTTAATGAAATATGGAATCGGCTATGCTTGAAAGGTTAATCTACAGCTTTTTCTTCTTTTTGAAAGATGACATTAAATGAACCTAGCTCACTTGATTTTGAAACCTTATCAATAATTGCGTTTACTTCCTGTTCCGTCTTTTTCCCTTTATATTCACTATTTGAAATGACAAATATAAGATCTTTTTTCTTTGTGTCGTATATTGAATAATGTATTTTTCCCTCTGCTTGGTAACCTTGATTCTCTAACTCATTTACAACCTTACTAGTAAAATTAGTTTCCGTTATTTTCTTTGTAATATCCATTAGTTCAAGATCCGTTGGTGGAGTGCTCCTGGCACCCAACGGCTTATCATTATTGTTCTCTATAGCAAAGAAATAGAAAACGGAAAAAACACTCCCCAGTAGAAGCAGAACTATCATTGCTTTTTTCATTTTAAATCCCACCTTCGCAAAGAAGTTGTCTTAGGGATATCGTATGTCCTCTTAATCGAACTATTCATAACGAGCAAACTGGGCATATGATTTCAGTTCTTTTTTACATATTACACCATCTCACCCCTGTTAATTTCAACATTCCGTTTTCGTTAAACCCCACTTCTACAAACAAAGAGGGAAGAATCGATGTACAATTCCTCCCTCTGTTCTAGTACATATTCATTATTCGTGATAGATAACAGGACCCCTTATGATTACTGCGCGACTTAAATCCGATCCATTAAATATCTCCCATACTCGATCGGCGTTCTGAAGACCGCTTCCCACTTATCGTGAAGGAGCTCTCCATCCTCAAACAATCCGCTCACATAGTCTGAGATAAAGTTACATTCAATAAAATAAGGCTTACCCGCTTTTGTGATGCCGATATCGAATCCAAGATCGGCTAGCTTCGGAAAATGGTGATCGAGTACGCGGGCGGTTTGAAGTCCTAGCTGTTCAATGCTTTGTAGGAGCGCTTCGTACGAAATTCCTGGATGGGAATGAGGCGCAACAGCTTCAAACGTGTACGTCGTTCCCCCTTGTGCTCCATTCGTTAGAAAGTCTCCCCCATTCGCCACCTTGCACATCACGCCTGACACCTTCCAATTCCCGTTTCGATTCTTTTGAACCGCGACGCGCAAATCAAACGGATGGCCTTTAAAATCAGCTAGCGGAATCATCTCCTGAATCATGTACGTATGCGTACGGAGTCGGTTAACGAGCACCGCAGGCAGCGTCTTTTTGAAATCAACTTGTTTGAGCTCGCCTACTTTTGTTTTATAAAAGAGGCGCCATCCTTTCTTAACCCGCTCGACTTTCATCGCGCCAATGCCGAATTCGCCATAGCTTTTCTTGAGAATGAATTGCTTGTAGCGTGCAGCCATTTTATTTAAGTTGTTAATCGTAAATAACTCCGTCTCAGGCAAGTGGTCTCGAAGATTGTCATGCTTGATCAGGACTTCGTGAACTTTATGCTTCTCCACATCATAATTCGGCACATTGTAAACGACGCGCCCTTCCTTCATTAAAGATTTGATATGAGAACGGTAAGCTGGCAAGTAATCGAGCACGCGTGTATAAATGACTTTCGGCGCTGGAACTTCTTTCACGACAAACGTTTCCTGTTCATACACATAGGCTTTCACCGTCGCGACGCCTGGCTTTAGATCAAAGAATCGAAAATAACAAGGGATTATGCCAAGTTCTCTTGCTGACTTCTCCCAAATCATAAACATGCTGCGCGTGCCACCTCGTAGTTCAGGCATTGCCTCATACGTTGATTTTGGAAGGATAATACCTAAATAGTGATCGCTCACAACGATCTGCCCCCTTCGCTTTAATCTATTGTGAATAGGGTCCGTATTGTGCCTGGTCGAGTGCATTTCATCTGATAAGATAGGCGCTTCTCGGCCCTATTTCATGGTCAGTGGACAGGCACCTACACCGGGCTTATCCCTTTTTCATAGAATAGTATTGAATTGAGAAAGAAATGAGGAGAATATATGACAACTCCAGTATCTGGCTATATTACGGATAACCGAAACTTAGTAGGACGAAAAGGAAATCCGAACCTTTTTTATGATATAAAGGATAACGTTGCATTTAAGAAAGATCCTGAAAACCTTATCTATCTCTTATCCTCAGCGCAAATGCCAGCGATGATCGGCGGCTCACTTGCCGAATTAAGAATGTCGAAAGGATCTGTACGCGAGCCGCACTGGCATACAAACTCATGGGAATTGGTATACCTCGCTTCTGGATCCGCAACCGTCGGCATCCTCAACCCGAACAATGATCAATTATTAACGTATCAGCTACGAAAAGCTGGTGAAACGGTCTTTATTCCAATGGGCTATTGGCACTGGATTAAGGCAGATTCGGACGAGACCTTGCTGTTATTATTCTTTAACAACGACCGCTTCCAAACGCAAGATGGCTCTAGCATGCTGACGAAAACCCCTCTGAAGGTTTATGAAGAAGCGTATCGCATAGACCCGAAAACAATGGAAAAAGCGCTAGATCCAATTGAAGGGAAAAGTCCTGTCGTTATCGGACCGCCACCCCCTTTATCACGCAAACGTCGCAGGCGAATATAAACGAGACAGACCTTTGTAATAGGTTCCCTTAACGAAACCTTAGGTAGGATTACCTAAGGTTATTTTTGATGCTATTACTTTGGGAGGATATGGGTGGAATGAAGTTTTAAATTCGTTCGAATATGGAAGAGAGCAACCAAAGGAATTTGGTTTCATCCTTACTGGAAAACAATTATCCTTTATTATGTAACGATAAAAAGACTTAAGAGGTGACGACTTATGGCAAACATTCTAATGCTTAATATCCCAGGTGAAGGACATGTTAACCCAAGCTTAGGCATGGCAAAAGCTTTTGGAGATCGGGGAGACAGCGTCTATTATATTTCAACTGAAAAATTCAAAGACCGCCTAGAAGGCGTAGGAGCCAATGTGATTCTTCATGAGGATCGATTAGATGGTTTACACATCAATCATGGTAGTTCAGAAGGAATCAATAACTTTCTACATTTCTTTATACGCTCATCTTTAGATATCCTCTCGCTTACAAAAGAGTTAGCGAAAGAA
Organism: Anaerobacillus sp. 63XJN7_5_ISO-PGPR-S23-430; assembly: GCF_056173695.1. Classification (NCBI taxonomy): domain Bacteria; kingdom Bacillati; phylum Bacillota; class Bacilli; order Caryophanales; family Bacillaceae; genus Anaerobacillus; species Anaerobacillus sp. 63XJN7_5_ISO-PGPR-S23-430. Next base: position 1,179,607 of record NZ_CM149686.1, on the reverse strand, counting down.
GTAGCGATTGATTTTGTTTATTACGATGCCTTTGGTCCTGGTGAATTAGTAAAAGAGTATTTACAAGTACCAGGCTTCTCTTCTTCATCATCCTTTTTAATCCCAGATGATTATAAGAAAAACCTCCCCCTTCACCCAGACGCGTCGGTGTCATTTGAACTCGATGAAAAAGGGAAAGCTTTATTAGCTAAGATGAAGCAAGCGTTTGGCGTCGCTCCTAAAACCATGTTGCAATTTATGCAAAATCAAGGCGAGCAAACGATGGTTTATTCAAGCGAGTATTTCCAACCTCATTTAAGTGAATTTGGTGAAGGGTATCATTTTATTGGTCCTAGCTTCCCGGAACGAAAAGACGCGACTGACTTCCCACTTGACCAGCTTGAAAACGAGCAGGTTCTTTTTATTTCTATGGGCACAGTGCTCGATCATGTTGAGAGTTTCTTTAATATGTGCATCGACGCCTTTACAGATTTTCCAGGGAAAGTTGTCATTTCAGCAGGATCAAGTGCTGATTTCACTAAAATAAAAGAAGCTCCCGATCACTTCATTATTCGAAAATATGTTCCTCAGCTAGATGTGTTGCAGCATACGAACGTGTTCCTTACCCACGGAGGAATGAACAGCACTAATGAAGCGATTTACTTTGAAGTTCCGATGGTGGTGCTCCCTCATGATAAGGACCAGCCTTTGGTCGCTGCACGCCTCGCAGAACTACAAGCCGGATATCCTATTTTCCCACCGAACGTAACAATCGAATCGCTACAGCATGCAGTGAATCAAGTCATTCATAACGCGAACTATCAGCTAGGCATCCGAAAGATCAAAGAGAGCTTTCAAGCCTGTGGCGGACCTAATGAAGCATTAGAAATCATCGATCGCCACCTTGCGTCGAGATAACAGGATCATAAAGCCTCCCCGTTACGAAGTTGATTCACTTATGAAATAACCGTATACTTTTGATGGATACTAGTAGACTATTACTTAATGAAGACGGGGAGGACGAATCGTGATCGATTTGCGCAGTGATACGGTAACGAAACCAAATGAACAAATGAGAAAAGCGATGTACGAAGCTGAAGTAGGCGATGATGTGTATGGAGAAGATCCTACGGTTAACAGGCTCGAACAAATCGCTGCAGAAACGCTAGGAAAAGAAGCGGCTTTATTTGTCACGAGCGGCACGCAAGGAAATCAAATTGCTGGCTTAGTCCACTGTCAGCCTGGTCAAGAAGTGATCATGGAATCTCAGGCGCACTTATTCCTATATGAAGCGGCAGCACTGTCCGCCTTTGCTGGTGTACAAATTAAGACGATCGATGGGAACCGCGGTGCGATGAATCCAGGCGATGTTGAAGCAGCTATCCGAGGCGAAGATATTCATCAGCCGGAAACAGGATTAATCTGCATCGAAAACACCCACAACAAAGCAGGCGGCGCAATTGTTCCTCTTGAGAATATGGAACAAATCTATCAACTATCAAGGAAACATCAGATCCCTGTTCACTTAGATGGGGCACGATTATTCAATGCTTCTGTAGCAGCTCAAATTCCCGTAAAAGAATTCGCGAAGTATACGGATTCTGTTCAGTTTTGCTTATCAAAAGGACTCGGCGCACCAGTTGGTTCCATGATTGCCGGTACTTCTGAGTTTATCGAGAAAGCTCGAAAATGGCGTAAGCGCCTTGGCGGTGGTTTAAGACAAGCAGGTGTTCTCGCTGCACCGGGCATTATTGCTCTCGAAGAAAACGTGAAGCATCTTGAGATGGATCACGAGAACGCGAAGTATCTTGCTGATGGTCTTCAGAATATTGAAGGGGTTAACCTTGTCAATCAAGTGGATACAAACATACTCTTAATTGATATTACGAATACGAAGAAAACGACAGAAGACTTTATCCACCGTTTAAAAGAACAAGGCGTTTTAGCGGGTGCGTTTGGTCTGAACGTGATTCGATTTGTAACGAATAATGGGATTACGAAGAAAGACATTGATGCTGCATTAACGGCTGTCCGAAAAGTTGTAAGTTAAATTCCAATTTATTCATTTCACATGTTTATAGATTGAAAAAAGACCCACAAAATCATCATTCATTTTGTGGGTCTTTTATGTTGATAAATCAATTTTTCACATGTAATGCGATGAAAAGTTTAACCGAAATAAGATACATAGGTAAGAGATAGAATCTGAAACTATCCCTACTTAAAATAACCCTTACGAATGAACCTTCGCAAGATATTATTAGCTACTTATGGATATTTATTTCCTTCCTTGCTATAAATTTCATAAACAAAATATCCAACTAAATAACCTAGTGCCGCACCTAAATTAACGGAAGATAGTAATGAGAACGAGAAATACATACCAACCACTACACCAATACCAGCCCCCAAAAGCATTCCGATTGGGATGAGACTATCTAATAAAAGTTGAGCAGCTTTTGAATTTTTCTTCCCCAGATTGCCTTTATTAGATTTATACTTTAGGCTTTCAATCACAAAGACAACTACTATGCCCATTAAGACAAGAGGTGCTATTGTCTCAGCTATCCACATAATCAAATCTCCTCCCCCAAGATCATACCTGCCACTCAATATCTACTTATGGATCTTTTATAACAAAAATGCTCCACCTCTTTTAATCGAATAGGAAATTCCCAACCAATCCAATCAATAGCATGATAATCAAACTCCCAAACAGAAAATATCCGATTACCTTAATAGGTAAGGGCAGTTTTCCACCTCTTGATTTTGGATAACCTTCAATGTTTTGTTTATGAGCTATAGCATCATTGAATGGTTTATTTTCGTTTTCGTTGTTCATAGAGAATCTCCCTCCTCCTCTTGATAGAAGTTAATCAACTTTCGTAACCCCCCTCGTCTCTATTACTCTCGTTTCCCACTGATTCGCTTACTATACATCCAATAACATACAAAATAGCTACCCACCAAAAGAAGTAAATAGAATAACTCTGGATGATTAAATGGAGCGTTTTCTAGAGGTCCTGTTCTTAAGTCGAAAAAGCTTAAGACCACATTTATCACAAAGACGGTTAGTAAGAAAATCCAACTTCCTACAATCGCTTTTTGTTTAATGAATCGAGAGCGTTCATCATTGGTTTTTGAACCACTTCCATACTCTTTATCTCCAGTAAACCAGCCAATAATTAAAAATAGAATAAAGCTAACAAATATAGAAATAGCCCATTCGTTTAACATTTTTACCACCTCTTCTATTTAAAATAGACTCTTATAACTAATCTCTTCAATAAGCCGTCTCCTAAAAAAAATGAGATAGAATTATGCTTTGTTCGCTTAACAATCATGAACAAAACTAATCTATCTCAAATTTACATATTACACATTTATAGCGGCTAGCTTTTGCTTTCCTAAAATAACAGTTTGTATTTAATTTGAGTATGTTGGCTGACTTTCTTTATACTCTCCAAATTGGTAGCGATTAAGTAGTCGATCAAGCTCCTGGCTAGCCATTAATGTCTGTTTATGTGTAAAGCCATGAGCTAACACCTTTAAAGATAAAAGAGATTTTTTTTCATCGATCAGATCAAGAAGATCTGCACGATTATAGCATTTGATTGGCGATTTAAACGCTTCCCTTCCTAAATTAATGTTGGAGAACCAGAAGTACATATAAACAGCGTGCTATATATGGATTCTAAGGAATGGGCCAAATAATAGTGCTCAAAATATAAAATATAAAGATTTTCATTCCTACAAGTTCATTAATCAACATGTATATAACGCTATTAAATTAGTACGATAATATAGTAATTCATGTAATAGTTTACTATATTTTGCAAAAAGAAAATATAAAAAAAGAAATATTGCGAAAGAAATATTTGTGCTAACTCCAATAGCTAACTTACCATACTTTATAACGATTATGGCATCATGGCTTCAATTGTCTTCAAATTTTAACCTGTTGGGGATAGAGAATTGTCTTAATCTTATTTTCATATCCAACATAGTGTGGGCACATTATGCCTTCTAAAACGAAACACTGATTAACATAAATCCGCTACTCAGATTACTGACTATTCATTTTGTTGATAATCTCTATGATTTCTTCATTATCTCCTGTATCCACGTTTACAAGCTTTGTATTGGTAATGATATCTTCCATTTCCTTCTGAATTTCTTCTTTATCTATATCTTCAGGAGGAGGAAAGCCACCATACCAGCGCAAAGGAACGTTATATACATTAATCGTGCCATCTCCGTTACCACTATACGTAACGATGCCATCTACGATACGGGAACCACGTAATTGAACAACATCTTCTGGATAAGTGAGACTGTTCTCATCATCAGGATCAAGAGGGGAACCAGCGGATATAAGTTGAACATTTAATTCATCTACTTCTTGATTCGGTCCTAGCTGTGACCAGACACGAGCGTATTCAATTTCCTTGGAGGAGTAATCATCTAACGCATGATTTTCTTCATTTTCATCTGCGAAATTTGACTCACCGCTTTTTGGTTCTTCAGAAGAGGTTTCTTTATCATCTTCCTGAGAAGTGTCTTCTGACGTTGATGAAGATGCATCTTCGTTTACTTGATTACCCTCTTCCACTTCAGTCGCTTCTTCCGTTGATAAAGAAGCGTCATTCTCAGCAGCATTTGCATTTAATTTGGCATTCGTATTATCTGAACACCCTGCAAGTAATAGAATAAACAATAATAAGGACATATGACAATAAAAAAGCTTTACCTGTTTCTTCATTCGATCATTCCTTTTATTTATTATCTTGTCTAACGATTAGTAATAAAAAATGAAATCATCTCATTCGATCAACATCACGATCATCTAAGTGCCTGTACCAAATGCCTCTGCAAATTTTCTCCCCATAAAAATTCCCTAAATTTACAATTAATTTCCACACTATCATCCATTATTTCAGATTATTCTCATTAACTCAAGTATCAATTTCATTTAAATCAAACCTTTTTGTAGCGCTTATTTAATCAACAAAAGAAGACTATTGGTATCAAGGTATAAGAAAAGAAACATATTTAAGGCATTTACTTAGTATGCTTTCACTCCTTCAATGAAAGCTTCCTATTCTATCCTTTTCCTTCCCTAACTGTATTTCCAGTTTTTCATATAAACGATCATAGTGAAGTCCAGTTACATCAGCGAAACTTTCTTTAAAATCACCTGAATCATTCGTTGCATCGATAATTTCTTCAATCACTTCTTCCCCTTGCTCATCTATAAGAAATTTGATCGTGAAATAACTTTGATCGTAGACGTTCGTCTCTTTTTGCTCTCTAGCAGCTGCCCATTGTTCATGACTTCTAAGCTGATCATAAGTCAAAAGCTTAAAGTCACTTACTTCTATAGTAGTTTGATCATTTGATATATACTCAGCAATTCCTTCCTGAAACCATAGAGGATATTTATCCAATCCCAAAGGCGTACCAGCCACTTTTTGATCTAACGTATATTGCGTATATTCGTGTAATATCCTTTTCTGAAAAAAATAAAGTGGTGTTTCCTTACCATCCAATATTCCTTTCTTATCATCGATCCTAACAGCGATGAATAACCCATATTGATCATAAAAACCAGATACATGATTTAAATCAGAAATACTTTCGAAATCCTTTTTATTATGAAAGAAGAGAACATCTACGTCTCTTCCATCAATATCGCCCAATATGTCTGCATTTCTATCCTTAGCCCACTGCAACGTATCCATAATTAAAGGAAATAGCTCAACATCTTGATCATCAACATAGATAGACATGTTTTCATAGCTTTTCATTTCTTTTGAATGCTTTGCTTTTCTCTCTAGCTTCCCATCAAAGTTCAAACTAAGGCCAAATTTAACTGCTTGAAAATAAGTAATAGGTTCACCTGAATTTTCTTCAATCACATTATGTAATAAGATGACCCCAGCTAATAAAAGCAGTAGAAGGAGAGAAAGTAGGCTTGAAAAAATAATGATAACGATTTTAATAGTTTTATTCATATGAACCCCTTTGTTCTTTCTCATTTCTTCTTACAGCTTATCTACGAAAAGTTGATATTGAGACATATTCTATCGTTACATCATTCGACTCACCTATGTACTACCTGAAGAAAACCCAAACCAATACTAATAAAATCGCTACTATTACCCAGATCAAAGCTTGTTGATTTTTCACGTTTTTCCCTCCTTCCATCCCACTTTGTCAAAAGCTAAGACTACTTAGCTTGTAATCAGAACAGCTGACAAATGCCGACGCACAGAAAGATATAACGGCATTCCCTTTTCTCCCAACCTTCATCTCATTTCTTTTTTGATTTAAATTTTTCTAATCTTTAGAACTAATTATTTCAAAATAGGTAGAATAACTCAACGTTCCATTCAATAAATAAGAAGCTTATCTTATGATTGATAAGCTTCTTAACAGTTATTTTTAGTAACCACACATCACAAAGTAACTTCTATATTACTCCTACCACTTAAGCATCTTCATTTAACGAATAAATGCAAGATCTCTTTTCTCAAGTGCATCCGTCAGCCATCGAGGGTGCATGGTTAATAAGTTCTGAGGTAAACGTGACTGTCCAAAAAATTGAACATCAAGTGATTCGGCAGAGTTGCATCGAAGTTCTCCACCTGTCACTTCAGCAAGGAAGCATGTTGTAATAAAATGAACGACTTTCCCATTTGGATAATGAAAAACCTGTGAAGTAGGATCAGAGTAAACACCGATGATCCTGGTAATCGTTATATCCAAATTTGTTTCTTCTTTCACTTCTCTGATGGCTGCTTCGGAGACTGTCTCCCCTATTTCGATATGACCAGATGGAATCCCCCATTGCCCCACATCGGTTCTTTTTTGTAATAAAACCTCGTTTTCTTCATTTAGAATAATCACAGCAACACCAGCTTTTAGTTCATCGATTGTCGACATAAACAATACCTCCTTTAAATAATAAAAAAGGCCCGACGAGAAAGATTTCAGCGCAGTACAAATACGCTGAACCTTTCCCCTCGGACCTTTTATGTCAATAGGTGCCTTTTACTTATGTAAAAGATGTAGCCCTCGGTCACTAGCCTACCTCGATAGCGGAACCCTAGCTACAATTTTCCAGTTCATATTTACTTTACAACACATAACGATAAAGTTAAAGGTATTTTCACATGATCATGCTAGTTAGTGAATAGACGAACTAAAACACCATCATCTTCCACGTCATGTACAAAAAATCCAACTCCATAGCTTGATGCTACAGCCATAATCACAGTCCAAAGTACTAAACTCGTCATCATCCAGCTGGTGACCAGCTTTCTTTTTGAACCGAAGCTCATTCCCATAAACGCTGAAATATGTGAGCCGACGAAAAAGGGACCGATGATTGTTAAGCCTGGCAAACCATACTTATCAAAAAGAACTCTTGCACGTTTCTCCTTCTTCGACTCTTGCATTTCCTCGACATGTGCTTCTGTCGTCTCGCCCTCCTCCTGAACCACATCCTTCGTACGCTTTTGTTTTCGTTTCTTCCGCCATACTTTAAATTTATCTACAAATACAATTAACAAAACAACTGTCAAAGCATTTCCTAAAAAAGCAAGTATGCCTGTTAGTACTGGCGACAGCCCACCGATGATCGCTAGTGGGATTACAGCAACAAGTTCAAATAACGGAATCGCTGCCAAAAGAAACACTAAAAAATACGATAAAAACATCGTCTCCATTCCCCTCTAAAATAAGTCATTTCTCACTAAGTAGCCAATCATTCCACGAACAATTATCCCTATACCTAAACTATTCGTAAGGACCCAATCGTATCCTCAAGTATGAAGAGCACTTACCTAATAGGAACAGCCATATTACCTTCGCCACCTATCCAACCTTGAAGACCTTTCACGGACTAAGTACCGTCACCTCCTCTCCTTCTTCTTTCATCTCGAAAATACTACTTAATAGCGAACTAGAAATAAATAATTCGCAATTTTACGCCAATTATCCAATTCCAATTATTTCAAATCTAACTAGATAACTCAATCTTTTATTTTGATAAATATGGAAAACTTTTTAACAGTCCAAAATAAATCGTCCAAGCTTCACTATTTCATCCGTTCAAAACTCTCCATCAATTAGCATTTAAAAAAGAACCCTTTAAAAAGGGCTCTCTCAACTGTTTTTACTAAATTATTTTGCATTCTCATCCGGTTGATGAAGACCAAAGATATTTCCTTCCGTGTCAAGGTAATAGGCCTGCCACGCCATTCCAGGCAATGCGTATTTGGCCATCGCTGTTTTGCCACCATTAGCAAGAACTTTCGATTCAGTAGCATCCAAATCTTCCACGCCCATTGTACAAGCATACCCATTGATTGCAGCATTACCTTCTGGAGGTGGACCTTGCCGTTTCATCAACGCTCCATCGATTCCTGGTTCTTTTGCATCACCAGTCACCACGCCAAGATAAGGCATGCCGGCATATTCACTCCAGTCTTCAAACTTCCAATCAAATACGTTCCCGTAGAACTTCTTAGCCCGTTCCATGTCATCTACATGAATTTCAAAATGAACAACTCGTCCCATAATTCCCTCCTAATTTCAGCAAGATTTGAGAAGGACATTCGGTTATGAAATCTGTTCTTATGTATCCTTCACGTATCTATATTCGAGTCATCATGTCATACTCCTTTACGACTTTTGGTTCAATTACTCATTCTTCTCCAAATTGTCTTTCCATTCCAATTGAGCTACAATCGCATATTCCGCCATTTTTACCGATTCAGGCAAAGTTTTGACATCGCTATCGTTCACTGACGACATTTGGTTCTCACTTGATCCAATTAAGTATGCCAAATACACCGTTTCTCCTTTTGTGATCGTGACTTCTTCTTCTATCTGTTCAAAGATAAATGCGCCCAGCTCTTTAGGCATATTGGTCGATCCTTTGCTGTATCCATCCGGTGATCCCATTGTAAAGTAAGCTACTTTTTCTTCCATTTGAAGTTGGAATGAGTGAAGAGCTTTATTGAAACGCTCTTGTTCATAATTTCCACCCCAGGTAACAAACTCTTCTTTTCCATCTTCTCCGTCTTTGTATACAACGATCGAAGTCACGAGCGCTTCTCCTTCTCCTACGGTCCCATCCACCGTATAAAAGGTTTTGAAATCGACTCCCATTTGATTCACGATGCTTTGCTCACGTTTTGATAGTTTGGCAGGCTTAATGTGTAAGGAACTTGCAGAAGTCTCTTGAGTAGAACCTTTCTCCTCCTGCTTTCCTTCATTGCTGCCTTCATTCGTACATGCTGCTAGAAGCAGAAATACTCCTAGTAAAGTGATAAATCGTTTCATCTTTGTTCCTCCGTCTTTCTATTTCAACCTATTGATTTGCCCTTTCTAAAACCACAATTCTCCTTTACGAAAGACCCCCACTTAGGAGGAGAGAAGAGTATAGCTTCTTATAATTTAATGATGCAACGAATCGACTCATCACCTTTTTGGTGTGCCCCCATATTATTTCATCTCATAAAAAAATAATCGCTCAAAACCAAAGCGATTACTTTTCTTTTCATTCAGTACTGTCCTTATGATGTTCTAACTTCTTTATTTCCAACTCAATCTTCTTAGCTTCAAGCTCTAGCTCTTTCATTTTTATATCTTTTTCTGTTTTCTTAACATAGCCATAATAGATGAGCGATAAACCAACGACGATCGTAAGATAAAAGAATAAACCCAATTTTTCATCCCCCTAATGTGATTAGTGTTTGCATATGCTACACAATCATATATTTGTTTCGATCGGAGCTGCAAGTCTGTATTCTATAAGAGCTCCTCTTTACTAAAATCCCCTTAATAATATGTGGTAATGGTTAAGACAAGACTAAAAATCGTAAATAGCACTGAACCATAAAAAACAGCACCTACATTTACTTTCAGTTCATTATCTTCTTGAACTTTCCACCCTGCCTCGCTTGCCTCAGCAGTAGCCCCTTTTGATAAAAATCCTCCGCTACTGTTAAAGAAGTAAAGCACAATGGTAAGCCCTAGAGCAATAAAGAAGCTCCATTCACTAAATGAAAAAGAAATGAATACACTTGCAGCCCATACGAGTATACCGATCACAAGCGATGCAATCACTGACCTTAAAATGACCTTTTTCACACATATCTCCCCTTCTTCTCATTAAGTTAATATCCAAAAATATTAAACAAACAAATGACGTAAGAACAAAAAGCCGTATAGTAGCGCTCCACCAATGAAAGTAAGCAATCCAACCAATAGAAAACCATAGACTAATCCCTTTCCCATGGCAAATAAGTCTAGAAACAAATTCTTAACTGAATGAAATAGTGTTTGCATAGCGCACCCCTTGAACATTTATCCCTTTTGTTATCTTAATTAGTTATACGAATGAAACGCATCAAATGTTTCACCCTTACCACATTATTCCTTCTTCCCATAATACAAAAGGAGCAGACAGGTTCTCCTCTCTGCTCCTTTTGTGTTATTTTAATTCTTGTTGCTTACCACCTGGCCGTTAACATCTTTCTTCTCGTATAAAATTCCACTCCGTCTGATCCGTTCGCATGAAGATCGCCATAGAAGGAATTCTTCCAACCTGAGAACGGGAAGAAAGCCATCGGGGCTGGTACGCCAATATTTACGCCTAGCATGCCAACTTCGATGTTTTCTCTGAAATATCGAACGTTGCTTCCGTCCTTTGTAAATAGGCAAGCCCCGTTTCCGAAGTCGGATTCATTCGTGAGCTCGATCGCTTCTTCTAGATTTTTCACTCGCACAATTGATAGCACTGGCGCGAAGATCTCGTCCTTCCAGATTTGCATAGAGGAGTTTACGTGATCAAAAATCGTTGGTCCGATAAAGTAGCCTTCATCGTTGTATGCTTCGTCGTTTCGGCCGTCGCGAATGAGCGTAGCACCTTCCTCCTTACCTTTACGGATATAGCTTTCCGTTCTTTCTTTATGTTCTTTACGGATAACCGGTCCTAAGAATACGTCTTCATCAAGGCCGTTGCCGATTTTTATTTCATCGGCTTTTTCGTTTAACTTTTGAAGCAATGGCTCCACAACATCATCTACCGCCACAACAACGGAGCAAGCCATGCATCGTTCGCCTGCAGAACCGTATGAAGCAGCGATGATTTCTTTAACCGCAGCGTCAAGATCAGCGTCAGCCATTACGATGGAATGGTTCTTCGCACCGGCAAGTGCCTGAACGCGTTTGCCGTTCGCAGCACCTGTTTTGTAGACATATTCGGCGACGGGCTGTGAGCCGACGAAGGAAATCGCAGGCACATCTTTGTGCTCTAGAAGCCCATTCACAACGTCATGTGCTCCGTGAACAATATTCAGAACGCCATCCGGTAAGCCCGCTTCTTTAAAGAGCTCTGCTAAGCGGTTTGCGAGTAGCGGCGTCCGCTCAGAAGGTTTAAGGACGAACGTATTCCCCATCGCGATTGCAAGTGGAAACATCCAGCACGGCACCATCATCGGGAAGTTAAATGGCGTAATGCCGCCTACAACACCAACAGGATAGCGATACATGCCTGATTCGAGATTCGTTGCGATATCCGGAAGCTGCTTGCCCATCATTAACGATGGCGCCCCGGCTGCAAACTCAACGCATTCGATCCCGCGCTGCACTTCACCCTGTGCTTCTTTAAAACTTTTACCATTCTCTTTTGTTAGCAATCTCGCAAGCTCGTCCCAATTGTCGACGAGCAGCTGCTGGTATTTAAATAGAATGCGCGCGCGTTTCGGAACGGGCGTTTTACTCCAGGTTTTGAAGGTAGCCTTCGCTACTTTCACTGCTTCATCAAGATCTGCTTTCGTTGAAATCGGAACCTGAGCAAGCTCCTCCCCTGTTGCCGGATTTGGAACAGCTTGAAATTGATCGGTATTCGCATCGACCCATTTACCATTAATATAGTTTTGTAGCACGTTCGTTGCCGTCGTAGCCATGTTTTCATTCCCCTTCCAGTTGTGTTAGCGAACCTTTTCTTCACTTATAAATTCATAGTCATAGCAAATCTCATAAAGTTCTTCTAATTCCGCCTGTGTAGGCAAGCGAGGATGATGTGCTGGGCTCCCGCTGTCTAATGCGTCTGCTGCCATTTTGCTAATAACCTGCTTGAACGTCGTCTCATCAATTCCCCAGGATTTTAAGTTCGGGATATTTAATGAGGCACAAAGACTTTTGATAGAAGAAACCGCCACATCTGCCGCTTCTTCATTTGAGAGTACCTCGCTTTCTTCTGTTTGAAACAATCTCCCGAGATCAGCGAGTCGATCGGCGCAGGAATCCTTACTGTATTCGAGTACAGCTGGAAGCAGCATCGCATTTGAATATCCATGCGGCACGTGAAAAAGAGCACCGATTGGACGCGACATGCCGTGCACAAGACAGACGGAAGCATTTGTAAAAGCCATACCCGCCTGGAGAGCACCTAAACTCATCGCTTCTCGTGCATCGAGATTCTCCCCATCATTGTAAGCGCTTTTAATATGACCGATAATGTGTCCAATCGCAGATAAAGCAAGCGTGTCTGTCTTCGGATGAGCTTGCTTTGAGAGGTACGCTTCCACCGCATGACTGAGGGCGTCAATTCCTGTTGCCGCGGTGACATGCTGTGGCGATGAGCGCGAGAGATACGGATCCACAATCGCAACTTCTGGCATGAAGGCGGGCTGTTTGATCATCATTTTCACATCAGTCGTTGTATTCGTAATAACGGTCACGTCCGTTGCTTCTGAGCCAGTTCCCGCTGTTGTTGGAATAGCGAGATGCGGTATCGGCGCCTTCTTTGCCATCGTTCTGTTCGCGCGATAGTCACCTATGTATCCTCCATTCGTCGCAAGAACGGCGATGGCTTTCGCCGTATCGATACAACTTCCCCCACCTAATGAAATAACGATCTCACAGTTCGTGTTTCGGAAAAGCACAAGCGCTTCAGACACATAATCGTCCGTTGGTTCAGACGCAACACCCGTGTAGATCTCACTTTCCACTCCCACCTGCTTCAAATAATCCTGACAATCCGTGACATAACCGAGATTCATCATCACCTCATCACTAACAATAAGGGCTTTCTGACCGCGACGAGCTGCTTCTGCGCCAATTTGTTTAAACGAATCTCTTCCATAGAGAATCGTTTGAGGTGTACGAAAAACCGCAAACTGTTCCACCATATCTCTCCTTTTCTTAAGTTCCTTAAGTATGAAGAACGTGCTGTTATCTGCGATGTTTTCAATATTGACTTGTCTCTTTACACTACTTTCTTGATATGAGGAGCTCATTCCTACTCATCGGTGAGAATTTCATCGTTTGTTTCGTTCAACAGCTGGTAATAAAAAGCATCCTAAGATTAAATGAGTTCCGTTTTGCTAGGTAAATAAACTGATAGAACATGTTTTAGGATGATGGTACCTAACATAATGTTAAAAGAGAAAAAAGGATCCACCCCATTTATTCCGAATACATATTATGTAAGTTCCATTAAAATCTATGCTGCTATTTCAAATCGATAATAATGGAAATATCACTGCACATCGTAATAGGAATAAGTTAGAGAGCTTACCAGCGAAAACTAAGATCATTCAATTATGAAAGGAGGGCCGTGATGAAGAAGTCACTTACCTTGCAGATTGCATTCCAATTTCTATTAACTTCAATAGGCATCCTACTAATTGGCTCACTTCCTTACTTGTTTTTTAATATGAAATCGCAACTAAACGTGCTCAAAATGATTGATAACAATTCGTTAAACAATACTTCGTTTTTATATGACACCATCGTACTTAATTTTGATGCATACGTTCATCACATGCTTCATCTCTTAAACGTCATCCTAACTGGCAATACCATTGAGTACTACGTTCGGGGGAGAGAGTTACCTTTATTCCCGGAATTCATGGATGTTTACCTTACTTCTATGTTTTACCTATTCATTTCTATCGTCCTAGCTCTTATCTTAGGAATCCTTCTTACATTCCTTACAATGTTACTTCCAGTTCATAAAAGAACTCTTCCTAAGGCTTTTCTTTTTATTATTGAATCATTGCCGGACATTTTCGTGATTTTAGTTGCACAATTAGGCATTATTTGGGTCTATAAAAAAACAAACTTTCTCCTTTTTAACATTTCCAGCGGTTTCGATGAAAACGCGATCGTTCTTCCGGTCCTAGTTCTATCACTACTGCCTGGTATATACATATATAAGTATTTGTTGTTGTCCTTTGAAGAAGAGGAGAAGCTTCTTTACGTAGAACTAGCACGAGGAAAGGGATTAAAGCGATCAAGAATTTTAGTGTTACACGTTTTTAGGAACTCCATTTTAACCTTATTTAACCATTTTAAGGGTGTCTTTCTTTTTGCAATCGCTAACTTATTAATGTTGGAGATTATCTTTAATATTAATGGGTTTATGACCTTCATTTTTGAGAATGGGGTACTGAATCCTGAAATACTAACCATGGGGCTGTTTATGGTATTTATCCCTTCTTTTATCATGTTCACAACAGGAAAAGTTACGCTAGAACACTACTTCAATATTGGTGGGAAGAATATATGAAGAAACAATTAATCCAACGCCCGTTGTTAATAGGAGGCACTCTCTTTATCTTATTCCTCCTTATAGGAAGTTTCGTATACACCACGTTTGCAGATCCGGCTCCACCTGAAAAAGTATTGTATGATGAGAATCATAATGCCATTGCCTTAGCACCTTTCCCGCCCTCCCTACGGTTTCCATTAGGGAGTGATCTCGATGGAAATAACTTCTTACTCATGCTACTCGAGGGGGCCAAGTATACCATTGGACTATCCATCATCGTTGCCTTTGGGCGAATGGTATTCTCATTCTTAGGCGGATATCTTTTGTTTAGATTACCGAGTGCTTTTCGAAAACTGTTAGCTGGGCTTGCAGATGCGCTTCACTATGCGCCGGTTACGATTTTCACCTACATATTGATCGCTCCCGTTGTGTTAACCTTCAGCTGGAGCTATGATACCGTAACGAAAGTCGTCTTCCCAATGCTCGTGCTTATTTTCATCAGTGTACCAGTACTTTCCCTTTACATTCAAAATGAACTCGATCTCATATCTAAAAAGGAATTCATAGAAAGCGCCAGGACAATGGGCGGAAGTAAATTTCATATTTTCAAAAACCATCTAGCACCTTTCCTGAATCCTAAGTTACTACTCCTTTTCGTTCAACAAGTCGGACAGGTCCTTGTTGTCTTTGCTCATCTTGGTCTTTTGAAAGTATTCATAGGCGGCACAGACGTCAGAGTTATTGAGTATGACATGGACACTGGAAAAGCCTTCACGGACTCATTTTCGATGTCAAATGAGTGGGCAGGGCTGATCGCTCAAAATTTCCAATACGTCTCTTCTTTTCCATGGATGATTCTTGCGCCCGTTACCGCCTTTGCATTAACCATTCTAGCAGTGAACTGTATCGTATATGACTTTACCTATCCTAAGCCTCTCAAATTGAAAAGAAAGAAAAAGAAGCTGCATACTTCAACGATAAAAAATGCCATACCACCGGAGAGTTTTGAATTCAAAAGCTAATCCAGTCTCATATAAGAAGTCATTCGATCAAGAATGGCTCTTTTTCATTTCGATTATCTTTGTAATGACGGAAAGGGAGGCGAATGTATTGAGAGCCTCTATCACAAATCCGATCTTGCTCACTCATCATAACTTCAGAAGAGCTTCATTTACAAAACCAAATGAAATAAGGAGCTTATCTTATGATTGATAAGCTCCGAGATACTTGAAAACTAGCTTCAGAAATATCTTCTAGTCCAAAAAAATTCTCACCCGGTAATGTTTAATGCTCTTCCTTCATGGATCTTTTAATATCAAAAAAACCTATCATTCCACACACCAATACGCCCAATAATAAAACACTTGTAAGAATCCAATGATCTCCCCAACTAGTGATGGCGCTAATTAGACAACTGAATGCTATAGCTATCGCTCCATACTTTTCTCGCCATTTATCTAATTTAGACATATAAGCACTCTTCATCAAACACCTCCATAAAACAATCAACCTTCATCAAGCGGAATAATATACACTAAATAATTCAAATAATTCTCTAATCCTATATTTTTAGCAATTACATTAGAAGGCTTATTTGCCTCTTCACAATCCCAGTAAGCAATCATACCCTTGCTCACACAATCTTTCACAACACAGTGGGCTGCCTTCTGACCTAATTTATTCCCCTGATACTCCTTTATTGTTTCTATATCTATACCGTGAACATTTTCAGCTACAAATCCTGAAAAGCATAAACTCACAATCATGTTTTGGTAGACAATACAATATCCAATACCTTTTCGAAAAAATTTCTCAGGAGAAGCCCAGAATCCCAAAACTTTCGAGTGTAAAATTCCTATGTTTTTAAGGTTTTTTTCCTTATTCCTATACAGCTCTTCATCGATTTTTAATATGTCATAACCACGTTTGATTGAAAGTTCACTATCACCTTTATAATGACCTCTCAACTTATAAACATTTTGATGTGATCGTTGTATGTGACGATGTTCAAAAATCCTTTCTATTATCTTATCCCATCTGGAATGGTTACCAATTGCTATAAAACTATTTAATCCGAGCTTCTTTGCTTCAGGAAAGATTACTTTATCAATAAAATCATTTATATGGGTGTTCAATAACTCATTTCTCTCATCTCCAATAAAGAAAAACCCATCATTATTACCCAACCAGATAAGACCTGTTTTAGGAGAATTAATTTGATCTACAAAAATCCTACCAGGGTTATTCTCTTCTATTACAGCTTTAACTTCTAAATGTCCTACATCATTTATTAACTTCTCGCATTTATAGAATTCAGCTTTATCAAGTTCACGAATCAATTAAAACCCTCCCCCAGAAATAACAAAAACCACTGGAATTCATCCCAATCATTTACAACATTTCTGATAGATCATCAATTATTTCTCTAACTTTATTTCACTCTTCTCCGAGATAGTAGAATAATAATACTGTGATGGAATCTTATTAATACAACTAGCTACTCAGAATTTTTTCTGTTTTTAGTAACTAAATTATATAAGCTGTTATGTTTATAATTGTAAGCAAACACGGAAATGAATAATGCGACCAGAATAGTAGATAAAACAATCTTAATTACCCCATATTTAGCATAAGCTCCAAAAAGCAACCCAAAAATTAAAGGATAACCAAACCACTTAGAAGAAAAAATCTCTCTAATAGAATTGATAATAAGAACCTCCAAACCCTAATAACATCATCCTGCAACCTTCTTACAGATAAGCTCCGACATAACTTGAATAAGCAAAGAACAATTTTGACTCCTATTTTTCTCATTTAGCTCTGAAACATGGGTATCAACACATTCAGTGAAACGATAATGCCTAGAGCTACTCCTATAACGACTGTGAAGTTACGGCCAGTATGTGCGCCATACTTTTTCTTGAATTGAACTCGTACCAAAGTGTAGACAATTGATGCACCAACCGCCACTAAGAATAATGACAGGGAAAACTTAAAAATAGTTTCTAACACTAGCCCTGTAATTAATGAAAGTAAGGTAAATTGGAGTATTTCTCCTGCCGTTTTCAAATCAATGCCTCCCCGTCTACATTTTTGAATGTTTTTAAGTCAGACTATACTAGGTTTTTACTAGATGATGTAGCAAAAGAGAATAACAATTTTGAAAAAAGGGCTTCAGAAGTTGTAAATGATACCGGAATATCTGATAGAATAACATTTTGTGGCCAAATGAAAGAAAACCTATAAAAAAACCTAAGGACATAAAAGTTACGGTCAAAGTCCTATTGGCGATTATTTTAATAAGAAGACACACCTTTTTCTTTCCAAATATTGCTTCATAATTTTAAATCCATTATCCATGCTCATCCTCATATTGCCAACTATATTTCCCTACATAACCGTACTCATTTGGCGAATTAAGAAAACGGCCATTTCAAATTAGTAGGTATCTTTCTTATTTCTCTTAAATCGATTAACAACTAAACCTGAAAGAGCAGATAGCAAAGTTACGATGAACCCTGTTGTCGGATTCAAGCTTTCCGAAAACTCCAACACACTCAATGTTAGGAGTAATATCGGGAAAAAAACTAGAAAGAAAACCTTTGTTTTCAAACTCATATATGTCCTCCTAAATCTATGATCAACTAAATCCCCCCAACTTCTAATACCAATTATTTCAAATTAGTTAAAGCAGTTCAATATTTTCTTAAATATAATAGAAGCTTACCTTATACAGATAAGCTCCAAAATTTTTAAGGATTTTTTTACATTTCACCTTTATATATTGACTATATTAATCAAACATAAAAATGAGTGCCATAACTGACATTGTCATTAAAATGAATGCACTAATAATAAAGGTAACGACTGAAGCGAAAATATATTTTCCCTTCTTAGAATAATAAATAGAGCTAGCTATAGCCAATAGAAATAGTATAGGAGAAATCACAATTCCATATGAGCCCAATGTTAGTATAGCTAGTAATAAAAATAGTAAAGGCAAGTATCTCAGCTCCTATTTTTCTTTTGTTCAGTTATCCTGCCCCTTCGTTCAATAACAGTACAATATTTTCTATGTAACCTTAGTAAACCCCAAAATCCTCCCATATAAAATGATTGATGGGCTATTCGTTAAATCAAAAACCATAACCTTTCTATTAAGCTTCATTTTTTATATAAATCTATTTAAATATTCGCCAAATATTTTGTTCATAACTTTCGGGGTATTTTCTAAATAAACATTCATTTGTTCAATGTTCGATTCGAATTTATTAGCGTTTCTTTCATCCGTTGGAAAATCAGATATTCCTTTAATAATAATGCATTCAACATCATTCTTCTTACAAATTTAAGCAATTGCTCCCGCTTCTGTATCCGCTATGGTTATTTCGTTTTTTTTCAGTTCTAAATAGTCCTTCCACATAACGACTGCTTTATCAGCGGTGCCAATTGTTCCTTTATCAAAATCATCTCCATATTTTGATAGATCAATATGAACGATGAAGGATTGTTTAATAAAAGGCTCAATTTCTTTTACCGTGCAATCATATTGAACGGCTTTGTCGGGCACAAAAATATCTAAATGACGAAACTGATCATCTATTCCTGCACATGTTCCAGCAACGATTACTTTAGTTAAATTAAATTTAGAAATCATATACTGATTACCACCAACACCATTTACTTTTCTTATACCAGTACTATAAAAAACAAGTTCGGTATCATTCATTGTTCTCATGAAATACTCCCCATATGGATAACCGAAACGTTCGTTATCTCTTATTCCGAAGTATTCCAAAGTTGCTTCGTACTCCCACTTCGTTGCTATGCTTATTCCTATCATCGACTAATCACCCTACATAAATAATTTTTCACTATTAGGTGGCTATATACACGGTCTGAATTTCATTTTTATTGCTATTCTTTTTTACTTTGCTCATCAACACTAGGTTATTAATTATGTAACCTTTGTTCCTAACCTGCTTCGTTAGCACAATAAGGAATAAACGCTATGCAGCTATCGCTCCGATTATATTGAATAAGTTCAAATTATCCACCCATTGAAAACCATCCCCAGGTTGATAACAATGTGAAAAACTATGGATGGGTATATACTCTTTGTCTTTAAAACTACGATTGCATAGAAAAGGCCACCGAAAGAAAAAAGCAAGCTTATTATTGGAGAAATGCCAATAGATATATGTAGAAGTCCAAATCCTATACTAGTTATTAAGACAGCATAAAAGGTAGAAACATTTCTTTTTAAGCTTGATAACATAATACCTCTCCAAATTACCTCTTCAAGAGTAGCATTTATGATTGCGAACAATATTCCGAAAAGTAACATTGATTTTACATAATTAATTTCTTGATGAATAAGTAACGGTACAAGTATTGTGCTCGAACCCATTAGCCCAAAAAGTAAAAAATACGATAATTTCATTGTGTGGAATGGCATTGTGATTCGTCTTTGCCAATCTGGTAATTTTGCGAAGAAAAAAATCCTCTGTTTAAATAACGTCAGTGAAATTACTGTTAGAACAAGTATCACCATAAGTAAACTTCTATTTATTAAGATTTTCGTTTCTACAGAAATTTTCCATTCATTGATGAAGGTGCTACCGATTTGAAACATCAATAGACCTAATAAGAAGAACATAAACAACGATACGGTAGCACGGTATTTATTAGTTTTAATGTAGAAAATGAGTAATAATATTAGCGGTAATAATCCCCAAACAAACAATTTAAATGAAAAAAGAATAATACCTGCAAAATAGAAAATGGCAGAAAATAAAAGGAACCAATTCTTCCTCGGGTAGTAAATACTAATTCCCCCTTCCCAAAACAACAATTCAATTGTTTTTTATTAATTATCATTCAATCTAGCTCTAAACCTGAATAAAGCGCTAGTTATTATTAAACTAACAACTCTGAGATTCTTGAAAAAAAACTCAGTTGAATACATGTTTCAGGAATAACTGAAGCTCTTATAATTCTCTATTCTTAACTTATAAAACACTTTATCCACCTTTACAATTGGAAACTTACTCGGTAACTCCCTTTTATCCACTGCTGTAAATCCATTTTTTTGATAAAACCTATGTGCAGCGAGGAATTGCGGAGTGGTCCCCAAGTATACTGTTTGAACGGAATTATTCTTTCCCCAGTCGATTGCTTTGTTTAAAAGTAATTTTGCAACTTGAAATTCAGATCCTCTATAACTTTTGTTTACAAACATCTTCCTTAGAGCAACTTGGTTGTGTCCTAAGTCTAACAAACTTATTGTTCCAATTACTTCATTACCTATTTTGGCTAACCAAAAGTTACCCTTCCCTATCTGATAAAACTCTGGAATTTTGAGCAAATCAGGTTGGTCTTCCTTAGTAATTGCGATATCATATTCATTCTGTTGTATATGTAAAATAAGTTCAGATACCTGTTTTTGATAAGCTTCCGAAAACTCTTCAATAGTTACTTTATTTATCAACCTTATCACTCTCCAATGTCCTAGATATATCCATCCATTTTCTATCTCCCTATCCAATCCTTTATTACCAATTATTTCAAAATTGAAGAAGTAACTCAATCTTTTATTTCACATAAAATGGAGCCTATCTTATTACAGATAAGCTCCTTTTTATGTGGAGACTCGGATTCTAGATATTCTGATGGATATATTAAACTAACACCCTCCCTAAGAAAAAAGTTGAACTTCGTCCTTAAGACGCGATCCAACTTTACAATGCACATGCTTTGGTTTGCTAATTAATAATTAACGGCTTCTTCTTGTTGTTGTTTTAGATTCTTCTCAGTCTTTTTAATGTCTAGCTTCATAAGAATGGAGACGATAAGCGCTAAGAATATTAAAGCAAGAAAAACGTAAAATACAGGAGTGTAACTATCGGTTCTAGCCCGAATTTGCGAAACAATCATAGGTCCAAATACGCCACCTAGGGACCATGTTGTCAACAAATACCCATGAATGGCACCGAGTTGTTTCGTTCCAAACAAATCACCAATAAATGCAGGGAGATTAGAGAATCCTCCGCCGTAACAAGTAACAACGAGGAAAATAAGAAGCTGGAATAAGATGATATTTGTTGTAATCGGAAGCATGAAAAAAGCAACAGTTTGTATTAAGAAAAAGATCAGAAAAACATTGGGGCGACCAATATAGTCTGAAGCTGTTGCCCAGCCAAGACGACCTCCACCATTAAACACACCCATAATTCCGACCATCGTGGCAGCTGCAGCGGCTGATAATCCTACAACTTCTTGAGCCATCGGTGAAGCAACTGAAATCATCATAATCCCAGCGGTAGTATTAATAAGCATCATTATCCAAAGCAGCCAAAAGCGCTTTGTTTTAACCGCTTCTTTTGAAGTCAATTGTTGTAAATCCTTTTTATAAACTTTATTCCCAGAGGCCATATTTTGTTTCATAGAAGCTGGCATCCAGCCTTCTGGGGGTGGTGCGATGTAAGAAGCACCTAAGATTATAAAAACAAAGTAAGCTGTCCCTAATATGTAAAATGTATTAGATATTCCAATTGAAGTCATTATATTGGCTGCAACTGGCGCAGTAATGAGAGCTCCTGTTCCAAAACCAAGTACCGCTAATCCTGTTGCTAATCCTCTTCGGTCAGGGAACCATTTGACAAGAGTTGATACGGGTGAAATATAGCCAATGCCAAGTCCAAATCCACTTGCTACCCCGTAGGACAATAGGAAAAGTGGAAGTGAATCAATCGCGATCGCAATCCCTGAACCGGCTTGTCCTGATCCAAACAAAACACCAGCCAGAATTGCTGATTTTCTTGGACCATTTTTTTCAACAAACTTTCCAAACAATGCTGCGGATGACCCGGCCAGTGCCATCATAATGGTAAATGCCATCGTTACTTGAGTTGGGGTCCAACCCATCTGTTCACTCACGGGGGTGGTATATACGCTATATGCGTAGGCACCTCCGATGGAAAGGTGGATGGAAATAGCTGATAAAGCAATTAACCATCTCTTTTTCATTGCTTGCATATTATGTACCTCCTTGACTCTATTTGTAAGCGTATTCACAAAACAGGATACATTGATTGAGTAAAAAAATCAAACTATTTAAAATTATTAGAATTAACCACAAAAACATGTAGTGGTATTGTAATGAAAATTTAAAAAATCTCAGTTCAGTGGACTGAGATTTTCTTTTCTATTTATTTCAAATTGCTTATTGAACTAAAGCTCCGAGTTTATTTAAGACTCGGATTCGAGATATCTCTTACTGTCTTTTCTTTAGTACAAGAATGAATAAGTAGTTTTTATATTCTTATTTTGCTTTATTTGAGTCAATTGTTGTTCCGAGTGTTACTCCAAAAACCAAACCTATACCAGCTCCAATTGCAAAGTCATCAAATATAGTTAACCCAAGCACTGCTCCTAAAGGTAACCCAATACCAATTCCAACCGCTAGATAAGTATCCCCTGTTGTTTTTTTTTTGCCCATCATTTACATTTCCCTTCTGATAACCTTATTTGCTTTTACTCTTCCTTAATCTTGCTCCGTAAGTTAAAAAATTTCATTTATGATGGTCCTTATGCTTAAGTAATTAGAGCGATTATCTATGAAGCAAACGCCCCAGTTAGCTTCATAACTTTTTATTTTCATTTAGAATTACATTGTCGTCTCTTTTTTCTCTTTCCAATGACTTACAATAAGGCTTGCAGAGAAAATTAACAATATCAACATAAAAATTGAAGAGATTAGTGATATAATTCCTGCTTGATTACTAATGTCATTAAAGAGTTCGAACAAAAAATAAGGCATTAACAGTATGCTTATTATAAATATAACAACTTCAATTTTCACTTTTCATACCTCCATTACAAATTTCCACTTTTAATTGCATCCACTCTACGGATGGGAAAGTGAATTTATTCAATAATCTGGTCGAATTTGTAATACCAATTATTTCAAATAAATACGCATAACTCAATCTTTAATTCCAGCTAAAAGGAGCCTATCTTATTAAAGATAAGCTCCGAGATAACGGAAGATGGTAACGAATCCTACTGTAGTTTTCACCTATCTTCATACGGAAGACTTAAATTCGACATTCCTTCAGGACTCTCAGATAATGTAATCAATAGAATAATATTCTAAGTTGCCTTTTCTACTTCAAATTTCAACCTATTTAAATCCCATACGTCCTCTTCATAATTTTTAATAACTTTCACCTGTACTTCTTTCCCTTCATCATATTGATCTGGATTGGATACTCTTATAGTATGTGAATCTGGCATCTCTTCAAATATATATGGCGTGCTAGATGATTCTGCATCACTAATTGTTGACCAAGATTCGACTTTGATCTCCATTTCCCCACTTTCATTGTTGATTTTAGTTATCTCTCCTTCAATAAATGTTGCTTCTTCAACCTGAAAGCAACCTATCAAAGTAATAGCTAAAGTTGCGATAATGAAAGTTATCTTGCTTTTAAACACTTGGAACCCACCTTAAGTACATTAATAATAGTGCTTGCACTTCACACAATCCTGTGCAAAAACTTAATACCAATTATTTCAAATCCGGACATAGAATTCAATCTTTACTTCATATATAAAAGAGCTTATCTTATTTCAGATAAGCTCCGATTTAAAGGAATATTCCTTCTAAGAGTTATCTCCTTTTTCGCATTATAAGAAGTATGACAACTACTATTAGAATGATTGGAACTAGAGAAATTAATGCTATGCTCATTCCGCCCATCCCCATATTATCCCTCCTATCAATACCGCACGCCCTGCACTATCTGTATAGAGCTCTTACCTTATCTTCAGCAAAAGCTCCGATTTAACCAAACAATAAACTCAATTCAAAATTACTTTACTGCTATTTTATATCTTTGTTTTCACCATGTTTGAAAATAACTACACTACACTCTTCACACCTTAACGCTGGAACTTTTTTGACTTTTAACCATGCATCACCTATTAATATTTCACTTCCAAAATCCGCAAAGATGGAATCAGGTGAGTCTGACCAGCAAATTCTTCGAGGAGAGAAAATATATCCTTGCTTCAATTGGTTACCACATTCAGGACACATTACAACATCGTCCATTGTTAATTACACCACCTTCATCGTAGCGTTCTTAATGGAATAACTGGTTAGCCTGCACCTTCAATTTTAAATTAACTTTTATTTTGCCCGATGATTATGTCATAAGGACGAGTACTTTATAAAGTATTAGCTCCGAAATAACTGAAGATATAAGTTCATCACACTTTCTAGTACTCTCTTTATGATCAATATTTCCCTGCTGAATTTAACAATTTATGGCTTATTACTAGTGAGGCAGGAATGCAAAAGATAACAAATATTATTATTCCGATTGCATCTGTTGCAAAACTGTAAGGTATATATTTGTTATAAATAAATCTAATGATCTTAAAGAATCCGTATAACAAAACACAAGTTATTATTAAATATAATATTTTGCCAGTCATTTCTTCCATTAAACCCCAACTCCTTTTACACAAAGTCATATGAAACCTCTCAATCCACCTATATATTACCAATTATTTCAAACAAAACCGGATAACTCAATCTTTAATTCAAGTTAAAAAGAGCTTATCTTGTTATAGATAAGCTCCGAATATATTGAAAGAAGCGAAATCAATTCCTTTTATTCTATACGTCATTCTCGCTCATTCTAAATTCTTTCTTATTTTTCTTTTATCATTAAGATTTAAAACAATCTCATAACAAAGGCAACGATTAAACCCGACCACTGCTTTACCTGTTGAGATACTGAAGCAAATCATCAGCTATCGGTCCGAAATTTGCTTATTATGCAAGTAAAAGTATTATTATCGCCGATGTAGCAACAAAGTAGAAAAATGAACTACGTCTATTACCTTTCTTAAGCTCATCTATTCCCGTCGCTAAAATCATTAGTAATAGAAATATAAACAAATAAGGTAGTAAATTATGATTACCTGTAACCTTGGCATATCCTCCTAGTACACCTATTATTAAGGCGCATATAATCCTAAGCAATTTCAAAAAAGTTTCAACTCTTTTCTAATCGATTAGATAAGAATAAGCGAAATCTCTTTTTCTTATCTTGTGCACTTTAGCTAAAGAATTTGGTCCAATATCACTCAAAGAATGTTTAAATTCTTTTTTTAATTCGATAAGATCGAACTAATACATAATCAACAAATATTTTACAATGAATACTTAAAAAACCGCCGAGAGTAACTTTTATGCATTTAGCTTCATTATTATCAGTTTTTAATTCTCTAGTTAACGTCGCTCTTAAAGCTAGCCCAATATTTTCATCCTGTAATTCTCCATCTACATATAACTTTTCACCTTTCCATTTATTTTCCACCTGAATTCGATGGCCATCATACGTAGCTTCAAATATCTTCATATCTCCACTCCCTTGATCGACAAAATTAATTCAATGAACCGGCTCTTTTTGTGAGCTCATATTAACAACCTTTTATTCCATTTAACTGCCCGTTTTTTTAGAACTTCAGAATCCATGTCCCCCCTTAAACTAACTCTTTACTAGCTAAAACAAAATAGAGCGTAATCCTTTTAGATTAACGCTCCGAATTACTTGAATAATTCTGTCTTATGTTTGATGTAAAGGCGTGAGTTCTTAACTTTACTCTCTCAAAGCATCTCTAAATTCTTCATCGTTTATATATCGAATGTCTTTTACTTTTCCTTCTTCATTTGTAGAAGCCATACCCTCAACATCCATCGTTTTGCTTTCGTCATTTTCTTTATTAGTATAAGTAACCTTCATTTTGAAGTCATATTCACCCTCTTTATCATCTTCTTCAAGTGCGACTTCTTCAACCTTTAAAATATTGTTAGGATGAGCTGCTTGCAAGAACCTTACTCCTCCACTAAGTTTTACTATGTCGTTCCCATAAAAATCATCAGTCACATATGGCTTGAATTTTTCTTCTCTATAGTCAGTGAGATTTTCAGCCATTTCTCCGTTAGATTCTAACATATTTTCCTGTTCCTCATTTGGACCAGTAAACATATTTTCCAACACTGTTTTAATATTTTCCTGAGCTTCTTTTGATTTGTCTACTTTCGGTTCACTCCCCTCTGAACTGTTACCCGTTTCTTCGGAGTTCGCGCAACCGACAGCTATTAGAAGGATTCCCAGCATTATAAAAGGTAGAAAGTACTTCTTCATTGTTTTCATTGTTTAACTCCCTCCCATTCTTCATATTCATAACACATTAACCCAGAACATCTATATATATCCTTTATAACTAACCCACTTATTCAAGAAACTTGCCCTAAGACTGTACCTTCCACACCATTCGCCCATCCTTATTTTACCATAAAATAGATCTATCAAATTTATAAGCTCCGTTACAACTCACAGGTCTTTTCATGCACCAGTTTTAAAGAAGCACTTCAAAGTAGCATTATTCACCAAACTTCAGAAGATGTTTAAGGAAAGGAAAACAGTCTCTAGTCATGTTCCCATATAAGCAAATTAAAAGGAGCCCGCTTCATCACCTAAGTTGAAGCGAGCCCCTTTTTAATTCAATGGACATCATTTATTAAAAATCTTTTTCAGAAAGATAGTTCATCTGAGGACTTTGCTTTTGGCCCCCTACTTCTTTTCCTGTTTCTTTCACAGCTTCCTTCGCTCTTCGAACAGCATGACCGTATTTACGCTCCCAACTCTTCGTTGCAATAGCGAATGCAATAAGCGTTACAACTGAAAGAGCTCCAGTCGCTGGTAGGAATGAAGGCGAGATCACCCCATCTGCATAAGCTACACCAATTGGTGAGAAAAGGATGTACGTTTCGCAAATGCTTGCGATTAATAAAATACCAGCTGGCGCGCTGTATTTCCAAGGCGTCATGTTGACCTTTGAAGCCTTCGGGAAAACATAAGCTTTTTTCTGTGGCTTAACGTAAGCAATCCCAAACATGATCGCCACTTCAGCGACAAATAGAATACCGTAAATATGAATAAAGTGAATGTCGAGCGGAAGACCAAAGAGCTGTTCTGTTCCCCACACCATCATGTAGTAAGCGACCACATGGAAAACAATCGCTACCTTCGCCGCTAATGCCGGCACCTTCTTCGAGATAATTCCGATCAATACAACAGCCACAATAGGGATGTTGAAAAAGCCTGTGAATTTTCGAATCAGGTCCCATAGTCCGTTCGGTGCGTACATCAACATCGGTGACACGAAAAACGTCACGAGTGCAATAATGGAGCCAAACCACTTACTAGATTTAATCAGCTGTTCGTCTGAGGCATCCTTTTTAAACGCAGGCTTATAAATATCAAGTGCAAACATCGTTGAAGCACTATTCAATAGGGAGTTGTACGAACTTAAGACGGCCCCAAGCAATACAGCTAAGAAAAAGCCAGATAAGTAAGGTGGCAGCACATTGGTTACGAGCGTAGGATACGCCAGGTCAACGGACTTAAGATTCCCACCGTAAAGGTGAAAAGCGATAACACCCGGAATCATCATGAAAATCGGAATGAGAAGCTTAAAGAATCCGGAAAAAATAACGCCTTTCTGGCCTTCCTTTAAGTTCTGTGCACCGAGCGTGCGCTGAATGACGTATTGATTTGTTGCCCAGTAAAACATGTTAGCGATAATCAGACCGGTGAAAATTGTACCGAATGGAACCGAATCATCCGCTCCGCCAATCGCATTCAGTTTTTCGGGATTTGTCGTTGTGATGGTTTTTACACCGTTTAGAAAGGCGCCATCTCCAAGTGCGACAAGTCCGAGAATCGGAACAAGCGCTCCGATAATGAGTAGACCGACTCCATTGATTGTATCGGAAACGGCAACGGCTTTTAACCCGCCGAAGATCGCATACACCGCACCGATGATGCCGATCCCCCAAATTACAACCCAGATCGACTGGGTGTATGTAATGCCTAAAATCGATGGTACATCAAACAATTTCAGAACGGCTAGAGCCCCAGAGTAGAGCATCGAAGGAATCGTGACGAGTACGTACCCAACCATAAATAAAACGACAGTATAGCGACGTACCCCTTCATCAAACCGTTTACTAAGAAATTCAGGAAGGGTTGTAATTGACATGTTCAAATATTTTGGTAGCAAATAAAGTCCCATGAGAACAACCGCTACCCCTGCCGTTACTTCCCAGGCCATGTTCGATAAATTCGTCCGAAACGCCTGACCATTTAATCCAACTAACTGCTCAGCAGAAAGGTTCGTTAGCAAAAGCGATCCTGCAATAAACCCACCGCTCAATCCTCTTCCTGCCAGAAAATAACCTTCTGACCCATTCGTTGTTCCTCTTGTTTTCCGATAAGCTATGTATCCAACAAGCACCATGAATGCTATACACGTAAACAATGTAAACCATAGTGACTGCATCTTGACTCCTCCTCTACCCCAAGAAAAAAATTTTCTCGTATGATTGTAGTAGATGGAATATCCTTTTTATTATATTAGTAAACATTTATTTGAAATTTGGGGTAGAAAACAGGTGAAAGTTAGTAAAAAAGGAGTGGAATTCGGAAGATAATCTCTCATATAAAAAAGAGCATATAGTTCTTCCTAGTAAATCAAAAGATTTTCTAACATAATTAATAGAAAAAAGTGAATGTTGCGCATTTACCCCTTTCCCTATACACTGACACAACAAAATACTATACCTTTACGATCTACAACAGAAATAGAAAATTCCTATCAAGAATTACTCTATCACTACGAAAAGAGGTGAGTGCATGTATGCTACTGGTATGAGCACATTTGAATTTGTGATCTACTTCGCATTTATCATGCTATGCTTTGGGATGAGGATCTATCATGAACGTGTTAAAGAGCAAAAAAGCGAGATTCATCAGTTGAAAGAGGAAAATGAAAAGCTGAAAGAAGCCGTGCGTTATTATCATGAACAGCGGGGGAGTATGGGTTGAAAACGGAATAAAAAGAAGGAATTTAATCACAAGCAAACCATTATTCTAAAATATAAAAGACACATCCAAGCTGCATTCTGGATGTGTCTTTTGGATATTTATGATAAATCGCACTTTCATTGATTACTTATTCAAAGCCCACCCACGTAATCTCTCTCACTTTTTCATTAAATGAAAATTTCATTAAATGAGGTGCGTCACCATATTGATTTTCCACCTCTACTTCCCATGTGGACTCGTACTGTTGGATGTTGGTTTTTGGGGTTTCTTTTCGTACGCGTATGTATTCCTCTTCAGTAACGACCTTCTCTTCACCATTCTTCTTTAGAATGTACTTTCCATCTTTCTCATAGCCAATGTTATCCCCCGTATGACTCTCTAACCAATTTTCTACTTCGGTAGAGTTTTGTTGAGCGATATCCAGGATATTGGCTTCCGTGATTTGCGGCTTTTTCTCTAAGAGATCAAAAAGAAAGTACTCACGATAATCGCAATCCGCATCACAAACATCGACCACAAGCGCATCAGCTGGTAATTCACTACTTTCTACCTTTTCCTTACCGGCAGTACTAATTCTGTAGGATTCGTCATCCGTCTGAGGGTGATTTGTTCGTTGACCGCTCGCACTTAAAAAGTAAGCATCCACATCCTTATCTTTAAGCATAGGCTTCTTTATAAGGTCGATTTGTTTCAAGAAAAAATCCGCTCTCGTCAGCGTTTGATCCGCAAAATGCACTCCCTCACTTCCAACCTTCGTTCGTTCTACTATAAATTCCTTATCATTAGCTGCAAGTTCAATATTGTAGTGAACCTTCTCGGGAGAAGCGTTCTCTTCTACAACCATATAGAAATCGTTCATTGTTCCTTCATCACTGATTTCCATATTAAAATCGATTACTTTTGAAGAATCATTTTCATCTCCGAGCTTACTATGTATGTTCTTCCATTCTTCCGCTAAACTGCCACTATAGAAATTAGTATGAAGAAGAGCGACTTCCTGAGGTTGTTCATACAAGAACGTTTGAACCCAAGGAACAATTGATGAGGTTACGAAGATAAATAAACCTACATAAACAGCACGCTTCTTAGCCTTCACATTTACTTTAGTTTTAGTGAAAAACAAGAAGTATACGAGGGCGCCGAGTGGAAGCCGCCAATCATTGAGTTGCAACGAAAATCCCCCAAGAAACGTATAGCCGATCAGCTTTAAGAACAAATAGTGTTCAGAATCAGCCGCTTTCCGAAAAATAATAATGAGAACTATTAGAATGAGAACGTAATATAACAACCAAATCAAATTTTCCATGTTTCACCTCCTATCTAAACCGTATCATAGTGATGGTGCCTGTCACCACCCGTTTTCACTCGAACATTGTCGAAACGGGCCACTCCATCTAATCGTCACTCTATGGCGGTTTGTGATCTCCTTTTAACTCCACTATAATGGAGGGTAAGCTACTTAACAGGCTAGAAAGGAGTACGACATGTTTACGACATATCGCTCTAAAATGACAACCTGGAGAACGGTTTTCTTCATCTTTATCAGCGCGCTTACAACGCTTGCCATGTTTTTGATTGATCCGGTATCTTCTAGCTCCGGCGAATCTGCCGCTCTATATATTATGATTTTTATTTTAGTTGGGTGTGCGCTCTCGATATTAATGGCATTCGTTGTTTATCGAACAAGCGATGAGAAAAAAGGATGGGCTACGATCGGATTGCTGCTTACATTTTTCAACATCGCTGTAATCGCTTACTTTATCTATGTGGGTCTTCGGCTAGCATAAGCTGATTGAATATAAACCAAAAGCGTCACTCATAAAAAATCACTAAACAAAACAAGCGTCTTCCCTTTTACGGATGGGAAGACGCTTGTTTATGGACAGCTTCCATATGCGGACACGCCTTAAATCTATTCTCTTTCTAACAAAAGGACATCCTAACCAAGCATGCTTCGTGATAAAATACAATAAAAGGAAATGTGCAAAAAGGACTGAATCCCATGCCCAATCAATATTTTATCGGTATCACACCACCATCTGACTATCTTGCCAAAGTTGAACATTTCCAAAGAAAATGGATCAACTTCCTAGGAGTAGAACCACATATTACTCTGAAGGCACAGGGCGGACTAACTCCCGACAAGAAATGGATCAAAAAAGTGGAGAACGTATGTAAAAGGATACAGCCGTTCACAGTAGCATTAGCAGAACCTCACTACTTCGGTGACAATATCCTCTATCTAAGTGTCATTTCCGATTCGTTATTTTCGCTCCATGAAGCCATTGTAAAGGCGATTTCTCCACCCGAAGAGCTCATTAAGCAATACTTTGAATTAGATGACTACGTTGGGCATCTAACTCTCGGCAAAGAACAGTACGGTATATCGAAATCTGATTTAAAGGATATGGAGCTTTTAGCAGAACAGGAACTCACGCCCTATCCTACCTTCAAAGTAGAATCCATTCGAATTTATGAATTAAAGCCTAGCAGCAAGCGGTACGAACCTTATGTAGATCTTCCGCTAGGAGCAGATCTATAACTTATCTAAACCCCTCCGTTTCTTCAAGACGCAGGGGTTCTTCTATTTTTTAATCTCACAAGATTCTCAGCTTCAATAAGAGGAAAAGAAATGAAAGATCCTCTCTCTGTAACATAAGATGAACAAATGCATCGTTTCGAAAGGAGTGGTCCAGATGCTCGAAAAATTCGTAGATCGCCTCCCTATCATGCCAATCATTCAACCCGTAAAGATAAATCACGGGATTCCCTATTATGAAGTGGCGATGAAGGAAAGTTTTCAGAAGCTTCATCGCGATTTGCCACCTACACGCGTTTGGGGATATAACGGGCAATACCCTGGACCTACGTTTCAAGTTCACCGAAATCACCCGATTCGTGTTCTTTGGAAAAACGAGCTACCTGAAAAGCATTTTCTCCCAATTGACCACACCGTTCATGGGGCTGGCACAAACGTTCCTGACGTTCGTACTGTTGTGCATCTTCACGGTGGGGTAACACCTGATACGAGCGATGGTTATCCTGAGGCGTGGTTCACTCGAGGATTTCAACAGGGAGGACCCTATTTCACCGATCCCATTTATGAATATCCAAATCATCAAGCAGCTACGACCCTCTGGTATCACGACCATGCGATGGGGATTACCCGATTAAATATCTATGCGGGTCTCGCTGGAATGTATATCGTTCATGACGAAGAAGAGCGATCCCTCGGGCTACCAGAAGGTGAGTTTGATATCCCACTTCTTCTTCAAGATCGTTCTTTCCATCGTGATGGCTCTTTGTACTATCCTGCTGAGCCAGACCCTCCTGTCGAAGGCGTTACGCCATCGGTCCTTCCAGATTTCTTCGGTAAAGCCAATCTTGTTAACGGGATGGTATGGCCTTATCTGGAAGTCGAGCCGAGGAAATACAGATTTAGAATCCTAAATGGATCAAACGCAAGATTCTATCGATTCTCCCTATCCAAACAGCTCCCAATCGTTCAAATCGGCACAGATCAGGGGCTGCTAGGAAAGCCGGTGCCTGTCACCCGCGTTTTGATCGCTCCTGCTGAACGTGTCGACGTCGTTATTGATTTCAGTCGCTCGGCAGGCGAAACCATTACCTTAATGAACGATGCCGCATCCCCATATCCTCAAGGGAAATCTCCGAATCCAAAAACAACGGGAGTAATCATGCAGTTCCGTGTGAAGAAGAAGCTCTCTCGTCCCGATCAAAGCGTCGTTCCTCGGACATTGTCTCGGTACCAGCTCATAAACGAACAACAATCAAACAACCAACGAAACCTTCTCCTTAACATGAGACCTGATCAATACAAACGATCGATTCACCTATTAAACAATCAGCTATGGTCTGATCCAATCAGTGAAAAACCACAGTTAGGTGATGTAGAAATATGGAGTTTAGTCAATGTCACACACGCAACTCACCCGATTCATCTTCACCTCATTCGCTTCCAAATTCTTGATCGGCAGCCTTTTGATCAGAAACTGTATGAAAAGCAAGGAAAAGTCGTACCAACCGGCCCACGCATGAAGCCAGATCCCAATGAACAGGGATGGAAAGATACCGTGCGAGCAAACTCAAAAGAAATTACTCGGATCATCATGAAGTTCGTACCTTATGCAGGTTTGTTTGTATGGCACTGTCATATTCTCGAGCATGAAGATTATGAAATGATGCGACCTTATGTAGTGGTCAAAAAATAAGAGGGGGGTCAGGTACGTACCTGACCCCCCTCTTTGTATTTCTCCACCTCATAATGGTATTCTTATACCGATAATAGCTTACATAAAAGGAGCCTACATATGACGAACCCATCTATTTGCGTGA
The DNA here is from genome assembly GCF_056173695.1 of Anaerobacillus sp. 63XJN7_5_ISO-PGPR-S23-430. Lineage (NCBI taxonomy): Bacteria > Bacillati > Bacillota > Bacilli > Caryophanales > Bacillaceae > Anaerobacillus > Anaerobacillus sp. 63XJN7_5_ISO-PGPR-S23-430. The sequence goes on along the minus strand of NZ_CM149686.1, from coordinate 1,145,731 downwards.
TTGGCGCAGGCTTTCATGCAACGACGAACATTTATCCCGCTCTTGTCGAAACAGGTGCAACGATTACGGCTGTCGCTACACGAAACTTAGAACGCTCAGAGCAAACACTCCTTCGTTTTGGAAGCAAAGGAACGCCGTATGATAATCACAAGAAAATACTAGAACAAGAATCATGTGACGGCGTCATCGTTGTCGCACAGCCAACAGATCAGGCAGCCCTTGTTATGGACTGTATTCAAGCAGGAAAGAATGTATATGTCGAAAAGCCGCTCGGCATGACAACGGAAGAGTCAGAACTAGCGGCAGATGCTGCGGAGAAAGCTGGCGTAAAGCTCATGGTTGGCTTTATGAAGCGCTATGCGCCGATTTATGAGCAGCTTCACTCGCTTATTACAAGTGAAGAACTAGGATCAGTTCGTTCATTCGAAGCACGATTCGCCGTTGATACAACACCCTTTTGCCAGAATGATGAAGAATTCCTAAAGTTTGCTGCCATTCACATCGTTGATTTAGTTCGCTACCTATTTGGAGAAACAGCAGCTGTAAGTGGATTTAAAAATAGCTCAAGTTCACACGTCAATCAAAGCATTAGTCTTCAATTCGAAAGCGGAACAGTCGGCACCCTTTCGTTCACCGGAATGACAGCCTGGTCTAGAGAAAGCGAGAAACTGACGGTTACGTTTGATCACGGGTTCGCCTCAGCCGATGAGATTCACACCCTAACCGTGCACAAATCTCAACCCTTTAACGAACTCCCGTGGAAAGCACCGGCTGAATCCGATTCCGTCTACAGCCCTTCCGCCTCAACGATATCAGGCTCTATGAGAGATCTCTATCTCCGCGGCTTTGTCGGTGAAATGCAACACTTCGTCTCATGCTGTACAACAAATGAGACGCCCCGCTCAGATGGAAAAGATAACATTCGTACGATGGCGTTGATCGATCGGATTTTGAAGACGTTAGATTAACAAATCCATACTGATTCATTCACATTTTCTAATCACAAAAAAACTCCGTAAATCGCTACGGAGTTTTTTAATTACACTATAAACAATTTCTACCTTTCTACTCGTCACTTCTTTCTCTCCATCAAAACGACGATCAAGGCACTAGCCGTGACAACGAGCATAAAAATGTTAAGCCAGGTAAATTGGATGTCCCAAAAATAACCGACCCCAGTAATAATAGCATTCACTAACATGATCACAATAAAAGCATTTTCACTTTTAGTAGATTTCCTGTTTTCAAAAAACAAGCCCATGATCATTCACCTGCAATCTTATAAAATAGGATTCATTATTCATCTACAATTTCAAACCCCGTCCACATACTCCTTCGCTTCCAACAGCGATAACCCAAATACTTCTCGCGCTTTTTTCACGGCTTCTACCGTTTTTCCTTCCTTCATGAGTTCTCGCAATTCATCATTAATCGGATGTTCAGGTAAATCCATATGCTGAGCCATACGATTTAAGTGATCGTGCATACTTTTCATTCGTACGCTAAGGCTATTCATTTGAGAACTTACTCGAAAAACGAGATAAAAAACAGCTGCTAACAAGCCTACAAGTGCAATCTCCATCACGTCAACATTCCCCCATTCCTCATTTCAAACAGCTATAAATACAACCATACTGATAGCACACTGAACACAACGATAAATAAACCGTGTCCTAACCAGCGATATTTCCTATGAATACCAACCCGGCTTTCTAAATGTCTAAAGTACATGGCACAGCACGAAAGTCCTAAGAAACCGATCCAGAAGCCTTGTTGATCATCGTAAACGATGGCTAGCTTGATTATTCCTAATCCTACAAACGCCATGCCAACAGATCCTATCGCAGTATAAAAAAGCAATCCTAAATGATTGTTCACAAGCTTCACCACCAAAGCACTTTTTAAAACTAGCTCACTGACTAAAATGATAGTTAAATAGCACAAATCCCATAAATAAAACGTCAGCTTCTTCCTTATATGTATCTACCATATCTAACTCGTAAATCGAATTTCCTAATTCCGCTCTTTTCCCTTCAGCAATCTTATGGTCATCTCTACGAATCACTGTTTTAGACCCAATTCCAAATGACTGATAATGATAGGTGTGATCATAATAATTAAGATAGAGACTTTCCTTTAACTTGGCGACATTTTTGACTGAGTAGTCCATTTGAATGCTGCCTACTTCATCGTTATTGGAGAAAATCAGCCATTCATTTGTTCCGCGAATGCTATTTTCATTTTTACCTTTTAAAACGATGTGATGACCATCTTCTGACGAAAACGCTAGATTAAGAAACCATCTTCCTGGGCTGTCCATAATATCTGCGACAACTCGCTTCCACGGCTTGTGATAAAATCGCTTGTATTCTCCAACAAGTTCCTGTCCGTCAAACACTCGCTTCGGCGCTGCTGAGACTCGATCTCCTAAGCGTGTCACCATACGTTCTTCATCCGCTTCTGGCTGAAAAGCAAGATCCTTTTTATGCTGCCACTTCATCACAAAAAGAATCAATATAGCCGCCACCGGAAAAACCATTAGCAACAAGAGCTGATTCATCTCGAATTTCCCTAGAAACAAATAACGTAGAGCTAACCCTATAAACCCTACAACAAATAGTAAAAGTAGTTTACCCAAAATGAACTCCTTTCTCGCCAAACACAATCCAATGATTAACAAAATTTCCATTTTTGTTACACTACTACTTACGAATCGATTTAATGAAAGTTTCACACCTTATCACAGGCTAGCCCTTATCCCCACCCTCTAACAAGAAAGATCCTCACCAGCTCGCCATTGATTAATCGCTTCTTTCACAAATTCCTCCACGCCGCTTTCCTGTAAATCAATTGATTTTTTAATCCGGATACATCCTTTCCCACAATCCAAACCATTCAATAATTCACTTGCTCGATCAATTTTCTTAATATCTCCTACATAAAGGCTTACATAGGACTTTTGAGCATTAAGATTAAACAACACGCTCGATTTCCCCTTATAGCAAAGCATTTTATATTGAATGCCTTCTTCAAGCTCTGGAGCATTTTCGAGTATATACTGTCGTACTGTAAGGAGCTTTTCCTTCCTCCAATCATCCTCTAGCTTTTCGAAATATTCCTCTGGTGTTTTCGCTTCATATTGCATGGTTCATCTCCTTCTTATTTTTAAAATAAGTCACCGCACTAGCAAGAAAGATTGAATTGCTCCCGTGCCTCCACTTTCGTAAAGCGCTTAAAAACACTAACCTATTAGATAACTCTTGATAGATACATAAAAATTAAAGAGTGCGGTAACGAAAAAGAAATAACCTAAGTAGGGCGTAGCCTCTTTTTTACAACATTCTATCCCCATAACCAACTTAAGACTGCCTAGAAACAGCAGCATATAAGGTATTGCCGCATAATCCTCCGTAATACTCGCATATACAATTATAGAAAACGTTACGACCGCTAAACCGATCCTAGTTCTTTTTAATATCTCATCCACCTCCTCTTCATACGTACTTCTATCATTTATAAACTAGCTTTCCACCCCTTACGTCTGCTTATTAAAACTCCTAACCCCACGAAGCCAAATCCTATAAGATTCATGAGGAAATTACCGATGTTGCCGAAGTCGTTTACTCTTAATCCTATCAAAAAACTACCTAACAAGATTAGTGGTATCACGATAAAATACCTCAAATGCGCCCCTCCCGTTTGCCATATTAATCATAAAAACCCTCAACCTAAATAATACCATCTTTCGCCAATTATTATTTTTCATTCGAGACAATTAATGAAAGCACTATTGCACAAACATTTTCGATTAGACCTGGAACCCTCCCTTATTTTCCTTTAAACTTGATAAAGAAATAAATGAAAGGTTGATTGTTTGAAGAAGTTATTATCCCTGCTTTTAGTATGTTTATTTGTCTTCTTTCCTATAGAAGACACGCTTGCCGCTAATGTGAACAAAGAATTCTCCCTTGAAAAAACGAAAACTTCACCGGAAAACAACCGGCAATCCAATGCTAGAGAATATAGAGAGAAAACAAACACCCTTCTATTATCCACTCAAACTAGTAAAACCACATGGAATAGCGCTGAGACCTCACATAAGCTTTTGACCACACATGTACAGGCACTAGAAAACGGGAAATACCGCGTAAATGTTGTGATGGAATGGAAGAAAGTGCCCAAGAAGCGATTACATGATGTGATTAGCTTCGCTTTGCCTGAGCTTGGAGATGATTACAACATAGAGGCAAACTCGTTAACCGGAAAGCAGCTTGTCGTTGCGGAGAACATTGAAACCGGGGAGACTAGAACGATCGCTTACGAGTATACGAATACCCCGTCGGAAAAGGCAAATTCCTTTTATGTTTCTCCAGCGGAACGAGTCGTTCTAAGTCAAAACTTAAAAAATGACTGGGGCGACTACAAGGTTCGTAGCATCATCCAAACGCTTACTGGTGTGATTCAAGAGAGCGAGGAACTAAATACACATGCTCTTCACGTTAATGGGGGTTATAGTCATCAAATTCACCCTGATGAGAATTGGAGCGTACGCTTATTCCCGTATGAATTCAGCATTGATATCAATCAGTTGGTGAACGGGGATCCTTATCAAACACCCGATTCATTTGATCGTTACCTACAAGCTGAAACGCAGCTCATTATGAAATAACTTTCACTTGCACGCAAAAAAAGAGCTCGCCATGAGCCCTTTTTTTGCGTAAATCTTTATTCAGTAACGCCTACCTGATCCCAGGCTGACGCGACACTATTGTACGTAGTAGATCCGGCGCCGTATAAATCACCTGCTGATTGTAGGAAAGCCGATCTTGCGTCACTAAAGTCACTCGTTGGAGTGAGGTATGTGGTGAGAGCACGGTAATAAATTTGCTCTGCTTTGCTATCCCCAATGCTTTCGATCGTGTAATATGCCGCTTTGTTTGGAATACCACTGTTCGTATGAACGCCACCATTATCTTGAGACGTTTGAACGTAGTCATCCATATGAGACGGCTGGTTGTATGCTTCTGGATTCGATAGACTTCTTAGCGCATCTCCAGGTGTACCAGGCGTATAGACGTCTTCCCCCATAAGATAATCTTCAGGCTCGATAAAATATCCGAACACATCTGACATTGATTCGTTCAGTGCTCCTGATTGGTTACGATACTGTAGTCCCGCTGTGCGTTCTGTTACCGCGTGCGTTATTTCATGACCAACAACATCTAGCGCTGCTGATAATGGAGCAAAAGTGGTCCCATCGCCGTCACCATAAACCATTTGCGTTCCGTCCCAGAAAGCGTTGTTATAGTTTGAGCCATAGTGAACTGTAGAACGAATTGTTGCACCGTTATCATCAAAGCTATCGCGATTATGTGTCGACTCATAATAGTCATAAACAACGCCTGCATTGTAGTGCGCATCAACAGCTGCCGCTTGATCTGAAGAAACAAACTGATTGTCATCATCTGTTACGATCGCGCCAGGAAGGCTTGATCCATTATTCGCACTATACGTCTCTATGAGGCCACCTTTTGTCACGTCACGAAGAAGATAGCTACCATTTTGTGATACTGTATTTAGCGTTTTCTGATCACCCAATACGCCCGTTCCTGTTCCTGTCTCGGCGCCGTCAGCTAGTGCATTATACGCTTCTACAACGGAACCATCGCGAGCATCCACATAGATTTGCCAGTTCGCAGGATAAGGATCAATAAAGTTCAGCTGCACTTTATAAGCAAGAACATAGCGATCGCCGTCCTTATAAACGACTTTTTCTCCCTTATCCGTCATGTTTTTATTATCACGAAGACTTGTTTCAGGTTGTACATCAACATGGTTCCATGCCGTGTTAACCGCTTCTTCCTCAGATACCTTCGCATTCTTACTTCCTTCAAATTTCTTTACAGCGTCTGGATGCAAATTGCCGTTCACGGCTGCAACTTCCCCATCTTTATCTGTATGTACGATGAATGTCGCTCCATCAAGTGGTACTCCATTTACCGTTTGAACATATGTGTAATGAGTCATGCCTAGCTTATCTTTCGATTGATCGATCAGCTTAAGATCATTCTCATTCACCTGGAACAAGGCTTCATTTTCCTGTAGATATTGCTGGACATCTCCTTCACTCGCAACCTTTTGTTCTGATAGTTTACCAGATAAGAAAGATGGCACTTTCCGTTCCTTTTCCCAGCTCTCCTTTACAATCTCCATCTTTTCAAGTGCCTGCTTCTGATCCACATTCAAATCCTTTGGCGATGCGGCTGATGCGGTTGGTAGTGCGCCCCCAAATGCAAGTCCTGTCGCAAGTGCGACGGCGATTCCCTTTTTCAAAAAATCTCCTCCCCTTCTCGGAATGTTTTGAATTTTGAATACACTAGTAGCCTATCATAGAATTTCTGAAGGTTGTATTGGGAAATCTGTTAGACGATACGCCTATATACTCACTATGTTGCCATAACATTTCCCAATAACTTTCTAGAGATTTAAGTGATAAGCTTAACCTAGAACGTTTAGTGATTGGAAAAATATTCTTTTTATAGAAATCACATGAAAATCTAACCATCTATCGTCTGATCACTTGATATAATTGAGTGTAAAGGGCAGTCATTTCGTACTACAAGATTGGTACCCAACCTTCTAAGAGGTATTTTTCCTTTTCATTCGCAACAAATAATACACAATACATTTCAATAATAATTATTTCAATATCATTTCAGTTAAGACAATATAGAGGTTTCAATGTAACGAATTGGAAACCAGTTCAGGCAATATGTGAACGGTCCATTGGTTGACGAACAACTCTAGTTAGATTAGTATCTAATTAGATACTAATCTAACTTATAGGAAGGTGGGTCGTATATTGCAGTTAAACCGATTAGTTAATTTCCATAAAACACTCGGGGATCCAACTCGGATTCGCATTCTTTCGTTGCTCGCTAAAGGTCCTCTCCACGGCCAGGCCATCGCTGGCAAGCTTGGATTAAAAGCACCTACGATCACGCATCATATGACGAAATTAAGAGACACCGGCATTGTTTATCCACGTAAGGATAAAAACACCATCTATTACTACATAGATGAGAAGAAATTCCGCTCTTATTCAGAAGCCCTGCCGACTATGCTTTATCAGTCTGAACACGATAAGGAGGACGATTCTGTGAAAACGCAAGCTGTTATCAATAATTTCTTAGCATCAGATGGTACGCTCAAGCACCTCCCTTCTCAACGAAAGAAAAAAATCATTATTCTTAAGCACTTAATCAACGGATTAGAACGGGGGAAAAAGTACCCTGAGAAAGAAATGAATGAGTATATCAAAAAGTTCCATCCCGACTTCGCAACCATTCGGCGAGAGTTTATTATCAATCATTTTATGTACCGAGAAAATAACATTTACGAACTAAATCCAGAAGAAATGTGGGCGACGATCGATTAATCGCACGACCATTATTTGAATTCTGTTGAAGGTACTAAGGAATAATTCATTAAAAAAACGGATTCCCTCATAAGTGAGGAAATCCGTTTTCTTTTTACAATCCGTAATTTGTGACGCCACCATCAACGAAAATATTTTGTCCGGTAATGTAGCTTGATCCTTTAGAAGCGAAGTAAAGAACGGATGTTTTCAGTTCATCCAACTCTCCAATTCGTTTCATTGGCGTTCTCTTATTAATCATTTCTTTAAACTCTGGGTCTTCTAAGGAATCTTTAATGAAATCCGTCTTAAACATCCATGGGCTGATCGCATTCACGGTAATGTTGTTTTCAGCTAATTCGTTAGCGAGCTGCTTCGTTAAGTGAATAACGCCTGCTTTACTTGTCCCATAGACTGAGCTGAAGAAGAGACTTACATCTCCTGCAACGGAAGCGGTATTGATGATGCGACCATATTCCTGTTTCTTCATATATGGCACAACTGCCTGACTCATAAAGAAGACAGATTTCACATTTGTATCCATCACTTTGTCCCAGCCATCTTCGTCGAGATTTTCGATCGTGCCGGGTGCATTCGTTCCTGAATTGTTCCCAAGAATATCAATTTGACCATACTCTTCATTGATTGCTGCGGTTACTTTCTCAATGTCCTGCTTACTTGTCACATCGCATGAATAGGCTTTAACTTCTGCGCCAGTTTGATCAGCGATTTCCGCAGCTGCATTTTCAACCTTTTCTAGTGAACGTCCAAGCAGAACGACTTTTGATCCGCTTTCTGCAAGCGTTTCTGCCATAAGGCGACCGATTCCGCTACCGCCACCAGTTACGATCGAAACTTTCCCGGTGTTTTTAAATAAATCCATGATCTTCACTTCCTTTTATAATCTAGCTTTAATTCATAAGTATGTTGAATGTTTCACAATTTGTATTTCTATGATCCTTTATGAACCATTCGAACCATACGCCGCTCTTCGTTTAGCCAACGTAGGCTTGTGGAAAACTAATGGGTAGAGCTTACAAAAAAAGAAGACCCTCTTTCAACTATAACGACTTACGAAAGGAAACGAACATGTCTATTTTACCTAGAGAATTCTACCAAAAACCGACATTAGAACTAGCGAAGGCTCTCCTCGGATGCGAGTTAGTGAAGGAAACGGATGAAGGAGTTGCCTCCGGTTATATTGTGGAAACAGAAGCATATTTGGGCGCACAGGATCAAGCCGCCCATAGCTTCAACAACAAACGAACGAAACGCACTGAAGTGATGTTCGGGCCTGCAGGGAATGCTTATACGTACGTGATGCACACGCACTGTTTATTCAATGTGGTCAGTGCTGACACCGATGTCCCTGAAGCCATTCTCGTTCGCGCCGTTGAACCTCTCAAAGGATTAGACTTAATGGAGCAGCGAAGACCTGGACGTAAACAAAAGGAATGGACGGATGGTCCCGGCAAATTAACGAAAGCGTTAGGGATTGATCCAAGCGATTATGGGCACGCCTTAGTGCGCCCTCCCCTATATATTCAACATGGCTATACGCCGGATCACATTTCTGAAGGAAAACGAATCGGAATTGATAACTCAGGAGAAGCTCGTGACTATCCGTGGAGATTCTGGGTGACTGGAAACCCGTATGTATCGAGGTAGCTCGCAATATGCTTCCCTCAAGTCGCTTTCTTTTATTTTCAAAATCTAAAGGTCTATACTAGTACTATAGCAACAAGATATCATCTTCAATCAACTAATCAGGAGGTTTTATGCATGAGTAAAGTCGCAGTTATTACAGGTGCAGGAAGTGGATTAGGACAAGCAGCTGCTGTTCGTTTAGCAGATGAAGGGATTAATATCGTTGCAGTAGACATTAACGAAGAAGGCGGTAATGAAACGGTAGACCTGGCGAAAAAAGCGGGTGTTGATGCGCTTTTCATAAAAGCTGATGTATCCAAAGCAGATGAAGTAAAGAATTATGTTGATAAAACAGTTGAAGCCTTTGGTTCAATTGATTATTTCTTTAATAACGCCGGCATCTCCGGTAGCGGTGAATATTACTTAAATACGAAAGTAGAAGAAATTGAAAAAATCGTAGACATTAACTTGATGGGCGCCTTATATGGTGTTCGTTACGTAGCGGATGTTATGATCAAAAATGGTGGAGGTTCTATTGTGAACACAGCTTCAAGTGCCGGTGTGATTGGTCAAGATTCTGTAGTCACGTACTCTGCCACAAAGCACGGTATTATTGGACTAACGAAAAGTATCGTAGCTGAATATGCGAAGGACGGATTACGCGCAAACGCAATCGCTCCGGGACCAACGGCAACTCCAATGGTGAAGGACTTCTATGAAGCGAATCCTAAAATGAAAGAAAATGCGGAATCCGGCATTCCTCAGAAGCGTCTCGGTACTCCTGAAGAAGTAGCTGAGCTCGTAACGTTCCTCTTAACTTCAAAAGCGCAATACATCAATGGTGAAGTCATTCGCATTGATGGTGGGTTTACGAATACGAAATAAGGGCTAGTTAAGATGATGACACATAACCACACCTATTTTCATAAGTATAAAATATAGTGAAGATGGCCGGCACACTCGATTGATGTGCCGGCCATTTTTAGTAATAAGATCTCGTTTATCCAAACTACTCCCACTGATCCTTTGTTAACTTTTTTGTTTTCGACTCAAAAGTGTAATCGTAATAAGGATGATCACTAGCCCTATACTTTGCGTTAAAGTCAAAACCTCTCCCAAAATAACTAATCCAAATAGAGAAGCCGTAACCGGTTCGACCATCGCGATGATCGCCGCAACGGATGCTGACGTTTTCTTCAAACCTTCTATATATAAGTAGAAAGAAATACCTGCGCCGATGATACCGAGAGTGATGAACCAAATCAGATCCTCTGAAAACAAGGCGTCGAGCGCTTCCTTATGGTCAATAAATAGAAACATTACAATGGTAAATGTCGCAAAAGCCATACTAAGGACAAAAGGCGGGCGGCCTTCTTTAGAAGCGTTCTTAAAACCAAAAATAAACAGAGCGTACGAAAGACCTGATAATAGTCCACTCGTAATTCCAAGAATATTTAAACTACCAAGTCCCGTTTCATAAACGTTTGTTAATAAACTGATTCCCCCCATCACAATAACCATTGCAATGACCTTAAATGGGGTGACGGTCTCTATTCGAAAAAGAAATGAACTAAACAGCACGAACAATGGTGCCGTGTACATCAAAGTTGACGCTACCGCTACACCAGATTCCGAAATACTAAGAAAGTAAAAACTGAAATTCCCAGCGACCGCTAATCCTGCTAGTACTGACCACACCATCGTCTTCGTTGAATACTTTATTTTATTTCCTTTTCGATGAAGAAGTAGCCATACAAAAATACAAACAAACCCTATCGATCCTCTATAGAATGAGATCACCAGCGGATCCCAACCTTTATCCATTAATATGCCGGCTAATCCCCCGGAAATCCCCCACAAAACGGCTGCCATGATAACATAGCCTATATTATATAAATGCATTTTATACCCTCCTAAAATGAAGCCTTTATGACCTGTTTGGAGGAAATTCCCACTCTCTTAAACACTAAAACCAAAATCATGCAAACCCGTTCATATTCCATACTTTTTACTACAACGCCATAATAGTTTAATAATTATACGATAACTTAGGAATTCGCCAATAATTGAGCGTATTCTCCATCATACATAAAAAAGCTCATCCTGATTCTTTTTTCAGGATGAGCTTTTATTACTATTATTCATCTAGTAAACCATTCTCTACTAACCAATCATGAGCAACAACAGAGACGCTGTTTCCTTCAATATCGACTTTATAATTCAACTCACGCATAATATCACTGTTTAGTTTTTCACCTAAACGCGCTGTGATTTCTTCCACTTCTGGATACTTTTCGAATACATCCTCATTGATACTAACCGCCGCTCTATATGGCGGGAAGAAGGTTTTATCGTCCTTCAGGGTAACAAGGTCATACTCGACAATAGTAGCATCTGTTTCAAATGCGACCGAGACATCGACCTGCCCATTGTCTAAAGACCTTTGTGTTAAACCAAGGTCCATCAGCTTAATTTGACTGGAATCAAATTCAAACCCGTATGTTTTCTCTACGCCAGGCAATCCATCAGGTCGATTCGCAAACTCTGCGTCTGAGGCCATCGTTAGCTCTCCTGGGTTTTCATTCACGTACTTCGCTAAATCACTAATCGATTCAATCCCTAATTCTTCTGCCTGCTCTTTCTTCATAGCGAGAGCATAGGTGTTGTTAACATTAGACATGTTCATCCAATGGATATCATTATTCTTGGCATCTAACTCTTTGACCTTCTCAAATGCTTCCACTGGATCAGCAATCGGCTCTTCGCCCATATATGTAATGAGTGCCGTTCCGGTATATTCCCACATCATATCAACCTGACTATTTTCGAGCGCTTTACGAACAACGGTACTCCCCAGGTTGTTCATTTGCTTCACGTCAAACCCTTCCTCCTTTAGAAGAAAAGCGGTCATTTCGGAAAGTAGGTATTGCTCTGTAAAGTTCTTGCCACCAACCGAAATCTGTTTCCCGCCAATCCCTACGCTTGAGCACGAGGCTAGCATGGAAAGGATGGAAATGATTCCGATAATACGAAATAGTTTTCTTTTCATACAAACACCTCCTATCGTTACGTTTCTTGTGGTGGTCTAGATCCCTTTGGTACAATCTTTCGTTCAAGTAATCGAAGAAGATAGTCTACAAAAATAGCTAGTAAGGTTACTGGAATAGCACCAGAAATTAAATAACCGTTATCAAATAACTGGATGCCGGTAAAGATCCATACGCCTAGTCCGCCACCGCCGACAACATAAGCAAGTGCAGCCGTTCCGATATTTAATACGACGGCTGTACGAATACCTGCAAGAATCGAATACGATGCATTCGGTAATTCAATTCGAAAGAGTATTTGGATTGGCTTCATGCCCATTCCTCTTGCTGCATCGATTAAATTCTCATCGATGGAATCAATTCCCGCAACCGTATTCCGATACATCGGTAACAGCGAGTAGATAAATAGGGCAAATACTGCCGTGTTAAATCCGATACCTAGAATACTAATCATCAAAGCAAGAACAGCAAGACTTGGAATCGTTTGACCAAGGTTGACCGTATTTGAAACGACCCACTCGGCTCTTCGAAAGCTTTTACGCGTGACAAGAATACCAACAGGTAGCGCTACGATAACCGCTAGGAAAGAAGAAACAAGTACAAGCTGCATATGCTGCTTCAATAAGTGAAGAAACGTACTAGTTTGACTGAAAATATAGTCAAAATAGCTGTTGCTGATGGCCCAAATAAAGAACACGGCCACTATTCCGTAGACGAGAAAGCTTACAATACGGCTCATAACTTTTTTCTTATTCATCAAATCACCCCTTCTGCACCAGGGTAGGCTTTGCCTTAATTTCAAAATGAAGATACTTTTGAACGAGATCAATCGTAATGGCGCCAAGTTTGTTACCGTCATCATCAACTACAATGACTTGATCCGCTTCTTGATTTAGAAGCATTGATAACGTATTTCGTAAATCGTGGTGAACATTAATCGTAATGGTATCCTCAATCGTTTCATCTTCATTAACAAGACCAATGATTTCTTGAATATCTTGAATAGTATGAAGACTTAAGCTCTTGATTGCACGGTCTTTCCCGAAGAATTCACGAACAAATTCATTCTTAGGACGAACAAGCATTTCAGATGGCGTATCGTATTGCATTACTTCCCCACCGCGTAATAGAACGATTTTGTCTGCCATTTTAATCGCTTCGTCAATGTCATGACTAACGAAAAGAATTGTTTTCTTTACTTCACGCTGAATTTGAAGAAATTCATCTTGAATTTTCTCACGAATAATCGGATCAAGTGCGCCAAATGGCTCATCCATTAGCATAACGGGCGGGTCAGCTGCTAATGCGCGAATAACACCGATACGCTGCTGCTGTCCTCCAGAAAGCTCATGCGGATAACGTTTACCAAATTTCTCACCGCTTAATCCGATCATTTCCATCAATTTATTAAAACGATTGCGCTTCTCTTTCTTTTTCCAACCTAAAAGGTCGGGAACAATCATCACGTTTTCTTCAATCGTCATATTCGGAAATAGACCATTGCTTTGAATGACGTAGCCAATTTTTCTTCGAAGAGCAATTTGATCTAAAGACATAGAATCTTCACCATCAATAGTGATCTTTCCATCTGAAATCGATTCCAAACGATTCACCATTCGAAGCAGGGTTGTTTTCCCACAGCCTGACGGTCCTAATAAAACCACAATTTGTCCTTTTTCAACGGTGAAGTCTACACCATTCACAGCTGTTACGCCGCCTTCAAATGTTTTGGTTGTTTGATCAAATGTAATCATTTCTTCACCTCACTCCTTAATTCGCAATGCTTTTTGGTGTATAGCGTTTTTGAATCCATAACAAGATACCATCTGCGATCATAGCAAGAATGGCAACGGCAATTGAGCCACTAATAATTAAGTAATTGTCCCCACGTGAAATGCCCTGAGTGATAAGAACACCGAGTCCTCCTGCACCAATATAAGCAGCGATGACACCGATTCCGATGTTAAGTACAACGGCTGTTCGAATACCTGCCATTATGATGGGGAACGCATTCGGAATTTCGACGCGAAGCAGTCGCTGACTCGTTTTCATCCCTAAACCCTTTGCTGCATCTCGCATTTCAGGGTTTACGTTACGAATGGCGGTATATGTATTACGTATAATGGGGAGCTGCGAATACAGAACCAGTGCTACAAAAGCTGGAACAAAACCAATTCCCTGATTGACGATCGAGAAGACCGGAATCATAATACCGAATAAAGCAATACTCGGAATCGTAAGCATGACAGAAGCAATTTGCAGAATCGTCTCAGCTAGATAATCATTTGTTGTTAAATAAATGCCTAGAGGAACGCCAATGATAAGCGCAACAATGATCGCTAATCCGACGAGTATCGCGTGCTCAATCGCTAAATCAAAAATACGAGGAGCGTTTACCTCGAGAAATTTCATCCACTTGTCCAATACGATAACCTCCTTTTTCATTCAATTTCATCATTGTATCAAATTAGGTACAAATTACCAACCTACGAACGAACTTTCACCCTCTTTGATCAACTGTCTCTTTCGCTCGTATTGACAAACATTTGTTTTTAATAATGTTTTCGAGTTAACTCTAACTTAATACCCTAATGCCAAAGTACTAACCCTGAATTTTCTGCGAATTTTTAATTTTCATGTGTGAAAATCTTACATTTTAATAAAGTAGCGCTCTCCCACCACGGAATCAGTGGCTTTTGCGATGCTTATCGCTGTATATTGGCTATAATATGATTTTATTGGCCAAACAACAAATAAGGGTGGCTCACAAACGCCCTTCCACCTACTTGTCCTCTGTTTTCCATAGCTTGAAATACATAAAAAAGGATCCACGGCTCAAAACCCATGAAATCCTTTTTCACCTTTTCTCACTTATTCACCTATCACACCGCACGCAATACGATCTCCGGCATCTCCTGATGGCTGTGATTCCATATCATCTGCACCAGCATGAATGACAATGGCTGTTCCGCCTTCTTTTAGCAACGAATTTTCTTCTCCTGCTTTTAGGGTTACTTTATCATTCATAATATCGGTTTGTAATGTTCCGTCTTCGGCCACTTCGATATTTTCCATATCTCCTGCGTGTGGTCCATCATCAGATTCTGTACCATGTTCCTTATCCCCTGGATTATAATGACCGCCTGCCGATTTGAAATCTGGCGCTTCACATGATCCAGTCTCATGAATATGAAAACCGTGCTCTCCTTCTGGTAAATCACTAACATCAAGACTGATCATCGTTGCGCCGTCATGTTCCATCAACTCGGCCGTCCCAATCTCTTCATCGTCCTGATTCTTCATAGTCACAGTGATCGTATCCATTTGCTCCTGCTCGCTTTCACCAGCATTTTCCGTTGTCGTTTCCGGTTCGTTATCTGTTGTTCCTTCTTCGTTACCTCCTCCACAGGCGGCTAACACAAGTAGTACACTCATCATTAGTAAAAGAATCGTCCATCTTTTCATCGAAACAGCTCCTTTTCTCCCTTTATACTTACCATCATGACACCACTTTTCATTCAGTAAACCCGACAAATCCAAATTCCTTCCAATTAACTACCGGATTATGACTAAAAAGAGGCTTTAGTATGAGGCAAGACGTTTTAAACATGGATAAAAAGTTCCACGAAATATTGAAAGAATATTTATAATGTCTTAACTTAAAGTATCTTGACTTCGAGATAAAATTACGTTATCTTTAATCTATACTAAAAGCAACAATCCTGAGGAGGAATTTTTCAATGGCTACTTTAACACTAGATAAGGTTCACAGCAGTTTAGATTTTCAAATCAAGCATATGATGGTATCAAAAGCAAAAGGTGAATTTACTGACTTTGACGTCGATTTCAACGGCGATCTTGATAACCTGACTTCCGCAAACATTAAAGTCACTATCTCTGTAAAATCAATCGATACAGGTAACGAAGATCGTGACGGTCATCTTCGCTCTGGCGATTTCTTTGAAGCGGATCAATACCCAAATATGGTCTTCCAAAGTAAGTCGATTACTAAGAAATCTGACGAAGAGTACGATGTAACAGGAGATTTCACGATTAAAGGCGTAACGAAAGAAGAAACGTTCACAGTCGAATATAACGGCAAATCCAAAAGCCCACTTGACGGTAGCACAGTAGCTGGTTTTGACGTTTCCGGTAAGGTGAATCGTGAAGCTTACGGCATGACGTATAATGCAGCGATGGAAACAGGCGGGTTCTTGCTTGGGAAAGACGTGAAATTCGAAGGTAACTTTGAGTTTGTTGTAGCTGAATAAGTGAAAGCATACGGAAACACCTCATCCCCTAACGGATGAGGTGTTTTGGTTTATGAAGCTATTCTCCCTGCTCAATTGCACTTTCATCCATATGCATCACTTCCCACAAGTGCCCATCAATGTCCTGAAAACTCCAGGCATACATGAATCCATGATCGATGGGATCATTCGAAGCTTTACCTCCAGCTGCAAGCGCACGATTCACCATTTGATCCACCTCATCATTGCTTTCTGCAGAAAGGGCCATTATGACTTCCGTTGATTCTCTGGCGTTCGTAAGGTTCTTCTTCGTAAATGTCTTGAAGAATTCCTCTACAAGTAACATAACAAATGTATTTTCATTGATCACCATGCACGTCGCATTCTCATCTGTAAACTGTGGGTTAAATTCAAAGCCAATTTCAGAGAAAAAAGCGATGGATTTATCGAGATCCTTGACTGGTAAATTCACAAACACGTGCTTCGCCGTTTGAACCATTCGATCACTCCCTTTAGAATAATGAAACTCCACTTCTAAATCATTTCGCTATAAAAACTCAAACTCCTTATGCATAAATGATTTTTCACAAAAAATAAGAAAAATCACCACTTTCACTGTTAAGTGCTTGCCATAAAAATTTTTCTGAAAATCGTAATAACAACTATTTGTCCGATGAATACTATCCCTAAAGGTGGTGTTCATCATGGATCGACAACAGCAGTTTGATCAACTTGTATCGTTGCGAAGAGAGCTTGAAGAGAAAGCGAATCATTATTGGCAAAGTTATTCTGACTATACAACCTGGCAGTTCTGGCTTATTTTAGCGTTCATCTTAGTGCCGCTTGTGGTTCTTTATTTTCGAATCGATCGGCGCAACATTTTTCTGCTTGGATTTTTTGGGTATTCCGTTCACGTCATAGCTGCTTATGTGGATGCATTAGGTGTTCGTAAATCCTGGTGGGATTATCCTTACATTGCGATTCCGCAATTACCAGCAAGCATTAGTATCGATGGAGCTCTTGTCCCGGTATATTTCATTTTGCTTTATCAGTGGTGCTTATCACATAAGAAAAATTACTGGTTATATGGCACGCTCTCTGCATTAGGATTCACGTTTATTTTTAAGCCGATTTTAATTTGGCTCGATCTCTTTGAACTATACACGAATTGGTTTGTTTTATTAGCAGCCTATTTATTCGTCACATATGTAGCGAAAGTGATAACGGATATTTTTATCAAAATGTCTAAACAAAGCAGGGAGACTTAAGGAAAAAAGAAACTGAATCATGCCCTTAAATCTCCTTGTCTAAAGATAAAATGTTGAATTTTGATACGTACTGTTTCAATCTTTCCACGTTCTGTTCACTATCCGCTAAAGCTACATAACCATCAGGCCGGATCAGGTACAGCGCATTTTCCTGCAATCCTTTTTTCGTCATTGCTTTTTCAAAGCTAAACTCATATAGAGCATATCCAAATACCCTGGAAAAATCCTTAACAGCTTCATTTGCCTGGCCGTATACGTGAAGCTGCCAATCCATTAACTTAAGTGCATCATAATTATGGCATGAATTTGTTTGAATCCATGGCAGACGATCTCCACCATTAACTTTCCCCGCTGTACCATCACTAAGTTGACTGTTGCGATAATGAATGTTGATTTGAGAAAGCCTTCTAAAGGCTGCTTTTCGAGCAATTGAAAAGGAACGAAGCGCAAATGGAGCCACGTTCGGTATAACGATTTTGCGCAGTAATCTGCTCGTCATGTGATCGCCTATAATAGAAGTAAATGCTCGATCTGTTGTATCGATTAGCGTTCTCGCAAAGCCAATGCGCTCCTTTTCAAACGTATCAAGAATAGCTTCATCCGCTTTCTGAAGCAGCACTGCGGCTAGCTTCCACGCTAAGTTCACCGCGTCCCCAATCCCGGTGTTCATGCCCTGTCCGCCAGCCGGGCTATGAATGTGTCCAGCATCTCCGGCAATAAAGGCACGTCCTTTTCTAAAGTGACTGCTAACGCGATGATGGACTTTGTACGTTTGGAACCAGTTCACATGCTGAATCGTTAAGCCTGTTCTCTGCTCGATCAGCGACTGGAAATCCTTGAACGCAACTGAGCTTTGATCGGTTAAATTGTGAGGAACTATTCCAATAATCCGCTCCATTCCCGTGCTTCTAACTGGCATGAACAGGTAAAAGGTGTCAGAATCTAAATACACATTTAAACTACTTTCAGATAACTGGCCAGTGTTCGCTTTAACATCCGCCACAAAAAAACGTTCCTCATACGTTCCACCTG
Organism: Anaerobacillus sp. 63XJN7_5_ISO-PGPR-S23-430; assembly: GCF_056173695.1. Classification (NCBI taxonomy): domain Bacteria; kingdom Bacillati; phylum Bacillota; class Bacilli; order Caryophanales; family Bacillaceae; genus Anaerobacillus; species Anaerobacillus sp. 63XJN7_5_ISO-PGPR-S23-430. Next base: position 1,127,070 of record NZ_CM149686.1, on the reverse strand, counting down.
GAAAATCAAAAGCAAGTTCTCTTCGAACGGTACTGTGTGCCCCATCACACCCGCATATATATGAAAACTCACTCCGCTCTTCCTTATTATCTTTTTTAATAACAGCTTGAACATGGTCCCCTTCATCCATAAATGAAACCAACTCTGTCTTCCATTCTACCTCAACGCCTTCGTCGGCTAATTTGTTAATTAGCAGCTGCTCGTGGTCATCTTGCGGATAGCTTAGGGCAAATGGGAAAGGACTTAATCCTTTTCCAAGATCGTGAAAATTGATGTTGGCTTTTGCTTTCATTCCTTCTCGAAATTGGATAGACTTCACTTTAATCCCCCGGTGGATGACTTCTTCTGCGAAGCCCATTTGGTTATAAAATTCTAGGGTTCTAGCGTGTACAATTAGCGCACGCGATGCTTCTCCGGGTCCCTCATTTTTCTCGATGATCCGAAATGAAACTCCATATTTCGCTAGGTGGAGTGCTAATACAAGACCCGTAGGACCTGCGCCAACAATTAGTACGTCAGAATTCATTTCCCAATCTCCTTTCATTGGCGTTCCAAATAAAAAAACTGAAAAATCAAAGAAAACAGTTAACAAATTCACCTTTTTATGGTATTTATTATATAAGTATATCCTTATGTCAAGATACCTCAGTAAGAGAACCACAAAAAAAGAGAATGCGATGAACTATCATTCTAGCCTGGGCACTTGAGTGATAGGGAGCAAGTAGTGCAACCGGCTCCTTAAAAAGGAGAATGAACATGGAAAAGTGTACATTGTACGGGCACGCTAATTTATTTTCATCACACACACTGCGAATGATGGAACTCCTAAGACGTCACGACCCTCATAGCTTTCTCCATTCAGTACAAACTACGAGCTACTTTATTGATTTCTGTTTGCATTACAATTTCCGATCACTGTTGAAACGGCGCTTTCTTGAGTCTGTTTTGCTACATGACATCGGTAAACTACTTGTCCCAACAGAAATTCTTCAAAAAAAGAGCCCACTAACCCTTTATGAGAAAGAGTATGTCGAGCGGCATCCAGAGTTTGGAATAGAGCTACTTAATGATTTTCCAGAGATTGATATTGAGCCGTCTCTTATACTAAATCATCATGAGAATAGCGATGGTACTGGCTATCCTTATCAATTACAATATGAGCAAATTCCTCGATTTGTTTCGATTCTTCGAGTCATCGATAGCTTCATTGCGATGACGTCTGATCGAGCTTATCGTCCAAAACGTTCTGACCAATCAGCCATTCATGAAATTAACGTTCATCGGAATAACTTCTATGAGCCATCCACTACCTCCTTGTTTATCTCTTATTTGGAAAAACGGCTAAAAGGGAAAAAGGTTCTGCTTCATTATTTTGATTATACCAAACGTCAAAATTAAGCAGCGCTATTCAATAACCGTTTAAACAAAACCAAATACAATAGGGAGGGCGAATAGATTGCGACTCTTATCAACTAAGGATTTACTAATTGCATTTTGTGATGCGTATACTCTTCAATTAGATGAAGCTTTTATTGAAATGTTAACGAGCGAAATCATCCGAAGAGGCATCAATCCTCCCCAAACACGTACGGAGTGTTACGAACAAATCGCCAATTTCACTTGATGAGACAGCCTCTCATGACGCTATATAAAAAAAGCTTATCTGGTCACAACTGGCCAATAAGCTTTTTTTGATGAATTCTAATTGATTTCATCTCCCTTCACAAATAAATTTACTGTTAATACGCTTACATATGTTTGCATTTTTTAGGAAGTGGTAGATTTAAAGTGAGATAAAAAAGTTAATTATTATTGAAAGGAATGATCTTTGTTGAAGGAATCAATCCCAGAACTAACGTTGAATGATGGACTTACACTACCCGCTATCGGTTTCGGTACTTACTTGCTAAATGGAAATGAAGGGGCAACCGCTATTAATAGTGCGATTGACGTTGGCTATCGCCTCATCGATACAGCTTACAATTACGAAAACGAAGGAACCGTAGGCGAAGCCATTCGTCGAAGTACAGTTCCTAGAAATGAACTGCGCGTCACTTCTAAATTACCAGGTCGCTATCAAGAATATAAGAAAGCTGTTACAGCCATTCAAGAGTCGTTATATAGAGCCAACCTGGATTATTACGATTTGTACCTCATTCACTGGCCGAACCCTAAACAAGGTCTTTATCCAGAAGCTTGGCAAGCTTTAATTGACGCTAAGAAATGGGGACTCATTCGCTCGATTGGCGTATGTAATTTCCTTCCGGAGCATCTAGAGCAATTGGAAAAGGAAACCGGCGTAAAGCCAAGCATCAATCAAATCGAACTACACCCCTTCTTCAACCAGGAAGATCAGAGAAGATTTCATCAACAAAACAACATCAAAACACAATCCTGGAGTCCGCTAGCTCGAGTGACTGACATTTTAGAAAATGAAACGATCAGTCAAATTGCAAATCAACATAACAAATCAGTCTCTCAGGTGATTTTACGCTGGCATTATCAATTAGGATCCATCCCGATTCCTAAATCTTCTTCTCCAGAACGTCAGCTTGAGAACCTCTCTATTTTTGACTTTTCTTTAAATGAAACAGAAATGGCGATGATGGCTGAATTAACGAAACCAAATGGACGATTGAATGATCAAGATCCAGCTACTTATGAAGAATTTTAAATTTCTCCATCTAACGATTCAACTAACCAACTAGAATAGGATGCCCTGCAGCCATAACAGGTTCTGTTTAGAGCTGCAAATATACAAATATATACTGTTCTAGAGTCTGATTTGATAGCTAAATCAGACTCTTTACTTTTCCATGGTGTTGCTGTTTTGGTTGTATCTTTCAACCATTTTTAGAATATCATTTAGACATCCATTGTACGCTTCAGAATTAGTACTTGAAATCGACTTCAATTTCGGTAGATAATGAATGGATAATATGGAAATTATATGGTGAAATGTAAAAAGAGAGAAACTTCTATTCTTCGATTAACTCGAAGGTTAGTTAAAGGGAGCTTGGATTTTAAGCCTTATGTATGTACAAGTAGGGAGTGAACTGTTTACCTAACGGGAATAGCGCCTCAGATGCGCAACGTTCAGCCCCCATCACCGCTATAGTAAGAACATATAAAAAAGTTAACCAGAAAAGTCTGGCTAACTTTATATTACGAACGGTTGCTTTAAAAAACAGAATAACTAGATATATAATTGGCGGATCGTTCTTTTGGGTCCGTCTTTTAATTTATTATCATAGTATCTATAAACACAGGTAAGCATCATTAAGCAATAAAATATTTCCCTAATGCCTGCTGTAACGTACCTAACGTTTTGATTTCTTCACCTAATTTAATGCCAAGCTCCGTTACTTTCCTTACAACTTCCTTCCTTAATCCGGTTATGACAGTGTTACACCCCATTAGTGAGGCGCCATCAATGATTTGAATCAATCGGTAAACCTCTTCACGCCTTATTTCTGCAACTCCGGACAAGTCCATAATCAAAGTTTGGATACGCATTTCGCTTATTACGGATAATACCTTATCCTCAAGTATTTCGGTTCGTTGAGCGTCAATTGCTCCTATTAAAGGGAGAATGCTTACCGAGTGGTTTATTGGAATAATTGGTACTGAAAGATTTTCAACTAGTTCTCTCTGAGCCTTTATAAGCGAATCTTTATATTTCGTATAACTTATGAAAAAGGAATTCAAAAAGTAGTCTACTCGGTTGTTAATTTGTTTTTCCATTTCAAAGAAATTAAAACCCTTATCATTACTTTCCTCGGTATATTTTTGAAAAAACATCCACAGTGTTCGACGTATAGCTTGTACCCACTCTAATTTAAAAGAGATAGCAAGGGAATGTGTTGCCCAGGCAATTCCTTCTTGTTCCGCAAATGCATGTAGGTCCTGATCATTTTCTTCAATGATATAAACTACGAGTGTTTGAGCATTAGTAACAAGATCGATATTGCCTACTCTTAGTATTTCATAGATCTTATCTTTAACGTTGACAGCTTCTTTTAGTAGCGTATCTGTAAAGACTTGGATGTTTGCTTCGAAAAATTCGATGAATTGGAATGAATCTTCATACGTAATCGATTGCAATTGCCTCTCCTCCTATAGTTATAAACTAGTTGCTTTTATTATAAAACAAGCTATACTTTTATGCAGTAAATCCTCCTAGGTTTTTTAAGGTACTTAATTCATTATTAGACGCAAAAAACCACCTAACGGTGATTTTTCAAGAGTTATTTTAAGGATATAATTGTGAGACTTTTATTAGAGTTATTTTCTGTTCTAAAATAGCTTATAAATGATGATTTTCACCTTAAAACATAACCCGTTACTCCAGAAGCGCATCCTTTTTTCTTTACGAAGTTGTTCACTTCCCCAATAAACCAAATTCACCGCTACTTATTCCATTACTGCGCTCTAGCACTCATTGGTTTATTCGTTTTTACATACTTCACGAACAACCACCGAACGAGTGGGCCCATAATAAGGAGCTGTAACGGGAAGGCTACAATGACATTCTTCATAAATAACGAAACATACTCTCTTAGGAAGGAATGCTCCATAGATCCGATATTAGCATATGACATTATTAATCCGTAAAAAGACATAAAGAATACCATACCGATAACCATACAAGTTGAAAGAATTAAAATGACCTTCCATTTATGAGATTTGTTAAAAGGCAAACGAAACGTAATTTTCTTCGCAATGGGAGCTACCACAATAAATTCAAATGACAAAGCGATAATATAGCCAAGCAATAGACTCATCAGCAATTCTATAAGAGCCATTTCTCTCAATAATCCATTCGTAGATAAGTTATAGAATGTCATCACACATACCATTCCAAAACACATCATTAATCCAAAATAAAAACCTTCTTTTTTCGTTTCTGGCAAAACAACTCATCCTTTCTTTCTAGCATAGTGACAAGTATAGTCATTTCAATTCGCGCTCGTAAGTGAACATTTTGTGAACATTTAAAGCGAGCCGTATCGCATGAATATGCTAATGAAGATATGCTACACTGATGAAAATCACTGTTCTCGATTCAAGAGAAAGACTGTTACGATCTGGTCTTCTCGACATACAACGATATTGTTTTTTGAAGGTGCTGTTTGAATGAAAAAAGGACTACTACTCTTCATAGCTTTTACCGTTGGGTATCTCTTTGATCTTATCAACATTCCAGCTGGATGGTTACTAGGTGCAATGCTTGTTGGAGCCTTCTATCGACTTATGATTGATGATATGGCATATCCGAATTTATTGTTTGACCTCTCGTTAGCCGTGATCGGTGTCAGCATCAGCTTAAGTATTAAAGCGAAAATGTTTCAGGAGGTCGCAAGTTACCTACTCCCTCTAGCCGTCTCAATGATCATCTTATTAATTGCAAGCTGGGTTTTAGGAAAAATTCTAAATAACTATTCAAATCTTGATTCAAAAACAGCGCTATTCTGCTGTTTACCAGCCGGTGCATCGGTCATGATGGCTCTGAGCCGCGAATACAAGGCGAACCTAGGTATGGTTGCTGCCTTTCAAACGGTTCGCATCATGATGCTCGTCTCAACTATCCCGCTCGTCGCTGGTTTTATGTCTTCCTTTCTATCAACAGATGAAGTACAGGGTGCTGCGATGAAAGCCACATCTCAAGTGAATATGCCGATAGGACTCGCCAGTCTTTTCTACCTTTTGTTAATTGGAATCACCCTTTTCCTCGCAAAGAAATGGCGCATTCCGATCGCCCCTTTTCTATACGCCATTATCATTGGATTTCTCTTTCACACGTTTATCCAACCGCTTCCAACCATGCCGAATCTCCTTGTAGGTTTGGGGATGGCGATGCTAGGCGTCATCATCGGAGTGCGATTTGATCGCAAAGCTTTAAAGGAAATCAAAGAAATTGGGTGGACAAGTGTTTGGATTCTTCTCTCATTCTTTTTCTTAACATTTGTCGTAACGTTTGTGTTCTATCTCATGACACCGCTCGATTTCATTACAAGTCTACTCGCGATCGTTCCAGCTGGCGCACCGCAAATGTCTTCTGTTGCAGCATCTCTTGACTTAGATGCCAGCATCGTCGCTGCCATGCAGGTCATTCGCTTGCTCGTGCTTGTGTTAATTATTCCAATGCTCGTTCCTTTTCTGGTTTCCAAAGAGCAAGGTCATGAAATAAGCGGACAAGAAAATACATAAGAAAAAGCAGGTGCACATCAATTTAGTGTGACCTGCTTTTTCTTATGATTTTCATAGAAGCCTATCATTTTAACCTTTTTGAGTAAATAATCGGCGCGTTCATTCCGTCCTCATCTTCCTCAACCAATTCGATCAGTGCCACTTCTTCGATTCTGCCATAGATCGTATCATTCCGTTCAATACAGTAGTGATAGACCTTCGCTAAATCTTCATGAGAAAGATCATTAGCTAACGTACAGTGAGGAATCCACTTTCCAGGTAAATATAAAGAGTTAGCTGTTTCATTGAATTCGCCAAGGTTTTGATAATGATCCGCATGAAACGTAAGCAATTCCTGCGTCACTGTAGGCGTTAGAAAGATCGCTCCATAATCTAGGAAAGATCCGATTGTATTAAACGTAATCTCAAAACCACCTTTTTCATTATAATAATCATCCACTTCGTCTATGAACTTCTTTTTATCTAAGCTTTCATAGCTTCCTAATGTAATATGCGGTCTACCATCCTTCACTTCCTCTGCGTAGAAAGAAATGGATTGCTCACTCAGGTCATTCCATATGTCTTTCACCTGCTGTTCCGTCTTCTCATCAAATAGTGCTATAAACCAGTACACTGTTTAGCCGCCTTTCTCTTCTTACCCCTTTGTTACGAAGCCTTCTCTCATACAATTTTGCTATAACGTTTGTTCCAATTCTTTGTTGCTTTTGTATTGTAGTAATTTGGCAATATGGAAAAACCCGTAGACGGAGATAAGCGTAATCCCCCAACCGACTATTTGTTTCAGAAGAATACCTTTATCAAAAGAATCTACCCCATATTGCAAGATTAGCCAAACATTAATCGACGCTACGATGATATCCTTACACGCAAAACCAAAAGTGATGAGCTTAAATATCGTTAAGATTTTCTTCTGGTAAAACTCCTGTTTTAGAATGCGACGGCTCCTTCCTTGGAGCTCCATAATATCGACTGTAAACAATAAATAAATAGGTCGATTGATCAAAATACTAATGATCATAATCAATGCGATTACATAAGAATAGACCACGTGATTCCAAAGCATTTGAATGGCAGACCCGGAAAGAACGTCAACTAACGTACTCGTTGCTAACGTCACAATGAGAAAAATCCCAAAAAAGTTTATTTTCTTCAGTAGAATAAAGCGGATGATACTATATATCAACCCAGGGATAGTTGATATAAGCATAGCATAGTAGTCACCAATGATGTCTCGAGACAGGTGCCAAATGCCAATCGGAAATACAACGTAGCAAATGAGATCCCATATGAGAATATTTCGATTCACTAACTGTTCATCCTCCTCCGTACAAATGCTTGTGATTATAAAACAAGAGCTTCTCCTCGTCCCGGAAAAGCTCTTCCTTAGAAATTTCATCGTGTTAGAAATCAAACGACTGATCAGTTCAATTCATATGTTCCATCTTCATACACTTTGTACAACCCTACCGTTCCAGAACCACCCTTTTCCTTAAGGGATTTGGAAGTAAGTTGCACAGTATAATAAGGTCCCCCGTCATCTGTTTGAATCGGTCCCATCTCTCTAAAAACGATATCTGCAAAATCAATGTTTTGTGTTTCATCAGCTTCTAATTCACGCTTCAAATAATCGACAGCCGAAGTACCAGAAGTAATAGTGACCTCGCTCGATTCTGAAGTCTCCTCCTTAGAATCACCTTCTGTATGATCATTCGTATTCTCTTCTGTACCCTCGTCACTCGGATCATCAGATGTTGCTTCGCCTTCTTCCGTTCCTTCTTCATCAGTAGAAGCTTCATCGCTCGTTTCGGTGCTTGCTTCTTCATTCATCGAAGTGTCGGATTCTTCACTCGAACTATTAACCATTTCATTCGAGCCATTCGACTCGGCTTGCTCACCGGCTGAATTATTTCCACACGCAGCTAGCATCAAACAAGTAACCACGCTCAGTGTAACCATTTTTCTATTCCATTTCATTTCGCAAGCTCCTCTATTGCAGTGATTTCACACTATGTATCTAGCTCGCGGTAGGATTGAAGAGTTTAAACACCGATTGTTCTTCACCAAATCGCTTCAATTGGGCTTCACACGTCATACCCACTTTTCGCAAAAGCTTACATGACGCCATATTTCGCGTTTGTGTCTCAGCGACGATTTCTTGTAGCTGCCATTCACTAAATCCATGCTTGATCACACGAGTAACGACCTCGCTCGCATAACCGTTCCGCCAGTACTGTGGTAGAAACTGATATCCGACCTCTGTACGAGCACCATCATGATAAGAATCAAGAAAAGCAAAACCGATAAATGCATGACTGTCATTTAGAAAGATCGCCCAGTAGCGGCCCTTCTTTGCGTGAAGCATATGTGTGAAGTGATGCTTAAACGCCTCTTCCTCCACCGTTCCACCTAAGTATTTTCGCACATCCTCGTTCTCATAAAGCTTTTTAACAGACTCATAATCTCTCTCCGAAAATAAGCGGAGATAACATCTTTCTGTTTTCAGGAATTTCCCTCCTATCCGTAGCAATGGTTTGAACAAAATTTTTCATTAATATACAATTCCAATTATTTCAAAACAAACAATTAAATTCAATCATTTCACAGGAGTGCCATTTAAGTTCTTCTAATGAAAAACCAACTTTTCACTTTACGACATCATTTCCATTTGTTTCATTAACTTCTCTTTCGTGACTCCTAAGCTAGCTTTTTCTTTACCATTCTCGCTCTCTTCTTCATGATAGAAAGCTTGTCCTTCATATCTCGGGATCACATGCATATGGTAATGACTCAAATCGTTGAAAGTCCCGCCATTTTGGCAAACTGTGATTCCATCAGGCGCGTAAAGTGCTTTGATTGCTCGGGAAATTTTCATTGAAGCAAGCATGATCGCATTGGCTGTTTTCATGTCTAACTCTTCCACATCTAAAACGTGTTTCTTAGGTACAATTAACGTATGACCCTCGTTAAACGGCTCAATATCTAAAAAGCAACAAACATCATCATCTTCGTATACAACATGTACCGATTCGATTTTGTTTGCCAATTGACAGCCTAAGCATGCTGATACCATAGACATTCTCTTCCCCTTTGCTTAATCGCATTTATTTGTTGCAATACCTTATTTCTTTTACTAGCCAACCTTTACTTCACCTGGTAATCATTACTCGTTTTTACACCAAACCGATAAGTTGATTCTCCTAAAGACTTACCGCCTTTCCCATTCCAGAAGAAATGAAGACGATAGACTGTTTCACCATTAGTCGAAGGGCTAATGGTAATATTATTTGAATCCAATTTAATATGTTCGCCCGTCGTTTCATTTATGAGATTGATCGTAGATGGCGCTGGCTCCATCTCGTCAAAACTGATGCCTATGGATTGCTTGCCGATATCGACAATTTCGGGGTTTTTCTGTGATTCATTATTAGCTTTTGTTACCATGACACAGTCATTCCAGCACACCGTTTTTGCGCTGTGCGCTATTTCAGTTTTCGCTTGTTTATCAAGATTCCACACTTCCACTTTTGGTTTAGGCGCTTCCTCACCGTTCAACTCCCCACTGCAAGCAGTTAGTAATGCAATCAGAAGGAAGAGTAATAAACGTTTCGTCATATGCCATCCCCCTTACGTCTTATGAAAATTCACACCCTGAGTTGTTTCTCGATTTTAACTCATTTGAGAGAAACCATTCCTTCACCTATCATTCAGCTAAGTCCAAACACTTCCTTAATGCTGACATCGATCATATATGTCATCGCACATAAGGAAATGAACATGATTGCACCAAACCGAAAGTGGATAGGTTTCCTTATTAATAATCGATCGATAACCAAAAACGTTACGGCAGGAATGAGGCTACCTAAGCCTACTATAGAGCCAGCTAGCAAGTGCAGAATAGTCGTCATATATATATCCTTTTGACGAGTTGTGATTGCAATCGACTTAGCCAACGAATCACTTATTAGCGAAACCGGCACTCCGTAAAAAAAGACTCCATAGAACAGAATGATGTATATATACGCCGTATCTTCTTGAAGCTCTGCGAGACCGCTACTTAGCGTAGCGTCTATAAGAACCGCAGAAACAATGAAATAAATACTTGATAACAGAAGAATCGTGAACGATCCAGCAACGATTTTTCTTTTTATGTTTTCAATGAAAGCTGCTTTACTACCCAGTAGATCCCCTCCAGTCTAGTCATATATCGGGTATCCTTTTCATCAAATAATCCCAAAAAAGTTTGTTGAAAACATTGATGTTAAGAAGATAATGATGAGCGCCAATTGAATCGATGTGAAAATATAATCATTTTTATTAGCTGCATACTTCTTCTCCATAATGACTCGAACAGCTTCCGACGCAATAATAAAAACAAACAAAAGAATATGTGTTTGTAGGTACCAAATAGGATCATGAAAACCTCGATAAATATGAACGACAAAACTAATGATCAATAAAACGATAAAACTAATCCGAATGCCCCAATCCCATTTCTTATGTAGTTCATTCACATGGTTATACGAGAAGATTTGTTTCTTTTCAACCTTAAGCCATTTTCTTAGGGCTTTATTTATGAAATAAAGTGCAAATCCAGCAACCGTCATCACTATGATGACCTTCGGGAAAAACGTTTCCACTACATCACCCTCAAATCTTAAAGTAACAAAACATGAACATAGAATTCATAACTATCTTTCAACTTTTCCCTAGCCCTCTCTTATCGGTTTATTCCTGTTGGTTCTTTCTAGAAAGAAGTGATAAGAAAAACAGCGCTAGTCCTAGAGATATGGAGGCTACGATCATCGATTGGTCCTCTTTCGCACTGCCTTCAATTAGCTTTATTGCTAACAAAATAACCCCAGCGATGATAAAGAAAACACCTGCTGCAAAATTGGCTTTTCCTAAGCGTGTTAACGTTATAAACATCATTCCATTCGCCCCTTTTGATAGAGTTGAAACATGGTTTGGATATGTATGATTGCACTAACAAATTAATGAAGGAATACTTTCATTCGCTCGTTCTTATTTTCCGTAGTTCACTCACAATCCCACCTATACAAACAAATACTCCTACAATGCCAACTACATTTACAAAGACGCCAGTAAAATCATCGAACTTAATACCTTCTTGAATATTTGACCAGAGGATTAAAACAAACACAGCAATTTCAAAGATAAAAAAGAAGATTCGCTTCAAGTTATCACCTCAATACAGTTAATGCTGCTTCCCGATCGACTTCTCAATCAGCGCTACTCCATACGTTTGGCTCAATGAATTCTCTAAGATCATGAATGGAGCCAACTATTTTTTCACAATCCATTTGATTAAAGAAAAGACGACTAAAGCGCCAAGTACGGTGAATAGAAACGCCACTACCGCAATGGACAAACCTCCCATCCCCATTCAACTCTCACATCCTTTTAGCGATCCTGTTCTTAATTCGATTGTTATCATCCTCTCCCTCTCACAAAGAAGTTCCGTATTCCCTTACTAACTATACGAAGTTCACCTTAGAATCGTTTCGCTTTTCCGTAAACAAAAAGGCTGAGTATAATGCTCAACCTTTTTTCATGTCTCTATAATGGCGTTACTTGTTCCCTTTTAAAACGAACTCTTCCATTTGACCGTCCCACTCGATGACTGTATGGATTCCCTTGTCGAGCTGAAGCTCATCACAGGGGTAGGCACAGCCTAATGTATCTTCAATCTCGATCTTAGAGTTATTCATTTCTACTTCTCCGGTTTTCTGCCAATCAACATCGTAAGCTGTTTCACCACTAAAAGCATATGTAATATTTGTAGAAGGAATTTCACCATCGCCAATATATTCTAGCATTATTCCTCTAAACTCTTCTCCATTCTCTTCACGGAGATCGTATTGAACAGTCCAATTTTCGCTCGTTCCAGCTAGAATCCCATCAGGTAGATTTGATAATGAGGATGGATTAGAGCAAGAGGCCAAGAAAATTGTTAACAGAATGAGACATTTGCCTTTCACTTTGTTCACCACTTTTCATATTTAATTTTATTATGTAGTGAGAATAGGTTATGAATATTGATCTATACACAAAATCAAAAAAGATAGAACGCTCATCAAAGAGCCTAACCAATAATGGTAATACGATTTTCCAGAGCGATTTTTAAGAAGTTCCTCGATTCCTTGATTCATATTGTGTAGAAAAAACAACGCAAAAATAGGGCTGATTTTCATCATAACAGGATAGTTTTCGCTATTAGGTCCCACATTCCAATCAAAATTACAATAAATGAATAGAACAACTAATACTAGATCAATGACCATGGCAACTTTATTGCGATCCTTAGACATCATCCACTTCGTTTGGTCTTTAATACCAAGACGCCTTTTAAAATAATACTCACTAACCCATATGTATACAGCAAATAGAATGACAAGACTTACAATTGTAGAGGCATTCACCTGAAATCACCTCGTCTATTAAATTAATTATTGTAGTGAATTTATTTGAGACGTTTTTGCTCTTCGATTGAATTCATCCGAAAGAATTGAATACATCTTAAAGTCATGAAACTTCCCCTTCGCAAACATCGCTTTTCTCATAATGCCTTCAAACGTCATGCCCGCCTTTTCCATCACTCTAGCCGATCCTTCGTTCGCGACAAAACATCTGGCCTGAATTCGCTCTAATTCTAATACATGAAATCCATAAGCTATGATTTGCTTAGCCGCTTCAGTCATATATCCTTTACCCCAACAATCTTCAGCAAGTACATAGCCTATTTCTGCTTTTCGATGTTTACTCTCAATGGTTACAAAATCGATCGTACCGACAAGCTGACCAGAAGATTTTAGCTCCATGCCCCATAGTGCTTTGGTTTCTTGACGATAACCCTCAAGGATCATCTCAACGAAGCCTTTCGTATCCTCTATAGATTGATGCGTTTCCCAGCTTACATGCTGTGATACATTGGGATTGGAGCCGTATTGATAAATAGTTTGAAGATCACCCTCGGTGATTTTTCGTAGAATCAAGCGTTCCGTTTCTAACTGTGGTATTTTTAAAGAATTCAATAATTAGCCCCCCATTCTATGACGATGTAACGTATTTTTTCAGGAACACATTCTTTTAAAGAACATTGATTAAATCCATATTTTCGTATTCAATCGAACACCTATTCATATCTTAATGCTGTGTTTCGATTCATTACTCTGCTTACATCCATAAATATAAAAATTTCATAAAAAGCAAAGTAAATAAGATTAGTAGGATGTTTTTCATTTCCGCTACCGGTGAAGGTTCATCCTGTTTCTTCCTTATTTTTTGTCTATACTCATTCTGAATTTTAAAGAAACTATTCTTCTCTTTCTTTTGACCCTTCATCTGAGTACCTCCCAAATGAAACCGCAAAATAGTCAATCCATTTCCAGGAGCTTTATATTCACTTTGGTAACCCTTACATTATTTACATCTCTTTTCTTAATACCGCTGGATTTATTACGTTTCATTTTAACATATTATTCCACGTGGGAATCCAAAAGAATGATAGGTTATTAATAAAACGACACATGAGCCGGCTCATGTGTCGTTAAGGTTACTTATTTCATATTCATCTAGAATTCAACTTAACTATTTTTATGAAGGAAAGGGCATTTTCCGACGATTGGCTCTATGTCATCCCCGATAAACGACTGTTTCCATTCATTATGGTTAGGATCTCCGAAGTGGCTAATATCCGGATGCTTCGGAAGGTTATCCCATTTCTCTACACGCGCACGCACTTTGTCACGCGACATGATGCCGCCTTTTTCGGTTCCTTCCAATCCTTGAAAAATCGTTCTAGGCTGAAATCCTAAGATCAGGCTGTTGCCAAGGTTACGCGTTTTGCGTTGTTTATAGGCAGGTGCGTTTCCAAAAGTAAAGATCGGCTCTCCCGCGAAGTGAAAATCCCATAAAAAGTGCTCGGGATCCTTTGGTGCTTCACTTGGCCATGGAAAACGATCCTGGTTATGTAGATACTGTAGAATGTCCCAGAAGTAAGAACGATAGTAGTCAATCGACTTTTCTTCCCTTTCCGGCTCTACAAAAATAAATAATCCATGTCTTATTTTCGTAGGTTCACGAAATAAGCTAAGAAAGCTTTCCACCGCGTCAGGCAAGTTGGCCCAATCATCGTGTTCAATGTAAGAATAGCGCAGCTCCCCTTTAAGTTGAGCTGTTCTACCGAAAAAACAAGGAAATGTTGGATCTGTAACTAACTCACTGAACGTCTTATATTCTGTTAAGAGCCATTCTGGAAGATCTTTACGATTCTCAATATCCTCCTTTGTTAACAAGAAGCGACTTTCTGTTTTTAGCATGGGTTTCTCTCCTTTGAATAAAAACTTCACTTTAAAAACGAAGCTTGTTATGTGACTTAACCTCGTTTAAGTGGAAGAGTACAGCACCGAAACGAACCTCCTGATTTAATGATTTCAGAGAAGTCTACAGGTAGTACGGTAAAGCCTTCAGACTCCAATACGCGATTTAAACGTTTGTTTTGCGAGAGGCTAACGACTTTACCTTGACCGATCGAAAGAACATTTGGGCCCATATAAAACTGTTCTTCTTTTGACACGTAAATCAAATGAAAACGAGCATTTAACTTCTTTAAATCCTCACTAGTAAAAGCGTGCGGATAGACGAGCGCAACCTTTTCACTAATGATGTTGAACACACAATCTAGATGAAGAATATCATCCTTTAACGTTAGCGGTTCAATTTGATAATCAGGTAGGCGCTTTTGTAGTTCTTGAATGGCTAAGTTAGACGTTCGTCCACTTTCCCCAACATAAACGGTCGACCTATCAATGACAACATCGCCCCCTTCCATTGAGAGTGGCAATCCTTCTTGATAAGTGATCGAGCTTTCCTTCAGCCATGTTTTTAGTGTATTGGTTTCTTGCTGGCGAACTTGTTCACTCATTGAAGCGACGAATAGCTCTTGACCAATGGTAAACCCAATGTCCCGAGTAAAGACTTGCTCGGGAAGATCGGGGTTCGCCTCAAGTTCATGAACATTAACATCGTGATCTTTAAGAACGTGAACAAATTCACTGTGCTGCTGTAATGCTTTAGGAACGTTAATGTTACTTCTTTCATAATGCTTTTGCGTTTCATTTATAATTTCAGTTATTTTCATAAAGGATGGTTTTACGACTAATACCTTTTTTAGACTCGTATATTCAGTGTTACACTTTATGCTTTGTTTGATCGCTACTTCGCTCATGTCCCTTACCTCCATCTTGCATTTACGTCTTTCTTCCCTATCACAACCAACCTAAAACCTGGATAATGAAAATACAATGAATGCTTTTTTGAATTTGAACGCGTTGCCAATTGGTAGATTTTTCATTCCTCATCTTATTAAAAAAATCCCCGCATCGTACGCGAGGATTTAGCATGTTACCTTTATTCCATTTATACATCCATCAATATTTCTCGTATATCTTCTTCCGTTAAGTTTGTGTTGGCCTTTTCGTCTGAATCTATGATCTCCCCGATGAGCTCGCGTTTTTTCTCCTGAAGGTCGTTCATCTTTTCTTCTATCGTGCCGCGGGCTACTAGCTTCATGACGTTGACAACTTTCTCCTGGCCAATACGGTGCGTACGATCTGCCGCTTGCTCTTCAACGGCTGGATTCCACCAAAGATCGTAAAGCACAACCGTATCCGCTCCAGTTAGGTTCAGTCCTGTGCCACCAGCTTTTAAAGAAATCAAAAAAACATCTCGTTCGCCGTTGTTAAACCGATTGCACTTCTCCACTCTTTCCATAGATGGCGTCTCCCCATCAAGATAGAAAAAGTTTTGTCCACGAGCGGCTAGCTCCCTCCCAATGATTTGAAGCATTTTCGTGAACTGAGAGAAAATTAATATTCTCCGACCAGAACGCCTTGATTCTTCGACAATTTGAAGCAGCTGCTCGAATTTAGCAGAGCTCCCCTTATATCCATCAACGAACAAGGCGGGGTGACAACAAATTTGGCGCAGTCTTGTTAAGCCAGCTAAGATTTTGATGCGATTCTTACTAATCGTATCTCGATCAAGGTGTTTGAGCGTATCGGTTTTTAACTTCGCAAGGAAAGCGGCGTATAGTTTCTTTTGCTCTGGTAATAAATCTGTTAACTCTAGAGATTCGAGCTTATCCGGTAGCTCTGCTAAAACATCCTCTTTCATTCTTCGAAGTAAGAACGGTCGCACTCTTCTCGCGATCGTTTTTTTCGTTAAGTTACCGTAAGCTTTTATCCCCTTGAAAAGGTCAGGGAAAACAACGTGATAAATCGACCAGAGCTCTTCAATCGCATTTTCAACAGGCGTACCCGTGAGTCCAAAGCGATGATCGGCGTTGATTTTCTTTACCGCACGGGCGGTTTGAGTTGAAGGGTTTTTGAATGCCTGTGCTTCATCAAAAAAGACGGTGTGGAAGGATTTCGTTTCATACCATTTCACATCGCGACGAAGTAACGGATAAGACGTGATGATAACGTCCATTCCTTCGACCGTTTGCTGAAGCTTGTCACGTGTTGATTGATTGCCGTCAATGATCAGCGTTTGAAGCTCTGGAGCAAATTTTTTCATTTCATTGTACCAGTTATACGTAAGAGATGATGGACAGACGATAAGAACAGGCTTTTTCTGTTCACGAATGGCTGTAAGCTCAGATACGATAAAGGTGATGCTCTGCAGCGTTTTTCCGAGTCCCATATCATCTGCGAGTACCCCGCCAAATCCATAGCTCGCAAGTGTTTTCATCCACTCATATCCTTGAATTTGATAATCACGTAAAACCCCTTCTAATTCGGGCGGTACTTCAAATTCCAATTTACTCGGATGCCGCATGGAATCGAGAAATTCACGAAACGATTTGTCTGCTTGAAAAATGTTCTTCTGCTCAATCGCATCCATCAAATTTGCGCCTTTCGTAACGGGGAGCGAAAAATACGGTTCCAGTTGTTCTTGAGGAGGAACGGTCGTTAAAAAGTTGTGAATGTCCTCCATTTCTTTCGTTTCGAGCGATAAGAGTGATCCACTTCGAAGACGATAGTATTTCCGCTTTTCTTCTAATGCAGCTAGGATTTCTTTAATTTGATTGTCGGATATGCCGTCCATTTCAAATTTAAACTCTAACCAGTTTGTTCGTTCTCGCTTCTTCACCTTCACGTTGATTTTAGGATAAGTTGGTTTTTGAACAAGACGATTTCGAACAGCAGTCGTCGCATATAACTGTAGCAGCGATTGAAGCTTTGGAACGGTATGGTAGAGAAATTCATACTCAAGCTCTTCATTTTGCATCAAATAGCCACCGTCCGTTTTGGAAAATCCGCTCTCTTCCATCATCGCAAGAATTTCTTCTTCCTTCTCAACATCTCGAATGATCGTTGAACCCGGCACATCGCGATTCTCTAACGGCTGAATCACTACTTCTTCATACTGAAATTCAAGCCCTGCTAGCAGACGATTTCTAATGCGATCTAAGTAAAGTCTCGCCTTTAACGGTGTTTTCATAAATTTTTCACGGAAGGCTCTCGAAAGTTCTACATTTCCCATTCGTTTCAAATCAGGTACAACTTTTTCAAGAAAATGATCAATCTGTGTGTAAGGAATGGGAATAGAATTTGTCCCGGGTGACGGGAGCATCTGCTTCAATTCAACGATTCGATGAAAATCTCTCTCTTCTAATTGAAAGACCGTTCCATGATAGATCATCGATTGATACGCATTCAAAATGGTCATGCGTTCGAGTCCTTTAATCGTGACTTGGCAACTGTCCGCATCCGACTCATCTACGATAAACCGGATCGGTGGTGAGCCGTCGATCACGTTGAGACGCTCAAAGGAATGACCGTTATGTTGGAGTTTAACGTTAGGCGCCTTTGTTAACAAAGGGATCAGACTGAGCCACGAAGATGGCGAGATGATCAAGGTTTCTCTCGACGTGTGATCGGTGGATGTGTATGGCGCTGATTCTAGAAAGGCCTCCTCATCACTAGCGACTCGAATAAGGTGATGAAGAATCGCATCTGCTTCAATTGAAAAACAGTGAAGATTTGTATCATATGTAAAGTTCGCGGAGATTTCACTAGGCTTCCCCTGTTTCACATGAGAAAGAAAGTCGCGAATGCCAGGCACTTTTGTTTGTTCAATCGCTACTTCTATCCCAAGCATAGCCTGATCGTTTAGCGAAACAGGTTTACATGTAAATACCGCATCAAGCATCTTTCTTTTTTCAAAATAGCGTTGATAGCCACTCTTTTTAGAACCATCCTTCGTAAACAGCGTCATAAAGTCTTCTGTAAGCTCTCTATTATGAGTCTTGTTTTCCTCTTGTTCTTGCTGAAGCTGTTGGATCGCAATGAGAACAGCCGCAATGTGCTGACAGTCTTTTTGGAAAGTTGCAAGGGAAGGGCAGCTGCATTCCGTTTGAAGCTGGCCATCTTGATCCCTGATTACCGATACGAAAAAATCTTCTGTTCCATGAACGGTGGCCTCACATTGATCAGATTGATCACTTTGAAAGGATACTTTATTTGAACGGTAATAAGCCTCCCCTTTTTTGAAAGAGAGATCCCCACACATTTCTTTGATTCGATTTTTGTTTAGTTGAATATCCATGTTATCCCGATCCTTCATAAATAAATAACGTGATGGTCGCTTCTATCTTATCCACTCGTTTTCTAGTTCCATTTTAGCATATGTCACAGGCACTTACGGTCCAATGCCTATACGATCATATTCTTGTTCTCATACACTATCGTACAACTAATTAAGGGGGAAACGATCGTGTATCGACCATATTATCACCACGGACATGGAAGCTACTATCCTGGTTACGGGTATCATCATGGCCATGGCAGTTACAATCCCGGCTACGGCTATCATCACGGACACGGAAGTTATTATCCTGGCTATGGTTACCATCACGGGCAAACAACTTACCATCCTGGCTATGGCTTTCACCACAGCCAGAGCACCTTTCACCGCCCTTAATAATACAATTTGGCAATGAAAGAATTGCGCATGAAAGACAGGTGTAACATGGAGAAACGATTCGGAACGGCATTGAACTGCATAGATGGACGAACACAAATCCCTGTCACACAGTGGCTAAAAGCACAATATTGTCTCGATTACGTTGATCTCATTACTGAGCCAGGTATGGACCGCGTATTGTCCCATGGTCCACGATGTGACATCGAGCGCATAAGAGAAAATACGCTCATATCACTTACCGCTCATGCTTCTCAGGTTATTGCGGTCGTTGGTCATTTCGACTGTGCTGCCAATCCCGTAAGCAAGCGCCAACACTTTGCAGATATCGCTGCTTCCACCCAAGTTGTTAAATCATGGGGATTTCCAGTTTGGGTCATTGGTCTCTGGGTGGGAGAGTATGGCCGGGTAGAGGTTGTTTGTGAATAAAATAAAGGGCCGTCTCCAGCTGTAGGAGATAGCCCAACGTATGTAGAAGCAAATTGCCTTACTAAGAACACCAACATTTATTGTTTCTCGCTTCAAATACTTTAAAACCACGTTCCTAGAAAGATCATCACACTAAAGAAAAGAAGGAAGATGATACTTCGCATTTTGCTTCTTTTCCAAACGCTAATGGTCATTAAGATCGCACCAGGGACAATAAAGACGAGCCCCATTACTTTTGCAATGAAAAACTCAAAAACATTGCCAACTGATAATAGAAACGCTCCAATTATGAGAAAGCCACCAGTGCACAAAAACTCTAGTGTGCCAAAACTTTCGCGAACTTCTCTTTTTTCTTCCGCATTCATCTTTTTATACCTGATTATGACCGCAACCATAGGAAAGCCGTATATCAGGCTTAGTGTAACAATTGAATCGACGGTACTACTCACAAGCACACTCCTCATTCCATTTATTCCCTACTATCATTTCAAATATAAGGAACCATTTCAATGATAAATGGTAAACTTACGACATTCAGTTAAGAAACAGTTTTACTCTGATAAAATAGGGAATTCATTCTTCTAGATAGTTACATAAAATTGGAGTGGGAGGAAGAAAAAGTGAGTCAAGCTAAGATGTCGGTTGGATTAGTTACCCCACCTGGATATCCAGAAAAGCTAAGTAAACAATTAAGTAGCGAATTGCCTAAGCTCCTTCGCTATTACGTAGAAGATGAGTGTGAATGGCATGTAGATTCAACCGTTGATCCTCTCACAGGAGTCACTGAAAAACCTGAAGAAGTTCTAGAAGCAGGTTATAAGAGAAAGGAAGAAGAAGATTGGGACTACATCGTTTGTTTAACAGACTTACCATTCTTTCAAGATAGAAAACCTATTTTGGCAGAAGCTTCTACAAATAAAAAAGTAGCCATTATCAGTCTTCCAGGATTAGGATCAACCCCTATGGTAAAAAGAATCAGGCAATCTATTCTACAATTAGTCAACGAAATGTACTATGGTAGCCCAGAAGAAGATCGAGAAAAAGCGCAAAGACGATTACAAGCTAAAGAAAATGAAGAATACGAATACTTGAAGGAAAAAGGGTCGAAGAGGCTCTTTAAAAAAGGGGGATTCGAACGGTTTTCTCCTATTAAACGTGTAAGGCCTGGAGAAGAAACATCTATTGATGTGAGATATATCGTAAAGTCACGGTTAAGTGGCGCCATTCGCATCTTAACTGGAATGGTAAGAGCAAACCGACCGTGGGCGATCTTCCCCGCTTTTAAAAAGGTAATTATTTTTGCTTTTGCGACTGGCTCCTATGCTCTCGTGTTTCCTACCCTCTGGCAGTTAAGCAACAGTTACGGTTTATGGAGAATGTTTATGCTTATGATTGTCTCCTCGTTCTTAATGGTTGGCTGGCTTGTCCTAGCTCATAATCTATGGGAAAAACCAAGACAGGATCGAGCGAAATATCTTCGAAACCTCTATAATATAGCAACGATCCTGACGCTTCTTGTGACGGTTAGTTTCTATTATATTATACTATTTTTTATGTTCGCCGTAGCGGTCATAGCGTTTATTCCGATGGGACTGCTAGAATCGCAATTATCAGGTTCCGTTGGATACGATAATTATTTCTACATTACGTGGACAGCTACGAGCATCTCGATTATTATCGGCGCACTTGGATCCGCCCTTGAAGATGAAGAAGTAGTTCTTTCCTCAACATACGGATACCGACAGCAGCAGCGATACAAGACAGCGAATGACTCGAAGAATGAAGACAAGAATTCCCAACAAGAGGAGACGCCTCTCCCTACTAAAATGAATAAAAAAGAGGTAAATTCAGAGAGGTGATAATAGCCCTCTGGTTTACCTCTTTTTTAGTGAACGATGCGTTTGGAATGAATAGAACGTGTAACGACGGTTGCTCTCACATAGTACTAGACAAGATATAACCAAACCCGCGTCACACGCATGTTCCACTTTTATAACTCTTTATACGATTGAAACATATCTTTTTGATCGGGAACATTCTCTAAATACGTGATCTGCCCGTTTTCATTTAATTTCGCGATGTCTTTCCCGGTCTGAGTGTAAACCTTTCCTGTGGAGAGCTTGCCACAAACAGCCCATGGAGTTTCATACAAATCGCTTCCCTCGACCTTTTTCCATCCCTCATACATGTGTTTAATATCACTATTATTTCTAAACACGCGCTCCATAAAGAGCTTCCAATTCTCAATCCCTTCTTTTTTTTGGCCATTTAACACGAACACCATATCATCTGAGAAAAGTCCGTTTAATTCTTCCATTGCTTTGTCACTCGTTCTCGATTGATCAAAAAGATCAAAATATTTATTTAGATTTTCCATTATTGCTCCTCCTTGTTTATAAAACCATTTTCTCGTAAATCGAAGCTCGTAATTGTTCAAGACTTTCAGGGGGACACTTTTTCATGATTTCCTCATGAAGCGACCCAATCGTTTCCCTTTTTAAAATAGACTGCCAGGAACCTTCTGCTTCATCCATTAAATTCGATAGCAGATCAACCTCTTTTTCCTTTATGTTCAGCAAATCTTGAAAAAGTCCCGTCGACGAATACAGCGATTGCTTTCCTTCGATCGCAAGGTAAACATCATAGATTCGAATATCACTCGCTTTTTGTTTAAGCTTGAAACCACCCTTTTTACCTGGCACTGATGCAATCAAGTCCGCATTAACGAGATGCCTTAATATTTTCTGAAAGTAAGTGGGAGACCCACCAAGTTGAGAGCTAATCACCTCTCCAGGTAGAACTGCTTTCTCCGGTAAAAACGTCAGCATGAGGATGGCATAAACGCCCTGCTCCACACCTGTTTTCATTTGCATAGAAACACCTCTCTTAAACTGGATAATCTTTATCTACTTTATACACTATATAATTTCCACAATAAAAAAGCAAGAAAAAACGACTCCGATTAGGAAGTCGCTTGAACTTGATTTTTTTTCGTAAGTGTAAAAAAGATGATCGCACCAATTGAAGACGTTGTGAACAAAATCGCTCCCATTGGAACCGCAGTTGATTCATCAATTCCAACAAGCGGTGACACCATCGAACCGAATAACAGCGGCAGCATGCCTAATACCGCACTTGCACTTCCGGCGCGGTGGCCCTGCTTTTCCATCGCAAGCGTGAAAGTACTTGTAAGTACCATTCCCATAGCTGTCATGTAAATAAAGATCGGGATGACGAGCGTTGCAAGTGGCCCTTCAATAATCGTCATGAGAAGAAGAAACGATGAAGCCGTGACTGCTGTAATAACCGCCGTACGAAGAAGACTTCTTTCATGAAAATAAGCACTTAACCTGCCAATCATGAAGCTCCCAGAAATAATCGCAAGTCCGTTAATTCCAAACAGAATACTGAAGGCTTGAGGTGAAACGTTATAAATACCTTGATAAACGAATGGAGTGCCAGATACGTATGCAAAGCTACCACCGTGAACAAATCCAATCGTTAACGCATATCCGATAAAGGAGCGGTCCTTAAGCAGACTTCCCATCGTTCGCACTGATTGCTTCACCGTGCTTGGCAGCCGTTTCTCAGGCGGTAACGTTTCTGGTAGTCGGAAACCGATAACCGTCACGATAATGAGTCCAAGAATTCCAAGGAAATAGAAGATCGTGTTCCAAGTCGCAAACGGCAATAGTAAAATCGCCCCTCCCGCAATGGGCGCGATCATTGGCGCTGTCGCATTGATAACCATAAGAAGAGCGAAGAATTTTGTTAATTCTCTCCCGCTAAAAACATCACGAACGACAGCACGTGAGAGCACAACTCCCGCTGAAGCTGTAAAGCCCTGAATAAACCGGGCAATGACTAGTGTTATGATGTTCGGTGCCACGGCACATAGAATCGAAGCGACCGCAAATAAGAAAATAAAAATGAGCAACGGCTTGCGTCGCCCCTGTCCATCACTGTAGGGTCCAACGACAATTTGTCCAACCGCTAATCCGATCAGACAGGTCGTTAAACTAAGCTGAACAAGCGAAGCGCTCGCATTTAAATCACTCGCAATTCCTGGAAAACTCGGTAGGTACATATCAATATTAAGCGGACCTAATATTCCGAGCATCCCAAGCAATAACGCGAGACCAAACCGTTCTTTTCCTGTTGGGTTTTGAAGCATGAATGTTAACACCTTTCTTGCACTATGCATCAGTTAGTCGTCCAATAGATTTTAGCAAACGAGCATTTTCATTACAATTGATAAGACCCCGATTTGGAAAAGAAAAACGATTCCTACGTATCATAGGAATCGTGTCATTCATCATCCAAACTGGGCTTTATGAAGTCGGCTGTATATACCGCTGGATTCGATAAGCTCCGCATGGTTTCCTTGCTCGGCAATCCCATCTTTCGTCACAACCATAATCCGATCAGCATTCTTAATTGTTGCAAGTCGATGGGCAATCACAAGCGTCGTGCGCCCTTCCGTTAGTTCTTCCAGTGACTTTTGAATCGCTACTTCCGTTTCCGTGTCGAGGGCAGAAGTCGCTTCATCTAAAATAAGAATCGGTGGATTTTTCAAGAACATGCGCGCGATCGCAAGCCTCTGTTTCTGACCACCAGAAAGCTTCACACCTCTTTCACCAATCACCGTATCCAATCCGTCCGGCTGACTATAAATAAACTCATCTAGCTTTGCTTTCCGCGCTGCTTCTAGAATTTCTTCATCTCCAGCTAAAAGATTTCCATAAGCGATGTTCTCGCGAAACGTTCCTGAGAACAGGAACACATCCTGCTGCACGATTCCAATCTGACTTCTGAGAGAGGATAGCTTTAGTTCTTTTACATCAATGCCATTAATCGTTATCGAACCACCCTGTATTTCATAAAAGCGAGGCAGCAAACTACAAAGCGTTGTTTTGCCAGCTCCAGACGGGCCAACAAACGCCACCGTCTCACCCGGCTTTATAGATAAGTTGATTTGATTTAATACAGGCGCATAGCCCTCATAGCCAAATGAAACATCTTGATAGCGAATCTCTCCGCTAAGCGCCATTTCAATCGCATCTTCCGAATCCTGAATGTCTGGATCAGTATCAATGATTTCGGTATAACGCTTAAACCCAGCGATCCCTTTCGGATAGCTTTCAATAACGGCATTAATTTTCTGAATCGGTCCGATGAGAATATTTGATAATAAAATAAACGCAACGAATTCACCATACGTGAGCTCCCCTGATATAACGAAAAAGGTACCGAACAGCAGCGTAAATAGCGTAACGACTCTCATTAACAAATAGTTCGACATGACGTTCTGCGCCATGATTTTATACGATTGAAGCTTAGTTGAACGGTAGCTCTCATTGTTTTGACGGAACTTCTCCTGTTCATGGTGTTCATTCGCGAATGCCTGAACGACGCGAATCCCTCCGATGCTATCTTCTACACGGGAATTAATTTCAGCGACATCTTGAAACATGCGCCTGAACGTTTTCGTCATCTTTTTATTAAAGTAGATGGCTAGAATAATAAGAAGTGGAATAACGATAAAGGAAAGAACGGCAAGCTTCCAGTTAATCATCAGCATTAATCCAAATGAACCAAGCAGCGTCATAAGCGCCACAAATACATCCTCTGGGCCGTGATGTGCTACCTCGCCAATTTCTTCGAGATCTTTTGTAAGTCTTGAGATGCTGTGACCCGTTTTACTATTATCATAGTAACCAAATGATAGCTTTTGCATATGCGTAAACAGCTTCTGACGCATATCTGTTTCAATGTTAATCCCGAGCTTATGTCCCCAGTAGGTGACGATAAAATGCAGGCCTGTATTTATTAAGTAAATGAGGAGCAATCCTGCACACGCGAGAAGAATGATGCCCCAATTCCCCTCAGGAAGTAACCGATCGATTACCTGGTTCACCGCAAGTGGAAAAGCAAGCTCCAACACTCCGACGATGATGGCTGATACGAAATCAAGAATAAATAGCCATTTGTATGGCCGGTAATAAGAAAAGAAGCGTTTGAGCAAAGAAAAACCTCCCTATAACATGATCGAATCAATGAAACTTTTCACAATTGAGATCCATTATCAATTATAGAGTTTTAACAGACTGAATACAATCTTTTATTCGCTTAAAAAAGCCGCATACTCATGAATGCTGATCCATGAGTGTGCGGCTTTTCTTAGTAAAGGCGGTTTGGCCAATAAATTGTGATTTTAGCCAATATATCTCGAATTTGGCCAATATAATCTCAGTTTGGCCAATATATTTCATTTTTGGCCAATAAACGGAGCTTCCGGCCTAACGCCGGGCCGTCTACACGCATTAGGAGGACATATAGTCCCCACCGTTTACGTGAATGCACTGGCCTGTCATGTAAGAACCGTCATCAGATGCTAGTAAAACGTATGGACCGAACAGTTCAGACGGCTGACCTGGGCGTCCCATCGGATTATCCGTTCCGAATTCTGCAACGGAATCTTCGTCAAATGTAGATGGAATGAGCGGTGTCCAGATCGGCCCTGGTGCCACCATATTCACACGGATGCCTTTGTCTACAAGGTTCGCAGCCATACTGCGCGTGAACGCCACGATCGCACCTTTTGTTGACGTATAGTCAATTAACACCTTATTTCCTGTATAAGGATTAATGGAAGTCGTGTTAATAATCGAGCTTCCTTTTTGCAAGTGTGGCACTGCGTACTTCGTCATGTTAAAAACAGAATAAACATTTGTTTTAAACGTTTGATCCCACTGCTCGTAGGAAATGTCTTCAATGCTTTCCGTTGGATACTGAATCGCCGCGTTATTGACGAGAATATCAAGCTTACCAAAGTGATCGAGCGTCTTATCGATTAAATCCTTGCATTCTTTTTCTTCCGAGACATCCCCCGGAATCAACAGACATTTGACGCCTTCCTTCTCAACAAACTTCTTCGTCTCATCGGCATCGCTCTGTTCCTTCTCAAGATAGTTAATCGCAACGTTCGCACCTTCTTTCGCATAAGCAATCGCAACCGCGCGACCGATTCCACTGTCACCGCCAGTAATGAGCGCTACTTTTTGATCCAATTTGTGACTGCCTATGTAATCATGGGGTTGATCCGGCATTGGCGTCATTTCAGATTCAATACCAGGCTGTTCAGGCTGCGTTTGTTTTGGTTGTCCATTTTGATTGTTCACGTGATCTCTCTCCTTCTCTCTTCATTAAGTGAGTTTTTTATGCTGTTTTAATGAAATACCACGGAAGGAAAAAGTGTAAACTTTTGTAAGCGAATCCAAATCAAAAAGAGTAAAAATGGATTAGACAATAGTTGCTATAGTCTAAATACCGAAGAAATAAGTTATCCATGTGGCAGCGACGGCGATACCAGCAATAATAGACAAACCGATGTTTAACATCGCAAGATTTTTTTGACCATCCACTATGTTTTTTAATCCAGTAAGGAGCAATCGAATAAACCAAAACGTTAGTAAAAAACCCCAGCCTATATAATCATTAAATGGATCGGAATCAAACAAAAATTGAATAGCTCCAATGAAAAGAGCGGAATAAATGAGTCCCATTACTATTTTGCGGAGTTTCTTCCCCTGATGATTTACCTTCATTTCCATCTCCCTTCGCTCCAAGTTCACTTATTTCATTTTCTTGATCAAATTCTTCCCCACTACTCGAGCGAGGAGTCCAGCGATTAAAGCGATGACGATACTGATAACCGTGTTATCCGTCCACTCTTGCCCAAGGGCAAATCCAATCGCTAACGCAATGCCTATGACAAGTCCCAACATCACTCCTTGCACTTGACTCATGTTCACACCTCCAACTGAACGCTCTATTCTTCTGAATCACCGAAGCTCTCCTCGCTACTATACCGTCGACTCGGATGGTCGAGAATCGCTCGATATTTCCACAGGCGAACTTGCCTTAGTATAAGCCCAACAAAAAGACCAGCCATCGCGATGATTAATCCCGCTTTATAGCTGGTTAGAAGGGAGAATAACAATAAAAAGCAGGAAGGAATCGCAATGATGATCTGAACTCTTTTCATCGATCTCCTCCTATTGATCTTTTTCATACTGATTGCTTATTAATCAAACTGCTGAATGTAATCAAACGGAAAGTTTAATGAAAAGTAGCCGAATGTTAAGGTTACAACTATGAAGAAAACAAGATTCATGACACGGATTTGCTGTGACTTACCATAACGTTTATGAATAACCAACAGGATCGCAGCGTTCGGTAGCATTAATAAAAGATAAAGTTTTACCAGCAGGCTACTCTCCACACCTTTACTATAAACCACCCCATCATTCATCAGAAACATGCCGTTAAAGAATAGGATCGGACATAGAATGAGACACATCACGCTATATAACACCAACAACAATGAAAATACTTTTAATTGAGCTATTCGGCTCACTGAAATTCTCTCTCCCTTTTTAACTTCTTCCACAGAACGACTAACTGAAGAAGTGAGATGATGACGATAGCCCAAACACCGAGATTACTAAATGAAATGCCTAAAGTCGATTCACCCCCGGCTAATTTCAAAACAGCTAGTAGAAACAGCAAATAGACGATCATAAACAGCTGAGACTGAAATAACTCTTTTACTGTATATTCTCTCAAGCGTTTGAAAAGAAACGATGCAACAACAGTCCCAAACATAAGCAGGAGTAGAATGGATGAAGGAAAGGTTTCTTGTAAACTCATATCTGGAAAATAATCATAGATCAATAACGTTGTGATAGAAAAAAGGAACAAACCCTCTATCGCTTTTGCCCAAACCATACTCCTCTCCCTTTCTATCTATCAGACTGAGATTTGTCTTTCTCAAGCAGCTGATCAACCTTATGTTCTAATCGATCAAGCTTTGAGTTTCTCTTTCTGAAACTCACAACGATGAAGACAATCCCACCCAGAACGCCAAACATTAAAAGAAATGCTACAAGTTGAAAGAGAATATCTCCCATCGGAAAACCCCGCCTCTCTAGTAGTATGAAATAGCTACTTACGCATACTTTTTTTATTCATCGCAATACGAACACTAGCCACTACACTTATGATGGCAATAAACTTGAGTAACATATTCCCCACTTCGCCAAAACTCTCAAAGGATAATCCAAGTAAAATCATTCCGAATAAGCCTAAAAAGCCGGCCAACATGAATTTCATAACATCCCCCTCGATCCCCACCTTAATTTTACCATTTTTCCAATGATTCTGTTTCACTCATTTTCTCATTATTAAGGTAATTTCCATTGAGAAAAATAAAAAAACGACGACTCATAATGGCTATAGCCCTTTACGAGTCGTCGCTTCTATTATCCTTATGAGAAATCATCCTTGCTCAGGATAGTCCAAATAACGGTTGATGTCAGATGGCGTTAAGAGATCGGTGTCCGTCGGTTCGTAACCGAGAGCTCGAGCAAGTGTTACGATCTGCCCTTTGTGATGAAACTCATGCGTGATTGTATGCGTCATTAACCATAGCGGAGACAGCTCTTCTTCCTCTTCTTGCCATGATACCTTGCGACTTATTTTCTCATCAAATCGCTCGTCGTATTCTTCTAGAAAACGATAGACGAGCTGATCAACAAGCTCAAACACGGTTCTCATTTCATTTACATCCGTTACATCGCTCACTTCTACGATTGGCTCTTGCATTTCCAAAGCAAAGCGACCTAACCAGCTTTCATAGCACTCTGCGATATGAACGTGTAAATTACGAATCGAACCCCATCCGTATCCATCTACTTCTTTTAAATAATCCTCCTGATTGATTTGCTCACAGAAATGAAAGAGAACTTTACGCGTGTGTTTAACTAAATCATATTGCTCTTTTAGTACGTTCATTGCATTTCCTCCTGTTATCTTAAAGTGACTTCTGTCCGTCACTCGACCGTCTCAAACTATTGCTTCTATCTTCTACTCTTTATTCCTTTTCAACGGTGAACTAAACCTATACTTTTATAGTGAATTTGCTCTCAAATCATAGAAATTCACATGACATTTGAACTAATTACGGAGTTACATGTTGGGCAATATCTCATCTTTTTTCATTATAAAAATAGAAATAAAGCTTCCTCTCAAAATCAAGAGAGAAAGCTTACTAGTAAAAAGGCTATCCCGATCAAAATATACTTTAGTGGAAACTGTGATCCTTTTTCGTTTGACGATGCTTTCCTTATGTCACCTATCACGACGAATAGAAACACAATCGCAATCACATACAGGAATACTTCACTAATTGAAAAGAGAGAATACATTAATCCGATGAACAGTATCATTGCGATAATTCCGATCATGCTTAATGGAATCATAATAGGTTTAAAGGCTATGCTTTTCATTTATTTCGCCCTTTCGTTCTAGAACTTCAAATCCCCCCTGCAAATCTAGTCCGAGTTTTAATTCTTCTAGAATATTTTTAGACGATGAAATCATTAAGAGAAAAATGAGTGCGATGGTGATCGTAGTGGAAATGATCCAGCTTTTTTTCATTACGTAACAAACACCTTTTTGTGAGAGTAGAGAATTCATTCCATGCCTGTCCCTGGCTTGTCTAGCTGCTCATGGAAATTTCACTATGAGTCTCGTAAAATCATTTAAGCATTATTTTGCTTTCGCTTTCGATATGAGCGATACAACGAGTTACCGATAAACATAGCAAATCCATAGCAAACTGCTACGATCGTGAAAGCAATGAGATTGTCATTCAAAATTAAGAGCATACCTACAAGTATAAAAAGTATGAGACCCAGTGTATTTATCATCCAATAAGGTTCCGATAATAGATGTTTTCTAGATTCCATCTCCCCACTCCTTTTTCGATGATCAATGACTTTCTATACTACTTGTACGATTTCATTTTCCATATAAAAAATAATTGTATAAGTCATTTTTGAGCAACGTCCTTACTGCCTCGTTACAAAACAAATCGCCTCTTCTAACACATTGGGAAATTCATTCGGCCATTCATGCCCGATTCCTTCATTTACAATTAGTTTGCAAGGGATCTGATAAGCTTCAAAAAGTTGAGCAGCTTCCAATGCATTTTCATAGAAAGGATCTTGATCTCCTGTAATGATGCAGCCTCTTGCATGAGGGTTCAGCTGATTTTGCAAGATTTCTTTTAGTGAATGGAGATCGAAAGCTGGTGCAACAGCAATAAATAAATTAAATTCTTCCATATCATTACTTAAGCTCATTTGAGTTGCGATACTTCCTCCTTGAGATGCACCGGCTAGTATTCGTTTTTTATCTGACACATCAACACGTTTAGTAAATTCATAATACGTCTTTTTTACATCATTATAAGCAACCGCTTCATCATCCCATGAATAACATTGGTAGCTGAAAAGTTGAGAAGATTGAGGAAATCCCATCAAGTACTTGGTGACGAGTTTCTCATCAGACCACTGCTCCGCAAAGTCTTTTGCATTAGAGCCTTTCCAGTGCAAAGGGAAAATGACCGTATCCGCTTCAGAATGCCCCTGAATGGTTAACTCCGCATGTGCAGATGCTTTTGTGTTTTCAAAGATCGAATGACATTGACTTACGATAGACTTAAATTCTGGGTAGGCTTGCAAGGGGCTCAACTCTGGATCAGATGTTAGAATTTCTGGGTTCCACCACAGTCCATGTTTGAGAACTTCTTTTAGTTCAGCAACACCTTCTTCGTGCTTTCCTTCCATTACATAAATATTCGCTTTCCAATGACCCAACCGATCTCTTTTATGAGGAAACATTTCTTTCGCTTCTTCCATAACACGCAAAGCTTCTTCGTTTTCTTTACTATCAGCAAGTTCTATCACCCGATTTTGTAGATCAGCAAACCTCATTGTAAAAACCTCCCAATAACTTAATTAGTTCAATACTAATTGAACTAATATATTAAGTCAATGAATAGATGATTAATATTCTGATCATTCTAATTAAGAACAACGTATGGTAAGATATGAAAAAAAGAGAGATATGGAGGGGCACCTATGACACTGCAAGTTAGAACGCTTTCTTCACCTGTTTATGAACTCTTATTAAGCATTTCGTTATATAAAAGACAAACGTTAATGAAATATTTAGATCTTGGCGCAAAGTGGCCTAAGGATATTGAATTGTCCATTTCCCCTGAGTTACATTCTTTGATTGCTTCAAAAGAGTACATGTTCTTTGAAGACATATTAGTTTTATTGATTGAACAATCACCATACAAAGACAAAATCGATCTCTTTTTTGATTGGTTAGGAAATCTATCTGGCGGTGAGCTTTTTGAACGAATCGCTCCTTTATTAGACGTTGATCGAACACTTCCTGCTGATCTATCATCACAAAGAGATCAATCACTCACGTTGTTAAAAGCCTGGAATGAGCAATATTTTCAACTCCTAGATTGCGATATTTCTGATCGATTAAATCGTGACGCAAAAGAGAAGGAACATAAGCTTAAGAATCAATCGCAAGAGGATGTTATTTTGGAAGCTAGTCGTTACATCATTGAAACGCCTAGTGTGAAAAGCGTTTGTTTGATTCCTGCGATTCACCTTCAACCTATGTCGTTTATCGATCATTTGAAAGATACGCTATACATCACTTATCCTATTAAAGATGCGAAAGATGAACTAACTGAAGTTCTTCGTTTAACGAAAGCGCTCGGGGATGAAAAACGATTGAAGATAATGAAATTTTTATCTCACGAACCCACTACTTTCACCAATATCGTTTCGGAATTTGGCATGGCGAAAGGGAATATCCATCATCATCTTTCCATTTTAAGAGGGGCTGGATTATTGAATATTCACGTCAGGGATAAGCGGAACACATTTTATTACAGCACAAACATAGAAATCGCAGAAGAGTTACGTAAGAAGGTGGATCAGTTTCTTAAATAGTGCCTGTCACCACCTGATAATTCGGCTAATCTACGCCTTTTAAATGAAAAGAGCGCTCAAACGAATCGTTTGAGCGCTCTCACCTATTGCTACTGATATGTATTAATTTCCATACCAACCTTTATGTGCTTCTATTAAATTATCATGATCTTCGTCCCAATAATCAACACTATAAGAATAGTCATAGTTCATAATGCATTTAATCCCACTGCCTTGAGCATCGTGACTTAGTCCATAGTTATGAGAGAATTCGTGCTGAGCCGCGTGCCATGTATTCGTTGCGCCCTGATCGAGGTTAACTGATACTGCACTACCATAAGGAGAGTTCGGATAAACATAAGCAATACCGCCTGAGTTGAAATTAGCATCTCTCGTGAAGCCCACTACAAAGTCGTATCCATTTCCATTCCAGTCCTTGTCCATGTCCTGAAGAATTTCAGATGCATTTGCCCCTTCAGAAGTCCACTCACCAAGAGCTTTGATCTCAAAATCAATGTTATGATTACGTGTAAACCCATTATCCGCGTTCTCAACAATGTTTTGCGTGAGCGTTTGCCAGTCGCTATGTGCAGCACGATACTCTTCATCCGCAGCAATCAATACGGTCACTACGCTAGCGCCAGTTGCAGTTGGTGTTGTGGTTCCGCCTGAACCTCCAGTTGATCCTCCGTTACCGCATAATAGAATACACAATTCGCCTTCTTCATTAACCTGTTTTTTAGTATTCTTTTTGTTTTGTTTGTCTGCTAGTTTGTCTGCTTTTTCATCCGCATTTTTCTTGATTTTCTTTTCTCCTATTTTCTTACCTTTTTCATCCAAAACATCCGCTACTGAAGAACTCTCCACTTCAGCTGGACGATCAAACTTCTCTTTCCCTTTTGTTTTGGCTTTGGGAAGTTCATGACCGATCGTAACCTCTGACCCCTGTGAATCTAGCTCTGCTGTTTTTGCACTTGTTTCCCCGAATACTGGTACGATAGCGATTGATAATGCAAGCGTCAATGCTACAAGTCCTTTACGTTTCATACGTGTTCCCCCTGAGAAGTATTTTTAACACATCTCCTAATCTATCACATGGGTTCGACACTTCGCGGGGGCCAATAGATAGAAATCAACCGATATTTTCCAGTGGAAAAAAGAACGGTTTTTCTTAACAAAAACTTAACACCGACATTTATTAAGAGGATCATCATTCATTTTTTCATCTCAAAGGTTCACTCAATTTCCAGAAAATGAAGCAAAATAATTAGAATGACTCCCCCCCAATTTAGCTTGTCTTTATATCATTTCCCTCTAAAAACTCATATACTATTTCATCTATGAATGAAAGAGGTGATTAAAAATAGATAGCATAAGATGCCCGAAATGTTGTTCCCTTATTTGTAATCATGAATGCAAAGGGAGCTCAACATATAAAAAACATTGTAAATGTAGAAAGTGTCACTGTTGCAAATGCATCTGTCCTCCTGGGCCTCCTGGACCTCCTGGACCTCCTGGACCTCCTGGACCTCCTGGGCCTCCTGGACCTACAGGGCCTAGCTTAAACACGATTTATTTAGCTGCAGAAACAGTACCGAGCGGACACTTTATTGGAGTTGGGACAGCTGATCTTAACTTTGAAGAAACAACTGTAGTCGTTCCATTTAGCGGTCTTATCACTGGATTAGTCTTTAGTATTCGTGATGAGATATTAACTGCAAATGAAAGTGTAACAGCTGAAATTTATAAAAGTTCTGATTGTGGATTCACTTCTACCCCTACTGGAATAATCGCAACAGTTATGGGACCAAATAATGCAAATACACCTAATTGCTGTGCTACCGCAATTGGTAATTTATCAATTAATCAATGTGATCTTTTATCAGTAAGAGTAACACATAGTAGCGGAGAAGCATTACAAGATGGTGCTACAGCAACCATTATTACAACAATTTAAACTCCTTGAGAATAGTGCCTGTCACCACCCAAAACCACTCGAATGGTTATAGATTTTGTCGAGTGTACTGAAATGAAAAGAGATCCCTCCGAAAGAAGGGATCTTTCTTTCATTATTTAAGGTTATATCCATATTTTCATTGCCCCTCCTAACTTTCCTCCAAACTACTTTCAAGTAAATATCATACTCAAACGAGAACTACTTTTGTAAGAAGTCATTCAGGAAAACCTGGATACAACTACTAGAATTACTGATAATGTGTTTGCTCTAAAATCTTCTTCCATCCCTTTGCTCTCAAGTGTAAGATTTTAATCGTCCCTCGAAACAGATGAAACATATAGACACTCTTAAATGTACCATTCATTAATATAGGTAATTACGGAAAACACCTCCATGATAAACACAATGTGTACATAACCCACTATCTATATGAAGATATTCCCGTCCTGGCCCATGATACTTCCCAATTGATGCTAAATAAGTGCAATGAACTTCAGCTGATGAATATTACCGACTAATACACCGCTATCAAAATAAGAGGTAGCCATTTTCTTTTTTCACCTAACGTCAAACTCTGATCCGCTTCCCCCTGCTTCCCTATCACCTTTCTTCTCTATTTATCTTTCATATCTTTTAGGCTCTTCAACCACTGAAGGCACTAGATCAGATAGGAAACATTGGACAGAGAATGACTACCTTTACAGCGCCGACAAGAAGCATCAGCGCTGTAAAAGTAGCCGCTCATTACTACTGAAGTATACTGAGACCTTCTGAGGTTTCCACCGTATCACCCGATTTGAACGCTTGAATTTCTTCAACAGCGCGCTTTCTACACATTAAACCAGCCCAATGTGCGTCATCTTCGCGCTGCTACCGTACCGTAGTACGCCTGGTTACCTACCCGAACCGTTAAAGGCCGTTCGCGCCATAGCTTCTCACCACAGAAACCGGGAACTGTGTATCTTTGAGAACGCTGAATTTTCTGCATCGGCATCAGCTCACCTGACAAGTTTTGTTTTCGAACGTGTGGTAGGCGTTCCACGTTCTGATCAGCGGCGCACTTTAAGAAACCTCACCATCCCTGGATTTTAAAAAGAGATTGGGAAGCCGCTGTTCTGTATGGAGTTGGGTCGCGCCATTATGTAATAGGAAAAATGGGAGAGAGGCATTCACCTTCTCTCCTGTGCAATACATCACCCTGTCTGTTGATTCGAACTTCGAGCGTTTAAGTGATCTGGCAGCTGCAGAATCGTATCGTTGAGTGTATCGAGCTTCTGTTCAATGCGGTGCAGCAAATAAAGCGTCACCACAACGGGAAAGCCTACATCGCTAATAAGAGACATCCAGGACTCCATTCCTTCCCCCTCCTCGTTCGTTTAATAGACTTACTAAAAAGGAAGGACAATTGCCCTTCCTCTGAATTACTTAACCGATGATAATGTCGTTCTCATTACGTTCAACGATGCGAGCGCCTTTTTTCGAAACAAGATCGCCTCCGCTCGTTGTAAAACAGTTCTGCGTAATAAGCGTATCCATCGCCGCTGCGATTGCAGCTGGATTTACGGGCTCGACTGGATCACTTAGAGTGATGGAAAACGGTTTGTTGTCACGCGTGTTGAATTGAAGTTCTAGTGTTTTAGCCATTTGGGGTTCCCTCCTTTCTTACCTTTATTGGTGACGGCTTACGATTGAAGATCAGATGAATCATTGCGCTCAACCGCGAACAAATTGTGCTGTTGAAGCGGTGCTAGTGCCAATGCGACTGCAAAAAGCGCATCAGGCGTAGCGGATGTTTTCACGTTGTTGAAATTCTTGCTGCGGAAAATGGATTTGCCGTTTTCATCAACGCCTACTTCAAGAACCATGCGAAGCTGCGTATCCATGAGGGATGATGTTGCCATGTCGATCACCTCCTTTCACCTTATATATCGTTTGGAAAGTGGAAAAAGGGACATTGGGAGGAAATAAAATTTTCTAGAACGAGAAAAAGCCGACCCCACAATGGGACCGGCTTCGTTAAAAGATGCTATTAGGAATCTGTGAATACGTCCAAACAAAAGGACCGCATCAAAAATGCGGTCCTTCTTTTATCATCGCTATTACATTTTAAAATCAAATTCATCAGGGTGTGGGCCGCTACGAGCATTGTCATTCAATGCATCAAGCTGCTTCATTTCCTCTGAAGTGAGTTCAAAATCAAAGAGATCGATGTTCGCTTCGATGCGCTTCTCGTTCATTGATTTTGGAATTGTAATCACGTTATGTTGCAGATCCCAGCGAAGAATGACTTGCGCTACAGACTTGTTGTACTTCTCAGCAATACCTGAGATTGTTTCATTGTTTAACAACTCACCAGCCATTAGCGGAGACCATGCTTCCACTTGAATGTTGTGCTCTTCGCAATACGTTCTGACTTCTAGCTGTGTCAGACGAGGGTGGAATTCGATTTGGTTAATCACCGGTGTAATCTCGAAGTTTTTACGAAGATCTTCAAGATGATTCACGTGGAAGTTACTAACACCAATTGAACGAACACGCTTTTCTTTGTATAGCGTCTCAAGTGCTTTCCAAGGCTCCTGGTATTTGTTATCTCCTGGCCAGTGAATGAGGTAAAGATCTAAATACTCAAGACCTAGCTTAGATAGGCTTGTTTCATAAGCTTGAATCGTTTCATCGTAAGATAGCCCGTCGTTCCATACTTTCGAAGTAATAAAGAGCTCATCTCTTGTTACGAGACCTTCTTCAATCGCCTGATTCACACCGCGACCTACACTTTCCTCGTTGCCGTAGATCGCTGCTGTATCAATGCTGCGGTAGCCTTTCTTAATAGCCGTCTTCACTGATTCGACTAATTCTTGGCCTTCCTCTACTCTAAATACGCCGTAACCTAGTTCCGGCATTTCAATATTGTTGTTTAGTGTTTTTGTTTGAACAGACATTATAATTAACTCCTTTCAATACTCCATTCATTGGTTTACCCGTAAATGTAATTTTAAATCTTCTCATCGAGAAAATCACGTTAAACGCATTTTAGAAGTGGAGGGTGCCTGTCACCACCCGTTATTTGGCGTTTCATGTCGAAGGAGGAAGAGCATTTGCTCTTCCTCCTTCGTTTTCTAGTACATAGCAACATTAAAGCTCTTTCTTAAGTAAACTCACATGGCGGCATCCCCGGTACTGCTCCACTCGACGGGGAGAGGCGTTTTTGGCGACATTGTTCTTCTAATACGAGATTTAAGATTTTCTGTACTTCTTTTGATTTCGGTGTTTCAAAGTCAGGGTGAGCGAGGTTTTTCTCCTCTAGCGGGTCAAGTGTTAAGTTATACAATTCGAATTCATCTGGCACCGGCGTTGTTTTCGTTGTCGTGATGCACTCCGAAAACTGTTCATCTGCATTTGGTGGAACAGGGTCGGATTGAGTGACCGTAACGTCCGAGACTCCAGGGTTACTCCAAAACTGCGGATTATCATAATACCTTCCATATTTCCAGATTTCCTTCTTTTTATCGCTTCCAGTAGGAAGCGTAGTAATAACGGCTTCAATATGATTCGGTTGAATAACGGACTCATAAGACTCACCAGTTACGGTCACTTGATTCGGACCCCTCGTCACGTCATCATCCGTCATAAAGTATAGTGGTTCATTAGCACGATAAAATCGTTTCCTACCTGACAATAATGGGGTGAGGTCTCTTCCAACAAGAGGGTGAACTTCTGTATGATCAAGACTTAGCATCTCTTGAACCTCTTCCTCATCGATTCCCGCAAGCCCTAACATAGTTGGCAGAACGTCCACGTGACTCGTTAGCATCGTTGTGCTCTCTTTACCTGAGAAAAGAGACGGACTATGAATAATCAGTGGAACATGAATCGATTCCTCATACATGTTATACCATTTTTGATAAAGTTCTCCGTGCGCGCCAAGGAGATCGCCGTGGTCTGAAAGGAATAGAACAATCGTATCTTCATAGAATATCGATTTTTTCAACGCTTGAAAAACTTTCATCATCTCGTTATCTGCCTGTTTCTGTAGGGAATAATAGAGCTTTCTATAAAAAGGCGTATCGATCAAAGGCTGTAAGGCTTTAGGATACACGTCGCGATAGCTCCTTTGTGCACGAGGTTTTGTGTGAAGAGATTCTAAAGATGTAGGAGCTTTAGGGATGAACGGAACAGAGGGATCGATTTCAAAGTTATAAAGAGGAAGTTGCTCAGCGATCACGCCAAAGAGAGCAATATCATGTGGATTAATGAACGAGCTCATGATCATCCACGGAGGCGTTTCCTCTTTTTCTTCCTGCTCAAGGCACTGAATTAAGTCCACCACTTCAGCAGCATACACTACGTCTCGTCCGCTGACCCCGATGGCAGCCGATGAACCGGAATTACGAGGATTCGCACCATGTGGTTCAGGTCCAATCCATCCGTTAAAGCCAAATCCATCTAACCGACTTGCTTCAAGGTACTCCTGAACATTTTCTTTATCAGGCACGCCCGTAGAAGTATAGCTTGGTAGGGCATTGTTTGTCCCCGGAATAATAATATCCACTTCAGAAGCGTGCCATTTCCCTTTCCAGTACGTACGGTATCCCGCTTTACGCAAATAGTCTCCCATTGTTGGAACAGTATTGGGATCGAGCCAAAACATATCTGGATCAAACGGCGTCTTTGCTGCACCACTCGTTTGCGTGACTCCGTGAAGAGAAGGATACTGTCCTGTATATAATGTCGTTCTACTTGGTGAACAAGCCGTACTTCCAGCGTAGTGATTTTTAAATTCGAATCCATTTTCTCGCAGCAACTCTTGCACCAACAGATTTTCCTTGCTCCACTTCTTTATATCCTCATTTTCATAAATAGAGGGATAGCGTTGCTCATCCACCATTAATATAAGAAAATTCGGCTTTTTACACCGTTTTGTAAAAAGAGAGGTGCGAGGCTTCGAATGATCTTTCCTCATAATTCCGTTCCTCCTTCAAATAACCCTTAACGCTCTATTCCGTAGTCTATGTAAGCGCCCAGTAAACGGTGCTTCTTAGTGATCAGTCTTGCCGCAATCCACCTAATTCTTTCAACGAATGCCCTATTTTTCATAACCTATTTTTCTATCACATACATTAAGAAAGGAAAATATTAGAGGGATTCATAGCATTCAAGAGGAGGCTTGGCTAAAGTATGGATCAACCGTTCTCTTCATTACGCTACCCAGAAGACTTGCTGTCTCTCATTCAACATGGTCTACCGGGAAAAAGCAGTCCAAAACACGTCATCATAATTGGAGCTGGACTGTCCGGATTAGTCGCAGGTTCATTGCTACAGAGACAAGGACATCATGTGACCATTTTAGAAGGGAATGATCGCATTGGGGGAAGGGTTTATACATTACGAGAACCCTTTACACCGGGACAATACATGGACGCCGGTGCAATGAGAATTCCAGATAATCATGCTCTTGCACATGAATACATCCGACGTTTTCAGCTCCCTACTCATTCATTTATTAATGCCACACCAGAAGACTTAATTTTCATGAACAATGTGCTAACAACGCGAGCGGAATACGAAAAAAATCCCGATATTCTCAGGTTTCCTGTAGAAGAAAGCGAGAAAGGAAAGACAGCTGCTGCTCTGTTTCTTGAAGCAACAAAGCCCTTCATCGACCTTTACAAGCAAAGTACACCTGAAGAGCAAGAAAAGCTCGTAGCGGAATACGGAGAATATTCAATGGGCGAATTTCTCCAGTACAATCCACTAGGTAAACCATTATCACTTAACGCCATTCGTTACATTGGTGTGATGCTTGGGATTGAAGGCTTTCCAGAGTTTTCTTTCACAGATATTCTAACGGACATCATCTATCCGATTTTCAGTAAAGAAATTCAGTTCTTTCAAATTGATGGTGGCAATGATCGCCTACCTTACTCATTCGCAAACGAGTTGCAAAATCAAATCTACCTTAATCAAAAAGTAATTAAGATCAAACAATCAAAGCGAGGCGTTACTGTTACAACACTCAATCCAGAAACGAATGAACGGTACCGGGTGAAAGGCGATCTCGCTATCGTTACCGTTCCTTTTTCCGTTCTTCAATTTATTGACATTGTTCCCTACAACTCCGTCTCCTTTAAAAAATGGCAGGCTATACGTGAACTCGTCAATGTTCCTGCAGTGAAAATTGGAATTGAATTTCGTCATCGCTTTTGGGAGAAAAACAACGTTGGAAATGCTATAGCGGATTTACCGACAAGATTTAGTTATGTGCCGAGTGAAGGGATTGGTTCAAAAGGACCTGCTGTCTTATTAGCAAGCTATTCCTGGGGAGAAGATGCTGTTCTGTGGGGAAGTTTACCGCATGAAGAACTGACGCGTATCTTGCTAAAGGACCTCGCCAAAATATACGGCGACGAAGTGTACACAGAATTCATCAAAGTCGTTCCTTTTAATTGGAGTCAAAACCCTTACTCTGCTGGGTGCTTCACCCTTTTTACCCCCGGTCAAGAAAACAACCTCGGTGACATTATTAAGCAGCCTGAGGGAAAGCTCCATTTTGCCGGAGAGCACACATCCTCTTTTCACGGTTGGATGGAAGGCGCCATCGAATCTGGCCTGCGGGCAGCTTATGAAGTGAACATGGATGAGTAAGCCTAATGGATCATCCGTTAAGAACCACCTTAAATAAGTCAGGTGGCTTCTTAACGGTTTTTTTGTGTACTTTTAATAAACCTAATAAATAAGGAGACTTCCCCTTCAAGCCAAGTTACTGGTAACGATTACTACATATTGTATAAATGTTGTAATTTGTCGGAATTTATTGATAATTTGTCGATTTACTGTATAATTAAAAATAGATTTGAATTTTCAGAAAATAACAAACAACTAGAGGAGCGACACAACTATGGCTGAATTTCTATCCGGTATTATTGATTTTTCAAATAACATTCTATGGAGTTATGTATTAATTGCAGGATTACTAGGAATCGGAATTTATTTTACAGTTGCTTCACGATTTGTTCAATTTCGATTTTTCGGAGAAATGTTCCGCGTATTAGGAGAAAAACCCGATTACAAAGATGACTCCAAAAACATCTCCCCTTTTAAGTCATTTTGCGTCGGTGCAGCAACGCGTATTGGAACAGGTAACTTAGCAGGTGTGGCAGTGGCCATTACGCTCGGTGGTCCTGGTGCTGTTTTCTGGATGTGGATTGTGGCACTTCTAGGTGGGGCGACTGCCTTTATTGAAAGCACACTCGCTCAGGTATATAAAGTGAAAGGGAAAAACGCGTTTCGCGGTGGACCAGCTTACTATATTGAAAAGGGACTTAAAGCAAGATGGCTTGGCATTATCTTTGCCGTTCTAATCGCGATTACTTTCGGACTAATCTTCAATTCAGTACAAAGTAACACAATCTCACTAGCATTTGAGAATGCCTTTGGTATTAATCGTCTTGTGATCGGATTAATCATTACAGCGATTACAGGTCTTGTGATCTTCGGCGGCGTTCATCGCATCGCGAATTTATCTAGTGTGATTGTTCCTGTTATGGCGATTCTTTACATTGTTATTGCGATGATTGTTCTCATTATGAATGTAGCTGAATTACCGTCAGTTATTGCTTTAATTGTTAAGAGTGCATTCGGATTTGAACAAGCTTTAGGTGGGGCCATTGGTGCAGCCATTATGAACGGTGTGAAACGAGGACTATTCTCGAACGAAGCTGGTATGGGTAGTGCCCCGAACGCAGCGGCTACGTCAACGACTTCACACCCGGCTAAACAAGGTTTGATTCAATCATTAGGTGTATTTGTCGATACAATCTTAGTTTGTTCGTCAACAGCGTTTATCATCTTACTTGCCCCTGTTTTCCAAACGGGTGATGTAACGGGTATTGAATTGCTTCAGAACTCACTAAACAGCCACGTTGGCGGTTGGTCAGGCATCTTTATTTCAGTAGCTATCTTTCTATTTGCTTTCAGCTCAATCATCGGCTCTTACTACTATGGTGAAACTAACATTGAGTTTATTAAAGAAAGCAAGCCTGCGCTATTTATTTTCCGTCTCGCAACGATGGCATTTGTGCTTATTGGTTCCGTTTCTAGCTTAAGTCTTGTTTGGAAAATGGCCGATTTATTCATGGCATTGATGACAGTCATTAACTTAATTGCAATCGGGTTACTAGGTAAGATTGCATTCAAAGTATTGAAAGACTATGAAAATCAGCGCAAGCAAGGCAAAAACCCAGACTTCAACCCAACTAAGCTTGGCATCAAGGATGCAGATGCTTGGATCGAAGATGAGGAAGAAGATGAAGAGGAATCTAAAAAAGAAGAAGCAGTAGGTTAATAGCGAAATTTCAGAGTCCGGTGTATACACTCAGCCGGGCTCTTTACTTATGCGCCCATCACTATCTTTTCGTTAGAAATTTGAAGATTGCCCAACAGGGAGGCTTTCATAACTTCTTCACCCTTTTTTTGACATCCCCTTTTTATAGTTCCTCATTCGTTATATGATAAGAATAAGGTTAGACATCCCACTCAGTTATTTTGGTGGATAACCTTATTTAGATAATGGAATATGTTGTAAACTACGAAGAAAGGCAGGTTCTTTCTACTTATGATTACACCGATTTTCCGAATCTTTGATACTGAAAAGGCCACTGACTTTTATCGAGATTTCCTCGGCTTCAACGTTGATTGGAGGCATCGATACGAAGATAATATGCCCGAATACATTCAGGTTTCCTTCCATGACGCCCTTATTCACCTTACAGAACACCATGGAGATGCTTCTCCAGGAAGTTCAATAAGGGTGAAATTAACCAACGTCGAAGACTATCATCACACCCTTACTCAAAAAGAATACGCCTATGCCAACCCTGGCATGAAACACACTCCCTGGAAAACAATCGAAATGACCGTCACCGATCCTTTCTTAAACCGGATTACGTTCTATGAAGAGAAGTAGCTCGGAGCGGGTGCCTGTCACCTCCCGCTTCTTGTCGAACGCTGTCGGCGCGCCTTTAGTTAGTCAATTGGATCTTCTGCTTTGCCATAGCGAATAACATCGTAGATCGCCATGCCATCACTTGGTTTTCCATCATCGTTTTTATAAGGCATTAAAGAGAAAAAGACAAAATAGAAAGAAAAGTAAACAAACTGTCTAAATACGAGAGCTTTCGGTAGCACTTCTATGAGAATGAGATAATTAATAATCAGTATGAGTAAAACGTTAAAGAGGCTACCACCAAGATAAATGGCTACGTGTGCCCATGTTTGGTTGTAAGTTAACTTATCGTATTGACACCAGCCTTCCATAAAATATTTCTTCCTGACCTCTAGAGGCCCTATATCAAATAATTTCTTACCAGTTCCGATACAAAATTTAATTCTCCCACCAAAGATTCTCGCTACTAGTACGTGACCAGCTTCGTGGACCAATGTAACGATTGGCAAAATAATAAAGAAATTCACAAAAAACATCGGGATGTCGCTTAACGTAAACATGTATAACCTCCATTAATTTCGGCCTATGTTAGCCCATTTTAGTAATCTTGCAAATACGCTTTTACATGATGTTGGCTCAAAATGACTTCCACAAAACTGACCATCTCTTCGTTTTTAAGGCATAAAAAAAGCCGAAAAGGAGTCGTTCTCCTTTTCGGCTTATGTCTGATGCTAATTGTCCAGATCATTGCTACCTTACATATATGTTTGTTTCTCTTTGAGTTTGGTTGTCAGTATATCAAATTGCTCAACCTGGTGATTTAAGCATGAGTATGAAGATACAAGTTGTGCACCACATCACCGAGATGAGTTTGCTGTAAAAGTCGTGCTTTAAAAGACCAAACATTTTATTTCAGTCTCAGTTATCCATTGTAACGGCACAAGTTAAAAAAATGCAAGGAAAAAGGAGAAGCCACATTCAGCTTCTCCTTCTTTCCTTACCACTCTTGATTAGTAGGACGAACTAGGATTTCATTGATCGCTACTTCAGCAGGCTCTTCAATTGCAAACACAATCGTACGTGCAATGCTGTCTGCTTTAATCGCACCGCTATATACTGCATCGATCGAGGACTTCACATCATCATCTGTGATCGTTTCAGTTAGCTCAGTGCTAACTGCACCTGGAGAAATAATCGTTGCTCGAATGTTATTTCCAACGGATTCTTCCATTCTAAGCCCTTCCGTAATGGCTCTTACAGCAAATTTCGTTGCACTGTATACAGAGCTACCTGGGGAAATCTCATGACCAGCCACGGATGAAATGTTAATAACATGCCCTTCCTTTTTCTCTCTCATATAAGGAAGAACTGCCCCAATACCGTAAAGTACACCCTTGATGTTTACATCAATCATTTTGTCCCACTCATCATACTTTTTCTTGTG
Organism: Anaerobacillus sp. 63XJN7_5_ISO-PGPR-S23-430; assembly: GCF_056173695.1. Lineage (NCBI taxonomy): Bacteria > Bacillati > Bacillota > Bacilli > Caryophanales > Bacillaceae > Anaerobacillus > Anaerobacillus sp. 63XJN7_5_ISO-PGPR-S23-430. The sequence goes on along the minus strand of NZ_CM149686.1, from coordinate 1,082,218 downwards.
TAGGAGAGAGAGTGGCATTAAACCAGCGTTATTCACAATAACATCAATCTTACCAAATGTATCATACGCATATTTGGCTAATGACTCCATCTCTTCAGAAGACGTCACGTCTGTGACCTGATAGATCGCTTCACCACCGCTCGTTTCAATTTGTTGCTTAAGCTCTTTCAAACGTTCTTCACGACGAGCAGCTAGAACAAGCTTTGCACCTTTTCCAGATAGTAGCTTCGCCGTTTCTTCACCAATTCCACTGGATGCTCCAGTAATGATAACAACTTTCTCTTGTGCCATTGGTAGAACCTCCATACATTATATTCATCAATCAGTACAATTGATATTTCACACTCTATAGGTTAAAGTGCGGTTTAACACAAATGATTTGGCTCGAGACAGGAGGTTCTAATGAATAATCACTACTCTATGAAGCAAATAACATCGAAAACCGGAATTACCGCATCAGCCCTTCGCTACTATGAAAAAGAAAAAATCTTACCTTTCATTGAACGAAATCAGAAAGGTGTAAGAAGATACAATGATCAAAACCTTGAATGGATTCACTTTATCCTAGCTCTTCGCTCAACGAATATGTCTATCGCTGAAATTAAATGGTATGTAAATCTCTATCATCAAGGGGAGGAAACGATAGAAGAAAGAAGAAAGCTTCTTCACGATCATCAGCAAAAAGTTGCAGAAGAAGTGAAGCTGCAACAAAAATATTTAAAAAGAATCTCAAAAAAAATCGCTCTATATGACGATGTTACGACGGATTTGCAGACAATTGCCTGTGAAATTCATTAAAAAAGAGAGGGATCAAAACCCTCTCTACAAAACCTTATACATCAGCAGAACCGAGCGTCATCCCCCCATCGATTACCATTTCGGTTCCTGTACAATAGGAGCTCTCGTTCGAAGCAAAAAATGCGACGGCTCTGGCAATTTCCACCGGCTGACCGATCCGACCAAGTGGTATGGACTGATAAAAATCAGGAACCCCTTCCCCTTGGGTAGCCATTTCCGTCTCAACGCCTCCGGGATGGATCATATTAACCCGAATCCCTTTTGGGCCTAACTCAATCGCCGCTGCTTTCGACATAGCGACAACAGCTGCTTTTGTGGCCGCATAGGCAGTAGATTGCCCAATCGGAGCAAAAGCTGATATTGAAACGTTGTTTACGATTGAACCTTTTTGCTGCTTTTCCATGAAAGGAACGACAGACTGCATTCCAAGGAATACTCCGAACTGGTTTACGTTAACCATTTCCTGATAATCGTCGATCGTTAAGTTGGTAAATGGTTTTCTTTTTAATATACCGGCATTATTAACGAGCGAGTCTAAGCGCCCAAATTCCTCATCAATCTCATCCATCACTGCTTCCCAATCCGCTTGCTTCGTAACATCTAATTGCACAGGGTAGGCGCTTTCCCCAATAGAACTAGCCACATCCTTTGCGCTTTCATACTGACGAGCTCCAATAACAACACGTGCTCCTAATGAAGCGAGATGCTCGGCAATGGCCTTTCCTTGCCCGCGATTACCGCCTGTAATTAAAATGACTTCGCCGTTCAACTCTGGCATTTCTCTCTCTCCTTCAGCATTTTAACTAAAGTTTACACGAAATAACTCTACAATTCATACAAAGGCACATGGAAAAAGCTACGACAGAACGAAAATCGCCCGCCATAGCTTTATGTTAGCTTCGAGAATTTTTCAAAAACCGTGGATAGCCTGAGAAAGCGATAGCTGCGCCTACGGTACCAGCTAGAAACAGGATAAGCAGATTAAACCAAACATCGCTTACTACACCGTTCTGAAGAATGATTTCCTTATACCCATCAAGCGCCCAGTATTGGGGAAATCCTTTACTGATGTTCTGCATAAATTCTGGCATCGTTTCAACTGGCATCCACAGTCCTCCGAGCAAAGCTCCGCCGAGTGCAATGATTTGCGTGAGAGCAATCCCCATGTTTTCCGTTTTCACTAGCACGGCCATCGCCATTCCCCAACACGTGACGATGAAGGAAAGGGCGAGAGATAAAATAATGATGGCAAACGGATCTCCTAACGAAAGGTCATAAACAAGAATTCCAAACCCGAACAATACCGTAATCTGAATCAAGACAATAATAACGAACGGTATCCATTTTCCAATAAAATAATGGATGATCGAAATCGGCGTACTCGCAATTCGAGCAACCATGCCCCTCTCCCTATCTTTAACAAAAGTGATGACCATCGATATCATAATATAGAAAGCAAACATGATCGTATATCCTGGAATAATTTGTGTAACCACTTCTTTATAGTTTCCGCTACCAGAGAAGATGCCGACAAACGCCACAATAAACACAATCGGTAAGATAAACGTCCAAAACCATAACCCTTTATCCTGCACTGTCTTCTTTAGTTCAGTTCTAACAATAGCCCACATGAGCATTCCTCCTTTCCTTCAGACATCACGCAGCTGAGTTCCTGTTAAATGAAAGAAAATATCTTCTAATCTCGGTTGATATAATTCCAATCTTCGAGGCTCAATCCCCTCTTCTCGAAAACGTCCAATAACTTGTTCAAGCGTAGCAAGTGGATTCTCTGATGTTAATAAGTAGCCATTTCCTTTTCTTTCAGGGTGTCCGAAAGGAGATAAGCTTTCTTCTGCAATGCCTTCTCCAGAAATGAATAGCGAAGGCTTACTATGTCTCTCAAGTAATTCAGCCAGTTCTCCGTATTCCATCAGCTTACCTTTATCGATTAAGCCGATGCTATCACACAGCTGTTCCACTTCTTCCATATAATGACTCGAATAAATAATCGTGCTTCCTTCTAACTTTAAATGATGGATAATCGAAAAAATTGAATTTCTCGATTGAGGATCAATACCGACTGTGGGTTCATCCATAATCACAATGGACGGTTTATGAAGCAAAGCACATCCAATGTTCAATCGGCGCTTCATTCCCCCAGAATAAGTAAGCACCTTATCTTTTCCCCGATCTTTCAAACCAATCTGATCAAGCACCTCATCGATCCGAGCCTGAAGATTTCTCCCTTTCAACCCATAAAGATGACCGAATAAACTCAGATTTTCTCTTGCTGTGAGGGTTTCTTCTAAACAAATTTCCTGTGGCACGTAGCCGATTTCCTTCTTGATCGCCTGCCGGTCTTTCGATACATAATGGTCATTCACCGACATTTCTCCTTCAAACTGCATTAAAATGCCCGAAAGTATTTTCATTAACGTGGATTTCCCAGCTCCATTGGGACCAACAAGACCAAAGCACGTTCCTTCCTTTATGCTAAAACTAATGTCATCTAGCGCCCGAATGGGACCGTATTGTTTACTTACGTTTATCACATCAATCATTCGCCAAACTCCCTCCTCTCAAGATCATAAAGACTACTGTCTTCTATCCAATTACAAGTACGCATCGAAATGATGAAAAGTTTCTTTTCACAGCATTTAGGCTTCTCAAGAAAATGAATCAACTTTTACTTAATATATATATAAAAGCCTCCACTTACATTCGATATAGCTATACATCTTCATTACTACTACGGAGCGGAGTAAGAAACCTCTATTAATATTGCGAAAATAGCTACTATTTGAAATAATATAGTGAACAGTAAAATAATTACATTAACTATTTTATATGAAACGAGGGGTCATTCCATTGATTTACAGAAGAAAAACGTATGCTATACAACCCGAAAAGCTTAACGAGTTCAATGAGTTTTTTCATACTTACCTCTACCCTAATCAACTGAAGCATGGTGCAAAGCTCATTGGGCGATGGGTTAATGAAAGCGAAAATGAAATTACAGCCACATGGCAGTATGATAGCATCGAGCAATATAAGGAGATCGAACGTAGCATTAGACAAAGCTCTTTACATACAAAAGCACAAGAACGAAGAGCCGAATTAGGAGAACTTTACCTCGATAGCCGAGAGGAAATGCTAACTTCAACAGCTGAACCTTATACGTATCACCCGCCAAAACATATCGTGTCCGCAGCTTCTGTTATTTTAAATGAAGAGAATGAAATGCTTTTAATCAAAGGCCCGCGTAGAGGATGGGAGATGCCTGGAGGTCAGGTTGAAGAAGGAGAATCCTTGATCGATGCGGCTGTACGTGAAGCGAAGGAAGAATCCGGCGCAGATATTGAAGTCGTTAAATTCTGTGGTGTGTTCCAAAATGTAAAGTCCTCGATCTCAAATAATATGTTCTTAGCCAGGTTTGTTGGCGGGGAACTCACAACTACACCCGAAAGTCTTGAAGTTGGCTTCTTTCCCATTCCTACAGCGCTCGAAATGGTAACGTGGAAAAACTTTAGACAGCGAATTGAATACTGTTTAAATGAAGCGCAGCATCCTTTTTGTGTCGCTTTTTAATAATCACTAAACCGCCACTTAATCGAGAGGCGGTTTTTATATGGGCAAAATTGGTTTACTTTCTCGTTTTAAAAGGTATTTATTTACATATGAAAAGGATGATAGATGATGCAATCCTCTTGGCGTAAAGTTTTAGAATTGCTGTTAATTGGGATGCTCTTCATTCCCATCTTGACTGTTTTGAACAATGAACCGATTTTCTCCTCAAAAAACATCTCCCTTTTTCTTGGTATTCTAACTTTCAACGTCTGCATATTTCTTTGGAGATGGTTACGTCACTAACGATCATAAATTAATCTATTTGGAGGGCTGAAAATGCTGAAGAAAAAAGTGTTATCACCTTTTAAAGAGTTTCTCGGTATGTTCTCACTGTTTGGGGTTCTTTTCGGTGGCGGATTTCTTGCCTTTTATTATTTGGGTTTTAACATTGGGTTTCCCATTGCCCTCGCTCTACTGATTCTTATCGCTTACATATCAAGGCGAGTCATTAAACAATCTGACGAAAACTTTCTTACACCAACTGATCGCAAATTCAATATGAAGAAACACCCATGGTTTGTCGGCATTCCTCTCTTTATTCTTTTTTTCGTCGGAAACTATGTTCGCTATGATGATAGCCTCATCACTGCTCTAATTATAACGCTCATTAACTTTTTCTTTAGCTTTGTGGTGGTGCTCGGCGTCTACTATTTTAAAATGAAAAATTACGGATATCGATTGAAGGATGGTCATTGGTCTAAATAACTGAAAATAGGAGTTGTAAAACCGGAAGAAATAGCTGTTTCTTTCCGGTTTTATTTTATTTCCATGGGGTATTTATGAATTGAAAACACAATTTCGACTGAATTCGATTTTATTTTACAGAAAAGGGGGTTAATGGAATCGATTACCTGAAAATTCACCTTACATTAATAAAGTAACTAATCAGATTAAAACTTCTCTCTTTACACCATACTAACGGTAGTGATAGAGTAAGTAATTGTGTTTAAAAAGCGATTAAAGGAGTCTTCTATGAACAATAAAGAAAATGGGCGTATTGATTGGCCCGTCTTTGGAATAAGCGGTGGAGTGTTAATTCTCTTCGTTATTCTTGCACTTTTTGATATTTCATTGGTAGAAAACATTGTTAGCTCAAGCTTTGCCTGGTCTGCGAGATTTTTCGGAGGTTTTTGGCAAGTATTAATGCTAGCGACGTTCTTCGTAGGTATTGGATTGGCTTTCTCAAAATATGGAAAGATAAAACTTGGCGGTATGGACAAGCCTGAACTAAGCCTCTATAAATGGTTATCCATTATTATGGCGACGCTACTTGCGGGTGGCGGTGTGTTCTGGGCAGCGGCTGAGCCGATGTATCACTTCTTAACTGTTCCCCCTTCTCAAGATGGGAAAGGCATTGAAGCAGGTACACAGGGCGCGATTGATACGGCACTTGCACAAAGCTTCATGCATTGGGGCTTTCTCGCATGGGCAATCCTTGGAACGATCAGTGCTGTTGTTATGATGTATGGTCACTATCATAAAGGGATGCCGATGAAGCCACGTACGCTTCTCTATCCTATTTTTGGTGAAAGACTTCGCCACAGCTGGTTTGGAACGCTTATTGATGCGTTTTCTGTTATCGCAGTTGCAGCAGGAACGATTGGACCAATTGGATTCTTGGGATTACAAGCAAGCTATGGATTGCAAGAAATCTTCGGAATTCCAAATCAGTTCAGCACGCAGTTCTCGATTATTTTAGCGGTTGTCGTGGTTTCCACGATCTCAGCGGTAACTGGACTTTACAAAGGAATTCAATATTTAAGTAGCTTTAACGTTCGACTCGCTATTGGATTAATGGTGTTTATCGTCATTTTCGGACCTGGTGGCTTTATCTTTAACCACTTTATCTCTGGATTTGGTGTTTATGTCGATCAATTTGTCACAATGAGCACATTCCGTGCTGATACTGGCTGGCTTTCATTCTGGACAGTCTTCTTCTGGGGCTGGTTTATCGGATACGGTCCAATGATGGCCATTCTTGTGAGTCGTATTTCAAGAGGACGTACGATCCGCGACATCATTATTGCCGTTTCTATTTTTGCACCAGTTATTTCAACGTTCTGGTTCACGGTACTTGGCGGATCAGGGATTTTCTTTGAAATTTCTAACCCAGGTTCCATTTCAGAAGCATTGAATGCTGCTGGTAACCCAGCGGCGATGTTTGCCATTACAGAACAATTCCCACTTGCAAGCATTGTTTCACCACTGTTCTTGATTCTAACGATTCTTTTCGTTGTCACAACAAGTGATTCTATGTCTTATACGATTGCGATGGCCGTTACAGGCGAAGGCGATCCACAAAGATGGCTTCGCGTATTCTGGGCTATTCTTATGGGAACTGTTGCCGTTATCCTACTCATTACTGGAGACAGCGGTATTACACAGCTACAGAACTTCATTGTTGTAACAGCTGTTCCCGTCTCTCTCATTCTCCTGCCGATGGTTTGGCTCGCTCCTAAAGTAGCCAGAGAAATGGCGAGAGATCAGAACATCATAAAATAAGAGAAGAATTGAGAAGGCGCACTATCTTACGATAGTGCGCCTTTTTGGTGTTGTGGTGCCTGTCACCGCCCGCTTTAGCTCGAATAAAGTCGAAATATATGCGGTGAAATTGGGTATCCTAAGAGCTGAGTTATGATATTTAAGGAGGATATGACTATGCTTGAAGGTAAATGTGCGTTAATTACTGGTTCTGGTCAAGGTATTGGACTAGAGATTGCAACAGAGTTTGCGAAGGCCGGAGCGAAAGTGATGTTAAATGATATTAACGAGGATACGCTTAAAGAGTCCGTTGAAAGTTTAACGTCTCAAGGGTTTACCGTTGAAGGTGTCGTAGCTAACGTTGCGAAAGAAGAAGATGTGAAGAATGCGATTGATGAAACAGTTAAGAAGTTTGGTCGCATCGATATTCTCGTGAACAATGCTGGCATCCAGCATGTTGCCCCTATCGAAGAATTCCCTAGTGAGAAATATAGCTTAATTCTTGATATTATGCTCAAAGGACCTTTTTACGGTATCAAGCATGCCTTCCCTATAATGAAGGAACAGGGATATGGCCGCATTCTTAATATGGCTTCGATTAATGGGCTAATTGGTTTTGCTGGTAAAGCTGGCTACAATAGCGCGAAGCACGGCGTGATAGGGTTAACGAAGGTTGCAGCCCTTGAAGGCGCTGATTATGGGGTTACTGTTAATGCGATCTGTCCTGGGTACGTTGATACACCACTCGTTCAGAATCAGCTTGAGGATCTTGCCAAAACTCGTAACATCGAGAAAGAGAAAGCTCTTGAGCAAGTGATTTATCCACTCGTCCCTCAGAAGAGGTTAATTCAAGTTCAAGAAGTAGCCGACTATTCGATTTTTCTAGTGAGTGAAAAAGCGAAGAGCATTACAGGTCAAGCAGCTGTTATTGATGGTGGATATACAGCACAATAAAATATCACAAAAAACCCCCGGTCTCCTTTTTTGATAAGGAGACCGGGGGTTTTCACTTTTTACATTTGAGACAATTAGTTAACACCCATCATTGCAAGGAAGATAATCGCAATGGTCGCTATCATCGGGATGATCAACCCAACGACAAATACGTCTTTGTAAGAGTCTTTATGTGTTAGTCCAGTAACAGTGAACAATGTTAACAGTGCACCGTTATGCGGGAGAATCGACGCTCCTGAAGCTACTGCCGTGATCCGGTGGAAAGCTTCTAAGCTAAGATTGTTATTAATCGCAATATCGTAATATTCCGGCCCGAGGGCTTCAAGTGCGATTCCCATACCACCAGAAGCTGATCCAGTAATCATGGCCAGGAGCTGTACTGCAAAGGCCTCTGAGAAATACGGACTGAGTGGAATAGCGAAAATGAGGTCTTTCACTGCTTCAAACCCAGGTGATGCTGTCACGACAGAGCCGAAACCAACAGCAGCACTTGTATTAATCGTCGCCATAACGGAACCAGATGCGCCTCCGTTGATCGCTTTTATAAATTGCTTGTAATTTTTAATATTAAAGAGCATGATGAGTAGAATTCCGATACCTAACGCAACGAGTATACTTAAGTTTTCAAAAGCGTTTAATGTTACAACTACAGCAATTAACGGAATAACGGAAAGAATCCAGTTTGGAAGCTCATCTTCGTTAATGCTTTTTACTTCGTTCGAGCCCTTAGGCTCTGTAAATTCCTCACCATTTTTCGTGAGTTGTTTCTCGCGGAACTTCAAATAGAAATAACCGCCAACTGCCATAATTAAGCCAGCTATAATCCCAAGAATAGGCGCGGCCATTGTAGACGTTTTGAACGTATTAATTGGGATAATGTTTTGGATCTGCGGCGTTCCTGGCAGTGCTGTCATCGTAAACGTAAAGGCCCCAAGAACGAATGTTGATGGAAGTAATTTACGTGAGACGTTGGCCTGACGGAACATCGCTACGGCTAGTGGGTAAACGGCGAATACAACAACGAAAAGACTTACGCCTCCGTATGTAAGAATCGCTGCTGAGATAAGCATACCGAGAATCGCACGTTTCTCACCAATCAAGTTTGAAATTTTATAAGCAACAGACTGTGCTGCTCCTGTGTCCTCCATTAATTTCCCAAAAATGGCACCAAATAAGAAAATCGGGAAATATGCTTTCGCAAAATCAACGAAGCCCTGCATGTATGTTCCAGTGTAGGCTTCGAGAATGTTCATACCGCTCAAAATTGCTACAATACCTGATACCAACGGGGCGATCCAAATAATCGACCATCCGAGGTAAGCTAAGAGCATCAAAAGAGCGAGCCCTACAAGAATACTAATCATAGCTGATTTGCCTCCTCAAAAATCTTCTGTCTGTTTTACTATGTCCAATCCAGGCAAATCTAAATCGACATAAGCCGACTTGCGCGTGCCTGTCACCACCCGCATTTACTCGAATTCACTCGAATGATGTTACCCGTTAATTTTCAATGTAAAACGCTATTTATCACTTTTATCTCCTATTCAACGAAATTCAAAAAAGTAAAAAATATCGAAACATTCCCGCTTTCTTTAGTAATAACCATTGACACTGGATCGATGCTAGAAGTTGATAATTTGGCCGACTTAAAGAACATTTTTCTTGATCAAGGCTGGACTTGGTTAACGGCTCTTAACATGATGTTATTTTCCTTGCTTCACTATCCATGTGGCACAACGTTGATTAACATTTATAAAGAAACAAAAAGCTACAAATGGACGTTTGTTGCCTTCATCATTCCAACCGTTATTGCGCTAGGCGTTACATTTGCTGTTGCTCAATTAGTAAGAGGAATGGGATGGGTTTAGAGAACTCGGCGAATCAAAAAGCATGCCCATCGCAGGCATGCTTTTACCTATTCATCCGTTATGAACTCGCTATATTCTTTCTCTCTACATAAGAAAGCTGCTTTTTCACAAAGTAAACTAGTAGGCCGACGATCAAACAGAACGACAGCAGACAAACCCCAGTCATGAGTGGAGCCACTTTAAAAGCATAGAGAAACATGTCAATTTCATAAATATCTTTCGAAGCGACGACTGTGCCTGGCGTGAAAATGAGATGGCTTTTCCAATCTGACAGAGTCGATAATTGACTTGCCGTCCAGGAGGTAGCCCAGTACGAATACCCAAAGACAGTAACGAGACAAAGCATCGAGTAAAGTTTTAAGAAACCCCTTTTTTTCACACCATCACCTCTATGATTTTATACTGTATTTATTCGATGACTAAGGTGAATATTCCTGTATTTTCCTGAAATTGGTGTGCTCGTACAAAGCGTTTCCCTTCAATTCAAGAAAACACCTATTTCCAAATTGGAAATAGGTGTTTCAAACGCTCTATTCTTCTGGAAGTAGAACAATCTTGCCTAATTTACCCGCCTTTTTAAAATATACCTGCGCATCTCTCGCCTTTTCTAACGGAAAAGTTCGATCTATAACGGGTTTGATTTTACCTTCCGCTATCGCTTCAAGCATGCGTTTGAATTCGTCTCTCTTCCCAAGAACAGAGCCGTAAAGAGTAATGTGCTTTAAGTACATTGTTCTAAAATCAAGTTCTGTCTTCTGGCCACCAGCTGATCCTGATGTACAAAACTTGCCGCCTTTCTTTAATACTTGAAGCGACGTTGCAAACAGAGCGTCTCCTACTACGTCTAATACCGAATCAATCGGACCACCGTTTGCTTCGATGATTTCTTCAGCGAGCTGCTTCGATTTATAGGAAAGCACATGAGTGGCACCGAGTTCTTTAAGCTGATCTTCTAGGGCAAGGTCGCCAACGATCGCAATCACCTTAGCTCCGAATACGCGAGAAGCGATTTGAACATTGAGCGATCCAACGCCACCGTTCGCCCCAGTTACCATGATCGTTTCACCTGGCTTGGCTTGAATTTGTTCAACCATGTGCCAGGCCGTCATTCCACTTACAGAGAAAACAGCGCTTTCTGTAAAGTCTGGAAGAGGCATATCAAAGCATAATTCCGCCGGCCAAACGACGTATTCAGCATAGCCACCGTCGTATTCAGAGCCAATGAATGACATATCTTCAGAAATATGCTCCAATCCTTCTTCTCCACTAGAGGTAAATGGAAAAAGCACAACATCTTTTCCGATCATCTTCTCGTTATGTTCATTGCCGGCTTTTATGATTGTTCCGGTAATATCAGACCCTGGCGTTCTTGGAAACTGAACTCCTTCTGGACGCCATCCAGATTTCTTACCTGTTCCATAAGCTCCTTCTCTCATCCAAATTTCCGTGTTATTGATGGCGCATGCTTTCACCTTAACGAGCACCTCATCCGCTTTTGGTTCAGGTATCGCTTGCTCCACCACCTCTAATTGATCCACATCACCGTACCCCATTACTTGAACTGCTTTCATTCATTTATTTCCTCCATTCAGCAGAGGGCGGTGCCTGTCACCACCCGATATTTGTCACATTATGTCTTGTTGGATATTTTATCAGTTTCTTTCTCAAGATAGTAGTAATAGGGTGATTCATTTGATTGAGAAAGTAGGTAGTCCGTATGAGAAATGAACACATTGTTCAGCAAACCGTTCAGCGTGCTCAGGAAAAGAAAGCGAACAAAGGCGATGACCATCAGCTTCACTGGTGGCAATTAACGCTCATTGGAATAGGCTCTATTATCGGAGCTGGATTTTTTCTTGGTACCGGTCTATCCATTGAACGAGCAGGTCCTTCTGTTCTTATCGACTACTTAATTGCCGGTGTTATCGCCTTTCTCGTGTTTAGCGCACTCGCTGAGATGTCTGTCCATGACAAAGAGACGGGTTCTTTTAGAAAGTATGCTCAAATGGCTTTCGGTCATTCAATGGGATTCATGAGCGGATGGATGTACTGGGTGTCAGGCTTGCTCATTATGGCGAGTGAAATTACAGCGCTAGGGCTTTTCACCCAGTATTGGTTCCCGTCTGCACCGCTCTGGCTATTGATGATCCTCTATACAGCACTTGGGATAGGGATTAATCTCTTAGGGGTGAACAATTTCAGTACGCTAGAATCACTGTTTGCTGTAGTAAAACTAGCCACACTCATCGGATTTATTGGCTTTAGCTTACTCTTTTTATTTGATGTAGTTGCACCAGCGTCCTCTGTTCAAACCGACACAGTGAAGATGATCTCCCTTTTTCCAAACGGCTTAATGGGTACATGGTCTGCGATGATCTTCGTTCTTTTCTCATTTGGTGGGATTGCGGTCGTAGGGTTAATGTCGAGCGAGCTTAAACATAAAGATGAAACACCCAAAGCCGGACTCGCTACCGTTGTGATTCTGACCGTTCTTTATTTGTTATCGATTTTCTTTATTCTCTATATGGTTTCATGGACGGTGATTAGCGAAGAGGAAAGCCCATTCGTCACCGCCCTTTCGCAGTTTCAAATTCCTTTTATCGGATCGATATTTACGATCATTTTAATCACCGCAGCTTTTTCCACTATGGTTGGAGCCTTATTTTCCATTACGAAGGTGCTTGTCTCTCTTAGTCACGCTGGAGATGCTCCTAAATTACTTGATCAACACACGAAAAAGGGCGTTGCCACACGGGCATTGGCCTTGAATGCTATCGCACTCGGCATCATGATTTTCGTATCTTACGTGTTACCCGATAAAGTGTATGAATACTTAACAACAGCAGCAGGGATTATGTTGATTCTAAACTGGGTGGTCATCCTCTCTTCCCAAATCAAAAACCGCCGTCATTACATTGAAACACCAACGAAGAAAAGATACTTTAAAATGATTGGAGCGCCCTTCACCTCCGTCCTCGGCATTGTTCTCATTTTCATCGTTATAGCAGGGGCTGCTTTTCAAGAAAGTGAACGGATTGGACTATTTATTAGCATTGGGATAATGGCGATTATTTTCATTTCGTATTTTTTTGTGAGAAAGAAGACACGATCTACTCGCGAATGAAGGCATCACAAAACAAAAAAAGCCCTCCGTCGAAAATAACAGAGGGCTCTCTTCCTAAATTAATAGAGCTTCCCATGACGATAAAGAATATTCGAAAGCTTCATCACGGTGTGAATATAACAATTCTGTCTAAGGGCAAATGGATCACTAAAGAACTGCGGATAAATTTCGTCCATCGTTTCCTTCATTTTCTTAAAGAGAAGCGAGAATACTTCTTCCTCACTGTAGAACTGTGTTTCTCTTCCTTGTAGCCATTCAAAATACGATACGATAACACCGCCGGCATTCGCCAGGATATCTGGAATAACGAGCACACCATCTTCACTAAGCTTTCGGTCGGCGCCAAGGGTAATCGGACCATTCGCTCCTTCTACGATCATACGCGCTTTCACTTTATCGACGTTGTCTTCATGGATTTGGTCTTCAAGTGCAGCTAAAATCAGAATATCTGTATCAAGATAAAGCACATCCTCCCGATCTTGAATGTCAGCTTTAATATTATTTTGGCTCAACGCTTCATCCGTTGTCGGCAAATCTCCATCATGATTAGAAGTGAACTCAATAAGCGCCTTCACATCAAGTCCATCTTCATTATAAAGCGTAACGTTACGATCACTTACCGCTACAACTTTAGTATCTAAATAGTTACAGCTGTAGGATTCAAGTGCCGCAACAGACCCAACGTTACCGAACCCTTGAATACCAATCGTGAGAGGGCGTTTCGAATGCTCAAGCGCCGTCTTCGCAAATCGGTTCTCATTTTTCTTAAACCACTCTTCATTCTCCTTCACAAAATTATGAAGCATGTAACGAAGCGTATAGTAAACCCCTTTTCCAGTCGCTTCTCTTCGACCAAGCGACCCACCGTTCACCTGACTTTTTCCAGTAAAGCTTCCGCGATAAGGACGACCTTGATGAATGTTTTTGTATTCGCCCATCATCCAGTCCATTTCTCGTTCACCTGTTCCCACATCTGGCGCAGGGATATCTTTATCCGGACCTAATATATCGCAAAAATTTTGAACGTACGTTTTCGAAATCGTATGTAATTCTTTTTCAGAGAATTCACGAGGATTGATCACTACGCCGCCTTTTCCTCCACCAAATGGTACATCGTGAAGCGCATTCTTAAGCGTCATCAGCGTCGCGAGGTTAATCACTTCATCCTCTTCAACTGTTTCATGGAATCGAATACCACCTTTATACGGGCCGACAGCATTATTATGCTGTACGCGGAAAGCGGGAATTCGTAAAATCTTGCCGTTCTCAAGAGGAACGCGAAGAAATGATTTTTGAATTTGGTTCGGTGTAGAGAGAATCGATTCAAGCGACTTGAACGCATTCTCACGATCTTCGTCCTTGAAATTTGGTAAAAACGATTCATCTTCGAGTAGTGCATTTAATGATTCTTGAACAACTTCTCCATATTTACTAGCCAATTTCATCCCTCCATTATTTTCTAGTCTATTAATATCGTACCCTTTTGAAACTAGTTCAAACGGGCTGGATGAAAAGGCTTACTAATTTTTTTAACACAATCAAAAAATCCACCGTACTACCTAGCAACGCTTGATAAAAAAAAGCCTGGCATGAGGCGGAAAACGCTCATGCCAGGCTTGGAATTTAAAGATCTGATTCTTTTAACGTTGATCCGCCGGAAAGACGACGCCGATTTGCTTACGTGCTTCATCCATGACTTCCACTGACCGAAGAGAATTTTCATGTGAATTAATCGAAGACTCCAATTGACCAGACTGAATGAGCTCAATAAACTCCTTCGCTTCATACATCATCGTATGAGACTGGTTCTGTGTGAGATCTTCAATTGATCCATCTCGATAGTGGATTTTCACATCAAACGGTGAACCTATTTTATCGATTAGAATGCTACCATTCTCTCCTTGAATTTCGGACGGAAGATGAGAATCTGTGATTTTGGAATACATGATCACCGCTTCTTTGTCTTCATAACTAAGCAAAATACTACCTTCTCCATCAACACCAGACTCAAGCATAACGCCTTCTGCTTTAATCGACTGTGGCATTCCTAACATTGAGACAACGGGGTACACACCATATACACCGATATCCATCAGTGAACCATTGGAGAATTTCGGGTTAAAGGCATTTAACACCGTTCCTTCTTTATAAGCATCGTAGCGAGATGAATACTGACCGTAATTTGCAACAAAGCGACGTACCTGTCCAATCTTATGCAAGTTCTCTCGCACCATTTGCATGTTTGGCATAACAGTAGACTTCATTGCTTCCATTAGAAGAACCCCGTTCCGAGAAGCAGCCTCAACCATCTGTGTAACCTCGCGCTTATTTGACGCCATCGGCTTCTCACAAAGCACGTGCTTCCCAGCATTCATGAAAATAACCGACTGCTCTGCATGAAGCGAATTCGGACTCGCGATATAGACCGCGTCGATCACATCGCTGTTAGCCATCTCCTCGAGACTCGTAAACGTCGCTTCTGCTCCATGCTTCTCAGCAAAAGCTTGCGCCTTCTCTTCAGTTCTAGAGTAAACTGCCGTTAGCTTAAATTCGCTAAGCTCATTTGCCCCAGCGAGAAAATTATCCGTAATCTTATTCGTGCCAACCACACCAAAACGTACCATCGTATTCCTCCTATTTTGTTCGACAGGTGACAGGCACCGCCCGCCTTACGCCGAAATGTGTCACATTATGTAATTAGATTTAGTTTAACGCTGTCCGTGCATCGTTTCAATGGAAATGAATCAAACAAACGCAATGCTGCATAAGCATTGCGTTAGTTTATTCGCTTTGTTCTATTTCCCTTTCATACCTATCATACATCGTTTCCAGTGTCCTCAAGCTACTATCAAATGTACCATGAAGATTACCGTATTGAATTTGTAGCAATTCTCGAGTTAAGAAATTCGTATCTTTCAGCTCTTCTACACTTTCTTCAATCGCAAGACAGTTCTCAATGGAAAGACGCAATTGTTTCTCGACATCAGCAGAATACGTCTCTTCAAAAGACAAATCGATTAATACATTTCTCGCTTGCTTGACATCAAATGCTACATTATCAAGATCCTCTTTCGTCAAGACGAACGCCTTCTCACTCATAAGCCATTCTTGGTCATACATCTGCAGTATATATTGAAGACGATCCATTGTTAGATCATCCCCTGAGCCTTCAGCATACTTCTTGCTTAATCCATTCATCTTCTCGGTATAATCTTCTACAAGATAAGGATCCGGGCTGTAGGAGATCGATCGATGCAAACTAAGAGAAGAATAAGGGTAAAACCAGGTGATGATAGCGAAGAAAAGCACCAGCGCGCCAATGAGAGATAAGATCGCAAGCTTTGTTTTACGTGACATTACGAGTGACAGGCACCACCCGAATCCCCTCGAATGCTGTCGAATCAAATCAAGCGCACCCCAAGCTGCTTCTCTAGCCATTTCGGTACAGCGAACCTAGCTGTCATTAATGGATCCACTACCTGACAGACTTCCACTTGACCAACGGCACTCATCAGCATTGTTGCTTCCCCAATGGACATGCCTGTTTTTTCAGCAACCCTCTCAACCATTAGCTCTGTCGCAAGCTTCACGGCATCATCAAGCGTTTCGGCCGAGGCAATCTGTGTCACAACCTCTTTGTTTTCTAACATTGGTTGAACCAGTGGCTCTCCCTCTAACACTTCAAGCTTAACGGTCGCTCTTCCAGGCACTTCAATGCCCGATACACTGACTTCTCCATCCCCCATTGCCGCGTGGAAATCACCTAATCCAAACAGTGCTCCTTCCGCAAATACTGGGAAATACAGCACGGCTCCTACTGTTACCATCTTGTTATCCATGTTTCCACCGTGAGCCCCAGGGGTGCCGCATGAAATGCCTTCTCCTTCAGGCGCAACTCCAATCACTCCGATCATCGGATTGAGCGGAATCATAAGGCCATTGAAGTGGGCTACGCCATCTTGAATAGGAATAATCTTAGACTCCATCTCTTTCAAACGGTGCCCCATAATACCAAGCTCCGGTCCAACGACCATAACACCCTGATCTCCAATCTCGAGCTTTTCAATCGTCACTTTTAACACATCTCCAGGTTTTGCTTCATTCACATAGATTGGCCCAGTCGCTGGATTCACTCGGTTCCAATCAATCCCGCTAATCTCATCTTCTTCGGTTTGAAGCTGATTTTCAAAACAGTCATACGTCACAATTTCTATCGTCGCGCCTGATGGAACAACTTTTACTGGCTTATGAGACTTATTAAAATCATAAATAACAGAATCGTTCATAAGTAAATCCATTTAGCATTCCTCCAACTGTTTCATTATTAAGATAATTTTAACAGTTTGAAACCGTCCTTGACTACTTTATTCGCTTAACTCCTAAGTACTCTTCAAATAACTAGTTCTGTGAAAATAGTCTCGAAACCGCAAGTTTATTCGGTCATTCGCAGGTCACTATCTTATTACGACTAGTTATTTAATCCCGATTTTCTTAATAGCATCCTTACAATCTATTAACATTCACTTCAAATCTATCACGTAGACTATGGGCTGTGAGAAAAAATGATTCAGGGGGAACCTACACATGTTTACTAAAAATGTTAAAAAGAAACTCATTCCATTCGCTGTGATTTCATCATTAGCCGTTGCAGGATATGCTGGTGTATCTACAGATACAGAAGCGAAATCCGATAACATCAAAAAAAATAAGAATGAAATCGAGAATGTCATTTTCTTAATCGGTGACGGTATGGGGCCGGGCTATACAACGGCTTACCGCTCATTTATGGATGATAAAACAACACCTTATATGGAAAAAACAGCTTTTGATGAGTATCTAGTAGGCGCTCAAGAAACGTATTCATGGGATCCTGAAGAAAGCGTAACGGACTCTGCTGCAGCAGGAACGGCAATGGCTGCAGGGGTAAAAACTTATAACGGCGCGATATCAGTTGACGTGGACAAAAACGAAGTAAAGACCGTTCTAGAAGAAGCTAAGGAAAATAAGAAAGCAACTGGTCTTGTCTCTACTTCTCAAATTAACCATGCAACGCCAGCATCGTTCGGTGCGCATGATGAAGATCGCAATAACTACAACGACATCGCTGACGATTATTATGATGAGATGATTAACGGTGAGCATAAAGTAGATGTACTACTTGGCGGAGGAACATCTTACTTCGAGCGCTCAGATCGCAACCTAACAGAAGAATTTCAAGAAGATGGCTACAGCTATGTAACATCGAAGGATGAGCTTAATCAAGATCATAACGAACAAATCCTTGGCCTTTTCGCTCCAAAAGGAATGGATAAAGCGATCGACCGTACAGAAGATACACCATCTCTTGAAGAAATGACTGATGCCGCGCTTAACCGCTTAAGTGAAGATAAGGATGGCTTCTTCCTTATGGTAGAAGGTAGTCAAATTGACTGGGCTGGTCATGATAACGACGCTGTGGCAGCGATGAGTGAAATGGAAGACTTCGAGAAAGCTTACGCAGCAGCGATTGAATTTGCGAAAAAGGACAAGCATACGCTCGTCGTTACAACGGCTGACCACTCTACTGGTGGCTTCGCAATGGGACGTGACGGTGAATACAAATGGGATCCTGCCCCACTAAAAGCAGCGAAAAAGACACCTGACTACATGGCAGCACAGATCGCTGATGGCGCTGATGTTGAGAAAACACTTACCGAAAACATCGATCTTGACTTAACATCTGAAGAAATCACTTCTGTCAAAAAAGCCACTGAAACGAATGACGTTGTAGAAATTGACAATGCCATTGAAAAAATCTTTGATCTCCGTTCAGGTACTGGCTGGACAACTGCCGGACATACTGGTGTTGACGTGAACGTCTATGCTTACGGTCCACAATCTGAAAAGTTCGCAGGTCTTCACGACAATAGTGAAACAGGGCAATTGGTGATGGATCTTCTAAATGCGAAACAGAAAGGCGATCACGAGAAAGACGACGATCATGATGAAGATGACGATCGTGACCATGACAACGATCACCACAAGAAAGACAAATAAGGAAGAAACTCCCGTTGCTTTAAATGCATCGGGACTTTTCTTACTGATGAAGGAGTTTGGTTCAAGTGAATTATGTACTTGTTGCGCTTTTATCAGCATCCCTTTTTCTCGGAGGGTGTGCAGCGAACAATACTGAAAAGGGTGCGGAATCACAAACAGAGAATTCTACAACTACCGAAAAGTCTGAAACGAAGAGTGAACAAAAAGAGAATACTATTGTAATCGACAGCCCTCAGGCGCCTGATGACAGCTCGCTAACAGAAGTTGGTCAAACATTCCAGGATGCAGACGGTTCCATTAAGTTAAAAGCTGTTTCTGATTATAACGAGAAAACAGAAATTGGTGATGTTGAGTTAACCATTTCAGATGTTAAAGTAATGAAATACGAGCCCTCCCCTGACTTGATTGATTTCTTCCACGGATATTCTACGAATGAAGAGAAATTCAACTATGTGAAGGTTCGGGTCAATATGAAAAACACATCGGATGAAACGGTTAACTTCGCTCCTGTTTCCTTACTTGAAACGAGTGATGGAGAGAAAAAAGGATACGACGATGATTTTTACTTGGAGAGTCTTTACGGAGATTTTGCTCCGGGTGAAGAACGGATCGGTCAGCTCGGTTTCGTATTGAACGAAACTGACGTTGAGAATCTCCAGTCGCTTACGATTCACACGAGCAACGTATTCGATGACCAGAAAGAAACGATCACGAATAGTAAGGAGATCACGATTCCTTTTTAAAGATGCCCTACGGGGTGTCTTTTTATATTTCGCGGATAAAAAGAGCGTTTCGCGGAATTAAGTGATGTTTTCGCGGAAAAAAACCGATTATCGCGGAATTATTTCAATTTCCGCGGAAATAAGCTGTTAAGTTCCCTATCAGATTCAGTTCATCTTCCTACTTCATACCGTTTTATATCCCTTTTTTAAGTACCATAAGAAATAAGTTACAAAAGATAGACCTAGCCCACCGAAGAGAAAGACTGATTGAAGTTTGTACCCTTTGTTTTCGGTCATCCAGTCCATCACAACATAAAAAACCGCTGCCAAATCTAGCATCCACATCTCCTCCAGAGTGTTTGATTACTAGATTATAAGCAAGCGGTTTGGAATATATACCAACTTTTTCATTATGTGAGTGAATTAAGGCGATCGGTTAGCTGCATGAATGACTCGCGGTCACGAGAATCAAGGGCCTGGTCAATTTCTTTCTTTAGAATGTCCTGTTTTTGTTCGATACTGGAAGCATTGATGTGTGCGATGAGCTGTTCGACCATTTCCTGTCTCTTTTCCGAAATCTGATTTTGGTAGACGTTTCGATTCTCCATCATCCAATCCTCCATTCATATTTATAGAAACGTGTTAACGTTTTCTATGCGATTAATTACAGTTTAACCGATTTTTACGAAATTTAAACAATAGTTTAGAAGATTCTAATAAATGGAGTCGAATTTTGTACTATTTTACTAGACTAGAGCTTAGAAAGTCTTAGTGATCATCTTCCTGCTTGGAAGCAGCAATTTGTGCAGAAGTCGTTTCGATCAGAGAGCGCTCCTTTTCCTTATGGTGCCTTCTAAGGGAAATAAATAGCGCTCTACTATAAAACCCTGATAATCGACCTTAATTCAAAATAATGTCGGCGAGTCCCTGACCAACTCCCCCAAAGCCTATGAAGGCGATGCGATGCGCCACTTGTGACACCTCCGTTTAGATTGATTGAAGCATTTCGTGCGCTGTTTTCGTTAGAATCGCTGTTCCAATCGGAAGACAGCGTTCATCAATATCAAATATAGGTGTATGAAGCTCCCTACTAATCCCGTCTCTTATTGCACTACCAAGGAAAAACATCGCTGCCGGCACTCGCTCTGCCATATAGGCAAAATCTTCACCGCCCAGGCCAAATGGTCCATGCGCAATTTCCATTTCTGGATCTAACTCAGTCACAACCTTTTCAATGATGCGATTCACGCGCGGTGAATTTCTGAGAGCAGGCTCGCCATGCTCAACATGAAACTCATATGTCCCGCCAAGTGCCTCCGCTATCTTAAATGCTTTTTCAAGCTCTATGGTTAATTTCTCTCTCGCTTCTGAAGAATAAGACCGAAATGTTCCAACTATCCTCACTTCATCTGGAATAACGTTGCTAGCACTGCCAGCGTGAATCTCACCAATGCTTGCCACTGCTGTCTCAAGGGGCGAAATGCGACGATTCACAATGCTATAGAGCGCTGGAAGCACAGAACATAACATCCAGATCGGATCCGATCCCAAATGAGGATACCCTCCGTGCCCCCCTGAGCCAGTTATCACTCCTTCAAATATGTCGACATTCGCCATGCTATCTCCATCATTTACTTGAATAACACCTACCGGCTGCCATGGACATACATGAAGCGCAACAGCTGCTTCCACGTCGTCTAACACCCCATCCAAAATCATATAAGAAGCACCTGAAAGGCCGCTCTCATCCGTTGCTTCTTCAGCAGGTTGGAAAATGAGCTTCACCGTACCTTGAAGACTTCCATTACGCAGATCCTCAACTAGCAGCTTCGCAACGCCAAGTAACATCGCCGTGTGAGCATCATGACCACAGGCGTGCATCACGCCATCGTGCTTCGAACAATAGGCGTGAGTACCTGATTCGTGAATAGGGAGGGCATCCATGTCAGCTCTAATGGCAATGGTTGGTCCTGTTCCTCCACTAATTGTTCCAACTACTCCATGCCCCCCACACGCGTGAATGTGAGGCACACCGATTTCCCGTAAAGTTGTAGCAACGAATTCAGCCGTTTGCTTCTCTTGAAAGCTCAGTTCAGGATGCGCATGAAGCGTTCGCCGAAACCTTACTAACTCCTCCTTCATCGCCTCCGCTCGCTCCATTTCCGTATGCTTCGGCGCCATGACCGTCCCTCCTTTGCCTTCTGTCTACACCTTCGCCTCGCTGGATACGGATTGGAACGCCTGTTCAAGATCAGCAATCAAATCCTCAACATCCTCAATTCCCGCTGAATATCTGACGAGACCTTCTGGAATGCCCATAAGTGCCCGCTCTTCTGGCGTACATTCAACATGGCTCGTTGTACGAGAAGGTCCTACTGTCGTTTCCACCGCCCCGAGATTCGCCGCTCGGTTGGCATATTTTAATTTTGGAAGTAACTGACGCATCGTTTCAACGCCGCCTTTCACAGAGAAGCTGAACATTCCTCCGAAATCCTTCATCTGTTTCTTCGCAATCTCATGGCCTGGGTGCGTTTCAAGCCCCGGGTAAAAAACGGCTTCTACAAGCTCCTGAGTTTGGAGATATCTCGCAACCTTCATCGCGTTTTCACACTGTTTCTTCACCCTTAGATGCAATGTTTTCATACCTCTTAAAAGGAGATATGCGGCCATCGGATCCATTGTCGCTCCATTGATTTCTCGGTAGTGGTAGATTTTCTCGATCAGTTCTTTTCTTCCACAAATAACGCCTCCAAGTGCATCGGCATGGCCACCGAGAAACTTCGTTGCGCTATGAAGCACAAGATCAACACCGAGCTCGAGCGGATTTTGATTAATTGGCGTAGCGAACGTATTATCTACCACGACAAGTGCACCAACATCGTGACCTGCTTTCGCCATGCGCTTGATGTCCGTAATTTTTACCGTTGGATTTGTTGGCGTCTCGAGATAGAGAATCTTACATCCCTTTGCTACTTCCTCCTCAATCATCTCGTGATCTCCTGTTTCACATAACACGACTTCGATGTTCAACCTTGGCAGAAACTCGGTGAAGATTTTATTCGTACCTCCATATGTATCCTTAATGGATACGATACGGTCGCCAGGCAAAAGAAAAGTCGAGAGAGTGTTGCTGATGGCGGCCATCCCCGTCGAGAAACTAGTAGCTGACTCAGCCCCTTCAAGAGCTTTCACTTTGTCTTCAAAAGCCTGAACAGTTGGATTCGTATTTCGTCCGTAAATATGTCCCTTCTTGTTTCCAACCGCAACTTCATACCATTCGTCCATATCGTCATACCCATAAGCTACACTAAGAACGACCGGAACCTGAGTGGCCCCATGTACAAGATAATCCTTTTCCCCTGCCCATACCGCTTTTGTCCCATTGTTTGTTTTCTTCATCTTCATCATCTCCTTTTTCTAACTAGTGAATGGATGCCCATGCTTTCTTTTCCTTAAGCAAGTTGTACGTATACAGAGCGATCGCTGTGTCCTGGACACCCGTTCCAGTTAAATCGCATACCGTTACTTGCTCGTTAGTCACTCTGCCTTTCATACGCCCCGCCGTAATCTCACCAATTTCAATTGCCTTCTTCATCATTTGTTCCTTATTAACCGCATGGTGAATTTCTCCTAGTATACGAGACTGATTTTTCACATCACATACAAGAAGGTCCGCCCTTTCTAGAACTCCCGCTTCAAGCTCCTGCTTCGCTTCGGCATCTGATCCCATCGCGGTAATATGAAGGCCGCTGTGCAGCCATTCCTCTTTGATAATCGGGGTTGTCGCAGGGGTGGTTGTCACCACAATATCGCTATTCCGTACAACGTCTTCCGCGCTCGCTGCCTCAACCTTTATCCCAAGCCCAGCCTCCATGTCTTTCATATAGCGCGCAACGTTCTCTTCCTTCCGCCCATACACTAGTAGTCTTTCAATTGGACGTACGCGTGAAATCGTCTCAAGCTGATAGCGCGCCTGACTTCCTGATCCAATAACTCCTGCCGTTCGTGCGTCTTCTCTTGAAAGATGCTTCGCCGCCACTGCCCCTGCGGCTGCAGTTCGAATATCCGTTAAATATCCATTATCGAGAAGGAGCGCCTCAGGCTTTCCTGTTTGTGAGTCAAAAAGCATCATGAGACCATTTCCACTAGGTAATCCTCGTTTGTCATTATCAAAAAAACCCGTTGATACTTTGATCGCGAAATAATCTAGTCCTTCCACATAAGCTGATTTCACATCAACTTCTCCGTTGTAAGAAGGAATATCGATCCGCATAATCGGAGGCATCTCTACTCGCTTTGTAGCAAGACTCGTGAACGCATCCTCCACTACTTGAATGGTCTCCGCATTCAGACCAACATGCTTTCGAATCTCTTCCTCTGTTAAAAGAATCATCACATCACTCCTACACCGCATCATTATCCATCGCAAAAAGATTTGTTGCGGTAATTAGTTTTCGCGGCATGTTTGCCAGCACCTCAATGCCTGAATTAGTGACGTAAAAAGACTCACTAATTTCAATACCAAAATCGTCATACCAGATTCCTGGAATCATATGAAAAGCCATATTCGGCTTCAATACTGTTCGATCCCCCTGTCTGATGCTCGCCGTATGTTCACCCCAATCTGGCGGATAATTCAACCCCATGGAATACCCAATCCGCGAATCCTTGATAACACCGTACTTCGCAATTGTTCTGCGCCAAACTTCCTCCAATTCCTCGCACGTGACGCCTGGCTTCGCAAATGCAAGAGCTTCATTCAATCCTTCAACGACAACACTTGCGATGTCGTTCACTCGATCTTCCTGAGGACCGATCGATACCGTTCGAGCCATTGGACAGTGGTATCGTTTATAACAGCCAGCCAGCTCAATAATAACGAGATCTTTATCTCGGTACTTTTTATCAGACCAAGTTAGATGCGGTGTACATGTGTTTTCACCAGAAGGGAGCATGGGCACAATAGCAGGATAATCACCGCCGAACTCAGGCGTACCACGAATCAAACTTTGATAAATATCGCCAACCACATCACATTCACGAACCCCTTCTGCAATGGACTGAATCGCCTTTGTCATGCCACCTTCAACAAGTCTTGCCGCATTGCGAATATACGCAATTTCCTGATCTGACTTGATCATCCTCACATGATTGACGAGCAGCGTCGCGTTTTTCCAAACCGCATTCGGTAGTCCTTTTTTTAGATGTTCGAACGCAAGGGCCGAGAAATAATAAGCCCCCATCTCCACACCAATGACGCGATTTCCCTGACCAATTTGTCGCAGAATATCTGCTACAAAATCCATTGGATGCTTGACGTCTGAATGAACATAGTCATCCGTATAGGAAATGATGTTCTCACGATAGAGCCACGTCGTCGCTTTCGCACCATTCGCATCCATTTTTCTGCCGATCCAGAGCGGATGCTCTTCATCAATGATGACAACGACCATCTGATCAACATAGAAGGACCAACCGTCATAACCAGAGAGATAATTCATATTTGCTGGATCAGTGATCAACAACACTTCAAGCCCTTCCGCTTCCATCCGTCTCTTCGTGCGCTGAATCCGCTCCTGAAATTCACTCATCTCAAATGATTGCATCGAGATCATTCCCCCTCCCGCTATTTTATTTCTGAATATTTAGTTAATTAATTACATTCATCATACCTAACAGGAGGTTTTTAAGACATCCGCTAAATTGTATGAAGTTTACCTTTTCGGTTTAGACAATTTTAATCATGAGAGTTCTCTTGTAAACAAAAAAGGCAGTACCCCCACCCGGGTACCACCTTCTGAACATTACGATTTTACTTCAATAATATAAGTTGTTATTTCTTTAATTCTTCCATCCTTGAACTTATTAAATCGATAGGTTTCACAGAAAGCATAGACTTTCTTCTCTTCTAAGTCATTCGTTGTATGAATTGTTCCTTCGACAGCGGCAGTGATGCCATGCGTAATAATCGTCTTAATGGTTAATTCAATCTTTCCTTCTCGAGGCATCTCCTGAAACGCTCTCTCGAATGCATCTATTCCACTAATTTCATCTTCGCCTACCATATTCCACTTAATATCATCTGTCACACTATTTAAAACAATTTCCTTATTCCCTCGTATAAATGCTTCGTTAAACTCCTGAAGTAATTTGCCTTTCGCAGTCGCCATCACTCATTCGCCTCCATTACGTTTAAAGTATGTTCAAATAAGACAGCTCCTAAATCCAGTTCACTCCCCATAGACTGTGCAATAGAATCATATAAAATGTCATAATGACCGTTACAATCATGAAAATCACCGTAATAAACCTATAAGGTAGACCTTTTTTAAAAGTGATAATCGAAACAATAAACGAAATAGTAGCCATTGCATAGTAAGCAAAGAACAGCGGATAAAATGTATAAGGGCCTATAAACAGACAGAACACTGCAAACTGAAGAATGAAAGCTAAAAAAGAGAATGATAGCCATAGTAAGGAACTTTTGTACACCAATGCAGTAACAATCGACAATAGGAAAGTACAAGAAAGTAGGACGACAAGGGACCATTCGTAAACAAAAAACAACGATTCGTTCGATACCGCTAGAAAGTATCCAATAATTGATAACGGAAGAATAGCTAGTAGGAGAAGCGCATTTATCTTAATATAGCTTAATTCATTCAGCTTCAAATGATCATGACTTAATTCCGTTGAAGTCAAAAGCGTCCCTCCTTTAAAACGTCGGAATCTCTTAACCCAACCGACCAAATTTTGATGCTTAAATCAAGTAAAAACACGTCATCAGGATTCACTAAAGATAGCCTTGTCAACGATTCAATTTTTCTTAGTCGATACAGAAGAGACTGCCTATGAAGATTGAGCTTTCGAGCGGTTTGACTTACGTTCCCATTATTTAAATGATAGGCAGTGAACGTACCGATAAGATCCATCTTTCGCTTCTCATCGTAATCAACGAGCGGGGTGATCGTTGACATCGTAACCTCCTGCACATCCTTATCATACGAGAGACGTTGCAACAAACGATTGATTTTCGTATCTTCATAATCAATTCGACTGCCCGCGCCTTTTTGTTTTCTTCCAAGCTCTAGAGCTACGCATGCTTTACTGTAGCTGTCTTCGAAAACAATCACGCCATCACCATGCTGCGCGATCCCCCAAGTAAGCAAGACCCCAGGAAGCAATCGGCTCAACCTCCTCTCCAATAAGTCGAGGTATTGATTCACAAGTTCATTCGTTCCAGGGGTCGTTTCTAGAAAGATAAGTAGCTTCGATTCTTGAACGGTTGTCAGAACTCTCTTCTGAATCGTTTCTCCAGCAAGAAGAATTTCCTCGCTCACATAATAGATCATACTTTCAAACCAGTGTTGGTAAGAAGCAAATCCATCTTGATTTTTTCTGAATAGCTCCTCAAGATTATCAAGTTCCCCTACAACACAAACATAGGGTAGCGTGAGGTTATATCCGAGGAGTTTTCCTCTTGAAAGAAGACGCTCTTTCGATACAAATTCTCCATTTGCTAAACTAAGAATAAAATCATCCTTTAATCGTATTTCCGTCTCTTCAATCGCGCTATCTTTTAGAAAAGAAAGGGCCGCAGCAGTTGTGGCATGCTCAAGAAGATTCGTATCCAAATTGTTCGGATGATTAACGGAAAATATCACCATTTGACCCTGTTCCTTACCTGCAGACTGAATTCTCATCAACAGTCCAGGAGTATCACCAATGACGATTTTCTCCATTTTTTTATGAAGAGGATGAAGATTTCCATCATGAACAACGGTCACATGGCACTCACAGTGGCGTTGCCAATGAATAACATGTTCAGTGGTACACCCTGCTTTGCCTTTCACTCTTCCTAAAGGGTCAGTGATCAGGACAGGAGAGCTGAGATGTTTATGAACATAACGAGCTATATCTGAAAAGCTCCCGCCTTGAAGAACCATTTCTAAGAGACGTTGCTGTACCTCTTCTGATCGCTTCAGCTCTTCCTGCTGATAGTGATTAATTTTCTCCATACAAGAATGAATCACATCGGAAAACCGAATTTCCCAGGTCATTTCAATAAGAACAAAACCCCTCTGTTCTGCGAAGGAAATCACCCGTTTTGGAATATCATATAAATGTCGACCTGTTGCAAGGGCAAGGGCTGAAGCGCCTGATTCATAAACATCCTGGACAAAACGAAGCAAAGCATCTGAATCGTTGCCAAGACCCACGCCAGTGGAAAGAACGAACTCATACTGACGCACAAAATTTTCAACAGGTGTTTCAATTACTGAGACCCACTCGACTTGTTTTTGTTCGAGATGAGACTTTCCAGAAAGGACTCTTGCATCCGCAAGCATTGGTAACGTTGTGATTTCCCAAAGATTAACAGCCATCTTCATCATCCTTGTGTGCGGAAATGATCTCAAGCAAACGGTCAACATCCACATTACTCCCGCTTACAAGCGCCGCTGTTCTCAACCCTATTTTTCTCGTTTTTTTATGTAAAAGGACTGAAACAGCTGTTGCTGCAGCTCCTTCAACTCCAATCTGATGGTGTCGGAATAGAAAGGACATGCCACGCGCAATCTCTTCTTCTGAAAGCAACACGATATCATCCACGTAATTCTTCACCATCGTGAACGTGTATCGATTATCCGTCCCTATCCCACCTAGTAAACTATCAGCTAGCGTTGTTTCTTCAGGTATAATCACGGGACGATTCGCGCGAACACTTTCGTACATCACAGCTGCACGCTTCATTGAAACTCCGATTACCTGAATGTTCGGATTCGTCGCTTTCAATCCGAGTGCAATTCCTGATAGAAGGCCTCCTCCTGACAAAGGGATCACGCACGTATCGAGGTTCGGAAGTTCTTCAAGTAGTTCAAGTGCAATCGTTCCTTGTCCAGCGATGACTTCAGGATCATCGAATGGTTTAATAACCGTCATCCCTTCCCGATCTCGCAGTTCATAGCTAAACGCCTCAGCATCATCTTGATTTTGACCAGCTTTTCGAACTTCCGCTCCCATCTCACTAAGCTTCTTCACTTTATTTATAGGAACGCGATTCGAGATGCAAATATGTGCTCTCACTCCAAGCAGCCTTGCTACATAAGCCACCGCTAATCCGTGATTACCGGTAGAGAACGTCGTAACACCTTTCTTCCGTTCTTCCTCTGACAAACTCAGAATCTTATTGGCTGCTCCCCGCAATTTAAACGAACCCGTTTCCTGAAGGTTCTCTAATTTAAGATAAGCCGCTGTATCACTTACACTTGAAAGTCTTTCTGATTGAACGAGAGGGGTTGTTTTAATAAATGATGCAATGCGCTTCTTAGCGATCCAAATATCTTGGAGCGAAGGCGGGGTTACGGTTATTGGTTGAAGGCGATTATGGGAAGTGACCATATGCAATGATGCCTCCTTTGGGAGAGTTTAAATGATATGTTGCAAATTCGATATATTCTGTTAATTATATCGCAATTAGGGAAAAGTTTCTAATTTACTAGAACTTCATTTCTCAAAAGGGAGATCGTTTCATAAGGTTCACACGATCCCAACTGTTGCTCACTTTTCTCACGAAAAAAACGCCATTCCCAAAAATAGGAATGGCGCTTGCTTTTATTTATTCTTAATATGCTTTCCTTTACCAAAATAGAAGATACCTGATAAGATCCCTACGATCACCATAATGATCGAGAAAATCAGGCCAGCTACCGCACCAAATTGAACGATGAATGGTACAGATAGCGCCGTTACTAGTCCACCGCCAAGGAACGGCTCATAGACGAGCTGCTTGTAACCAAATGCTTCAAATGCTGGAGATTCATTATCAGGGTCAACGATGCGCATTAGTAGCAATCCAGTTGCTGTAACACCCATTGATTGACCGAAATCACCGATACCTCGTTCAAACCAGTAGTCTGGAATGATTTTTGGAGCAAGGGTAAGGAAACCAAATAAGTTCCATGAAATTCCTGCTACAGCCAATATTAAGAATGGCACGAGATACTCACCAATGACATCAAGGGAAACTGTTGCGATGGCTGTGATGATTAACACATCAAGCGCAAGTCCTTGAATACGATTGATCATACGACGATCAACAAGATTGTATTTATCTTTCTTGCTGAAGAAGACTTGAAGAATAATACCACCGAACATCGCGATCGGGAATAGCGGTATATACTTCATGAAGCTTGAGCCTGTCCAATTTGTAATCGTAATACTTTCTAGACCAATTAACCCCTGAAGAATTAACCAACCGATCAGAATCGCAAGCATCACAATTGATAAGTGAAACGATAGAGGTTCAATTGATTCAGGGCGAGTCGTCATTTTACCCGCTGGTTCACGATTTTGATATTCCATAATGCCCTGCTTACGTAGATCAGAGAAGCCATTCACGTCTTTGATCACTTTGGTTTTACCTCTACGAACGGCCCAGTTAATTAGAATAATACCGAAGATAACACCTGAAAGCACACCTACCGTCGCAAGACCGATAGCGAGGTCAAATGCTTCTTCAAATCCGAGCTCTTCAAATGTACTTGCCATACCTGCAGCCGTACCGTGACCACCTTCGAACGCTACTTCAATCAGCGCCCCAGCCATAGCCGGTATATCGAAGAATGGGGTTAAGATTAGAATGGCGACGAGTAAACCGATCACATATTGTCCCCAGCCAATCGCCCAACCGAATGCTAGTTGTGGACCACCAAATGTCCAAATATCTCGGAGCTTTGGCATTGTTGCTCCAAGAAATAGTGATGCAAAGACAACATTAATCATTAAACCTGGTAATGCTGACCATACTTCTATAATTGTGCCCGTCATAATTCCATTTGCGAGAAAATGATCTTCAGAAACGAAGTTCAGCATAATTTTCCCAAGCACTTGTGGCCCGAGAAGCAATGCGATAAATCCACCGATAATGGAGGAAGGTAAGAATAAGTTCTGTAAGACCTTTACTTTCAAACGAATGATCTTCCCTATTAGAAGAAAAACACCGATATACAACAACGCGAATCCAATTTGTTCCGGATTCATTTCTTTCACCTCTTTGGTTTTTATGATTCCTCAGCTAATGAGGCAGCTGCTTCACCAAATTGGTGATACGAACAGTCCACTTTTTCAGTTCCTCGAAAAAGAAACGATAAAACTTATTTTTGGAAATTAGTTATAGGTTTTTTTGTAGAAATACGTTGTGAAAATTTAAAATTTTTCATCTATTTTCCGATGAAAAAACGAGATTATGGCTACGCACCCTCCTAACAAATGAGATAAAGCTTTAATATCCCTGCTTTCTAACCTCTTAGGCACAATCATGTTATAATCGTTAAATGCAATATCAGGTCTTAGGGATCACGACTACAGTTCGACAAAAAAGTGTATTAAAATAGAGATAGCGAAAAATAGGAGTGGTAGAGATGGAAAAAGAAATCAAACTAATTGCATTAGATATGGATGGCACTCTTGTCAATCATGACGGAGACGTGTCAGAAGAAAATGAAGCGGCTGTTCAGCGCGCGAAAGAGAAAGGCATTCACGTCGTGTTAAGCACGGGACGCTCACTGCCTTTCTGCCGAGATATCGCAGAACAACTTGGACACTCCGCTTACTTAGTTACAGTAAACGGCGGACAGATTTTTGATAAAGAACTAAACCTAGTTGATAGCTCTCACCTGGATTATGAACTTGTTGAACGTTTGTGGGAACTAAAAGTGAAGCATGATGTGTATTTCTGGTCATCTACAACAGAAGGCGTATTTAATACACAAAAGCCGTTTGACCGAGAAATCAATGACTACACATGGTTGAAATTTGGCTTTGATATTAAAGACGATGATATTCGCAAAATCATTACTGATGAAGTCACAGCGAATGAGGCGTTTGAAGTAACGAATTCAAGCCCAACAAACCTTGAAATCAATCCATCTGGCGTTAATAAAGCTGCAGCACTCATGAAAGTTTGCGACTGGCTTGACCTTTCAATGGAGAATGTCATGGCCGTTGGCGATAGCATGAATGACATTGCGATGATACGCGAAGCTGGCTTTGGTGTCGCAATGGGTAACGCTCAAGACCGCGTCAAAGAAGCCGCAAACTGGGTGACTAAAGACTATACTGAGCACGGCGTTGCTTACGCTATAGATCAAGTATTGAAGGGATAATGGTGCCTGTCACCGCCCGAATAAACTCAATAAATGTCGAAAAAAGCGCAGTGGATTTTCTCCACTGCGCCTTTTCCGTTCCACACTTATTTCTCCGTGACTTCAAGCACATAAGGTTTATGTGTATGAAGCTCTTCCCCCTTCTCAACATGAACTTTCAGCTTGTACGTTCCTGGATCGGAGATTTCTGATGTCCCCTCATACATGCCTTCACCGTTCTCTTCTGTTTCTGTGTAGGTATGCTTTTCTTCTCCTTCTTTCCAGTATTCAAAACGCACATTAGCTTCTGTAAGGAGCTCTTCCTCTTCAGTAATTGTTGTCATCAGAACACCTGGATTCATCTCATCATTCTCAAGAGAGATGCTAACGTGTGCACCATGACCTTCGTGCTCATCTGTCTTCTCTTCAGAGATCATAACCTTAAAGGAAGACTCATCCATTTGTTCTTCTTCTGAAGACTCAGTCTCCTCATTCTTCGACATACTACCAGCCTCTTCACTGTTCATACTAGATTGGCTCGCCTCTTCACTAGAATTAGTGGCGTCATTTCCTCCGCCAGCCTCATCCCCAGCTCCTGAACATGCGCCTAGCGCTAACAAACAGGTAATCCCTATAGTAAGTGATAGTCTCTTCACTCGATCCATCTCCTTTTCCGCCTAACTTCCCTGCCTAGAGAAGTTTCTCTTTATACAAAGCTAACGGAAAAAAGATCAGCATAGATCACTCTTCACTCGAAAAATTAAATTCCCCAGGTATTCCCTCATTACTGAAACTCATTTTCTAACCGTAGTAAAATATTCTCTTTATTCTATTTATTCTGACATATTACATGAACTATCCACTGGAAACTGTTACCATATAACAAGGGATGGCAAAAAAATACTTAATCCGGGGAGGAAGAAGATGAAAAAACTCGTTTCTTTGTTAGCAACTTTCTTATTGGTATTTGGATTTACGAACGTAGGGTATGCAGCGGATGATAAGAATTGTGATGACTTCTCTTCTCAAGAAGAAGCGCAAAATTATTATGAAAGCAATGACCCTGATGCGGACCCAAGCGGCCTTGACCGTGACAATGATGGAGAAGCTTGTGAAACTCATTCCTATAGTGGATCTACTTCATCTGATGAAGAAGCAACATCAGGCGGCGAATCTTCCGATGAAGAAATGACTAGTGAAGAAAGCTCAGAAGCAGCTGACAGCGAAGGCGCTGAAATGGCCGATACAGCAACTAGCTATCCTGTTTATATGTTGCTTGGACTTGCTATCGCAGCATTCGGCTCTCTTCTACTATTAAAAAGACGCGTCCACTCTTAATGCACATACCATCCCATCGAGATAGGCGAACGCCTATCTCGATTTCTAAAGAAGGTGATCAATGGTGGTAAACAAGCTCAGTATTCTACTCATTTTAATCGGTCTGATTTTAACCGGCTGGAGCGGATATGAATGGTGGAGTCAGAAGAGTGTCACAACCTTTCAACCTGAAAAAGCCCAGGCCATTTCAAGGAATTGGGAGGAAACTGGTTATCAAAAGACAGTTAATCGAGAAGTGATTCAGACAAGTGATGCTACACCATCAAGTGAAGCATTTCATGCGAAAACAGGGGAAAAAATCGGTGAATTAACAATCCCTCAATTAGGATATCTCTACCCGATCTATTGGGGAACCGATGAACAAACGTTGAAACAGGGAGTTGGTATGTATGACACAGATTTCACAACTTTACCAAGTCAAGCAGGCCACACTGCACTTGCAGGACACCGCGATACCGTTTTTGACGGCCTTGATCAACTAAAAAAAGGTGATCGTCTTTACCTCACATTAGACGATACAACATATGAATATCAAATCCGCAAAACGTGGATTACAGACGAGCATGATCGTAGCGTTATTGTGGATAAGAATTCCCCCACTCTCACACTCACCACGTGCTATCCGTTTGATTACCTCGGCTCCGCACCAGATCGTTACATCATTCAGGCAAGTTTAATACAAGTCGATGACGGGAGTGACTCGCAATCCTGAGTTACCCCTAATTCGAAATGCCGCAACAAAATAGCTATGTTAGCTTATATTGTTGATACCTCGATTTTGGCTCATTCGAGTGAAATCATAGTTTCACTCGCCTTTCAGCTCTCTGATGACCAAGATCAACAACATTCATTAACAATTCCATATAAAAAAAGAGAACTGAGTCATCAGTTCCCTTCATCATGTTAGCGTATTTGACTAATCGAAAGCTTTTCCTGAACGATTCGAATCGCTTCAGCAAGTAGCGGAGCAATCGATAGGACTTTAATTTTATCAAGATCTTCTGAATCTGGAAGAGAGATGGTATTCGTTACAACCACTTCTTTAATGTTCGATTCAGCAATTTCTTCCGTTGCGTGACCAGAAAGAACAGCGTGGGTAAATGTCGCGTAGACGTCTTTCACACCGTTCTCTTCAAGAATGCGTGACGTAAACGTAACGTTTCTACCAGTATCAATCATATCATCAATAATAATCGCTGTTTTCCCTTGAACATCACCAATAACATTCACAGTGGATGGTTCTCCTGTGTCATAAGAGCGACGATCAATCAAAGCGATTGGCGCGTCTAGCATTGACCCTAATTTACGTGCACGAAGCGCACTGCTATTGTCGGGTGCCACAACAACAACATTTTCTAAATTTTTGTTCTCAAAATATTCAGCAAGGATCGGAATACCAGAAACTTGGTCAACTGGGATATTGAAAAATCCCTCAATTTGATTGGCATGCAAATCAATTGTTAACACGCGCGTTGCGCCCGAACGTTCTAGCATATTCGCAATCAATTTTGCTGTGATCGGCTGTCTTGGTCCCGTCTTTCGATCCTGTCTTGCATATCCATAATACGGTAGCACAACATTAATGGTTTTAGCTGATGCTCGTTTTAATGCATCAATCATAATCAAGAGCTCCATCAAATAGTCGTTTCCTGAGCCTGCGATCGATTGTACAAGGTATGTATCGCAACCACGGATGCTTTCCTCAACGTTCATGTGGATTTCACCGTCACTAAAGCGTTTAACGGAACAATTTCCAACTTTAACCCCAAGTGTCTCTACAATTTCTTGAGCCAACTCCGGATTTGAGTTCAAAGCGAACACTTTCACATCTTCTTCATGGCGTAGCATAGCGTAGCTCCTTTATCTTTCGTTTATCCCACGAATGTTCCATTCACAATACAACTGTGTATGAAGCATTTACATATGTATTTAGTTTAAACTTCTCCTCCACTATACCATACACGGAAGCTCAATTTCTGCAGATTTTTTTTGGAATTTCTATCAAAAACCACATATTTATTACTCTTCTTCATATGTATACGCTTCATTTCGTTCACTCCAAATCAGATGGGAACTTTCCCCTTTACCTCCACCTAATTGATTGAATGATACATATGATAATTGAGCCAAATATAAGCGTGAGGAATACAGGAAGAATCCATGGTGTTAAGCCAACCTGTGAACCATTTGCCATTGATATGGTTTCGATTGTTATAACTGAAAACATGAGAGCGATTGTGTTCTTTAAAAAATGAATAAGAGCAACTGCCGTTCGATACTGTAGCTCAGCATTGCCTTTTGTAATGTGAACTACATAATTAAATACGTGCGGATAGCGCTCTAACATAGATAATCCACCCCACAGTAAAATGCCAAAAATAGGTAGAAAGAACAGCACCAGTTTACTTCCCCAATGATCTGCTTGACCCGCTACATCAAAATGAATGGGAACTTCTGATGGGAGACCTGACCAATTTAACAAAAGATAACCAAGAGAAAGACATAAGAAAACCAATCCAGCTATATCAAACAGTTTCTGAAGTATCGACTTTTCAATTTTAATTATCGGACGATCAGTCATTTAACCCCCCCTTTTCATTACTTACGTTACTAGGGTAACTCTAGTTTCAGAACAAGCATGCTAAAAATATAGCCCGCTCTCAAAATAAAAGTGAGCGGGCTAGAACACATACTTTCCATTACATCTTCGCAACTTTTCTTGACTCTTCATCAATTTTCTTCATCTCGTCTTGTGTCAGCTTAAATCCTAACACTTTCACATTATCTTCTGCATGCTTTAATTTCGAAGCTCCTGGGATGGCTACAACCGTGTCTCCATGGAAATGAACGAGCCAGTTTAATGCCACCTGTCCTGCTCCCACGCCATAAGCATTCCCAATCTCTTTTAACACATTAATAAGTGGCAGCGTTCTAGCTAATCCCTGTGGTTTGAACTGAGACATATGCTTTCTCGGTCCAGAAAGGTTTGCTGCTAAGTCGGGATGATCATGGAATTTTCCAGTTAAAATCCCCTGTTCAAGTGGAGAATAGGCAATGATCGTCACACCGTTTTGCTTCGCAAGATCGAGTACACCGTTTGTCTCAATTCTTCTATCGAGTAAGCTATACTTCATCTGGTTAGAAGCAAGGCTTGCTTCGTGACGGTTCAACTCTTGAATCGCACGATCCATTTTATCGCGATTGAAGTTACTTACACCAACAGCGCCAATATGACCCTCTTTCACGAGCGAGGCCATTTGATTCATCTCCTTTTCTGGCGAGGAGAAGGAAAACGGTTGGTGCACTTGATAAAGGTCAATACGCCGACCCTTTAATGCGTCTTTTCGTTTTTGAATCGTTCCTGTAATCGATCCTGCTGTACGCAAAAGCGGCCACCATTTAGTCGCGATGAGCGCATCTTCTTCTTTTATTTCAAGACGATTTAACGCTCCAGCAAGGGCTTCTTCTGACTTTCCCTTTCCGTAAGCTTCCGCTGTATCGAACCAGTTAATCCCGCCGTCTAAGCTCATTTTCACAATTGCGTCCATATCGGCTTCAGAAATCGTAGAGAAATAGCTTCCAATTAAGCCGCTACCTTGACTAAATTGCCACGTTCCGAGGCCGATCGGAGAAATCTCATAATTTGTCTGTCCTAGTCTTCTCACGTCTTTGCCACATCCTTCATTAGTCTTATAACCAAGTATAGCATTCAGTGAAACAAATCTACTAAGATCAGAGTTTATGACTTCAATACCTTTTTAAACACATAGCTTACCTGATCATACGACATCTTTTCTTGATAAAAGCGATGAGCCTCTTTTTTAGCAATGCCTGAAGAAAGAGCCACTGCACCATACCCACTTTCAATTGCCCACTCTTCAACAAACGATAGCAGCTTTTCACCGTGCCCTTTCGAACGATGTTGTTCACTAGTGACAAGATCACATACCCAAACAAACCGTCCGTAGTAAAGTGTAATCATCGGCTTGAATCCAGTCACCGCCACGATTTCTTTTCCTTTGTAAAGAGCGAAAAGTCGGTACATATCCTTACGTTGAGCTTCTTCCACTAAAGCGAGATACTCTTTCTCATCCAAATGCGACCTAAGCTCCTTCATAATCTGATAGACATCAAGCCACTGTTCCTTCGTTTTCATTTCTTTAATCAAGAATATCCCTCCGGTGAATAAAAATAATGGATAATGAAACCAAAGTATTCCCCAGCCCAACTCCATGACTATAGGCATTCGCCAGACAAGAAACTGATCCTTCTTATCAGAATAACCTTCCGTCTCTCATCAAAAAAACCTGCCCCATAATAGGACAGGCTCATTCATTCACAGCAGCATAACTTAGTTCGTTACATAATCCATAAGGTAAACAAAGCGGTTGGCCAGAACGAGGATCGTAAATGATATCACTTCGAACACCAAACACATCTTCTAATACATCAGATTTCATCACTTCAAGCGGAGTGCCCGTTTTCTTCACTTTCCCTTTTTTGATCGCCACCATATGACCAGCGTAGCGGCTGGCATGATTTAGATCATGAACGACCATGACAATCGTCCGGTTTTCTTGAATATTTAACTTTTGAAGAAGCTCAAGCACTTCAAGCTGGTGGGCCATATCGAGAAAAGTGGTTGGCTCATCTAGAAAAAGAATCTTCGTATCCTGAGCGAGCGCCATCGCAATCCAGGCGCGCTGGCGCTGACCACCAGAAAGCTGGTCAATCGGACGGTTGGCAAACTCTCCGATGCCCGTCATTTCGATCGCCCAGGCAATTTTTTCTTTATCTTCTATCGTAAGAGCTTTTAGTCCTTTCTGATGTGGAAAGCGCCCGTATGTGACAAGTTCTAGAACCGTTAGCCCTTCTGGTGCCGTGGGGTTTTGAGGAAGGATCGCTAACTCCTTCGCAAGGTCGCGCGTTTTCTGCTCATGAATGGCACATCCATCAAGGTAAACCGTTCCACTTTTTGGCTTCATTAATCGAGATAGCGTTTTGAGAATGGTCGACTTTCCTGATCCATTCGCTCCAACAAGAGCCGTAATCTCTCCTTCAGGTATGGATAAATTCAGCTGATCTACAATGATGTTTTCCTGATAACCGATTTTAAGATCTTCTGCTTGAATCACCACACTCACTCCCTCCGCTTATACTTCTACAAAATCTTTATGGTGTGTAGAATACATCGCCATCGTTTCAGCCTCAGGATCAAGAAAGGCTTTCGCGCTATTTAACGCCTTAGGTCCTTCCGCAAGACCGCCTGCTATGAGCGTTAAACGATGGGGATATGTGACGATATCTCCTACTGCGAAAACACCTGGTATACTCGTTTCCATTTTTGCATCCGTAACGACTTTTCCTTCGTTCATCGTCATTCCCCAATTTTGAATGCCGCCTAAGTCGAGATTAAATCCATGATTAACAAGGAGGGCATCGATTTCAACTACTTCTTTTTCACCTGTGTCGACATGAGTAAGAACAACCTGATCAATACGCTCCTTACCAATCACGTCAGATACGTAGCACGAACATTTGATGTGCGTTTCCGAGTTGTTCATCTCTGTGATACTACTTTCGTGACCACTAAAAGCCTCTCTGCGATGAACAATCGTTACTTTATCTGCAATTGGTTCAAGCCGATTCGCCCAGTCGATCGCCGAATCGCCTCCTCCAGAAATCAGAACGTGCTTACCTCTGAAGCTTTCCACACGATCGACGGCATAATAAAGGTTCTTCCCTTCAAAATGCTCCGCGCCATCAACTGGAAGCTTTTTCACTCCAAGCGTCCCATGTCCTATCGCTAAAATAACGGTCCGTGTGTAATGCTTTTCTCCATTATGACTCGTTAAGATATAGGTTCCGTCCTCTGCTCGCTCAAGATCGTCTACTCGTTCCCCAAACACCATTGTTGGATCAAATGTGCTCGCCTGTTCTTCAAGCTGCTTAATCAAATCAGCTCCGGAGACGCCAGGAATTGCTCCAATATCTCGTAGAATTTTCTCTGGATAGAAGTAGGTCACTTTCCCACCAACTTGCGGAAGGTATTCAATGACTTTCGTCTTAAGCTCGCGCATACCGCTATAAAAAGCTGTAAATAAGCCAATAGGTCCTCCGCCAATGATCGTCACGTCATATATTTCATTCTTCACATCGTTCGCCTCCTAAGCTTTTGCTCTAGCAAGTAAATATAAAAAGTATGGAGCTCCTATAATCGCAACCATAATACCGGCATGAATCTCAGATGGTGCGAGAATCGTTCGACCAATCGTATCAGCTACTAAAAGGACAAGTCCACCAGCAAGAGCCGACAACGGCAATAGGAATCGGTGATCATTGCCGACTAACTGTCGAGCAAGATGTGGGCCAACAAGACCAACGAAACCAATTCCGCCACTAACTGACACGCAAGCAGATGCAAGGGCAACAGAAGCACCTAGGAGCAAGAAACGCTCTTTCTCTACTTTCACACCCATTCCGGTCGCAAGCTTTTCACCAAAAGTTAATCCATCTAGAGTCCTCGCTTTATAGAATATGAACGTAAATAAAACGATAATCCACGGCAGTAACGTTAGAACATGAACCCACGTCGTTCCCCAGATCTTACCGGCAAGCCAAATGGCAATGAACTGGTAATCGAATGGATCCATTCGCAGCGTTAAGATTGTAATAAGGGCACCAATACCCGCGGCGATGGCAATTCCATTTAGAATTAACCGCTGGGGCATCAACCCTTCTCTTTTACTATAAGAAAGGGCATAAATGATGATGGCCGTTGCACATCCACCAATTAATGCAAGAAACGGCATGAGTAGAATGGGTGCATCCGTTGTTTTTGGGAAGAAAGAAATGAAAATCACGACCATTAAGGCTGCTCCGCTATTGATTCCAAGGATCCCCGGATCTGCAAGGGCGTTTCGGGAGATGCCTTGGAGGATACAGCCTGAAATGGCAAGACCAGCACCGACGAGAACAGCAATCACAATTCTGGGTAAGCGAAATTCAAATAGAATCAACGATTGTTGCTCTGTTCCATTTCCAACTAGCGTGTTCAATACTTCAAGAGGACTTAATTTCGTTAATCCTGTATTCAAGCTAATTAAAAAGGTGATAACGATCAATAAGAGAAAAGTCGCCATAATGAAATACCGGCGGCGATTCCGTTTCCGCTGTGCGTCAAATAAAGAATCTAGATCCACTATAACTCCCTCCCTTCACGTCTCGCTACAAAGAGGAAGAAAGGAACACCGATAAGAGCAAATATCGCTCCGATTGGCGTTTCGTATGGCGCATTAACCATTCTTGCTCCCATATCGGCAACAATCATCAAGAGTCCTCCAAGAACGGCTGAGCATGGGACAATCCAGCGATAATCAACACCAACAAGAAATCTTGCTATATGTGGTATTACTAGGCCCACGAACCCTATTGGACCAACAGCTGACACGGCAGCACCTGCTAACACTAGTACAACAACTGCTGCTAGCGCTTTTATTAATTTCGTACGTTGACCTAGACCAACAGCCACATCTTCTCCAAGACTAAGTAACGAAATCGATTTGGAAAGAAACAGCGCCACTATGAGGGCTACAATGATCCACGGCAATAGAATCTGAATTTGTGGCCACTTCAAACCAGCTGTTCCTCCGGCAAACCAAAAGGCAAGGTCCTGTGATAGCTGAAAATGAATGGCGACTCCTTCACTCACGGCAGTAAAGAGAGCACTCACAGCAGCCCCTGCAAGCACAAGCCGAACAGGCGACAGACCATTTCTTGATAAGGAACCGATACCAAACACTAGTCCAGCCCCAATACCAGCACCTATAAACGAAAATAGCATCAAATTGTTATAAGATAAACCCGGGAAAAAGGCAAAGCTAAGCGCAATCATCAAAGTTGCTCCTGCATTTAAACCTAGTAACCCTGAGTCAGCAAGAGGATTTCGCGTTACCCCTTGCATGATAGCACCAGCAACGGCAAAACTTGCTCCAATTAATATGTCTGCAACTGAACGCGGCATTCGAAATTCCCGAATGATCGAATGTTCTGTTGAGGTTGGATCAAATTGAAAAATCGCCTGCCACACTGTCATTAACTTTATATCCGCTGCTCCAAGCGCGATTGATAGTCCAAGACTCAGAATGAGGGCCGCACTACCAGCAACTAAAATAAGCATAGCCGTAACAGGTCGCGACTGAACAGCTAGCTGATCTTCTATTTTTGCAGTCGGCTCAACTTTCTTTGACATGTGATAACTCCTTGCTTTATGTAGTAAAGAACCCCGGTGCCAGGCACCAGGATTTCTTCATTATTCATTGTTTTCTTTAAATGTTTTCACGATTTGGTCTAGCTGACCTTCTACTGCAATTGGATCATAGTAATACATTTCTTCAAAGTTCATTTCATAGAGATGACCATTCTTCACAGCATCGAGGTTCTGCCAAAGAGCACTTTCCTTCGTTTCCTTTAGTACATCTTGATTATCCTCAGCGGCATACTCGGTATAAAACATGTGATCCGCTGCATATTCAGGCAATACCTCTAGTGAAATTTGTTTCCAGTTGTCTCCTTCAATCACTTCTTTTTGAATCTTCTCAGGTGCTTTTAACTCAAGAGCGTCGTAGATGACCTGACCACCACGACCAAAGTTATCTCCAAAAACATAGAAATCTTTTGTTTGTACTTCGTATATGCCAACCGTCTCGTCTTCCCCAATCACACCGTCTAGTTCTTCACGCGCTGCGGCTGCCTTTTCATCAAACTGTTCAATCCACTCTTTCGCTGCATCTTCTTTACCAGCGATTTCTCCCATAGCCGTTACTTCTTCATCTAGTGAATCATATGCTCCGAATGGAACTAGGACAGTTGGGGCAATTTTAGAAAGGAGATCGTATTGTTCTTGGTCCGTCACAATGATTAAATCCGGGTCAAGCGACGTTACTTTCTCAACAGATGGCGGCGTACCAATATCTTCAATATCCGCAATTTGTTCTTCTGTAAAATAAGGATTATCAAGAACAAATTGATCTGGAGCTCCTACTGGAGTAATTCCAAGCGCCAGGAAGTAGCCAACGTAATCGGTTGCAACAATTCGTTCAGGATTAGCTGGAATATCAAATTCTTGCCCATCAGGCAACGTAAAAGTTTTCATCTCATTGGTTTTCTCACCTTCACTTGATTCGCTTTTCTCATTCTCGTTCCCACACGCTGCTAACATAAGAACGAGCACAAGCATCAAGATAAAAGTAACCTTCTTTTTTGTAACTTTCATTATATGTACCTCTCCCCTTTGGTGATATTGAGATTCATTATCATTTAGAATGATAACACTTCTCAATACATGTGTCTAGATATCAACGAACAATTTTAATTCTTCAAAATGTCTTCATAGAAGGTTTTGTATGCGCTTTCTGTCTCTTTATGAAATTTTTGTGAGAAAAAAAGTGGTTTATCCCCTCTTATCTAAGGTTATTATTACTGACATATTCAAATAAATTGTTGTGTTTTAACTTTTATGTTAGGAATCCTTACATAAAAACACAATTATCTGTAAATATCATTAGAATGGACACTAACAAAAAAATTAAAGGTGAGGTTATTTAATCCATGACACTAACAAAGAATAGTATTCAACAGGACATCATGAAGGAAGCAAAAGAAAAGAAAGTCGAATTTATTCGTCTTGAATTTACGGACATGCTTGGTGAAACAAAAAACGTTGAACTTCCAATTGAAGAACTGGAAAGCGTTATGAATAATGAAGCAATGTTTGACAGCTCTTCCATTGCAGGTTTTTCTGATATTCAGGAAAGTGATATGTATCTCTTCCCTGACCTTGAAACATTCAAAGTCCTACCGGACGCTGTTGATCAGGATTGTATCGCTCGCTTTATCTGTGATATTCATACACCAGACGGCGAACCTTTCGAAGGGGATCCGCGCTACATTTTGAAAAGAGCGATGAAGGAAGCTGAGGATATGGGTTATACAGTAAACGTTGGCCCTGAACCAGAATTCTTCCTTTTCAAGCTAGATAAAGACGGTTATCCAATTCGTAAGATGAATGACCGCGCAGGTTATTTTGATGCTTCACCAAAAGATAAAGGTGACCAGGTACGTCGTGACATCGTCCGTACACTTAAGAAATTTGGATTTGAAATGGAAGCTTCCCACCACGAAGTAGCTCAGGGACAGCATGAAATCAACTTCCGTTTCGATAGCGTCATTAAAGCAGCTGATAACATCCAGACGTTCAAAAACGTTGTAAAAGACGTTGCGACAAGTCACGATTATCATGCTACTTTCATGCCGAAGCCAATCGCAGGTGAGAACGGCTCTGGTATGCACTGTCACCTTTCCCTCTTCACTGAAGGCGAAAGCGCATTTTATGATGAGAACGATCCAGAGGGCATTTCTAAAACAATGAAGCAATTTATGGCTGGTATTCTTTCACATGCAAATGGTCTTGCTGCCATTACGAACCCGAACGTTAACTCATACAAGCGTCTCGTTCCTGGTTATGAAGCACCAGTAAGTGTGGCATGGTCTCACTCTAACCGAAGCTGTATGATTCGCGTACCAACAACTCGTGGCATGGGTACTCGTTTTGAAATTCGTAACCCAGATCCAACAGCTAACCCTTACCTAACGCTAGCTGCTGTTATCCACGCTGGACTTGAAGGTATTCGTCATGATCTTGATGCTGGCGCACCAGAAACGCGTAACCTGTATGAAGTAAGCACAGATGACGTTCCAACACTTCCAACTAACTTGAAAGAAGCAATCAAGTCACTTCGTGAAGATAAGGTAGTTATGGAAGCATTAGGAGATCATACTTCAAAAGTATATATTGAAGAGAAACAAAAAGAGTGGATCGAATACTCCCTTAACGTAAGTCAGTGGGAAGTT
Source organism: Anaerobacillus sp. 63XJN7_5_ISO-PGPR-S23-430 (assembly GCF_056173695.1). Lineage (NCBI taxonomy): Bacteria > Bacillati > Bacillota > Bacilli > Caryophanales > Bacillaceae > Anaerobacillus > Anaerobacillus sp. 63XJN7_5_ISO-PGPR-S23-430. The sequence continues at coordinate 1,038,216 of NZ_CM149686.1, read as the reverse complement.
GACCGTTACATGAATAAGTAGTAAGTAAACAAAAAACAAGCTACCTCTCGATGAGGTAGCTTGTTTTTTGTTATATGATGTAAGCTTAATGGTTGCGTGTGTATTTTTTCAGCTTTTGATACTTCACTATTTTCTCATCTAATCGTTTACTTAAGAGAAGTATTTTCCCACTTGAATAATCGTCAGCTTCTTGTCCTAGATCATAAAGCACCATTCGCAGCGTATGAATTTCATCTTCAAGGCTTTGTAGCAACATAGCGCTCTCCCTTATAATTTGTCTTTTTATTACATTACCACAAAAAAAGCTTGACTGTTTCATATTCTTACAAATTACATAATTTTTAACATTTCGCTAATCATTAACACATTTGTAATACAAGTGCGAAAACATTGAATACTGGAACATTCATTAAAATGATTGACCCTCCTTTTTTTCATTGTTATGATTCTCGTTATAAATTTCATCTAAATAAACCTTGTATAAGTTCAGGAATACGGCCTGAACGTTTCTACCAGCTACCGAAAATGGCTTGTCTACAAGGAATAATGAATACATTCATATTCCTTGTGATTTGACTCTGGTTGCTGGCCAGAGTTTTTTTATTGATCAGGAGGGTCCATCATGAAAAACTTCTTCCAGTTCACTGAGCGGGAAACGAATTACCGAAAAGAAACGTTAGCTGGGGTTACAACGTTTCTATCCATGGCATATATATTAGTTGTTAACCCCATTATCCTTAGTGAAGCAGGCATTGATAAAGGCGCACTCTTCACAGCAACTGCTCTATCTGCAATCGTCGGGTCCTTACTAATTGGCCTACTCGCAAACTTCCCTGTCGGCATTGCTCCGAGTATGGGATTAAACTCTTTCTTCACCTTCTCCGTTGTAATTGGGATGGGAATTGATTGGGAAATTGCACTCACAGGCGTCTTTATAGCCGGGATTATCTTTATGATTCTTAGCTTACTTAAAATACGAGAGAAAATTATTAACGTCATACCAAAAGACTTAAAGCACGCCATTGCAGCTGGAATTGGTTTCTTTATCGCTTTTGTTGGACTTAAGAATGCAGGGATCGTCGTTGGAAACGAAGAAACGTTTATTTCGATCGGACAGCTTACAAATCCTACGACGGCTTTAGCTGCTTTTGGGTTTGTTATTACCTTAATGATGTTGATACGCGGCATTCGCGGTGGTATTTTTTACGGAATTGTCATCACTACGATTATTGGAATGATTATTGGTCTTGTGCAGGTACCAGGCTCGGTTGTTGGACAGGTACCAAGTCTTGAACCAACTTTTGGTGTTGTCTTTCAACATTTAGGAGATATTTTCTCGCCTGAAATTCTAGCAGTTATTTTCACATTCTTATTCGTTGCCTTCTTCGACACGGCGGGTGCTCTTATCGCCGTGGCAAGTCAGGCCGGACTTATGAAAAACAACGAAATTCCGAATGCGGGACGCGCGCTACTTGCTGATTCTACATCTGGAGTTGTTGGAGCGATCTTCGGTACATCAACGACTGCCTCATTCGTAGAATCATCTGCTGGCGTTGCCGTTGGTGGCCGAACTGGATTCACATCTGTCGTAATATCGATTTGCTTCTTTATTGCTCTCTTCTTCTCACCCATTCTTGGCGTGATAACACCTGAAGTAACGGCCCCAGCCTTAATTATCGTTGGTGCCCTTATGGCAACAGAAGTGAAGCAAATTGATTGGAGCAGATTAGAAGTAGTGATCCCTGCTTTTGTCACCATCATCATGATGCCACTCACGTTTAGCGTGGCAACAGGGATCGCCCTCGGTTTCATTCTTTATCCATTTGCAATGATCGCGAAAAAAGAATGGAAGCAGGTTCATCCGATCATGTATACACTCGGTGCTTTGTTCATTCTTTACTTTATCTTTCTATAACGTTACAAAGGGACATTTCAGCTGAAATGTCCCTTTTTTTAATCCACACTGTTTCAACTTGAAAAAATAGTGGTAGTATTGCGGTGGATAGTTTAAAATAAGGCATTAACGAGAAAAGCTTTACAAAAAAGGTAGTGATTAAAAACATGCTATATATATGGGATATTGAAGAATTGGTTAAAGACACATTGGCATTTCACCAATTACCAATCAACTATGAATTTAACAATGAGCTAAACGCTCCTATGAGCTATAACGTATCGACGAATACAATTAAGTTTAACTACTTACAATTGAACGGCTATCAAGCCAAAGTAAATTTCAAACTAAAAGAAACCGAAGAAAATATCGCGAAAATCCTTTTATATCATGAGATCGGGTACTACTTAGATTTTAAGAAGCACAGACATGACCTCAGGATTTTAATGTATGAGGAAGAAGAGGAGCAGCAAAAGTTTCTTGCTGAAATCGAACGAAATGCCTGGGATTTTGGGCGGAAATTGGTTCCTGATGACCTAGTCGAGTCGTACGATAAATTAAGGGAACTCGATCAGCAGTTTCAAAACGGACAATAAAAAAACACGGAAAAGGACGAGATCTCAGTGATCTCGTCCTTTTCCGTGCTTTCTCTAAAACTCACTTCTCCACTTCGCTATCTTATCCAGCGCTAACTGATCTTCCTTTACTTCCCCCGGCTTCACACCGCTACCGATGACGTAATCGACGAACTCCATTTTCACGAACTCAAAGATATAGCTAAATTGCTGAATAAGAGGAAGTCCTTTCATTTTCGCACTGCTTCCGCCTGTTACGATCACATATGCTTTTTTCTTTGTTAGCTCTTCTTTTAAATTTAATTGTTCATCACGTAAATATTGCGACCAGCGATCAAAGAAATTCTTCATTGGACCGCTCATCCCATACCAGTATAGAGGTGTTGAGAAAACGAGAACATCATGCGTTAACACTAGTTCAAGCAACTCCTCATAATCATCCTCTACTGGTGAGAACCCTTCTTCTGAATGTCTCTCATCGACAATGGAATTGATGTGTTTATCTGCAAGAGAAACGATCGTATGGTTCGTACCTTCGAGCATTCTTTTTGTCAGGTACTCTGAGTTACCATTTTCACGAGTACTCCCTAATAGTGCCAAAATCTTCATACTACACTCTCCTTTTACAGTGAAGCGTCTATTCATTAGAAGTATATCATTGCAACAAACATCAACGTTATCTATAATAATTGATACTAACTATCGAAATTATTAATGGAGGGTCTGATGGATTTAAATTACTTTTATACTTTTAATGAAGTCGTTCGATCAGGAAGCTACACACAAACAGCAGAAGAACTCGGTTATGCTCAGTCCAGTGTAACGACGCAAATCAAGAAGCTTGAAGACTTTTATCACGTGAAACTGTTTGAGCGTGTTGGAAGGAAAATGAGATTAACGCCATCAGGAGAACAGCTTCATGATTACGTGAAGGAAATCATCAAGCTTGCAGATGAAGCAGAAGCTCATCTTCGAACGGATGCCAATTTAAAAGGGACCATTCGCATTGGAACTGGCGAAACACTTGCGGCGTATTATATTACGCCTTATATTAAAGCGCTCAAAGAAAAGCATCCTGAATTACGCATCCGACTTGAATCGGGTCAGTGTCAAAATTTAATTGGTGGCACAGTAGATGGCACGTACGATATCACTATTTTGTTAGACCAATTACAACATCATCCTGATCTAAAAACGATCCCCATTCGTCAGGAAGAAATGGTCATAATTGCCCCTCCCCAACATCACTTCACAAAACTTGATGAATTGGATTTAAAGAAATTAGAGGAGGAAACGCTCATTCTGACCGAAGAAGGCTGCGCCTATCGAGTTCTTCTAGAAAAATGGCTAAAAGATGCAAACGTACAAGCGAAGTCGATCATTTCATTCAGTAGTCTTGAAGCCATTAAGCAATGTGTCGCGGATCAACTCGGAATTGCGCTTCTACCAAGAATAGCGGTTGAACGAGAAATTCAAAATGGGCTTGTTGCCGTGCTTCCATTTCATTCGAATGACATCACTCTCTACACGCAGATTGTATACAAAAAACGAAAATGGATTTCACCACCGCTGCAACAATTTATCGATCTGATGGAGAAGTAGACAACAACAGAATCCATTAGGGACTCTGTTGACCTATTGCGCTTGTTAGCTATTCATTAATTGAACAATTCCAGCTACTACTGAAAAAAGACTAAGTCCTATGAAAATCAGCGTCACTCTTCGCTGCTTTTTCTTTGTTTCTTCTATATAAAAGAAACAAAGAGATGCGAATACGGTGATGCTGATGACTAATCGAAACAGGTTTTCGTTCCCACCAGAAAAACCGAGCCAAGCGATGCTGCTAGCAGCGCCAATGATAACAACCAACAAGAAAACTCTTAGCAACTTCATTCTTTGTCCTCCCCACTACGACTTCTCCCCTTACACTGTAGTAGTATGAACGTTCCACCAACAGCCATAGAGATCATTACTTCAATGGCAATACCATCGGAAGGTTTATGTATGTAGTAAATGGATAGCAAACTCATCATCGTAATGCACATAAGTAATGCTGTAAATAGTATAGCCTTCCCCTTCATACGTTCTCCCTTCTTTCATGTGCTTTTGGCATCTGCATCTCTTTTACAAAGTAAGCTCCTATTAATAGAAAAAGCATTGATCCTAGTAAACTATATAATCCGAGGAAACCAAACCAGTAGCCTAAAGGATTGAGCGCAGCACTGATCAAGAAACAACTCGGGGAAATAGCTGATTTAAAGCCCGTTAAACCCATCCGTTTTCTTCTCGTTACTTGTACATAGATCCCTATTAAAAAGACGATTGAGAAAATAATCGTTACGATTACTTCGATCATCTCTCTACCTCCTCTCTCAATAAATCGCTTTCTTCTTTTACGACTGAGATGAGAAAGAAGTTTCATTCATTTTTTTGGAGAAGAGGGAAGTTCCATTCTCTATTAACCGCTATTTCTCAACTAATTTTTGATTGATATACACAGAAACGATCAGTAATAAACTAATCATAGCAAAGGCAAGAACCCATTGATCATATGGATAAGCAATGAAACTATGAAGAATAAGTATCACCCCTAAAGGGAGTAAAAATCCCCCGCCAACCACCCTTCCTAACCTAGCTTTATCACGAATCGCTTTTTCATTAAATCCAGCTAATAACCACGTTTGTTTCATTACGCCTACCAAATAAGAAACAATCAGAATTAAAATACCAATCACTAACAAATTTAGATTCATCCAAACTGCCTCCCTTCTTTTACTATTAAACTCACACAATGTTCAATCCTTCTCGTTGACTTTAAATTTAAACCGAGCTATAGTTAAAGTAACAAGGGGAGTAGCGACCGGTAACGGCTGATGAATCATCAATACGGTATTACGATACCTGGTTCATCGGGCTAAGCTATTTAGTACGCAAGACCTTGGTACAATTTTGTTGTGCCAGGTTTTTTTGTATGCGCTGGCGGAGAGGAGTTACACATGATCATTCTTATCTTTCTTCTTGCAGCTGCCGTAGTTGTCGGTGCCGCTATTTACCTGAATCAGTTCGGTGATGTTATTAGTAAGAAGTCTTCATTAAGTGGAGCTGTTGTAGGGACATTCTTAATTGCGGGAGCCACGTCACTTCCAGAATTAACAACAAGTTTAACAGCTGTGTATATCGATAATCCTGATATCGCAGTCGGTAACATGCTTGGAAGTAACGTTTTTAACCTTTTAATTTTAGCTGTAGTAGACTTAATTTATAGACGACGAAGATTGTTTCAGAAGGTAAACACGAAGGCAAATGTCCCATCTGCCCTCGTCGGTCTCCTTTTCCTCGTCATTTTAATCGTCTCTCTGTTAATTCCAGGAACGATTTCCATATTTGGTGTCGGGGTTGAAATGATTGTCATTGTATTATTGTATGTCTTATCAATGAGATACATTTCAAGCGACGATGGGGAGCAAGATGACGTCCCTACAAAAGATTACTCTCTTCGCACTGCCGTCATTGGCTTTATCGTCGCAGCACTCATTGTATTCGTATCAGGAAGTATTTTATCGATTGCTGGAGACAGACTAGCTGAGGCAACGGGTATGAATGCAAGCTTTGTCGGTAGCTTTCTCATTGCTGCTTCAACCTCTTTACCAGAACTTGTCACAGTGCTTGCTGCTTTCAAACTAGCAAACTACAATATGGCGATTGGCTCGATTCTTGGAAGCAATCTCTTTAACATTCAGCTATTAGCCCTGACTGATGTTCTCTATCGAAAAGGACCGATTCTAGCTGCAGTTGATCTGTCTCACATCTTCATTGCAGGACTTGGTTTGTTAATGACGATCGTGATTATGTACTTGCTTCTACGTCCACAAACACTCCGAAGTCAGTGGCGCTATGCTGCTCCTTCGCTTGTAATGGCGTTATTATATGTTGTTGTATCCTATGTATTGTTCTAATGAAAAGCGTGCTGACTTGTTGTCAGCACGCTTTTTGATAATCTCAAAAACGTTAGTCTCGAAAGCCGCCATCTGAATGAATAATTGGTCCTGTAATCCACCTTGCTTCATGACTCGCTAGAAAACCAACCAGTCTCGCCGCATCATCAGGCGTGCCGATACGTCCTGTCGGAAACTTCGGCTTTAGAAAAGTTTGAAGTTCATCATCCATCCACCCTGAATCAGTTGGTCCAGGATCAATGGCATTAACCGTGATGTTGTAAGGAGCAAGCTCAGTTGAGAGCGATGTCGTGAAAGCTGAGATCGCTCCTTTTGTCGTAATATAGGCAAGATTACCAGGCTGTGGGCTTTTATCCTGCCCAGAAACAAAGTTAATGATTCTCCCTTCCGCTTGTTGCTTCTTTAACTGCTTCGCAAAAGTAACAGCCAGCATGCACGTTCCTCTTACGTTAACAGCACAGTGCTGATCAATGATTTCCGCTGATAATTCATCATGATCCACTTCTACACAATGGGTCGCATTGTTCACTAGAATCGCTAGCTCTCCGGTCATTTTCTTCACTTGTGCTATAAGGTCCTCTGATGCATTAGGCTCACTTAAATCCAGTTCCATTTCTTCAGCTATAACGCCCATTTCCTGCAGCTCTTTTTTAAAGATGACTGGGAACGTCTCGGTAGCATCCTTATAACCTGTGCTAACGTCATACTTCAAATAATGAGTAAAGAAAATATCATGGCCCTTCCTAGCAAGCTCACGACATATGCTAGCACCAATCCCGTTCGGACGGCTAACGCCTGTAACAATGGCAATGCGATTCCTTTGGTTATTCATTTAATTTCCTCCTTATGAGGAACACCTGACCAATGTGAAAGGAGATGATTCGAAAAAGGACAGCAGCCTAAGGCCCTGTCCTGATCATTTATCAATCATGAACGCGGTGTCCCCTGTATAGGTTCCATTGACATACCTATCCCTACTTAAATAGGATTATCAATAAATCTAAACCATTACAGGATTTGTCCACACATGTTCATGATCCCCTCTCCATACATCTCCGCATTCACTATATCAAATAGTTGTCTGTAATTTCAAGAAAATTCCGTAAAATAAACTCTCTATTAAACATAAATCGCACATTATATATCTCGAATTCAAGAATTTAGAGTTTGAAATAATTGTTGCAGTGGAATTACAAAATTATGACTATTATTTTAAGGAGCTAAAACATGCAGAGCCAAAATCAACTCATTCAAAAGCTTATTTCCAAAGACAGAAGTTCATTGAATGAATTGTATGATACATATATTCACCACGTCTCTCGCATCCTATGCAATAGTGACACTCCTCGATCTGATCACGAAGAAATAATCACGAAGCTTTTCACTCAGATTTGGACCTCGCCTAGACTACTTAGTAATGAAAAGCACCTCTCCATAGCCATAACCAAACTTTGCCTCAAGCTTACCAATACTCATCGTTCTAGCGTCTCATAATTCAACAATTACTATTAAATAAAAACAGAGCTTCATCAAAAGGTACTCCTTTTATGTTCTATTATAAGAGAGTATCTTTCTATTTCCTGAGACAATCTAAGAAATAGTTTAAACTAGATAAGTAAATCCAATCGTTGATTAGGTGAAAGCTTGGTATAATGAATACAAAGAAGGAAATTTCTCATTTTGCTACAGATAGAGTGAGCACAACGACTTTACCTTCCAAATAATCGAAATAATTATAAAGGATCGAGAGGAGCACTTATTCATGCAAAGAAACAAAGAACTTTATCAATTTTTATTAAATAAAGCAGAACAATTAACAGAAGATTGGTATGCATCACTTGATAAAAGTGGAACTGGTGTTTATTCTTCTACTGATCCAGAAGTCATTAAAGGACTTAAAGCTCAGAATTTTGAATTCCACCTACATTTGTGCAAAATCTTCATTATGAAGAAAGACGAATTCTTTGAGGAATTCGAAGACTGGGTACGAGAAATTGGACGTGATCCTGAACATTTGAACACTCCCACTCATCTGATTATGAGGGAATTTCTGCGCGTACGCGAGCAATATATGGACTTCATTGATCTGTATATAAAAGAAGCAGAAGATCTTGTCTCACAGAAAAGTATTGATATCTGGAAGTATGCTGTGATTGAAGCCATTGATGTGCTCATGACCCGCGTCGTTGAAGAAAAATCAAATCATTTGAACGCCCGTATTGAAGAACAACAACAAACGATTAATGAACTAAGCTCCCCCTTGATTGACCTGCCTAACGGAAAAGCTCTCCTGCCGCTAGTCGGTGACATTGACTCCGATCGAGCATCGGCCATTTTCGAGAACACGCTTGAAGGGTGTACAAGTAAACGAGTCGATCACCTTTTCATAGACTTATCTGGCGTGTATCTCGTCGATACACGGGTAGCTCAACAAATTTTCCAGCTGATTACTGGGCTTAAATTAATTGGTGTTACTGCTACACTGTCTGGTATTCGTCCCGAAATTGCTCAAACAGCCGTTCAACTAGGCATCGACTTCGGTGAAATTCGCATCACTTCAAACCTGGCGCAGGCCATTTCAGCTGAGGCAACACCTTCTTAAAACAATTAAATCATACTAAAAAGGAGAAAGCCGCCTCACGGTCTTCTCCTTTTATGATGCTTTCTCATTCTATTGTTCTCTGATTTACTAATCCACTCAAATAGGTCTCAACAATTATCCGGTAAGATTCTTCCAACGCAATGGGTCGCTGAAAACCGCCTTTACGATACAAATCAACCATGCCATGTAGAAAGCTCCGAAGCCCTCGGACGATATGGATTTTTTCCATTTCTGACAAGTGATATGGCTCAAACGCCTCCATCGTTAAGGTGACAATCGCTTCTCCAGCTTCTTGGACATCAGACTGAAGAGGATTCGCCGCCATTAAAGTAGCTTCATACAAACCTGGGTGCTGAAGTGCAAAGGTTATGTACGCCTCTGTTAAGGCTAGAATGGTTTCTCTCCCTTCCGTCTGGTGTTCAGTCTTCTCTGACAACCAATTGAAGAACTGGTTCAACGCTGAAACAGCCATACCATTTTTGATGTCATCTAAGCCATCGAAATGGTTATAAAGTGAAGGAGGTTTTATCGATAGACGACGGGCAATGGTTGCCATCGTTACCTTTGAATAATTTTCTCGCTCTGCAATGGCGAGTGCTTCTTGAATCACGATATCCTTTGTGATTTTCACTTATCCCTTCACCCGCTTTTTTGCTTGAAGGATAGCGTTTTTCAACGCTTCTGGTTCATATAGAAAATCTCCATGCCCCACACCAATAACGGATGGGTTAAACGAAGCTAGCTTTTCCACTGTGGCAATCGCACGCTCCTTGTCCCACGTAGCCAGAGCAGGAAATGGAAACCGCCAGCGCAAATCACCAGCTATCGCTATGCCTCCCTTCGTTTGGAGCGCATCTGCGGCTATTAGTATTTGATTTCGTTTATCTATAAAAGCCATCATGCCAGGCGTGTGTCCCGGAGCCTCAATCGCGATCAGTGAGCCAACCATATCTCCTTCTTTAAGAAGAACATCTGGCTGCGTCTTACTGTTTCTAGGTACGCCACCCTTCACTGGAAGATCTCCTTCACCAGGCTCGAGTGATGAATCACCGTTTAACAATTTTAACTCTCTTTGAGGAAGATGAATTTCCGCATGAGGAAGACTTGCCTTTAACCCATCAAGTGCTCCCATATGATCCGTATGTGCATGTGTAATAATGATGCGGTTGATCGGCTTCCCAATTTGAGCGGCCGCCTTTAGAATAGCGTTTTTACTAAAAGAAAGGGCTGCATCGATTAACGTTAAGCTCTCCTCTTCTTCAACGAAATAACAATTAACAGGGAACCAATTGGCCATGAAAGAAAGCTGATAGACGGTTTGTTCCTTTATTATTCTCATGTCTTATTCTCCCCCTTAAACTAATGGTGTTAGTTTAAGTATAACTAACACCATTAGTTATACAAGCTATATTTTCCGAACATATATATTAAGGATAGGTGGACAAAAGAAAAAAATAAGAGGTGTCTTCTATTTTAGGAAGGACTTCTTCTCTCCTACAGCTCGTACTTTTATTTGAATCTCTCGCAAACGTTCATTCTCTTTATGTGAGATAAACGAGTCAACAATTTGTCGAATGAAAAAAGGTCCATCTGGCTCATAACCCTGTTCAGATACGAAGTTCAATAGGGTATGATAATAAGCATTATCTTTCTCTCTCCCTTCTCTCATATAAACACTCGCATACTCCCCCTCTTCAAGTGTCATAATCTTTTGTTGATCTATTTCACTATCATCTTCAATTAAAATAAACAATCCGTCATATTCCATCGTTTCTCGTGTTTTCATATGATCCACTGATAGAATAAACCCTACTTTCCCAACCATAATCGGAGTAACATGATCAATTTCCTTCTTTAAACCGCGAAGCACGCTTTCAATATCATCTAGCGTATGGAACTGCCCCTGAATGGCTAATAGATAGCGATGAGGGAGTGTACGAATTTGCGGTTCACCAATGAAATGAATATCCCTCGATTGCTTTAAATCCAATATCTTCGTTTTCAAATGCTTCTTCATCTTTACTAATTCATTGATTTTCTCATCATTAATTCGTTCATATTCAGATAGTATTTCAATAAATTCATCAACGGTGCTATGCTCTACTTTTTTCTTTATTTCTTTTAACGGAATGCCCATCTTTTTCAAATACCAAATCATGTCCAATTTTTTAAATTGTTCTAAACAATAGTAGCGATAACCTGTCTGATCATCGACTTGAAATGGCTTGAAAAGCCCAATTTCATCGTAATATCTAAGTGTTTTTACAGGAATATCATGGAGTTTTGACATCTGGCCAATTGTAAACTTATGATCCATGCTCCATTCCCTCCTAATCGTTAACGTGTTGTGATGAATTAAATGAACCAGAATTAGTTATCATTCATTCTCTTCATTATGTTCATTTCACAAGCAATCTTCAACTTAAAAAAGGCTTAGCATAATCGCTAAGCCCTTTTTCTTATCTTACACAATGAAGGAAATATGATCGTTATTACAAAACCAATTTTCCTTATTGCTGATTTGTATAGCTTTCTTTCAAAGCCATCTTCAGCTGCATACTATTTGTAAGAACCCCGAGGAATCCCATCACTGCAAAAATCACAGAAAGAAAGATTGAGACTAAGTCGATCCATCCAAACAAGGAAAAGAGTCCAGAACAGAATATCAAGAAAGAACTAATCATTCCCACGATGTAATAAAAACCGTTTTTCTTCATTTAAACCTCCAACAGAAAGACTAACGTAAGCATCCTTCTTGTTAATCTTTAAACTTAACATCCTGATCTGAAGGGAGCATAAGAGCAGCTCCAAAGTAAACTAGCACAAAGATTCCAGATGTTAAGAGCGTTAGTGCGATGTAAGCAATCCTTAATATATTAGCGTCTACATTCATTACCTCACTTAATCCGCCTAAAACACCCGCTAATTTTTTATTCGTCGTTGATTTGTAGATTTTCTTCATACGGCACTCTCCATTCATTTTGTTTCTTACTATTCTTTACGTATTCAAAGCGAATTAGTTTCAATTACAACAAAATCATTCGTTAAATGATGAATCAGAAAGAGCGTTCATTGGTATAACCTGAGCTATGCTTCATACTTTAAACTAAAAGACTACGCCCAAAGGAGGCACCCCACTTGGTCCAGACATCACTTACTCCATGGCAAGAACATCATTTCTGGATTGAAATTCTTGCTGATCACGCGATCTTTGTACGTGATTACTTATCCCCGTCGGAACATAAATTTGTGAATGAAGCGAATCAGTTTGCTATGGCCTTCGAAGAGCTTTGCGAGCAACTCACACCTCTTAAGCGTGACGAACCTGCAAGCTCTGACGCTATGATTTCCTTTTCACGTAAAGCTTATCACCTGGCAAGGGCCTATTTCAATTTCGAAGGCACGATACAACGGCTTAGAATTCGGAACGAAATCAACATTAACCTAAGTCCATCTTACTTTAATGGAACGCTAGATGAGAATGAAGAATATTTGCGTCTGCTTACTTTCTACATCGAAGGAAAGGTGCCGCCCCCTCTTTCTCTTCTCGACTTAATGGACTTATGGTTAACTGATCAAGTTGGCCACGCCTCGCTATTAATTGATATTCTCGATCCGATTGAAGTCGAATTCATCACGAAAGCCCAAACTATTCAAAACCAATTTCGTGTGTATATCTCAAAAAACAGAGCCATGCGCGGTTTTCTTCGCTTTACACCATCTGGCTTTCGAGCTCAGCAACGATTTGCAGATGAAGTCGCTCATTCGATTCAAGATTTAAACGCTCTTGTTGAAGAAGTGATGTCTCTTTATAAAATCGATGAAGTTCTTAACAATACGACATTACGATTTCTTGAACATCATTTTCCTGAAAGCTGTTATTTCCTAGCTCATCTTAGCCACTATGCTCCATCGATTCCAGCGCCTTCTTGTTCATTAACGAAACCTTCCTATTTGCCACCAAAAGAATGAAGACTCATCAATTATGCCCCTTCATTTTTCTATTTTAAAAAGAAGGATAACGGTTGTCCCTTTATTAGGGGAGCTTTCATAAATGATCTCCCCGTTCATGGCCTTCATAATGCTATGCGAGACCATCATCCCTAACCCTGTCCCTTTTTCTTTAGTAGTGAAAAAAGGCTCCCCCATTCTTACTACCTGCTCTTCCGACATACCAATGCCAGTGTCAGATATGCTAACTTTTAATTCAAAACCTTTATGTAAAGCATCAACAGTTAATTCTCCTCCATCCGGCATCGCTTCAATGGCATTTTTTAAAATATTTAGCAGACACTGCTGAAATTTACGCTTTTCTGATTGAATATAAGTGGGGGATATATCAATTTTTGAGTTAATGGTCACATCCGACATTGTAGCAAGAGGCTGAATGACGCTAAGGCTTTGCTCAAGTTCACTTTTTACATTTATTTTCTCTACCTTTTCTGGAAAAGGTTTGGCGAAGGTTAAATAATCATTAATAATTTCTGTTGCTCGATCAAGCTCATCAATAGCAAGCTCCATGTACCCCTTCGTTTTCTTATCTTCTAAGTCACTGTTGATCATTTGGAGAAAACCGCGACTAACGGTTAAGGGGTTGCGCACTTCGTGTGAGATGCTTGCGGCAAGGTGACTCGCCACCTCTAACTTCTGGCTTTCCATTACCGAATGAAGCAATTTAAATTGGTTCATAAATACTTCATAAATAAGCGTTGCTAGAACGACACCAGTTAAACTAACGAAATTGAATAATATCCAAGTTTCTATGTTTATTTGCGACTCAAAAAAAACAAGCGACACTCCAGTTGAAATACTCCCAAGACAGGCATCTAACCCAGCAGCAACCGCTAACTTCCATTTGAGGTCCAATTTAAGAAAGTGTTTTGATACTAGTGAAGTGAATATCGCAACGAGTGAAAATGAAAGCAATGTAGGATAAAAACCGCTACCTCCAAGCATAAAACGATAGCTTAATAAAACGAATAAATAGATAAGCGACACCCATTTCCCGCCATACAAAGCACCAAGAATAAAAGGGATCCTTCTAAAATCTAATATAAAATTTTCGTTAATCACAATGGGATACATCATACAGAGAATAACGGAAAGGAGGGGAAATATCGCAAGCAACCAACCTGATGATCGTTTTAAAAAGGAAGTTTGCTTCAGTAGATAAAGAATCTGAATAATACTTAACGGTGCAAAAACGAGTAATAAGTTTAGTAGGAAGCTCTTTGCAGTTAGGATCATCGTCATTGCCACCACTTTTCTAATGATTAGTAAGGTTGTCATAGTAAATATTCTTTATCTTTCCTTCTAATTCCTCTTTACAAAATGTGTAATCTTATTCTTTTCTATTGATAATGAAGCATTTTCTTTGTTATAGATGACTCACCTTTCTTCCACTTTCGGAATACAGGCATATAGATCAAGCTTTTTATCCCATTTACGAATCGTTTTCTCATAGGACATCCCAATCCGTTTCGCCACTTTGATAGAAGCTTTGTTCTCAGGATCAATTAATGAAATTAGCTTCGAAAGACCTATTTGCTCAAAACCATATTTCTTACAAGCCATCGCGGCTTCCGTTGCATAACCATTTCCCCAATTCCTTCTAGCAAAAAGATAACCGATCTCAACTTCAACACAGCCGTCCATTTTTTGAAGTACAAGCCCACATTGCCCAAGAAAACAACCACTTCTTTTCTCTTCAACGATCCACATGCCAAAACCATAAACACTGTATTGATGCAGCGTCCATTCCACCCATTTCATCGTATCTTCTCTACTTTTACATGCAGGATAGTACCTCATTGCTTCCTTATCAGAAAAAATCTCTAAAAGGTAATCAACATCCTTCTCCCTCATTTTTCTTAAGATCAGTCGATTCGTGGAAAGAACTTGTGCTGTCATATAACTCACCTCTATGGCAGTAAAAAAGTTACAATCAAAACTTGATTGTAACTCTTTTTATCATTATCTTATACTGTGATGAAATAAAACATTCATTCCCATAATAGGAGGACGCTCATTCTCTTCCTCATCCTGATCGTTTGTTAAAGAGCTTCCTCGTGCCGATTTTGCTGATCAAGATCCCCAAACTCCATCGCCTCCAATATGGCCTCTTCTGAAAAGCCGGTTAATATGGAGATTTGTCTTATGTCACATGTCTTTTTCTGATGCTGCCTAATGAATTGAATGGCTACCATTGCTTGATACATAATCTTTGTATACTTGCTTAATAGCTGTTGACTCATCGAGCTTCGGCCACTTCCTCTCTTGGATGAGAGAAGAGAGGAGCATCACTCCCTTATCCTTTAACCTACCACTCTTACGCCTTTGTTCCAATAAGAAAAACTGAATTTTTACAATTTTTGATTAGAAACTTTTGTAGTCGACATAATAATTGGTTTTCTTTGGGTTTACTTCCTTTTATAGGTTCATTTTGAAAGGAAATGAGCAATCCTACAAATGTTTCTTTTTCCATAGTTCTCAATTCAAATCTAATGGTCATTGTTTCACAATATAGGTAAATTGTAAGACTGGTTTTATCCCTCAACCAGTTCCTGGTTCTACTTGTTCCTAATTCGCCATAATGAAAACGTCTTCTCTATGAAATCTGAGGATCGTGTGACACTTATTACTGTTTATTGAGAATTCTTAGTTTTTCATCTATACTAACCATATTGACTGACCAGTCAGTCTAATGGTTTAAAACAATAAAGGAGGAACATTGTATGCAATCCGTTGAATCTGTCTATCAATCCAACTTTAAAAAAGGGGCATATGCTTTCTACGAAAACTTGCGCCAAAATGAGCCGATTACGTCCATTGGAAACTCCAATGGTAACAATACGTGGATCGTCACATCTTATGATGATGTTCTTGAGCTGCTAAAACGTCCTTCCTTTATTAAAGACCAATCAAAACTCTTCTCAAAAAGCGCTCGTATGGAAGACGAGCCAATGGAAACGAAGATTTTTCATCATATGATGCTAGATGTTGATCCACCAGATCACACGCGGTTACGAAAACTTGTTCAGCCTGGTTTTAACCCTAAAGCGATTAAACAACTAGCTCTCCGTATAGAAACCATTGCTGATCAATTAATTGAAGAAATGAAGCAAAAGAATGATGTCGTGGACTTAATTGACGATTTTGCTTTTCCTCTACCAATTATCGTCATCTCGGAATTGCTTGGTGTACCAACGGAAGATCGAGATAAGTTCAGAAAATGGTCCAACTCCATCGTCTCCGCTTCCGACAATATGGAAGGCGAATTCATGAAGGATGTTCAGGAGTTTACCGAATATCTTACAATTCTCTTTAACAAAAGAAAAGCTGATCCACAAGATGACTTGATTTCAAACCTTATTAAACATGAAGAAGATGGAGAAAAGTTAAGTTCGGATGAGCTCTATTCAATGGTTTTTCTACTCATTATTGCCGGTCATGAAACGACTGTTAACTTAATTGGCAACGGTATGCTCGCTCTTTTCGAACATCCAGATCAGCTCGAGCTGTTACAAAGCGACTTTTCTTTAACAGAGAGCGCCATTGAAGAAGCGCTTCGTTATTATAGTCCCGTCGATTTCTCGACCGCTCGCTGGGCAGAAGAAGATTTTGAATTCAAAGGCGTTCAATTAACAAAAGGAGATATGATCCTCGCCTCCATCTCATCTGCTAACCGCGATGAGAAGAAGTTCGACAATCCGAATAAGTTTGATATTACGCGTAAACCAAATCCTCACATCGCATTTGGCTATGGCATCCACTTCTGCCTTGGTGCTCCACTAGCAAGGTTAGAAGGAAAGATTGCTTATCAAAAATTACTTTCTGCTTTCCCTTCGATTCAATTAGCAGGAGCTCCTGAGGATGCTAAATGGCGCAATATGTTCTTATTACGTGGACTAGAAGAACTTAAAGTTCAGCTCTAATTGTTGTAACCTCTAGCTTAAATCAAAAGCCCCTCCTATTTTGTAGGAAGGGCTTTTGGTTTCATTATATCGGCACGTGCCTTTTTAATAATAAAAAGTATCCATAGCATACGAGATAGGCAAGCAAGTATGAAACATATGTCCAGTAGATCGTCCACCCATTAGAATAGTGAACGAGATTAATCCATACGCCAATCCCCTCAATGATCGTGGTGATCAGAGAAAAAAGTAGGATAATGACGAGAGGATGAAAGGAAGTTCGTTTAATAGTTAGAAACAAAAAGCCTGCTAGAATCGGATAAACACCAAAATACATCGGCATCGCTGCAATGGTTTCCATTTCATATTCAGGGTCAATGCGCCAGAAATCAAAATGTATTCCAAGCACATCAAAAATAATCGCTACAAAGGCTGCAAAAGGGGCAATCAGAAGAAAAAGCGTAAAATCTTTTCTCACAAGATAAATTCCAGCGATCCAGGGAATTACAAACGCAGCAACAATGTTAAATAGCATTTTCGCTCACTCCTCATATAAGGAATGCACGAATTTGATTAGATTTATACCTATTCTTATAGTTTGCTCTACCTGGTTCAAATCATCGATCGGTTTGAACAAAAATCGAGAAATCAACATATCGTCTTCATTTACAGATATCGTAGAAAATGATTATACTCAATCTATACAATAGGTTGGAATGAGGAGGCTATTAACGAATGATTGCAGTAAGAATAGAAACAGAAGAAGCATTAAAGGAAGCCTTTAAGATACGTAAAGAAGTTTTTATCGACGAACAAGGAACGCCAGAGGATGAAGAGTATGACGAATTTGATTCACTCGATACAGCCGAACATATTCTCGTTCTTGATGAAGAAAAAGCAGTGGGCACGGCTAGATGGCGCATCGTTGACGGCGTGGGGAAATTTGAACGTATTTGTATTTTACAGTCACACCGCAAGCTTGGGATTGGTAATTTAATCGTACATAAACTTGAAGAACTTGCCATCAAGAAAAGCATTACGAATGTAAAGCTACATGGCCAGGTACAGGCAGAGGGCTTTTATCATAAGCTTGGTTACGAAACAAAGTCAGATGTTTTTATGGAAGATGGCATCCCTCACATTCTCATGAGGAAAATACTACCTGAAACTTTCTCAGCTCTTTAATCGTAAGTTAGATTAGAATTAAAATTGGGAACATATCTATTAGAATGAATCTACTCTTACGAAAAGGATGAAGTATACATGATGCGAAGCGGAAATCCCGTTTTAAAAAATAATACCTTTAACAAAACACGTGATCAAGGTGAAGCGATGACAATTGGAGGAACGGTAGCGAAGACTTTCTTCTTATTCCTCTTTTTACTCGGTTCATCCATCTATACCTGGTACCGCTATGCTCAAGGAGAAGATGTGTATACAATGATGGTCATTGGTGCGATCGGTGGACTGATCTTTGCACTGATTACAGCATTCTTTCATCGTGCCGCACCGATCACTGGTCCAATCTACGCCACGCTTGAAGGGTTTGCGATTGGTGGTTTATCCGCGATTCTTGAAGCCAGATATCCCGGAATCGTTATTCAAGCCGCAGCTTTAACTTTCTCAGTCATGGGCGTTCTGCTTTTCCTTTATGCTGCTCGCATTATAAAGGTTACAAAGAACTTCCGGTTGATGATCGTATCCGCAACGCTCGCGATCTTTGTTGTATATATGATTGACCTTGGACTGAATCTCTTCTTAAACGCCAACGTTCCTTATTTACACTCAAACGGCGTCGTTGGAATTGGCATTAGTTTATTCATTGTTGCCATCGCTGCGCTCAACCTCGTACTTGATTTTGATTTTATCGAAAACGGCGCAAACCGCGGTGCACCAAAGCACCTGGAATGGTATGGCGCATTCGGGCTAATGGTTACGCTCGTATGGTTATATATTGAGATTCTTCATTTACTACAGAAATTAAGACGATAACGACCAAAAAGCCACGTCCTGAGGACGTGGCTTTCTTATTATCATTGCATTCAGCAATTACCTCTATCAATACTTAATAAGTAGAGAGATCATAATAAAGCACCCTATTGGTGGAGATTTCCGCGAAAATCAAATTTATTCCGCGCTTTTCTCATTAATTCCGCGAATTACACCGGTTTTTCCGCGATATTTAAATTAATTCCGCGAAACCACTGCAATCGCGCGGATCAGCCGTACTTCTTCTGATGCTCCTTCTTCTTCTCTAAATAAGCTTCATCTGTACGGACAACCTTCCACTTCTCTTCAAAAATCCTCGCTGATTCGGCTTTTTCCTCATCAATATCCCGCTCGTTCACCTCACCGTCGCTGTCGTATTTCTTGCCGCCTTTATAATTCGCATAGCGACGAGCTCTTGTATAGCCCATCTGAATAAATTTGCGCGCCATATCCATCCCTACGAAATCATCATTTTCCTGGTAGTCTCGAAACATTTGATAGATTTTTTCAGAAGACTTCTTCGCAATATCAGGCGTTTTAAAGCGCCAGTGTGGAAGGATCTCACTTTTATAAGGTTCTATCATCAGAACCCCCTGTTCACCGCGTCCAACGCGGTATTTTTCAGGCTGCTCTCGAAAATTAATATTGTCAAAATCAAGATCATAGTCAAATGCCATCGGTACCACTCCTTTTTGAAGGGTATTCCCAGTATGAGGCAGAGGGTAAACAAGCCAGGGCATATTAAAGCTCTACATTCAGATTCAAAATCTCCTCAAAAGACGCATGCTCCTTACACTCGATGGAAAAAATACACTTATAGCACATTCTAACGTTCCTCCTCATGCATTTTTGGGTAAAGATTAGTCGACAATGATGACAGACGTTAGGAGGATCCCATGATATTTTTCGGCTATGCTTTCTATTTATTTCTCGCCGTTCTAAAATTTGTACTATTTAGCTTCTATACAAATACAGCTTTTCCATTGGATTTTCTCCTTATGAATCTTGCCGGCATGTTACTTTTATCTAGCTGGACACTTCTGATTCAATGGAAGAAACGCCGATGGATATGGCTGACACTGTTGTTTTTACATAGTCTTCTTCTTATATCCGATCTCTGGTACTACCGATACTTTGAAGATATGCTGTCCGTCTCACTCTTTTCACAAATGCTTCAAATGAGTGATGTCGGCGGTGGTTTAATGGCGCTGATTCGCTTTCAAGACTTTTTCCTTTTCGCTGATGTTGTGATCTTTCTATTGGTACTCTTTTTCACGAGAAAGAAACCATTTGAAGTAACGAAGAAAAAACGAAGAGTAACAGCAAGTGCCACATTTCTAATCGGAGTCGTTCTGTTTGCGACACCGTTAATTTTTAGCGCTGTTAAAGAAGATCAGTCGCCAAATCAATCCGTCTCAGATATGCGGGACTACTATCACCTTGGTTTCTGGGGCTATCACGGTGTTGATCTTTGGAGAGGTGTAATGGCGGTGCTTAACTCTGAAGAGGATCTAACCGCAACGCAACAAAGAATGCTAGAGAAAAACGCTGCAGAAAACAAAGATGGTTCCGTTAAGAAACCTAATATCCTTTTGGTTCAATTGGAATCGTTTCAAGGATCGCTCATTGGGCAGAAAATCAACGGGAAAGAACTGACCCCCAACTTAAATCAGCTAAAAGAAGAAACGCTGTACTTCTCTTCGTTTTATCATCAAACACATGAAGGAAGGACTTCTGATGCTGAATTTATAACTAATACGTCCCTCTATCCCTTGAAGTCGGGATCCGTTTATACACGTTTTCCGGAAAATGAATTTGGATCATTACCGGAGCTACTAGAAGAAAATGGCTATGACACAGCAGCCATGCATGCGTATGACAAAGGATTTTGGAATCGCGACAAAGTGTATGAGAATATCGGATTTAATCAATTCTTCAGCAACAAAGATTACCCTAATCAGAAAAAAATCGGTATGGCTTTAAATGATAAAAACTTTCTGACCACCTCTATTGAACATATGGAAACGTTAAAAGAACCTTACTTTGCGTTCATGGTGGCATTAACGAGCCACACGCCATATGAAATTCCGGAAGAAGAAAGAGAGCTGGATTTATCGGGATATGATGATCCGATGTTAAAACGGTACTATCAAACTGTTTATTATGTCGATCAGGCCGTTGGGTTAATGGTTGATGAGTTGAAGCAGAAAGGGATGTGGGAAGACTCCCTCGTGATCTTCTATGGTGACCATGATAGCGGACTGACGAACGAAGGCAGCGAGATGAGAAAGGAAGCCAATGTTGAAAGCGCCGTAGATGCTTTTGAACTCGATCATCAAGTCCCCCTTTTCATTAAGAAACCAAATGATGGTGGTGGCCAGGTGATCAAAGAAAACGGCGGGCAAATCGATATAGCTCCAACAATTGTCGACATGTTAAATATGGAAATGCCGTATATGATGGGAAATTCTCTTCTTGATGATCAGCCAAACCTCACTGCATTTCGAGATGGGTCTTTCCGATATCGTGATTATTATTACGAAGCTGATTTAACAAAAGATGCTGGAAACGGAACGTGCTATAACGTTTCTACGGAAGAAAAAGTATCGCTTGATAATTGTGATAGTCAAATCGAAAAGGTAACAGAGCAACTCCGCCTTTCTGATGCGATTATAGAAAAGAATGGTCTTGAAAAAGAAAACGAATAGAAACTAAGAATTGACGGTTCAGACCTTTAAAGGTCTGGATCGTTTTTTCTGGAAGGTTGTTATAGTACCTTTGACACAGCTTTTCAATGAGAGAGGAAACACTTGTAAGAACTTCATAGAAACTCGTCGAATGAACAGCCATTGCCGTTCTATTGACCTATACTCCAACTAAGTAAGTTAGTGAAAACGCTCCTTGTTTAATAAACTGAATATTCTTATAGTTGAAGTGGTATAAGACTCATTTCAAATAGGAGGGTTTTATGAAGAAATGGTTGGTGTCACTATTGGTGATGATCTTCTTGCTCGCTCCCCCTTTCGCTCACGACGCACAAGCCGGCATTATAGGAAAAGGTGATGCAACTGGTACACCCGGCGAATGGTACATTGGAGATGAACCCACGACCGTCAAGCCTGGCTCTCTTCCACTCGTATTTGTACACGGATTGAACAGCTCGTCAAACACCTGGATTGATCAAAACGATATGGATGAACTTACATACAGCAAGAACTACCAAACGGCTTTCATTGATTTATACCCTACGAAAAACATGTGGGACAACGGGCAGCTGCTTGCTAGCAAACTAGCAGAGATCAACGCGTACTTTGGGAAGAAAGTGATTCTTGTTACCCACAGTAAAGGTGGGGTTGATGCACAGGCTGCCATCGTTCATGCAAATGCGCAGCAATATGTTGATAAAGTCATTATGCTCTCCACCCCACACAAAGGTTCACAGCTAGCTGATCTTGCCCACAGCAGCTGGGCCGGGTGGTTAGCTGCAATTATCGGAAATCGAAATGACGCCACCTATTCACTACAGACCGGCTATATGAGCTATTTCCGATCCGTTACTGATGCAAAACCGAACATTTCATCCACACCTTACTACACGTTTGGGGGCACTAGTTGGGGGAGTTTCGGTGGCGCGCTCTATTGGGGCGGTTTGTATTTACGACAATATGGCTCAAATGATGGCGCCGTTACGGTGAACAGTTCGAGACTTCCCTATGGAAATGAGATTCGCATCGGGAATTGGGATCACTCGTCCATTCGAACTGGGAGCGCTACGCTTAACTTATTTGAACCTTACTTAACACAGTCGATCCCTGCCTTTGCCCCGCGCACTTCTATCAATGAAACGGCTGCTTCTGATCAAGCTAATGTCCTCATTCGGGGCGGTGAATTTAAGGGAACGCAAGTGGAAAAGTTTGATGTAGAAGAAGATACGAAAAGCATTACGCTCGATTGGATGAGTCAAAACGAGGATTCGGTGATCACTCTTCAAGGGCCTGATCAGAAAACGTATGCGGTGACAGAAACATCTCAAGATGAGGCGATGTTTGAAGGAGCGTTTCATCACCAACTGAAGGTAGACCTCCCTAAATCTGGCACATGGAAACTAAAAGTAAAGCAATCAAAGAAAGAAAGTTACGTGATGCAAGTTGCTTATGAAAGTGAACTAAATCAAGAGCTCCAACTGAAAAGCTCTGCAAAAGTAGTGAAGCTTAATATCGACGAAAACAATGTAGTGAAAGATTCAATCGAAGGAGATATTGTGATTCAATATAGTAAAAATGGAAAAACGAAACAAAAGAAAGTGTCACAGGAAAAATTGAGTGCTCAAAAGTCCTTTCCTATTAAAAATGCTGGTGAAGGCGTTTATCACATCATGCTTGATGTGAACGGTGATACTAAAAAAGGCGCTTCATTTGAGCGAACCATTCTTCATACGGTTTACATTGATGCGGATGGTAAGGTGTATCAGCCTTAATCAAAAAACCCCCTTCGAACGTTCGAAGGGGGCTTTCATGTTACTCGATTCCTTTTTTAACCTCGCTAATCATTTCTGTCACTGACTCCAGTCCGCCACCAGATAAGTACCAGAAGTTTGGATCTAAATAAACAATGTGATCATTTTTATAAGCGTCTGTATTTTTCACAAGTTCATTTTCTATTACTTCTTTCGCCGATGTTTCTGCTCCATCTACAACAGCGTCACGATCAACAACGAAGAGGTAAGCTGGATTTTTTTCTGCGATATATTCAAATGAAATGCTTTGGCCATGCGTCGATGCTTCAAGATCACCATCCGCTTCAGGTAACCCTAACACATCATGAATGAGTCCAAACCTTGACCCAGCTCCGTAAGCACTTACCTTACCACCAGTCACGAGTGTTATTAATCCTTTCTCATCTAAAGAAGATGTAAGCTCCTGAACAGATGAAATTTCTTCATCGATTTTCGCTAATTCTTCTTCCGCTTCTACTTCTTTCCCAAAAATCTCACCAAGCGTTGTGACATTCTTTTTGAATGAAGGGATATAGTCTGTTGTATCGACTCCCATATAAATCGTTGGTGCAATCTTACTTAATTCTTCATAGGCATCCGACTGTCTGCCTGAAATGATAATTAACCCTGGGTTCATTTCTGCGATTTGTTCAAAATCTGGTTCCTTCAAACCGCCAGCGTTTTCGTATGTATCTGATTCATATTTTGAAAGGTAAGATGGAATATTAGCTTGTGGAACACCCGCTACCTCTACACCCAGTTTATCGAGAGTATCTAGTGTACCAAAATCAAAGACAACAACATTCTCTGGATTTTTTTGAACCGTTGTTTCTCCAAGGTCGTGCTTCACGGTTACTTCTTCTGTTTCTGATGATCCCTTCGCTTCTGCATTTGCTTCTGTTGCTTCAGAATTATTCGTACCGCATGCAGATACGATCAGTGCTAGAGCTGATAGAGCTAAAACCAAAATCCATTTCCTCATTATTCTTCTCCCCTTATCTCTTTTTTGAAGTGTTGATAGAATTGATATCAATTCTCAATCATTTACAATAAAAAAGAATGACCAGAATCATTTAACTTAATGATAATGATTATCAGTATCATTTGTCAATATAGATTTTGAATTTTATGAGAAATAAATTCCAATACGGTGATCACCATATTGTTCAATAGGAATATGCATATCATAAATTTCTTGCAGTACTTCTGTCGTAATCATCTCTTCGGTTCGCCCTTCTCTTATTAGCGATCCATTTTTAAGCGCAACGATTTGGTCTGAGTAAACCGATGCAAAGTTAATATCGTGAATCACAATTAAGACGGTTTTTCCCAATTCATCAGCCAGGCGTCTTAACACCTTCATAATTTGAACAGAATGCTTCATATCAAGATTATTTAACGGCTCATCAAGAATGATGTATTCCGTATTCTGTGCAATAACCATGGCAATAAAAGCCCGCTGCTTCTGACCACCGCTTAAATGATCAATAAATTGATCTTGGATTTCTTCCAACTCCATATAGCGAATCGCTTCATCTACATACGCCCAGTCCTCTTTCGTTAGTCGTCCCTGTGAATAAGGAAAACGACCAAATGAAACCAATTCACGTACTTTTAACCGAACGTTTAGCTCATTAGATTGTTTCAATATCGAGATTTTCTTTGCAAGCTCATTGCTTTTCGTTTTTGTAACGTTACTCCCATCGATGTAAACTTCTCCTTCATCACATGAAAGCAAGCGACTCACCATTGAGATTAGCGTACTTTTTCCTGCTCCGTTTGGACCGATGAAGGAAGTGATCGTCCCTTTTTGAACAGTGAGAGAGACGTTCTGAACAACTTTTTTCTTACCATATGATTTTGAGACATTTTTGATTTCAATCATGATTTCCTCTCCTTCAGTAGAAGATAAATAAAGTACACGCCGCCAATAAAATTAATAATGACGCTGATCGATGTTGAGAACGTAAAAACGCGTTCGACGATAAGCTGTCCTCCGACTAAAGCAATCACGCTCATAAAAATTGATCCTGATATGAGATAGCTATGTTGATACGTCTTAAGAAACTCATGTGCTACATTGACTACGAGTAGTCCGAGAAACGTAATTGGGCCAACTAGTGCGGTGGAAATTGATACAAGAATCGAAATGACAATTAACAATCGTTTCACGATGTGATCATAATCGACGCCTAGATTCACGGCATGATCACGCCCTAGTGATAGCACGTCCAAGTACTTTATGTATTTCCAGGCATAAACCAATACAATGACGAAAGCAGCAATCGATACAAGTAAGACATCTGTGTTCACATTATTGAAGCTCGCAAACATCCGATCCTGTACAACCTGAAATTCATTCGGATCGATCAACATTTCCATGAACGATGAGAGACTTCCAAATAGGGTACCGAAGATTAATCCAATTAAAAGCAGGAAGTAGATATTCTGTCCTTCTTTTCGAAATAGGAGCTTAAATAATAGACTTGCAAACACCATCATTAAGACAACTGACAAGAGAAAATTAATATTTTTATTTAAGATTAAAATGTTCATTGATCCAAATAAGAAGACAATGACGGTTTGAATGAGCATATAGAGAGAATCAAGCCCAATAATGCTAGGTGTTAGAATTCGATTATTTGTGATTGTTTGAAAGATAACCGTAGAGAATGCAATGGCACTTCCTGTTACAATAATAGCCACAATTTTGATTGCACGCCTCGGCAAAATATAGCCTACATTTCCTCCCAGGTCGATCAATAGAAACGCGCTAATGAGCAGGAGACTGAGCACAAAAAGGAGACTGTTTTTCATACGTTTAGACATAAGCTCTTCTCCTTAACAACAAGTAAATGAATAGAATACTTCCGATTACACCAACCATCAAACCAATCGATATCTCATATGGATAAATAATCAATCGCCCAAGAATATCACAAATTAACACAAATACTGCGCCCAACATGGCAGTTGGAAACAGATTCGCTTTCAGATTATCCCCCATCATGATCGAGACGATATTAGGGATAATCAAACCGAGAAATGGAATGGCTCCTACTGTTAACATGACAACGGTTGTCACCAAAGCAACGATAACGAGTCCGATGTTAACAATCTGTTTATACTTTAAGCCAAGATTAACTGAGAAGTCTTCACCCATTCCAGCAATCGTAAATCGATTGGCGTAAATGTAGGCGATGATAAGTCCTGGAACGCTTATGTATAATAGTTCATACTGTCCTTTTAATACGACTGAGAAATCTCCCTGCAGCCATGAACCGATGCTCTGCATTAAATCATACTTATACGCGAAAAACGTAGTAATTGACCCGAGAACATTCCCAAACATCAACCCTACTAGTGGAATGAAGATCGCATCCTTATATTTCACTCGATCGAGCACCTTCATAAAAAGGAACGTACCCGCTAAAGCGAACAGAAACGAAATCATCATTTTTTGCATTAAGCTAGCGGAGGAAAATAAGATAAGGGAAACGAGAATCCCAAGTCTAGCAGCATCCATCGTACCCGCCGTTGTTGGAGAGACAAACTTATTACGACTAAGCTGCTGCATAATAAGTCCACAAATACTCATACTTGCCCCGGCAATAATAATACTAACGAGACGAGGAACCCGACTAATCCAGAACACCTGACTCTGCTCATCCGTAAAATTAAACACCTCGAGAGGTGACATGCTTTTCACCCCGATAAACAGGGATATAAAGGATAATAAAATAAATAAACTGATTAAGTATCTTTTCTTCATCTCACTCTTCCCTTTACTAGATTTGGCTAAATTCTATTACCATACGCATCTAATTTATAATGATAATCATTATCACTTTGTCACGCAACCTATTTATGTCTTTTCATTAGAAATAAATAAACATAAAAAAGAGAGAATAGCAGCCAATTTTCTAGCTCGCTTTCTCTCTTTCTTTCAATAACCTATTTATTTTGATACATACCAATCGAGTGCTTTCTCTTCTATATCTTTTACAAGTGTATTCTTACCATCGATATAAGCTTCCATATCCTCAGGATAACGCATTGCTAGCTCAGCCTTTGTCTGTCCATATTTCAGGCGATCACTCCGATGTTCCATTAAGTAGTCTCGAAATGCCAGGTGGCGATCAATGTCCGGATTTCCTAATTCATATAGATGCACATGATGAGAGCGCTGATCTCCACCCTTCCGAAAGAAACGGCGGCCAGTCAGCCCATTTTCACCTAGCGCTTCATATCCAAGTTCTTTCATATACTCATTTTTTTGATCCACTAGACTAAGATCTTTTACAACTGGCATGATATCGATCACTGGCTTCGCCTTCAACCCTTCAACTGCCGTACTGCCAATATGATGAACCTCAATCATATTATCGCCATATACGCGTTCAAGCTTCTGAGCTTCTAACAAAAACAACTCACGCCAAATTTCATTGAACTCCTGAACTTCTACTTTCCTCATTGTGGTCACCTCAATTAGTTTTAATTTAATCTCGTATTCTAAATAACGCTGCCCACAGACCTTCTACGCTAAAAGTTCCACTAGAAGGATACGCTCTCTTAATTACGATGGGCTCGAAATCCTGGAAAATAGTTAGTAACTCTCTTCCATAAGCATAAGCCACTCCTGTAGACTTCTAGATCGGAGAGGGAGGAACCTCCAAAAAACATGCGAGAGCTTGCCCACGGGAGTTTTATTGGCTAAATTCAAGATTTATTGGCCATATTGCGGTTTTATTGGCCAAAATTGAAATATATTGGCCAAAATCCAAGTTTATCGGCTAACTAGAATCATTACACCTAATTATACCATTATATGGAACAAATACCTCTCCACCTTAATGAAATTTTTACAATCAAGACGTTTGTAACGAGACGATGATGAGAGTATAATTTGATAATTGATTGAGGGGAAAACTACTTAACTACTACTAATGAAAATGATAAAAAATTGCGAGAGGAGTCCTATCGTGAGCACCAAACCTTATAATAAAGTGTTAATTGCGACGCTTCTGCTAGCTGGAGCGTTTATTACAATTTTAAACCAAACTCTTATGATTACGGCGATTCCACCGATCATGGAGGAAATGAACATTACCGCGAATACAGCACAATGGCTGACGACAGTCTTTATGCTTGTGAATGGAATCATGATACCGATCAGTGCTTTTCTTCTTGAACGATTTACAACGAGACAGCTTTTTATTTCCGCGATGAGTATTTTCTCAGTGGGAACGGTGATTGGCGGATTCGCGCCGAACTTTGGCGTGTTGTTAATTGGGCGTGTTATTCAATCCGCCGGTGCTGGGGTTATGATGCCCCTTATGCAAACCGTCTTTCTGATGATTTTTCCAGTGAACAAACGCGGCGCTGCGATGGGTTACATCGGGCTCGTGATTTCATTTGCACCCGCCATCGGTCCCGCGTTGTCCGGTTGGATTACAGCTGCCTATTCATGGCGCTTACTCTTTTGGTCAATGCTGCCACTCGCGATAATGATTATTGCAGTTGCCTATTTCGTTATGAAAAATGTGACAGAGCTCACGTTTCCAAAAGTCGATCCGATCTCCATTATTCTTTCATCGATCGGTTTCGGCGGATTGCTTTATGCGTTCACGAGTGCAGGGAACATAGGCTGGGGCAGCATGAGAACGATCGTCGTTCTTATCGTTGGTGTCGTCACGCTGACGATTTTCATATTAAGACAGCTACGTCTTTCACAGCCGATGCTCGAGTTTCGAGTGTTTAAAGATAAGATTTTCACCATTACGACGATCATCGGGATGATGATGTTTCTTGGATTAATTGGTTCAGAAACGTTGATCCCACTATATATGCAAAACATGAGAGACTTTACCGCATTTGAGTCCGGACTTGTCCTACTTCCTGGGGCCGTTATTACAGCATTTATGTCCCCGATTACAGGACGGATTTTTGATAAAATCGGTGCGCGTCTCCTTGCAATTGTTGGTTTAACAATTGTAACTGGCGCAACGCTCGGCTTCTCATTTCTCGATACATCGACAACCATTACGTTCTTAACAGTAATGTATGCGATTCGTATGTTTGGTTTATCGATGGTCATGATGCCGGTCACAACGGCTGGATTGAATCAAATGCCGAAACACCTTATTCCACACGGGGCTGCCATGAATAATACAATGCGACAGATTGCGGCTTCAGTCGGAACGGCGATTTTAGTGACGGTCATGACAACGACCGCTCAAACAGCTCAGCAGCAGCCATCTATCTCAAGACCAGATATTTATGGCGTAAATATCGCATTTCTCGTCATTCTTGCTCTCACGATTGTGGCGCTTGTGCTTTCGTTTTTTGTGAAAAAGACAGCGCCTCAACAAGAATACGAGCAATCGAATGAGGCTCCAGTTGCAAACAACCGGAATCAGCCTAAGTCTGTTAATGCTTAAACGAACATTTTTCATTCAACCGTTCAGTCATTTGACTGAGCGGTTTTTATAATTGAAAGGTTGATCACAGGATTGTTTCCCGCTAATCAGGTAATACTTGTTAGTAAATTCAATTACAGGGATGAGCATATGATTTACATTTATCATGACTACGGTGGGACACACACCACATCAATAGCTGCAGCCTTTCATTTACATCTTTTAAAGCCCTCTTCTCTTCCTTTAACAAGTGAAGAAGTTCTTGCCGTGCCCTTTTTTAACAAATTAACGAAAAAGGACGCCGGACGACTCCTTTTCCACGGTCGGGATTCAGATGGCCATAAAGTCTACACAATTGGTAAAAAATCGTCGAAACTGATCGTGCCCGCTTTATATGATATGACTTTAATGCTATTTGACCATTTTCAAGTAGATGATCAGATTATCCTCTCAAACACGTCACCAACCGTCCCGTTTGTTATGTCAATAGGAGGAGGTCTTTCTCGAGGGCTTGGCATCGATACTCTCGGAGTACCGCTTCTCATCAATGGGGCTAAAAAGTGCAGTCCGCTCATTTATGATCTCGTTGAGCATACGAAAAAACAAGCTCACCAAATGACGGAAAAAGTGCTCCTACTCGAGAACCAGCATTTTAAGATTTAGAAAGTTTCCCTTGTAGCGCATTGAACCATCGTTTGGTTCAACGCGCACTTTTCAGTCTAGGTGTTTTCCAGGCTTTCATCGGAATGAGTAAATGCACAAAAACAACGATCGCAATTACTACCATCACCAGAACACCCGCAATAACACTAAAGCGAATGGAAACAAACTCTGCCATAGCTCCACATGCGACCGTCACAATGATAATGACAATGGCCTCCGCAACCCCAAACAAACTCACAATTCGTCCCATCACCTCAACAGGAATATGCTCTTGATAAAACGTAAGAAAGCCTGTATTTGCAAATGCGAGTGAGAACGAGAGAATAAAGCAGCCAACTGCCGCCATTGTCATACCAGAAGAAGTCGCAAATACCACATAACCTAAAGCTAATAAAAGAGATCCTGCTCCCATCAACATCGATGTAGAAAGCCTTTTTACAAGGAACGTATTCATAACGGCACCTACCAGTATGCCACCTCCAGCAATACTAACGAGAAACCCATACTCGGTGTTCGATAAATTCAGCACGCCTTTCGAAAACGCTGCTTCAAGAGAATCCACACCCGCGGTCATCACGATAACGGCACTAAACAGAAAGTAAATGATAACGACGGAACGAAACTTTTTACTAAACTCATAAACAATTCGCCAGTCTTCTCTTAATTGCTTGAATGTAAAAGTTGTGGTTTCTTTTGCTTTGAATGACTCAAGGTTTGGTAATAAAAGAATCAGAAATCCAGCGAGCATCAAAGCAATCGCATTAACATAAATTGCTGTCACAGGTGTACTAATGATAAAAAGAAATCCAGCAATCGCAGGCCCTATGACAAAAGCGCCTGAATCCATTAAACTTCGAAATGAATTGAATTGTTTTCTTTCATGAATAGGAACAAGCTTTGTCATGTAAATAATTGATGCCGGATGGTACAGGGCATGCCCCATATTCACAACTAGAACGAGACAGTAAACCCACCACAGCGAAGTAACTAAAGGTAGTAGCGAAAGAATCATCGCTTGAAACAAGAGCAACGAGGTCATGAACTTTCGTTTATTTACCCGGTCAACGATGCTACCTGACCATCCGTTTGTGAGAAGCGTTGCGAGCGGTTTTAGTAAATAAAGACCTGTTACCGCAAGAGCTGATCCAGTTTGATTAAAGATCATTAAATTAATAGCAATGTGATAGACCCATTCCCCAATATTCGCCATACCCGTACTGGCAAGGAAGATGATTTGACTCTTTTTGTTTCGTTTCCCTTTCTTCATTTACATCAGCTCCGATCGCGATAAGTTTTAACCAATAAAAAAATCTCACCCCCAGGACGTATAGTCCCGGGGGCGAGATTGCTTATCGCGGTGCCACCCCGGTTCAGTCATGTGTCGCCACATCACTCTTATCAGGTACGGCAGAAGCTG
Organism: Anaerobacillus sp. 63XJN7_5_ISO-PGPR-S23-430; assembly: GCF_056173695.1. Lineage (NCBI taxonomy): Bacteria > Bacillati > Bacillota > Bacilli > Caryophanales > Bacillaceae > Anaerobacillus > Anaerobacillus sp. 63XJN7_5_ISO-PGPR-S23-430. Next base: position 1,006,293 of record NZ_CM149686.1, on the reverse strand, counting down.
CTTATACCATAGCTCGTTAACGGGAGCTCCCGTTACACCATCCCCACGTTCGGTTCCGATGTACAGCTCAGAGGTTTGGTTCAATCATGTTACCTTCACTCCTTTTCAGCTACCGGAGCTCTCTGTGTAAGGTCGCATCATCTACTCTTCTCATCATCGCACTTGATTTTGTTATATAATACCAGTACGGCTACACCTTGTAAATGCTTATTTACAAGCCTCTTATTTTATTTAAAATCATACGCTGCTCAACAGACGCAACTGACCTTCTAGTCGCTGCCACCGTATCTGGATTAATGCTCACGCTATCAATTCCTTCTTGAATGAGGAACTCTGTGAATTCAGGGTAAGTCGACGGCCCCTGTCCACAAATAGAAACGGTTTTACCATACTTATGAGCTCCGTGGATCAGCTGTTTAATCGCTCGTTTTACGGAAGGATTTCGCTCATCGAAATAACCCATGCTGTTCAGAATGCCAGAGTCACGGTCCGATCCAAGAATAAGCTGTGTTAAATCATTGCTTCCGATGCTGAAGCCATCCACAAGCTGCGCGAATTCCTCCGCTTCAAAAATGACAGACGGCACTTCCGCCATAATCCAAATCTTGAATTCCTGATTTTGAACTAGTCCTTCTTCTGCCATAATCTTCTTCACTTTCTCCACTTCCCACGTTGTCCGAACAAATGGAAGCATTGTCCAAACGTTGATTAGGCCGTACTCATCACGAACTTTTTTAATCGCTCGACACTCCAAACGGAATCCTTCTTCATACTGAGGAGAAATATAGCGTGAAACACCTCGCCAGCCGATCATCGGGTTTGCTTCAACTGGTTCCACTTCATCTCCCCCGATGAGGCCACGAAATTCATTCGAGCGGAAGTCGCTTAGACGGACAACCATCGGCTTCGGGTAAATATCCTGCGCCACCTTCGTGATTCCTTCGCTCATTTTTTCAATAAACATCTCTTCTTGTCCGGTTTTAAGCAAATGCATCGGGTGAATACCGATATTTGAAAAAATAAATTCCGTTCGCATTAACCCAATGCCGTCAAACGGCAAGTGTTTGTATTTATTGATTAGATCAGGCTCACCGAGATTCATATAAATCTTTGTTCCTGTAATCGGTGCAAGCTGATGAAGAAGTGCTTCGTTAAACCCTTCGTTGGTGTTCGTCGCTTCAGTAGCCGATTCTTTCTTACTCGCTGGATCAGCGTCATTTAGAATTCCTTCATATACAACTCCACGCGTCGCATCAACCGTTACTTCCATTCCATCCATTAACACATCTGTTGCAATCGAAGATCCAACAATACACGGGATTCCGAATTCACGTGAAACAATAGCGGCGTGACACGTCCGTCCGCCTTCATCTGTAACGAGCGCTGCCGCTTTTTTCATAGCAGGAATCATATCTGGATTCGTCATAATGGTCACTAGAATGTCGCCTTCTTCTACAAGAGAAACTTCACTAATATCTTTGATTTTACGAACCTTTCCGCTTGCAGAACCAGGTGAGGCAGCTAATCCTCGAACGAGCATCTTCTTTGGCGTTTCAACCTTTTCAACCACTTTTGTTTCCTCCTCTTTTAGTGTTGTTATTGGACGAGCTTGCAGAATGTAAAGTTCATTTGTTTGGCAATCAAGGCCCCACTCAATATCCTGAGGCGTTTGATAAAGTTCTTCAATTCGAACAGCGTCACGTGAAAGCTGAGCGATTTCAGCTTGCGTTAAGCATTGTTGATTGACGTGCTTCTCACTTAAATATTCTTTCACGGCAACCGTATCCGTTCCGATTGCGTTGGCTTTCTTTACGACAAGCACTTTCTTTTCGGCTACGTGCTTTTCGATTAATTTAAACGTTCTCTTATCGACGATGTACTCATCTGGTGAAACCATCCCTGAGACAACCGCTTCGCCAAGTCCCCAGCTCGCATTAATCATCATCTGCTCTCGTTCACCCGTAATTGGATTCGCTGTAAAAATAACACCTGATTTTTCACTATTCACCATTAGTTGTACGACCGCACAAAGAGAGACATCGAAATGGTTGAACTGCTGTTTTTCGCGATAGTAAATAGCTCGTGATGTCCAGAGCGACGCCCAGCATTTCTTGATGTGATAAAGAAGTGCTGTAATCCCAGAAATCTCAAGATATGTATCTTGCTGACCTGCAAAAGAGGCTTCCGGAAGATCTTCAGCCGTTGCCGAGCTTCGAACGGCAACGAACGGGTCCGTTACGTTAAGATCCTCACTAAACGCTGCATAAGCATTTCGGATCTCTACTTCAAGAGATTCAAGCATATCTGTCTGTAGGATCCATTCCCTGATCTCAGCACTCACCTCATTAAGCTGATCATTATTTTCATAATCAAGCGTCTTCATTTTTTGAAGAATCGACTGATCAAGTTCTCGTTCAGAGATAAACGTGGCATACGCTTCAGCTGTTACACAAAAACCAGGCGGTACGTGTACACCACTCTGCGTAAGCTCTCCAAGATTTGCTCCCTTACCACCGACAAGAGCAATATCTTCCTTTCTTATTTCATGAAACCATCGAATCGCACTTTGCTCCACCATTTATCCAACGCCTCCCTACTAGATTCGATTATTAGAATAACACATTAATTTAATTATGTCATACTATTTATTTTAAAAGTTTAATAATGATGAACTTATAGGTTGATAGGTTATTATTTTCGTCATTTTTTCTCACCTCGGCCATGATACGTGCCCACTTTCCTTTGTGAATCCTAACAATTTCTTAACTTCTCTTTGTGAAATCCCACAAAGGTGTTCATTTTCTTGTATACTCTTAATCAGAAGTAATGAATGTAAGGACATCGTTTACGAGTCATAAGAAAGGAGTGGTAGAAAATGCATACCGATCAAGAACGTCATAACCCTTTTCAGGGGCCATTCCGTTCGTTAGAAGATTTAGCTGACTGCATTCGAGAAAACCTTGGCTGCCCCGTCACGATTGAAGATTCAGATCATCGCATTCTAGCGTATAGTTCACACGATGAAAATGTGGACCCTGCTCGTATTGCTACTATCATGAAACGAAAAGTTCCAGAAGATGTGATCAAAAGCCTATGGAAAAAAGGCATTATCCCTCAGCTATTTGAGAGTGATGATCCGGTTATTATCCCGGCGATCCCAGAAGTAGGGCTAGGACAAAGAGTGGCGATATCGGTTCGAAAAAACGAAGAGCTTCTCGGCTTTATTTGGGCTCAACTTAATTGGGAAGTAAAGCAAGAAGAATTAGCGCTTCTAAAAAAAGCGGCTAAAGTCGTTAAAAATCAAATTCTTAAACTTGAAATAAAGAAGCGACATTCAGAAGAAGGTCATCGCGAGTTTTTCTGGAAACTGCTTACGGGACATTATACGAAAGAAGCAAATATACTAGATCAAGCCTCCACCTACCAAATTAAGATAAAGGGTGAAATGGCGATCGTAGTCTTTGAGTTTAATGATGAAATTCAACAATCGCTCGAACGCCATATGAACTATTACATTCAGGCTTCTCACCAAATCGAATTAATCTATAGTACGTTGGATCAGAATCAGCTCATTCTGCTCGTTCGACCAACTGATCAAAAAAACACGGCCGAGCAGCTATCAGAATTTGTACAGGTGTTTGTTGAGAAAATTAGTAATCGCCTTGGTGTTGATACACTAAAAGGCGGAGCTGGTACGCTTTACCAAAGTCCTCTTTCGATTAAAGATAGCTACCGTGAAGCACTTCATGTGTTATCCATTAAAGAACGATTCAAGCGTGAAGTGATGTCAATTTATAGCTATCAAAATCTTGGGATCTATCAATTTATTGATCTTCTCTATAAAGAGCGCAAGCATTATCAAAACAATTATATTGAGAAGCTCAAGCAGTACGATGCCATTAATCACACACAGCTACTTGAAACGCTAGAAGTATATTTGCAGCACGATAGCAACGTGAAGGCCGCGGCTCAGGTTCTCCATGTTCATACGAATACGTTAAACTATCGGTTAAAACGCATCACTGATGTAGCAAATCTTGATTTAAAAGACGCTAACCAAAAAGTCACAATCTATCTCGATTTAAAAATAGAACAAATGAAATTATAGGGTGTTTGTGTAATTACACAAACACCCCCTTTTATTTTCTTTTATTTACACAATGTGAAATCCAAATAGGGCGTCTATAATCGTAGGTAATTGATCATTAATTAAGGCTAAGGGGATGAAATGATGTATATTGGTATTCCAAAGGAAATTAAAAATAATGAAAATCGTGTAGCGATTACTCCAGCAGGCGTCATCGCACTAACAAAGGCTGGTCATCACGTAACAGTTGAAACTGAAGCAGGAATTGGAAGCGGTTTCGAGGATATCGACTATCGAGAAGCTGGCGCCACAATTGCGACAGATGTAGCCGTTGTTTGGAATCAAGAAATGGTGATGAAAGTAAAAGAACCACTTCCTTCTGAATATACTTATTTCCGTGAAGGACTCATTCTCTTCACTTATCTACATTTAGCAGCTGAGCCTGAACTAACGAAAGCTCTTAAAGATAGCGGCGTAACAGCGATCGCGTACGAAACAGTTGTCGATCGTGGAACATTACCACTTCTAACACCAATGAGTGAAGTGGCAGGACGCATGGCTTCTCAAATCGGTGCACAAATTCTTGAAAAGCCTAAAGGCGGAAAAGGCATTTTGCTTGGCGGCGTTCCAGGAGTGAAGCGTGGCAAGGTAACCATTATCGGCGGTGGCGTTGTAGGTACAAACGCAGCGAAAATCGCGATGGGTCTTGGCGCAGATGTGACGATTCTTGACTTAAGCGCTGAGCGCCTTCGTCAGCTTGATGATATTTTCGGAAATGCGATTAATACGCTTATGTCTAATCCACTCAACATCGCACAAGCTGTTAAAGAAGCGGACCTTGTTGTTGGAGCCGTACTCATTCCAGGAGCAAAAGCTCCGAAGCTTGTAACCGAAGAAATGGTGAAAAGCATGACACCTGGATCTGTTCTTGTCGATGTTGCGATTGACCAGGGCGGAATCATTGAAACAGTTGATCACATTACTACGCACGATAACCCAACTTACGAAAAGCACGGCGTTGTTCATTATGCCGTAGCGAACATGCCTGGTGCAGTTCCAAGAACATCAACGATCGCACTAACAAACGTAACGATTCCTTACGCGATCCAAATCGCAAATAAAGGCGTAACGGCTGCGATCCAAAGCAACCCGGCACTTGAAAAAGGATTGAACGTAGCAAACGGAGCGATTACTTACGAAGCCGTTGCACGTGACCTTGGTTATGACTATGTTTCAGCAAACGATGCTTTGCTTGGCACGCATGCTTAAACCGTTAAATTGTAAAAGGGGAACTCCAATGAGAATGGAGTTCCCCTTTTTTTCATTCAATTAAAGCTCCAACTTTGCAAAAAATATCGAAATATAACTTGTCATAAGAAAAACATAGGACGAATTTAATCTCCCTCTGTTTTCCACAACATTATTTATCTGTCTGTTTTTGCTTCTTTTTTAAATACTCCGCACGTATTTTTTCAAGATGACTCTTTTTATCAAATTTAGCAGACGGCTGTTTCTCATGAAACTTTGTCACAGCTACCTTACTTTTGTGATCCAATTGATATCTTCCCACTTTGCTCACCACTTTTCTTCTCTTACAAGAGAATCTATTCAACAATATAATACACCTTATTTTACAGCAGTAATCTTTATTTTGAACACTTATTTCACAAAAAATGTACTTCTAGTTCTTAAAAACTTGCTCCGAAATTACTGAAGACTTGATCTCGAGATATCCTCAAGATTTTCAACTAACGCACCAAATAGGCTTTACTGCATTTGGTAACGAGTCGTGACAGGCACCGTCAAATGAATCACGCTTCGATACGGTTATATTGCTGTGGGCGATTTATTTTTTGGTTCTTTGATTCCTGCACGATGATCACAGAGCTGATCACCATGATCATTCCGATATATTGCCACGTCGATAAGGTTTCGTTGAAAATGAAGAACCCGATGACAGACGCGACGACTGGCTCAATCGTTGCTATAATCGAGGCACGGCTTGATTCCACATATTGAAGACCTTTCGTGTAGAAAATGAATGGGAGCATCGTAGAAAGAAAGCCAAGTCCGATTACGAGTCCTACCACTTTTAGATCGGTCAAAGTAGAAACTCTCGAACCTAATCCACTGAAAGGGACAATTGCGAATGAAGCGAAAAGAAACGTGTACACCGTAACGGTTAGTGAGTCATATTTCGAAAGTGCTGCTTTTCCGAATATGCTGTAAAGGGCATAGAAAAATCCTGATCCTAGTCCAACGATTAATCCATATAGCGAAATGGATGCGGTGGAGCTAGAAAAGATTCCAATTACAAGGGAACACCCTATCAACGTAATCATTAGGGCAGTGACCTTGCGAGCGGTCAGTGATTCTTTGAAGAGAATTCGAGATAGAATCGTAACAAACGCCGGTGCTGTATAAAGTAAGATGAATGCAATCGAAATAGAAGACTCTTTCATAGAACTGAACAAACACCAATTAAAAAGAACAATACTAATAATACCGGTACCTATGAAATACCCGGAGTCCCCCACCTTTATTTTGAACAGATGACGATTCTTTATAAAAACATAAGGGACCATGAAGATGGAAGCCGTTAACACTCGCATTGCTACGACTTCAAGCGGCGTAAATCCTATCTCATAAAGGTACGTTACGAAAATCCCTATTACTCCCCATAGTGAAGCTCCGATTGCAATCAGTAGCCATGCCGATTTACTTTCCATCAACATCCCTCCTATCTATAATCCATTTATACTAACACAGGACTAATTCCCCTTCAAAACTATATCTGGATTTAAGTAAGTATAAATTAAGGTCCAGACATCAAACAATTAAACAAATCTACGCAAATTATCTCAAATCCAAGTTTTCTAGAATGCCGTACAAATTTTCATACTAATCATTTCAAAAAAATTCCCCATAACTCAATCTTTATTTACAGTTAAAAGGAGCCTATCTATTACAGATAAGCTCAGAGATTGTTTAATAACTGTTATTTCAAAGACATTTCTTCCTCAAGTGATTGTCGTTCCATTTCTGGCACCTCAGTAGTCAGCTATTGTGGAGCCTTATGAAAATATTCATTTCATCTGATATAATTAAATTACAAAATAAAGGTGGTGGTTTATGTGTTAGAACGTGAAAGTGAATCACAAGGAAGAAAGTTTGCTTGGGTGGGTAAATGGGCAAAAATGACTGGTGATCGTGCAAAAATTGATGCCAAGGTAAATAACACCTATATCGTTTATGATACAGAAAATGGCCTTGTGAAAGAGTATCCTGATGGAACCGTTGTAAAGTTTGACCAAAAACCAGATGGTGATATTGAATGACAAAGCCAAAGCTCCCTCCCATGATGTATGTTTTTGCTGGTAACAATGGGAGTGGAAAAAGCACGCTACGTAACCTTCTAATTGATAAGTTAGGCATAGACATTAATCTTGATCCTGATTCCATTGCGCGTAGATTGGATCCACAATCACCTGAGACGAAACAATTAGCAGCAGGTAAAGCAGCCGTAAGACTGATTTACGAGTGCATTGAAGAAGAAAAGAGTTTTTCAATTGAAACGACGCTCGCTGGAAAAAATGCGATTCACCAAATGACCAAAGCCAAGGAAAAAGGATTTGAAATTACAATGTTTTATGTTGGATTAAGCCACGTCACGCAAAACATTGAGCGAGTCGCATTACGAGTGAGGAATGGTGGCCATCATATCCCAACAAAGGACATCCTGAAAAGAGATATCACTTCCAAAGAAAACCTACTTCAACACTTGTCACTCATTAACAACCTCGTCGTTATCGATAACAGCAAATCAGATGGAGAATTGATTTTAGAAATATCTAATAACCAATTAACCTTCGAAACTGATGAGATACCTGACTGGGCAGACCCTATAAAACAGAAATTTAATACTCTAAGGTGAAAGCTTCTTCTATTGGTTCATAGAAGAAGCTTTTTAATGTAACTAAGGAATGAACACAAACTAAACAATCGCTCCGATTTAATAGATCAATGGATCTTCTTGAGTTGCTCCGAGATTGTTGAAGACTCGATATCAAGATAATTAAAACCCAGAAAACATTCTATATAGATAAATCAAAAAGGGTACAATATGTTTAGTGAAACAAAAAATAATATATCGTTTATCTTAGAGCTATGAAATAATTCATTCAAAAGATTTCAATTTCAGATCTACAACAATCAAGTTTAAGGAGTATAGGATGAAAAAAACTCTACTTTCAGGTGCACTATTAATATTCATAATAGTTATTGTAAATCATCTTTCTGCCTCAGATTTTGAAGAGAAGAAAGCATTGGAAGTATCAAATTCTAACTTACAGGCAGCGGATTTCAACTTAAGTAATTTTAATGGTGAAAACTACTCATTAGAAGTTCTTCAAGAAAAACCGTTGATAATTAATTTTTGGGCATCCTGGTGTGGACCGTGCAATAATGGAGCACCACTTCTCGTTGATTTATACGAACAATATGGAGAAAATATTGAGTTTTACGGCATTAACACCACTGATGGAGAACTAAAAATCAAAGATGCCAAAGGATTTATGGAGAAATTCAACATTAATTTCCCTGTATTATTAGATACTGAAGGTAGTGTATCCAAAGAATATGGAGTCATAGCGTTACCGACTACCTACTTTATTGATCAAAATGGAGTTATAGTTGATAAAATTCTAGGTGAAGCCTCAAAAGAAGAGCTTGAAATGAAAATAAAAAAATTAATAAATGAAACATAAATCTGATAATGTTCAATATTCAATTAGGTGGCATTTGAAAAGTTGGAATTAGTGACATCTATGAATTTAGATTGATTTTACAAACTCTAGATAACCTATTCTTTCCTCATCCTCCTGTTTTTTATAATTAAGCTCTTTTCTTTTCAATTAATGTCCAAACTCCATAAATCAATATGGAAGCAGCCATCATTATTAAGAACGCATTAGTAATTAAATTAAAATCTAATTCATTAATTGTTTTAGTAATTTCACCGTTCTTTCCGGTTTGGTGAATTGTCCAGCCATTGTAGCCCAGAAAAAAATACGAAAGCGTAAATGCGATTATTAAACCGCCTAATAAAGAAAACCAAGTTTTCATCATAGACCAACCCCTTTTTACACTCTATGTCCTTAATGGCTCTTCAGTATTATCTTCAATAATTCTTATACAAAACTACATAGAGCGCTTCCTTTTTATTACGGAAACGCTCCGAGATTCCGGAAAACTTCAAGATACTATAATCCTGTGATAATTAGGTATTATGTGTTTTTCCTAACCTTAACCCATTAGCAACAACACCAATTGCCCCTGTAATAATAAATACATAGGCAATAAACAACGGTGTTGAGGATAGCGTTTCAGTAAATAATCTAAACAAACCAACCACAAAAATAAGAAAGCTACCTATTAGTGCAACAACTATTCTATTCGTCATTTTCACTCCTCCTAAATAAGTATTTTCCCTTTCACAAAGTTAATAAATTTAATGGAGATTCAAAATTCTATTTAGCAAGCGCCAAACATCTGCAATACCAATTATTTCAAAACACTTCTAATAAATCCATATTTCATTTCACAATAAGGAGCCTATCTTATTAAAGATAAGCTCCGATTTAATTGAATAAATAAAGCCTGCTTAGAAATATTTATTTATTATTTTTATCCATCCCAATATTGCTAAAAAGAACATAATGACCCAAAATAGACTTCTACGCCATATCCTGGGTATAGAAAACCAATATGAAACAATTTTCAACGATGTATTATTTTCTTTATTGCTTTTATTACTCACAACATCACCTCAATTGACATATACAACTCTTACTAATAGGCTAATCTCCCCGAAGCTGGAATATCGTTCTAGATCAAAATAAATGTTTTCATAGATGTTTCAGAAAAAGCTCCGAGATTATGGAACATTAATATTTGTTATGATTGTTTCCAACCACTGGTTTGTATCCTTAGAACAGAAGCCATTACCCCTATGAGGCAAAAGATAATTCCTACTGGCAAGATGATGAATAGTAAAAGGTCCGGAACTATTCCCAGGTAAGGTAGAATTATACATAACGGAACTGCAACGGTCAGGGTTAATAAGATGATCAAATCAAGTTTTTTGGTATTCAAATAATAATCCTCCTAGAGCATAAAGTAGTTCGATTAACATCTAATTTTAATCAAAATGCTTAATACCAATTATTTCAAATCAGAGCTAATAAATCCATCTTTTTCACTAAAAAGACCCTATCTTATTACAGATAAGCTCCGAGATTGTTCAATAGCTAGAATCAATCAATTAACCTGAACTTCGTATATACGTAGTAATCCTTTACTGTGACCTCACCATTCTGTGTTTTTCCATTATAGTACGTAACTTCTAAAGTATCTTCACCATCTTTTAAAACAAGCATATAACTTGAACCGATGGCATCCCAGGTGTCAGTTCTCTTAGAAGTGTTTATCTGATCAACTATTTCTCCAACTCGGTTCTGATCGCTCGTTTCATACAACGTCTCACCCGAGTCAATGTTAATCACTTTAGCTTCAGTATACTGTTTTGTTATTAACGGCTCCTTGCTACAAGAGGCTAGTATGATAGTAATGATGAGAAGTAAAGGAATGAAACTCTTCATTATGTCAGCCCCTTTCTAAAAGCCGTTTATGAAATTTCAAAACTACTTGCTCCAGAATCCTGCCCTCATTTATGCCGCGCTTACTCCCCAAACGCTCCGAGATTGCTGAACAGTGAATATCAGTCACCAAACAGTTTATAATCAATCTCTACTTTCAACCGATCAATTTTTTTGTATCCAAACCTTCCAATTATCGTAACCTTCTATGTTGATTACTTTATCAACTTTTTCAATCTCCTTGTTTTTTGAATCACTCTTTAAAAAGCCTACACGATATCCTTCATCGCTCTCTAACATTATTTCAAAAGGGCTCCAATTTTCATTTGGTTCCATTAGGTGTGTAATGTTGTTCACTTTCCACCTATTATCTTTTTCTATGAAATGAACTTCCGCAACCCAAATTCCCTTTTGTGTATATGTCCCTTCTAGTACCACCAAAGTTAAATCATCGGCTACTTGATGAGAACCATAAATCTTCACATCTTTAAATTTATCGTACTCATCTATTGCCTTTTCTGGACTGTTTTCACCTTCTTCTTCCCACTGAATACAACCTGCTAAACTAATAGCTATCAACAATACAAGCATAAAAAATCTTATCCTCAAGATTTCATCCCCCCTTCTGAATAGATTTCCAATTTACTTAAAATTAATTTTTCTATAATACGACTAATCCCTTAATACCAATTATTTCAAATTAGTGCGGATAACTCAATCTTTTACTTCAAATTAAAAAGGAGCCTATCTTATTACAGATAAGCTCCGATTAAATGGAAGACTAGACTTCAAGATATCTTCGGTACTTAAAATAAGTCTTCTTTGAAACCTCGAACCATTTTCATAAGCTCCACTATATGATGATTAAAAAGATCTTGATTTTAAGATTTTTCAAAAGCCCACTCATATAACCATTTAAAAAATGTTGCAAAAAAAGAGATGCCAATTATACTTACAACTGTCTGCTTATGTGATAAGAACAACACATTCCATATTGATAGGCCAACAATCATGAATAAGAAGAACTTAAAATAACTTAACACTTTCACCACCTCTATTTTTCACACTAAGATTTGATACACAGACTTCAATATTTTCATTTCGTTTCCAATACATTTACGAAAGAAGGTCCTACTTTGTTTCAACCTGTCTATTATTTGATAACTGATCCTTCTATATAAATACTCTAAACAAAAAAAGAGAGCCAATTCTTTGTTAAAGAATCTCGCTCCGAGATTGTTTAATAACTGTTATTTCAAAGACATTTCTTCCTCAAGTGATTGTCGTTCCATTTCTGGCACCTCAGTAGTCAGCTATTGTGGAGCCTTATGAAAATATTCATTTCATCTGATATAATTAAATTACAAAATAAAGGTGGTGGTTTATGTGTTAGAACGTGAAAGTGAATCACAAGGAAGAAAGTTTGCTTGGGTAGGTAAATGGGCAAAAATGACTGGTGATCGTGCAAAAATTGATGCCAAGGTAAATAACACCTATATCGTTTATGATACAGAAAATGGCCTTGTGAAAGAGTATCCTGATGGAACCGTTGTAAAGTTTGACCAAAAACCAAATGGTGATATTGAATGACAAAGCCAAAGCTCCCTCCCATGATGTATGTTTTTGCTGGTAACAATGGGAGTGGAAAAAGCACGCTACGTAACCTTCTAATTGATAAGTTAGGCATAGACATTAATATTGATCCTGATTCCATTGCGCGTAGATTGGATCCACAATCACCTGAGACGAAACAATTAGCAGCAGGTAAAGCAGCCGTAAGACTGATTTACGAGTGCATTGAAGAAGAAAAGAGTTTTTCAATTGAAACGACGCTCGCTGGAAAAAATGCGATTCACCAAATGACCAAAGCCAAGGAAAAAGGATTTGAAATTACAATGTTTTATGTTGGATTAAGCCACGTCACGCAAAACATTGAGCGAGTCGCATTACGAGTGAGGAATGGTGGCCATCATATCCCAACAAAGGACATCCTGAAAAGAGATATCACTTCCAAAGAAAACCTGCTTCAACACTTGTCACTCATTAACAACCTCGTCGTTATCGATAACAGCAAATCAGATGGAGAATTGATTTTAGAAATATCTAATAACCAATTAACCTTCGAAACTGATGAGATACCTGACTGGGCAGACCCTATAAAACAGAAATTTAATACTCTAAGGTGAAAGCTTCTTCTATTGGTTCATAGAAGAAGCTTTTTAATGTAACTAAGGAATGAACACAAACTAAACAATCGCTCCGAGTTTGTGGAAGATTGTCATTTTACTTCCAATACTCGATTACTGTTCTTTCTTTTGCTTTAGCAACCGTTAGTGAAAATACCTAGTATGAGATTACTCATATATCTATTCCAAAAAAATTAAGTAGTTCTGAAATGATTTCATCACTTCCTGGTTGAAACATAAATATTGAGAACGCAATACTTATGACCCCTATCAATACCAAGCCATTTCTTTTATTCCCAAGTAGCCCCTTAACAACTAAAAATATTCCTACAAATAATATTAAGAAATACCAAATCCCCATAACCTCACCCCTTAATAGAATAACGTTTCGTCAAATCTTGCACCAGATTGCTAAGCGATAACCACTGTGTAGCTATCGCTCCGATTTTCTAGAAGAAACAATGATTTCATTAATGTAAGATATTTTCTCTATTCTTGGTTCTTATAAAATGAATTGTAATGAAAACTAGAAAGATCAGAGAGAAAGCGCTTAAATATGGGTACACTGAAATCTTAAAAGAGTACAAAATCTTATCAACATCTGAGATGTTACTGGTGTCTAAAGGAACTTCGGTGAAAAATAAATGATCTTCTATGTGTGGATCATTTATTATGTAACTACCAACTATCGCTGATGCAAAATACGTTGTTACGAAGATAGCAATTCCAATAACGATCAGAAAGAAAAACGTCGTCTTTTTCATAACACAACTCCCATCAATTTAGCATATCTAGTTCATTATTCCTTTCGCGATTCTCCTTCAAAGAAGCTTCGTGAAATTTCTATTGTTATGTGGGAATCGCTCCGAAATTACGGAAGATCATTTATTTACGAACACTTTTTCATCTTTCAATTTCTCTACTCCTTTTTTCCTTATCCAAACTTCAATATCATGATTATGGTCATGGTCTTCTTTTATTGGTACTTTTAAAAGCGACTTCAAAAATAGTCCCTATTACTATTCCTCCAATAAAGAATGAAAGCTCGTTTTCTATTAGTAAAAAGTACAAAGAAACCACCAAAATTATGGTTCTTATTATTCGTTGGGTTTTTTTATTTTTCAAATGCAATTTCCTCTTTCTTTATGCTCTATCGTGTAGATTATTAAATAATCGCTCCGATTTAACGGAATAATGAACTCTATTCAATATTCTTGATTTGCCCCCTTTACGTGAAGACTTGAGTTCGAGATATCTCTGACTGCTCTATTCTTTAGTACCCGTTTCAGGAATAACTTTATTTAATTACCCTCTATTTTTTACGTTTAATAAAATTGGATAATATATTTTTTCGAATCGGTTTAAATAGTTCCCTTTGCCGAAAAAAACCTAACATACTGCCAGAAAACATTAAGGCAAACAATACAATCATAATAATTGTCGAAAGAATTTTTTCTGATAAAGTCATGTCAGAATTCAGATTAGGGTTAAACCATGATAACCAAATGCCCAACGTTCCCCCCGCAATAACTCCAGTAATGGTTGCAAAGGTAACCCATACCTTTTTTTCATTTAATCCTCTTCGTTTCACAAAAAAAGTGGAACATAGAATAGAAATTAGATTAATAAAAATAAAAAACAATAAAAAGACCAAAAATTCATTGTCCATAATAAAAACCGCTCCATTACCTATTTATTCAATTTACTTTTCCCCTTCTTGTATAAATATTGTGCTCAGTTAGATCAATAAGGAACAAACCATTATTCCTGATTTGCTCCGATTTAATTTTATAAAGATTGTATTTTTATCGCTAATTCTTTTGGTCTAACGTCCATAGTGGATAACTTGGTTATTTCTATCCACATCGGTAAATATGTTCCTCTTTGCCTTTTCTTATCTGTATACTCTTCTCCTTTCCCTGTACCAAAATCACCATTCATTATCTCAGCAAGGAAAAAGTATTGAGTTCCATTAAAATCAACTGTTGCTAAGCACTCACCGACTTTAACCGTAACACCTAATTCTTCTAACGCTTCTCTTTTAGCTCCATCTTCAGGAGTCTCTCCATCTTCTATTCCTCCGCCAGGAAACACATAATAAACAGAACCTTCTCGTTCTCTCTTAATCAGTCCGACTTTTTTATCTTTAATCAAAACTACTGAACCCCTATTTCGCAAATGTTTCCCTCCTATTTTATAGAAACATTTATTCAACAATCCTGCTCAAATCTCTAATACCAATTATTTCAAATAAAACTGTATTACTCAATCTTTAATTCTAGTTAAAAGGAGCCTATCTTATTACAGATAAGCTCCGAGTTTGTGGAAGATTACTACTTAAGTGCCTTTAGTTTTTCTCTTCTATTTTCAGGTTGCTTTAGCCAATAACGTAATCCTCTACCAGACAATGGTTCGTCATTATATCTTGGTATCACGTGAAGGTGACTATGGAAAATAAATTGATTTGATACTTCGCCGACATTCCAACCAAGTGTATAACCATCTGGAGAAAACTCTTCATCTAAGAATTTCTTAGCATCCTGTAAAAGGTCATATGTATCGTTCCACTCTTCTTTCGTTAATTCAAATGCATTAGCGTGGTGGTTCTTAGGAACAATGACTCCACATCCTTCTAATACATCTTGTTGTTCGTTATGTTGTAAGAAATAACAAGATTCATTCTCAAATAATATGTTTTGATCCTTGTCCTTATCTGGGTTACAAAAAGGACAGGTTTCTTCATATGCCAATAAAATTTCCCCTTCCTTATTTTAAAACTATTCTGATATTAACATAAATTACAGAACCCTACTCAAGGTTTTTCCTGCCAGGTCGATGGGTTAAACAAAAAGGAGCATTATCCTTGGTCGATCAACGCTCCGATTAACTGGAAGACTTGAAATCAAGATAACAGGAATGGTTTTTTTAACGTTTTTTCGTATTCTCTAATCTATTTTTCGTTGGGACCATTCTCTCTCTAAAATACTCATCTCCCACAAACTCCAGTATTCTTCACCAATTTTTCTCGAATCTCTTAGTAAACCTTCTTTGATAAATCCAGCCTTTTCATAACAAGCAATTGCTGATGAATTAAAGTCAAACACACCAAGACTGACTCTATGTAAATATAGTTCATCAAATGCTACTTTAAGAATTTCGGTCATCATATGTTTGCCGATCCCTTTTCCTCTTACATTCTTATCGCCGACTAACACTTTCCCTACTCTCGCAGACTTATTTCCTCTATCGATTTTACCTAATGAGATATGTCCGATTACTGTGTCAGTCTCTCTATCAAAGACACTATAAATCAATACATCAGAATCATCATTGTTAGCATCCTTCAAATAAACACCAAGCTGATCTTCATCCAATGGAAAAGTGAAATTAGGACCTCCCCATTGTAGTAGGAACTCAGGAGTTTCAATCCAATTTATAAGTTTTTCAAAGTCAGCACGTTCAAAAGGTTTCAATTCAATCATTATAAATGTCTCCTCTTTCATTTTGAATCGCTTTAGTCACATTAAAACGATAACTGTTTTTTATTCCGGTTTTTATCCTCGGGGTGATTGCAACATATAAGGTTTACTTTAAATTTGTTTTGAATACATAACTTACTTTGGCATAATCCATTTTATTTTCATAGAAACTGTGTGCGTCTTTACGCTGTAACCCTGAAGATAATGCAACACTTTCATATTTATTTTCTTTTGCCCAATTATGAACGTAGGTAAGTAGTTTTTCACCATATCCTCTTGACCGCATATTAGTGTCGGTAACTAAATCACAAACCCATACAAATCTACCGTAATATAGAGTGGTCATAGGTTTAAATCCAGTTACTGCAACGATTTCTTTCCCATGAAATAAGGCAAACATTTTATACCTTTCTATTTCTTTTGCCTCTAATACTAGGTCAAGAAATGTATCTTCATCTAAGTGAGCTCGTAATTGTTTCATAACAGGAAATGCTTCAATAATTTGAGCCTTTGAGTGTAGTTCTTTAACACTTAATGAATCCATTACAGATTTCCCCTTTTTTAAAAATTTAGACAGAGTATAACATAACCCTTTATTCCATAAAACTGTTCAAAACATTCATAGAGCGCTTACCTTTTATTCAGCAAGCGCTCCGAGATTGTGGAAGACTCAATTTCAAGATATATAATACTTCCTGGTTATGCCTTGTTTATGTTTACATGGTAGATTTCATGCTTATTTAACATACCCTATATTTTTCTCTTGTTCGCTTATATCCAATTCAGGATGGTATTCTCTAACCAATCTCATAACCTCTTCAATTAATCCCTCTAACTCTATTACACCTTTTTTTGGATCCCTTATTAATATTTCGTTCATTCGATTATGGAGATTTTCTGGTTTAATCTGCATAAGTTCAATATTATTCCCCATCCATTTAAAAACAGGGTGATGAACATACATATGATTTAGGCCAAACAAAACTCCAAACAAATTCTTTTGCACCCCACAAATGACATCGTAGAGCATCAACCAGTCCTTACGTTTTAAAAGTGCTTCGCGGTTATTCCATCGGTTACTCAACCAAAGATTTTCAGAAATCATATGTTTAGAAAGTTGTAATGGATATGTAGCAACCCTATTTTTTAATTCATTGATTTTTTCTTTACCAAAGAGGCCTACACCACTATGAATGGAAGCTAAAATACATTGCTTGTCATAATCAGTTTCGTGATTTTCCACCACATCGGAAATAAAGCGTTCTACTGATTTAAACAAAAAGCTGCTAATTTCAAACTTAATGCCATTCTGATTTAAGTAAGCCTCCGACCACTCTTCATCTTCATAAGGATGATACGATAGAATAGTTCCATCAATTTGCTTAATGGGATACCGTCTCTCCTGATCTGTTGGAGGGCTTGACCATAAAATATGTAACTCAATATCTGAATGTTCATCTTGTAGGTTTTTAGATACTGAACCAGCAAGAATGATGGCTTCTATCTTTGGGTTTTCATTATACACCGCTGCCATATCAATTGATTGTTGTAATAAATCCATCTTAGACCTCCACAATTTCACGTTTGAATAATCGTATTTCCTTTAAAAAGACACCTAGTTAATATTCAAAAATTCCTGTTGTAATCGCTCTTATTATTACGAGTTATTTATATTCTTTTATTCCATTTTCAAATGCCTCTTTATCATTATTCTCAATTCCATGTAGAGCTTCTTGTAAAGCAAATGTGCTTTTATAAAAGTTCATTCTTTCTAAAACTTTATCGCCTTCCGGATATAAATTTAGACACCTTTTGATAAAAGGATTTCCGTAACTCGCTAAAAGACCTGCAAAGTCATACGCAGCGTCACCAATTTCCGTTTCTCCAAAATCAATAACTCCGGTTATCTCTTTACATTTGGAATCCCACAAAATATTTGATGATCCAAAATCTCCATGGATAAGAACTGTATTAAAATTCAAAAGGTCATTTTTAGATAAAAAACTTTCAAAGTTTTGAGCGACTTCTGCCTGTGATTCCTCATTCATATATGGGAATAGCTTCTCTTTAAAATTATCGTATAGTTCTTCTATAGATTCACGGATATTTTCAACGCTCTGCTTCTTAATATTTAAGTTATTGATAGGTTGAGAGTGTAATTCAGTTAGAAATTGAACCAACTGGGTAGCAATCTCTTGTATATGGTCTTCATCATCAATTTTTTCCATAGCACTGGACCAGAAGGGAGTACCTTGAATTAGTTTATAGCCTGTGAAGACCTTTCCTACTTCGTTAGATTCAAAAGATCTATAGTGAGGATAAGGAATTGATAAACTAACTTCTTCCTTTATATGATCCAAAACTTTAGTTTCTTTTTCTAATTTTTTAATACCTTCTATGTACTTTGGAAACCTAAAAACTAGCGTATTATTAACAATTAACACATCATTATTTTGACCGATATCATTCATTTCAATTTGATTTATCTCTAAATCGGGATAAAGCTCTCTTATTGTTTCTTCATAAATAGCTTTCAAACCAATACCCGCCCATCATCTTCTTCAATAATCCTGCTCTACTCGTCAATACCAATTATTTCAAAACAGTTCTAATAAATCCATCGTTTATTTCACAAAAAGGAGCCTATCTTATTAATGATAAGCTCCGAGTTTGTGGAAGATTGCCATTTTACTTCCAATACTCGATTACTGTTCTTTCTTTTGCTTTAGCAACCGTTAGTGAAAATACCTAGTAGGATATTACTCATATATCTATTCCAAAAAAATTAAGTAGTTCTGAAATGATTTCGTCACTTCCTGGTTGAAACATAAATATTGAGAACGCAATACTTATGACCCCTATCAATGGTAGTGTCAATAAGTTTGTGTAATTCAAAAGATAGGGATATCCTCTAGCCTTCATTGAGGTGGGAAGTTCTGGCAGGGCCCCGAGGAGCCCTGCCAGAAAAGTCGCTTTTGACTTTATTCTTCCATGACCCCATACCGTTCCAGAAACATCCCCTGTAAAGTAGGAAAGGCCGTGATAAAACCACGTAGCTTTCGCTCGCTCCAGCGCTGATTGTAGTCCTTGGATTGGAGGTAAACGATTTTCTCGGCAGCTTTTTCTCCTGGCAGACTATTCATCGTTTTTGTGCGCTTCTTGATCTCTTTAATCGTCCGTTCGATGATATTCGTCGTATAAATCATCGGACGAATGGAGGAAGGATAGCTCAAAAATGTTAAGAGAACGCTTAGATCCTGTTCCCAGGATTTCACGACCTTCGGATATTTCTTCTGCCAGTTTTCCTTGAATGCTTCAAACCTCTCTCTAGCTTCCTCATGGGTATTGGGTTGATAAATGGGTTTGAGATCTTCTGCGACAGAGGATTGATCTTTCTTTCGCACAGCGTTTAATAATGGAGCCTAACTTATTAAAGATACGACTCTCCCCAAAATAAACAATATAGTGCAAGTTATCTTGTAAGAATATATTATATAACAGACATTTTACCTATAAATACTTTGAATAGACTCGTGCCAAATACCCTTTTCAAAATTTATTAAAGGAAGCTAGTAATATAAGGTAGAATAATACATACAGTTGATTAAAATCTCTTTTAGGAGGCCAAAATGAAATATAATTTATTTATTTCCTTTGTTTGCTCTCTAACACTTGGACTAATTCTAGTAGGTTGTGATATTTCCAAAAAAACTGAGGAGCCAGTAAACACTTCTTTAGCCAAGTCGGTATCCATTGTCGAAAATACAGAATTTGAGGAATCTGAGAATATAAACTATAGTAAATACCTAGAAAAGAAATTATTAGAAAGAGGAATAAATGTAAACTATAATGAAAGTGATGATGAAAGAACTAATAGCGAGTATTCTATTTCAATATATTCCGATGTTAATGTTCGAAAAAAAGATGCAACTTACTCTCATAATGGAAGGGAAATTGCGAGAATGCTTTTTGAAGTACAGAGAAATGGAACTGAAACCAACCTGCTTATAGCAAAGGACTTATCTGACGGGGTAGAACAAGATTTTCCTGGTCTATCAAGAGGGGTTTTAGCAAGCGAAATAAATAATGATGATGATTCTTCCATTAAAATAAATATAGGTATTGGAAGTAAAGAGAGTACAACCGAAGAAATGCAAATTGCTATCGACATACTAAGTGAACAATTAGAAAATTCTTTAAAATCTAAATAAAAAAACAGGCTGTAATAAATTTTACAGCCTGTTTTTTTATTTAATTAACTGTCACCTTAACGCTATCTGAAGAAGTTTGGCCTGTTCTTTGATTAGTAACTGCTAATGTTGGGTAATACGTTCCATTAGTAGGATATTTACAATACCAGGAACTTTCTGAGGTCGTACTTGTGGTTTGATACCAATTTGGTGTATTGCCACCATTACAATACAATCGGACTGTGTAATAGTCTCCTGAAGATCCGCCACCCCAACTTGCATTAAAATCAGCTGTATAGCTAACAGTTTGAGAGTTAGGACTTAAAGAGGCATAAGTAAACAACAAATTGTCTTCCTTGGCTGCATTGGCCCCGGGAGAAATCATAAGTAGTAACAATGACATTGCGAAAAGAAGAGAAAGAGATACTTTTTTGCTAAACAATGCAGTCTTCATGTCATAAACCTCCCATAATTAATATGTATGACTAGACATAGAGGACGTATCCACCTCCTTAAATTATTATTAAGAAGGATATCGTTGAGTAGACTATGGATTGTCAACACTAAACTAGACAGCTATTTTAAGGTTCCTAGACTTGTATTCAATTGGACTTAAATAGCCCAATGTTCCATGGATTCTGATGTGGTTGTACCAGTGAACATAATCAAAAAGTTCAATATCTAGTTGTGCTTGTTTTTCAAAATGGGCATGATTCACAAATTCCGTTTTAATAACCTTAAACATCGCTTCAGCGACGGCATTATCATAAGGTGACCCTTTGAAGCTTAAGGATCGTTTGATTTGGAAGGTTTCTAAGGCCTCATCTATCAATTTGTTCTTAAACTCATTGCCACGGTCTGTATGGAATAATTCAATATCATTCAGGTTCCCTTTAATAGAAGAAAAAGCCCGATAGACAAGCTTCGCATCCTTTCGAGGGCCAGCACTGTAACCAATTATTTCGCGATTAAAGAGATCGACAAAAACACAGATGTAGTGCCATTTTTGATTCACACGGACATACGTCAAATCACTGACAACGACTTTCAACTCTTGATCCTGATGAAATTCTCGGTTCAATTCGTTCGTCTGTTCAGACTCATTGCACGAGCTTTTCGTAGGTTTGAATTGAGCGATTGTATATTTTGAAACAAGGCCAAGCTTGTTCATGATACGGCCAATCTTTCTTCTGGATACAATCCAGTCACGCTTTCTAAGTTCAATTTTGATTTTACGTGTTCCATAGTTTTGACGGTTTTCATAAAAGATTTCTCGGATGACTTCTTTCAGTTCATCGTCATTTGATTCGACTGCTCTCGCCTCATAATAGAAGGTGCTTCGTGGAAGTTGTAGGACGTCGCACATTGCTGATACCGAGTATTTGTGACGGTTATTGTGAATCACATTTACTTTCGTCCCATGATCAGCGCGGCTTGCTTTAAAACATCATTCTCCATGGCCAGGCGTTGGTTTTCTTTATGCAGCTTCATGAGCTCTGTTTCTTCCGATGATCGATTATTTTTTTCTTTGAATGAGCCACTCTTCGTAAACTGACTGATCCACCGATCCAATGATGATGGGGTTAGTTCATACTCTTTAATAATCTCACTTCTGGGCTTACCGTTCTCATGTAATTGAACCATTTGTTGCTTGAATTCTTTTGTAAACGTACGGCGTGTTCGTTTGGTCATAGTAGACGCTCCTCAATAAAGGTTTTAAACAAGTCTATCTGACCTTAATTTATTTGTCTAACTCAGTGTAGCCGATTCAATAAATATCCCTATATAACGATTCATATGTACCTCCCTTAAAACCTTTTTCTTATGTACGTTGCCGAGTCGCTCAACGTCGATTATTTCAAAAGATTCTAAGGGTGGCAATAATAATCATATAGAATGGGAGGCTACCTTATTATAGATAAGCTCCGATTATATTGAATAACATCAATGGATTACTTTTGGTTAAAACATTCCTCGCAAATGAACTTACCTTCATTATTCAAGTATGCTTTTATCTCTGTCATACCTTTTCTCTCAGGATATCGCATCTTTATGTAAACAACATCATTTCCTTTTATTTCTCCCCCGCAATTTGAACATTTTGGTGTATTTCCAAACATCTCTTTCACTCCCCATAAAAGCTTAGTTTACTGTTATTACGATGAATCTGTAATAAAGTTTCGGTATTGAATAAAAAATAGGTAACGCTTACTTTTGAATAGCTCCGATTTTACGGAACTAGAATAAAAATGATATATTAGTTTTCGTTATTCAATCCTTTAGGTCGTTGATACATAAACACGAAAGTCAATATAGTAAGTAATGAAAATAAAGATATTCCTATGCTCACGAAAGTGTCATTATATAAAAGTGCACACAGAGTTGTCCAAATTATTACACCTATTACAAAAGAAGTTCTTGGATAAAAAACTTTGATTGCAACTAAATTAAATATAGTCAAAAAAAGAACTAATGTGAAACCATTGTAATACCAAAACTCGATATCCTTTATATCATAAATAAAAAAAGAGAAAAAAAACGGAAATGCCAATATAACTAACAATTTACTTTTATTATCTTTGGTCATATTAATCCCTTCTGATTCCATATAGGTAAAAGTTTGGTTTTAGTTCCAAGACTCTCAATTATGTCGAATTCAATCCTTTCATTACACTGCCCAGTTACTAGCAAAAAATAGAGCATAATCGTTTTAGAGTAAAGCTCCGATTTAGTTGAAATACGTAATGATAGTTTAGGTCTCTTTTGGAAACAAGTAAGAAACCAATAATAAAATAATACCAATCGTAAGCCCTGTCCAAGTTATGGCATTAATTGTACTGTATTCTAACTCCCGAGCTATTCCTGATAGAAATAAAACTACTCTTATAACCATAGAAAACATTACAATCCCAAATGCAATCCATTGAATGATATTTCGTTTGCTGTAATCCTTACTTTTCATAAATTAATCCTTTGAATAAGCATAACTTCACAATCCTACATTGGACGCTAACTTTTTATTGCACAAACGCCTCCGTTACAATATTATACAAATAACTTAAAGCCACCATAAGCAGCGAAAAATAATGAAACAAATAGATAGAAGTACCCCCACTTGTCTTTATCCTTCGATAAACTATTCCAGCCTACAATAAGAAAATTCATACCTCCGACAATGAGAGCATAAGGTAAGAGTTCAGTTGAGTGAGTAATAAAAGCAAAGATTATAAAAGCTAGACTAAGAAGACCGAAAATTTTTTCGACTTTCATCTATCCACCTTCCTCTCTTCTCCCATTATTTCAAAATTTACAATATTAAACAAACTGGAGCGTGATGTGAAGAGTAAGGAATATCTCGAAACTGAGTCTTCAATAAACCTGCCCTTATCTTGAAGACTACAACAACCTACTAATCCTTTATTGATTAATATATGTACCCTCTCTTAAATGCCCTTTCTATACCTACTACATTCCATCTACCCTCGTGAGCAGCATCATCAACTGATGAAAATCCAATTGACTTCCTCTCATTCACCAAAGTGGTTCCTCTTCGTTACTTAACTGGTAATACAAAGGAGAAAGAAGAAGAATGAGTACTAGTAAAGCAAAGGAAAAACTCAAATAGAACCATAAGGAAAGCCTATAAATTGAAGTAATCGCAAGAGGAATAACGACTAGCATTGATGTATAACTCGATCGTTTTCTCGATTTTGCAGATAGATATTGGTTTGCGTCACAGTTTGGACACCTGGCCTTTGCGCGATAAATTAATCTTAATGCTTCCTTCCATTTCCATGTATAGCCACAAGTCTGACAAGTTGGCATGATCTCTTCTCCCTTATTTCTTTTATTTCTCACAAGAAAAACGCCAATTTATGCCCAAAAGATCTTTTTCTAAATTGACTTTTCCTCCTACTTCTTTACATCCTTCAACCGCCATATCCATAGCTCGGTTGTTATTATAAGACGCCAATCCAATTATCAATAGGATAAATGCTAGCGGAAGGACCAAAATGTAACGAACTTTCTTCATTTACTTAACACCTACTTTTACATCACTAATCAATTAAAATAGTCCTCATAATGATTTGCCATTTTCTCTAATTCTTCTTCATGCTTTTTCACATATTCCTCGGCGAATGTTTCCTCCATAAGCTGCTCCTCGCTTGGAAATTCACCAAATTTGCTCGTTAATGTGGCTACCATTTCATCTCTCGTTATACGGAAGCTCTCATCCTGCACTCGAAATTCATATTCTTTGGCGTTCGGCACTAAGATCGTTAAGTAAATCGCGTTATAATGGAAAATCCTCTGAGCGCTGTTTGCTCCATCAAACCAGGTAGAATTGAAGTCTAATTCAGAACTTGCTCGCTCCTCGTCATATGTCACGCTTATCTTTTGATCAGATAAATCAAATTTATTAACTGTTCCGCTTCCCGGAAGTTGCGCTAGAATGGCTAGAACAGCTGAATTGTCCCCAACATATGTCCCGCTAAATTTCAGCAATTCCACCTGATCGATTCCACCAATCGTTTTCACACTCTGTTTATCCGACGACGCATTTCCACTGGAGCATCCAGTCACTAACAGAATAACGAGTATGATCGACAACCATTTCGTCTGTTTAAAGTACATCTTATTCTCCTTACTGATATTCTTTTATCCTACTTTATTTACGATGGAAACTACTTGGAAGTTTCAATAATTAACCAAAAAGGTAACTCTACTGTGATGAGAGTTACCTTTAAAGCCCGCACATTTGATTACGGCATTTTCTCCATGTCCATATACAACACATTCCATCGATGACCATCTAAATCAATGAACCCTGCTCCATAGAGCCATCCATCTGTTAAGCCGGGTTTGGCATAGATTGCTCCCCCTGCCTTTTCCACGTTCTTTATCATTGCATCTACTTCTTCTCGATCTTCCGCTCCAATTGAAAAAAGCACTTCCGTCGCTTTCATAGAATCCGCTACTCTGTGATGGGTAAACGTTTCAAATTTTGAAGCAGGAAACAGCATAACCTTCGTTCCTTGATCACCGATCGCTACTTGAACACCTTCTCCAATGGCCTGAGCAGCAAATCCGATCTTTGTAAAAAAAGCTTTCGACTTTTCTACATTTTGCACAGGAAGGTTCATCCACAAATCAGTCGCCATCTTTACTCCTCCTTAAAAGCTTTACTAAATAAACTTCTTTGGGTTCCTCACCTTAAGAGAAAGGATTGTACCGCAATTAACACAGAAACAAGCATCAACCGGAGAACTTTTCGCAAATCCTTTTTTCTTAAATAATGAGCCGTACCCAGTAAATTCTCCTGTTCTCGTTTCTTTTTCGCCACACTCAGGGCAACTTTTTTCATTTTCCTTCATCGTTTCATACCCTGCATCTTTTTGACTTGATCAGCATGAAACGGGGAATCTACCACTTCACTAACTACGCTAAAAGAATTATCATCGAGGTCAAAGAAATCAAAACATGTCATGCCCCCGAATTGTTCAAGCTCATTCGTTTTAACACCGCTCTTATTGAGCTTCTCATAAAAAGCTTCAATATCATCAACAAGAAAATTGAAATAGCTATTCCGACGTTCTGCTTTGATGTGAAATTCAGTTGGCTGAACGTTCTCCACTTTCACTAACGCAAGCTGAGTCGAATCATTTGGAAAATAGAAGCCGACACCTTCAGCCAATCCTTCTCCCCACTCTTGAATTTTATGAATACCTAGATGCTTTTCATACCATTTCACTGATTTTTCAAGATCCGTGACTGGTATAAAAATACTGCCAACTCGTATCATAAGACCAACTCCTTTTTATGCTCACTCTTTCTAGAAAACACTTTTTACTATACTGTTCCACTAGACGTATTTCTTTTGATTCCTCTTCTAATTTTCCATATTCTTCGTTCGAATCCCTTTCTTTTCCTCCTCATATGTAAAGGATTTCAAGAAAATCTTTGACAATTACAATGAATTCCTGTAAATTATCAAATGGACGAACATTTAAATTAAATTAAAACGTATTATTCGTTTTTAGGAGTGAATCTCATGGAAAACGTATTCGATTATGAAGATATTCAACTAATTCCCGCTAAGTGTGTCGTAAACAGTCGATCAGAATGTGATACTTCCATTAAGCTTGGCAAGCATACATTTAAATTACCGGTCGTACCTGCAAACATGCAGACGATTATTGATGAAACAATCGCCGTTACTCTGGCTGAAAAAGGATATTTCTATGTGATGCACCGTTTTGAACCGGAAAAGCGTATCTCTTTTATTCGAGACATGAACGCTCGTGAGCTCATCACCTCTATTAGCGTGGGCGTCAAAGAGGAAGAATACACGTTTATTGAACAGCTTAAAGAGCAGGGCCTAGCACCTGACTATATTACGATTGATATCGCCCACGGGCATTCAAATGCGGTCATTGAAATGATCGGTCATATTAAGAAGCACCTCCCAGAAAGCTTTGTGATTGCTGGAAATGTTGGCACGCCTGAAGCTGTCAGAGAGTTAGAGCACGCAGGTGCTGACGCTACGAAAGTCGGCATCGGACCTGGTAAGGTGTGCATTACGAAGATTAAAACCGGCTTTGGTACTGGTGGCTGGCAGCTCGCAGCTCTACGCTGGTGTGCAAAAGCAGCAACAAAACCAATCATTGCAGATGGCGGTATTCGTACGCATGGCGATATCGCTAAATCCGTTCGTTTTGGTGCTTCGATGGTGATGATCGGTTCTCTCTTTGCAGGACACGAAGAATCACCTGGTGAAACGTTCGAACGAGATGGCAAGCTATACAAAGAATACTTCGGTTCTGCCTCTGAATTTCAAAAAGGCGAGAAGAAAAACGTTGAAGGTAAGAAAATGTTCGTTGAGCATAAAGGAGATCTTCAAGACACGCTTACAGAGATGGAGCAGGATCTTCAATCGGCGATTTCTTATTCAGGCGGAGACAAGCTAGAATCAATTCGTACGGTAGATTATGTCGTAGTGAAGAACTCCATTTTTAATGGGGATAAAGTATATTAAAAAAGATGACGCCAGAAGCAAGCTGCTTCTGGCGTCTTTTTAGTTACCCATTCTCATAAGTTCTGCTTTTATATGTAGTTAACTACTCCTAGTATAAGAAAAACATTAGTATATCCTACACCCATTGATAGACTATAGCCACTTTACCTTCATGCTTTTCCCCGTTCGCAATTTCAAATTCATTTACTCTCTGAAATCCAACCTTTTCAAGCACTCGAGCGGATCCTCTATTCTCAACAAGACAAACCGTTTCAAACATCGTCAAGCCAAGTTCCTTTTTCCCAAACTCAATTGCATGCTCAGCTGCTTTTGTACCAATGCCCCGCCTCCAAAAAGGTGGTGCCACCCAATAATCGATCGCACCGACGCCCTCCCTTTCACGTCTGACTGAAATACTTCCAGCAAATTCACCATCAACGACGATGGCGAATGGGTAATGCTTTCCTGCATTATGTTCTTCTGATACGATCGCAAACCACTCTTCTGCGCCATTCGGAGGGTAGGGATCAGGAACATTTGTCATCCTAGAAACGGCTTCAGAGGAGACGTACTTTTGAATCAACGGAAGATCTTCTTTATTAACCAATCGAAGGGTAACACTCATTATGTATTCTCCTTTTAAAATGAATTTCAATGTTTATCTAATAAGATTTCTTTTTGAGAAACATCACATCACTAAACGCGATGCCCATCGCTAGTCCAAATGAGGTGAAAAATTCATATCCGGTTATATCCGATGAAGTAAAATATGAGAACAATAGATTCATAACGCTTAGACCCGCAAACCATTTGAGAAATGTGCCTGCCCTCTCTTTTAATTCGTACTTGTTTAGCAGTCTCATTTTCCAAATAGTTAAAACTACAAAGTACAAAATAGAAAGAAAAAAGACACCTAAACACCCGAGCACAATTTCGCTTGAATACGCGTATCCATCTCGCCAATAAAAGATCATCACTGTTCCTAAACTGATCAAAATGAGACAAAACATCACAACAGAAAGCCGATTAGCTTTTGTCATTATAGTTAACACCTCCTCTTTCCATTTTTTCACTTTTACGTCATTTTGTCATTCGTAATGTTATAAAATAAAAAAAGCCATTCCTATTTTGGAAGTGACTTTTTACTAAGATTTATTCTTTTGAAAAGCGAAGACAAAAGAACCTAATGTCATTTAGATGATTCTTAGAAGAGAGAATTGATAGGATTTACTATGCTTCCTGGTAAAGCTGGTTATCAATGCCGTAACATTGCCAAACCTAAACAATACGATCGTAATAAGGGCGAGCACTCCTCAATTTTAAAAAAGAAGAATCCCCTGCCATTCCGGTGGATAACTAGCAAAAAAGCCCATGCCAGCTAACATATAAACGCCTGTCGAAATGGCTCCGAGTGCTATTAATAGATTGTATAACCCAGCTACGTCCACAATTGATCTTCTCACCATTTCGTGCTTTCCCCTTTATCTAGAACTACATCATTTCAAGAAAAGTTCCATTCAATAACAGCACAATATCTCCGATCAAACCGATACAGAAAAAAATAAAGTAGTAGCTTGCTTTCGTAATCGTTTTATTAAAAAGCTCTTGAAAGGCTTGAATAAATAGTTGCTCAAATTTAAACCAGCTTAAGATCCAACCAATAAGTAAGAAGCTAACAATTGTCATGATTCACATCCCTCCCACTTTTGGCGAAACGTTCAATTGATCTCTTTTATTTTATCATATGATCTAAATGACCTACTCTCTCATAACGAAGACAATCAAAAAAAGTTCAATCGCTAGCACAGCTTACTAACTGCGCTAACGAATCGAACTTCTTTCATCAAAATACTGGCTGCTATTCTTTTTGATCCGTAATCAGCATGTGTCCTGGTGCATGCGTGATCATAATCTCAGGCTTCACATTTAACCCGACATACTGAGGTGTAACGCCACACGCCCAGAAAACTGGGATTCGCTCTTCTTCGTCAAAAGGGGTAAATTCCCCGTAATCCGGATTCTCAATGTTTTCAATGCCTATTTCTGATGGATGGCCCACATGAATCGGCGCTCCGTGCGCAAGCGGAAACTTCGATGTGATGCATATCGTTTCATCGAGCTCTTCTTTCTTAATCGCTCTCATGCTTACAACCATTTCCCCATTGAAGCGACCCGCGTCTTCACAAGGAATCGTCGTTTGATACATCGGAACAACGCGGTTCATTTCCTGATGCAACAAGCTGATCCCTTTTTCAACGAGCGCTCGCTCAAACGTAAAGCTACACCCTAACAGAAATGTAACGAAATCATCTTGCCAGACGTCTTTTAAATCAAGTACTTCCCTTTCTAGCTCGCCATTTTTATAAATGCGATACTTGGGCAGATCTGTTCGAATGTCGGCATCAGCAATACGAGGTGTAACCTGACCTGCCTCAAGAACATCCACGACAGGGCATG
Source organism: Anaerobacillus sp. 63XJN7_5_ISO-PGPR-S23-430 (assembly GCF_056173695.1). Taxonomy (NCBI): domain Bacteria; kingdom Bacillati; phylum Bacillota; class Bacilli; order Caryophanales; family Bacillaceae; genus Anaerobacillus; species Anaerobacillus sp. 63XJN7_5_ISO-PGPR-S23-430. The sequence continues at coordinate 976,223 of NZ_CM149686.1, read as the reverse complement.
GCTTTGGGTTGCGCTGACAAAATAAAAGAAACTCGAACGCATACTCAGCCGGAAGCGTAATCATATTTGCCTGTAAGTAGCCATCACATTTACCTGAGGTCGTTCCACTATCTAGATTCTCATGATACTGCTGTCGCTGTGTATGAGGGGTTTCCAACACGTCATCTCCTTTATAGCTCTTTATAAATCTCAAGAAACTTTGTATTAAAATCACCTTCAACGAACTTCTCATGCCTTAGTAATTTTTGATGAAAGGGAATCGTTGTTTTCACACCTTTGATCATAAATTCACTGAGTGCCCGCTTCATCCGCTGCATCGCTTCCTCACGAGTAGCACCGTATGTAATAAGCTTCGCCACCATCGAATCATAGAACGGTGGAATCACGTAACCTGGATAAACGGCTGAATCAACTCTCACGCCAAAACCGCCTGGAGGTAAATACGTTTCTACTTTCCCAGGTGATGGCATAAATCCGTTCTTAGGATCTTCCGCATTGATACGACATTCGATTGACCATCCCTCCAAACTCACTTCATCCTGTGTGAGGGAAAGTCTTTCACCATCGGCCACTTTAATTTGTTCTTTAATCAAATCAACGCCAGTGACCATCTCTGTTACGGGATGCTCCACTTGAATTCTAGTGTTCATCTCCATAAAATAGTAGTTTCCATTAACGTCATAAATAAACTCGACCGTTCCTGCCCCAGCGTAGTTCACAGCTTTAGCTGCCCGAACAGCTGCATCTCCCATCGCTTCACGAATCGATTGATCTAAAGCTGGTGATGGCGTTTCTTCAACGAGCTTCTGCATACGTCTTTGAATCGAGCAGTCTCGCTCACCGAGATGAATCACATTACCATACAAATCCGCGATAATTTGAATTTCGATATGGCGAAAATCCTCAATGAACTTTTCAATATAGACACCCGGATTACCAAACGCTTTCTCTGCTTCCTGCTGTGTCATGTTAATCGCTTTAATCAGTTCTTCTTCCTCATGTACGACGCGAATTCCTTTGCCGCCACCGCCTGCGGTTGCTTTAATAATAATGGGATAGCCCATTTCATTCGCAAGCTCAAGCGCTTCTTCTTTCGTTTCAATAATGCCGTCCGAGCCAGGAACAACTGGAACGCCCGCGTCTTCCATCGTTGCTCGTGCAACATCTTTCGTTCCCATGCGATTGATGGCCTCTTTACTAGGGCCAATAAACGCAATGTCACAGTCTTCGCAGATCTCTGCAAAACTATCATTTTCTGCAAGAAAACCATATCCCGGATGAATAGCATCTACGCCGCTATTTACGGAAACCGTCATGATATTCCCAACATTTAAGTAGCTTTCACTTGATGATGTTGGTCCAATACAGTAGCTCTCATCTGCTAATTGAACATGAAGCGCGTCCCGATCCGCATCTGAATATACCGCTACAGCAGTAAGGTTTAGCTCGTGGCAGGCGCGAATAATGCGAACAGCGATCTCGCCTCGATTTGCAATTAGTACTTTCTGAATACCCATCTGATCCCTCCTATTCTGGCTTTACTAAGAATAGCGGTTGACCAAATTCCACAAGGTCACCATTCTCGACAAGAATTTCGATGATTTCTCCATTCACTTCTGCTTGCACATCATTGAACATCTTCATCGCTTCTAGTACACAAACAACGGTTTCTTCCTGAACAGCATCCCCTACTTGGATAAAGGCGGGATCATCAGGAGAAGGTGAGGAGTAGAACATCCCTACCATTGGTGAAGTAACAGTATGAGTGCTTTCTGAGGTCTCTTCCTCGTCTGGACTCGGGATAACTTTACCCTGACCGCGCTCCTCTACGGCCGTCGGCGTGACAGGAGCAGACTGCTCTTCTCTTTTAACTTGGCCTTCTCCGTAAGGATTCTGGTTTTTCACTTTTACTACGAAGCTATCATGTTCATAATGAACCTCATCTACAGTTGAACCATCCACATATTTAATCATTTCAATAATTTCTTTTGAACTTAACATGTTGTATTCTCCTTTATCGACGGGGATTAGACACTTTACCTAACGTACGCATAAAACGATCATTCTCTTCATAAGCTTCTTGCGCTTCTTCTACAGTTACTTCACGAAAACGAATCGTGCTACCTGGCATCGCTTGAGCAAGATATGGAATGTCACTTGAGATAACAGTGGCGATTCGTGTATAACCGCCGGTTGTCTGACGATCAGACATAAGAATGATTGGATCGCCACTAGCAGGCACCTGAATCCCGCCAAGCGGAATCGCTTCAGAAATAATATCGGCCGAGCCCGCGTGCTCGATTTTCTCACCTTTCAAACGAAAGCCCATTCGATCTGATTGCGGCGTCACTTCATAAGGGGTAGATAGAAAGGTATCGGTCCCTTTTTCAGTAAAAGCATGAGGTCCCATGACAACGCGTATATCGAGCTCTTTATGGTAGTCAGGAATTTCTTCATGGTGAAGGGCACGTCCGCTAACTCCCTTGATTTCTTCCGCACGACAAAGCACGTCACCTTTTTCAAGAGCTCGTCCTTCAATACCGCCAATCCCTGCTTTTAAGTAGGTTGATTTACTGCCCATAACGAATGGAACATCGTAGCCGCCTGCTACACTGATATACGACCTTGCTCCTGAAAGCGGCTGCCCAAATTCAAGCCGATCTCCTTCTTTTACTTCGAAGCTCTTCCACATTTGAACCTCTTCACCGTTCACTTTTGGGGAAAGGTTACCGCCACAGATCGCTATAACAGCCTGATTTAATATTTCTAATACAGGTCCCATAACTGTTACTTCAAGAACCGCTTCATTCCCTTTGTTACCAACAAGAAAATTAGCGATATTCATTGAAAAAGGATCCATGGCTCCTGATACAACAATGCCATACTGCTGATACCCTTTTCTCCCCTCGTCCTGAATGGTGGATAAAAGACCTGATTTCTTTACTTTAAATAGTGAGTTAGACACTGGCATTCACTCCAACACGCTTGATCTCTATTCCATTTTCCTCGATACGTTCTCTCAATTTTCGAACAAAAAGCAGCGCCTCAGGCTCATCTCCGTGCACGCAAATCGTATCAGCTTGAATGCTAATATCGCTGCCATTGACGGCGGTTACTTTTCCTTCTGTTATCATGCGAATGACTCGTTCCACAGCTTCATCCGCATCGTGAATCATCGCATTCGGCTCCGTTCTTGGAGTCAACGTACCATCTTGCTGGTACGTGCGATCAGCGAAAACTTCTTCCGCAACGGTTAACCCGCATGCTCTTCCTGCCTTCACTAATTCGCTTCCTGCTAATCCGTATAAAACGAGGTTCGGGTTAACGGCATAGATAGCGTTTGCAATCGCTTTGGCAATAGCAGCGTCTTTCGATGCTTTGTTATAAAGCGCACCGTGAGGCTTCACGTGATAAACAGTGGCTTGATGGACATTCGCAACACCCTGAATGGCACCAACTTGATATGCGACGAGGTTATATACTTCATCAGGTGACATGTTCATATCTCGCCTGCCAAACCCTCCAAGATCAGGAAATCCCGGATGTGCACCAATGGATACCCCTAGAGACTTGGCTAACTCGACTGTTTTCATCATGACATTATGATCTCCCGCATGATAACCGCACGCGATATTGGCTGATGAAATAAAAGGAAGAACATTCTCATCATTACCGATTTTGTACGCCCCAAAGCTTTCTCCTAAATCACTATTTAAATCAACTGACTTCATGATATCCCACCTTCTTCTCTTCGGTTTCAACAACATAGTCTCCACGCTTAATCGCTTCTTTGATTTCTAGAAATTCTGTTTTACTAACAGAAACAAAACGTAAGTAATGACCTGATTCTAATAAGATCGGTGACTCACTTGTCGGGTCATACAGCTTAACCGGCGTTTGTCCAATAAGCTGCCAGCCACCTGGTGATTCTAGCGGATAGACGCCCGTTTGAGCTCCAGCAATACCAACAGATCCAGGCTCTATTTCAGCACGTGGATTTTCACGTCTTGGCGTTGCGATTTCTTCAGACATTCCTCCTAGATAAGGAAATCCAGGGACAAAGCCCATCATGTAAATGAGGTAATCTTTATCAGCGTGAATTGAAATCACTTCTTCTTTACTTAATCCGTTATGCTCCGCTACAAACTCTAAATCGGATCCTACTTCATCCCCATAATAGGTTGGGATGATATAAACAAGAGAAGCAGATTCTGCTTCTCTTCCATGTTGTTGTTCGTTCATTTCCTCAAGCTTTTCTTTCAGTGTACTGTAAGAAATTTTGCTTGGAAGATAATAGATCGTTAACGTTGTATAAGCTGGCACCCATTCTTCCACTCCATTAATAGGGTGCTGCGCAAGTTCGTCCGCAAACATTCTTATTTTCTGATTCGTTTCTTCTGATATCTCGGTGCCAAATACAAGCTGAATGCCCGTATCACCAAGCGGAAAATAATCAAGTTTCACACATGTTCCTCCTAACAATTAAGAAAAAAGCTGTGGCACTTTATCAATAAGCGTAACGATGGCTAAGTAGGCTGTAATAAGAAAGACGAACCCACCAAAGATCGTTAGCCATAGCGGATGTTTGTAATCCCCTACGATCGATTTCTTATAAGCAGCTACAAGGAGTGTTCCAAGAGCAACAGGTAAAATCAATCCGTTAAAAGCTCCAGCAAGGATCAGTAACAGAACCGGCTTTCCGATGAAGGTGAAAATGATCGTCGATACGGCAATAAATCCAATCGTTACTCCTGAATGATGACGATCCACTTTCTTCGATAGCGTTCTTAGAAACGATACAGATGTATAAGCCGCGCCAACGACTGACGTAATCCCTGCTGCCCAAAGAACGATACCAAACATTTTATAACCAATGGCCCCTGCTGCTTGTTGGAACACAGACGCAGGCGGGTTGGCTGGATCTAGTTTAAATCCTGTTGTAACAACACCTAACACCGCAAGAAATAGAAAGACGCGCATGATCGACGCAATTAAAATTCCTGAAACGGAACTTTTCGTTACCTGGTGGAGGTTTTCTTTACCTGAAATCCCCGCATCAAGCAGGCGATGTCCCCCTGCAAACGTAATGTATCCGCCAACTGTTCCACCGACTAATGTAATAATCGCAAACACATCAATTTTGTCTGGCGCAAATGTATGTGTAATCGCATCTCCGACCGGTGGATTACTTTGGAACGCTACGTACAATGTTAGTAAAATCATAAGCCCACCGAGGATTCGTGCGATTTTATCCATCGCAACGCCAGCTTCCTTCGATAGGAAAATCCCAATCGTAATCACACCTGTAATGGCTGCACCGATACGTGGATCAATGCCAAATAGAACATTCATTCCAAGTCCAGCACCACCGACGTTACCGATATTAAAGGCAAGTCCACCAAGCGCTACGGCGAAGGCAAGGAAATAGCCAAGTCCAGGAACAACCATATTTGCGATGTCCTGTCCTTTTTTCTTAGAAACAGCGATGATTCTCCAAATATTTGCTTGAACCCCAATGTCTAGAATAATGGATATAAGAATAACAAACCCGAAACTCGCAAGAAGCTGTTCCGTAAAGACAGCCGTCTGGGTTAGAAAACCTGGTCCAATAGCTGACGAGCCCATTAAGAAAGCAGCACCAAGAATGACACCCCATTTACTTTTCGTTGGGCCATTCTCTATTGATAATGGGTCTTTATTTTTCGAAGCCATCAAATTCCCCCTTTTTTATATGATTCATCCGTTACATGAATCGATGCGTTTTTTCTCTTATCTCTACGATATCACCTAATTTTCAGATAATTTTATAAGATTCCGCACAAAAAAACCGCCCATATCGGGCGATTTCGCTCATGTTATATCGTATTTATCAATTCGACGCTGCAGGGCATACCGACTAATGCCTAGTAGCTTACTTGCCTGCGTAATATTCCACTTCGCATCTTGAATCGCTTTCTCAATATATTTCTTTTCGATTGATTCAATATGATCTTCTAATGAAAATTCCTTATCGAAGACGACCTCTTCAATTGATTTCGATCCTTCTACTTGTCCTTCAACTGGGTTTAAGAAATCAAAATGATGAGCGGCAAGCTCATCTTCTCGGTGTAAAATGGCAATGCGCTCGATCGTGTTTTTGAGCTCTCTAACATTCCCCGGCCAATCATAGTTCAACAGTCGCTTTTTCGCATCGGCTCGAAGCATTGGCGTTTCTTTCCTCATTTGCTGACAAAATTCATTTAGGAAATAGTCTGTTAGCATGACGATATCATTCTCACGTTCACGTAAGGGAGGTAGCTTCACCGGTACGACGTTCAATCGATAATAAAGATCTGACCTGAACTCCTTCTCCTGTATCATCTTTTCAAGGGAACGGTTCGTTGCAGCAATCACACGCACGTCCATTTCAATATCGTGCACACTGCCAATTCGCTTAATCTTCTTATCTTCTAAAAAGCGCAAAAGCTTTACCTGAATATCGAGTGATAAATCACCGATTTCATCAAGAAATAGTGTTCCGCCATCTGCCCATTCCATTAACCCGATCTTCGGTTGAGATTGATCTGGTGCACTATTTTTTTCTCGACCGAAAAGTTCCATTTCAATGAGATCTGAAGGTATACTCGCACAGTTCACTGCAACAAAAGGTCCCTCATGACGATGGCTTTGTTGATGGATGCTTCTTGCCACAAGCTCCTTACCTGTCCCCGTCTCTCCTCTAACGAGCACAGTCGTATCATTGCTCTCTGCAATAAGAGAAATTTTGTCTTTCAACTCGTTCATTTGGTCACTTTCGCCGATCATTCGAACGAGTTTGGTTCTCCTCTCCTCTTCTCTATAGCGCTCCACTTCTTTTTCAAGATGGTGCTGCTTCATCCATTTTTCCAGGGTGATTTTCAGTTCTTCGAGTTCAAAGGGCTTTGTTAAATAATCAAAAGCCCCTTCCTTGATCGCACGAACGGCCGTTTTTGCATCACCATACGCCGTCAGCATCATCACAGCCATTTCGGGGTATTGCTCTTTCCACTTGTGGAGGGAATCAAGACCATTCCCATCAGGTAAACGAATATCTAATAGCAGCACTTGAGGACTAAATTCATCCACTAGCTTCCAGCCATCTTCAAGCGTTGAGGCGACTCGCACTTCATAGCCTTCATCTTCAAGAAACATCTGGAGTGTAAGACGAAGCGTTGTTTCGTCGTCAATAATCCCTACTTTCACAGCCATCTAAACCTCCCCCTTCCTCGTTGGAAATGTAATAAAGAACGTTGTGCCTTTTCCAAGGGTACTTCTTACATCCATTTCCCCGTTATTCTGAACGACTAGCTGATGGACGATCGACAAACCAAGCCCTGTTCCTTCAGAACGTGTAGTAAAGAATGGATCAAAGATCTTCTCCATCACAGAATCTTCCATACCTACGCCATTATCTGACACCGTCATCGTTACATTCGCTCCGCTTCGGTAACTTGAAAGCGTCAGTTTGCCGCCATCAGGCATGGCGTTGATCCCATTTAGAATTAAATTCAATAGAATTTGACGAAGATGATCGCGGTCTACGATGATTTCATCTTCGTTTCGTTCAATCTCTAGCGTGACATTCTTTTCGCTCGCCATTGTCTTCATCAGTAAGACGAGTGAATGAAAGACATCATCTACATGAATGACAGAAGGATTCGTATCCATTGGTCTTGAGAATTGGAGAATATTGGTGATGATTTTATTCACACGATCAATGTCTAACATCATGTTCTCTGTCAACGCAAGCTGATTATCTGACAACTCAAGTCTTCGTGTTAATAGCTCTGTCGTCGTTTTAATGCCAGCTAGTGGATTCCGAATTTCATGAGCAATTCCGGACGCCATTTCACCTAATGAAGCAAGGCGAGACATTCGCTCCACGCGCTGCTCTAATTTTCTTCTATGTGTAATGTCTTCAAACGTAATAATGGACCGCTGCTTTTCTGTTGTGTTTAAGACTTTATAACTCACCGCATAAAACACTTTCTCTTCATGTCGTTTATGATTCCAAATTTCTTCACTTCTTTTTTTCGTTTCGTGAATCGTTAATTTCTCAAACCGCTCTCTTAAAAGAGGGTCTTCCTTCATCATCGTCTGAGCCGCTTCATTGTAGACAGAGCTAGCTCCTTCTATTACAAGAACGATGCCTACGTGAACACTATCCAAAATCGTTTCATTCAACTTCTTTATTTTCTCAATTTGGACGTTTCTTTCATCAAGTGTTTGCACCATTTCTTTTAAAGAGGTTGAAAGCACGCCAATTTCATCTTTACGATTCTCTTTCATATGAAGATCGTCCTCTCTCTCACCAAGAGCAATCCTTTTGCAAAAAGCAGCAAGGTTTTTGATTGGTTTTGAAAGGTGATACGAAAGAATAATTGTAAACTGAACGGCAATGACACCTGTAAAAATGCTAATTAACAGCGTATATTTTTGAATATTCGGGAGTGATCCGGAATAGAAAGAGAATGTCAGCGGATGATAAAGTGTCCAGTTCCACTGCTCTAGCTGCTCTGTTAGCACGGTGTTTTCTGTCCATAAATTGGACCTAGCTTCTCCGTTGTACCAATCTATTTCATTCGGTTGAACGACTTCCCCCTCTGAAGATAGGGTGCCATCTTCTTCTTCTACATACAAACCTTTCGTTTCATTAATCATGATTTTGATCAATGACTTCGCATCTTCTTCACTCATATCTCCGTTCTGAACACGTTCATCCAGCTTATCCGCATAGCGATTAAGACTAATCAACTGCTCTTGAGCTGTTGCCTGTTTTAATTGTTTCTCAGACTGATAGCTCGACCACATCGAGACAGCACCAATGATAAAGATCGGTAGCAGAACGATAATTAAGAAAGGGACTAATATTTTACGTTCAATAGAATGACGCATTAGGAAGATCTCCCCCCTTTCCAAAAGAAGAAAAATCCTGCTATCGCAAGGGACGGTAGAACGGGATGATAAGTTGCCTGAACTTCCTGCGGAATAAGAAGAAAGGCAATAAGATAGGTGATTAAGCCTCCGAAAGATGAACGAAGGGCATTTCGTTTCGCCACTTTCGTGTACAGCCCCCCGTATAAAGGGAAAAACAACGAAACGGCAATGACCCCCCATATATGTCCGCTAAATGGAACGATTCCCTCCGGCGGAGTGAATGCAATAATGAGCGAAAACGTCGCAAATATAAAAATCATCCAGCGCGTCCATGAAATCACCTTTAGATCAATCGCTTTTTTCCTGCGGATCGGAAGCGTGATATCATACACAAAGCTCGTCGCCATAATAAGAAGCTGAGAATTAGCCGTAGAAATGGCAGCAGCGACAACGCTAATAAGCAAAATCCCCTTCAAAGGCGTTTGGAGTAAATACGTAATAATAAAAGGATAAATTTCATCTGTACTACTAAACGAGACGTTAGGATCCAATACTCTTGAACCTATCCCAATGACAAAAATAGAAAAATAGATAAGAACTAAAAAGACCGTACTCGAGATGACCATCTTTAACGCCACTTCTTTTGATCGAGACGAAAGGATCCGCACGGCGTATTGAGGATTTGCCGCAACACCAATGCCGAGTGATAAGAACGCACTCACTAGCGCCCAGAACGATAAGCCCCCCTCAGGAAACAGAGCCAAATAAGAATCATCCCTTCGATCCGCAATCGCTGATAGGCCCGTCATCAATTCAGATAGCCCTCCTATTTCACCCACAATAAATAGAGCTCCTAGCATCGTTCCAAACAGTATTAAACAGAAATGAAAAATATCCGTACGGGCAACAGAATGAAGACCACCAAACGTCGTGTACAGAACAAAAATATAGATCAAAAACACACTTACCGTATAAGGCACTTCAAGCATTTGACTAACCACAATACCAAACCCTCGGATTTGGATCACAACGTATAAGAGATAACTAACACTAAGAATAATTCCAACCCAAACTTGCAGTAGCTTTGAATCATAACGTACTAAGAAAAACTCTGGAACCGTTACAACGTTATATGTATAGAGTTTTGTTGAAATAAAAAACAAGCCGATTAATCCAAGCAACCAGGCGATTGCCGTTGTCCAAATAACGGACATACCCCCTTCATAAATCAAACCTGGTAGACCAAGAAGCGATGCTGCACTAAACCATGTCGCGCAAAAGGACGCAATACTCGGAAACAAAGGCAGATTTCTTCCCGCTAGAAAGTAACCTTTCAGCTCATCCGTTTTATCGAAACCGTGTTTCCCAAAGATAAGAATAGCAATGGTGTAGATGAGGAAAACACCTAGATAAAGTAATTCATCCATTTAGCTCCTCCCTTCAAACGTTGTAAATCTATGGATGCCTTAGCGTAAAATAGCTCATTTGTTTCAGGTTTCATTATATACAACATAACGTTGAGACACCAGAAACGAAGGAATGATGGGGTTCGAACTACAAAAAAGGCCGCTACCTTTTGGTAACGACTTTTTTGATCTATTTAGTTAGTCACCTGGTTTATGAAACGTCTAAACGCTTGCTGACCTGCTTCATCTTGTTTAAATACTCCCGCATGTTCTAGAACAGTCGAGAAGGTGACACCAATTTCATGTCTAAGCGTGTCACGTAACTGATCCTTCGATAGAGATCCATGTTTCTTCATCACCTTTTTTGCCCAAGGTACATGCTTCGCTACCACTTCATCATGAAATGCGCGATCAAGAAGACGATCTTCTATATAAGAAGCGAGCTTTTCCATTTCTTCTATAAGACGCCCGGGCAGAACCGCAAGACCCATGACTTCAATCAAGCCAATGTTTTCTTTCTTAATATGATGCACTTCTTCATGTGGATGAAAAATCCCCATTGGATGTTTCGCGCTCGTTCGATTATTTCGTAACACAAGATCTAGCTCGAATTGATCTCCGCGCATTCTTGCGATTGGGGTGATCGTACTATGGGGTTCTCCATCTGTTTCATATACTAAATCGACATCATGATCAGTATATCCTCTCCACGACGTTAGAATTGTATTCGCAAGCTCCGTTAGACGCTTCCGATTCCTTCCTCGTAAGCGAAGCACGGACATCGGCCAGTTTACAATCCCAATCGTCACATCCCGATAGCCGTTAATGTGAACTTCTTCCTGAATCTCCGCTTTCGCCATTGGGAATTCATGATGCCCTCCTTGGAAATGATCGTGACTTAAGATCGATCCACCGACAATCGGAAGGTCCGCATTGGAACCGATAAAGTAATGAGGGAACTGTTCAGTAAAATGAAGCAAACGATCAAAGCCTTCTTTAGAGATCGTCATCGGACGATGGTACTCAGATAAAATGATCGCATGCTCATTGTAATAAACGTAAGGAGAATACTGAATGTACCAATTTTCTCCCTCAAGGTTCACTGGAATGATTCGATGCTGATCGCGCGCTGGATGATCAAGTCTTCCGGCATACCCGACATTTTCTTTGCAAAGCAAGCATTTCGGATAGGCTGAAGATGGATTGGCTTTTGCTGCTGCGATCGCTTTAGGATCTTTCTCAGGCTTTGATAAGTTTATCGTGATTTCAAGGTCACCATACTCTGTCTTACTATACCAATGCACATTCTTCGCAATTCTGTTCGTTCGAATGTATTGCGAATCCTTCGAAAGCTGATAGAAAGTATCTGTCGCTTTAATTGGACTGTACATGTAATCTTCATAAAATTGACGTATGGTCTCTGACGGTCGTGGAACGATTGTATTCATAATTTTAGGATCGAACAGATCACGCTCAGTAACGGTGTCTTCTTTTATTAAACCTGTCATCACTGCATAATCAAGCATGTTCTCAAGGATAGATGTTGGTGTGTCGAGCTGCTCTTCGTGTGGATGCGGAAACGATTCAATTCCATTTAATTCAAAAAGGTGTAGAAGAGCGTTTCGAGCGTAATCGGCATCCATACTTTCGATCAGCTGTTTTTGCAAACCGTATTGTAGAAGTCGCTCAATCTCTAAATAAATATTCGGTCTCTTTTGATGCCTCATATTCCTTCCACCACCTTGTGAGCGCCGTCACCGATTTCAACAACATAGAAGTCTCCTTCAAGACCTGTTTGATGTTTGTAGCTTTCACCAACGTTTTTAATGAAGGCCTCGACCTTTTCCTTCTCCACAATACTGATCGTACAGCCTCCAAAACCAGCGCCTGTCATTCGTGACCCAACGACCCCTTCCTTCCAAGAAGCTTCCACCATCGCATCTAATTCATTCCCTGTTACTTCGTAATCATCACGTAATGAGACATGCGATTCATTCATGAGCTTTCCAAACGCCTCAACATCGCCTTCGTTCAGAAAATCAACAGCTTTCATCGTGCGACGATTCTCATAAACCGCATGACGCGCACGCTTACGAGTTTTAGTATCTAGAATCAAGTGCTTATAAGCTTCGAATTGCTCTTCTGTCACATCACCTAGCGAGTTAACGTCAAGCTCTTCTTGCAAAGCTTTGAGAGCCTGTTCACACTGCAATCGGCGTTCATTGTATTTGGAATCGGCTAGTCCTCTACGCTTATTCGTATTCGCAATAACCAATGAATGATCTTCTAGACGGATCGGGGTGTGCTTATACGTAAGCGTGTCACAATTCAGAAGAACTGCATGATCCTTTTTCCCCATACCAATTGCAAACTGATCCATAATTCCACAATTGACTCCAACAAACTCATTCTCTGCTTTTTGAGAAAGCTTTACCATTTCAACCATTTCAATTGGAACATGAAAAAGATCCCTCAGTACGACAGACGTGGCTAGCTCGATTGATGCAGAAGATGATAGACCGGCTCCATTTGGAATATTGCCGTAATAGGCAATATCGATGCCATGCGGAATCGAATAGTCCTGTTGAAAAAGAGCGATGACTCCCTTCGGATAATTCGCCCAATCATCCTCGTCGTTATAAACGAGCGAGTCCAATGAAGATTCTATGATTCCATGACTTGGAAAGTTCATGGAATAAAACCTGACCTTCTGATCCTCACGTTTTCTTGCAACGGCATACGTACCAACGCTTAAGGCACATGGAAAGACGTGTCCCCCGTTATAATCCGTATGCTCGCCAATTAAATTCACTCTCCCAGGAGCAAAAAAGAGAGCCCGCTCTTCTTCCGCTCCGAATTGTTTAATAAATTCCTGTTCAAGTTGCTTCATACTTCTCCACCTCTATTATTCTGATCCGTCTCGACTAATACAAATACGTGAGAAGAAAAATCTCCTGATTCTTCCAAACCACCTGTTTGTGATCCATCATAACCGCTTGATAATTGAATTCCAGCGCTCATTAATTCATCCCCAAAGTAAGTTCCTTCATAGCCGCTTACTTCGTATTCTTTCTCTGCAGCAAGCCCCTTTAAGTACAAACGTTTAAATGACGGGTTAGGCTCCGCAAGTACTTGATAATATCCAACGATAGCTTTCGTTCGATCGCCTGATACACTCATCCAACTTGTGACATTTCCTTTCTGTTCAAACGGACTTTTTAATCGATAGAATGTTCCGTATTGAAGGAGTTGGCGGTTCTCTTTATACCAGCGGATTTGCTCGGTCATTTTATTCAACTCATCTTTATTCATCTTCGTCACGTCGAGCTCATACCCAAACGCGCCAAAGTAAGCGACATTCGCTCTTGTCTCAAGCGACGTAATTCGTTTCACCTGATGATTCGGCACAGCTGATACATGCGCTCCCATACTGCTCAGCGGATAAACCAACGATGTTCCATATTGAATGCTAAGTCGCTCCATTGCATCTGTGTCATCACTCGTCCACGCCTGTGGGGCGTAATAAAGCATACCGGGATCAAATCTTGCCCCTCCGCTTGCACATGATTCAAACAGGACGTGTGGAAAAGCTTCGATTAAACGTTCATACAGCTCATAAACACCTAAAATATAGCGGTGTGGTACTTCCGCCTGCTGATTTTTCAGAAGCGATAGCGAACCGATCTCCGTCATGTAGCGATTCATATCCCACTTCACATAGTCAATGTTCGCTTCATTTAAAATCGTAGCCATCTGTTCATAGATGTAATCCACCACTTCCTGATTCGCAAAATCAAGTACAAGCTGGTGCCGCCCAATAGACTTTAAGCGTCCCGGCACTTGAATGACCCAATCTGGATGTTTCTGATAGAGTTCACTTTCTTTTGATACCATTTCAGGTTCAAACCAGAGTCCAAACAGTAGCCCCATATCATTCATCTTTGAAGCAAGATTTGATAATCCTTCAGGAAGCTTCTTAGAATCCACAAACCAATCACCAAGAGAGGTCCGATCGTCATTTCGCTTACCAAACCATCCATCATCTAATACAAACAGTTCGACCCCTGTTTCCTTCGCTTTTTCAGCAATGCTAAGTAGTTTATTCTCATCGAAATCGAAATACGTCGCTTCCCAATTGTTTAGTAAAACAGGACGTTCCGCATCCCGCCACTTTCCACGCGCAAGGCGAGATTGATAGAGATCATGATATGTTTGGCTGAGCTCATTTAACCCATGTTTGGAATAAGCCATCACCACTTCAGGTGTTTGAAAACTAGCGCTACTTCCTAACGTCCATGAGAAATCAAATGGATTAATTCCCATTGTCATTCTTGCAGTTTGATAGTGATCCACTTCAACCTGCGCCTGGAAGTTCCCACTATAGACGAAGCTAAATCCGTAGACTTCTCCAGTATGTTCCGTTGTCATTGGTCTTTTTAATGCAAGAAACGGATTGTGCTGTGCACTACTAGTTCCACGAGTACTTTGAATGCTTTGAATACCTGGGCTAAGCTTCCGTTGGGACATATGACGCTCTCTCGACCACGAACCTGATAGCTGAATCATTTCATAGTCCGCATCTGGAAAATCAACTGAGGCACTATGTGCTCGTTTGATTACGTGAGGCTCTTCTCCATGATTTGTAAACAACGCTGAGCGAGTGATGACATTTCTTCCATGGTAAATAGAATACATCAGCGAAAGAGAAAGATTCATCACTTTATCGTACAAATGAATCACTAACGTATCTGCCTCCTCTTCGTCCTCAACATATGTAGCGGGCAAACCTGATAAACGAGGCTTTCCTTTTACTAGTTCATATGATTGATAGGTGAAATCTGAAATGCGACTTCCATCTGGATGTTCGATTTGAAAAGCAGGCTCTCGATAGTCTGACGTTCCATACCCTGGATATTCCTGTTTTATTAAATCTAGTGAAAAGGTTGAGTCATCATCGTAAATGTAAGAGGATGTCACTCTAGATTCTCGTTTAGATAAATGGCTGAAATCTGATCGATTTCGGATTTTTTTCCCAAAATACAGCTGTCCGAGCTGCCCATTTTTCATAACATGAAATACATAGCTGACTTCTTTTCCTTGTAAGTGAAACTGAAGTGTTTGATCATTAATCATTACTGGCATAAACGTACCTCCGTCTTCTAATCGAAAACGTTTTCACATCCTCGTTTTCGTATCCACATCTAGTTTAAAAAAATCCCTATATCTGATCAATGGTAAATAAATTTAAAAATAATGCCTTTTATTGCTTAGACTTATTTTCCTATATAAGCTAAAATGCTATTTAGAGTATGATTCACCTGTACGTTCTCGTTATATAAATAGTACTATTTTGCTTGTTAAGGAGGGATCATATGGAAGAAAAATCATTACAATACGGATCTTACGGCTATCGTTTTTCAGATCCTACACTTCAGAACATCGCCCAAATCTGGTCACTCGGATGGGATGAACAAACCACTTCTCTCTACGATTGGGACGGGACAAATCGACGCGATACAGGAAAATACATATTTCAATATACGATCTCTGGTAAGGGCTGCATCGACATTGATGGACATAGTCATGAATTAACACCTGGTCAGGGATTTATCGTAAATATTCCAGGTGATTACCGCTACTATTTACCTGAAGATAGTAATCGCTGGGAGTTTATATACCTTACACTCTACGGAGATGTCGTGAAAAAGTATTGGGATGAAATTCAAAATGAAATCGGACACATCATCCATTTCCAACCAAATTCAGAGCCGGTTCACTACTTACTTAATCTATTAAGTATGGCTTCAAACCGACAGATTTCTAATGCTCATCAAGCTTCCGGTAAGGCTTATCAATTCACAATGATGCTTTATACGTACTGTTCAAACCTAGAAAAGCGACTGTCTGAGTGGCCTGAGGCAATCGTGGAATCTTCGATGTATGCAATGAATCATTATAGTGAAGAAATCGGCCCAGATGAAATGGCGGCTTCATCCGGCATGTCTCGTTATCATTTCACTAGGCAATTCAAGGAATATACGAACCAAACACCTATTCAGTATTTAACAGATATTCGCATCAAAAAAGCAAAAGAGCTCCTATTGAACACCAAATATTCTTCAGAGGATATCGCTATTCTCATTGGGTACAAAAATGCCAATTACTTTAATAAAGTGTTCAAAAAAGTGACAGGCACTTCACCAGGAAAATACCGAACGAACACAAATGTCTCGTTACAGAAATGAAAAACAGGACCGCCTAAGCGCGGTCCTGTTCTATTTCGCTACTTCAATTGTAATCGAGCGTTTGTCATAATTAATGGTCATGCTTTTCCCTGAAGCTACGAAATTCTCAAGAACATCCTTGGACAATTGCAGTGCAAACTGTGTGCGATCAAGCTTCTCTATATCAGCTGGGTCCACAAGATCCAGCTTCTCTTCTTGCTCAGTTACTTCCTTTTGTAGCTTTTCTAATGATTCGTAAACGCTGTGATATAGCGATTCGATTGGCTCATTCGCCTTACTCATCCCACATCATCCTTCATTCCATTTGACATTGTTCCTATTATATCAAATGGAAATCCAATGGAACATTACGAAATGATGCCAATTGGTGAAAGCAACGTATAAATAATAATCATCGCTACTGTCGCTGCAATACCTACAGGATAAAGAAGCTTCCATGGAGACATTTCTACCTGCGCATTCTCTTCAAGTACAAAGTCCTTATCACGTGGCGCAATTTTTCCAATCACGAGCATCAGAATCGTACAAGCCACAAACAAAATACCAAGAATATGCAAGAAGTGAATTCCTGTATCCCAAATAAGTTGAGTTGTCGCATAGACCGCTATGAAAACAAACAGAGAAACCTTCGCTGCGATCGAAGGGACACGTTTCGTTAAATACCCAACAATGAGAATCGTAAAGATCGGCACGTTATAGAAACCGTTTACGATTTGTAAATATTGAAAGAATCCTTGAGGAACTTTATCAATCATTGGAGCGATACACATTGCAAAAATAGCGAGAATAATTCCAACGAATTTTCCTTTTCGTACAACTATATTGTCCGGCGCTTTTGGATTAAAATAAGGTTTATAAATGTTAAGAGCAATGAGCGTCACCGATGAATTTAGAGCAGAGTTAAAAGATGATAGAATTGCACCGAACAACACTGCTGCAAAGAAGCCAACAAGCGGCTTTGGTAATACTTCATTCACTAGCATCGGGTAAGCATCCGTTGGTTCAAGACCAGGTCCAAACATATTAAAGGCAATAATTCCAGGTAAAATAAGAAACACAGGTCCAAGTAGTTTTAAGAAGGCAGCAATCAAGACGCCCTTCTGACCTTCCTTCAAATTCTTAGCTGCAATCGCTCGCTGCATAATGTGCTGAGCCGTGCCCCAGTAAAATAGATTAACAAGAAGCATACCCGTAAACATCGTCCCAAACGGAACTGGACTGTTTTTATCACCAACCGAATTTAATTTCTCAGGAGAGTCCTCAACAATCGTGCTAAATCCTCCAAGAACCGAACCATCTCCAAGCACATACAGTCCGATAATCGGGATCATTAACCCGCCGATTAAAAGACCAATACCATTAATCGTATCTGATACAGCAACGGCTTTAAGACCACCGAAGATCGCATAAATCGCACCAATAATTCCGATTGCAAAAACGGTTACATAAAGACTTGCCATTCGACCAAGACCTAAAACTTCCGGAATATTGAAAAGTCCATTTAGCGCCACCGCCCCTGAATAAAGAATAGGTGGGAGCAAATTGAAAACATATCCAAAAAGAAAGAGAATGGTAACAATTTGCTTAGTCCCAAAATCATACCGTTCCTCTAGGAAATCTGGAATCGTCGTAATACCACCTTTAAGATACCGTGGCAATAAGAAGAAAGCGACGATCACAAGTGAGATGGCTGAACCAACTTCCCACCCCATAACCGCAATAGTGTCTGAATACCCTTGAGCATTCAAACCTATTAATTGTTCAGTTGATAGATTCGTCAGCATCAATGAACCTGCAATGACCCATGCGCCTAGGCTTCTTCCTCCTAGAAAATATCCATCCTGTGTTGCTAAATCTTCCTTTCTCGTTACTAGGTAGGAGATTACGGCTACCATACCTGTAAAAAATAGAAATGAACCGACTGTAAATAAACTCATTGCTGCCTCTCCTTTTTGTAAGCGGAATCAAAGTGATCCGCACAGTTATGTATGCGTTTTAATGTCTGTTTAATATTCTATACTGTGTTCTGTAAGCGTTTCAACGGTAAAAAAAACAGAAAGTTATGCACTTTTTTGCTTTATTTCGTTACCGAAGCACAAAAAAAACCACTGCTCTGAAAGAGGAAACAGTGGTTCGACTTAAAAAATTTAAGCTATGAAGCGTTTCTAGCTATTTTTCTGTTCATATTTCTAGTAATTGCGAGCACAACCTTCCCCAAAATAGAGGATTTCTTTCTTTAATGGAGAAACAAACTATACATGGTGACTTTTTAATCAGAAGAGCCTTGTGCCTCTGATTTGCCAGTTATGGAGGTTACAAATGAAACAATTTCTATACAAGCTAACGCTCATTCCCGAACTACTAGAAGAAAGCAACTGGACTGACAAAGAGAACAGTATTGTATCAGAGCACTTCCATGCCCTTCAGCAGCTGTTGAAGAATAATATGCTCATTATGGCTGGCAGAACGTTAAACAACGACCCTTCTTCTTTTGGAATTGTTGTCATTCAGGTTTCTTCTGAAAAAGAAGCAGAAGCGCTTATGAAAAGTGATCCCGCTGTTCGAGATGGAATGATGACAGCTGAGCTCTTTCCCTACAGCGTTGCTCTTTATAATGAAGATTTCACAACAAAGCAGACGTCATCGTGACGTCTGCTAGTTCTTAAAAGTATTGCACCATATGTTCTTCGTTTAGAAACCTTCCCTGAACATAAAGGGCCTTCTCTTCAATGTAAACGGTTTTAAAGCCATAGCTTTTGTACAGATGTTTAGCCCGTTCATTCGTAGATACAACTGAAACGCTTAATTTAATGAGAGCATCCTGACTTTTCGCATAATCCATCACGCGGGATAGAAGTGCTCTCCCTGCCCCTTTGCCACGATATTCTGGCGTCACGTAAACAGCAAATAAATCAGCTTTATGACGAACCTTGATGCCGCTGCCTCTGACAAAAGTGATCACACCAATTAGTTTTTCTTGATCAAAAGCTCCAAAAGTGGCACCAGATTCCATGTTTCTCGCTGTACTTTTAATCGGATCATCTTTTTGAATCGTCTCTTCATAGCTTGAGGCAAATGCTTCTGGATTTTTCTTTAACGCTTCTAACCGAAGTTCCCAATAAGCTTCAGCGTCATCCGCTGTTAGCTGTCTGACTTCCATCTTAAAACCTCCTTTATAGAAGAGCTTTCACAAATGCTTTACACTTTTCTGCAATCAGCTCTTTATCATGATCGAGCGTCGCTACGTGATAACTATCTTTTAGTTCGATCACTTCTTTATTCGATGAAGCTATTTCATTATAAATCGTAGTCGAATTCTCTGGCGGCACAACATGATCTTCTAGTGATTTAAAAATTAATGTCGGCGCCGATATTGTTTCAAGCCTCTTTCGTGTAATCTCGGTTAAAACAAGAATCTCTTGAATCGACTTCGTAGGCGTTTTCTCGTATGCGAGCTCATCGACACCTTCCGCTTTAATATCTGATCCAATTGCATCAAGGAAACGCGGCTCTGTTTTTCCTCTCATTTGTTCAAGACCTGGTAAATCGATCGCAGCATTAATCGGCATGATCCCTTTCACTTCAGGATGTTTTTCAGCTAAATAAAGCGTTAGCGTGCCGCCCATCGACAGACCCGTAATGAACAATGCATCACAACGTTCTTTCAGCCATTGGTAGCCTTCTTCAACAGACTGGATCCATTCTTCATATGTACTCTGCTCCATGTCTTCATAGTGAGTACCGTGACCTCTCAATCTCGGACCACAAACCGTATACCCTTCTGAAGCCAATTGCTCCCCAAGATAACGCATGCTTTGCGTCGAACCTGTAAAACCGTGGAGAACAAGTACACCAATGTGATTCCCTTCAAAGTAAAAAGGCTCTGCCCCTTGTAGTACGTCATATTTCGCCATATCGTATCCCCCCTAATCGTTATCATCTAGCATTCGTCACGAAAGCGCTTTATCCTTTTTTTAGAAATGTGCTCATAAAGGTTTGAGCATGGACCCAAAGTGGAACATATTACCTGGATATACTTAACAGGAGGAATGAAACGTGTCACACCTAAGCACTGCCGAGCAAGATCCTAAACAAAAACAGTCCTTCATTCAACGTCTATTAGACCGTGGAATTTATAAATTAAAAGATAAACAGCTCTATGAGTGCACAATGGAAGAACTAGAGTATTTAATGAGGAAAGTTGATCTACCTTAATTTCTCCAGAGGATTCTCTCCCCTGGAGTTTTTTTATGCCTCTTTTTATTTTGTTAACCACTCTCTCGCTAGCATTCCGTACACAATGTGATCATAGAATTGTCCATTAACGAGCTCCGCCTCCCGTACCACCGCTTCTTTCGTAAAACCTAGTCGTTCTGGAACCGCCTGGCTTTTCTTATTTCCTGAGGCCGCACGAATCTCAATCCGATTGAGCCCGATTTCATTAAATCCTAGATTAATAATCCCACGGCACGCCTCCGTTACGATGCCTTTCTTCTGAAACTTTTCGCTTAGCCAGTATCCAATTGTCGCGTACTGATGAGTTCGATTCACTTCATTAAACCCAATCGTTCCAGCAAGCTCACCTTTATAAAACATGCCGAGCGTTTTCGGATATCCTCCTGTTTCACTAACGCCTTTTAGCGTACTTTGAATAAACTCTCGTGAAGCCTCAATATCTGTATTGTAATCAACCCACGCTAACCATTCTTTCAAGTAATCTCTTGATTCATCGATTAAATGATAAAGTGCTTCTGCATCTTCTAGCGAATACATTCTTAGGTAAAGATCGTCATTAATTTGATATGTAAACATGTGTCTATTCTCCTCTTTTATCACCTATGTATTGAGTTATAACGTGAGCAAAGTGATCGGCTTCCTCATCATGGGGAGTATGGCCGCTGTTTGCAAAATGATAGATTTCCCCATTTTCGACGTACTTCTTGAAAGCGTCGATCTGTTCTTCAGATGTCACAGGATCGTGCTCTCCTGTTAATAAGAGAGTTGGCATCGTAAGCTTTGATAGATGTGGAATGAGTGAATGAAAGATTTCTCCTTCTTCTCTTAACAGGTTATAGTGAACTTCTGATTTATCATAAAGCTCATCCCATTTCGCCTCACTATAATAGCTATAGTCTGTAGGCTCGTTCGAATTGTAAATGTATATTTCCATTCGATTCTCTTCAAGGTAATCACTGTATGTTCCATAAAGCTCTGCAAGTTCTCGATTCTTAATATCAGAATCCTTGGCGATTTCTAAGCTCTCTTTTGCTTTCTGATGCTCCCCATATTTGTCTAAGAGCGCACTCGTTTTTTTCAACAAGCTTCTCGATGTTAACGTAAAATCAAACGTCGGACATTCAAGCAGTAAATGATCAATTGATTCAGGATAAAGACTGGCATAGAGGACACCAAGATAGCCACCAAACGAATGACCGAGCACTGACCACGATTCTAATTCAAATTGCTTCCTAATCGCTTCGCAGTCTTCGATTAAATCCATCAAGCCAAATTCTTCATCATTAATCACCGCTTCTGAACGGCAAACGCCACGCTGATCAATCGCAATCACTCTGAAATTCTCTTTCAGTCGATCCGTCTGATGGTAAGAGAAATCAAAGCAGCTCTCTCCTGGTCCTCCGTGTAGATAAAGAAGAGGCGGGTTATTTTTTGAACCATGCACTTCTACATATAATGCTTTGTCTCGTATTGTCATCAGTGTTCCATTATGCACTTTGTTTCACCTCTAACTCTTTATTCTTCTTTTAATTAAGAGTATTTGCCCGCGATGACTAATTTCATCTTCCATCACGTGAAACCATTTGAAATAATGGTTAGCCTTTTCATCCCAACCAAACGGTGTGACTTTTTCAAGCCATTTGTCGTCCTTCTTTCGCAGATGATCCAGCGTATGAGCACGCACAAGACTGAGCTCACTCCAATAATCATCCAGATCGCGCCCTCGAATGACTGATCTTGCCTTTTCTCCAAGCTCAATCCCTGTCCCAAACTCCTCCCATTCCTCGTCATTTAACTCTCGCTCTTGAAATGTCATAATTTGAAACGCCTTTTCAACCGAAGCCATGTGCTGTAGCAGCATGCCGATTGAATTGCTCTTTTCATCAAGGTGAAAATCGAGCTGTTCGGTAGTTAATCCTTTTATCGTCTCTTCCGTCGTATATCTAGCGTAATTCATCATCGAAACCAATCTACTAACCTCAGGCGTGAACCCTTCTAATCGATCTATCATACAAAGATCATTATGCTGCATCGTTCGACCCCCCCCCCTTTCGATTGAATCTAGCTTATCCTTATTACTTTCCATGAGAGTGCCGAGAATTCCTTTTAAGATTCCTTACTTTTCCAGAAAAAAACCTCGATTCTGTGTGAGAATCGAGGCTTTAGTATGTTTGGCCAATAAAAGTTGATTTTGGACAATATATTCGCGTTTTGGACAATAAAATCTCAGTTTAGCCAATATATCAGGAATTTGGCCAATAAACCGCGATCAGCCAGCCAAAGTCCATCCAACATCACTGCATTTCAGCGAAAACGTCTTTTACTTTGCCTGTAATATCGTGACTTGAGGCACCTTCGACCATCATCGCGACAAGTAAGTCGTTCTTGTCCGTATTATACGCGACAAACAGTCCATTTTCTGGGCCTTCTTCTTCGCCTGCCGCTTTTAACTCAGCCGTTCCTGTCTTACCAGCGAGCGAAATGCCTTTAACCACTGGATCATAAGCGGTACCCTCAGGATCAGAAACCACCTTCGCAAGATCATCGCTCACAATCGAGGCGATTTGAGGAGAAATCACTTCATACTCCTCCGCTGACTCGTCTTCTCCCGTTCGAAGCGTCGGTTTCAGCATCACGCCATCATTCGCAAACGTCGTATAGGTCATCGCTAACTGATAAGGAGAAATCTGTAGCTCCCCCTGTCCATAGGCAGAGTCAGCTAAAAGAATGTCATTATCATCGAGCCCACCGTTCGAGATCGAAGAGTTTTCAGTTGGAAAAGGAAACTCAACTTCCTGACCAACCTGGAACGACTCCAATCCTTTCTGGAACTTATCTGCGCCAAGATCCAGCGCTTTACGTGCAAAATAAATATTGTCCGAATGCATAAGCGCTTCTGCAAGGTTTACTTCCGGATCTGCAGGCTTCACGCGCGTCACTTTATATCCACCCCAGCTTGAGTCTGGCTGCCACTTCAAACCATCAATTTTCTCAACTGCATTCGGATCTAATTCCCCATCTCGTAGTGCGATCGAGGCAGTAAGCGGCTTAATCGTCGAGCCTGGTGAATACGTTTTGTTAAACTTCGCTGAAAAAGGAAGATCCTTATTATCAGTTAACTTCGCATACTCGCCTTCGTCAAACCCAAGTGTAAAATCATTTGGATTATAGGCAGGGGAGCTTGTTAATGCAAGCGTCTCACCTGTTGTTGGATGGAGCGCTACCGCAGTTCCCGGATCTTTTCCAAGCTCTTCAAACAACTTCTGTTGGACAGTGCCATCGATCGTAACTTGAATGTTCTCGCCATCAACCTTTTCCTTACTGGCAATCACTTTCTCAGGATCTGCTCCCTTTACTTCAATCGACCAGCCCGTTACACCATGAAGCTCGTCTTCATACACTTGCTCGAGGCCAGCCTTTCCAATGCTTTCATAGCTGGAATACCCTTTTCCTGCATACTTCTCTAGATCTTCCTTTTGCATCTGTCGAATGTAACCTGTTAAGTGGGCGGCGCTTTCACCAAAAGGATAGATTCTTTCAATCGTATTGTTTATCTGAACGCCAGTAATCTCATTTGCTTCCGCAAGTAACTCTTCCTCTGATTCCATCACGCTTTTTAGCGGAACGAACTGTGTTGGATCAGACTGTACCCAGCCCTGATTAAGCTCTTTCTCAATATCCGCTACGCTCACCTTCAACGCATCACTAAGCTCATTCACAATCTTTTCTTGATCGGATTCAATGGCCTGCGGCACAACGCCAATTTGCTTAACCGTACCATTGATCGCTAAGCCCTCTCCATTCCGATCGGTCAATTCACCACGAACCGGAACTGAAGAACGAATGGCGACCTCATCGCCTTCCTTCAATTCTTTAAAAATAAACGAAGGATTCCAGTTCACACCGTAAGAATCAGCGTCGTCTCCTTCAGTCAGGACTAGCGTTGCTTCGTTATCAAACGAAACTTCGCCAGCTAGTGTCTGCATCGACACTGAAAAAGGAAACGTCACTTCTCCTTCATCATTTGGCTCAGGCTCTTCTTCCGGTTTCTTAAAAGTAACTTTCAAATCCTCGACTTCTACATCGCCATAAATAGATTTGTAGCGATCAACAAAGTCTTCTTCTGATATTTCCTTTTGCATAGCAGGTGATAACTTCTTATACATGCTGCTAAATTCTTGTTTATTCCAGTCCTTAACATATGTATCGAACGCATCAACCGCTGATGGTTGATCCGAACAACCCGCAAGCAGCAATAAAAAAAGCCCCATTGCGATGAGTGATTTTAGTTTCACACTCAGCCTCCCCTTCTTTTTTTATTCATTTTCTATTATTTTCCTACTATTATAGAAGACTTTTAAACAAGAAGGAAGGGAAAAGGATTAACCTTTAAACGAGTAGGTTCGACTGCCTATCACATTTGTTTTCACTCGAAACACTCCGCCTGCATACGGAAACTGCTTTAGCTCTTCTTCACTCGTATTTGTTCTAGCGGTAGTAATGTAGAGCTCATTCCGCTCTTTTCCACCAAATACACATGATGTTACATTCAGTGCAGGGACGCTTACTTCTAGCAGTCGCTCACCGGTATCAGGATTCCATCTCGTTACCTTGGACCCACCCCAGTGGGCAATCCATAGATTCCCTTCTTCATCGCTCGTCATCCCATCCGGCATGCCTTCTCCGTCTGGAATGGTGATCACCTCAACGGGATTACGAATATCACCTGTAGAAAAATCATAATCATAGCGGACAACTTTTTTCGTTGGGGTATCAATAAAGTACATGTAGCGCGTATCAGGTGACCATGCCAAACCATTTGATGTACTCACATGATCAACTTTCTTCGTCACCTCAAGGTTTTCATCAAGGCAATAAAGCGCTCCTTCTCCTTTTAACCCTTCTAAGTGCATCGTACCTGCCCAAAACCTGCCTGCAGGATCACACTTGCCATCATTAAATCGGTTATCTGGTAAATGACTTTCTGGATCGGTGATTGCTTCAACGCTCTCCGTAGAAAGGTTCATCGCATAAAAGCCACCGGCCATCGCCATCACAAGTCCGCCTGATTCTCGCGGAGCAATTGTGCCAACCATTTGCTCCTGTTGCGTCTCAATATTGCCTGCGGTCATTGGATTGTAGGCGTGAACCTTCTTCCCTTCAATATCCACCCAATAGAGAAGCTGGCTTTGATCATCCCAGCAAGGACCTTCTCCAAGTATCGCGCGTGCATCAATCACTAGTTTTGCTTCCATATTATGTACCTCCTAATTAGTGAATCATCTATTCTCTCTACTCTACCCCTTAATAAGAAAAGGGTCCACCTTCTATGAAGAAGAAGGGAACCCATCAACCTTTTAAATTAAAAACGGATTCGTTAAATCTGCCCACTGATATTTCTGTCCCCAGCTTTCTTTTGCGAGAGTTGTCACCCGATCAATCAATTCATCTGGAACGACCGCTAAATCGCCCATCTCGTTTGGGTTATAGTGATAGGCATAAACACGTGAAAGGAATTGATCAAATGGAAGGCTCGCTTCCCCTTCCTCTTCGCCGTGATTCCGAACCGTTGACTTAATTCCCTGCCCCCAATCTTGACCGCTATCATTGTTCGGATTATAGAAATAAACTCTCATTTGTCCGGATGAATCCGCAGCAATACGTTGAATCGAAATGGCATGCAACCCGAGTAAGTCCGCATTAGCCGTCGTAACGAAAATTCCGACCGGGTTTGGATAAATGAGCTGATGTCCTGCGTTGTAGTCTGGATGATGCGTCGCGTAAAAAAGCCGAGCAAACTGCTCATAATCTGACACGCCACCAGTAACCGGATTGATAACAGAAGAAAACTCTTTGGATATCCACTGACCGTAAAATTCTGGATTCACAAATTTATGACCATCTTCCCCACGAAGGGCACTGCGCTTCATCATTTCATCGTAAACGCGATCAAGATGCGGAACGAGTATAAGTGAAACGGCATCAAGTTCTTTGTGAAGATCCGGAGCTAGACCTCCTAAGATGAGAGAAGAATTGATTTCAGCCCCTTCAAACGAAATATCAACCTCACCATCACGACACGCTCTTGCGACAAGTTCTAGAAGGAATCCAGGGTCATGCTGTGACCAAAGGCTGATTCCTCGCGCAGATTGACATGTAGGATTCATCCCCTGACCAATGCCAAGCGGTTGCCCTAGCACACTCAGTAGACCTGAAAGTAAAATCCCTACAGGCGTCACATCATCAGGATGATTCCGTGAAGCCATTAAATCCTTTTCTACTTCTGCTAGCATATCGATTTCAATGATCCTTTCAAGCCCTGGGATTACCGGAGGAGAAGATAAAACCCCACGCTCAAGCATGCGCGCAAGTCCATAGAGGGACTGAGCTGTGACAGGATAGATGGATAGTAAAATGAGCTCTTTTACCAAAGAAAAATGCTCATTTAAATTAGCTTCACCTTTTTCAGTTAATCCAAGCGTGAGGACGAGTAGATGAGAAGCGTCCTCCTCAGCAAGGGTACGAGCAAGCTGTGCGTGAATGGGAGAAACGAGACCTGTATCACGCATGACATCAGCGAACCGTTCCGCTTCTAACTCTTTCTCCATTTCAGATAACGCATTGAATTGATCGCGATAGTCCATAAAGTCCGGATAGGATTGACTCAGTTCCGTCGGAGCATGCACGCTATCGAGATAGCGCTGAATGCTCGCGCGTCCTTCTGTGCTTAAGTCCTCTGAAGACAAGAGATTTTCAGCGTAACCGATCATTTCTTTAATTCGCTTTACCATGATCGGGCGCTGTGCGGTTAGTCGATCAATTTCATCCACAAACGTAGCCGACAGCGATCCGAGCGACATCTTTTCAGCTAAAAATTGAAAAAGGTTCATGCCCCTCTTTTGTTCTTGACCTTGATTGATTCTTGCTTCCTCCGTCTCAGCTGGGAAAATCATTTGGAGATTTAGCGCCATGACTTTGTTTAGAAAAGTGCGAGCCTGTTCGCTCGAAACATCTGGATGAGTATATTCCTCTTTCGCAATCGCAAGCATACGAAGCTCACTTAGTACTTCAAAAATCGAATAGTTTCCGTCTATTTTAAAAGATCCCCCTACAAGAGGCGGTTGTAATTTACGAGGTTCTTCCCATGGTCCACCTTCAAAAACGCCCGCCTTATCATAGTCACTAGCGAGTTGATAAAGGGATTCGAGATTATTCTGGTCAATGAGAACGGCAGCGTCTGATAATAGTTCTTCTAACACAACTGGATTCTGACGGTTTTCCTTGAATGACTGAAGAGTACTGACAAACTTTTGCTGTTCTGAATTTGAAAATGATGATTCCATTTCCATACATCCCCCATTATTTACAAGATAGCTATTTGTACCCCAATCCAAGAAAAGGAAACCCCTTCTATGGACCTATTTATTTTCGATTATCGAGCATTTCGCGGA
The DNA here is from genome assembly GCF_056173695.1 of Anaerobacillus sp. 63XJN7_5_ISO-PGPR-S23-430. Taxonomy (NCBI): domain Bacteria; kingdom Bacillati; phylum Bacillota; class Bacilli; order Caryophanales; family Bacillaceae; genus Anaerobacillus; species Anaerobacillus sp. 63XJN7_5_ISO-PGPR-S23-430. Next base: position 947,990 of record NZ_CM149686.1, on the reverse strand, counting down.
ATAAAATAAAATATCGCGGATATATTCCAGAATTCGCGGAAATAACGAGATTCACCTCTCAACAAGAAGTCTCCAATACGAAAAAGCGGTCATCTTTATCGCAGATGACCGCTCTCAACATGTAACCTTTACTCTTCCCCACCCGTTTTCCACGAAGAATCAAGCTTATACACTTCTAAAGAATCAAGTGTCACTTTGCCATTCATCGCATAGATCTCAAAACCATCACTTTCCTCAGATGGGAAGATCCGATTTGTCATAACACGCTTTCCATCGTTCACAAACAATTCAACGGAAGAGCGATCAACAAAAAGATGGAGCTTCACTTTGCCATCTTCCGTTGGTTCAAGCGGAGCTCGATACACACCAGGAAACTGTTCATGAAATCCTGTATCGCCACTATTTTGCCGATCAACAAACGCGAGATTATTCTTGGAGTCATAACCTACCATCGTTTCCTCTTCATCTCCCTTTCGAACGCGGAAGCCGAATTCACCTGACGTGTCTAAATCAAATTCAGCGATCACCTCATACGTATCTGCTTTAAAATCATCAAGCGGCATTCGACCTTCCACTTCTTTATCCGATAAATCCACTAACTTCTTAGAACGATTTGACTCAATCTCACCCGCAGGCTCTTGGATAAGACGCGTTTCTCCGTTCACTTCTTTCAAAGAAACCTGACGTGGTAAAGACATCGCCCCTTTCCACGGATCCGTTGGCAAATCAGTCGCATACTTCCAATTGCTCATCCACGCCATCCAAATCGGATTACCTTCATGATTGCTGAAGGCTTGAGCCGCATAGAAATCAGTTCCATAATCGACCCAGTTAATGTCTTCTTTTGCGCCTTCTCTCGTGAACGTCTCTCCATCAAAATCACCGATAAAATACTGTCCACCGGATCCGCCGGCGATGCTGCCTGGATTCATATCCACCTGTAGCACCCATTTTTCATTCTCCGAATCCTCATCGACAGGTAGTTTAAATAACTCTGGTGTTTCCCAAACGCCACCCTGCGCTCCCTGATCGACACCAAATTCACTAAGCTGCTGCCAATCGATCAAATTATCCGAACCGTAAAAGATAACTTTATCTCCAGCAGCGAGAAGCATGATCCACTTTTCAGACTCCTCGTGCCAGATCACTTTTGGATCTCGAAAATCTTTGATTCCTGGATTCGGAAGTATTGGGTTACCACCGTACTTTTTCCATGTTTCGCCACCATCTTCACTATAAGCAAGCGCCTGGGTTTGTTCTTCACCAGCGATTGTATAGAACGCTACGAGACCCCCTTTTCCTTCTTTAAAAAGACCGCTCGTATTGTTCTCGTCATAGACCGCACCACCCGAGAAAATCATTCCCTGATCATCCGCCTCTAGCGCCATTGGCTTCTCTTCCCAGTTATAAAGGTCCTCACTAACCGCATGGCCCCAGCCCATGTTGCCAAATTCATTTCCAGAAGGATTATGTTGATAAAATAAATGGTATTGTCCTTCAAAAAAGACCATTCCATTTGGATCATTCATCCAGTTTTGCATCGGCGTATAGTGAAATTGGGGTCGATACGATTGATTGTAGTCTTCTAGGATCCCCGCTTCTTTTACTTCGTCTTGCCTGGAAGATTCATTGTTTTCATTCCAGCTCATTATGAGTATAATTATGCCGATTACTAAGATAGCTCCGACAGCTAGCAACCATTTTCTCATCGTATCAAGCTCTCCTGTCCATCGAGTTTACGAATAGGATATCTCTGAATAAAAAAGTAACTGCCGAAGTGTGTCCCCCGACAGTTACCATAAAAGATTATTTAAATACGCCAGCATCCATTTCTTTCACAATCTTCGTTTCATCATTATGAATGGAAAGTTTAAGAGATGGTGCTAGTGTGCCACCAAAGTGGTCAAATTGGTACTGCTCTGATTGCGCTCCAAGTTCATCGATCGTTAAGCCATTTAGGTCATAGAAGTTCGCAAAGCTAACCACTGTGCCATTCGGCATTACCATCCATGAGTACGTTTGATATGGTTCATTCTCTGGATTCGCTACAACAAGACCACTACCGTTAAGAGGTTCATAGTCTGCTGTTAGAGAGTTTGATACGAAGCCATAGAGACCATCTGGACCATTCGTTCCAGGAGCGAATTTGTTCTTGTGCGTATCAGTGAAAAGGTAATATTTATTCCCTTTTGTCACGATATGCGGACGCTCAAGTTCCTGATTCAGGCTGTTCGCTTCCATCAACGGAGGCATGATTTCAAACTCAGTGTAGTCATCGTTCTCTGCTTTTGCGATACCAATGCTACCGTTAAAGAGCTTTGATACTTCTGGTACTTCGTCTACAGTAGCGAAGTCTTCAGAACCAATGTGTTCTTGTTCAACCGAGCGCTCTGCAGGCGTGCCTCCGGAATTTCCTTCAAACAAAATATAATCTTCGCCTGTTTTAGGATCTTCGAAGAACCATGGATCACGGAATGCATAAGCGATGTCGCCCTGCTTACTTTGTTCCATTGTCTGGTAGTATTCGCCATCTGGCTCAAGAATCACTTCATGATCAGACCAGTTTGTAAATTCGACTCCTTTTTTCGATGCATCCACATCAGCAGAAGCTTTTACAAGACGCTGTTCATAAGTCAATTGCTCTTCGCCTTTACGACCAGTTGCCGTATAGAAGAAATTGATTTCGCCGTCTTCAATCATGGCAGAACCTGCCCATTGACGTGAACCTAGTGCCTGTTCTTCATTGAAAACAGTTCCACCAAGCTCCCAGTCCTTACCATTCTTTGAAACGAAATAGCGGATTTCAGCGATATCATGACGCTTACCAGGCAATACATCACTTGGTGCTGTCAGTGAGAAGATCACTTTATATCCGTTCACAGTTGCGATGGAGCCATCCTTTTTTCGAAGAGGCCACGTATCCCAGATATGATAATCTGGCGCAATCTGCTCAAGATCTTTTGTATTAATTTCAGGTGCTGTATTATCCTTGTTTTGCACAATCTTTGCTGCATCTTCTCTTGTCCAGTTCGACGTTTCGCTCTCAGCCGCAAAGCCTGTTGCCGGAGCAAAGCTTGAAAACAGGGTAGCGAATCCGAGTACGGAAGTCGCTACTGTTTTTGAAAACTTATTCATGTTTGTAAGTCTCCTTTAGTCTGGTTTCCCAGTTTTAGTGTGATGGCATGATTTGCCCTGGCTTAAGTGCGCCGTTTACTTTTGTTTCGTTACCATGGATCGAAAGTTTAAGCGTTGGTGCAAATGTACCGCCATATTGAAGCTCACCATTTTCATCACGATACTCATTTACAAAGCTAATAACTGTACCGTTCGGCATAACTGCATGAGAGTATGTCATGAAAGGATCATCTTCAGGGTTTGCTACAACAAGACCGTTGCCGTTAAGCGGCTCGTAGTCTCCTCGAAGAGAATCATTCGTAAAGCCATAAAGACCATCAGGACCAGTTAATCCAGGAGCAAACGTAAATTTATGTGTGATTGTGAAGAGGTAGTAGTCTCCGCCTTTAACAAGAAGATGAGGACGTTCAAGCTGCTGGTTAACACCGTTTGCTTCAAGTAGTGGTGGAAGCAATTCAAAGTCTGTTAGATCTTCATTCTGTGCTTCAGCAATCCCAACGTTCCCGTTGTAATCTTCAGCGCCAGCTGGTACATCGTGAGAAGAACGGAAATCAGCATCGCCAATGTTTTCTGGATCAAGTGACTTGTCATCTCCAGCTGTATTACCTTCAAAGATTAAGTATTCTTTTCCTGTCTTAGGGTCCTGGAAGAACCATGGGTCACGGAATGAATAAATGATATTACCTGTTTTTTGTTCTTGCGTTTCGTAATACTCGCCGTCTGCTTCAGCAAGAATTTCGTGTTCGCCAAAGTTGCTTAGTTCAACAGATTTTGATTTCTTATCTGCTTCGATATCAAACGTTGTTTTCGCAAGACGCTGTTCAAATGTTGTTTGTTCTTCGCCTTTACGTCCAGTTGCTGTATAGAAAAGGTGTACCTTTCCATCGTCATCCATCATAGCTGATCCTGCCCATTGGCGAGCACCTAGTGCATCTTCTGAATCATAAGCAAGTCCGCCCATCTTCCAATCTTTCCCGTTCTTCGAGTAGAAGTAGCGAATTTGAGCTTCGTCATGTCGGCCACCCCATGTATATTCTCTAGATGCTGTAAGTGCAAAAACAACCTGGTAACCGTTTATCTGAGCAATTGATCCATCACGGTTACGTAGCGGCCATGTATCCCAAACCCAATAGTCTGGAGCGACTTCATCTACATTGTCAATGTTAGGTGCAGTGTTATCTTTTGATAAGTCATAATCCTGCGCATCTTGACGTGACCATACAGCTGTTTCAGCTTCATTTTCAGCTGCATTCGTTGTTAATGGTGTACCTGCAAATCCACTTACTAGCATAATTGTCGATAGTGCAATCCCCTTAAAAACAGAAGACTTTTTCACGTTCCCCATCTGCCACACTCCTCAAAATTTTAGTTGATTGTTTCGTTCGCCATAACTGTATGGAAAATATGTGAACACGTCAACAAGCTCGAAAAGTCACATTTCATACACAACTTTTGATACGTAAACCCTACTCTCACAGAAAAGAAAGCGGTTTGCAATCGTGTATTGAAAAGGTTTCCAAACCAAAAATAAATAGTTCTTTCGTATCAGGAATCGATTCCACACGGAGGTATTTAGACTCACTCAATATGACAACTGATTAATGTGAATGTAATAATTTTAATCTCAAATTCAAAGCACTGTTATCAGTTTACCTTTTTTATCCATCATTATAATACGCTTCAATGTAAAAATAAGCCACACTCGACTATAATAAGGACAACATAATAGAGGAGGAAAACCTATATGCAAAAAGCCATCGAACAACATAAAAATGCGTTTCTTAACGAACTAGAAGAATTTCTAAAAATCCAAAGTATTTCAGCCGTTCCCACCCATGAGTCAGACGTTCAAAAAGGGGCTGAGTGGGTCGCAAATTCTTTAGAAAAAGCTGGCATGGAAAACATTGAAGTCATCGAAACAGACGGCCATCCGATCGTTTACGCCGACTGGCTTTATGCGGAAGATCAACCGACAATTCTTATCTATGGCCATTATGATGTACAGCCTGCTGACCCACTCGAACTTTGGGAAACACCGCCATTTGAACCCGTTATTCGTGATAATAAGATATATGCCCGCGGTGCAACGGATGACAAAGGGCAGCTGTTTATTCATATCAAAGCGATGGAACTGCTGATGCAAGAAGATGGCAAGCTACCCGTCAATGTGAAGTTCTGCATAGAAGGTGAGGAAGAAATCGCAAGTCCACATCTTGGACCTTTTATTGAAGAAAACACTGATAAGCTCGCTGCTGACGCGGTTGTGATTTCAGATACTTCTTTTATTAAAGAAGGATTACCTGCCATTTGTACGTCTCTACGCGGCGCCCTTGCGATGGAGGTGAAGGTGAAAACAGCGAATACTGATTTGCATTCAGGAGTTTATGGTGGCGGCGTTCCAAACGCGGTTCATTCCCTTGTTCGGCTACTCGATAGTCTTCATAGCGAAGATGGATCCATTGCTGTTGAAGGATTTTACGAAGGGGTACCAGAACTAACAGAAGAATTAAGAGAAGAGATTGCTCGTATTCCATCTGATGATGAAGCGATGAAGCAAGAGCTCGGACTAACTTCCTTATTTGGTGAGAAAGGATTCTCCTTCAAGGAACGGACAGGCATTCGTCCGACGCTCGAATTGAACGGCATTTCAGGTGGCTACCAGGGTGATGGAATTAAGACGATTGTTCCATCAGAAGCAACTGGTAAAATTAGCTGTCGTCTCGTTGGGAAGCAGGATCCTCAGCATATCTACGAATTAATTGAAAAACACCTGCTCGAGCATCAACCTGCAGGTACTACGATGACCGTTAATCAATTTATTCAAGCACGCCCAGTCTCGCTTGATTCGAATGATCCTATGATTCAAAAAGCGGCCGATGCTTATGAAGAAGTATACGGCGAGCGCGCTCTCTTCCCTAAAGAAGGGGGATCAATACCAATCGTAGAAGTGTTCGCTCGCGTTCTCGAAGCACCCGTCGTCCTTATGGGCTTCGGCTTACCATCAGAAAACTTGCATGCTCCAAATGAACATTTTCACATTGATAATTTCACAAAAGGAATTGAAACGGTTTGTACCTACTTCAAATCACTGTAGTTCCTAATGAAAAAGAGAGGCGGCTCGATTGCGAGCTGCCTCTCTTCATTTAGAACGTGAGATAACCTTTTATGACTCTTTTTCCACTTGAAGGTTGCTCCAACCATTTCATACGCTGAAGCTTTTCATCCAATCTTGCGGCAATCTTCCATTCAATCCGATGCATCATTGTTCTCGCCTTATAAGCTGAGATACCAAACTCATTAGCTGCTTCATGATATGGGGAATACTTTTTCAGAAGGTTAAGGTATTGATCCGGTGTAGCCGCTGATTGTATTAACCTAACTTCCAGTTCATCGATGAACTGATAGAGGGCTTTCTCCTTCTCAGGGAGCTTCGCCACGATATCACGAACGAGCATCTTCAACAAATGTTCATTGCACTCCATATCTTCCCCTACCCTTTTACCAGCTTGACTTCTTCACCCCAGGAATCTGCCCCTTATGAGCATATTCACGAAACGCAATTCTAGACATTTTAAATTTCCTTAAATACCCCTTCGGACGACCAGTTACTTCACACCGATTATTCAAGCGTGTTGGTGATGAATCACGTGGGAGCTTTCGTAACGCTTCAAAATCTCCTTTTGCCTTCAATTCATTTCGTAGCTCAGCATACTTCATGACGAGCTCCTGCCGCTTTTGTTCTTTTACTACTTTCGATTTCTTAGCCAACCTAATTCATCCCTTCATCTATTCTAATTTATGCTATTCGTTTTGGCACCGTGCATAGAGCACTTATCCACAACCTATACCAATAGCTCGCTTTTTATAAATCGTAAACATTACGTTTTGTATTATATGCTTGTATTCGTTATAACGCAAGGAATCAAACTCCGCATTGAGTGCGTCCTAATGAATGATAAAAAAAGCCCAACTTCATTTCCAGTTGAGCCCTCCCTTTATCATCACTATCTATTAATCTTGTTTCCTTTTACTTCTTCCCATATGTAAAGCAAGCTTATTAATAAATCCAAGAATTAGACCAACTCCTGTGAATAAATAAATGATCGTGAAAATTTTCCCAAAATCGGTTTGTGGACTAAAATCCCCAAACCCTACAGTTGTTAGCGTAACAACACTAAAGTAAAGCGAATCTAACACGGACCAGCTTTCGACAGTGTGATAGAAAATTGTTCCTGAGACGAGTGTAATCGTTGTAAGAAAGAAAAGAACTTGAAATTCTTTATCCTTTATCGCTTTCCATAATGCTGACAACATCCTCTTTAAAGTAAGAAGAAATGATATCATCTTGACCTCCTTCTGTTTCGTTGATGAAACCGAGTATTCTTCCCTCACATCGTTCAACTACATACAATAGATTATTCTAGCATAACAACAAAAACCTGACGGATCGCCGCCAGGCTCTGTCCTTTTAACTCACTCGGTTAAGATCGCCTCATTTTCGGAGGGGAAAACTCATCGTGATTCTGCCATACGTAAAAGGGCTTTCTCCTTCTCTCTTGTAAGTCCAGCTTTGAATGGGTTCTCATCATTTCGAATGGGTAGCCAGTTTAAAACATCGTGAATCGTTTCTTCAAGAGGACGAAGGCTCAGTCCCTCACGAAGCGCCCGATCAATATTCGTCTCAGCTGCGCTCATTGATTCAGGAAGCCAGAGCGGTAATTCAGTCCACGGCGCTATTTCATTTTCAAGAAGAAACTCTTCGTTTACCCAACGAAAAACCGCATTACTTCCGCTCACCTTTTTACATGACGCAAGCACTTCCCCCATTGTATTCATTCTTTCTCTCCCGGTCACATTGTACGCGCCTGCGACCCTTTGTTCCGTCATTCGCAATACCCAATCAGCAAGGTCTCGCACATCTATGAATTGTACCGGACGCTCAGGGTTTCCTGGCGCTAGAACTTCACCACCCTCGTGAATTCGCTTAACCCAGTAAGTAAAGCGATCTGAATAATCATACGGCCCTACGACGAGTCCAGGTCGAATATGAAGAACCCGGCCACTCAAATTCTTTTCTGCAACAGCTTCACACTTCGCTTTTAGTGCACCATAATGCTCGTTGTAAATCGGTCCAGCTGTTCCTGCCGTGATACGTTCCGCTTCCGTATCTGAGATTTCCTGAAGAGGCGAACTTTCTGTACATGGCTTTTCTCCGAAATCTTGATAAGCTGAAACACTCGATATATATGTATAATGGTTAACCCTATCCTGTAATAGCTTCGTCGATTTATTCACTGTTCTCGGAATAAACCCTGACGTATCAATTACGGCATCCCACTTTCTTCCCGCTAGACTGGATAAATCTCCATCACGATCTCCGATAATCGTTTCAACCTCTGAAAATTGCTGCTTATTAGTCCCTCTATTAAATAGCGTAACCGTATGTCCATTCTCTAAAGCTCTCTCTGTTACATATTTTCCAATAAAACGTGTTCCACCAAGGATTAATAGCTCCATTCTCATTCCCTCCTTATTTTGTTATAACACTAATCAAAAATACCTCCCCTCGCTCTTTAGTCGTTAAGAAAACACTTCGCCTTAACATTCCAATCTCCTGTAAGGAAATTTATTTGATCAGATAGGGAATGCTGTGGAATATGTCTAATTATTAGTGTACAGGAGTGTGATGAAATGACGGAGAAAGATTGGTTAACACATGCAATCCAGCTAGCATCTATAAGCGTAACTGAACATAACGGCGGGCCATTTGGTGCAATCGTCGTCAAAGATGGCGTTGTTATAGGCGAAGGATTCAATCAAGTGACAACGGATCATGATCCTACTGCCCATGCAGAAGTTGTCGCAATACGAAACGCCTGTCAAAAACTCGGGACGCATCAGCTTGAAGGCTGTGTTGTTTACGCAAGCTGCGAGCCCTGCCCGATGTGCCTTGGAGCAATCTACTGGTCTCGCCCAGACCGTGTATATTTTGCTGCATCGAGAAATGAAGCTGCTGACGCTGGTTTTGATGATGCCGTGATTTATAACGAAATTGAGAAAAAACCTGAACAAAGAACCATTCCGTTTCACCATATTGAAATGGATGAGAAGAACGAACCTTTTCAAAGCTGGGAAAAGCATAAGAATCGAATAGACTACTAAAAAGAAGGATGTGCACTATGCGCATCCTCCTTTTTAGTAATTTATTATCCTCTCTTCACAAACCGCTGAACATACCTTGATATCGTAAACAGACCAATTGTACAACCAAAGAAAATAAATACGTTAATAAAGATGTCGATCAGTCGATCATCAGGCAGATAAGAAAACAACAAAATAGCCGGAAGAAACAATACTACTTCCCATATGGCAATGCCCTTTAATAACCCACGTACATCCAACTGATGATTCATATATCCTTTCACTTCCTTATAGAAATGGTCGTTCAATAATTCTTCCACTTCTTCCTATCGAACACCTCCTCTTTTCGCAGTTAGGTGGAGAAAATTCCAAATTCAAATGACGTTTTACTTGAAAATCATATTTATACCATTCCGTTCATAGCATAGTGTTGTATCAAAATTCGCGAAGGAGGGGATTGAGATGTCTGAGAGAAATTCAACGAAAGAAGATAATATTGTGAAGAAGACATCAAAAACCGCAAGTGATCTTGTGAATAAATCCGCTGACACAGCGAACGATATTGTCAAGTCAGTTAGCGGAGAAGGCGGTCTTGTAGGGAAAGCCGCTGACGCTTCAACAGACTTTGTTAAAAATGTGAGTAAAACAGGGAACAAAGTCGTTGGTAAGTCAGTTGATACGGCCTCTAATGTATTTAAAGGTGCTACTAAAAAGGTTTTCGGTAAGAAAAAAGACAAAGATAAAGAGTAAAAAATATAAACGAAAAGGACTACGAAACTCGGAGTCCTTTTCGTTTATATTATCTATCTCCTAGGGATCTTAATCATTAGCTAAGTTTCTCGACTACTTCTTTCGCAACACTAGTAGTTGATTGCGGATTTTGACCAGTAATTAAATTACCGTCTATTTGCATGTGATCTGACCAGTTATCTTCTGTAACAAAGTCAGCACCAAGTTCGCGAAGACGAGTTTCCAGTAAGAAAGGCATGAATTGATCAAGCGTTGTTTCTCTTTCTTCATCGTCTGTAAACGCCGTAATCGTTTTACCTGAAACAAGTGGCTTACCATCTGAAAGAGTTACGCCAACGAGTCCAGCGGGACCATGGCAGACAGAAGCAACAATTTTGTTTGATTCATAGAACTCACGAATCAAGTGCTGAAGCTTATCGTTTTCCGGAAGGTCAAACATTGTTCCGTGCCCACCAGGCATAAAGATCGCATCAAAAGTAGACGCGCCAACGATTTTCTCGAGCTTCACTGTATCTTCAAGGTATTTGGCAGTATCGAGAATTTCTTGAGGCGTTTCTCCACCTTCAAGACTGCGATCATCAACAGGCGCTTTTCCGCCTAGCGGACTAGCTACTGTGATTTGATAGCCAAGCTTTTCAAATTCGATATACGCTTCCCCAAACTCTGATAACCAGAGACCTGTCTTATGTCCTTCTTTCATTGTATCTGCGGTTGTAACAACCATTAATATACGTTTGCTCACGACTGTTCCTCCTACTGTAATTTAACACTTTACAGTTAAGATCATATGCTGTTCTTTAAGGGAAATCAAACAAAATGACTTCACCAATTAAAAATTACATAAAACTCCTCTTTTGTAGGAAGGTTAATCAACAAAAAGGCAAGGTGAGCAAATTGAAAAAAGTAGCGATTATTGCGATCATCAGCTTCATTTTCTTCAACTTCAATCTTATTGAAGCGAATGCAGAAGCTCTTCCAGAAGACTACGGTGCAAAAGGAGCACTACAAGACTCTTCCATTACATTGAAGGAAGCCTTAACGTATGCGATTCAGGATGAGTATCTGGCACAGGCAAGATATGATGCTATCATCAAAGAATTCGGTGACATAAGACCTTTCTCTCAAATTAAAATGGCTGAGCAAAGGCACATTACAGCTCTTCTCCCCTTATTTACAAGGTATAACATAACCGCGCCCGAAAATAATGCTAGCCAGTATACAACCACCCCCAAAACGTTAAAAAAAGCGTTCGAATCTGGCGTTCAAGGAGAAGTTGACAACATAGCCATGTATGAGAAATTAGCGGATCTACCCGACCTGCCGCAGGATGTCAAAACCGTTATGACAAGGCTTGGTGATGCCTCAAAAAATCATCTTGCTGCGTTTAAAAAAGGCTTAAGTCAGTATGAATGAATAAACGATCCCTACTGGTAGGGATCGCTTTGTTCAGCAATCATTCAATTGTTCCTTCACTAGCAAACTAATGTAATACGAAATGCGGAAATTGGATGAAGATTGACTTAAATTTTTTAGACGCTAAATAGATAGGTTTGAATACTAAAGAACTTTCTACATCATTCTCCTATGCTTTTCTCTCCATAGCTCGTAGCCATCCCGTAAGCGCAACCGCTCCGACAACCATAATGCCGCCAATCCACGGAGTGTGAATCAGACCAATGGAATCAACGATGATGCCACCTACAAATGAGCCAATCGCTATACCAACGTTAAACGCAGCGATATTAAGCGCGGATGCCACGTTAACGGCAGATGGTACATATTTTTCAGCAAGATTCACTACAAGTACTTGCAAACCAGGAACATTCATAAAGGCAAACAAACCCATGAAGAAAATCGAAATTATTCCAGCCACTTTAAATGGAAGGGCAAATGTCATGATAAAGAGAATGATTGCTTGCATCAAGAACATCCAAAACAGTGCTTTTAATGGGTTCTTATCCGACGCTTTCCCACCAATGACATTTCCAATCGCTACGGCAACACCATAAACTAGTAAAATCACACTAACAAATTTCGCGCTAAGTCCTGTTACATCTTCAAGTAGCGGAGCTAAATACGTAAAGGCAACGAACGTACCACCGTAACCTAGTGCTGTAATCGCAAAAGCTAAGAGTAATTTTCCATTCGTTAAGATCTTCACCTGTTCACTAAATTTCGCTGGCGGTGCTTCTTTTAAATCCTTCGGTACGAGAATCGCACTTGCGATAATCCCAATCACACCAAGAAGAGCGACACCAAGGAACGTTGCTCTCCACCCAAACGCTTGGCCAATGAATGTACCAAGCGGAACACCGGTTACGGTTGCAACGGTTAATCCTGTAAACATAAAGGCAATCGCACTTGCCCGCTTATTTTCTGGAACGAGATCTGCTGCAATCGTTGAACCGATTGAGAAGAAAATCCCGTGTGAAAATGCTGTAATAAACCGGGCAACGAGTAGTAAACCGAAGGATGTGGATATTCCCGCTACAAGGTTACCAATGATAAAAACGACCATTAATGACATGAGGAGTGTTTTCCGATTCATTTTACCAGTTAAAGCCGTTAAAACCGGAGCACCAATTGCTACTCCAATGGCGTAACCTGAAATCAATAAGCCAGCAAGTGTAATCGAAATCGATAAGTCATCTGCAATAGAAGAAAGAAGGCCAACAGGAACAAATTCGGTTGTTCCAATTCCAAATGCACTAATCGCGAGCGCTAAAAGGGCTAGAGTACCACTAGATTTTTCTTTCGAGTGTGACATTGTATGTGTTTGAGAACTCATAAAGCGAATTCCTCCTTGAAATTTTTTAAGTGCCGAGTAGAAAGACGTCTTCTCTCTCAGCTGTACAACTGATTATGCAACCTTCCAAGTCTTTATGTAAGTACGCACTTTGGTGTAATATAGGTACCTGCAAGTGCCTAATGAGTCATAACAAGCTCTCTACACAAAAAAGCTCCTGATAAACGGATCCGTTTATCAGGAGCTTCAAATGTATTAACTATTTTTCTTCCGTCTGAAACGCTGCGATGTGTTCAATCGGAACCCCAGCTTCAATGTAACTTCTCACAAGCTTCCAATTCCCTTGTACCCCTTTTCGAAAAGTATCAAAAAAGACACTCCCAGTTTCACTTTGTTTGCCATCTACCTCAATAGAAGCAAAAATAATCGCAAGCATTTCATTTCGTCGAATTGGAGTGACAGCGAGCTTCTTTAGTACCCACTTCGTTCTGTCTTTTTGAAAAGCCGAAAAAGCTTGATCCCAGCCTTGAATCGACTCCTCATACCCAAAATCATATAGCTCAGATTGGCTTGAGATTTCTCTCGCCTGATACGTATCGCTTATTTTATACTTTATTTCATCTAACGAAGAGTTCCGCCAGCTTGATAGGAAATCATCTAAAAATCCTTCAAATCCACTCATATCGCTCATTCCCCTTTCGCTATTCATTTCGATCTATTTTCATCGAATCCTTTCTCACTATTTTCGTACCCTTCACGCAATAGGAACAACCGTAAGAATATGTTATATTACATAAGAAGTGATATTGAAAGGACTAATTGACATAATGAGTAACCATAAAGAATTACAAGAAGAAATAAAGAAGAGACGGACCTTTGCGATCATCTCTCACCCCGATGCTGGTAAAACGACTTTGACTGAAAAACTATTGTTCCTAGGCGGTCAGATCCGTTCAACAGGAACAGTTAAATCAAGAAAATCATCCAAGTACGCGACGTCTGACTGGATGGAAATCGAGAAACAGCGTGGTATATCTGTTACATCGAGTGTGATGAACTTTAACTACAAGGGACACACGATTAATATTCTGGATACACCAGGACACGAAGACTTCAGTGAAGATACGTATCGTACGCTTCTAGCCGTTGACAGCGTTGTAATGATTATCGATGCTGCAAAAGGTGTTGAGTCTCAAACAAAGAAACTTTTTAAAGTTGTTAGTGAGCATGGTATTCCAATTTTCACGTTCATAAACAAAATGGATCGTCAGGGCCGTGAGCCTTTAGAGCTACTTGAAGAAATTGAAGAAGTTCTTGGCATCGAATCTTACCCTATGAACTGGCCAATCGGTATTGGTCAATCGTTCCAGGGCGTTTACGATCGTCATCAGAAAGCCGTTGAATTCTACGATACAGAAGGCGACAATAAACAGGCGATCCAAATCTCAGATTTAGATGATCCCGTCCTTAAAGAAAAAGCTGGCGAAGATCTTGTTAATCAACTTCAAGAAGACGTCATGCTACTTGATGAAGCAGGTGCAACTTATAGTGAAGAAGCAATGCAATCAGGGAAGCAGACACCAGTTTTCTTCGGAAGTGCGATTTCAAGCTTCGGTGTTCCAACATTCTTAAATCACTTTCTTGATCTTGCTCCTTCCCCAGCTCCTCGCGAGAGCTCTGAAGGCGAAGTAAAGCCCGATGAAGAAACATTCTCAGGCTTTATCTTTAAAATCCAGGCGAACATGAACCCTGCTCACCGTGACCGCGTTGCGTTTTTACGAATTGTATCGGGTACTTTTGAAAAAGGAATGGAAGCATGGCTTGAGCGCACAGGTAAAAGTTTGAAGCTCTCTCAAGGCCAACTTTTCTTTGCCTCCTCCCGAGGTAATGTTGAAAAAGCGTACCCTGGAGATATTGTCGGTCTATATGATTCAGGAACATATCAAATTGGCGACACGCTCGTAGGCTCTAAAAACGTTTATTCGTTCGGAGCTTTACCAACATTCCCACCTGAGCATTTCGCGAAAGTACGGGCACAAAAAGCGATGAAGCAAAAGCACTTCTACAAAGGTGTGCAACAGCTTTCTGAAGAAGGTGCCATTCAAGTTTATCGGACCGCACACTGGGACGAAATTGTTATTGGCGTTGTCGGACGTCTCCAATTTGAGATTTTTGAATACCGCATGAAAGGTGAGTACAATGTTGATATTCAATTCGATACAATGCCTCACCAGCATGCACGTTGGATTGAAACAGATAATCCGGAAGACAAGGTAGATAGCATTCGTAATATGCTTGTCTATGATCAGCTAAAGCGCCCGGTTCTTCTGTTCCAAAACGACTTTGCTCTAAGATGGTTCCAGGATAAAAATCCCGATATTCCATTAAGAGAATCAAGATAAACCGTAATATCCAAAAAGGAGCGTGCATCTGCACGCTCCTTTTAGTTTGCAATCGTTTCTTCTGAACGAGTGCGATGAATCTTTCCCCACTTCTCCATTTCGTGAAGCAGTGGTTCAAGCTCATACCCATATGATGTCAAAGAGTACTCTACCTTGGGAGGGACATCTTTTGATTCTTTACGATTAAGTAGCCCATCCATTTCAAGCTCTTTCAAATGTTTAATAAGCGTTTGATGAGGTATGCGCGGAATCACCTTTTTGATCTCACTAAATCTAAGAGGCTTCTCCACTAATTCTAGCAGCAAAACGGCTTTCCACTTCCCACAGACAACATCAAGTGTCGTTTTCATATCTTCTACAGACCTGTTCAAATTTAAGCTGCACCTCCAGGTATATAGTAATATACTTCTTCACAAAACAGTGCATTGTAGTAAGATAAGCATATATTAAATTTATTTTACCACAAGTAGACCGTAATGCTAGAAGGGAGTTTCTATGTCCGAACAATTTTCTCACTCTATCCATCGCCTAGGACAATCTATTCTACAAAACATAGATGATATCACAGCCAACACTAGACATTTAATTGATATGAACACTCAAGTACAGAGCCTACCAGGTGAGTCATATACTTTCACTGAACAAATTCTAGTTTCACTAGGTGAGTCCATTGAAGCAGGAGAAATTTCTTATCCCTCTGAAGATCTCCAAAGATTTGAAGAGGAAGAAAACTTCCCTGCTTATTTAGATACGATCTTAATGAGCATTACAGCGATGAAAAAGTCGTTACTGACTTATATGGAAGGTCACCAACATACATTTTCTTTAACAGTGTCTGACGTTATTACTATATCGAAATTAATAGATCCCTTGATTGATCATTCCATTAACCTTTTTACCGAAAGCTACCTTGATAAGAAAACTCGTAGCCTTCAGAAACAGTATATTCAAGACGATGCACTAACTGTCCCAATCATTAAAATCTCTTCTAAAGTAGCCATTTGCCCGATCATTGGTGAAATAGATGAAAAACGCGCGAATCTCATTCTTGAACGCACGTTAATGGAATCAAGTGCGAAGAAAATCCGCTCTCTGATTCTTGATTTATCAGGCGTAGCCACACTTGATACGATGATGACCCAGCATCTCTTTAAAATCGTTGATTCTCTTGAAGTGATGGGTGTTGAAATTATTGTGACAGGTGTAAGTTCTGATGTCGCTATAGGTGTAGTATCACTTGGACTTGATTTGCAATCTCTTACAATCAAGCAGAACCTAGAAGGTGCATTAAAGTCTTTAGGAATGTTGGAGGGTTAAGCTCCCGACTGTAAAAAAAGAATTCAGAAAAGCCCCATCTCACGCAAAGAGATGGGGCTTTTCTGAGAATCATTTCCTTGTTTTATCATTGTCCGTCTGCACCAAGGTATATGGTTTCAATCTTTTCTTCAGTTGACTCATTTTTATTAACCTTATATGCACTCGCTTCTTTTCTTGAACTGACAGCTACTTTAAGCGATTGGTCAATAAAATGAGCGGCTACTCCATCATCAAGGGCGATTCCTGGTTGCATTTGCGCATTATTAATCATTTGATGATAGGCTGGTTTACGTTCTTCTTCTCCATCATAGTGAGGACAGCAACTCCCCTTTAAAAACCCAAGACACTTCAGTGACTCGAGCTTATCTCCATAGGAATCCGTGAGTCCTTCCTCAAACCAACAGATCGCCCCTGCACTAATTCCAGCTAAAATGACGCCTTGCTCCCAGGCTTTCTTCAATATATGATCTAAGCCCCATTCTTTCCAGAGCACCAATAAGTTTTTGGTATTTCCACCACCAACGTATATTATGTCTTGATTTAATAGAAATTTTTCAATATTTGCACGCGGATTAAATAGAGACAAATGAGAAGGAATACAGAGCTGATTTTCAAAGAAGGCATAGAATTTCGCTATGTATCCTTCCGCATCACCGCTTGCTGTTGGTATAAAACATATCTTAGGTTTCGTACACTTTGCTTGATTAAGAATGTATGCATCTAAGAGTGGGTTATCCTGTTCCATCGAAAAACCGCCGCCTCCCATGGCTATAATTTGCTTCACGTTTCCCTCTTCCTTTCTATACGAACAATCTGACTTACTGTGTTCCTAATTCCCGATCCAATGACTTGATCCCTGCAAAAAAAAGCTGTGCACCCTCATCAGGTACACAGCTCTTCATCCAATTACACTGCTTTTTGTTGCATCTTTTCTCGTTTTCTCTTTGATAATACTTCCTTGCTTGCTGCCTTAAAGAAGGAATACCCCATGAGGAGAACGACGATGGAAAATGGCAATGCCGCAAGAATAAGCATGTTTTGCAATCCTTGTGTTCCACCGAAGTACACAATAATGGCAGCCATACTGGAAAGAGTTAAACCCCAGACAATCTTAATCATCGCGGATGGGTTTAATGAACCCGTCGTACTGAGCATTCCTAATACAAACGTTGCTGAATCAGCTGATGTAATAAAGAAAATGGCAATCACGAAAATCGTGATAAAGGACATTAGCGTGCCAAGAGGATACTCTTGTAAAACCGCAAATGTTGCCGTCTCAATCGAATAATCCGAAATCGTTGCAATTCCACTCTGCTGAAGATCGAGCGCTGAGACTCCAAACACCGCAAAGAAAATAAAACAGACAATAGATGGAACAAATAAAACCCCAAGCATAAACTCTTTTATCGTTCGACCTCTTGAAATTCTTGCAATAAATATCCCCACAAATGGAGACCAAGAAATCCACCATGCCCAGTAAAAAATCGTCCAGCTATCGACCCAAGAACGTTGATCATTGTTGATCGGCTCAATGTGAAAACTCATATCGAAAAAGTTTGAGATATAACCGCCTAAGGAGCCCGTAAACATGTTCATAATGTAGAGCGTTGGCCCTACAATAAGGAGGAGAATCATAAGCGCAAATCCAAGTATCATATTAATGTTACTCAAATATTTGATTCCTCTTTTTAATCCCGACCATGCAGAGGCAATAAATAGTGCTGTTGAAATAACGAGAATAAGCAACTGTACAGAGAAGTTTGCTGGTGTGTTAAACAAGAATTTAAGACCCTGATTAATTTGGGCAGATCCGAATCCTAGTGTAGCTGCAACGCCTACTACTGTTGCGACAACAGCAAGAGTATCGATCATATACCCTAGCGTCCCCTGCATCCTCTTTTCTCCAAACAAAGGGGTTAACGTAGCGCTAATCAATCCAGGATATCCTTTATGAAACTTAAAATAAGCTAGCACGAGAGCAACGAGCGCGTAGACAGCCCATGCGTGTACACCCCAGTGAAAAAAAGAAAACTGTAGAGATTCCTCAATAGCTCGTTCTGTTCCTAATTCACCACTCGGGCTGCTTTTGAAGGCGTGAGAAATTGGCTCTGCGGTTGTCCAAAACACCATGCCCATTCCCATTCCTGCACTAAACAACATAGCAAACCAAGTTGGCAAGCTGAACTCTGGCTTGTCGTCTTTTCCACCAAGCTTAATGTCTTTAAATCTAGAGAAAATCAAATAAATACAGAAGATTAGAATAGCCACAACAATCAGAAGATAGTACCATCCAAATCGACTAGATATGTAAGTAGTTGCGGTAGATGTTACCTCCTGTAAATGCTCAGGCCAAATCGCTCCCCACAAAACAACGAGCAAACATACAATGAGACTATACCAAAAAACTAATGTAGCATTTTTCATTAACTCACCTCTCGTACTGATATTTTCTATGTAAAAAATCCCTATCCTACTAGAAAACTAAACGCTTTACCATTATTGATCGAAACATTTAAAAAGGAGAATGAGACAATCCACACTTTTATCTATCTATTTAGGGTAGTGTCTTTTCTGCAGTTTCAATGTCCCAATTTTACTGATACCCTAATCATCAAAATCTAATCCAGAAATTGTGAAATGAATGAAAATTTATTTCATAACTTCTCTTCTTACTCCTCCACCGTTAGTAATCATTCGACTTCCAATAATATTTCATAGTGATTTTTCTATCTATCAGCTTAATGATAAGATAGTATAGAAATATAAGATTTGTTTAGATGAATTAGAAACGAGGTGTATGATATGATTCATTCTAATATCCCTACCTATACTTCCATTGAAGATGCATCTCAAGATGTCTTAGAGGTTATTAGTAAATTCGTAGGCGTAAATACATTTTTTGTAGCCAAAAACGATAAGACAGATGTAGATATTATTTCTTCATTCAATCGTGATGAAATTATCCTGGAGTCAGGTTTTGAAACATTATATCGCGATTCCTACTGACAATTCATCGTAAAAGGCGGTCGTGAACCCCTTATTATTGATGATTTGGCAGCCCATGATTCAACAAAAAATATGGAAGTTACCAAAAATCTCGGTGGTGGCTCATTAATTGGTGTACCTATTTATTATCGTAACGGTGATAACTACGGTACTTTATGTGGACTTGATCTTAAACCATTTCACTACAATCAAGATCACGTTGATTTATTTAAAGCGATGGCTAACCTTCTTGGAAATGTCCTTGAATTAGAAAGGGCAAATACTGAGATCGAATCACTATCTGTGCCTATTGTTCCCATTTCAGAAGAAGTAGCCATTCTTCCGATCATTGGAGACGTTAATGAAATTCGAACAGAACGATTAATGGAACGTGCTCTCGCTGAAAGTGCAAAGAACAACCTTGATTATCTCATTTTCGATTTATCAGGACTTGTTAATATTCACAGCCAAAGTGCGACCAATCTTCTTAAAATAGGAGAGTCTCTTAAACTTGTCGGAGTTCAAATGATCGTAACAGGTATTCGTCCGGATCTCGCGATAAAAGCGGTTCAAGCCTCAAGTGACTTTGACCAAATTGTTGTAAAATCAAATCTTCAACAGGCTTTGCATTGGATCGGATACAGCTTAATTAAAAAATAAAAAACAAAGACTGCCAGTTGGTAGTCTTTGTTTTTTATGTTGAATTTCTTGAATAAGAAACTTATTCTATCTTTGTAAACATCCTGCTGCATACATTTTGGCCATGTTCGAATGACTCTTCATTATTATAAAGCCCGTATCAAAAGAATTGAAAACCAATCGCCTGAGCCAAGAATCGAGAATCCACAGCATTAGCTAAAATAAAACGATTAAGCTGGTGATGGTTCCAAGTTCAAATAGGTATCTTCAATTTGTTGAGGTGGAACCGGCTTGCTGTAGTAATAGCCTTGAATACTATCACACCCTTTTGATGATAGAAAATCAGCTTGTTCAATCGTTTCTACCCCTTCTGCAATAACGTGTAGTTTTAATTGCTTGCTCATGGCAATAATCGCACTCGTAATTTGATCGGACTTCACATTTTGTGTTAACTCATCAATAAAGGATTTATCAATTTTCACCTGATTGATCGAAAAGTCTTTGAGATAGCTTAACGAACTATGACCTGTACCAAAGTCATCAATAGAAATACTCACCCCGAGTTCTCTAAGAGAAGTAATCATCCACGATGAGCGAGTAGAGTTTTCCATTGTCATACTCTCTGTCACCTCAAGCTCTAACAATGTTGGATCAAGAGAATACTTGGTTAGCGTTTCTTTAATCGTTGTAATTAGTTCATCACTCTGAAATTGCTTAGCAGAAAGATTCACTGAAACACGAAGAGGATAACCGCTCTCACACCATTTCTTCGCCTGTTCACAAGCCATATCAAGCACTTGACGGCCGAGTTCAACGATAAGACCTGTCTCTTCCGCTAGTGAAATGAAATTGCCTGGGTAGCGGAGTTCTTCCTTTCCTGCTTTCCAGCGAACGAGGGCTTCAACTCCTGACAGTGAACCATCAGTGCATTTCACCTGAGGTTGATAATGTAGAATAAATTCTTTGTTGATAAGTCCCGCTCGAAGCGAACTTTCTTCTATTAATCTCAATTCACTTTTTTGTCCCATGGATGTCGAGTAGAATTGATATTTCTTGCGATTACGTCCTTTTGCAGAATACATCGCAATATCGGCATGCTTCATCAATGATTCAACGTTTGTTCCGTCACCAGGTGCTGCTGCTATGCCAATACTTACCGAAGTGGACAGCTCGTGGCTACTAACCTGAAATGGCTTCTCAAATGCTTCAATAATTTGATTCGCAAGCTCATCAGGATAAATGTGCTTAAATCCGTCGAGGACAATCACAAATTCATCCCCTCCAAGGCGTGCGAGAAAACCAAATGGGTCCACGCATTCTTGCAGACGCACGGAAACTGCGCATAGAAAAAGATCACCTGTGTTATGACCAAGAGCATCATTAATAACTTTAAAACGATCAAGATCGAGCATCATAACAGCAAGATCTGCTGGTTCATCTACTTTCCTAAGGCAGTTTTCTAGGTATTCAACAAATGAGCGACGATTTGGTAATGACGTTAAGGCATCAAAATAAGCCATTTGATGGGTTTTTTGCTCTGCTGCTCTTTGCTTCGTTATATCTTTTGTAATAGCATAGATCCGATCAAGACGATCATTTAAATAAATGGGAACGAACGTCACATTTAAATCGTTTACCCCTCCGTCAAACGTAAAGACCTTCGTATTGAAACTGACAGCCTGCCTTGTGTCATGCACCGAAAGAAAATAGTGACTCACTCTCTCTAATTCTTCACTTTCGAAAAAATCCATTGGATTTACATGACTTAATTCATCTTTTTTCACACGGAATAGTTTTTCACCTGCCGGATTGAGCGAACGGATTTTTCCATCTACTGTCAAAGTGAGGATCGCATCAATGCTATATGTAAGCAGTGATCGTAAACGATAGTCATTACCCTTCATCTCAATTGACTGCTTAATCAATTTCCGTTCAGTCACAACACCAAAAATCAAAATCGTTTGAACGCACAACGTACCGACGGCAATAGCAATGGAAAGAGCGGACGTGTCTAATCCTTCTATAACTGGTTGATGATGTACTTTAGACATATAGAAGGTCGCAGCTTCAAGTCCAACGTAATGCATCCCCGCAATAGCAATTCCCATAATTCCCGCACTGCCTATCTTTAGTAAAATTAAGTGACGGTATTTTTGGGATCTAGAAAGGGTAAAGGCTAGTTTTAGCGCTGTAAATGAAGCACACATAGCGATAAGTGTTGAAAGAACGAGCAACCAATCATTGTAAACGATCTTAACATTTTCCATCGCTTCCATACCTATATAATGCATAGCGATAATAGCCCCAGACATAAAGATCGTTCCAACAACTAACCTTTTAATCGTTAGCTCCTTCCCTCCAACTGCGACAAGAGCAATGAAAGATCCAAAGAAAGACGCGCAAGTAGATAGAGCAACAAGGGGAACATCATAGGTCATTGGCATCGACATTGAAAAAGCAAGCATGCCGATAAAGTGCATCGACCATATTCCAACTCCCATTGCGCCAGCCCCACCAATGACCCATACCCATTTGCGAATCCCTTTCGAATAAGAAACTCTACCTGCGAGATCTAGCGCACTATATGAAGCAAAGACCGCGATGACTACTGACAGTAAGACGATCCACCAATTATATTCTCCTATCATTTCAATCATAGTGTTGTGCCTCCGAAGTTATCATAAGAAATCTATATATGATCTTTATCGGCATATAGGAACAATACGTTAAGTTTTCTAGCTTGCTATCGTCGAATGCCTAGCTTCCTTTTCACATCTTTCAAGAACGGCTGCGCTTTAGCTCTTGCTTTCCTTGCTCCCTCTTCAAGAATTTGGTCAAGCTCATCTCTATGAGCCATATAGTAACGGTACTTCTCTCGAGGTTCAGCTAAGAAATCATCCATAACATGAAAAAGTTCTTTTTTCGCTTCTCCCCATCCGATCCCTTCTTTGAATTTTTTTCTCATTTCAATCGTTTCGGCATCACTAGCAAATTCTTTATAAAGTGCAAATACCGTTGATGTATCAGGATCCTTTGGTTCTGTTGGGTCAGAAGAATCCGTTGTAATACGATTAACTAACTTTTTAAGCTTATCTGGCTCTTCAAACAATGAAATCGTATTGTGATAGCTTTTACTCATTTTCCTACCATCAAGCCCAGGAAGTACGGACGTGTTTTTATCGACAATATAGCTTGGCAACGTGAACGTTTCTCCAAATTGAAAATTAAAAGCAGCGGCTATATCCCTTGCGATTTCCACATGCTGAATCTGGTCTTTGCCTACAGGGACGAAATCGGTTTGAAACATTAGAATATCAGACGCCATTAAAATGGGATAAGTGAATAACCCCATATTCACCCCTTCATCCTCTTCGCGATCTCCCTCACGATTTTTCTCCACAATTGCTTTGTAGGCATGCGCCCGATTCATTAATCCTTTAGGGCTAAAACAAGCCAAAATCCACGATAATTCAAAGATTTCTGGTACATCCGATTGACGATAGAGAATCACCTTTGTTGGATCAAGTCCAAGTGCAAGCCACGTAGCTGCAATCCCGTACGATAATTCTTCCATCTGCTGCTGATCTCGAATTTTCGTCAATCCGTGGTAATCTGCGACAAAATAAACAGGGTCAAGTTCCTCATTCATCGCTTGTTTTAAAGCTGGTTTAATCGCTCCAATGTAATTGCCTAAATGAACTCTTCCAGTCGGCTTAATACCTGTTAAGATCGTCTTTTTCATATGTCCCTCCATCATTTTAGACAACACAAAAAGCCCCTCATCCTCTAAAAAGGACGAGAGACCCGTGGTGCCACCTTTATTCGTTTACAAACGTAAACGCGCTTACCCCTTACAGAATGAAACCTATTTCAATAAGGTGTCTCTTGTATCGGTAAGACGTTCCGCCGAATCCTACTTTACTGTTCAGTTCGGTAGCTCAGAAGCCCATTCATCTGTTGCGCACACTGGTTTTCACCTACCACCAGCTCTCTAAAGTGCCGCTCAAGACTACTCTTCTTCTTCATTGCCTAGTTATTTTTTCTTATTCTATCGTGACGCTTATTTGAAATCAATACATTTCCTGATTTTCATTTGAATATTTCTTCTTACTCAGGTACATGATTGACTTATATGCTTATTTCTTCACTTAAATAACAGTTGCTCTATAGCATTCTCGCATTTCGAAAGGAGATTATGATGAACGATCTACACTCATTCAGCTGGTATGCTGCTCGGATTAAGAAACACCTTCCACCTGAAGCTTTTAAGCCTGTTCCAGTACGACTCTTCGGGGGATTTACATATCTCGTCATCACATTGACCTGTTTCTTAATCATTGCCTCCAATCCTTTACCTACCCTCATAGCACTTGTCTTTTCATTTATGATAGGCGCTTGCTTTGCCGGACTTGGTTTTCTTGGCCATGAAATTCTACATGGAACAGTTGTAAGAAATGCCTTGCTACGTGATATTCTAGGCGCGATTGCGTTTTGGCCATTAAGTACTGGCCCAAAACTTTGGAGAAAATGGCACAACCTAAATCACCATGTACATACTCAGCATGATGCTAATGATCCAGATGCATGGCCAACCCTAGAACGTATTTCGAGAATGAAAATGTTCAAATGGATTTACGGACTCCCGTTATTTATCCGTTCGTTCTTTGCTTTTATTTCATTAACGGTTCAATTTACCGCCCATTCGATTAAAATGTTTTTTACTTATGTAAAAGAATTTGCGCCAAAAAAGCAACGTGACGTTTTTCTACAAATGATTTTGCCCTGGGTAACATGGATCAGTCTTATCTTCGTGATCGGGATAAGGAATTGGATATTTGCTTATTTTATTCCACTTCTCATCGCAAACTTTATCGTAATGGCTTATATCTCAACAAATCACAGATTAAATCCATTAACACCTATCAATGATCCGCTTGCGAACAGTCTCACCGTTACAGTACCAAAAATAGTGGACATCCTACATTTCAACTTCTCGTATCACACAGAGCATCATCTGTTTCCAGGGATGAATCCGAAATATTATCCACTTGTGAAAGAGCATATTAAAACAATGTGGCCAGAACGATACCACGAGATGCCAATGACAAGAGCCCTAATCTCTCTCTGGCATACGCCTCGAGTTTATCATGAACAGACAAATTTAATTGATCCCAGAACGAGTGAGACATACGGTTCACTAGGTAACAAGCTTTACCCAAAATCCATACTCCCAAAAAAGACAACAGATTGAAGGAGCTTGTTCAATCTTTCTATACAAGAAAAGGCTGATTTAAAGTTAATCAGCCTTCTTGCGCATTTATTATTCAACCCGTGCTCCTTCAACAGGAATTCCCTGCTGAATACAGCTTATGTTCCGAGAATTAGTAGCCTCCTCCAACAAAAGCTGCACCTACGATGATAAGGAGAATAAACAGCACTACAATTAGAGCAAACCCACTGCCGTAACCGTATCCCATGGAGTATGACCTCCTTTCCATCTTGGATTACTTCATACTATGCAACTTCCTATTGAATGGATGGGCATTCGTTTAGTTTTATCGTTACTTTTCTAACCATATTGTTAAGCATAAGGCAGTTGCCTACAAGAAAGAATGCTAATCGAACAAGAATTTCGAAGCAACGTTTACCAATGACTCTTGCTCCGTTTTCTAAATTTCTCAACATTTTAAATCCGCTTGATTATATAAGTATATGCTTATATAATGATTTGTGGAGGTGAAGAAATGGAGAACACTATGATTGAAATCGATCAGGCTGCTTCTGTCCTTAAATTACTTGGAGATAAAACGCGTTTAACGATAGTGGGCCTTTTAAAAGATGGTGAATGCTGCGTCTGTGAGTTTGTAGAAGTATTGCAAATGAGCCAACCTTCTATCAGTCAGCACCTAAGAAAATTGAGAGACTCTGGTTTAGTGAAAGAACGCAAAAAGGGCCAATGGGTATTCTATTCATTAAATGCAGATCATGAAGCCTTTTTAGTTATTCAGAGTATTTTAACCTTCATTCCTGACCAAAAGGATAAACTTTACGAACTAGAAAAAAAAGGACTACGCATTTGTTGCGATTAATGGAGGTATTAGATTGACAGTCACACTCGCTATTCTTATTTTCATACTTACGTTAGTACTCGTTATTTGGCAACCTAAGAACCTGGGTATTGGCTGGTCTGCGTGTGGCGGCGCATTGCTTGCTTTATTAGTCGGTGTGGTAGATTTTCAAGATGTCATCACCGTAACTGGGATTGTATGGAATGCTACCTTTGCTTTTATTGCCATCATTCTCATCTCTCTTATTCTTGATGAGATTGGATTCTTTGAATGGGCGGCGCTTCACATGGCACGGATCGCCAAAGGAAACGGACTTCGCATGTTCATTTACGTATCGTTACTCGGAGCAGTCGTTGCCGCTTTATTTGCAAATGACGGAGCTGCCCTTATTCTCACGCCAATTGTTCTTGCGATGGTACGGAACTTGAACTTTAAGGAAAAAATGATTTTCCCATTCATCATGGCAAGTGGGTTTATTGCCGATACAACCTCACTTCCACTTGTTGTGAGTAACCTTGTGAACATCGTTTCCGCTGACTTCTTTGATATCGGATTCGTTGAGTATGCATCACGTATGATTGTGCCAAACTTATTTTCCTTAGGCGCAAGTATCCTTGTCCTTTATCTGTTCTTCCGAAAAGACATTCCTGGAAATTACGACGTTAACCAGCTTCGCGTTCCACATGAAGCAATTAAAGACAGCAGAATGTTTAGGCTCTCCTGGTTTGTCCTTGCGATTCTACTTGTCGGTTATTTCTCCAGTGAATTTATCGGAGTTCCTGTATCGATTATCGCAGGAATCGTCGCGATCTTCTTTCTACTAATGGCGAGACGCAGTAAAGCGGTTGAAACGATGAACGTCATCAAAGGGGCCCCATGGGCGATTGTTTTCTTCTCAATCGGAATGTATGTGGTCGTTTATGGCCTTCGTAACCAGGGACTAACAGATATTCTTGCAAATGTCATCCAATCAGTAGCAGATCAAGGTTTGCTCGTAGGAACCGTTTCGATGGGCTTCATCGCTGCAATCCTGTCCTCAATTATGAATAACATGCCAACTGTTATGATTGATGCACTAGCGATCGAAGCGACTTCAACGACCGGTACAATGCGCGAAGCCCTTATTTACGCGAATATTATTGGATCTGATTTAGGTCCAAAGATTACGCCAATTGGGTCTCTTGCAACACTATTATGGCTCCACGTTCTCTCCCAAAAGGGCGTCAAAATATCGTGGGGATACTACTTTAAAATTGGTGTTATTTTAACAGTACCAACTCTACTCATTACATTACTTGGCCTTTACTTCTGGCTACTAATCATCTAAATTTTAATTTAAAAAGGAGAACAATATATGTCTAACAAAAAATCAATTTATTTCTTATGTACAGGTAATTCATGCAGAAGCCAAATGGCTGAAGGATTCGGTAAAAAACACTTAGGTGATGAATACGATGTTTATTCTGCGGGGATTGAAGCCCATGGCCTCAACCCTAATGCTGTTAAAGCAATGAAAGAGTCCGATATTGATATTTCCGCCCAAACTTCCGACATGATTGATATGGATCTTTTAAACAATGCGGATCTTGTAGTTACGCTTTGTGGAGATGCGAATGATAAATGCCCGAGAACACCAGCGCATGTAAAGCGTGAACATTGGGGATTTGATGACCCAGCTAAAGCAGAAGGCACAGAAGAAGAAAAATGGGCTTTCTTCCAGCGAGTACGTGATGAAATCGAAGAACGTATCGCACGGTTTGCAAAAGAAGGACGTTAATTTATTAGAAAAGCACCTCGGATCCCGAATCCGAGGTGCTTTTCTAATGCTATTATTTTTGGCTCATTCAGCGATTTTCGTCATTATTCCCACGAAAAACAAACTATATCCCCGATATCTCAGTTATTTCCGCGGAAATGAAACGGAAATGACTTTAAAGCTTTTTCATTTTATAAACTTCTCGGCTATCAATAAGGTCACCGATATCCTTGCGATACTTCTCATAATGCTCTGAGTTAATGTGCGTTTCAATCGCCTGTTGATTTTCCCACACTTCATAGATCACAAATGTTGTATCTTCTATAGATTGATGAACGTCATATTGAATATTACCTTCTTCATTCCTTGAACCTTTCAGAACTTCTTGAAGAACACTTAAGACATTCTCTTCTTTACCTGTTTTAGGCTTTAAAATCGCCGTAACCGCAATTTGTTCCATAAGTTTACTACCTCCAATGCTTATTTAAGAATAGGATAAGCATAGTAGCTTCAACTTATTATAGCAATTGATGTGCTTGTTATGAATTAGGGGCTGGCTTCAAGATAGTGCGCTGAAGTGGGACTCCCCCCATGGTGACGTTTCGTTCAATAAACAGATACTTCTTACCATCGATCTTAAACTTACGATTACCCAGGTACTCCACATCTTTTCCTTGCGCACTCAGTTCATTCTTAAGTGCCCTTACGTATTCATTGTAGTCGATATAGCGTTCATCCAGGTCAATCTGGATATGATTTTTCCGATAGCCCATTAACCAATTGAAGCCAGTTAAAGATGCAACAATAACTACCAACATAAGAAACAAGTTCATCATGCAGCATTCCTCCCGAGCTCTTTTCTATTTATACGAATGAGGGGTCTCTTTCGTTTCGTTTTTTTGAAAATAAAGGAAGTTTCATTAATTCTTTTTACATCGTATCCTTCTATTAACGTTTGGATTAGAGAAAATACGTCAATAGACTACTATGACCATAAGAGAAGGAGAGGATTAATTATGGCACTATTAGAAATCAGTGTAACACCTGTAGGGACAAGTCAAACGAGCATGAATCATTTTGTAACAGAAGCTGTAAAGTTAGCTGAGAAAGAAGGATTCACTTACCATATTGGACCAACCTCTACTGTCTTTGAAGGAAACGTCGATGAACTCTTTGAATTAGCAAGAGACATTCATACAAGTGCTCTAGGAAAAGGTACAGATCGTGTTATCACAAATATTAAGATTGAACAAAGAGAAGACCAGCCTCTTTCAATTGATGGTCAAGTGAATGAAGTTCGAAGTTCAATTGGGTAATAACAAAAAGGAGGGAGCGAATGATTCGCTCCCTCCTTTTATTTCTAACTTAGAATCTCTTCTTTCTTTAAAACTCCCTCTATTCCATGGCGTGCCTCATTGACAACTGATTCTCTCCATTCGGAATCATCCGGGTAAAACATCGCTTCGAATTCTCCTAGAATCCATTGAATATCATCAACTGATTCTGCCCCTTCAAAATACAAATGGTTTTCCAAAATAATCGTCGTAAATTCGCGAATTTCAGCCTGTTTATCTGTCCCAAACGTTCCGAACTCAAACAATGCCGACAGAAGATATGTTTCTGGAAATGCTTCTTCTTTTAATTTGTAGAAATGATTCGTAGAATCCCCTTTAACTTTTTCAGGAGTATACTTTTCGACGTTGTTAAGATTGTACGCTTCTTGTAACTCCTTCACGTCTCTTCCATCATTCTCTGAGATCACCATCGTTATTTCATTTGTTGGTCCGAGAGCTGTATGCCAATCCATGTGGACAACACCAGGATAAGTTCCTAACAACTTTTCTTGTATATCCTTCAAGAAAAGAGCTGATTCTTCAGCTGTTGAACCTCCGTAATAGACACCGCGCTCAAATTCAAATTGTCCCATTCCCTTTGCCTTTTTTAATCCTGCGTACCCTTCCTTTGCGAGACCTTTAATCAACTGTGCATATAGCTTGTGCTTCTCTGCTTGTAAGTCAGTGATTTTACCATCTGGAAGAAACAAGTCGCTTTCCTTAGCATAATTTTTATTCACGTCTCTACGAATAGAATTTTCGTCATAAAAGTAATTTCTGTTGAGATCAACATTATTTTCCGTAACCCGTCGGAAATGACGCATTCCCCACGGATTAAGGGCATGAATCAGGCAAATCCCAGTCGTTGAAGGATCGATTTGATCAAGATATTCTTCTACGAACATATGGATAACCGCTGCTCCAGCATACCCTTCTATCCCGTGTTCACCTGAAGTAAAGAATAAGACACGATCGTTTGATGTAAGGGCTTCAGAGGAAATCATATCGATTGTATTATCTTCTTCTTTCCCAATTGACTTTGTTGATAAGGTTGCGGAAGGCCATTTCTTTTGGATTTTATCAAGATGATTGCGAAATGTCTCGCGTGACTGTTCATAATTTTTAGCAAAATAGTGATCTGTTTGAAGTGTCATAACGAATAATCTCCTTTGCGTTCTATTGTACCGTTGCTAAATTGGTTATCTAACCTTTTCATACCACTATCCGTAATTATCAAACTTCTAAGAGTTCAAATACCCGGTAACTTTCTATCTTTCCATTAAGCAAGATACAAAAAAAGATGAAAACTCGTTTCAGAGTCTCCATCTTATTTGTTCTTCTCGTATTTTGATACTTGATGCGATTGTTCATATTCAGCAAGTTCTAATTCTAAACGCTTTTGTGTACGCTTTTTATCAACGTTGAGAAATAGTGCCGCTACCGCTATAAAGCCTATACTTAACATTAAAAACTGTAGTATTAATTCTAATGACATCATTCATTCCCTCTTTCTATTTTTCCATTTATTCCTTACTTTTTGCTTATCGTGTGGGGGTTATATATTTACCCTTTATTTCGCCACTCTAAACATCTGTATTGGTTTCAGGCTTAATGGAAACAAAGCAAAGAAAGATCGCAATTGCTGTTACACCTGCTGAAGCATAGAAAACAACTTCATGAGACTGCTTCATGAGCAATGCATAGATTGGTGGACCAGCCGCTACGCCAAGAAAGCGAGTCGAGCTATATAGAGATGTAATTGTTCCACGTTCTTCTTTTTTTACCCCTTCTGTGATGAGGGCATCAAGACAAGGTAGAGACATTCCAATTCCTACTCCACCCACAAATAAGATCAGTAACATCAACCAGAGTCGTTCTGTAAATGAAACGCTTAGTGTCGCTGCTGCCAGAATAAATAAACCAATGAAAATGCACCATTTCATCGTTTTCTTATTCTCACCGATACGTTTTCCCGTCACAAAAGAGGTTAATGAAAGAGCAACAAGTGGAATAGCAATAACCCCACCTTTTTTAACACCTACAATTTGAAATTCATTTTCCAAAAACCCGGCAAGATAGAATAGAATGCCAAAAAGAACAAACATTATCACACCGCCAATTGCAAAAATCGCCGTTAACCACTTTCCATCTTTTCGAAAAATATTTTTTAAGCATGACAAAAAACAGGAAAAAGTTTGTGGCTTCTCTTTTTTTTCTGGTGACTTAACAAGGAATATGACAAGTAATATTGAAATAAGTGAGAAAACAGGTATGGACAAGAAGGGCAAGTACCAGAGAAAGGATGCCAGAAGAGCTCCAAGAATGGGACTCAGCACCTTCCCGACTGTATTTGATGTTTCAATTAAGCCTAATCCCGCACTTACATCTTTATCATTTTTGAATAAATCTCCTACGAGAGGAAGAACAACTGGGGCTGCTCCAGAAGATCCAATCCCTTGAAGTACCCTTCCTATAAGAATCATGACGTATGGATTTTCTAGAGACCATGATGCCCAGCCTGTGACGAGCCCTCCAATCCCAGCGATAAACAAACTCGGGATGATCACTTTTTTTCTTCCGTATCGATCGGACAAATAACCGGCAATTGGAATTAATAAAATGGCTGCAATAGAATAAACCGTAATGATCATCGAAACCTTAAAGGATGTGATGCTGAGCTTCTTTTCAATTATAGGCAAGACTGGAATAAGCATTGAGTTCCCTAGCGTCATCACAAGTGGAATTGAAGCAAGTGATATCAAATCCCACTTCTTTTTATCATCCATGAGCATCCTCCAATAAAACTTAACTTCTTACGTAGTTTGCCTGCTCTCGTTAGCGGGTATACCTTAGTAAAAGCTGGCTATTATTATTAATCATTTAGAAGAAATTCCTGTTATTTAGATCGAATAACTTTGACCAAGAGGAATTTAACACATAGATAATCGTCGAAAATGTGTAACATAACTTACAGTCAGGCAACGACTTTTTTTAGTATACTTAACATGGAGATGAACCATGTAAAATCCATTTGGAGGTCAAACATATGATTACACTTTACACATCACCAAGCTGTACTTCGTGCAGAAAGGCAAAAGCGTGGCTGGAAGAGCACAACCTTCCTTATGAACAGCGCAACATGTTCGCAAAGCCGCTCACAGAAGATGAGATTAAAGCTATAATTCGTATGACTGAAAAAGGTACCGAAGAAATCATCTCAAAGCGTTCAAAAGCCTTTGATGCGCTTGATAAAGAGGTTGATGAGCTTACACTTCAGGAACTATACAGCTTAATTAAAGAAAATCCTGGCATTTTAAAACGCCCGATTTTACTTGATACAAAACGACTTCAAGTAGGCTTTCACGAGGACGAAATCAGAAGTTTTCTCCCTAGAAAAGTTCGAGCTTTTCAACTTGAACAAATCCTTCAAGAAGCAAAATAATAAATTGTCCCTTTAGAGTAAGCGAAACAAAAAGCGAGAGAGGTTTATCCTCTCTCGCTTTTTGTTTCGCTATTTCTCCTGATCATCAAATCCTTGAATCGTAAATTTCTTCATAAAATAAAGAACGAGGATTAAAATAAAGCCATATCTGATCTCAGTATCAGCAAGATTAAAAATCCCTTCGCTCCAGCTCACTTTCATAAAATCAATCACATAACCATATTGAATACGATCAATCAAGTTTCCAAGTCCACCACTAATGAGTAAGCCAAAAGCTAGCTGCACAGCAAAGCGTTTTGGGGTGGCACGTATGTATCCATAAATAAGGAGAAGTACGATACTCGCTTGTAGAAAAATTAATAAACCTGTGTATCCTTCTAACAATCCTCTTGTAGCTCCTGTATTGTAGTAAAGCTGAAAGGTTAAAAATCCATTGATCGCGTCAATTTGTTCATTTAAGGTTAAGATCGAGTCAATCCATCGCTTTGTTACAAGATCCATAACAAGCAAAATGGTCACCATCGTGATCATCCGTTTCACCGTGCCCACATCCTTTTTTACTCTTCAACCATTATCCTTTATGACCGCTTTCTCTGACAATCATTTCGTCTTTTATGCTTGATTGACACACTTCTATACAGGGTAAGGACTTATAGAACCTAGTAACAAGTCAATTACTCTGGAGGTTTTGTGATAATGTATCAACAGATTTTACTTGCATCGGATGGATCCACAGATTCAGTAAAAGCAGCTGAAAAGGCTTTTGAATTAGCAAGCTTAACAGGTGGACATGTTGAAATCGTTTATGTCATTGATGGTGAAACATCTAAGCACGATGCGTTACGTCATGCCGATTCCCCCGGTCTTGATATGGAGAGAAGAGAGAAACTAAGCTCCACAGAAGCAATTGCTGAAGAAACAAACGTTTCTTATGATGTGACTATTCTACATGGATCTCCTTCCACAACTCTTATTGATCATGCAAATGAAACAAAAAGTGATCTTGTAGTTATGGGCACAAGAGGACTTAATGTTCTTCAAGAAATGGTGATCGGCAGTGTAAGTCATCAAGTCATCCAAAAGGCAAGCTGCCCTGTACTTATTGTCAAATAATGAATGAAGCAGAGAAAAGACTCCTTAGCTTAAGGAGTCTTTTCGTATAAATAATTCGTTAAATATCCTGCGTCCTCAGGATAGGCATGTGGAATTTCTTCTACTTCATCAATCGTTTTCCATTCAATTTCCTTCACATCTTCTTCAGAATCGTCAAGAGAAAGCATACCACCTACCACATTTACTTCGTAATAATAGGTCGTCACATTCATTCCATTCACATCCTGATCTTTAACGAACAAAGGTTTCTCAATGGCTACTTGATACCCCGTCTCTTCCATCACTTCACGAACACAGCACATCTCAGGCGTTTCTCCCTTCTCGATCTCACCAGAAGGAACGGCCCATTCGTCAGTTTCATTACGAATCATTAGTAAATCTCCCTGGTCATTGATACATACAGCAGCTGCTCCAAACCATTCCTGCATTCTACTCACCCTTTAGCTTCCATTATGTATTTAGGGACTCGTCTGACTTTTAACGTGTTCTGAACTAGAAACCTGATGATTTGTTTCTTCAGGTGCTTTCATTCCATATTTTTTTTGGATGATAAAACCAATCATTAGAATCGAAGCGATCAAACCCCAGAAAATCCAACCGATTAACGTCAATTTGTCCCCTCCTCCATTAAACTCTCTCATTATTCTACGATTCACGGCGCCTTATTGTTTCAAATAGTTACTAAAAAGTGCCTACTTACCAAAAAAATTCATGAACTTTATAATGGGAAAACGGGAGAGAAGGTTTACTAAAAGCTCCCCAAGTGAAACATATTCATATTCTGAACTTATTTTAAGGAGGATTTTCATAATGAAAGCTCTTTTACTAAAAGCTAAAGGACAATGGGATTCAATGAGTGTTGAAGAAATCGATACCCCTTCACCTGGAAAAGGAGAAGTTCTTGTAAAAATCCACGCTGCGGGCTTGAACCCAGTTGACTATAAGACAGCAACTAACGGGAATCCAAACTGGGAATACCCGCACATTCTTGGACTTGATGGTGCTGGTATTATTGACCAAATTGGTGATGAGGTAACTGAATGGCAAGCCGGCGACCGAGTCGTTTATCACGGTGACCTGATGAGAAAAGGAACGTTCGCACAATATGCGATTGCACAAGCTCATACCATCTCTAAACTTCCTGAGTCGATCTCATTCGTTCATGCGGCTGCAATTCCAACAGCTGGTTATACAGCCTATCAGGCGCTATTCCGCAAACTTCATATTCAACGAGGTCAAACCATACTCATCCATGCTGGCGCTGGCGGCGTAGGAGGCTATGCTATACAGATGGCCAAATACATGGGATTAACGGTGATTACAACTGCTTCCCGCCACAATCATGATTTTGTAAAAAAACTCGGGGCTGATTATGCCATTGATTATAAAGAAGAAGATTTTGTGAACCGAACGCTTGAAATAACAAATGGAATTGGTGTTCACGCTGTACTAGATGCGGTAAGTGGTGATAATGCAACCAAATCGCTAGACACACTTACGTTTAATGGGCAAATGGCTTATATTGCAGGTGCACCCGACTTTGCGCAGGGCGTTTCCTTTGCTCGTCCTCTTTCGTTCCATCAAATCGCACTTGGTGGTGTCTATCAATCCTCTAATAAAGCTGAGCAAGCGGATCTTGCCATGATGGGTGATGAGATGATCAACCTACTGTTGGGTGGATATGTCGATCCAATGATCAAGAAGACAATATCGCTTGAAGAAATTCCGCAAGCATTGGTTGAGCTTTCAGAACGTCATGTTACAGGGAAAATTGTAGCTGAAATCGAACAGGAATAACCTATTGGACTCGCTCTCTTTCAAAAAGGGCGAGTCTTTTTCTGATCATGAATCTTCCGAATCATTCGTTTATCCTATACCCCCAGAGGGTAATTGTTTTGTACATACTTATTTTAGAGGTGAGATGATTTGACTACTTTACAGCTTATATCCATTGTTGCCCTATCAATTGGACTTCTTTCTTCCATCGTCATTCTTATAGACATCATTCATCATCCTCAAATGATGAAAATCATGAATGTGGTCTGGCCGATTAACGGATGGTTTCTTGGACCTTTCGCTATCTGGGCTTATTTTAAATGGGGGCGTTTGAAAGCGAAGAATTTGGATCTAGAAGACAATCGCGGAAAGTCTGCCAAAGTGTTTATGTCCACAAGTCACTGCTCTGCCGGTTGTACACTTGGTGATGCGGTAGGCGTTCCGATCGTTGCTTTAACAGGTTTTGCGCTGCTTGGTTCCATTCTCTATACTCATTATCTTGTCGAGTTCATTCTGGCATATGGGTTTGGTATTCTATTTCAATTCTATGCCATTTACCCTATGAACAAAGAGAATGGTGCATGGAATGCGATTAAAGAAGCTGCGAAAGCCGATACGCTTTCTTTGATCGCTTTTGAAGTTGGCATGTTTGGTTGGATGGCCATCGTTCATTTTGTTTTATTTACCGAACCACCAAAGCCCGACTCAGCTGTCTACTGGTTTATGATGCAAATTGCGATGATTCTTGGATTTGCCACAAGCTATCCAGCAAATTGGTGGCTCGTAAAGAAAGGAATAAAAGAAGCAATGTAACTGAAGAAAGCCTGGCCTTAGGCCTGGCTTTCTTCATACCATTTAGGAATGGTCCGGTCGAAGCCTTCATACATCTCCCACACATACTGAATGGCCTCTTTCGCTTGAGGAAGATCTTCCGGAAAGTAATCCATTGCCCAATTCATATGATAGATCAGAAGCTGAGCCATATGAACCGATCGGATTTTCCAAAACAGTTCAGGAACACAATCAATAAAGTAACCATGAATAACCCCTTTTGAGAAAGGAATGCTTAAACGACTTGAGAATAATTCTAGCTTATCAAACTCCGAATAAGCCGTATTTACACCGCATCGATTAAAATCAATCACACCAGCATATTTTTTCTGAGAGATAATCAAATTCCCTGCATGAAAATCATGATGAGCAAAGACGAGCCTGCTTTCACCGATAAGATGGATATTGTTTCTTACATAGTCAATGGTCTTTCTACCATAAGGGATTTGTATATCAAGTCTATAATACCGTTCTACCGCTTTCTCAAATTTTTCTTGAATAAAGGCCATATGTTCCGGCATTGACGCTTCGATTCGAAGTTGATGCATGTGAACGAGATCTAATCCTGCTTCATAACCAGCAGCATACTGTTCTTCCATTGTTAAGTTCGCTAAAGCAGCTTCGCCATCTTCCCCCTCCAGAAAAGAAAAAATCGTATAACAGAAGTTTTCTTCAGGAACTTCACCGAACGCATAAATTTCCTGACAGCGGACTCCTAGCTTCTTAAAAGCCTTCATCTTCTCAACTTTCTCTTGAACCCGCTCACGTAAATCCAACTCATATAATCGAAGCAATACGTTCTTTCCATTCCACTTTGTTACATATTTTAAATCAAAAGAATACCCCTTTGTAATCTTTCTTAATGTAACATTCGATAGTTCAGGAATATGCGATATGACTTCTTCTTCCGTAAGACTCCTCAAGCAATCCCCCACCTTTCTATAGGAAATATTATCCTATCAAATCTTCAGAAAAAAAGAAAGATTGCTGAAATGGTTCTCATGTGCTACTATATTTTGAAATAAGAGGTGAGCGATATGAGACAATTATTCATCGTACAACTTCATCATCACAGCTAGCCTTGCTATCCGATTGCAAAATAATCGCGTATAGGAAGGCTATTACTCGTAACCGTATGAATTGAGAAGAACATTTCTCCCATTCATGCGGTTTTTTGTATTCAAAAACGAAAGGATGAGGACTATGAAAAAGCTGAAAGATCAGAATGTCAAAGGAACGATGGATTATTTACCTAAAGATGAAATCATACGGCGCAAAGTAAGAAGAATAATAGAAGACACATTTATTCAATACAACTGTTCTCCACTTGAAACACCGATCCTTAACGATCGGAAATTGATGGCTTCAAAGTATGCCGGTGGCGATGAGATTTTAGCAGAAATGTACACCCTCTCTGATCGTGGAGAGAGAGAACTTGCCCTTCGATACGATTTGACCATCCCGTTCGCCAAAGTTGTTGCGATGAATCCAGATTTACCAATGCCATTCAAGCGTTATGAAATCGGAAAGGTGTTTCGAGATGGACCAGTTAAACCAGGGCGTTTTAGAGAATTCACTCAGTGCGATGTGGATATAACCGGCGTTAGTCCGCAAATGGCCGAAGCAGAATTAATGGAGATGGCGCTCGATCTTTTCAGTCAACTCGAACTTGATGTGACGATTCAGTATAACAACCGCAAACTGCTTGCAGGTATGCTAGAGTCGATCTCTATTCCTACACTTCGCTTAAATGATGTGATTCTCACGATGGATAAGCTCGAGAAAATCGGGATGGAGGGCGTTAAGGAAGAGCTCTTCCAAAAAGATATCTGCTCTGAAGCCATTAATAGCGTTGAGCGCTATGCAAAAGAGTGGATTAATCAAGACCTCTATTATTTTGAACAGTTCGCATCTGCGAATTCAACTGTACGGGAGGGGTTAAATGAACTTAAAGAACTGACTTCCTACCTGGATGGACTCAACCTCGTTCAAAAATGTCAGTTCAATCCTTTCCTTGCAAGAGGGCTCGATATTTATACTGGGACGATTTATGAGATTTTCTTAAGTAACCAATCCATTACATCCAGCATTGGAAGCGGTGGTCGCTACGATAGTGCGATAGGTGGATTACTCGGTAGTGAAGAACCTTTTTCAACTGTTGGGATTTCATTCGGCCTAGATGTAATTTTAACCGCATTGAAACAGAATGCTACTTCACTTGTGACAAATGAAAAGCCTGAATATGTCATCATCCCCATTCATGCTAAACGCGAAGCCTTGATCGTCGCCTCTGCTTATAGGAAATTAGGATGTCGGATCGAGGTGGATATGAGTGAGAAACGGATTGGTAAATCGATCGAACGCGCAAGTAAAAGAGGAATAGAAAAAGTAATTCTCATTGGGGATAAGGAAGTTGAAAACAATGAAATCATCGTAAAAACACTAGATCAAGGAACGGAGGAGCGCATTCCCTTCCAATTTTAAAACTGTTATAAATATAGCCTTAAGATCCCCCGAGGATCTTAAGGCTACTTTACATTATCCCTGTAAGACGTAAGGAATTGAAGTATGAAGTAAGCTCTCAATTCCCCCTTGATGATAAGGCATCCATTTGTCTGCTTCTTTTCTGTTCATCCACTTGACGTTCGCTATTGTTTCCGTATCTTGAATAGATAAATGTCCACGCGATATTTTTCCTCTAAATGTAAAGAAGTGGACATGGTAATTCGTCATAAACGCTTCATTAACACTCAATAGATTTTCTACTTCTACGGTTAATCCTGTTTCTTCTCTCATTTCGCGAATAGCAGCTTGTGCAAGGGTCTCTCCATCTTCCACCGATCCACCTGGTAAAGACCAGTTATTATGTTTGATATTTTGAACCATTAACACTTGATCTTCTTTTTCGTTGTAAAGTAGCGTATATACCACATCAACTCTTATTACTTTGAACACTCCCCATCCTAATCAAAAATCAACAAAGCGCAAAAACCATTTTTTACCTTTATAGTTTACCAGATCCCTTTCTCACAATGGGGAAAAGATTGAGATTCATGTTTTTACAGTGTTTCTCCCTTTGATGCTTCAGTTTTTTTCGAATTCGATAAAAACCAGCCACCGACTGCAATCAAAAGTAACACCGTATAAAACGTTATTTTCCATCCTGGAGACTTTGCAAATGCTTCAGGGAGCACCCCTAAATCAGGATGCGAGAGTGTATATACTGATAGTTTAATTCCAACCCATCCTACAATCATAAACGCAGCAACCTCTAAACCGGGCCTTGCTTTTAATAGCTTCACGAAATAATTTGCTGCAAATCGCATTATGAATAATCCAATTAATCCACCAGCGAAAATAACAAGGAATTTCCCACCATCTAAACCACCAATATGCGGTAGGGGTGTATTTGGCAATGTGACGGCTAATGCAACGGCTGCTAGAATGGAATCTACGGCAAAAGCGATATCCGCTAGCTCTACCTTAAAAACAGTCCCCCAGAAGCCTGCCTGTTTCTTATTCTGTTTCTTTGGCGCTTCCTTACCTTTGTGAATCATCTGTTTTCGAACGATATGATTGATCGCGATAAACAAGAGGTATAACGCACCGATCGCCTGAACTTGCCATACGTTGACTAGAAAAGAAATAGCAAATAATGAAGCAAATCGAAAAACAAATGCACCGGCAAGACCATAAAATAGAGCCTTTTGACGTTCCTCATCTGGTAAATGCTTCACCATAATCGCTAAGACAAGTGCATTATCTGCCGCAAGCAGCCCTTCAAGACCAATCAGAAGCAGCAAAACCCATCCATATTCTAGTAACATTGAAGCATCCATCTGTACATCCCCCTTTTTTCATCCATACTGCTTTGTTCTTCACAAAAAAACCTTTGCCTAATTGGCAAAGGTTTTTGATGCAAATAAAGACCTTTACCGTAAAAGTAAAGGTCTTGCTAACAACACGAATGTTGCCAACAAAGCCGAGAGCAGTGAAGCTCTGGAATGACGACTTTGCTGTAAAAGCTACTCCCCTTTAGGAGTTGCAGTATGAAATTTTTATTATTTGAAATGATCATAATCTAATATTCTATCGCTGTCAATTATTATTTTATACAAGAAAGTAGAAGAAATAGCGGAATGCGCTGTCTTCGTTCATACTCTTCCTGATGTTGAAAGTTTTCTCGTTGCGGCGTTCCCTCTCTAAGACCTTGAATCGTAAAACCAGTTCGCTGCAGAAGCAAGAAATACTCCTCAATCGTACGATGATATTTCACAACGCTCTCTCCAATCCAGGGCTCTATTCTTCTCCCCGTCTGGAAATAATCATCTACAATCCAATCGGTTCTTTTACCTGTCATACTTTTGAAAGAAGCGGTCATAACTGGATGCAAAACGCTAAATACAAATTCTCCACCTGGTTTTAACGTGTCATATACTTTTTTAACAATATGATCAAGGTCTTCTATGTAATGAAGAACTAATTGTGAAACGACGCAATCGAAAGTCTGTGATGGATAACCATACGACTCTAGATTTGACTGGACAACGCTCCCCTTCGTTCCCTTTAGCTTCAACTCTGCTTGGTGACACATATTTTTTGAACCATCAATCCCGACATATCGCTCGCACTGCTGCTTTAGTAATTCTTCTCCGAGCGAAGCATCTCCACAACCAAGATCAAGAATGGTCTTCTCCCGAACATCGCCTAGTAATGTCATAAGAGCAGGATACTCGATGACTTTATTCGGGCTTTCTTCCCTATGTCGTCTAGCCATATAGTTCTCAAAAAAATCGTGATCATCATAAACCCGCGAACCGCTATATTCCATTTTCAGTATCTCCTTTATAAATAAGTGACTAGTTCAACCTGCATTTTTTATCGCCTTTGTTGCTATAAAGGTTTTAATATATTGATCGATTAGGCGACTCCCTCCAAAATCATCTTCATAAAAACCGTTAATGACAAATCCTGCATCAATCTGTCCCTGTATTTGATCTTCCAGCGTATGTCCGAACTCAAGGGCCAAGTTACTCTCTTTGTATTTCTGAAGTTCTTCTTTCGTTAACAATTCAATAGGAGAGTATGGGATGCTATTCTTCACATCCAGAATTCCTTTATCCTCTTGCTCATCATCAAAAAGATACAATAGTGGATTCGTAAATCCTGAGATAAGTGTGCCCCCTTCCTTCAGTACTCTTGCCGCCTCCTTCCAGACAGGTAATACATTTTCAACAAATACATTTGAAACAGGATGCACAATCACATCAAATGACCCATTTTCTAAAAAGGATAAATCCGTCATGTCTCCTTTAACAACAGTTAACTGCAAGTTCTCCCTTTCAGCTACAAATCTGTCCTGTTCTAGCTGTTTCTCAGAAAGATCAACAACTGTCACTTCCGCCCCTGCGGCTGCAAGTATTGGACCTTGTTGTCCACCACCAGATGCTAAGCAGAGAATGCGCAAGCCCTTCAGATTAGCTGGAAACCAATGACGCGGAACAGCTTTCTCCGTCGTAACAGTGATATGCCAATTCCCTGCTTTACTTTCTTTGATCATTTCTTGAGTGACTGGCTTTGTATAAACAACTTGATCCTCCACTTTCTTATCCCAAATCTGACTGTTATACTCATTTGTTTTCATTGTCTTCCCTCACTTAGTTAAAATCACTCTCGTTCTCCTATTCTGTTTAACTAGTAAAAACCCTGCTCCTAAATTCCCCAATGATTAGGCTAATCTCACGGTGGACAAACACACATTTTCCAAATGATAGACAAATATACTGATCTTTGTCCCTCCGAGATACATACTATGCCATTACAAGCGTTTATATAAAAAGGAAGAAAGGATGCATGAATGTGCAAATGAACTTTTCACAACTTGAGAGCTACATCGGCAAGAATGTTCGAATCAACCGTGGAGGACCTGAAAGTCAGGAAGGAAAACTTCTTGAGCTTAAACAGGATTTCTTAACTTTGCTTGGACAAAAAAATAACGTTATCTATTTCCATGCTACTCACATCAAAAGCGTCACAATCAATACGAAAGAGGAAGTAGAAGTTATTGTGCCAATTGAAGAACCTGTTCTTGAATTTGAAAGTGGAGAAAGTTTTCAAGAAGTTCTTGATGAATTAGTCTTTAGTTCTGTTCAAGTTAATCGCGGTGGCCCAGAGAAAGTAGAAGGTGTTTTACTTGAAGTGAACGATGATCACATCATCGTAGGGAAGGAAGCAGAATTGGTACACATTGCACTGTTTCATGTAAAAAGCGTTAGTAAGGTCGTTAAAATGACTCAACAAGAAGAGTCTAGCAACAATCAAGAAGACAATCAAAAAGAAAACCGAGGAGAAAGCAGAAGAGAAAACCTCTTTTCTAACTACTGGCAGCCCGTTTCAAAAAAATAAATAGCGAATGCTTATGAAAGGATAGGATATATGATGGCCAATTTAAATAGCGATACGCTCGTGCCATTGCTAGGTAAGCAAGTTAAAGTCAATTTAAAAGGACCTGAAGCAAAAGTAGGTATTCTCTTTCAGGTTGCAACGGACCACTTTATGCTACAAACAGAGAAAGAAATGATTTATTACAACCTTGACCATGTTAAATCAATTTCCTTAGATACAACTACTATGCCGGAAATCACTGGGAATACGTTTCTTGATCCAATCCAAGGAAGCTCTATCACAGAAGTGTTAGGGGCGCTCCATTATAAATGGGTAAAGATTAATCGTGGCGGTCCCGAGCATGTTGAAGGTATTCTCCTCAATGTAGCAAGCGACCATATTCTTCTATTAGTGAAAGCTGAACTTGTTCGCATTACACTTTTCCATATTAAAAGCTTCAGTACTATCGAAACGGTGATTAAAGAAGTTCCTGCAAAAATCGCCGAGGCTTAACTCGTATTCTTGAGAGGAAGAGAGAGCCATGATCGACTATATCTCTCCTTACGCATTTCGGAAGTTACTTCATGTGATGAGGAAATGACTCGCCTTTAAATTCATAGTTATTTGTACAGTCATCTTCCTCCTCACAATTATTTTTTATGTAGAAAAATGATCGTCCTATCAGAATCACTTGTTTATATGGCACAGCTGGTTTTTTCATATGAAAGGAGGTCAAAAGTGAGAAATTCATCAGATTTAACGAACGAAACCATTCGATTAAAAATGAACGGAACAAAAGACATTATCGGTGTGCTAATCGACTCAGGAAATGACATTCTTGTCTTATATAACGGCAAAGACTTTATCTATGTCTCCCAATACCATGTTCAGCATTATGATGTATGTACGAAAGAAGATGAAAAAATTTCACTTCCAAAAGAGTCGCTATTTGAAGAACCTGAAACGTTAAATTCGATTTCGCTTCGTAAAGCACTACAAGAATCAAAAGGAATGTTTACAGAGATTTATGTTACTGGCCATCACTCTCTTCATGGATACATCACTAGTATTATGAACGATTACTTTGTGTTCCAAAGTCCCATTCACAAAACGATGTATATATCCATGAAACATCTAAAGTGGCTGATCCCTTATCAAGGTAA
Organism: Anaerobacillus sp. 63XJN7_5_ISO-PGPR-S23-430; assembly: GCF_056173695.1. Lineage (NCBI taxonomy): Bacteria > Bacillati > Bacillota > Bacilli > Caryophanales > Bacillaceae > Anaerobacillus > Anaerobacillus sp. 63XJN7_5_ISO-PGPR-S23-430. Next base: position 904,008 of record NZ_CM149686.1, on the reverse strand, counting down.
CGAAAGACCATATCACTTAACACATTCAGAATTCCCCGTTGTACCAATTGGACTCTCCTTATCACGCACATTAGAAGAGCAGCTAAAAAAAGTAACCAATCAAATAGTCATTTTCGATATATATGAAAACCAAAACAAAATAGGGAAATTAACAAGTATTCAGGAAAACCAGGTCACGTTAATGACGGCAAAAGAGGGTCAAGTTTTCATTAATTTTCACCATATAAAATGCGTTCATTTCCCTTAAAATCAAGACATCGATTCACTCATTGGTTATATCTCAGCCTCATTCGTCCGTTCCATGAAAACGGGCTTTTTATTATGTCTTGATGAAGACTTCTAAATGAACTTCCTTTAGTTCCGCGGTAAGAGCATCACCGTTACACCTACTAAGCAAATAAACGCTCCAATTAAATCATAGCTATCAGGGACTTCCTTATCAATTCCCCATCCCCAAAGGACGGACATCACTATAAACACACCACCATACGCCGCATACACGCGACCGAATTCCGGATATACTTGCAAAGTCGCAATCACACCATAAAGAACTAAAGAGATTCCACCAGCTAGACCAAATATGCTCGAATACCCTTCACGAAGCCAAAGCCAGATTAAATAACCTCCTCCTATCTCAGCAAGTCCAGCTAAAACAAATAAGAGAATTGTTTTCATTTCCGCTACCCTCCTTCACAATGCAATAAATGTTAATAATACAAATCAAGCGCTAGTGTCATTCCGATCATCACTACCTTTTCTTCATAACTAAGGTGACGAACATCAAGAAAATAATGATCTTCATTCAAAAGATTATCTTTCATGGATTGATAAACTGCAGATCGTTTCTTAATCGTACCAACACGATGAACTGATTCAACGCCATACACAGAAAAATCTGTAGCACCATACTTTCCAAGGGCTTGCATAATGGTACTCCCCCTTGTGTCAACAACCGTCATTTTTGGCGATTTCACTTTTACTTCAGACTTGATCGTTCCAATTAATTCGCTTGCTGAATAAAGGAAGATGTCTTTGTAGTAACCGCGATCTTTATCAATAGATGTATTCGGTCCGTTAGGCAAATGTAGATGTAATTCACGACTAACAGCCTGGCGCAAGGTAAAAACCTTTAAAAACCAATTCCATGGACTATCTGAAGGGATTTCTTCAATTGAACCTATTCCTTTTTTATTGCTCAATACAGTATACAATAGTCCCTTCCCCGTATGATCCGTCTCTTTTCTAATTTCGATTTCTTCTATATACTCAAGCATAATTTTCCCTCCAATCTAAATGGCTTCATTATAAAGTATCTAAGAATGCGATTACAATTTTTTCGACAACATCAAGTAGAATCACGTATTACTAATGGTAAAAACTAACCAGTAGGGACCAAAGTATGATAATCTATAAAAAAATGATTCTATTAAATGCAAAAATAATACTTTTCACATAAAACCATTACTACTTCCAGGAAAAGAGGATGCCTCATGACGCAACGTGAAATTCAAATCCAACATTCTAAAAACACATGCGAACATGTCTATCAATTGGATCCAAACTCAATTCCTGTTCTTCACGTTTTACTTTCAGAAGAAGAGTTAGCGCTTCGTTTACAAAATTATTCATGTTCTCTCTCCATCATACAAAAATTCATGAAAAAGCTTCTTAGCTTTTTATCTGACACCCCAACCGTGGTGGTAACAACTGATCACGAAGGCTATGTATTAGATTCATATGGCGATGAATCCTTCGAACAAATGACAGCGTCACTCGGCATTCAAAATGGCGTTAAGTTTGATGAAGAAACAGCTGGTACGAACGCCATTACACTTGCCTTAAAACACCAAGAACCGATTCATCTCATTGGGGATGATCATTATCACTACTGCTTTGAAGATGTGGCTTGCTACTCAGCACCATATGCATATCATAATGGGGAGATTATCGGTACGATCTCCCTCATGACAACTAAGAAATATGCCTCTCAATTGCATCTAGGCTTGCTTTCATCTTCTATAGATACGATTGAACGGGAGATCCAGGTTAACAAGCAAAACGAACAGCTCCATCTCTATAACCAGATGCTTATGCGTGCCACTCCAATCGGAATTGTCATTTCGGATCAAGATGGGCAAATAAAAGAATTCAATCGAAGTGCTGAAAAACTAACGGGACTTAATAAAACCAAAATGATTGGCTATCCAATTACCGAAATCCCTACTCTTAAACCGTTTTTCGACCATGTGTTTTCGAAACAAAAGGGCATCGAAGACATCGAAATCACTTTTTTTAAAAACGATGAACGTAAATGCTTACTCGATATTTTGCCTCTTTACGATTACAATCAACAGCTAAGCGGAGCTTTCGCTCAATTCCGAGATATGACTTCTTATTATCAACTACAAGAACAGGTCATTCAATCTGAGAAGCTTTCTGCAATCGGAAAACTAGGTGCTGGTTTTGCTCATGAAATCCGCAACCCACTTACATCAATTATTGGCTTTACACAACTTTTAGATGTAGATGAGAAACAAGCCAATTACATTAGTATCATTAGGGCTGAACTCGACCGTATGAAAAATCTTGTAAATCAATTTGTTATGATGGGGAAACCAACGGTAAGCGAGCGAACGCTAAAACAGTTAAATCCCCTTGTATTTGAAACGGTAGAATTAATGAAAAGCAATGCTCACTTACATAATGTCGAACTTGAATTCGATGCGAACACTGAGAATATTACGGTTTGTATGGATTCCTCACAAATCAAACAAGTGCTCATTAATTTTATCAAGAATGCGATCGAAGCTATGCCTGAAGGCGGAGAAATCTCGGTTCATTTAACAAAAAACGAGGAAAATGCGGTTATCTCCATTGAAGATGACGGCAAAGGAATGAGCGAAGAAGAAGTGAAACAGCTAGGCACCCCTTTCTTTAGTACGAAAAGAAGCGGGCTTGGGATTGGACTATCGATTTGCTTTGATATTATGGAGGCTCATAATGGAGAAATAGCCATTGATTCAGAAATAGGAAAAGGTACAAAAGCCAGGCTCATTCTCCCTTACCATAAAGAAGAGAACTGAGCTTCTCTTTTTTTCCTCACATGCTCAACACGACGATGAACGTAAGGAGTAAAATCCCAATCGCTAGTGCGTCTAATCCATACTTTTGCCATTCTGTTAAGCTCTTGCCTTTTGGTTCTAATCAAGAAAGATAGAACAAGGATAATACCGATCGTGAAGACAATGGCAGCCCTAATCTTCAAATAGATAAAATCCCTTTTTCTTCCATATTTCTCATCCTAACTAAAACCAAACAAAGGCTGTTCCCCTAGCAGAGGGGAACAGCCTTTTTAAACTAATCGTGTTTACTAATTAATACATTTCTGAAACAGTTTTTGCTTGCATGTGAAGTCCAAGATAATCCGGTCCACCTGCTTTTGAATCTGTACCGGACATTTTGAATCCTCCAAATGGGTGGTACCCAACAATTGCGCCCGTACAGTTCCGGTTGAAGTATAGGTTACCTACATGGAAGTCCATTTTCGCTTGCTCAATGTGTGCACGATTATTCGTGATCACAGCACCAGTTAAGCCGTACTCTGTATTATTCGCAATTTCAATCGCTTCATCGAAGTTATTTGCTTTCGTTAAGCAAACAACCGGTCCGAAAATTTCTTCCTGCTGCATGCGTGATTTAGGAGCTAGGTCTGCAAATACAGTTGGCTTGATGAAGAACCCTTTCGAATCATCGCCTTCTCCACCAGCAACGAGGCGGCCTTCTTCTTTTCCAATTTCAATGTAGCTCATGATTTTATCAAATGATGCTTGATCAATAACTGGTCCCATGTACACATCTGGACCTGTCGTTTCACCTAGTGTAAGCTCATTTGTTAATTCAACAACGCGATCACGAACCTGATCATATACCTCTTTCAAAATGACCGCACGGGAGCCTGCAGAACATTTCTGACCTGAGAAGCCGAATGCTGAGACAACGATGGCCTGCGCAGCAAGTTCAAGATCAGCATCCTTATCCACAACGATCGTATCTTTACCACCCATCTCAACGATCACTCGCTTCAGGTGTTGTTGACCCGGCTGTACTTTCGCAGCGCGCTCATAAATGCGCGTACCAACTTCACGAGAACCAGTGAATGTGATGATCGATGTTTTCGGGTGATCAACGAGATAGTCCCCTACTTCAGCTCCGCTACCTGGCACAAAGTTCAATACACCTTTAGGAAGCCCAGCTTCTTCAAGCACTTCAACAAACTTCGCTGCAACAACCGGTGTTGCACTTGCCGGCTTAAGAAGTACTGTGTTTCCTGTAACAAGTGGTGCTACTGCTGTCCCTGCCATAATCGCAAATGCAAAGTTCCATGGAGGAATAACAAGGGCAACTCCGCTTGGCGTATAAACGTAACGGTTTTGCTCTCCAGGACGGCTTTCAATCGCTTTCCCTTCACCTAGCTCGATCATTTGACGAGCATAGTATTCCATGAAGTCGATTGCCTCTGCAGTATCAGCATCCGCTTCTTTCCAAGGTTTACCGGCTTCGTACACCAGGTAAGCAGAGAATTCATGCTTGCGGCGTCGTACAATCGCAGCTGCGCGGAATAGAAGCTCAGCACGAGAGCGAGCCGACCATTTTCTCCAACCTTCAAATGCTTCATCTGCAGCTTGAATCGCGCGTTCCGCATGCTCTTTCGTTGCCTTTGATACGCGACCAACGATTTGTTCCTTGTTCGCAGGGTTAATGGAAACAATTTTATCTTCCGTGCTAACTCGCTCACCATTGATGAGAAGATCATGGTCTTTTCCAAGTTCTTCTTTTACTAGTTTAAGAGCCTCTTCAAAAGCCTTTTTGTTTTCCTTAACAGTAAAATCAGTAAACGGTTCGTGTTTGTATGGTACTACCATGAGTAAATTCCCCTTTCAAATATAAGAAGTTTATTTTTTAAATAATCCATTGAAAGCAAAGGCGATGTTCGCAGGTCGTTCCGCCAACCGCCGCATAAAATACCCATACCAATCGTTCCCATAAGGTAGGTATACTCTTACCGCATAACCTTCAGCAAGAAGATCTAGCTGACTCTGGCTTCGCATGCCGTAAAGCATTTGAAACTCAAATTGATCTTTCGGAATATCATGTTCTTTCACGAATTCTTTCGTAAAGTTAATGATGGCATCATCATGACTAGCGATGGCTGTAAAATTCCCATTCAATAAATGTTTCTTTATCAGCAGCTTCAAGTTATGATCCACATCTGATTTCGCTGGAAAAGCAACCTTCGCGGCTTCCTTATACGCCCCTTTCACAAGACGTAAATTCGGCTTTACTTCATTTAAATCATCTAAATCTTGATCGGATCGGTATAAATAAGACTGAACAACCGTTCCAATATTGTCGTACTTTCTCTTCAGGTCTTTATAAAGCTGAAGCGTCGCCTCCGTTCGTGTCGAATCTTCCATATCGATCGTAACGAATACATCATGCTTTACCGCTTCTTCCATAATCTCAATCATGTTACGCCATACAAGATCATGGCTAATATCCAGACCAAGTGAAGTGACTTTCAAAGACATCTGAGAATTTAGTTGATGAGCACTAATCATGCGAATGGTATTGATGCACTCCTGAGTCCGCTCCTTCGCTTCTATTTCAGAAGAAACAAACTCACCAAGATGATCCACCGTTACCCGAAGCCCCTGACTATTCAAATTCTGAATAAGAGGCACCGCATGCTCAAAAGTCTCACCCCCAACAATCTTATCCGCCCCAAACTTACTACCCCATCGTTTGGCGAGCCGATCAAGCGAGGGCCTGCTAGCGAGAAAAAGGAAAAAACTCTTGTTGATGGCTTCCAACTCTACCACGCTCCTTTTAACCCTATATCTCCAATCATTCATAAAGCTTGTGAAATACTTCAAAGAAAGTTTTTGTTTTCTTGTGAAAATTATATCGATTTTACCCCCCATCTGGCAACGTGGTCACGACACAATAGTTTGCTGAGATTTTGTGGTTTAAACACAATAGGAAAAGCGAAAGTGGGCGTTTAGACACGACAGGCACTGGAGCCATTTCATTTGAACACGCTTTTTGTGTTCGGATGAAATGGTGAAGTGACCAAGTGTCTGCCCACTGCAGCTGGATCTCATGAAAAGCGGAGACGAGCGCTTAGACACGACAGGCACTGGAGCCGTGAAAAGCGGAGCCCCCGTTTAGTGAGCGGAATTTCCGATTTGGACAATATATCTGGATTTTAGCCAATATATTCTGATTTTGGACAATATATCTCCATTTTGGCCAATAAACCACACTCCCCCCACGAAAACCAGCTATTGCGCCACACTTTCCAGCCCTAAACAACAGAAAAGAAGCTGCACAATGTGCAGCTTCCCAGTTTGGTCAATAAACAAGCTCCCAGCCCACTCAAATAGGCTACTTCGCAGTACTTTTCTGCTCCTCTACTGCAGAAAGGTACCGATTATAGTAAGACGGTATGTTGTTTAGCAACAACAACTCGATATATATGTGACTTTTCATATTAAAATCATCAAAATCAATATCCGTTAAGTCCTGAATCTGCTTCATGCGATAGTTCAGCGTATTTGGGTGGATAAACAGCTCAGCCGCGGTGCTTTTCCCCTTACCGTTGTTCGATAAATACACTTCTAGCGTCTTTAACAGACTGGAATGACTAACTGAATCCTTTTCCATCAAGTTAAGCAAATTCTGATTAAAATAATGCTCCGTATTGTTTTTCTCATAAAGGGCGGCAAGATATCGGTAGACGCCAAGCTTTGAGAACTCACGTGGCATGACATCTGGCCTTGGACCAATGAAGTCAGCTGTCTCAATCACTTCTAATGCTTCTAAGAAGCTCTTCCTCATCTCAATGAGCTCCGTATATTCTTTCCCAATCCCAATCAAGAAAGAATAAAATTCTTCATGAGTTAACGCACTTTTTACATACTCTATAAGCTCTCGGCTATTTTCAATCGCTGAGCCTTTTCTATTTTTATCACCTGAAATAACAGCAACGATTTGAAGCTCAGTTTTCAGTACTTGAATTTTATGCCTCTTAAAACGGGATAAAAGCTCGAGAACTTCATTTAACAAGGGCTCCTGGGTAGGCTCAGCAATTGACATGACGAGTACGGAAAAGCGCTCAGGTAATGGTAAGCTCGCCACCTGAGCTTTACGCCGCATTTGATTTTCACTTTCGTATTCATGAAGAAGCACATTCCAAAGCAATTTCTCCTGCTTCCCCTCATGCTCTTTCCCTTTTTGATAAGAATCATGAATAAGCTTTCCAATGTGAGGTGTGATTTCAGTAAGAAAAGCAACCTCTTCTTCCGTCAGAGGACTATTCGTTTCTTGCACCCAGAGATATCCCATCGTCCGCTCTTCATAAATCGCTTTCACAACAATACGTTGATAAAAACCAATTTCCTCAATTGGAGCAATCCGGATCGGAGCTTCGTTGTTCTCAAGCTGCTGAACGATCCCTTCTTTTTTCAAACGATCAATAATAAACACCGGACATTTTTTATAGAGAATCGTCTTTTGCTGCGTTTGATCAAAGCTCTCCGATGCCGTGCTATATGAAATGAGTTCAAAGTTTTTGTTTTCAATAATGACCGGCTTATTCGTTGCGACACTGATCATCTCAGTCGCTTTATGAATATCTGTCGCTTCAAGAATGCGCTCTTTTGCTTCTACCATTATTTAACCCTCCCCTGTACCGCCAATTACATTAAAACCAAAGGGTTTAGCAATACCAGAATTAGTAATTCTTCATCTTCTTCTATTATATAGATTTATCTCTAAAAGAAAAATGATTTGGCGAGAATGACAAAAGAAAAAGGACGTAAGCGCTACGTCCTTTTTCTTATTACAGTGCTTTTACAAGTCCGCCATCGACAACGAGTGATTGCCCGGTCATATACGTATTTGCTCCTGAAGCAAGAAAAACAACTGTTTTCGCAAATTCATCAGGCTCCCCATATCGTTTCATTGGGATTGATTGCTCCACCTGACTCTTTAATTCAGCAGCATTAATGCCTAACTGATGTGCCTTGATTTGATCCAACTGTTCAACTCGATCCGTTCCAATACGTCCAGGTCCAACCGTATTCACAAGAATATTGTGCTCGGCATATTCCTGTGAAAGACTTTTTGCAAGTCCTACGATACCCGCACGAAATGTATTCGATAAGATCAAATTATCTAGCGATTGCTTAATAGAAGAAGAGGCAATATTTACGATGCGTCCCCAGCCCTGTTCTTTCATAAAAGGAATAGCGGCCCGTGACGTTCGAACGAAGCTTAATAAATTTAGTTCAAAAGCATTCTGCCAATCTTCATCGCTGAAGTCCTCAAACTTACCAGCTGGAGGCCCGCCTGCATTATTAATTAATACATCGACACTACCGTATGTTTCAGCTGCAAACGTCATCAATTGTTTGATCTCATCCGCTTTTGTGACATCACAAACTCGAAATGTAATCTGATCATTTCCCGTTTCTTCAATCATTTCTTCGCAAGCTTTCTTAAGTTCTTCTTCACTTCGACTAGAAAGAACGACGCGTGCGCCTTCTCTTGCAAAAGCCAGTGCTGACGCTTTTCCTAGTCCTTTACTTGCCGCTGTTACGACAACTGATTTTTCTTGTAGGTTTAAATCCATAGCAAGAACACTCCATTTTTAATATGTTATTTTCTACAATTCTATCACTCTAAGTTCATTTTCGTTATAATATACCATCAAAAACGTTTCATTCTTATGAGTTGATTTCACACTTGAACTTTCTTTTCATCGTTCTCCACTCAAAACCGCAACTAGAATGCCGCCAACAATATACCACAACCACTATTGCTCAATCTTGGAGTCGATAAGAAGTATAGCATTAGATGCAATATGTACCCGTTCCTACATAAAAAAAGATTGAGGACAAATCCTCTCATTTGTCCTCGGTTTTTTCTTCAGTAAGCGATGCCAGTATTATCAGCGATTTCATCGTTTATGATCCCTATACCTTTTATCTTTTTCTCTTTCACAATCGGTGCAACAGATGGATTTTCAGGGTAGCTTTCTCCATCAAATTTCAGCTTATGGTAGGCTGGTTCTATTCCCCCACCCGCAACGTACATCACAATGTTCTTCCATCCATTAGTTGTTTCATTTTGAATGATTACGGGAGTTCTTACTAATGAAAAGCGCGTGTTAACAAAGTATGCTCCGTCCTTCTTTTCTAGTAAAAGACCACTGCATCCTCCGCTCCCACAGACAGAGGGACCTATTAAATAAACAAATGTCTCAGGAACCTGATCATCGTTCAGGTCTATCTTATTGTAGTAATAGCGAACGGAGTCTACACCCTTCTTTAAACCCAACTCTTTAGAAAAAACTTTTTCAAGCTCCATATCTCTTTTTGTTTCTGATTTGAAATAGGTTACTTCACTGAGATCTGGTTCTTGTTGGGCACTTTCTTCCATTTCATTAGTAGCATGCACCTTATCCAAGTAACCAACTAAACTGCTGACGACTAATATCCAAACGAAGAGAAATCCAAGTTTATTCAAGTTACATCCTCCCTGTTAACCACTTTTCACCTAGGTTCTCCTTTTTACATCCATATATGTTTGTTTTTTCATACAAAAGCGACAGGTGCTTATCACACAACTGTCGCTTTCGTGGTCAAACTTTACGTTAATTTCCTGGTCGAGAAGCTCGCAAAGTAAATTTATACTCATCACTCTTAAAATAAATCTGACTATATTCGAAAATAGTGGAATCTTGAAAGGTACTATACAACTGCACCTTTAGAATCGGCAAATTCGAATCAGCCACCAGTAAAGACTACAACAAGAATAATCCAGGAAAAGGCAAGAACAAAGAATTAGCATTGGAAATCATGGAAGCACTTGGATGCGAAAACAACATAAAGCATGTTGACGCCTGCTTTACTCGCCTTCGTGTAGAAGTAACGAAAGTAAAAGCATTTGACGAAAATCGCCTAAAGGAACTTGGAGCAGCTGGTGTTGTGAAAGTCGATCAAAACATCCAAGCTATTTTCAGTGGACGTTCTGATTTGTACAAAAATGAGATTAATAAAATTATGAAAGAATCAAATGCTTCTTAAAAAGGATTCAAATTAATCATCATATAAGAGAGGTGCGACAACCAGTCGCGCCTCTTTTTTTAAGTTAAATTAATAATTCAGAAAAAAATCATTTATTAATGAACTTTCATTCCCTTTCATTTGTATAAATATGTGAAAATATAGAAAGAAAGGTGTGAAATACATGGCAATCGGTTGGATCATGGGGTTAGTGATGGCTGGAGTTCTCGGAACCATTTTTGCCGTCTTAATTGCAACGCTTCAAAAGCATGTTCACAAAACGAATGGGAGAATTGACTTTCAAAAAACAAATCTTTATTTCTACTGGTCACGCTGGGATTATGTCATGATTGCGTCGTCCATTTACTCATTCCTATGCATTACAGGGCTATTTGTTTTTCTAATTAAAGGTGAGAATATCGAAAATCCATTTGTTCAGTTCTTTCTACATCAAACGTTTGTCTTTCCACTTATCACGTTTCTCTGGTTTATTTTTCGACTGGCTTACACCTATAAAGGGATAAAAGAGCGCTGGCCGAATGAGTTTTAAGGAAAGTGGCGATTATTCCTTCGAAGCAGCCGTATCTATGACATTTGAGACTATTTATCTTATGTACAAAGACCCTCTTTATCGATTCATCTATCGGTATACGCGGGATGAGCAGTTGAGTATCGACATTGTGCAGGATACATTCGTTAAATTCCATAAATACCAGAACCGCTATGATGTCTCAAGAGCATCGCTTAAAACGTATCTATTTAAAATCGGTTATCACCTGATGATCAATAAAGTTAAACGGAGAAAAAAGTGGCAATCACTCCTTCCCTTTCTAGTCAAGGGAGAGGAAAGTTTCTCTAGTGATACTGTTGAGAAGATGACAATTCAGTGGGCTATTAAGGAACTTTCAGAAAAACATCGGTCGGTTATCCTTCTCATCTATTATCACGATATGACTCAAGAAGAAACCGCCAACGTTCTAGATATCCCCGTTGGAACCGTTAAATCAAGATTATCTACAGCGATCAAACACTTAAGAGATTTATTGGAGGGGCAAAATGATGAAATCACACTATAAGCACGACCTACCTGAAGAACTCCGTGAACAGCTCGACCAGTATACTGTCGATGTTCCTCCTATTCCTTATAAACAGCAGAAAAGCGATCGACTAGCTGATTTTTTAGCTATGCCAGTACAAAACCCACTAGAAAATCACTCCATGACGCCTGGTCTTTTACTAAAAATCCAATTAGCTCCTATCGTCGTAACCATTGCATTGTCAGCAGGTTTCTTATTCTTTCTTTAGATATCAATTCGAAAGGGACCTCCTTTGAAGGTCCTTTTCCTTCACTTTAACAATTTCCTTCTTTTACCATTAAAGTGTTAGATATAACATTCATTCACTCTATCTCTCATTCATAAAAAAACTCATCAAATCATCCGTTCTGGTACGAAATGATTTATAGTTATGCTCCCCATCCTTTATCAAATGAAATTGCACACATGAAGCTTTCTCCTCGAGCAATTGATATATTCGATCATTTGAATTCAGAAATGCTTTATCAATCCGCTCGTCTCCAGATTCCTTATCTCCGCAATCCAAATAAAAGCAACTACGATCTGTTAGTTCGGACTCCAAGATAAATCCCTCCAATTCTTCTTGGTTTCGAAAAAAAGCGGAAGAGATGCAAGCTCCTTTACTAAAAACAGTAGGATAATGACAGAGGGCGTATGTAGTAAGTAATCCACCTAAAGAAATTCCCGCCATATAATTTGTATTTCTAAGCGTTCGGTATGTAGCGTCGATGGCTGGTTTTAAATCTTTTACGATATATGCGATATACTCTCGACCCTTCGCTTTTACGATCTCACTTTTACCTGTTAGCTCTTCACTTAATTGACCATGCCGCCATAAGCAATACTCTTCCATTCGTTTAGCTCCTGAATCAATAGCAACAACAATAAGCTGAAACTTTTTTTGCTCCAAATAGTTTAACAACCTCAGCGAACTTCCACCAACTACATCCTGATCTTCAAATACGTTTTGTCCATCATGCATATAAAGAACCGGGTAGCTTCTATCTGTATGAGCGTACTCATGAGGCAAATAGACGCGAATCATCCTCTCTTCCTGAAACACCGGAATCCAATATTTAATTTTCACTAACATTTTTCATACACCGCCTCTGCTTCCTTTCCTTTTCTATCAAAATCTCACGGTTCCTCTATTAACACTAAAAAAGCTAGTCTCGTTTTCCAATTGGAAAACGAGACTAGCTTTACCATGATGTTTAATTTGCTCAGGAAGGTACTCCTACTCTCGCTTCCTCACATGCATCTTCAAAATCCCAGTTGGTCCCTTCTGATTCAACTGAATCATTTGCTCAGCCATCTCCTTTGGTGTGTAGGGCATGTCATTTTCAAGCCACCAGGAAATCATTCCTGTATACGCAGAAGCGATATAGCTTGCGATCACCTCACTTGGTAATGGCAAAGGATCGAACCTTCCTTTCGCAATTCGATTGTCATAGAAATCAAAGAAAAAGCTACGCATATGATCAAGAAAGTTCGGCATTCCTTTTTTGATTAACATGACGTGAAAAAACTTATCATATTCGGCAATGCTTGAGAAAATGTGCTCTGCAATATATCGTTGCAAATCATCAATTGGTAAATTACCAGGTGGGATCGTCAGCGCCTCGCCAAAAAGCTGCCTCAGCATTTCATCAACCGTTTGAAGTAGTAACTCTTCTTTATCCTGATAATGCAAATAAAAAGTAGCGCGATTAACAGTGGCTTCTTTAGTAATATCAGCAATTGTAATTTTCTCATATTCTTTTACTGCCATTAGGTGGATAAACGCATCCTGTAAGAGCTTTCGTGTTCGGGTAACACGTGGGTCTTCTTTCTCTTTCATAAGAAATCTCCTCCAAATTAAACTTTTTCTCAACAAAATTTAAAAACACGTCGTTTAGACAACGTTTCTCGAAAACTTGATTATTGCTCAATTTCATGACTCTGTTACAATATTTTACGACACTTGTTGTATAAATAACAACCGTTGTTCTTTTTGAACGATTTTTATAGGAGGTTAAGTTGAATGAATGAAAAAAAATTCACGAAAGCAAGATGGATAACGATCGCCGCCACCTTCCTTGCGTTTATGGGTATCGGGATTGTCGATCCGATTCTTCCAACGATCGCAGAGCAAATTGGCGCGAACCACTGGCAGGTTGAAATGCTGTTTACTGCTTACATTTTGACAATGGCGATTATGATGATTCCAGCCGGTATTTTTGCAAGTCGATTTGGTGATAAGCGCATGATGGTATTTGGTTTATTCATCGTTACGGTCTTTGCACTGCTTTGCGCTCTTTCAAATGGAATCGCAAGCCTATCTATTTTTAGAGCAGGTTGGGGATTTGGTAATTCTATGTTCTTCGCGACAGCCATGACGCTTTTAATCGCTTTATCTAAAGACCCGCAAAAAGCCGTTGGCTACTATGAGGCAGCTATTGGACTTGGAATGGCGGGCGGACCACTTGTAGGTGGTGTTCTTGGTGGTTATTCATGGAGATTCCCTTTCTTTGCAACGTCCATCTTAATTCTAGCTGCATTCTGCCTTGTTCTATTCTTTGTGTTTGAACCAAATGGCAAACAAAAACGAAAACCTGTTGGAATGAGTGAGTTAAAAGGACTTTTCTCATACAAGCCATTCCTAACTTCCGCTCTTGCAGCAATGCTTTATTACTATGGATTTTTCGTAGTTCTGGCTTATACGCCACTAATTATCGGACTTAATGCGATTCAAATTGGATTTGTCTTCTTTGGCTGGGGATTAATGCTCGCCTATGGATCAGCCATATTAAGTCACCAGCTTGAGAAGAAGTTTCTACCTAAGAAGATTCTTCCGTATAGCTTATTGATTTTTGCTATCTTACTAGCACTATTATTTGTTGTTCCATCAACACCTCTTCTGATTACTGTCGTGATCGTCTCAGGTCTTGCTTCTGGACTAAATAACGCGTTATTTACAAGCTACGTTATGGAGGTTTCTCCATATGAAAGAAGCATTACGTCAGGAGGATACAACTTCCTCCGCTGGCTCGGTGCTGCCATTGCTCCTGTTCTTTCCGGTTTGATTGGTCAAGGAGTATCAGCTCACGCACCGTTCCTCGTTGCAGCTGTCCTTAGTGCTGGAGGAATCGGATTAATGCTAATGAAGCCTAAGCCGGCTACGTTAGAAACTGAAATGAGTGCATAAGAAAAAAGCGTAAAGCAGTGTCTGCTTTACGCTTTTTTTTGATTATTTTTCGATTTTATCTCCATCTTTTTCCCATGCAGCAAAGCCACCGCTATAGTTTAAAATGTCCTTGAAACCGAGTGATTGTAGTAAGCTTGTTCCGATTGCTGAACGAGTGCCAGACTGACAGTGAACGACGATTGTTTTATCTTCTGGAATGTCATTCGCCTGATCTTCTAAATAGCCAAGCATGTGATGATTAGCTCCAGGAATATGACCTGAGTTCCATTCATTTTCTTTTCGAATATCTACAACATAAACATCTTCTTTGTCATAAACATCATTCAATTGTTCCGTTGAAATAAAGGAATATCCCTCTAGATCGTCCCACTGGGAAAGAAGTTCTGGACTTGCATAGCCACTTATATGGTCGATGCCAATCGAATGTAAGGCCTTCACAATCTCATCTTTCTGCTCATCGTCTGCAATGAGGAGAAGATCGTGCTCATAATCTAGAACCCAGCCTGACCAATTCGTAAAGGCTTTATTAAATGGAAGATTAATCGCTCCATCAATATGCCCATCTGCAAAATCCTGTGCAGGACGTGTATCAACGATTGTTGTGTTGTCCTTCGATGCAAGCGCACGGAACTCATCAACATTCATAATCTTTTCTAGTTCTTCCCCTGATAACACGTTAGGTCCTTCTTTATTCACCTTTTTCATAACCGCAAAGTATGTTGGGGCTTCTGGCTGTTCGTTTAATAATTCTTTAACGAATTCCCCTTCGTTCTCTTCTTTCAAGGCCCAATTATTTCGTAGCTCATAGCCCACTGTTGATTGTGGCACAGCACCAAGAGATTTCCCACAAGCACTGCCTGCACCGTGTCCTGGCCAAACCGTTAGAAATTCTGGTAGCTCTTTAAATTTTTGAAGTGATTGGAACATCGCCTTCGCTCCAGTTTCCGCTGTGCCAACAGCGCCTGCGGCTTTTTCAAGCAAATCTGGTCGACCAATATCACCAACAAAGACAAAGTCTCCTGTGAAAATGCCCATTGGTACTTCCGAGCCACCACCACGATCAGTGAGTTCGAACGAAATGCTTTCAGGGGTATGACCTGGGGTATGCATTACGCGAAGTTCTACATGACCAACGCGAATAATTGAACCGTCCGTTACTAGTTCGACATTTAATCCTTCTAGATAACCGTATTTCCAGTCTTGATCTCCTTCATCTGATAAATATAATTTCACGTCATGCTTTTCAGCTAATTGTCTAGCGCCTGATACAAAATCGGCGTGTATATGCGTTTCAGCTGCGGCCGCAAGATGAAAGCCTTCTTTTTTCGCTGTTTCTAAATACGGTGTCACGTCACGCGCCGGGTCAATCACAAGCGCTTCACCAGTTCGTTGACAACCGATCATATAAGAATACTGTGCCAATTTCTCATCAAAGAAAGTACGTAAATACATGATTTAATCCTCCCGAAAACGTATTGTTAATTACCCCACAGGGTATTTGATTTCATCATAAACTTTTTTAAACTTTTCATCAACCTTCTTGCTTTATACCCTGAATAACTAGTTCACCAAAACATCATTTTCCCCTTCTAAAGAAAAAAAGAGTGCTCTGCATTATTCTCAATCTTGAACACAATAAATAGCTCTTAACAGAACGTCATTTTCTAGTGTTTACTTCACTTCACATGTTTATCGATCCTTAAATTGTTTAAATTATAGTAAAAATCCAAATAATAGCGCTTTTATTTAATCTACAAAGTTTTTCGATTCAGTACTATATAACCACTTTATTTGAATTGTTTTCTATTAAATGAAAATAATAACCAATAATAGGTGAAGAAAGAAGTGTGTATTTAGATTGTCATCAGGTTTATTCCCAAAGTCTTCCACAGAGATTATTTCCCACTTTTTTTAATACCCAAATTGTTGTGATAGCATATTTAACGGTGCGCACCTAAGAAAAAACACAACTAAGACAAGGAAGTGACGTTTACGTAATGGAAATTACACACAATCCTAACCTTTTATGGTTTGTTATTGCTTATGGCATTCTCATGGTGGGACTTGGAATTTATTTCTCTAAAAAAGTGTCAAATAGTGAGGATTTTATTCTCGCTGGTAAAGGACTTGGTGCTCTAGTATTAACGGGTACACTGCTAGCAACCTGGACAGGTAGTGGAAGCATTTCAGGTGGCGAAACGTCTATGGCGTATAGCTATGGAATTATTCCGGCGTTTCTAATGGCCATTCCAACGATAGTAGGTATCTTGATTCTTTATATCATTGCTCCAAGAATCCGAGCATTTGGGAAATATACAGTATCTTCAATACTTGAAGAGAAATACGGTTCATTCGCGAGGACGCTGGCAGGCATTATCATTATTCTTGCCTATGTAGGAATTGTTTCCTATCAGATGAAAGGGTTTGGCTTCATTCTGAATCTGACAACAGGTATTTCAGTTGAAACAGGTACTATTATCGGTGCTGCTCTTATCATCTTCCTAGCAACGATTGGTGGATTACGCTCGGTAGCTCCTACTGACGCTGTAAGTGCCATTTTAATGGTTGTCGGGCTAGGTATCACATTACCAACCATATTTGTTATTGCTGGTGGTTGGGACAGCATCCTGGCGAATGTACCAAAAGACCACTTAACATTTAGCGGCCAGTTATCGAACATTCAATTATTAGGTTATTTATTACCTTCCCTCTTTCTATTATTGGCTGACCAGAACATGTATCAGCGGTTGGCTTCATCAAGTGGAGATCGTTCATCGAAAAAAGCCCAAATTGGTTGGCTCGTGGCGATGCTTCTGATTTCTCCAACAATTAGTTTAATCGCTTTTGCAGCACGTTCAATCTTCCCTGATATTGATCCAGGGATGGCACTGATGGCAACAACTGTCGTGATGCCAACGTTTGTCGGCGGTATTTTATTAACGGCAGCAACAGCCTTTATTATCACTACAGGTAACTCTTACCTTCTTTCCGCCGCTACAAACGTCACGTATGATCTGTACGGAAAATATTTAAAAAAGGATGCGACTGATAAGCAGCTGTTAGTCATGACCAAATGGTTCATCGTCATCCTCGGGGTTCTTGCTTATGTCATTATTAGCTTCTTCCCTACCGTATTATCTGTTCAAATGTATGCTTATACCGTTTACGGAGCTGGTATTACTCCTGCCGTATTAGCTGTCTTCTTCTGGAAACGTGTCAACCTTTATGGCGGTGTATCGTCTATGATCGCCGGAGTTGTGACAACGCTTGTTTGGGAAATCCCACTTGCAAAACCATTTGAACTAAATAGTGTTCTTTTCGCTGTTCCAGTAGCAGTTATCGTATTAATTGTCGTAACTTTAGTAACTACCAACAAAACAAAGTCTGAATAAGTTAGTCATCATTAAAATTTTTAAGAACAGGTTGTGAGAAAAAATGAATCAGCGTTTAGATAAATTTTCGAAGTGGCTAGAAGAAACTGAACAAACCTTTGCGTTTGTTCACTCTTCTTCCAATGTATTCTATCTTTCCAACTTTGAATGTGAGCCACATGAACGACTATTAGGTTTATTTATTTTCCCGGATGCAGAACCGTTTCTAGTTTGTCCGGGTATGGAAGTATCTCAAGCAAGAGATGCAGGGTGGAAATATGAGATTATCGGACATGGAGATGCCGATGATCCATGGGAATTTATCCATAATGCCTTGAAGAGTCGCGGTATTAAAGAAGCGAGTCAGGTAGCTATTGAGAAAGAAACACTCTCTTATGGACGTGCTGAACAAATCATGAAACGTTATCCATCTGTTTCATTTACAAGTGCTGAAGAGAAACTTCACGAACTACGTTTAATTAAAGATGAGCAAGAATTAGAGATTCTAAGAAGAGCTGCTGAACTAGCAGACTTCGGGGTAGAGACGGGAGTTAAAGCGCTCCAAGAAGGTTGTACTGAGATGGAAGTTCTTGCAACGATTGAGTACGAACTTAAGAAAAAAGGAATTCGTGAAATGTCCTTTTCAACAATGGTGCTTTTCGGTGAAAAAGCTGGACAGCCACACGGTAATCCAGGCGATCGTAAGTTGAAAAAAGGCGACCTCGTTTTATTCGATCTTGGTGTGGTGTTAGATGGCTATTGTTCAGACATTACGCGAACAGTTGCTTACAAAGAAGTGAATGAAAAGCAAAAAGAAATTTATGATGTCGTACTGAACGCTCAGCTTGAAACGCTCAATATCTCTCAACCTGGAACAAGACTTGGGGATCTTGATAAAACGGCGAGACAAATCATTGCAGACGCTGGATATGGAGACCAGTTCCCTCACCGCATCGGTCATGGAATTGGAATTGAAGTTCATGAATATCCATCTATGAGTGAAAACAACGACTCTCTTCTAATTGAAGGAATGACATATACGATCGAGCCAGGCATCTATGTACCTGAAGTAGGCGGAGTTCGAATTGAAGATGATGTTCTTGTTACGAAAACAGGGTATGAAACATTAACAAAGTATCCGAAAGAACTTCAAATTATTGAATAAGCTCCGGTGGAACGCCTTTCATAGGGCGTTCCTTTTTATATGGTGAAGTCCTTCTAGTGTTTCGTTTTGTTCGTCTACATGACTGTTTTCTCATCTCCATCATTCACGTAAGCTAAACTTTTTGATAAATAGAACATCTTCTAATCGTGTTACAAACGTATTAAATACGGGAACGCTTTTCTTACAGCACTTTATATTTATCACAATACCACTTTGGAGGTTTTAAATGTTTACCTTAAGCGATATCCCAATGTTCTTCGTGAACTTTTTCATTATATTACCGATCATTACTCTACTACATGAAGCTGGTCACGTTCTTGTTGCAAGGGTTTTCGGAGGAAAAATTAAGTTCTGTATCGGAACTGGCAAGACCATTTTTAATATCGGACCTCTAGAAGTAAAAAAGAAGTACTTTATGGAAGGATGGTGTCAGTACGAGGATCTCACTTATAACAAGACATGGGCACACGTTGCCATCTATGCGGCAGGTAGTTTATTTAACATCATTGTCGTCCTTATTATGAACGCATTGATTTATGCGGAAGTCCTTCCAGTAGACCTATTTTTCTATCAATTCACTTACTTCTCCATCTACTTTATCTTCTTTTCTCTCATGCCTTATCGAAATGATTCTGGTAAACCAAGCGATGGCATGGCTATTATTGATGTACTCCGCTACGGAAAAGCTCAAGATCCAATCGATTGATCGATGACATAACTTTCAAAGAAAGAGCCACTTTTCGTCCGAAGAGTGGCTCTTTCTTTGACTTGAGAATCTCCCTTCTATGATGAGGGACATTAAAGGAAAAATAATCCCCTTTAAATACCACATCATGGTTTCAGAAGATTATTTTTCCAATCATTTGCATATTCATAGGTTTTAAGACCCTTTAGTTAACAAGATCTTCAATCTTTTTAGGTCCTCTGCTTTATTGTTAAGCTTTTCCAATAGGTTTAAAATAGAAAGGGAATGAATGTTCATTCCGTATGTTGTGTAAGAAAGGGGGATGCTTGTGACGACCCAAAATAAGCGGGAAAACATTATGACAAGCGCTCTTGCTTTATTTGCTGAGCGAGGTTTTGATGCGACTACCGTGCCAATGATTGCCACCTCAGCTAATGTGGGTGCTGGCACGATCTACCGTTATTTTGAGAATAAAGAGGTGCTCGTTAACACCCTTTTTCAAGATTATGTTCGAACATTTACAAAGACGATTGAGGATCAATTTCCTTATCATCAGTCCGTTCGTGATCAGTTTCACCATATATTTAAAGCCATGATTTTGTTTACAAATCAAAATGAACATGCGCTCTATTTTATTAAAAAGCATAGTGCCGCACACTTCCTAGATCGTCAAAGTCAGGAAGATTTCACACAGCTGCTTAACCTATTAAGAAGCTTCTTTGATATTGGTAAACAACAATCAGTAATTCGAAACCTGCCTTCTGAAGCCTTAATCGCCATCCTTTATGGAGCTTTTCTAGAACTTCAGAATCTTGTAAGAGCAGGTGAACTTCATCCCAACCCAGAGCTTCTTTCAGGTATTGAGAATAGCTTATGGGATTCCGTAAGATCACATTCGTGAAGAGCATTTGCTCTTCATAAAGCGAAATGAATGAACGTTCATTCCGCTAATTTATAGATGAGGTGATTTAAACATGACTACTAAGAAATCGTTCCCACAGCCCCGAACATATGGACCTTTAGGAAGCATTCCTCTTATTGATAAAGAAAAACCTATTCAATCGTTTATGAAGCTAGCAAAAGAATTCGGGCCAATCTACCAATTTCAATTCCCTGGCCGCACAAGTACATTCGTTTCCAGCGCAGATCTTGTCGCTGAAATTACCGACGAGAAGCGGTTTGACAAAAAAATAGGCCCTGCCCTCCAAAAAGTTCGTGCTTTCGGTGGAGATGGTCTATTTACAAGCGAAACGGAAGAACCAAATTGGAAAAAAGCCCATAATATTCTTCTACCAAGCTTTAGCCAACAGGCCATGAAGGGCTATCATAATAAAATGGTTGATATTGCCACACAGCTTATTCAAAAATGGGCACGATTGAATCCTGATGAAGAGGTCGATGTATCTGAAGACATGACTCGCTTAACGCTTGATACCATTGGTCTTTGTGGATTCGACTTTCGTTTTAATAGCTTCTACAGAGAGAATAATCATGAATTTGTCGATGCTATGGTTCGTGCGCTAGATGAAGCAATGAATCAATCACAACGTCTCGGTGTTCAAGATAAGCTAATGGTAAGATCTAAAAAGCAGTTTCGAGAAGACATTGACTATATGTTCAATCTTGTCGATGACTTAATCGCCGATCGTAAGAAAAACGGGGATCAGGGTGAAGATGATCTTCTCTCTCATATGTTAAAAGGAAAAGACCCAGAGACAGGTGAACCTCTTGATGATAAAAACATTCGTTTCCAAATCATCACCTTTTTAATAGCTGGCCATGAAACTACCAGCGGTTTGCTTTCATTTACCCTTTACTACTTAATGAACAACCCTGACAAACTAGCAAAAGCCCAAGAAGAAGTCGATCGCGTTGTTGGAGATGGCATTCCTGACTATAAGCAAGTGAAACAGCTTAAATATGTCCGAATGATTTTAAATGAAACGCTTCGGTTATGGCCAACGGCTCCTGCGTTTACTCTTTATGCGAAAGAAGACACCACGTTAAACGGTGAATATGATGTGAAAAAAGGTGATGATTTCACACTTCTTTTACCAGAACTTCATCGTGATAAATCCATCTGGGGTGAAGATGTCGAATCATTTATTCCAGAGCGATTTGAAGATCCATCATCTATCCCTCAGCATGCTTTTAAACCATTTGGTAATGGACAGCGTGCTTGTATCGGACAACAGTTTTCTCTTCATGAATCTACGCTATTGCTTGGTATGATCATCCAGAATTTCGACCTGATTGACCATGCGAATTATCAGCTAGAAGTAAAAGAAACATTAACACTAAAACCTGACGGCATGAAAATGAAGGTGAAACCAAGAAAAGATTCGATTTCTTTTGTAACTCAAGCTTCTGAGCCTGTTCAAAAAGATAAGAAAACCGCGCCAACACCCGTTGAAAATGCGCACGGCACTCCTCTTTTTGTCTTATATGGTTCAAACCTTGGCACCGCTGAAGGAATTGCACGTGACCTTGCTGAGACTGGTCGACAACAAGGCTTTAGCTCTCAAGTTGGGCCACTGAATGATTATGTGAATGAACTTCCACAGGATGGAGCTGTTCTGATTGTGTCTGCTTCCTATAACGGAAATCCTCCAGACAATGCGGATGAATTTGTACAGTGGCTTGATGAGATGGAAGATGGAGCAGTAAATGGTGTGCAATATGCTGTATTTGGTTGCGGTGACCGTAACTGGGCAAACACTTATCAACGCATTCCTTCTTTCATCGACGAGCAATTATCTCAAAAAGGTGCAAAGCGAATGGCTGAAACTGGATTTGGCGACGCAAGTGATGACTTTGAAGGCGATTATGAGAAATGGGAAGCAACGCTTTGGCCAAATCTCGCAGAAGCGATGAATATAGAATTAAATGAAAATAACGCAGAAAACAGCGCGATCTCTATGAGCTTCGTGAGTGGCGTAAGTGATACACCTCTCGCTAGAACACATCATGCTTTCACTGCTATTATTAATCGAAATGTAGAATTACAGCATACAGAGAGCGGCAGAAGCACGCGCCACATTGAACTTATGCTTCCTGATGGCGCTTCATACCAGGAAGGTGATCATGTTGGTATCCTTCCACAAAACAGTGATAACATGGTTAACCGCGTCCTCGAGCGCTTCTCTTTAAATGGTCATGATCACGTGCTACTGACTGGAGATTCTGGTAAAGCAGCGCATCTTCCTACTGACAAACCAGTGAAACTCCAGGAACTTCTTTCTTCTTATGTAGAGCTTCAAGAACCAGCAACTCGTTCTCAAATACGTGCGCTAGCTGCACATACAGTTTGCCCACCGCATGTTGTGGAGCTCGAGCAATTACTTGAAGACGACATATATAAAAAAGAAGTTCTTGAGAAACGCGTTACGATGCTTGAACTCGTTGAGGAGTACATGGCTTGTGAGATTCCATTTGAGCGATTCATTGCACTGCTTCCACCATTGAAAGCTCGCTACTACTCCATTTCTAGTTCTCCGCTTTACAAAGAGCGAGAAGCGAGCATGACAGTTAGTGTCGTTCGAGACACTGCATGGAATGGTAAAGGAGAGTACAAAGGTGTTGCCTCTAACTACCTGGCAACGCGTGAATTTGGTGACAAAGTGGCCTGCTTCATTAACACGCCACAGTCCAACTTCCAGCTTCCAGAAGATCCAGAAACACCAATGGTCTTAATTGGACCTGGAACTGGCATTGCGCCATTTAGAGGGTTCATTCAAGCACGTCGTGAATTAAGCAAGCAAGGCGTCAAGCTTGGTGCTGCTCACCTCTACTTCGGCTGTCGTAATCCTGAACATGATTACTTATACCAGGAAGAGCTAGAGCAAGCTGAAAAAGATGGACTTGTTACCCTTCACACTGCTTTCTCTCGTTGCCCTGGAAAAGAAAAAACGTATGTTCAACATCTTGTATCCGATAACGCTACAGATGTTATCCCACTTCTAAAAGAAGGTGGACGCTTGTACGTTTGCGGCGACGGTAGCCACATGGCTCCTGAAGTTGAGCAAACGATGATCACAAGCTATCAATCAATGTATGAAACAACTGAGCAAGAAGCGATTCAATGGCTAGAAGAACTTGAGCGAGACGGCCGATATGCGAAAGACGTATGGGCTGGCGCTTAAAATTTAGAAAAACAGCGCATCCAGGCGGATGCGCTGTTTTTTTCAATTCTTCTTTTCACTGCACTTTCTTCATATCTTTTGCATGAACTGCTGATTTCACCACTTCATCTAGTGACTTGCCAAATCCAGCTTCCATTACCGCACTATAGGCGCCCTCAATCAATGGCGCATCTGCAATCTTGACGGAATGAGCATCCTCTATTAAATCGATCGCCATCTCTGCATTCATGACTGAGCTTCCGAAATCCACGAGAATAACGACGCCATCGCCATGGTCTGCCTTTTCAATAGAAGTTTGAATCTTAATAGCACTCGTTCCCATTTCACCATCATCTGTTCCTCCAGCATCGAGCACAGTAACTTCAGGCTGTGCTTCATCTAGCATCTTTTTCAATCCCTTTGAAATATCAGGACTATGTGATACTAAGACAAGACTGACCATTAAGCTTCACCGTCCTTATCGAGAACTGTCGCAAGGGATTCTATTAGATAATAAGAAGACTGCGCCCCCGCATCCTGTTTACCTTTTGATTTTTCTTTGTAGTAAGCCGCTCTGCCTTTCTTGGCTTCATACTCTTTTACATGCTCAAGCGCTTCCTTCGCCTTGTCGATCAAATGAGCAGGTGTAAGCTCATTTCCCTTCTCTTCCATTAACTCAATTACAGGTTCAAGTAAGTCGACCATCGTCTTCTCTTCACGCTCAGCCTTACCTCGTTTCTTCATTCCATCCACGCCAACTCGAAGACTTGAAGAAAGGTCGCTAATCTGCACTTCTGTTCCTTCTAACTGATTTCCAGCTTTCATGAAAAGAGTGCCGTAAAGCGGTCCTGAAGCACCGCCTATCTTAGACAACAGACTCGTTCCAACAGCCTTCAGTACTTTCCCTGGTTCATCCGTCTCTTCATTCAGCTGTTCGACAGCCGCCTTAAAGCCTCTTGTCATGTTAAGCCCATGATCTCCATCACCCAGTACCTGGTCAAGATCAGTTAGCTGTTCTTTATTCGATTCTATCTTTTTAGCAGACTCTTTGATCCATTGTCTAGCCATCTCTGCTGTAAACATACATGACCCTCCTTAGTCGTTTATCGTCCATGCAATCGTCTGACATGGGTTTGTCACGTATTTCTTTAGTTCATTCGTTAATTTTAGAACTGTTAAAGAAGCACCTGCCATTTCTAGGGCAGTCATATAGTTGCCCACTAACGTCAATTCCGATTTAATGCCTTTTTCCTTTAAGAGATCATGAATACGATTATTTAAAATGTATAGTTCCATTAATGGAGTTGCTCCCATTCCGTTCACAATGACCGCTATTTCACCGCCTTGTTTTAGTTCTAGTTCGGGTAGCACTTCTTCTACAAGACGCTCTGCCAATTCATCGGCCGAAACCAGTCCGATCGTTTCCATCCCAGGCTCACCATGAATACCAATTCCAAGCTCCATTTCATTTTCTTTAATATCAAATCCTGGATTTCCTGAGCCAGGAACCTGGGCCGGATGAAGCGCTGCGCCCATTGATCTGACATTTTGAACCACTTCCTCAGCAAGCGCTTTCACTTCTTTCAGTGTTTTACCTTCTTGTGCAGCTGCCCCTGCAATCTTATGAACGAAAATAGTTCCTGCTACGCCTCTTCGACCTGTCGTATGAGTACTATCCTCTACCGCAACATCATCATTAACAATCACTTGTTCGACAGATATACCTTCGTCTTCAGCCATCTCGGCCGCCATTTCAAAGTTCATAACATCCCCAGTGTAATTTTTAGTAATAAGGAGAACTCCAGCACCCTGATCAACCGCCTTAATCGCTTCTAAGATCTGATCTGGTGTAGGAGATGTAAACACTTCTCCACTCACAGCAGCATCAAGCATACCTTCTCCAACGAACCCCGCATGTGCAGGTTCATGTCCACTTCCGCCACCGCTAACAACACCTACTTTGTTTTCCGCCAGATTTTTTCTTACGAGAACTGTTGTACCTTCCAGTCTTTGATAGGATTCGGGATGAGCTTTCACCATTCCGTCCAGCATTTGGCTTACAACGTCGTCTGGTTGATTGATTATTTTCTTCATCAGTTTATCCCTCCCAGAATGGTTATACCCGTGTTTTAGATTTCGCAAAAGTCAAAATAAAAGGAAAGACCTCTCTCTATAAAAAAGACGCTTCTGTTTTTTCAGAAAAGCGCCTTTAACGTATGATTTTATAAATATTCTTCATGTGGTGCTTGCGCTGGGTATAGCACGTAATACAGCGGATAAGCTCTTTCATACCAGAACTGAATGATTGGGCCAAGTAAAAATACGAGTGCAATAGTCCCAACGCCGACAGGCCCTCCGATCATTAATGCAAGTGAAGCCATAACAACAGCCACAATCGTCTGTCCCATTTGTAAGCTAAGATTGAATCTAGAGCTAATAACGAGAAACAGCTGATCAAACGGTGCACGTGGAAACTGTGGCAATATATAGATAGCCACTCCTAGCCCAATCGCTCCCATCCCAGCAATAAGAATCGCTACTTTTGCCATCAGCGGTGCTGATGCTAACTGAACGGATGAAAATACAATCTCTAACCAGAAGTCCAAAATAAAACTTTCTAATATAATTGGTAAGATGGCTCCATACTCTGGCTTTTGTTTCATTAAATTCCCATTTAGGAATATAACCAGTATTTGAAATAAACCATACCAGAAACCAACTGTTAACCCAGCTAAATCGGAAAGACCTATAAAGAACGAAGTCCAAAATCCTGCGCCAAGCGTTGCATGAATAACTAGTGCAACACCAAAGAAGTTAATAAACATACCTAGAAGATAAACCGTAATTCGATAAAACATTACGACCTCCTCCCTTCCACTAAAAATAAAGAAAATCTGATAGCATGACGCTTAGAGAAAGCATCTTAATTCCCTCTTCTGACTGGCTAAGCCAATCAGGCGTTGCATACCGCCTGTCCTTTGAGACGACATGTTCATACTTTTGGAAGAGAGGATCTTACTAAGATTTTTCGAGACCATTTTATTAGCGATTGACTTCAACGTCAATCGATTTTACTTTAAAAAAACATTCCAATTTTTTCGTTAGTACAAAAAAATACTGCCCGTATTGGACAGCATTACATTATGGATTATTTAGTATAATCTTGCTCATCTATTCTTAAAAAATATGCTTAGCAAGAGCCTGTTTTAACGTACTATGTGTTTGGATGGAAGAAAAATCGATTCCGAGATGAATCATTGTTTGAGCAACTTCTGGTCTTATACCTGCCAAAATCCCTTTCACTCCTAGAAGTTCAAGTGAATAAATAATGTTAAAGATGTTATTTGCGACCATCGTATCCACGATGGTTACGCCAGAAAGATCAATAAATAAATGCGTTAATCGTTTTTCAGTTGATTCTCTTAGAGCTGTTTCCATCAGAAGACTCGCACGATGCGTATCAATATCGCCAACAATTGGTAATACTGCAACACCATCAAGAATCGGAACAACCGGTACAGATAGCTCAAGAAAAACTTCCTGTGCATGGCTAAGCGTATTCTTAAATGATTCCACGTATGCTGTGCTATAGGCATAAACAGCATGATCAAGCAAGTTATCAATGATTTTCCCTACTCTAAAAACACTTTGGACAGTATGATTCGCTTCGATCGTCACAAGTTCAACCACCGACCAAATAGCCTGTCGAACTTCTGAAGTATTTTTTAGTGACTGATCTAACTCAGAGCCGTATTGAACGGCAAGCTCCCCCGTGTCTCTTCCCCACTTTGTTAATCGCGGCATTGTTGTTTCTAAACCACTTAGAATCGCATCTGCGCAAAGCTGAACAAGCTCAGTATGTAATTGCAATGCTTCTGCGTTATCAGCGCCTGGCTTAAGTAAGCCTTTGGCAATATCTAACTTTCTTGCTTCTAGTTGCTTCCCAATCATTTGAACTTCCTGTTCAATGATCGATTCTTGAACTGGCATATCTTCAACCTCCGATGATAAATCGAATCTCTTCTCTATAATAGATGAACCTATTTCATTTTACATTAAAAATTTCATTCCATCTTCATTAATATTTGTAGGTACGGTCGATAGTCACAGTTGGTTTGAGGTTCTTTTACAACCTATGACGACCAATTGCTTCACACAAATAATATTTGATTAGAATTTTTACCATATCTTCATTGGTAGAACGACACTAAGAGTCTGTTTGATCAATGTTTTTCACTAACTAACAGTATACGAACATACCTATACAGTACTTTGTTTGGAAGTAAAAAAGAACGATTTTTCAGAAGAGGTTTGCTTTTTTTGGGAGACGTGTTATACTAAGGTTAATTATTGTTGTTCGGTACTGATTATTAAAGAGCAGGCTACTTTAGGAAGTACTTACATCTCAAATGATTATGTAGAGCAGTAATAGTAATATTTGTGCAAAATGCACTTGGAGGATACACACATGAACAAAGGTACAGTAAAATGGTTTAACGCAGAAAAAGGTTTTGGCTTCATCGAAGTTGAAGGCGGAGACGACGTATTCGTACATTTCTCAGCTATTCAAGGCGAAGGTTTCAAAACTCTTGAAGAAGGTCAAACAGTTACTTTTGACACTGAGCAAGGTAACCGCGGACCACAAGCTACTAACGTAGTTAAAGCGTAAATCATATAGAAAAAGCTCTTCCCCGGTGGAAGAGCTTTTTTATTATCTTTTTAACTGTTCTTTCTTACACTTCCGGTTACTCCTTCTCCTTCATAAATAACTCTGGATCCATTTCCCCTTCGATCGCAATGGCAGTCAATCCATTCTCTGATGTGGTCTCATGCCATTCGTCTATATTCCAAAAAACAGCATCTCCTTCTCGTACTTTTATTAACTCATCCTCTTCTCCTCTCACAATACCTTCACCTTTGATGATTAACAATAATTGAGGCGTCACAGCTTGATGGAACCCAATTATCCCTTCTTTGTCTAAATACATAACTCCAATATGTACGCTTCCCTCTGTTTGTGAAATTCGGGACATGATGAAGTTTGATCCGAACTTCGTTATTTCTTTTCCTGCCGATTCACCAAAATGATAAATCTTCATATGTGCTACCTCCTCATATAGACCTAGCACCTTCATCTTTTCTACAGTAGCTTTGAAGGACCGTTCTATATCACCATAGTAATGTTTTATTTCCACTTATTCCTATTTTGAAACCTCCTTAAATTACTCATTCCCCTCCTCATTCAGTCATTCTTCTAACCGTATTCGATTTATAATGGGATTTCCCTGCTAATTTGTACTTTACCAAGGCTATAAACATTATTGATTTTATGACCATTTACACTCGATTGAGCCAATAATCGAGAATCAACAGTATAAACTACCAAAGCTTTCTCTTCACGTATGAAACAACTTACCTTCAAGCGCTTTTATATATCGAGTCGCCGATAGCTGAACAGATTGATCAGCATTGAATTTCACACTACGATGAAACGCATTGTATAGTCGATCATATTTTAGCAAATTCACCTTTCGCGCCATCTCTTCCACCTTTGATGCTGGCAATGGGATTAGATTTGGATAGCTATACATAAAGCTTACCCACTCTTGATCAGCTACAACTTGAATAATGTCTCCTGTTAAAAGCAAGCCCCTTCCTTCATTGCCTTCTGGTACATGAAGAACTGCTCCTCCTAGGAAATGGCCGCCAAGGCGATAAATTGTTAAATCCGAAGTTAGCTTTAATTCCTCCCCGCTCCAAAAACGAATCATTTCAGACTCTCTCATCACCCACTCAGAGTCATCTTCATGAATGTAAATGGGAACGTTAAAGGCTTCTGCCCATTCGACTTGTGCAGAGTAATAATGGGGATGTGAAAGAGCAATTGCATCTAAGCCACCAAGATCATTTATCTTTTGGATAGTATCCGCATCAATATAAGAAATGCAATCCCAAAGCAGATTAAATCCCTTACTCTGAATGTAGTATGCTGTTTGTCCAATCCCAAAAGTGGGTGCTGTCGTCACACTATATAGTCCTTTTTCTTCCTCAATGATCTGGTTTTGAAATTGAGCTGCTTGCATTTCCTCCATTGTTGTCCACTCTTGCCCTTCAGGGTTAACGTATTGCCTTTCTTCTTTACATATGGGGCATGTATCTGGATTCTTTTCCATCAGCTCATATTGCGTCCCACAAGTGATACAGATCGGTCGCTTCATTCCTATCTCCCTCTTTCCAAAGATTGATATCTATATGGAAATAATAACCTACTTAAAGCAACAAAAACTCTAGCTATTTACTTATTTTCATCTACAACTTTAGATGGAGATAGGCTATGTTTAACTTGAATAAGCCAAAAACGTGGTTCAACAGGATGCACCAATGTTGCACATAAAAAAGCAACCTGCCACATAAGGCAGGTTGCTTTGTCATTATTTCTGTTCTTTTTCTTGAGCTGGATCTTCTTGTACTGGTTCCATTTGATCCACAGTATAGTTGTAATCGTTACGATCAACAGGAGTGAAGCCTTCAGGTTCATAGAAACGAAGTAGGTCACCATAGACGACTTTGTCTGATAGTTCCAGTGACTCTTCGACAAACTGTCCTGCCTGCTCACATGCCTCAGCGTCTACTTTTTCTCCTGTAGGATTCGCATAGCATTTCTCGTTGACAGATGTTACTTCTGGTGTTACAAAATCGCCATTTCGGAAAGGTACAATCTCACGGTGATCTTCTGAAAGAAGATCGGATCCGAATGAGATAAAATCATCTGTTTCAACACCTAGTAGGTGAAGAACCGTATCACGAACGTCCATATGACCACCATATTCATGTACTTGCTTTCCTTCTACGCCAGGGGCTGTAATGAAAAGAGGGACACGCTGTAATTGAGCATTTTCATATGCGCCGACCTCTTCTCCCATTACCTCTGACATCGCCGTATTATGGTTATTAGAAATACCATAATGGTCACCATACATGACAATCATTGTATTATCGTAAAGACCTGATTCTTTCAAATCATTAAAGAATTGTTCAATCGACTCATCCATATATTTAGCTGTTTGGAAATAGCCATTTACGACTGAGTCATTTGTTTCAGGTGTTGGGAAATCAACATCACCTTCGTCCATAGTAAACGGAAAGTGGTTTGATAAAGTAAGCATTTTCGCTTCAAACGGTTGTTCTAGACTTTCAAGATATGGAATGGATTGTTCAAAGAACGGCTTATCTTTAAGACCATAGTTATGAACATCTTCTTCATTCATATCGTAATAACTTGAATCAAAGAATTTCTGAATACCAAATGACTTATACATTTCATCACGGTTCCAGAATGTTTTCCCATTACCGTGTAGGGAAGCTGTGGAATAACCTTTTTGTTCAAGAATCGCAGGCTGTGCCTGGTAAGTGTTACGCGCTTTTTCCATTGCTACTGATCCACTTGGTAATGGATAGAGAGAATTCGCCATCATAAATTCTGCGTCAGACGTTTTCCCCTGACCAACCTGGTGGAAGAAATTATCAAAATAGAACGTATTCTGATCTTCAATAAGACTATTTAAGAATGGTGTTACTTCCTGACCATCTACTTCTCTTCCGATCACGAAACTTTGAAGTGATTCTAATGAAATGTAAATCACATTCATCCCTTCAGCCTTACCGAAATACTCTGGGTTTGGTTCTGTACGGTTTGCTTCTACGAAGTTTCTTACGTCCGTTAAGTCATCGCTACTTGCGAATGCACTCTGAGAGCTTGACTTAACTGTCGTCACGGCATCAAAGATTTGGTAATTGAACTGCCCAAGATACTTCACAATATACGTACGATCAAAAGCACGCGTTAGTAATTCAGGACGATCAGCTTCAGCAAGCCCCAGGTTCACTGTAAAGAATACTGCTGCTGATGCGAAAACAAGCGCGATTTTCTTCTTTTTCATCGCTACTTGTGGCTTGATAACTTTAAACAAAATCAAGCTAAGAATAAGCAGTGTATCAATGAAATAGAAAGCATCCGAGAACTGCATTAAAGCAAAAGCACTATCTTTTAATTCTCCTGCATCATTCGTATGCATCACAGTCGGTAGTGTAATAAAGTCATTAAAGAATCGGTAGTACACAACGTTTGCATAGAGAATAAATGAAAGTACAAAATCAATAATGAGGATTGCCCATGCTCGTTTACGTCCTTTAAAGAACAGCGCAAATCCAAAGAATAGAAGTAATGAACTAATTGGGTTTAAGACTAATAGGAACGATTGCATACCATTTTGAATTCCAAGATCAAATTCAGTCTGATAGACAGCGTACATTTTTAACCAGAATAATAGAATCACGCCAATGAACAGTGTCCATGGCTTATTAATCTGACTGCTTAATTTATTTCGCATGTCAGTTGAAGACCTCCTTGTATGTGATACAAATATCTTTTTAATCTATTTTAATTGTAAATTTGTAAATTCTTTTTAAATCCTAATACTTGAGTATAATACTCCCTAGAAAATTTAATGTCAACTTCCACTCTAGGAGAGCATAAATCATTGTCCTTCTATGAAAACGTTCTTTTAACACATTAGTAAAGTTACCTCGCAAATCGTAACCCTACTGTTAAAGAATAGAGAAAATAAGGAAAGGAGCATACATTATTTGGGATGTAAATGTAAAATACCTCCATTAATTTCTTTCTCTTTCTTAAACTCATTTAAACCATCTACATCTTTTCAATTATATTACATTTTCACTTTCTACAAAAAAGCATAAAGTCGCATATTTGGTTACAGAGTTGTGACAACTAAAAAAGCGCCTCAAGAGAGACGCTTTTCTTATTCATTTACAGCTTGTGCTTCAGGTTGCCCTGTTTGATCTTCAGGTAATGCTTTTCGAATAAAGAGAGCCACTAAGAAACCAACTATAGCAAATCCAAATGCTACAAGATAGACAAGTTCAACTCCTGATACGAGTGACTCGCTAATGGTTTGTGGGTTTGCTGGGTTTGAAGCATTATCGAGATAAGTCTGTTGTCGCGTTGTCATGATGCTAATGAAAACAGAGACACCGATCGCTCCTGAAACAGGTTGTAGCGTGTTCATAATGGCCGTGCCATGCGGATAAAGTTTTTTCGGAAGACCATTTAATCCATTCGTTTGAGCTGGCATCATGATCGCTGAAATCGATAGCATGAGTAAGATGTAAGTTACAACGATTAATGTAATCGATGTATTTATCCCTAGCTTACTAAATGTAAACATCACACCAACAAGGACAAACGTTGCTGGGATAATTAGTTTTCTTGGACCAAACTTATCAAATAATTTCCCCATCACCGGTGACATCAGTCCATTTAACAGCGCTCCCGGAAGGAGAATTAACCCTGCCGTTTGAGGAGTTAATGCTAGCGGTCCTTGCATGTACATCGGAAGGATAATTTCTGATGAGAACATGGCCATAATGATGATGATAAACAACAATACGGCTACAGTGAACATCGGATATTTAAACACTCGCACATCCAGCATCGGCTCTTCTAATTTCAGCTGCCTGATCACAAAAATAACGAGGGAGATAACTCCAATAACGAGAGGATAAAAGACTTGTGGTGCTAAATAGCCAACCTCTCCCTCTCCGGCAAAGCTAAACGCTAGAACAATTCCCCCAAATCCAATAGTAGATAAAAGGATGGAAAGCACATCTACTTTTGGCTTTGTTACCTCTCCAACATTTTTTAGGAATTTATAGCCAAATGCGATTGAAAATAACGCGAATGGAATAACCGTAATAAAGAGATAACGCCAGCCGAGCTGATCGACGATAATGCCTGAAAGAGTTGGTCCAATTGCAGGAGCAAACATAATAACAAGCCCAACTGTCCCCATAACAGTACCGCGTCGTTCTGGCGGGAATATAAGAAGAAACGTGTTAAAAATAATTGGAATTAATAATCCAGTACCAACTGCTTGTAAAAGCCTTCCGCTTAAGAGAACGCCGAAAGTTGGCGCGATCGCACATATGACCGTTCCTATTGTAAATACGGTCATCGTGCCGATAAACATCTGTCTCGTTGTAAACGACTGAAGAAGAAGAGCCGAGATTGGAGTTAATATCCCCATCACAAGCAAGAATCCTGTAGCCATCCATTGAACTGTGGCAGGCGTTACACTAAATTTCTCCATTAAAGTAGTTAACGCGATATTCAAAAGTGTTTCATTTAAGATGGCAAAAAACGCTCCGATTATAAGAGAGATCATGACTGGTTTGACGTTGAAATTCGGATCGTCAGCCAAGAATTCGTATGTTTGTTTTTCCTCCATCTATTCCCCTCCTTTTTCTATGACGGTTGCGTACAAAAAGATGTATTTCTATTAGGATTTACCGTTCAAATGTCTTCTAAACAACAGTCCATATCTTACTATACCTGAAGAAGTAATAAAAGAAATTAGCTTATTCTTTCTTTTAAGATTAGGATTTATTGAATCAGCTTACTGCTCCTTCACTCCAATACTTATCAGAACGAAATATTAAAGGTTTGTAAATAAGCTTGGCAAGACCTTGTTTAACTTCCTACTCCACTATACAATAATAGCGATACCAATATCGCAATTCGATATCGATTTGCAATATCAGAGAGGTGGCTACTTTTGGATAATAAAATTCTGCGAAAGCTTTTTCTAGGCTTCATTCAAACCCATATTCTCCATCATGCTAAGGAAGAACCGATATATGGAACCTGGATGCTTGAAGAACTGCGTGAACATGGCTATGAAATGAGCTCGGGGACCTTATACCCGATCCTTCACAGTATGGAGAAAGACGAACTGCTGACCAAAGCAGAAAGCAACGTAAATGGGAAAATTCGAAAATACTATCGCACGACCGATAAAGGTGTACAAGTCTTAGCAGAAGCTCAATCAAAAGCCTATGAGCTATTTAAAGAAATTAAAGACTAACGGAGGACAAACATGCCTGGTAAACATAGCTTCAAAACATTTATTGAAATACTTCTTGTATCATCGCGACTTGGTCTTACTTCATTCGGAGGGCCAGTTGCTCATCTTGCCTATTTTAAAAATGAATATGTCGATCGAAAAAAGTGGCTTGATGATAAAATGTACGCTGACATTATTGCTCTTTGTCAATTTTTGCCTGGACCTGCAAGTAGTCAGGTAGGAATTGCAATCGGAATGATGCGCGGCGGGATGCTCGGTGGTTTCCTATCCTGGTTTGGCTTCACGATCC
Organism: Anaerobacillus sp. 63XJN7_5_ISO-PGPR-S23-430; assembly: GCF_056173695.1. Taxonomy (NCBI): domain Bacteria; kingdom Bacillati; phylum Bacillota; class Bacilli; order Caryophanales; family Bacillaceae; genus Anaerobacillus; species Anaerobacillus sp. 63XJN7_5_ISO-PGPR-S23-430. Next base: position 869,044 of record NZ_CM149686.1, on the reverse strand, counting down.
CATCCATTCTTATTCTTGTCATCTTCGCCATGCTTTATCAAACCTTCTCACTCGGAGATGGGATTTTCATTCATAGTTTAAAAATTGTCGCGGCTGCTGTCGTTCTACATGCCATCATTGGCCTAGGAAAGAAACTCACACCTGACCGAACGAGAATCGCGATCGCATTAGCGGCAGCACTCATTATGCTCCTCTATCCCTCAGCATGGATGCAACTCCTTATTATCGTAGGCGCTGGACTGCTTGGGTTACGTCTTTTCAATGATAAGACAGAATCTAACGTAAAACCGTTTCCTGTTTCTTTATCAAAAAAAGTTGGTGTATGTGCGCTTATCCTTTTAGTAACGCTTTTAATCGCATTACCTATACTCAACCGGTTTACCGATAACGCTCTGCTTCATTTATTTGACATGTTCTTTCGAGTTGGAGCGCTTGTATTCGGCGGTGGTCATGTTGTGCTTCCGATGATCGAACGCGAAATTGTTCCACAGGGACTTCTCTCAGCTGATCAATTTCTAGCTGGTTATGGGATGGCCCAGGCTGTTCCAGGTCCACTATTTACTTTCGCTAGCTACCTGGGTACGATGCTAGAAGGGTTTACAGGTGCTATTGTCGTCACAGTCGCAATTTTCTTACCGTCTTTCCTTTTGATCACGGCAGCACTCCCTTTTCTAAACGAGTTACGAAAACGCGCTTCTTTTCAAAAAATATTAATCGGCGTGAACGCGAGCGTTGTCGGAATACTATTGGCTGCCTTTTATGATCCCGTTTTCAAAAGTGCCATAATAAAAGGAGAAGACTTTGCCCTTGCAGCGATTTTATTCGCTCTCCTTTCAATTTGGAAACTCCCAGCATGGATGATCGTTTTAATCGGAGTTATCGGTGGTTATGTGATTCAGCTTATAAGTTAATGAAAGAAGACGTCGCAATAGCGACGTCTTCTTTCATTAACCATCGTTACTTCCATGTGAGTCTTTATTGATCACTTGGCATCAAACCATCTTCACATATGGTAATGTCCCACGCTAAAATCGTCGTACTGTCTCTTACATTCTTATTCTTTATTTCCTCTAATAACCTATGGATATCCTCCTTAATAAAATCGCCCTTCAATCGATCGATCACTTCCTCTGATTGATGAAAATTCGAATTCGGACATTCAAGAAGTCCATCCGTTGTTAAAAAGATACGATTTATACCTTTTCTCAGCTCCTTTGTTCCTGTGCTAAAGCATGGAACGATCGTATCAAAGGTGTTCACTTCACCAATCCACTCATAGAAACTGCGATGGTTTTGAATCGCTTCCCCAAGCCCCTCTAAATCTGCATGCAATAGAAACAACAAACAATCCCCAACTGAGAACCACCATAAATACTTGCCTTTTCTAACAACGAGCAAGCATGCCGTTTCTCCTTCTACTTCCCTGCATTTTTGTTTAAAGTCTTCATCTTGGAAAAGCGCTAAGACTGTTGGCTGCAATTCACTCATCGCTTCTCTCGTTTCTTTGGCTATAATGCTTGAGATAGTCGAACGGTTCCGCTCAAACTCATCTAGAATTAGCCCTGCACTACTGGCGGTTTTATGCGCATCTAAAACCATGGCTAATTCCCAATCAACACCATTCCAAACAAGACATCCATCTTCGTTCTTCGTTTGACCAGCTGATGAATTTCCACCAAATCGCCCCACGTGAACTTTCCCAACTTGAGAACACGAGGGCTCATCTAGATATGCTTTCTCACTACCTACCCATCGTATACTGTTTCCTTCACTACGGTTATTCTCACTGAGCTCCGTTTCACCCTTATGGATTGCAAGAGATTGGGCCAGTTCTTCCGGATATACATTCAAAGTCTTTAATTTAGCTAACGATACCCAAACAGCCTTATACGTTCCACGACGATAATCAGCCGTCATAAATTCATCGCCTGATCCGCTTCCAAAATCCCCCTGAATAATACTAGCCTTATAGTAATAATTTTCTCTATCCTGGAGGGTACAATATAGCTCTGACAGCTGTACCTCCACACCAAGCTCTTCAACAGCTTCTCTTCTTGCAGCTTGTTCAGGCGTTTCGTTCGTCTCAATCCCGCCACCTGGAATCACATAATATACTTTCCCATTTCGCTTTCGCTCTATTAGCGCGATCTGATTATTCTCGATAAGAATAACTCCCGCTCTTTTTCTTAACACTAATGTTCCCCCTTAATCCGACTGCTTTAACATACTTACAACATTCGTAACTCAAGGGGGAACCTCCTTCTTTCTTTATATTATTGAAGACTCCCCTTACAAAAACTGCATATTTCATAAGATTTTTTTTCAACCAGTTTTCGAAGATACAAAGGGTCATGTGTCCCCTCCCTTTCTTGAACTGGAGTAGTATGGAATTCACATTGATCTCCAGCGAAAGGCGTGCGATGAATCACTCGTTTTGAGTGATCAATTAAATATTTCATCATTTTCCTCCTTGAATCATTTTTGGATGATAGGTACTTAACAAACTAGGAAGAAAATAAAAAAAGCCGAAAAGAACCAGGTTCCTGGTTCTTTTCGGCTTATCACTGGTTCTATCGCCCAGTTTATTTCCACCTAATCTTAATTTGGTTTCATAATAATCGTAATGTAGCTTTTATCTAAAGTAAAATCCCAGTCTACGAAGATATCCTCCACTTTTGCCGAAAGAATCGATTCGAATTGATGATCGTGTAACAACCCTTTTTCAAGTCGTCTTTTCGTTAACTTGAGTTCCTCTTCAAAACCATCGCGAATTAACTCTTTTTCAATCCGAACGAGAATACCTTCTCGAAGAACAACTAACGTACGATCATTCAACTTACAAGAGTCTACGTTTTCAGGTGCTTTTTCTGCAAGCTTACTAACGCGAATGATCTGATCATGAACTTGCTCTTTTTCTTTATACCCTTCAAGTTCGCGTCCTTCAAATGAATTCACTTCTTTCATCACACCAACAATGATACCTGATCGGTTATGAAGCGACCAATCATGGTAGAACGATTCAATCTCAATATCCGCCATCACACGGATAGACGCTTTGATCTCAGGAAGTAATCCAAGCATGAGAAGATCTCTTGTTTCTTCTACACGCATATCTTCTTTCTGATCGACTAGAACGCGTTCCATAGGTGCTAGAAAGTCACGAAAATAGATTGTCATGTAAGGCTCTTGAATCGACACATAAACAGACGATGGCCCTTTTCCAAAATTATCTCTTAACAGCTTGCCAACATAGCTGGCAATTTCAGCTTCATTTGATTTCCGTTCCATTAAGTTCATCCTTTGTTTAGACAGAAACATATTATTCCCCGTCCAGTAATCATTATAGTAGTCTTTCCTAATCAATGAAAGAATATGGATTGATTTTGATATTTCAATTAGATGACAGTGTGTTGTGAACGAAAGAAAATTCCTATTAGAACTGATTCAACACTTGATCTAATCCATTAGGGTAACAGTATTCTATATCATTAAGTATGTCTTCGACCGCTAACCACTCTGCCACAGCATCCCCTTCAATAAAGGAAAATCTTTCTTTCATATAATGAGCCTCATCAATAAACGAAACCGTATACAATTGAATCAATTCATGAGACCATTTCTGATCGATTTGAAACCTATTTTCGAGACACGTTATGTATTTCTCTACTTTTATATCAATACCTAGCTCTTCTTTAAATTCTCTCACAACCGTTTCATTAGAGGGCTCTCCTAACTCTATATTCCCACCTAATGGTCGATAATAACCTCCTAAACCATTTGAGTGCTTACCATAAAATGCTTCAACAAGAATCTTATCTTCTCTAAATAGAAGGCCGAGCGCTTTCACTTTAATCACATCGAGTTACCTCCTATTTTGATTCTTCTTTTTCCTCTTCATCACTAACCAGACGACGCGCTGAAATACCACAGCAAGGGCACCGAGAGACATGATCATTCCAGGGCGTGCCGCTCGATCATCTTCAAACAGGAAAATAAGCAGAATAGCAATGAGAACGAGAGAAAGAGTAAGAGAAAAGAGCACACCTTTTTTCAATTCGAAGTCCTCCTTTTAGGCAAGTAAGATGACCGCGGAAATAATCTACTTTCACATACACATTACCACTTAAAGCACCTTAATGACACTGAAAAACCAGAGGACATTACATCCTCTGGTTAATCCCTCTCTTACTTAAAAATTTGATCGATTCGCTGTACTTCTTCACTCGTTAACTTCACATCAAGCGTTTTTAAGTTATCAACAACCTGCTCTTGACGTTTGGCTCCTGGTATTAGGACATCAATGCTATCACGAGTTAAGTACCATGCCAGCACCATATGAGGAACTTCAACGCCTTTTGCGTTTGCCATTTCGCGAACCTGGTCAACCTTCCTAAGATTCTCTTTAAATGCCTCCCCCTGGAATAAAGGATCCTTAGCACGAATATCATCGAAGGTTGTATTCTCATCATACTTACCAGCTAGAAGTCCTGAGGCAAGAGGGAAATATGGAACAAAAGAAATGCCTTGTTCTGCCGTATAAGGAAGGAGATCCTCCTCAGCTTCGCGATGGAATAAGTTATAGTGACTTTGAAGAACGTCAACATAGCCGTCTTTATTCGCTTCTTTCAACTGCTCCAAGTTGAAGTTAGATACACCAATAGATTTAACCTTGCCTTGATCTTTCAATTCCTTTAGAGCTCCTACTGCTTCGGCTTTCGGAGTATCTTCGTCAGGAAAATGAATGTAAAATAAATCGATGTAATCTGTTTGGAGGCGATTCAAGCTATTCTCAACTGATTGCTTCAAGAAAGCTGGTGAATTATTTAAAACAACCTCTTCCCCCTTAAATTCATGAGCCCCTTTCGTAGCGAGGACGATATCGTCGCGACTGCCTCGCTCTTTAATGACTTGACCAACGAGCTCTTCTGAACGCTCTGGTCCATATATATAGGCTGTATCAAGTAAGTTAATGCCATTATCAAGTGCTGCCCTTACGAGATCTTTCCCAGTTTCTTCATTTAAGTTCGGATAAATGTTATGTCCACCAACTGCGTTCGTACCTAATCCGATCGGATTTGCTTGTAAACCTGATTTTCCAATTTGTACTTTTGCCACTTTCATTCATCCTTTCTATTAAAAGCTTCGCAAAAGTACATTACCACTTCTTACTAATTGGAAAACATCGCTACGCGTTTTCAATACGATTTTTTAATTCTTCAAAAGCTGGTTTCGCTATTAATTCGGATCGCATCAAACGCGAACGAATGCCATCCAACATCCCTTTCTCCTTATCATTCATCCGTTCAACATCAAACTTTTTATGAAACACAGTATAAAGCTCAAAGTCTCTTAAACGCAGGAAGTAAGGAATGGTCTTGAGCCACTCGTCTGAGACGTGAATTTCTTCTCGATATCCTTTCAAAAATGAACGTAAAAATTCTGTCGCAAAGGTTGAACGCTCCGTAAGCGAAGCTGTTCCACATTTTTGCCAGACAGCATAATAAACGGGGATCGCAATATCACTAATATAGTAGTGATACATACTATCGTCGAAATCGAAGAGATGAATACTCTTACCATCAAAATGAAAATTGCCATAATGGACATCTGAGTGAATGAGACCAAACGTTTTTCCTGTTTCATGAAAGGTCTGTATCTCTTCAATTAGTCGTTTACCTTCTATAATAATTCGAGCATCCGCTGTTTTTGAAAGATACCGATCGAATTGAAGCAGGTCACCTGCATCCCATCTCTGTCGCTGAACTGAAACCTGATTTCTCATGGAAATACCGTGCAGTTTCCCAATTTCCTTTCCCCATGCTTCGAACAAGGGAGATCCAAATATAGGATCATCAACTTTAACCGCTCTTCCCGGCACTTTATTAAATAGACAGGCAAAGAACTGCCCATTTGCTGACGAGAAGATCTCAATCATTTCATTGTATTTTGAAGGGTAAGCGCGCGCTACATGAGCCCCTTCATCGTATAAATGATTGACCCATACAAGTTCCGACTTCACTTCTTCTATTGTGCGATGTGAGCTATGAGTAAAGCGAAGGATCCAGAAGTTGTTTTTTTCTTCTACTTCAAAAACATAGTTTTCGAAATCCCCTAGCTTTTTCACACCTATCTTCTGAATACCAAACCGATCAATCGCTTCATCGACAAACGTTTGGGAGAACATTGCTTCAATCCACGCTTCCATCTCCACAACCTCCTTGTTTTCTACTATAATAATTTCGACTCTCGTCTCACATTTCCTTTTAAACAGAAAAACGCCCCCAATAGTGGGAGCGTTAACTGTTATTCTGTCTCTTCTGTAACAAGTTTCAAAGGCACTGGTATCGTTTCGTCTACTTCGTTTCCTTTTAGTACATCGACGCCTGCCTGAACAGCAAGAGAACCGATCTCTTCAGGTTGCTGTGCCACTGTTGCAGATAGCTTACCATCTTTAATGCTATTAATCGCATCTTCGTTACCATCAAATCCAACAACTAGAACATCTTTACCTGAGCTTTGGATTGCCTGAATAGCGCCTAGCGCCATCTCATCATTATGAGCAAATACGGCTTTAATGTCCGGATTACCCTGAAGCAAGTTTTCCATCGTATTTAACCCTTCCGTACGATCGAAGTTCGCTGTTTGTTTTGCCACAACATCAAGCTTTTCATCCGCAATATTATGGAATCCTTGACCACGTTCACGAGTAGCGGAAGCACCCGGTACACCTTCAAGCTCAGCTATTTTAGCTCCTTCACCTAGCTGTTCAACAAGAAACTCTCCAGCCATTTCTCCTCCTTTTTCATTATCAGAGGATACGAGAGTCGCCACATCACCTTTTTCAGCTGAGCGATCAAGAGTAACGACGGGAATACCGAGGCTATTCGCTGATTGTACAGCTGTTGAAATCGCAGCTGAGTCCGTTGGATTAATTAATAGAACGTCGACTCCTTGTTGAATAAGATCTTCTACATCGTTAATCTGTTTTGCCGCATCATTTTGCGCATCGACAACAACAACATCCATTCCATTTTCCTTTGCTTCTGCTTCGACGCCATCTTTCATCGAAACAAAAAATGGATTATTTAACGTTGAAACAGATAAACCAATTTTAATATCTTCTATATCCGTTTCCTGACTCGGTTTCGCCCATTCAGGTGGCTGAAGCGAACACGCTCCAAGCACAAGCAGTGACAAACTAAGCAGAAGTGGCAATAGCTTTTTCATAGTAATCCTCCTAAGCTGCTTTTTTACGATCAATTAGTACAGCAATGATAATAACAATACCCTTAACAACCATCTGGAAGAATGAAGATACTCCGAGTAGATTTAAACCATTGTTTAACGTACCGATAATTAATGCACCGATTAACGTACCAACAATTAATCCTCGTCCTCCGGAGAGGCTTGTTCCGCCTAGTACTACAGCAGCAATGGCATCAAGCTCATAAGATGTACCTGCCGTCGGTTGTGCTGAATTCAATCTAGACGTTAGAATTGCCCCCGCAAGAGCTGACAGTAGACCTGCAAGTGAATAGATCATCACTTTAATTTTATCGACTTTAATGCCTGAAATAAGGGCAGCTTTCTCATTACCACCAATGGCATAAGTTTTTCGTCCGAATGGAGTTTTATGAAGAATAATCCAAAGCACTGCGAAAGAAAGCAGCATCGTGATCGCTGGAACTGGAATACCGAGGAAATAACCTCTTCCAAAAAGTTGGAAAGCATAGCTATCGCCGAGACCTGTAATTGGATTTCCATCCGTGTACACTAGCGTTAACCCTCTGAACATCGTCATCGTTGCGAGCGTTGCAATAAATGGTGCCATCTTTCCCTTTGTAATTAATAGTCCGTTAACCATGCCCATTAAAGCACCAAGCAATGAACCAATGAGAATAGCTAGAATCGGATCAATTCCGGATACCATCATCCCAGCCATAAGCGCACTTGATAGCGCTAGAATCGAACCAACAGATAAATCAATCCCACCTGTTAAAATAACAAATGTCATGCCATACGCAATTAAAGCATTGATCGCTACTTGTCTAAGTAAATTCAATAGGTTTAGTGGTTCTAAAAAACTCGGGTTCATGATGGAAACGGTTACAACTAAAACGAGTAAGCCTAATAGCGGTCCAAGCTTCTGCATGATATTCCCAACATGGTTTGTTTTTAGCGCATTATTCATCTTCTTGACCTCCTGTTGCCAGCGTCATTATTTTCTCTTGCGTTGCTTCTTCTTTTAATACTTCACCAGTCATATGACCTTCACGGAAAACAAGAATGCGATCGCTCATTCCGAGCACTTCAGGTAACTCTGAGGAAACCATAATGATCGCCACTCCTCGATCGGTTAACTCATTCATTAACTGATAGATTTCGCGTTTGGCGCCCACGTCAACACCTCGTGTTGGTTCATCAAGAATGAGGACTTTTGGACCGATACCAATCCATTTCGCAATAACTACTTTTTGCTGGTTACCTCCAGAAAGGTTTTTGGCACTTGTTTTAGCTGACTCCGTCTTAATCGTTAGTCGTTTAATCAACAGCTCCACGAAATCTTCTTCACTCTTCTCATTGATTATCCCTTTTGGTGCAAAGCTATAGAGACTTGGTAAAGCAATGTTATCTTTTAGCGAGAAATCGAGCACAAGACCTTCTTCTTTCCGATCTTCCGTAATAAAACCAAGTCCCAACTGAACAGCCTGGTGAGGACTTTTAATAACAACTTGTTTGCCATTCAGTAGAATGTCACCAGTATATTTCCCATCGAGTCCAAAAATGGTACGCATGATTTCCGTTCTTCCTGCACCCATTAGTCCGGATACACCAACAATTTCCCCTGATCTTACTGAGAAACTAACATTCTCAAACACACCTTTTCTGGATAAACCCTTTACTTCCAACATCGTTTCTCCAAGCTTAGGTGACCGTTCCGGGAAACGATCCGTTAATTCTCGCCCCACCATTTTGCGAACAACCTCGTCAAAGCTCGTTTCTGGAATAGGCTTTGTATCGACTGTTTTTCCATCTCGCATAACCGTAATGCTGTCACAAATGGTGAAAATCTCTTCCATTCTGTGAGAAATGTAGACGATGGAAACACCGCTTTTCTTTAGAGAGCGAATCACCTGGAACAACGTTTGTATTTCGCGTTCTGTTAACGCTGCAGTCGGCTCATCCATGATAATTACTTTCGCATCTGTCATTAACGCTTTGGCAATTTCAATCATTTGCTGTTGCCCAACCGAGCATTTCCCAGCTTCCTGCTGAAGAGGAATCGAGATAGCTAACTTCTTAAATTGCTCATTCGCAATCGCTTTCATTTTTTTCGTATGAATTAGCCCAAAAGATGTAACCGGTTCCTTATTGATGAATAAGTTCTCCAATACCGTTAACTCAGGCCAGATGTTCAGCTCTTGATGAATAAAAGCGACACCGTTTTCTTCTGCTTCTTTTGGGTTATCAAAAACGCGTTCTTGTCCATCTATCACGATTGTTCCGCTGTCTTTCTTATGAAGACCTGTGAGAATGTTCATGAGCGTCGATTTCCCTGCTCCATTCTCTCCCATAAGCGCATGAACTTCGGCATCCTGGATGTCAATGTTCACTCCTTCAAGTACTTTATTTGCGCCAAATGCTTTATGAATTTCCTTCATGCTAATTTGCATGCTGCTCACCTCGTTTAAAAGATTACCCCTGAATGAAGAATACAGTTGGCATATGGCGTTGTCTCGCCTGTACGGATGACAACTTTTGCTTGCTTCGTTTTCTCCTTAAATACTTCATGATCCACATAATCTTGTTCTGTATCTTGAAGCTTACCTTTTAGCCAATCATATACCTTCTGATTGCCTTCTATTTCTTTAGCAAGCGTGACGCGTTCAACAACCATTTCATTTAGAAGTTCGTTCACAACGTCAGTAAAAGCAGGCTGCCCTGGTTTTAAGGCAAGGTCGATTTTCTTCACATCGTCAGGAACCGGGAGACCAGCATCTGCAATGACAATCTGATCTGTATGCCCAAGATCTGCAAGTACTTTCGAAATATGACTATTTAACATTCCTCTTCGTTTCATTCTGATAGCTTCCTTTCAACTTCTTCACGGGTAGGCATGCCGCCCTGTGCTCCAAAACTAGTAACTGAAAGAGAAGCGGCACGATTGCCAAACGTAATGCTTTCTATCAGGTCCTTGCCTTCGGCGATCGCTGTACCAAACGCTGCGTTGAACGTATCTCCTGCCCCTGTCGTATCAACAGCTTTCACTTTAAAGGAAGGAACTAGCACCTCTTCTTTCCCATTGAAGTAGCGTACGCCAGCTGCCCCTTCCGTAATGAACACTTTTTCAGGATAAGTACGTAACGATTCACTAAGAGGCTGACCATTAAAAAGAACGTCCGCTTCATGTTCGTTTGGTGTGATATAGGTTGCACCGTCAATCACCTTTTGTGAGATTTCCCTTGCAGGTGCTGGATTAAGTAGCAACGGAACCTGCTTTTCCTCACATAGCTCTGCTACATATTCCACCGTTTCTTCAGGTATTTCTTGCTGAATCATCACTAGATCACAGCTATCAATGAGCTTAGCTGCTTTAGTGATATATGAAGGGGTAATATGATCATTCGCTCCTTTGACAACAACAATACTGTTATCACCTTCTGCAAGAATAATATGAGCTGTTCCACTCTCCACACCTGTAACCGGTTCCACATAGTCGGTTTTAACACCATTCTTCTTAAAGTTATTTAAGATTGCCTCACCGTAATGGTCATCTCCTACACAGCCAATCATATAAACTTCTGCACCAAGACGCGCTGCAGCAACGGCCTGATTAGCCCCTTTACCCCCTGGAACAGTTTTGAATGATTCTCCTAATACCGTTTCTCCTGCTCCTGGACGTTTCTTAGAAGTAACTACTAGATCCATTGAAGAGCTTCCGATGACCGCTATTTTAGCTTTACGCATTTGGATCAACCTTTCTTGTCGTATTTCGTTCTATTAATGTCACTGGTAATTGAATCGTTTGATCAATTTCTTTTTCTTTGCGGATCATTCGCAAAAGTAACTTTGCTGCTTCTTTTCCCATTTCGTATGCAGGCTGCCTGATCGTTGATAAAGACGGGTAGGACAGGCTACTGAATGGGATATCATCGTAACCAATTAATTGTAAGTCGTCAGGTATGCTTCTTCCAAGACGAAGGGCTTCATGCAAAATCGCAATGGCAACAATATCATTACTTGCAATCACTCCGTCCGTATCTGGATGCTTTGCAAAAAGCTCTTCAGCCCATTTGCCCGCATCATCAAATGCATAAGACGTTGTCGAGAGAACAGAGAAATCAACTTCTGCTTCACTTAATTCTGCAAGTGCTCCTTGAAAGCGATCCATGGCAGGCTTTACATGTGCAGGCCCTTTAATGAGAGTAATTCTTTTGGAGCCTCTCTCAACTAGTGCTCTCGCTGCAAGCCGCCCCCCTTCGATTCCATCTGCATAAACAGATGGATGTTGTGTTGACACACGATCTAGAAAGACGACAGGTAGATCAAGATTTGTATAATTCTCATTGTCTATATTGTTTGTTGCTGAAATCATACCAACAACTTGATTTTGTAAAAAGGTTTGAATGTAATCCAACTCTTTCGTTGCTTCTTCATCGCTATTTCCAAGTAATAACCTGAATCCTGCTCGATTGACTTCATCCTCTATCCCCCTCGCTAACTGAGGGAAAAAAGGGTTCGTAATATCTGGGAGAAGCAGTCCGATAAGCCGTGATTGTCGTTTATAGAGTGAGCGCGCTACTTCATTTGGACTGTAGTTCAAGCTTTTGATCGCATCCATCACGCGTTTTCTCGTTTCTGCACCAACGTAACCATTATCGTTTAATACACGAGAGACGGTAGCAACAGATACGCCTGCTTGCTCTGCTACATCTCGAATTGTAGCCATTTGCTTCACTCCTTCAACATTGTGTAACCGGTTACAGATAATTTACCACAAGCATGAATCCGCTTGCAAGTTTTTTTCTTATATTTTCGACTGACATGTAGGACAGAAGTATAATCTTCTTGATCCCGCTTTGATTTTTTGAATCTCTGTTCCATCAATTCGGCACGGCTTTCCTTCACGATTAAAGACCCAGTGCCTGTATGTCGAACGCGCCTGCCCTTTTTCTTTTAACTTCATAGCAAGATCAATATCGTTTGTAATCCCGTTATGCTTATATGACCGTTCAACAAGAGTGATCGTTGCCTCAGCAGCTTTGTCTAATTGCTGATCTGTGCAGTCCATTGGACGTAAATCAGGATGAATTCCTGCCAGAAAGAGAATTTCACTTCTTAAATAGTTACCAATTCCACCTATAAACGATTGATCTAATAGTAATGATGTCCACTTTTTTCTACGAAACTCCTGTGATTCAAATCGTTCCTTCAATTGTTCAGCGCTTACTTCCTCACTAAGCAAATCCGGTCCAACTTTTGCTATAAATGGATGAAGAGGCACTTCTTCATCGCGTAGAACTTCAATATCTGATGCACTATAAAGCAAAGCTGACTCCTTCTCATTATGTAGCGCTAAGCGAAGCTGCCGATTTGTTTTTGGATAGTTGTAGGCATTACGAATCACCCATTTTCCATATAGCTGGTTATGGGAATAGATTGTATAGCCGTTATCGAAACGAATGAGCATTGCCTTTCCTTTCGTATCTACCCTCTTTACCTCCGCTCCACTTAATAAGGATTCATAGCCCTTTAGCTGTTCGAATGCAAAGAAAACATCCATCACGCGTCCTTTCAGTAATGCTTTTTCCACCTGATCAGCAGCTCTTCTAATTTCTGGACCTTCAGGCATAATCTATGACCTTCTTTCTGGATTCGTAGATTTTTTCATTTGATTTGAAGAGGGATAGTTTAGGAACAAAATCCTTCAATGATAAAATTTTCCCCTTCCTTCTATAAACTAAACGGCTGAAGGGGCTCTCCAATGGAGAACCCCTTCAGTGATACCTACTAGTTTTTTTTCTTATCCACCAATGGTCTTGCGGATCCCTAATACTTTTTCTAACTCTGATTTCTTTTGATTCTCCACGAGAATATAAAGCACATCGTTGACTTTGATTTTGGTATCTCCAGATGGCGCAATCAGCTCATCTCTTCGAATAATCGCACTAACGAGCACTTTATCCGGGAAGGATATATCTGATAGTTCTTCTCCAATCAATTTAGAAGAAGAAGTAATCGTATAGGGAATCATTTCTGCATTTACCGTTGTCGATGAAACCAGCTCTAGAGAATGAGAAGGCACATGTACCTCAGGACCTGTTAAACCTAACTTTTTTCCCACAAATGGAATGGTTGCCCCTTGAACAAGAGCTGATGTAAGGACAATAAAGAATATGAGATTAAAGAAAAGCTGGCTATTTTCTAACCCTTCAAGTAGTGGGAAGGTTGCTAACACAATCGGTACAGCCCCTCTTAATCCTGCCCAAGCAAGGAAGCTTTTTTCTTTTATTGTAAATTTAAACGGAAGACTCGAAAGAAACACTGCAATCGGACGAGCAATAAAAATCAAGATGAGAGAAAGGGCTAATCCTTTTAATACAATCCAAGTTGAGAATAATTCAGAAGGATTTACTAGGAGACCTAGCATAATAAACATCAATATTTGCATCATCCATGCAATTCCATCATGAAACCGGAAAATCGCTTGTCCATACGGAAGACTTTTCGTATTACCAAGGACAAGGGCAGCAGCGTAAACGGCAAGCAGACCGCTTGCGTTAATCAAATCTGTCGCGCTGTATGTAATTAAGGCAATGGCAATCGAAAGAACAGGATATAAACCGTTCGATCCCAACTCAACTTTCTTCATTGCCCAGGATGCTAAATACCCGAATAGTACGCCTAATAAGAGTCCAGCTCCCATTTGCCAGAAGAATGAAAGAATCACAGATGCACCAAATGTTTTCTCTCCGATGGCAAGTTGTAATAAAGCAAGTGTTAGAAACATCGCCATCGGATCATTCGAACCCGATTCAGCTTCGAGCGTAGATTGTAGTTTCCGCTTAATGTTTTTTCCCTTCAATACGGCAAAAACAGCGGCAGCATCTGTTGAGCCTACAATCGCACCTAGAAGCAGCGCTTCATTCCAATTAACATCCAAAATCATTTTGGCAGCTACACCAAATAAGCCTGAAGTCACAAGGACCCCTACTGTTGCCAATGATAATGAAATAGGAAGAACAGCCTTTGTACGACGCCATTCGGTTTGCAAACCACCATCAAATAGAATGAGTACGAGTGCTAATATCCCAAGTGACTGCGTGAGTGACGCGTTATCAAAATAAATATACCCCAGTCCGTCGCTACCAAATATCATTCCAACGATAATAAATAATACGAGTGCCGGTACGCCTAAGCGAGAAGAAAACTTCGCCATGAAAACTCCGCCAATTAAAAAGATGGCGCTAAATAAAATGACTATATTCGTCTCCATCGATTTCCCTCCCTTCTATAAATGAACATCAATTTTCAGTTTCGGAATCTGAGCAGAATTTATACCAATATATTTTAATGTTTCACTTCTAGTTGCATGACCATATATCTTCTGAATTAATGACACAGCAACTCCCTGTTGAAAGGCATGATAACCAAATGTTTTCCTTAAACTATGGAAACTAATCGGTTGATCTAATCCCGCCTCTTTCCCAGCTTGGGATAAGATTCGATGAACCTGCTGTCTTGTAATGGGGTGTGTCGGGTCTTTTTTCGTATGAAAAAGATAATAGTTTGTCTTTTGAGGTCGATTATCCATGTAGCGTGTAAGCGCGCGCTTTACTTCTGTATTGAGGTAAATATCTGTAGTTTCTGTGATAGAGGATTCAAGATAATCTTTGAAAGACTCATTGTTCATAACATCATGAAGAGTGAGATGTAAAAGAGGTGTTAAACGAATACCGGTATTAATACTGAGAATAAAAAGCAAATAATCTCGTTTTGATCGATTTATTAACGCTTCTTTTAAATGATAGATCTGTTTTGTATTTTGAATAGCTTCGACGGCATTCACTCTTATCACATCCTTTAATGTGACTCAATTGTATCACAGCATAGGTTATGTCACTATTGATATGCTTCTTTGAAAGAATGCTCCTCTGTAAAAAGGAATTCGTGTCTCTTTCGTAGTATAATAACTGTGTAGGAATAAAGGAGGGCTCTCAATGAATCTAACAAATTGGTTTGACCAGGGTATGACGATGCAACAATACATTCATAGTATGGACGAGCATAAAGGTGATTTATTAACCATCTACAATCATTTCGAGCTCGAAAAATCCAATCTTGAATTTCTTCATTCTCTTCAATCTGAGAAACTACGTGCCCTTGTGATAACGGCTGACTGGTGCGGTGATGCGATGGTAAACCTTCCTATTTTCATGAGAATGGCTAATGAGGCCTTAATAGAATGCAAATATTTTATCCGCGATAACTATCTTGAATTGATGGATCTCTATTTAACGAATGGAACAGCGAGATCGATTCCAATCATCGTTTTAATTGATTCAGAGGGTAATGAAGTTGGAAGATGGGGACCACGTGCTCCTGAAGTTCAAGCTTATGTGGACCAAGCCAAACAGGCCCTTCCTCCAAAAGGAGATCCGAACTTTAAAAAGGCCTTTCTTTCTTTTATAAGCGAAACGACTGAACGTTTTACGACTGATCATGACATGTGGACGCATATAAAGGATGATATGCTCGCAATGCTGAGTCAATCGGTAACAGTCACAAAATAATAAATCCAAAGCCTGGCAAATGCCGGGCTTTTTTCATGCCATTATAAAATGCTCTATGCAATTCACTAATGTTGACAGTCGACACCAGTCGCATTAGACTTGAGGGTATAGATTTTTCCTGAAGGCAAAAAATATGACGATAGGAAATAATAGATAGATTCTTAGAAGGAGAGTTTACTCATGGGTGATTGGATTGTTGGATTAAGCCCTGTAACACAGGCATTCTTATTTACGTTGTTTACATGGGGCGCCACAGCACTTGGGGCATCTTTTGTATTCTTTACTAGAACCGTCAATCAGAAAGTCTTTGATGGTATGCTCGCATTCGCAGGCGGAGTTATGATCGCTGCAAGTTTTTGGTCCCTGCTCAGTCCCGGAATTGAAATGGCTGAACAACAAGGAGTACCAGGCTATATTCCTGCAGTTGTTGGTTTTCTATTAGGAGGGTTTTTCCTTCTTCTCGTAGATCGCATCTTGCCTCACATTAATGAGGATTTGTACTTTAAAGAAATTAAAGATAAAAAAGCAAAACACCGCACAGCGATGCTTGTTTTCTCCATTACAATGCACAATATTCCAGAAGGTCTAGCTATTGGTGTAGCATTCGGAGCTGTTGCTGCAGAATTTTCAACCTCCACACTTGCTGGTGCCATTGCGCTTGCAATCGGTATCGGGATACAAAATATCCCTGAAGGAACCGCCGTTGCTGTTCCACTTCGAGGTGACGGTATGTCCAGAGCCAAAAGCTTTTTCTACGGGCAGCTATCAGGAATTGTTGAGCCAATTTCTGCCGTAGTGGGTGCCTTAGCGGTTATCTACATTCAACCTTTACTACCGTATGCACTAAGCTTTGCTGCTGGAGCAATGATTTTCGTAGTAGCAAAAGAAATCATCCCTGGCTCACAAGAAAAGGGGAATGTGCAGATCGCATCCATCTCATTAATGATCGGTTTTTCAGTCATGATGGTCCTTGACGTAGCACTAGGTTAAGAAAGAAAGGCGCATCATCCGTAATAGGATGATGCGCCTTTTCTAATACCTTTAGTAACTGTTTCTGGTTTTAGCACAGCATTTTAAAATGCATAGCGAAATAGTCCATAATAGAGTGGAATAAGCATTATGATCGAAAAGATAACGGTTGTCATCTTTACTGTTTTCTCACTCATTCCCTCAATCGCTTCATCACTTTGATCAAAGTAGAGGACAAATAGAAGATCCCAAAGTAAACCAAGGAAAAAAACAAATTTCCATAATAGCGCTGGGCCTATGCTGATTTCAGTAACATATCCAAATAACCCTGTCCAAGTTGTTGCTGACACGAGAAAGTCTATCTTCATTGAAGCGGTCTTATACTTTCCTTTTAACAAAAATCCTATCGCTGGTGCTCCAAGTACTCCAAGATACAAAATCCATAAAATATCCGACATTCTCAATCCTCTTTCGTTCACAAGTTCGTGACATAGGAGCCTAAGTCTACCTCGAAACTAAGCACATACACCTTTAGTCTACAAGAAACATAGGCAATAGGGATATAGTTACTTTTTAATTTCTGAGGAAATCACAATTTAAGAAGATTGTTTTTGACGATTTTCTTTCTTCTCTTTAGAAGCTTCGGCTAATTTTTTTAGTAACGTTTTTTCTCTTTTTCCTTCTGCTTCTTTCGCTTCATTACGTAATGATTTAAACAGATTAACGCACATGATAATCAAGATTACTGTAAACGGTAACGCAGCAACAAGCGAAGCTGTTTGAAGTCCCTGAAGACCACTACTAATAATCAATACTGCTGAAATAGCAGCAATAAGCGTTCCCCAAACAAGCTTTGAAAATAAAGAAGGATTCAAATCACCGTCAGAGGTCATCATACCGAGAACAAAAGTAGCCGAATCCGCAGAAGTAACAAGAAAGACGCAAATCAAAAAGATAGATAGCGTCGATAACACCTGAGTTAACGGAAATTGTTCAAGCGTCACGAATAATGCACTTGTCACATCCTCATTAACAGCATCGGCAATCGCTGTTCCTTGAAATAGATCGAGATGGAAAGCCGCTCCTCCGAATACAGCTATCCACACCATAGCAATAAACGGTGGGACAATCAGAACCCCAAAAATCATTTCGCGAATGGAACGTCCTTTAGAGACACGAGCAACGAAAGCTCCAATAAATGGCGACCACGCAATGACCCATGCCCAATAAAACACGGTCCATTCTTTCACCCATGTTCCACCTTGATAAGGGGTCATAAAGAAACTCATTTCAATGAACTTCTGAATATACCCACCTAATGCTAATGTAAAGCTCTCAAGTATAAAAACAGTTGGTCCAAGAAAAAGAACGAATAGCATTAAGATAAGAGCTAAAGCCAAATTTAAATTACTTAAGTACTTGATGCCTTTGTTTAATCCTGTAGTTGAAGATGCCATATACAAGACGAAAAGAATGGCAGTAATGCTAATTTGAACGACCGCATTTTGCGGAAGTCCGTACATATAATCCAGCCCACCATTGATTTGCAAAATACCAAATCCAAGTGATGTGGCTACACCCATCACGGTTGCAATGACCGCAAGAATGTTAATGATCTTCTTCCACGATGCCTTACTTCCTGATTTAGACTTACTTGAAATCGTTTCACTGATTAAGCTTTTACGACCTTTTCTATATTGGAAATAAGCCATCACAAGCCCTACAACCGTAAAGACCGACCACTGGTGAATTCCCCAATGAAAAAAAGAATAGCGCATGGCAAGCTTTGCTGCCTGCTCTGTCTCTCCTTCAACACCAAAACCTGCTGGTGGGTTAGCGAAATGCGTCATTGGCTCTGCGACACCCCAGAAAACAAGACCTACCCCAAAACCAGCACTAAACAGCATGCCAATCCAGGTGAAGAATGGATATTGAGGTTTCTCATCATCTGGACCTAAGCGAATTTTACCGTATTTACTAATAGCTAAATAGAAACAAAAAACCACGAAGAAAATAACCGCTATTAAGTAAAACCAGCCAAATGCATTCGTTGTAAACGAGTAAACTGAGCTAGCTACGGATGCAAATGACTTAGGTACCACAGCTCCCCAAATCACAAGTAACAATACGACTATACCCGATACCCAAAAGACCGGGTTCTTTCTTTGACTTTCCTTTTCTTTCATAGATCTCTCCTTTCAGATTGGTAGCAAAATCAAATTCAACATATCCCAATCATTTTTTCACTAGTCTGACTACATTATCATTTACCCTTATAAAATTCAAACTAACCAGATTTACCCTTTTTTCTCCAAATTTTAGACAAACAAAAAATCGACTTTAGCAGTCGATTTCAATCAAACATCACTTATGTGACCTTCTATTATACATCCAAATAAAGGGTTTGCTTAGGAAGAGTCGGACGAGAAACTTTTACACTTGGATCACTGAACTCCATCGATTCAAGAATTTGTTCTTCAGAAAAGCCGGTCATTTGAGAAAGCTTCCGAATATCTATCTTCTTCTTAGATAATCGTCTCGAATGTTGAATCGCGACCTGTGTTTGATGATGCACAACGGAATACCGATGCGTAAAAGTCCCCACAGAATGTTTCACAGCTAATCCCCTTCCGTTAGTGAATTAATGAAATAACTTCCATAAAAAATTAATTACGGTACAGTTACCCCATCTTCTATAAACTAAACTGGGTATTACGTCTCGCCCGAATCATTCTTCTCATCCAAACCTATACGGTAGTCCCTCTCACCAGTCTTATAATTAGAAATATTTAGGACAAATCTCTTGCTTAAGCCGAAGCTGCTTTGCTATGGTAATGTTCTGATTTAAAAAAGGGGGACATGATCATGAGATCGAATCGTTTTTTACTGTTGCTCGTTTTGATAGTTGTATCAATTCTAGCAGCGTGCAGCAATAATAGCTCTGAAGAAGAAAGAGACACTGCTTGGGAAGAGATCCAGGATGCTGAGTCAATTAAAATAGCGACTTCTGGTACACTTTATCCAACTTCTTATCATGAGCAAGAAACAAACGATTTAACTGGCTTTGATGTAGAAATTGTGAAAGAACTGGCCAACCGTTTGGATTTAGAAGTGGAATTTGTTGAAATGGGTTTTGACGGAATGCTGACAGCTGTTCAAACAGGAAAAGTCGATATGGCTGCTAATGATATCGGCATTACAGAAGAGCGCAAAGAAAAATTTGCACTTTCTACGCCATACAAACATTCTTACGGCACGGCTATCGTTCGTGCGGAGGATCTATCTGGTATAGACTCAATCGACGATTTAGAAGGAAAGAAAGCAGCCGGTGCAGCTACAACGAACTTCATGAAACTCGCAAAGGAAAAAGGCGCTGAAGAAGTAATCTATGATAATGCGACAAATGAGCAATACCTTCGCGACGTTGACAACGGAAGAACCGATGTCATTTTAAATGATGTTTACTTGCAGCGATTGGCTCTAGCGGCATTTCCTGAACTTGACCTTACCATTCACCCTGCTATTCAATATATGCCAAGTGAAGGCGGTCTTTTGATGAATAAGGAAAACGAAAAGCTTATTACTGAAGTGAATGAAGTAATTGAAGAAATGCTTGAAGATGGAACGATTCGTGATCTATCAAAGACGTTCTTTAACGGGGCTGATGTAACAGAACTCCCAGAAGATATTGAATTCCAAAAATAACTTACGTCTCTTATAGTTAAAAAGCAGATTTTAGACAAGAAAAAAAGCCGTTCTCCTTTGTTGGAGAACGGCTTTCATCTGTTACACAGCTTTTGCATTAATTTCTACATCAATGTTGCCTCGCGTTGCCTTGGAGTAAGGGCATACTTTGTGAGCTTCTTTTGCGAGCATTTCTGCATCTTCTTGGCTTACACCTTTAATTTCTACATTTAAAGCTGCGCCGATTTTAAAGCCATTGTCAGCTTCATCTTTCAATAAGCTAACATCTGCTGTGATTTTCGAATCAATATCCATCTTCTTCTTAGATGCCACAAGATTTAATGCACCATCATAACAAGCCGCATAAGCAGCAGCAAACAGTTGCTCAGGGTTTGAGCCAGTTTCGCTTGATTTTTCTGTTGGCATAACAAGATTTAAGTCAATTAAACCGTCCGAAGATTTAACTTGTCCATTACGTCCGCCTTCTGCAGTTGCTTGTGAAGTAAACATTACATTACTCATTGAATATCAGCTCCTTCTAATTTGCATACAATTAAAATGTCCCCGTTTCTCCTCTCTTTTAAACGTCTTACTTTTACAAATGCATGCTTTCATTCCATATATCGGTTGATTTTCGTTCAAATACGGGGTATGATTGAACAAGAACATTTGTTCGTTTATTTAAGGGGGAATATGATTGAACACTACTGCTCTGCTTCTCATTGATGTCCAAAATGGAATGTTTCATCGCGGGTCTTCCGTCTACCAAGATGCCAGGCTACTATACAACTTAAAAAAAATCACAGCCTCCGCTAAATCAGAACGCATACCAGTTTACTATATCCAGCATGAAACAAATGGAAATCACCTAAAGCGGAACACGATTGATTGGGAGCTTCATCCCTTTTTCACCATCGAAAAGGAAGATGAAGTGATTTACAAAACAACACCAGATGCCTTTCATCTCACTCGCCTGGAAGAAAAACTCCATTCTAAAAACATCAATCATCTTCTTATAACTGGTATTCAAACAGAAGTTTGTGTAGATTCAACATGTAGGAGCGCCTATAGTAAAGGATTTTCTATCAGTTTAATTGAAGATGCTCACAGTACTTGGGATACGTCTCTACTAAACGCTAAAAAAATCATCCAGCATCATAACCAGACACTTCAATGGTTTGCAGATCCGATCTCAACAGATCAATTTGTTGATAGATTACGCTAAATTTCTACATGCCTAATCGCTTCCACTCATTCAACACTTGTGGAATTTCTAATAACGATTGGATCGAGGCGTCTCCTAACTCTTCGGATGTATTGAACCCTTTCTTCCATATTGTTTTCATTCCAGCGTCACTAGCACCCTTTATATCATTTATCTTATGATCCCCTATAAAAACGGTTTGAGAAGCTTTTAAATCAAGCCGCTCAAGGCTACGCTGGAAAATCACTTTCTCTGGTTTTTTCACGCCCTCTTGTTCAGAAATAAGAATAACGTCAAAATGGTTTTCAATTCCCAGAGCACTAATATTTCTATACTGGAATGCTGTTTTTCCATTGGTGATTAAACCAAGTAAGTACCCACTGCTTTTTAAGCGATCTAGCATATCGATCAAACCATTGAAAGGTTTACAATGAAGGTGAAAGGAACAAATATAATCCTCTAGAAGCGCTTCTGAAGATATTGTTAGTTCATATTCATCTACTAGCTGTTCGTAAACGCGATCTTTCCACGTATACCCATTGTTATCTAAAGTAATGAAACGTGAG
Organism: Anaerobacillus sp. 63XJN7_5_ISO-PGPR-S23-430; assembly: GCF_056173695.1. Lineage (NCBI taxonomy): Bacteria > Bacillati > Bacillota > Bacilli > Caryophanales > Bacillaceae > Anaerobacillus > Anaerobacillus sp. 63XJN7_5_ISO-PGPR-S23-430. The sequence goes on along the minus strand of NZ_CM149686.1, from coordinate 846,827 downwards.
CAAAACTGTTCTTCCTCTATGTCTGCTAAAGATGTGAGGTAGCGTTTATATTGGTCATGAATAAAGATATTCACTGAGTCTTTCCTATTCAAAAGCGTCTCATCAAAATCAAAAAGAATCCCTTTTATCAATTGCCTCATTTCCTTTCTAAATCCCACTATATTTTTAGATTAGCATAAATTTTCATAATCTATTTACTTTTGTGTTATTTTATGTAAAATTGGTTGTTAGAATTAGAAAGGGGGAAACTATCAATTGATTAGAAGATTAACTGAAAATGATCATCTTCAATGCCTCTCCTTATTAACACCACACGCTGCAGAGAACTTGTTCATTTTAGGAGATATTGAAGCTTATGGGTATGATCAACCTTTCCAGAAGCTTTGGGGTGATTTCTTAGAGGATGGTACATTGCGAGCTGTTTTATTAAAATATGAAAAAAACTATATTCCGTTTGCACCTGAGGATTTTGACGCAAAAGGTTTTGCAAAAGTGATTTCAGAAGACAGCGATTTCTTTATGATGTCAGGACTTAAACGGGTCACAAGTCAAATACAACCCTTTGTTTCCCATCCTTTTCGCTCAAGTCGTGAATTGTTCTATGCGAAATGTGAGAGTACTAACGAACTTGCCCTCGATAACATCACCAATGTACAAGTCGCTTCATCGCTTGACCTAAGTCACATCCATTCTCTTCATGAACAAATTGGTGAGTTTGACTCATCTGAGACCGTAGAAGAAAAGCGACGAAATCAGGAAAAAGGAGTATCAAGAACATACTTTATTGAGGAGGATGGGAAGCCTGTGTCAGCAGCTTCTACCGCAGCAGAAAATTCTCAATCAGCGATGATCGTTGGTGTTTGTACATTGGCAAATTATAAACGAAAAGGCTATGCTTCAAAATGTACAAGTAAGCTTTGTTATGACGTCCTTAAGGAAGGAAAAGTCCTATGTCTTTTCTATGATAATCCAGAGGCAGGAAACATTTACAAGCGAATAGGCTTTCAAGATATCGAGAAATGGATGATGATTCATTTTGAAACAAAAGAAGCTCTTGTTTAATCTCTCCGATCCTTGCTTTCAATAAGGATCGTTTTTTTATTGTCTCTTTTAAATTCAATCGTATAAAACTTCTATCAATCTCTTTTGTTGCCAGCTAGACACAACTATTCATGAATTAGCCTTGAGATTAGGTTATAACTTTCTTACTATTAAAGTGTGGATAAAGGTTTACAAGATTACTGAAGTGGCCATACTGTTTATTCAGAAATGGACGTAAGAAATGAAGGGAAGGAAAAATTGTTATGAAAAAAATCGGATCGTGGGTATCTATCCTTAGCATTTCTATGGTGCTAGCAGCGTGCGGACAGGATAATGCAAATGAGTCTAACAACGCCTCGACGGCAGAGGAAACTCAGGTCGAAACACTTGATGTTGCACTAGATACTCCTGAAAAAGTAGAAAAAGGTGAAAAGATTACTTTTTCTGCAACGGTTACACAGGGTGATGAAAAGGTAGACGATGCTGACGAAGTTATGTTTGAAGTATGGAAAGAAGGCTCCAAAGAAGATAGTGAAATGATCGAAGCTTCTCATGATGGTGAAGGCGTTTATACTGCTGAAAAGGAACTCGACGATGCTGGTAAATACTTCGTTCAATCTCACGTGACAGCTCGTGACCTACATACGATGCCGAAAAATGAAATGATGGTCGGTTCTGAAGAAGAAGCTGCTTCTGAAACTGATGAACACGCGCACGAACACGAAAGCGACGTATCCATCCATCTTATGAAGCCCGAAGAGATAAAAGCGAATGAAGATGTTTCGTTCATGGCACACCTTCAAAAAGACGAAGAAGCCTTAACTGGTGCTGACGTTCGCTTTGAAATTTCGAAAGTAGATGAAGAAAAAGCTGAGTGGGTTGACGCTGAAGAAATGAAGGATGGGGAATATGAAGGAACGACTTCTTTTAAAGAAGCTGGTGACTACACCGTTACCATCCATGTAGAGAACGATGAAGGTCTTCATGAACATACCGAAGAAAGTGTCACCATTACAGAATAATAAAATCCTCCCCCTCTATTCGAGGGGGAAATTTTTACTATGCTAGTTTTATTTTCTTGAATTTCCTTTTGCCCACTTGAATGACCAATCCATTTTTCACTTCAATTTCCTCATTCACTTCTGTTACTTTTACCTCATTTAGCTTAATACCGCCATTCTTCACCATTCGTCTAGCTTCACTTGTTGAAGGTAGCATGCCTAGTTTAGCGATCAATGTTGGCACAGTTACCATCCGATCTCCATCCCATATGACTTCCTCAATATCGGTTGGAAGCTGCTTTTGCTGAAAGATTTGTTGAAACTCCACTTCTGCTTTTTCAGAAGCATTTTCTCCATGAAACATGCGAACGATCGTCTTAGCTAAATTCATTTTAGCTGTTCTTGGATGGATTTCTTCTTGTTCAATTTCTTTACGAACCGTAAGCTTTTCCTCTAGAGATAGATCCGTGATTAATTCGGTATATTTGACGACCAGCTCATCAGGAATCGACATCGCTTTTCCATACATCTCTGATGGCTTCTCTGTAATCCCAATGTAATTCCCTTTGGATTTAGACATTTTTTCAATCCCGTCTAATCCCTCTAGAAGAGGCATCATTAAGACGACTTGCTTCTCTTTTCCGAACTGCTCTTGAAGGTGACGCCCCATTAAAACGTTGAAATATTGATCATTTCCACCGAGCTCAATATCACTTTCAAGATGAACAGAATCATAGCCCTGCATTAAAGGGTAAAAGAACTCATGAAGCGAGACAGGCTTATTCGCCTTCATTCGATTTTCAAAATCATCGCGCTCAAGTAAACGAGCAACCGTTATTTTTCCAGCGAGTTCAATAACGTCTTCAAACTTTAGTTCAGATAGCCACGCCGCATTGTAGTGGAGCTCCACTTTGCTTTGATCAAGAACCTTACCAAACTGCTCAAGATAAGTTCCAGCATTTCGTTTCACCTCTTCATCCGTTAGCTGCACTCTTGCTGTTGATTTTCCAGTAGGATCACCAATTTTACCTGTAAAGTCTCCAATAATGAGTTGGATGATATGGCCATTTTCTTGAAACTGCCTTAACTTATTTAACACAACGGTGTGACCAACATGGACATCGGGCGCAGAAGGATCAAGACCCAATTTCACTTTAAGTGGCTTATTCTTAAAAATCGAAGTGGCTATTTTATGCTTAAGTTCATCTCCAGGAATGACTTGACTCGTTCCATGTGTATAAACCACATATTGCCTTTCCATTTCCTTTCTTTGTTCTTCTGTTAATTGATCCATGATTGAGTTCATTCCTGTCGACCTCCTAATTATTAAATTTCATATGAAAAGCCACGTCCCCTCTATATAGTAGGGACGTGGCTTACACGCGATACCACCCTGATTGAAGAAATAACTTCTTCCGGCTCGAATACGATAACGGTTTTCCCGTTCCTGACTAGTTAGATCACTCTGTTCATCAAGAAGGCTCTGAGGGGTAATTCACGGTTAGACTGTACCAGTTCACACCAACCACTGGTTCTCTGACACTACTCGTCATAACACGCTACTGCTTCCTCTTCCTAGCCTATTGTTATTTACGATGCATGAATTTCTCATTACTTTATCTTCTTTTACGCTAGTTGTCAATTTGTTTCTTCAGAAGCAGTTTGGAATTTCTCACAAAAAAGAACGCAGCCTTGCAAGACTGCGCCTTTTTCATTATTGTTTATTTAATTCTTTTAACACGACAGTTGAAAGAATATCGATGAATTCTTCCTGTGCGTTTGGCATTTCTGGTCGATAATAATTTGCACCGATTTCATCTGTTACAACTTTACATTCATAGTCATTATCAAATAATACTTCCAAGTGATCGGCTACGAATCCTACTGGAGCATAAACAAACGATGTAAAACCTTGTTTTTCATAAAGATCTCTTGTTAAATCCTGTACGTCTGGGCCAATCCATGGATCTGGAGTGTTCCCTTCACTTTGCCATCCTATTGCCACGTTCTTCACACCTGACTCTGCTACGATAAGATCTGCCGTTTCTTTCAATTGGTCTGGATAAGGGTCTCCATTTGCAATGATTTTTTCAGGTAAACTGTGCGCGGAAACGATTAGGACAGATTTCTCGCGTTCTTGATCTGCCATCCCTTCAAATATCTCTTTAATACGCTTCGCCCAATAAGAGATAAATTTAGGCTCGTCATACCAGCTCTCAACAGAATGAATAACTGGGCCACCTAGTTTTCCAGCTTCTTCTTTTGCTCGTCCATTATAAGATTTGATACTAAATGTAGAGAAGTGAGGCGCCAACACAATACTAACGGCTTCTTCAATACCATCATTGTGCATTTGCTGTACCGCATCTTCTACAAAAGGCTCGATATGCTTTAATCCGATATAAAGCTTAAACTCAATTTCATCTTGAATTTCATTAAGGTGAGCTTCAAGCCCTTTCGCCTGATCTTCCGTAATTTTGGCAAGTGGCGATATTCCACCAATTGCTTTGTATCGGTCCTGAAGATCTTTTAGCTGCTCGTCAGATGGCTTGCGGCCTCTTCTAATATGTGTGTAATAACGTTCAATATCCTCTTCTTTATAAGGCGTTCCATACGCCATTACAAGTAATCCCATTGTCTTTTTAGCCATGAATGTGTTCCCCTCTCATACAGTGATTAATTAAATAAACTATCTTTTTATAATCATTATCATCTAGGTATCAGTATACCTTTTTTTCTCCCCTGAATCAAAGGAATCTGACTATAAATTCGTAACGTTTTGTGTCACTCCTATTGAAGCAAACCTTTATGTATTTTGCCACTTCCGATGCGCTTCCTATCACAGTATAGCGAACATTAAGCGTTCTGTCTTTCTCTTCCTCCACTTCTATTTCATCCTATCCACCATTTTCAGATTTCATACTGTGGTTGAATAACGCGGTAGTGAAGCTGGGGTTAGGTGCGTGACCCCCGCTTCCCCCCACAAAAAAAAGCTGCGCATCATTGCGCAGCTTTTTCCAATTTATCTATTTTTCCATTGCGCCATTATGCTTCGATACAACTTCACGCAGATCCGTGTCGTCTTGCTCTTCTGTATTAAAAACTAACACGTAGCGAAACTCTCTGTCCGCTTCCTCAGATGGATCAGCATTTTCTTCTTGCTTGCCTGTTGGCGTTTCATTAGAGAAAAACAAATCGTTATTCGCTCCAGCCGGGGTAGCAGTTCCCTGTCCCTGAACTGGTGTATCGATACTAAGCTTTTGATCTTCTGGAATATGTTCAACTGACAATTGACTTACCGAATAAGCCTGCAAATCAGCTTTTGCACTCTCTGCATCGTTCTCTGTTGTAAAATAAGCTTGTAATGATTTACTCATGTCAATCCAACTCCTTTTTATGATCTCACAAAAAGGGTTTCCCGATTCTTGCCATCTTTAATCATCGTGATAAAAATTAATGTCTTTTAGCGACGATCACCATGGAAACAAAGACTGTGCTAATCAGCATGGCGGCTAATGCACTCAGCACTGTTACTGAGCTAATATTCACTATGTTGAATTGTAGAAGAAAAAGAAACACCATGATATAACCTAGTACAGCAAAGTACGAATAAAACATCCCTTTCTCTCGAATCATTCGACTTCGCTCGTCCCGTGCCTTAAACTGCGGCTGAAGATAGCTTAAGCAAAAGGTCATAATAGACATACTCATCATCATATAACTTGCAGGAATAGGTTCATTTCCTGTGCCAAGACCAACACTAATCAGTAATAAAGCATTCAACGCAAAAAAGACGCCAAATCCGATATACGTTTTATTCATTGCCACTTCTAATCCCCCTCAGAATCCAAATAAAAAATCTCCTCCACAATCGTTCCAAACAACCTCGCCATTTCAAGTGCGAGCGGTAAAGATGGATTGTACTTTCCTTTCTCAATTGAAATAATCGTTTGCCTTGATACACCAAGTATTTCGGCTAGGCGATCCTGGGAATACCCTTGTTCTGTTCTTTTCTCACGGAGTACATTTTTCAACTAAAAAGCCTCCTCACTTCTCATTTACATTATAAGGTAAAGCTCACTTTACGTAAAGCTTACTTTACATCGAGATGAATCATAATCCTCCATTCACTACACATGCTAGAAAGATCCTAACGAAATCAGGAGGTAAAAAATGAAGCGTGACACAACACAAGCAAACAAAAAGATAAACGATTCATTTTACAAAGGACAAGCACCTGTCAATGTTGATGAAAAGATCAATGAAGACTTCTATGGCGAAGAACCAGCTCAACCCACGAGCTACCTCGGAAACAATACACCTGCCATTGATGTAACGGGGAATAAGGACAAAAATCGATAACCAACTTAAACTGCCCCTTTGCTAGCAAAGGGGCTCTACTTTATTATTCTGTTAAGTAGTGCATGCTCTTCAATAAGTAAAAAGCCGATGCTAATAGTAAAACTCCTGATAAAGCAAAAACAAATGGAACACTAATCGTCTCAGCAAGAAAACCGTATAGCAAAGAGCCAAGACCAAACGTAATGGATATCAGAGCGCTTTGAGCGCTAAAAACTTCAGGAAGTGAATCTTTCGGGCATTTCTTTTGGATGAATGTCACCATCGCAATTGATTTTATTTGTTCCACCATTCCTGAGAGCACAGTTAACAGAAGTGCAATCACAGGAACACTTATTAAACCAAAAACAAACGTTAAAATACTAATCGCGAAGCACGTGGCGAGAAGCGTTTCTTTCATATAACGTTCAAACCAATTCGTGTATTTGGATACGGCCATTCCACCTGCTATCAAGCCGATGAAAAAGCACGCATTAAGATATCCCCACCACGCTTCTGATTTCATAAGAACTTCTTCGACAAAAATATAAAGGATAGCAGCAATCCAAACGACATTTGCTATCGCTTCAATAAAAATCATAATGTGAAATATACGCAGAACAGGATGCTTCCAAATCAACCTCCATCCGCTCATCATATGAATTTTCGTCTTCCTTTCTCTGTGATCCCTCACAACAATTAACCCCATCATCAGTGTGGAAATCACGTACATCACAAAGGTAACCCATATAACGAAGGAGCCTGACGTTGCTGCTACAAGAATACCACCGAGTGCCCAACCGCCAAATTGAATGGACTGATCAACAACCGCTACAAAACTATTCGCTTTCGCAAGCTCATCCTCCGTAACGAGTTGAGGGAGCATGGCATTTCGAGCAGGTGCGGCCCACCCATCAAGAAAAGCGATGATAAAAACAAGAACTAAAATAATCAGTATTGAAGGATCAAAAAGCCATAAAGACAAGCCAAGCATCCCCAACAACACTGTCTTTATACATTGTGATCCGACTAGTAATCCTTTTAACGAAAAGCGGTTCAAGACTAGCGGTGCACACATTCCACTTACAAATCGAGCGATCGTAATAGTAAATGGTAGCAGGGAAAGATAAAGTGCTGAACCTGTTGATTGATAAAGAACAGCTATTAGCGCCACAATATATAGAACATCTCCCGTGTTGGCAAACCCCTGGCCAATCCACAAGAAACGAAATGAACGTAGTCTCATCATAACTACCCCTTTTTATTTTGGTCTTACAAATGAACTAAAGGGTAGTCAGTTTACATAGGGAAAATCACTCCTATTCTTCAATGTCTTTAAATGTCCAGATAACAGTTGCTAATATGAATGAAAAAATAGTAGGCGTTATGATGAGATAATTCGTTTGATAGCATTTTTTATTATTTTACCATATTCCTAAAATGACCGTTTTGAATTTTCTAAATTAATTAATTGTTTTTATGAAGCGTTTCATGCAAACTAAAAGGTGTAGTGATACTCTTTTTAGGGAAAGAAATAATGATACATTTTCGGATTGGTTTAAAGATTTCGTAAATTGATTGTTGCGAGTTGAATGCCATCTTGAGGAATGCTATCGTAAATATTTGATAAAGCAAGGATATCTACAACTAAATCGACCATTGTGATGGAGGTAAAATCTATGAGAATTATTGTAGCAGGCGGAGATGGTTTCTGTGGGTGGCCAACCGCACTTTACTTATCAAAACAGGGCCATGAGGTTACGATCATTGATAACATGGTACGCCGTAAATGGGATGATGAGCTTCAATCGAACTCACTCACCCCCATCTTACCCCTTGAAGAACGAGTGAAATTATGGGAAGAAAAATCAGGTAAGCATATCACAACGTATGATTGTGATTTGATGCACTATGACTTCTTAAAAGAAATCTTCAAGCAAGTACAGCCCGAAGCATTTGTTCACTTTGCTGAACAGCGCTCAGCACCATATTCTATGATCGATCGTGAGCACGCGGTATTTACACAAACGAATAACGTTGTTGGTAACTTGAACGTGCTCTATGCGATTAAAGAAGTTACACCTGATTGTCACTTAATTAAATTGGGCACAATGGGTGAGTATGGACAGCCTAACATAGATATCGAAGAAGGATACATAAAAATAGAACATAAAGGACGTGAAGACGTTCTTCCGTTCCCGAAACAGCCGGGATCGTTCTATCATTTATCAAAAGTACATGATAGCCATAACATTCAGTTTGCCTGCAAAATTTGGGGCATTCGTGCAACAGACTTAAATCAGGGAATTGTTTATGGACTTCATACAGATGAAGATGAACTTGATGAAGGTTTAATCAATCGCCTTGATTACGATGGTGTATTTGGTACAGCCCTTAACCGTTTCATCATTCAAGCAGCCATTGGCCATAACTTAACAGTGTACGGATCTGGTAAACAAACGCGCGCTTTCTTAAACATTAAGGACACGATTCGCTGTGTAGAAATTGCAGCAGAAAACCCGGCCGACAAAGGAGAATTCCGTGTGTTCAATCAGTTTACTGAAGAGTTTTCTGTACTTGAACTGGCTGAGAAAGTTCAGCGTGTAGCTGAAGCTAAAGGACTCAAAGTTAACATCGATCACCTTGAGAATCCTCGTGTTGAGAAAGAAGAGCACTACTATCACGCTGTAAACACGAGCTTAATTGATCTTGGTCTTGAGCCTTCTCTTTTAACAGATGAACACATTTCGAGAACGCTTGATACAGCTCTCAAATACAAAGACCGCGTACTGAAAGAAAACGTTCTTCCTAACGTGACCTGGAAGTAAAAGATGCACAATACTAACTGAGGTGTTCTTATGAAAATATCCATCGTAACAGAGACATTCCTTCCTTCAACAGATGGCGTGGTGACAAGACTTCGTGCATCGATCGATTATTTAATTGATCAAGGGCATGATATTCAGGTCATTGCTCCAGATTTAGGAGTGCGCAGCTATCGGAATATTCGTTTTGATGGAGTTCAGCCTCGTACATTCTTTCTATATAAACATCGGAAATTCGGCATGCCAACTCGTGTGATTAAAACCTATTTAGAGGAGTTTGATCCTGATCTTGTACATGTCGTTAATCCGGCTTTTATGGGCTATTCTGGTATCAAGTATGGTAAGAAACTAGGGGTTCCGCTTATTGCTTCTTATCATACTCACGTTCCTAAATACGCTGATCACTACAATATGTCATGGTCGGAACCTCTTCTCTGGTGGCACTTCAGAAGAATGCACAACAAAGCGGATATTAACCTCTGTACGTCACAAGCCATATTAGAAGAGTTAAATGAACAAAACTTCTATAACATGCATTTGTGGAAACGCGGTGTTGATACTGAACGCTTTAATCCTGAACTTCGTGACAGCAATATGAGACGCCGGTTATCAAACGACAATCCAGATAAAACCCTTCTCCTCTTTGTCGGAAGACTTGCATTCGAGAAAGAAATCGATTCGCTCGTTCCGATGCTTGAAGACAAGCCAGATGCTCACCTGGCGATTGTTGGGGATGGCCCTTATCGAGGTGAACTTGAAAAGAACTTTGGTCATCTTGATAACGTATCATTTACTGGTTTTCTACACGGAGAAGAGCTAGCAAGGGCTTATGCTTCTGCAGATGCGTTTATGTTTCCATCAACGACTGAAACGCTCGGGCTTGTCATACTTGAAGCGATGGCAAGTGGCCTTCCTGTTATTGCCGCAGAATCTGGTCCAACGAACGAACAGGTTGAGGATGGTTCAACAGGTCTACTCTATCGTTCAGGAACGAACGGTAACCTCACTGAAGTCATTAATCGCCTTCAGGAAAAAGGGCTATTAGAAAAAATGTCAAAAGAAGCTTACGAGCATTCTAGAGATTACGGTTGGCGAGGTCCAGCTCAACAGCTACTTGATTTCTATGAGTCCGCCATTGAGCAAAAGCAAGAAGAACAGCAGCAGGCGATTCAATAGATAGAAGGATGAGTATATGAAGCAGCAGAGAATTGGCAAGGGTTCTAAACAGGTGATGAGTTTCAGTGTAATTGGTGTGATGAATGCACTAGTTGATATAGGTGCTTTAAACCTGCTCATGCTGTTATTTCCAACAGATGATCGAATCCAGCTTATTATGTACAACACAATTTCATACGTTCTGGCGATCATTAACAGCTATTTCTGGAATGCCAAGCTCACGTTCCCTTCAAAAGCGATCCATGACAAAAAACAGGTGCTGTTATTTCTAGTTCAGGCCATCATCGCACTTGGTATTAGCAACCTTGTCTTTTATGGCGCTCTCTTGATATTCGAATGGATCACGCTGCCACGCTACATTGAACGTAATATTTCAAAAGGACTAGCCATGTTCCTCTCTTCTGCTTCAAGCTTCTTTATGATGAAACATCTTGTGTTTCCTCATACAAAACCAAAGCAATAAGAGCAATAAGACACACAAAAACCGCAGGTTTTCCTGCGGTTTTTGTTATTCTTCCTTATGTTCAATTTTTCCAAGTACTATAGCTGCGCCAAGTCCCCCCAATAATGTTAAGAGGCTCGCTACCGCAAGTCCAACATCTGACTGAAATCCTGGATACAACACAACGACTGAGCCGATCACTAAACCAATCATAACGGCATAAGTCGAAACCGTATATTTTGAAAGTAAGTGAGCAATGACCTTACCTGTTAAGCTTAATCCAATAATAATGCCTGCTCCTACCGTTAGTAAGAGGGGAATTTGAAACGATGAAAGACCATGGATAACAGTCTGATATGACCCAAGCAGTAATAAGACAAAAGAGCCACTTACTCCAGGAAGAATCATCGCTGTACTAGCTAACCAGCCAGAGAAAAACAGAATGATGTAATCAACCATACTTAACGATTTCATCACCTCTCCTGATCCATCCCCTTTTAGAAACAAAGTGGAAGCAATTAAAATCGCCGCTACAATTAACAATCCATAATGGAAAGGCTCGAACGTTTTCTTATAGTCTACTTTTTTTAATAAAAAAGGGACAACCCCAATAATTAAGCCAATAAAGAAAAAGAACGTAGGCTGTGGATAATGCTCGAGCAGTTTCTCCATAAGCTGACTAACGAGCAGTAAAGCAAGTCCTACGCCTATTAAAAGGGGAATAAAAAACCCAAGTTCTTTTTTCCAATTCTTACTCATCAATCCATTAATACCGCTAATCAGTCTTCTATAAATGCCAAGCACCATGGCAATCGTACCACCGCTTACGCCAGGGATTAAATCACTTACGCCCATTAATAATCCTCGATAAATATTGCGCCATACAAACATGATCACGTTTCTCCTTTTGCTTTATGTCTAGTACCTACATTACCCATATATACCCTCTTATTAACCGAGCATTTTTATCAACGCGATTTCGAAAAGGTTCAATCACCCTTCTACTATGCCACAATCCCTTCAAGAAAGAATGAATCAATTTTGTGACATTTCCTACTTTAAGCTCTGTAGTTGAAAAAGAGGATCCCTTTGCAGTAAAGTGATAGAAGTGATTGACAAACTGGAGGAATTTGATGAGTGATCGAAATAAAGGAATTATCCTATTGCTAATATCATCATTTGGATTTGCGATGATGGCTGCTTTTGTAAAGCTATCAGGTGACGTGCCTACGATTCAAAAAACGATGTTTCGAAATGCCGTCTCTGCCATCATTTCATTTGGCTTTGTGATGTACTACAAAGAAAGACTATTCGGTAAAAAGGAGAACCAGAAATTCTTGCTCCTGCGATCAGCGCTTGGAACACTAGGAATCATTTTCTATTTCTACGCGATTGACAACCTTGTCCTCTCTGATGCCGACATGCTCAATAAGCTTAGTCCTTTCTTATTAATTATTTTTTCCGCTCTTTTCTTAAAAGAAAAAGCGAAACGGTTCCAGATCATTGCGATCATCATCGCTTTCATCGGAACGCTATTAATTATAAAGCCACAGTTCTCAGTCGAGACAGTTCCGTATATTTCCGGACTGCTTTCTGCTATTTTTGCTGCAGGTGCCTATACAGTACTCAGGGTTCTTGGACAGCGTGAAAAGTTCTATACGGTTGTTTTCTATTTCTCATTCTTCTCAACCGTAGTATTATTGCCATTCGTGATTATCTTCTATGAACCAATGGAAACAAAACAGCTGATCTATCTATTATTAGCGGGCGTATTCGCAACGCTTGGACAATTTGGGCTCACCGTAGCCTATAAATTTGCACCCGCTCGAGAAATCTCAATTTTCTTCTACTCGACCGTCGTTTACTCTGCTTTAATCAGCATTGTGCTATTCGGTCAAATACCTGATGCCTTGAGTATTATTGGGTATATCGTTATTTTCTCGGCTTCGTTCTATATGTTTATTCGTAACAACCGAGAAGCGAAAAAGGTTGAGAAGAGACAACCACAAACTTCGCATTGATTCACATAATAAAAAGAGAGGCAAACTTCTATTTAAGTTTGCCTCTCTTTTTTTGTTTTCCAATGACACTGATTCATTTGTGAACTGTTTTAACTTCACTCTCTACTATTGGAGAGACCGAATAAGATTGCATTTGATGATGGTGATAGATAAACCTGTGCTCCTGTAAATAGTTTCCTCCAAGTACTTCGGGCAAAAACTTCTGCAGATTGCTTACTACACCCTGGTTATCTTCATCTAGAATCCAATCTATTCGTTTCCAGTCTAGTATTCCTTCTGCCGTATTTAAAGGGTAGTAAGAATCATTCCTTCTGGTAAATCCGCGAGAAAAATGTACATACCTGAGTTGCCCTGCTCACTATAAAAAAGAGCATTCCCTGCATAGATAACGCTCTCTAATTCAATCCCTGTCTCTTCAAAGGTTTCTCTTATTATACACTCAGACGGCGTTTCATTCTGTTCTAGCTTCCCACCAACGCCGTTCCAGAGACCCATTGTTGGGGCTTTGCGTCGATTTAACAGGAGAAGATCTTGATTTCTTTTGATAAAACAAATCGTATATTGAAGCATGTACCGTCACCTAGTTTCTCATAATTTGATCCAATTATATAAGTTTGATAAAAACCTAAAGCAATCACCTATCTATTTTACTAAACATTCACTCCATATGGATAAAACAGTTAATTTACTGTTACAATGAGCAAGTCGTCTTAAAACGATAGTAGAGTTGAATAAAAGGAACAATTAATTTTTCTCTGACATTCAGGAGGAAAGTAAGCATGCCAACAATCAATCAAGTCATTGAAAGCTATAATGAATTGGAAAAGCTTTCAGATGCTCCACTCACCATCATATCCGAGGTATTATGGATCATCGTTGGACTCATTTTCATTATGCATCTGATCCATAACCGGAAATTCTTATCTCCATCAAAATTTCTATTTAGAGGAGCCTTCCTGTTCATCATTTTACTCATCATAGGGTATTTATCGTACACGTTAAACAGCTATGATTTTTCAATGAACGAGAAATCTTGGAAAGAAAATACACTCGCCCCTTATCTTCAGTCTTTACATGAGCACAACGAACAAGTAGAGGATTTTTCCCAATTACTAAAAGACCCTGATAACGGCATAAAATCAAATTATGTAGATGAAGACATATCTCCAATTTGGATCGAGCTAGCCACCACTACGGATACTGGTGAAAAAAAAGAAAAAATCGTTGAAGCGACGATTGTAAAAGAACCAATTCAACAGCCCTATTTAACTTACAGAATGATTGAAAAAAACATTTCAGATCACTACTCAGATGAGGCTTATTATGAAACAACCCTTCACATTCCTGAAGATTATATGATTCTAACGGACTAATTTTTCAAAGAGCACACGCTCCATTTTTGGAGGTGTGCTTTCTTTCATTGTGCTAGTCTCGATTGGTTACCTTTTATCTTTGCGATACGCTATCCAGTCTCCACCTGGTATTTCGATAAAACGCTTTTCTGGATTTTTCATGATATAAGTAATGGCTTTGAAACTCCCTTGCTCACTTTCGATTTCCTGTATGACACAATCATACAAGTTATGATCGCGCCCTTCCTGATAACCTTCAAGAATATTAATTCTTTCTAGTAACTGATTATCGACTTCATAGACTTCTCCATATACGTTATGCTCCTCGCTTTGAACTAAAGCAGGGTAACCATCCTGTGTGTCATACAGCTGTCCCTTTGTCCAACAGAAGCTTTCTTTTAGAGCAGCTCCTTTTATGACACCATGATTGCTTTCTCCTAATCGTAATGTTCCATAACAAAACACAAGATGCATGATTCTCTCTCCTTTTATCTCCATAGCTATAGCGAAAAGCCCGCCAATAAGCGGGCTCCCCAGTAACTTTATTAAAAAATTCGCTTCAATGCCTTTTTCAATGGTGGCATATCAATTTCCTGTTCTTCAAATGCTTTTTTGAGCATGTATTTCGAATAGCTTGCTGCTTGTTCATACGTGATTTTACCTGGAAGAGGCGGTTGCTCTTCAATCACAATGTCGACAATGACAGGCTTCGGTGATTTCGCAGCTCGTTCAAAAGCTGGAAGCAATTCTTCATACTTTTCGACGCGGTAACCTTCACCACCAGCTGTTTCAGCAAATGCGGCAAAGTTAAAGTCTTTTAATTCCGTTTCATAATCAATGTTCCCTATTTCCTGCTGTTCATATTTAATCATGCCAAGACGTTCGTTGTTAAAGACGACAACCATCATAGGTAGCTTATATTTCACAGCTGTTAAGAAATCTTGCATAACCATCGTAAAACCACCGTCACCGCAAATCGCTACGGCCTGACGATCTGGATGAGCTATCTTACCTGCAATCGCTCCTGGAAGACCGCAACCCATTGTCGCCATCCATGAGGAAATGATGAATTTTTGATTCGTAATGCGTAAATGCCTTGCTGACCAAACTGTCACATTCCCTACATCGATTGACAAGACGGCATCATCATCCAAAACTTTTTGAAGTTGTGGCATGATTTGCTGTGGTTTAATCGGTGTAGACTGTTCCGATTCAATCTTTTCAAGATGAGCCCACCAGTTTTTCATATTGTCCTGACATTTCTCAATAAATTCACGGTCTTCCTGGTAGGTAGTATGCTCGGTTAAGTAAGATAACGTCCACTTGGCATCTCCTATTAATCCTACCGTTACAGGGTAACGTTTCCCGATTTGAGTTGGGTCAATATCAACCTGGATCGCCTTTGCTTTATCTGGTAAATAATCGCGATACGGGAATGACGTACCGACCATGATGAGTAAATCAGTTTCTTCCATTGCTTCATAAGCAGGCTTCGTTCCAATCTGACCGAGTTGACCAAGGTTATAAGGATGAACGTCAGGAATAGCTCCCTTACCTGGTAAACTTAAAATAACCGGTGCCCCTGCTTTTTCTGCAAAGCTTAACAGTTCTTCTCTCGCATGTTTAGAGCCTTTTCCTGCTAAAATGACCGGTCGCTTCGCTTCATTTAACATAGCGACTGCTTCGTTTAAATTGGAGTCATGTGGATGAACGACTGCTTTCGAGCGAATGAGAGAGGTGTTCTCCACCTTTTGTTTTACCTTCTCAGCTGCAAGGTCATCTGGAATTGTAAGGATTGCTACGCCCTTTTTCTCAACAGCTGTTCGTATAGCTTGATGAGTTAAGTCCGGTAACGATGCCGCAGTTTCCACCCTGCGATTAAATACAGATACATCATCAAACATTCGTTCAAGGTTAATTTCCTGAAATTGATCCGTTCCAAGTTGGTCGCTTGCGACTTGTCCAGCAATAACGAGAACCGGTGCACCGTCAGCCTTTGCATCATAAAGACCATTCATCAAATGAACTGCTCCTGGTCCCGCAATCGAAAGGCAGACACCTATTTTGCCTGTTATTTTCGCATACGATGCTGCTGCAAGGGCACCAACTTCTTCATGTCTAACCTGAATGAACTTCATACGGTCTTGAGCATTTCTTAAATTTTCCACAAAGTGGTTAATCGAATCTCCTGGTAAACCATACACATGATCTACTCCCCATTCAGAGAGTGTATTCAGTAAAATCTCGCCAGCATTTTTATCAAACATCATGACTCCTCCTTCGTTTCCTTATCCATAATGGGAAAGTACCCCTCTATAGGATCAGTGAAACGTCAGAGAAAAGAATAAAGCAGCCCAATTGGACTGCTTTTATCGATATTACGTTCGTGGTCCACCTGCAACATAAAGAACTTGTCCACTAACAAAGGATGAGTTTTCATCTGCAAAAAAGAGTGCAGCATTCGCAATGTCTTCCGGTTTCCCTGTTCTAGCTACTGGAATCTGCTTTTTGTTATATTCAATAAACTGGTCAAATTCAACACCGAGACGTTCGGCCGTTGCTTTTGTCATATCACTTTCAATAAATCCTGGCGCGATAGCATTAGCCGTAATGCCATATTTACCAAGCTCGAGTGAGAGCGTTTTGGTTAACCCCTGAATGCCCGCTTTGGCAGCTGCATAGTTCGTTTGTCCACGATTACCTAGTGCAGAAGTAGAGGATAGACTTATGATGCGACCATATCCTTGGTCAACCATATACTTTTGTGCCGCTCTTGAAGCATAAAAACTCCCAGTAAGATGTACCTGCATGACCGTCATCCAGTCCTCATCACTCATTTTAAATAATAGATTATCTCGAATAACTCCAGCGTTGTTTACAAGAATATCAATTGAGCCGTATGCTTCAGCCGCTTCTTTCATACTTGACTCTACCTGCTCTCGCTGTGTAACATCCACAACTCCTGTCATAACTGAGAAGCCTTTCCCTTCTAATTTCTTTCTAGTTGTGGAAAGGGCTTCTTCGTTCACATCGGCAAGGTATACCTTAGCCCCTTCATCTGTAAACTTTTCTGCAATGCTCGCACCGATCCCTCTGCTTCCACCAGTTATGTATGCCACTCTACCTTCAAGTCGTTTCACTCAACCTCACTCCTGTAAGCGTTTTCTTAGCTCTAATTAAACTATAATAATACTATAATTTTCTGTCAACTATTGTCATCCAGTTTAAAATTAGGATAATAAGTGAAAAGAGTAGGAGAATGAATTATTTATATTGGAGGCTATCGCGATGAAACATCTCGTTTTCTATGATGCTGAATGTCCTTTTTGTTTTTATGTAAAGAAATCACTTCGCAAACTGGATTGGTTTAATAAGATCGAATGGATACCGGTCCAAGAAATTGAGAAACACCCAGAAGACTATCCTTATATGCAGTTTCGCCACAAACGAATGTATGATGAAATTCATATGCTCACGACATCTGGGAAACTTCATGCAGGCTTTTATACGGTAAGACGACTGTTAATGGCACTTCCAGTAACGGTACCTCTCTCTTTACTACTATACTTACCTTTTATTGATAAGCTTGGTTCACCATTCTATATCTGGTTTTCAAAAAACCGTTATGATTGGTTTGGACGTTATTCAGAGCCCCGTTTTGAATAATTTTTTTAAAAGCAGGCGTTTATACTTTTTTCTAGAATACTATTTATCAGAGAATTAGTTTGGAAGGATGCTTTGATATGGAAGAAAAATGGCTTACCTGGGCGAAACAAATACAATCCATTGCTCAAGCAGGGCTAACTTATACGCAGGATAACTATGATTATGAAAGATATATTGAACTGAGACAGCTAAGTGCTGAAATCATGGAAACCTACACGGACTATGATATGAAAACAATTAGCGAACTTTTCACGAATGAAACTGGCTATCAAACGCCTAAAGTAGACGTTCGTGCAGCTGTTTTTCATGAAGGTAAATTGCTTTTCGTTAAAGAAAAAGCTGATGGCAAGTGGTCCCTTCCCGGCGGCTGGGGTGATGTAGGCTTTACGCCAGGAGAAGTAGCGGTAAAAGAAGTTCAAGAAGAATCAGGCTACATTGTAGAAGCACGGCGACTTCTTGCCGTGCTCGATCACAAAAAACACCCTCACCCACCATCGCCTTATCATATTTATAAGGTGATGATTGAGTGTGAGCTAGTCGGTGGAAATGCGGCCGAAAGTATCGAAACAAGTGACAGTGGTTTTTTCGCTCAAGACGAGCTTCCCCCTTTGTCGACTGGCAGAATTACTGAATCACAGGTTGGGATGCTTTATAATCTCCATAACAACGTTACCCTTCCACCTGTTTTTGATTAGGTGAAATAAGGAGCTATCACAATGATTAAACCATTTAACAATGGCCTTCTTCTTATGAGGAAAGACAAATTACAAGAACGAAGCTGGAGAAGTGATAATTGTTATAAGTTTATATTCTCTCACCAGGGGTCAGGGCTTTACGAAACACCACGTGGTGATATTTCAATTGATAAAGGACTGTTCTATATTCTTAACCCCGGCGATACCCATCGCCAACTTAACGTTACGGATGAAAAATTTCTAATCGAACTAGATGAAACGATTTTTCAAGAAGTAGCAAAAGATCTCAACCTCAGTGTACGCTGTCCTGAATTTGCGTCTATTCCTTATTGTCATCCACAGTTTCAGCAGTGGGCTTCTTTTGTACGAGATTGTATGGGGAACGGTTTGCAATCCGAAGAAAGCACTTACTTCCTTGAGCACAGTGCGGTACAACTTGTTATCCTCATGCTTAAGCATGCTCCAGGATTGCATCAACAGGAGCTCTCCATCCCTTCAGCGAAGTTCCCGCTTACTACTGCTATCACAGCTATGAAAGAAGGATTTCAAGAAGACTGGTCGCTTGAGCAGCTCGCAAACCTGACAGGTCTCTCGAAATATCAATTCGCTCACTCCTTTAAAGAAGCGTTTGGTATTTCGCCTTATTCATTCCTGCAACTTTATCGCATTATGAAAAGTCAGGAAAAGCTTCTTCACTCTAGTGAATCAATTCTATCAATTGCTTTTTCATCAGGATTCAAGAATCTTTCTTCTTACAATCATCTATTTAAAAAGTTGTATGGAAAATCTCCTTCTCAATTTCGCAGTGGTTCCTACAAGATAGACGATACTAATGAGCATCATTAACATTCCACTAACAACCATTATAACTTGAATTGGCAGAAGTACAGCGAATACACCAAATAGAGCCAATGAAAGGGTATTAGCAAGATAGAGTAGAACAGCGTTCGTGCTAAAGCCTCTTCCAAGCTGTTCTTTCGGTACGATGGTTTGCAGGAGATAAACTCTTGCAAGTCCAGCTATCGGAATCCCGATTCCTACTAGAATAGCACCTACAAAAAAATGTTCTAACTCGTATAATACGCCATAATAAAATACGCCCGCTCCCCAAATGAAAGCACCAATCATATATGTTTTTAAATCCATTTCCTTTACAATATAAGGAATCACTAAATTCGTTCCAATCACAACTGCACCAAACAAACCTAGTATCAAACTATAAATCTCTTCACTCCTTGAGGTCATATCTGAAAGCGCGAGTAGGAGCCCCACTTCCCAAACCCAGGTATTAAGAAATACAATTACAAAAGTACTTAGAAACAAATGCTTCAAGGTGATATTCTCACCAGCCCATTTAGTAAACGATCCGATTGAGCGCCAGACTCCGCTCAAGGATTTTTCCCCATTATAAGTGGTTTCTTTCACTTGTAATTTCATAAGAAAGAATGCACTCAATCCATAAGTTATGGCGTCAATAGTAAAAAAATGGACAGCACCATGCGTTGTAAGAATCCATATTGAAAGAAAAGGACTTATGACCGTAACCCCTCTTTGAAGTGTATCATTCAATCCATTAACCGATGTTCGTTCTTTCTCTTCTGTCATAAGAGGCAGCAAAGCACGATGAGCTGGGTTAAAGAAGCAACCAATCGATTGAATGAGAAAACTAACAAACAGTAAATAAGCATATCCTAACAAATCTGCGTAATAGAACAATACAACAGATCCAATTAATGGAATTCTGATAAAATCTAAAATAATGAGCATTCTCTTCTTCTGTACCCAATCGGAGATCACCCCTCCTATCAATCCAAAGAGTAAATAAGGGAGCGTTTCCGCAATCGCCATTCCAGTCGTCAATACCTTAGATCCGGTTATCTCATAAGCAAGAAAAAGAAACGCCATACCTGAAAGGACATCGCCTAGCTTTGAAATCCCTCCTCCGAGCAAGTAGTACCTTATGTTTTGATTGAACATTAATTTGATATACATAAAATCACCTCTCTCTATCATAAAAAGAAAGAGGTGATTTATCTTATAAGATCTTGCTACAATTTAGCGCAATAAATTGTCTTTATATGATTTCAGCCATGTATCAGCCATAAGACGATTGCCTACTGAAGTCATATGAACGCCATCCGTTGTGAGAGTATCTTTCTTTTCCCTTAGCGCTTGTAGGAAAGTTCCATGAGTAGGAACAACAATTGCGCCAAACTTAACTCCCAACTTCCGAACGATTTCAACATAAGGCATAAGCAACTGATTTCCTTTTGAATAGATATTCTCTTCAATAATCGTTGGTTCCATTAGGACAATTTGCACAATACCATCATTTACTTTATTTAAAAGTCGTTCATATACCTCCTCAAACTCACTTGGCAACACCTGCTCCATCTCAGAATGATCCAATTGTCTCCACCCATCGTTAATGCCAATGGAAATGGAAATCAGATCAGGTTCCACCGCTAAAACATCCCGTTTCCATCTACTTTCAAGATCAGTGATTCGATCACCACTCACGCCTTTATTGATGATCTCCACATGGAATTCCTTTATTATCTCTTCCTTAATCATTCTTACATATCCATAACCAAGTCCTTCAGGGTCCTGGTTTCTGCCTGAATCCGTAATACTATCCCCGATAAACAACCACTTCATATAAGCTCCTCCAGGTTCTCAGTCGTAATGGTCCATCGCTCATTTACCTTACTATGCTGCTCTAATATCCAGCTTTTTGAGTATTGTTCAATATCCCTCACATCGGTTTCCTCAAGATGAACATCAATCGATTCAATACTTCCCTGTTGATTTGTTTTTAGATAGATGGCATCATGATCATCATTCATAAAACGGTTGTAGGATTGGGTGCTTTTCCAAAAACCAATAATAATCGCCACGTTTCCTTCTGACCAGCCACCGTACTGAGCTATAAACCCTTCGTCATTTCGCAATTCAATCCAGCGTTCTTGCCCTCTAGAAAAAGTTGCTTCCTGACCTTCTCGCACGTTGCAAACTATTTTTTTAATCAGCATCACAGTTGAGCCTTTTCACTAAAATCAGGATGTCTGAAGCAGTCAGTTGTATGATCATTGACTAAACCAACAGCTTGCAAGAAGCTATATATAATAACAGGACCTACAAACGTAAAACCACGCTTTTTCATATCTTTACTAATCTTCTTGCTAAGTTCTGTTTCTGCAGGTACTTCCTCTAACGATTTCCAGTCGTGAATGATCGGAGTGTCTTGCGTAAAACCCCATATGTATGATGAAAAGCTTCCGAACTCTTCTTGAACCTCCATAAATGCTTTCGCATTCTTTACCGTTCCGCGCACCTTTAATTTATTCCGTATAATGCCTTCATTATGGAGTAGCTCTTGTATTTTGTCCTCATCATAAGTCGCTACTTTCTCAACAATAAATTGATCAAAAGCAGCTCGATAATTCTCTCTTCTTTTCAAAATCGTAATCCAACTTAACCCCGCCTGCGCTCCTTCTAAAATGAGCATTTCAAAAAGTTTTTGATCGTCATAAACAGGAACTCCCCACTCATGATCATGATACTCTTTATAAATTTCTTCTTCATTCACCCATGCACAACGGTTCATAATGTTACCTCCAATAAAGGCTAGTTGCCTACAATTTCTTAACGCTAATCCAGTTGAATACTTTCTCCTACGCTAGCCATACTAAGTGGCGATAACAAAGGAGATGATCGTGATGGCTAGATTGCTTTATATTACCGTGAATCCAAAACCGGTAAAAGAATCTTTCAGTTTAAGTATAGGGGAAGTTTTCCTTGAAACCTACCAGGAAAAACATCAGAATGATGACGTCGTAAAGCTAGATCTTTATAATATTGATCTTCCTTATATTGATACTGACGTTTTTAACGGATGGGGCAAGCTGCAACAGGGAAATGCATTTGACCATTTATCAGGAGACGAACAGCTTAAAGTAAGTAAAATCAACGACCTTACAGATCAATTCATATCAGCAGATAAATATGTCTTTGTTACGCCATTCTGGAATTTCAGCTTTCCCCCTAAATTAAAAGCTTACATTGATACAGTGGCTATTGCTGGTAAGACTTTTAAATATACAGAAGAAGGCCCAGTTGGTCTCCTAACTGATAAGAAAGCCCTTCACATCCAGGCGAGAGGTGGCATCTATTCAGAAGGGCCAGCAAAAGAAATGGAATTCGGAGATCGGTACTTACATGCTGTACTTGGATTCCTAGGCATCCCTTCTGTTGAATCCGTCATTGCTGAAGGAATGGCACAAATGCCTGAGAAAGCTGAAGAAATCAAGAAAAAGGCGATGGAAGAAGCGAAACAAGCTGCAAAGACTTTCTAAGAAATACAGTATTCGTTCGTGCCTCTGAAATAGCATTTCCCCAAAATAAAAAAGCGCACATTGCGCTTTTTTATTCATCCCTTAACGAGTGGTCGAGCGGAATCATTAAACTGTAATCAAAAGGGAAGCTCATCTCAGCGATCTCTTCATTCTGATGGGGGACTTCACTCACGTTCATTTCTCCTGGTATACCCTCTAGCGGAATATGTTGTGTATGATCAAACATTTCATCGTCTCCTTCCATTTCTAGTATGGTTGAAGAACGATCTAATTATGAGATCTAGTTGCAATTCTATAGCAGCTTCGACATATAGTATTCATCAACAAATTCACCATCTATTAACAGTGAGTGACGTTTCAAGCCCTCCACTTCAAAACCTGCTTTCCTGTAAAGAGCTAATCCACCTTCATTTCGTGTGACCACATTTAATTCGAGGCGGTGTAGGCTTTGAGTCACTGCCCACTTCTCTAATTCAACAAATAACTCGGATCCCACTCCCTGTCCCCGATACTCTTCTTTAATTCCTATCACTAGATAGGCGCTATGTTGATTGCGCTTCGCCTGTCCGCCCACCGCAATTAGATAGCCGATCAATTCACCAGAATTCTCAGCTACGAATATACGAGAATGACGATCACTCTCCATTTTTTCAATCCGTTCACGCTGCTCAGCTATTGTCGTCTTTCTCTCGCCGTCTTCAAAGAGCATAAATGGGGAATCGCTCTCCACACCTTTTATTAGCTTCACAAATGCTTCGGCATCATCTGGGCTAATTTGTCTAATTTTCATTTGTTTGTCCTCATTTCCTATAACTGTTCTTCACAGCTTACCATAAGAAAAACGCGTATAAAGAATTATACGCGTTTTCCCTTGTTTTACTGCTCAACAACCGGCCTTGTTTTCTTTTCTAGCTTTCTTACTTCTTTCATAAGTTCTTTATATCCGAGTCTCGTTAATTCAAACTCATCGTTCACTAGCTCATACTCGATTAAAGTGTTCCGCTTTGATTCTGGAATGTCGTTATAAATGAGTCGAAGCTCTTCATTTAACTCAACAAATGAACTAGATTCAACAGAATCAATACCAATTAACTCAGCAACCAGCTTCATATCAGGGGTTTCTTTAATGAAAAGTCCCTTCTTATCAATGACTGCTTTTTGAATTTTATCTTTAAACAGAAGCACTTCTTGCTTGATCCGATTGCTTTCAGATTCCTTATGCTGCATTCTGTTACGATAGCTTTCTTTCTCTATTTCATCGAGATCCGCTTTAGAAAGAAGCTCTTCAAAAAGCATCGTTTTATCACTATTGATCTGCTCAAGTTCACGCTCTTTCTCAGCTTCCTCCATCGATTCTGCCTCGATATCCGTGTTTTCAAGTGAAAATGAAAGCTGATCATCTGCTGTAGTAGTTGAAGAGGCCGTATCCTCTACCCGCTCACCCTTTAACTTTGCATCAAAATCATGAATTTTTTTAATAACATATAGCGAAACGCCGACGCTAAGACACGTTAAGAACAACCTGAACATAAATGGGGAAAACGCCACAAGATATAATAATAAAATGAATCCAATAATGGAAAGAACCGTTAGTACTTTTTCTTTTCCCGTTTTCGCTTGCATAGGCTGATCTAGTGTCGCAAGAAATTTCTTCATGGATGTTAACATCCTGACTTTTCACCTCTCTACTCTATTGTCATCCTCTTCTGAGAACGAACATTACCCGGATTGCTTACATTCCGGGTTCTATAATTGTTCGAAAGCACCTTCTATTTTACGAGGATAGCTATTTTCGAAGGTCTAACAATCCTATGTGGACAATACACTTGAAAACAAGTCATTCGTTTGTCCATAAAAGGAGTTGTTAACTATAGAAACCCTTATTCATCAATGTTTAGAGTGGCTGCTACAGCTCGGTTACCCTGGCATCGCCCTTGCTCTAATGATTGAAATCATTCCGAGTGAACTCGTACTCGCTTATGGAGGATATATGGTATCTGAAGGAACGATTCGTTTTACTGGTGCTGTTATTGCTGGAACGATCGGTGGCACAGTCGCTCAGCTCTTTTTATACTGGCTCGGCCGTTTTGGTGGACGTTCGTTCTTAGAGCGCTATGGAAAATTCCTGTTTATTTCTCAAAAGCATCTTGCCATTGCTGAAACCTGGTTCGATCGGAATGGCGTGAGCGTCATCTTTACAGCTCGTTTTATTCCTGTCGTTCGTCACGCGATCTCTATTCCAGCAGGTATTGCTAAAATGTCGATCGTGCGATTTACCTTCTATACGATCCTGGCTATGATTCCGTGGTCCATTCTCTTCCTATATATTGGAATACAGCTCGGTGACAACTGGTCCCAGATTCATTCTGCTACAAGAATTTATACGTTACCAGTTAGTCTCGGAGCAGGATTCTTTCTTATCTGTTACATCTTTCTACTTATTATGAAGAGGCGACGCATTCGCTAACTCTAACAAAAATTGCCCGCGGTAAGTATACTAAGCAATCGTTCAACCAAAGTTTACCTATACACCTAATCCCATTCTCTTACGACTAATGATGAGGCACTTAGTGCACTAGCTAAGTTTTTTTTGCAAGAAATATTGGGTATGACCTTGAGGATGATTTTCTACTTTACCACAAATTTCATACCCTTCCTTTAGATAAAATCCAGGTGCTTGAAAACTGAATGTATCAAGCAATATAAGTCGACATTCCTTTTCCTCTGCAAGTCTTTCAACTTGTTGGAAAAGTTTCCTTCCAACACCGTTCCCTCTCTTCTCATCTGTCACCCAAAGAAAATCGATATGAAGGTGCTGCCAGAACAATGTTGCCGAAATCCCGCCAATCACTTCATCCTCTTCTTCTATGACGAATGCGATTTCTTCAAGCGGAGTTTTAACTGCAGATGAAAGCTTCTGTTTGTTATATTCAACAACGTTCTTTCGAATGAAATCTCGTGACTCATCTCTTCTTTGTATCATTCAAATCCTCCTCACCCGAGCGTTCTTCTTGTTTCCTTAACTGGAATCTCGCTTCCTCTCTCGTATTCTACGGAAACTTCAAACGTTCCCTCCTCAAAGAACTTTGGCAGTCTCTGTTTAAACCAATCTTGCATAGGAAGCGTATGAACTAAATTTCTCTTCACCCACATTAATTCACCTTCTGGTGGATCGGGGTGCTTACTACCAGAGTAGGAAGTAGCTACATAATTAAACACGATGTACCGAAACTCTTCATCTGGAATAATAAATTCATCGACTCCCTTATATGTAAGATCGCAAGGATGAACAATAAATCCCGTTTCTTCATAAAGTTCTCTTGCAGCACCTTCGGCAAAGCTTTCTGAGAGTTCAATCTTCCCGCCTGGACCGATATAGCCAGGAAACCCTGCTTCAGGAGGTCGATTCAGTAAGAGAATTTCATCTTTTTCTCTATTATGTAAAATAACCATGGATAGTAAAGTAGCTTTTATCGTTGTCATCCATTCCACCTCCAGCAAATCCTATCTTCGTCTATGATGACAGTATATATCATTCTGAGTTAGGAACCTACTATACTATGATGAATGATTTTTAAGAAACAGGGTAACATCCAATATAGAAGGCATGATCGCGTAAGTCATACCGCCCAAGTTAGGAAAAGGAGTGATACCATGTTAACCCGCACACATTACAAAGAACGCAATCCAATGAATGAGCGATTAATCAACTGGTCAGTTGAAAATACGAAAGAAGATGACTATCAAGAGTCACAGCTTGCGATTGTTGAATGCACCTGTACGAATAGCGATGGAGACGAATTGCAAACAGTTAAAACGCTGGAAATGTCACCTGAGCATAACTCCTGGGAAGAGTGGATGGATGAACTGAAAAAAGATCGTTTTGAAATCATCCAGTGCCCAAGCTGCAAAGTATGGACGATTGATGACAAGTAAAGAAGCGTTTATGAATGTAAACGATATCGAAAAGCCCTTCTCGATGTTTGAGAAGGGCTTTCTTATTTATTACGATAGTTCTTCTAATTCAGCTGAAATAAAATCCATCAATCCTTTGATCATTGGTTCAGAGAAATCAAAATGGATACCTGCCGCTTCATACACTTCGGATAACGATACAGAGCTTCCGAGTGATAAGGCACGGTTGTAATTCTCTAGAGCCTGTTCTGGATTTTCTCTATACTGGCGATACATTTGAATCGCACCAAGTTGGGCAATAACATATTCAATATAGTAGAACGGCACTTCAAAAATATGCAGAATCAACTGCCAGTTATTCTGAATCCATTCTTCCTGCCCTGTCCAATCTACATATGAGGAATCATATGTGCGCGATAGCTCCATATATTTCTCGCTACGTTCTTTGCTCGTATGATTTGGGTTCTCATACATCCAGTGCTGAAACTGATCCACCACGATACCACTAGGAAGGAAGAGGATTAACCCTTCAAGCTGATCTTTCTTAGCTCTTAGCAATTCCTTTTCATCCTGATACATCAGATTCCAGTAGTCCATCGTTAAGAGTTCCATCGACATGCTTGCTAGCTCAGCTGACTCCATAGGCGTATCTTGATAAGCTGATAGCATTTGATTACGCTTAAAATCATTATGAATGCAGTGACCCATCTCATGAAGAAGCGTAATAAAATCATCCTGTGACTTTGTACTATTCATAAAGATAAAGGAAAGCTCAGAAACCGGAAGATACTCACAAAAACCTCCCTGCGCCTTTCCTTTCCGACTTTCGAGATCAAGTGCACCTTTTTCATTCATCTCGTTTAAAAGATAAGAGAAGCGCGGAGAAAGCTTATCGAAAATATCAGATGTGCCTTTGATTAGCTCTTCGATTTTATTAAATGGACGAAGCGGCTGCTTATCTTTCGGAACAGCCCTCGTATCCCATGGTTTATACTCCTCAATACCAAGCTCTTGCTGATGCTTTTTTTGCAGCTTTTCTTTTAGAGGAACAACGTGCTTTCGAACTGCTTCGGCTAGAGATTTACAATCCTCTGGCGTGTAATCGAACCGCTCGTATTTCTTAAACATATAATCTCTGTAATTATCGAGATTCACATTCTCAGCTTTTTTCTGACGGAGCTGAATCAGCTCGTCCATAATTTCCTGTAAGTCGTCTTTTTTCGTTAAGAGCGTCGTGAAGATTTCTTCCATAGCGCTTTTGCGAACTTCGCGATCCCCATCCTGCATCATTAAAAACATTTCGCTAAGTGTTTTTTCTTCGCCATCCCAATGAAATGAGAGACTACCTGTATGCTCAAAATAACGATTAACAATGCGATCTTCTTCAACTTCTAAGTTAATATTTTCCTCATTAAAAAGCGTCATTGCATTTTCTTTCCGAAGAAGAAATTGTTTATAATACTCTTGGTTCAGCTGCGACTTGTAAGGCGACTCCTGAAACTTTTCATCAAAAAGCCCCTCATATCGCTTTACCATAGGTTCTATGTATTCTTGATCGTGCTCGATTGTCTTTTTTGCTTCTTCACTGCTGCTATGGCACTGGAAATCAATATAGTGTCCGGCAAGTCCTTCTGCCACACCATCCATTAATAAAGATAAGCTCATCACCCATTTTTCTAATTCATCAGCAGAATGAATCGACTGATTGAGGAGCGTTTTAAACTCTTCTTCAAGAATAGAAGGATTTTTAAAATCATACTTTTCAACATAAAACGTACTCATCAACTTCCCCCTTAAGATGCTTTTATGTACCAGTTCATAGTTTACCACAGAATTTTCTGACAGGATATGTCATAACCTTTCTCATGAGTCCACATTGATGAAAGGCTTAAATCGGAAAACACAAAAATGGGACCCCACCCCGTGGATGGGACCCCTCCTGTGTGGAAAACAAAGCATCCCATCCAAGGACGGGGCTTCATTCATGCTTGTACCCGTATCATTATGATCTATAACGTAAAAACGCCAATTCGTTAATTGAAATATTATCCTTCTTTCTGATCGACTAGCCACACTTCATCATTCGTATTAATTTTTCCCGTTTGAATCACTTTCGCATACATCCCAAATAAATTACCATGTTCTTTGGCAACCTTCTTCAAGAGGTCCGGATGTTTTCCTCCAGTCTCAGGATCAACGGTGATAATCATACATCGCTCACAGGGTTTTACGATTTCAAGCATCACTTCTTTTCCGATTTGTAGAACTTTCCCTTCCCACGTTTCTTCTACAAATGGCATTTTCTCCAACAAAGAGATTTTAAGGTTTGGTCGAAAGCGTCTTTCATCTGTTTTTTTACCCCAGGAAGATGATAACGCATCAAGAGAAGCATCCGTCACAATCAAAATGTGCTCTTCTTCAATCGGCCCTATTGGAACATTTTCCGGATGATAAACTTTCTTCGTTAGCTGCTTTGAAGATTCTTCTTCTATTTCACGTAGCCAGGTCAAATCAGACCACTTATACGTTTCTCCTTCTGGTGTGGTAATGACCGGTTCAGGATAAGCATCAAGTGATTCCGGCGCACTGAATGATGCTTGGTAACGCACGAGTGGTGGAAATTGTGTAATCGTAAAAAACGATTCTTTCTCATCTAATATCACATGACTTCGATCGCCATAAAGGCCGTAGTTCATCACCATTGTCTGAGTAACGCGTTCTCCTGTCATCGACTTCACAGGATGACGCATCAACTCACTAATTGTTCCAACTTGAATGATCATCAGCTCCCTTCTGCCTCCTTAGTATAACCAAAGAGACAGAATCTCATTTTTTTCTATAAGTCTAGTATAAACAATGAGAGATTTGCATAAAACTAGTAGAAACAAAGGAAAAAAGGAGAGATCCGAATGGAAATAAAAGAATACTACTCCATTACCCTCTATAATGAAAGACGAAGAGCGATCTTTCATTCAGAAGATGAATATGATAATTTCGAAGAGGCACAGCGTGAAGGATATGTTCTTCTTCGCAATCATCCGAAAGCAGACTTATATTCGGTAGAACGTTTTTTTGCAGTAGAAGACGTCTAAAATGACCTTTTCTTCTCAAGTAATATGGCCAATTTTTGATCAATCTCAGCTATTTCAGGATCACCAGGTAATAAAAGACTAATCTTACTAATCAGCGCAGATATTTCGTTATCAAGAAGCATCTTTTGTTCTTCTTCCTTTTTTGAAGAAACAGAAGAGCTTTTTTCTTGCACTCTTTTTCGATATTCCGCTAAATTCCTCTCAACCCTTTTAATCTGTTGATTCTCAAATACAAGAAGCTGATCACACATTTTCTCCATAAAATAAACATCATGCGAAACAATGAGAAGAGTTCCCGGAAACTCTCGCAGTGTATCTTCCAATTGCTCACGTGAAGGCAAATCTAAATGGTTTGTAGGCTCATCGAGTATCAGAAGATCATATTTGTTCATCAACATACGCGTCAGTTTCAGCTTTGTTCTCTCTCCAAGACTGAGTTGATTAATGGTGGCATGGATTCGATCTCTCCCCATTCCCATCGAAGCAAAAATCGATTTTGCCCGAAAGATCTCTTCCTTAGTTGCTACGTTTAAAACTTCAAGCGGAGTTTTTTCTTCAGGAAGATCATGCACATCCTGTGACAGATAGCCAATCTGAAGCGTTGGACTACTCCACAGTTCTCCCTCGCTAAGCGCCTCCATTCCAAGCAGCATTCGCAATAAGGTGGTTTTCCCACAACCATTTTCACCAACAATCCCCACTCGTTCCCCAGACTTCATGTAGAAAGAACTTTTTTGAAATAACCATCGTTCTTCAAAACGTTTTCCGACATTAGTCGCTTCTAATACCCGTTTACCACGTGTATCATTCGCCTGAAATTGAAAGCGTACTTCTTTCTCCTGATCAGGTTCTTCCACTTTATTTTTCTGCAGTTCCTTCTCGAGTCTCTTCTGTTTCGACTTCACCTGACGATCCATTTTCTTTGCTTTCATGCGGTAATGTTCCTTATACCCTTCCTGTTTTGTTGACTCACCGTGTGCTTTTTCAGACCAATTCGTTAATCCTGCAAGCTGACCTTCTATTCGCTTTATGTCTTTTTGCTGCTCGTCATAATGATGGAGCTGGTCTTCGTATCTTCTTTGCTTTTCGGCTCGATATGCCGTGTAATTTCCTTGATAGTCGCATATGTTACCACCTTCAACTTCAAGGATTCTGCCAACCGCTTGATCGAGAAAATAACGATCATGAGATATAACAAGAACAGCACCCTTAAAAGAGTGAAGCTCTCGAATTAACCAACTTACGCCTTTTCCATCTAGGTGGTTTGTTGGTTCATCTAGTATTAATAAATCCGGATGAGTCGACCAAATCTTTGTGAGCGCTAGTTTTAACTTTTCCCCACCGCTTAAATGTTCCGCTCCTTCACTAGTTGGAATAGGGCGTAATCCTAACTCCTTTTCCCTTTTAAAGTCAGAAGAATCGACTTCCAGCCCATATTGCTCAACCATCCCTGTCTGGTCAACCGACTGCTTCAGATAGCCGATATCATCTTTGAGAGTAATTCTCCCTTCATCTGGCTCGATCTCTTTTACGATTATTCTTGCTAAAGTTGTTTTACCAGCACCGTTCGGTCCAACAATTCCAATGCGCTCTCCCTTATGAATATCAAGGTTCACTTGATTAAATAACAAGTTCTCATTAAAGCTTTTTTTCAATCCTCTTATCGAAATAACGTTCACAGTATCTCCCCCAAATTTTCAGTTCAATGCTTTGAGGAGAAAAAAACCTCCCCATTACCTGGAGAGGCCTGTCGTTCCAATTTCCCATACCACCGAAAAAATGCATCACAAAGAAGCATGTTTTCGCCAGCACAAGTGATTAAAAAGGGCAGACTAATCCTATTCTCCAGAAAATCAATTTCACAATTTGAAATTAGATCTGAATAAATAAGATTAGTTCTTCATCGCTTCTTAACCATTCCCTTCGTCTTTAGTTGCCATTATTTTAAAGAATTATGTAAGCGATGTCAAATTCTTTTTTAGCCATTTATAAAATGAATGGCCTTTAAAAAATCGAATTTTGTTGAGGACTTTTAGAAAATTAGTCGATTTTTATCCTTTTTTAGTACAAAAGGACCCTATAATGTCTCATATTCCAGACCGATATTAGAAATAGTTAAGAAATACTTTCCATTTGATAATATTTTGAAGGGGGGCCATTTCGTCCGTTGTTGTGACGTCACTGCGTACATAAGAAAAATAGAAACATAGAATATGGGGGAATACACATCGTGCGGAGTAAAATTCTTACGTTTATTATGGCCGTTATTTTAATTTTTACAGGAATGAGTTTTCCAGAAAAAACATCTGCAAGTGGTGAAATCGAACGTATCAGTGGTCCAAACAGAATTGATACTGCTCTTGAAATTTCTAAGAAGGTATCACCAGGTAAGCTTGCATCAGCTGAAAAGGCTGTTATCCTCACTCGTTCAGATATGCCATTTGATGCTTTAGCAAGTTCAGGACTTGCGGGAGTAAAACAAGCACCGATATTATTAACAGGCTCATCTAAACTTGATGACAAAGTATCGGATGAACTCGCTCGTCTTGGCGCGAAAAAGGTTTATATCCTTGGAGGAACAACTGCCATTAGTCAGGGGATTGAAAATGAATTAAAAAGGACATATACAGTAGCGAGAGTTGAGGGATCAAACCGTTACGAGACGGCCAACGCTATTAATAAAGCATCAGGCCTTGATCACTCATCTACAGCTATTGTGGTAAATGGAAATCAAGTAGCAGACTCCCTATCAGCATCAAGCGTAGCTGCTATGAAAAATTATCCAATCTATTTAACAACAGAGACAAAAGCGCCATCGCTTCCTACAAATATTAAGACTGTTTATGTAATTGGAGGAAATGCTGTTCTTTCAGACGCTGTTATAAAGAAATTAGAACAGCAAGGTAAGAAGGTTGTTCGCCTTGCTGGTGACGATCGTTTCCTAACAAACATTGCAGTCAATAAAGCCTTCTTCACATCAAACTCTTCTTATATTTTAGCAAGAGGAACTTCGGTGCAACAAGATAAAGAAGATTATCCAGATGCTGTAGCTGCCGCTTCCTTAGCAGAGAAATTTAAAGCACCAGTTGTATTAGCTCACAATACGAGACCAATTCCAGACGTTCAAACTTATCTTTATCAAAACGCTTCTTCCTTGATGGTGTTAGGCGGAGAAGCAGCTATTCCTTCTAGTATCGTAGATTCTTATAAAATGAAAGAGAAAGTTGAAGAAGTTGTTTTAGAAACAGGAATTGTTACAGCTTCAAGCTTGAATGTTCGAACTTCCCCAGAAATGAATGGAACAAGAATCGGTGCATTGCCACGTAACGCTGAAGTTGATATTTATGGTTATTCAGGCGATTGGGCTAAAATTAAGTATCAGGGACAAGTAGCTTACGTGCACAGTGCTTACTTGATACCCAAAAGTAGTAACTCTTTAAACAACTTAACGATCGTTGTGGATGCTGGCCACGGTGACCATGACCCGGGCGCAAGCAATGGGAAGCTCCTTGAAAAAGACATCAATCTGGATGTAGCTCTTTATTTAGAGAAGAAACTTAAGTCAGCTGGAGCGAACGTCGTCATGACGAGAAGAGATGATTCGTTCTTAGAACTGAGAGAACGTTCGAATATCGCTAATAATTTGAATGCCGACGCATTTATTAGCGTGCATACTAATGCAGCAAGTGAAGCTGCTCACGGCATTGAAACATATTGGTATGACAAATATAGCTCTGCAGAAAGCAAAGCCTTAGCAGAAAGCATCCAAAAACGTTTGATCGAAGTAACAGAAGCAAGAGATCGTGGTGTCAAAAATCAGAGTTTCTCCGTTATTCGCGAATCTAGAATGGCAAGTGTACTTGTAGAAGTTGGGTTCTTAACAAATAATGAAGAATATAAACTTCTTCTTACACAATCCTATCGTGAAGAACTTGCTGAGGGCATTTATCAAGGTGTATTAGATTTTTATAAAACGAAGTAAGTGTCAAAAAGGAGCCTCCACTTATCCAGGAGGCTCCTATTTTATTTCTTAAATATACAATAATACGGTGTAGGCGAAGCCTACGCCCAACCGAAGTCAGCGAAGTCCTCTTTATAACCCAAGGCCAATCGAAGTCTGATTAGTATAAGACGTATATGCAATAAGTTGATTAATCTCAACGATTTCTTTTTCAGTGTATCCATGTTCTTTTAATTTCTCAAGATCCGCTTTCTCCAGACTCTTCGGGTTCGTAACAAGTTTCTCGGCATAGCTTAGAATACTTTTTATATGACTTTCAAAAGCATTTGAGCTTTCATATCTTTCAAGCTCTGCAAGAATAGACTCATCTCCACTGATTTCTTTTAATAAGTTTCCGTGCCCCGTATAACAAAACTCACAACCATTCAAATGAGAAACAAAAACGACAACTGCTTCCGTTTCAAATTCATTCAATACGCCTGCTTTAACAGCTGCTGCTAAAGGCATAAACGCTGAAAAAACGTCAGGACTTTTCGCAATAAGTCGATTAAAAACAGGAACAGGGTGTTCGAGATCTTTGTAGATTTCAAGATCCTTTAGATCTGACTGTTTAGCTGGTTTAATCCATGGCATTTTCTATCATCCCTTCTTTATCCATTCTTTATCATAACAAATAATTTTGTTTTCCCAAAAAAACCACTGTGCTAAGAAGCACAGTGGGAAGAGTTGGTTTTAAAACGTTTCTTTTTTCATTCGACGATACTTTCCGATCATTGCATAAAAGACCGGGACGAAAACGAGTGTTAATAATGTAGAGGTAGTCAATCCGCCTATGACCGTAATCGCAAGTCCCTTTGAAATGAGACCTGATGCTGAATTAGAAAGCGCGAGAGGAATGAGGGCAAAGATCGTTGCAAGAGCCGTCATGATGATTGGACGCAATCTCACTTTCGCCGCTTCAACTAAAGCCTCTGTCATTTCTAAACCGTTCATTCGGTTCGTTTCTACTCGATCTAGCAACACTACTGCGTTCGTGACTACAATACCGATCAGCATAAGCATCCCAATCATCGCACTCATAGAGAGCGTTTGACCTGCAATCAGTAGTCCAGCTAATGATCCGATTGGAACAAATATTAATGAGGATAGAATCACGATCGGTGTAATAATTCCTCTAAAGGTTAGACTTAATACAAAAAATACGAGAAGGATCGCTGCAATCATCGCAAGTCCCAGGTCAGCGAAGCCATCAGTAATCATCTCCTGACCACCGCCAACTTCCATTTCAACGCCTTCTGGTAAAGAAAGTACACTGAGATCTTCTTCAACAGCTTGTGAAATTTGTGCAGTATCATCGGACTTAATATCAGCTGAAATTGAAGCAGACGTTCTGCCATCATCATGATAAAGCGTTACTGGTGCTGTCGTTTCTTCAATTGAAGCAAGATCTGATAATGGTTGCACTCCATCTGCAGTTGGAACCTGAAGCTCTTCCAACTCCCGCTTTGATGTTACTTCTTCATTATAAGAAAGAGACATTTTCCACTTCTGGTCATCAATTTCAATTGTCCCGCCATCAAGTGGTTGCAAACGACTATTTACAAGTTGCATAATCTGGAATGGATTAACATTCGCATCTTCACCTTCATCAGTGAGCGTCATTGTCCATTTTGGTTGAACTTCTTCAAGATTGTTAGAAACGTTTGTTAATTCTCTGTCTTGTAATAGAAGTTCCTCAACTTGAGTAGCTGCTTCTGTCAACTTCTCCTGGTCGTCTCCATACAAGCTAACATCAATCGCGTTTCCGCTCGGTGGACCTTCCTGTTGCACTTCTGTTGCTTTAACAGTACCTTCTTCATAAGCTTCTTCTACAATGTTCTGTACATCCTTTTCATACGCCTCTAATGTAGTTTGAAGGTCATCACTGTTCGAAAGTTTTATAAAGACAGTCGTTTCATTATCCTTTGATTGTCCTCCCCCTTCGCCTGGGATTGGGCTACTTGACATTCCGATTGATACTTGACTATAGTCGATCTCTTCTTTCTCATCCAAATAATCTTCTATTTGACTTGCAACCTCATTTGTATCTTCAAGCTGTGTTGTAGGAGGCAGTGATACATTTAACTCGAAAGAATCGCTTTCCCCCGCTGGTAAGAATGAAACGCCAAGTGCGGGAATCATCGCAAGAGAACCTGCGAGTAATAGAATGGATGTTACAATGACGAGCGCTTTTTTCTTAAGTGCCCCTCTTATAAAACGTTCATATAAATGACTTAATCTTGATTCCTTATCGTGATGCTTCACTTTTTTAAAGAATGCACTCCCGAGAACCGGAATCAACATCAGTGCAACTAAGAGTGAAATCGAGATTGAGAAAACGACAGCCAAGCTAAATGGCCTGAAGAATTCACCAAGTATGCCCCCAACAAATGCGAGAGGTAAGAATACAACGAGTGTCGCAATGGATGAAGAAGCAATAGCCCCTAATACTTCTTTTGTGGCATAGTAGGTTAAAGCTTTGTTGGACAACTCTTCTTTATTCTCCTGACGCCATCTATATATATTTTCAATGACGACAATACTGTCATCTACAATCCGCCCAACAGCAACTGCAAGACCACCCAACGTCATAATGTTCAACGTGTAGCCAAACTGATCGAGGAGGGCAATTGTTCCTAGAATAGAAATTGGTAGAGAAATAATCGCAATAATGGTTGCACGAATGTTTCTCAGGAACAAGAGAATAACAATGACTGTGAACAGTGCGCCGAATCCACCTTCTTTAAGAAGAGAAGAGATTGATTTTTCTACTTCTTCACCTTGATCAAGGATGGTAAATAACTGCACATCTTCTGTCTCATATTCACCAAGGACTTCTTTCACTTTATCGACAACGTCCTTCGTATTTTCATCCTGACTTTTTGTTACCTGAATGAGAAAGCTTTCCTGTCCATTAAACCTAGAAATTTCATTCTTCTCTGATGCTTCCATAACGTCAGCAAAATCCTCAAGAACAACTTGCTTACTTTCTTGTGGTGAATTTTGCTGGGCCCCTTGTGGTGACTGACTGCTTTCAATTACAAATTTTGTGTTTTTAAATTTTTTAAGGGAGTCAATAGAGCCTTGTAGTTTGACTGGAATCGTCGTGTCTTCGTCGTCAACTGATCCAAGAGGGAGGCTATACTCGCTCTGTGTTAATCTATCTTTAATATCATTTAATGTTAGCCCATACTCACTTGCCTTCTCTTCATCCACTTTAATAGAGAGTGTCGTTTCCTTTGTTCCGCTTAAACTTACACTATTCACTCCTGCAAGTCCTTCAAGCTCTGGAACAATCACATCTTCAAGCTTTTTTTGAAGGGCATCCGCATCTTCTGATGAGAGCGCAGATTCATACACTGGCCTCGCTCCTGCGGACATGCTGATGACCTTAACTTCGGCTTCTTCTGGAAGATCCGCTTTCGAAACGATATCTTCAAGTTCTCGTTTCGTCTCCTCAATATCCGTACCAAACGGATACATGAGAGAAATGGTGCTGGCATTTTCAGAAGATGTACTCGTTAAGTCATCATATTTCGTGCTATTTTCGAGTAGATCTTCCACGGGGGTCGTTACTTCCTGTTCAACTGCCTCTGCTGAAGCCCCCGGATAGACCCCTTGAATAATAAGCGCAGGGAATGTGACATCGGGATAAGTCTCTACTTTTATTTGATTGGTAGAAATGATTCCAGCTGCCAAAACAAGCATCGTCAATAGCAGAACACCAATCGTATTCTTTAAACTAAATCTAGTAAGAAATTTCATCTCATTCACTCCTTCTTGATCTGACATCAGTATACGACGCGAAAATGAACGCATTATGAACAAACTTTTGTTATCTTTTCAGTGCTGTTTATTATCTCCATCTCCCCCACCGCTAATCTTTGCAAAAATTTATCACTAGGAATAAATAGAAAAAGCGAAAAGAAACACTTACGTTTCTTCTCGCTTTTTCAGTTTAGGGAGTGTAATAGTGATCGTTGTACCAATGCCTACCTTACTTTCAAGCAAAATATTCCCTTGATGAAGATGAACGATTCGTTGAACAATCGCAAGGCCAAGACCGCTACCTCCATTACCCGATCTTGCTTTATCCGCTTTATAAAAACGGTCAAATACATAAGCCTGGTCTTCTTCCGGTATACCACTCCCTGTATCTCTTACTTCTACGATCACTTCTTCTACTTTCTCTATCATTTGAATAGAGATAACACCATTTGAATCCGTATACCGAATACTATTTGATAGTAAATTTATCCAAACCTGGCTTAGTTGATCATAATCGGCTTCGATTTGTACTTCCTTTAAATCAACTTCAACCTCAATCCCTTTTTCAGCCCACATCGCTTCAAGAGATACAATCACTTCCCTGAGCTGTTCATCAAGTGAATAGCTTCTAAGGTGAAACATAGGATCATCCGCATCAAGTGTTGTCATTTTCAAAAGATTTTCGCTTAATTTGGATAAGCGCTCTGTTTCTTTTTGAATAATACCAAGGTATTTCTTTCTCTCAACCTCTTCTAACATGTTATCCTGCAATACCCTAGCATAGCCGCCGATCGAAGTAAGCGGAGACTGTATTTCATGAGAAACATTTGCTACGAATTCCTGACGCATTTCTTCTAGATGACTTAAATCGTGCGCCATGTGATCAAAACTTCTCGAAAGGTCACCAATCTCATCATGACGTTCACTATTTATTCGAACAGTAAAATCACCTATAGCTACTTTTTTTGTCGCTTCTGTCAGGTGTTGAATTGGACGAACGACATACCTCATTAATATGACAAAGATGGAGCTCCCAATTATAAGTACAAGTAATAATGTCGTTAGCATCACTCGTTTAATCGTATTTTCTTCAAATGAAAGGTCAGGTCTAATAAATAGAGCATACCGACTTTCGTTGTCCTGAAATGGTAAACCAACATTTAGTTGTGACGGAGGGGAAACTGACCGATCATTCACACGAACAACTCCACCGTTCAACACCTTTTCAATTTGGTCATCGGAGGTTCCCCACTGCCCGTTGTCATTAGGATTGAGCGCTTTACCAGATTCATCGTAAATGATGAGATTATAGTTAAACGTAGGAATATTAGCGATAAATTCAACTGGATCCGTATAATTGGAATTCTCATATAAGGTAATCGTTTGACGTCCAACTTCTGTAATGTCTTTTTGGAGACGCTCTCGGATGGTATCAATATAATAAACATTCATAATCCAAAAAGAAAGAATGAGACTAATCAAAACGACCCCTATATAGATAACGACACTCCTGAGATAGATCGATCGCTTCATTTGATTAACTCCAGTCGATACCCCAGTCCACGCATAGTTTTAATTACGAAAGGGGTGTCCCTACTATTAAACCTCTCTCTGATTCGTTTAACATGAACATCTATCGTTCGATCGTCTCCTTGAAAATCATAACCCCATATTGATTCAATCAATTGGTTTCGCGTGAAAATCTTACCTGGAGTGCTGGCTAATTTAAACAGAAGTTCAAACTCCTTTTTTGGCAAAGAAATTTTCTCCTTTCCAAGTGCTACTTCAAATGATTCTGCATCCATTTTAAATAACCCTATTGATAAATTCTTCGCACTTTGAATGTGATATCTCCGTAATAATGCTTTTACGCGCATAACAAGTTCAATGGGATCAAATGGTTTGACGACATAATCATCAGTTCCAAGTTTAAAACCTTTCACTTTATCAGAGGCCTGCCCTCTTGCCGAAACCATGAGAACTGGAATATCGTAATATGCTCTGATTTCTTCGCATAGCTGCCATCCATCTATATGGGGCATCATAATGTCAATAACCGCGAGATCTATCTTATCAGTCTCGAGGATTTTTTCTGCTTCCTTTCCATCTGAAGCTTTCTTAACAACAAATCCTTCTTTTTCTATGTATAGAGCCATTAAATCAAGAATGTTGGGATCGTCGTCTGCGAGTAATATCGTAATCATCATCATTAGCTCCTTTTCTATATTGATAGTGTAATGGCCTAGTGTGAATAGAATATGAACGAGTAGATAAAAATGAACCGGTTATTTATTGAAAATGGTAAAATAAAGTCGAAAGAAATCACCAGAAATTCGAGGTGTAATCGAATGCAGTTAATACATGACTTTTTTGTAAATATGATGATTATACTAGCTCTACTTTTTATTTATTATCAATTTTTTAGAGAAGAAAATCTATCACGAACATCTTCTTTGAAAAGAAAATTCCTTAGTGGTTTGTATGCAGGAATAATCGGGGTTTTCCTGATGATATATAGCATTCAAGTTGATGCAACGACCATTGTCGATCTAAGACATATCCCTCTTTTACTAGTCACCTTATATGGAGGTCCAGTTCCTGGAGTTATTGCTCTTATTGTGATCCAAATAACGCGCTTTATCATTGGAATAAATCTTTCTTCCTTTGTTTCACTTGGTTTGCTAACTTCTCTTTATATCGGTTACCTTATCTTTAGAGAATGGAAGATTGGGATTTTCATCAAAGCTCTCTGGATGCTCCTTTATTCCAATCTCGTCTTCAGTATCTTAATCGTCTACTTGCTACTTGATATAAAAAGCTTATTTAGTGAAATCAACGTTCTCTTCTGGATTACATCCACTGTGACAGGAGTAATGGCGATTTACACAACAGAGCATTTACGAAAAATAAATCATCTGTTTAAAGAATACAAAAAGAGTGCTACTATCGATCCCCTTACCGGGTTAAACAACGTAAGAAGCTTTGATGAAGCGTTAAATCGCGCGATACAAGAAGCAGCTACGGACGATAACAAGCCATTGTCACTTCTAGTCATTGATATCGATCATTTTAAAAAAGTGAATGATACATATGGCCACGCAGCTGGAGATATCGTATTAAAACAGTTTGGTAAGACACTAAGAAGTGCTGCTAGATTAAACGATGTTGTATCTCGAAATGGCGGAGAAGAATTTACCATCTTATTAGGGGATTGCACTAATAGAGAGGCTTTGGAGATTGGAGAACGGGTCCGATCCATGATTGAGGAAAATTCATTTGCAATCAATAAGGATGTAAGTATTCATATCACCGCTTCACTCGGTGCAAGTACTTTTCCCGAAACTGTTCCATCTCCTGCTCAGCTTTATCGAGAAGCAGATGAAGCCCTTTATCACGCAAAGAGAAGTGGACGAAATCGCATTTGTTCAAATGAACATACCATGAAAGTCTATTAGTATTAAAAAAAGGGGCTTCCTGCCCCTTTTTCATTTCCTATCTCATGATTCTATATGAACCCTGTTTAACGATATAATAATGCTCCGACCGCTCCACTGAACTGCCCCAGATGTGGAAAGTAAGCTTTGATATCAAATAATTCCTCAAAACGTTCAAGCTGCTGTCTAAATAATGGATTCGATTGAAAAGTAGAACCGATAAATACAATGTTTGACGTAGAAATGGTTTTCGCAAATGGGATAGCCATCATTAAAATCGATTCAGAAATCATTCCAATTAAACTTGCCAGCACATCTTCATCCTTTACTTCTTGCTGCTTCATCCGCTCAATGAAACCAAAATTACTGGCAGTTAAATCACCGCCAATGGGGGAGGCATCTCCATAAATATCCTTCACCTTTAAATCGATACCATTTCGATCGCCTTTTTCTGCTAGTCGAGTAATCTCTTGAAAATCTGTTCGCGCTGTCAATAAGTAAGCAAGTCCCATGAGCATTCCACCGCCTACTCCAGTTCCTCCAAGTCTTTCAGCACTCTGGCCATTAACAGAATGAATTGATGTACCAGTTCCAACGTTCACTACTAAATAGTTATCAGGTAAATGAAGCTTTGCTTGATCCACTAGCGCTCGGATGCCTGATGTAGTCGCTTCAAATTCCGGAACCATTTCGACTTCATTATCCACAAGCTTAGCAAGAGCCATTTGCTTCCCACCAGTAATCATTAACTTTGCTTCCTCATGGCTTTTCACCCATGACACAACATCACTTATATCACTCGTTGAAAAAGTCTGATAGCAGTATTTTTCATTCTCAAGATGCACAGTTTTAATTAATGTCCCACCAGCATCGATGCCTATTTTGTTTGCCATACTCACCCCTTCTTTCCCTATCTTAATGAGATAGTTTTATTCTATCCCAGTTCGTTTAAACAAGTAAAACATAGTCAGACAGAGTCAAAGCCCCTCTATCCTTTGAAAGAATAGAGGGGCTTTGCACGAATGAATGGATCACTCTTTCGGTAGTTGAATTAATACCTTTGTACCCTGTCCTGGCTTACTTTCAATTTTAAGTCGTCCTCTATGCTCGGTTATGATTTTATTACTAACGGTCATCCCAAGCCCAATTCCTTTTTCTTTATTGGTATAGAAAGGGACCCCGATCCGCTCGAGACGTTCTTCGTCAATTCCCATGCCATTATCATGAATCTCAATGATGACCCCATTCTGATTTTCTTCAAGAATCACATCAATTTGTCCATCTTGCTCAATGGCTTCAACCGAATTTTTAAGAATATTGATAAATACCTGTTTCATTTGGTTTCTCTGACATCGAATAACAATTGACTTGAGCTGACTACTTATATTAATTCTTATGTTTTTTGATGAAGCCTGTGGCGTAAGGACTGTAATCGCGTTTTTTATTAGCTTCAGCAAACTTACTTCAGCTACCTCAGAAGCCTCAGGCTTACCAAGAGAAATAAAGCCATTCACAACTTCTTCGATATTGGTAAGCTCATCTTCAATGATTTGATGATACGTACGATCACTTTCCTCCTGCCTTGCTAGAAGCTT
Source organism: Anaerobacillus sp. 63XJN7_5_ISO-PGPR-S23-430 (assembly GCF_056173695.1). NCBI lineage: Bacteria > Bacillati > Bacillota > Bacilli > Caryophanales > Bacillaceae > Anaerobacillus > Anaerobacillus sp. 63XJN7_5_ISO-PGPR-S23-430. Next base: position 804,111 of record NZ_CM149686.1, on the reverse strand, counting down.
TACAAACCCCTTTATGGAAGTAAGAGGATTCCGAATTTCATGGGCAAATCCTGCTGCTACATCTCCTATCAATGCAAGCTTCTCAATATTTTCGCGATATTGTTGAAGTTGAATCTTTTCAGTGATATCTCTTGAAATAAACACGAAATGATTGACGTTTCCCTCTTCATCAATAACGGCCATTCCTTTTGCTTCAAGTATAATATCATGTCCAGAAGCATGCAGTTTACGATAAATAGTCGTAATAGGCTGTTTGGTTTCAGTTAATTTCTGAATGGCTCTCTGACACTTTTCAAAATCATCAGGATGGATAAATGTCAAAATATCTTTTCCTACAACTTCATTCTGTTCATATCCTAATACTTCCTTATAAGAAGGTGATGCATAAACAGATGTTCCTTCATTATTCATCATACAAATTAAATCATTGCTATGTTCTAGAATCATACGATGCTTTTTTTCATTCCAATGAAGCAGCATTTCGGCCTCATGCCTCTCCGTAACATCTCTTGAAACGACAACATAAGATCGCTCATTTTCATTAGAAATACATGTCCCCTGTGATTCAATGTAACGATATATTCCATCCTTACGCTGCATACGGTATTGAATGATAAGGGGCTGTCGATATTTGACTAATTTAAAAAATTCTTTTCTTACACGTTCCTTGTCTTCTTCATGCACATATCGAATTGAACTACGTCCAATTTCATCTTCAATTCCTTCTCTTGCGTATGCTCTATATGAAGGTGAAACGTATAGTAGATTTCCTTTCGGATCAAGTAAGCTTATAATTTCATTCATATTCTCTGTAATGAGTTGATAGTTTTCAAGAGTATTTTGTACATTGGCACGATCATAATCAACCTTTTTAATAATCGCTGTCGTTTGCCCAAGAAAATTCTCCACAGGAATCCCAGTAACTTCAACAGAGATATAGGACCCGTCCTTTTTCAACCATCTTTGAACGAGAACTCCAGGGTTAACACCATTAATAGAAGCTTCGATCCGCTTTGAAACAACCTCTCTATTTTCTGGATGAACCGTCTCCCAAATTGACTTACCTTCGAGTTCACTAAAGTGATCAAACCCGAGAAGATGAACGGCCGCATCATTTAAATAAAGCCACTTTTCTTCTTTTTGAACAACTAGTGCTGTAGTAGAACTTTCGTAGTACTTAACTAATCCTGCTAATTTATCATCCCTCTGTTCCTTAGTTTCATTCTCAGGAGGAGGGCCCGAACGTCTATAGATAGCTGTATTCTCGTTATGATTCATAGCTTCTCCTTCTAAAATATGATATTCGTGCAGCGGGTCTTTTGAGGGATATGAATACTTACATATCTTCTTTAAAAATAGCCGTTTTCCTGCAACTATTCTTTAATTCAAAAAAAGAAGATAACAAATGACGTTAACTTCTCCTCCTTTGTTCAATTAGAACGTTCTTCGTACCACCTACGTCCAAAATCAACGAGATCTCGTTGATTAAAAAGTTTGCATATGGCAGCACCTATCTTCATTCTTCTAAAGTGTTCTTTCTTTTCAAATTGAAACCCAATTTGATCAAAGCAATCTGAATCATAATCAATCTCTGTATATGTTTTCCATACTCGCTCACCATTTTCGATTATTGCTGCAGACTTTTCTGAGCGTTCCTTCTTGGTTGAAGCGTGTTCAGAAAGGTGAAATGAAGTGTTACTATCATGACCTACTCCAAGCATAAGAATTTTTCCATCAAGCTTATATATCTTTCCAAGAGGTGATTCCTCTCCAAAGCCACTCTTGATTAAATGGTCATTTGTAATGAAATATTTATGTTTGCCCCAGGCAGCAAACGAGTACATCGGATGATAACTGCGCACGACACCTGGGAATGCTCTAAACAACTCCGCTACCACTCCCATGCCACGCGTAGGAGTGGTATCACAGCAAAATGCTGGCATATTCTCTCGAATAATAGGCCACCACTCTTCTGGAACTGGCGGATTCATCCAGTCTGCTGGCTCTGAATTACTCGCTGACTGCGCTGGCATGACAATCGTTCCTTCTTCTCCAACAGCTCTTATCAATGCTAATATAAGAGCTTCTGCACCCCCGCATACCCATCCTAAAGAGCTTAAAGATGTATGAACGATTAATGTCATTCCGTCCTTTACCCCAAGCTCTCTCAAATCTTTTTCAAGACTATCGATTGTAAGGGGGAAATATACCTTATTCATTACATTTCTCTCTGTCATGATTCTTCCTCCAGTAAGATGTCATAGTATGATTCTCGTTTGATGCTCAGCTTCTCTTTTTCATCAAATAAGGCTTGAAGCTCTGTAAGGTCCTTCATTTCATTAAGCTTTTGATCGATTTGATCAATCAGGGACTCAATTTCCTCAAGCTCACATTCTATTGAATGCGATTTCGTTTTATTTTCCACCTTCTGAATGGGAGGTGACGGGACTATACTCTTCCTTGACCTCCAACCATCAATCATTTCCTCGTGCTTTATCTTAGCTTCTGAATAACTATACAAATGCTGGTAAAGGTGTTGATTTTCAATCCAATATGTCACTGGAAAACACTTATTCAGAAAATAACGATCATGCGAGACACAAACGATCGTCCCAGGGAAGCGCTCAATCGCATCCTCTAATACCTCTCTGGAGTCAATATCAAGATGATTTGTTGGCTCATCAAGAACTAATAAATTTAGATCCTTACTCATCAATTCAGCAAGACGTAAACGCATCTTCTCGCCACCACTCAAGGAAGAAATCTTAGCAAAAACGTCATATCCGTAAAATAAAAATCGAGCTAATTCATGTCTAGCGTCTCCTTCTGATACTTTTGCTGATTCACGGTAGACATCAATGACACGTTCTTCTCCACGATCTTCTAGGACATGTTGAGAAAGGTAACCGATTTTCACACTTCCGCCTACCTTTACTTGTCCAATTGAAGGATCTACATTTCCGAGCAGAACATTTAGAAGCGTTGTCTTTCCACTTCCGTTTCTCCCAACAATAGCGACCCGCTCACCGTACCTTACGTGCAAATCAACTTCAGTAAATAATACGTTTTGTTTATAACCCGCTGTAACATTTTCGAAAGTGAGAACATCTTCTCCACTGCGCTCCTTCACGTCAAAGTCCAGGCCAATTTTCTTCCGATCTAAAACCGGACGTCTCAATTTGTCCATACGCTCTAGAGCACGTTCCATATTTCTTGCACGCTTATGAAGGGCGGCATTCGGAGGATTAGCTTGATTAGCCCATTCTCTTAAACGTTTGATCGCTTCTCTCATTTTTTTGATCTTCTTTTGCTGCTCCTGATAGGCAGCAAACTCTGTAAGCAACAACTCTTCTTTTTTCTTTACAAACTCACTATAAGATCCGTGATAGACGGTTAACTCACCATCTTCAAGATCCATTATTTTCGTAACCACTTCATCAAGAAAATACCGATCGTGTGAGATCATTAAGACCGTTCCACTATATTGCTTTAAAAAACTTTCAAGCCACTCAACCGCTTCCACATCAAGGTGATTTGTTGGTTCATCAAGTAAGAGCAAATCTGGTTCTTTTAATAACAGTAACCCCAGACTTATTTTTGTCTTTTCTCCTCCACTCAAACGATCGAATGATGCATTCAACAAATGCTGAATACCAAGTCCATTCGCGACACTTTGAATAGATGAATCTATTTCATATCCTCCCCTACGAGTAAAACTCTCAAGTAATTGCCCATATTCTTTAAGTTCACGTTCGGTTTCTTGCCCATTCGCCATTTGAGATTCAAGTACATTCATTCGTTCTTGCATTTCTACAAGATCACTAAAAGCTTTTCTTAAGACATCTTCTACCAGTACCCCTGGATAATTTGGAATTTGGGCTAAGTATCCGATCTCTGCCCCTTTTTTATAATAAATCATTCCATCATCTACCTGCTCAACACCTGCTAACAATTGAAAAAGAGTCGTCTTTCCACAACCATTCCTTCCAACAATACCTACACGTTCCTTCGCATTTATCTCAAAAGATATATCTTCAAAAATAAGAGTTCCACCAAGCATCTTACTAATTGATTGTGCTGTAACGATCATTATAATCAGTCCTTTCATTCAGATAAGCATACAAAAAACCACAGATAAGGATACACCTCACCTGTGGTTGAATCTGGCATCATTTCACTTTAAGTCTACTAAAACCTTAAGATACTTAAAGCAAATAAAAAAGAGCGACAAATTTGCCGCTCTCTTTTCAGTAAATTTATACATTCCGCCTGAAGCAGGGTAAGAGAGCCTTACGCTTTGTTTCTTATGAAGTTGCTGTTTTTGGACACACCTGTCCCATCGGCAGCTACTTCATGAAAAATCGCACGGCAAACTGATACATAATCCATAAATTCCGTACGTACAAAAGCGTTAGACATCCCTTCCTCACCTCCTTAAATTAATACTTTCATTCTATCTGAATGCTCTGACAAAATCAACCTTCAGCTACGCGAAGACCAATGACAGAAATGACAACACAAGATATTAACACTAATTGCATTCTATTTTTGGGTTCTTTAAACCAATACATACCGATCAATACACTGCCCGCTGATCCTATGCCAGTCCATATCGCATAGGCTGTTCCTACCGGTAGAGCTTTTAATGATAAAGACAACATAAAAAAGCTCATGCTCCCGAAAAGAATTGTAAAAATAGAAGGCTTTAATTTTGTAAATCCTTCTGATAACTTCAAGCTAATAACACCGCCAACTTCACCTAGACCAGCGATTAACAATGCAATCCATGCCATTTTGCTTCCCTCCTAAGCTTCCTTTGCATTTAACTTCAAACCGATAATAGAAGAAATAAGCAATAAGATAAAAAATAGTTTTATGAAACTAATCGATTCATTTAAGAACATCATTCCAATCACAGCTGTCCCTGCTGCGCCTAATCCTGTAAATATGGCGTATGCTGTACCTACAGGTAAATATTTTAATGCTCTAGCGAAAAAGTAAAAGCTTGTTGCAATACCAACTATCGTTAACAAGCTTATAAGTGGTTTCGTAAAGCCATCTGAATATTTTAATCCAATAGCCCATAATACTTCCATCAGACCACCGATCACAAGATAGATCCATGCCATCTTATTTCTCCTCCCTACTATGAACGCCTTTAATAAATAGAGTCCAAGAATTTTCTAACCGTTTATTATGTTCCTCAGGTGAATAGTAGAAAATTTGTTCAAACATACCGTCAAGTAAACATAAATAAGCATCAAAAACTCGTTCCCATTCCTCATTTGGGAGCATCTGCTCGAGAATAGACTTAATCACTCTCTTCATCACATTCTCCGTTTTTTCAAACATTTGAGCGATTTCCTTCCGTAACGACTCTGGTGGAAATAGCATCATTCTTTTGAAAATAAGTCCCATTTCATCATTCCGTAAATACTCTGTATTTTCACGAAGAAGGTCATATAATTGTTTCTCAGGTGATTGATTGCTTAATCGTTCAGCCGTCTTTACAAAAAACGCATTGTAATCAACTGATACTTTATGAATCACACCTAAAAATAAATCTTCTTTACTTTTATAATGCGCATATAAGGAGGGTTTTTTTACGCCTACTCCTTTAGCAATATCCGAAAGGGAAGTCCCTTCAAATCCATTACGTGCAAATAGAATGAGGGCCACCTCTTTAATTCGATCCTGAGTCGATTCTTTTTTCATATAACATTACCTACCGATCGTTAGTTGTTAACAAATAAAAAACGCAGGCATTTGCCTACCACTCGTTAGTTATTATATCAACAATTCCTATCTTATGCAACGATCACAAAAAAAGCAGCCACTAGGTAAATATCGTAGTGGCTACATCTAAGGGAATAAGGGTTTTCAACTAATTAGACGAGCAACTACCTCATGAGGTTTCAAAAAAAGAAGATTTATTTCATTTCATGCTTATTCTAGGATTATCTACAAACAAGAGAGTGATTTGTCATTGATCGATTATAGTGAAAATGAATGCTACACATTTATCGGGGCAAAAAAAAAGGACCGGCAAATGCCGGTCTTCCTGGTAACGGAATATTTGAAAGGGGGTCTTAGGATCATCTTATCAAAGGGGTATAGGTGTGAACAGGTCCTTCAATACCGGTACAATCGAACGAAGTAACTTCTTTTTCATGATTTGATGTCCTTTGAACTAGTACAATCTATTCACTTTTAATCATAACAAAAAGAAATATGTCTTTTGAATCAATCCCTCCCCCTCTTTATAGGCTATTTTATAAGTAAGCTCTTACTCGATTTGAGCGAAAATTGCTTTATATTTCAATTCCCCAACAACCTACTGAAAAATATTTCCCTTACAAGGGAAATGTGTCAAAATATAACTAGCAATTGAGATTGAAAGCAGGTGGAATAAGGATGTACTGTCCACATTGTGGAAAAAAAAGAGGCGATGATGAGCAATTTTGCTTCTCTTGTGGAAAAGAACTAGTCACTCAAAATAAATCTAAGCATAGCCTATCCATTCTGTGGCGTTGGTTACCAGTGATGGTGTTTTTTCTTCTTTCTAGCACACTTGCCGGATATTATTTTTATGAAGAATCAACGTCAAAGGCAGCGATTCGCTCTTTTGAAAAGGGAGAGGAATTAGCTAAAAACGGCAAGCTCGAAGCAGCACAAAAAGAATTTAATGAGGCTCAACAAAACCGACCTCGTTTCCCCGCTGCCAAAAAAAACGAAAATATTGTAACGATCGCATTAAACGTTGAAGAGACTTTAAAACAGGCGGAAACCGCAAGAAAAAAAGATAACTACAGTAAAGCCTTAGATTTGATTAAAGAAGCTGAGCAAACCTCAGCATCCTATAAAGGTGATCTTTTCTCTACTTTACAAGAAGACATCGGAACGGTTCGGACAACTGTGATGGTTGCCGAATTAAAGTATGATATGAAAGGGAAAGAATCCATTGATGAATTGAAACCTGTGTTAACAAGGGCTGAAAGTTTACAAGTGGATGAAGCCCAAGACATAGCCGGACAAATTCGAAATCAAATTGTCGACTTTTCAATTAATGAAGCAAATGGTTATTTGGAAGAGAACCACTTTACGGAAGCATTAAACTCAGTAGAACAAGGCTTAGAAATCAATAAAGGTAACGAAAAGCTATCAAACCTCCAAACCGTAATTGAAAAGAGACGAAATTCGTTTGAGGAGGAGCAACAAAAGCGAATTGAACATGCTATGGTTGCTGCAGCAAAAGAAGAAGAAATGAATCGTACAAGCGCGATTGAACTCAATGAATTAGAAACAAAGGTGACAGATTACAATGAATTAAAAGTAACAGGTACGGTCACAAGCAAAGCCACTGTTCCCGTCAATTCGATCGGGGCTTCTTATAAAGTATTGGACGGAGATGGAAAAGAGTTTGATAAAGGGGAGGTTTATATTAACCCCGACAAACTTTATCCTGACGATACAGGTAAATTTGACTTTATGATCTACGATGTAGGTGAAGACGTGAAGGATCTTGATCAATTCACAGTCGAGATTGATCATTTCACATGGTACTTGGATTAGCAGAAAGGAGTATTCAAGACGGATGTCTAAGAAATTGGCTTTGCTACTGTCCATTGCAAGCTCCCTCTTTATTCTGATTGGGGGCGCCGCAGGTTTTTATTTTTTACATGATTACTATTCGAATACAACCGTTGAAGCAACATCTACTCTAGGAGAGAAAACAAATGCTCCAGAGAACCAAAAGAATGATTCAGACTTAAAATCCGTCATTCATGAGACACAAAAAAGCGTTGTGCAAATTGAAGTCGCCTTAAAAGATGGCACTTCTTCTGGATCAGGCTTCCTCTACAATGCAAACGGAGACGTCATTACGAACGCTCATGTTGTCGAAGGCGCTCAAAAGATTACCGTTAAAACCTCTGATGCTAAACAATTCGAAGCTCAAATCATTGGTATGGGTGATACGATAGATGTTGCGGTAATTCGCGTTCCAGGACTAGAGGGAAATGACCCCCTACCTGTTGCAGAAGAGCGCATGGCGGAAGTTGGGGACGATATCATTGCTCTTGGTAGCCCACTCGGACTTCAGAACACCGTTACAACAGGGATTGTCAGTGGCCTCGATCGAGAATTCATATTAGAACCCTATCGCTATGAACATATCTATCAAATCTCTGCCCCCATTACAAAAGGTAACAGCGGAGGTCCCCTTATTGATGCAAATACAGGAGAGGCAATCGCCATTAATTCCGCAGGAACAGACTCAGGGGCAATCGGCTTTAGCATTCCGCTCCCCAACGTTATTGAGCAAATTAAAAATTGGTCTGATGACCCAGTAGAAATAACGGTAGATGATGAAAGTAAGGAAGAAGTATCAACACCACAGGGACTCACAGGAGAAGACTTTAAAAATAATGCTACCTATCTTATTGGATATTTCTATGAAAGCTTGTCTACTCAAGACTATGTCACTGGCTACTCCTTACTTGGCAGTCGCTGGCAGAGTGAAATGCTGTATGAAGATTTTCGAAGTGGCTATATCCATACCCTTGACGTGGAAGTTTCAAATATGACCGGAAGTTTAAATCAAACGAATGATCAAGTAAAGGTAACAGCTACTATTAAAGCACAAGAACGAACCGAGGATAAGAAGACAACAACTTCTCTATACAACGTCACTTACCAGGTTGGTTATGAAAATGACCAATTGAAAATTCTAAGTGGTAAGGCTGAAAAATTAAAGTAAAGTAGGCAACATAAGGCTAGAGGTACATTCTCTAGCCTATTTGTTATTATTTATTTAAACTAGCCCTCGTCTGGAGGTGAAAAACCTTCTTGAGAAATATAAATGGCGCTATCAGGAAAAAAGTCCTGTAATCGCTTCTTTATTTTCAAATAGGCTTTACGTTGATACCAACCTTCTAGACCCGCTTCTTCAAAGAGCTTACGAATGCCAAGCTGCTCTGTTCTTTTACCACCGCTCCCATCACCCATGAAAAAGTCATCAAGCGTGAGGCGATCCGTTACTTCAGCTAACTTCTTAGGGAAATGTTCAGAACACGGGAGAAGTGGTGCCACTGCCGCTTGTACAGGAATACCGTTTGCTCGTAACGTTTGTAGCGCCTTTAACCTTGCTGCAATTGGCGGTGCTGATGGCGCAAAAATTTTGCGCACTGAATCAAGGTCTGTTTCTACTGTCATACTGACCAGAACCTTTTTGCCGAATTTTTTTAACAAATCAATATCTCTAGTGACGAGTGGAGAGCGGGTTTGAAGAAATAGAAAATCAGGCATTTCTTCTACCATAGCCTCAAGTAATCCTCTTGTTAAATCAGTCTTAAATTCAATAGGCTGATAAGGATCTGTCGAAGAAGACATAAAAATCGATACTTCTCCTTTTTTCCGAGCTTTCGGAATCTCTTTTTTCACAAGATCCACAGCGTTTTCTTTAATATCTACCCATTCTCCCCAATCCTCTTCCCTAAAAAGGGCAATAGGCATTCTTCTTACATAGCAATAAGAACAACCGAAGGCACATCCAGCGTAAGGGTTCAGAGTGTGACTATATCCATTAAGAAATCCACTACCTTTTGTTAAAATAGACCGAGATGTTCGCTTCTGAATTGAAGGCTGCAATGGCGATCCCTCCTTCTTCCATTAGTGTACCATAAACCGAACATGTATTCGATTATTACGAATAATTTTTCACTAAGCGGGCACGGTAAAGGTGAAAGGTGGTATAAATTGATGAAACGTACAGTAAGCTGTCTCCTTTTCTTACTTCTTCTTTTACCAATTCATGCTTATGCAGCTGGTCCGATTCAGCTCATTCAAGGAAAGTGTCCAACATCACTAGATCAATCGGCATCAACAAAAGGACTTACAACGAAAGCTACAACGATTCTTTCAGGCTTAATGGCCAATACTCCCGATACAAATTCATGGCAAATCATTAGCATGTCCCCTTTAAAAAAGAAGTCACCCTATTACGCGCCAGCCGTTAAAACCTGTGAAAAAAAAGTCGCAAATCACACTTACCTTATTGATGTACTCGTCACAAAGAAATCTTCTCAACTCCCCGTGCGCATGCACCTCTTTGCTTCTAAAGAAGAAAAGGGGTGGAAAGTTTGGGGACTAACTACTTACTAAATGTGTATACTTTATTTTACTTCGCACATACTACTCATGCGTGTAAGCTAGCCGTTAGGATCTATGACACGCAACCATCCCACACTCTTATTTCACACTCGGAAAATAAGAGGATAGCCCGATCAGGACGCTGATCGGGCTTAATTCATGCTTTTCTCAATAAATTGTTTAAATATTTCTGTTTCCTCCGAAAGATGTTGATAGACCATGTATGTGTGAACCTCAGACAGTTTGATTTCCTCAGTATCGACTTGAAGAATTCTCCCTTCAAATACCTCACGCCGAACAGATGACCATGGTAAAAAAGAGAACCCAAGCCCTTCCTCAATAAATCGCTTTGTAATGTGTACTTGGGATACAACCATCGTTCGAACACCGTCATATTTAGAACGTAGTTCAACTAAAAGATCTTCCCAATAATCAGGATGATTGTGTGTGAGTAACGTTGATCTCAAACAAAACTCACTTAAAGTTAAAGGCAGACTTGTTTCCGCATCTCCCCCATCGTGTGGCACAACTAAAACAATTGGATCGGCTCCAATTTGTTCATTTTTCACATATGCCTGCAAAGATTTCATTCTTGAAAGACCGAAATCTGCATCATTTTTGGTGATCATCTCTCCAATTTCATTAGACTCACTTACTTTTACAACTACCTCAATCGATGGATAAGCTTTCATAAATTGCTGAAGGACATTAGGTAGAACCGTAGCAGCAATTAAAGGAGATACAGCAATCGTCAACTTTCGATGGTACCCCTGCCTCCACCCGTTCATATGACGTAAGCTAGTCTCATACTGTTCAACTAACTCTTTGGCATGCGGAAGAAATTGTCTTCCTGCTTCGGAGAGCACCACTCTTCTACCGCTCTTCATAAATAGCTTACTGCCAATCTGCTTTTCGAGTTGTTGAATGTGAACCGTAACAGTAGGTTGAGCAAGATAGAGTTTTTCAGATGTTTCCCTGAAATTTTCATACGAAGCAGCTGTGACAAATGTTTTCAACCAGTTTAGATTCATTCTTACCCCCCTTATTGATAGCGTTTCTCTATTAATTATTCAGTAATTATTTATTAGTCATAATCATATCGAATCGATACACTAGATACAAGACGAATGAAATGGAGTTGAGTTTATGATTCATGCCGGATTAGAAGGAATCATTGCGGCTGATTCCAATATCAGCCTTGTAGACGGAGAGAACGGTTTGCTTGTCTATCGAGGACACTGGGCAAAAGAAATTGCGAAAGAAAAATCATTCGAAGAAGCTGCCTACTTCCTATGGAATGGTTCATTTCCTACTGAACAACAGCTAACTGCTTTCACCTCCGCACTTGGTGAAGCAAGACACTTATCACCAAACCAGAAGGAAATCATAAATCGTTTACCTAAAAAAATGGAGATGATGAGCGTTATTCGAACGGTCTTATCTTCCATGGGAGATCACTCATATCAGTTCCCAGCGACACAGGAACAGGGAATTCACCTACTGAGTATCGTTCCCACTATTATTGCCTATCGCTACCGCACTCAAAATGGATTATCCCAAATCGATCCAGACGTAACGTTGTCTCACGTTGGGAACTATTTATATATGTTGACAGGAGAACGTCCTCAGGAAAATCACATTAAAGCGTTAACTGCCTACTTCATTTTAACGATGGAGCATGGATTAAACGCCTCTACCTTTACTGCTAGGGTGATTTCATCAACTGAAAGTGATCTCGCATCAGCTATTACAGGGGCTATTGGCGCTATGAAAGGACCTCTTCATGGCGGAGCGCCAACTGGGGTTATTGATTTATTAGAAGAAATTAAGCGCGACGGCGATGCTGAGAAAGTATTGCGACGTAAACTTGAAAATCGTGAGAAGCTAATGGGCTTTGGACATCGGGTTTATAAAACGCGTGACCCCCGTGCCGCCGCTTTAAGCGAGATTACTTCAGACTTCTATGACGATGCAGAGTTTAAACTTGCACACAAAGTAGAAGACACGGCCGTACGCCTTCTCCAGGAGTACAAACCTGACAGAAAACTTTATGCGAATGTGGAGTACTATGCAGCGGCCATCTTAAGAGCGATCGAGCTACCAACAGAACTGTTTACCCCAACATTTACAGCAGCCAGAACGGCAGGTTGGATCGCACACGTGTACGAGCAAAATGACAATAACCGTATCATCCGCCCATCTTCTGTTTATAGCGGGGAAATGCCTGAGTAAGCAGGGGTGCGGATTCGGCGGTCGGCGCGGGTGCCTGTCACCCGCGCTATATGTCGAGCCACTCCTCCGTTGGAAGTTTATTGTCCAAAACATAAAAAGCTGTCGGAGTATCCTCCGGCAGCTTTTTATTACACTTTATAAGGTATCGGATCTACCGCTCCAGCTTCTTCAAAGCCTTTCAGACGTAGACGACAGCTATCACACTCGCCACATGCTTCTTCTTCACCATTGTAGCAAGATGTCGTTAGTTCATAAGGAACGCTTAAACGTAAGCCTTCACTAACCGTATCTGCTTTCGTCAAGTTAATTAACGGCGTATCAATCTTCATTTCACTACCTGTTGCTCCAGCTTTTGTAGCTAGATTAACCGTTTCATTCATACTTTCAATAAACTCTGGTCGGCAATCCGGGTATCCACTATAGTCAACGGCAGATACACCGATGTAGATCGCTTCAGCTCCAATCACTTCTGCGTAAGCAGAGGCAAGAGAAAGAAAGATCATATTACGAGCTGGTACGTAAGTAACTGGAATTTCATCTTCATCCATATCTGTTGGTACATCAATGGAATCATCTGTAAGGGCACTGCCCCCAATTTGATTTAGAAAACTAATGTTCACTATGCGATGATCGGGTGCATTGTAATATTCCGCTACTTTCTTCGCCTGCTCTACTTCTCGGTTATGCTTTTGGCCGTAGTGGAATGTAATCGGATAAAGCTCATAGCCATTTTCCTTCGCGATTCCCATGCATGTTGTACTATCTAAACCACCGCTCAATACAATCACTGCTTTTTTATTCACGTTACACACCTCTTCTATTAGGATCCCAAATAATCTTATGAAGCTGCATACTTAGCTTCACTTTGCTTAGTCCTGCTTCTAGAATTTTTTCAACAAGTTTGTGTGGAGGCATCGTTTCCCACACTGGACTATACAATACCTGACCTTTTTGATGATTTTGTGAGACAACTTCAGTTGCTACTGTGAAATCTTCATCAGAGCCGATCACGAACTTAATTTCATCTTGTGTATCAAGAAGATCAAAGTTCTCATGAAGCATGCGATGCTGTTCACCAGAATCAGGCAGCTTATAGTCCATCACAAAACGAACTTTCTCCTGCCAGGCTTCATCGTCTTTTCGAACCGCTTCATATGGCGTAAGATCAATCGCTCCGTTCGTTTCGATATGAATGTCTTCAATATGCGGAAGATCTACCATCGCTTGAATAAGCGCCATTGATTTCTCACGATGAATTAACGGCTCCCCTCCTGTAAAACAGATGTGACGGCTATTATATTGTTTGATTTGATCGATAATCGAGGCAATTGAACCTTTGTATTCTGCTTTATCCGGTGCATAGCTATAAGGCGTGTCACACCAGCTACAGCGCAAGTTACAGTGAAAGACGCGTACAAATACTGTTGGAAAACCAGCGCGCGTTCCCTCTCCTTCTACTGTCTCAAATACCTCCACCATCGGTAGTTCCCACTTCATATATTCGGATTGTTCCGGTAGCACCCATTTACTCATTTTCTTCCATCCATTCCCGCTTTAGCGTTGCGTAGCTTGTTGGTGTTTCATAGAGAACTAGTTCTTCAATGCGCTGACCAAGATCTTTCATATTGCGCTCAGTCAGAGCTTGATCTAACTGCTCCCACATCCAAACAATCATATTTTCAGCGGTCGTGTTCATGTTCGGAAGCACTTCATTTAAATAATGATGATCCAACTTCGAATCAATCACTTCTTTAAATAGGGTTTTAATTTCACCAAAATCAACTGAAATGCCGATTTCATTCACAAATCCGCTGATTGTGATGACGACTTTATACGTATGGCCATGCATGCTTTTGCACTTACCTTCGTAGCAGTGCAAATGATGCGCAGCATCAAATGTAAATTCTTTTGTTACCGCTACTCGTTTATGATGATACTTTAATTCGCTTTTCTGAATATCTTCTCCAAGTACTTCAACTTTCTTTGGAATCATAAAAGACATAAAAAAAGCCCCCTTCTTTATTCAGTAAGGGAGACGCATGAAAAACCCCATCTCCATTCAGAGAACTGGGCTACACTTTTCACGGTCCCTAGTTTTGTTTTACGAGAGGAGGGAATTACGAACTCTCCAACTTGATTATAATATCATAACACGTCATATTAGAAAAGGAGACGTATGCTAAAGCTCTTCTATTGAAGGAAAATACCGCGTTTAAAATTTAGAAAATAGTGGTAAAATCAACATCAGATGAGGAGTTGATTTGATGATGTCTAATAGTGGTGGCATGGATGGATTTGGCATGCTTTTTGAATTATTTGGTTTTCTATATATGGTCATTATTTTATTTATCGTGGTATTAACGATCGTATTCCTATTTAAAGCGATGAGCTATATGAAAAGAAAGAACGCTGCTGATCAAGAGCAGAATGAATTGCTCAGACAGTTACTTTCCAAACAAACGTCTTCAAGTATTTCAACAAGCAAAGAGGATCCAACTTCCTATTAATACATAACGCCGTCCTCACTGAGGACGGCGTTCCTAATTATCCCTTTGAATTGTGACGGTTAACAAACCGTTCGATTCGCTTAACAGCTTCCTGCAAAGAATCGATTGACGTTGCGTAAGAACAGCGCACATAGCCTTCTCCACCAGCACCAAAAACATGCCCTGGCACAACAGCAACTTGCTCTTCTTCTAATAACTTTTCAGCAAATTCATCTGATGTCATCCCAGTTGCCTGTACGGATGGAAATGCGTAGAATGCACCACCTGGCATATGACAGGAAAGTCCGATGTTGTTAAATGCTTTAACAAGAAAGTTTCTTCGCTGACGATAGCTTTTCTTCATTCTCTCAAGATCGTCTCTTCCACTTTTCAAAGCTTCGAGTGCCCCGTGCTGAGCGATTGTCGGCGCACACATCATTGTATACTGATGAATTTTCAACATCGCCGCAATGATTTCTTCAGGACCAGTCACGTAACCAAGTCTCCAGCCTGTCATAGCAAATGCCTTCGAGAAACCTGAAATAAGAATTGTACGCTCTTTCATGCCATCAGCTCGGGCAATGCTATAATGCGTTTCATCATACGTTAATTCCGCATAGATCTCATCCGAAAGTACGAGTAGGTCATGTTCTTCAATGATGTCCGTTACGTTCTTCAATTCTGCTTCAGACATTGTGGCACCAGTAGGATTACTCGGGAAACACAGAAGGATCGCTTTTGTTCGCTTCGTAATCACTTTTTCAAGCGACTCACGCGTTATTTTAAACTCGTCCTCTGCCTTTGTTTCCAAAGAGACAGGTGTCCCACCTGCGAGCGTTACAGCTGGTGAATATGCAACAAAACCTGGCTCGACAATAATAACCTCATCACCCGGATCAATCACTGCTCGAAAAGCCAGATCAATCGCCTGACTTGCTCCAACAGTTAATATGATTTGTGATTCAGCTGAATAGCTCAGTGAAAATTGTTCATCTAAGTAAGACGAAATTTCTTCCCTTAGCTCTAGCAGACCTGCATTTGCCGTATAAGCTGTATAGCCGCTTTCAAGTGAAGCGTAGCCCGCTTCACATACATTCCACGGTGTAACAAAATCTGGCTCACCAACACCAAGTGAAATAACATTATCCATTTGGGAAGCAAGATCAAAGAATTTTCGGATACCTGAAGGTTTTAATTGAGAAGCTGTTTTAGAAATATACTGCTGTTGAACTTCCTTCATGGTGACACCACAATCCGCTTATCCTTCTGTTCCGGTTCAAAAATTACACCGTCGTGTTTATATTTTTTAAGTAAGAAATGCGTTGTTGTCGACAAAACTGAATCAAGTGTTGAAAGCTTGTTAGAAACAAAGAAAGCAACTTCCTTCATCGTTTTCCCTTCGATCTGAACAGACAAATCAAACGCTCCTGACATTAAGTACACCGCTTTCACTTCCGGAAAACGATAAATACGCTCAGCAATCTCATCAAACCCAACATCTCTTTTTGGGGTTACCTTCACATCAATCATGGCTGCAACACCGTCTTTGCCAGAAGTTTTATCCCAATTAATGACAGATGAATAGCTTAAAATAATATCCTGTTCTTCAAGTTTCTTAATGACTTTCTCTACTTCTTCAACTGATAATTCAACCATATCAGCTAAAACATCCATTGGTACGCGTGCATTATCCTCTAAAATTTCTAGGATTTCGATTTCTTTTTCATTCACTGTATTGCCCCCTGCTTTCCATCTATTTCATCTACTATATCATTCTTCTACTTTTATTTCATTTTGTTATTTGCACGGAAGGATGTTCCTACACACCTACCACAATTTTCTCGATATCCCCATTTTCCTTTAACCAATCGGTCAATCGTTCGATATCATATGAAAAAATGCGATCGCAGTCTATTTCTCTAACAATGCCTCTTCCTGCCTCATATATTTTTTTCGTTTCTGGTGCAAGCTTCGTGGAATCTCGATAGGTAATTCCTTGCATTGCACAAATCGCTTCAATCGCTAGAATTCTTCTCACATTTGTTGTAATTTGGGCAGCGTGACGAGAACCAATCGTTCCCATACTAACATGATCCTCCTGATTGGCTGAGGATGGAATGGAATCAACTGAAGCCGGATGGGCAAGGGTTTTGTTTTCTGAGACAAGAGATGCTGCTGCGTATTGCATAATCATTGCCCCTGATTGTAACCCTGGTTTGGGACTTAAGAATGCAGGAAGATCATTCAATTGCGGGTTCACGAGACGTTCAATACGACGTTCTGCAATACTCCCAAATTCAGCCATCGCAATCGAAAGAAAATCCATTGCAAGGGCAATGGGCTGTCCATGAAAATTTCCTCCAGATAGTACTTTGGCTCCCCCATCAAAAATAAGTGGGTTGTCCGTGGCGGCGTTCATTTCAATTTCAAGTTTTTCTTTTACATAAGCAAGGGCTTGCCAGGAGGCACCATGTACTTGAGGAATACATCTGAGGGAATAAGCATCCTGAACCCTTATCTCTCCTTGCCTCGTTGTTAACTGACTCCCTTTTAATAGCTTTCTTAACCTTCTAGCCACATCCACTTGTTCAGGGTAACCTCTGACCAAATGAATGTCCTCATCGAAGGCGTCTGTAATAGCTCTCAAGGCTTCTAATGTAAGAGATGAGATCCCATCCGCTTCGTAGGCGAGTTTTTCTGCTTCAAGATAAGTGACAGCGCCCATCGCCGTCATCGCCTGTGTTCCATTAATAAGCGCAAGACCTTCCTTAGCGGTTAATTTAATCGGTTCGATTCCTTTCTCTTTCATTGGAACAGTCGCGTTCTCTCGCTTTCCCCGGTAGAATACCTCTCCTTCACCTAATAACGGAAGAACAAGATGAGCTAAAGGGGCCAGGTCACCGCTTGCTCCAAGTGATCCTTGCTGCGGTACAACGGGTAGAATTTCTTCGTTGGCATATAGCAATAGTCTTTCAATCACTTCACGCCTAATCCCTGAAAATCCTTTCAGTAAAGCATTCGCTCGCAGCAAAAGCATAGCTTTTGATACAAGGGGTGGAAAGGGTTCACCGATACCACATGCATGGGAATAAATAAGGTTCAACTGAAGCTGATCAACATCTGAAATTTGAATATGAACATCACTTAACTTGCCAAATCCTGTTGTAATACCGTACACTGTCTCCCCGTTTGCAACAATCGTTTCCACTGCTTTTCTGTTTTGATCAACACGCTTTAGACTCTCTTTCGAACAACTAGCACGCGCACCGTTATATAAAAGTTTTCTAAGATCATTTAATGATAACTGATAACCATCGAGTAAAATCATTTACTACCACTCCTCTACCATATTATCTAAGTAAAGGTACATAAAAAACTCGTTTTAAAAATCGAATCGATTTTTAAAACGAGTTTTTTTATTCCTATATTGTGTGTAATTGCTCATGAGCCCTTCACACCTTTCCTCAATCAATGATTCCTGATTCTCCAATATTCACTTTAACATCAATCGTTACAGGAACATCAGGATAACGGTCATACCATTTTTTAAAATCAAAATCTCTAGTCTGACTACGAGCATGATCACCGATTGAGAAAGGATCTATTCCTAATTCTTGAAATTTCTTAACCATCTCATTACCTTGAGCTTGCACGTTACGTTCAAGCGTCTCTGCAATTTCTTCTTTTGTCTCTTTACTCAACTTATCCCCTGTGTACTCTACAACATTTCCATTTAACTTAATTGTTATGTTTACTGAAGGATTGGTATTCCCATTTTTCACCTTATATTTCACTTTTGATTTGATCTTTTGTAGGTTTGCATATTCTCCATCTGGAAGCTCCAACTCATATAAACCAGCGCTGTAACTTTTATTAATTAATGCGAACATAAACATTTCATCCAAGTTCAGTTTCCCAACCATCTTTTCATCTTCAAACAAAGCGAGACCAGTTATTTTCACTTCAGTCTTTTCTTTCTTAAGTATAGGAACAACTGGATCCATCCCATCGCCATAATATTTGTAATCAAACAAGTGAATATTATTTTGGGGCATATTTCCATACTCAATCGATTGTTTAATTAGATTCTGTAGAAATGGGCCGATTCCCTGTAAATATTGAAATTCATTTTTTATGAGTTCGCCTGCACTTCCTTCTACTACACCAACGTAAATGAGACGACCAGCTGCTGGGTCTCTTAGAAAACTATCTAACACATCTATGATTCCCTCTTCAGCCATATCTTCACTAAATAACAATACCGCCATCTTCCCTATCGAAATTGGCTTAGGTAAACCACTTAATTGATTGCGAAGTCCTTTACTTGTATATGCCTCCGCTTCAAATGACCTTGTCTCAACTTCTTGATTTGGATCAAATGTTTGGAGAGAAATCGTTCCTTTGATTTTCCCTTTTTCGCCGTTGTCATAGCCAACGATAAATAGAATGGGAACTTCATCAATTATTTCCTCTGCTACACAACCTGTCAGAAGCATACAAAGAACTATTAAGCTGAAATATTTCATGTTCGCCTCTTCACTCTCCTCCAAATCATGCTGTATAAGAAAATAAATGGAATATAAAAGTAATAAACGTAGGTTCCTATAATAGAAGTTATCGTATTCAGATAGTCCACCTGATCACGATTCGTAACCATCACACATGCTGTAAAAACAAATGCAATCAAAACCAGAACAAAGTACTTTTGTTTTATATGAAACACCTTTTTTCCAACTCGACTTGCCCCCCACATCGTTAAGCAAATATTAGGAAAAACAACGAAGCACCAGAATGTTATCCCAAGATACTCAAATCGCTCTACAAATGGCAACTCGACAACCTTCCATGCAATTAGTGTAGACCAAATAGACTGCTGAAGTTGCCCCTCGCTATAAAATGCAAGAGAAATTATCATAACCATCGTGTAAATCAATGTCGTTAATAAAACGCCCATGTGTGCCCATATACGAGAGCTCTTCGGATTTTTTAAGAATGGATAAGCAAGTAATAAGATGTCTATGCCAACATAGCTTAGCGTCATCTGCCTTGTTCCAAGAGCAAATTCCTGCAACGAATGATCCAAGATAGGGAATATGTTGCTAAATGTAGAAAATTTCAATGGAGCCGTTGCCGTAAATACTAGCCACACTGGAATAACCACTCCAAAGAAACAGATGCCTGCTACAGTTCGAAAACCTCCAGCAAGCACATAATACGTTAACAACAAATACATTCCGACAGGTATCCAAGTGGCTAATTCAGGAAACATCCAGGCCTGAATGACTTCTATAAACGTACGAAGAATAACAATCGTCCCTAGCAATAAATACATCATTAGTGCAATGTTAAAAAACGCTCCTATCCACTTTCCGAACCACTTATGATGAAGATCAATAATGTCATAAGAACCATCACTAAGAACACGATACATCATCCATATAAACACGTGAAAAATAACACCTGTAATAATAACGACAATCCAGGCATCATTTCCTGCATAGGCCGCGATATAGCGAGGAAAGCCTAGTATTCCAACTCCCACCTGATTACTGTGAATAATAAACATGATCAGGAAGGGAGATATAAGAAGATCATTTCGCTTGCTCTGTTCCATGCAACTCACCCTCTACTGCTCATCGAAATCCAAATGATGCTCTTGGCGTTTTTTCTTATCCTCAAATCGCTTCGTCTGTTTCCCTCGAAAAAATTGAAATCTGTTTTTTTGCATGACATAAGGTAAACGAAAGAAAGAATCGTACCAATCTTTTACCCTCGGAGGATAAAGCGGCGCGAGATATGGGTTTCCAAATGATGTTAACCTGATCATATGCGTTAGAATAAATAGTCCAAACAGCGCTACTCCGATTAAGCCAAGAAATTGTGCGAACACAATTAAAGGATAGCGTAAAAAACGAATCGTATTAGTCATGCGATAAACTGGTGTTGTAAAAGAAGCAAGAGCTGATAAGGCAACCAAAATCAACAGAATATTACTAGTTAAAGAAGCCTCAACAGCAGCCGTTCCAATAACAATACCTCCTACAATACCGAGTGTTTGCCCAACCTTCGTCGGCATCCTTGCCCCCGCCTCTCGTAACAAATCGATTGTCACTTCAAGAAAAAACACTTCAATAACAGGAGAGAAAGGGATGTCACTTCTTGATGAAATTAACGTTGCTAATAACTTAGAAGGAAATAATTCATAATGATACGTTAAAACTGCAACGTACAAAGGAGTAGCGATAATCGACGCTAGAATGGCAATCATGCGGACGACACGAAAAAAGGAAGCAATATTCCATCCAAGATAGTAATCTTCAAAGGAAACTAACAATTGCCCAAAATTAATTGGACCAATTAGAGCATTAGAAGAGCCTTCTGTTAAGATCGCAAATGCACCAAAATTCATATGTCCTGTAATACGATCCGTTCGTTCCGTATCAATCATTTGCGGAAAAACAGACAGAGAATTGTCTTCTAACATCTGACCAATAAAGGAAGAGTCAGAAATAATATCAAAATCGAGATCTTCGAGACGCTGCATAACGGTATTAATATTCTGTTCACTAGCCACACCCTCAATAAAGGCAACGACAACCTTCGTTTTACTTATCGTTCCAACGGTAATCTCTTTCATTCTCAACCTGGGATGCGGGATTCTTCTACGAATTAAATTCATATTTGTATGAAGATCTTCGACTAGACCTTCTTTCGGTCCCATCACACTAAATTCAATTTCAGGAGCAGATAAATCTCTTGATTTGCGAAGACTAATGTTTACAAGGAGAACCTTTTGACCTCGTGAAAGTTGGATGGCAAGATAACCTTCTAACAACCGTTCTTGGATGACTGATAGCTCTGATGAAATCTCAATATTTTCGATTGGAAGAATACCTTTTAAGTCTTCAAGTGATTTTGACTTACATTCTTTAATTACTGGCAATATGTCACGGTGGAGCTGTTCAGAATCAACAAGCGATGCAAAATAGATTAACCGATAAGGCTGATCGCTCGCTTTATTTTCATATGCTACAAAATCGATCGATTGTTTAAGGTCTTTTATCATTTCCTCTAACGTAGATGGCTTTTCAGAAGCGCCTTTCTTAAACCATTTCACATGAATCAGCTCCGCACTTAGCATTCTCTTCCAATTAGCATGCGCATTTCTTGTCCTCTTATCCATCAAAAAAAGATCAGGCGCGCATATAGCACCTGACCTTTTTATCACGTTCTTTCTTTATAAACACTTAGCACCTTTTGGCGCTGTACTTTATGATCCACAGTTGGAAGTGGGTAATCTTCCCCAATGACACAGTTATTTTCCTTTTGCTCTTCTTCAGTCATTTTTGATGGTTGATGGATATACTTCTTAGGCACACCTTTTAACTCTTCAACGTATTTCTTAATATAAACACCATCCGGATCAAATCGTTCTGCCTGAGTCGTCGGATTGAAGATGCGAAAATAAGGGACAGCATCTGTACCAGTCGAAGAAGCCCACTGCCATCCTCCAGCATTGGAAGACTCATCATAATCAATCAGCTTTTCCTCAAAGTAACGCTCACCAAGTCTCCAATCGATAAGGTAATCTTTTGTAAGAAATGAAGCCGTAATCATACGAAGTCGATTATGCATCCAGCCTTCCTGATTTAGTTGCCTCATTCCAGCATCAACGATTGGAAAGCCTGTTTTACCCTCTTTCCACTTCTGGAATTTTTCTTCATCGTCATTCCACGGAATGCTTCGATATTTGGACTGAAATTCACGATCTCGAAATTCAGGAAACTCTGAATGAACCATTCCATAAAAATCACGCCAAGAAAGTTCCTGAATAAACGTTTCTGCCCCTTTATGATCATATTCCGCTACCATATGAAAAAGGGTTCGGACAGAGAGAGTACCTGTCTTTAAATACGGTGATAACTTACTCGTCCCCACAAGTGAAGGAACATCTCGATGATTATCATAATCCTTGATTCTTTCTTTCACAAAACGCTTCGCCCGTTGATTTGCACTCTTTTCACCAATCGCTTGCCAATTTGCTTCACACTTATTTAAAATGTTTGCAAATTCGGCTTCAGATTCGGGATCAAGTGTATGATCTAACGAATGAGCATACTTCTTAACCTTCTTAAAATCATTTTGAATGACTGGTGGCTTTCTTAGCGTCCGCCATTGCTTATAATAGGGCGTAAATACCTTATACATCGTATCATCATGTTTCCTAACTTCTTTAGAACCATGAAGGTAGTAATCTTTATAAGAAAATACTTTAATGCCCTTCTCTTTAAGCAAGTTACTCACTTCATGATCGCGCCTCGCTCCGTAACCTGCTTCATCTTCATTAAAGAAAATGGCCGTTACATTTAAACGAGCCGTTACCTTATCAAATACGTCTTTTGGAGTTCCGTAGCTAATTTGAAAGGGAAGTTTCTCATTTTTACAGCGTTCTTGAAATTCAGCCACCGTCCGAAAGAAATAATCATGGTGGAGATCGATTGTATTCGTAAAATGGGGATCAAACTGGAAAATCCCTACCCAGTTAGCATCATTTTCTTCACAATAGGCGATAGCCTTTTCAAGAGCAGTTTGGTCGTTTAAACGAAAATCCCGTCTAAACCAAACGATAACGATTTCACTCATCACATTCACCTCTACTATCATTTTAGTTCGAAGAAAGGGAGGCATACAGTTTGAATGTGCTATAGATGCCAACTAACGATATTGTAGCTAAATAAGTGGTCTACCTATAAGACAAATGAATAATTTATTCGAATCTCT
Organism: Anaerobacillus sp. 63XJN7_5_ISO-PGPR-S23-430; assembly: GCF_056173695.1. Taxonomy (NCBI): domain Bacteria; kingdom Bacillati; phylum Bacillota; class Bacilli; order Caryophanales; family Bacillaceae; genus Anaerobacillus; species Anaerobacillus sp. 63XJN7_5_ISO-PGPR-S23-430. The sequence continues at coordinate 780,463 of NZ_CM149686.1, read as the reverse complement.
TAAACGCGATATGTAACACTTTAATCATTAACCAAATTGTTATTACAATGATTAAGATTGAAAAGAAGCTGTTCCAAAAGGGTTCACTCCATTAATAGTAGATTCTAGTTCTTCCCCTCGATTTTAAAGCATTATTTTATACAATTCACCTGATCTTTTAAGAAATCTCTATCAATTTTATAATACCAAGAAGCTTATCATTAGCCATTAATTCCGCGATATTTTATATAATTCCGCGAAATCCGGATTTTTCCCGCGCATTTGAGATTAATTCCGCGAACGTAAAAAAACATATAAAAAAGCGAGAAACCCTCAGGTCTCTCGCTTCTCTTAATTGCCCAGCGACGTCCTACTCTTGCAGGGGGAGATCCCCCAACTACCATCGGCGCTCGAGCTTAACTTCCGTGTTCTCATACGGGGCGCGATAAGCGGCGAACTTCTTCGTCAGCTGCGCGATGCCAGATCCTCATGGATCTCTCGAATATCCACTCCGGTCTGACATCACTTGCTTCCTCGAATTTCTTGCTTCTCCCACCCCTACGAAGCTTTCGAAGAAGTCTTTGATTGTCTTTCCTGCAGCTTTTTTCTCTTACGAGCTTACTACACTTTTTGAATACAAAAAAGCGAGAGACCTGAGGGTCTCTCGCTTCTCTTATGTTGCCCAGCGACGTCCTACTCTTGCAGGGGGAGATCCCCCAACTACCATCGGCGCTGAAGAGCTTAACTTCCGTGTTCGGCATGGGAACGGGTGTGACCTCTTCGCCATCATCACTAGACTAACAGGATGTTAGCCGTTCGGTGTTCACCACAGGACGTGGTGGCACTTAATCGAACTTCCTTATTTCAGGTGTTCCCTGAAAACTAGATAGCACGCACAACTTTCCAATATGTCCAGCTACGTAAGCCAAATCCTCGATCGTTTCACCTTTTGATTCTGACTCAAAAGCCTCCAACGCTTGTCGGATTTAAACGGCTTACTTCGCTTTTCGTTTTTAGGTTAAGCCCTCGATCGATTAGTATTCGTCAGCTCCACGTGTTGCCACGCTTCCACCCCGAACCTATCTACCTCATCATCTCTAAGGGATCTTACCAGCTTCATGCTGTGGGAAATCTCATCTCGAGGGGGGCTTCATGCTTAGATGCTTTCAGCACTTATCCCTTCCACACGTAGCTACCCAGCTATGCTCCTGGCGGAACAACTGGTACACCAGCGGTGTGTCCATCCCGGTCCTCTCGTACTAAGGACAGCTCCTCTCAAATTTCCTGCGCCCGCGACGGATAGGGACCGAACTGTCTCACGACGTTCTGAACCCAGCTCGCGTACCGCTTTAATGGGCGAACAGCCCAACCCTTGGGACCTACTTCAGCCCCAGGATGCGATGAGCCGACATCGAGGTGCCAAACCTCCCCGTCGATGTGGACTCTTGGGGGAGATAAGCCTGTTATCCCCAGGGTAGCTTTTATCCGTTGAGCGATGGCCCTTCCATGCGGAACCACCGGATCACTAAGCCCGACTTTCGTCCCTGCTCGACTTGTAGGTCTCGCAGTCAAGCTCCCTTGTGCCTTTACACTCTGCGAATGATTTCCAACCATTCTGAGGGAACCTTTGGGCGCCTCCGTTACACTTTAGGAGGCGACCGCCCCAGTCAAACTGCCCACCTGACACTGTCTCCGCACCGGATCACGGTGCTGGGTTAGAATGTCAGTACAGCCAGGGTAGTATCCCACCGACGCCTCCATCGAACCTGGCGGTCCGACTTCTATGGCTCCTACCTATCCTGTACAAGCTGTACCAAAATCCAATATCAGGCTACAGTAAAGCTCCATGGGGTCTTTCCGTCCTGTCGCGGGTAACCTGCATCTTCACAGGTACTATAATTTCACCGGGTCTCTCGTTGAGACAGTATCCAAGTCGTTGCACCTTTCGTGCGGGTCGGAACTTACCCGACAAGGAATTTCGCTACCTTAGGACCGTTATAGTTACGGCCGCCGTTTACTGGGGCTTCGATTCAGAGCTTCTCCCGTAAGGGATAACCCCTCCTCTTAACCTTCCAGCACCGGGCAGGTGTCAGCCCCTATACTTCGCCTTACGGCTTTGCAGAGACCTGTGTTTTTGCTAAACAGTCGCTTGGATCTTTTCACTGCGGCTCCCCTGGGCTATAAACCCGAGGAAGCACCCCTTCTCCCGAAGTTACGGGGTCATTTTGCCGAGTTCCTTAACGAGAGTTCTCCCGATCGTCTTAGGATTCTCTCCTCGCCTACCTGTGTCGGTTTGCGGTACGGGCACCTTTTTCCTCACTAGAGGCTTTTCTTGGCAGCGTAGAATCAAGGACTTCGGTACTAAATTTCCCTCGCCATCACGACTCAGCCTTCATGGTGAACGGATTTGCCTATTCACCAGCCTAATCGCTTGGACGCGCATTTCCAGCAGCGCGCTCTCCCTATCTTTCTGCGTCCCCCCGTCGTTCAAACGGAAAGGAGGTGGTACAGGAATATCAACCTGTTATCCATCGCCTACGCCTTTCGGCCTCGGCTTAGGTCCCGACTAACCCTGAGCGGACGAGCCTTCCTCAGGAAACCTTGGGCTTTCGACGGACAAGATTCTCACTTGTCTTTCGCTACTCATACCGGCATTCTCACTTCTAAGCGCTCCACCAGTCCTTTCGGTCTGACTTCACAGCCCTTAGAACGCTCTCCTACCATTGTCGTAAGACAATCCACAGCTTCGGTGATACGTTTAGCCCCGGTACATTTTCGGCGCAGCGTCACTCGACCAGTGAGCTATTACGCACTCTTTAAATGATGGCTGCTTCTAAGCCAACATCCTGGTTGTCTAAGCAACGCCACATCCTTTTCCACTTAACGTATACTTTGGGACCTTAGCTGGTGGTCTGGGCTGTTTCCCTCTCGACTACGGATCTTATCACTCGCAGTCTGACTCCCGCGGATAAATCGTTGGCATTCGGAGTTTGACTGGATTCGGTAATCCGGTAAGGACCCCTAGTCCAATCAGTGCTCTACCTCCAAGATTCTTGCCGCGAGGCTAGCCCTAAAGCTATTTCGGAGAGAACCAGCTATCTCCAGGTTCGATTGGCATTTCACCGCTACCCACACCTCATCCCCGCATTTTTCAACATGCGTGGGTTCGGGCCTCCATTCAGTGTTACCTGAACTTCACCCTGGACATGGGTAGATCACCTGGTTTCGGGTCTACGACCACGTACTATTTCGCCCTATTCAGACTCGCTTTCGCTGCGGCTCCGCCTTCTCAGCTTAACCTTGCACGGGATCGTAACTCGCCGGTTCATTCTACAAAAGGCACGCTGTCACCCATTAACGGGCTCCAACTAGTTGTAGGCACACGGTTTCAGGTTCTTTTTCACTCCCCTTCCGGGGTGCTTTTCACCTTTCCCTCACGGTACTGGTTCACTATCGGTCACTAGAGAGTATTTAGCCTTGGGAGATGGTCCTCCCGGATTCCGACGGGGTTTCACGTGTCCCGCCGTACTCAGGATCCGTCTCGGAGGGCATCGGATTTTGACTACAGGATTGTTACCTTCTCTGATGGACCTTTCCAGGTCGCTTCGTCTATCCGTGCCTTTGTAACTCCAAAGAGACGTCCTACAACCCCAGAGGGCAAGCCCTCTGGTTTGGGCTGATTCCGTTTCGCTCGCCGCTACTCAGGAAATCGCGTTTGCTTTCTCTTCCTCCGGGTAATGAGATGTTTCAGTTCCCCGGGTCTGCCTTCCATTCCCTATGTATTCAGAAATGGATACCATCCTATTAAAGATGGTGGGTTCCCCCATTCGGAAATCTCCGGATCAAAGCGTACTTACAGCTCCCCGAAGCATATCGGTGTTCGTCCCGTCCTTCTTAGGCTTCTAGTGCCAAGGCATCCACCGTGCGCCCTTAGTAGCTTAACCTTCGATTTGTTAGGCATTGCTGCCATAACGCATCAGTTATTACTAAGTTATTGCATAAAAAATAATTATTGGATGTCGTTGTTTGTGCTATCAAGTTTTCAAGGAACAAGGCTACTGTTTGAATCCGCCTAAGCTTCATCACTTCACCTGGTTTGAAAGAATAAATCATTCTTTCAAAACTAAACGAAACGCTCATGTAAGGTTGGTAACGTAAGTTACCTTCGTAATTCTCCATAGAAAGGAGGTGATCCAGCCGCACCTTCCGATACGGCTACCTTGTTACGACTTCACCCCAATCATTTGTCCCACCTTCGGCGGCTGGCTCCATAAAGGTTACCCCACCGACTTCGGGTGTTACAAACTCTCGTGGTGTGACGGGCGGTGTGTACAAGGCCCGGGAACGTATTCACCGCGGCATGCTGATCCGCGATTACTAGCAATTCCGGCTTCATGCAGGCGAGTTGCAGCCTGCAATCCGAACTGAGAACGGCTTTATGGGATTCGCTTCACCTCGCGGTGTTGCTGCCCTTTGTACCGTCCATTGTAGCACGTGTGTAGCCCAGGTCATAAGGGGCATGATGATTTGACGTCATCCCCACCTTCCTCCGGTTTGTCACCGGCAGTCACCTTAGAGTGCCCAACTAAATGCTGGCAACTAAGATCAAGGGTTGCGCTCGTTGCGGGACTTAACCCAACATCTCACGACACGAGCTGACGACAACCATGCACCACCTGTCACTCTGTCCCCCGAAGGGGAACGTCCTGTCTCCAGGATTGTCAGAGGATGTCAAGACCTGGTAAGGTTCTTCGCGTTGCTTCGAATTAAACCACATGCTCCACTGCTTGTGCGGGCCCCCGTCAATTCCTTTGAGTTTCAACCTTGCGGTCGTACTCCCCAGGCGGAGTGCTTAATGTGTTAACTTCAGCACTGAGGGTGGAACCCCCCAACACCTAGCACTCATCGTTTACGGCGTGGACTACCAGGGTATCTAATCCTGTTTGCTCCCCACGCTTTCGCGCCTCAGCGTCAGTTACAGACCAGAGAGCCGCCTTCGCCACTGGTGTTCCTCCACATATCTACGCATTTCACCGCTACACGTGGAATTCCACTCTCCTCTTCTGCACTCAAGTCCTCCAGTTTCCAATGACCCTCCACGGTTGAGCCGTGGGCTTTCACATCAGACTTAAAAGACCGCCTGCGCGCGCTTTACGCCCAATAATTCCGGACAACGCTTGCCACCTACGTATTACCGCGGCTGCTGGCACGTAGTTAGCCGTGGCTTTCTGGTTAGGTACCGTCAAGGTACCGCCCTATTCGAACGGTACTTGTTCTTCCCTAACAACAGAGCTTTACGACCCGAAGGCCTTCGTCACTCACGCGGCGTTGCTCCGTCAGACTTTCGTCCATTGCGGAAGATTCCCTACTGCTGCCTCCCGTAGGAGTCTGGGCCGTGTCTCAGTCCCAGTGTGGCCGATCACCCTCTCAGGTCGGCTACGCATCGTCGCCTTGGTAAGCCATTACCTTACCAACTAGCTAATGCGCCGCGGGCCCATCCTACAGTGTTAGCTCGAAAGCCAACTTTCAACATTGCACCATGCGGTGCGATGTATTACCCGGTATTAGCTCCGGTTTCCCGGAGTTATCCCAGTCTGCAGGGCAGGTTGCCCACGTGTTACTCACCCGTCCGCCGCTAAGATCAGGGAGCAAGCTCCCATCTCTTCGCTCGACTTGCATGTATTAGGCACGCCGCCAGCGTTCGTCCTGAGCCAGGATCAAACTCTCCGATAGAAAGCTTAATCTAGCTTTAAAACAATGTTTTGTTTCCGTAGAAACAACTACTTACATGGCGTTTCGTTCAGTTTTCAAAGATCGATTTAATTCTATTAATCTCGGTGTTATTCTCCCGAGTGACAACTTCTATCTTACCAGCAACATTCATATAAGTCAATGTCTTTTTTTAAAACATTTTTGTATGTAATTTGTATGTAAGATGTTGTTTGTTTTTCGAAGTGACAAGAAACATCTTACCATGTGATAACAATGGCGTCAACCATTTATGGGAATTAATTTTCATCCCCCCTTCCTCATCAATGGAAGGGGGCAGTTTTATCCTGTAAGTACTTCTTCTTCAGGGTATCTTATTTTAGAAGTCTTCTTAGAAGCAAAGATGAAGGCAAGCGTCAGGGGACCAAGTTTACCAACCATCATGATGACAATAATTGTTACTTTTCCTATTCCATCTAGGCTGCCTGTTAATCCCATTGAAAGTCCTACTGTTCCAAATGCGGATACAACTTCAAATAAATTAACTAAAAAAGGAGATTCCTGCGTTAGTTCAAGAATAAAAACTCCGAGTATAACAACCCCTGTTGAAATCACAGTTATTGCAAGAGCTTTAATAATGATAGAGAAAGCGAGCGTTTTATGAAAAATGGTTACTTCGTTTTTACCTTTTAAAAAGGTATTAACTGAAAGGAGCATAGCGATGAAGGTAGTAAGCTTAATTCCACCTCCAGTAGAAGCACTTCCAGCCCCTATGAACATAAGACATATAATAAAAAAGAGAGAAGCTTCTTCCATACTACCGATATCTACCGTATTAAAACCTGCTGTTCGAGGAGTTACAGCCTGAAATAATGCAGCCCATCCTTTTCCTGGACCATTTAGTTGCCCAATTGTAGAAGTGTTATTCCACTCGAGCGTGATAATCACGATAAAAGCAAGTGCATTTATGATGATACTCCCTATTACCATCAATTTCGTATGAAGGGCCCATTCACGAAAATGCTTCTTATTCTTAAGATCGATTAAAACCGTGAAGCCAATTCCACCTAAGATAAACAAGAGAGTAATAACAATATTGATAACCGGATCTCCAACATATGAAGAAAGACTGTCTGACCAAATCGAGAAGCCAGCATTATTATAAGCTGAAATAGAATGGAAAATTGCTGCGTAAATTCCGCTTCCTACTCCGTATTCAGGTATCCACCTCGCCGAAAGAATAATGGCTCCAATCATTTCTATTATGATCGAAAATAAAAGTAGACTTCGAACGAGCTTAACAATGCCTCCCATTCCTTTTTGATTTAATGCCTGAGTAATTAAGAGCCTTTGAGAAACCCCGATTTTTTTCCCTATTAATAGAAAGATCACAACTGCAAATGACATAATGCCAAGCCCGCCAATTTGAATGAGTAACATGATAACAAGCTGACCAAAAATAGTATACACACTGCCCGTATCCACTACTACTAGACCAGTAACAGTGATAGCAGATATTGCCGTAAACCAGGCATCTAGCCAGCTAATTGACGTTGTGGTTGCCTGTGGTAGCTTTAGAAGAAACGTTCCGATCGTACTAACAAATAGAAATAGAAGCAACAAAGCTCTAGGCGGATGAAGTAAAACCTTTTTGTATTTCAAGACATACCCCTCTTTCTTCTTTAAGAACAGCCACGCAAACCCCTCGAAATATACTTTCCACATCAAAAGCGTTAAAACGATTCATTTATATAGAAGTAAACAAAAAGAAAAAACACAGGAAATCTGTGTTTGACACGAAGATATAACCCATTAAAGTTCTTTTTATACCAAAGCCTGATGTTATTTTTATCCCTATGCTTTCGACACAATAAAGGATTTCTCAATAGGATTGAAATAATAATACATCCAGACTACCCACAAGTAAAGAAAATCATTTAGCGTCGATCTGCTCAAAGTAAAGATGTTGGTGAAGCTTACAACCATCATTAAAGAGAGACTGACAGTATGGACAAATTGAGTTTGAAGAAATGTACTGTTGTATCGTTAGTTCTGACTTGCAATTCCCACAAAGTACAGCTTTTTCATCAACTTCGTGTTTGGGCCACTTTATAACAGAATGATCCGTTGTTTCTTCATGACAATAGATACATGGATAATATGTACCACAACATTTGAATTTAATCGCAATAATATCCCGTTTACTATAGTAATGTTGGCATCTAGTTTCATCATCTACAACTTTACCTTTTATAACAATCTCTTCAGATCCCATTTTATATCCCTCTCTAATTCCATCTTCTATTACGTATCATTCTATCATTATCTTCCATTGTCTAGAAAAATGATTAATTAACTGATAGATCATTTTTAATCACATGGTCGGTCATGCAAATTTTGCAAAAAGAAAAACCTTTTTTGTCTCTGACATTCGCAGTCATTTGTATAAGTTCATCAAGATTACCTGAACAAATCTTTTCAACTTTCGTTCGCACACCCGCGTCTTTTTGTCGCCATAACGTTCGACATGTGGCGATATGAATTTTATTATAATCAGGATCGCTCCCTTTAAAATGATTAAATACATATCCTTCCGGATTAGCACGATACCAGTTTAAATAACGTTCTTCATTTTCTTTGAAAATACCGATCATAGTCTAGCCTCCCACTTATTTATCACTAGACCATTTTCGTCGTGACACTCGCTCCCCCTCTTTACAATTTATTACAGATACCAGTCATTTTTTAACTAAATGTAATTTATTTTCTGAAGAAGGCTTTTTACTAATCGGGTAACAAATAAAGTTCGTAATATTCGACATACCAAGAGTGAGATTAGTATCAATTTTTCATCTAACCTTCTTAATAATAGTTTGATTCCTACTTATAGAAATTTAAAAGGCTCCGCTTTTATGCGGAACCTTTCGCTTTAGTGATGGAATATGGGCTTACTTTGGTGTGTTTTAATATTCTTCTTTAAATAAGGAACAATCCAACGATCAAGCCCGAACTTAGCTGCATTGTAACCAGCAATGAGCAATAATATTCCAAGAATGACCATCATTGGATTTGTACTGGTTGTGCCACTAAACAGGAAGGCAAAATTCATGATTACTCCCATAAGAGCGGCAAGTGTTGTAAATGTTCCAAGTAGTAATCCGAGACCAACAAAGAATTCGCCCCAAGGAATTAAAACATTAAAGAAATCGACATTTGGAATTGCTGCGCCTTCTAAGAATGTAGCCCACCACCCTAGAACTGCAGGATGCTCACCACTAGCGTTGGCTACTGCCCCCTGTAAGAAGCCATTTGCATCAAAACCATTAGTGATTTTTGTCCAACCAGATGTCACCCATTGATAACCAAGATATATCCGAATAAAAAAGAGTATACCAGCTGCTGCTTTATTTTCTCTTAGAAAATGAACAAACATCTCTCTCACTCCCCACTATTTATTCTTAACACACCTTTAATGTAAGGGAGCTTCTAAAAACATTATGTGAATTACATCACTATTAATCTAACTGTTTTATATAGTTACGATTCGGGTATGAAATAACTGGATAATTCAAATAGGACAGAATCTCTTCTATCCTATGCATAACTTTCGTCTCTTTTGGATTTTCTCTTATCGATTACACGATAGAAAAGTAATGCAAGACAACCAATTAAGGTCACGTACCCCATCACACTGTACAAAGTAGCACCAGAAGTTTCTTCAAAAATCATTCCTCCAAGCAATGAACCTAGTATGCCAGACAAACCAAAAAACACCGAAATAAATAACAAATGGCCTGTCGCCTGTAAATGCTCTGGAACTAATTTGGTCACGTATTGAAAGGCCGCAACGTAAAATACACCAAACGTTACGCCGTGAAAAACTTGAAGAAGTATCGCTGCTTGAGGTCCTCCAACGTAAGCTAACCCTATCCATCTGACAGCATAGATCAAACCTGCTATTAAGATAAAGACCACTTCATTAAAACGCCTAAACCAAAAATGACTTGTCGCAAATATGAGAGCTTCACTAGCAACTGCAACGAACCAGGCTAGTCCTATTTGAGATTCATTTCCACCAAGATCCGTGATATAAATCCCTATGAAACTGTCATTTGCTCGATGCGGAATGGTTAAAAACATGATCGTAATCAAAAAGAGTAGGAAGCGAGGATTCTTTCCAATCCGTATGGCATCCCATACAGTAACAGGTTTATTATGTGTTTCGACATCTGATACTCTCATAGCTGTAAAAAAAGCAAGCAAAATCATGAGCATAAAAGGAACCAAAATAAAAGCTATACCAAAAAAAGCAAAAAACTGACCAACTACTAAAGTTGAAACTGCAAAACCAATTGAGCCCCAGGTTCGAATACTTCCAAAGTTTCTATTCACGCTAGCTGCTGTTTTAACAGCTAGACTATCACCAAGAGCCCCTGTTGGGGACATAAAAACATAGAACGCCGCAGCGGAGATGAGAATAAACACATAGTTATGGTTCGTTAGAAGAAAAATGCTAATGATGGCAACGCCAACTAACGTTACGAGTAGAACCTTTTTAATTGTTCCGAATTTATCGCTTATGTAACCCCAAAACGGTTGAGCCATTATGGCTGCAAGTGGTCCGATCGCTAGGATAGATCCAATTTTACTCTCAGACATACCACTTTGTTGAAAATATACTGGCATATAGCTAATGATGATTGTATTTGCTCCATGAAAAAAGAACAAGAACAGACTAAGGAAAAAGACAGAGTCTCTTTTGGTCATCTTTTAAGCCGTCCTCCCTTGCTAAATGTGATGCGCTCAAAATACTTCTTCTAACTCTATAGTAAGTACAATTGAATTGCAATGCGCTTTCATTGGGATTGGTTCCATTATTATTACTATATTCTCCTACCTTATCAACCACTTCGAACGCCAAAAATTTCCAATCTATTACAAATATCGATCATAATTTGAAGGGGATACGCATATCTTGTAGAAATATCCAATTAGTACTAAGTTAAAATGCTGATTATGGGGGATTTCTATGAAAAATGGAAGCGAGCTACAAGAGGCGAATTTAGATATTATTTTTCACCATATTTCAGATCTTATTTTCCAAATTCGTGTGATCGATGTTCACCATTATGAAATCGAAGCTGTAAATGAAGCTTATCTAGCAAGTTATGAGACTTCCAAAGAAGCCATATCTGGGCGGAGAATCGAAGACTTTCTAGGGGTTGACCAAGGAATACAAGCGATTAAAAGATTCCAAGAAGCCATGATTCGTAAGAAAACCATTCAATTTGAAGAAGGTTATTCTTTCCCAAAACAGGGCTACAAGCTATTTGATATTACACTAGTGCCACTTGTAGAAGAGGGGAATGTTTCGAGGATCATTGGAATTGCGAAAGATATTACCGAGAAAAGAATGAATGAAGAGCACCTTGCTCAATCCGAAAAGCTATCGATTGTTGGACAACTTGCAGCTGGGATCGCACACGAGCTTCGAAACCCGCTCACTTCTTTAAAGGGTTTCTTAAAATTAATACAGTTCAAAAACTCTGATCAAGACATTGATCGCTATGCCCAGGTGATGGATTCAGAATTTCATCGGATCGAACAGATTATCGATGAATTTCTTATTCTTGCAAAACCAACAAAAATTAATTTTAACTATAATCGAATCGATCTCATATTAGATGAAGTCATTGAATTGCTAAGTGGCCAGGCTAATATGAAAGCAATCATTCTAACAAAAGAGTACCACTCTTCTCTCCCAGAGATTTATTGTGAAAGTAATCAATTAAAACAAGTTTTTATTAATTTGATAAAAAATGCGATGGATGCTATCGGTGAAGAGGGAGAAATTACAATCTCAGCCCGAGAATGTAACGATAAATTACAAATTAGAATCATTGATAATGGTAGCGGAATCACAGATGAAGAGCTTGAGAAACTCGGCTCTCCGTTTTTCACTACCAAAAAGAACGGGACTGGACTTGGGCTTACGATATGCAAACGTATAGTAAAAAAACATAAAGGGAACTTAACTATCGAAAGTAATAAGGGGAAGGGCACGATCATTACGCTCACTTTTCCAAAGGGGGTTGGCAATTAACCCCCCTGTTATTCAGGGCCTTGCGTATGGCCCTTTTGCTTTGTTTGCTCCTTTAACCATCTCTCTACCATATATAAAGCTTCTTTAGGTTTTTGCCAATGTAGAACATGACCTGTCTGTGGAATAGCGTCAATTCTACATTCACCTTTCACTTCATTCCGCATCACGTTTGCTGCATGCTTTCTATTAGTTTCATCTGCTACAGGAAGTGTTGCCCTTAGGAGATAGATAGGAACATTTACCATATGAAAAATTTCTTTGCATGGTTCTTGATAGAGGGACTTCATAATCGCTCTTACTGTACTACCACTAGCCCTTAAGGCTACGCCATTTTTCCTTTCCTCCATATCCCTATGTACCATTTGCTCTAAATACTTGCTCCACCTTCCGATTTCCATTTTCTTCTTTTGTTCATATTCTTCCAATTTTCTGTAATGATTTTCTACCACCCATTGAGACATTTGTTCAAGAAGTTCTTCAAGCGTTAGTGACGGATCATCAGAAGAATGAAGATAACCGCCATCAATCATCACGATACCTTTTACCATTTTAGAGAATTGACTACTATAATGAAGTGCCAGGGCAGCTCCCCACGAATGCCCAATGAGCCAGACTGGTACGTCACTTAATGATGTACAAACCTTATGAAGCCACTCTGTTAGAAGTTCAAAAGAATAACTCTTATCTTCATTAAATGGAGGCGTCTCACCATGGCCTGGTAGATCAATCGAGATTAAATGAAAGTAATCCTTAAGACCTTCTGCCATCTCACTAAAACCAAGTGCATTGTTCGTTAAACCGTGAAGAAGAATGACAGTTGGCTGACTCCTATCTCCCCATTCAAAACCATGAACATAACTGCCATCTATTTCTATTATGATTTTTTTCATTTCACTTTTCCTTTAAACTATGACTTACTTCATATATTCGACTAGCAGGATTCATTCCCTCTCTCTCGAAATGAGTCTGATAGGAAAATCAAATTGAGATGGAGGTAATCAATGGAAATCAGAAAAGCGGTCGTAGATGATGCTTTAGCGATAGCAAATGTTCATGTAAACAGCTGGAGAACGACTTACCGTGCGCTTATCTCAGAAGACTATTTGAATTCATTAGACGTTCAAATACGCGAGGCTCGTTGGCGGAAAGGAATTGAAAATGGAAGTATTATCCTTGTGGCAGTCGAAGAAGGGGAAATAATAGGATTTGCGAATGGCGGAAAAAACAGATCAGCTGCTTACAAATTCGATGGAGAACTTTATGCGATATACCTTCTTGAAGAAGCACAGGGAAAGGGAGTTGGCAAACAACTTCTGTGCTCGGTAGCTAAACATCTTAGAAGCGAATCTTATCAGTCTATGCTTGTTTGGGTACTGAATGGAAACCCAGCTTCTCAATTCTACGAAAGTTTTCATCCACTTCAAATTGCCGTGGAAGAAACAGAAATTGCAGGTAAGACATTTAAAGAAACCGGCTTTGGTTGGAACGACCTGAATGAATTAATTGGATTTTGTAGCTAAAGGGATTGAAGCAAAATCAAAAATGATGGCCGTGACTGCTCACGGCCCTTTTTTCACTTCACACTTTCTTTTTCTTCATATGGATGGGCTACCCATCCTGATGGATCGATGAAAAGGCGTACGGCTACAACTTGCCGATCATCCATTAATGTAAAGAAGTGTGGTGTATCAACCGGTACAGAAATCACGTCACCCGGATCGAGCTCAACATCAAAATACCCCACGCTACCTTTAATGATAAAAATCCCATGTCCCGCCGTTATCGCTCTTACTTCGTCCTCAGTATGCACATGAACCTGTTCAAATTTTTTCAGAATCTTATCAAGATCAGGCGTTTGTTCAGAAAGTGCCACCACATCCCAGTTTCCATATCCATTTCGCTGAGCTAGAGAACGAATGTCATCATCAAATACACTCAGAATTTCATTTTTCTGTTCCTCTGTAACATGACAATTCCCCTTAAGAAACGTCGGTAGCTTCTCAACATCCCAATGTTCATATAACACTCCTTCATTCTGAAGAAATGCCCCTACTCGATCTTGACCTTCAATAACTTCATTTGTATTTCGTATTTTAATTACTGCCATTAATGCTTCCTCCTCTTTTGTTAAGCTAATGAAACTTTGTTGATTACTGATTAACTTACAATTGCTTGAAAGCTTCGTAATTTAAGATGATATTCAAAAAGGAATTCAAATGCTTCCAGATATTTTTTTGCTTCAAAACCATTACGTCCCCATACTGTAATCCCATGATTTCGCATCAAAATGGCTTTCGTGTCATTCTTAAGCACGTGCACCACATCATGAGCTAGTAGAGAAAGATCAGCTGAATTCTCGATAATCGGTACTGTCACTTTGTCATTCTGTCCCCATAAACCAAAAGCTTTAACTAACTCCAGTCCTTGAAACGTAACTTCTCCTTCTCCCGCAAAAAGTTCAGATATAACATTATTTTCAACTGTATGCACGTGTAAGCAACAGCCTGCATCTGTCTTTGAATAGATCGCCTGATGAATAATGGTCTCTGCTGATGGTTTCAATAGAGTCTCTTCAATTGGCTGCCCTTGTCTATCCACTAGAATGAAATCTTCTTTTGTTCGTTTTCTTTTATCCTTTCCACTAGCCGTTACTAAAAATTGAAGCGGCGAATCACTTACCTTAATTGAAAGATTTCCACTTGTTCCACGGAACCAATCTCTTGCTGCTAATTCATCTTTAATATCAGCAAGTTCGTTCCATCGATTCTCCACTTGGCACATGATTCTTCCCCCTTTCTTCAGTTAACTTTTCGACGATATCATCAAACGTTTCAAATAAAACGGCTGGAATGCCAAGTTCTTGACACTTCTCCGCTAAAAAATCTCTAGCAAACACAAAATCTGCTTGCTTTGAAGCTTCTAAATCGGTAATAGAATCTCCAATCACAATTTTTCGGTTAGCCTTTTTATCAAAACGATTTAATATACCTGGCTTGCAACAACCGCAATCTTTCGTACAATCGTCTCCACAGGCATACGGCCAAGTTATTGAGATGGTATCAGTAGTAAAATCACTGCCATTACAGAAGATATTTTCTTCTGGAATACCGTATGGCTTAAGAAGAGGATAAATAAAGAAATCGATCCCTCCACTGACGATATAGAGCTCGATCCCTTCTTGCCTCGTGTAGTCTACGAATTCGCTAAAACCCTGTCTGATTTCAGTTGTAGCTACTAAATAATCGAGTAATTCCTGTTTCAATTTGGAAGGGATTAAGTGAAACATCCTTCCGACCCCTTCACGAATGGAAATATTTTGAGCGAGCACATCATCTTTTATTTGCTCCCACTCTTTCGGAGCAAACCGTTTCATCAAAGAAACGATATTATCACTTTTCGTAATGGTGCCATCAAAATCGCAAAAAATAATCGGCTGCTTCATCGCACTACCTCCCCGCTCCCCCACTTTGTAAGAGCCTGATGAAGTTCCTCACTATTTTGAGAGGCCTGTTCAAGAGGTTGCTCTGTTAAAACAGCTTGAATGGCATCTCGGAAAGCTTTTCCGCCTGCAGCTGCTCCATCGGGATGCCCGTGCACGCCACCTCCCGCATTAATCACACTGTCTATACCGAAATCTTTTATAAGAAGCGGTACTAGTCCAGGATGAATGCCCGCTGAAGGAACAGGGAATGTTCTTTTCAGCTTATTATTTCTCGTTAAGGCTTCTGCTGTTGCGAGCGCCTCTCTTCGATCAAGCGCTACACTCCCATAAGGCGAAGGGAAAAGGGAAAAGTCTGCCCCAGCAGTTCGAAGCAACTTTCCAAGTAATAGGGAGTAACTTACCCCATGTGTGCTTGAGGCAGCCATTGCACCAGAGAATGCAGGGTGTGCCATGATTGGAACCGGAATATCCGAGTCCTCTGAAAGTGATTGCAATGCATCTAGTCCATATGTAAAAACATTAAACAGAAGCGCATCTGCTCCTAATTCCACAGCAAGCTTTGCTCGATCACTGAGGTTTGCCGTTCTTCCTGTTAAATTCACTGCGTAACGCGTTCGCTTTCCTGTCAATTCAGCCGTTTCATCCAGCATTTTTCGTAAGGCGGGTACTCGCTTTTCAAGAGGGGTTAACTCATTTTCAAAAAGGATTTCATCGTCCTTCACAAAATCGACTCGACCAAGCGCCTGCTGTTTCATTTGTTCCTGCAATTCGCCTAACGATTTTCCAATAACTCCTTTGAAAATACTCATAACGAGCGGTCGATCGTATACTTCTGTAAGATTTCGAATACCGTCTATTCCATATGCTGGACCTGGGAATTGATTTAGTAACCCTGCAGAGAACTCTAAATCAACCAGCTTAATTTCACCATCAAGTGAAAGCTTACCGATGACTGTTGTTAAAATCGCAGGTAGATCCGCACTGAAATTGATGGTGGGGTAAGCAATCGCGATGATGCCCTTTTCCCCTTTTTCCTCTACGTGAACGACTTCACCCTTATGCTTCTTTAACTGCTTTTTTTCTAATAACGGTAGATTGGTCCAAGTCCCAATCGTTAATCCAAGGGCGATCGCTTCAGCGCGCTTAGATAATTGTTGGTCATTCTTAACAAGGTAAGTTGCCACAAGATGACTCATCATGCTCATTCCTTTCCATCGCGCTAGTCCTCAATCTTTGATCATACAAAAAAGACCCCTTCACGAGGAAGAGGTCGTTATCACCATGCTCTTCCTCTTATCTTCCAGCTTTTGCTGCGAGAATTAGCACCGTGTCTTCAAGTAACCTTGAAAATCGGTTGCCGGGCTTCAAAGGGCTCGTCCCTCCACCTCTCTGGATAAGAGTATGCAACTATTCGTTTAAGTAATTGATTCGAATTATGCCAGACGTAGGAAATCCTGTCAATCTATTTTTTTACTTTTCTGAATCAAAAGAGATTAAGAGAATTAATTCGTTCAACTGCCTCCCTGAGTTTCTCTTCGGAAGTTAATAAGCCTACTCTCACATAGCCTTCCCCATACTCTCCAAAGCCGTTCCCAGGCGCAACTACAATTTGAACATTCTCAAGCAAGTAGTCCGCAAATCCCTCTGAAGTAAATGATTCAGGTACTTTTAACCAGGCAAAAAATGACCCCGCAGGAGAGGTTACATCCCAGCCAATATCGTGAAGCCCCTGTATCAATACATTCCGTCTAGATTCGTACGTTTGGCGAAGGTTCTCAACACATTCCTGTGAACCTAGTAAAGCTTCTGCAGCTGCTTCTTGCACTGCACTAAACAAACTAACGTAGAAATGATCCTGAAGCAGGTTGATGCTTTCCACTACAGATGGGTTTCCGACAGCGAACCCAACACGCCATCCTGCCATATTATACGTTTTGGAAAGAGTATAAATCTCAATTCCCACATCTTTAGCACCTTCTGTTTCCAAAAAGCTTTTAGGACGTTCTCCATCGAATCCGATCGCTCCATAAGCAAAATCATGAACGACACAGATGTCATTGGCATCCGCAAACCTAACCGTTTCATCAAAAAAGCTTTTCGTTGCTATAGCAGCGGTAGGATTGTTTGGATAATTTAAAAACATGAGCTTTGCTTTTGCAAGAGCACTCTCTGGGATCGCGCTATAATCAGGCAGAAAATCATTTTGTTCAAGTAACGGCATCATTTGCATATCCGCTTCAGCCATCGCAACTCCAGACCAATAATCAGGATAGCCAGGATCTGGCACGAGCGCCACGTCACTTTTATTTAACAAACATTGACTGACTTCTACAAGGCCAGCTTTTCCACCAAAGAGGACGGCTACCTCTTTCTCCGGATCAAGCTCAACACCAAACTCTCGCTTATAGAATTCAGCCGCGGCTTGTTTCAGAAAAGGCTGCCCCCTAAATGGCGGATACTTGTGGTATGCAGGGTTTTCAGCTGCCTGCTGCAAAGACTCGATAATATGTGCAGGCGTCGGCTGGTCAGGATTTCCTTGGCCAAGGTTAATAATGTCATATCCCGCCTCTACATAACGGTTCACTTTTCCAGCAAGCTTCGCAAAAAATTGTTCTGGTAAACGTTTAAGTGCATCTGAAGTTTGAAATTGTTTCAAATGGAATCACATCCTGTTAAAATTTTCGAGAAATTCTAATAAGTTATGTTATCTTGGATACACAACCATGTAAAGGTCAATTTCTAAACATGTAAGGAGGACAAATCAATGAAAAACCTTGCCCTGTTGCAATTTGATATTGCTTTTGGCAATCCAGAAAAGAATTTCTCTAAAGTTGAAGAGCTTGTTTCTAAGGCGGTGAGTGACAAACCAGATATCATCGTTTTACCAGAATTGTGGTCCACAGGTTATGATTTATCTCGTCTTGATGAAATTGGAGATACTGATGCAGAAAAGTCGATTGCTTTTCTATCTCGCCTCGCCAAAAAAAACGACGTAAATATTGTCGGGGGCTCCATCGCTAAGCATCATAACGGCGAAGTAACGAACACCATGCTTGTGTTCAATCGAGATGGGCAGCTCGTTCATGAGTATAGCAAAGCGCACCTGTTTCGTTTAATGAATGAAGAGAAATTCCTCGTTTCTGGAAATGAAAAAAGTCATTTTACACTTGAAGAACTCCCATGTGCCGGGTTCATTTGTTATGATATTCGCTTTCCTGAGTGGCTTCGCCTTCATGCAGTTGAAGGTGCCCAAGTATTGTTCGTACCAGCAGAATGGCCAAAGCAACGCACCGATCATTGGCGAGCATTACTTATCAGTCGCGCGATTGAAAATCAGTGCTACGTGATTGCTTGTAATCGTGTCGGGGAAGATCCTGATAATACGTTTGGAGGACACTCATTGATCATTGATCCGTGGGGAACAATTATCGCAGAAGCAGGAGAAGAAGAGGTTATTTTAACAGGTTCTATTGACGAAGAGGAAATGTCATCAATCCGGAGTCGCATTCCTATCTTTGAAGATCGACGTCCAGATATTTATAAATAATATTCAAAATATTATTGACAAACATGTTCCTTTCTATGTAACATACATTTCAAGCGAAAAAATTGTAAAATAATTTCATAAACTTTCTCTTATCAAGAGCAGGCTGAGGGATTTGGCCCTATGACGCCCAGCAACCGACCTATTTTAAAGTCCAGATGAATCGATGACTTAAATGGCACGGTGCTACTTCCAACAGGATGATATTCATTCTGGAAGATAAGAGGTGTGAAGTATCTCTGTCTTCAAGCCTCTTTCTTCGGAAAGAGGCTTTTTTTATGCCGAAATTCCGATCTTCATGCAATACAACAACCATAAATAGTTGAAAGGGGAATTTTACATGGGTATTCAGATCACTTCAGGGTACACACCGTTTACAAGCGAAACAGTTGTGCAATTTTTAGAGCATCACGAGCTTTTGGATCGCACCGCTCCTGTTCATGTAAAGGAAATTGGCGATGGCAATTTAAATTATGTCTTTCATGTTCAACACAAGAAAACAGGACAATCCTGGATCGTCAAACAAGCCTTGCCTTATGCCAAAGTAGTTGGCGAATCCTGGCCGCTTACACTTGATCGGTCCAGAATTGAAAGCGAGGCGCTCAAGCAAGCTCACTCGCTCGTTCCTGACTTTTCTCCAATCGTTTATTTGCATGACTCTGAAAAAGCCGCAACGGTTATGGAAGATTTATCAACGCACACTATTTTACGCAAAGGACTTATTGAAGGACGTATATATCCTGAACTTGCAAGAAACGTCGGTACCTACCTCGCTCATACGCTCTTTTTCACTTCTGACTACGGTCTTGGTTCGGCAAATAAGAAAGAGCTTGCCAAACGGTTTAGTAATCCAGACTTATGTGGCATAACAGAAACCCTCGTATTTTCAGATCCTTTCTATAATGCCGAAAGCAATGCCTTTACAGAAGAGCTTCGAGCAGATGTTGAATCGCTCTGGGAAGATGACGATTTCCTCACTGAAGTGGCCTCCCTCAAACACTCTTTTTTAACAAAAGGAGAAGCTTTGATACATGGGGACTTACATACAGGTAGCCTGTTTGTTACGGAAAGCTCAACCAAAATAATCGATCCAGAATTTGCTTTCTATGGGCCAGCTGGTTTTGATGTCGGTGCTTTTATCGCCAATATTGCGCTTAGTATCCTGTCGCAGGAGGCCCATAGATCAGAAGAAGAGAAAGAAGGATACCTCGCTTATTTATTTGGCGTCACTACCGAGGTTTGGAACGTATTTGAATCTACTTTCCGATCATTATGGGACGACCATCTCTCAGAAGATAATCGTTATTCGAGAGGATACCTAGACGCTCTTCTACAATCTATTTTTGTCGATAGCATTGGATTTTCCGGCTGTAAAATCATCCGAAGAACGATTGGACTTGCTCATGTAGAAGAGATCGAGACGATCAGTGATCCAAGAGTAAAACTCGCTGTGGAAAAAAAGGCGCTTACCCTTGGAAAAAAACTTATTTTAGACCGAAAAAGCATCACTTCGATTGAACAATACATTAAAGCAATCAAGGAGGTCATTTAAATGACTGTTATCTCATCACTCCAGTGGAAAGGTGATCATCTCTTACTCCTCGATCAACGGCATCTTCCACAACAAGAGATCTACCTTAAGCAAACGGCAATCGAGGATGTCTGGAATAGCATTTCTGCCCTTGTGGTCCGCGGAGCACCAGCCATTGGAATCGCCGCAGCGTATGGTCTTGTTCTTTGGAGTCAGCATGTTCAAACAAACGAAGCAACAGCGTTCAAGACAGCGCTAGTCAACCAAGGAAAATATCTTGCCTCCTCTCGTCCCACTGCAGTTAATCTCTCTTGGGCGATCGATCGCATCATCCGAGCTAGCTTTTCCTTACCAACAGTTCAAAAAATGAAAGAAGCGATTCTGCACGAAGCACTTACTATCCATAAAGAGGATGAACTTGTCTGTCAGCGTATTGGAGAACATGGTCTGAAGCTATTAAATGATGGGGATACCATCCTCACACACTGCAATGCAGGTGGGATCGCAACAGCAAAATACGGGACTGCTCTTGCGCCTCTCCATCTGGCAAAGGAAAACGGTCTCTCCATCTCTGCAATTGCGACGGAAACCAGACCAGTTCTACAGGGTGCTCGATTAACCGCATGGGAGCTTGAGCGTGCTGGTATTGACGTTACGCTTATTACAGACAGTATGGTAGCTCACGTATTAAAAACAAAGAAAATCGCTGCAGTAATTGTTGGTGCTGATCGGATTGCTGCAAATGGTGATACAGCTAATAAGATTGGTACGCTCGGCCTTGCCCATATCGCAAAAGCATACAACGTTCCTTTTTATGTTGCTGCACCCATCTCAACAATTGACTACTCGATCCCTGACGGAGAAGCGATTCCGATTGAGGAGCGAGACACGAAAGAAGTCACGCACTATAAAGGTGAACGTGTTGCAGCTGAAAACATTGGTGTATTTAATCCTGCTTTTGATGTGACGCCAAATGAATTACTTAACGGAATCATTACGGAGCACGGTATCGTTCGAACACCGTCTGCTGAAAACCTTGCTCATCTTGCTTTCCCACACGCTAAAAACACGGAGGTACATTCATGAAACGCTTAGGACTTATTTTATCCATTCTTCTTCTCGTCGTGCTTGCAGCTTGTACGAGTGAGCAAGATGCCGTAAGTGCACCAGAAGCAAGCAATACGGAATCAAGTGAGGCAACTACGAACACGGGTGAAGAAACGTCTAAAGTTTCTTCAGACATTCCAAAAGAAGTTCAAAAACCTATCAAAATAGCAGCGATTATGCAAGCATCCCTCGGTACATTTTCTTCCCAGTACGTAAAAGGAGTTGAAGATCAGGTTGAAAAATTTGGCGGAAGCGTTCAAGTTTATAATGCTGATAATGACCTTTCCAAAATGGCTACACACCTTGATACAGCCATCAACCAAAAAGTCGATGCGATCTTAATTGATCATGGCCGAGCAGATGCACTCGAAGCTGGAGTGAAAAAAGCCGTTGATAAAGGCATACCTGTCGTTGTGTTTGATAGCGATATTAACGTGCCAGGTGTAACAGTTATTGATCAAGATGATTATAGTCTTGCATGGAATACATTAAAAACGCTTGCTCAAGATTTAAATGGTGAAGGAAATATTGTCTATGTGTGGGTAGGAGGATTTGCGCCCATGGAGCGACGAAATGCGATTTATGAGGCCTTCCAGGAGCGCTATCCAGAAATCAATGAAATCGCTAAGTTCGGGACCGCGAGTGCTAATACAGCTCTTGATACCCAAACCCAAATGGAAACTATTCTAAAGCAATATCCAAACAAAGGAGATATTGATGCTGTATTTGCCCCATGGGATGAATTTGCGAAAGGCGCTACTCGTGCCATTGAGCAAGCTGGTCGAGAAGAAATCAAAGTTTATGGCATCGACATGAGTGACGAAGATCTCCAAATGATGCAAAAGGATAATAGCCCATGGCTTTCATCTGCCGCTACTGATCCGGCGGAAGTAGGACGTGTTCAAGTACGTTTTGCTTATCAGAAAATTGCTGGAGAAGAAACGCCTGAGATTTTCTCACTTGATCCGCATCTAGTAAAACAATCTGATTTACCAGACGAAACCATTTCAATGAGTGAATTAGGCAATTACGTCGATGACTGGGGCTCTTCTGACGCAGCTATTTCTCCGTGGATGGAGAAATTAACGCAACAGGATGATAGCAAATGAGTGAGTTATACATTCAAAACATTTCTAAATCATTCGGAAATATCCCTGTATTAAAAAACGTCTCCCTAACGATTCGTTCAGGCGAAGTGCACGCCCTGCTCGGTACGAATGGAGCTGGTAAAAGCACGCTTATGAAAATGGTTTGTGGAGACTATGAACGAGACAGCGGTTCTATTTTACTTAACGGAGAACCTCTACCGATTCATACACCTTCCGATGCAAAAAAAGCTGGCATCGGAATGGTTGTACAAGAAGTCGATACGGCTTTGTTTCCTACCCTATCCGTTTCTGAAAATATTTGGGCTGACTCAATGAATAAATCTCCTTTCAAACGCTATTCTTCTAACAAAGAACGGCAACGAACAAGAGATTTACTTAACTCTCTCGGTATTACTTTAACACCTGATAAACTGGCTTGCGAATGCTCGCTGTCAGAGAAACAAATGATCTTAATTGCTCGAGCAATGGCACAGGAGACGCAATATTTGATCCTGGATGAACCAACTGCTCCACTTAGTGTAGAGGAAACAAAGCTATTATTTCATCTTATTAACAAACTGAAGAAGAAAGGCGTGGGGATGATTTACATTTCTCACCGCATGCCAGAAATAGAAGAAATAAGCGACCGTTTTACGATTTTACGAGACGGCAAAGTTCATCTTTCCGCTGAAACAAAAACTGTTTCAGCGGATGAGATCATTTCCAGTATGGTTGGATCAACCCTTAGAAAAAAAGAACCCCGTCAAACAAAGAGCACGAGTCATGCTTTAATGCGGGCTGAGAATCTCTTTATACCCGAAACTGGAAAAACAGTGAATTTCTTATTGAATCATGGAGAAATCATTGGTGTCGCAGGACTTGTAGGTGCAGGAAAATCGGAAACGGCATTAACCCTCTTTGGAGCAACAAAGCATACAAGAGGATGTGTTCACATTAACAACCAAACATACCGCTTTCGCTCTCCAGCTGACGCGATTAAAGCCGGGATTTGTCTTGTACCAGAAGAGCGAAGAAAATCGGGTATTCTACTCGATTTCTCATTATCAGAAAACCTAACGCTCCCTTCTCTACGGCGTCATTCACTCAGAGGATTCCTTAATCGAAAAAAAGAGGAAAATTATTCATCCAGGCAAATAACTCAGCTCGGCATTAAAGCAGCTTCACCTAAAGAACCGATCCATCATCTCAGTGGGGGAAATCAACAGAAAGCAGCTATCGGAAAATGGTTATACGATGATCAGAAAGTATTTCTCTTTGATGAACCAACAAAAGGCATTGATGTGAAAGCCAAAGCAGAAGTGATAGCTCTAATAAAAGAGCTTGCCGATCAAGGGAAAGGGGTTATATATTTTTCCAGCGAAATCGAAGAGCTTCTTGATCTATCAGATAGAATCCTTGTCATGTACGATGGCGAAATTACTGCCACGCTCACAGGTGAAGAGATGACAGAGGAAGCCATTATGCAAGCAGCTACAGGAGGTAGGAAGATTGAAATCAGCAGCTGAACTCGTACAAACACAAAATCAAAGAGGGATCGCCTCACCATTCAAGGATAAAGTGATCAGCTTTTTCGTCAAATATGGTACGTTACTCGTCATCGTTGGACTTATTCTCATCTTCACTATTCTTAACGATCGCTTTCTTACTTACAGTAACTTTGCGGATATCCTTCGCTCCATTTCAATTGTGACACTCGTTGCACTCGGTGTTACCTTTACATTAATTGTTGGAGGTTTTGACTTATCTGTTGGCTCAACCGTTAGTCTCGCTACTGTTGCGAGCGCATCTGCCTTAGTCTGGTATCGGCAAGAACTTCTCGTCGCTCTACTCATTCCTATTCTGATCGGGGTATTGATTGGCTTAATAAATGCCTTCATAACAATTAAAATAAGAATCCCTGATCTTCTTGCAACGCTAGCCGTTATGTATATCGTGAATGGGATTCAACTAACTTATACGAAAGGTTTTTCCATTTACAACAATATGCCTATGAGTGACGGGACAACCGCCCCAGGCAAATTCATTCCATCTTTTCTTTTTATTGGCCAGGGTGAAATCGCGGGCGTTCCTTTTCCAGCGATTTTTATGATTGTTTGCGTCATTCTCGTTCACCTTTTTCTCACTTATACACGAGCGGGAAGATTACTCTACATGACAGGCAGTAATCGAGAAGCTGCAAGATTATCAGGTGTTGCGGTTCAACGATATCGTACGCTCGCCTACGTACTTAGCGGACTGTTTGCCGGAATTGCTGGAATTGTTCTTGCTTCAAGAATTGGAACTGGTCAGGTTTCTGCCGGTGCACCTTTACTTATGGACGGCGTTGCCGCAGCATTGATTGGTTATTCTGTACTTGGTTCCGGAAAACCAAATGCATTCGGTACGTTCATTGGAGCTGTCTTAATTGGAATTCTATTAAATGGGCTAACAATGTTGAATGTTCCTTATTATGCTCAAGATATTATTAAAGGCACGATTCTGATTGGTGCCCTAGCATTCACGTTTTATCAAAACAAACGAGAAATTAAAATGTAAAAAAAGCGATGCCATGTGCATCGCCTTTTTTAATAACTGCCAATCATGAGGCTTAGGTTTCAATTCATTGAAGGAAAACACCCCATTTAACTGATCTACCAATCCGCTGGAGGATTTCCTATAGGAGGACTCGTTTGACCAGAGAAATAATGCTCATGCTTTTCTTTTGATATCGTTTCACCGCTAAACGTATGATAATGACCACCACCAGGTAATGTAATCGGCGGACTAGATCGAACGCTATAACGGTGTTGGTGACCCTGATCCATTACCGTAATCCCTTCAATACGGTGAACATGTTGATCAAACGAAGTCCCATTTACAGGCAAACTAAAACCTATCATACTTAAATGGTGATGATTGTATCGGTTTTCGATGCTCCCACGAAAATAATGAGAGTGAGCTTCAGGTAAAGCAACTCCTTTAGACACACTATTCTCTCCCTTCCTTATAACAGGCATAACACACCTTTATCATAATCCATTCAAATTGATTCAAACTCTCCTTTAGCATGAACTTGATATATGAAATCAAAGGAAAAATGAATCCATGAGCGAATACATTACATAGATGGATTTCTAAATCCAAATCAGAAAGAGGTGACCTATGGCTTCTTCATTTCAAATTTATGGACACCGCGGTTCATCAGGTACGCACCCTGAGAATACACTCCTTTCATTCCAGGCTGCTCATAGAGCTGGTGCTCACGGAATCGAACTCGACGTTCAATTAACTAAAGATCTTGTCCCTGTTGTTATTCATGATGAACGAGTTGAGCGAACAACGAATGGCATCGGTTTTGTAAAAGACTTTCTTTACGAAGATCTTATCCGATTAGACGCTGGCCAAACATTCTCCAACCGCTTTCAGGGAACGTCGATCCCTTCATTAAAAGACGTGTTGGAATGGGTGTCTTCCACTTCTTTACTCTTAAACATTGAACTGAAGAATGGCGTTTTTCCGTATAATAGTCTAGAAGATCGCGTCCTGGATCTTCTTACTTACTATAAGCTTTGCGACCGAACCATTCTGTCATCCTTCAATCATTATAGTATTCAGAAACTCGCACAAAAAAACGATAAAATTGAAACAGCTGTTCTTTTAATGGAAAAAATCATTGATCCATGGGACTACCTTCAACGCGTTGGAGCTCAAAGTCTTCACATAGAATGGCAGGCAGTGGATGAACATTTAATGAAAAACACCCAGAAGCGCGGAATTCCTGTGCGAGCTTTCACAGTAAATGATCCTCTACAAGTATCCAACCTCCAAAAACTCGGTTGTTCAGCGATATTTACGGACTACCCTGCTTCTGCTATCCAAACGATATAGCCTGCCCACCCAAAAAGGGCTAATGCCTACGTCCACATTTCCACCTCCCAACATACGTTAGTAAAGAAGCGACACATATTGACGGGAGGAACAATCATGAGTGGTTACGGTCAAGGTTTTGCGTTAATCGTTGTTTTGTTTATTCTTTTAATAATCATTGGTGCATCTTACATTTCGTAACTAAATTAAAAAGAAGGCTTCCGCTCTTTATAAGCGGAAGCCTTCTTTGTTAATCCTTCATTAATCTTTTATATGGTGATGTTCGTTCAATTACAAGCTCGTATTCGGATTGGAAGATGTATTTCCAGGTGTACGCGTTTCGCTTCCTGGAATATTTGTTGGCTCATATTGATTTTCACTAGAATCAGATACTTCCTGACCTGCTTCTTTTACTTTACTTCCAATTTCATGCAGGTCTTCTCCAGCTTCTTTCGCTGTTGAAATCACTTCTGTTGAATCTTCTTTTACCTGATTCACCTGATCAACCACTTCATCATTTACTTTTTCATAAAGTGATTGTGCATCATTCATTGCTTCCTTTAGTACTGAAGATGCTGATTGAATACGATCCATCCAGTCGTCCTTCACTTCGCCAGGGTTTTCCTTCACACGCGTATAGAAACCTCTTGAAGAATCTTTTACGTTTCCTGCTGTTGAGCGTACTTTGTTTCGAGTTGTTGAATCAAGCATAGCTACAGCGCCACCTACAATCGCGCCTACCAAAATACCTTTAACAAGCTTTCCGTTCTTTTCTTCGTTTACTGTCGTTGTCGTTTGCATGACGATTCCTCCTATTGTCTTTCTTAGTTTACTTAGCTAGTTTTTTCTTTCCCTTTATGTTAAAAGCTAAACTAAAAAATTTGACATGAACTTCTTTCTTCGCATCAGAATGCTGCTCTGTTATAATAGACAACGTTGTATGACAGCAGTTCGTAACCTTCCTGCTTCATCAAAACTAAAGGAGGAATTAGAATGAATAGCATGGATAAAGCATGGCTACCTTCTTCCGGACCAATGCCTCGCCCGGAAAGCGTAGAACAAGCACGAGAAGTAATAAAAAACGAAGCATTTGATGCACCGAACGTTCAGGAAATCACGTTTAATGCACTCGAATTCACAGCAGTTTGTCCCAAAACAGGACAGCCTGATTTTGGACGAGTTGAAATTTCATATGTACCCGATGAAAAATGCATCGAGTCAAAATCACTGAAATTTTACCTCTGGTCTTACCGTGACGAAGGAAGCTTCTGCGAGACACTAGCTGCCCGCATCGCAGATGATGTTGTCTACGCAATCGACCCTTTGAAAGTTACAATTACAGTTTATCAATCAGCACGAGGCGGTATCGAGCTAAAAACAACAGCTGTTCGTGAGAAAGCAGCATCATAATATGACGAATCAATACATCGACCGTCAACTTGTCCTGTTTAACGTGTTATTTGCGACTTCCATTGTGATCGCAAACGTACTAGCAGGAAAAGTGGTGATGATCGGAAGTTTCGTGATTCCCGCGGCCGTTGTGATGTACGCCTTTTCGTTTCTATTCACAGATATCATTCACGAGAACTACGGGAAAGAAGAAGCAAAACGAACCGTTCAGTATGGATTTATTGCGCAAATTTTTGCTAGTATTATGATTTATCTTGGTATGCTTTTACCTGTAGCACCTTTTGCAACTGATACGCAGGCGGCATACGAAATTCTCCTAGGTCAGAATTATCGATTTGTTCTTGCCAGCCTTGCAGCCTATCTCGTTTCGCAACACGTAGACGTTTATATTTTCTCTGCGATTAAGAAACGTACAGCTGACCGTCATAAGTGGCTTCGGAATAACGTGAGTACACTGACATCTCAGCTACTTGATACAACCATTTTCATCACAATTGCGTTTATCGGAACGGTCCCTAACATATGGATCATGATTCTTTCACAATTTGTGATTAAAATGGCGCTTGCTCTTTTAGATACGCCTGTCTTCTATTTTCTCACAAAAATCAATGGTGCTAAAAAGCCCATTCATAACGAAAACCCTCTGGATGCATGATCCAGAGGGTTTTTTGATATTTAAAGTCCATTCTGATTAGCTAGAGTCATTGAAACAGTCTGTTGTTTTCCGTCACGATAGAACGTTACATCCATTTTATCTCCAACTTTTTTATTGGAATACAAGTACTTACGAAGTGCGGCTGAATCCTTTACTTCCGTATCATCAAGCTTAACGACGACATCTCTTTCTTTCAACCCTGCGTCTGAAGCTGGAGAATTAGGAGCAATGCCCATTAGAACTACTCCGCTCTCTACACCTTCAGGTAAATTAAGCGTACCAGTCCAATATTGCGTTGGAACTTCAGCTAACGAGGCAGGTGTAACTCCCATTACTGGACGCTTTACTTCACCTGTCATTTCAAGCTGCTCAATGATCGGTTGCGCATCGTCAATCGGAATCGCAAATCCGATGCCTTCAACTGTTTCTTCTGCAATTTTGGATGAGTTAATACCAATTAATTGACCTTTAATATTAATTAATGCACCACCACTGTTACCGGGATTAATCGATGCATCAGTTTGAATAACATCCGCCTCATAATCAGGCTGTCCATTCTGGTCAAGATCAACAGGAATCGTACGACTTGGGTTACTAATAATTCCCTGCGTCACAGATCCTTGAAGGAAGCCTAATGGATTCCCAACCGCAATAGCAGGTTCCCCTGTTTGTAGACTAGAAGAAGAACCAAGTTCGGCAACTGCTTCAACATCCTTCGCATCAATTTCTAACACAGCTAAGTCCATTAACGCATCCGTACCAAGTACCTTCGCCTCTGCTTTTTTCTCATTGCTTAACGTTACATCTACTGAAGACGCACCTTCAACTACGTGGTTATTCGTCACTACATAGGCTTTTCCGCCCTCATTCTTGTAAATAACACCAGACCCTGATGCAGCAGCCTGTCCCGATTGACCGGATGGATCTTCTAAAGAAAATCCACTCCCCTGGTTTTGATAGCTTGTAATACTTACGACAGCGTCCTGTGCTTTTTGAACAGCCGTTGTTATATCAGATGAGACATTGTATGCTACATTGGAAGTTTCAACACCTCCACTTGCAGTAGTGGTTACCGCCGCTTGATTTGTTGAAGACTGTTCTACATTCGAGACGAGCGGCGCCGCAACAAGCATAACGGATGCTCCGACAATTGCGCCGAACGTACTCGGTAAAAACCAATTCATCCCTCTTTTTGTCTGTTTCGCTCTTGATTGATTATCGTCATAGTAACCCATTCCCCGGTCACCCTTTCTCCCTTTTGATTTGTTTATAGTTCTATTGTAACGAGAGATGACGGTCGTTTCCTAAATATGTGATATTTTTGATATTGTTTGATATTTAACGTCATTTCATTTTTTCTACAGGGTATGTCCGTTATCCCCCTGGTATGACGCCAAATTAACTACTGTGTTGTCTAAGGAATGTGACAGTATGGGAAAGCTAATTGAAAAAGTTGTCCCGTGATTCACTTCACTATGTACGTCAATTTTACCATGGTGATCCTCTACAATTTTATAGCTGACCATTAAACCAAGCCCAGTCCCATTTTCTTTCGTTGTATAAAAAGCTTGATCTAAATGCGGAATGTCTTCTTCGGCAATTCCAACTCCTCTATCCATGATATGAATAGTTGTCCAATCACCATCATTAACAAGCTTCAAGCGAATTTCTCCTCCATCAGGCATCGCTTCCATTGCATTTTTCACCAAGTTAAGTATAACTTGTTTCAACCTAACGTCTTCCCCCATGATCTGAACTTGCTCTTCTGGAAAGTTAGTATAAATCGTGATTTGCTTATGTTCTGCTTCCTGCTGCAATAAACTAACAACGTATTCGAGACAGTCCGTTAAGTTAATCGGTTTCAAATTAATTGATTGTGGCTTGCCAATCACCATTAAATCATTAACGATTATCGTTAATCGTTCTAACTCCTGTAGCATAATCTTAGAATATTTCGGGTTGTAGGTTTGCTCCGATTCTTGCAGCTGTACAAATCCTTTAAGAGAAGTTAAAGGGTTCTTAATTTCGTGAGTGACTCCAGTCGCAATCCTTCCAATAAAAGCTAACTTCTCATTATGCGCAGCTTGCTCATACGATTTCACAATTGTGTTTAAATAGGATTGGAATCGATTTAAAATAATAAACGTAATTCCCGAGAATAAAAGAAGTATAAGAATCGGAAATACAACGACTGGCGACATTGTAAGAAAGCCCATAATGGCATACTTCCCTGTTATTCCAGCCACAACAGTAATATAAAATCGTTTGTTCACGAACAAAGGAGAGAACAAAACAAAGAATAGCTCAACTGGGCTTCCGCTAGCATACATCTCGTCTGTTCCAATGTACCGAAAAATCTCTGTAATGAGAGCAGTCGCCATGAATACTACAAAAAAGAAATATTTTGTAGCAAAAGGCTGCTCTCTATTTGAATACCACTTGGAAATAGGAATTAATGAAAATTCGATGGCATAGATCATCATTAGTGGAATGAGTTCTTTCGATTCATTTAGCAAGATCATAGTCGTATCGGGATCGATTAAAGGACTAATAATAAACCGATACACATCATATAAAATAACGGATACAAAAAACAGAAAGATAAATAACTTATTTGCCCGTCTTTCTTCCTCAATCTTGATTTCATTACGTATAGGTGAACGCATATTAGCTCCTTACCCCGCTCATGCAGTTACATATTTTTCAAAGCAATGATGATTATACCATAAAATATTCGACAAAAATCTCCAAATTCCTCTATTTTTGTAAGTATCACTGAAGGTATGGATTCTAATGATTATCACGCGAAATTCACATAAAAAAACCCTACAGTTTTTTTGTAGGGTTTTACATATATTCATTTTCCTTCATGAATTTTTCTTCATCTATTTTGTTTTTAACAACAGGTGGTTCAACCGTTAGTTTTGATAATCCAATTCGTTCCATGACGTTGTTTACTTCTTCTGAAGACACTTTATTGTTCACTTTTTCGTCTGGAAATGCCCAGTTAACGAGGGCGCTGGCCATTTCAATGGCGTACCCCTTGTTACGATACTCAGGTATCAGATGATACCCAACTTCAAGATTACTTGACGCTTCCATATTTTTATATCCCATCGTGCCGATTACTTTTTCATCAGAAGTATGAATCAATATGCCTTCCCACTTGTGACTCACTCTTGAAATAGCAGAGTCATTTAGATGAAAAGGTAGGAATTCTTCGAACTGCACATTTTTAAACTCTTCAGGTACTTCAACATGTAACAGCTTCTCTAATTCTTTCTTATCAGTCATAGCTTTAATTAAATCAAATGAGAAAGGAATAATGGTCAGACGATCGGTCTGAAGATAAGGCATTTTCTCTCAAAAGTCCTCCTTATGAGTTATTTTCTTGTGGTTGAAAATGACTTTTTACACTATACCTTATTGCTTTACTTACTGTAAACAATACCCCGATCATTTAATAATAAACGGAATATTCCCATCATTGCACGTGCTTTGTCCCTTTCTTTACTAGGATATGCAAGCCAAAGGAAAAAGCTGCTACAAATGTAGCAGCTTAATGTTTTCTTTTCGAATCTTTCACAACTTCTTCTTCTTCAAAATCCGCCAGGCCATTATTTAATAGTTCTTTATACTTTCCAGCTATTTCACCTGAAATGATTTCTTCTTGTTCTAGCTCGTTAATTTTATCGTACTGGGCATAAAGTGAGTGCTTTCGTAACGTAATTAACTGACTTTTTTTAAGTTCAGGATATTGATCTAATAAAGCATCAAGTTCACGATGACTGTTGTCAATTTCATTCTGGTAACTTGTCAACAATTCAGAAAAAACTGGTTCGGGAACGAATAGCTGTGTCTTCAGTTTTTTAATTTCTGCAACTCCAGCTTCATGACGATGCAGATTCGCAACAATGTCTTCATACTCTTTCGATCCGCTATGCTTCGCTCTTAAACCGAAGTAGCTAATTAGTGGTTTAATCGTTAGACCTTGAACAACTAATGAAAATAAAACAATACTAAATGTAAGAATCAAAACGGTGTCTCGTCCTGCAAAATCTCCCGGAAGACTAAGGACTAGCGCTATGGATAACGACCCTTTTAAACCGCCCCAATTAAGGACATGTCTCCATGACCACGGAAGACCTTTAACAAGTAAGGTGCTTCCATAGACTGCAATACTTCTACCTATTAGAACAATTAAAAGCGCAAGTCCTATCGTACCCCACTGATCGGCGAAATTAATTCGAGTAATTTCAAGACCAACCATTAAGAAAACAATGGAATTTGCTAATAAAGCGGCAACATCCCAAAAGTTGTTGATATTTAATCTTGTTGTTGGACTCATTCCAACTTTCGAACCAAAATTACCAAACGTTAAAGCTGCTACAACTACTGCAATAACCCCGGAAACATGGATACTTTCTGCAGTTAAATAGGAACCATAGAAAAGGAGAATACTAAAAATAATTTCAAGTGGATAATCATCAAAGTACTTTGTAAGGATTGAAATCGCATATCCTAATCCTCCACCGACAAGCAATCCACCAGCAACAACTTTTATGAATTCAAAAGCACCGCTCGTTAAGCCGCCCCAGCCCATATCAAGATAAGCTAAAAGAGAGAAGGCTGATATTTTAAATAAAACAACTGCAAGCCCATCATTAAATAAGCTCTCTCCCTCAATTACTGTAGAGAGTTTGTGATTTACGCCCATACTTTTAAAAATCGATAATACACTAACGGGATCTGTTGCACTCATTAATGCAGCAAAGACGAACGAAACTGGAATTGATAATCCAAGAAGAAAGTGTGTTGAGAATCCGATCACTAGAAAGGAAAGGAAGGTTCCACCAAAAGCCAGGGCAATGATCGGCTTTTTGTTTTGATTTAAATGGGAGAAAGGCAATTTTAGCGCTGCTTCCCCTAGAAGTGCAGGAAGGAAAATCGTTAAAATAACAAAATTAAAAACGTCACCCTCCGTAATAAACATTTTAAGCGGTTCAAGTACGGGAATGTTAAACAATCCGATTAAAGTGCCAATAATCACAAGGGCAATCGGATAAGGCTGCTTCAGTTTCTTAGCTATCGCTGTAATACCCGCTGCAATCATAGTAAGGATAAGTCCAAGTTCAAAAATATGATGCATATCTAAATGTTCCATATAGAGCCTCCGATCGTAAGTATCTTCTCATTATAACCAATATCCCACAGTATTGGAAAATTCCTTTTACTTCTGTTTCATAAACATGCGGTGATCAAAACAATGTAAAAGCATACCTGATCTCTACCTTCTTTACTATCTCCTGCACTTTATGAATCATGCTCGAAAATTCACTGTTGCCTAAAGTGCTCATGTTCGTTGGCTTGAACGTAACAAAAAAAGGAAGAGTTCAATGTTTGAACTCTTCCTTCTCTAACTTTAATTTACGCCAACTTGATTCCAGGCGCTTGCAACAGCATTGTATGTTGTACCTGTACCATATAGATCTGATGTCGCTTGAAGTAGCGCTGAACGGGCTGAACTAAAGTTGCTTGTAGGCGTTAAATAGACACTTAGTGCGCGATAGTAAACTTTCTCAGCCTTGGCTTTGCCAATGCTTTGAATTGTTAAGTATGCAGCTTTGTTAGGAATTCCACTGTTCGTATGAACTCCTCCATTATCAGAAGACGTATAATAATAGTCATCCATATGAGATGGTTGTCCATACGCTTCAGGGTTAGATAAGCTTCTTAACGCATCTCCTGCCTTGTTAGGTGTATAGACATCTTCACCCATTAGGAAGTCTCCTGGCTCAACGAAGTAGCCAAATACGTCCGACATAGATTCATTAAGAGCCCCTGATTGGTTCTGATATTGAAGTCCAGCTGTTCTTTCCGTAACGGCGTGAGTAATTTCATGTGCCACTACATCAAGTGCACCTGATAGCGGAGCGAATACTGATCCATCTCCATCACCGTAAACCATTTGTGAGCCATTCCAGAACGCATTGTTGTAATTTGATCCATAGTGAACAGTTGAACGGATCGTGGCTCCATTGTTATTAAAGCTATTGCGGTTATGGGTATTCTTGTAGTAGTCATACACAACACCAGCATTGTAATGAGCATCCACTTCTGCACCTTGAGAACTAGACGTAAACGCATTGTTGCTATCTACCGCATAGCTTCCTGGAAGGGATGTTCCGTTATTAGCTGTTCTTGTTTCAATCACACCGCTCATTGCCTTCGTCGTGTCATAAAGGTAGTATGTGCCATTTGAATAATACGTGTTGAGGGACTTATAGTTGCCAAGGATGCCATACCCGTATCCCGTTTCTGCTCCATCAGCCACTGCATTATATGCATCTACGATCGATCCATCGCGAGCATCCACATAAACTTGCCAGTTTGCAGGATACGGGTCGATGAATTGAAGCTGTACTTTATAAGTTAGGTAGTACTTGTTATCTTTCTCATATACAACTTTCTCACTTTTTTCTACCATATCAAAAGCATCAGATTTTCTTACAAAGCTTGGTTCATCACTCACAACGTTCTGTGGCTTTACATCAATGTGATCCCATGCTTTTTTAAGTGCTTCTTTATCAGAGAGCTTTACATCTGAACTTCCTTTATAATTCTTAGATGCTTCTGGATGAAGGTCTCCATTTACTGCTGTAACTTCGCCTTTTTCATCCGTATGTACGATGAATTTTGCTCCGTCGATCTGAACACCCTTTACTGTTTGAACATATTCATAGTGTGTCATTCCAAGCTCATCTGTCGTTTCATTCACTAGTTTCAAATCTTTCGTTTTCACTTTGAAGAGAGATTCGTTTGACTTAAGATATGATTTCACAGCTTTCTCTGTTTTCACATTCTTTTCTGATAGTTTACCAGAAAGGAATGAAGGAACCTTACGATCATTTTCCCAATCCTGTTTTACAATTTCCATTTTTTCTAAGGCTTGTTTCTGCTCCGCATTTAAGTTGTTAGAAGAAGCAGCAGAAGCAGACGGGAGAGCAGAACCAAACGCAAGACCTGTCGCAAGTACAACAGCAATTCCTTTTTTCATTTCATTTCCTCCGTTTCAGAATAGTGAGAATTTTTGGTACATTTGTAGATTATCACAGAATTCTTAATGTTTGTATTGGGAAATATAGAGGAAAACATGAGTTTATACGTTGTTATTTCACTTTGAATTTCCCAATAACAACTTTGTAATCTACGTGGTATAATTTTCTTGTGCTCATCATAAAATGTAAATTTATTACATAAATGGGTGGTTAAATGAAAATAAGACAGACCAATGGCCTGTCTAGAAAGTGATGATTTATTATTTATCTACCAATGGTACTACATTTGATTAAAGTAACATTTCTCGGATGTTAGCATTTCTACCCTACTTTTTTCAATCGTAATCTCTTAACTAGTACATGTTTCGAATATGTTTCCACCTTTCTGAATGTCCAAATTTAAAAATTCACTTCATATAACTATGCATATACTCTTCTACCCCTTCAACCGAGAGAGGTTTACTATAAAAATATCCCTGAACTTCATAACAATCTAACTCATGCAAAATCCGTAGCTGCGCTTCCGTTTCTACCCCTTCTGCAATAATCTCAAGCCCAAGGTGATGAGCCATTGAAATAATTGTTGTCACGATGGCTAGGTCTCCTGAGTTACTCGTAATATCACGAATAAATAACCGATCGATTTTCAAGCGATTAATCGGAAGCTTGTTCATATAACTTAACGAGCTATATCCCGTTCCGAAGTCATCCATACTTATTTCTAGTCCTAACTCTCTTAGCCTGTTCAATTTCTCGATCGTTTCCTTTTCATTAAACATAGCCATGCTTTCTGTAATTTCCAATTCAAGTGACGAAGGCGCAAGCCCCACATTTTGCAGTATAGAGGAGATAGTACAAACGATATCCTCTTGATAAAAATGGCGCTGTGATAGATTAACCGCCATCGTTAGATTCTCTCCAAAATAACACTGCCACTTTTTCAGTTGCTGACAAGCCTGACTCATTACCCACTTCTCAATCGGTATGATTAACCCTGTTTCTTCAGCAGCGGAGATAAATTCATCCGGAGAAATCAATCCGATAGACGGGTGTTGCCACCTAACAAGCGCTTCAAATCCAATCACACTGTTCGACCTCGTATTGATCTTAGGTTGGTAGTGTAGGATCAGCTCGTCTTCATCAATGGCACGACGCAAATCGTTTTCTAATACGATCTTATGTAAGGTTTGATTACTCATCTCTTCTTTATAGAAAGCGTAGTTATTGGTGCTCTTGTCTTTCACATCATACATCGCCATATCCGCATACTTTATCAGCTCAGCTGCATCCTTCCCGTGCTGCGGATAAAGCGAAATACCAATACTTGCCGTCAACAAACATTCCTGATGATCGATTAAGAGTGGATATTGAAATGACTCAAGCACATGCTGTGCAAGAAGTGACACACCCCTTTCTCCCAAATTGCCTGTCACTATAATGGTGAATTCATCTCCCCCAAGACGTGCAACAACAAAACGATCATCTAATACTTCAGAAAGACGCTTTCCGATTGCTTGAATGACTCGATCTCCGAATTCATGACCAAATAAATCGTTAATTCGTTTAAATCGATCAAAATCGAGCAACATAATCGCAAATGAAACCTGATTTTCATGCATTAATAAACGTTCTAGCTCTTCATTAAAATATCTGCGATTTGCCATGCCCGTCAGCTCATCATGATAAGCTAAATAATGAATCATTTTCTCTGCGCGGTTGTTCTCAGTGACATCCTTCGCAATCCCATAAACACCAACAATACGCCCACTGATCATAATAGGTACTGTGGAAATATATAGCTCTTTATAGTCTCCTATTTTAGTCTTTATTAGAACCTCAAATTGATGAACCTCTCCCTGTAAAGAACGCTTAAACATACCTTTAGCAAGATTTGCATTCTCCGGAGCGACCACATCTTCAAATGTCATTCTCTTAAGATCTGAAATGGAGTAGCCGGTATATTCCGAAGCAATGAAATTTACACTTATAAACTTTCCATTCGGATCAACAGAAAATACAGCATCAGGGTTATGATGAAACAAAGTTTGAAACTGTTGCTCGTGCTTGACTAACTGTTCGGACTGCTCCATTTGTTTCAAAACTCCATACCGATCAGGAATATAAATAAGTAGACCGATACACAACAGGTTGAATGCAAGTGCAATAAGATAGGGATCACCTTGCTGATCGAGATTAATAATCAACTTTTCCTCGATCATTCCATAAAACACGAGGTACGGTAAAAATAAAAAGACCGTTCCTGAAGCAAGGCTACCTAACACATTCCAGCCCAAACTAATTAATAAGTTTTCATCACTATTCATAAGATGAAGAAACCTAACAATGCATAGAGAAAACCCTATAATAAGCAACAAAGCTAATATCAATTGAACGAAATTGAATGCGATAACTTTATTGAAATACACAAGGTTCCCTATAAAAAAAGTTAAAAAGATACCTCCCGCTACTAGGAATCCACCCCTGAGTAAAAATCGCCCTCTCCAATTTTTATTCAAAATTATCCTTATAACAATATAACTAATCACACTGCTTAATAACACAATAATCAGTCCGTGAAACACCAACACTTCTCTATCGTTTATTTCCAAAACAGATAGATTCACCATTATATTAATAGAATAAAAGAAAACTCCTAATACGAATGAAACTATCCCAATCTTCCATTTTGGTTGTTCACGCTCTTTCTTTAAGAAAAGACGGATGAATGAGAGCCCGCCATAGAAGGTAAGAAAAGAGACAAGAAAACCCAAAATAACAAATATATATTCTAATTGATATAACGAGATGATTGACTTCATTAAATCCTCCGACTTTCTTCTATGTCTCTCCGAAGACAGACGTTTTCATAGTATTTTGGGATAATCCATTGCTATTGAACAGATATTAGAGAAACCCGTTATGAACTCAGCCATTCTTACATAAATATGATACAACCACGACCAAGCAGGTGAGTATGATATGTATCAAAAAATCGCTGCAGTAATATCTGGAAGCATCCTAGTTGGTGCTGGCATTAACGCCTTTCTTGTACCGAACCATCTCATCGATGGGGGAATGATCGGAATTGGCCTCATTATCAAATACATTTGGGGCTATCAAACAGGATTTACCATTATTTGTTTAAGTGTACCTCTCTATATTATTGCGTTTCTATATTTTCGGCCTTACTTCTACAATAGCCTTCATGGTTTATTACTTTCTTCATTTTTTATTGATATTCTCTCTCCCCTTCGATATACGTTTTCATTTCCGATCCTTACTAGCGCTGTCCTTGGCGGCTTTTTTGTTGGATCAGGCATTGGTATTATGTTGAGATATGATACAAGCACCGGCGGAACAGATCTGCTTGCTCAGTTCATCTCCCGTGTCCTCTCATTGAATATTGGTATCATTATCTTTCTCATCGATGGGGTTGTTATTATTATCGGTTCAAAGACGATTGGATTGAATGCTACATTATACTCTGCCATAACTATTTTTGCAGTTGGAATTGCGACTAGCTTACTAACATTAAATAAAGAAGCTGCTTAAAAGCGCTGTGCATATGCACAGCGCTTTGTTAGTTATTTACTTTTTGGGTCTTCCAGTAGTGTTCACTAACGACATCCGCAATCGCTTTAACTGTTCGACTCAGCTGTTCGAGGTTATTATCTACGCCCCCTATTTCAATTAACATAGCGTTAGGAGATATGTCCTGGTTGTAGATACCGTCTACCCCTTGACCTTTTTTACCAATAACTCCCCTGCTGAGCCCAGGATACTTGGTCTTTAATTCTACATGTAAATCCTTTGCAAGTGCTAAGTTTTTCTCGTAATTTGGATTCTCTTCTCCAATAACAAAGACCGTACGAGCATATTCCTCATTGTTAATTGTCACTGTCGTATCTTTTTCTCTTAAGGAGTCTCGATGAATATCAATAAACAAATTAAAATCATCATTTCCTGCCACAGCCGATTGTACGATTGTTCTAGACACATCATATGCTTTACCGTGTTCCCAACCTTTTTCATTTAAAAGTGCGCCTATATTTGAATCATCTACTTTTGCTCCAATCCCTCTCTCAGCCAGTTCTTCTCCGAGCATCTTACCAACTAACGTAATATTCGTTTTTCCATCATTTGCAAGATTTGCATTTTTGTTGCCTTCAAGTCCTAGTAATGGCAGATATGATTCATAACTATGAGAGTGATAAATAAAAGCTACTTTTCGGCCATTTGTTGTTTGAAGAGGAGGTGTTACTTGATCCTTGGAATCATTTATCTGTAATTTTTCAGTTGGAACTTCACGTTCTTTTAACAATTCATCTAATGCAGGAGTTGATTCAATAGGGAGATTAGTGAAATTCGTCCCTTCACCGGCTACGTGGATTTTAGCATCATATAATGCAAACCCTGGTAGCTCCCCACCCAAAAGACTACGTATATCCCCGGGTTTCACACTCGTAATAAACTGAAAGGCAACTAAGGACAGCGCTGGCGGCTCACTTTCCTCTGGTAGTACTTGAGTCAAGTAATGGTTTTCCGTCCCCATTCCATAAACGAGAGCTTCAGTCGAGAAACTTGTAATCCAATCATGTAACACAGAAGAGGAGAGTTGATACTTCGTTTCTGATGAGGAAATCATTCCTGCTACAATAAACAGGAGAATAAGTCCTACAATTGAAAAGAAAGAAACAAACCTAATTTGTCTACTGCTTGTATCACTAAACAGCATGCGTGAGCTGCTCTTCATTTCCTGTCCCCCCGCTCCTTAAACGTCATACTCTATGTCTATGAATCCGCACCCCAAAATAGAAGATTTTTTCACTAGTGATCATAGAAACGCATACATAATTCAGGAAGAAATAAGCAAAATATATTTGATAATTGAATGTTTGAAAAGTATGATAAAGATGAGGATACAGGAGGTGAACAGAATGGGAAAATCATCCGCATATATTACTGCAATAATTTTGTTCCTAGTTATGGTTGTAGGCTTTACATACTGGCTATCCACAACCGAAGAACATGCTGGTGGAAATGAAGCCGGCCATAGTGAACAGTCTGAAGAAGGCGGTGGAGATTCAGCTGGAGGAGAAGCCGAGAAAATCTTCTCTCAAAACTGCGCGTCATGTCATGGTGAAAACCTTGGAGGCGGTGCTGGTCCTGCTCTTGAAGCAGTAGGTGGCAAGTATTCAAAAGATGAAATTCTAGAAATAATTAAGAATGGTAAAGGCGGCGGTATGCCTGCTGGTGTCATCCAAGGTGGAGACGCTGAAAAGGTCGCAACGTGGCTCTCTGAGAAAAAATAATAGCGCTTTATTTTAAGCTCTCCCTCTTCAAAGATGGAGAGCTTTTAAGTTTATGTCTCTGCTAGCCCCCCTAAAAAGAAAGCGTTATCACAAAATAGCATATGTTCAAGATGTTTTCATTGAGATATCGCTACTTTCGCTGTATAATGAACTTGTAAATATTATAACGAACTATCTTCGGGGCAGGGTGTAATTCCCGACCGGCGGTGAAGGATAAGTAATTCCTCAAGCCCGCGAGCCTGTAATTTGGGCAGGATCTGGTGTGATTCCAGAGCCGACAGTATAGTCTGGATGGGAGAAGATGGTGGAGTAGTAAGCTTTCTTTGAATTATAACAGAAGCTTGCTTATTTCCCCATGCCGTAACCATGAGCCCCATACTCATGGTTTTTTGTGTGCACTGGGGCCACATCTCCTTTTTCGGTGGTTCGAAAAAAAGGGAGCAATGTCAAAATGAAAAGTGTTTCAAAAACGCAACGTATGATTGTCGTTGCGATGTTCAGCAGTATTTCTTACTTGTTAATGCTTTTAGATTTTCCACTGCCTGGATTTCCTGTTTTTCTACAAATAGACTTCAGTGAAATTCCAGCACTATTTGTTGCCATTCTGTATGGTCCAGTTGCTGGGATACTTGTAGAAGCGATTAAGAATTTCATTCACTTTGGAATTCAAGGAAGCTTCACCGGAGTACCAATTGGTCAAATATCAAACTTCATTGCAGGAGTTTTCTTGATCGTACCAACTTCTTTAATCTTCCGTAAATTTAATCAAACTCAGAAAGGGTTAGCACTGGGATTGACGCTCGGAACGATTCTAATGTCGGCAGTGATGGGACTGTTGAACTATTTAATTATTCTTCCAGCATATACGTGGTTTATGGGCTTTGAAGAAATGTCTTCATCAGCTCGTCAGGCTCTCGTATTAACAGGAATTACACCATTCAACCTTGTAAAAGGCGCTATTATAGCAAGTATATTCGTTGCCTTCTTTATAAAATTAAAACCTTGGTTTGCTCGTCAAACGAGAGTTGCATAAATATCAAAACCCGAATCTTACAAAGAGATTCGGGTTTTTTATGTGAATTGAAAACGAACGCTCAAGAACTGACTATTGCAAAAGGATTTTACCAATTTTTGTTGAAATAGTTACAAAAAGGATTCTCATGGGGGATACTATATGCTGTCATTAGAATGGTTAGAAAAATCAACGATCCTTGATCTTCAGCAAGCAATGTTAGAAGACAACCTTACTTCTCTCCAGCTCGTACAGTACTATCTTGAACAAATCGCAAATTATAA
Organism: Anaerobacillus sp. 63XJN7_5_ISO-PGPR-S23-430; assembly: GCF_056173695.1. Taxonomy (NCBI): domain Bacteria; kingdom Bacillati; phylum Bacillota; class Bacilli; order Caryophanales; family Bacillaceae; genus Anaerobacillus; species Anaerobacillus sp. 63XJN7_5_ISO-PGPR-S23-430. Next base: position 738,362 of record NZ_CM149686.1, on the reverse strand, counting down.
TCCACGAGTAAACGCTATACTAGAAATCAATCCTGACGCCCTTTTTATTGCAGAATCTCTTGATCGTGAACGCAAACAAAATGGACCCAGAAGTCCATTACACGGAATCCCAATCCTGCTCAAAGATAACATCAACACCGATGACCACATGCATACAAGTGCAGGTTCTATGGCATTAGCTTCTTCTTATGGCAAAAATGACGCTTTTCTAGTAAAAAATCTTCGCCACGCTGGTGCTGTGATTCTCGGGAAAACCAATATGACCGAATGGGCTAATTTCATGAGTGAAACAATGCCTAATGGATTTAGTTCAAGAGGCGGTCAAGTCTTTAATCCCTATGGGCCTGGAACACTTGACGTCGGAGGATCGAGCTCTGGTTCTGCTGTAGCTGTTGCCTGTCATTTCGCTACGGCTGCTGTAGGAACAGAAACAAATGGCTCTATTCTTAGCCCATCAAGCTCTAATGCTGGTGTTGGTATAAAACCAACCGTGGGATCTATTAGCCGGACTGGAATTATTCCTATTTCTTATTCACAGGATACCGCTGGCCCAATGACACGCAATGTCACTGATGCTGCAATCCTTCTCGGTGTGTTATCAGGAAAGGATTCACAAGATCAAGCGACGCATTTTGTACCTGAGTACCATGATTATACGCCATATCTCTTCCCTACATTACTTGAGAATTTAAGAATAGGTGTCGTTAAAAAAGGCTATTATGATGCGATGCATCAGGAAGAACAAGAACAATTGGCTAAAGCCATGGAAGATCTTAAAACGATAGGTTGCTCTATTGTAGAAGTGAAAGAAATAAGTCCATATCAGGAAGCGTTAGAGAGAGACTACCAGGTCCTTCTCCACGAATTCAAATCAGGGGTGAACAGCTACCTTGCTAAGGAAACAACCTCTTCTGTTCCACTAGATCTATCAACAATTATTGATTACTATAACCAAAATCAGTCGACTTCTCTGCCATTTGGTCAATCGCTTCTTATCGAATCAAACCAAACGCAAGGAACATTATTTGATCCATCCTATCTTAAAAGTCGACTCCAAGATTTCAAATACGCAAAGGATGAAGGTATTGATCAACTTATGGAAAGAGAAGATCTAGATTTATTACTATTCGCAGGCTCTTACGGTTCAACACTTCCCGCAAAAGCAGGTTACCCTTCTATAACCGTACCAGCTGGTTTCACTTCTAATAACAAACCTTTTGGCATCACTCTGACTGGTAAAGCATTTAGTGAACCACAGCTTATTAAACTTGCTTACGTCTTCGAACAGCATACACATCATCGAAGATTGCCGCATTTGTTTATCAATAACCAGACGACACATGAGACAAGATGACAATCATTTATTAAAGAGCCATGATCAAACTTTTCCTTTTCACACCAAATAAAAAGCGTGAGCCTCTCGGCTCGCGCTTTTTAGGATTACTTCTCGATTGTTACCCATTTAAGAGAAGAATCAGCACCAAACTTGTGGATGTGGTAGTTTTTCACGTAGTCTTTCATGATAATAGCGGAACCACCTTGATAAGTTGGTAAGATCGCTGTATCTTCTTCGATTAGAATACGCTCAGCTTCTTGCATCATTTCCCAGCGCTTCTGCTCATCCGTTTCAGTTTTTGCATCTGAAACTAGCTTGTCATACTCTTCGTTAGAATAATCCATGCGGTTATAAGCGCCGTCTGTTTCAAACATGTAAATGTAAGTCATTGGATCTGGATAGTCTGGTCCCCAACCACCAGTTGAGATATCAAAGTCTCCTGCATCTTCAAGATCAAGGAACTGCTTCCAAGGCTGTTTGTTAATTGTAATTGTAAGACCGTCTAACTTAGACTCAAACTGATCTTTCGCATACTCTGCAATTTTGGATGCAAGGTCACTATCAGTTGTAAGGAATTCAAGTTCAACTTTGTCAGTACCTAGAGCTTCTAGCCCCTTCTTCCAGTACTCAGCAGCATCGTCTGCTGTTTGATCTGCAAGATAGCCGTCTGGAGCTGGTGCACGGAAATCTTCATCGTTAAAGAATAGGAATTCTTTTGGTACAAGATAGCGAGCAGCTACTGAACCATTGTTAAGCAATACATTTACTAGACCGTCGCGATCATAAGAAAGGTATAGCGCTTTACGAATGTCATTGTTCGCAAGTGCTTCGTTCTTCTGGTTCATACGAAGGAAGTAAATAGTTGTATCAAGAATTGTTGTGAAATCTTCGCGATCTTTAAACTGATCAACGAAATCTGCACTAAGACCAGCACGATCAATTTTTCCAGTTTCATAAAGGTTAACTCGAGTTGCTTCGTCTTTTACGATTTTGTAATTCGCTTCTTTAAGTTGTACTGTATCTGCATCCCAGTACCCATCATTTTTAGCAAGCTTCCAACCGTCGCCATGATTCCATTCAGCTAGTGTAAATGGACCGTTGTAAAGCATTGTATCAGATTCAAGAGAATAGTTTTCGCCTTGCTCTTCAGCAAAGTCTTTTGGCTGTGGATAGAAAGATGCAAATGTTAAAAGGTCGAAGAAGTAAGGAACCTCTTGAGTCACTACTACTTCAAGTGTTTTCTCATCTACTGCTTTAACACCAAGCTCTTCTACCTTACCGTATAAAGGATCGCCTTCAGTGATAATTTCGTTACCATTCTTAATTCCTGCAGCACCCATCATTGATGCATATCCGCCCATAGTATCTGGGTGAATAATTTTGTGCCATGCATAAACGAAATCATCTGCTTTAACTGGAGTACCATCAGACCAATTCGCATCATCACGAATCTTGAAAGTATAAACAGTTTCTCCGTCTTTTTCTTCAACTTGTGGCTCTTCAGCTGCCATACCTAGAACTGGCTTATTGTCTTTATCTAGACGATACAGCCCTTCAAATACCTGGTTCATTGCGTTAAATGCTACTGTATCTGTAGCCTGTGTTGAATCCATAGTCGGTATATCCTGTGTATCCGTTAAATTTAGCACCTGTTCAGCTGATCCCTCAGAGCTATCGCTGTCTCCGCTGGTTGCTTCTCCCTCACTGTTCGAGTTACTAGACGTGTTTGAGTTACCAGAACACGCTGCAAGGAAAAGGCTTAACAACAAGATGACCGAAAGCAGAAGCGAAAACTTTTTCTTCATTGTGTTACCCCCTATTTGTTTGTACCATTCAGTTGAAGATCTAGCACAATGTAGACTCTTCACAGTTAATCATTCAAACGAATACATTCGACGGAAAACGTTGTGAGATCTATAACAGGGAGGTCATATCACTCAACCTATGTAAACCAATGCCGACTATTCGTTTGAATATTAACAATTAACTGAATGATTAAATTTATTTTAAATTTCAAAAAACTTTCTGTAACCATCCAATTTAGCCAAAAGTATACCATCCAATTTGTCTTTTCCTACAAAAATATCCGTCAAATGGCTTAAAACCTGTGTTTATAGAGAATATTTAATTGTTAATTTTTTTGAAAATTTTATACAATTTTATCTAAAATTCACTATAATAGGAGTGAGGTGGTGGACAATGGCGAGATTTATACTCAATCCAGAGAGCAGCAAACCGTTGTACAAACAAATCGTTGATTACTATGAGAATTCGATTATAAATGGATCTCTTCAAACTGGTAATGCCCTTCCAGCTGAGCGTGACCTGGCTGTCCAACTAGGTGTGAATCGGAGCACCGTTACGACAGCATACGCCGAATTACGTGCAAATGGCTATGTAACATCCAGACAAGGAAGTGGCACACGCGTAAGTTCTGAGGCTGCAGATTTAATTCCTGATCATTCAATGACATGGAATAAACTACGAAATCAACATTTAGCTGAAGACTCTTCTTTGTATGGAAAACATTACGAGTATTTAAAAGACCCATCATTAATAAATCTAATATCAGGATCAATAGCGGAAGATTTATGCCTGGCAAAATCTGCTCATGAATTAACACCTTTTACAACTAAGCTTGATAATGCTCCACCAACGAAAGAGCGCGTCACTCACTCGATCTGTCGGTTTATGAAACAATCATCTCTAAGTGAACACATGGTCCTCACATCAAGCCTTGAACAAGCGATGCTCTTATCAGTTAAATGTTTTCTAAACCCTGGGGATGCGATAGCTATGGAAGAACCTGTGAATTACTCACACTTAAATATCCTAATTGTCTCAGGGATCCGAGTTATTAAGTATTCAACAGACAAGCCATTAACACAAAACATGTTTCAAAAAGAAAGCATTAAACTTGTAATTGCCAACTCCAACAACATTTACGATCATTCCTTAAGTCATTCAACTATTTTACAACAAAGAAAAAAACTGCTTTCTCAATGTGAGAAAGTAGGCATTCCTATTCTCGAAATTGTTGAAACATCATTACTTACTAATTCTGTAGGAAACGTTCTCCCTTCTTTTTTTGAATTAGGATCGAATCGTGAATTTGTTGTTCAGATTGGCCACTTCACAGGCATAGCCCCCGGCCTAAGTTTAGGATGGGTTCTTGGGCCAGAGCATGTAGTAAACCGAATACAAGAGGTTCAAATGCAACTTTGCATGACTCCTCCTCCGGTATTGCTCGAAATCGTTGATAACATTTTAAATTCTGATGAACTTCATGATCATATTGATACGATCCAAGACCAACTGTATGTACGAAAGCAGAAAGTCCTGCATAAGCTTAATACTCTTAAAGATCACATAACGATACTTCAAATAGAAGACCCTACCTCTATTTGGTTTGATTTCAAGCCATCACTTAATCGCCAGGAATTATTTGATACGCTACTAGAATCAAACGTCCTGCTTGTGCCACATAAGCAAGAGCATGCTGTAAGAATGAGACTACCGCTTTCTTATGTAACAAAAGAGCAGCTCTTAGAAGGGACAAGTCGCCTAATCAGTGTCTTGAATACATTACACGTGAGACAATTCGCAGCAATTTACTAATAGTTGGCGATAATGATTTCCATTCAAACACCGATCCTCCCGGGGAACAATTCTTCGTTGGACAGATAAAGACAAATAATCAAAAAAAACGCTACCTCGTGCGAGGCAGCGTTTTTTGGTTACTTCTTTTTCTTTTTTCTTTGAGAATCACGGGCTGTTCCAACTTCAATACCAGTTCCTTGTCCTTCTGGCTGAGATGAAGCAAGTCCATTTGTAGTGGGGTTTGCTTTATGTTTTGCCATTTTTCTCACCTCCACCTTTTAGACTCTCCCGTGCCTCTTTTTATTATCCGATACCTTTCACAACTATGTTAAGAAAAGAGAGTGAGGTATTCCCTGTTCATTCATAAAAACTTCTATTTGAAGTTTGTGATGCTCATCGTGTTCAATTAATCCTTTAATATAACTTGTTAGACAGAGAGGATACTTATCAATATAAAACGTGTTTTCCCATTCGAATGGGCGCCATTCTAGAAGTCTCTCGACTACTCGTTTTCTTGATTTTATCGTTTCCTTCACTAATTCCTTTTGGGTAACCCCAGATCTAGCAAATTTGGCTGCACGATTGTTCACTGCTTCTACCTTTTCAAGCTTTGGCAAAATCGCTTCACTCTTCATGTATGGAATTCGCTCTTCTAATAGATAATCATCCCATTTCATGATGTGAGAGAGAATTTCAGCTGGAGACCATTTACCTGATTTAATAGGCTTAAAAAACACTTCCTCACTCATCTCCATCGCCGTCGTTTCTAACCAGTTCGTCAATGAAGCATATTCGTTTAAAATTGAACGCTCATCCGTCATCTCATCTACTCCTTCCTAAATTAAAGAGCCTAGCGATGCTTTCTAGTTCGATCTCCAGCGATTTTTTTCCACTTTTTCTTTTCCTCGAGCTGAGCCTTCTTATTCGTTTGACGTTCAAGAAAAGCAAGCTCTCGGTTGAACTTACTATAATTCTCAAACCTTCTTTCTTCTAGCGTTCCATCAGAAATAGCATTTCTTACAGCACATTTTGGTTCACCTTCGTGCTTGCAATCCCTGAAATAACATTGTTCCGCAAGGCTTTCTATATCAGGAAAACTCTGAGACAGGTTATTCGTTTCCCACAATTGAAGTTCTCTCATACCTGGCGTATCAATCAGTACGCCTCCGGTATGAAGAGAAATCAGTTCTCGACTTGTCGTCGTATGTTTACCCTTACCGTCTTCTTCACGAATGTCTTGGACAACTTGAATATCTTGTCCGTATAACTTATTTATAAGCGTGGACTTTCCTGCTCCTGACGAACCAAGAAGAGCGGTTGTCGTTCCCTCAATTAAATAAGGAGTTAATTCATCAATCCCAATCTCAGTCGCTGAACTAACCACATGAATTGGTACTCCAACTGCGACCCCAGTTAATGCATTCACTTTCTCCATGACGTTATCGCAAAGATCTGCTTTACTTAGAACAATAACGGGGTTTGCCCCGCTTTCCCACGCCATCAAAAGGTATCGCTCAATTCGACTTGGATTAAAATCCTGATTTAATGCGTTTACAAGAAAAACCGTATCGACATTCGCTACGATAATTTGCTCTTCTGTCGTCGTTCCAGCAATTTTTCGAGAGAACTTACTTTTTCTTGGGAGCAACTGATGAATGATCGCTTTATTCTCTGATTTTGGAGTAATCAGTACCCAGTCACCAACCGCTGGCAAAGCATCACGTTGTGTTACTTCAAATCGGAACTTACCTGAAAGTTCTGCTGCATAAGAACTTTCTCCTGTTGAAACGCTGTAACCTCCACGATGTTCCATTTTAACTCGAGCTGGTATAAGTCCATCTTCTGTCATAGCTTGATAATTTTCTTCAAAGTATGAATTCCATCCTAATTTTATTCGTTTCAATTGAAAGCCTCCTGATTAATAAGTGTAAATATGACAAAAAGCCGTACAATGATGTCGGCTTTTATCATACAATCAGCGTAAGTAATTAGCTGATAAAGTATAAAAAACCATAGACACAGTCGCACAGCCCATGGTTTTTGATCTTATTAATCAGAAGTAAGAAAAGGTTCCTACCCTACCAATGGGACTGTGCACAATATGCAATTAACGATGAATTCTTTTTGTTATTTACCATAATGCACAGCCCCTTTCCGTTAGTTAATACTTTTAGTATACGCAACATCGTGTGAATTGGCAATCTTTTCTGACAAATTAACTAATTTCGATTACTACGGCAATACCTTGTCCTCCGCCAATACACAGGGAGGCAACACCATATCTTCCATTTCTGCGCTTTAATTCTTTTATGAGAGTATAAAGAACACGTGTCCCACTTGCTCCAACTGGGTGTCCTAACGCGATGGCACCCCCGTTTACATTCACTCGTGAGCGATCAAGCTCTAGCTCCTTTTCAACAGCCAGATACTGAGCTGCGAAAGCTTCATTTACTTCAATCAAGTCCATATCTTGCAATGTCATACCTGCTTTATCTAGTGCCTGTCGAATGGCAGGAACAGGACCAATCCCCATGATTGAAGGATCTACTCCCGCTATTCCCCAAGAAACGATTCGAGCAAGAGGCTTGAGATTTTTAGACGTAACGTAATCTGTTCCTGCTAATACGACCGAAGCTGCCCCATCATTAATTCCACTTGCATTTCCACCAGTGACAGTTCCATCTTTTTTGAAAGCTGGCTTTAAACTAGCTAGCTTATCTTCTGTAGTACCTTCTCGAATATGCTCATCAATCGCAAAGCTTTCAACCCCCTTCTTCCCTTTTATCTCAACAGGGGCGATTTCCTCCACAAAAATGCCTTTCTCTCTTGCTTCGGCTGCTTTTTGCTGACTTCGGGTTGCATACTCATCTTGATCTTCTCTAGAAATCCCATACTTTACTGCAAGATTCTCTCCCGTTATCCCCATTCCTGTTCCAGTATACTCATCTGTTAACGTAGCCAACAGCATATCATCCATTTTAGGAGCACCCATTTTAGCTCCAAAACGATTTCCTCTTAACGTATAAGGCGATAAGCTCATATTCTCCGCTCCGCCGGCAAGGGCCGTTTGACCGTCTCCCATCATAATAGATTGAGCAGCTGATATGACGGCCTGCATTCCAGAACCGCATAAACGATTCACTGTTAGTGAAGGGCTCTCGATCGGTATTCCTGTTCCAAGAGCAATATGACGTGCGAGATAAGAAGCATTTGATGTTGAATGAATCACATTCCCAATAACAGAAAGATCAATTTCACTAGCCTCTATCCCGCTTTTTACTAGCGCTTCCTTGCTTGCCGTAATTCCTAAGTCAGTTGGACTAATATCTTTAAGTGAACCTCCAAACGTTCCAAATGGCGTTCTGGCACCCTCCAAAATAAAAACATCTTTCATGTTCTCCCCTCCATTCTTCTCTATTTTACAAACAAAAGGAAAGCGTTTACAAGTTTTTTTAGAGAGAAAAGATTTAACTCTCTTTCACTAATTGAATCCATTATTGTGCCGTGTATCCTCCATCAATGACCACTGCCTGACCTGTAATTCCTTTTGCCTTGTCGCAAAAAAACTAGTTATCTTCTTGTAAATAAACCTTTGCTTTACCTCAGTAAAAGAGACTACCCTTGTGAGACAGTGTTTTAAGATATTTTTGTTTTTTGCTTCTGATAGCCTTTCTAGTTGTTCGCTATAATCACTTGTTATCTCAACTCCTCCGGAACAAACACCTGCCCATTGATTTAAAGTCATTCTTCTATTTAAGTGACGAGAAAACTTACAGAAAACTCCATTTACTCCGATTAGACAATGGAAAAGTCAATTTATATTTTGCTATAGCTTAACCGAATCATATCCCGACAAGGAATACCGTTTTCTATAATCGTTTCAGGATAGCTATCAAAAAAACCTTCAATAACATCTGTTATTCGAAAGTGACATTTTTGATAGAGAGCTAATTGATCCAGACTTGAATTACCCGTGCCAATCTCTATCGTAGTCGCTCCAAGCGCCTCTGATCTTTGGATAGCATCGTTAATAAGCTTTTTTCCTATTCCGTTTCCCCTTCTATCCTCCCTTACTGCTATATTCATGATCTCCATTATTTCCTTTTCTTTTTCTACTAACACATAGACTCCCATCACTTCTTGCTCCTCAACCGCAACATAACAACTCCCAACTTTTAGATAACGTTCAATATGATCGAGAGATGGATCAGCATCAAGTAGAAGATCATAAGGAAAACCCTTTTTTATTTGCATTATCTTCATCAAAAAACCTCCTTACTCAGTCATTTTCATCCTACCTTTGTTCTTTTTCACAAGTTAATCATTCTATTCTTTTATGAACAATGCCTTCAAACACCATAAAAATAAAAAATCGTGCCTCGGCACGATTTAAGAAGGTTTGACTTTAGATGTAATGATAACACTGATCACTAGCGACAAAATCAAACTTATAAGATCAATAGGATTATATAGAAGGCCAAACGTAACGGTGCCTGTCACCTGTTGCCCCTTAGCCCAGGCCATCAACCAATCTGGTTGAAATATAGCATTAACAATCGAACCAATGATTAAATTCAAAATGAAATAGAAACTAATAAGACTGATCGTAAAAATAACGTATTTCTTCAAAACACCATGCTCCTTCTCCAAACGTCTTCTGAATTATTGTAACCTGTTGTAATCAAATTTCACAAATTAAAGAAAGATGCACCCCTTTTTTTATAAAACCATAGGGTAATAGCATCACATATTCAGGAGGCCTATGATGTCATTTAAACATTACAGATACAACGAATGGCCTAATCCGTATTCACCTTGTTATCCCTCTTATTATCGCCCTTTCCCTCCAATTGAAGTGACTCGTTTCCAAAAATCAGCCGAGACGTGTTCGAAGCTAATGACAGATGGAGAGAAGCTGCTTAATAAAGTGGAAAACGACGCTCAATTTGCTCATGAATTAAAAGACGCCGCTCAGAAAAATGATCATTCCCATGTTCATATGCTGATTCAACGTGCTGGCGTGACTTCTCCCTTTCACATAGCTTATACGCCAGACGCCATTCGCGTCGATCTCACAGCAGGTAATCAAGATAATTGCAGTGAATTAACGCTAAAGCTCTGCTGGTAAACGTTACTTTAACTTCCTCCGAAGAGAAAAATAAAAAACACTAACCTGAACGAACGGCAATAGTAGCAATATTAGGATCGGGTAGGCTGAAAAATAATGAGATATAAACGGTTGAAAAGTCATTGCTGCAATTAAAATAGGCGTGACAAACATCATCCCAATATAAGCATTGCGACACGCATGGGCGGTTAAAGCTTTTTCCCGTTCATCATCTTCACACAGTTCGGAAGGAAGCAAAAGCGCTTCTTTCCAACCCTTATTCTTTCTTCTCTTACTACGAGTGAATATAAAGCCAATAAAACTCGTGATCAAAATAGTCAAAAGAACAGGGAGTAGGTTAATCGTAACTTCATTTCCGTCTCCACTTATTATAGTTTGAAATTGCGAAGCTGCATCGAAATAAGTAACCATTGCCCAACCAAACAGACCAAGTATAACCAAGTTCATTAAATAAACGAAAGATAATTTCACTCCGATTCCCCCTGTAGTTGAAATACTTCCTCCACCGACATGTCAAATTCTCTACAAATATTCATAGCTAGTAATAATGACGGAACATACTCACCCTTTTCCACAGCTGCGATCGTTTGTCTCGTTACCCCTACTTTTGAAGCAAGCTGCTGCTGCGTTAACTGAAAACGAGCTCTTAGTTCTCTAATTCGATTTTGTAATGTCACCTGAACCCCTCTCTCACATTTCCTTTATATGTATTCTACACCAAACAAAATGTTAAGTAAACCTAACTTAAAGTTAATAATAATTAACTTTTTGTCCAAAGAAAAAAGCCTGGTTTCCCAGGCTATCTATTTTATAATGAGGACAGGACATGGCGATTGTTGAGCAACCTTCTCACTTACGCTTCCAAGCATCCATTTTTTAATCCCACTCAACCCTCGACTCCCGATAACGATTAAATCTGCTTCTGTCATAACGGCTAGATCCACGATTTCTTTCGCCGGATCGCCACTTCTTACATCGGAATAAACATTCACACCCATATGATGCAGCGTTTCTTTCACTTCTCGAAGCATTGCTTCTCCATCACTTCGTTCAACCGATACGCCACTTTGCTCTTCAGGAATCGGTGTGGGGACACCAGCATGTCCTTCATTACCGATACTTCCAGTGCTCGTCGCCGGTTGAGCTGAAAGTTTATGTGATTCTTTCGCAACATGTACTAAATGAATAGAAGCTTTGCTTAGTTCTGCTAATTTAACTGCCTGGTGGAGAGCCTTTTCACTATCCTCAGAACGATCATAAGCTACTACAATTTTGGTATACATGATACTTTCCTCCTCAGTATTTGAAGTAGTATGGATATACCCCTACTGAGAGGAAAATAACGCCATTATTGAAAACGTATTCATATAGATATATTTGTTACATTAGCCTCATTATCCGGTAATAATAGGTTCTTTTGGGTAATGGTAACGTTCGAGAGGAGCATTTCCTCGCATCATCAGTAGAAACGATATAATCCCAATTCTTCCAACAAACATGAGAAAGATAATAACCCATTTACCCGCAGTACTTAGTTCAGGAGTGATGCCAAGGGATAAACCCGTTGTACCAAAGGCTGAAGTCACTTCAAATACAATGGCAGTTAATGAGAATGGTTCTGTTGCTGAAAGAATAACGACTGCCAAACCACAAAGACCAGTCGCTGTAAAAATGACGATAAACGATTTGATAATATCATCATGTAAAAGCTCTCTCCCAAAAACTTTGACACTTTTTCGACCTCTTGCGAAGTGAACGACTGTTAATACAGCAACAGCAAAAGTAGTCGTTCGAATCCCTCCGCCGACACTGCTTGGAGATGCGCCAATAAACATAAGTAAACTTAACACTAACTGCGTAGACAGAGTGAATTCACTCACGTCCATAGTTGCGAGACCACCATTTCTCGTTGTAACAGATTGAAACAATGAATAGAATAGCGATTGATCCCATGACTTATCAGCCAAGAAATTTCCTGCTTCTAAAATCCAGATAAGGGCGGTACCGATTAAGATTAGAGCAAAGAAAGTAACCGTCGTAACCTTTGTAAACAACGTAAAGCGGTACGCTACCGTTTCTTTCTTTTGGAATAAGTAATCCTTCAGTTCGATAAGAACAGGGAACCCTATTGCGCCTAATATAAGCAGAATCATGTTAATGGATTGCACAAAATAATCATTTGCATATGGAATAAGTGAACTCCCAGTAATATCAAACCCTGCATTTGTCGTAGCACTTACTGAAGCAAAGAATCCCTGCAAAAAGGCGTCTTGCCACGTATCATAATACTTTAGCAGATAGATCCCAAGAATAATTGTCCCTATCGCTTCAAATAAGAGAATAAGCCCGAGGATTTGCCTCATTAAACTTACAAGGCCAGCTAATGTACCACGATTTTGATCTGTACTAATAAGCTGACGTTCTTTCATTCCTATTTTCTTCCCCATTAATAACCAAATAAAAGTGCCAAGAGTCATAATCCCAATTCCACCGAATTGAAGGACAAAAGCTAGGATGTACGTGCCGGTTGTACTGAACGTATCTGCAGTAGAAACGACAGTTAGTCCTGTAACACTAATTGCACTTACAGCTGTAAATAAAGCATCTATAAAGTTCCATTCAACATTAGCTTGATGGGCAATCGGAAGACTTAACAGAACCGTCGATAATACTACAGCCGCAAAATAGAAAAGAACAATCAGCTGGACGGAAGAAAGTTCTGTTGCTTTTTCTTTGATTTTCATCTTATTCCTCCTCAGCCTCTCTGATCTATGACTGGATTATTACGAACATCGTATTCTTGTAAATCTCACTGTTTAGATAATAACCCTGTTAATAGTATAATTAAAAATGTCAATTGTTTAAATATTGGGGGAACTACTGTGGATGATCAACGATACGAGCGTGAATTACTCACCATGAAAACCATTGCCGAAACATTAAATCGTTCAACCGACCTGAAAACAATGCTTCAATCTGTTCTTGAAGAGCTTTTGAACGTCACCGGACTCAAAACAGGATGGATTTTCTTATCAAACTATAAGAAGCAGTTTACTTGTACAGCCGATGCAAGACTTCCTGAAGCTCTTGCATTGAAAGAAAAGGAACCAATGTGTAAAGGAACTTGCTGGTGCTTAAATAAATTTTGGGATGGACGACTGAACGAAGCAGTTAACATCATTGAATGTAAACGAATTGAAGATGCCATTCATCACAAAACCGGTGATACAGAGGGATTAACTCATCATGCGACCGTTCCATTAACTGCCGCCGGGGAATCATTTGGTATTTTAAATGTTGGCTCTCCTGGTAAAGAAAAGTTTTCTGAGGAAGAACTTACTCTACTTGAATCGGTTGCTTTTCAAATTGGAACAGCTATTAAACGAGTACGATTATATCAAGATGAGCAAGAACGTGCAGAAAACTATTCGAAACTTGAATCACTTACAAGAGAATTATGGAAGTGCGAACATACTGAGGAGATCATTAACGGGATTGTACGGCAAACCGCTCAATCTTTTAACTGGCCTATCGTCGGTTATTTCCATAATAGCGGTCACCAGCATGTTCTCCACTCTTTGTACGATCAAAACAAATTAAACGTACTGAACATGCCTTATTCTGATGATACACTAAAAGAACTTATAGAAGCAGTGGATAAAGAAATTCCAGTTACACCTCACACGTTTCATCTTCCAATTGATGCGGAAATCACTGAAATTCATGCCCGAGCGGTTACGATTCGAAATGATCAAATAGGTATTCTATTTGCTCTTAGTCACAACGATGTAAGGCTCTCAAAAATAGATGAAGAAATTTTACAAGCTGTTGCTGATCACACGGCTCTTGCGATTGAGCAATCACGAGTAAATGAAAAGAGACAGGAGCTAATTCTCTCTGAAGAACGAAACAGACTTGCAAGAGACTTGCATGATTCCGTTAGCCAAAAACTGTTCTCATTATCAATGACAGCACGTGGTGCACAGAGTATTCAAGACAACCCTCTAGTTCTTAATGAGGCATTAGTCGATATTCAACAGCTATCTCAGCAAGTAATGCAAGAAATGAAAACATTAATCTGGCAGCTTCGACCTGTGGGAATTGAAGCCGGTGTGATGACGTCCCTTAAAACTTATGCACTAGGACTAGGTCTTCAAGCCGTTTGTGATGTTTCAGGTCTTAAACTCCTCCCTACACCAATAGAAGAGGCGCTTTTCCGGATTGGTCAAGAAGCGCTCAACAATATACATAAGCATGCTGCTGTAAAAGAAGTATCACTTCAGCTGGCATTTTCTGAAACCGATGCTAGCTTAACAATTGTGGATCACGGTGTTGGCTTTGATCAAACGACTGTTGGGGATTGCACACTTGGTCTTAGAGGAATGAAGGAACGTGCGGCAATACTCGGTGGCCATTTATCCATCACAAGTACAAGAAACTTTGGGACAACAGTACAAGTTATACTGCCGATATGAGAGGAGGATATGATGAAAATTAAATTACTTCTTGCTGATGACCATCTTATGGTTCGAAAAGGACTTCGCTTATTCTTACAAACACAGGAGGATATTGAAATTGTTGGGGAAGCAAAAAATGGAGTTGAAGCCGTGAAGCTTGCTTATGAGCTCAGTCCTGACGTTATTTTAATGGATCTAGTTATGCCTGAAATGGATGGAATTGAAGCAACTAAGCAATTGAAAAAAAACGCCCCACACATCAAAATTATTATCTTAACAAGTTTTTCAGATCAGGATCATGTTCTTCCAGCCATTAGCGCTGGTGCTGAAGGGTATCAATTAAAAGATATTGACCCTGATGAGTTAGTTTATACATTACGCGCAGCATTTAGCGGTAAACGCCAACTTCATCCACTCGCTACAAATCAGCTGATGTCTCATATGACTAAGAAAGATCAAGTCGATGATGAACGCAGAATCACAAACCTTACACCAAGGGAGAAAGAGGTATTAAGAGAAATCACTCTTGGGAAGAGCAACAAAGAGGTTGCTGCCGCTTTATATATTACTGAAAAAACAGTAAAAACTCATGTAAGTAGTATTCTTTCCAAATTAAATTTCCACGATCGGACACAGGCTGCTCTCTTCGCGACAAAGCAGAACTGGTTTGAAAATTAAATCTACAACTAAAGGCTGAGACTGAATTCCTTCTTCCCTCCGATGCCCGATACAAGAATTTAAAATACACTTAGATTGAAATACTCACATTTGAGGTAATAAAAGAATATAGAGGTATGAGAAAGGAGCTTTCCTATGAAAGTAATGGTGATGAACGGTAGTCCAAGAGACAAATCTATGACGAGGAATTTAACAAATACAGTTACCGATCAATTAGATGAAAAGGGAATTGAAGTGCTCACATTCGACGCAGGATTCCATGACCTCCCTTTGTTTAAAGGTAGAAAAGAAGATCTTGATCATCCAGAGGTGCAGCGCCTCATAAACCATGCAACAAAAGCTGATGCATTTGTTATTTGCTCTCCTGAATACCACAATGGCATGAGCGGAGCTTTAAAAAACGCACTCGATTTTTTAGGTGGTTCTCATTTCAAACATAAGCCAACTGTTCTTGCTTCTGTTGGCGGTGGTGGAAAAGGCGGTATTAACGCATTGAACAATATGAGAACAGTTATGAGAGGGTTATATGCTCTCGTCCTCCCTGATCAATTCTGCGCAGATCCCACATGCTTTGATGAGAAAGGTTACATGGTGGAAACAAAAGCGAAAGAACGTCTGACAATCGTTATAGATGAACTAGTTTCCCTATCCCAAACTATAGAAAATAAAATAGAAGTACAGTAAGAAAGAGCCCGATAGCGTTTCTCTATCGGGTTCTTTTCGCCTATTCTATGACTCCCGACTCTGTTACTTTCACATCCATATGAAATTCGATATCCATATCAGGATAACGGTCCATCCAATCCTCATGACTGAAATCACCTCGAGTCACACTACGAATCGCATTCCCAAGTCCAAGAGGATCGATCTTTAGCCGTTGGAATTCTTGAATCATCTCATTTCCTCTGTTCTCAATTTCCTTCTCCATCGTTTTCTCAATTTCTTTAAGCTTCTGAGGGGTTAGCTGCTTTCCTGAGTACTCCTTGATTACTCCTAAAACCTCACCATGAGCTTGAACCTTATTGCTTCTAACCTTTTTTAAGTTAAGGTTTCTTTTAGAAGCAATATTATAAATAGCAGCATGCTCTTCATCATTCAGTTTCACAGTAAATGAATCGTTACTAGAAAATTTCTCATACAGAATTTTGAATGTAAACAAACTTTGTGAGTCAATGGTAGTAACCATTTTATCTCCATTGAATAATGCAAGCCCAATAATCTTCACCTTATCTCCATCTTGTTCAACCAACGGAAGGATCGGATCATTTCCTTCTGAGTAGTAATGGTACAGAAAGTTATGCAAACTCGTTTGTGGCAGCATGCCGTGCTTAGTATTATGACTTAAAGTATCATGGATAAATGTACCAGTATCCACGTTCCCATAATTGGTACTTAATAATGTTTCCATGTCACTGTTAGAAATGCCCAAGAACACTCTTGAACCAATTGACGGATCTCTTTGGAGCGTATCAACCAATTCAATAATACCTTCTGATTCTGCCATTTCCCTGCTAAAGAGAGCAACCTCCAGTTTTCCACTTACAAATGATTTTGATGACTCGGAATTATATTGACTGCGAATTTCTTTACTAAGTTCAGCTGTTTGAATAAAGATGCTATTATCAACCCTACCATTAGCTTGGTATTGGGGAGCTACTGCAATTCCTTTAATAAAACTTTCTTCATTGTCATCTTCAGGGAGATCATAACCGATAATCGTCACCATTTGAATATCATCTAGAATACTGCTTTCCACACACCCTGTAAGTAGGACACTACATATTACGAATACCAGGATCAGTCTCATTCTGACCTCCCCACCTTACTTTTGATATACTGAACTACAAATAAGAATGGTACATAGAGATAAACAAAGTAGAACCCCATTTGACTCGTATACTGATTTAGTAAATCAATGCTCTCTCTCCTAGCAAAGGCACTGCTAGCCAATAAAATGACAAAAAGAAGAGGGATCGTCACATTTCGTTGACTGATATTTGATAACCTCCTAATTGCTCTACCTCCAGCCCATATCGTAATACAAAGGTTTGGAAGAATCACAAGTGCCCACGAGGTAATACCAATGTACTCAAAACGCTGAACAAAAGGCATTTCTGCAATTTTCCATGTTGTTAGCGTCGCCCAAATGGTCTTTTGTAACTGTTCGGTACTAAAGAAGGCGATCGTTGTAATCATGACTGTTGTATAAATAAAAACCGTAAATAAGTTCCCTGCCTGCGCCCATCGATGAGATTTTTCGGGGTCTTTCACAAATGGGAGGTACATAAAAAGCGTTGTAAAACCTAAATAAGATAAGGAAGCCCCCTTAACTCCCTCATACATTTCAATTATAGAGTGGTTGAATATCGGCAGAAGGTCTCGGAAATGTCCATAAAACATCGGAAAGATCATCGTTAAAATAAGATAAAATGGCAATATGACACCAAAGAAAGCTATACCGGCAACTACCCTAAACCCACCAGATAAACAGTAATAGACTAAAAGTAGAAACACAGAACCGAAGATCCATTTATTTAAGTCTGGAAACATCCATACTTGAACCACTTCGATATATGTACGTAGAATAGTCACGCTCATCGCAATGAAATAAACAATAGCAATCCAGCTAAATAATCCTCCTATCCATTTTCCAAAAAGATTTTGATGTAACGAAATGAGGTCCCCTTTTTCCTTTAGCATGATTTTATATATCAAATAAATAATCACATTAAGACTAAGGCCAGCAACTAGTACCGAGATCCAAGCATCATTTCCTGCGTATTTTGCGCTGATTCTTTGAAACCCCATGACTCCTACCCCTACTTGAACGGAATGAACAAGGTAAAACACTAGAAATGGAGATACTTTATACTCATCTTTCACTTCTGGTCCAGCCATATAAAAGCATCTCCTTTCTCCGTTTACTCATGGAAATCATTTTTCTCTTTCTTCGTTACTGGGTTAAATCGTACTGTATCCTCTGTTTGTAATTGAATAGGTCGCTTATTTTGAAATTTCAATGGAAGCCTAATAAGAGCATCCTTTAAATCCTGAACACGTAATGGGTAGATTGGCTCTAGGAATGGTCTACCTAACGATTTTAATTTGAGAAGGTGAGCTATTAAAAAGCTAAAGCAGATCGTTACACCAAGGAGCCCCCACAGATGAGCGAAAAACAGGAAAGGAAACCTTGTTAAGCGAATAGTGTTGCTCATTCGATAGACAGGAGTTGTAAAGGAGGCAAGGGCAGAAAGTGCCACGATAATTAATAGGACGTTGCTTGTTAATCCTGCTTCAACTGAAGCAGTCCCAATAACAATACCGCCTACAATACCGATCGTTTGACCGACTTTTGTCGGCAATCGTGCTCCAGCTTCTCTTAGCAACTCAATGGCTAACTCCAAAAATATGGCTTCAAGAATGGGAGGTAGCGGTATACGTTGCCTGGAGCTAACGAGGGTGCCGAGTAGATCTTTCGGTATCAGTTCGTAATGATAGGTTAATGTTGCTACATAAACCGGTGTCACAAGTATTGAAAATAAAATCGCAAAAATGCGGATCATGCGAGCACTTGAGGCGACGATCCAATTCACAAAATAGTCTTCAAATGCTGAAAAGAATTCGACAAGCGTCGTTGGCCCAATCAGAGCCTGAGGTGATCCATCTGAAAGAATCACAATCTTCCCTTCGCATAACACGGATGTAGCGCGGTCAGGTCTTTCGGTATCAATGAGTTGCGGGAATGGAGAATTTCTATTATCGGATATTAATTGCATAAGAACGGAACTATCGACAACCTGATCAACTTTAAGATCTGCGAGACGCTGTTTAACGGTGTTTACATTCTCTTCGTTTGCAATTCCCTCAAGGTAGAGAACGATTACTTTCGTATTTGTTAGCTTTCCGATCGTTAACTCATATGCTTTTAATTCATGTACAGGTAACCGTTTTCGGATTAAATGTAAATTAGTATCTAGTGCTTCTACAAATGCTTCCTTTGACCCGACAACTGTAAACTCGACTTCAGGTTGTGTGATCGCTCTGGCCTTTTTTACCTGACAAGGTATCATCGCACATTTTGTGGCAGATTCATTCAAGCGAATAATAATAAAACCCATCATTACTTTTTCGCAAATTACCTTAAGATCTTCTGTAATGATGACGCCTGGCACGGGTACCCTTTTCTTCACCTCATCAAGTGACTTCAATGGTTCTCTCACGAGATAGGGTAAAATGTGGTCGTTGAATTCATTCTCATGAATAAGCGTTTTAAAATAATATAAAAAGAAAGAGCTGTTATCCTGTTTATTTTCAAAATGCAAAAAATCATCGGAGTCTTTTAAGCTTTTAATTAGCTCAGGCAAGTTTTTCAGCTTATCGGGAGATCGACTTTTTTTAAACCATCGAAGCACTTTCAGTCACCACACATTCTCATGTTCTCTTTGTAGTTTCTACAAGTCACATCAATTTATCCACCTCCATGCTTCATCAATGAAATCAAACCAAATAAAAAAAGCGTGTCATTACGACACGCTTTTTCCTTTATTGCCCTTGTGCTAGTGAGTATGCAATCTTACCGTCAAAGCGATATAAGTTCTCGATCTTAATCCAATCTAATTCTTCTGATTCAATTTGTGTTAGTAGCTCACGGATCGTTCCTTGAGTTTCTTTTTTACCTTCAACTGGCTGGAATCTGCAGCGCCAGTGATCAGATAAGAATGTTTCAGAGAATCCATTGGGATATACTTTCACACCACGATTTGTCATCATCACAAATTCATGATTGCTTTCTGCCGCTGCACGCGTTAGCTTCTCTGCAATTTCATCAATTGTTAGGGTGTTGTTAAATAAGAATACATCTGTTCCGTCAAGCTCGCGTTCAGGAACATAATTGGGACGATTCGTTTCTTCTTTCTCTTCCAATACTTCTTTACGATATACGACCGGTTCGAGTACTGAAGGAGATTGACCAAGACGTTCAACTACTGCATTAGAGAATTCTTTCGTTCCAACAGCATTTTTCCCTTTTGCAATATCGCCTGTTAGTACGCCATCCTCAATTGTTTTCAACCATGCATTGTGAATTTTCTCTGCAGCTTCAGGCTGTCCAATATGAACAAGCATCATAATCGCACCGTGCAGAAGACCTGATGGGTTTGCAATACCTTTACCTGCAATATCAGGAGCGCTTCCGTGAATAGCTTCAAACATCGCAATTTGATCCCCGATATTGGCAGATCCCGCCAAACCTACACTTCCAGCAATTTGAGCGGCAATATCAGAAGCGATATCACCGTATAAATTCAATGTAACGATTACATCAAATTCTTCAGGCGAATCAGCTAAGCGCGCCATACCAATGTCAACAATATAACTATTAGATTCAATTTCAGGATATTCAGCCGCAATCTCTTTGAAAACCTGATGGAAAAGACCATCACTTAATTTCATGATGTTATCTTTCACGAGACATGTTACTTTCTTGCGATTGTTTTTACGAGCATATTCAAATGCATGACGAATGATACGCTCAGATCCCGGTCGTGAAATAAGCTTCAAGCTTTGTACAACGTCCGGTGTTTGCTGATGCTCAA
The DNA here is from genome assembly GCF_056173695.1 of Anaerobacillus sp. 63XJN7_5_ISO-PGPR-S23-430. NCBI lineage: Bacteria > Bacillati > Bacillota > Bacilli > Caryophanales > Bacillaceae > Anaerobacillus > Anaerobacillus sp. 63XJN7_5_ISO-PGPR-S23-430. The sequence goes on along the minus strand of NZ_CM149686.1, from coordinate 717,569 downwards.
TTCCTGAATAGAGGTCTTCTTCATTTTCTCGAACAATGACAAGATCCATGTCAGGATGCTTATTTTCTACAACAGGGTTATAAGAAACGCAAGGGCGAACGTTTGCATATAGACCCATAGCGGTACGAATGGTTACATTTAAGCTCTTGTATCCTCCACCCTGTGGTGTTGTAATAGGTGCTTTGAGAAGTACTTTAGTTCGACGCAACGAATCCCATGCTTCCTGAGGGATTCCCGTTGAATTTCCAGAAAGGTATACTTTCTCTCCAACGTCAATAAATTCAGGCTCAATTTCAGCCCCAGCTTGTTCTAAGATGTGCAAGGTTGCTTCCATAATTTCTGGACCAATGCCGTCTCCTGTTGCTACCGTAATTGGGCGCTTTTCTGCCATGATCTTCTCTCCTTCTCTCTGGTCTATCAATACAAATTGAAAAACCCGGTAGGCTCAATTAGAGAACACCGGATCTTTCAGATACAGTGAAATATCCATTTCTCAAGATCGTTCAACTCTGGACTTGAATCATGGAATAAACCAACATTTTGTTATCGCTTTCCAAGGTTATTATAGAAATCATGTGCTTTTTTGTCAATTTTACAGAGTTTCTGTCATCGCCGCTTCAAAAAAAACCAGCCTCTAAAGGAAGAGGACTGGTTGATCATTATTGAAGCGCTTTGACGTCGTCCACGATCTCTTCAAATGGAACGTTAGAATAGCCAGAATACTTCTTAACGGCAATCCCTTCTTTATTAACAAGGTAGAAATTAGTACCATGAATGAATTGATCTGAACTTGGGTCAGCATCTACAGCCGTTTTAAAACTACTTTCCGCAAAACCTTTTATTTCGTCTTCATTGTATCCAGTCAAGAAGTGCCAGTTAGATAGATCAGCATCAAATTTTTCAGAGAATGTCACAAGCTGTTCAGGAGTATCCCGTTCAGGATCTACTGAAAATGAAACGAGTTCTACATCTACATCCGCTTCACTTAGCTTATCCTGAAGCTGTGACATATTCGCTGTCATTGGGGGACACACCGTCTCACAATTTGTAAAAATAAAATCGGCTATCCACACTTTTCCTTCTAAATCATTTAATCCAAACTCACTTTTTGTATGGTCTGTATATGTAAAATCTTGTACTTTCCAATCGAGATCGTCAGGAACATCTTTTCCACATGCAGCTAGTACGACAAGAAGAGTTATTACTGTTACTAATAACAGTCGATTCTTCATAACGGTTACCTCCAATAAAAATAAAATTAAGCGCTCTCTTTACCTTATCTCAAAATAAGGAAAGATGCTATACGACGTAAATATCGGTTTTGAGAATTTCATGAACAAAAAGCTGTATCTCTCAAAAAAGCCTCTTTCTTTTTTAAGGTCCAAAAGTTTAAACTTTTGAACTATAAGTATTTAAAATAGAGTAGAAGGACTAATAGCAAGTCTCTTCTACTTTTGCTAGCAGCATTTTTAACGTTGTGACACCATCCTCTAATTGTAGAGAATAGAATCTCGTTGTGCCTTTCTGCTCAACAGAAACAAGCCCAACTTCACGCAAAATTTTCAGATGATGAGAAATAGCAGGACGTGATAAAGTCGATCGCTCCGTAATCTCATTCACACTTAATGGATCGTGTTCACTAAGTAGCATAATGATATCCTGTCTATAGGGATCACCAAGCGCCTGGAAGATTGGTGTGCTTTTGCGAAAAAGTTGGATCGCTTCCTGATGTTCATTTTTCTGATTCATAGCAGAAAGCCTCCTGTTCGTTTAAGTGTTTAAACATATAACCTGATTTCAGCATATAGGAATCCTTCTATCCTGTCAATAAACGGTTACGGTTATAAATAACCTAACTTTTCCAAGACTACCTTATGATTTGGGTTCATTTCTTTAGGTAACTCGTTTATTGGAAAATATTTCACTTCTGATACTTCATTTCCATCTAATTTAAAAGCTTCACTCTCACATTGTCCCTTATAAACAGCAATAACACTATAAACCTCATCTCCATTTGGATATCGGTAATATAACTCTTCACCAGAAAAGAGGGAAACAAACGTTAACTCCTTAATACCTACTCCTAATTCCTCAAACGTTTCACGTACAGCCGTCTCTTCAAAAGATTCTCCCGGCTCCATAAATCCACCTGTTAATCCCCATAGCTTATTATCTGTTCTCTTCTGTAACAATAGCCTGCTCTTCGTATGATCAAATAATAAAATCGCAACACCAGGTAGAATTAATGGCCGACTCCCAACTAACGCTCTTATTTGTTGAATATAGTCCATAGTACCTCCTAAAGAATTGAAATCAAACAAAAAGCCTCTCGATCTCTCGAAAAGGCTTTTTATGCGGTGGCAAACGCCCAAACCCAGAAGGCTACACCCCAGACAGCACAAAGAACTAATAAAATAATAAGAAGGCGAATATTTTTATTTCTCATGGTTGTCCATCTCCCCATGTTCTACCGTTTTTTCTTTTCTCTTTAACATATACAAGAAAAACCCAAATAAACCAAACACTACAAAAAATAGCCCTGTTGACATATAAACTAGAATCGACCCTATATCCATATTTTGTCCACCTTTCTAATTCCGTACTACCCGCTGTATGATAAATAGATGGATAATACTCCAATGACCATCATCGTTATAAAAGGCAGAACAAAGGCCAGGAAAATAACAGCGGATTCTGTTTTATGCTGTTTAATTTTAGATAACAAGAAGCCATTCTCCTTTCACTTTATCAATCACTCAAATAATAGTATAACGAAACTTCACTTCATTACCGTCCATTTTTCTTGAACGTTTCCGTACAATTCTACCATACAGAGCGATTAATCGTGACAGGCATGGTGGATCGCCTGGTGAAGCAGTGCCATCACATGCTGATCATCAGGAGAATAAAAAATACTCGTGCCGGCTCTTCTAAACTTTACTAAGCGTAAGTTCTTCAAAAAGCGAAGCTGATGAGAAACAGTCGATTGAGAAAGATGCAGAGCATCCGCTATTTCACTTACAGCACATTCCCGATCTGCCAACAAGTTTAATATCCGAATCCTCGTTGGATCTCCCAAAGCTTTAAAAGTTTGCGAAACAATAAAAAGTGTTTCTTCATCTAGATCCAATTGTTCTTTTGCCACATCCTGCCCATGATTATCCAAAACGATCCCCTCTCCCTCATTACATGAACATACATTCATATACCATTCTGTTGCCATTGTATGAAAGACCTTTCACTATTGTCAACTTAGATGAGGAAGCCTGTCACGATTCCTTCACACAAAATGTAGAACCCGCCTTGAGTTAATGGGAAATCCTTTTTACAATAGAGTAAGAAGAAAAAGTAAAGGCTTTCTTATCGTTAGATAGGATGCAAGAAGATGATATGGTATGATGAAAACGGTCAACATTTACTGTCAGGCATTATGATCATAGATGGAGGTGTTCCTAATGTGGGAACAATTATCGAGCACATTTTCGTTTAGTGCTTTATGGAGTCCTGGAATTATGGTAGCTGCAATCGTTATTGCTGGATTCTACTTACTTCTAACAGGACCTTGGAAAAATAGCTTTAAAGACTCAGCACCGATTCCCCTTTACAAAAAGATCTTTTTCTTAATCGGGGTTTTCTTATTTTATCTCGGACTTGGCGGTCCACTATCACTTATGGGGCATTTATTACTCAGCATCCATATGACTGAGATGGCGCTCGTATATTTAGTCGCTCCACCACTCATGATAGTAGGCACCCCAGCATGGTTGCTACGTCCACTGCTAAATATCAAAGTGATTCGTAAAATCTTTAAATTTTTCACATTCCCTATTATTTCACTGCTTTTATTTAACGGGTTATTTTCTTTCTATCATATCCCAGAAATCTTTGATTACTTAATGGTGCACTATACGGCTCAGAATTTCTATAAAGCCGCTCTAATCCTGACAGCCTTTGCTATGTGGTGGCCACTTGTTTGTCCAATACCAGAATACGATACGTTATCAGGTGTTAAAAAACTTGGATACATCTTCGCAGATGGTGTCCTACTCACACCAGCATGTGCTCTCATTATTTTCGCAACTACTCCATTATACGCTACATATACAGATCCAACGATTTGGGCTAATGCAATGGGATATTGCGTACCAACCGGCACGACCGTTTCACCTGAACTATTTGACCAATTCAAACCACTAGGCATCATGGAAGACCAACAGCTAGGCGGCATCATCATGAAAATCATCCAAGAACTCTCATACGGCACCGCACTAGGCTACATCTTCTTCCAATGGGCAAGAAGAGAACGAGAAAAAGACGCCGAAGAACTACAATCACCAGAATTCCGAATCAGTGAGATTTAAACGAAAAGCGGAAGTGGGCGGTTAGGGTCGACAAGCGCTGGAGGCCCATAAAAAGAACACGGTCTTTGTGTTCATTTTATGGGCTGAAGCGATCGAGACCCTGCCCACTGCAGCTAGACACCGAAAAGCGGAGCGGGCCCGCCTAAATCCGCAGGATGTTGGAGCCCATGAGATTGAGACGCTCTTTGTCTCATTCGATTGGGCGAAACAGCCGGAGGATTTGGCCCGCGCAGCTAGACACCGAAAAGCGGAAGTGGGCGGTTAGACACGGCAGGCACTGGAGCCTTTTCATTTGAACACGGTCTTTGTGTTCGGATGAAAAGGTGAAGTGACCGAGTGTCTGCCCACTGTAGCTAGACACCGAAAACCAAAACCGTCCCGTTCAAAAAGCCATGAAGCACTTTGCTTCATGGCTTTTGTTATTGCATACCCTTCCGTCTTAACAATTGTCGTAATCCGCCCCCAATTACTACCCCAATAACAATACCTATAATAGCAACAAAGGTCGGTGGAATAACAAAAGGCTCTGTTCTTAAATTCGATACAATCACAGCCACCGTAGAAAAATACGCTCCACATACAAAGGGTAAAGACAGGTAATCACCTGGTAGTTTCCCTGCTTTTTCAATAGCACCTAGATAGCTTTCATAAATCGCAAACATGTAAACACAAGGATAAAACATAGCCCATTCATAATTTGTAACTGAAATTGCCTGGACGGACTTACCTTGAAAACTATAGAGAATATTCATATTAAGATTTGCATTCACATTGATCAAAAACTCAAGCCCAATAAAAAAAGCACCTCTTATGTAATTCTTATTAATGATTTGTCCAAACCCGGGAAAGGCAATACTCCACAAGAGAACTTCAATTGGATTTACTTTTCTGTTCATCCCATCACCAGCTTCTTATTGTCTCAGCTACATTTTTACCTTTTCCATATTACTGGTATTTCATCCAACTCTCATGGAATTATTTTCAGAAGTAGCACCCTTCTTTTTGATCCATACTACGGATATAAGAAAAAGAAAGGAGAATTGACTATGTTAACAACGAACCAACTTCGTTCATATAAGAAAATGATTCAAGAACGCATCCTGGCTCTTAGTGATGAATTAGATGAAAACGATGAATTTGGTGCTTCTCAGTCTTTTGCTCAACATTCTACAGGTGAACTATCCAATTACGATAATCACCCTGGCGATACGGCGACAGAATTATATGAACGCGAGAAAGATCTATCACTAAATGAACATGCAAAAACAGAATTAGCAGAACTGACAAAGGCCCTTGAACGAATTGGAAATGGAAAATATGGCATATGTGAAGTTTGTGGAAATGATATTTCAACAGAAAGACTCGCTGCCCTTCCAACAGCTTCCACATGTGTAGAACATAGTCCATCACAAAAGACATCAGACAGAAGACCAGCAGAAGAAGGTGTACTTGGCAATTCCTTGGAGGAACATGTAAACGACACTAACGATGCTACCTTTTTTGACGCTGAAGATTCATGGCAACGAGCTGCGAAGTATGGAACATCCGAAACACCTTCAGACTTTAACGCTCAGGAAATGAACTATGACAAAATGTATATTGATTCCAATGAGCCTGTCGGGTATGTCGAGGAAATCGAATCATTTTTATCAGCCGATCTAGATGGCAAACCATCTGGAGTGATTCCAAATCAACGTCATGAACGTTATGAAGACTTACTGGATGATCATGACCAGAAGGCAAGTCAGGGTACAATCGAAGATAGTGACCTCATCTAAATAAGACAGCCCTAAAAACGGGCTGTCTTATTACATTTCTTCTGGTGCATGTAGTCCTAACAATCGCAAGCCTTCTTGTAAAACAATGGAGACAGCTGACACCAGCTGCAATCTCGCTTGTTTACAGGATGGGTCATCTAAGATACGAATCTGTCCATAGTATTTATTAAAAGAACGTGAAAGGTCAAGGACAAACTTTGCGATTTGAGAAGGGTCGTATTCAGCTGCTGCTCTTTCAATTACATTTGGAAAACTAAGCAGCTTTGTCACAACTGACCAGGCTTCTTCATCTTCGAGACCTTTTATATGATCATTGGAATGAAAATCCCCTTTGCGTAGAATAGAACAAGCACGCGCATGAGTATATTGCACGTACGGACCAGTTTCACCCTCAACACGTAGCATGTCTTCAAGTGAAAACTCTATATCATTTCGACGATCATTCTTTAAGTCATGAAACAAAACGGCCCCTACCCCAATTTGTTCAGCAATCGCGTTTTTATTTTCTAAACTAGGATTTTTGGTTTCAATATTTACTTTTGCAAGCTCGATTGCTTCAGTCAACACTTCTTCTAGCAATACTACTTTCCCTTTTCTTGTCGACATTTTCTTTCCATCTTTTAACATCATTCCGAAGTTAATATGGTGCATTTGATCTGCCCAATCGAATCCCATTTTCTTTAATACTTCAAATAATTGTTTGAAATGTAGACTCTGTTCATTTCCTACGACATAGAGAGCCTTACTAAATCCATATGTTTCATAGCGATAAATGGCTGCAGCGAGATCACGGGTTGCATAAAGTGTGGCACCATCTTTCTTCTTAATTAGACATGGTGGTAAGCTCTCTCCAAGTTCTACTACCATGGCGCCACGAGATTCAACTAAGAGATTTTTTTCTTCAAGTAGATCAATGACACTCTGCATTTTATCATTATAAAATGCTTCCCCATTTGTTGAATCAAAGGTAATCCCCATAAGCTCATAAATTCGATCAAACTCTTTAAGAGATTCTTCACGGAACCATTTCCATAATGAAACGGCTTCTGGGTTACCTTCTTCTAATTCTTTAAATGCCTTACGTCCTTCATCTTCAAGACCATTATCTGATTCCGCTTTTTCATGAAATGTAATATAGAGCTTAAGGAGTTCTTTAATCGTTTGCTCACGAACCTTTTGCTCCTCCCCCCACTTTCGGTAGGCCGTTATCAATTTGCCGAACTGAGTTCCCCAGTCCCCAAGATGATTAATGCGAATGGGGCGATAGCCGACTTTTTCAACAATTAGCGCTAATGAATTTCCAATAACGGTTGAGCGTAAATGGCCCATTGAGAAGGGCTTCGCTATATTAGGTGAGGAAAGATCAATCGTCACGGCACCTCCCTTTCCTACATTAGAAGCACCGTACTCACTTCCCTCACGTACAATGCGACTTATTACCTCAGTACTAACCATTTTTTTATTAAGAAACACATTAACATAAGGCCCAACAGCTTCTACTTTTTCAAAGGCTGACTCATGAATGTCAGTAACAAGCTCCTTCGCAATTTGATGAGGAGCCATTCGTTTCACTTTGGCAAGATCAAAGCATGGGAAGGCATAGTCACCTAAAGAGTCATGCTTAGGCAGTTCAATTCGCTGCAGAATATTAAGAAAGCTCACTTCTTCTTCACATGCTTGATAAAGTTGTTGTGCAAATAATTCTTTGTAATTCATACATTCCCTCCTATTTGTATATCCATTTGCCTATAAAAAAATCTCCGTCTCTATAAAAGAGACGGAGATGAATTCCGCGGTACCACTCTGATTGCTCAATAAAACGATTTGAGCCTACTTCACTCTATAACGGGGAGTCCGACTGCTTCTACTTAATTCAAAACAGTGTCTTGAAAGTCCGGTTCATGCCTGCTAAGGTTCCGAGCTCTCACCATCCCCGGATCGCTTTATCCGTATACAAACACTACTCTCTTTCGCATTGACGATACAATATTAGTCTTATTATAGCCGACTTCCATATAAATTCAACCACTTATTTTATAAGTCCTTTTTCCGATTCAGAATATCCATTTTTTTCACCATCAGCAAAACCTTCCTGATACCCTTCTCGATAAATGGATGTTAAGTACATGGAAATCAGCTGTCTTACTTTTGGCTCTACGTTCACGACCTCTAAATGCTTCATACACCGATCAACTGCCAATTTTTCCTTTTGAACATTTTTAATCGTCATCGTTAGAACCACCTTCCGGATAAGTTATCCGTATTATACACCACCTTAACAATGTATTTGCACTCATTCGACAAGACTCGATTTGAATTATGTTAAAACCCTACAAAAGACCAGTAAACGACGAGAACAATCACGGGATAACAAAGACTATAGACCTATCACAAGGCATTTATAACTCTTTTAAATCATTTATGAATGATTCATTTCAATTCGTATACATAACTTCTCAATTATTATAACAACCTATACCTATCTAATTTTATTGAGGAGGGTGCATTGTGAGACGAAGCAAACGAAAATCAATTCGAAATGAGTCCTACCAAATTCCAACTGCTACTGAATCACATGATGCATACTATTCTCTTGAAGAGAACAAAGAATATATAAAAGCAAAATTTCATAATACAGAAGATATCAAATTCAGAAATATTACGGTTCAGGATGTGAAATGCCTACTTGCTTATTTAGATCCTTTAGTTGATGAAGAGAAGCTACAAAGAACGATTATGAAACCATTATTTGAGACAAATCAGTTAAACATCGAGGATACAGTCACATCAAAGGAATACCGGCGATCAAAAAATTTAAATGAAGCTATTACAGGATTAACAAAAGGATTTGTCGTTCTACTAATAAATGGACAAGTACATTTTTATTTACTAGAAGCTTTCTCAGGAAATTCTAGAGCAATATCTGAGCCAATTAATGAGCAAGTCGTTCGCGGTTCACATGAAGGTTTTGTCGAAAATATTATGCAAAACCTACAAATGCTTCGCAGAAGAATTGAGAATCCTAACCTTGTGATTAGGTTCTTTAAAATTGGTAAAACAACAGACACGAAAATAGCTGTTATTTACTTACAGCACCTTACAAACCCTGATCTTATCGCAGAAATAGAAAAAAGAATCACATCTATTAAAACGGATTCCATTCAAACGCCTGGCTATGTAGAAGAGTTTATTGAGGATGCACCATTCTCTCCATTCCCCCAAATGCTAAGTACGGAACGACCTGATAGAATGACTGCTCACCTCATGGAAGGAAGAGTCGGTCTCCTAATGGAAGGAAGCCCTGCAACTTTAATTTTTCCAGTAACTTTTTTTGCCTTTTATCAATCGCCTGAAGACTACAACAGCAGATGGTATATTGGATCTATCTTAAGACTCATAAGAGTAGCCAGCTTTATTTTTGCATTAGGGTTGCCTTCATTATATATCGCCACCGTATCTTTTCACCCAGAGGTACTACCTGCCGAGTTAATCTTAAATATTAAAAGCTCGCTTGAAAACGTTCCATTCCCACCATTACTAGAAGCTTTAATTATGCAAATTATTCTTGAATTATTGAGAGAAGCTGCTATACGACTACCAGGTCCTATTGCACAAACAATTGGTATTGTTGGGGGTTTAGTTATTGGGACTGCGATTGTAGAAGCTAACCTTGTATCGAATATGATGATTATTGTCGTCGCACTGACGGCTATATCATCCTTTGCAGTTCCATCGTATGAAATGAGTATGTCAATCAGGCTGCTTGGTTTTCCACTCATGCTCCTTTCTGCAGCATTTGGATTTATTGGGCTTGTCTTCGGATTATCCATCATTTTAATCCACTTATGTGGTTTAGAAACTTTCGGCACACCTTATTTCTCCCCGCTTGCACCATTTCGTTTCAACGAACTAAAAGATTCTGTTATTCGCCTTCCAAGATGGTTACTCGGTAGGCGACCGTCAGACGTTCGTGCACAGCATGGAACACAGGAGTGGGTCTCAAGAAGGTGGAAACAAAATGAAGACGAGTAGCAAAATTAATTCGGCGCAGCTTTTTTTCATCATATTCCAAACACAAGTTGGCGTAGGCGTACTCTCTCTTCCCTCTTCCTTATATGCAGGAGCTGGAACTGATGGCTGGATTACTCTTCTTGTTACTGGTGTTGCTATCCAACTAATTATTTTTATACTTTACTTTTTGAGCAACCGTTTCCCATCATTAACGCTTTTTGAATATGGGCCTAAAATCATTGGCAAATATGTAGCATTCGTCGTCTCACTTCTTTACACACTATTCGCTATTTCAACAGCGGTCATTGTATTGGAATTGTTTGAAACCACAATAAAAACTTGGATCTTATTTCGAACACCCATGATTGTCATCTTTTTATTGCTAACTATTAGTGGCACTTACCTTGCTATTGGCAGAATCAAAGTAATGGGGAGATTTTATCAGTTTGTTTCAGTTCTAATTATTCCTCTGATCATTATGGCCGCCTATACTTTAAAGGACGCGGATATTCGTTATATCTTGCCAATTGGTCAAAATGGCGTAGGAACAATCCTAAAAGCAACACAGCAAGGGATAGTATCCATGCTGGGTTTTGAAATCGTATTATTCATTTACCCTTACGTTCAAACAAAAGGGAAAGCAGCACTAAAAAGCTTAACACTGGCTAATATAGCAGTAACATTATTATATAGCTTTTTAACATTTGCAACGTACGTCTTTTTTAGCCCTTCTCAGCTTGAAATGATTCCTGAACCCCTCGTGTATATGTTAAAAGGTGTATCCTTTGTAATTGTGGATAGAGTGGATCTCCTTTTTCTTTCGATCTGGATCGTTTCTGTTATGACTTCCTATGTATCGTATATATATATTGCAGGAAGAGGCATTCAATATTTAACAAAAAGAAAAAAAACAACTGGTCCCATTTTGACTGCCGCCTTTATTGCACTGTTTTTCTCAATGTTTTCACATGATCGATATACTGTGGAAATGATTTCTAGTTATCATGCGAAAGCAAGTTATTTTTTTGCCCTTGGCTTCCCTCTCCTGCTTTTGCTCATTAGTCTTTTATTTAAGAAGAAAGAGGAGTCACGATGAAAAAACTAAAACATCTTTCCATCATTTTTTCGCTCAGCCTGTTATTTCTGACCTCTTGCTGGGATCAGGAACTTTTAAAAGAATCGAAGCTGATTTATGGGGCTGGATTGGATTATGAGAATGAAAATGAAATTCGCACAACGTTCGCCGTTCGGAACCTTGGTATTCCAGTTAGTCAAGGGGGCGTATACTCTAATCGCATTCTTTCCGTTTCAGGGTCTTCACCCAGAGATACGCGAATTAAAGTGGATCGAGTTTTATCAAAGCAAGTAACAGCTTCAAAAAATCAGCTCATTCTCTTAGGGAAAGAGATAGCCAAAAAAGACATTGACCACATTTTTGATGTCCTGTACAGAGATCCAAAAGGTCCACTAGACGCTAGAGTCGGAGTTGTCGATGGACGAGCCGAAGACATGTTAAATTTAGACCATATTGGCGATACTCTCATTACAGAATTTATGTCAGATCTTATTAAAGGTGCTGAAAATAAAACAGAAGCCCCGCGAATGACGATCGAAAAAACATTTCGTTATTCTAAAGATGTTGGACAAGATTACGCCCTTCCATATATTAGTTTCAACAAGGATGTGGGCGCACCTGAAATAAACGGAATTGCTTTATTTCATCACGCCAACTATACAGGAGTTGTTCTTCCTCCAATAGACGCAACCTTACTACTCCTTATGGCTGATAGGAAAAGTAAAAAAGCAAGTATTACAGAAAATATTGGTGAAGAACACAATGAAGGTTTTCTCACCAAAACCGTTACTATAAACGTCCGAAATGCCAAAGCATCTAATGAATATTCTTTTCAAGATCAACAATTAAATAAAGGCGTTATCAATCTTGAAATAAGAGGAAATGTAGAAGAATATCCTCAAAACCATCTGTTTAAAGAAGGAATGGTACATGATATTGCAGATGAATTATCCACACGGTTAACAAAAAGAGCGAATGATATTCTTCATAAACTTCAAGAAGCCAACTGTGACTTCCTAGGTATTGGTCGTGATTTAAATGCTTATCACCACAAAGCATGGAATGAAAAACAGTGGGATAATGACTATCCAAAACTAGATCTTCAGGCAAACGTAAAGGTAAAGATCGCTGAAACAGGAATAATTAAATAGAAAGAGAGTAAGCGCACAACGCTTACTCTCTTTCTATTTGCTTCATCTCTTCAATCGCCGGTTCTTTTGCACCATACCAAGAATAGGCGACTTCATAATATTCCCCTTCATCCACAAGGTTCCAGGCCATTTCATCTTCAACCAAAAGTTCAATGGCCTCTCCTTCTCCTTCAGGCTGAACAAAAACATAGAAATGATGATCTGTGCTTTCCTTCTTAATCACTTCACCATGTTCAATATGTTTTTCATGAACATAGGTATACTTTCCAATTAAAAAAAGGCTGACAAGTACGACGATACTTGCAATCGATATATTTAATGCTCTCTTTCTATTCATAGTGCCTCCGTATTGAACATGTTTAGTATTAAGTTACCACAAACATTAGTATTTTAACAAAGTTAGATTAGGATGTTTAATGATTTTTTCACACGGGTACCATTTATTATAAGAGACGATACAAGGAGGAATTACAAATGGCTAAGAATTCTCAATACCAACCAATTCATGAGAGTGGTTTCTCACTAAGTGATGCTCAAGAAGTAGCTTATGCGAAAGAATTTAAGAAAGCAGATATTGCAGGCGGAATTCGTAAGCCTAAAGTGAAAAGGGCAAAGAGCGAAAATCCTGATCTACTTAAATAATGACTCTAAGGAGCCATGCTGATTGCATGGCTCCTTATTTATGCAGTACTTAGACTTCATCAAACCTTTTTCACAAATGCGTCGTACCCATTCTTTTTCAATTTCTGGCATAATTGATCAGCGCTAGCCTTCTCCTTATAAGCGCCGGCCTGGACGTAATACAGTGACTGTGGAAGCGCACCTTTTAAATACCGCACGGCCGCAAGTACAGCTTCCTCAGCGAGCTGAAGGCGATAGGAACGAGCCTTTAATTTTTTTACATCCGACGAAGAATCCAAAAAGCCGTATTCAATTATTACTGTCTCTACATCTCCAGTCAATCGATGCATGTAGTAGTAATCTTTTCTATCCGCTCCTTCTCTAGAGAATACCCTTCGCAATCCCATCCCGGCTTTTTTCAAACCTTCTGCTATACTGCCTGCCAAATCACTCTTTGCGTAAATTGAATGAATAACTTCAGCCCCACTTCCTCCTCCCGCATTATAATGGTTACTCAAACAAATCGAAGCACCTGACCCTTTCACAAGTGCAGAACGCTTTTCAGAAGATAGATCAATATCTGTCGTTCTTGTGATCGCACACGGTATGCCAAGATTCTTCAAAAACTCATATTGATGAAGCGCTACTTCCATAGTCCAATCCTTCTCTTTCACGCCATTCGCCACCGCTCCTGGATCATTCCCGCCATGTCCTGCATCAATGATAATCACTTTTCATTCCCCCTCTATTCCTTTTTCGTATCGATTATTCTCGATACCAATCGCTGCCTCCTTATGCTATATATCGAATTGAAAAAGATAAAAGGGGCATTAACAGATAATTTTTACAAATTCTGCAACCTTTCTTTTGATCCTTCGTCTTAATAGGAAAGGTCTTAGTTTCAATTGCTATTCAGTGCCAACCCTAAATGACCTTCGAAGGATGATGATATGAACGATAATTCCCCTCTTAAACTTAATGCAGATTTCTCTACCTATACAACACTGCAAAAAACAGAGTTAGTCGAAGAATTAATGGATCAATACGGCGAAGCTCTGCTAAGACTGGCTTATACTTATGTAAAGGACTGGGGTAAAGCAGAAGATATCATACAGGAGGTTTTTCTGACTTGCTTTTTAAAGATAAATACCTTTCGAGGAGAAGCTTCTCTAAAGAACTGGCTTTATCGCATTGCGATTAACCGTTGTCATGACTATGTACGAAGCTGGTCTTTTAAAAACATCATTCCAAGTAACATGATCTTAAATTTCTCTAAGAATCATCAGCCTTCCCCAGAACTTATTGCGATAACAAAAGAAGAATCTTATATGTTACGCCAAACGATTTTACAACTTCCATTAAAATATCGTGAAGCATTTATTCTCTACTATCATGAAGATTTATCCATTAGGGACATTAGTTCACTCCTTGACACAAAAGAGGCAACTATAAAATCCAGATTGCACAGGGCTCGTCGCCTTCTTGAATCAAGACTGAATAATGAAAGTGAGTGAATGAAAAATGAACCAAAATAGATTAAAAGAAAAAGTGAAAGAATCTTTATTCATTAAAGAGCATTTAACAGAAAGAAAAAAAGAAAGAATTATGGAAAATATCCTTATTGCTCATTACGCTGACCATAAGAAGAAACGAAGCACCTTTCTAGCATTGGTTGGATTTGCGGTCTGTTTGGCACTACTTATGACAGTCACTCTCACAGTCATTGATATTGATTTGGATCCTCCTATAAAACATGAAGCTTCTAACAAACTACAAGAGGCCCCATACGTAAGTGCAGCTTATATGAAGCGGGCATCAGAAATTGCTCAACGTGACCTAGATATTCTCGATGTAACCTATTTCTCAATGGATAAAACGATCTATCTGGATATCATGGTGTCAGACAGTTTTTCAAATAAAAAAATGAAGGAACTAACAATACAATATTTGGAGGTGTTATCTCATTTATATCAATTGAAAAATGATCAACTGGGGGAAATATGGGATTATTATCATTTAGAAATTACGATTAAACCAAACAGCGATTACCCTTCTTTAGCCTTTATGGATGAAGAAGATAGTACCTTTTTTCTTAAAGGTTCTAAGAGGATAAAGGAAGCAAGTATGAGTTGGTCCTCTCCATCTAATTAACTAACCTGTATGAATTTTTATCCGCTACTCGTAGATCATAGTAACGTTGTAAACAATCATAAAAGAAAAAGCACAATCTTGAATTGTGCTTTTTCTTATCTACTTGCCGTTTTCCTCTCCATCATTTCGCCATGATTATGAACAAAAGAAAAGGAACTTGAATCGATCTCTGTCTTTGTTTCAGGAAGTTCAACATTCTTCATCCTTCTACTATACGACTGCTTATCTAACACTTGCTTGAAGCCTTCTAAAACAAAATTCAGTGCCAGTATGACAAGAACAAAACATAGGATGGGAATCAACGGAATCCATGTTTCATATGAAAGGAATCTAAAGGTGGATCCAATTAACCCTGACCATTCTCCAGAAACCGAGCGATATTCATCACCTAACATAGGGTCTGGATTAAAGAACGTTCCACCAAAAAACAACTTCAACAATCCAAGATGTAGCAAAAGAATCAGAACGTTAACAATTTGCTGAAGAAAAATAATCATCATTCGTGGTCCTAAGTGTGGTAGTACATGCTTTGAAAGAATATGTCTTCTAGAGCCTCCTAACGTTCGTGCTCCTTCAATAAATTCTCTACCCCAAATGGCGTTCGTTTCATTTGAAATAAGAATCGTCGTTGTAGGAATAGCGACCGCTGTCAAGATAATCACTTCAAAAACCATGCGTTCAGTGAAAGAGTATGAAAACGTTCCTTCCATCCCGTTTTCCATTAATACTCCATGGAGAATAAAGTAACATAATAACGAAATAGGGATATACTGCATCGCATCCACCACTCCAGCTGTGCTTCTAAGCGTTCGGCGAAAATAAGTCCCTCCAATTACACCTGCAACAAACGATAACGCCATTCTCATTGAAGCAACAAGAAAGGCAATTCCAATTGTATATTTCGCACCAATGATAATTTGCTCAAACAAATGGTAGCCGAACTTATCTGTACCAAATGGAAGAACTTGTACAGGTGAAAGAGGCGATCGGTCAATTAAATTTCCATCGTCGTCATAAAGCATAAACGTTTGAGGAATGTCATCATGGTAAACGAGCGAATAAAAAATACTGCTACCTAGTAAGAGAACGATAATGATCATTCCGAACATAAACATTGGATTTCGCAACGCACTTTTCAACATCCTTCTTCCCTCACTTCCGAACTATAGTAACGCTTCTTCTTTTGAAACTTGCTCCGCTACAAACTGGTAAAGTGTCAACGCCAAGAAGATAGGGATAAAAAGACATAAAGCGCCTACCGTGAAAATTTCTGGCGTAGGATGTTCATACATAAAGCGGATTAATCCGTTCAAATTGAAGACGAATTCCATAATAAATAAATTAGATAACGTAAACCAGACAATGGAGCGCGAATGGAAGTAAATCGATAAAATCGCATTCCGAAAAACATGGACAAGGAAAATGACTGTTGATTGCACGCCTTTCGTTCGCGCAAGCTCAACATAAGGCTTTTCAAATTCCTCTTCGAAAACTTGCATCATAATTCGGTAGAATAGGAAAGCTGGTAATATAGATAGCACTAATATAGGCATCGTATAAATTCGTTCATATACTGCAATATCCATTAACAAAATATCGGTTTTTTTATAAAACCAGATGATTCCAATTTGAACAATTACGAGAATAAATACATCTGGAAAAGATTCAGTTAGAAACGCAAATCGTTTAAACCATTTTCGCATAGGAGGCGTAAATCTGTAGGTAACGTATGTAAAAACAAATCCTACAACAAACGAAAGAAATAAGGCACTGAATAAAATGACTATGGAATATGTCGCATAATCAAAGACCTCTGGGAACAATTGATAATTCGCATTCCCAGAGCGAAACGTTATATCTTGATAGTGGATCAACTCCTCTAATGTCTTAACTAATCTCTTCAAATATCCAGAAAAATCAAGCTTCATGCCATTGAATAACCCCGGTAACGCCCCTAGTAACAGCACACCAATAAATGCAGTAATAAACTTAAGACTAGTTCGAACAGCCTTATTCTCCATACGGTATCCCCCTAATGAATTCAATTTTCCTTCATAGCTGATCGTGTAGGTTTCTTGATTTAACTTAGTCTATCTTAAAGACGGAGCAAATAAGTAAAAGTTTCAGATAGAGCATAAAGAATCATTTTTTATTACATGTGATGAAACTCCCCCCTGCCGAATACGCTGTTAACAGCGCACTTTCGAAAGGAGGCCTCCCTTAAACATGTCTACCTCACTTGAGATAATCCGGAAAACAGAAGGCATTAAACGTCTTGATCTGTATATAAGAGAGTTGATTCAGCATGATGCAAAATTAGCCATTTCACGCATCAATGACGAGGACCTCACTTATCCCACTCTCTATGTCTTATCAAAGGTTATTCGCGAACACAGTCTCACAAAGAACTTATCAGATCGGAATAAAGTAGCTTTGTCCATCCAAAGAGATATCCTTGCTACAGAACGTACACCAGCAACTCCTTTTCCATATTCAGTCTGCGATCTTCCACAGTTCATTCACTCTGTACTCAGATGGATGGTCGAAACTGGGAAAGAGGATAAACTGAATGCTCGTTATCGACTTGTTATTGACCGCGCTGCTGGGCTATTGACAACCATCTATCAAAACCCGGAAGACCTCTCCCTTGTTTCAGAACTATTATTCAAGAGAAACAGCGAGGGCCACTCTACACATTACTTAACATGGTCTTATTTTTCTTCACGAAACATGTCTAGTCTCCTCCCTATTGGTGAAAAACTATTATCTTCTCATGAAGAAGAAGTTGAGTTTGCAAGAGAACTGCTTCATTTCATTTCCGGTTTAGAAGAAAGCTCTGATCAGTATGCCTATTTTAGGGGTTGGTATGAAGAGAACCTCCCATACCTTCTTCATAATGAAAATAGCTATGAATTAACAGCTGAACTTTCACCTTATATTATCGATCACTACACAAAATACCGTGAACATCATTCAAACACTTCATCGGAATACCATCGAGATAAAGGATTTCATACGTTAACCGAAGATGAAAAAGAAGATCTTGCCAACTTCTCCTATCAAATGAGAAAAAGATCTCGAAACAAATGGAAGGAGTGGATCAATCGACCTCTCGATGCCCAATTGACGCTCATTGAGGAGGTTCATCATGATTACTATAGGAGGTAATAGTTTAAATAAAGACGATGCGATAAACGCTGGTATCGTACGACCTCTTGAACAAACGATACTTCATGTCATGTATGCAAGTCCCTATACGTATTCCTATCGCTCGATGGATGCCTTATTATTTGAAATTCGATTTAGAGTAGCCATCACAGACAGTTCACGTGAACTTTACTATAGCGGTGTTCAATTTGCAGACTTTTATCGATCGCGATGTAACCCTATGTTCTGGAACCTCCTCCCAGATGGCGCCTTTCAATTAAAAATGGGCGTTCCGGCATCTGAAGCAATACTCGATATTTACCGAAATGGGAGACTATATGCGTTTGAATGCGCCACCGCTATGATTATTATTCTCTATCACGCAGCAGTCAAAATGCTCCCTCCCGCACAGTTTAATCGACTTTTTTCAAACATACGGCTTTGGGGATGGAAATACGATCAAGATTTGCAAATCGTTCATAACATTCCTCCTGACTACCTTCCTGGGGATATTCGATATGTAAAAAATCCTGACGTGAATCCTCTTACGCCAGAATGGCAAGGTGAGAATGTTGTAGATTTAGGGGACGGTACTTTTTTTGGACACGGTTTAGGCTTTCGAACCGTTGAAGGTATGATTGAAGCCCTTGCATTAAGAAGACGGCCGGGTGCGACGCGGATGCCTTATTTAATGCTTCCTGCTACTAGACCTGGGTTTTCCTACTTGTATCAATTCTCATCCAATAGAAAAGAAGGAACAACGCCTATTATGTTGTTCGATGACACCTTACAGCGATCAACAATGTCAATTGATGAATATGAAGAAAAGCATGAAGACCTTCTAAAAAACTTCATAACGATACGAATTGGAAATAGCTCTTGAATAAAATCAGGCTAACTCCCGGGTCATAAGCCCTCCACCCCGTTTTCACATATGCATATGGTAAAGTAACGGGTGGTGAACGCATTGAAAGAATTCCCTGAAATTCAAACTGAACGCCTTGTTTTAACAGCACTTAAAGAAGAAGATCGTAGTTCACTTTTTTCCATATTCGCAGATCCACTTGTCACCTATTATGATGGTGGAAAAGTTATGAAAACCTCTACACAGGCCCTTCACTATATACGTGCTTTCAAAGATACCACATCGATATCTTTGACCAATACAATACGTTGGGGTGTCCGATTGAAGACCTCAAACAAATTAATTGGTACGGCAGGTTTCCAAAACTGGGATCGCACCTCTTCTAAAGCAGAAATTGGTGCCATTCTGTCTCGAAATTACTGGAGCGGTGGTTATGGAGCCGAAGCAGCAAAAGCCGTTATAGAATACGGTTTTGAACAAATGAAACTTCACAAAATTTATGCGCAAACAATAGAAGACAACCGTGCCGCTGTTAAGCGTTTAGATGAGCTTGGCTTTCATGAAGAAGGACGCTTTATAGATCACGTCTATTTAAGAAATCAGTATTATCATGTGCTCGTTTATTCTCTATTCCAATAAAATCTAATAGGTAATTTCCTTACTTCCGCTCACACTCCTTAAATGTGCAAAAAAAAACGCTTCTTCAGATAATACCTGAAGAAGCGTTTCTTTATACTTGTTTACTAGGCGGTGGAGACATAAATGCAGCAATTGTACCGAGAATTGGAAAGATAAGTATAATCAATAATATTTCTGTATACCCTCCAAAAACGTCAAAAGCAATACCAAATGGAAGTGGTCCAAAAGCAGAGCCTATGACCATCGTCGTTGTCGCAATTCCTTTAATACTCCCTAGATGTTCCCTACCAAAATAATTCGGCCATATAATGTTTAATGTAATCCGTTCAATACCTCCAATCATTCCCCAAAGAACGGCAAACACAATAGCAAGTAAATAAGTATGCACCTGAGTTAACAATAAGATAAATACCATTTGGCCAATAAACGATAAACCAAGAACAATATGAACGTTCACGCGCTCGAGAATAAATCCAGAAGCCATTGTGACAGGGAAGCCAACAATCGCCATGATACTCAATATGATGGCAGCTGTACTTCCTGGTACACCTTGCTCACCTAGAATAGAAAATAAGTGAAAAGTTAAACCGGTATTGACAAGTGCAGGAATACTAACGCAAAAAAGAATAAACCAAAATGCTCTCGTTCTCATCGCTTCTTTCACAGTCCAATTCGTTTCGAAGCCCTCTTCTTGCTCCTCTTCTTCCATTTTCTCTTCTCGACGTTGTGCAAGTCTTTTCTTCGAAATAGCATTATCAGGAAGAAGTCCGATGTCTTCAGGTTTATTTTTAACAATAAAAAACACAACAGGTAGAAAAATAACAATGAGTGCGAGTCCAAGTATTCTCCAGGCACTTTCCCATCCAAACGTTGTAATTAGCCATGTATTAAGTGGAGGAAAAGAAGCTGAGCTTAAAAAACCACCAATAGCCATAAAGCTAAGTGCTCGCCCACGCTTTACTACAAACCACTGAGGCACAAGTGTATTCGGAATTAACGTCATTGAACCTTGTCCGAATAAACGAAGCATAAAAAAACCAATAAATAGCATGACAGGTCCAATAACAAAGCTATTCCAAAAACATGCGACTGCTAGCAAAGCCCCCATTATGAGCATCATTCGCCGCTGTCCATGTTTATCTACTAATCTCCCTACAACAAATAACAATAGTCCAGCCGCCAGCGTAGCAGAAGAATAAATGCCTGATACAAGCGATCGTCCCCAGCCAAAATCTTGAATGTAATAGTCAATGAACACAGATACGGCGTAAGTTTGACCTGGTCCTGAAAAAAAGACGCCAATGGCTGCTGCCATCACAATATACCATCCATAAAAAAAGGATGAGTTTTGCTGCTTCGAAAATAACTGCATCCAATAACTCCTCTCAAGCTGTCATTAAATAACATTCTATCGAAGAAAAGCTAAATACTAAAACACTTTGCTTTGTCATCCATATATCGTTATTTTCATTCATTCCTACAACCTCAAAATAGATTGTTCTATTTCTTTTTGTAATCTTGCTGTAACCTTTTAAGTAGATATATCGTTTTAATAAATAGAAGAAGGAGGGCTGAAGAATGGATAAGACATTTGAACGTTTATATGATCGCTACCACACGAACTTATTTCAATTTTTATTCTATATGGTAAAAAATAGAGCAATTGCGGAAGAGTTAGTGCAAGAGGTTTATATTAACGTGCTACGTTCTTATGACAAGTATGAAGAACGCAGCAATGAGAAGACATGGTTGTTTGCCATTGCGAGAAATATAGCCATTGATTATTTACGTACACACAATCGAAGAACCTCAAGGTGGCTTAGTAAGTTCGATTTTAACAAGCAGCAGCCAACTGATGAATCTCCACTTCCGGAAGAAATCCTACTTCAAAAAGAAGAAGTCCAAGCCATTTATAAATGTTTAAGAGAATGCACACTTGATCAGCAACAGGTGCTAATTCTTCGCTACATTCAAGAGCTGTCGATAAACGAAACAGCCGAAATATTAAATTGGAGTGTTAGTAAAGTGAAAACAACTCAGCATCGGGCTATTAAAGCGCTCCGCGAGCTAGTAGATGATCCATCCAAAAACCAACTAAAGGGGGTCTTATGATGAGTGATCGAACAAAATCCCTTCTTTCTCAACTACCTGAAGTCAAAGATCATAGAAGCAAAGAATCGATCTATCACAACATCGAGAAAAAAAAGAATGAACAATCACAAAGACATCGAACAAAGAAGAAAACGCCATGGATTATTCCTAGTATTGCCGCTATTGTGGTCCTATTCCTGGCCGTTCTAATTACGCCTGGTCTCTTCAATCAAAATGATAACTCTTCTAATATGGCCATTACACAATCAGACTCAAACAATTCAGATACAGCAAACTCTTCAGCCTCAGGAGATGATTCAAAATCTGAAAGCACAACATTAGCACCTACAGATGAGAAATCAGATCAAACGAGTGATACTGTTAAGGAAGAGCCGCCAACACTCACAAGAGAACCGACTACTTTTGACAGCTACATTCCAGCATTTCAGCAGTCTGAAGGAGCAAACGTTGTCGTTTCTTTCCCAGATCCTGAAAGCTTACTTCTCATTCCGCTTTCATTTACTTTAGATGAAAACAAAAGCATACAAGAAAACTTAGAAGAAATTTTATCTACTTTTGATGTTTCGGAATTTGGTCTTGAACGCTCACCACTAGTTGATACAACTCTAGATTTGATTGATACTGATGGAATTAAAACACTCATAGTTAGCTTCAAAGAGTCTGGTGATAGCCTTTCATCGACGGAATCAATTATGATAAACGATAGTGTTCAACAGTTAGCGAAAAGTCTCGGTGCCGATCAAATCAATTGGCAAACGAATGGAGAGGAAGGCTACACTCTCGGAAATTTCGGTTCAGCTGACACGACAGTGAATCAAAAACCTTCTCCATATTACCTATATGAATCAAGTTCTGAATTACGTTTTCTCGTAAAAGGACCATCCCTTTCAGGTGAAGAAGGTGCTGAACTCGATGTCGCTCTCTCGCTTATGAAAGAAGGCGATCCTAACGTGCCCTATTATATGCCAGCGATCCCTCCTAACGTAGACATCTATTCATTCGACGGAGACGGTGCTGAAGCAACAATTACCTTTACGGAAGAAAGTGAATTTCAATCAGAAGAGGAAGCGATGCAAACAATCGAAGCCATAATGCTTACTGCTTCTCAATATAACTATCAGACGATTCGTTTTGAGAACACTGGCTTTGATCAAATCGGTGGATATTCACTCGATCAATCCCTAACCATTCCTTCTTCTCCCAACGCTATTTCGAGATGAAAATAAACAAAACACCCGGCAATTTATGCCGGGTGTTTCGTTTATCTAGTAATCTCTTCCACTATATCTGCAGAAGACATATCCGTTTGAAGTTCATATTCACCTGGCTGAACTGCCATTTCTTTGTCCATGTCTCGAAGCGATTTAATAAAATCATCCGATTTCTTTACTAGCTTCTTGTCTTCTAGACTTTGAGCAACTTCCTGACTAGTCATTCCTTCCTTAATAGTAAAGGTGATTTTCTCAGGTTGATCAGAGACTTTTTCTTTCTCTGCCTTTTCTTTTGGAGCCTGATTTTCGCTCACTTGTTGATTCTGAGTCACTTCTTTTTCTTTCAAAGAATCATACTCTTCCTTTTTAACCATAACCATGCCTTTTTCTTCTAAATGCTGTTCAACGGCAGCTTCTGTTAACTTATTGCCATCCTCTGCTTTTGCTGGAGAAAACAAAAAGTAATAGGCCGTTAACAAAAGCGCAGCGAATAAAAGACCAGCCCCAATTCCTTTTGCTTCTTGCTTACTCATTAGGACCACCACTTACAGATTTTGTTTTGCTTTCTAGCATTTCAGTACGTTTCTTAACCGTTTTCAACTCTTTCATTAAGTTGATATAAACGTCATCAACCTGACCTTTCACTTCTTTAGCGTAGTCCTTAACAAAATACGAGTAAATAAAGAAACCAAGTGAAGCGGCAAGTAAAACAAAAATAATCGTTAACATTGCTTTTCCCCCTATTAAATGTTTGGCATTCTCTCTATGTATTGCACTTATTATAATCCAACTAAATTCTTTCGCGTCGATCTGTAGGTTTTTGTCGTTTTTAATTTAAACTTATCACCTATAGTAAATAAGTTAAGTTACCTAATAAATATATAACCTAGTAAACTCATCAAAGTTTCAACATTCCGAAAAAGGAAATCACAAAAAAACTAGAAAAAACCGACATAAATCGACCTTTTCTAGTTTACCTATATTTGCTTCAATTGACAATAGTCCTTTAATGGAAAAACGCTTCTTCTCTTATTCTTCATTCACCAATTGAATGAAATGATACAGTATTCTTGCCGTCATCCCCCAGATGACATAGTCACGATAATAGTAAAAGAACTCCGGCATACTTGAGGATGACCAATTATATTCTTCACCATTCGGAATAAGATGAAACGGGAATCCTTCATCTGGCTGTACATGTACACGTATATCATGTCGCTCTGGTGGGTGATTCTTAAAATGAGATAAAGGAACTGTAAACACTTCCTCTACTTCATCTGGATTAGGTGATAATTCAGAGTCTGATTGGATCATCCCCGCAAACGGGTATACGATAGATTGGAATGATGTAACTAGGAAATCAAGTTCCCCCATTACAGTAACTTCTCTTTCTAAAACACCGAGCTCTTCACAAGTTTCTCTTACTGCTGCATTTTTCGGGTTTTTGTCGTGCTGATCTACTTTACCACCCGGAAAACAAACCTCTCCCGGCTGTCTTCTTAACGACCGTGCTCGAACTTCAAATAATACATGTAGCTCTCCATTCCGTTCTATTAAAGGCAAGAGAACGGCAAATTTATAAAAGCGCTCATTTCCAAGGACTTCTGCACTTCTGCCATTTATCCTAGCTTGAATATCTACTAACGATGGCTTCATTCTATCGAACTCCTTCTGTAGAACTTATCTCACTCTATTATATGGCATTTATAACGGTATATCCTCCACTTTGTCTTTGAAGATTGAAATAAGGTTTTAAGTTCATTCCTTTGAATTGTAACTTTCTAGGATGTCACCTCGTCTAATAAACAAAGGAGTGATGGGATGCTTAAATATGTGATGATAGGAACAATGGTACTCCTTACTTTGACCGGATGTGGAGAGGAGAACGCAACTATGAATACAAACAACAATACAAGTGAGCAAGTATCTGGTTCTTCTGGCATAGTAGCTGGATCTCTTGAACCTACCCTGCAGCTTGAAACAACGGAAAGCGGAGCGGCAACTTTCTTATATCGTATTCAAAACCAAACAGAGAGAGTCCAATCTATCCACTTTCCAAGTAGTCAAAAGTATGACTATACACTTTCGAATGAGCAAGGAGAAGTAATTAAAACCTATTCCGCTACCAAAAGCTTTTTGAAAGAAGAAGAGAACGTTACATTAAAACAAGCTGAATCACTCGAGTACTCCATTATTGTAGATGAACTTACACCAGGATCCTATACACTAGAAGTTTGGCTAGCAACAGATGGAGAAGGCCAGTTCAAACAATCCATTGATTTTACAATCGATTAAAACAAAACGAGCTGGCGCCTTTTATGAGGTTCCAGCTCGTTCTTTCTTCCTCATTCATCAGTTCTTATTTCCAAACATCATCAAGGTATTGCTTCGATAACGTTTGATAGTAAGCAGCTTGAACAGAGAGTGCGGCAGAAATAAGTAGTTTCTCAATATCTTTTTTTTGATTTTCCGTTACTTCATGGAAAACATTAGACAACTCAATTGACTTCTTTTTAAACTCTTCCTTTGAAGGTTTTATTTTCGTATGAATCACTTCAAAAAGCTGCGAGTACGCAGTATAAAAGGTTAATGGATCGATTAAGTCATCATTTCGATCCGCCGGGTTATTAAAAGCAAATTTCAATAGAAGGCGGATGCTTTCGAAATCGTGCGTATTCTTCAAGTCTTCTACAATAAATAAAATTGCCGCTTGTTCTATTGCGTATTTCTTACCTAATTGTGGTGGACCAATCCACTCTTTAATATCTCTTTTCACCCAATTTTGAACAGCAGTGGATCGGAAACTTGCATACTCTAGCTGATTACCAAGCGTTACAATTTCATTAATAGATAAGCCGAAAGCACCTTCAGTCACTTTCAATAACTTATCAAAAATAGCTGGTATTTCTGTTCTTCCTTTTCCGGACCTTTTCATCGCTCTCAATAAAATTTCATCTGGCTTTTCCTCTGCGCGAATCGTCTGAAGAAAATTTCCCATTTCAGTTCTAGTTAAATAAAAGTCTCTCATCTTCCACCTCTACATTTAAGGTCATTTGAACTTATCGTATAGTTTCTTTATGGAAATTTCAAGAAGGGCACACATAAATGAGATATTTGGGCTCAAAATTGCACTTGTGTTAGTAACTGATTCATATCTAGGTGAATATCCTGTGTTGTGTAAAGGAGGAATCGCTTATGAACATGTACGGGAACCAAATGAATCAGAACGTTCTAGGTGCGATGCAGGGACATTCTCCGAATCAGGCAGTTCAAGGAGCCATGCAGGGTAATCAAATGCCTCACCAGGCAGTGCAAGGGGCCATGCAGGGGCCGAATATGCAAAACAACGCCGTTCAAGGGGCAATGTTTGGAGAAGAAAAACAGCTTATGGGTGATATGAAACAGTTATGCAAAAGGTATAACACCTATCATGCTAAAGTAAGAATGCAGGATGGGATGGAGTATGAAGGAATTATTATGGACTCAGATGATGAGCACATGGGTATGATGATCCCTCAAGAAGTAGAAGAAAGCGAAGGTCAAGATACGGATAGACAATATGGCCGCTATCGCTATCGCAGATTCGGGCGCTTTTTCTTTCCTTTAGCTGGAATTGCAGCTCTTAGTCTCATTCCTTACTATCGCCCCTATTATCCCTACGGCTATCCGCCATATTACTATTAAGAAAAAAGGAAGCCAAACGGCTTCCTTTTTTCTATGAATATTTCAAAAAACACTACCTCATACTTAATGAAATTTTCCCAAATTGGGAACTATCACTCAAATGAGCAAAAGCCTTTTGAATATCGTCAAAAGAATAGACTTCATCCATAATTGGCCTGATAGAATGTTCATTTACGAAAGATACCATCTCTAGAAATTCCTCAGCGCTTCCCATCGTTGAGCCAAGCAAGTTATATTGGCCGTAAAAAAATGAGCGCAAGTCAAATTCAATTGCATCCCCTGTTGAAGAGCCGAAAATAACAATGGTTCCACCCTTTTTCAGTACTCCGAGAGATCGATTGAACGTAGCTGCACCGACACTTTCAATAACCAAATCAACGTTTTCACCCTCAGCTGCTTCAGTCCAATCCTCTTCATCGGCAAGAGCTCGATCTGCACCAAGTCGAAGAGCGGCCTTTCGCTTAGATTCACTTCTGGAACTAACAATCACTCTCGCACCAGCCGCTTTCGCAAACTTAAGCAAGAACGTTGCTACGCCTCCACCAATTCCAGGAATAAAAACAGTTTGTCCTCTTCGAAGTTGCCCTCTTGTAAATAATGAACGATACGCCGTTAATCCGGCCAAACCTATGACAGATGCTTCTTCAAAGGTAAGGTTTTCTGGCTTTTTCACAGCATTTTCAGCTGGAACAACGATCGTTTCAGCAAATGTACCATCACCTGGAAAGCCTACAATTTGAAATCCAGCTGGAGGAACAGGAGAATTCTTTTCCCAACCAAGACCGGGGTTAATGATCACTTCATCACCTTCATGAATCTCATCAACGCCTTCACCAACTGCAACGACAACACCAGCACCGTCTGAACCAAGAATAACGTCTGGATCTTTCGGATCGTGACGATCTGGTATAAATAGATCTCTGTGATTTAACCCCACTGCCTTTAGTTTAATCTTCACTTCACCTTTGCGAGGCTCCGACTCAACAATATGATCTTTAAGCGATAGCCCTTTATGACCTGCTTCATTGCCATGAACAAATCCTTTCATATGTAAAAGCTCCTTTCCATATTTATAGACATTCGAAATCTAGTGCAAGGACATCTCTCATTCCAACCTCTTTCAAGTATGCGACTACTTCTTGGTGCGCCGGGTGTGGACCATATGCTTCTAGCGCTTCTTTTGATTCAAACCGAACCGTTAGAGCACTTTCGAAGCCCTGACTACGATCAGTGAAGTTATTTCCTGCTTGAATATCAATAATTCCAGGAATTTTCTCCTTAACTTGAATTAATCTTCTCATGCCCTCTTCTTTCTGATCCATGGTCGTTTCTTCACTGAATTTAAATAAAACAACGTGTTCAATCACTCTATTTCCTCCTTCTTATATCAAGCCTGTCAATTCAATATGACAAGTTAAGTTAATCAAAAAAAGCGCCAGGAAACAAATGATATCCCTGGCACCTCTGCTTATATATTTCCCCAAAAACCGTGATTTATAACCTCTTATTTACTTAGCCAGGTATACTCGTGTCCCCAGCTATCTATTGCGAGTGATTTCACAATTGAGATGTGCTCGGCTTCAACCGCATACGCATCTCCTTGTTCATAAGGATTATAATGAAACGCATATAAACGCGATGTAAATTCTTCAAATGGTAGCGAGCTTTCTCCTGAAAGCTCCCCTTTTCCCATAACAGTGGATTCAATTCCCTGACCCCAATTCTGGGAACCATCATTATTAGGATTATAAAAATAAACGCGATACTCTCCATCAGGACTCTTTGCGATTCTTTGGATGGAAACAGCATGGAACCCAAGCATTTTTCCATGAACATTCGTAATGAAGATCCCAACTGGATTCGGATAAATTAATTCGTATTCATCGTTGTATTCAGGATGATGCGTCGCATAAAACAATCTGACGAAACCAGGATAGTCTGTTACGCTGCCAGTAATCGGCTCGATAACGGTACTAAAGCCTTTTTGAACCCAATTTCCATAAAAAGCAGGGTTGACCCAGCGATGTCCATCTTCTCCTCTTAGCGCTACTCTGCTCATCATCTCACTGTATATTCGATCGAGATGTGGAACGAGTACAAGCGACACCGGGTCAAGCTCTGGGTGAAGATCAGGAGCGAGACCACCTTGAAGATCTTTCGAATGAATTTGAACACCTTCAAACACCATATCAATGTCACCATCTCTTGCAGCTCTTGGAATGATCTCAAGTAGATAGCCAGGAGCATGCTGAGCCCATAGGCTTATTCCTCTTGCCGCTTGACATGTTGGATTAAGTCCTTGACCAACACCGAGCGGCTGTCCAAGGACGCTAATGACACCTGCAAGCAAAATGCTATTAGCCGTTAACCCTTCACCTTCTCCAACTGTATTGAATAATGCGCTTCGAACTTCTGGACGTATATCTAGCTCAATCATACGTCTTAATCCAGGCATAACTGGAGAAGCCGAAAGCACCCCTCTCTCTAATAACAATGCTAATCCATAGACGGATTGGCAAGTAGACGGAAAAAGCGCAACTTTAATGAGCTGATAAATAAGCTCCCCATGTTCTTCAAGATTCGCCTTCCCCTTCCCAGTTAATTGAAGTAATACAGGTAGAAGGTGAGGTGATTTTCGACTTAAGAAGCGAGCAAGCACACTATGGTGTGGAGAACAAAGACCGGTTTTTCTCATAGAAAGACCGAGTAACTCACTTTCTCTTCGAAGCTCTTCTGTTGATAGTCCCATCAGTTGTTTACGGTATTCATTCGGCAACTGATAAGTGTGACTTAATTCAGAAGGGCCTTCAATCGAAGCCACGTATCCTTCAAGAGTAGACCGCTGCTCTTCACTGGTTTCTGACCTCAACATTTCCTTAGCCATTTTAATCATGGACACTGTTCTTTTAACCGTAATTGGTCGTTGAGCGGTTAAACGTTCAATCTCATAGATCAGTGTTTCTGATAAAGCACTTGAAGAGAGATACTGTGATATAAATTGAAACAGCCTCTGTGTTTCAATCGTATTCTCCTTCTCCTCGATTCGGGAAGCTTCTGAAGCATTTGGGAAAAGGATATCTAGATTTAACGCCATAACTTCGTTTAAAAAGTCCATCGCCATTTCTTGTGAGACCTTTGGATGACTTCCCTTTCCTTCCGCAATCGCAAGCATACGCAGATCGCTAAGCATTTCGATCACGTAAGGAAGACCCTTTGCTTGAAGCGATCCTGCAACAAGAGGCGGCTGGAGCTTTGAGGGATCTTCCCATGGACCATCCTGGAATACTCCCGCTTCATCAAAACGTTGAGCGTATTGATATAGAAACTCAAGACCTTCATCGGTTTCCAAAAGCCGATTCGCTTCCTGGAAAACGTCTGTCTGATAGCGAGATTTCGCATAGGATGGTGCTTCTTCAAGACGAGTGAGTGATCTGGAAAACCTTGCAATCTTTCCTTCTGTTACTTCAGATGGCATGCTAAATTCTCCTTTATGGTAAAAATAATTATCTACAGATAGAAATCATATTTTTCGTAGTCTACAAGTAACCGCGTCATCTCCGCACTGTCATCTCCGAAGAAGAAAATGGTCCCATAATGATTACCGAAACCGACCCGCTCAGCTACTTTCCCCTGCGGAGGGGTAAACATATCATGCTTCTCAAAGAATTGATGTTCCTCAAGCTCTTCAGGAATATTTAATTCCTCAATGTAATTCACATGTGGATGTACCATTAAACAACCCGCATATCCCATAGCTTCATCTTCGCCAGGAAAGAATTTTCTTAACTCTTCTTCAGTCGTATTTGGATCACTACATAGAATTTGAGCTTCATAAGCACTAAAACCGTAAGCGCGTTCAATTAGATCAAAAATATGGCCACCTGGTACTCTAGCAGCTACTTCTCCGAAGTGAAGTGTGCCATCAGGCATAATGAAATACTCAGGATGAATCACGCCGTTCTCCACTTCGAACGCTTCGATTAATTGTTCAATCGCTTTCCGGATAACGGGACGCTTCTCTTCAAGAGAAGGAGAAGGTGGAACAAAGTTTGAGTACCCAAGTTTTACGTATTCTGTTATATTAAGAAATTGAATTTTCCCATCATGTACAAAAACCTCACATGAGAATTCCTGCCCATCCAAATGACTTTCCATTAATAAAGGAAAATCAGTATCTGTTAATGCATCAATATCTGCAGGATCATCGATGGCTCGATGTCCTACTGAACCAGCCTTATCTAAAGGCTTACAATGAATCGGCTCGTATTTATCTCCATCCACTTTCAAAAGAGCATCGTTGACCCTTTTAAGAAAGCGCTTTACATCTTCCTTGTCTCTTGCTTCTTCGAAAACACCTACTTTAATACCAGCCATCTGTGCCTTTCGTTTCATCATTCCTTTATCTCTTAACAATAGAGAACGGTTAAATAATCTAGGCTCTTCTCTAAAGCGAGAATTCAGAGCTCCTGCCCATTCCACACACTCTTCATAAAGGGGGACAGCAACCTCTGCGCCTAAAGCTTTAAGTTGCTTATAGAGTTTGTCTGATCCTTCATTCAATCTATCAAACTCCCAACCTACGAAAGTGATGTCATGCTTCTCGGCATAATCCTTAAAATCAGGAGGACCAACCACTACAAAAGGCCGATTCAACTTGTCACAGGCCTCAATTGCGGGAAGACTCCATCCAATCAATGCTGTTAAATATGGAATTGTCTTTCCTTCTGGCTGACTTTCTTGTAACGTCTGGTTCATTTCTAGTTGATCCAGTTCCATTTTGTTCTCGCTCCTTTATGAAATAGTAGAGAAGTCTTTCCTGACCTTCCTTATCTAACGTAGCAGATTTGAAGACTAATTTTAACTAATATTCTGACTTTTCGACCTATAAATACAAAACAAGTCACAATACTTTACCATTCGACAACGCTATAGAAAAAGTACAGTCAGGATACCATAATTATACCTTCCCTCTTTTTGTAAAAAAGTAACAAAAAAACCATGGAAACAAAGTTTTTTCTTTTCTTTTTTTGAATTCACTCGCGAATGAGCCAAAAAACGAGATATCAATAATATAAGCTACTATAGCTAATAAAAAAGAAAGCCGCTCCATTGGAACGACTTTCAAGAATGTGACTTATTTTTCTTTTGATACGACGAGTTTATCTTCTACAACTTCAACTGTAACTGACTGAAGGTCTCCTTCATCCACTAGTATATCGGCAATACCATCTTCAACATGTTCTTCGATCACTCTGCGAAGTGGTCGCGCACCAAACTGCGGATTATAGCCAAGTGAAGCTAACTTCTCTTTCGCTTCATCGCTAATTGTAAGAGAAATATTCTGTTCCTCGAGACTCTCATCCAAATCTTCAATCATTAAATCAACGATTGTAACGAGACTGGATTGTTCGAGTGATTTAAATGGAATAATTCCATCAAAGCGATTCAAGAACTCAGGTCTAAAGTAACCACCAAGACTCTCCATCACATCCGTGTAGCTTTCAGCTGATTCAAAACCAACTGTAATTCTGCGCTCTGACGTTCCAGCATTACTTGTCATAATAATAACCGTATCTTTAAAGCTAACAGTTCTACCTTGACTATCAGTTAATCGTCCATCATCAAGAATTTGTAAGAACATATTTTGAACATCAGGATGAGCTTTTTCAACTTCATCAATTAATATGATGCTATATGGCTTACGTCTTACTCGCTCGGTTAATTGCCCAGCTTCTTCATGACCAACATAACCAGGAGGCGAGCCGATTAACTTAGATACAGAGTGTTTCTCCATATACTCACTCATATCAAGACGGATCATGGCTTCACGATCACCAAACATTTCTTCTGCAAGTGATCGGGATAGCTCTGTTTTACCGACTCCTGTTGGTCCAACGAATAGGAAGGAACCTATTGGACGATTTTGACGTTTCAATCCGGCACGACTTCTGCGAATCGCTTTAGCGACTCTATTTACGGCATCTTCCTGACCAATTACTTTCGCATTAAGTCGATCCGCAAGATTTTTCATTTTCGTTTGTTCATCTTCGCGAAGTTTACGTACTGGAATACCTGTTTTTCCTTCTATAATGTGTTGAATCTCTTCAAGAGACACTAAATGATTCACACTTGATTTATTTTTCAGCGATTGCTCAAGCTGCTCCTCAAGCTGTAATTCTTCAGTTCTTAACTTGGCAGCACGCTCATAATCTTCTGCTTCGGCTGCTTTATTTTTTTCAGCAGCTATTTCTGTTAGACGTTGCTGAATTTCATCGTGGCTAGACTCTGCAAACGTTAAGTTCAATTTCGCCCCTGCTTCATCCATTAAATCGATCGCTTTATCTGGCAAGAAGCGGTCTTGAATGAAACGATTAGACAATGTTACACATGCTTTAATGGCTTCATCTGTGTACTTGACTTCATGATAGTCTTCATACTTAGACTGCAAACCTTTCAATATTTCAATGGCTTCATCTACCGTTGGCTCATTAACCATAACTGGTTGGAAGCGACGCTCAAGCGCTGCGTCTTTCTCAATCTGGCGATACTCTTTGAGAGTGGTTGCCCCAATTAACTGAAGTTCACCTCTAGCTAACGCTGGTTTCAAAATGTTACCTGCATCCATTGAGCCTTCAGCAGATCCAGCTCCAACGATTTGATGTAATTCATCCACGAACAAAATAACATTCTTTCTACTTTGAAGCTCAGAAATTAACTGTTTCATCCGCTCTTCAAATTGACCACGAACACCTGTGTTTGAAACGAGTGAAGCTACATCAAGTAAATAAATTTCTTTGTTTTTTAGCTTAGAAGGGACATTGCCCTCTGTTATCCGAAGAGCAAGGCCTTCCGCTATGGCTGTCTTCCCGACACCAGCTTCCCCAATCAAGACAGGGTTGTTTTTATTTCGGCGGTTTAACGTCTCAATCACTCTTGATACTTCATTCTCTCTCCCGATAACCGGATCAATTAATCCAGCTTTTGCGGCGTCAGAAAGATTTCGTCCCAAGTCATCAAGTAAGCCACCTTTTCCATTTCCAAACTCGGTTTGCGGCCCCTCCTGTTGTGCGTTAAATCCATGTTGACCTGATTGGTTCATAAAGGATTGAAAGAACTCATCCATTTGACCTTTTGGTGATGATGCAGTTTGACCATTCATCACTTTTGCGTAACACGTACTACAAAGGTGTACTTGTTTCTTATTCTGATTCATCTGGACATTAAGTTGAACCGATGCTTGATTTTGTTGACAATGATCACAAAGCATATGATGGCCTCCTTATAATATATATAACGTACATTTTATGAAATTAAGATAAAAGGTGAAAGATACTCGCTTTGACTTTGACTATCTTTGACCTTGTAACCAAATTATAATTTGACTATCTTTGACTTTCAAGTCTTTTGCTCATCCAAATTTTATTTTTTTCTAACTGATTAACGACTCAGGAAAATATCATTCATATATGGTTCTTAAAAATATTTGTAATATTTGAAATAGAGGAATTTTTTCAGAGGTTGGATAATAGATTGTAATAACTACTTTTCGACAAAGGGGTATACAAGTTTACTAGTACGGTAACAATGATGATAGATTACAAAGGGAGGATATCTTATGAATGATTCAGTCTATCAATTGATTGTTGAAACAACCGTCAAACGAGTGCCTAGCTGTCACGAGACGCCTGAGGATTTCTTCATTGCCCTTGATGATCGGGAATATCCATATTTAATCTTACCCACGCCTAAGGAAATGTTTGATAATGATGATGTGTTCACAATTCGTTTAATTCCGGATGCCCTCAACAAATTTCGATTTGAATTGGACAACTCATTCACCAAATTATCCTTCAGACGCTTTTCTACCTTCTTTGATGATAAAACATACTACTTTGGCCCCGACGACAATATGTTGATTCATTTTCTAAAGTCGCCCGTTTACAGAAGCTATGTCGCATGGGTAAGTCACTTGTATTTTAAACGCATTGATGACCTTATTGAACGGTATAACAATGAACAGCTTCCTGAAGAAAGAAAATCCATTAAAGCGAAACTTTCTCGCCTTCTGATCGAAGCTTAATCTCGAAGCGATCTACTTCATTCTGGACAAGTTTAGTTCCTTCCTCAAGTGAATCATACGTTAGGTTAATAATGTTACCTTCGTTCTCATATGCTTTGTATTCATAACGAGGATCATAATAATAAATCAGGAGCCGTTCAACAATCAAGGCATAGTCATTCTCAGCAAGAGCATCGGCAATTACTTCTTTATCTTCACTCGAAAATCGCTTCTCAATTTTGTTAATAGCTCCTGTGATTTCTTCGTGATGATGTTCAGGATGATACGTATTTAAGATCGTACGAATTCGATAAGAAAGCGGGGCGTGGACTTGTATACGCGTCCCTTTTTGTTTGCCTTCTAAAATAAACTCTGGAATGATAATATTTCCAAGTCGCTTACTTTCAGATTCAATGATGTAATAAGACGTTTCTCCAATTTCTCCTAATCTATGGTATAGCATGGCTTCAAATTCTTTTTGACTTCTTTCAGGCAAATCAACTCTTCCAAATACAGAACCTCGATGAGCTGCAAGTCCCTCAAGATCAAGAACAGGATAGCCCTTCTCTTCTAAATCATTCAGTATTTCAGTTTTAGATGTACCGGTTAGTCCTTCCAAAACAAGATAGGGTGTCGTCTGATTCGCTAAGTATTCTAAACCAGCCGTCACTTTTTGTCTGTAGGAACGAATACCTCCTTCTAGCTGTCGGCATGGCAGTCCCATCATGTCAAAAATAACTGTCAAACTTTTACTTCTCATTCCGCCTCGCCAGCAGTAAATAGCAAATTCTTTACCTTTTGTTATTTCCTTCGCTCGTTTATAAAACTCAGGAAGTAAGGGCGAAACAAGAGAAATCCCTAATTCCTTCGCTGCTTCAGTTCCTTTTTTCTTATATGTTGTTCCGACAATTTCTCTTTCTTCATTAGAGAAAATAGGTAGGTTCACAGCACCTGGGATATGAAACTTTTCATATTCTGCCGGTGTACGAACATCCAATAAGAGCATCTTGCTTTCCAAAACTTCATCGATTGTTATTGTTTTCATGACATTCATCCTTTATATATTTACATAGCACAAGTATATCATCATCTCTTTGCCAAGTTCATTTGTACTGTTTATCCAATGTATAAATGGGGAAATTTGATAGTGAGGTGATAAAATGAATGCGTCAACTATGCTAACAGAAGTTCGTAACACGCTTACTGAATGGGTAGGCGGACATCTTATCATTGAGAAAAAAGAACAAGACGATCTCGATAAAACCATCATGAAACTCGAAGATTTTGTATTTCAACACAGAGGGGAGACCGTCGATGATTACACGGCTTCGACACTCCTTCAACTTAAAGGCGAGGGCAAAGTCATTTCAGACGAAGCTACAGCCCCTCTTCCACACTCCACTTTTGAAATTCCTTTAGAAGATATAAACAATGTTAAAAAGCATTCAGACGAGCTGATCGTACTTACAGAACGCGCGTCTTATCACATCAACTACAATTCCAATTAAAGGAACCAAAGGTGGTTCCTTTTTTTATTGCCTACTTTATTAAAGGCATATCTTAAAATAATGAGTAATATGCTGATCATAGATGAGCTATATAGGGAGGTATTGAGATGGATAATAAAGACGTAACAACGGTTCCTGATCAAACAATAAGACAATGGGCTATGTATGTTCATCTCTCTGCATTGAGTGGTTATTTAATTCCTCTGGGACATATTATTGGTCCAATCATCCTCTGGTCAATTAAAAGAGAAGATGAACCGTTTATCGATGAGCAAGGAAAAGAATCCATTAACTTCCAAATAAGCATGACACTCTATCTAGTCATTGCTGGGATCTTAAGTCTAGTCCTTATAGGGCTTATCCTTCTCCCTATTCTACTTGTCATGCACCTTATCTTTATTGTGATTGCATCGGTCAAGTCGAATCAGGGCACTTTATATCGCTACCCCTTAACCATTCGATTTGTATCTTGAATTTTCAAGAATTTCAAGCGTTTACACATAATTTAGGTATGTCCATGTTATAATGAAACTAAACTTATGATGTGGAGGGTCTGCTCTTGGCTGTTAAGGAAAAAGAATGGAACCGTTTTACTGTATGGGCACTTGCCTTTATGGTTTGGATCGTTCCTATTGCTTTTGTTATTGGTTTCTACATAATTTCACGTCCACAGTAAAACCAGCGTCAATGCGCTGGTTTTTTTAATTCTCTTAAAAGCAGGTTTCATCACTACATATGATGGGAATTGTTCCTTATACACAGCTTAAAGGAGGATTTATTCATGAAGGAATTTACAGTAGCACCAAATAAAGATGTAACAGGTTGGTATGTTAAAATTGAGGACGTCGCTCCAACAGACCTCTACGATATGCGCTCAACAGCTATTGAAAAAGCAGAGGAAATGGCTAAAGGAGATTCTCCAAGTCGCCTATTGATTTTAAATGAACAGCATGAAGTTGAAGAAGAACGCTCATTTTAATCTACATAAAGAAGCCCTCCGTAGCTTACGGAGGGCTTCTTTATTTTTATTTCAAATAGGATTTCATTAAAAAGAACGAAGGGAAATCCCTTCGCTCTTTACTGTTTCTATTTGTTTCCGCCGCTCTTTTTTCCACCCTTTTTCCCAATTTCCTCATAGAATTCTTTATCTTGATTTTTGGATGTTTGGTTTCCACCTTTTTCTCCAATTTCTTGATAAAACTCTTTATCGTGTTCTCGAGCGGTTTTCTTACCACCCTTTTCTCCAATTTCCTCGAAGAATTCTTTATCATGCTCTTGAGCCGTTTTATTACCGCCCTTTTCTCCTATCTCTTGATAGAACTCTTGATCATGCTCTTTTGCTGTTTTTTCTCCACCTTTTTCTCCAATATCCTGATAAAACTCTTTGTTATGTTCTCTTGATGTTTTTTTGCCACCTTTACGTCCTGCTTCTTCTCTGCTCATTTTGTCATTACTATTGTTAGCCATTTAAAAAACCTCCTCTAGTAATTTTTTTACATCTTGCGCTACACTTGTTGTATTCCACCTTACTCAATTGATAAACGGGAAAATGGTTTCTTTTTACATTTTTGATTCTATCTTACTAATACTAGTTCTTATCCGACAAAAAACGCTCCCAACATTGGGAGCGTTTAAATTAAGAATAGTAAACATGGATTGGTTTCTCATATTTCTTAGAAAGTTTCTCAAGAGACTTTTTGACATTGATCAAATCGTCTTTATCAATGCCACAGCCGATTTTGATTTTAAACCCTTTTTCCTCGAACGGTTTCAGTTCCTTTATCATATGTTCAAATGATTTCAACCAGGCGGGATAATTGGTTTGAAGTCCAGCTGGCTTATACTGTCCATACAGATTAGCAATAATACGCTTATTATCTCGACTTAAAGCAAACGAGCATTTACCTAACTTCTTCTTCGGAGAAAACGGAAAGTCTTCATCTGCTTTAGCGGCTTCAGGGTACGTTTCTTTTACTGATTTCGCAATGCCAACATCCATTGCATTAAAACAGTCGCATTGATGTGCAATTACAGTACAGTCACTTTTAAGAAGGTTGCCTTTTTCAAAACGAATCATACATGCACTCTCCTTCGTAAAGAACCCTTTTGTATGATTATAAAGAAAATTCTATTAATTTCAATAGGAATATTTTACTTCCTTCAGCATATTATGATAAGTTTCGCACTTCTGAACTCGCTTTTGTATACGTAACTGTATGAAAAACTGGATGACAGTCATTATATTGAAATATTTGCTGCATTGGTTTGTTTTCTATACCTGTACTACCTATATAATAAGTGGCGCCTTTTTCTTGCAAAAGAAACAAACCCAGCTGATGTAATAGCTTCCCGAATCCTTTCCCACGCTGCTGGGGCAATACACCCATGTAAAATAGTCTACCTTCTTCTTCCGTGCCCGGTTCGATAATTGGAATAACTACGCCTAAGAGGTATTTATTCCAATAAACAGAGTAGCAGCTAGATTTGTACTGCTCACCAATTTCTTGCTTCATCGCTTCATACTGCATTTCGATAGGGTGAGCGGAAGGAGCATTAAGTGTTCCCTCTGAACATGCTTGCCACAATTCAAGAAAGAGTTTGATATCCCTCTCATCAACTAGCTTATAAGTAATACTACTATTGTGATTAAAATGCATTTTTTCCATTTGAAAACTTTTATAATAGTCGATGGACTCAGACTTTAAAGCAAAAAAATTATTTTCTAGCACCTGTATTTTTAATTCGGAGGATGCTTCTACCGTTACCGTACAGTGAAGAACCTCTTTTGATTCTAGAGCAACATTCAACCGATCAAGTAACAAATCAAATTCAGGACTATGCTTGAGTTTATCTACACCTTCGATTGAAAGGTAGTAAGGTCTTCCATCAAGTAATTTGACACCTAGCTGTTTTTCATGTTCATTCAATGAGAAAACCATACGTTACCCCTGATTATTTTGCATAGATACTTCTTCAAATGGTTGAACGACAACAAACCCTTCTCCTTCAAATCTCATTTGAACCGATTCACCACTGCCTCTTCCAAAGAAGGACTTCAGCGACACATCTGTTTGAAAATTCGGCTGCAATTGACCTGACCAGGCAACCGTTGCATTAGGATCTGTAATGACTGGTTTTCCCGGAGTTACTCGAATTGTTAGTGGTTCATAGTGGCTTGTAATGGCAACCATTCCCGGACCCTGACAAGTGACATTAAATAATCCACCTGCCATCATTCCAGTAATCCGTTTCATCATTTTGATATCCCACTGGATGCCATCTTCAAATGCGAGTAGATCGTTTCCATTTACGCTAATTGATTCACCATGTTGCAAATGTAGGATGGAAATCTTCTTCCCAGAATCCGCCAGATATAACTTTCCATTCCCCTCAGCTTTCATTAACGAAGCTCCCTCACCTGTAAGGGCTTTTTTAAACATCTTTCCGAGGCCGTGTTCAAGAATTCCTTCCCTCTCGAATTTAATCTGACCGTTGTAAGTAATCATAGCGCCAGATTTCGCCCACACACGCCCAGCGAGATTAACTTCTAACATTCTTGGCGTTTCTAACTCGAAAAATCCTTCTCCTTTATCTTTTTGTTCTGTTGACTGAATAAATTCTTCTATTGAGTATCGATTCATTTTCATCTCTCCTTCTAATTAACTATTACGAATAGCTACTGCAATACGTTTCAATTTTCTACGTAATTTTCAGTAAAATTCGAACTCTTACTACTCATTTTTTTGTATTTAATAAGTAAATTCTGCTTATACTCATCTCTTTTTCATCAAATTGTTTGCACATATCATGTTAAGGGTAAGGTAACATTAACTATAATCGCGAGTAGGAGGTTATCATATGGTTATCGTTTACATTAGTATTGCAATCGTAGTTCTTTCACTTATTTACCTGGGATACATAGCCCTTCAAAATTTCAAAGAAACCAAAAAATCTTTAAATGATTTATCTGAGACCGCAGCGAGGTTTCAAGAAAAAGTAGATAAAATCACTGAGGAAACAAATCAATTAACAGCGACCACTACAACCATTTCTGAAGGCATCCAATCGAAAAAAGAAACCGTTCAAGGCGTAATTCAAGTTGCCAAAGGCACACCTGAACCCTTTAAAAACCTTGTTTCATCAATTAAAAACACGCCAAATCCGCAGCGTGAAGCTAGAGATTCACAGTTAACTGAAATTGGTGATCAACTTGTTGACTTATGGGGAAGATATCGTCTAAAACGGAAATCAAAACATGCGGAGTAAGGGCTATGCCCTTACTTTTTTTGGTCAAATTCAAATGAGGTGGGCTATATTATGAAACAAGCAAGACAAATCATTTTCTTTCTTCTAATGACAACTTCACTTTCGATCATCTTGTTCACATCACTATCACCATCATGGAAATGGGCTGCAGGTATTCTTTATGTAGCCATTCTAGTTTCTATTTTATTCGTACTTTTACTAGAAGGTAGATCTCCATACAAATCGCTTTTATGGATATACGTATTAATCTTCTTTCCCATTGTAGGTTATGTTTTCTTTTTATTTTCTGGTCAACTAGAAGTAAAGGGACATTTATTTAAAGAGAAACGTACGAACGGCCTTGAATTTTTCAAGAAGTACGTAAACTTTCCAGCTTCTGAAAAATGGCATGACCTAAGTGAGCGAAACCAAAATTTCTCAAACCTTATTGCCACGATGGTTGCAAGTCCTATTAGTATGAGATCCACAACGGACCTCTTGCTAAACGGTAGAGAGACGTTTACGGCGATTAAAAATGAAATTCAAAAAGCTGAAACGTACATACATATGGAATATTATACGTTTCGTTCGGATGAACTCGGACTCTCGATCATTGACCTACTCGTTAATAAAGCCAAAGAAGGTGTGGAGGTAAGGGTTCTTTATGATTCAATCGGAAGCCATAACCTTTCAAGAGCTTCTAAAACAGCCCTAAGGGAAGCTGGTGCAAGTGTACAGCAATTTCTCCCAATTAAATATGGATTCGTCAATCAAACCATAAATTTTCGAAATCATCGTAAGATCATTGTCATTGATGGTAAAGTCGGTTTTGTAGGTGGCTTAAATATCGGTGACGAGTATGCTGGAGATATGAATCAAATGGGGTTCTGGCGTGATTCTCACCTACTTGTTAAAGGAGAGGTGCTTTCTGCCCTCCATGGCGTTTTCTTAATGGATTGGTCCTATATGTGTGGTGAGGAACTCCTAAATGGCAAGTACCTCGAAACATATGATGTCGAAGGTGATGGTGGTTCTCAGCTTGTGGCTAGTGGGCCAGATACAAAACGAGGAGCTATGTCCGATCTATATTTCAGTTTGATAACTTCTGCAAAAAAAAGAGTTTGGATTGCTACTCCTTACTTTGTTCCAAACAAAGCCATCCGTACCGCTCTAGCCATGGCTTCTATGAGAGGTATTGAAGTGAGACTCATTGTTCCTGAAGTAAGTGACGGCTTTCTTACCCAATACGGAACAAGATCCTACTTCTCAGAGCTTCTTGATTATGGGGTAGAAATTTATATGTATCGAAAAGGATTTCTCCATCAAAAAATTATGATTGTTGATGATGATCTGGCCACAATCGGCACAGCAAATATGGATATGCGTTCATTGAATTTAAATTTCGAAGTAAATATGTTTCTTTTTCAATCCAAAACGGTTCATGACCTTGTAGCAGCTTATCAAAATGATTTGAATGATTCAGTAAGCGTGACAAAAGACTCTTATAGTAAGCGTGGACTTAAGCACCGCACAAAAGAATCTTTCGCCCGACTGTTTTCACCGGTATTATAACGAGAAGGTACTATCAACGTGAGGTATTTGATTACTATGAAGCTGCATGATTTTAATCAGATATTATGGACGAGAAGATTCCCATTCACTTTTTAATAAAGAATACATGATTAGATTCATATACTCTCCACCAGCGAGAACATAATCACGCAATAGTCCTTCTTGTTGGAATTCCAGTTTGGTTATAAGTTTCCTCGAAGATGCATTGTTTGGATGAATCAATGCACCAATACGATTCATATCTAACTGCTGAAAGGCAAAGGGAATGATGGCTGATAAAGCTTCCGTCATATACCCCTTTCCTTCTTCAGTTTGTTTTAATTCATATCCTATTTCAATGCGATTGACTCGCTTGGCCCAATTATGAAAGCCACAAGTACCAATCAATTCTCCCCTCTCTCTAACCTCTATTCCAAATCGCATCGCCTGCCGTTGCTCAAACCCTTTCTTAAAGCTCATTAACATTCCTTCTACTTCTTCAAGACCGCTCATTTGCTCACTTCCGTAATATTTCATCGTGTGAGGATTCGAAAATATCGACAATAACACAGGAGCATCATCTTCTCTTAATTCTCTTAATCTTAATCGATTTGTAGTTAGTTCTGGAAAACTCTCCATCTCCATGCCATCCACTCCTATATCTCATTTGAATTATTTACACCCAATAACACTTCATATAAAAAAATGCTTAAAGAATGGCTGGCATTCTTTAAGCAAACAGGGGGTAAAATATCTCTTAAAAAAGGGGTCTATCTTATAACGAATAAGCGCTATTAAAAGTTTCAATATTCTATGAATAATTTTCTTCACTCTACCTGAATGGTAAAATAGATTATAAGCACGCTCAAACGATTCTAGGAGTGATCACATTGAAGAAAAAAATATACTTGGTCAGACATTGTAGCGCCTCAGGACAAGAATCTACTGCTTCCTTAACGGCAGAAGGACGCAATCAAGCGACTCAATTAGCACAATCTCTTGGACATATTCCATTTGATAAATTATATAGTTCACCTTTTAGACGTGCCCTTCAATCGATTGAGCCACTCGCTCTTCAATTAGATAAACCAATTACTATTGATGATCGGCTAGAAGAGAGAAAGTTATCTGCTGTTCCTATTGAAAACTGGTTAGAAGAACTTGAGCAAACATTTGTGGATCTGTCTTACACCATTGAAGGCGGAGAATCAAGCCAGCAAGCCATTTCTAGGAGTATTGCGGTTTTAAATGACGCCCTTCTCTATACGAAAGAATATTGTCTTGTCATGACACATGGGAATTTATTAACCTTAATACTGCATCATTTTAATACAGATTATCAGTTCAACACATGGAAGAAACTTCGGAATCCAGACGTCTTCTGCCTTACTTTTCATAATAATACGATCGAATCCATTCAAAACGTTAAGTTATCGGGGGAACCATTGTAATGTCTCAACTCTATTCTCGTTTCCACTGTTGCGCTACTTGCATTCATTTTGAAGTGGTGAAAGCAGAAACAACAAGCTATCGATGCGCAAGACTCGGCTTTGAAACGAAGCCTACCTACCAGTTTAACTGTTGGGAACCAAAAGAAGTTGTTAAGAAAAAAATGGAGAAAGAGAAATCACTAGAAAAGGTGGATGATCCTTCTTCTAAGAAAACTGAGTGAAGTTATCAAAAAACATAAAAAGATGCCTCCCCTAAGAGGAGGTTTCTAGACCGCATTAACTAACGAGTCACTATTCTCATCAATGTGAGTCATTCGTTCAAGAAGAGGTACCTGATAGCTGCATCTCTTCCATCCATTTATTTATTTGTTCTTGAGGAAGGCTCCAGCTAATCCATGAAGCCATTACCTTCACTTCTTTATTCTCAACTACCCAGTACTCATATCTCTTTTCGGAGAAATTTTCAACGATGCCCGTCCGATCAATCTTCATCTGCTT
Source organism: Anaerobacillus sp. 63XJN7_5_ISO-PGPR-S23-430 (assembly GCF_056173695.1). Lineage (NCBI taxonomy): Bacteria > Bacillati > Bacillota > Bacilli > Caryophanales > Bacillaceae > Anaerobacillus > Anaerobacillus sp. 63XJN7_5_ISO-PGPR-S23-430. The sequence goes on along the minus strand of NZ_CM149686.1, from coordinate 673,451 downwards.
TTCCTCCTTAGTATCCTTTCTATGACTATACCCTAATTAAATAATGCCTAATTACCTATTTTACTTTTATCACGTTTAGAATGATAATGCATGAAACACTGCCCCTTCTTCACATACTATCCAAAATCATTCTTTTTTGGAGGAAAAGGGGTATGGAGCACAATAAATTCAAGCGAATCCGATCAAGCTTCTGGTTTATTCCAACTTTTTATGGTGTTGGCGCTTTTCTCGCAGCTATTATCACGCTCATTATAGACCGAACGATCATCCAAGGTAGCGCGATGGTTCTTCCTTATTTTTTCTTTGCTTCCTATGAAACAAGCGTCACTATTTTAAGCACGCTCGTATCTTCCATGTTAACAATGACTACCATTACGTTTTCGACGATTATGGTTGTCTTAACAACGTATTTATCGAACTTCTCACCACGAACATTGCAGAATTTCATTACCGATCGTATTACGAAAAGAGTGCTTGGAATTTTTGTTGGAGGAATTATTTACTTTATTATTCTTCTTCTCCTAATTGAACAAAGCAGTCAAGAAGATGTTGTCTATCTTGCACCTGTTTTCGCTGTGATCTATGCCATTGTCTGTGTCGCCTATTTCGTTTTCTTTATCCATCACGTATCGAATTGGATTCTCGTTGGCAATTTGATACAACATATCACTACTAATACGTTAACAACAATCGACCGTACTTTTTTAGATTTTGAAGAAGCCAATCATGGTGATATCGCCTCATGGGATTCTTGGGAATTGGATGAAATTAAGATGAAAAAACCTATTGCCATTCGATCCACTAAATCAGGGTACCTACAAAATATTGATTTACCTGATTTGATTTCGGTTGCTACAAACAAAGATTTTATCATTCGCCTCGAGAGAGATATCGGAGAATATATTGATGAAGGTACGGTGATTTTTTCTTATTGGGCATCAATGGATTCTTCTCCTGATTCTCATATCCTTCTTAATACGTTATCTCTTGGAACAGAACGAACAACTGATCAAGACATAGAATATGGCATCCAAAAATTAGTTGAAATTGCATTAAGAGCGATCTCACCTGGGATTAATGATCCCAATACAGCCATTAATTGCATCAACCGTCTTGGGAGAGTTTTATCACGTCTTGGCCAAAAACACATCCCACACCCCCTGTATCATGATGAAAAGAAAAACTTACGGGTGATCACAAAACCTATTACGTATGATACGTACCTCTATAAAAGTTTCTATCAAATTAGGCATTATGCCAAAGAGGATGTATCCGTTCTTGGCTCGATTCTTCATTCTTTAGAATTAGCAGCAGACGGAAATAAACATGATACGCACGAAACTATATGGGAGTTTGGTCAGTTTGTAATTAGAGGTTTTGATCCAAAAGTGCTCGATAAGTTCGATCATCGCTATATAAATGAAAAGCTTGAACGACTCGCGAACGCAACTGGTTTTCAAGATGCTTTTCATCCGATCTCACATGAATAGCCCCGTTAGAAATCTCCATAAGAAAAACGGTCTCACCAGAGAGACCGTTTTTTGCTATTATTTTACTTGATCAAGCCATGTTTCCATATCTTTCAGCGTAAGAGGCCCCACTCGTTTCTCACGAATAATTCCTTCTTCATCAATCATAAACGAAGTTGGCATAGAAATAACCTGGTAGAGATTCTCACCTACGTTACCTTCTCGATCCATAAGAACTGGGAAGCGAAGCTCATGTGATTCAACAAATTTTGGAATCGCTTCTTTCTTTGGCTCGTATTTAGTGAAATTAACGGATAGAACTGTTACTTCCTCACCATGAACATCAGCAAATTTTTGGATATCCGGCATTTCTTCTTCACAGGGTGGACACCATGTCGCCCAGAAATTAAGAAAAACGGGTTCTCCTTCATAATCTGAAAGACTCACTTCTTCTCCATCTAGGGTTTCTAAGTTAAAATCTGCTGCCTTATCGCCAACTTCCGTTCCTACACTTCGATCGGCGATAACTGTATTATAAATCCCCCATAGAAGAGCAATCGCGAGAACGATTAGCACAAACTTCTTAATCATTTTCATTCGATCTTTTTTATTCATACTCTAGTCCAACGAAAAGCGATCATCACGAACAAAGATCTCTTCTCGTTCAATCGCATCCTGCTTTGAGGCTAGGACAAGTCCAAGTGGAGTATCTGTTTCTTTATCATTCACAATCGTGAATGATAGGGAAGCTTTGCTCGCTTCTTTAATATATTTTGAAAGCATAGAGTAAGATAAATCCCCATTTAAATATAGAATGCCATTCCGAATACGCTTCATTTCATTAATCACTTCTTGATATACGTTGTTTTGTGCAACCTGCCTTTTTGTAAGAGCAACATATACACGCTCTCTAAAAGTTGATAAGAACAACGCTTTTTCTGCCGGTTTTAATTCTGGCGCACCATAGATTCCAGCATCAAGTACTCTCTTAATATCTTCGTTCACGTTTGCCACCTCATCATGTAAATTGCTTTGTTTCATTGACTTCTACCTTCATCCTATACTATCTCCACTCATTCTTAAAGTGAAGGTTCTGTTAAAAATGAAGGCATGTATCTTGAAACAGGATTCCCTCTCAAACTAAAGATGATTCAATGCAAAAAGATGCCCCATCATTCCGTGGGGGCATCTTCTTCATAGTCATTCAACATAATCAACCGTTCCATCATCGTTGGATGACCATATTTAAAATATTTCACAATGAAAGGCGGATTTACTTCATTTAAACTATTAACCGTCAGCGTTTGAAAGGAACCAATCGCTGCATCCACATCACTGGTCATTTCAATGGCATATTCATCTGCCTCCATCTCAGCATGCCGAGAAACCGCAAGTTCTACCGGACTCGCAATAAAAGACATGATCGAGAAAAGAAGCAATAATGCTGGTAAAGATGCAAGATCTGATTCTGAGTGAATCCCCCATGAGTCGCCCCATTTTCGAATCATCTTCCCGAGAAGCCGATATGCCAGGTATAACCCTATAAAACTCGTTGCTAGAGCGCCAACTAAATTTCCATATAGATGATTCATAACATAATGACCCATTTCGTGTGCCATAATAAAAAGCACTTCGTCATCATCAAGCTTATTTAAGGTCGTGTCCCAAAGAACAATTCGTAAATTGTCGCCAATACCAGATACATAAGCATTCATTGCATTCGTTTTTTCTGACATATTCACTTCAAAAACACGGTCTGCAGGAATATGAGCCGTATCAGCCATACTGAGTATTTCTTCTTCTAATTCTTTGTCTGTTAATGATGTAAAGTCGTTGTATAAAGGATCAATTACGACCGGCTGAATATACATCATAAAAGCAAGGTACGGAACCATTAATCCCCACGCAATGAGCCACCACTTTTTCTTAAAACGATTCATTAGTGCATAAAGGACACCGATAATAAGGGAGGTAAGCAAAATATCAATCCAGAATGAGATCATATCATCCTTCATCCAACCCGAAAAGGATTGCGTGTTAATCCCATATTTAACGGATAAAGACCTCGCCCAATAGTGCAGTGGAAATGTTAGTAACCATGTAAAAGCCGTTAATAAAATGATATACAACGGAACAACGACTATCCGTTTTTTTGAAATACCTTCACCGAATTGTTTAAAGAGCTTTGATAATCCAAACCAGAGAACGCCAAGATAGATGAGCCATTCATATGGAATCGCAATAAACGAGAGAAAGCTTCTGTAGCGTGAATATTCCTCCGATAATTCTAACTGCCTGTCTGTCATAAATGTTGCTGGATCTGCCGCTGTTCCCTTGTATGCTTCAGGTACCCCGAAGTCCGCCCAATTAAATAAATAGAGTCCCAGGATCAGGGCGTAAATGGAGAATCCCAGAATGAGCCAGGTTATGCGTTTCTTCATCTTCATTCTCCTCCCGATACGATCTCATTATCAATAGTACGAGCAAAACAACTTTTTAGAACCTTTCCCCTTAACGATTGCGAATACTAACTACTCTTCTATGTAGTTTCTACAAAACATGCCATTCTCTTTCAAGCCTAACCAAATCTTTCTTTCACTCTTTCCATATAGAAAGCCGACAGAGTGACCTGTCGGCTTTCTATATCTTTTATTAGCTTTCCGCGTACGCGTTCGTTCTATCATAGCTGTGATCAAATCGATTGAGAATCCCACAAACGGGACACTCTGCAAGAACTTGCAGTTCAACAATTGGCGCCTGACTACTTTTCGTCGTAATTCCAGTTGCCTCAACCCGTTCTTCCATAGATACATGTTCTTTTGCAATTGGAATAAACCACGTATACTCAGTCTCACACATTCGACACGTTGCTTTTTCTTCAATTTCGGTTGGCTTTAATGTCATTTTTTCCAGCTCCTTTAGCAGAGTAATTCAAAGACTGCAGAAACAAGGCCCGGAAAACCTCCAATAAAACTGGGAATCCCTTCCTGTAAAGAGGGTTCCCGTTGTGAAAAAAATCAAACATCTTTCACAAGGTTAATTAGACAGTAAATCTTCGTCCATTAATTTATATATGGCATGAGCAACGCCATCATGCTCATTGGTTTTTGTAACAAATGAAGCCTGTTTTTTTATTTGCTCGTCCGCATTTCCCATTGCAATAGGATAGAAGGCTTTATTGAACATCGAAACGTCATTATAGTTATCGCCAATTGCGGCGGTTTGCTTCATATCCAGCTCCATTTGCGCTACAAATGTTTCAAGCGCAAGTCCCTTCTGAGCATCTTCATGATTAATTTCCAAGTTTTCTTTACCTGAAGAAGTAACCACAGTTTTTTGTACATTTTCAGCTGCAGATGCCGCTCGCCCTAATCGACTTTCATCAAAACAGAAACTAAGGAATTTATACACATGTAGGCTTTCATCTTCTAGTAGTTCATCAAAATCATTAATGGCTTTAAGTGATAAGCTTTCGAACTGACGCTTTGCTCCAATCTTCAATTCTTCTGGAGTTAGGGCGGGATTCGAACTCTTCATCATATCCATGATTAAATCAATCGTTCCTTCATAATCGTGCGTGAAAACACCTTTATTTGTAAATAGCTGATAATAAATCTCTTCACTATCAAGTATTTGTTTAATCGATTGGACTTGTTGACGATCAAGGTAAATGGCGTGCAAGATCTCTCCTTCAACAGAGCGAATCTCTGCGCCGTTATAGCAAATAACAGGAACTTCCAATCCACTTCCTTCAAGTGGCTTCATCGCACCATCATAGGCCCGACCAGTGTTAAGAACAACTGTTATCCCCTGACTCTGTGCCTCTCTAATCGCATTAACATTCTCAAAGCTGACTGTTTGTTCATTCGTTAAAAGTGTTCCATCCATATCAATTGAGATACATCTCATTAGGGCAACATCCTTTTCTATTTGGTCCAATCCTTCTTTCAAACTTCTTAAATAGTATAGCAAACGTAATGCTTGTATAAAAAAATAAACGATGTTGATATTTGGCTCATTTAACCCCTGTGACGAACGATCGAATGAACCGAAAATCGAATATAGCTCTAAACAAATAAAAAAGAGCTTTCAAGAAAGCTCTTAACAAAACGTTACTTTTTATTTTGAAAGAAAAAGTCAATGAATGAGGATATTACTTCGACAGATTGGAACCAGACGAGTGACACAGCGGTCATTGAGAAAAACCCAACCATCAAAATACGAAACAAATGCATGTTTCATTCCTCCTCTTTAACTCTCGATATTAGGTTTGATTTATTTATATCACAAAAATCAAAAAATTCAAATCAATTAATTTCACATTTGCTAAATAAAATAGGCATACGTACTGAGCACTGCAACAGCAAACATAACAACAACAATTAAATTCGCCCCAAGGTATGCTGCAACGATTGCTGCCACTGCCCCAATAACACCAAACATCATATCATCATTGATTGTTAAAATACCCGGAAAGATGAGCGCACCCAAAATCGCGAAGGGAACGTTCTTTAGTACATTTTGAATAACAGGCGGTATTTTATCAGAATTAAAGAATACGAGTGGAATCATTCTTGGAATATAAGTGACAACTGCAAGTCCGACAATAAGCCAGATCATAGAATTACTCATTCGTTCCCCTCCCTATAAACCATTCAACAATTATGGATGACAGCAGAGTGGCAATCACGATAGCCCAACCTGTTGGAAACTGAGCCAACGTAAGAATGCTATTAAATATTGCAGCTAACCCTGCAAGAAAAAGCACCTTCCGACTTTTTTTAGCAGACGGAATAAGTAACCCTACAAACATGGCATAAAGCGCAACACTCATACCCTGCTGAATCACTTCAGGTAGATTTGCCCCAGCAATGTATCCTCCCCCTGTAAAGATGACCCAACTCGAGTAGGAAATCAGACATAATCCAAACATATAACCTGTCGTGAGAGCACCTTTTTTTGTTGCGGAAACGGTAAACGTTTCATCAGTAATTCCGAAGGCGTAAACGGCTTTTTTCCATGGAGTATCTACCTCTACTTTTTCATTTATAGAGGCACTCATCAATAGGTGGCGAATATTAACAATAAAGATTGTAAAAATAATTTCAAAGGCACCTGTCCCAATGGCAATTAAGCTAAGCGTAATGTATTGAGCAGCCCCTGCAAAGACGAGAATACTCATAAGGACCGCTTCATAAAGCGTTAGTCCTGTTGTTCTTGCAAGTAAGCCAAATGTGAGAGCAACCGGCATATATCCGACCGCTATGCTTACACCTGCTTTTAATCCATCTACAAAATCAGAATGACTCTTTGTTACGATAGCCTCCACTTTATCCCTCCTATTGCTACAAATTGTTCAATATATTAAACTTATTGTATGTTATATTAAACAAATTTTCAATATAAGGATAAATATGTAACACTAAAAGAGGAGTATTCAATGGAAAACCAATCCCTAACAAAACAAATTGGCGAAAAACTAAAAAAGCTTCGTCTTGAAAATAAATTAAGTCTCGATCAACTATCCGCTCGATGCTCAGTAAGCAAGCCAATGCTTGCTCAAATCGAACGAGGTGCTTCAAACCCAACCGTTAATACACTATGGAAAATTGCAAATGGACTTGGCGTGTCTTTCACGGCATTCATCGATGAAGAACAGCCTGTTATCAAGAAAGTCAATCGATCTGAAATCGAACCATTAATTGAAGAAAGCGGAAAAATGAAGGTGGTCCCGCTCTTTCCGATGGAACCAGGAAAATCGTTTGAAACGTTTTATATTGAACTTGAACCAGGATGTGACTATCATTCTAATCCACATCCTGATGGTGTTGAAGAATATTTATTTATTGAAGAAGGCAGTATGACCCTTGAGGTTGATACGCAGTCATACATCATTTCTAGTGGAGAAAGTTTAAGATTCACTGCAAATTATCCACATTATTATCGAAATCCTTACAGTGAATCATGTAAAGCTATGATGATCATTCACTATCCGAGTTCTATACGTTAAGACAGAGAGTTATACGGAAGATATAGTTCTCCCCATTTAGTTCAGAAAGTTCTTTAGGAGGTCTTTGTGATGAGGAAAGCTTTATTTATAGTGACTCTACTGATTGTAGTAGCTTCTTTCTCCATCAACCTTTTTATCGAAAACAGTTCCCTACAAACAATCATCAACATGACAGGATTAGTTGCTATACTCTTACTAGCTATTTTTACAAGGAACCGAACGACTAGTATTAAAAAACATTGAATTACCCCATGTAAAAGACCAGGCGAGCAAATATTTTCGCTCGCCTGGTCTTTTATCATCTAACTTTTGTTTTCACTACTGATTCAACAGTCATTTCAACCGCTTCTGTCCAGGCTTCACCATATCCTGGATGCGGGGAATAAGGATAGATAAAATCTTCGTCTCTTGCCCCCATCTCAAGAGCTAGCGTTGCTTTTTCGATCAGTTCAACAGCACCAGCACCCACAGCATGAAATCCTAGAAGCACATGACTCTGTCGATCTCGAATGACTTTGATCCGACCTTCTTTATGGCCCATGACTGTTGCATAACCATTTGCTTGCATAGAAGAACTTGCCGTCATAAACTCATACCCTGCTTCTTTCGCTTCTTTGTCCGTTAAACCTACAGATGCTACCGGAATTTGAGTTTGGATGACTTGCGGAAGACAATCGAGCGTAAATGCGGCTTTTATACCGCAGCAACGATCCGCCGCCGTCTTCGCCTGCTTAATTCCCTTCGCAGCAAGCGAGGGTCCCACAGTTACATCACCACAGGCATAGATCATTGGTATTGACGTTTCACATCCCTCAGAAATGTGAATATATCCATCATCTTGTAAGTCTATTCCCGCTTGATCCAATCCAAGCGAATCACTATTATGAATCCTTCCAATCGAATAGGCAATTATTTCTGTTTCTAATTCAACGTTTTCTCCGTTTTGGTTACGGAATATCAATCCAAGACCATCGTCCTTTACACTGCAATCAGATACTCCTCTGAACACCTGAACCTTTTGCTTTTTAAATTGCCTTTTGCATTCACGTTGAATGCTTTCATCCCATTCAGAAAGAATCGCTTCTTGGTCTGTCACAATCGATACGTCTACACCTAGCGAGCGAAACGTACTCGCCGCCTCTACCGTAAGATAATCTGCTCCAAAAATAACAAGTCGATTAGGCAGGGAGGATAACGCATAGAGCTGTTCTACAGGAAAAATGTTTTCTTTTCCGATTGAAATGAAGGATGGGGTTTTGGGTCGACTCCCTGTTGCAATAATCGCATCGTTAAATGACCAAACTTCAAATTTCTCCCCTTGTTCTACACCAATTCGCTCAGAAGATAAAAACGCTGCATGTCCCTTTACACAGTCAATGTTATTTGACTTAAAGCGCATCTCAAGACCTTTTTCCATGGAATCGATCATGCGATTTTTCTCGCTATGCCATTTTTCCATAGAAAACGATGAAGCTATCGTTACCCCTGGAGCCGTTTCCTTCATTTTTCTCGCTGAAGATGCCAGTAGTTTTGATGGTATACATCCTCTATGAAGACATTCCCCACCTGATCGAGATCGATCTACCATAGTAACGTCTCTTCCATGCTTCGCAAGTCGAAGAGCGGCTTCATAACCAGCTGGCCCTGCGCCAATCACGACAACATCTTTTTCATGAATGATCTCACCTACAACCATTAGACAAGCTCCGTTATAAATAGAGAAGGTTGTTCGATCAATTCAATAAAGCGATTCGTAAAGCGCATAGATGTCCCTCCATCTGCGATACGATGATCAAACGTCATTGATATCGACATTATTGAGCGAATAATGATTTCGTCTTTTTCCGTAACAACTGGCATTTTTTTTGTTTTATGAAAAGCAAGTAAAGCCGCTTCTGGATAATTAATAATCGGCGTAGCCCCAGTGCTACCAAGCGGTCCTGCGTTACTAATCGTAAATGTACCAGATGAAAGGTCTTTGCTCTTGAGCTGATTACTCATAGCAGATTGATGGAGGTTTTTCATCTTAGTGTGAATGCCTTTAATTGAAAGTCTGTCACAGTCGTGAATAACAGGCACAATGAGCCCTTCCTCCGTATCCGTTGCTAAACCAATATGGATATCAGGGTTTAAATAAATGAGACCTTCCTCTTCTTTTAATTCCGAATTGAAAATGGGATATTCCTTAAGTGCAAGGCATACTGCTTTAATATAAAAGGCAGCAACAGAAATAGATACGCCACTTTTTTCTTGAAGAGTCTTTTTCATCTCTAATACATTCGTCACATCTACTTCGTCAAAATGTGTAACATGAGGAATTGTGAGAGTGGATTTTTTCATTTTTGCTGCGATTTGTTTCCGTCTCGCTGAAAATGGAATGGTATCAGTTTGTAATAGATTCGTTTCGTTTGCTTTTTCTTGCTCTTGAGGCTCTCGAGGACTTTGTAACGTGGCAATATGTCTTAAAACATCTTCGTCTGTAATGCGTCCCCCTGGCCCGGTACCTGTTACCCTCTCGATATCAACGTCATTTTCTCGCGCTATTTTCCTCGTGAATGGGGCAGCTAAAATTCGTTTCGTTCGGTTTGGAATAAGCGTTTGCTCCACGTGTTGAGAGATTGGAGAGATGGTTAATAACGTACCCCCCACTTCAACTACTTCACCTGCTGCTACATGAATTCTTTCTACTTTCCCCGCTAGCGGAGATGGAAGCTCAGCGGTTACTTTATCAGTCTGCACTTCGACCAACGGCTGATCAATTATGACTTGATCACCTGGTTTAACAAGAAGCTGTACAATTTCACCTTCTGACATTCCTTCTCCAATGTCATGCAATTTCACGTCCATATACGATCCCTCCTTTAGAAGCGAACTGTTTCTTCAATCGCCTGCAGAACTTTACTAGCATCAGGTAGATAATCATCTTCAAGCGTAAATAACGGCACTGGCGCATCGTAGCCCGTTACTTTTTTTATCGGTGACTTCATATAGAGAAACGAAGTATCGTTAATGATTGAGATAACTTCACTTCCTACTCCTCCAGATGATGCAGCTTCATGAATGATAACCGCTCTCCCAGTCTTTTGGACTGAATCAGAGATCAATTCTTTATCAAGAGGATAGAGACACCTGAGGTCAATCACATCACACTCAATCCCATTGGAAGCTGCTTTTTCAGCAGCTTGCTCAGCCACTTTCATCATAGCTCCCCAAGCAAAAAGAGAAACATCACTACCATTACGCCGTCTGTACCCTTTGCCTAGTGGTATCGTATAACTTCCCGTCGGTACATCACCTTTGCCTGTGCGATACATCCTCATAGGCTCAAGAAACAGGACTGGATCAGGATCTTTTATACTGCTAATAAGGAGCCCTTTTGCGTCATGTGGCGTTGATGGCACGACAACTTTCAACCCTGGTATGTGAGCAAATAGCGCTTCTGTACTATCGCTATGAATTTCTGGTGCTCTTACACCGGCTCCATAAGGCACTCGAATCGTCAGTGGTACTGTATAACGACTTTGTGTTCTCGTTCGAATTCTCGTCGCATGTGTCATAATTTGATTAAATCCTGGATAAATAAAGCCAAGAAACTGAATCTCCACAACTGGTATAAAACCATTCATCGCAAGTCCTATCGAAGTTCCTATTAAGCCTGACTCTGCAAGCGGCGTGTCTATGATTCTGTCATCACCAAAAAGTTCATAAAGCCCATCTGTGGCTCTGAAAACACCGCCATTTCTCCCAACATCTTCCCCTAGCACAAGAACGGACTCATCTTCTTCAAGCATCACCTTTAAAGCTTCCGTAATGGCCTGCACCATCGTTAGCTTTTTCATATTCACCGCTATACTCATTTTTCACTCTCCTTGTGAAAAAAGCGCTCTTTTTGTTCCTGCACTGGCCAAACGCTAGTGCCGAACACATGATCAAACATAAGAGCTTCATCTGATTTCTTTGTCTTTTCCATTTCCGAGACAGCAGTATTTAATCGATCTTCTGCTTCGTTCTTGATCTGTCCCACCCAATCAGATTCCCAAGCATTTCGAGCTTTAAGATATTCCTCCACTCTCTTAATTGGATCTTCCACCTGTCTTCTCCGTTCACTTTCCCCCTGATCGCGATATTTCGAAGGCTCATCTGTCGTCGTGTGTGCCCCATAGCGCCACGTAACGGCCTCAATTAACGTTGGCCCTTCGCCCTTCCTCGCTCGCTCTACGGCTTTCAATGTTTCACTATAAACAGCAAAGACATCATTGCCGTCCACTCGTACGCCTGGCATATCATAACCAAGTGATTTCTGAGCTATCGTCTTAGAGTTCATTTGTCTTTCAAGAGGAACGCTGATCGCATACCCGTTGTTTTGGTTAAAGAATACAACTGGGATTTGAAACACACTTGCAAAGTTTAGCCCTTCATGAAAATCCCCTTCAGATGTTGCCCCGTCACCGAAATACACTATAGAAACTCGATCGCTTCCTTTTTTCCTCTCCGCCCACGCTGTACCTGTAGCATGAAGAATTTGCGATGCGATAGGTACAGATGGCGGAAAAATATGTTTACCCTTTGGTGGGACACACCCCTCAATACACCCTTTCCAATATAGAAAAATATTAACGAGGGAATGTCCGAAAGCAGCTGTTGCAGCATGATCGCGATACGTTGGGAACATCCAGTCTCCATCTTCTAAAGCAAGCGCACTTCCGATTTGAGAAGCTTCCTGACCCTCGAATGGAGCATACGTACCAATTCGTCCCTGACGCTGAAGATTGACTGCTTTTCGGTCAAACATGCGTGAGAACGTCATTTGCTCATAAAAGCGCCTGGCGTTCTCTACTGTGACATATTCACTTTCTTCCAATTGCCTACCTTCCCCATTAACGAGTTGTCTCAACGGAAACTGCTCAGCTAGATCCATTGACATCCACCTTTCATTCTATTTTAAGAGCGAACTGTCCATTTTCCAGGTTTCTTATGTGCAAAAAAACTATTTCTTCGTTTCCTACTTTCCAAACGCTTTTCGCAAAAAAGATTCGCTGCTTTTATCGTAGAAAAAGAATGCGTCTCTGCTTGCTCAAAAATAGATAGCAAGGTGTCATAAATGGCTTTGGTTTTTTGCAATACTCGTTTTGGATTTGGCGTATAAAGCTCATCAGATACTTGAATCAAACCGCCGCTATTTACTATATAATCAGGAGCATAAAGTATGCCGCGTTCATTTAACAAATCACCATGCTCATTTGTTAAAAGCTGATTGTTAGCAGATCCAACAACTGCCCGTACTTTAAGCTTATGAATCGTTTGGTCATTAATTATTCCTCCAAGGGCGCAAGGAACAAATACATCAGCATTCGCTTCATAGATTTCGTCTCCAGAAACAACCTTCACCCCACGGTTTAGGTCAATAGCTCTTTGAATCAAACGGTCAATCGCATGCTGATTAATATCTGAAACAATTAAATCTGCACCTTGCTCTAGAAGCAGTTCTGCTACTTTATATCCAACTTTCCCAAGCCCTTGAATAGCGTAAGTGCGCCCTCCTAGCTCTTCTGAACCAAACACAGTTTTGTTTGTAGCCTGTATTCCATAGACCACACCGTTAGCGGTTGGAACTGACGAATCTCCACTTCCGCCATACTCTTCCGGAACACCGACAATGCAGCTGCTTTCTCTTAATGAATGAACGAAATTATCAGGAGTCGTTCCCATATCTGTACCAGTGTAAAACCGCCCGTTCAACGATTCGACAAACTGGCCAAATGCGCGAAAAAGCTCTGGAGTTCGATCTCTTAGCGGATCCCCGATGATGACTGCTTTTCCACCACCAAAGTCAACATCTGCTGCAGCGCATTTATATGTCATCCCTTTTGACAGCCTTAACACATCTTCTATCGCATCATCGACCGTTTCATAAGGTCTCATTCTACAGCCTCCAAGCGCCGGACCAAGCGTTGTGTTATGTATGGCAATGATGGCTTTTAGACCTGTATCGACATCATTACAAAAAAGTAACTGTTCATGCTCTATGATTCGATCAAACACGATTATCACCCCTTTATGAAATCGCTTACATTTTAGTGCTTGCTAATTTTTCATCGATAACGTTCTTAGGAAGAATGAACTGAATCACTTTCCCTGTCCCGATAAGTTCTGATCCTCTTTTCACGTCTACTCGACTAATGACAGATTTGTGTGTTAGCGAAATGATAACGGCAAAGATCTCGACCATTTGTCCTTCGCAAGCTGGCCCTAGATGTTTTACTTCAATCCCCCCACCAATGCCTTCCTCTTCTTCTTCAAGAAAAGGAAGAATTAGCTGTCTTGCTGCCCATTCCATATGGTAAACCATCGAAACAGTTGAATATGCCTTGTGGACTACTTTTCCTTCAAATTTTGCATACATGTCAGGGGTTACCTCTATTTGAATAACAGTACTTTGGCCGATCGTAATACCACTCTTCACCTGCTTCACCCCTTTAACATCACACTATAATATATGACGTTTATTTAACGATATAATAACATTGCGTATATTAACCGTCAATAAATTGTCAAAAAAATCAAAACAATAAAGTGAACTTCAAGATTATGAGTCAATTGACGAGCTATTATAGGAACAAATCCCCCACTTCATATTTCGCTAAGTGGGGGCTCTTACTCTTATTATCTAACTTCACTATCCTAACAGGGCGCGATCATTTGTCATTTTGGCCCCTTTTATTCGCTGGAATTCATGAAGTAACGCTTCAATCGTTAAGTTCTGTTTATCCTCTCCTTCTACTTCTAAGATAATTTTACCGCTATCCATCATAATTAAACGGTTCCCTAAATCTAAGGCTTGTTGCATATTATGAGTAACCATGAGTGTCGTTAAGTTCGTTCGCTCCACAATTTCTCCGGTTAGTTTTGTGATTAGGGCTGCTCTTGCTGGGTCAAGTGCTGCAGTATGTTCATCTAATAAAAGCATTTTTGGTTCTGTAAAGGTCGCCATTAATAAGGAGAGCGCTTGTCTTTCTCCTCCTGAAAGCAAACCAACTTTTGCGGATAAGCGATCTTCAAGGCCGAGGTGAAGTGTTTCGAGCGCTTCCTGAAAAGTTGTTTTCAGTTTCTTCGTCACGCCCTTCATTAACGTTCGTCTCCGATTTCGATTATAAGCTAATGCTAAATTTTCTTGTATCGTCATCGATGGCGCTGTTCCAGCCATCGGATCCTGAAAAACGCGCCCGATCAATTTTGACCGCTTATATTCTGGTAAACTTGTAATCTTTTTTTCATCAATGAATATGTCCCCAACGTCAGGTGTTAAGACGCCAGATACCATATTCATTAAAGTCGATTTACCAGCCCCGTTACTTCCAATAACGGTTACAAAATCGCCGGTTTTAAGGGTTAGGTTAATGTCTTCTAACGCTACTTTTTCATCCAGAGTCCCTTCGTTAAATACTTTGTGAATTTGATTTAGTTGAAGCATACCCTTCGTCCCCCTCCTTCATTTCTTTCAATTTCACTTCTTGCTGGAGGCGTTTTCGTTTTTTACGGTTTCGCTCTTTCTGACCATCAATTAATTGTGGAAGAACAAGTGCAGCAATAACGATAATTGCCGTAATTAATTTCATGTCACCTGTTTCAAGAAAATCCACTCGGAGGGCAAGACTCACAACAATACGATAGACAATTGCGCCACCTATAACTGCGAATGTGGTCACAGCTATCGTCCTTGTTCCAAAGATAGCCTCCCCAATAATAACCGACGCAAGACCAATAATGATCATTCCGATTCCCATACCCACATCTGCAAATGAACTATACTGAGCAATTAACGCTCCTGCTAACGCAACAAGTGCATTTGAAAGTCCAAGTCCAATAATCGTTAGCCTATCCGTATTTGCTGAGAAACTCCGAATCATTCGTTTATTGTCACCTGTCGCTCTGAGGGCAAGACCAATTTGAGTACGTAAGAAAAGATCAGTCAAAATTTTAATCACTGTCGTAACAACAAGCATGCTTATTAATATAGCCCATGTTGAAGTGAGATTTCCTAAGCCAATACCTGATGCCATATTATTTAAAACCGAATCAAGTCCCGATGTCTCAAAAAAACTTTCTATCTTTGTGAAAATGGATTCTTCATTTAAGAGCGGAACGTTCGATCTCCCCATTATTCTTAAATTGATTGAGTAAAGAGCAATCATCATTAAGATTCCCGCAAGAAGAGGATTAATCTTCCCCTTAGTATGTAGAAGACCCGTCACACAACCCGCTAAGAAACCTGCTCCAATGGCTACAAGCGTAGCAAAAAAGGGATTAGTCCCGTTTACAATCAGAATAGCAGCAATGGCTGCCCCTGTTACGAAACTTCCATCAACAGTTAAGTCTGGAAAATCAAGAATTCGAAATGATAAATACACTCCAAGTGCCATAATGGCATATATAATGCCAGATTCTATTGCCCCAAACATTGCTGAGCCCATCTTAAGCGCCCTCCTCTTCCCTATCATTTGAAAGCACGTTCATAGTCCATCTGATAAAAATAGGTTCGAAAAAGAAGCTCTCTCTTTTTCGAACCTAATGATCTACTCGATATATTCCCCCATCTCTTCCCATTCTGTCTTCACTTCGATGCCCATTTCTTCTGCCGCTGTTTGATTCATTTTAAGTTTTAAATTCTGAGGGTATTGAACGGGGATATCTGCCGTCGTCTCTTCCCCCTTCAAAATTTTCGCAGCCATCAGGCCAGCTTCATATCCAATATCTTTATAATCAAAGCCATATGCTGCAAATGCTCCTCGGCTAACAGAATCGAATTCTCCTGCGAACATCGGAATATCTTTATCATTCGCTACGCTGATTACCGACTCAAGTGCTGATACGACAGTATTGTCAGTTACAATGTAGATCACGTCCACCTTACCAACAAGTGCTTCTGCAGCCTGTTTAACTTCAGCTGAAGTAGAGACACTTTTCTCAACAGCCTTCATATCTGTACCTTCCATCGCTTCTTTTACAATGTCCACTTGCGCAACAGAATTTTGTTCACCAGCATTGTAGATGAGTCCTACATTTTTTGCGTCAAATTCACTTGCTATAAATTCAATTGTTTTCGGAATGGCTTCTGGATGTGTATCAGTCGTTCCCGTAATGTTCTCTCCTGGCTTATCAAAATCTTCAACAAGCTTTGCACCGACTGGATCAGTCACGGATGTGAAAAGAATTGGAATATCTGAGGTCGCATTTAATGCAGATTGTGCACTTGGTGTTGAATTAGCAAAGATTAGGTCCACTTCATCTCCAACTAGATTTTGTGCAATCGTATTGCTATTGTTCATATCGTTCTGCGCATTTTGAACATCGTAGGAAATGTTCTCGCCTTCTTTAAATCCATTCTCTTCAAGCGCCATTTTAAATCCTTCATAAGCAGCATCTAGAGAAGGATGTTCAACAATTTGAGTCACGCCAATTGTATAAGACTCCTTATCCTCTGCTTCTCCACTACTAGAATCCGTGTTTGATGAGGAATTGTTCGTTCCGCAACCCGTAAGAGCCATCACACTAACTAGAGAAATACCTAACCATTTTTTCCAGGATCTCAAACGCCTGTCCTCCCCCAAATAAGTTTTCTAAACTTATTGTTGTTATATTCTTTATCCACTGAAAATTCTTGACTAAACCGGGATATCGTATCGTTATGGTACACTTGCTATTCTAGCTTGTCAACGAGTATTCAAACAATTTGAATTATTTAATATATTTTAAAAATAACACTTGATATATGACTACTTCTTCATAGATATTTTCTCAAACTCTTCCAGTTTATTTTTATAAATTAGTAATGCTCCTTCAACCATGTCTTCAAATAGTTTCTGGACAGAAGGAATAGATTTGACTATCCCACTTATTTGTCCTCCATTAATAAATCCATCTCCAAGTCGTCCTTCTACTGCTCCTATCCGATGTTTCTCTTCATCAGTCATCGCCGCAAAGTCTTCAGGCTTTACTCCACTTAATTCAGCTTTTAATAACTGATCTGCGTATTCAGTTCTCAAAACCCTTCTCACTTTTCCAACAGATCTCCCAACGATAACTGTTTCAGTATCGTTAGCTTCTAGAAGCTTTGTTAGATATCGCTCATGATATGGCGATTCTTCTGTCGCAATTAATCGTGTACCCATCTGTACTCCTTCTGCCCCAAGAGCTAAGGCTGCAGCAAACCCTCTAGCATCTCCAATCCCACCTGCTGCAATAACTGGTATTTGCACACTTGCGACGAGCTGAGGAATCAGGGTCATCGTAGTAATCTCTAGTGGAGAATTAATTCCAGCTGCTTCATACCCTTCTCCTACGATTAAATCTGCACCGGATTCTTCTGCTTTTTTCGCTTGTTTGACACTAGCTGTTACACAAATAACTTTTATACCGCACTCTTTAAGAAAGGGAACATAAGGTGCAGGATTTCCTGCGGAAAGAGAAACAATAGGAACAGCATGTTTTACTGCAAGTTCACACATCCCCTTTAAATCTGTTGTAACAGTAATTGGTATGTTGAGAGCAAATGGTTTAGCTGTTCGCTGTTTCATATCAAGAAGGAGGCTCTCCACTTCTTCAAGACTAAGCGTTCCAGTTCCAATCGTTCCTAGTCCTCCTGCTTCAGATACCGCCGATGCAAGAATCGGACTCGAAATATTCCCCATTCCCCCCTGTATAATTGGATAACGAATGGAAAATAGCTGACAGACTCTTTTCATTTATATCCCTCCTTTCATTCATATAACGATAATGATACGAAACAAAACATTCGTGTTATACTTATTAATAACATTCAAAGAAGATCAACATAATTCCTGCTTAATATGAAACTTCTATTTTGAAACAATGAAAAAATAGTTTGCAAGCTAAAAAAGAAGGGAGAGCAACTATGTTATTTTCGTATAATCGTATAGCACCTACTCTCGCTCCAAATGTTTTTGTCGCACCCGGCGCAAAAATCATCGGAGATGTCTCAATCGGAGAGGACTCTACAGTTTGGTTTAACGCTGTTTTAAGAGGTGATGAAGCACCGATTAGTATCGGGAAAGGATGCAACATTCAGGACAATTGCACCTGTCATCTATTTGAAGGGTATCCTCTCGTTCTTGAGGATGAGGTATCAGTTGGTCATAACGCCATTCTTCATGGTTGCACCATTCGAAAAGGTGCTCTAGTCGGGATGGGGGCGATCATTCTTGATGGAGCTGATATTGGAGAAGGTTCTTTAATTGGGGCACATACACTCATTCCATCAGGTAAAAAAATCCCGCCAAACAGCATGGTGCTTGGCTCACCAGGTAAAGTAATTCGTGAACTAACAGATAAAGATAGAGAACTGATTAAGCTAACCATTGAAACTTATAAAACAAAAGGGAAAGAATTTAAAGAAAGCTCGTTCGAAATAAAAGAATAGAAAAAAGAAGGAACTGGAGGTTAATCCTCCGTTCCTTCTTTTTATAGGCGATCCGTTAAGAGAGGATGCTGTAATGCATCATAACCGTTATCTTTGTTTGTTAACTCATTTCCTTCTTTAAAGATTTCTTCAAAGAAGCGAGAAGCCGGCTGGGCAAGTGTTCTGTAATAGTCACTAAATAACGTAGCCGCATGCTCACCCGGCCACTCTTCAGGTAATAGTTCTGAGGGAAGTCCTGGATCAACGAAGAGAAATTTTCTATATTCATGAACCAGCTTTGCCCGTTCAACAAAGCATTCCCCATCACTCATCTTACCTTTTTCAATTTTACTTCGATCAATCACATAGCGCTCACTATACATTTGGATGAATTCACGATATTTATTACTAATTTCATTCAAATCCCAGCATTCCTCTACAAGAGCCATGCTCTCGTGCGGTCCTTTGTAATCGGCTATGAAGAAATGGATATAATCACGAATATCATACTGCTCAATTAGCAAATTCACCTGTTCTTCAAGATGGTTGGGAGATAGCCATAAACTAGCAGAAGAACTTCCAAAACCGCTCCACACTAACTCTTTACGCAGCTCATCGCGAATATGACGTTTCTCTTCAGGAATGTTATAAAGCAACATTCGCCATCTTCCGTCCCACTCTGAAGGTTGAAGCTTAAATATTCTTCGCGCAGCCTCATCCATCCTTCTAACACCGCGGTCTGTTAAGTAATAAAAACTTTTGTTACCTTCTTTCCTGGATTCCACCCAACCTTGTTTACTCATTCTTGAAATGGCCGCTCGAACAGATTGATCGTTATGACCAAACTCTTTCAAAAGACGAATCAGGCTTCCGATCCAAATTTCATTTCCATAATGTCTGATATATTCTCCATACAGTGTAAAAATCATTGATCTTGTATTTAAACCTTCACTCATCATCATACCCCCGCTCGTCATAACTTCATTCCGTTATGAATACGTCGCTTAAATATGATGTTATACTACCAGAGCCATTGGTCCAAAGCAACTTTTACTTTCCTTTAAACACTGGTTTTCTTTTCTCTGCAAAAGCATCTAACGCTTCGAGACGATCCTCTGTTGGAATCGTTACTTCATATGCTTTAGATTCAATAGCCATACCAGTATGACGGTCTACATTCATACCTTCACGAACGGAAAATTTCGCCTGCTGTACCGCAATAGGAGCATTTTGACAGATCTCTCTCGCTAGCTCTTCACACGTACCTAGTAAATTCTCACGAGTCGTAACACCGTTTAAAATTCCGTAGTCGTAGGCTTCTACAGATGATAGTTTGCGAGCAGTTAAAACTAATTCCATTGCTTTCGCTGTTCCAATCAAACGAGGTAACCGTTGCGTTCCTCCCGCACCAGGTATGATGCCAAGACTCGTTTCAGTTAAGCCCATTTTTGTTCCTTCGACGGCAAATCGAAAATCACATGCAAGAGCGAGCTCAAACCCTCCCCCAAAAGCAAAACCATTCAGCGCAGCGATCGTTGGCTGGGGAAGCGATTCAACAGAGGAGAAAACCTCACGAATCTTCTTCACATTTCGCCGCACCTCACTCTCAGAAAGTGTTCGCCTTTCTTTTAAGTCCGCCCCTGCACTGAAAGCCCTTTCACCAGCTCCCATAAAAATAACGGCTCGCACCTCTCGATCCGAGTAAATATCATCAACAATGCCTTGAAGAACTGAGAGTGTTTCATAATTAAAACAGTTTAATACATCTGGACGATTTAACATTACGTATGCCACATGGTTTTTCATTTCATATGTAACGACAGCCATTAAAAAAACCTCCTCTATGTTTGTAAGCATAGGAAAGAGCCGGGGGAGCTGATTGCGCAATCAACCACCACGGCTACTTTCACTCTATAGCATCTATTCTTGATTTACCCCCATTTTCCTGCTTTTTTCTCTCATAACTTAACTGCCGTGAAAAACTGGTTTACGTTTCTCGGTAAAAGCTTGAATGCCTTCAAGATGATCGTTCGTTTTTCCGGCTTCTCCTTGAGTCACAGCTTCCATCTCAAGTACTTCATCAAGATTACTTTCCCAACTTCTTTGAAAGTTTTGCTTAATGTGCTGCACCGCTTTAGGAGGAAGACTAGCTAAGCGATTGGCAAACTGATTCATTCCTTGCTCCCAATACTCATTTGAGAACATGTCTGTCACAAGACCAAGCTCTTTGGCATCTGCAGCACTTACTTTCTCTCCAAGCATAGCAAGCTCCAGTGCTTTCGCATGACCAAGTAATCGCGGTAGAAAGTAAGTGCTCCCAGAATCAGGAACAAGCCCAACATGAACAAAAGCCTCAATAAAGCTTGCACGCTCATGAGCTAACCGAAAATCACACGCTAGAGCAAGACTCATTCCAGCACCCGCCGCTACTCCATTCACAGCAGCGATCACCGGCTTACTTGATGACGTTATTTCTTTCACCATTGGGTTATAAGTAGATCTGAGCATTTCCGCGTGATCCACACCTTCTTCAACGCTACTTAAATCTTGACCAGAACAGAAAGCTCTTCCATTACCTGTAATAACAATGCAGCGAACCTCTTGATCGTTTGTTGCTTGATTGACCGCTTTCGCTACTTCTTTGTTCATCAAAGATGTAAACGCATTCAATTTATTCGGTCGATTTAGACGAATCCAACTTACACGATCTTTCACTTCATACTCAATCGTTTCGAACATCTTATTAACACCGCCTCTTCTACTTTGTATCTGCTGTCTCTCCAACTTCTTCGCCAACCATTAGTGTGACAAGATCTCCCGCAAACCCCATCAAATCTTTCCCTGAGGCTTTTCCTTCTTGCGACTTCATGCCAGCTTTCATCGCTTCGTGATCTTCATAATACATTTCACACATAAGATAGTAGTCACTTTTCCCCATTGGTGAACCAACTATTTTAGTTACTTCCATTTTTTTAAGACCGGGAATTTTTGATGTAATCGGAGCATGTGTATTAAAGTAGTGTTCATCGAACTTTTGAGCATTTTCCGGTTGTTTGTACAATGCGATTAATTTGACCATTCTTCATCAACCTCTCTCATTTTAATTAAATCGACACAGGCTTCATCGCTTCAAATGGATTCTTACACGACCTGCAATACAATATACTTCGACAAGCAGCTGGCCCAAAAATATTGTCCATCGTTGTATAAACTGATTCACAATAAGGACAGGGTACTCTCCATTCCTTCCCATCGTGTTCTTCTGGGGGAGCAATGCCAAACTTTTTCAACGCTTCTCTTCCTTTTGTAGAAACAAGGTCCGTTGTCCAGATCGGATACCGAATGAAAGTGACAGTTACAAAATCCACTTCAGGAATACTTTCTACAGCCAACTCAATATTCCTTTTGATCATATCTAGGGCAGGGCAGCCAGAGAATGTCGGCATAGCTTCAATTGTCACTCGGTGATTGGAGGTGTGAACTTCGTGTATTATCCCAAGATCAACAACGCTTACAACTGGAATTTCAGGATCCTTTACAGTTTCAAGAACCTCCATGACTCTTTCTTTAAGAAACATTCTATGTTGTCCCCCTCCTTACCACTCAGCTGCAGGCACAGATTGATAGACTTCTGAAAGAGTAAGCAATGCTGTCATTAAATGCGTTGTATGAATCCCGTTTCGTCCATCTCCTTGCTTCATGCCCATTGTAAAAGTAGACTCTTTTTTATTTAAGTATTCGATAAAACGTTGCTTAAGAATTTCCTCGCCTTCAATAAGCGAGAGGCGCACCATTTGATCTCCTAAACGACCGTATGAAAAAACGCCACTTAGATCTTCAAGTACGATGCTGATCGCCTTCTCCATTCTGATTCTCGCTTCAGAAGTGCTATTCATTAGCTGTTCATACCACACTTCCCAGTGCATCATATGGTAGCTCATTTCAATAGAGATTTTTTGAACAATGTGTTGAAGAGGCTCATAGGATTCTTGTTTAATAGAATCAAGCCGGATTTTTTTTGCGAGAGTATAAAAGTAATTTCGGACAACAGTAAAAGCCCAATCATACGATGGATTTTCTAAATAGGTCCCCGTTCCATTCGGTAACTCCACAAGCACAGAATTACGAAAATGCTCATTTGATCGTTGATGTGTTAAAACATCAGTCTCGCCTTCACCAAGCTCTTCTAACAATGAATAATAAAGTGCTGCATGCCCCATTAAATCCTGGCTAATCGATGCAAACGCCACATCTTCTTCGATATGAGGAGCGAGGCCGAGCCATTCTGAACCCCGATAAGCTAGAATAAAGTCATCATCTGCTAATTGATAGATTAGTTCAATTAAGCATTGTTGATATTCCACAGACTTCATTACCCCTCGCCTCCTCCCATAATGTCTTTTTCAGTGAGCTGTTCTTGCTCATACTGACGCCACTTTTTCCTTAAATAGCCGTATCCCTTAGTCTCACGATAATTCTTCTCCAGATGCTTCATTGCCTCTCGTTCCTCTTGACTCATCCGTTTAATATGATCACGTTTCACTACCCAAATATCAGCTGCCTGCTCTCTCCTAAAAAAATTTTCTTTCGCCATAATAAAGGCGAGCTCACGATTAGGTGCAAGAAGACTAAACTGATGCTGTAGTGATGCGGTATCCGTCTTCTTACTAAAAACCTCATAAACTTCATAAAACTGATTATTTTCTTCACTCACACCCTATCACCTCACTAAATTCGTTTTTACGCTTGAACCGAGTGCATCTCTTACCCAGCTATTCATCTCATACGAACGCACGCGAAGTGCTAATCGCTCTTTCGATTTAGGTCCATTTCCACTAACAATTTGCTTAAATTCTTGCCAATCCGGCTGCTGATACGTCCATTCAGCAGTTGCTTCATCATACGTTAACGTCTCATCTGGTATGGTTAAGCCCAAGGCCCAAACTCTTGGAACATACTTCGTAAGAAATTCCTGTCTCAGCTGTTCATTTGTTTTCGTTCGGAGCTTATAGCGCATATTCTTATCCTGATTCGTGTGACCAGTATCCGCTTTTGATTTCGGTCCAAAAAACATGAGAAGAGATGGCCACCAATTATTAATAGAATCTTGTAATAAGGTACGCTGCTCCTTTGTTCCTTCCGCTAGAGCCATAATGATGCTTTCCCCATGCTGAGCATGAAACACCTCTTCCGCACAGATGCGTTTCAGAGCACGGCCATACGGTCCATAAGAAGTTCCTAACATCATCGTTTGCGAAATAATTGCCGCTCCATCTACTAACCAAGCAATCACTCCAGCATCTCCCCAAGTCGGTGCCTCCATATGAAAAACATTATGGAATTTCAACCTTCCAGAAAAAAGGTCCTGCATAATGTCATCGCGACCTTTTCCTAGTGGTTCCATTAAATCCTCAGCTACACGGAGCAGTAACTGTCCATGCCCCATTTCATCCTGTACTTTAGCCATAATCGCAAGCTTTCTATAAAGGGTAGGGGCTTTAGGAACCCATTCTTTCTCTGGTAACGCCCCCATGATTTCACTAATTCCATGCATTGAAATTAACCTAATCAAGGCTTCTCGATAATCATCTGGCATCCAATCATCCGCTTCAATCTTTTCTCCATTATCAATACGATCCATAAACTGAGCCATTTGATGTTCTGAAGTTACCACTATTCCACACACCACCTATATAACGTTTATTTAACGTCATTATATTTTATTGTCATACAAATATCAATCGTTTTCTGATTATTCATAATAAAAAGCTGATCCCACTAGGATCAGCTTTTTGGTTTAGACGTTCATTTGTTTTCTAAGAGCTTTTCTCAGAATTTTCCCAGTCGTGTTTTTCGGAAGTTCTTCAATGAATTCGATTGTCGTGGGACACTTATATTTCGCTAAATGTTCTTTGCAAAAGCTCATAACTTCTTCTTCTGAAATCTTTTGCTTCGTTACAACAAAAGCCTGCACTGCTTCCCCAAAATTCGGATCAGGTATCCCGACAACTGCAGCCTCTACAATTTCTGGGTGCTTGTAAAGAACCTCCTCTACTTCTCTTGGATAAACGTTATAACCTCCGACGATTACCATATCTTTTTTGCGATCCACTATATAGAAGTATCCCTCTTCATCCATTCTTGCTAAATCGCCTGTAAAGAGCCAACCTTCTTTAAGGGTAACGGCTGTATCCTCCGGCATTTTATAATACCCCTTCATCACATTAGGTCCCTTAACTGCCAGTTCACCAACCATCCCTACCGAAAGCTCTTGCCCAAGTTCATCAACTACTTTGTTTTCGACATTAGTAATGTTACGACCAATTGAACCAGCTTTCCTAGGTCGGTCTAATGGATTGAAGCACGTAACGGGAGCCGCTTCTGATAACCCATATCCCTCAGAAATGCGGACGTTAAACTTTTCTTCAAAACGGTGAAGAAGGGCGACAGGCAAGGAAGACCCTCCAGAAATACAAATACGCATATGTTGAAAATATTCAGCACGGCCTTCAGGATATTGATAGAGGAAATTATACATTGTTGGTACACCTGCGAAAATTGTTGCTTTGTATTTCTCAGCAACACGAAAAACTTCTTGAGGACTGAACTTAGGAAGGATGACAATGGTTCCGCCTGATATAAGCGGTGCATTCATTGAAACAGTCATGCAGAATACATGAAACATCGGAAGGGCTGTAATCACCACATCCTGTGAGGAGATTTGGAGATATGATCCTGTATCTGATGCATTGCTAAATATATTCCTATGGGTAAGCATTGCACCTTTTGGTTTTCCGGTAGTAC
The DNA here is from genome assembly GCF_056173695.1 of Anaerobacillus sp. 63XJN7_5_ISO-PGPR-S23-430. Classification (NCBI taxonomy): domain Bacteria; kingdom Bacillati; phylum Bacillota; class Bacilli; order Caryophanales; family Bacillaceae; genus Anaerobacillus; species Anaerobacillus sp. 63XJN7_5_ISO-PGPR-S23-430. The sequence goes on along the minus strand of NZ_CM149686.1, from coordinate 647,752 downwards.
CGGATGTATAAAGAATAACAGCAAGATCATCTTCATTAATGGTTATTTCCGGTAGTGACCTACCTTGATCTTCAATCATATTTGTAAACGTTTTCAATTTGATGTTTGAAATCATTCTACTTTCTGTTCCCTCTCCTGTATAAACAACTAGACCTACACCATAAAGTTGGTCGGCCATTTTTTCAACGAGAGGTAGTGCCTGCTCTAACGTCACGATTGCTTTCACATCTCCATTATGAAGGAGATAGCCGATTTCATCAGGGGTATAGATAGGATTGATTGGAATGATGACTGCACCCGCTCTTAATGCACCGTAATAACTAATTAGAAATTCCGGCGAGTTTCCTAAAATAAGGGCTATATGATCGTCTTTCTTTACTCCTTCTGCCGATAAATTCGCAGCAAACATAGAAACCTTATGCTCAAACTCTTTGTAAGATACAGCATTATCTTGATAAATGTATGCCTGTTTCTCAGGATAAGTGGCAGCTGTCTCTGTTAATTGCTGAGATAAATTCATTCGCTCTCCTCCTATGTGAATGAGTAATCATTCATTTTTAATTTTCTAAATATATTATATTGGAAGAAAATTTCAGTAGCAAGGGGAACAGAGCAAAGTTCATAATTTAAATCAAAACAGCAAAAGTATCTTTTAGTGATAATCGTGTTAAAAAGCAATTCTCCCTCGTTTTAGTAAGCTAGTTAGAAAGCCAATCTCACATGAAATAAAAAAATTAAGAAGCTGGCCTCCCAGCTTCTTTCATTTAATAAAGAAGATCGATAAACTCTTCTTTTGTTATTTTCCCAAAATAATGAGAAACATCTAAATTTTGAAGTGCTTCTTCCAATGAACCAGGTTCATAACGAACACCAACTAATTTGTTTTCAAGTTCTTTTACATCACCAACACCAAAGAAATCTCCAAAAATGGTAGCCTGTTCGATGTATCCTTTTTTAACTTCAAGTCGAACATCAATCGAACCAATCGGAAAGCGTTTGGAATGCTGAACATTAAACTTCGGTGAACGACCATAATTCCAATCCCAGCTTTTATAGCGCTCTTCAGCAATTTTGTGAATCGCCTCCCAATCCTTTTCCTTCAGATTATAAGATGGGATCTCCTCTTTCTCTTCGAAAATATACTGAAGTAGCGTTTGTTTAAACTCTTCTCGCGTCATCTCCTGATCCATATGCTCACTAATATTCGTAACACGACTTCGAATTGATTTAATCCCTTTCGACTCGATTTTTTCTTTGTTTACTTTAAGTGCTTTTACGACATTCTCTAAGTTGACATTAAACATAAGCGTACCATGACTATACATTCTACCTTTTGTCGAAAACTGAGCATTGCCTGAAATTTTCTTGCCATTCACGAGCAAATCATTTCGTCCACTTAGCTCTGCGTCGACACCGAGCTTACCAAGAGCCCTCACAACCGGATCCGTAAATTTCTTATAGTTATGAAAGCTGTTTCCATCATCCTTTGTAATAATACTAAAGCTTAAATTACCTTGATCGTTATAGACGGCTCCACCACCAGAAAGACGACGGATCACATCCACGTTATTTTCGCGTATATAACTCGTATCAATCTGCTCAATCGTATTCTGGTTTTTTCCTACAATCACTGTCGGATTCATCGAGTAAAACAACAAGTACGTTTCCTCAGGATCAAGCTCCTTCAAAATGTATTCCTCTATTGCCAGATTAAGCCCCGCATCCATGATGTTTTCATTATCTATATAAAGCATAGCCTTACCTCCTGTTTATTCTTCTTCTATTCTAATGAAATATCAGTAAGGAATCAAAACCTGATACTTATGACACCCTGACAAAAGAACGAAAAACCCCACCTACACTACCCTTTCCCCGCTCTCGCTCTACGAATATTGTAAACAAACGTACTATGAGGAGGAGCAATATGAAAATCGTTTATTACGAAAAAGGTGAAATCCCTGTCATCGTAGGGGCATCAAACCTAAACTCAAGCCTAACCATTGAACAAATCAAATCCGAAGGCGAAAAAAAATCCAAAGAACTAGCCAGACTACTCGGCCGAGAAATCGGCTTCCTAATGGACATGAACGGAAAACTAGACTCAACATTAGGGGAATAAAGAAAAGCGGAAGCCTCCGTTTAGACACGGCAGGCACTGGAGCCCTATAACTTGAACACGCTCTTTGTGTTCGAGTTATAGGGTGAAGTGACCAAGTGTCTGGAGGCTGCAGCTAGACATGAAAAGCGGAAGCGCCCGTTTAGCCTCGACAAGCGCTGGAGGGCCTTCATTTGAACACGGTTTTTGTGTTCGGATGAAGGCCTGAAGCGATCGAGACCCTGCCCGCTGCATACTTCCCATTAAAAAACCAGAACGGCAATATCGTTCTGGTTTTTCACTATAACTATTTTTCTGAATTCCACACGAGCCCCGTAGATGCAAGCATCACTTCACCATCGAAATGTTGTTTAGCATCCTTCTCAAGTTCTGATAAATCACCAAAGTGCGGAAGATGTGTCAGCATCAGTGTAGATACATCCGCTTCTTTTGCAATTTTAGCAGCATCCGTACTATTCATGTGTCCCATCTGAGAGCCATCCATATCACTGTATAGATTACATTCGGAAATGAGTAGGTCAGCTCCAGCAGAAAACGTTTCAAATTCTTTTATATAGCTAGAATCTGCAGTAAACACCATGCTATGCTCTCCATCTGTTACCCTTATTGCGTAACAAATAACTGGGTGCTTTGTTTTTTGAAAAGTAATAGAGAAAGGACCAAGTTCCAAAATATCTTCTTCTCTATATTCCCTTGCTTCTGTATAAGGCTTATGATCCAAGCTATTAAATCCAGCTTCATCATATGGATGACCATAGATTGGCAACACAGGAAGCTCAGATTTAATTTTTGATTGAATTAAGCGACCGTGGTAAAGAACACCTGTATCTGCAATGTGGTCAGGATGATAATGACTAATGATTACACTATCAAGCTCTTCTACAGATAGATGATGTTGGAGTTGAGATAGAACTCCGCTTCCACAGTCAATTAACAGGTTGTACCCTTCACTCTGAATGAGATATCCTGCACTCGCTTCTCCAGCCTTAGGGTATCCCCCCCATGGTCCTAAAACAGTGATTTTCATGCTTTTTACCTCCCCTGTTTTTTCTCTAATAAGGCACGAGCCGTATAATGATCCGTTACCAAAACATTTGCGTAGCCACCTTGCAACGCCCCGTAAATCGCTTCAACTTTCTTCGGACCGCCTGCAGCTAATATTGCTTTCTCTTTCCTTGAAAGATCTTCAAGATCAATTCCGATTGTTCGTTCATTTAACTCCTCATGAATAAGCATTCCCTTTTCATCAAAGAAGCGTGAACAAATTTCTCCTACAGATTTTGAATGAATCGCTTCAAGCTCTTGTTCTGACACATAATCAGCTTGAACAATAACAGAGTCATTTGTTGGAATTCCAACACTATAAAGAGCGATATTCGCATTTCGGCCCATATCAAGCACACGCCGAATGTGCCTATCCTCTTCCATTGTTTGCTTTACAAGAAGGTGATCTACAATAGCCGGAACAGGCAAGAAGTGACTTGTAGCATGAAAGGCACGACCAATCATTTGAATGACTTCGTAAGCGTATGTGTTAGTTTCGGAATAGCTAATTCCTCCGTTTAATTGTACAACTGAAACGTTTTTAAGTAATTGATGACGAAGATTCTTACCGATTTCATTCAGAGTTGTTCCCCAGGAAACTCCTATTAAATCATTATCTTGAATAGTTGCATTTAAATAATCAGCTGCAATTTTACCGATATGTTTTTTTACAAGTTGATCTTCAAATTCTGGAACAATTGCGACTCTGGCATCTAAAAGTCCATAAGCTTCTGCAAGATCGGTAGCAAGCAAATGCACATCCTGTGAAGGATCATGAATCTTGATTTCAACAATTCCTTCTCTTTTCGCTTGCTTTAATAAACGGGAAACAGTTGGCCTTGAAACCTCAAGTCTCTTAGCGATTTCCTGTTGACTATAGTCTAATTGGTAGTATAAGCGTGCGGCCTCTACTACCTTTGTAAGTTTATCCTTTTCCATAGCAACACCTGTGTATTCAAAATTGGTTATCTTTTGGTAAGAAAAAGGCTTTCAGAAAGACCATTTTCGCCTTCTGAAAGCCTCTCACTCTCAACTAAAACCTATTGTATTATTTAGAGAGCATTGTCTTAACTTTAGTTACAACATTTTCAGGCGTGAACCCAAACTCTTTGATTACCGTATCGCCAGGTGCAGAAGCTCCAAAGCGATCAATTGCAAGGATATCACCTTTTTGGCCAACATACTTATCCCAGCCAAATGATACGCCCATCTCGATACCAAGACGTGCTGTTACATTGTCAGGTAGTACACTTTGCTTATAATCAGCAGACTGCTTATCAAAGCGATCCCAGCTTGGCATGCTGACAACTGATGCAGAAATACCTTCTTTTGCTAATAGTTCTTGAGCTTCAACAGCTAGACCTACTTCAGAACCAGATGCAAGAAGAATCGCTTCAGCGTCTTCTCCACCAGCTACAACGTAAGCTCCACGCTTAACACCTTCGTATGCTTGATCATGTGAATCTGTCACAACTGGAAGATTCTGACGAGAAAGCACTAGAGCAGTTGGGTGATTTGTTTCTTCAACGGATAGCTTCCAAGCAGCAGCCGTTTCGTTACCGTCTGCAGGACGAATAACTGAAAGACCTGGCATTGCTCGAAGTGAAGCTAGTTGCTCAACAGGTTCGTGAGTTGGACCATCTTCTCCTACCGCTACGCTATCATGAGTGAATACGTATGTTACCGGTACTCCCATCAATGCAGATAGACGAAGTGCAGGGCGAAGATAGTCAGAGAATACGAAGAACGTTGCTCCAAAGATGCGAAGACCTTTATGAAGCGCGATTCCGTTCATCGCCGCAGCCATGCCGAATTCACGTACTCCGAACCAGATGTTGCGTCCGCTATAATCCGCTGGTGAAAAGTCCTGCTCATCTTTTAACATTGTTTTGTTAGAAGATGCAAGGTCAGCTGATCCACCGAAGATTTGCGCATTGTTTTTAGCAAGTGCGTTTAGAACTTCACCAGATGCCGCACGAGATGCTGTACTTGTTCCTCTTTCATAAGTAGGAACTTCACTATCCCATCCTTCAGGAAGTTCATTATTTAGAGCAGCAGTTAATTGCTTCGCAAGCTCAGGATATTGTTCTTCATAGCGTGCAAACAATTCATTCCATTCCTGTTCTTTCTTACTGCCAGCTTCTTTAAGTTCAGCAAACTGACCTTTCACTTCTTCAGGAATAAAGAAGTCTTCGTCAAACGTCCACTTATAGTTCTCTTTTACAAGTGCAATTTCATCTTTACCAAGAGGAGCACCGTGAGAAGTATTTTTGCCGCCTTTGTTTGGTGAACCATAACCAATTGTAGTTTTCACTTCAATTAGTGTTGGTTGCTCAGTATTGCTTTTCGCTTGTTTAAGAGCGTCTGCAATTGTATCCATGTCATTACCATCTTCAACACGGATAACTTGCCAGCCATATGCTTCATAACGCTGTTGTACGTTCTCTGAGAAGGACTGATCAAGATCACCATCAAGAGAAATATCATTAGAATCATACATTACTATAAGACGACCTAATTTCAAGTGAGCAGCTAGAGAAGCTGATTCTGAAGATACACCTTCCATTAAGTCACCATCACCACAGATGCTATATGTGTAATGATCCACAACATTGAAGTCGTCACGGTTATATGTTGCTGCTAAGTGACGCTCAGCCATCGCCATACCAGTTGCCATAGCAAGTCCCTGTCCAAGTGGACCAGTCGTTGCGTCAACTCCAGGTGTCTCACCAAATTCCGGGTGTCCTGGTGTATTGCTTCCCCATTGACGGAATGATTTTAAGTCTTCCATTGAAACATCATAACCAAATAAATGTAGCATGCTGTATAGAAGAGCAGAACCATGTCCTGCAGATAGAACAAAGCGATCACGGTTAAACCATTCTGGATTAGAAGGATTGTGATTTAAAAATTGGCTCCATAGCGTATAAGCCATTGGTGCAGCACCCATCGGCATCCCAGGGTGTCCCGAGTTCGCTTTCTCAACCGCATCGATTGCAAGCGTACGAATCGTGTTAACAGCAAGTGAATCCATTTGAGTCGTTGTCATATGTATACACTCCTTTTTTTATATTGAAATTTAGTAAACACACTCATGAACAAATGTACATTTGTTATTATACATGACTTAATCAAAAAGAAAAAGGAAACCGATCACTTTTCATGTAAATTCTTTTTCCCAAAATTAGCTTCCCTCGAAACAGAGAATTCAATCCTTTTAAAACCAATAAAATGATAACTAAATAAGCCTATGATAGCTTGTACAAAAGAATACGTGAGCGAATGCCCACGTTTCTTCCTATAGTAAATATGCTTTCACTTCATACGGTCTCATAATCGACTCATTCTGCAAGAGATGACTTACTTCCTCGTAATTATGAACCAGTAACTCTCCACCACTTAGGGTGTGAGGCAGCTTCATCTCACATGTTTCTTTTGAGAAGTTTGCTGCAAGAAGTAAGCTTCTACCATTATAGCTTCTTGTATACACGTACAAATTCTCATCTTCTTCTAAATGCAGCTGATAATCACCATGGATCATGACTGGAAGTTCTTTTCGAAGTCGAATCAAATTCTTATAAAAGTAAAAAGTAGAATCTTCATTACTTAAAGCCTTTCTCGCATTAACCTCATGATAATTGTCGTTTACTTTTAGCCACGGATTACCCGTCGTAAATCCAGCGTTCTCCTCTTCAGTCCACTGCATAGGGGTTCGCGCATTATCACGACCTTTTTTATGGATCGCCTCTAAAACTTTCTCTGGTGTTTCTCCTTTTTCAATAACTTCTTCTGTATACATATTAAGCGTTTCTATATCTTCATATTCTTCAATTGAATTGAAGTAGACATTCGTCATACCAAGCTCCTGACCTTGATAAATATAAGGCGTACCTTGAAGAAAATGAAGCCAGGCTGCAAGCATTTTTGCTGATGTTACTCGATATTCCTGGTCATCACCGAATACGGAAACTGAGCGAGGTTGATCGTGATTCTCCATGTAAAGACTGTTCCACCCATTTCCGTGTAGCTCAGTTTGCCATTTTGAAATAATCCGCTTTAAATCAGTGAGTTTCCATGGCTGCTGATCCCACTTCCCACCAGGTCCACTCGTCACATCCATATGTTCGAATTGAAAGAGCATGTTTACAATACCGGTGTCTTCATTTGTGTACCTTTTTCCATCCTCAGGTGTCGCCATTGGCATTTCACCAACAGTCATAGCATTGAATTTCTTCAGAACCTTTTCATTCATTTCATTCATATAATCAATAAATTTAGGTCCATTTACAAAATGCTCTCCTCCCCATTGATAAGGAGAATCTGCTGTTACTTCGGCATCTGGTAAACCAGGGGTTTTGGAAATCAAATTAATGACATCCATTCTGAATCCATCCACCCCTTTATCTAGCCAGAATTTCATCAGATCATAGACTTCTTCTCTCAATTTTTCATTTTCCCAATTTAAATCAGGCTGCTTTTTTGAAAATAGATGAAGAAAATATTCCTGACTCTCCTCATCGTACTGCCATGCAGACCCACCGAAAAAGGAGCCCCAATTGTTAGGAGGCTGATCCCCTTTTCCTTCTCGCCATATATAGTAATCACGATATGGATTATCCTTCGATTTCCTCGCTTCAGAAAACCATTTGTGCTCATCAGAAGAATGATTAACAACGAGATCCATAACTAGACGAATCCCTCTATTGTGCATCTCTTCTAACATCTCATTCCAATCTTCTATCGTACCGAACTCATCCATAATGTTTCGATAATCACTTATATCATATCCATTATCATCATTCGGTGACTGATACACTGGTGAGAGCCAAACGACATCTATTCCTAACTCTTTTAAATAATCGAGCTTTTCCGTAATTCCCTTAATATCTCCAATGCCATCACCGTTGCTATCATTAAAACTTCGAGGATATATTTGATAAACGACGCTTTCCTTCCACCACTGCTGTGCCATGCTGCATCCTCCTAGAAAAAGATAATTTCTTAATTTGCGCAAACGTTTTCACTAGCTATTATAAAAGAATGCTGGTTATAGTACAACAGCTAACAATCCCTAGTTTCCCCTCAATAAGGACAAGTTCTTTTATAAATGAATCAAGGATTGGTATAATAGAATTTATCGGCAAACCCTTCCAAACGAAGGAAGAATGTAGAACGAGAGGAGATAGGAGCAACAATGAGCATCATCCAAGTAAAAGATCTAAAGAAATCGTTCGGAGATTTAGAAGTACTTAAGAATATTAATACAGACGTAAAAGAAAAAGAGGTTGTATGCGTCGTTGGTCCTTCTGGCTCAGGTAAAAGTACCTTTCTTCGGTGTTTAAATAAATTAGAAGAAATAACTGGTGGTAGTGTGATCGTAAACGGCCACAACATAGCTGACCCTAAGACGAATATCAACAAAGTTCGACAGGATGTTGGAATGGTTTTTCAACATTTTAACCTTTTCCCGCATAAAACCGTGCTTGAAAATGTGACATTAGCCCCAATTAAAGTCAAAGGGGATAACAAACAAAACTCAGCCCAAAAGGCGAAGGAGCTTCTCGCAAAAGTTGGCCTTGAAGATAAAGCCAATAATTATCCAGGGGAACTATCAGGGGGGCAAAAGCAGCGTGTCGCTATAGCAAGGGCTCTTGCTATGGAGCCAAAAGTTATGCTTTTCGATGAACCAACCTCTGCACTTGACCCTGAAATGATTGGTGAAGTTCTAGAAGTCATGAAAGACCTTGCCAAAGAAGGTATGACGATGGTTGTTGTCACACATGAAATGGGGTTTGCTCGTGAAGTAGGCGATCGTGTGATTTTCATGGACGGGGGATATATCGTTGAAGAAAATGTTCCAAATGAACTGTTCTCAAATCCTCAAAACGAACGGACGAAAGCTTTCTTAAGTAAAATCCTATAACAAAACGTGCAGGGAAAACCCTGCACGTTTTGTTATTATGTAGAACGTATTCAAAATTTTCATGAAGCAATATCTTGCTAATTCCCTCTACTCTTCTTCATTATCAATAACATCAAATATCTTTCTAGATTCAAATAAATCCACTACCTTATTCAACCACTCATAGTATCCCAACGCATAAGACATTTTATCTAAATCTGCTTCTGCCGTCATTTTTTCTTCGTTAGAAATATCATTCTCCAGTACGTCCATAAGTTCAGAAATGGATTCTCTACAAGCATCTCTATTCATTTCAATTCCTTTACGCCAGTGAATACAAAAGAAATCTGTAAAGGTTTGATACCAATCTGACTTCACCTCGTAAAGATCTTTACGCTCGCCCTTTCTCCATACCTTATCAACCATATTTAAGTCGATTAAAGTTCTTACTCCGGTAGACATACTTGTCTTACTCATTTGAAGTTTATCCTTCATTTCATCAAGAGTCATTGGCTCTTTCTCAAAGAACATTGCTCCGTATAGTCGCCCCACAGAAGGCGTGACGCTATATATATCCATATTTTTAGAGATGGATTCAATAACACGTTCTCTCGCATTCTCTACTCTATTATCTCGCAAACTATGCACCTACTTTTCCAATCGTTTGTCATTTCATAGTTTAGTGTTAACCTCGCTTATTGTAAAGTTTACACGTGAACCTTGTAGCATATACTAGCATCCTTGACGATACTTAAGCATTTACCTGTTTAGTTTGTACAGTTTTTTCTGTATGTACTGAATTAACTGATTTTGAGCTCTCACGACGTTTGTAGTATTAAGTACCTACGCTCTATACTTAATAGGTCGGTAAAAAAAGACTAGTAAATGACTGATTATCGTAAATTTCGACATATTTCAGTGATTTTTGTAACTTTAACCGTTGAAATTTATTAATAAAGGCAGAGGTGAAACTATGGAAAAAGCCAAAATTACTGTAAAAGACGTAACAAAAGTATTTGGCAAATCGCCCAAACAAGCTATAAAGCTATTAGATCAGGGCAAATCAAAAAGTGAAATACTTAAAGAAACTGGAAATACTGTGGGTGTAAATCGAGCAAGCTTCGATGTATATCCCGGTGAAATCTTTGTCATCATGGGGCTATCAGGTAGTGGTAAATCTACGCTTGTTCGTCTACTCAATCGATTAATTGAACCAACTTCAGGTCAGGTTCTCATTGATGATGAAGATATCGTCAGGATGAAACCTGAACAGCTTCGTGAAGTGAGAAGAAAGAAGCTTAGTATGGTATTCCAACGCTTTGCTCTTTTTCCACATCGTACTGTTCTTGAAAACACGGAATATGGACTAGAGGTACAAAGTATTGGCAAAGAAAACCGAGCAAAAAAAGCGCAAGAATCACTTGAACTTGTTGGTTTGAAAGGATATGAAAATAGTTTTCCTTCTGAATTAAGTGGTGGTATGCAGCAGCGTGTTGGTCTTGCTCGTGCTCTTGCGAACGATCCAGATGTACTATTAATGGATGAAGCATTTAGTGCACTAGATCCGCTTATTCGTAAAGACATGCAAGATGAGCTCCTTGAACTTCAAGAATCAATGGAAAAAACGATCGTCTTTATTACACATGACCTCGATGAAGCACTTCGCATTGGAGATCGCATTGCATTAATGAAAGACGGTTCTATCGTTCAAATTGGTTCTCCAGAAGAAATCATGACAAATCCTGCAAATGACTACGTTGAACGATTCGTTGAAGATGTGGATCTTTCAAAAGTGTTAACAGCTTCACACGTAATGAAACGTGCTGAAACGCTACGAGCTGATCGTGGGCCACGTGTTGCACTGGAGCTTATGAGAGAACAAAAATTATCCAGTATTTATATTGTTGATAAAAAGAAAAAGCTGTTAGGCGCTATTACAGCAGATGCTACGGCAAAAGCTATTGAAGAAAAGAAAGATATAAATGACATTTTGATTACAGACCTTCCTACTGTATCACCAGAGACTTTACTAACGGATATGTTTGTGAAAATGGCAGACTCATCCCTTCCTCTCCCCGTTGTCGATGAAGCCGATAAATTTCAAGGCATCATTGTAAGAGGAGCAGTTATCGGGGCACTCGCAGGCCACGAAACTGAATCCACGAAAGGCGAGGTGAACTAAATGCAACTTTTTCCTAAAATACCACTAGCTGACTGGGTTGATAGTATTGTTGATACGTTAACCGATAACCTTGAACCAGTTTTCGATAGTATTACATCTGGGATTGATTGGTTCGTAGAAGGGATCGTTTCCATACTAGGTTTCCCGCCAGCTCTTGTTCTCATTGCAATCTTTACGATTCTGGCATGGTGGTCTAGTCGCTGGCCAATAGCTGTATTCACGTTACTTGGACTTCTGTTAATCGATAATCTCGGTTATTGGGACCCAACTATTCAAACGCTAGCACTTGTTTTAACTTCGGTCATCATATCGATTATTCTCGGTGTACCACTTGGGATCTGGGCATCACAAAGTGACCGTGTAAGAGGAATTATCACACCGATATTGGATTTCATGCAGACAATGCCTGCATTCGTATATCTCATCCCAGCTATTCTATTCTTTGGGATTGGTATGGTACCCGGAATCATAGCTTCTGTTATCTTTGCAATGCCTCCTACGATTCGTCTTACAAATCTCGGCATTCGTCAGGTGCCTGAAGATTTAATCGAAGCATCTAATGCATTTGGATCTACAACAAAACAAAAGTTGTTTAAAATACAACTCCCACTTGCTACTCCAACGATCATGGCAGGAATTAACCAAAGCATCATGCTTTCACTATCAATGGTCGTTATTGCATCTCTAGTAGGTGCACCAGGTCTCGGAGCAGACGTATATCGTGCTGTAACGCAGATCAAAGTTGGTATTGGTTTTGAAGCTGGTCTTGCAATTGTTATTCTAGCGATTATGCTTGACCGGATTTCTCAAAATATAGGTAAAACAAAAAATTAAGGGGGAATTACATGTTTAACTTTAAAAAAGGGTTAACAGGACTTGCACTATTTTTGTCACTCACATTGATTCTTGCTGCTTGTGGCGGTAACAATGGCGGAGATAGCAGTGAAGGTTCCAGCGAAGGCGGTACTAACGTTGGAGAAGCAGTAGATTACGAAATCGTAGGAATTGAACCAGGCGCTGGTATTATGAAAGCTACGACATCTGCACTTGAAGAGTACGATAGCCTTAAGGGTTGGGAATTAATCGAGTCCTCTTCAGCTGCTATGGCTGCAGAACTTGGTAAAGCAATTGATGATGAAGAACCGATTATCGTTACTGGTTGGACACCACATTGGATGTTCGCGAAATACGACCTTAAATACCTTGAAGATCCACAAGGTCTTTATGGAGAAGAAGAAAACATCGAAACTTTTGCACGTATGGGGTTAAAAGAAGATCAGCCTTCTGCTCATACAATTCTTGATCAGTTCAACTGGACTCCAGAAGACATGGGCGATGTTATGGTCGAAGTACAGGAAGGTGCTAAGCCTGAAGAAGCAGCACAAAACTGGGTAGACGAACATTCCGACATGGTAGAAGAATGGACTAAAGGTGCTGATGAAGTAGACGGTGAAGAAATCTCACTTGCATATGTAGCATGGGATTCTGAAATCGCAAGTACGAACGTAGTAGCTAAAGTTCTTGAGAGCGTAGGCTATGAGGTTAAATTAACTCAACTTGATGCAGCTTCTATGTTCATCGCTGTTTCTGAAGGTGATGCTGACGCAATGGTAGCTGGATGGCTTCCAATTACACACGCTGACCTTCTAGATGAATATGGTGACAACATGGACCGTCTTGGAGTAAACCTTGAAGGTGCGAAAACAGGACTTGTTGTTCCATCATACGTTGAAGCTGAATCGATTGAAGATTTAAAACCAGCTGAATAACATAAATGAAAAAGCGAGATGAGGAATTCCTCATCTCGCTTTTTTTATTAATCAATCAATCCTTTTTCTTTCAGGAATTCCATTGCAACATCCTCAGGCTCTTCTCCATCCATATCCACTTTTGCATTCATTTCAGACATTTCTTCTTCTGAAATACTTCCAGCAAATTCGTTCACAATCTTCTCAAGATCAGGATGTGAATCAAGAACTTCCTGTCGAACAATTGGCGCAGCATAATATGGTGGGAAAAATTGCTTATCGTCTTCAGTTGTTGCAAGATCAAAACGAGCAATTCGTCCATCAGTTGTAAAGGCAGGAATCACATCGACTTCACCTTCATTTAAAGCATCGTACATGATATTCGGATCAAGACTCACTTCGTCTTTGAAATTAAAACCATAAGCTTCTACTAGGGCATCGTAACCATCTTCTCTTTCGTAGAACGTGTGTGGTCCACCAAATACCATATCATCTGAAGCTGGGATAATGTCCGAGAACGTTTTTGCATTTACCTCTTTATTTGTTTCTTGAGTCATAGCAAGCGTGTAGCCATTCTCAAATCCAAGTGGTTCAAGCCAAACAAGATTATATTCATCTTTGTATCCTTTTTTCACACGTTTAAAAATCTCATCAGCTGACTCATCTGATTCAGCACTTTCTTTAAGTACCGCTTCAAGACCTGTACCTGTATATTCCACGTACATATCAATATCACCATCGATAAGCGCCTGTTGTAGAATATTTACTTCACCAACACCTGCATCAACCTCTACTTCATAATCACTGTTAGCCTTTATGTACTCCGCAAGAAGGTGTGGTAAGATATATTGCTCAGTCCAGGGCTTACCGGAAATAACGATCGGATCACTTTCTTCACTTCCGCTATCTCCTCCACATGCAGCAAGAACCATGACAACTCCTAGTAAAAGTAAGGTAATTCTCTTCAAACGAATCTCTCCCTTTATTTTTTTGCTTTAACTCCTTTAGGAGTTGCCGCATTTTCTAATAATTTTAGAATTAAATCAAACCCAAGAGCCAGAATAGTTGCAGGAAGTGCACCAGCTAATACGAGCTCATCTTTATTCGAGGTAAGACCACGATATATAATATCGCCAAGTCCTCCTGCACCTACAAAAGTAGCGAGAGTTGCAACTCCGATTGTTAGGACAGTAGCTGTTCTGACACCAGCCATAATAACCGGTAGAGAAAGAGGCACTTCAATCTTCATCAAAATTTGCATATTCGTCATACCCATCCCTCTTCCAGCTTCAATAGAAGATTGATCTACGGAAGTGATGCCAGTGTACGTATTTCTGAGGATTGGAAGAAGCGCGTAAACCGTTAAAGCAATAATAGCAGTTATGTTTCCAATCCCTAGAAATGGAATAAGAAACCCGAACAGGGCTAAACTTGGTACTGTTTGAAAGATAGCTGCAACCGCAATGAATGGCTCCGCTAGCTTCTTTCTCCGTGAAATAAAAATACCAAGTGGAACAGATATTAATATCGCAATCACAATAGAGATGAACGAAAGGAAAAGGTGCTCCTGAAGTGCTACTAGTATATCATCCCAACGATTCTGCATCGTCTCAATAAATAGAATGAAAAAATTCTCGTCATTCATTCAGGCTTCCCTCCTCTCTTTGATCATATTGTTCAAGTCCTGCTAACCCTCGCATCATACTACTTCTTGTAACTAATCCTGTAAGCTTATTATCTTCAACTACAGGGATACTGATCGGCTGATTTTCAGCAAATCGTTTCGCTATTTCAGGGTAGAGCGTGCTCTCATTAATGGACTCGATCACTTCAATCACATCCACAATTCGTTTCCCATCATCACCATAATGGTTTTGAACTTGTTCTAGTGTAACGACACCGATATATTCCTGCTCTGGCCCTGTTACAACCAGGCTATCGACTCGCTCTGATTTCATTAGACGGAATGCTTCTGCAAGACCTCTACTTTTTTTCACAGTTGCTACTTTTCTAATCATTAAATCGACAGCTGTTGGAGCTTGCCCTTTAGCCATTCGTTCATCACCTATGAAATTGCGGACAAATTCATTCTTAGGGTGGCGTAGCAAGCGATCCGGCGTATCTAGCTGAAGTATTTCGCCATCTTTCATAATGGCAATACGATCGGCGATTTTCATAGCTTCATCCATGTCGTGCGTAACGAAAACAATTGTTTTCTGAATTTCTTTCTGTAGCTTTACAAGCTCGTCCTGAAGCTGTTCTCGACTAATAGGATCTAATGCGCTAAATGGCTCGTCCATCAAAATAATTGGTGGTTCTGCTGCAAGTGCACGAATGACACCAACTCTTTGCTGTTGACCGCCACTCAATTCTAGTGGATAGCGAGACCGAAAAATAGAAGGTTCTAACCCTACAAGATTAAGCATTTCATCGACGCGCTTATCTATTTTATCTTTGTCCCATTTTTTCAGTTTGGGAATTAAGGCAATATTTTCAGCAATTGTCATATGTGGCAAAAGTCCAATTTGTTGAATGACATATCCAATGCTTCTTCTTAGTTCAACCGGGTCCTGATCCGATATTGGTTTTCCATCAATATAAATTTGTCCACCACTTGGCTCTATTAATCGATTAATCATCTTCATAGTAGTCGTTTTTCCACAGCCGCTTGGCCCAATGAGCGTTAATAACTCGCCCTTTTCAATATGTAAATTAATATCCTTTAGTGCTTCAGTACCATCAGCAAATTTCTTACTAATATGCTCGAAAGTAATCATTCTATCGCCTCTCCTGCCTCCCGAAAAATCCATAACTTCATAATACTTACCCTTCCATAACCTAATATGAAACCCTCAATGGCGCTTCATCACAACTTTCTTACTATTACTGTATCGTTTTTCCATTCATTTATCAAAAGAAAAGAGGCCGTCTCTATCAAATGATAGAGACAGCCTCCTTGTTTCATTATTCATTCATAGCTGGTTCCAAGCCATGCTTTTTACGCTTTTTCAATTCTACAAAGAAGAAGGTAATGGTTCCAATAGCAAAGATCGCAATAAATCCTAAGAGAACATATACATTTTGCCACATGAAGTCAAAATCACCACTTGAAATGACGGCTTTCAAACCAGAAACTGTATACGTCATTGGCAACCATGTGTTAAAGATTTGTAGTCCTTCTGGAATTAACTCAAGCGGGAATGTTCCTGCACTTGTTGTTAATTGTAAAATCAAAACAATGATCGCTACAAATCGCCCTGGATCTCCTAACGTTGTTACAAAGAACTGAATCAACGCCATATAAGCGAGACTGGATACAATAGAGAAGAGTAGGAATAATGGAATACTCTGTACTTCTATTTGCAATCCGTATAATAGAAGCGCATCCGACACAAGCGCCTGAATCACTCCAACAGATAGTAGAATGCCATATTTGCTCATAAACCATCCAATTGCTGTACGTGGGCTTCCAGCCGGATCACGAAGTGGGAACACAATGGACATAAGTAGCGCTCCTACAAATAGACCAAGTGAAAGGAAGTATGGCGCAAAACCTGTTCCATAGTTTGGTACAGATGAGACGGCTTCTGTATCTACATTTACTGGATCAGCAAACATATTGTACGTTTCATCATCAGCATTTGTATTAGAAGTTTCCTCAGCCGCTTCGCCAAGTTTATCACGAAGCTCTGTTGTACCATCTGTGAGTTTCTGTGCCCCGCTGTCAAGATCTTTAGATCCATCCGCTAATTGACCTGCACCGGATGATAAATCAGACGAACCACCTTCTAGTTCTGATAGTCCACTCACAAGCTCTTGTGAACCACTTGATAGTCTATTCATTCCTGAGTTAATTGTGCCAACATTATCAATCATGCTGTTCCAACCAGTCGCTACAGTATCGTTACCATCTGCAACCCGCATTGCTCCTTCTTGAAGCTGAGCAATTCCAGACTCTGCTTGATTAATGCCATCACCAAGATCACTGAGTCCATCTTCTAGTTTTCCTTGTCCTTCATAAAGACCACTAGCACCTTGAGCAAGTTTCCTTTGTCCTTCTAATAGAGCATTCATCTTAGAAGATACACCTGAAAGTTTATCTGAAGCGTTAGCAAATGTCGTTGCTACTTCTCCAACTGACTTCGCCGCTGAACCAGATTTCTCAGCAATCGGTTGAAGCTGGCTAATTAGCGCCTGCTTCTGCTCATCCGTATATTGATCACTTGCTTGAATTGATTCAATTACGCCTTGCAGTTCTTTAGGTACCGCAGTTGCATTCGTTACTCCACTCGTTAGTGACTGTTTTAATCCTTCTGTATCAACTTCTGGTAATGAACTATTTTCTAATTCTGCAACAGATTGATCTAATCCAGCCATTAACTGCTTCGTTCCAGCGCGGCTTTCTTTAACACCAGATAGAAGTTCTTCTTGGCCAACTTTAAATTCACCCATTTTAGTACTAAGTTCTCCAAGCCCATTACTTACTCTTGAAGCTCCATCAGCTAGCTCACTAACTTCTGGTTGTTTTTCTTTTAAACCGTTTAATAAATCGGTTGTACCTTTATTTACCTTACTAATGCCATTTGCAAGATCAATGGACCCGTTTTCTGCACTACTAATGCCGTTGGTTAACTCAATTGACCCTTCATTGAGAGAGGCTAAGTTGTCTTTCAACTGCTGTGTACCGTCTTTCAATTCGGAAGAGCCATCAGCAAGCTCACCTGCACCATCTGTTGCTTCCGATAAACCATCAGCTATTTCACTGAACTTATCAAAGACAAGCTCACTGTAATTTTCAGTGATGTTCTCAGCAATTTGAGATTTAATTTCACTAACAGCCGTTCCACCGATCTGCCCAGCTAGAAAGTTAAAGCTTTCATTGGGAACATATTCAAGGTTTAGTTTATCCGGGTGTTCATCAAGAACAGTTGTCGATTTCTGAGAGAAGTTCTCGGGAATTTGGATTTTCATATAATAAGTTTGATCTTCAAGCCCTTTGTTTGCTTCTTCTTCATCTACGAAATCCCACTTGAACTCCGGTTCATCTTTCAGTTTATCTACTAATTCATTACCGATTTCAAGATGTTCCCCTTCGAAATCTGCCCCACTGTCACTATTTACAACAGCTACGGGAATTTGATCTAAATTTTCATAAGGATCCCAGAATGCCCACAAAAACATTCCACTATACATTACTGGAATAAACAACACCGCGATAACGGGGATTAAGATTTTTTTATTTTTTAACAATGACGACCATTCTGACCGAAATAGCCGAGATGATTTTTTCATTTTTGTCCTCCTGTCTATTTGACCAAATTTCTCAATTGGTCATTTTAAATCAAAAAAAAGCATTTTTCTTTTTATATAAAAGCCTCGATTGACCAATTTTTAATTATGGTCATTTTTTGCTACAAAAAGTAATATAACACCGTTTCATTAGAATAGCAATAGCAGTAGTCCACTTTCTTTGGATACTGCTACTTCAATTTAATCCCGCTCATCATATAAAATTCCAGGTGATTTGCAATTTCTTCTTTCGTAAATGAAGAATGAGTTTTTTCCCAGTCAAAAATGAGTGCAATATACATTTTAAACATAAGAAATGCTGTAAGTGAAGGATCACACTTCTTCACTTCACCATCAGAAATACCTCTCTCGATTTCTTGTTCCAGAAAAGAAAGAATGGCTTTCTCAACAAGATCAAGGGCGTCCATTGCTGCAGGCGTTCCAATTTCACGCACTTCTTGAGATAGCTTTATAGCTAATTTGTGCTCCTTCCGATGTTCTAGCACACTATAAAGAGCACGATGGAGATTGACAAAAAAGGACTCCTCTCTATGAATGGAATCTTGAGCAAGCCCCTTCAACTCCAACACCATACCTCTTACAATTTCATTGAATAGCTCTTCTTTATTTTTGAAAAAGGTATATATGGTTCCTTTTCCTACATTCGCAATTTTAGCGACTTGATCCATTGTCGTTGCTTTATAACCAAACATGGAAAAAGATTTTTCTGCTGCTTCTAAAATGCTTTTTCTTCGATCGAACGTCATTATTATCCCCCTATTGCTTTGTGATTGGTAGTGTTATTGTAACCGTCGTTCCTTCGCCTAGTATACTTGTGTAATTCACTCTTCCACCAATATTTCGAATTAGCCGGTTCGTGATCATTGTACCTAAGCCAGTTCCTTTCGATTTTGTTGTATAAAATGGTAGACCGATCTTTTCAAGCTCTTCCTTGCTCATCCCGGCTCCATTATCACGAATAACGATATCTACCGTACCTCTTTTTGTTCCGTATTGCAAAGCAACATGAATCATTCCTTCTCCTTCAATTGATTCAATTGCATTTTTTATAACGTTTATTAAACATTGTTTTAATTCTTGGGGATTACCCCATATATGAAATTCGCCTTTTTCATCATATTGAATCTTAACCGCGTAATACGAGGCTAATACTTCCGTTAATGCAACTGTATCTCTGACAATTTTATTCAAATCTACTTGTTCACAGTCACTTTTTGAAGGTTTGATCAGCATCAAATAATCTGTAATGATTTTATTCGTCCGCTCGATTTCTTCAAGCATCAATGGGGCATAATTTTGAACTTTGGTGTCCGCTGTATCAGCTGAAATAAACTGCAGAAGACCTTTAACAGTCGTAAGCGGATTCCGTATTTCATGAGCGATAGCAGCAGCCATTTTTCCCGCAACTGATAGTTTCTCAAGATAAACTGTTTCTTGAAGTTGAATATTTATTAATACAAGTCGTTCAGTTAAATAGAAAATAATGAAATAGGCGATTGCAAATGACGTGAAATAGATCGGATAAAAATAGGTTTTTAACGGTTCTAAGAAAATAAGAATGATGGCAATATACGAAATGATAAATAGAATTCCTGTGAAAATAATCCCTTTCCACTTTCGGATTGATCTTTGAAAGTAGTTCATAAATCCAATTGCAATGAGAAACCCAACAATCGCAATAAGTACTCCAACCCAAGCATTTTCTCCCCCCATCCAAGTTCGTGTTACAGAAATGGTGATCATGCAAATGAGACCAGGCAGTTTGCCACCATATAATGTTACAAGAATAAGAGGAACAACTCTCAAATCAAATACTGTATCTCCGAATTTTTCTAACGGAAAGAGCATACAAAGCAGAGCCATCAAGGAACTGATCACTCCATAAATTATTTTCTCTTTCAGGTTAATCGAGCTTGCTCTTGTAAATGGCATGACCATATTCCAGAGAAATAAAACTGAAAAGAGCATTGAAATATTAATAAGTAAGGGCCTTGCCATTTCCGACATGATTCGTACTCCTTTATTACTAATTGTTGCCATATACATTCTACCATTAGAATTTCTTCTGCACTAACAAAAATAGATAATAGTTCCAGTATAACATTTGTTAATTTATACAAAATACACTTCATTAAGTATTCTATAGAGAAGAGAAATATAAAAAAGGTTCACCGCATTCGGTGAACCTTCTTTTTATTTGAAGAAATTTTGAACTGAGGCTACAGCTGCCTCACCCTGATCAATACAGTCAGGGAGACCTACTCCATTGTATGAAGCTCCAGCTAGAAAAACGCCCGGCATTTTCTTTTCAATTCCTGAAATGACGGTCTGAATTCTATTACGGTGCCCAACCTCATATTGCGGCATAGATTGTCTCCATCTCGTAATTCGATAAAACTCAGGGTGTCCTTCAATTTCCATAATTTGATTCAGATCGTTTAATACTGTCTGAACGATTTCTTCATCACTTTTCTCAACAATACCATCATTACCTGCTCGACCTACATAACAACGAAGAAGTACTTTTCCTTTTGGTGCAGAATGTTGCCACTTACGATGTGTCCAGGTACAAGCGGTAATCGTATAATCAGCGTTTCTAGATACAACAAATCCTGTTCCGTCCATTGCCTTTTTTATGGCTTCTTCAGGGAAAGCCATTGCAACTGTTGCAACCGTTGTGGAAGGCATTTCCTTTAGCGGAGCTACTTCCTGATGTTCTCGTAACATATGATATACCTGCTGATGCGGGGTCGTGATGATAACAGAATCAGCTGATAACTCCTCGCCGTTTGTTGTCTTAAGCGTGTAAGATCCATCGACCTCATTTTGCTTTAATTGATCCACCTTAACATTTTTTCTAATGTTAACGTCTGTTAAACATCTTTCAATCCCCATAACAAATGACTGTAAACCTGATTTGACCGTAAGAAAAGCCGGCTTTTTCTTACCAGTGCTTCGGCGAGAAGGTGGTGTCGTCTTCTTCATCCCTAGAATTAAACTACGGTACTTTTTTTCCACTTCTGAGAATTGAGGGAAAGTTGACATAAGGCTGAGTTTATCGATATCTCCTGCATAAATACCTGACAGTAAAGGTTCTATTAAATTCTCAACAACCTCATTCCCAAGTCTTCTTCGAAAGAATAATCCAAGTGACTGATCTCCCTCTCCCTGTTCTCTCCTCGGAAGAACTAAATCTCCTGCTGCTCTAGCTTTCCCTTTTAAGCTAAATAGCTTTGTCGAGATAAATGGAGAAAGCTCCGTTGGGATTCCCATTACTGCTCCACCTGGAATCGGATAGAGCTGGTCATTATTTAATACGAAGGCTTGTCCAGTGGAATTCGGAACAAGTTGATCTCCCATTCCCACTTCATTCACAAGACGTGCTGCGCTTTCCTTTCTAGCAAGAAAGGAGTCAGGACCACGTTCAATCACAAAGCCATTTGTCGTATCCGTTTGAATCTTTCCACCTAAACGATCTTTGCCTTCAAGTAACGTGATTTCATAGGATTGATTTTCGTTCCTCATCTCTTTTTGAAGGTAATAGGCGGCGGTTAAACCAGTAATCCCGCCTCCGATAATCACGATTTTTTTTGTTTGTTTACTCATACTGTATCATCTTCTTTTTTATTAGTTCATGCTTCACAACTGTGGCTAATATCTCTATAAATTCATCCGTTGCATTGGGCATTTCCGGACGATGATAGGCTGCACCAAGCTCATTGGTCATCTGTTGACATTCGTAATCATTGTCATATAGCACCTCGAGATGATCAGCGACAAATCCTACAGGACAGTAAATAAATCCTGTGTAACCTTCTTGCTCAAATAAGTCTCGAGTTAAATCTTGAATATCTGGCCCAATCCACGGATCTGGCGTATTGCCCTCGCTCTGCCAGCCAATAGCATAATGTTCGATCCCAGCTCGTTCAGCAATATGCTTTGCCGTTTCTTCTAGCTGGCCAGGATAAGGATCCCCGTTCTGCAAGATTCTCTCAGGTAAACTGTGCGCTGAGAATATAACAATGGTTTTCTTTTTTTCCTTAGCATCAATCTGACTTAAACACGATTGTAATTGATTCACCCAATATTGGATGAACTTAGGCTCGTTGTACCACTGGTCAATCGCATAGATATTGGGGAAGCCCCGTTTATCTGCTTCAGCTCTCGCTCGTTCATTATAGGTTTTCACACTTAATGTAGAGTAATGCGGAGCAAGAACAAGACTAACGGCTTCCTCAATCCCATCTTTCTGCATATTCCGAACGGCATCTTCTACAAAAGGTTCAATATGCTTCAAGCCAAGATAGCTCTTAAACTCTACCTCTTCGCCAAATTCTTCATTCATACGATCCTCTAGCTTCTGAGCCTGTTTTGTTGTTATATCCGATAAGGGAGATATACCACCAATCGCTTCATACCGTTCAATCAAATCCTCCAACATTTCTTCTGTAGGTCGCTTCCCCCGACGTATATGTGTGTAGTATGGTTCAATTTCTGCTTCACTTCGCGGTGTACCGTAAGCCATAACTAATAGGCCAATGGTTCGCTTCATGCCATACCTCCCCCATTTCCATTATCTGTTCTTACGCGTATATTCGTGTACAAAATTCGTTAAACGCTGCAATGTCTCAACTTGAACTTGTGGGAACACCCCATGACCTAGATTAAAGATAAATCCTGGCGTCTCCATTCCCTGATCAAGAATTTCTTTTGTTCTTTGTTCAATAACTTCCCACGGTGCAAGTAGAAGTGCAGGCTCGAGATTCCCCATGAGCGGCTTTTTAATCCCCTCAACTTCTCTCGCTTTCTTAATTGAAATTCTCCAGTCTATTCCAATTACATCAACAGGCAGCTTGTTCCATTCCTGAATGAGGTGACTCGCTCCAACGCCGAACATTAAGAGTGGGACATTCAATTCTTTTAAAGCTGAGAAAATCCGATTCATAACAGGAGCAATATACGTCTGATAATCCATATCATTTAAAGCACCAACCCATGAATCAAATAACTGGATAGCTTGAGCACCCGCTTTTACTTGAGCTGTAAGATAAGCAATTGTCATATCCCCAAGCTTATTCATTAGCTGATACCAGCCTTCTGGATCAGAATACATGAATGCTTTAGTCTTATGATAATTCTTAGAAGGTCCACCTTCAATCATATAGCTTGCAACAGTAAACGGCGCTCCGCTAAATCCAATTAATGGAACAGACAATTGCTCACGTAGCATCTTAATAGTTTCCATTACATAAGGAATATCTTTCAGAGGATCAAGTTCACCTAGTCGATCAATATCAGATCTACTCTTAATGGGATTATCGATTACAGGACCTACACCTGATTTAATTTCAACATCCACCCCGATAGATGGAAGTGGCGTCATAATATCTGCAAATAGTATCGCTGAATCAACACCAAGCTGTTCAACGGCAAATCGCGTCACTTCAGCCGCTACTTCTGGGTTTAGGTTCATTTCATGAAATGAATATTTTTCTCTGATTTTTCTATATTCAGCCTGGTATCGACCTGCTTGTCTCATATACCAGACAGGTGTATGATCTGTCGCTTCTCCTCGGCATGCCCGAAGAAATTGATCATTAAATGATGCTTTATTCATGCTTGTCCACCTTTCTAATTGCAAAACGTACTTTTTTACATCCTTACATACTATAGCGATCGTAAGCTTCAGTGTACAGATATTGAAGAAAAAAGTCATAAAATCGTCCAACTTTGAAGCCGTTTACATCGTCTACTTTACCATAAGTAACCGAGCGTTTAAGTGAAAATCCTCACTCACTTACCTGTTTTCCTCTATCTTTTTATCTTCTTTCTCTTCTTCATTACCTTTAAACCTATCGAACAAACTGACGGAAGCTTCATTAGATGCCTCTCCTTCTTGCTCTGTTAACGGATTATAAGGAACTACTTGATAAGATACAGATCCAAAGAATGAGATCGAGTTTCTTGTATATTCCCCTTTTCCTTCAACTTCAGCTATCTTTTTTCTCTCCCCATCTTTCATTTCATAGATATGATAAACAATACGATCATCAGAGGATGCTGTCCAATTCAATTTGACGGCTGGAAGACCATAAAGGAAATCAAAATCTGCCTTCAAATCATTCACTTTTGGAAGGGTAATAGGTTTTTCCATATCTTTCAATCCTGAAGGCTTACTAAATTCCTTAGTACTATTCTCATCGATTGAAGTATTTACCACCTTTTTAAAAAGTTGAACCGGATATTCACTTCCACCCGTCAGATACTGTGAATCCGTTGTCCGGTCATACCCCATCCATACTGCACCCACCAAATCTGGTGTAAAACCGACAAACCAGGCATCACGCGAACCACCCGATACTCCCTCATACGAAGTTGTTCCAGTCTTACCAGCGATAGCAACATCTGCATCTCCACTTGTGGCGGTACCATTCTTAACGACACCTTCGAGTATTCTTGTCATATACCATGCCGTTTGTTTGGAGTACACTTTCTCTTCCTCTTGTTTTGCTTCACCTACTAACTTGCCGTCATTATTGTATAACTTACTAATAAAATAGGGATCGACATGCTTTCCTTCTTGAGCAAACGGACGATAGGCTTCCATCATCTCATAGGGAGAAACGCCTTTATCAATCCCTCCAAGAGCGATTTTTAAATCATTATCTTCAATTGTAAGGCCACTTTTTTCAAGAAAAGATTTTGAATATGAAATTCCAATCTCATTTAATAACCAAACTGCAGGTGCGTTAGCAGATACTCTGACAGCATCATAAAGAGAGAGCTGACCAGCGTATTGGTTATTATAGTTAGATGGAGAATACCCCTCGTAGTCAGTCTTTTCGTCCTTTAATAATGTGTAAGGACTGTATTCCTTTTTCTCAATTGCTGGCCCATATACGGCTATAGGCTTGAATGCAGATCCAGGCTGCCTCTTTGAGGTCACGTGATTAAGACCCTTCTGAACATAATCACGACCTCCCTGAACCGCTACTACTCCACCACTCTTTGCATCCATCATTGTCAGAGCCCCTTGAGGCGGATTGTTAGGATCACTTCCTGGGAAAAGCTTTCCGTTTTGAAATTGTTCATAAGCTGCTTTCTGCAAATCTTTATCCATTGGAACTACGATTTTATAACCACCACGTAATACTTCTTCATTCGAAAGATTAAATCGAGTCTTCGCTTCTTGAAGCGTCATATCAATGTACGTAAGAAAAGCTGCTTCCTTTGTTACTTCTGCCACATCAAGAGATAGCGTCTTTCCTTGAAGTCGAACCGCTTCTTTTGGTGTTAAATAATCCTGTTTCTCCATTAAAGATAGCACTAAATCTCTTCGCTCTTTACTCTCTTCAGGATGATTAATTGGTGAATAATTTGAAGGTGCTTTCGGAAGCCCAGCTAACATGGCACCTTCTTCAACACTTAACTCTGAGACTGGTTTATTAAAAAACAACATGGAAGCTGACTGTATGCCATAAGCACCATGTCCAAAATAAATCTGGTTTAAATACATTTCTAATATCTTCTTTTTACTGTAATTACGTTCTAAATTAATTGCGATAACAGCTTCCTTCGTTTTCCTCAACCAAGATTTGTCATTAGTTAGAAAAACGTTCTTAGCTAATTGCTGTGTAATCGTACTTCCGCCTTCTACTTTTTTTCCAGCAAGAATATCACGATAAAGCGCTCGGCCAATTGCTTTTACATCAAGACCATGATGATCGTAGAATCGGCTATCTTCTGTTGCAACGAAAGCTTCCTGAACATGGTCTGGAATATCATCTATTGAGACCGGCTCACGGTTTTCAAAATAAAGTTTAGTTATAATTTCTCCCTCTTCATCAACAAGTTGGGTAGCTGAATTCATCACAAGCTTTTTTTCGTCGATGACATAGTTTCCAGCCAGTAATATCCCCAAATACCCTAATAATCCAATGAGGAATACAGCTAATGTTGCGATTAAGCCTATGCCGAGTTTTTTCATTCTATGAGGCACTCCCTTATTAACTTAATTACAGCTAAGCTTACATGAAATAATGTTATATTTGTACTATATACAATGACGATTCTGTTTAGTTTTTGCCAAATAAGGGTAAAGTATCAGGCAATTCTCCCTGATCACTTCATTGAAAGGATGAATAAGATGAACGTTTACGTTACATATGGAACTTACGACTATTTATCAAAGGTAAAAGAAGATCATGATGGAGAAAATGTAAAGCTTTTTTCTAATTCTGATGGTGCTGCACTTTATCACGAAACGTCTTCCGAAACTTTTTTCAAAAACGCTAAGAAGTACGAATTAATGGACGAAAAAGGCGAGGTAACTGATCCTGGTTTTGTTGTTTTAAACCATATACCTGTTGAGGAGAGTGAACGGGCGATATTTGAAGATAGGTTTAAAAACCGCGCTGGGAAAGTGGAAAATGAACCCGGGTGTCAAGGAATTCGAATTTTACGTCCAGTTCATAACGATCCATATATCGTCGCCACATTCTGGAATACTGAGAAGGACTTCAAGAATTGGCAAACTTCTGAAGCTTATCAAACAGCGCACAAAAATCGTAACACAAGTAAAGGACTTCCAAAAACGATCTTTTCAGGAAAGCCATATCTTAAAACTTATCAAATCGAAAAAACAGATTCGGTTTAATTCTTAACGTGGTCGGGTAGTTTTTAGCTTAAGTGAATTATTCATATAGGAGTGAGCCTCATGTTAGTAAGCGAGAGTGAAGTGAATAAATACACGATCGATACAAAAGATGGCCAAAAAGGCGTCTTAAAAGAGCTCTATTTCGACGATGAACATTGGACTATACGGTATCTTGTTGTTGATACACACAAATGGTTACCTGGTCGAAAGGTATTGATTTCTCCGATTTCAATCGAGCAATTGAATCATGAGAATGAAGCTATTTCAGTTTCGCTTACATCTGAAGAAGTAAGTGAAAGCCCTGATATTGATACCGATCAACCTATTTCTAGAAAACACGAAATGGAACTGAATCGCCATTTTAGCTGGCCTTATTATTGGGTAGGAACTAATGCTTGGGGAAACGGGATGTATCCAAGACCGTTTATGGCTGATGATTTACCTGATGTTGATTCAACTTTGCATCATTCTAACCAAGACGAAGAAAATCACTTGCGAAGTACTAATGAAGTAGCTGGATACCACATTCAGGCGACTGACGGTGAAATTGGTCATGTTAAAGATTTCATTTTTGATGAAGAATCATGGCAGCTTCGATATATCATTGTTGATACTAAAAACTGGTTTTCCGGAAAAGAAGTACTGCTTTCTACAAAATGGATTCATGACATTCACTGGCAGGATCGATCGGTAGTTGTCAATATAAAAAAAGAAGAAGTTCGTCAATCACCAGAATTTCGTCTAAACGAACCCATTACTCGCCGTTTCGAAGAAGACCTTCATACGCACTATGGTAAAACGGGATA
Organism: Anaerobacillus sp. 63XJN7_5_ISO-PGPR-S23-430; assembly: GCF_056173695.1. Lineage (NCBI taxonomy): Bacteria > Bacillati > Bacillota > Bacilli > Caryophanales > Bacillaceae > Anaerobacillus > Anaerobacillus sp. 63XJN7_5_ISO-PGPR-S23-430. The sequence goes on along the minus strand of NZ_CM149686.1, from coordinate 619,988 downwards.
CTGGAAATTTTAATGAAAGCGAGGTGGCCTTCCACCTCGCTTATTTCAGACAAACTTTGAGTTGATTTCCCAGGAAATCTAACTTGTTGACAGCAAATTAGCTTTCTTTCCTATATTCACACCATAGTAGAGGCACATTCGTCAGTTTATTCCAAAAGACAAAAAGGGAAATCATAGAAAAAGAGAGATAGGAGATTTATTGTGGCGAATTCTAATAAAAAAGACAAACAAGTAAAATATCCGGAAAGACAATTTTATTTTCCAGCGCAAATTGTTGAAACATTTATCGCAAAAGGGGAGTCTCATAGCGCCAGGCCACTGAATCGGCAGTTTATTTTATCGATCCTAGCTGGGGCATTTGTTACGTTCGGAGCTATTTTCTCTGTTCTAATTGCTATGGGAGTTGAAACGGAAGGTGTTAGTAATCTTCTTTCAGGAATAGGATTTGTAACAGGATACGCGATTGTTTTTATTTCAGGAGCCATTCTCTTTACTGAAGTTAACGTACTCCTTCCTACGTACATCCTCCAAAGGAGATTTTGGGTTCCTAAGAATATAATGAAGTTTTGGATAGTTTGTTATTTTGGTAACTTACTAGGTGCCCTGCTGGTAGGTGCTCTTGTCGTTGCATCAGGATCATTATCCCCTGAATTCTATAGCGAATTAGCTACATATACAGAGCACAAAATGAAATTTCTATCTCATGGAACGGTAGGGTGGTTTCAAATTCTTCTCTCAGGTATTATTGCAAACTGGCTTATTGGAATGGCTGCGTTTCTTGCTACTGCAGCTCGTGATTTAACAGGTAAAGTTCTTGCTACTACACTTCCTGTTATTATATTCGTAGCCGGAAACTTCCAGCATAGTGTAGCCAACATGGGGTATTTCAGCACATCCTTTATTCATGGCTCTGAATACTCTTGGATGGAATTCCTGTTCTTTAATCTAGTTCCAGCAAGTATCGGTAACCTGATTGGCGGTGGGGTACTCGTTGCTCTAACATTTACGTATGCGTTTAAAGAAGAAATTAACGAAGAAAGCCTTCCAAAAGAAGAAGCAGAGTGAGAAAAAGCAGCCTGTCAGTTGACAGGCTGCTTTTTCTTCAAAGAGGATATTAATGAAATAACCCTGATTCTCTGGACTTTTTCATTAAATACTTCGTCTTTTTAATGATAACTTCCTTAAGTACCGCTCCTATGAGAAGGAACACAACAGAAAAAATTCCCAAAAAGAATAAATCTTCTTTTGCTCGTGCCCATACAATTCCTCCTACTGCTTCTCTCATTAAATCTACTGCGTACGAAAATGGTAAATAAGGATGGATTGCTTGAAAGAACTCTGGTAGCAAAGCAACTGGATACGTTCCACCTGACCCAGCAATTTGAAGAACAAGAAAGACAATAGCCATCGCTTTACCCACATCCCCAAATACAGCAACTAGAGTATAAACCATTAACATGAACACAAAGCTAATCACGATGCCAAATAGTACAAAAAGAACAGGATTTACGATATCTACATTTAAAATAAAGAGATCTCCTGATGTTACAACAAGCGTCTGAAGGAAACCAATGCTAATAAACGTCAATAATTTTCCGAAATACACCTGGCGATTCGACGCTTCTTCAAAACCAGTGGCTTCAGTGGTAAGTAATGAAACAAGAAGAAGTGCCCCTACCCATAACGATAGAACAGTATAGAACGGTGTCATACCTGTACCGTAATTTTGAATCGGGAAGAGTGAATTTTTACTTAACACTATAGGTTCTGCGAAAAAGCTTTGCTCTGCCATAGGATCATTCTTCAGTAAATCAATGATCTCGTTAATATCTGTTTCTCCTTGAATCTCTCTGATTCGATCCGCAAGCTGGTTCACTTTATCATTTACGTAAGGATATTCATTTAACATGTATGCTAAAATATCCTGACCTTCGCCGATATTCTTTTCAGTACTTGAAAGAATTCGTTCCACTTCAGGGATGGTGGTTTGCGCCTCTTTTAATGTCGATCGAGCATTCGATAACGTCTTTTTCGCACTTGCCACTTCAGCAAGAACACGAGGCTCAATGTTTTCCTTGTACTCTTTTAAGAATGAATCGATTCGATCAGCTGTTTCTCCGGATTTTTCCTGAAGAGTTGTTAAAATATCATCTATTTCTTCTTGCTTATCAGCTAAGGTAGATCCAATTTCATCACTATCTGCTTTAATGGTCTGTAACTGTTCTTTAACTTGATCAAGATCAGCGATTGCCTCATCGATAACCTCTTGCTGCTGCGAGTTAGCGGCAGGCTCCTGCACCGGCTCTTGAGGAGATTCTTCTCCTTCTTCCTGCGACTCCTCATTCTCGTTATTATCGCTAGCTTCCTGTACTTGCTTCAATACGACTTCAACATCATCAATACGCTGAACAGATTCATCTACTTGTTGATTTATCTGATTTCTTATTTCTTCTACTGAGGATAAATCAATATCTGGCGATTTTAAATCCGATAAGAACTTATTTACATCCTCAGCTGTTTGTTGAGCTTTAGTTAAATCTTCCTCTACTTGCGGTGCAAGCTTATTCAAGCGATCTTCTGACTCGTTTAAAAATTGTGTGGTTTCATCAATCGTACTAATGCCTTCACTCGTAATTTGCTGAGCTTCCGGAAGAAGTCCTTGAACTTTATTTATCACATCTTCAGCATCTCTCGAGTCAGATAGGGCATCGGAAATCAAACGATTGATCTCTGGAAGGTTCTCTTCTAGTTTGAAGACATATTCCTCGAACTGTTTTATGTCAGATAAATCCTTTTCAAATTCTACTCCTAAATCATTAAATACCTCAAAGATCGTCCCATTCACAACCGATACAAAGTTACTTGTAATTTGATCAACAATGACACTCGCACCTTTTTCAGTGATCTTTGGTGCGATCGCATTTACTTTTTCGTTTACATAGTACTCTACCTCTGCTTTCTCGGGTTCATCATTAATAACTGTCCCAAGTTTCTCTGAAAAGTCTTCTGGAATGACGATCACTGCAAAATAGTCCCCATACTCAAGCTTATCCATCGCAGCTTCTCGATTTGAGAAATGCCACTCAAGACTGTCATTATCTTTCAATTCCTTCGTTAACTCTCCACCTGCATCAATTTCCTTATCCCGAATGGTTGCCCCCTTGTCTTCATTGACAATGCCAACAGGAAGCTGATCCGTTTGACTATATGGATCCCAAGATGCTCCAATATTAAACCAAGCATAAAGAGAAGGAAGAATAATGAGACCACCTAATAGAATCGCTGCTACCCAATTCGTTCCAATTCCCTTCCAATCTTTCTTGAAAATTCTTAAAATATTCTTCATTTACAAGCTCCTACTCGTCAAAATATGTATTCTCCAACTAGTATAATTCCCTAAGAAGTGAATTGTCATGAGAAATGAGTCCAATGTCAATCAGTCCAATCTCACAACTAATTGCGATAGCTACTATGTGGAGGTGTTCAGCTAATTGAATTCGAAATCAACTTTTTTCGAATTCTACTATCCGTGTGTACTTCACCGAATATAAGGGAATAAGAAAGGAAGATTATACGAAAGGAGTCATTAACTTGACACGTGTAGCCATTATCTTAAATCCCAAAGCTGGAAATGTTAAAATGGTCAATCAAATTGATACGATCCAAGAAAGACTACGAGAAAACTATGATCAGGTTTCCCTTTATAAAACAGAATATAAAGGACACGGTGCTGAATTAGTCGCAGAACTAGGCGACGAAGTAGACATTCTCATTGGGGCTGGTGGGGATGGAACCATAAATGAATTAGCAAATGCAATTTGCCAAAGAGAGAAGCGTCCTGTTTTCGGTATTATTCCTGGAGGAACTTGCAATGACTTCTCTAGAGCAATCGGCATCAACCAGAATCCACTCCTTGCTGTTGAACAGCTATTAGAAAATAACCGTTCCCATATTGACGTAGGTCGCTCAAATGATGAGTATTTCTTGAATTTCTGGGGAATCGGCTTAATCACTCAGGCTTCTGAGAACATTAACCCTGATACAAAAGAAGTTTTCGGAAGGCTTTCTTACTACATTAGTACTGCACAAACGATCAACAATCCACAGCCTTTTCATCTTAAAGTAGATGCCGATGGGCAGAATTTTGAAGGGGAAGCTGTCATGATGATCGTAGGGAACGGTCCATTTACTGGCGGGATCCAAGCTTTCTTCCCTGAAAATAACCTGCAAGATGGTGAATTTGATGTCTTAATCATTAAAGAAACGTCTCTTCCAACTTTTTGGTCCATTTTTCAATCAAAGGTTTTCAAGCAGTCGCGATTTAACGAAGATATCATTCATTTCCAAACAAAACGTTTAAAAATAGAAGCTGATCCAGAGCAAAATATCGACTGTGACGGAGAACGTCATCATACGACTCCGTCAACGCTCGAAGTATTGCCTGCATACTTAACTGTTCTTACTGGAGAAGATTTTTCTGAATGAACCTAATGTTAACGAGGATCTCTTAATCCAAAGAACCCATTCAAGAGAGAAAATGCAAACAAATAGCCAGAGTGTACCAGCTGCATAACCTGCTAGAACGTCACTTGGATAATGAACACCTAAATAGATTCGACTAAATCCGATCAGTACGATGAAGAAGAATACTAGTGTTCCACTTAACCACTTTGTCGTTCTACTCCTCTGGCTTCTTACAATAAGGTAACCAATAAATCCATATAGTAGAAAAGATCCCATCGCATGTCCACTAGGGAAACTATACCCCACTGCATCATAAGCAGCATCGATGGAAGGTCTTGACCTAGCAAAAAAATGTTTTAGTTCTGTCGTTAAAAGTCCGCCTGCAGCCTGTGCTATAACGAAAAAGAGAATGCTCCAACCATCACGTAGTTTAAACCATAGAAAAGCTACAGTCGCAACAGAAACCACTGAAATCCACCAAACAGAGCCAAGTTCTGTTATAAATTCCATCACATTTAATAATCCATCGGAACGAATGCCGTCTACGCCAGAAATAATCGCTTGATCAAATTGTAGCGTTTCTTTTTCTAATATTTCTTCTGCTAACTCTGAAAACAACATGATTGCCAAAACAGCGATGAATAGTCCAAATGCATTTAGTACAAGTGGAAACCACACTTTTTTTTGCTTTAACGCTCCTGGCAAGGAGCTAAAAAAATTATTTTTATTCATAATATCGCGCCTTTCACCGTTTTCAATTCTCCAAACTCCGTGAAGTTCTTCACCTCATAAAATTCTTTTTAAAAAAGCCGCTGTATCAGCAGCGGCTTTGCCTTTACTTATCTTTAGTTAGAACCATACGTACAAGAAGATGGGCCAATTCATGACGTTGCTCTTTACTTCCCACAAGCCATAACTCTTGTAATAGCTTTTCTTCTCTATTCTTAGGCTCCTCCTTCTTCGCTAGATAACCCGCTACTTTTTCTGCAGCTTGAGCTAGCGCTTCTTCACTAAGTCCTAATTTTTCTCCGATTTCGACTCTAGTGGCAAGGTATTTTTTAAAGTCCTCAAAATTAGAGAGAATATCATCCATTTTGTCATCGCTCATACGATCTAGTGTATCATCAACTTTATTTACATCGAGCTGACTATCTTTATCAACTAAATGATTTTTTTCACTCATTACTTCCACTCCTTTTTATCAGTTGTCCATAACAGACAGAGATTTTTCAATGAATGCCGGAATATCGTCTGGATTTCTACTACTAACTAAATTTCCACCACAAACTACCACTTCTTCATCAAACACATTGGCACCCGCATGTTTTAGATCTGTTTGAATGGATTTAAATCCTGTAATGTTTCTTCCATTTAATACTTCAGCAGATATGAGCAGCTGTGGACCATGACAGATCACAAGCGTTTTCTTATTTAGAAACATCATTTTTTTCGTAAATGCCACAAATCGATCATCTGCGCGCAGTTCATCAGGTGAAACGCCACCCGGAATGAAAAGAACGTCAAAATCTTCCGCATTTACCTCATCAATTCCTTTGTCGGATATTACTTTAGCCTCGCCTTGTTTTCCTGTTAATTCTTGACCTGCTTCTGTACTAATTACTGTCAGAGAATGGTTTGCATTCTTAAACTGCTCAGCAGGTTTTGTATATTCTACATCTTCAAACATGCTTGTCATAAGTACTGCAATTTTACTCACTTTAGGCCCTCCTATAGATTAACTAATTGTGATTTACATAGTTGAATATTACCCCTCCTACTATCAGTCAAACATCCATCCTATTGTTCCTATCTTTTTCAATGTTTATGTTTTATTAACGGAGTGGAAGGGTAAAATTAATATGGAACCAAAACAGAACAGATTTAGAAAGGATGTTTAGAATGGCCGACAAAAAACAAGAACTAATTGATGGACTTAATGTGGATCTAGCAAATGAATACGCTGCTAGCATTATGTACACTTACAATGCAGCTGTTGTATCTGGTTTATATCGTCAAACACTAAAACCATTCTTTGAAAGTGAAATTGCAGATGAACAGGGACACGCTCTTTATCTTGCAGAGAAAATTAAAGTGCTTGGTGGTACACCAACAACCGCTCCTGCTGAAGTAAAACAGCTTACTGATGTGAAAGAAATGCTTATTGAAGCTAGAACGGCTGAAAAAGATACCATCGATCGTTATGAAAAACGTAAAAAGCAAGCAGAGGAACTAGGATTTACTGAACTAGTTGTGAAGCTTGATGATATGATCGCTGATGAAACACACCATATGGAAGAAATGGATCGCATTCTTAGCGATGCACGCTTCGAATAAGATAATTGATACAAAAAGGCCAGCCGGAACATTCGGCTGGCCTTTTCTTTGTCTATTCTTCTTCATCCTTTACGTCAATGATGCGCTTCCTGTAAGCATTCATGGCATTTTCCCCTAGCCAGTCAAGAAAGTGATAATTCACATACGCCCCGACTATTGCACCAAAACCAGGAATCATCTGAAGTAATTTAGGAAGGTCAATATAATCTCTATACTCGAGTTGAAACGACTTCCAATCATGTTCATCATTGTATTTATTTCTTATTTCCATCTGGTTAAGGTTATCATCCCAGTTAGCGATGCGCTCGTAACTGCTCCTCCTCGCCTCATCTGCTGAAAAAGCGAGTTGAAAAATCGTAAGAATAAACACTCTTTCTTCGAATTTCTTAGCATCATATCCATAAACACTGGCAAGATCAAAAAGGAATTTCATCTTAATGGATAAAAGCAAAGGAAAATCAGCTAAACCAAGAAGGATCCCACCTGCGCCTGTACCTGCTCCTTCTGTAGCAGCAATACGTTTATACTTAAGTATTAATCGTCTTGCTTTTTCATCTCTCACTTGAAGCGATTGATTGATATCTGGTTCTTTAACAGTATACGTATTTCCAGCCAGAACACCTTGGACCATTGTTTTAATACCATTTGTGACGATCGAATGGATACGTTCAGGTATTTTATCGTTAATCCGACTTTGTATTTTTTTTGCTGAACGGGAAACCATAGAAGATTTTTTCTTTATTTTTCGTTCCCAAGATTCAAGCTCTTCTTCTACCTCACTTAAATAACTCATGCTGCAAAACATCCTTTGGCTCTGACTTTTAACACCAAACCAGTCAACTAAATCTTCTGTTTCAGATTACTGTTTCGAGATGTGGCTACGGCAACTGCCGCTGACCCAACAATAAGAATCAATCCAGCCGACACAATGTCAAAAGAAAGAACAAAAGAAATAACAGCAAAAGTAACTGCTTGTGCACCTAGTAAACGAATTAGCAGGGCGCGAAACGCCATTATTTGTTCTTTATCTGACAGTGGATAAAGTTTTACCATCACATGTGCCTCGTAGTGAGGGAACAATGTTCGAAGTTGAACAGCTGTTAAATAAATAATGAGCGCAGTCCCAATCACTTTACCTGTAACTCCAGGAACAAAAGCGATCACTACGAGTCCTAAAAGCCATAACCTAAAATAGATACCTAAATATTCATTACTCCTAATAAATGCTTTTTGATAGAGCGTCTCATAGACAGTATTTGTTGGGAGAAGTTTCTCCGCAATTGAGCTTAATGTACGCCTTTGTTTAACAGACTGTTTTAATTTAGGGACATCCGTAAATAAATTAGCTGTTCGATAGAACTTCATACTTTGTTGTTCATCTAGCACAAGTAGCTTCTCCCATTTGATTGCATATTTACGTTGAAGCGGAAGAAAGAATAGAAAAAGAATCGCTACAAGTATGAGACATGCGAGCGTTACGAAAATCCATGATGCCTGTGCCAGTAATAAGTATGTTACTAGCATTGTAGTAAAAAGACGCACCATTGTATAAAGCCAGGAAGTTTGGTGAGCTGGTAAGTGGAGTTCCATCCACTTCATGATGACGTTAACTCCCTTTAATGCAATCAGCACAATAATCACAAACACGTAGTAAGGCGTTCCAGCAGACATCTCGTGCTGATAGAGAGGTGCAAGAATCGTCATAACGACAACGGTTATAAATACTTGAAGTCCGAAACTATACAATAGAGATTTACGAAAGTAGCCGTGTAAACGGTTTTCCGCTGGTAGCATAAATACTAGATCGGCTTCTGACAAAAAGAACCTTAATGGCGTTCGAACCACAGTCACTGCAGCAATGACTGTAATGACCGCTAATCCAGGAAATGTTTCAGGAAGTACTTTCAATAATTCACTGTAATAATACGCCCCGAATATGAGGGTAAGAACAAGCGTGAACAAAAAGCTGCTATTACCAATTAGTCTAAAGTAACGCAGGGCAATTTTCCAAAAGGCCCCTGCCCTTTCTTTCCATAGCGTCTCAAGCTGCATCATTTGCCACTCCTGGTCGCTTCAATATAGATATCATCGAGCGTAGCAGCTTTATTACCGATTTGATGCCGTAATTCTGCCATAGTACCTGACATTACAATTCGGCCATCGTGCAGAATAATAAATCGATCGCAATACCTTTCAGCTGTTGAAAGAATATGTGTCGACATTAATACCCCTGCGCCTTCCTCTTTCATCTCCAGCATCATATCAAGGAAGGACTGAATCCCAATAGGATCTAAACCAACAAAGGGCTCATCTACGATATAAAGAGATGGTTTTACGAGAAAGGCACACATGATCATAACCTTCTGTCTCATCCCTTTAGAAAAATGACCCGGAAACCACTTCTTCATATTAGTCATCCGAAACTCTTTAAGAAGTGCTTCAGCTCTTTCTTTCCATTCTTCACTTAATTCATAAGCTAGAGCTGTCAGCTGTAAATGCTCCCAAAGCGTTAACTCATCATACAACAACGGTGTTTCAGGTATATATGAAAACTGTTTACGGTAACCATCTTTATTTTCAGAGAAGCTCGTACCACCCACGCGGATACGACCATTCATTGGGTCAAGTAAGCCAAGAATATGTTTGATTGTTGTACTTTTGCCAGCCCCATTAAGGCCAATGAGACCAACAATTTCATTTGAATTTACATTAAGAGAAAGATCATGGAGTACAGGCTTATTCGCCTGGTATCCACCAGTAAGATTGCTAACTTCCAGAATAGAATTCGTCATAGCGTTCCTCTCATTTCGCGTCATTTGTTTACATTTTAACAAACTTTCAATTGGAGCGTGAAACAATGAGTTGAATGATTCGTACAGCACCCTTCTCACTTACCCCTATCCACATCTTACCTTTTTCACAGAAGACTTTCCATAAAGGACATTTTTCATTTTATAGTCTCGTTGATATTATTTAACTTTTATTATTGACTCATTTAAGTGTAGATATAGTTCCCATTCGAAGTTGTCGGTTATCGAGATAATAAAACTCAAAATACATGAATAGATCAATGGTATTAAGAACATCCTTATAGAGAGTGTGGCGTCTTCCCTTAAAACAAGTTGCACTCAGGGCTCTGCACCCCCGGCAGAGCCTTTTCTTGTTCCAATCCAATTATTCTTAAAAATAAATATTTCTTAGATCATATAGAAGTTTCGTTTAATCATTGGATTGTGTTTGCAAGATATGTAAGTACATTAGGGAGAAGCGGTCATAACGAAAATGAAAATTATGGTACGATATATGAAAAGATTGAAAGGATGATGAACATGAGCCATTCACCCGATTGCATATTCTGTAAGATTATTAACGGAGATATTCCATCTGCGAAAGTTTACGAAAATGAAGACGTTCTAGCCTTTCTAGACCTTACACAAGTAACAGAAGGACATACCCTCGTCATTCCAAAAAAACATCAGCAAAACATCTACGAGCTTGATCCCGAGACAGCTTCAAAGCTCTTTGCTGCAGTTCCTGAAATAGCAAATGCTTTAAAAGCGAACTTTTCTCCTGAAGGCATGAATCTTCTAAACAATAATGAAGCGATTGCTGGACAATCTGTTTTTCATTATCATCTACACCTTATTCCACGCTACGGTAAAGGGGACGGATTCGGAGCGGTATGGAAAACACACGAAAATGACTATGATGCTGACAAGTTACAGCGTCTTGCTGAAGGGATTCGTTCGCACATTAATTCTTAATGAAACTGTCTTGATACATAAAAGGAGACCATTTATGGTCTCCTTTTCATTTGGGTGCGTTTCATTTCTTTTAATGTATAAAAGCCATTCGGAACAACCCAATCTGGATGATCAAACGTTTGATCTAATCCATTTAACATCGTTGACATCTTTGTTCGTAAGTCTGGATTCCACCTTAATTCATGAATAAACTCTTCTCTATGACCTCCATACCCGACCATAGCCTTCAGCTCATTTAATAAATCTGCTTGCCACATAGATGGGAGATTTGATTCCCCCGGTATATCTTTAAATCGTACATAAGAACCTTCTCTTATGTAACCGTGTGGATAATAGTATGCGTAAACTCGTTCGAAATTCTCCCCTGTTTTAAGGGTAAGCTTGCCATGAAGGTGCTCTCTTAGTACATAACCGCCTTCCGTACGATTTAACAGTTCTAGCTGTTCACGATCAACAAATGTAACCCACACTTCTGTCTTCGCTCCCTGAACTGGAGCAATGACAGCAGGAAGTGCTCCATATGGTGCTAGAAAGGAACCTGCGATGACGTCTGTATCCTTTATTTCTGCACGATAATAGAGAATGAAATCACTAACATCAGGATTGAGACTAAACTTATATTTGAGCTGTGCTAGACAGACATTCGATCCATATGCGAGAAGCGGGATTCGCTCTTCAATAGGAGATAAACCTTCTGATAACAGCAATTCTTCCACTGTAAACTGTTCTGTCGTTGCAAATGCAAGAGAACCCGACACGTCTTCCCCTCTTGCATAATGAACAATTTGCTTCTCTACTGGAGTATTTTGAACTTCATCAATTCGATGTGCTTTCCCGTTATGGTATAGGAAAGATGAAGCTGGTCGTGGACCAGGATAAATATCTGGATGATCGTATGGTCCGATATGAGTTGGTTTGTTTTCTCGATACATTAGTTCACACCACTTTCTTATCATTCACTTCTATATAGAATAGCAAAATGATGAAGCAGAACAAATGCTTCTGCTTCAATAGAACGAAATATTCGAAAAGATTAGAAAAAAATATAGCACCGCCGAATCCTTTAATGATAGGATGAGTACAAGTTAAATCGAGGCATCGCATTACATTACTAAAGGAGTGTCTATTAGTGGAACGTCGTTATAATTTTAATGCTGGCCCGTCCGCCTTACCTCAAGATGTACTTAATCATGCTCAAGCAGAACTTCTCAATTATCAACAGCAAGGTATGTCCATTATGGAATTTAGTCATCGTAGCAAAGAATATCAGAAAATCCATGATGGAGCCAATGAGCTTTTAAGAGAACTGCTTCACATCCCTGATGACTATGAAGTTCTTTTTCTTCAAGGCGGAGCAAGTTTACAATTCTCAATGATCCCAATGAATTTTCTTCAAACTGGTCAGCAGGGTAATTATTTCCTTACAGGAAGCTGGTCCCAAAAAGCATTAAAGGAAGCTCAGAAATTAGGAGACACGTATGTTGGTGGAAGTAGTGAACAAGATGATTTCAAACGTATACCAGAGATCGACACGCTACAATACAGTAACAAAGATGCATACGTTCACTTGACTTCAAACAACACAATACATGGCACCCAGTGGAAGGAATTCCCCAAGCATACCCATTCTCCTATCGTTGCCGATATGTCGAGCGATATATTAAGTCGATCCCTTCCAATTGACCAATTTGGTCTTATTTATGCAGGTGCTCAGAAAAACCTTGGTCCAGCAGGAGTAACTGTAGTCATCTTAAGGAAAGATATGCTCAAAAACATCCCAGATCAACTTCCAACAATGTTAGACTATCGTACTCACGTTGATAAGAAGTCGCTCTATAATACCCCTCCTTCGTTTGCGATCTATATGCTATCCCTTGTTCTTGAATGGACAAAGACTAAGGGAGGTATTAAGGAAATCGAAAAGATGAATGCTGAGAAAACAAATCTACTCTATGACACGATTGATAGTAGTAAAGGTTTTTATAGTGGAACAGCTGAAACAGCAAGTCGCTCATCAATGAATGTAACTTTCAATTTACCAGGAAAAGAGCTTGAAGAACTGTTCCTACATGAGGCGGCAGAAGAAGGTTTTGTTGGGTTAAAGGGCCATCGCTCTGTTGGAGGATGTCGTGCTTCCATCTATAACGCTGTTCCCCTTGAATCAGTTCGTGCATTAAGTGACTTTATGCAGACATTCCATCACAAACACAATATTTAACACTTTTCAATAGGACATTCGTTTGTTATGATATAAAAAATTAGTTCTTTCGCAGCAGGCACATAGCGCACTGATGGAGAGAACACCGTCTTTTGACGGAGAATGAGATGAGAAGAGGAGAGATTTCTTTATGAAAACAAAAAATTTAGTACTCATGGCTTTACTACTTGGTATTGGAACGATTCTACACGCAATTATACCTGGCTTAATTTCTGGCATGAAGAACGATATGCTTCTTACAATGATGTTTCTAGGAATATTACTATTTCCTGAGCGCAAAAGCGTTCTTGTACTCGGACTTGCGACAGGAGTTATCTCTGCTGCAACGACAACATTCCCTGGTGGACAACTTGCTAACATGATTGATAAACCTGTGACAGCTTTTGCTTTCTTTGGTCTTTATTTACTCGTTCAGCGGTTTGGCCAATCATTAGTAACAGTTGGAATTTTAACAGCAATCGGCACGATGATTAGTGGGGCTATATTCCTTGGAGCTGCTCTTGTCTTTGCAGGACTTCCTGGTGGCGCCGCATTCACTGGACTGTTTGTTACCGTTGTTCTTCCAACAGCCGTAGTAAATACCATTGCAATGGTACTAATCTTTCCAGTTGTACAATCAATCCTTAAACGTACTAGCTTCGCTTTCTAAATAAACACAAAAAAAACGGCCAAATTGGCCGTTTTTTTATATTTTCACTCCTGTTTCCCACTCTCGGAACTTTTCTAACTCATGCTTTAATTGACTTGCAACAAATCCTATTACTGCTACATCATCAAGAAGCCCGACTCCCGCTAATAAATCAGGAACCGCATCAATAGGACTAATAAAATAAAGTAATGCTCCTACAATCATAACGACTGATTTTTTTGAAATATCGCGATAACTTCCTTTACGAAATTCCTGGACAAGTCTCGAGAACGTCTTCACATCCACCCACATCTCATCCATGCCCTTACGCCCATTGTATAGGGCTCCTTTTTTCAAGGATTCGATTGAAACATCCTTCATTTTGTCTTTATCCTTCATAACCATTACTGCCTTCTTTGTCATTCTCTTAAAAACACTTTTAATCATACGATTCATTATTTCACGCTCCTTAAATACCCTTCTCTCTATAAGATACCTCAAATGAGCGTGATTCTAACCTTTAATATCGTTTTTATGTTTGCAAGTTGAAAGCCGTGGGGAAAATAAAGGACATCATTAGAAAATAAGCATGGCCATCGATACCCCAAGCACAAGGAAAACAATCGCAAACGTACCAAATAAGTAGGCGCTTTTTTGCTTTCGGATCATTCGTTCATTGTGAAATGAATATTTTCTAATTAATAACAGCCTGCTTACTGTTGCGGTTAATAGTAGACTGCCAGCTGCAATAAGGAAAAAGATAAATCCAGCCATACCCGTCCCCTCCATTTACCGTAGCGTATACTAAAAGGTATATGTGATGCCCACTGCTTTCATAACCACAACGAATTAATGAAAGGAGAAAGCAGGATTCTTGACTGGGATGGCGAACTAATGTCTTTAAGTAGAAGTATAAGGATTTGGATAGGAAAGGATGAACATCATGGGAAAAGCAAAAACATTATTAACAGGATTTGTAGTAGGCGGGGTAGTTTCCGCTGCTTCTGTACTTTTAACCACTCCGAAATCCGGAAAAGAATTAATGACTGACGCTAAAGAGAAGAGTGATGATATAAAGGAAGGGTTTACTAAGCTTAAAAGTGATCTTAACGAACTGACCGCTCAAGTAAAACAGCTTTCTTCAGAAGGCAAAGAAATTATTCAGGAAGTAGCCGCTGACCTTAAACGATCCATCTCTTCATTTCAACAGGATATTGAACCGAATTTAACTAGGCTAAAGGCAGATGTCGAGGAAATGCAGAAGACGATTGAAACAGTCAAAGAAGAAGTAAACAGTCCGGCTTCAAAATAGCCGGTTTTTTTACCGAAGATCAACAATATTCTAATATAGCTTGAATCATCTAGTTGTAAAGGAGGGCATTTATGAAAGAAGAACAGGAAATTTCTATTCAAGAAGCAATGATTTTTAGCCATCGAATTGGCCAATTAAGCAAAGCACTTTGGAAATCTGTTGAGCGAGATTGGCAAGATTGGCTCAAGCCATTCGATCTCAATATTAATGAGCACCATATTCTTTCAATTGCTTATCATCTTGACGGCTCTTCAATATCAGATATTGCGAAGTTTGGCGTTATGCACGTCTCAACAGCGTTTAACTTTTCAAAAAAACTTGAATCTAGGTCTCTCCTCACATTCTCAAAAAAAGAGAATGATAAGCGAAATACATATGTACAGCTTACCGAAAAGGGAGAGAAGCTGCTTCAGGAAACATGGAAACATTATTCACCAAGTCGAGATAGTGTTTTGAAAGCTTCCATGCCGATTAGAGAACTATACGGTAAATTCCCTGAATTTACTGAGATGATGTGTGTCATTAAAGGCCTATATGGTGAAGACTTCATGGAAATCTTCCAAAAATCTTTCACCAAGCTTGAAAGTGAATTCTCTAGAGAACTCACTGAACAAGATGATAAAGAGCGCTCCAATCTTTTCTAACGATAAGGCGACACTTTTAATAGCGTCTCCATAAGTTCTCTATAAACCTCTTCTTGAGATTGCAGTGCTTTAATGGTTGAGAGGGGCTCCAATTTAATATTTAACATCCCTACGAAATGCGTGAGCAACGTGGAACGGTTCAAGAGACCCTCCTCGATCTGCTCATGCATTTTTTGGTTCACCTCTACGCATAATTGATATACTTCTGACACTTCTGACTCTGTCAGCCCTCTGTCAATCACAAGGCGGTAAAAGGGATAGTCTCCTTCCTCTTCCATCTTTGCAAGTAGGCGCATATGAAATTCAATTTTATCTAATCTTTTGTGGATAGCTTCCATCTGACTTAACTCCTTACTGTGCAATTAATAGTACTTATAGTTTAACGGAACGGGTTTTAAATTGAAATGTATTTTCCAGACTAATCCAGCGCGAAAAACCGCTGATTTTGTCAAAATAATTTTGACTAATTTCTTTCTAAAAAAACGTGTTGATTTCTTCCGAGAATCGCTGTACAGTATACGAGTATTCAATAAACATCAACTAAATTGAAAGCTACGAAAGCAGGTGATTCTTATGAATTGTTGGAAATCGATTTATCTACATCGCGAATTCGGTACACATCGATTAACGATTTTCTCGATGCTGTTAACCTTATTATACTTTATTGCGTTTTATCTTGTGTTCAGTATGTTATACCCGACAACAAAACATGCGATCGTACCAATTTTACCGTTTCTCGGTTCCTTAGCTGTCCTTTTCCCTATTCATAAGCTAATACACTGGCTTCCTTTAACAATAGCCGGATTAAAAGCAACAATGAAATTAGAAAAAGGATTTGTGATCGTACCGATGATGCGCTGTGAAACGTGCAGCCCAATTTCACGTAACCTCTTTTTAATTGCGGCACTTGCACCTGCGGTTTCGATTACGACCGCAGCTATAATTGCGTCAGTTTATATGCCAGCTTATGTATCGTTCTTCTCGATCCTAGCAGCTATAAATCTTGGGTTTAGCTTTAGTGACTTCCTTTACGCTTCTCAGGTGCTCCGTGCACCGAAGAATGCTTATGTTGAGGATCGAAGTGAAGGTTTCCATATTCTTATTAAACGGGCTTCTTAATAACTAATCTGACACTCTATTAAACAATAGACTTCAGAGAGAAAGAATAAAATATGATGCCCCTAATAGATTAGCTATACAACAATAATTGCTCGATTTTGAGCTCATTAACATAGCTAATAGAATAAAAACAGAGCGCTGAAATTCAGCGCTCTGTTCTTTTGGATTGGCCACTAGGTCAGCAGTATTGAATTCTTATGAGACTTCCTTCATAATAATATTAGGACAAGGAACTAATTAATAGGATAGTAAGCATCGAAAACAATTTCATCATTAGGAAGATCGAATGATTTAGCCCTTAGTTTCATATCATTCTTCAATTCTAATTCGCTTACAGCCATGTAGATTGTCCCTTCATCAGAATCAATTGTTATTTCAGGCGGCAATGATGCCTGCTTTTTTATAAAAGAAAGAACTTTATCACTTGGGAGTTCAAGCAAACCAATTTGAAAAGATTTTTCTTTTAATAAAAGGTCACCATTTGGCTGTACCTGTGGCTCAAACTTAAGAAAAAAATCAACTTTACGATCAAAAATCGTCACATACCCCTGGAAAGTTGCAAGTTCATCAAGGTTTACATTATAACCGATGTTCTCCTGTTTCTCGCTATACTTTTCAAGTTCTCGATTGATGATCTCGTTCAATTCATCTTTTTTCATCTGGATGGAAAAGGTTGTTTCAAAAGGTTCTTCTGTGTTTTTCTCATTTGAGAGTTTGGCAATTTCACTTTCAGGAAAATAGTATTGATAGAATCCTACTATTCCTGCGAAGATGAGAATGACGGCAGCGAAGAGAATGATAAAGGCCGCCTTCCATCGGTTTTTAAACATTTGAACAGCTCCTTATGGGACGAATATTTTCCATGATACTACGGATCGAAAGATAAGTTAAAGTAAACCGTTATATATTTCTTCGAATTATCGAATTGGACTCTGGGAGGTACTGAAATGACCATGATTGGAATATTCTTCATCCTATTTGCGACTTTCATTCTAGTCACATTTAATTCAATGACAAATGCACTATGCTTGAAGAAAAACATTCCTGAAGAAAAACAGCCTAATGTATTTAGAACCATTAACGTTCTTATTACTATTTTGCTCATTTCTTCATATGTAGAAGTTTTATTCACTTAGAATCTTAGGTAGCCTATTACCTAACGAACGATTGAAAAAGATGAGGCCAAATGCCTCATCTTTTTTTAGTGGTTTTAACCCGGTTAGGGAATCACACTGTATTCTCGCTTTTATTATATCAATTTCCCATAAAATTCGCCTGTTTTGTGTAATTTTTCTCATATTTCCAATTGAATTTAACTTCACTTATCTTTCTATGCTATAGTATTAACTGTATCACAATTTTGTTAAATTTAACTAACCCTTTAGGAGTGTATGTTTGATGAAAAAAATGTTCATAATGCTTTCTGCATTGATCGCCCTACTCGCGATATCTGCTTGTAGCAATGACTCTGCGGATAATTCAGAAGCCGTAGTCGAAACAAGTGCTGGAGATGTTACAAAGGAAGAGTTCTATCAAGCGTTAAAAGATCAATCTGGTGAAGCAGTATTAAGTGACCTTGTCCAAACTAAAATTCTTGAAGATAAATATGATGTAACCGATAAAGAAGTCGATGCAGAACTTGATAAAATTAAAGAAAACTTTGAAACCGATGAACAACTTGAACAAGCCCTTCAATCAAATGGTTACAAAGACCTTGAACAATTCAAAGTTGATGTACGTAAGCAGCTATTAGCTCAAAAAGCTGCAACTGAGGGAGTAGAAGTTTCAGATGAGAAGCTAAAAGAATTCTACGATGAAAACAAAAACCTTTTCACTGAACTAGAAGCGAGCCATATTTTAGTTGACGATGAAGACACTGCTAAAGAAGTTCAAAAGAAATTGGAAGATGGCGGCGATTTCGCTGAGCTTGCCAAAGAGTATTCTAAAGATGGATCTGCTGAAAACGGTGGCGATCTTGGCGTCTTCAAAAAAGGCGACATGGTTGCTGAGTTTGAAGAAGCAGCCTTTGCATTGAAAGAGGGCGAAGTAAGTGATATCGTCCAATCACAATTTGGGTATCACATTATTAAGCTAAAGAAGAAAACGGTGATGCCGTTTGAAGATGCTAAAGAACAAGTTGAAGAACAATATATGTTACAAAACGCAAAAGATGTTCCAACTGTAATCGATGAGCTTATTAAAGAGTCTGATATTAAAGTAAAAGACGATCAGTTTGAAGATCTCTTTAAAGTCGAAGAAGCTGCTGACGAACCAGCTGATGACAGTGCTAACACTGAAGAAGAGTCCAAAGAGTCAAATGAATAAATAAAAAAAACGAAAGAGCTAAATTAGCTCTTTCGTTTTTTTTATTTAGTGTTCTGTTATACGCTGTTTCCTCCGCTCCCGCTCTTCTTCCATTCTCTCCACATATACTCGTCCTTCTTCTTCAATATGGATCTGATCGATTTTTTTCTCTTCAGCCGTCAATTGCATCGTTTTATAACCGCTGTAAACAATCCCCGCTAGTACAAAATAGAGCCACCAGGGAAATGAAGAGAATACTCCCGATAACGTTGAAGACACTTCTGTAAGCTGAAATAGACTAAGAATCAATAGAAATCCAAGAAGTATAAGAACACTCTTTCTCACCTAAAGCACTTCCTTTCCTTCTTTCGTACAAGCTCCATTAATTACTACAATTTATGAGCAAAGATCGTGATTTATTCCTCCTAGAAGAATTATGATTGCCCGTACGCTCCCTGTTTACTTCGCATATCAAACATTACATAATAGATAACTCCCGCAATGATCGCAAGGAAACTAATGAGATAGAAAGTCCATTGAAACCCTAGGAGAGCTGTGAGCGGGATGGCAGCTGGTGCAAGAGTTCTTCCAATTGTAAAGCGAAGACTTGCAGCCGCAAAATACTGCCCGCGCATATTTTCCGGTGCCAAGCGTGATACAAAACCCTCTTGAATACCCACAACCATCAGTTCTCCCATCGTAAATACAAGCATCGCAATGGCAAGTAGCCAAACGGACGTTACATGACCAAATAAAATCATGCTGACAGCATAAATCATGCAGGAGAAAATAAAGACGTTACGTTCTTTGAATTTACTCATTTTAGTCGTCATAAACACTGTTAATAGAGCAACTAATAACCCATTTTCTGAAATAAGCCAACTAAAAATGCGATTTCCGTCTGCAGTAATGACTGTATTAAAGAAGGTTAACACTGGTTGGTCAGGTACTTTTTCACTCAAATAAACGGCAATTAATAAGTCCATCTGCATAAACGTTTGTGCTACTAGTATTCCAGCAAGTATAAATAAAAGAAAGACCTTATCTTTAACAATGATTCGATAATCTTGAAGCTGATCCCAAATAAACCTTGTCCATTTTACAGATGAATCTGAAACGAGACTGTTTTCTCTTTTCTCTGGTGCTGTTTCACGAACGTAGATTGCAATCAATGCCGCGACGGCGAAACTGACAATAGAAGCGATAAGAAGTAAAGGGAATCGATGTTGAAAGAAAAAAAGACCGCCTAATATTGGCCCTACAACAACAGAAATATTTAAAGCTGTATAGAAAACGGCAAAAACCGTATTACGATCTTTTTCCGCCACAACATCTGCCACCATTGCGTGACTAGCTGGCCAATACAATGACCCAAATACCCCAAGAATGGAGAAGCTAATGAACGTTAGCATTGGTGAAACAAGCCATGGGGAGTTTGCGAAAGCAAATACGACAAAGGTGAGTCCTTGACCCACTGCAGAGATAAACATCATTTTCTTTCGTCCATACTGATCTGCACAATATCCTCCTACTAAGTTAGCTACAACAGCAACAACCTGTGATAAAACAAGTAAGAGTCCGGCCATTCCTTTGCCAAAGGACTCCGAAAAGTAAATAGCCATAAACGGGAAGAACATCCAAAAAAGAATGTTCATCATCCCTTCACCCAAAAGCCGTATCTTTAAATTCCGATCCCAATCTTTTATTCTCATGTACTTCCTCCACTATGCATGTATCCTAAGGCTAAGTTAGTAAATTGAATGGATACTTGGCTTGCTTATACGCTTACAATTAACGTAACATGACCATAAAAAAAGAGAAACGGCTCATAGAGCACATTTCTCTTGGATTTGCCTGTTTTATTTTTTCGAGCTATCAATAGTACTCATTTTAGGCTTGTAGAATGAACGATTATCAAGTGCAAACACTCGATCAGTAAATTCGCCAGGTTCTACTTTATCAAGAGCTCTATCGAGCATATTCATTTTCGCATCAATGTTATCAATCATATGCAGCATTTCTGCTTCACGAATCATAGGAGGTTTAGGACTCCCCCAATCCGCTTTTCCATGATGACTTAAGATAAGATGTTGAAGAAGCATCACTTCTTCACCGTCAATTTCTAATTCTTTTGCAGCCTGACCGATTTCATTAACCATGATGGAAATATGGCCAAGTAATTTCCCTTCATTCGTATAGCTTGCTGCAATGGATCCGGACAGTTCAACTACTTTTCCAAGATCATGGAGGATTATCCCACCATATAGCAGATCCGTATCTAGAGAAGGATAAAGATTCGCTAACGACTTGGCAATATCAAGCATCGAAACAACATGATAGGATAAGCCTGACACAAATTCATGGTGATTTTTCGTTGCTGCAGGAAAAGTCAGAAAGTCATTTTGGTGTTTTTTCACAAGGTGACGTGTAATCCGTTGTATGTTTGGATTACGCATTTCAAATACATATTGCGTCACTTTCTCCATGATTTCGTTCATCTCAAGAGGTGCCGTTTCAACGAAATCACCCACCTTGACTTGATCCATGTCTGTTGCGAGACGTATCGCTTTAATTCTAAGCTGATTGCGTCCACGGTAGCTTGTCACGTCTCCTTTTACCTTGATGATCTGCTGAGCATCAAAGCTTTCTTCATCGTCTGGAGAAGCATCCCAGAGCTTTGCTTCAATATCTCCAGATTTATCTTGAAGAATTAAAGTAAGGAAAGGTTTTCCGTTACTTGCTACACCTTTTACTGATGATTTAATTAATAAGTAGTGATCAACTTGATCTCCTACGCGATAATGTCCGATTCCTTTGAATTCCTTCATCTTTCCACCTCCGGGGCAAAATGTATTTACCTAGTATAGCATAGCCCTAATACATCATTAGGACCTTTCGCTTCGTTTTTTTGGCAATATAATTGAGAAAACAACACCATGGTCCAAGTTCGCCACTTCAGCTTTACCTGAGTGACGTTCAGCAATTTTCTTTACAATAGCTAGACCAATCCCAAATTGACCTTTATCCCCTTTTTGGAAAGGTTCAAACAACTGCTCTTTTTCTACCTTTTGAAACGAAATTTCTTCTCCATCATTAAACACTTCTAGTATGATGGTTTCATCCCTCTGGATTGCATTTAAGTGAATTTCGCTTTTCGCATACCGCAATGCATTTTGAACAAGATTGTCCATAGCAGTTAACATCTGTTCGTGAACAGCCATCAACTCAACATTTTCACCAGATATTGTAAACGTCACATCTTCACGCTGGTACATGAATCGTTCACGAATCTCTTCAGCAAGAACCCCAAATCGAAATGGTTCCCAGTTTCCCTCAGGTTCATCAATGGAATCTAGTTTAATATAAGTAAGCATCCCTTTTACCCTTTGATCCATCCGATCAGACTCATTTAGGATAATTGTCATTGTATTATCAAGAGAATCTGGCATTACGCCATCTTTAATGGATTGGGCATAACTTTTAATGATCATAATTGGTGTTTTCAATTCATGAGAGGCATGCTGTATAAACGTTTTCTGAGCCTTATCATACCTCATTAAGTTCTGTCTCATTGATTCAAATTGATTGGAAAGCTTCTGGAACTCTTCATCACCTTCCCACTTGAAAGGTTCTTTCCAATTGCGGTTAGCAATTTGATCGAAGCGTTCTCCGAGAACGGTTAGTGGTCTCCGTAAATACCTTGCAATCCACGCTGCAGGCAAAAGACTAAGCAATAATGCAAAAAGCAAAATAATGATAAGTCTAAACCAGAGGCGATCAATCATTTGATTACGATACGTGTCCCACATATAAGAGATAAAGTACGCTTCTTGTCCGTTAACATCTACTTTAGATATCACATAAAACAAGGATGCCTGATTATTATACGTTAACTCATAGCGCCCCTTCTCTTCTTTCTGATCAAGTGCGTTTTTACGCATTTCGATAATTACTTCATCAGGTATGGGGTCTCCCTGCAATGGTCCACTATAAAGTCTTGTAATCAACGTATGGCCAACCGAACGCTCCGCGTCTCTTCGTTCAATAAAATCTTGATCCGTTTGAGGAGGAAGTGGCCCGTCTTGATCCGGAAACGTATATCGCTGCTGCTCACTTTCAATAATCTGATATGTCTCTTCAGTTAGCGTGCCTTTAATGGAGAGAGGGTAGATCACCGCAATCACTACCCCAACAAGCAGAACAAGAATCATAAATGAGAGCCAGATTCGTTTCGTTAAATTTAAGCGAATCATGTAATCAACCGATAACCAAGGCCGTATGACGTTTCAAGGTTCATGCGTGGCATTTTCTTTCTTACTCGTCTAATCACATCGTCAACAGCACGATCTGACCCCACATAATCATCCCCCCATACCTGAACGAGAATTTGTTCACGGGATAAGGTTTGATTCACATGCTCGACTAGGAAAAGAATTAAATCCATTTCCTTCGTCGTTAATTCAACTGGCTCTCCTCGATCAAGTACTTTTCTCGATACCGGATCTATTTCATACTCCACAATCTCAAACCTTTTCTGGGAAGATTGTTGGTACACTCTCTTTAATAATTTTTTGGCGCGAATAATAAGTTCTCTCGGCATAAATGGTTTAGCAATATAGTCATCGCTTCCTAATTCCAATCCTACAATACGATCTAGATCCTCATCTCTCGCAGAAATGAAAATAACCGGTACGTCGTCTTCAGCTTTTATTTTCTTTAATAACTCATACCCATCTATCCCAGGTAGCATGATATCTAGAATCCACAGGTGGCAAGATTCGTGAATACTCTCAAGTGCTTCCTCACCACTCATAAACGCTTTAACTTGAAACCCTTCTTTTTCCATATACGTTTTTAAGATTTGCACTAGATTTTCTTCATCTTCAACTAAATGTATTTTATAAACTTCTTCCATAAGATCACCTCATTAGATTGTCCCTTTTTTTGTGGAAGCTGGCGACGGATCAAGTATGTGAATCCTGTCATCTATCCCAACTGTTGTAGATGAATGACACGTTAATAAAATAACCTGATTGTCTTTTGAAAATCTTTTAATAAATGCTTTCGCAACATCAGTTCTTTTTTCATCAAAGTTCACAAAGATGTCATCGAGAAAAATAGGCATCTGAACTGTCGAAATAGACGCAAGCGAAAGTCTTATACAAAGGTATAACTGCTCTGCCGTGCCTCTACTTAACTCAGACGGCTTGTATGCTCGGCCGTCCACGTTCAGCACTCGAAATTTATTACCTTCTACAGGAGGATAAATAGCTGTATACCGACCTTCTGTGATTATGTTGAAATAGCTCTCTGCTTTCTTTATGACCGCGGGGAGACGTTCTTCCTGATACCTTGCCTTCGCCCTCGTTAGAAAATCAGATGCTACCTTCAGTACAGACCATTTCCACGCAAGAGAATTAATCTCATCTTCCTTCTGCTGACGCTGTAAGAGAAGTTCTTCGTAAGTTCCATCTTCTGTTAAGAGACGAATTTGTTCGTTTTCACTTGCAATCTGTTGATAAAGACCTTGCTGCTTTTTCATAATAGAAGTCTCTTCGTGCTCCAGCTGTTCACGATGATATTCGATTTCTTCCACCGTAGTATGCTCCACGAACGATTCATCACTTAATTGGGAAGTAATCGTTGCGAGCTGTCGTTTAAGCTCTTGTGCTTCTTTATGAGCCTTTCCCTTCACACGAAACGCTTCCTCATTATCTTCACCTGCTAAGCGCATCAGCTTGTTCATTTCATCATTACAGCTTTGCCACTTTTCGGTTCCCCCACCAAGCTGCTCTTCAAGTTCTTGAAGCTTGTTTGTTGCGAGGTCTATGTCTCTCATTAATTCTCTTTGTTCCTCTGCCTTCTGCAGCAATAGCTGTATCGCTTTATCAGGCTCCTGGTAGGAAACATTTGCACGCTCGCATAGTTTCTTTATTCTATCTTCAACTACCGTTAAACTGTAGTCAAGATCTTCTATTTGCTGCTGCTTTTGATTTCGTTCCGTCTGAACCTTCTTAATTGACCCAATCCTATCAAAAGCATCAAGCAATGAATCGGTAGGAATGTACTCAGGAAAAGGATGAATCGTTCTCCACTCTTTCAACTTATCATCAAGTTGATACCTTTCTGCTTCCCACAAGTCTACTTTTTCAGCTGCTTTCAAATAGGTTCGATTAAGGCGATCGACCTGGTCTTTTAATGACTCAGCTTGTCTCCTCAACTCTCTATCGCGAATAAGCACCTCATCTTCACTCTTCGTCTCAGTACTTTTAGAGGTCATTCTCATTAAAATGGCACCACCCACCACTATAGCCGCTGCTACAAAACCAAGCAGCCAACTTTCATAAATGCCAAGAATAATAAAGACTAATAACGCGACAGCTATCATCCCAAACGACCACTTCTGATTAGTAGAAGACGATTGTTCTTTTTCTAACCTTTCCCGATCTTTCGGTGAAAGAAGGCGTGTTTTCAGACGATTATACTCATTCTCCTCTTTCTCCAGTTCATCTCGTGCAGAAAGAAAAGCTTCCTGAATATACTGGTATTTCTGATCAGAAAGCTGATAGGACGCCACCAATTGTTTGAGACTCTCACGTCCAGTAAAGGTCGGATGGATGGACTTAAGAGCTTCTTCAGTCTGACCAAATTCCATTAGCTCTGATTCTAAAGTTGTATTAAGTGAGCGTATCTCACTCTGCAGTCTTCTTCTTTCTTCTGCTCTCCCACGATAAAGAATCATTTCTTCATTCCAATAAGATACCTCTTGTAAGAACGCATTCGAATCAGGAAGCAACTGAGCGTGATGAATATCATTTTCTAGTCGTTCTTTTCGTTTCTTTAACCCTTCTAATTCCCCAGAAAGAAGAACAGCTTGTTCTTTCCATTTATCCATTCTTATAAGTCCTTCTTCAGGAAAAGGATGAAACTCAGGAAGATTCTCGATCTCTTCTTCAAGTCTTTTTTTCTCATTCAATAAAGGAATGATATGCTTCTCACGCTCAAGCTTTCGCTGCTCATTTTGGATAAATTGCAACCGCTCAGCATTTTCTTGAACTTTTATTTCTAACTCCTTTGTCTTTTTGATAAGTTCATTGTAGTTCTCATTTTTCTTTTCCCATTCGTTTGTTTTCTTCTTTAAAGATTCGTAGGATTCCACATCTTGATTGAGTTGAGGTTTTCTTCCTCCAGGCTTAAAAATTTCACCCTGCCACTTGTCAAAATTCTTTTCAATTTCAAGTAATGAAGCTCCACCGCTCATTCCTGCTTCATAAAGGACTTGATTCCACGCTTCTTCATCATAATGATGATCATTATTTAAAGTTGTAAGGTTACAAAAGAAAATTTGTCTAAAACTAGCTCGATTCATTCCTTTTAAGAGCTTTTTTAAATCATCACTATTTCCTGAAGTACCATCTCGAAAATAGATATAAAGATTTTCAGAATTCCTATCCCTCGTCCGTTCAATTCTAAATGCTTCACCACTTTCTTCTACAAAGAGACTACCTCCAAAACGCGAGAGATGATTCATTTCATAATAGTTCTCCTGCCTGCTAGGAAAACCGAATAAAACATATTCAATAAAAGAGATAAGTGTAGATTTCCCTGCCTCATTCTCTCCAAAGATAAGCTGAAGTTCAGTTGAAACGTCTTCGATTTCGTAATTCTCAAATTTACCAAACCCGTAAATTGTTAGACCGAGTAACCTCATTAACTCTCACCACCTTTTGACTCAATGAGATATGTAAGTAATAGCTCTTCAGCTTCTTTTATTAATTGTTGCTCGTCTTCAATGGGGTGTAGAGCTTTTCTAGCTCGTCTATGTTCAAATAGCGGAGCTAACGCTTCTTTCATTTGGGAATGCTCGTACTGATCAGAGGTAAATAAAATATCCTGTAAAAATCCATTCTGCTGTTTTAAATTCTCGCGATCCCAGAGTGGCATTGATTTTAGTGTGAATTTATATGGCCAAACAAATCCTTCGTCTTCCATTTCTCTATTAAGTTGTAGCGTCTGCAATATATCTTCTAAATGATCCCCATGTATTAACTCTGAATGTATCGGACTATTGCCAACTAATTCAAGATTAATGAAATGTCCTCCAGTAGAGAAAATTTCCTGGTTCAAAATTTCTTCACAGTTATTTAAAAGATCTTGGATCGTATCACACTGTCCAATATCAATAATAGACTTGTGCCAGGTTACATCAGCGGTTTGATGAAAAACAAGCGATGGCTCAGAATCGCTTAACTTTACAACATAACACCCTTTTTCACCACGTTCTTTCGAGTGTGCTCCTTGTATATTACCGGGATAAACAATAAAGGGCTCTTCTGATAGTATTGCTCTCTGATGAATATGCCCAAGAGCCCAGTAATCAAATTTCTTATTCATTAGTTCAGTTATTGTGAATGGAGCATAGGAAGAATGTTCTGTTTGTCCTTCTAAATTCCCATGAAGCATTCCGATCTGGAAACTCTCTTCATCTACCCTTTCATATGCACTTACCATTTTCTCATTCACATGACGCGTGGGATAGCTAAAGCCATGAATATATGCGATTGGTGTCTGATCTCTGTTATACGAAACCGATTCTACTTCCGCTCCAAAAAAATAACTTGTATCTGGCCACGTTAAATCAACCCATTCTCCATCTAGCGCATCGTGATTTCCATGAGAAAGATAGCTATAAATGCCTGCCTCATCCAATCTTTTCAATTGTTGTAATAAAATCATCTGTGCTTTCAAGCTACGATAGCTACTATCAAATAAATCTCCTGCAAACAGCACAAAATCTACCCGTTGATTAATAGCAATATCAACGATTGTTCGTAATGAACGATAGGCACTTTCTCGAACAAACTCATGGATGGATTTAGGTAACTGATTTGTACCGGAAAATGGTCTGTCTAAATGAAGATCCGCGCAGTGCAGAAAGGTTACTTCTTTCATCACTCATCTCCCTTTCTAATGCTCTCTATCTCTCATTTTACCATAATCAAACGAGCGCACGTTCGCACGATTCCGCTTTTTCTCATTCAATGATTTTATACTCATCATGCGACAAGAAAAAAAAGAAAAGTCCCGGGAACTAAAGTTCCGGAACTTTCTAGATTGTTAGTTGAAAGCTATTACTCACGTCGTGATAGCTTTAACGCTTTGCCTATATCTTTTAAAGAAGATGATTTCCCATACATGAGAACACCACCTCTGTAAACTTTCGCCCCGATGATTGCAAAAAACACAATCGATCCAATTAGGAGTGCAAGACTAATGGCTACTTCCCAGAATGGAATGGAGAGCATACCTACCCGTAAGAACATCACTACTGGTGTAAAGAAGGGAATGAAGGACGAAATGGTGACAAATGTAGAAGACGGCGTACTTAGTCCAAACATCGCAATAAAGAAAGCGATGATAATGAGAAACTGGACTGGCATAATCATTTGCTGAACTTCTTCTGCTCTACTAACGAGTGAGCCTACCATTGCAAGAATCGTCGCATACAGTAAATAGCCAAGAATAAAGAATACGATCGCATAAATGATGAGTGAAGCTGAAAGGTTACTAAAATTAAGAAAGGATAGGAAACCTGCTTCTGCGAGCTCATCTTCCTGCATTTGCATAAAGAGGTACCCACTTGCAATAATGATCGCATATTGTGTTAAACCGAGTAAGGCAATTCCAAGTATTTTCCCAAACATTTGCTTGACTGGCGAAACGCTTGAAATTAAGATTTCCATTACTCTCGATGATTTCTCTGTCGCCACTTCCACAGCAACCATATTTCCATAGAAAATCACTGAAAAATAGATGACGAATAGAAGTACATAAACGAACACTCTTGCTTGATTTAATTCATCTTCTGTCTTTGCTCCTTTTTCGAGTGCAACTTTTTGAAACTGGACAGGTTGGTCGATTTCACTAAGCTGCTCCTGAGTAACCCCTGCTTTCTCAGCAGCAATTGTACTCTTCAATTGCTGAAGTGCTGATTCAAGAACTTGTGGAGTGACTTGTTCTGCTACTGTCTCCGCTTTATAAAGGGCCGTCGGTTCGGAATTTTCGTTTTCTTTAAGAATCAAATAGCTATCGAGATCACCCTCTTCAATAGCCTGTTCGGCTTTTTCTTCAGAGCCATCGAATTTTTCTAATACAATATCAGATTCCATCATCTTCATTTGGTTTTCAAGTTGTGTATAATACGAAGCTGTATCGATGACTCCCACTCGATCCGCTTCACTCGAATCGAAATTATCTATAATGGTCGAAAGATTTGTAATGAGAAAGATCATAAGTAGCGTAATAACCGTTGTAATAATAAATGCCTTGGACTTCAGTCGATTTAAATATGTTTGGGAGAGGACAATAAGAAATTTATTCATATGCCGCACCCACTTTCTCAATAAAGATATCGTTTAATGACGGCTCCTCTAGTTCAAACTTTCTAACAAACCCTTTGTTCATCAACTCGTGTAAAACCTTCTGAGAAACTTGCTCATTTGCTATTTGAACAGTGCTATAATTCATTCCTTGCTTTATGTGATGAACCCCTTCAATATTTTCTAGAAATGTTAGATCAAAATCAACGTCAATGATAATGTTTTTCTTACCATAAGAACGCTTGATTTCTTTTAAGTTCCCAGAAACAACTGCTTTTCCTTTATGTAGTATACAAAGATGCTCACAAAGTTCTTCCACATGCTCCATTCGGTGACTAGAAAACAAGATCGTTGTTCCTGCATTCTTTAAATCAAGAACAGCTTCTTTCAACACTTCCACATTTACTGGATCCAGCCCGCTAAATGGCTCATCAAGAATGAGAAGCTCTGGCTTATGAATAACTGCTGCAATAAATTGTATTTTTTGCTGATTTCCTTTTGATAATTCTTCTACCTTTTTATCAAGATATTCTGGCACATTGAAACGATCAAGCCATATAACAATTTCTTTCTCAATATCAGCTTTCTTCATCCCACGTAACTTGCCAAGATAAATTAATTGATCTTTCACTTTCATCTTTGGATAAAGACCGCGTTCTTCAGGTAAATAGCCAATTAAATGGCTTGAATCATAAGATATTTCTTCTTTCTTCCAGCTAATCGTTCCATTTGTTTGATCAATGAGGCGTAATAGCATTCGAAATGTTGTTGTCTTACCCGCTCCGTTACCTCCAAGTAACCCAAAAATCTCATTCTCAGGAATTGATAAATTAAGTCCTTCTACTGCTGTAAAAGGTCCGAATCTTTTTGATACATTCTGAAATTCGAGCATAGCTTCCCCCTTTATATTGACATTCATTACATGAAAAATAGCTTCCCAACTAGTATAACGTTTCGTTTTCTCAAAAGATTCGTTTTTTCCAAAAATAAGTGACAAGAAATTATTACATCGGTAAACTAAAAGGAGGAGGCGATAATATGGAAAAGTACATTATCACGGCATTCGAAAAAAGCGGAGAGACTGTTCTAGATGAAAGCTTTGATGCACAGGATGACAAAGAAGCAAAAAAAGTTGGCGAAGAACTCTTAAAGCAAAAAGGTTTTGAAAACCATACGGCACGAGTTGTATCCTCTGCTGGTAAATTAATCGTATTAAAAAGATAGCGCTATCATATTTTTATTTTCTGATGATTAGCTGATCGAATTGAAACTTTGGAAGTACTTCACCTAAGAATAGAACATTAAAAAGAACCGCCCGTCCGTAAAGGACGAGCGGTTTTCTTCTGTTATTTTAAGTTAATCCAAACGCTCTTCACTTCTGTGTAATTATTTAGTGCATAGGAGCCCATTTCTCTTCCCATACCAGATTGCTTATAGCCACCAAATGGAGAAGCCGCATCAAATGCATTATAGCAATTCACCCAAACAGTACCAGCTTTAATTTTGTTTGCAACATAGTGTGCGGACTTGAGGTTCTCTGTCCATAGTCCAGCAGCTAGTCCATAATTCGAAGCATTCGCTCGCTCGATTACTTCATCAAGGTCTTCAAACGGCATTGCGGCTACTACTGGTCCAAAGATTTCCTCTTTTGCAATGGTCATTTTATCATCCACATCAGAGAAAATCGTAGGTTGGACATAATATCCCTTATCGTAAGGAACCTGTCCTCCAGTAAGTAACTCAGCACCTTCATCCTGCCCTTTTGAAATATAGCTCATTACGCGTTCATGCTGCTCAGCGGATACGAGTGGTCCCATTTGCGTTTCAGGATCCAATCCTGCTCCCTGCTTGATCTTTTGACTATGACTCACTAAATCAGCCATCACATTATCATAGGCTTTCTTTTGTACGAATAGTCTTGATCCAGCACAGCAAACCTGTCCTTGATTAAACATAATACCGCTTAACGCGCCTGGTATCGCTTTTGTCATATCAGCATCTGGTAAAATAATATTTGGTGATTTACCTCCCAGCTCAAGCGTCACTCGCTTCAAATCATTCGAAGCCTGGTTCATAATATACTTACCTACATCAGTTGATCCTGTAAATGCAATTTTATCTACATTTGGATGCTTAACTAGTGCATCACCTGCTGTTTCACCGTACCCTGGTACGACGTTCACAACGCCTTCAGGGAATCCAGCTTCCTCCATCAGCTGCGCTAGATATAGAGCTGAAAGTGGTGTTTGCTCCGCAGGTTTAAGAACAACGGTACACCCCGTCGCTAAAGCTGCTCCAAGCTTCCATGCCGCCATAAGTAGAGGGAAATTCCATGGAATGATTTGTCCAACAACCCCTAAGGCCTCATGACGTGTGTAATTAAAATATGGTCCATTAACGGGAATGGTTTGTCCCATAATTTTTGTTGACCAGCCAGCGTAGTATCTAAAGTGCTCAATCGCTAGTGGTACATCGGCATTCTGCGTTTCACGAATCGGCTTTCCGTTATCAAGCGTATCAAGCATGGCAAGTTCTTCTTTATTTTCTTCCATTAAATCAGCAAGCTTATAAATTAATCGGCTTCTAGCTGACGCAGACATGCGCGACCACGGACCACTGTCGAAAGCTTTACGAGCTGCCATAACGGCTTCATCAATATCTTCTTTCACGGCTTCACTAACTGTTGCAAGCACTTCACCAGTTGAGGGGTTTAGGGTATCAAATGTTCTTCCTGATAACGAATCCTTCCATTGACCATTAATATAAAGTTTTTTCGTTCCTTTCAGAAATTCAGTCACCTTTGGATTCAAGTCGAGTAATTTTTGCATACTATCCCTCCAGAATTCAAAATTATCAAACATTATACATATTAGCGGTTTTTTCGTGAAAGCCTTTTCATTTTGTTAAAATGATTCAAAAGTAACATAAAAAACGCCTTCATTCCCCATAAATCGCCAGGGTTCGATGAAGGCGTCTATATTCTCTTTAACCATTACCTTTTTAATTGAACTCGCATTTGTCTTCTAAAAACTTCTTTAACCATGTAGGATACGCCCTGTTGATCATTTGAGCGGGTTACCCAATCCGCAAGTCGTTTTAGCTCATAAGAAGCATTTCCCATCGCGACACCAAGGCCTGCTTGACGAATCATTTCAGCATCACAATCCGCATCGCCAATTACCACCATTTGATCGACAGATACTCCTAATTTCTCTCCTAAAATGCGCAATCCTTTTGCTTTTGAGACGCCTTTTGGAATGATTCCAAAATTACATTTTGTCGATCGAACAACCGAAATAGAAGGAATTCGCTCTTCTAACAGGAGACGGGCTTCCTCTCTTTCTTCTTCATTAAAGAAATGAGCGTCAATTTTCGGAGGGGATAAATCTTTCTTTTCGAGATACTCACTTAAGGTTTCAACAAAGTTCACGGGGTAGAATAATGGATCTCCTATTCCGAGCGTCATTTTAGCAGATAAGTAATGATTATGCTTTACGCGATTACCAACGGCTAATCGTTCATGAATAATGCGAATATGGCAGTCAAATCCTTCAAGGATCTTAACAATCTCACGAACATCTTGATTGGGTATTCTCTCTTCATAAACCGGTTCTTCAACCTCTTCAGCAATAAACGCGCCGCTATGAGTAACGAGCATCACATCATCTAACTTCACCGCCTTTGCAATTTTCTTAGCAGATGCAAAGTTGCGACTAGTCGTTAGCGTAACGTAAACTCCCTTTTCTCTCACATAGCTAATAGCGTCCTTTGTTTCCTTATCAATTTTATGATTGGATCTAAGCAAAGTCCCATCAATATCTAAGGCAAGAAGTTGATAGACCATTCGGATCCCTCCTGTGTAAAAAGTAGTCCTTATAACA
The DNA here is from genome assembly GCF_056173695.1 of Anaerobacillus sp. 63XJN7_5_ISO-PGPR-S23-430. Lineage (NCBI taxonomy): Bacteria > Bacillati > Bacillota > Bacilli > Caryophanales > Bacillaceae > Anaerobacillus > Anaerobacillus sp. 63XJN7_5_ISO-PGPR-S23-430. The sequence goes on along the minus strand of NZ_CM149686.1, from coordinate 586,941 downwards.
CTTATCTCTATGACTCGTAATTCTTGTCTTATCACTTAAATTTATGATAATGACATGTTTGGATGAATTTGGCGTTTAGAATACGGACACCGTGGGAAGTTTTAATATGAAACTAGTTTATTACAAATAGATTACAAATAACGAAAGGGGTTTTACTTATGACCAAAGGAAAAGAGAGAATCAGGTTTGACTGCACAGGAGAATTCAATGAACCACACATTTACAAATGCTCTGAATGTGATCATGAATTTCGAGGTACTATTGGAGGAAATGAGAAAAGAGAACTTCAATTAAATTGTCCTGAGTGCGCCATTGAAGAAACGATCATTTCGCAACCAACTCAATTTGAAGTTGTTGGCGTAATAGAAAACGCTTCATAGTCCTTATTTTTTTATATTTTAATACCACCTCTCTCATTTTGTGCTTATTCGATTGAAGCATTTGTTTCACTCGAATAAACCCAAAATCACACAGCAACAAAGGTTATACGCTAACTTACTTCTTATGAACAAGTAATCGGTACTATGAATACAAAAAACGGTTCACCCAATTGGGTGAACCGTTTTTTGTATTATTGCTGAACGTCTTCTTCAGGGCTACCGTAAAGGTCCTCTAGAGGCTTCGTTACGATTTTGTTGATGTCCTGAATAACCTGGCTCATGCGCTGCTCTTGTTGCATCAACTGAGAAATCACTTCATGCTGCTGAACAAGTTCAACTTGTTGTTGAGCCGTTTGAGCTTCTTCCTCTGTGATCTGTTGACCACTCATTTGCTTTTGTTGAAGCTCCATTTGCATGTTACGGAAGTTATCAAAAAGTTTCTTTGCTACTTCATCCTGGTTTACCTGATCATATAATTCTTTAAGCTTTGTGTAGTCCTCGTGCTCACGCATTGCGCTTTCTAATTCGTATGCTACGTCGTAAAGATTTTTCTCTGCCATTGTATATACCTCCTTAGTAAATGAGGATTATTTCGCTCTCATAACCCTGTACTTCCCCACTATAACAAAGACTGACACGAAATTCATCCAATAAGGGTAATGATTACTCCTTGAATTAAACCAATCATTCCTCCGAGCACAGCTCCAAGGTACGTGATCATCTTAAATTCACGACGTGAAATCGAAAGAACCATCTCTTCAAGACGTCCAACAGAGAACGTCTCCACCTGACTTTTCACTACGTCTGCCAGGTGTAGTTGTTCCATGAGTGGCTGGAGATTCTGACTGAGATACTGACCAGCAGCATCTACTAGTCGTGGAACTATGTCTTCAACAATACGCTCCTTATATGGATCAACTGCTTCCGATAGACTAAGATTCAGAACGTGATTAATTGGGAGTTCATTCACAATGAGATCTGTTACCTCTTTGACAAGTTCTTCTGAATTAAATTTATCTTCAAACGCTGCAAATTTCGTTTCTTTAAGCGAATTCCACTCTTTCTCAAGCATCGTTATGATAACATTTTGAATATCGTCTTGCTTAAGAAGACGAAGTAACTCAGGCTGTACTTTATCTACTAGTCTTGTGTTTGTAAAAAACATGTTAATCATGCTTCCAAGCGTTCCTCGATCTGCAAGATAACGGTCGATCATAACAGAAAGCTTATGCTTGCCCTCAGCAGAAGCAATGTAATCACTAATTTTTGTTAAAACGAGATCAGCAATTGGTTCAATTGAGCTATCAATTCTCATTTGCATTTTTTCCGGAAGAATCTCAGCTAGTTCTTTATTTTTCAAATCCAATAGTTTCTTTTCAATTTTCCCATTGATGTAGGAGCTTGCATTGGCTCTAATATCTTTGGCTGGATCCTCTAGATGAAGTCCTTTCTTTAAAAGTGTTTCAATTTTCTCATCAGACTCTAAAAGTTTAAGAACTTCTTTTTGCGCATATTCAATCATCGTACGCTTGAATACTGGATCGTTCATTTTTTGCTGTATTCCCTCAGCCGTTAGAAGATGTTCAACGACCATTTTACCTAGCTGGACTGCCAGCTCATCTCTACGTTTTGGAATTAATCCTGGGGTAAATGGAACTTTCCACTTCCCTATATAACGAGCTTCATATGGCCTAAATAGCATTTTAATAGCTAACGAATTTGTAAACCCACCTATAACAGCGCCAATGGCAATCATAAATAGGATCGTTATGATAATGGACGACATCGTACCTCAACCTTTCTATTTCTCACGTTCACATAGTAAACTCCATCTTCATAGTATACGATATCCGCTATTGCCTATCCAGTTAAAGGAAGGTAAAAAAAGAAAAAACGTTGAACGAGGGTCTTGAATGAAACATACTGAAAAGATTATTTTACAACCAGAGAATTCAACCTCAGCTCAATCTAATCATACCCTTTCCATTCCAGAAAACATCGCCTCAAAATGGAAGCTTTCAGATACATCACTTAGACTTCGATGTGGCGTGCTTGAGGAATTTGTAACAGTCAAGGTCTATCGCACTTCATCAAGTCATACCGTATATTGTTCACCCGAACTACTAGCTTCTCTGTCTCTTCCAAATCAATCTCTTCCGATTACACTTACCTATAGTCATCAGCAACAAATGCTCTCAATCGGTCCTATTTTCTGTCTTGCGATTAACATTTCTAGACTGAAAGAAACACCATTCGGATCCTATACGGAATTCTGTAAAGAAGTCGCAGAATACTGCGAAGAGCATCATATTCTGTTCTATGTTTACACACTAAAACCGTGGAGTGACACTAAAGTCTCGGGTATGATTTGGAACCAACGTGACTGGGTAGAAGCCACGCTACCCATCCCTTCTGTCATCTATAATCGAATTCATTCGAGAAAGCTTGAGAAATCCGTTTACATTCAACAATTAAAAACCTATTGGCGTGATCAACAGATCCCCTATTTTAATGAATCCTTTCTTGATAAATGGGATGTTCATCAGAAGTTACTTTCTTACGATGAAGTCGCACCCTATCTTCCTGAAACGGTTTTGTTAGAGACAATCGACGATATTCATTTCATGATCGATAAATACCCTATCCTTTATTTGAAACCTTTAAATGGAAGTCAGGGAAAACATATTTTTCGAATCACTCAGAAAGATGATCTCTATTACCTTGATTACTCAAGCTTTAATGGCAATCAAACGCTCACGTCACATTCGCTTCAAAACATTTATACGACCATTCGCTCACGATCTAAAACGATTCCTTATCTTATTCAACAAGGCATTCCCCTAATTGAGGTCAATGGATGCCCCGTTGATTTCCGCATTTTATGCTTGAAAGGTATTGGAGACAAGTGGTCAGTTGTCTCAGCCGTTTCGCGCGTTTCTAGAACAAATGACCAGTTCGTATCCAATATTGCACGCGGCGCGTTACTAAAAAAGTTTGATGAGGGGCTCACCCCCTTAGAGGATTCAATGAAAAGACAAATGAAGCGAATCCTTCCCGAATTGGCCTGTGAGATTTCACAGATCATTGATCGTGAAAGTGAAGGAGTATTTGCGGAGCTTGGAATCGACATGTCTTCTGATAAAAATGGTCACCCCTGGATCATTGAAGTGAACACAAAACCTTCCAAGACTTCTGAAGGAATCACACCAAGTACCTATCGCCCATCGGTTAAAGCACTTATCCGCTTAATTAACTGGTACACGTCATCTTAAAAGGAGCAAGGTATGACATCACTTGGTATTTTACAACGTTCGCTCCAACATGAAGGAGATTACCTTTCTAAATTAGGTGAAGCAGGATCCACTTCTGGATTTAACGTCTATCGTTTTTCTCCAGATCAGCACTTTAGAAATAGTCTTCTAGGAATGAAATACGATCCAAAGACAAAAAAATGGCTGGAAACAAATTTTCCGATTCCTGATTTTATTTATGATCGCTGCTTCCATAATGGTCTCATAACAGAAATGGAAGCCTCCTTTATTAAGTGGTTAAAAAACGAGTCTAACGCTACTTTTCTAGGACACGGGTTACCAGGAAAATGGGCGATATACAAACAATTAAAGCAAAAGCCATTTATAAATCGGCACCTTCCACAAACAGTTAAGCTTCAGCCTGCTACTAGCGCTAGCGTTATATCCGATTTATTAACGAAGCACGAGAAGGTCGTTCTAAAACCAGTGGTAGGTTCTCAAGGAAATGGGTTAATGCTCCTTACCCGAAATCAAAATCAAGTTGATGTTCAAATCAATCATAATGGGAACGTCCTTCATCATACTTATGATACAACCAGTTCTTTCCTCAAAATAATGAGGAGAATTCAAAACCAGCGTGACTATATAGCCCAAGAATGGCTTTCTTTACTTGACCAAAACAACCGACCTTTTGATCGAAGAGTGGTAATGAAGAAAACGTCGATCGAAAGTTGGAAGGAGATTGGCCGTGCTACGCGCGTAGGGAGTTCTGACTCTTTTGTATCTAATTTGCATAGTGGTGGCTCTATTCAAAGTGATCACAAGCTCTCTATTCCAGAAACTGTTCTCCAAGCCGCAGATCAAAAGATTAATCTCCTCTCCCGTTGTATTGCTACTAACCTCGAGAGTACATTTCCTCCGTTGTTTGAACTTGGACTTGATTTCGGAATTGACCGAAGTGGTAAAGTCTGGTTACTTGAAGCCAACTCTAAACCTGGACACAAAGCCATTCAACCATACGATTCTTTACATTTTATACCGTTTCAATATTGCCGGTCTCTCATGAATGAGAAGAAAGGGGTTATCGAATCATGAACACGATTCTTCCATTAAAAAAGGACATTAATTCTCAAGGGAATTTCTATGTTCCTCCAACAAAGTTTAAGGAATGGGTTGACCAAGTTTCTTTTCCGAATCAACTTTGCTTTGGGTCAAGACGCTCATTCTGCACGGTTTCTCCTCACCCTAGTAACAAAGAAGAATACCTTATTTCAGAAGACTTATGGAAAATATTAGGTGTTCCTGAAGAAATGTCTGTTCACCTTTTCGAAAAAGGAAATTCTCTTCATATTGGACCTTTAGTAGGTATTTTCACTGCAGGATTTACTAAGGATAGTATGAGACCTATCGGAGAGCGCAGTATGTATTTTGCCAAGCTACTATCCGCTACCTCTAAGTGTGGTGCTTTTGGCTTTGCATTTGGTGCTCATCATATTGATTGGAAAACGGGAAGCATCAAAGGATTAATGTATAACAAGCGAGGATGGTACAGAGTAACTGTTCCCATTCCTGATGTTGTATACGATCGACTACCGAATCGAAGCTCAGCAAGCATCGAACAAGTAAGCACTACAATGGAGAAACTTCAATCTCAATATTTCACTCCCTGGTTTAACCCAGGATTTTTCGATAAATGGACGATGTTCGAAAAGCTACGTGAAGACTCAATCGTTAAGCCGTATTTACCTGAAACTGTATTAAGTCCTAAGAGCGCCATAATCTCACGTATGTTAAAGGATTACGAACAGATCTTTATTAAGCCTGCCAACGGTAGTCTTGGGCTTGGGATTCAACAAATTCTAAAGCCAGCCGATGAGAAGTATTATTATTGCAGGTTCAGAACGGACAAAGAAAATCGTCTAAGAAGATATACCTCTCTTGCACGCCTTCTTAAAACCCAATATCCAAACGGCATGAACGGTTTAATTGCTCAACAAGGAATTGACTTACATCGGATTAATCAGCGTTCCATGGATTATCGTGTTCATACAAACAAAAACAAAGAGGGGAAATGGGAAGTTAGTGCGATCGCTGCAAAGATTGCAGGAGCTGGAAGTTTAACCACTCACATGGCTTCTAACGGAACAGTTAAAACAATTGGAGAGCTCACTTCTGAATTTGGTATTAAAAAACAAGTTGAAACAGATTTAATGGAAGCTTCCCTGCTACTAAGTCGTGCCATCGATAAAAGAGTTTCAGGCTTTATTGGCGAAATTGGATTTGACCTCGGGATTACAAAAGAAGGGGACATTTATTTATTTGAAGCAAATTCAAAACCTGGAAGAGGCATTTTTGCCCATCCGAGATTGAAAGCGGAAGAAGCCAAAACGAGAACATTACCAATGGAATACGCGATCTTTTTAGCAAGATCCACCATTGAAAAACAGCTGGTTACACCAGTATGATCGAATTATTTTACAGTAGAGAAAATAATCGGTGGCATCAAAAAAGTAGCTATCAATATGTATATTGGGGGAAAGAGCCATCCAGGCTCTCTCCCTCTCCTGCTTTCTCTTCTTCTATTGTAAAGCTTCAAACTCCTCATGATGCCATTCGACCTCTTGTTGGCATTCTGGCAGGGTCTAACTTACATCACCATTTCAGTGGCAATGCTGCGATCTTCAAATCCATTCAAAAGGAATTGACTAATTCCGGAGGGCTTTCGTTTGTTTTTACACCTGACGACATTTATCCCTCATATATCAATGGCTATCTCTATGATGCTACATCTCAAAAATGGACAGGTTTTCGCTTCCCATATCCTAATATTGTGTACAATCGAATTCCTGACAGGGCAGAAGAACGCATTCCAAAAGTGAGATCTTTTTTCAACTTGTTGAAGTTAAAAGGCATTCCATTTTTTAACCGATCTTTTTTCCTCAAAAATGAAATACTCGATCACTTAGCTGAGAATGAAGCATTAATGCATCACATTCCAGAAACAGCTTGCTTTACAGATGCGAATCTTAATACATTTCTAAAAACATATTCATCTATTTTCTGCAAACCTGCATCTGGAAGCAAAGGTAGAGGAATATTTAAAGTTAAAACTGTTAAGTCCGGTTTTCTATTCACCGATCACGAAAACACTCGTTTCTTTCCAAATCTCGCCTTAGTTAAAGAACACGTCACTCCCTTAATTCATGAGCAATATTTGATCCAACGTGAAATTGATCTCGCAACTCATAATGAATATCCTTATGATTTTAGAATTCTTTTGCAAAAACCATTAAAAAGTTGGCAGGTCACAGGTATCGGCATAAGAGCTGCACAGAATAACAGCCTGACGACTCATGTTCCAAGAGGAGGAAAAATCCTCCCTTTTCATAAGGTGGCCAACAATGACGATGAAATTCGGGTAAGAGAGCTCGCTATTCGCACTGCAGAATCACTTGAAGAAAAAGAAAAGATGCTTGAATGCTCCTTGGACATTGGTAAAGATAGCGAAGGACATTTCTGGATTTTTGAAGCGAATTCGAAACCAATGCGTTTTGATGAACCACTTATTCATCAAGCATTTATACGTTCTCTCCTCACTTCTTTTCGAACGTATTCTGCGTATTAGCTTCCTATGTTATGATGATAAAAAAGGTGATTTGGGGGAATACCATGATTTCGCACTTTCAATATAAATCAGTTGGATCAAAAATAAGAAAACCTAAATGGGAAGTATCTTTTTTCTATCAGGGAACATATTATCGTACTCTTTATCTCCATACTGGCCAATTCGAATGGTATCAACCTGCTCCACCTGAATCGGAGCAAAACAAACTGCAATCTCAAATTCATGAGCTCATGCTTTTTCACGTCTATGAACAGCAGGACTCATAATTCTCCTGATTTCTTCACATAATAACCCTATTCAAAGAAATAGGGAGATGAAAAAGGATGCCGAACAAAAGAACTGAAGACTCTCAGTACGAAGGTCGCGATAAATACGATATGGACATTGACCGTATGGTTAATGAAGGAATGGCCGGCGGTGCCGTTCATCAAAGTTACAAGCAGGCTCAAATCGAGGAAGCTATTCCACTCATGGAACAGGAGCCACCACATCGTTCAGGTAAACAAAGAAGAAATGATGATCAACAAAACTATTCATAATCACATAAAAGTAAATGCTTTTCATTCGTTCACTGAAACTGAACGAAGACAATCACTGCTAATTTAGAAAAGAACCTCTTACACATATAGAGGTTCTTTTCTTTGATTCATTATTAATTTGTGTTCATCATTACGTTATACTATATGTTAACTGTTACTTAGGAGGGGCACTTATGAATGCAAAACTAGCTGAACTATATGGAAATGATTTCGTCGTTACCTCCGATCAACCTGATCTTTTCCACTGGTATAGAACAACCGATGGTGAACGATTTGGCATACGTAAAACGCGACTAACAAACGAGGAAAATGAGTTATTAAATGCCTTCTTCCCTACTGTCCGACTGGAAAATGAGTCCATGACTCTTACCCAAAAAAAATGGACATCTCTTCTTTTTGAGGACGATCTCAGCGTTGACCTTACAATAGATCTCCCAATTCGATACATACATTTCAACCTCAAAAATGCTCCATCAGATCTATCCGATTTCACAGAAGCCATGACCGGCTTATTTTCAGAAGAAACTGTACTCCTATTTGAAAATGACAAAGAAGGTCTGCTCGTTCAAACAAATGAATTTGACGAACAGATGGTAGATGAACTTAAACAAACAGCTGCTGCACTTACTGCCGACTTTTTCACAGGCATGTCTCTTTTTGTCGGACAAACGATTCAACAATATGATAACAGCCATTTAAAACGGATTTATAAAGCCGAAAAAAAATGGTTCTCAACAGGACGAAATCTTATGCCATCACAAATGGTATTTACGCACCAGGATATGGTCCCGTCCGTCCTCTTCCACGAGGCAAGTGACGAATCGATTGATTACTTAATTAAAGCTATCGAACCCGTACAACATGACACAGAGCTTTTGAAGAGTATTCGCATCTACTTAGAATCTAACTTAAATATTACTCTTGCAGCCAAACAACTTTATGTACATCGAAATAGTCTTCAATATCGTGTGGATAAATTTATAGAGAAAACAGGAATTGATGTAAAAAGTTTTCAAGGAGCTGTGATGGTTTACCTTTCTCTTCTTGCGATGGAACTGCGTTAATAAACGCAGTTTTTTTACCTTTTTCAACAATATTACGTATAAATAATGGCATTTCGTACAGAATGCACAAAACCTATTGGTATTTTTGTGCACGCTTCCAATTTACGATAGCGTTTTCATAGAGTAGACTTAGAACTAGCAAAAGAGTTCATTTCTTAGGAGGCATTAACATGGCAGAGATCGCTCTCAATCACATTTACAAAAGATATGATAACAAATTTGAGGCAGTAAAAGACTTTAACCTGGATATTAAAGATAAGGAATTTATTGTTTTCGTAGGTCCTTCTGGTTGCGGTAAATCAACGACGCTTCGTATGATTGCCGGCCTTGAAGATATCTCAGATGGAGACCTCGTTATTGGTGATCGTCGCGTCAACGACGTTGCACCAAAAGATCGTGATATCGCAATGGTATTCCAAAACTATGCCCTGTATCCTCACATGAACGTATACGATAACATGGCATTCGGATTGAAACTACGCAAGTTCGACAAAAAAGAAATTGAGCGCCGCGTAACGGACGCTGCTCGTATTCTTGGGCTTGAAAGCCTATTAGATCGTAAACCTAAAGCACTCTCTGGTGGTCAACGTCAGCGTGTAGCATTAGGACGAGCGATTGTTCGTGATCCACAAGTGTTCTTGATGGATGAGCCTCTTTCAAACCTTGATGCAAAACTTCGTGTTCAAATGCGTGCTGAAATTTCTAAGCTTCATCAGCGTCTACAAACAACGACTATCTACGTTACTCACGACCAAACTGAAGCGATGACGATGGCAACGCGTATCGTTATTATGAAAGATGGGCTTATCCAGCAAGTAGGCTCACCAAAAGAAGTATACGATGCACCTGACAACGTCTTCGTTGGTGGCTTTATTGGATCTCCTGCAATGAACTTCTTCAGCGGTACATTAGAAGATGGCTATTTCAAGCTAGGTGATATTCAAGTGAAAGTTCCTGAAGGAAAAATGAAAACCCTTCGTGAACAAGGATACTTGAACAAAGAAGTTATGCTTGGTATTCGTCCTGAAGATATCCATGATGAGCCTGTCTTCATCGAATCTTCACAGGATACTAAAGTAAGTGCTGTCATTGATGTAGCCGAATTGATGGGTGCTGAAACATATCTTTATTCCAAAGTAGCTGATCAAGATTTTGTAGCTCGTGTTGACTCTCGTACGGATATTCAAAATGGTCAAAACATCAGCCTTGCTTTTGATATGAACAAATGTCACTTCTTTGATACTGAATCAGAACTGCGCATTCGTTAATAAAATGATAGGGAAAGCTTCCTCTTAAACCGAGGAAGCTTTTTTTATTTATCTTCTTGCATGAAGCGGTAAATTAACGTCAATAATGTTTCTTGATTGACTTTAAGTTAAATGCTAACTACAATAAATTTAGAATTCACATCAATTTTGTAGGAATTAAAAGGAGGATGTTATTTTGAATAAAAAATGGATGCTAGGGTTGGTGCTTGCATTAACACTTACTGTACTTGCTGCCTGCGGTAGCAATGATAATACAGAAAATAACGAAGAAGGCAGTTCAAAAGAGCAAGAAACCCTATTAATTGGAACAGAAGCAACTTATCCACCATTCAGCTATCGAGATGATAATAACGAAATTACAGGTTACGATGTCGAGGTTGCACGTGAAGTTGCCGATCGTATTGGAATGAAAGCCGAATTTAAAGCGATTGAATGGAAAGGACTTCTATCTTCACTTGAAACAGAACGCATCGATATGGTCGCCAATCAAGTAACGATCACAGATGATCGTAAAGAGCAATTTGATTTTACAGAACCATACACTTATTCAGGTGGACAAGTGATCGTTAACGAGAATAACGATGATATTAAAGGTATAGAAGATCTTGAAGGAAAAACCGTAGGAACTACCCAGGGAAGTAACTATGCTCAGGCTGCTGAAGAAGCTGGTGCTGAAACGAAAATCTACAAGGGCGCTAACCAGGTGTTAACAGATCTTAGTAACGAACGTAACATTGAAGCAGCGATGAATGATCGTCTCTTCATTTTAACTGAGCTTCCTGAACAGGATTATAAAGTAAAAGGCGTTGGAGAAACATTCAACAAAACAGAAATGGCCTTTGCCCTACCAAAAGGAAACGAAGAGCTTATTGAAAAGATCAACGGTGCACTACAAGAAATGAAGGAAGATGGAACGCTTGCAGACATTTCTAAAGAATATTTTAATGGAGAAAATGTAAGTGAGTGAGACAACTGATGTGTTAATAAATTCTTTGCCCTTTCTTCTGGAAGGGGCGAAGAATACACTTCTACTTAGTTTCTTTTCAATATTTGGTGCCCTATTAGTTGGTTTATTCATCGCTTTGTTACGTCTTTCAAAAAGCAAAATCGCATCTGGAATAGCGAAATTGTACGTCTCGTTCTTTAGAGGCACACCTCTTCTTATTCAATTATTTATTTTGTATTATGGTCTTGTTTCAGTGGATATTCAATTAACAGCCTGGCAGGCCGCCTACACTGGACTTATTTTACATTTTGGTGCTTATATTTCAGAGTCATTTCGCGCAGCTATTCTCTCCCTATCAAAGGGACAATGGGAAGCCGCAATGTCACTCGGTATGAAAAAATCGTTAATTTACAAAGAGGTTATCCTACCTCAAGCATGGAGAAGAGCCATTCCACCGGTGTGGAATTCTTTAATTGATATCGTTAAAGCCTCTTCTCTTGCTTCAGTACTTACGATTTCAGAATTAACCTATAACGCAGATCAAATTGCCGCATCAAACTTTAAAGTCTTACCAATCTTATTAACAGCAGCCTTCATCTACTGGTTCTTTACAACGATTCTCAATGTCATTCAAAGCATTCTTGAGAAAAAACTATATATCCCTTCTTCTTAAATGGAGACAAAGAGCTGCCAGACAAGGCAGCTCTTTGCTATGTACTCCATTCTTCAATTAAGTAAACATCATTCCAACCACAAGTTGGACATGATAGAAGATGAGGACATTCATGTGCTTTACTTATGAATCCGTCCATTTTTTTAGTCGACTCAATCGATTCATAGGCACTGTACTCATCGTAATACTCTGCTTCTCTTCCCTTATCTGTTAGTTTATCTTCACATACCTGACAAACAAGCTGGATAGCAGCAAAGCTATTACAGAGTGGACATTCAAAAGACATGCTACCCTCTCCTTCTATGTATCAAATCACGCAAGAAGGGATGGACAAGTCCACCCCTTACAGCCATGGTATAAAATTATTTTTGGTAACCGCCAAGCTGTTGTTCAGCCATTTGAACCAAACGCTTTGTGATTTCTCCACCAACAGATCCGTTAGCGCGAGAAGTTGAATCTGGACCAAGTTGCACTCCGAATTCAGTAGCGATTTCATACTTCATCTGGTCGATAGCTTGAGCTACACCAGGTACTACAAGGTTGTTAGAGCTTCCTTGTCTGTTTTGTTGTTGAGCCATGTCAATCACCTCCTTTGTACAACTAGTTTGTGAATTCCCGATATTTATATACCAATTTTTTTTGGTAAATATGACCATGAAAAGCGGAGGCGAGCGTTTAGAAACGGAGATATTGGAGCTCTTGAACTAGAACACGCCTTTTGTGTTCTGGTGAAAGAGTGAAATATCGCAGTTTCTGCGAGTCGCAGCTAGACATGAAAAGCGGAAGTGGGCGTTCAGACACGGCAGGCACTGGAGCCTTTTCATTTGAACACGGTCTTTGTGTTCGGATGAAAAGGTGAAGTGACCGAGTGTCTGCCCACTGCAGCTAGACACGACAAGCGGAAGTGGGCGTTTAGACACGGCAGGCACTGGAGCTAGACATAAAAAGCGGAGGCGAGCGTTTAGAAACAAGAATATTAGAACTTAAGAAAACTTAAAAGTATTCAACAAAAAAAGCAAGGGGATCATATCCCCCTGCTTTTTTATAATTAACCTATAATCACTCGTTCAGTTGGATAATGGTATCTTTCCCGAAGAACTGTTCCTCGAATAAGGAAGAGGAACGAAAGAATTCCAATTCTACCAATAAACATCAAACACATGATAACAATTTTGCCAAAAGTACTTAAACCTGGTGTCACGCCCATCGATAAACCTGTGGTACCAAAGGCTGACGATACTTCAAAAATAATAGCCACGATTGGATATGGTTCTGAGAAGGAAAGCATAATAATTCCACAGCTCCACACGATAATCGCCACGGTAAACACAACAAAGGCTTTATGAATATCCTCATGATGCAATTCTCGTCCAAACACTTTAATTGACGTACCACCCTTTGCAAAGAAGAAAATAGCGAGTAGCACAATCGCAAATGTAGTTGTACGCACACCGCCACCTACGCTACTTGGAGAAGCACCAATAAACATTAAGGCTGACATCAACAACTGTGTAGGCTCTTGAAATTGATTTACATCCATTGTAGATAGGCCACCACTACGCGTTGTCACTGATTGGAACATGGCATAGAAGAACGATTCATGCCAATTCTTACCGGCAAAGAATGAATTCGCTTCAAATGCCCAAATAAGGATAGCTCCTGAAACAACGAGTACAAAGAAAGTCATTGTTGTTAATTTAGTAAATAAAGAAAATTTATATCGATGGCTATTCTGTCTAGCAAATAAAAAGTTTTTAACTTCAATTAACACAGGGAAACCAATGGCTCCTGTGATAATTAATAATATATGAATAAATTGAACGAAATAGTCATGTGCAAATGGCTGAAGAGAACTTCCCGTAATATCAAAACCGCCGTTTGTCGTTGCACTTACTGCAGCAAAAAATCCCTGAAGGTAAGCTTCCTGCCATGTCTCAAAGAAGCGAAGGTAATAAGTACCAAGGACAAGAGCGCCAACTAATTCAATTATGAAAATTAATCCAAGAATTTGCTTCATCAATTGTACTAAGCCAGACAATGTGGATTGGTTTTGATCAGTCATTATCAGCTGTCTTTCTTTTAATCCGATCTTCTTGCCCATCACAAGCCAGACAAACGTACCAAGCGTCATAATACCAATCCCGCCAATTTGAAGGACAGCAGCAAGAATAAAGATTCCAGGAACGCTAAAAGTATCCGATATCGACACAACAGAAAGACCTGTCACGCTTACCGCACTCACGGCTGTGAATAAGGCATCAATAAAGGATAGCTGCACGCCAGATTGATGGGCAATCGGTAAACCAATTAGAAAGGTAGAAACCGTTACCGCTATTAAATAAAACAAAACGATTAACTGAACAGAAGTTAACCGTATCCGTCGAAAACGAGATCTTAACAAAGCATCCACAGCCTTTTCACGTAATACATTCTTCCATCCCCTCTGAGGGTTGGTTCATCACATTCCCTATCTTAACCCATATACGCTCTCTGTCAATCTCTTTCCTATATCATCCATTATTGAGAATCTTCTTACGTATTATTCCTCATTCCCGTTTCTTTAAAAAGAATCCCTAAATAATTGGCACGCTTGAGTAAAGTAAAACGTGACAAAAGAAATAAAACCAAAATAAAGAACCATCATAGACGGCTCTTTATTTTGGTTTATTCTTCTATCCACGTTGTAATTGTTCGAACAGCCTCGTTGATTTGTTGATCAGAAGTGAGGGAACCTGGGTTATCACCTTTTTGTTCGCCATACATGCCGTAGTTGGCATGGTTGCCCCCTTCAATAATGTGTATCTCTGCTGAAGAAGAGAGCAACTCTTCTTTTTCTTTTTGATCAGATAGGACTGCCACTCCATCATCTTTACCATAGATCGTAAGCGTCGATATAGACAGTTCAGACATATCTTCAATTGGATAAGCTGCAAGTAAAAACAACCCTTGGATTTCATCAGGATGTTCGATAGCAAATGATGATGCCACAGCGCCTCCGAGAGAATGACCACCAATGTACCATTCCCCTACATCGTCATATTTACTTATCATTTCAGATGCTTTATCTCCATCTAAAATGGCCAGGTTCAACGTCAGACGAGGGATCACTACAAAATAACCTTCCTCAGCAAGCTGGTGAGCTAAAAAAGCATATGCCTCTTCCTCTACCTTGCCGCCTTGATAGAAAATAATCCCCTTGTCAGCATGTTGTGATCCAAATGTTAATTCACTTTCATTTGACTCTTCCATGTACTCTAAAGCTTCCTGTGTTGGTTCATAAGACGCTTTTGCCCAGAAAAAGAAGACGATCGCAAGAACTAGTAATATCAGTGGAACGATAACTAACAGTCGTTTCATGAACTTCTTCATTTGAGATCCCCTTTATATGTGCATTATCACATATATAATACGATAGATCTCATACCTTCACAATAGTTGCATCGGTTAAAATGAGCGTTGTTTTCCCAGGCTAAGAAGCGAATTAATTTCACATTGATATACCTTCGCTTCTTTTGGACCTATTGCTTCTCCCACCTTGGCTTGAAGGATTGTAAGCCGTTCTATCTCTGATTGAGTTAAATAAACTGGCGATGGACTCATAATCCCTTTAACAACTGAGCCATTTGTTTCGCTCTCGTAGTGATACGTTTGAATGTTTTCACTCTGAAGCCGGTTGTTATTTTGTTCAACAATTTGATCTGTTTTTTGCTCGATATAACGCTTTAGAAAAGCGCTGCTCCCGAACCCTGTAAGTAGCGCTAAATAGAGTAAGTATTGACCTGAAGCTGTTTCAATAAATAATAACGTCGTTAATATCCCACCAATTCCACCAACTAGTGGCTCTTTTATTGATCCAATATTATAATAGACTGCATTATTTTGTTGATTGACTACTTTTCGAAACCGTTGAAATTCACCTGAGATCAGGATATTACCAATCCCTCCTAAAGCACCAGCTAGCGTTATGGAGAGTAGATACAGCCAGAAATGATCGCTTAAGTCACTCAGGAAATCCATTTGCTACAAGTACCTACGATGCAACTTCTTTCCATCATATGAAAAGAGAACTTCCTTATCCTCCACTCGCGTTTCCATATGAACCGGGCGCCCCCATAATTGATGTACATACGGTAGAACTCGCTCTAAATATTGAAGATCAAGCTCTGTATCTTCAAAAGAATGATGAAGGTACATTTCTCCAGCTTTCATGTAGTTCCCGTCGCTTACAGTTAAATATGGGAATCCACCATTTACTCTCATTGTCACTAGCTGATCACGAATATGCTCCCATTCTTTATCAACTATTTTGTAATCGCGTCCCTTCTTTTGGAACAAATACAAATCTTCTTTATATACAAGATCCTTTGTAAGGTAATTCCTAATAAATGAAATATCAGCTTCCACTTCACGAACTTCAAACATCTTCTCTCTTCCTTTACCTACTTCGAATCCGCGCTGCTTCATTTCCTCTGTAGGATGATCATACACTTCCTCAATATGCTCAAAGATTTTAAGACCGAGGTAATAAGGATTAATGCGTGTTCGTGAAGGTTGCACAACATTTGCATTGAGTGAAGCGAATTCAATTGCTTCATCCGTCGTTAAATCCATTTCACGAAGAATTCGCTGATGCCAATAACTTGCCCATCCTTCATTCATGATCTTTGTTTCAAGCTGTGGCCAGAAATACAGCATTTCCTCTCTCATCATCGTCATAATATCTCGCTGCCAGTCCTCAAGCTCCGCGCTATATTCCTGAATGAAGAGAAGAAGATCCTTTTCGGGTTGCGGTGGAAACTTCTTCTTTTTCGTCGGAGCTGGCTCGTCCGCTAGCTCATCCTTATCGATTGACCACAAATCATTATATCGAGAATCAGGCTTCACTGGAATCGGGGTTTCATCTTGAAGATTATACGTCAATCTTGGTCTCATTATCGAAGGATCAATATGTTCTTGTATGGAGAGAACAGCGTCAAGAAAGCTCTCCACTTCAGCCTTTCCATAGTGATGCTCATAATAAGCGATCCGTTCAGCGGTTGCTGTCATACTCTCAACCATGTCTCTTCGCGTATTTGAAAAACGAATATTATTCTTAAAGAAGTCACAGTGAGCAAGTACATGAGCAATAATGAGTTTATTCTGAATTAAACTATTCGTATCTAACAGAAAGGCGTAGCATGGGTCAGAATTAATAACAAGCTCATAGATTTTACTTAGCCCCAGGTCATATTGTAGCTTCATCTTATGAAATTGCTTACCAAAACTCCAATGTGAGAAGCGAGTTGGCATTCCATAAGCTCCAAACGTGTAAATAATGTCTGCTGGACATATCTCATAACGCATAGGGTAATAATCGAGCCCAAACCCTTTTGCTATTTCTGTAATCTCTTCTATAGCGTAAAAGATTTCTTTCTCTGTAGACATGTCATTCCCTCCTAAATGAATTGCTTACTAATATGTATGACCGGACAAGTAGGTTCATGAGTAACGTGAAAAAATCGTTATTCAAAAATGTTTTATTAAATTGTCAGATTCTATTGAAAATTGCACGAATAGGCGTATAATCAGGATTAAATTTTCTAAGGATGTGATGAAATGAGAGCTCTTGAGAAGGCAAGTCATTTTGCGGGGAATACTTTTGCGATTTGGGTCATTCTTTTTGCAGTACTCGGGTTTATATTCCCTAATGGATTTACATGGATTACATCATACATAACGATCTTACTCGGAGTTATTATGTTTGGCATGGGGATGACCTTATCTGCAAAGGATTTCAAGGAAGTAGTGAAACAACCAAAAAGCGTTGCTATCGGTGTAGCTGCACAATTTATTGTTATGCCTTTGCTCGCTTACGGTCTGGCCGTTATTTTTCAATTACCAGCTGAAATTGCTGTCGGTGTAATTCTGGTTGGATGTTGTCCTGGGGGGACTGCTTCAAACGTCATCACTTACTTATCGAAAGGAAACACAGCTTTATCAGTAGCGATCACAGCCGTTTCTACACTACTGGCTCCTTTAGTAACACCTGCTCTCGTTCTCTTATTTGCGAGTCAATGGCTACCTGTATCTGCAGGTGATCTTTTCCTTTCCATCTTCCAAATGGTCGTTATTCCCATTACACTTGGCTTTGTAGTAAAACTAATTTTTAAAGAAAAAGTTGCTGAGAGTATTAAAGTCCTTCCACTTGTTTCAGTTATCTCAATCGTCGCTATTGTTGCAGCAGTCGTTGGGGCAAGCAAAGACCGGATTGCAGAAACGGGACTCATTATTTTCTCAATTGTTATTCTTCATAATATACTTGGCCTTGTCGTTGGCTACTTTCTTGCCAAATTAATGCAACTCCCTGAACCCGATCAACGCGCCATCTCGATTGAAGTCGGGATGCAAAATTCTGGTCTAGGCGCAGCACTTGCTTCTGCTCATTTTAATCCCATCGCCGCAGTACCAAGCGCTATTTTTAGTGTATGGCATAACATCTCTGGTCCGATCCTAGCTACCATTTGGAGCAAAAGAAAACCTTCTACTAAAGAGCAAAAAGCCCTTACTAAAAAAAGCGCATAAGAAAAGGCAGGTCTCTCCATGGAGGACCTGCCTTTCTTTTAGTTATACATTTTCTCTTCTTCATGTGATGGAGTAGTTTCCACATGGAGAGTTTGTGTAGGAAATGCAAAAGCAACATGTTCTTCTTCCATTATTTTCATAATTTTAAAATTCACATCTTGTTTTACATTCAAAAAGTCCCCCCACGTGGTTGTGTTGGTAAAGAAATAAAGAAAAACATCAAGGCTGCTATGATTAAACTCATCAAATGACACAAATATAGTCTCGGGATGAATTTCTTCATGATCGCGAAGCATTTTCTCAATTCGATTAATACACGTTTCAAGTCTTTCTGATGGTGTATTATACGTTACTCCTAAATGAAAGGTAATTTGCCGCTTACCCATTTTGGACCAGTTCGTAATATTCTCATTCGCTAATCGCGCGTTCGGAACTGTCACCAGCGCCTGGGCAAAAGTACGAATTTTAGTACTTCTAAACGTAATATCCTCAACCACGCCTTCTACACTCGGTGTTTTAATCCATTCACCGATCGAAAATGGCTTCTCAGTAATGATCACTATTCCACCGAAGAAGTTTTCAATCGTCTCTTTTGCAGCAAGAGCAAACGCTAAACCTCCAAGTCCAAGCCCAGTAATGAAGCCGTTAACGTCATAGCCGAATTCTCCTGCGATAACACTAAACGTCATAGCAACAATTAAAAGACGAAGTGTTTTTGATAGAAATGGAATAAGAAGCTGATCAATTTTTAGATTATATTTGCTGTTAACTGTTTGGAAAAACAGTGATGACGATGAGGAAAGGTTATATAATCCCCATGCAGTAAGAAAAATTAACGACGATCTCATAATCTCTTTATAAAATTCATTATGATGATCTAGGAATGACACGTAACGTACAGAAATATACAAACCAATTATTACGAATAACATTCGTAACGGCCTCTCAAAAGCAAGGAAGAGGTGTGTGAAAAATTCTGTAGAAGACTTTCTACTTAATTTAAGAAAAACATTAAATATATATTTCGCGAAAATTTTCCTCATTACTAGAAAAAGAAGGAAAATACCGAGTGCAATACCAAGTTCAATCCATGTGTCTTGAATACGTAACAATTCCATTACGCAACTTCCCCTTTACAAAAATAGGTTATAAGGATATACATTCGTTTTCTAGAACTTGTATTTGTCAGTTACAGAGAATTATGCTGCTTTTTTTTCTGACTGTTGGTCATAGCTTACATTCCACTGGGAGATGACAATGCCAATCAAAATCAACAAAACGCCTCCCCATTGAACAAGATGAACCGCTTCGTGAAGAAAAATCGCCGATAAAAGCACTGCCGCTGGAAGCTCTGAGGAACTTAAAATCGTTCCAACACTTGAACCTACTTTAGGTACACCAATGGCCATAAATAAGACCGGAAATATATTTCCGAGAAGCGCTAAAAACAAACCAAACATCCACCATTCAACTGATATATCCCCTTGGAAAAGTGACTCAGGGGAGAACATAGTTAAGACGAGAATACCAGCTATTGTAACCATATAAAAGCTTTTTTGAACAGCAGGAACTTCTGCTGATGTTTTACTCATAATAAAAATATAGATGGCAAAACAGATTGCTGCAAGAAGACCCAGTAAAATACCGATCGGATCATAAATGAATTCCTTAGCTCCTACTACTCCACTCGCTAGAAATGTCCCTATGAGGAGAATAATAACTGATACGAACGTTTTAGGTTCTGGCCATCTTTTTTGACTGAGAGAATCAAGTAGGAGGCCGATCCAAGTGAATTGAAAGAGAAGAAGCACCGCAATAGAAGCTGGCAGTTTGGATACAGCAAGCGTATAGAAAATAGAAACACAACCGATAGCCACTCCACCGATTAGAATAAATTTTAAGCCTTGTAATTTTAGTTTTTTCTTAGAAAGAACAACGAGAACTATTAGAACGAGCCATCCAATAAAGAATTGACCAGCTAATAATTCTCCTACTGAAAATCCTTTAGAAATCCCTATTTTCGTAATTGTAGACAATGAACCTAAACTACATCCTGCAAATAAAACAAGTAATACATATTTCCACATTCAATGATCCTCCCATCATTTATCTCATGTTTACCTTTTTTAAAGGAATTCAATAAATGGTATAAAAATAAGACAATAAAAAAATCGCCCCCTGTCGAACAATCGACAAAGGGCGATGAAAATGAAAGGTTTTTCTTTCAGAAAAATCGCCGTCTAACCTGTCTGAGGCTAGTTTTAGTATATATAAATCATAAGCCCTAATCCCCGTCTCGTCAATAAGAGCTGTAAAACTACAAATGAACCATAGGAACGAGATGCGAAAATAATTTATAGCATTCGTATACTTCTAATAAATCTGATAGATCCCCGTCGTAATGAGATAACCCACAAGTAAACCAAGAAAAACCGACATTGAAATGTAGGACCATTTTGATTTAAATTCAATCCCAACCCCATTCACTGGCTCATAAATCCAGCTATATTGGACAAATCCCAACATCAAAAACAACATGACACCAAATCCTAAATTAGTCACAGTTCACTCCCCCTTATGCGTCAACTGTTTGTCCTTCGCAATTTTAAAACATCGTTTCTTTTAAAGAACGATTGAGCGAACGGAAGCTCATACCTCTCCTAACAATACCTCTTTTATTCCACTGAAGAGGCCAACTCAACCATTTGGTCTTTACTCATAGGACCTATTACCCTCTTCATTATTATACCATTTTTGTCAACTAAATACGTCGTTGGAATTGTTATAGTAGCGAAAGTATTTGTTTGATCACCATTTTCATCCAACAATACTGGAAAGGTAAGAGCATATTCTTTCACAAAATCTTCCACAACTTGAGAAGAAGATTCGTTGGTCGTAATATTTATAGAAAGAATTTCTGCATCGTATTCCTCTGCCTTTTCTTCATAAAACTCCTGCATATCCGGCATTTCTTTTTTACAAGGGGGGCACCAGGTCGTCCAGAAATTAATAAAAGTTACCTTCCCTTTGTAATCAGAGAGGCTCACTTCTTCCCCTTCTAGTGAATATAATGTAAAATCAGGTGCCTTATCTCCTTTTTGCAATCCTACTTCAACAGCTCCTGACACTTGCTTCGCTGGTTCTGCTTGATTTATAACGTTAACATTCTTATTATCCGTAAAAACTTGCAAACCAAAAGCTAAAAAACCACTAAGGACGACGATCCCGATTATCAAATTTCTCATTAGCTCCTCCTTTTACCAAAGAACATTGACTAAATGCCTAATTAACACATAGCTTCGTAAGTACAAATGTTGTAAATAGCAGAGTTTATCCATTATTCACTATCATACCGATTTTAGGTGGAACTATACCAAATACTTAAGACAACTATTGTCACAGAACATTTCCCATCTTACTTTTGAAAACGAAGGAGGGTTATGATTTATTGAGTCGTGTATCCATTTTAAAAAGGTACTAGGATTCTCATGATATTTTATTCAATATCCTAATAATCCTTAACGGCTCTTAACGAGAAGTTGAACAGCTTCCTTTACAACATCTTCTGTAGACTCGCCTTTATCAAGCTGTTCACGAATACACTCCTCTAGATTAGAACCAACTATTAAACCTATCGTACGGTCAATCGCCGTTCTGCTAGCAGATAGCTGAGTGATTACATCTTTGCAATCTTTCTCTTCTTCAAGCATACGAAGAACACCACGAATTTGACCTTCAACTCTTTTTAAACGGTTTTTCATTTCATTTGTATATTCCATGATATAACTCCCTTTCGTGTTCATTTATGTTTCTATGAATAAGAATATTCTGTCATAAATAAATTAATTTCTTGCTACTTCTCTTCATATATTGTAAAATAAATCGTAATTTAAGGATAGGAAAAAGGTTTAGTTCATTATAAGGAGGCAGTGCCTTTTGGATTTATCCGAAGATGATAAACGGTTATCTAAAATTTATCGAAAGATTGTTACCTCAAACGAGTATAAAGCAGGTAAAATTCTCGAGAAACTAGATAGCGAAACGAAAGACAAAGTATTTCATCTCATTCGTATGAACAAAGCTGAATACGAACATCAATTGAATAAACAACAACTTCACCAATAGTAGAAAAATCGGCGAAACTAGCCGATTTTTTTTCGTGCCTTAGTTTAGCATAAGACACATGTTGTGCTTTTAGAGGAAACTCATCAAGAAAACCAGGACGAGAGATTTGTCCTGGTTTTCTTTTTCATTATTTTATTTTATCCCAAACGTTCTTGAACCTTACCCATAACGGACGATCTAAGTTCAGCCAATTTGCTTTGACTGTTTTCAAGATTATCGCTATTTACGCCAAAATAAAATTTCACTTTCGGCTCAGTCCCTGAAGGACGAAGGCAGAACCATGATCCATCTTCTAAAATATATTTCAATACATTTGAAGTAGGCAATTCAATTTGCTCACTTTCACCACTACCTAAAAACGTTCTTTTGCTTGTCTCATAATCCTCTACGCTTTGCACTCGTAATCCAGCTGCTTCAGTAGGCGGCTCTTCACGGAATTTCGCAAGTAAAGAAACGATCTTCTCTGCCCCTTCTTTTCCTTTCAGTGTTAACGATTCAAGACCTTCCTGATAAAATCCATACTGTTCAAATACTTCGAGCAAACCTTCATAAAGCGTCATTCCTTTAGACTTGTAGAAAGCAGCAACTTCAGCTGCTACGAGGCATGCTTGAACAGCATCTTTGTCTCGAACAAAGTCACCAACAAGATAGCCATAGCTTTCTTCATAGCCAAATAGGAAAGTATGCTCCCCAGTTGTTTCGAATTCTTTAATCTTTTCTCCAATAAATTTAAATCCTGTAAGCGTATCATATGAAGTAAGACCGTTATCCTCCGCAATCTTACGACCAATTTCAGAAGTAACAATTGTTTTAAGAACTGCGCCATTTTCCGGCAGCTCTCCATTTTCTTTTTTCTGAGTAATGATGTAGTTCAACAATAGTGCACCTGTTTGATTTCCAGTCAGGACCACATACTTACCCTCTTTGTTTTTCACAGCTACACCAACACGGTCTGCATCCGGATCTGTAGCCAAAAGTATATCAGCATCCTCCTGCTCCCCATATTGAATGGCTAATTCAAACGCAGCATGTTCTTCTGGGTTTGGAGAAGACACTGTAGAGAAATTAGGATCTGGTAACTCCTGTTCTTTTACAACAGTTACATTTGAAAATCCATAAGCTTTCAAACCTTCCCTAACAGGAATATTCGCTGTTCCGTGCAAAGGCGTGAAGACGATTTTTAATTGCTCGCCCATTTTAGAAAGTAATTCTTGATTTACGCGAAGCGTTTTTAATTGTTCTACATATTGGCGATCAATTTCTGCGCCAACCATTTGAATAAGTCCTTTTTCTTTCAGTTCTTGTTCGGACGTAACCTTCACTTCTAACTCATTCTCAACACCGTCTACATAAGAAATCACTTCTGAAGCAGCCTTAGGTGGTAGCTGACCTCCATCTTCTCCGTAAACTTTATAACCGTTATACTCTGGTGGGTTATGACTCGCTGTGATAACGATTCCAGCGCAAGCATTTAAAGTTCGAACCGCGAACGAGAGCTCTGGAGTGGGGCGGAGTTCTTCGAAAACATACGTTTGAATGCCATGGCTCGAAAGGGTCTTCGCAGCTTCCATAGCGAACTCAGGAGACTTGTGACGCGAATCGTAAGCAATTGCTACTCCTCTTTTCTTGTAAGCTTCACCATGTGCATCTATGTATTGCGCAAGACCTTCAGAGGCTTTTCGAATCGTATATAAATTCATTCGATTCGTACCAGGGCCTATTTCTCCCCTCATGCCACCCGTGCCAAATTCAAGATTTTTATAAAATGCATCTTCAAGTGATTGGTCTTGTCCTTTTAATGCTTCAAGATCCTTTTTCAATTCTTCGTCAAGGGAAGTTGCTGATACCCATCTTTTATATTCATTTTTCCAGTCCATTATTGCCTCCTATTATGTAAATCTTCTTTAATTTTTATCAATTCGAGAAAACCTGTTAAAATCCTGCATTTTGGCTAGATTTTCTCCTTTTCTCTAATTATCATAATATGAATTGAATCGTACGCCAATGCTATATAGGAAAAAAACACCATTCGCTTAAATTCGACAAAAAAAGCAAGCCGCAAAGCTGCTTACTTTTTGTAATGTATCTCATATAAATCTTTTCGGCGATCTCGCAACTGGCGAACCGTACCAGATTGACGTTGTCTTCTAAGAATCTCAAGATCTACATCGCCTACCACGACAGTTTCAATATTCGGGTGACATTCACCAGCAATTCCATCTCTTGAAAAAGCAAAATCTGAAGGGGTAAAAATCCCTGATTGTGCATACTGAACATCCATATTCTCTACTTGAGATAAGTTACCAATCGTACCGGCAATGACTGTATAGATTTGGTTCTCAACCGCTCTAGCCTGCGCACAATAACGTACGCGTAAATACCCTTGACGATCATCGGTACAGAAAGGTGTAAATAGAATGTTAGCGCCCTTATCCGTCGCAATTCTTCCAAGCTCAGGGAATTCGATATCATAACAGATTTGGATCGCAATTTTACCACAATCTGTATCAAAAACTTCAATACCATCTGAACCATGAATTCCCCACCAGCGACGTTCATTTGGGGTAACATGAATTTTATATTGCTTTTCAATCGTTCCGTCTCTTCTAAACAAATAAGCAATATTATAGATCTTTTCATCCTCTAAAACGAAATGAGAACCACCAATAATATTAACGTTATACTTTACAGCTAATTCTGTAAAAAGCTCGATATACGGCTCTGTATATTCTGTTAAACGACGAACAGCTTTACTTGGTATTTTTTCATCCATGAACGACATTAGTTGTGTCGTAAAAATCTCAGGAAACACAGCAAAATCAGAACCAAAATCTGCTGCCACATCAACATAATATTCCACTTGGTTTGCAAATTCTTCAAAGGAAGAGATTTTCTTCATCGCATATTGTATCGCACAAATTCGAACGGGGAATGACGATCTAAAGTGTCTTCTTGTCACGGCTTTGTATTCAACGTTATTCCACTCCATTAAAGTAGCGAATTGCTTTGAAGCTTTATCATCTGGTAAATAGTTCGGATTTATTCTCATTACATTAAATCCATTCATGAGCTGGAACGTTAAAACAGGATCATATATGTTCTGGAACTTCACTTCTTCTACGTATTCTGATGCTTTCATTTCATTCGCGTGTTTATGGTAATTCGGAATTCGCCCTCCGATGATAATACTCTTGACGTTTAATTCTCGCGCAAGATCTTTTCGTGCCTCATAAAGACGCTTACCGATTTTCATCCTTCTATATTCCGGATGCACCATCACTTCAATACCATAAAGGTTATAGCCATCGGGGTTATGATTTGTAATATATCCTTCATCCGTAATGTCATCCCACGTATGCTGATCATCATATTCATCAAAGTTCACCATTAAGCTTGAACAGGAGCCTATGATTTCTCCTTCGAGTTCTACACAAAATTGCCCTTCTGGGAAAATTTCCAGGTGACTCTCAAGATGCTCTCTTTTCCAGGGATCCATTCCAGGAAAACATTTTTTCTGTAATGAAAGGATTTCATCTATATCTTCGTGATGAATTTGCCTAATCTCAATCTTTTTTTCGAATTTCGATACATCTAATTCTGACATATGCTTTCCCTCCACATTCCATCTATATTACTATGTACCCTATTTCCACATGATTCTATCCTGATTTTATCATAGGATGAACGAAATAGGAGGCTGGGACATAACTAGCTTGAAATAATGAAAAAAGGTTCCGTTCAGCGTTTTTGATGAACGGAACCTTTTTTGTTTGGTTATTCCTAAGATTATTGGATCACTCTGCACTCATGGCGGTGTACTTTCTCAAGTTCACCGCCATGAGCGCA
Source organism: Anaerobacillus sp. 63XJN7_5_ISO-PGPR-S23-430 (assembly GCF_056173695.1). NCBI lineage: Bacteria > Bacillati > Bacillota > Bacilli > Caryophanales > Bacillaceae > Anaerobacillus > Anaerobacillus sp. 63XJN7_5_ISO-PGPR-S23-430. Next base: position 560,663 of record NZ_CM149686.1, on the reverse strand, counting down.
AAGCCCATTTCATTTTTGACCTTCTCTTTGCCCCTTACGGACATCCGAGTGAAACCCAAAATAGCCTTCAGAAATCCAAAAACTGGCTCTACATCGATTTTCCGTTGACCGTAGATTTCACCTGTTTTTTCGTCCGAAAGCAGCTCTTTAACCTTATTCTTTTGTTGTTCCCACTTGGTATTGTAATAGATTCTCCGATTCGTGCCATCTTTGGTCTTTGTACATTGTTTACGTAAGGGACAACCGGTACAATCTTCGCATTCATAAACTTTAAATTCTCGTTTGAAGCCACTCCGGTCAGTGCGATGAGAGACGTAACGGAACGGCAACAGTTTCCCATTTGGGCATGTGAATAAATCTTCTTCTTCATTGTAGTCCCAGTTGGATACGCGAAACGTATCCTTCGTAAAGCTCTTCTTTTTCTCTTTGCGATAGGTATTGTACGTGATGAGAGGGATTCGCTTGCGATTCTCCAGGACATCGATGTAGTTTTCTTCGCTTCCATAACCGGCATCCGCGACGATGTAAGGTGGGAGTTTAAAGAAATCATTCTCCACACGATCTAGAAAGGGACGAAATGTGCGTGTATCCGTTGGATTCGGGAAGATATCATAAGCGAGCGTATATTGTCCCTCCGTCGCAATCTGGAGATTGTAACCGGCTTTGAGTTGCCCATTTTTCATATAGTCATCTTTCATGCGCATGAACGTGGCATCATGATCGGTTTTGGAATAACTGTTCCGTTCTTTGAAGATAGCCATATCGTTTTCGTATTTTGTTTTGCGCAATACGAAATCCTTCATTTGTTTAAGGAACTGCTTCGGTCCTTTTCGCTCTGAACGAAGCTTTTTTCGTTCGGTTACATCGGCACTGGTTTCAATCTTCTTATTGTATTCTCCGACTTTTTCTTCTAGCTTTTCTTCTATTTTAGAAAGTTCTTTAATGGAAAGTTGTTCTGGACTTTCCCGTTCGATTTCGGGGATCACTTCTTTTTCAATCAACTCATCGTACATCGCATTCGACTTTTCAATCAGACTCTCGCTGTACCTTTCAACAGCCTTGCGCCACACAAATGTAAACTTATTGGCATTCGCTTCAATCTTCGTACCATCAATAAAGATCGCTTCATCATCAATGAGGTCTTTTTGAACGAGCTGACAACGAAACTGTACGAAGCCCTGACGAAGAAGTTCTTTGACTTCTGGGTGGACACGGAACCGATTGATTGTGCGATAGCTGGGTTCATACCCTTGCGCTAACCACATCATCCGTACACTATCCTTGAGGAGACCTTCAATCTTTCTTCCTGAAAAAGCCGATTGGGTGTACGCACATAAAATAACTTTCATCATCATACGTGGGTGATAAGCAGGGCATCCCGTATCACGTAGGAACGCAGAAAAAGCTTCATCCGGAATCTGTTCGACCAACTCATGGACGGCATAGGCGATATCATTTTCTTGTAATTTCATTTCTAAATCTAAGGGCAAAATCACTTGATTCATGTTATAATCTTTAAACATAAGGGCACCTCCGATGGTTATTGTGTGGTAACTATAATTTTATCAGAGGTTGTCCTTATTTTATTGTTAAATTAAGATGAAAATATAGAAAGAGTGGCCCTGCGAACAAATTCTTTGTCCGCAGGGCCACTCTTATTTTAATTTACTGGGTTTTGTCCCAGCCTCTGTTCTTAACCTCGTGTTGTTCCATTCTGAGAAATGCTCGATAGTGCGGTGGCGGCCTCTTGATGATCAGGTGTTTTCGTCGCAAAATCTCCAAGCGAAACCATTCCCACTACCTGATTGTTTTCAACAATAGGCAATCGTCGGATCTGATTCTGAGCCATTAATGCCGCTGCTTCTTCTGCACTCATGTTAGATGTAGCTGAGACAATGTTATTAGACATACATTGGCTCACCTGACAATCCGCATTTCCACCAGTTGCAGTGGCACGAGTCGTAATATCACGATCTGTGACCATCCCGCAAAGCTGACCATTTTTCATGACAGGTAATGAACCAATATTATACTGATTCATTAGAGCCGCTGCTTCCTGGATCGATTGCTCTGGTGTAACGGATACGATGTTCTTAGACATGAGGTTTTGCAGATTGTTATGCACAAGCATTCCTCCCAAGGTGTATGATCGTTCAGACAAGAAAGGCGGTGCCTTTCAACATGTAGTGTAAGCTCCTTCGCCAGTTATTATTTATCCTTTTTATGTGAAATTAGGTTGTTATCAGTATGAAATACAATGTTCTCACCATCACTTGTAGCAATAATCGTCCCTATTTCATCTGTTCTTAAAACAGAAATATGATGTTCATTTAATCTCTGAATCACATTTTTATCTGGAAAATCATAACGATTATTTTTACCTACTGAAATAACAGCAGTCTCTGGGGTGACAGCTTTAAGAAATGTCTCTGATGTAGCCGAACTAGCACCATGGTGCCCCATTTTTAGAACATCAGATTTAAGCTGTTTCCTTTTAACGTTTTCTAGCATTTGCTTCTCTACTTCTATCCCAGCGTCACCCATCAACAGGAAGCTATTCTCTTTATGACTCAGCCGTAATACGGCACTATAATCATTAAAATCCTCGTACTCTGCTTCTTTGGAAGGTGAAATGACCTGTATATTCACCTGATGTCCTAGTTTTATTTTCATACCTTTTCGTGCCTTTTCTAAGGTAATGTCTTTTTTCTTCAATACCTTTATGAGGGACTTATAATGAACTGTTGGATAAGAAACATCGGGCATCATCACATTTTTTACATCGAAATTTTCTATCACATCATCCATCCCACCAATATGATCATGATGGGGATGCGTCGCCACAATATAATCTAATTGGCTAATGCCTAGCTTCTTTATATAATTTGAAACCGCTTCTCCATCACCATTATCTCCTGCGTCGACTAGCACAGCTTTTTCTCCATACGTGATTAAAATGCTATCAGCCTGTCCCACATCAATAAAGTGAACTTCAACCACATTTGATTGAGCTGTCACATCATAAGGCATCAATAATAAGATAAGAAGGGAAAGAAAAAGAAACCTAATGAATTTCATAATGATTCCTCCAACGCTTTACTTGTTATTAGTATGTACCTTCCTATCTGATCTAAAAGCAATGTTAACTTATTATGACTTCTCAATTTGTGGATCTTCTGAGTGAAAATAACAGCGTTTAATCGCATAGCCTAACTGAAAGAAAAAAGCTCCCCATTTTGGGAAGCTTATGAATGAATTTCTTCTTTTCGGAAGAAACTTTTCATTGCGTGATAGACGTCTTTCTTTTCTTTCAGAATATAATGCCTAAATTTAGGATCATGTATATTTTTGTAGGCACTCATCAGGGTGGAATGGCGATTATAAGCATTAACTTCTCCATATCCAAACATGTTCGAGACCTTCATAATTTGATTGACCAGTTTCACACATCTTGTATTGTCTGACGTCAGGTTATCGCCATCTGAGAAATGGAATGGGTAAATGTTGTAACGTGCTGGAGAATACTTCTCATCAATGAGTTCAAGCGCTTTGCGATATGCTGATGAGCAAATTGTTCCTCCGCTTTCTCCTTTTGAAAAAAAATCGTCTTCAGTGACGACTTTTGCTTCTGTATGATGAGCAATAAACTCAATCTCCACTGTTTCATATTTCGATCGTAGGAAACGTGACATCCAGAAGAAAAAGCTTCTTGCCATATATTTCTCCCATTTTCCCATCGAACCACTTGTATCCATCATGGCTAAAACGACGGCTTTAGATTCGCGCTTAATTTCTTCATTCCATGTTTTGAAGCGTAGATCATCTTGATAAATCGGTGCAATTGATGGTGTTCCACTAATTGCATTTCTCTTATACGCTGATAGAATTGTTCTTTTCTTATCAATATTACCCATAAGTCCAGTTTTTCGAATATCATTAAATTCTACTTTCTTTTTCACTACGTCGGCTGTTTCTTTTTCACGTAAATTCGGCAGTTCCAGTTCTTTAAATAAAATATCCTGCAGTTCTACCAGAGAAACTTCTGCTTCATAATAATCTTCTCCTGGCTGATCTCCAGCCCCTTCACCTTTACCGGCCCCAGGCTGTTTTTCCCCTGAACCATCTCTTGCCACAACGTCTCCCACCTGGCTATCGCCTTCACCTTGCCCAACATGCTTAGACTTATCATAGTTATAACGAATTTTATACTCATCAAGTGAACGTATTGGTATTTTAATGACATCTCGACCGTTAGATAAAATAATGTTCTCTTCACTGATGAGATCCGGGAGATTGTTTTGGATAGCATCTTGAACTTTTTCGGCATGGCGTTGTTGATCCTGATAGCCTTTTCGGTGGAGGGACCAATTCTCCTGAGAGACGACGAAATTGTTGGAGTCCTTGTCTTTCATGCCTTATTTCCCTCCTAAAAAAATTAAATTTCTAGCGAAAATTTATTCAATGATCGATGATCGCTCATGATGTTAGTTCAGAAACTTAACCCTAATGTGGACTTCCTTCGGCTGCGTTGAATAGTATACTTTATCCTATGCAAATACAAGCGATAATTGACAATTAATTCTGACAAATACAGCTTTTATTGCTCTAACTACTCGAATTGGACGACTTTCATCCATTTATACTTATGTTTTATCCTTCTCAGTTTATATTCAAAAAAAAAACTCCCTTATTGGGAGTTACTCTGTTTCATTTTCCTTTTTGTGTTGAATCGGATCTGGACGTTTACCCTTTTTCTTAATCTCATCATTTGTGTCTAGCTCTTCCATCTCTTTACCGAGTTCGGCCATTTCTTTTTCATTCATCGCCATTGAACTGTTCTCAGGTTTTTCTTTATGATCCGCCATCTTGAATCACCTCAATAGTAATAGTACCCCGATTCTCTTCCTTAATAACCATATTTAGTTTATTTTTGGAAAGTGAAATCAATTTTCTCAAGTGGCCAGTAGCGTAGATTTACTTCCCCTACTACTTGATTCATTGGTACGAAACCAATATGCCTGCTATCATAGCTATGTCTTCGGTTATCCCCCATGAGAAATAAATATCCCTCGGGCACCTCTGATTTTCCAGTTTTATCTTCAAGATGGAAATTCTCAGTGAGGTTCCCGTTAAAAATATCTTTCTTATAACGCTCAAGATAAGGTTCTTTTATTTTCTCACCATTCACATATAAAACATCATTTTTATATTCGATCGTATCTCCTGGAAGACCAATAACTCTCTTAATATAGTCTTCTTCTTCATTCGCATGAAATACAACAAGATCAAATCGATCAGGCTCTGAGACTTCATAACCAATTTTATTAATAATTAAACGATTCCCATCTTGGATCGTTGGCATCATTGATTCACCATGAACGACATAGTTCGTTATGAGAAATTCACGAATAACAATCGCCAGGACTACAGCTATTGAAAAAGCCTTGATCCACTCCCAAAGCGGATTGCGTTCCTTCTTCATCTCAAACCTCTTTTCAATACGTCTTTACGTCTAATCTATCACTCATAATAAGCCGGCACAAGCACACACGTATTTGATAGCGATTACATTTCATATTCTCACCACTCACTTCCATCGTTATAGCAGCATTCCATTCCATTCCACGAACCAAGAAAATTTCTTATTTTAAGTATATTCACCCATTTCATACATAGCGCTCCTTATCGCAGCATAAAAAGAAGCATACCTAAAGAGGCATGCTTCTTCTAATTATCGATTTAGGAGACTACCTACATAACGTAGGAGTTCATTGGCTGAAATTGAATTATATCCATGCTCATCGATGAGACGTGCGATAACCTCATTGATTTTCTTGAGCTGATTTTCATTTGGTGTTTTGGAGGACGTCGTTATTTTCACTACATCTTTTAAATCAGCAAACAACTTTTTCTGAATCGCTTCTCTCAAACGTTCATGAGAATTATAATCGAATTTCTTACCCTTTCTGGCATAAGCAGAGATACGAATGAGAATTTCTTCTCTAAATGCTTTCTTCGCATTTTCTGAAATGCCAATCTGTTCTTCAATTGAACGCATAAGCTTATCATCCGGACTCATTTCCTCTCCAGTAAGAGGATCGCGGAGCTTATTTTTATTACAATACGCTTCAACATTATCAAGATAATTATCCATTAGCGTCTTTGCACTCTCTTCATAAGAGTAAACAAAAGCTTTTTGTACTTCTTTCTTTGCAATTTCATCATACTCTTTGCGCGCAATGGAGATGAAATTCATATACCGCTCTTTATCTTCTTTTGAGATAGAAGCATGTTGATCAAGTCCATCTTTCAATGAACGAAGAACATCCAGGGCATTAATTGACGGTACTTCTTTTCTAATAATCGTAGAGGAAATTCGGTTAATAACATAACGCGGATCAATCCCGCTCATTCCCTCATCCGAATGCTCTTTATGAAGTTCATCCACATCTACCTGATTAAAGCCTTCTACAATTTCTCCATCGTAGAGTCGCATTTTCTTAACAAGGTCCACTCCCTGACGATTCGTATCTTTTAACCTCGTCAAAATAGAGAAAATAGCAGCTACTCTAAGAGCATGTGGGGCAATGTGCACATCGGCTACATCACTTTCACGAATCATCTTCTCATAAATACGCTCTTCCTGACTCACCTTTAAATTATATGGAACCGGCATAACGATAATACGAGAGTGTAAAGCCTCATTCTTTTTATTTGATATAAAAGAGCGATACTCTGCTTCGTTCGTATGCGCTACAACAAGTTCATCAGCAGAAATTAGCGCAAAGCGCCCAGCCTTAAAGTTTCCTTCTTGAGTCAGTGAAAGCAAGTGCCACAAAAATTTCTCATCACATTTCAGCATCTCCTGAAATTCCATCATTCCACGATTGGCTTTATTTAATTCTCCATCGAATCGATAAGCTCTCGGATCAGACTCTGATCCAAATTCCGCTATCGTTGAGAAATCAATACTTCCTGTTAAGTCTGCAATATCTTGAGACTTGGGATCTGAAGGACTAAATGTACCAATACCTGTCCGCTTATCCTCGTTAAAGAAGATACGCTCTACCATCACATCTTCAATACGACCACCATATTCTTGCTCAAGGCGCATTACGTTTAGTGGGGAGAGACTTCCTTCAATTCGGATCCCGTATTCATCGTGGAATTCATCTCTCAAATGATGTGGTATAAGGTGCAGTGGATCTTCATGCATAGGACAACCTTTAATTGCATAAACAGCACCAGAATCTTCATGAGAATATTTCTCCAATCCTCTTTTCAGCACCGTAACAAGAGTTGATTTACCACCACTTACTGGACCCATCAACAAGAGAATACGTTTTCTGACATCTAACCTTTTGGCAGCAGGGTGAAAGTATTCCTCTACCAGACGTTCGATTGCTTCCTCAAGTCCATAAAGCTCTTCAGAGAAGAAAGAATAACTTCTTTTCCCATCAACCTCATCAATCCCTGCATCTCTTATCATATTATAAACACGTGAATGAGCTGACTGCGCTACTTCAGGTCGTTCCCGGATAATGTCTAAATACTCGCTGAAGGTTCCTTCCCACTTCAGCCGCCTCTCTTCTTCTCGATGCTGCTGGATTTTACGTAAGATATCCATTAAGAGCCCCCTCCAAGTTTGGTTCATCGGATTTAATACATGTTATGCGGGGATGTCCAATAACATTCGGCTTTCTTTCCAATGATTCAATCGAGTATTTAGGGGGTTTCTACTCAGTTATGGAAAAAGCACAAAATAAAAGAACCGGTTGCCCGGCTCTCATCCTTACGTATGATAAACTACTGTAAATTCGCTTAGTTCATTTCCTGTGGCTGGAGATTTCTCTTTGGATTCGCGCTTTTCTTTATGAGCGTTCTTAAATGAATCGGAGTGCACCCAATTCTGATAAGCCTCTTCACTTTCCCATTTCGTAAATACAATAAGCTTTCCGTTTTCAGCCGACTGTTCAAGAAATAGAAACTCTAAGCAACCATCAACGTTCTTCATACTATCAGCACTTTTCCCAAAACGCTGCTTCATCATGTCTTTTGCTTCATCAGGGACCTTCAATTCATTCATCACAACATACATAAAATAAATCCTCCTTTAGGTTTCTCTCTCTATCCTATCGAATAACGACGTTTTTTTCCAATTCAAACAACTCCTCACTACAAGAATTCCCCTCAAAACATTCACACCTTCCCGCACATGGTTTATAATGAGAGTTAGATTTGGACACAATTTTACCTGAGGAGGATGAGACCATGAGTTTCCTGGGTATTTTAGTAGTAATCCTAGCTTTCCTAGCAGCCATCTTTACAGCTGGCTACAACGACCGACCAAGCAAAACCAAAAAAGGTAGTAGGTAACACGAAAAGCGAAAGTGGGCGGTTAGACACGGCAGGCACTGGAGCCTTTTCATTTGAACACGTTTTTTGTGTTCAGTTGAAAAGGTGAAGTGACCGAGTGTCTGCCCACTGCAGCTAGACATGAAAAGCGAAGACGAGCGTTTAGAAACGGAGATATTGGAACTCTTGAACTAGAACACGCCTTTTGTGTTCTGGTGAAAGAGTGAAATATCGTAGTTTCTGCGAGTCGTAGCTAGACATGAAAAGCGAAAGTGGGCGGTTAAATCCGCAGGGCGTTGGAACCCATGAGAATGAGACGCTTTTTGTCTCAATCGATTGGGTGAAACGACCGGAGGATTTGCCCACTGCAGCTAGACACGAAAAGCGAAAGTGGGCGGTTAGACACGGCAGGCACTGGAGCCTTTTCATTTGAACACGTTTTTTGTGTTCAGTTGAAAAGGTGAAGTGACCGAGTGTCTGCCCACTGCAGCTAGACATGAAAAGCGAAGACGAGCGTTTAGAAACGGAGATATTGGAACTCTTGAACTAGAACACGCCTTTTGTGTTCTGGTGAAAGAGTGAAATATCGCAGTTTCTGCGAGTCGTAGCTAGACACGAAAAGCGAAAGCGCCCGTTTAGCCTCGACAAGCGCTGGAGCCCTTTAAAAAGAACACGGTCTTTGTGTTCAGTTTAAAGGGTGAAGCGATCGAGAGGCTGGGCGCTGCAGCTAGACACGAAAAGCGAAGGCGAGCATTCAGAAACAAAGTTTTTGAACTCTGAAACGCGCTTAAACTTCTATCAAAAAAAGAACGACTTTCAGCTCTTTGCTGAAAGTCGTTCTTTTTTATTTCATTCCTGGATAACTTTGCTGTCTTAGTGCTTCATATACCATAATAGCAGCAGTATTTGAAAGGTTGAGAGCACGAACATGATCTGTCATCGGGAGACGAAGACAACGCTCTTTGTTATTTTCAATCAACTCGTCTGGTAAACCATTCGTTTCTCTTCCAAAAACAAAATACGTATTCTCATTCACATCTGAGTAATCAAAGTCAGTATGTGTATTGGTACCGTATTTCGTAATATAATAATATTCTCCACCCTGGTTCTTTTCAAAGAACTCCTCTAGAGAATCATAATAATGTACATCAGCATATTGCCAGTAATCCAAGCCCGCACGTTTCAACATTTTATCGTCTGTCGAAAACCCTAGTGGGCGAATTAGATGTAGACTTGTATTTGTTGCTGCACATGTTCTAGCTATATTCCCTGTATTCGCTGGTATTTCAGGCTGAAACAGTACAATATTTAAAGACATATTCATTCACCTCCACTTCAAAACAATACTATTATAGCATGTTTTAGATTGGGAGATATCATTCTCTAATCCTCAATATGAAAAAACTTATACTTAATTTCAGGCGTCCATGCTGTAGAATCTTCATAGGCCCAATAGCGCATCCTGCTATTTGTTGTATGAGCATTGACAAGAGGATACCCCTTCTCATCATTATCTACGACGAAAGTAGTATGTTGCCAGTGGCCATCTCCATCAAAGTCATAACAAATAATATCTCCAGGAATGAGATCATCAGGATTCGCTACTTCACGAGCTCGAAGACCACTCTTCGAGCTACTTAAATGCCACCTAAGCGCATGAGCTACAGTCCATGAATAGCTCCAGTTATTTCCTTTCATCCACCATCCCTTAGTGCGATCTGGGTAACCACGCATAGGGGCTTTTCCTGCATGAAGACACTGAGAAATATAATTTGTACAATCTACATCAAACGACTGATAAGACGGATTCGCATCATCCCACCATCTCTCAGCATATTTCAGGGCTGATAACCGATCATAATAGGAACCTTTCAGACGAGCATCACCGCTGTCTTTACCTTCTGCTACTTGAAGTGTTCCTCCCTCTATCTCAGCTGATCGATCAAGAATAAGTTCACCCTCCACCATTTTTGCCAATCTCTTTTCAAGTCGTTCTTCCTGATATAGTTTCTCTCCCTGTTTAATAAGAAACTGCTGATGAAGAAGATATTCATAAAGTTGGCTCGTCGAGACTGTCTTTTTTCCCAGGAGGATCCCTTTATTTTTTATACGAATAACAGATGCTCCTCTATTTTGGCTCTGTTTACGATAACGGTTGACTGCTTCTTCCTCCTCTGAAGGCCTGGTTCCTATTCTTGAGTGATCCGTTCCATTTAGTAAGCAAGTCGCTTGTTCTTTCCAGAAAGATTTCAACTGGTCTCCCCACACCATATGCGTCCCCCCTCATCGCACTTTATGACAGGGGAATCAAACACATGACTTGGAATCAGGAATGGTTTACAGCTGGCTCTGCTGAAGGGTGTGTTATTTTCTTGAGTAATTTATCAAACCAACCAACAAGAATACCAAGCAGAAGCACTTCTACAAAGGTACCAGCACCAATTGGCCCGCCTAACAAGAATGCCAGAACAAACGCAAGTGCTTCTGTTAATGTCTTAGTAATACCAATACTCCAACCCGTTCTTTCTGTTAGGGCAAGCATGAGTTCATCGTTTGGAATAGATGCAAGAGATGCAAATAAGTACACTGCAATTCCAAGACCCATGATAACTAATCCAATCAGAAATAAGATCCACCTGGTAACGATTCCATCAACATCAATGAAAGTGAGAATTTGTAAATTCAAGAGGTCAACAAACAATCCTAGAAGAATAATTGGAATAAAACCAGCTAGGTTTGGTTTCCTCATCATAATAAGACTATTGATAAAAATTAAAATACCACCAACAATAAACACCCATGTTCCAACAGTAAACCCTAGTTGGTCAGAAAGCGCAACGTAGAGAGCATCCCATGGGGCAATTCCAACATCGGCATTAATTAATAGGACAACACCAAAGGCTAATGTAAATAATCCCGCTACGTAGATCAAACTTTTGGATAAAAAGCTGTTCATAATGTTCACTCCTCATATGAGGGCTTGAAACTAAAAGCTGTATCAAATTGCTCTCATTCTTCGCCCTAGATATTTTAGTATCTCTTTTTTTGAATGCATTTGCTATTTTACAAGAAACGAAGTTCTTTTTATAACTTTATGCCTAAGTCTAAAAAATCAAAAAAGCCAGTTCGCTATCAAGATAGCGAACTGGCACTATATATTGTTACGGTAGAACGGCATGCATCGAATGCTGCTGTTCAAGTGATAATAAATATTCTTTTTTATCTACACCGCCACCATATCCAACTAAAGCACCATTGCTTCCTATTACTCTGTGACACGGTACAATGATTGGAAGTGGATTTCGATTGTTAGCTGAGCCTATGGCTCTAACAGCCTTTTGTGCCGAAATACCAACAGCTACATCTCGATAAGACCGGGTTTCACCATATGGAATTTCCGAAAGGTTGTTCCATACTTTCTGTTGAAAAATCGTTCCTATCTTATCAAGCTTTAGATCAAAGAACCTTCTTTTTCCACTGAAGTATTCTTCCAGTTGCATGACGATGGGTTCGATTATATCAGAATTGAAAACAAGGTCCGCTTTGACATGATGTTTTTTATACCATGTTTCAGCAGCAGGCAGCACATCCTCAGGGCAACCAAAATCGAGCCTACTAACTCCATTAGGACTAGCAAACAATGTTATTGCACCTATAGGCGATAGAAACTCCCCATAATGAATCACTTGTTTATCCATTCTATCCCTTCTTTATTATACATTTTTCACTATCTTACAACGCATTCAATCGTTTGACCATCAGCATTAAGTCTTATTTTCAAGCATAGACAAGCCTTTAGCGATCTCATCTGCCACATCCTTGTCATTTTCTCTCAATTGCTCATTTATAAGGGCATTAAAGGCCTTCTCGCCACCTATTTTCCCAAGCGCCCAGGCCGAAGTGCCGCGGATCACCGGACGAGGATCTTTTTCCATCACTTCAACCAGTGTATCAATAGCTGTTTCATCTTTATAATGAGCAAGAGCAAGAATAGCATTTCGTTGAATAGGCTTCTTTCCTCTCCACGAACCAGCCGCTTGACCAAACTGAGACTTAAATTCACGATTGGACATTGTTAGAAGTGGTATGAGTTTTGGTTTTACCATTTCTGGATCTGGTTCGAGTTCAGGATGATGATGAAAATCTTTTCCTTTGTTTTTGGGGCAAACGAGCTGGCAGGTGTCACACCCATATAATCGGTTTCCTAATTTAGTACGGTATTCATCAGGTAAAAAACCTTTCGTTTGCGTAAGAAAAGCGATGCATTTATTCGCGTTTAGCTGCCCCCCTTCAATTAAGGCACCAGTCGGACACGCGTCTACACAAATATTACAGTCACCACACCCTTCCTCAACAGGCTCATCAGGTTCTATATTTAGATCGGTGATCATTTCACCAAGGTAAACCCAAGAACCAAATTCTTTTGTTATGGTCATTGTGTTTTTACCGCTAAAACCAATGCCGGCTCTTTCAGCTACAGCTCGATCAGAAAGTTCGCCAGTATCGACCATCGAGCTCGTTCTAGCCTCTGGAACCTTTGATTTAATATATGCATCTAAAAGGAAGAGTTTCTCTCTAAGGAGGTGATGATAATCAACTCCCCATGAAGCACGACAGAAAAGTCCTCTTCGTTCGCCCTTCTTACTCCTAGGGCTATCTTTCATTCTCGAAGGATACGCAATGGCAATTGATATAATCGTTGTTGCACCGCTTAGCAATAGCTCAGGTTCTGTTCTCTTTTCTATATCAGATTCCTCGAAGCCTGACTGATAACCTAGCTCCTGCTGACGCTTTAAGCGTTGCTTAAGGGTTTTAAAAGGATCTGCTGCCGCGAAGCCTATCTTATCAATCCCAATCGTTTTACTGTATGCCACAATATCAGCTTTTAATTGTGCGTTTGTCATTAGTTTCCCCCCTTCCTATTTGGGAGTGTATTATTTAATTTTTAGCGTTCGAATTCGATTTAAAACGGCCGCCATTTCTGTTCTCCTAATTCGAGCAATATCTCCTGGATGCTGATTCTTATATAGTGAAAAAGAACCAAGTCCCTCTGTGTTTATTTTCTGATCAATGAAATCAAGAAGTTCTGGAATCGACTTATCTCCTAGCTTATGATTTCTTTCCAGAAAATGAAGGACGTCAGCGGCAAAACGCGTTTGACTTGGATCTACAAGCTGTTCTACTTGAAGTAGTGAAATATCTGTATGACCAAATTGAATATGATGCACTCCGCGGGCAGTCACTTTCGATTTCTTTCCCTTTTGGCTGTTTAAGCTATTCTGCTCAGGTACTCTCTTTCTTGCCTCTCCGAATTTTTCTCCACCTTCTTGTCTGCGTGCCGATTCTTGTACGATTGATCGAGCTTGATCCGTTACGTCGTATGGAAGGTAGTTCTCCATTAAAATCACCTGATCAGCTACATCAAAGTAGTCTCCAGATCCGCCCATAACAAGTACGGTTGATATATGATGTTCTGTACGTAGTTGCTTCACACGATCAATGAATGGTGTAATGGGTTCTTTCTCTTTCGCAACTAACTGCTGCATTCGATAGTCTCGAATCATAAAATTAGTCGCGCTTGTATCTTCATCAATTAATAACGTATCTGAACCCGCTTCGATCGCCTCAATGATATTGGCTGCCTGGGACGTACTTCCACTGGCATTCTCAGATGTGAAAGACCGCGTATCTTTTCCATATGGGAGATTGTTTATAAATGGCGAGATGTCTACTCCAGTTACCTTTCGACCATCTTCAGAGCGAATTTTCATTGCCTGGTGGTTTGTAATAACATACTCTCTACCATCCCCTAAAATATGATCATATACGCCATGCTCCATTGCATGCAAGAGGGTACTCTTTCCATGATAACCACCGCCAACAATTAATGTAATACCTTCCTTAACAGCCATTCCTTGTAATGGCTCAGTACGGTGTGGGATTGTTAAAGACACTTCCATGCTTTTAGGTGATTGGAATTGCACTGCCTCATTTTTCATAGGACGATCGCTTATCCCGCTCTCGCGGGGTAATATAGATCCATTCGCTACAAATCCGACATATCCGTTTTGGGTAAGTTGTTCACGAATGGCCTCTTGTTGGTCTGCTAAATGCAATGCCTCTAAGATTATTCGTTTGTTTAATGCAAAAACAGAATTCTTCACAATGTCTGGCAGCTGATGCAGAAGCAAGTTTATAGCCTGTCTGCCAAGAACTTTTCTGCCTTGTGCAGGTAATCCTATTGATAGACAAATCGTAATAGATTCCTCTGTCACGCTCACTGCTGCCCTCTCAATAACCTTTTGACCAGGTATATCGATTGAGACCAATCCACTTTTCCCAGTGCCTTTCGCATGCCTCTCAGTCCTTCTAATGGCCTCTCCTACTTTTCTAGCAATCATATCTTCTGTTCGAACTCTTCTTACAGCCGAATCGAACCACTCAGGCTCTACGATCGTTTTCTTACGTGGGATGATGATTCTTATCCGAGAAGGACTAGCAAAAGGGTCTCCCTGGACATAATCGATGTAAAGGGTGTAATCCGCAAAATCATAGTGCCCACTAATGTCTTTATATGCTTTATATCCTTTTCCATCAATACGCTCTAATTGTTTTCTAAGTTTATTCATAAATGAGGCAAGCCTCCTTATAAGCTTCAAATTTAGGTATATGATAAAATGAACGAAAAAATATATGTTAGGAGAAAAGTGTGATGACAAGTATAATTCTCGCTCCATCTATTAAAAAGACATATCCTGATTTTAAAATTGGTTATGCTATTTACCATAATATCGTTGTTGAAAAGTCGCCGCAAATGGTGCGCGGTCGCTTTCAGTTCTATCAGGAAACATTGATGATGGATCTTGAGCAGACAGACCTGCTCACTTTTCCTGCTATCTCAGAGTGGCGTTCCATTTTCAAAAAGTTCGGGACGGATCCCGCCAAATATCGACCGTCCTCAGAAGCCCTATTACGCCGGTTAAAGAAAGGGTCTTCGCTACCTCTCGTTCACTCTGCTGCAGACATCAACAATCTTCTGTCGCTTCAATACAAAATTCCAATTGGTATCTATGATCTTGATCAAGTTGAAGGAGATATTACAATCGACATTGGTAGTGAGACGACTGCATATGAGGGCTTAAATGGACGTGAGGTAAGCTTCAACAACAAAATCCTCTCACTTGATCACAAAGGAGCGTTCGGAAGTCCTATCGTTGATTCTAAGCGAACAGCTATAACGGAAGAAACCAAGCATGCCATTCAACTTTTCTATCTTCAACCTTCGCTCCCTGTTTCAGAAGGTGAAAAGCTTGTAACTGCCTCAGCAGAAATGTTTAATCAAATTCACGGAGGAGACTTCTTAAGCGGGGTTTCAAGTTAAAGAAAGCAAACATAAAAAAACGCAACGCTTCGTTAATTTTAACGAAACACTGCGTTGGGTAAATGGTGAAAATTCGAGGAATTTCTACAATCCTCGCTGATGTAGATAGAATACCACAGAACATATGAAAGAAACAACACATTTTTCATATTTTCTTTACAAACGTCTCTCATCACGACAGAGCTAATAGAATTTTACTCTTCATAATCCGTTTGACGTCCTGATGACGATCACCCTATAATCAGAATGACAGACAGAAAGGAGAAATCATATGGAACCATTCTCAACACCATTTTTCGAAGAAAATTTTCGCCAATACATACAAAAGAATCGTGATGTATTTTCAAAATTAGAAGCAATGAATAGCTATTATCGATCAGTTGTTTCATCAATGATCTATGACAACCTTAACAAAAACTCAGAAATAGTTCGTCGCATTCGCAACCTTGATTCAGCTTACAAAACGATTAAACAAGAAAATACAGACGCATAAGAAAAAGCTCTCTTTACAATAAGAGAGCTTTTTTACGTTTTATTTAGGAAGATCACAAGAGTCAGCAGAACACGCTTCTGCATTGCCACCGACTACTTCAAGATTATTTCCTTCTCCCCAGGCCTTCTCAACGGCCTGTTCAAACATTTCAACAGGCTGAGCACCTGACACGGCATATTTACCGTCAAATACAAAGAACGGTACGCCCTGAATGCCAAGCTGACTTCCCATAGCTTCATCGTTGCGAACTTCTTTCGTAAATTCTTCAGTCCCTAGCATACGTTTTATATCCGCAGCGTCTAGCCCAAGTTCTTCACCAAGTGATGCAAGCGTTTCATGATCACCAATATTTTTCGATTCGGTAAAGAAGGCATAAAAGAGACGTTCTGACATTTCATTACTTTTACCATGCTCTGTCGCATAGTGAACAAGACGATGAGCATCAAATGAATTCGTTGGAATCATTTTATCGAAATCATACGTTAGGTTTTCTCCAGCAGCTTGCTGCCTCATATTCTCACACATACCCTGAGCTTGTTCTAGACTGACATTGTATTTCCCTGCTAGAAGCTCAGCCATGCTTTCCCCATCCGATTCTTTCGCATTAGGATCAAGTTCAAAGCTTTTAAAGACAACTTCTACTTGATCACGCTGTGGAAAAGCCTGAAGCGCACTTTCAAGACGTCTTTTTCCTATATAACAAAATGGACAAACGAAATCGGACCATACTTCAATTCTCATCGAATCACTCTTTCAGTAAATTGTTTTATCTATCTTATACTTGTATTTTATCACCTCTACTTTTAAATGAGCAGGAATTTGCTCAGTGAGTCATTGAAAACTAGTGATATCAAATAAGAGAAGGAATTAAAAAGAATACAAAAAAGACTTCAACGAGAACGTTGAAGTCTTGTAATAACGTATGTAATGGTACCGGTGGTCGGGTTCGAACCGACACTCCTCTCGGAACACGATTTTGAGTCGTGCTTTGAGTTTCGTTAATTCTATAAAGGTTGAGAAACCGTGATATTACTGTATATTCGAACGTTAATTGTGGTTTTCTTCACGTCAATATTCATACGACTAATGTACAATGTTCATTATAGTACGATTCCTTAAATATTTCAATTAGCTTTTATTGAGAGTGTAAATATTAGGAAAGAATAACTTTATTAAACCATTTAATTAATTCCTCTTTATTGTCTTTTACATATATTTGATTTAATTCATCATTTGATAAGATAAAATTGTATAACTCTCTTATATAGTTGTCCAAATTAACTGATATTTCATATTGTTTTTCAATATCCCTATACTTTTTAGGTAACTTGTCTCCATGCACATTTGCAGACCGTATAGAATAGGCGACTTTGATGAATTTAAATATCTTGTCTCTCGAAGAGTAATCATTTCCAAGAATCCTTGCAATCCTCTCGGAAATTTTATGACTTATCTCTTGATTATCAGTAGATAATAATGTTTCCAAAGCAGTGCAATAAGTAGAAATCCTATTAGGTAAAAATGACTGACCTCTTGCTGATTGTAGAAAGTAAATAAATCGTTCTATTCTATTTGCATGGGTAGTAACAATATGGGCAGTTTGTTTATGACTCAAATTAGCAGTATAGCCATCTTCAAAGTTCATCCTATGTTCTTGTAATCCTTCTATTAACTCTTCATAAGTGAATTTTGTATCTCCAGTTTCACCTTTAGAATTAAGGTAATAAATAGTTCTCGAATTAGAAGATACTGATGTTTCTTCGAGATTGTCTTGTTTATCATCATATATGTAAATAAAACCTTGTTCTGTTCTAAGACTATTATCTTTTATTGCCCACAATGCGGAAGGCAGGGTTTGGCCTAATCCCATAAAGTAATTTAAAAGTTCCACCCTTTCTTTTTTATCTTTTTCTTCTTCTAACGAGTAATGACCTTCAGCATAGATATATGGGCCTTCTAATAAGTCGTTATATTCTAATGAACCGATTCCTTGCATAAAAACTTCATCAAAAATCTTTTTGATTCTATCCTTACTTGTCGAGAGTCTTATATTCTCTATTATATGTAATCCCCTATTTAAAGTCCTATTAATTTCAAGGCCATATATCCTGGCAATAAAGAAGTATTTCATTTTCCATCTCCTTACTTTAATAGTATTCTTTTATAATAAAGAACTGAATAGCTGTTCTTTCCAAAAGATAATTTATCCTTCCAATCTTAATCTTGATATTTGAGTTTCTTCCATTATATATCCTCTTATTTTGGATAAGTAAATATCCTAAATTACTTATCTAATAACCATGTTTCTAATCTGTTCTTATAATTAGCTATATCATCAAAACTCAAACTGTTTGATGTATAACCTTCCGGCATTATTTTAACGAGATGATTGAAATACTCTACGAATGAAATATCGAATGAAATCAATTTCTTTTTCCATTCATCAATATTAATAGTTTCTCTAGTAATCATTAAGGGTCTCATACCATTACTTAACACTGTCGGAAAAAATTCATTATCAAGTAGCCCTAATCCATCAATGTGGTATGTTCCACGATGTTTCAGATAGTTATACTTCTTTCGTATTTGAACCGTCAATTCAGAATTAAAATATCTTTTCACAAATTCAAAGGTATTGGTTTTATTAGCTAACCATAACTGGTACCTCAAGGATTCTAGGTTACAATTCTTTGTAGCTTCTAAATACCGGTTTTTATCTTGTATCATTTCCTCTTCATCACTTCCATAATAGAGATACAAAAACTGCCATGATAAATCGATACAATAGTTATAGTGTGCCATTGAATCGAAGAAGAATTTTTCTTGAATATATCTCGTAGTCATCTCATTCGATTTGATGAATACTTTATTTAAGCCTTCAAGGTCAGACAATTCTAATGAACTTCTAGCATGATTGAATTGGATTAACACATCAAAAATCTTATGTCCGGCTAATATTTCATTAGGAAGGTGCCTTGCATACTGAGGGATGTGCGTAAAATAGCTTCTCCATTTTTCAACATTGTAAGTTTGATATAACTCTTTCACGTCCATATCTATCACCCCAATTGAATCAATTTAATCTGAATCAAATAATCGACTTGGATTGGTTAAATAAGATTGTACAATTTTTGCAAACTTTTTATCTGGATGAGAACCATTTATTACTTCTCCCTCAATATCTGCAAGCACTTTTCGGAACTCTTCGTTCATTGCGAACACTCTTAAACTTGGAGTTGCCGAAGCTGTAAATAAGTTAACAAAACCAAGGTGACTGTAAACTGACAATTCTATAAGTTTTCTGTGTGTCACTGAAATCAATGAACCTTTGGATTCATTTGTTTCACTATCATGTTTACGATAAAATTCTAAGCATTCTTTCAAATTAAGTTCATTGTTATTTTCATTTGAGTGAACTAACACAATAAAGATAAACAATGTATCTTTTGGTATCCTTTTAATAATACTCTTCAAATAACTTTCATTAAAATTAGCTTCTAACTCCTTATCACCGTTGCCATCTGTAGGTTGGATTAAGCTTTGGACTTGGAGAGGTATATTAGCAATCCCATCATCCACGATAACTTTCATGTCATCAATACTTTCTTTTATAGATGTTACATCACCTTTAAACTCTTCCATAATTTTCTCTATTTCACTAACATTCGAAAGTTGATTTGTTGCTTTCTCAATTTCATGTGCAGATTTATCAAGTTTGTGAGTTGCATTTTCATAGGTGCTACTTTGATAAAACGAATAAATTATTGCTATAACGGCAAGTAGTATTGAAACTATTGTTCCTGCAAACCCAACATGTGAAACCATATTACTAGCCTCACCACCGAAGTAGAAAGCAGTGAGACCCGAAATAATTAATACCAAAATACTGATTGAATACCAAAAATCCTTTTTATCTGGGAAACTGTTCTTCTTCTCCATATAATCACCCCATAGTTTTACATTATTTCACCATATACTCACTAGTGAATATGACAACTCTTATATTCTAAAAAAGAGAAGCCCGAAGGCTTCCCGTTTATTCTGGTGAGATTTCCCACGTGACTTGTTCATCAGTCCATGAGAATGTTGGTTCGTAAATCAGTTCATAAGTGTCGCCTTCAGGTACGTCATAAGTAAGTGTACCACTAAGTTTCTTACCTTCGTTTACGTCACCACTTATGTCTAAGTCGTCACCACCGAAGTACATTTCTAAGGCATTGCCGTCCATGTCGTAAATGTTGAATTCACTAGAATCAAAGTATATCTTATCGTCTTTGTTGTTAGTTACGTTTACTTCCATCTGTAGAATCTTACCTGCTTCGGAAGGTGAATATTCACTAGCTTCAATGTACTTAGCAGAAGCGATAGTAATTTCTAGCCCGTTAAGGTCTACTGTGTCGCCCACTTTGAAAGTCTTATCCTCGACTGTTTCTTCTTGTTTAGCGTCGCCTTCACTTTCACCTACTTTAGTTCCTGAATTAGATGAATTGTCACCGCCACCTGTTGCTACAGCGATAATAATTCCTAGAACCACTAAACCAATGATTCCAAAACAACCAATTTTGAAAAACTTCTTCATACTTTCTCCCCCTTGAAGAATTATGTAATTTGTTATAAATGTAAAATTTGTTTTTACATTACATATTTTCATGATACAGGATATCAAACAACAATACCACTATTTTATTGGAAAAAAGAGGGTATTATGTTAGTTCTTTAGACTTTCCGTTGTATTAAGCTATATCTTTAATTCCAGATATTTGTGAACGTATTTCTTTGGCAATAACTGATTCATAATCCTCCAATAAGAATCCCGTGTTGATGACATCTTTTCTGGATACCAGTACGTTCATTTCTTCTATTATCCCTCTATCAATATCCAATACTTCCACAACCCTATTCACTCCTACTTCATACAATGTAGCCACATCATGAACATTCATATATTCATACGATGTATCTAATAACTCTTCCACTTTGATTGAGATGGCTTGTTGCCGTTCCAACTCCTTATCCGCTTTCTCCTTTAGCTTTTCATCACTCTTGATTTCTTTTACAGTATATAGGTCAATTACTCTCATTATACTTACCTCCTAATTAATGAAGAAACTCGGGAATAAACAATACTTATTAACAATATGAATCCCAAAACGTCGTGGCGGAAACCTGGTCTAATGTCTTACTTTAATATTGTAAATAACTAGATTAATTACTTAGTATTTTGTATACCTGAGGAAGTGTTTTTCTTCCTCATGGTTTTGTCCATCCATTATTAATTGATTCTCATTAGTGATTCTCATTAGTTGATTCTTATTATGTTATAGAATGAGTAACCAACTTTTCGTGTTTTCGTAATGGGCTTTTAAAAAGTTTTGTTGTGACCGGTTATAAAGTCTATAAGTGGGCTATCACAATAAATGTGTTTAACCCTCTATCCTCGCTAATTCCATAACCCTTTCTAGTTCTGTTTTCTTCTTCTTCGGCTTACGTGGTGGGTTCTTGATTGTCTCAATTTTTCCTTTGAACTTCTTAACTTGTGATATTGGTAGAATCTGATACAAATTAGCTGAATGCCCTGCTTCGTTCCTGTATTTAAAAACCTTCATAATCGGCTT
This sequence comes from Anaerobacillus sp. 63XJN7_5_ISO-PGPR-S23-430, assembly GCF_056173695.1. Taxonomy (NCBI): domain Bacteria; kingdom Bacillati; phylum Bacillota; class Bacilli; order Caryophanales; family Bacillaceae; genus Anaerobacillus; species Anaerobacillus sp. 63XJN7_5_ISO-PGPR-S23-430. The sequence continues at coordinate 538,819 of NZ_CM149686.1, read as the reverse complement.
TCCATCAACTTCTACTTTCAATATCTTCTTAATGTCATTGTTCACTGTGGCTACCGTTGCCCCTACGTCTTCGGCTAGTCTTTCCTGTGATGGATAGGCGAAACCTTCTTCGTTCATAAAAGAAGCGATAGCAAGAAACGTGAATCCTGCCCCTCGTCCTAAAAGTGATGCTAGTCCCGTATTGTAGAACGATTTTTGCACTTGGTAGAATACTTCCTCTGCTGAAATTTTGCTTTCTTTCTTTTCCTCTGTTTGTTCCATGCGTAATAATTCCCCTTGTCTTTGGTGTGATTTACTCAACTAAGTGCAGCTAAACCGTTAACCGCCCATTCTCTACTCTCCTAAATTCGTCTACTCTGTTTTGCAGAACGTCCTCAACAACGTTCTGCCATTAGTTGTAGGAAGTCATCAGGCTTATTTGTGACAACCTCTTATATACCGATTGTGGGAAACGTAGGGGAATCGTGATAACTATTGTAAGAAGTCCCACTCGAAGGTTATTTTTTGGTAGCGAAAATTTTCATAACGATATTGATAATATGTAAAGGGTAAAACCTTGATACCCCCTATGGGATAACGTTAGTTAATTTGTACAATGACGCACCCGACGGATTTTCATAACGTAGCTATGGTTCACTCGTTCGACCAGACGTAACTACCCCCTGCCTCACCCCTATGGCGGGGTAAAGTGTTAAAGTGATTAATCATCTTCATCTATATTTGTCCAAGAATATGAATGTAAGAAATCATAATAAAAACATACATTCAATATGCTTTGTTCATTGATGTATCGTTATTTTAGTGATATTCTAGCATTAGATTAAAAAAACGTACATTCATTTCCTTTATTATAAAGGGATGAAGGAGGATATAAGAATGAATCAAGTTAAAGACGTTCAACCAATTAGAGACAAGGAATTATTAGAAGATATGAAGTGGAGTTTAAAGAGACATTGTAGTGAACGTGATTACATATTGTTTCTTGTTGGTATTAATACAGGGCTTCGTGTTGGTGACTTGTTAAGGTTGAAGGTGAAGCAGATTAAGAGGAAGAAGCAGGTTAAGATACTGGAAGGTAAGACAAAGAAGGCACGGACAATCTACCTTTCTAGTATCTATGAGGAATTACAGGACTATATCAATACAGTAGATAGTGAGTGGCTATTTCCTTCACGTAAAGGAGATAAGGCTATAAGCACCACACAGGCATACAGGGCATTGAATAAAGCAGGGGATATGGTAGACATTCCAGACGGCATAGGGACTCATACAATGAGGAAGACGTTCGGATACTGGTACTATAAACAACATAAGGATTTATCATCATTACAGGATATGCTTAATCATGCACACCCTAACATCACTAAACGTTATATTGGAGTATCGGAAGAAGAGAAGGAAGAGAGAATGAAAAACTTTAAATTGTAGATTGAAAGCACGGGCTTACTTAAGTCGGTGCTTTTTCTTATACGGTGAAGTAGATGATTCTACTTTTATTGTGCGATTTGATTCCTATTTCATTCTTAGTAACCCCCTAACAAATAACACAAGAGTATAGATTAGGGTACCTTCTAGTGTGCCTTAAACCTAGTTGTGACATGTATTCAACCAATATAGTACACATATGAGATATACGGAGTTTGTGTCCTTACGGGGCAATATACGCATATGTTTTACTCGTCATACTAATATCTCGTCCGTCTCTAACCGTCCCCATAAGTATACTGTGTAGCTGGTGTGCGATGTACATCTCTAACGGTGAAGTATCATCATTATCTATAATTATCTAAGGGGAATTACTTGCCGACTAAAATTAGAACACTAACTCCCATCCCTTCAACTGAAAAAAGTTAGATGTATATATGGGCTTCTCTCAAACACGCTTATTGCTGCATAATCCATACTGTAAATTAGACATTAAAAAAGGACAAAAACCCAGTCAAGAGTCTCCTTCATATTTGCTTCTATCTCCAGGCTTAACAACAACTTTGAATGAGATTGGGTGTTATACCCTTCAATCGTTAAAATATCCTAAATTAAGCCTGTTGTGAAGGGCTTTATAGACTTTAAAACTGTTGTTACTTACCTCTATTGCTATTCGCTTTTCTGTATGATTTTTTCCTAGTTTGTTCCCTACAAAAACTGCTGCAATATCTCGCCCCTCTTGAAGTCGGTTTGAATACATTCTCACAACGTTTACATGGTTTATTAGAGAAGATTGTTTTCGTCTTCTTAGCTTCCTGTTGTGGGTCTACAAACTTATTAAAGTAATCGCATTGTATGTCCTCCTTTGGTACTTCATAACCTCGATATGTGAAGCCCGATACTAGCGGACATTCAATATCTCTTATCAAACACATTCCTTCTTTGTAATTAGCACAACTTTTCTTGACTTTCTTTTTCCGATTCATTTTAGACAATCCCCCTTCATTTTTGAATAATAATTTTCAAGTTTAGATATACAAAAAAGAGACGCGGTTAAGCGTCCCTAATTGATTGGATACATTCAATTCCCTAATGAGTACCCCCGATATGTAAGAAAGGCGTTTTATTCGCCTTCCTGTTTTCTAGTTGTGTATCCTGCGGACATCTTCTCCATTGGTGATAGACTAGCTAAATCTCTTCCTTCAAACGGGTTTTTAACTTCCGCCAGGTCTTTCTTAGGATTTAGTTTTTCGTAACCCTCTGCCATGCGTTGACTAGTATTCTTAGTAGTTCCAACATTGATTGCAGGGGCTTCACCTTTGTTTACAAACTCATTATACAATTCATGGGCTTCCGTATCGCCATTCAATGCCCTCTCTTGAAGTTCTCTAATCTGTAATTTATTACTCATTACAATCTACCGCCTTTCAATTCTGAAATTATGTTTTCTAGTGTGGCTAAGTCGTCCACGTTCTGGATATGAAGCACAAACAATGCTAGTGCTTCATCTTGTAGCTTTCTTGCTTTACGTCCTCTGTAAAGTGCTTCTTTAAATTGTTCCATGTGTTAAATTCCTTTCTAAATTGTATTGACGAAGGGAAAGGAGTGAGAATCCCTTCCGCCGTTTTCCTGTCCGTTCTTGTGAGTGTCTTTTTTAATTACTTTTTCTTCTTCTTAAACTTATCTTTGTTCTTCTCTGTTGCCTTCGGCATTTCTCCGTTAATTGCTTTTCTTAGTTCTTCTGGTGTTACCATTGGTGAATAACGTCCTTCTATCTGATGTCTAATATTAAGTGATAATGTAAAGTGGTCTTGTGGATTGTAGCCGTGTCTAGTAAGTCCTACGCGACGAATAACCTCTTGGAAGTTCTTACGGAAGTTAACATTATAATCATGCTTCTTTTTGTCGTACTCAACTAGCTTGTTAAGGTATTGGATTTTCAACTGGTTAAGTTCGTCAAAGATAACGTCAAATTCTTCGCCCTCGTCCTTTTGGAAGTCTCTGATTTCCTGTTGTACTGCTTCTTGTGCCTTATCAAATTCGGCTTGTACAACGTTGTCGATTTGGGACAATTGCAACTGTGCTTGTTGTAGTTCTTCAATAACTTTCTGGTGGTCGCTGCTTAACTTTCGGTTAGGTTCTTTATCCGACAAAATGGACTCTTGCAAGTCGTTTTCTACTGCTTGTCTCATTTGTTCCTTCTCTTGCTTTAAGTCCTCAACCTGTTTAGCTAGTTTCTCTTTACGTGCTTCTGACTTGTCCATCATCTTATTAAGACGCTTGACTGTGTTTCCCTCGAAAAACTTCATTATTTGTTTTCCCCTTTCGGTTCTCCTAATTGAATAGCTTCTAATACTTCTTGTGAATACGTAGCCTTAATGAGTCTATCTGTTTCCCTTATCTGTCTGTTAAGCAAATACAACTCGTTGTGAATGCCTTCTATTCGACTAATAAAAGAAGACAATTCTTGTAGTTCTAAGCGTCCTTTATTTGGCTTGACTAACAGAACGCTAAAACGTGAATTGTCTTCGTCGTATTCATTTAGTTTGTCTAACAAGGCGTTACGCTTTACCTTCTTCTTGTTGAAGTCATTAACGGTTATTTCATAACGTTTTCTGATTCTCTTTAATTGAGATTCGATGTATTTCCCTTCGTGAGTGTTTAACTCGATTGGGTTCAAAGTATAGTTAGTATTTGCTTTAATACTTGCTTTCGGTTTAGACATATACCGTTTCCCCTCTCATTATTGAATATTAATAATCAACTTCTATTCACTTGCTTTGGTGTACAAATTAACTACGTTCTGTTTACTCTGGTTCTCAATCTCTTTTTTATCGTTCTTAACGTCCGAACTATCTTCGAGAAGTTCCTCCAATTCTTTAAGTTGTTCTGGCGTGTATCCATGTTCTTTAGGGTCGCGTTCTTCAACCTTATTAGTAATCTCTTGCTTCTCTGGCTTCATTAAGCCGTGTAGCTTGGCGAATAACTCGCGGTCTTTAAAACTTGTGTGCATGCGTTCGGATACAAGCTGATAAAAGACGGGAATAGAATTCTCTGACATCTCCCTCATGAATTCGGCGTGTAGTTGCTTACCGTGATTGCTATTTTTATAGTTTGATAAGGCTTTACGTCCAACGCCGTTTTCTTTGGCGATTTCCTCCATTGTCTTACCTTCTAATGTCTTTCTGAAATAGTCCTGTAAGATGATTTGTTGCTTTTCATTGAGTCGTGATTCTTTGTTCATTTGTCGAACTTCCCTTCGTTATATTCTGTGATTAATTGTAATGACGCTAGTTGTTCATCTGAAACACCCGAACGCCTTAACTCTCTAATAATGCGGAACTCATTACGCTTGGATATTCTGCGTTCTCCACGTTCAACCATCGCGATTGTATTATGGTAAATCCCTGTTTTCTCCGATAACTCTACAATGGACATTTCAACCATTAACCGTGCCATGCGGATTACTTTTCCGCTTAGTGTAAAATCTGTCATTCTGCTAACCTCCTTTGTCGTGTATGTATGAATTCATTTTGTTACCTCATTGTGTAAATAAGAAAGGGCGGAAAGGGATACCGTAACCCTGACCACCCAAACTCTATGTATTAAGATGAAATTATAGTGAAGTATAGTAGAAGCACTATATAATGTTCCACACTCTTATAGCCTTTTGAACGTGTAAAATACAAGTGTTATTCGTGAAAAAAACACCGGAATAGTTGTTCCATTTTTTAAAGGTAACACTTATAATGAAGTTGTGGAAAATATTAACTTTCCCAAAACGGTATACTAAGTCTAAGTGTCGATTACCAATAACATCCTCTGAATGAATTCAGCCACGAGTTAATTCAATACATTCAGAGGTTTGGTTGTCGATTACTCCCCGCACTACAAAATGAGTACACAAAAAAGCCTTCAACTCCACAAATCGAAGTAAAAGGCTTTTTCATATTCAGAAACATATGGCTTTCTAATAGAATGTAAACAATGAATTATTATCTATAGATTTATTGTTTATGGTTACGAATGAAATGAGTAACACGCCGTAGGCGGTCTTAATCTTTTTTTGATTATTAACAATAAGAATAGACTTATCCTTAAAACCTTTAATCGCTAAAGCGATTTGTTTAAGAAGAAGAATTAATAACGTTTTATATAACTCTCTTTATCTCTCTTAGTTATAGGCATTGTAATAGGGTGTTTTACAAGTGTTCTAATTGTTAAGATTTGGTGACAAAATCAAGGATACGCCTTCGCCCTTACTCTCCCAAAGGGTTTGGCTATTATTACATTTTCGTTACAGAGACCAAAAACACTTGTATACAATTACTTCCATACAACTACTTTCAGCAACATTGTGACACGGGTATTTTAAAAAGCCCTTCATATCAACGTCCTTTAGTCTGGTAAAACACACTATGACTTATTCGTGAAAATGAGTTCGACTCAATATGAAGTCCTCACATTTCTTGTGTGGGCTTTTTTGGTATGTCTAGTGGTTAACCCTTGTATATCATCACATGAACTTACACAAACAATCCTTCAGCGTATCTAGATACCCACAAAATAATTCTGTCGACTTCTTAAAAGGATAGATGAACCACTCCAAACAATCCTAATAACCCTACTAAAATCCCCATAATTGCATTTGCGATGACTCCTGCTTTAACTGACTTTCGTATAAATGAGTACATGTAACATCACCTATCCTATTATTTGATTTACTAGATTTTGAATATCAACTTCTTTACCATCTCTATGTTCTTTAAGGAACTGACAATACAATCTTACAAAAGGTTCGACGTCATACTTGTTTCTTCCAATATGTAAGATAAAACCTTGTTCTACTAATCCATCTATATGAGTTTGGGCTTCAAAAATACTCATACCCCTATTCTTTGCAAGCACTGCAACGTCGATTTCACGAACAGTATCCAGTTTTTTCTTTTTCAATATTAAATCCCCCTATACGTTATCTAATGTAATTGTATAGGAATTTAATTAATTGTCAATATTTGCCATTTACGTAATACGGTGATACGGTTTTCATTTTACATTACTGCATATATTTATTAATATGCTTTTTAAATTTACTAATGTCTCTCTCTAATTGTATATTCCCATTTCTCTTTCCTTTTCGTAAAAATATATACTAAACCGTAAGTTCCAACCCCTATAGATGTACCTATACTGACAAGCATTATAAAGTAGGACATTTCTACATCAACCTTTGCCCCCTTTAATACCGAGGTGAAAGCAGTCATTGTTGCAGCAGTAGTAAGAACAATAAAAGCAAAATAGATTCTTTTGCTTATGCTTGTATCAATACTGTCAGGAGTTGTGGCCTCATCTTCCACATTGACCTGTTTGTTTCTTTCGTATTCTATTATTCTTTTTTCTAGCTTCTCCGATACCTCTATTTTATTCTCTACTGATATAAAATTCGTATCAAATATTTCTCTAATCAAGTCTTCTAAAGTATCTTTCACAGAATTTACATCTTGGTGTTTCACTTTATACTTCCTAGAAACTGAAGCCGATAAAGACTGGAGGATTGTAAGAGAAGGAAGTTCTCCTTCGGATACTGATACAATCAATAAACTAACTAATTCTTGGTTTGCTTGATTGACCTGATTAAAATACTCTTTTTTACTTACTTTATTAACTAAGAAATTTGTTACAAAAAATACAAATAAACCACTTATGATACCTCCTATAATTCCAACTATCCATGGATTTGACCACATAGTTACCCCTCCCCTCTTTACAGATTAGATTAATGTTCTAGTAAACTCTTAAGTTCTTCTTTACTAAGCCATGGCCTCCTTCTATGCATCATACGATGGCAATTGGAACAGACAAGGGCAATGTCCGCTATTCTAGTTATACTTCCTTCTTCAAGTTCTGAAACTGGAATTGTATGATGTCCTTCTATGAAATCCTCACCTATTTCTCCATAATTCTCTTGGAAATCAAAACTGCAAATCTCACAAAACAATCTCCCATTATGTTGTTCCTTGAATTTCTGCTTTTCTAATATAATCACTTTAGGATTTCTTTCTCTGTATATGTGTTGCTTTAGCTTCTCCTTACCCTCACTAAAGCCTAAATCATCCTCTGTTAAGTCAACTCTATTCTCGCTAGGTTGAAAATCCCTCAATCCCCAATGCCCATTACCTTTGCCCATAACGGCATAAAATATATCTTTTGTTCCACCTACCTCACCGTTGTAAATATCACAATCACTAGAGTGTTTATAGATGGTAGTTCTAACCCTGACCTTCCATTCTTTAATTAACATAAGATTCATTATCCCTCTATCTTGAATCATTTGATTAATATCTGATAAAGTCCCATGTCCGCCTAGTCCTTCTAGAACCTCAACAATTTCCTCTAACCATGGTTTAGGTTGTTGCATTAACTTCCCTCCTAATTAAACTTCTTTACAATAAGATACCAAACTATGGTAAGTTGATGTTGACTTTATGGTCTCTAAAATTCTGAATTAATTAGATTTGCTTAGGAAATATTGGACAAAAGAATGACTACCTTATAACACTCAAAAAAAGAGTGCTATAAAATAGCCGTCCTAAATACTGAATTGAATTGAGTTTGTTGAGGTATCCATGTATCACCTTGTTTGAACGTTTGGATTTCTCCAACGACGAACTTTCTACACATAAAGCTAGTCCTATGTGCGTTAGTCTATTCGTCGCTACCCGTACCATAGTACGCCTAGCTACCAAACCGAACCGTTAATGGTCGTTCTCACCTAGTAACCACAAGTAAAACAAGGAACACTTATAGTGTGGTTACGATAGAATTTATTGCGTCGGCATCTATCAATACCTATCAAGGTTATATTTACTTGCTATTATTAGGCGTTCCAGCAAGGGAAAAACGTTTTAACACTACTCTAATATGGCACTACTTAATAAGCCTTGCATAATCCGATATTTTTTCGGTATGATGAAGGTAGCTAAACGGTTATTCCGTATTTAGTTATTCAGGATTCTTTTGAGTCACGCGTTGCACCGCGTGGCTTTTTCATTTCATTGATGATTTGCCGTTAAAAAAGTATTATCTTTTCTTCAATACCTTAATAGGTGAAAAATCTTTATGTCGTTCTCTCACATCATTACCGAATAGATTTACATAGGTTTTGACTATTTCCATGCTTGTATGTCCTAATATCGTTTGCAATTCAAATATATTAGCCCCTTGCTGAACACTTAATTTAGCAAAGGTATGTCGGAACGTATGGCAGCTGCAACGCACATCCTTTATCTTTGATTTGTTACCGTAAGTCGTTATACGTTGCTGAACGCCTCTCCTGGATAGAGGAGTACCTTCTATGCTTACAAATAACGCATCGCATTCAACGTGTCCACGAATCGATATATACTTCCTAAACTGCTTCTTCATTTCGCTTTGTATAGGTACCAGACGTTCTCTATACGTCTTGGCATTACGTATCCTTAACAAACTGTCTTCCCATTGAATATCAGCTAATGAAAGCCCCACAAGTTCATTTACGCGTATCCCTGTTTCTAGAAGAACCATCATAAGAGTATAATCCCGAACACCAGTAAAAGTCGTTAAGTCTGGTTGTCTGAACAGTGTATTTAATTGTTCTTTAGAAAATGTAGGTATAACATGCTTCCTGTCCTTAAGAAGCGATATATTATCCATTGGATTACTCGGTATGTGCTTCTTTTTATAAAGGAAGTTAAAGAATGAACGTAACGCCCTTAGTCGTGTATTAATAGAAACAATCTTAGCCCCTTTATAGCTACGCATATAACGAATTACGTTTTCATGTATATGTTCTTCAGTAACGTTATAAGGCTTTAACTCACTTGTGTTTATATCTTGTTCTTCCAAATGACTAAGGAAAGCATGAATCTCATTCTGGTAGTATCTTATTGTGAATGGCCTTAAATTACGCAGGTCACAATCATCAAGAAAAAGCTTTAACGCATCTTTAAACGTATCCGTGTACGATTTAGAACTTTTTCGTACAATAGATAACTCACGTTCATTGAGGTTGTTTTTACGTCGTACCATATGTCACTCCCCTTCACACCTATTCGCACGATTAGTACACACGATTAGAGACGAAAAGATAACACTTGAATCAACGTTTTTTAAACACAAAAAAAACGCTTCCCACAATGTGAGAAACGTTGATATTACAATATATTCACGGTTAATTGATTATTTATTAACGAAATAAATGGTACCGGTGGTCGGGTTCGAACCGACACTCCTCTCGGAACACGATTTTGAGTCGTGCGCGTCTGCCAATTCCGCCACACCGGCAAAATACCATATTCAATTCAGGCAGAAAAATAAGTGGTGCCGGAGGCCGGGCTCGAACCGGCACGGAGGTACACCCTCCGCAGGATTTTAAGTCCTGTGCGTCTGCCAATTCCGCCACTCCGGCAGGACTTTTAAGAAAAAATATGAAGATTGGAGGCGGCACCCGGATTTGAACCGGGGCGTAAGGGTTTTGCAGACCCGTGCCTTACCACTTGGCTATGCCGCCTTTTTAAAATGGAGCGGAAGACGGGATTCGAACCCGCGACCCCCACCTTGGCAAGGTGATGTTCTACCACTGAACTACTTCCGCAACAAAAATGGCTGGGCTAGCTGGATTCGAACCAGCGCATGACGGAATCAAAATCCGTTGCCTTACCGCTTGGCTATAGCCCAAAAATGGGGCGGCTGATGGGAATTGAACCCACGAATGCCGGAATCACAATCCGGTGCGTTAACCACTTCGCCACAACCGCCATAAAAATTTAAAATTGGCAGGGGTAGTAGGACTCGAACCCACACCGGAGGTTTTGGAGACCTCTGTTCTACCTTTAAACTATACCCCTATCAAGATGGTGGAGGGGGACGGATTCGAACCGCCGAACCCTGAGGGAGCGGATTTACAGTCCGCCGCGTTTAGCCACTTCGCTACCCCTCCAAATTGACAATTACCATTGTAATACACATTTTATGAAAGTGCAATGGAATTTGATCTCATTTCGAGAAAATGGTGCCGGCCAGAGGACTTGAACCCCCAACCTACTGATTACAAGTCAGTTGCTCTACCAATTGAGCTAGACCGGCAACATGGTGGCTCCGGACGGAATCGAACCGCCGACACGTGGATTTTCAGTCCACTGCTCTACCGACTGAGCTACAGAGCCATGTTTAAAATATAATTGGTTGCGGGGGCAGGATTTGAACCTGCGACCTTTGGGTTATGAGCCCAACGAGCTACCGAACTGCTCCACCCCGCGATAATGTGAATGTAATTATGCTGCACCTGCTCATTACGCTGTGCACTGTTTCTTTCTCTACAAGGTTATGCTTCGAAGCGTATCCGTCGAAACAACTCGTTGCTGTTTCAAGGAAGTATCGCTTGTTGCTCCACCCCACGATAATGTTAAAATATAAATGGCGGTCCCGACGAGAATCGAACTCGCGATCTCCTGCGTGACAGGCAGGCATGTTAACCGCTACACCACGGGACCTTAGATAATGGTGGAGGATGACGGGCTCGAACCGCCGACCCTCTGCTTGTAAGGCAGATGCTCTCCCAGCTGAGCTAATCCTCCACAAAGTAGAAATGATATATAATGGTGACCCGTACGGGATTCGAACCCGTGTTACCGCCGTGAAAGGGCGGTGTCTTAACCGCTTGACCAACGGGCCCTTGCTGCTATTATGTATGCTAGTGGCGGAGAGCGAGGGATTCGAACCCTCGAGACGGCTTTGACCGTCTACACGATTTCCAATCGTGCTCCTTCGGCCACTCGGACAGCTCTCCATGGCTCCACAGGTAGGATTCGAACCTACGACCGATCGGTTAACAGCCGATAGCTCTACCACTGAGCTACTGTGGAATAATATCAGCCTGGCAACGTCCTACTCTTGCAGGGGGAGATCCCCCAACTACCATCGGCGCTGAAGAGCTTAACTTCCGTGTTCGGCATGGGAACGGGTGTGACCTCTTCGCCATCATTACCAGACTAAGGACTGGATTTCACTTTCGTGATATACCAGCGACAAAATATATCATACTATATTCCATCATGTTTTTCAAGGAAAATTTTATTCCCTGAAGACTAGATAGCACGCACAACTTTCCAATATGTCCAGCTACGTAAGCCAAATCCTCGATCGTTTAACCTTTTGATTCTGACGCATAAAGCGCGTCTGACTCAAAAGTCTCCAACGCTTGTCGGATTTAAACGGCTTACTTTGCTTTTCGTTTAGGTTAAGCCCTCGATCGATTAGTATTCGTCAGCTCCACGTGTTGCCACGCTTCCACCCCGAACCTATCTACCTCATCATCTCTAAGGGATCTTACCAGCTTCATGCTGTGGGAAATCTCATCTCGAGGGGGGCTTCATGCTTAGATGCTTTCAGCACTTATCCCTTCCACACGTAGCTACCCAGCTATGCTCCTGGCGGAACAACTGGTACACCAGCGGTGTGTCCATCCCGGTCCTCTCGTACTAAGGACAGCTCCTCTCAAATTTCCTGCGCCCGCGACGGATAGGGACCGAACTGTCTCACGACGTTCTGAACCCAGCTCGCGTACCGCTTTAATGGGCGAACAGCCCAACCCTTGGGACCTACTTCAGCCCCAGGATGCGATGAGCCGACATCGAGGTGCCAAACCTCCCCGTCGATGTGGACTCTTGGGGGAGATAAGCCTGTTATCCCCAGGGTAGCTTTTATCCGTTGAGCGATGGCCCTTCCATGCGGAACCACCGGATCACTAAGCCCGACTTTCGTCCCTGCTCGACTTGTAGGTCTCGCAGTCAAGCTCCCTTGTGCCTTTACACTCTGCGAATGATTTCCAACCATTCTGAGGGAACCTTTGGGCGCCTCCGTTACACTTTAGGAGGCGACCGCCCCAGTCAAACTGCCCACCTGACACTGTCTCCGCACCGGATCACGGTGCTGGGTTAGAATGTCAGTACAGCCAGGGTAGTATCCCACCGACGCCTCCATCGAACCTGGCGGTCCGACTTCTATGGCTCCTACCTATCCTGTACAAGCTGTACCAAAATCCAATATCAGGCTACAGTAAAGCTCCATGGGGTCTTTCCGTCCTGTCGCGGGTAACCTGCATCTTCACAGGTACTATAATTTCACCGGGTCTCTCGTTGAGACAGTATCCAAGTCGTTGCACCTTTCGTGCGGGTCGGAACTTACCCGACAAGGAATTTCGCTACCTTAGGACCGTTATAGTTACGGCCGCCGTTTACTGGGGCTTCGATTCAGAGCTTCTCCCGTAAGGGATAACCCCTCCTCTTAACCTTCCAGCACCGGGCAGGTGTCAGCCCCTATACTTCGCCTTACGGCTTTGCAGAGACCTGTGTTTTTGCTAAACAGTCGCTTGGATCTTTTCACTGCGGCTCCCCTGGGCTATAAACCCGAGGAAGCACCCCTTCTCCCGAAGTTACGGGGTCATTTTGCCGAGTTCCTTAACGAGAGTTCTCCCGATCGTCTTAGGATTCTCTCCTCGCCTACCTGTGTCGGTTTGCGGTACGGGCACCTTTTTCCTCACTAGAGGCTTTTCTTGGCAGCGTAGAATCAAGGACTTCGGTACTAAATTTCCCTCGCCATCACGACTCAGCCTTCATGGTGAACGGATTTGCCTATTCACCAGCCTAATCGCTTGGACGCGCATTTCCAGCAGCGCGCTCTCCCTATCTTTCTGCGTCCCCCCGTCGTTCAAACGGAAAGGAGGTGGTACAGGAATATCAACCTGTTATCCATCGCCTACGCCTTTCGGCCTCGGCTTAGGTCCCGACTAACCCTGAGCGGACGAGCCTTCCTCAGGAAACCTTGGGCTTTCGACGGACAAGATTCTCACTTGTCTTTCGCTACTCATACCGGCATTCTCACTTCTAAGCGCTCCACCAGTCCTTTCGGTCTGACTTCACAGCCCTTAGAACGCTCTCCTACCATTGTCGTAAGACAATCCACAGCTTCGGTGATACGTTTAGCCCCGGTACATTTTCGGCGCAGCGTCACTCGACCAGTGAGCTATTACGCACTCTTTAAATGATGGCTGCTTCTAAGCCAACATCCTGGTTGTCTAAGCAACGCCACATCCTTTTCCACTTAACGTATACTTTGGGACCTTAGCTGGTGGTCTGGGCTGTTTCCCTCTCGACTACGGATCTTATCACTCGCAGTCTGACTCCCGCGGATAAATCGTTGGCATTCGGAGTTTGACTGGATTCGGTAATCCGGTAAGGACCCCTAGTCCAATCAGTGCTCTACCTCCAAGATTCTTGCCGCGAGGCTAGCCCTAAAGCTATTTCGGAGAGAACCAGCTATCTCCAGGTTCGATTGGCATTTCACCGCTACCCACACCTCATCCCCGCATTTTTCAACATGCGTGGGTTCGGGCCTCCATTCAGTGTTACCTGAACTTCACCCTGGACATGGGTAGATCACCTGGTTTCGGGTCTACGACCACGTACTATTTCGCCCTATTCAGACTCGCTTTCGCTGCGGCTCCGCCTTCTCAGCTTAACCTTGCACGGGATCGTAACTCGCCGGTTCATTCTACAAAAGGCACGCTGTCACCCATTAACGGGCTCCAACTAGTTGTAGGCACACGGTTTCAGGTTCTTTTTCACTCCCCTTCCGGGGTGCTTTTCACCTTTCCCTCACGGTACTGGTTCACTATCGGTCACTAGAGAGTATTTAGCCTTGGGAGATGGTCCTCCCGGATTCCGACGGGGTTTCACGTGTCCCGCCGTACTCAGGATCCGTCTCGGAGGGCATCGGATTTTGACTACAGGATTGTTACCTTCTCTGATGGACCTTTCCAGGTCGCTTCGTCTATCCGTGCCTTTGTAACTCCAAAGAGACGTCCTACAACCCCAGAGGGCAAGCCCTCTGGTTTGGGCTGATTCCGTTTCGCTCGCCGCTACTCAGGAAATCGCGTTTGCTTTCTCTTCCTCCGGGTAATGAGATGTTTCAGTTCCCCGGGTCTGCCTTCCATTCCCTATGTATTCAGAAATGGATACCATCCTATTAAAGATGGTGGGTTCCCCCATTCGGAAATCTCCGGATCAAAGCGTACTTACAGCTCCCCGAAGCATATCGGTGTTCGTCCCGTCCTTCTTAGGCTTCTAGTGCCAAGGCATCCACCGTGCGCCCTTAGTAGCTTAACCTTCGATTTGTTAGGCATTACTGCCATAACGCATCAGTTATTACTAAGTTATTGCATAAAAAATAATTATTGGATGTCGTTGTTTGTGCTATCTAGTTTTCAAGGAACAAGGCTACTACTTGAATCCGCCTAAGCTTCATCACTTCACCTGGTTTGAAAGAATAAATCATTCTTTCAAAACTAAACGAAACGCTCATGTAAGGTTGGTAACGTAAGTTACCTTCGTAATTCTCCATAGAAAGGAGGTGATCCAGCCGCACCTTCCGATACGGCTACCTTGTTACGACTTCACCCCAATCATTTGTCCCACCTTCGGCGGCTGGCTCCATAAAGGTTACCCCACCGACTTCGGGTGTTACAAACTCTCGTGGTGTGACGGGCGGTGTGTACAAGGCCCGGGAACGTATTCACCGCGGCATGCTGATCCGCGATTACTAGCAATTCCGGCTTCATGCAGGCGAGTTGCAGCCTGCAATCCGAACTGAGAACGGCTTTATGGGATTCGCTTCACCTCGCGGTGTTGCTGCCCTTTGTACCGTCCATTGTAGCACGTGTGTAGCCCAGGTCATAAGGGGCATGATGATTTGACGTCATCCCCACCTTCCTCCGGTTTGTCACCGGCAGTCACCTTAGAGTGCCCAACTAAATGCTGGCAACTAAGATCAAGGGTTGCGCTCGTTGCGGGACTTAACCCAACATCTCACGACACGAGCTGACGACAACCATGCACCACCTGTCACTCTGTCCCCCGAAGGGGAACGTCCTGTCTCCAGGATTGTCAGAGGATGTCAAGACCTGGTAAGGTTCTTCGCGTTGCTTCGAATTAAACCACATGCTCCACTGCTTGTGCGGGCCCCCGTCAATTCCTTTGAGTTTCAACCTTGCGGTCGTACTCCCCAGGCGGAGTGCTTAATGTGTTAACTTCAGCACTGAGGGTGGAACCCCCCAACACCTAGCACTCATCGTTTACGGCGTGGACTACCAGGGTATCTAATCCTGTTTGCTCCCCACGCTTTCGCGCCTCAGCGTCAGTTACAGACCAGAGAGCCGCCTTCGCCACTGGTGTTCCTCCACATATCTACGCATTTCA
Source organism: Anaerobacillus sp. 63XJN7_5_ISO-PGPR-S23-430 (assembly GCF_056173695.1). Classification (NCBI taxonomy): domain Bacteria; kingdom Bacillati; phylum Bacillota; class Bacilli; order Caryophanales; family Bacillaceae; genus Anaerobacillus; species Anaerobacillus sp. 63XJN7_5_ISO-PGPR-S23-430. The sequence continues at coordinate 523,103 of NZ_CM149686.1, read as the reverse complement.
CCGCTACACGTGGAATTCCACTCTCCTCTTCTGCACTCAAGTCCTCCAGTTTCCAATGACCCTCCACGGTTGAGCCGTGGGCTTTCACATCAGACTTAAAAGACCGCCTGCGCGCGCTTTACGCCCAATAATTCCGGACAACGCTTGCCACCTACGTATTACCGCGGCTGCTGGCACGTAGTTAGCCGTGGCTTTCTGGTTAGGTACCGTCAAGGTACCGCCCTATTCGAACGGTACTTGTTCTTCCCTAACAACAGAGCTTTACGACCCGAAGGCCTTCGTCACTCACGCGGCGTTGCTCCGTCAGACTTTCGTCCATTGCGGAAGATTCCCTACTGCTGCCTCCCGTAGGAGTCTGGGCCGTGTCTCAGTCCCAGTGTGGCCGATCACCCTCTCAGGTCGGCTACGCATCGTCGCCTTGGTAAGCCATTACCTTACCAACTAGCTAATGCGCCGCGGGCCCATCCTGCAGTGTTAGCTCGAAAGCCAACTTTCAACATTGCACCATGCGGTGCGATGTATTACCCGGTATTAGCTCCGGTTTCCCGGAGTTATCCCAGTCTGCAGGGTAGGTTGCCCACGTGTTACTCACCCGTCCGCCGCTAAGATCAGGGAGCAAGCTCCCATCTCTTCGCTCGACTTGCATGTATTAGGCACGCCGCCAGCGTTCGTCCTGAGCCAGGATCAAACTCTCCGATAGAAAGCTTAATCTAGCTTTAAAACAATGTTTTGTTTCCGTAGAAACAACTACTTACATGGCGTTTCGTTCAGTTTTCAAAGATCAATTTGTTTCTTTCGTTGTCGTTTTCAGCGACTTTATTAATGTACCACATTAACTCGGCCGACGTCAACAACTTTTAAAAGTTTTTTTCGTTGTCGCGTTAATCTCTCGCGGCGACAAGTAATAATATACCACGGAGAAAAAATACGGTCAACCCTTTTCTTGATATTTTTTCTCCGTTTTATAAATCACCTATACAGCGCTATATTCTCGAATGAAAATACCAGAACCTTTAGTCTCGCTTCGGTGAACTTCGATAAGCCCTTTTTCAATCATATATTCTAGAAGCGCACCAAGGTCTATCCCGTATTCCTTTAGCTGTTCTTCTTCCATTAATTCTTGATATGTCCATAAACTTTCACGTTCATTCATGATGTTCCTTATATGAACGGTTGCGTTTTTTGATTTTGAAGATAAAGAAAAGTCATTAGCCAATAGCAATAACTCCAGTCGTTTATCAAGAGGATCTTCTCCAGATAAAAGCTCGGTATACAACTTGAAAATTTCAGGTTCAATATGTTTAACCTGATTCCACACAGTAATTTCAGGATGGAACCCATGCTCAATAACAGATAAGCGAGCAAGATGGTGCAAAGCATGAAGAATAAAGTTATACGCATCCATATATTGCTTAGAAGCGAAAAGTTCTTTCCCATCTGTATATCTTCGAATAAGTCTTGCAAACTCCACTCCAATTTTTTGAGTGCGCTCTTCATATGGAAAATCTCTAATTCTCTCTTTCAATCCCGCTATGTACTCGTTCCGATCAAAAATGATCTTTCCATTAACAAGCCATGCCACAAGACGACGGTGGCTACCAGAGATTAGCCATTCGTTAACCTGCTGCTCTGTTATAACGTGCATAGCAGCTTTCTTTCCTTCAAAATCATAATGTTTGACGAACCATGGTTTCTCGTTATTTTGAACGATGATTAGTAGGACAACATCAAAATTATCAGTAAGCGGGTGAAATGGCTTTGTCTTTTCAATAACTAGTACACCCAGTGTATCAGGATGACTAGCTCTCTCTTGATAAATCGGTCTTAAAAGGTTTTCCATAATTCGATCCTCCAGAAGTACTTATACTTTTGTTTCCTTACGATATTCAATTTCCCTTTTCCTACGTTAACTTAAGTATTCAACAGTCCATATTATAAATCCTGTAATGAAATAAGCAATCCCTGAATTTGAAGTTTCCACTATCTACTTGAAAATATCCAACTATATGAAATGCAGATTACGTTATTCACCTTATAAGGAAAGTGCTTACACCTCATGGTTATGCTATAATTGTGTGCAGGAGGGACTTGCAATGCAACTAAAGTATACTAATAAGATTAATAAAATTCGTACGTTCGCACTGAGTCTAGTGTTTATTGGAATCGCGATTATGTATATAGGAATATTCTTCAAGACATCTGTCTTGCTTATGACCATCTTTATGCTGATTGGATTTCTTGCAACGATCGCAAGTGCGGTTGTGTACTTCTGGATCGGAATGCTCTCCACAAGAGCAATCCAGGTAGTTTGTCCAAACTGTGAAAAGCCAACGAAAGTTCTTGGACGTGTAGATGCTTGTATGCATTGCAAACAACCACTAACGATGGACCCTAATTTGGACGGCAAAGAATTTGATGAGAAATACAATGTGAAAAGAGCCCAAAAAAGAACGCAGTAAAAGATAAGAAGGCTTCCACCATTAATGGTGGAAGCCTTCTTTAAATTAGTGTTTGCTTTGCTGGCAATCTGGACATTTTCCGTAAATCTCCATTCTGTGATCACCGACTCGGAAGCCTGTTACCTGTTCCGCAAGCGTTTCTACTTCGTCCAATCCCGGATAATGAAAGTCTACAATCTTACCACAATCATCACAGATAATATGATAATGATCTGTTGTGACACAATCAAATCGGCTGGAAGCATCTCCGTACGTTAATTCTTTCACCAATCCAATTTCCTTAAATACTCTCAAGTTATTATAAACTGTAGCTACACTCATATTAGGAAATTTTCCTTCAAGAGACTTATAGATCTCATCTGCTGTAGGATGTGACATGGACTGGATTAAATGCTCCAGAATGGCATGACGCTGCGGGGTAATACGCACTCCTGAATTTTTCATAGCATCAATTGCTTCATGCAGTTTTTCTTCAGCCATTCGTCATGCACCTCGCTTTCAACAAGCATTCTTACTTTGTAATGTTTATAATTAGTGTACATGGAGAAAGAGGGTTTTGTCAATAATGACAAGCTTATAGGCCTCTTTCTTATTTGTGCTCTTGATGAAGGATCGACTCATTCTCCCCCATATGGTAGTTAATGAAACGAGCTGCTACAAATAAAAAGTCAGAGAGACGGTTTAAGAAAGAAAGGACAAGAGGATTTGCGTCTTCTACCATTGTCGTAAGACGCTCCGCGCGACGGACAATCGTACGCGCCACATGTAAGCAAGCTCCTGCTGAGTGTCCACCTGGCAATACAAAGTTCCTGAGAGGTTCAAGCTGCTGCTCCCAGCTGTCGATTTGGTTTTCCATTTCATTAATATGCGATTCTTCAATAGTCCATCCTACTTTTTTCCCTTTAGGTGTAGCAAGCTCTGCTCCCACATGGAAAAGCCACGTTTGTATTTTATGAAAAATGGCCCCCCATTCTTCTTTACCATCGAAGTTCGTAGCCCCAATATAACTTAGAGCAAGTCCGATCTGGGAATTGGCTTCATCACAAGTTCCGTATGCCTCGACTCGAATATCGTTTTTAGACACCCGTTGCCCATAAACGAGAGAGGTTTCTCCTTTATCGCCTGTCTTCGTATAAATTTTCACTATTAATACCCCCTATCCGGATCAATGACATTCTTCAAGTCATTCGTTCCTTTTTGATATTGAATTAAGTTATGCTCAAATATTTCAATCGCTCTAGGTTGATAATTGTCAGAGATAGCTGAATGGTGCGGCGTAACCGTTACATTTTCCATCTCCCAAAATGGGTGTGACGAATCAAGTGGTTCATCTTTAAACACATCCAATACAGCATGGGCAATTTGATGTTCATTTAGTGCGTCAATCAAACACTGCTCATCTACAGTATCTCCTCTGCCAATATTAATAAATACCCCAGATTCTTTCATGGCTGCAAATTGTTCTTTCGTAAAATAATTTGCCGTTTCACTCGTACTAGGCAGCACACTTACCACGTAGTCACATTTCGGTAGCATTGATAAAAGTTCTTCATTATTATATATCACATCAAAATGGTCTACTTCATGTCCAGATCGATTGACTCCTAGCGTTTTCATTCGAAATGCTTTCGCCACTCTTGCAATCTCACTGCCAATGGCACCAGTACCAACAACCCCTATCGAGCTACCAGTAATTTCTCGTATAGGCGTTTTTTTCTTCCAGATCTTTGAGGATTCATTTGCTAGCACTTGTTTTGTATCCCTCGCTACTTGAAGCATAACAGATAATGTATATTCAGCCATCGGAATGCTATGGATGCCCCGTGCATTTGTTACGAGAATACCTCTTTCTTTAATAGCCTGAAATGGCATTCTTTCAAGTCCAGCAGATAGGACCATTATCCATTTAAGGTGAGAAGCTTTCTGAATTAACTCTGCGTTCAGGTCCTCTCCATATGTAAGAAGAATTTCTGCATCAGCAAGTTTAGGCTCCGCTTCTTGCATTGATGGATAAAAATGAAACGTTACGTCTGGATATGTTTCTCTAAGGCGCTCTTTAATATTTGTCTTCAGTTTCCCCGTTGATAGTACCTGCATTATTTCACCACTCTCCATTTATTTAACCTTTCTTCATGTATTAAGTATAGCTGAATGACCAATATGACTTAAACAAAACAACCTCTTCGAAACATCGCTAACAAAAAAAGAGCGCATAATGCGCTCTCAACTGAAGATATGATCTACTATACTCTATGTTGCAAACATCTAATGGTATAGTCTTTTGTCCCGCAGACAAAGGCTTATGATAAGTTTTCTTTAATGTAACCTAGTGCAGATTCCACATGCTCTTTAACGCGAACTTTCCGCCACTCTTTTACAAGGGTTCCTTCTTTGTCTATAACAAAGGTAGAACGAACAATCCCCATGTATTCTTTGCCGAAGTTCTTCTTTAACTGCCATACATCATATGCTTCTGCAGCAGAATGATCTTCATCTGCTAGGAGAAGGAACGGAAGGTCATACTTATCAATAAATTTTTTGTGTTTCTCGACTGGGTCTGGACTTACTCCCAAGATAACCGTATCCAGTTCTTCGAATCCTTCAATATGATCTCGAAAATCACATGCCTCTGTCGTACAGCCAGGCGTCATATCTTTTGGATAAAAATAAAGCACAACATTTTTTCCTTTATAGTCTGAAAGAGACACAGTCTCACCAGTGCTTGCTTCTAACTTAAAATCTGGAGCTTTTTGACCAATTTCAACACTCATTTTTACGCCTCCTTAAATCTTCTTAAGATAAGCGTAACGAAATTCATTCGAACTTACAACTTGGGGCTTTCACGATAGTCAACGATGGTCGTGACAAAAAATGCGGCTGGCATTAAGTAACCGATTAACGCCTCAAAAATCGCAATCCATCTTCCAACTCCAATTGGAGTAAGATCTCCATAGCCAACCGATAGAAGCGTAACCGCACTGAAATAAAGGACAGATTGAACTCTTGTAAACGGTGTTAATGTCATATCCGCAAGATCCATTTGACCTTCTTGAAGTACAGGAATATCAAGGATAATGAGGCTTAAATACATACTCCCAAAAGCGATAATCATCGTTAAATAAACAAGGAACAGTAGAAACATCTTATAAACAGACAGGAGACTACCAGGCACTCTCGTTCTTTTCATAAGAGCTACCATACTTCTCCCAACACTAATAAGGGCAAGAATAATAGCACAAGTAATCAATAAGAGCATTAGTAAACACCTCATAATAGGTTTATGAGGTGTTCGTTGAATTTAGGACGAACTATTCTGAAACAAGTGTCGTGTAGACAACCATCCGCTCCTCGTGTGTTCCTGCATCTCGATCAAATGTCCCTGTACAAGTAATTAAATTGAGGCTTGATTTAGAACTTGTTCCAAATACTTTCTCGAGTGGCGCTTTATTTCTAGGATAAGACTCAACAGCATGCACCTCAAAATCATACGCCAATCCATGTTCATCCGTAACTGTAACGAGATCTCCAGCTTCTAAATCTCCAAGGTGAAAGAACACCGATGGTCCAGTTTTGTTATCAACGTGACCGGCAAGGACGGCATTTCCTCTTTCACCAGGTTTCGCTCCAGGCTGATACCATCCAACGTTACGTTCATCTTTGGGCACATCCATTTGCCCATCTGTTAATTGGCCCACATGCTCCACTTTTGCGTCTACATTAATAGCTGGAATGGATAATTGGGCTGGAATGATTCCTACTAAAGCAGGTTCAACGGATTCGTTACTCTTAGATGAAGAAGATGCTGTTAAATCTGGAGCAGAGATCAGATGTGTTTCCTCATTATTAGGTAAAACTTCTTTCATTTCATCTGATTGATTAGAAGAAGAGGAGCAGCCTGCCGCTGCTCCTAAAAGTAACATACTTAATAAAAGCTTTTTAAACGGCATATGCGCTCCTCCTTCTACCTTGATTTAAGCTGTTTGCTTCTTACGAAGATAAATTCCAGTTCCTGCTGCTAGAATAGCTCCTCCAAGAAGTGCCCATGCAACTGTATGAGACTGATCAGCTGTACCACCCATACCTGTTTGGGGCATGTCTGAAGGCATATTTGTCGCATCAACCATCGGCCATGCTTCAAGAGTTGGTTCACCTTCTACAAGACCTACCGCATAAACAGAGTAAACATAGCCTTCTTTTAATTCAACACCAGGAATCTCAAGAACAACGTCTTCAGAACCTGCTGGTCGAACTTCAAGATCAACAGTCATAGGATCAACTTCAGCGTAGTCTGACGTTGATTTAAATGCTACATCTGAGAATAGAACGTCTCCGTCTTTAACGGCTACATCTACATTAGGTGCATCTGGAGACGCATGTACAACCCTTACTTTTGCTTTTCCTTTAGAAGCTTCCATATCATCGCTTAGCGCCCAAAGGGAGATGCTATCTAGCGTACCTACTGCAGCAGCAGAATACTTCATGCCTTCTTCAAGCGTCACTGACTGACTGATAACCGGCTCGCCTTCTCCATTCTCACCAGCTGGGAATACTTCAATTTCGTGATCTCCTGCAGGAAGAGCCATGTATTCTGTCGCCTGTTTATATTCAGCACCTTCTACAACTGCCTCACCATCTACATAAACATCAACTGCAGGTGCATCTGGAGACGCATGAATCACTCGTACCATTGCTTCATGATTATCTGCGAATGCCGTACCACCAATAATCCCAAACATCATAACCATCGCAACTGCGGCTGCCATAAACTTCCTAAGCATTCAATCCGCTCCCTTTATTTAATTTTTGTTATACTTTTGTATAACCTTTGTTCATTAACTAATACGACAAAATATTTGCAATCGGATCACTTTTTTACACTTTCATTGTTTTTATTTCGAATTCAAGGGAATAAAGCTACTAGCAAAGCTCGGAGGAGGAACTTATTAATGAGTAAAGGCAATTATGCGATTGCTTACTGGGAAAGTGGAAATGAAGATCATTTCAAAATTTTTTGTGTAGAAAACCACCAGACTCTTTTACGAATCGCCCGTCGCATTGTAAATGACCAGCAAATTGCCGAAGAGATCGTTCAGGATGTTTATTTAGAAGTTTGGAATAAGCGAAATCAATTCAAGCCTGATAAAGGTAAACTCTCCTCGTGGGTTAACCAGATCACACGAAACCGAGCTATTGATCGGATTAAGAAAGAGCAGCGTAATTTTAAAGAAACAGTTGTTGAAGATCACCAGTTGGTCGATAAAGAACTTTATATTCAAGATGACTTTGGAAACAAAGATATGATTGATGGAGCCTTAAATACTTTGAATACAGAACAAAAAGAAATTCTTAAACTCATCTACTTAGAGGGTTATAGTCAAGCAGAAGTAGCTTCCAAAAAGAAGATTCCCCTTGGAACAGTGAAAAGTCGCGTTAGGCTTGGCATGAAAAAATTAAAAGAAACGATCGATTTATCATTATTAGAAACTGTCTAATCATAAACAAAAAGTCCAGAGGGAGATCCCTCTGGACTTTTTAGTTACCTGCGCCCCTGTATTTCGTGACGCCAATATTCCACATAAAGATGGCGAATCCAAAAAACGCCACTCCCATAACAGGTGTAAGAAAAGCATAACCATACCATTCTTCACGACCTAAGAAATAAGCTGATGGATACACTCCTACAAAAGCAAATGGTAAGATCCACGTTAATACAAAGCGAATCACTTTATTATAAATATCCACTGGGTATCTCCCATAGTTCCCGATATTGTACATCATTGGCATAATACTTGTTCTGCTATCAGACCAAAAGCTAATGCTTGCTAGTAGAATAAAAATACCTGCATACACAAATGCACCACCTAAAACCATAAAGAGAAATACAATAGGATCGTACCAGGACATACTTAGATCAAGTCGATTCCCCGCATAAACCATAACAGCGATTCCTGTGATAACCCCAAATAAAGATTCAAGCTCCATTCGTTCTAAAATAATCTGAAATAAACTATGAACGGGTCTTGTTAGAATCCGATCCATTTCACCCTTAACAATATACCGCTCGTTAAAGTCCCAAATGTTAAAAAATGCTCCGAAGATAGCAAAAGGAACGAGGAAAAATCCGTAGATAAAGATGATTTCATCCTTCGACCAGCCGCTAAGCATATTTGTATGCCCAAACACGACAAGTATAAAAATCAAATTAACTGCCTGAAACAATAAGTCAGACATAATTTCCATTAGCATATCTACACGATAAGTTAATCTCGTTTTCATATATTGCGAGACATATAGAAAGAAAATACTAGCATGCTTCATTTGTCACCCTCCCTGCACAATCAAGCGTTTTTTGGCAATTACCCATAGCGCTTGAATTGGAAGAATCAAAATAACCGCCCAGACAAGCTGGAAAAGAATCGCTTCCCAAACCGCACTTCCAGTAAAACCTTCTGTGAAAATCATACTTGGAATATAGCTAATGGCTTGGAACGGTAGAAAGTCCATGACATTCTGTGCCCAACCTGGATAGAAACTAATTGGAAGTAATAACCCTGAGAACAAATCAATCACAACGCGCTTTGCTCGAATCAGTCCATCGTTGTTAAAGAAGAAAAAGGTCATAACGCCTGTCAGCAGATTAATTTGAGTATTAACAATAAAACTTAGAATAATTGCTACCATAAAGAACAACCACGTCGACAGTGCAGCCGAAAATTCAATCGGGAAAATGAGGCTAACAATAATCATCCCTGGAATTGAGAAGAAGCTTAATCTAAAAATCCCTTCTCCAAGCCCCTGCATCGTCTTCATTATTAAATAATGATAGGGGCGTATAAATTCAACTGCTACCTTTCCCTCTTTAATCTCCTGAGCGATTTCTCGATCAATATTATTAAAATAGAAAGCTCTTGCCATCCAAGCCACAGCAACATATGTTGTCATTTGAATAACTGATAATCCTTCAATTTCCCCTTTTCCACCGTAAATCGCATTCCATAGAAAGTAGTAAGCACCAATGTTAATGCTGTAAATTAAAATTCCGCTATAATAGTTCGTCCGATAGGCAAGCATCATTAAGAAGCGGACGCGAATCATCTCAATGTACTTACCCATTACGCATGCCCTCTTCATAGATATTTCGAATAATCTCTTCAGTCGAAATTTCATGAATCTTAATATCCGTAATCCTGTTTGCTGCTACGACTCTCCCAATTACTTCGGAAATGACATGCTCTTCATTCACTACATTCGCGATCCACACATTCTCGCGATCACCTTTTGTCCATTCTGCTTCAAGTTCCTTCAATAAAGGTTGAAGTTGTTCACCACTAACCTGTTCACCAAATTGAAATTCAATTTGCTTCCCTTCTCCCCAATTAGAACGAAGCTTTGCAAGCTTGCCATCATATATAATCTGGCCTTCATCTAGCATAACAACCCGATCACATAACGCTTCAATATCCGTAAGATCATGAGTCGTAAGTAAAATCGTTGTCTTATACTTCTCATTAATCTCTTTTAAGAAATTACGGATCTTTAATTTAACTAGCACATCAAGTCCAATTGTCGGTTCATCTAGAAATAGAAGCTTAGGGTTATGAAGAAGAGCTGCGGCTAACTCACACCTCATACGCTGGCCAAGCGATAATTTCCGAACCGGTTTATCAAGTAAAGGACCAATATCTAGAGACTCAATCACATGATTCATATGCTCGTTATAAACATCATCTGGTACGTTATAGACTTTTTTAAGCAAACGAAATGATTCTTGTACGGCAATGTCCCACCACAATTGAGATCGTTGCCCAAATACAACTCCAATGGATCGAACAAACTTCTCTCGTTCTTTATGTGGATCCATTCCATTTACACGAACAGTTCCAGAAGTGGGCGTTAGAATACCCGTTAGCATTTTGATACTCGTCGACTTCCCGGCTCCATTTTCTCCAATATAACCTACCATTTCACCTTCATTAATGGTAAAAGAAATATCTTTAACAGCCGAGATGACCTTATAATTACGCGTAAAAAGATCTCGAAACGCTCCTTTTAAACCAGAACGACTCGAGTGAGATTTAAAATCTTTACGCAGTTCCTGTACATCAATCACTTTTTCCATACGTCTTCCTCCTTTTAACACACCAACTTAGTTTACAAGAGCAGCTTGTAATAAACAATATTTGAGCTTTCACTTAAGCGGCAAGAGTGTTTCGTTACACTCTAGTCATGCTACAATGGAGTTTGATGAACAAGCATTACAAGGAGGTCAACATGAATTTCACGAAATCAGAACAACATCATAAAGAATCACTCGATATTATGCTAGGTGGCGTAAACAGTCCATCTCGCTCATACAAAGGCGTTGGAGGAGGCACTCCTGTCTTTATGGAAACAGCTAAAGGTCCTTATTTCTGGGATGTCGATGGTAACAAATACATAGACTACCTTGCAGCATACGGCCCTATCATCACTGGTCATGCGCATCCACATATTACTAAGGCCATCACAACAGCAGCTGAGAACGGCGTGTTATACGGTACACCAACCGTCTTAGAAAATCGGTTCGGTTCGATGCTTCAAGAAGCCATCCCTTCTCTAGAGCGCGTTCGATTTGTGAACTCTGGTACGGAAGCAGTAATGACAACGATACGCGTAGCTAGAGCCTACACAGGTCGCAACAAGATTGTGAAATTTGCTGGCTGCTATCATGGACACTCTGATCTTGTGCTAGTTGCCGCCGGTTCTGGTCCCGCTACCCTTGGAAGTCCTGACTCAGCGGGTGTCCCAAAAAGCATCGCTAAAGAAGTTATCACCGTACCATTTAATGACATTGAAGCTTATAAAGAAGCAATGGAGAAATGGGGAGATGAAGTAGCCGGAGTTCTCGTTGAACCGATTGTTGGGAATTTCGGAATTGTTGAACCTGAGGAAGGTTTCCTTGAAAAAGTAAATGAGATCACACATCAATATGGGGCGCTCGTTATTTATGATGAAGTTATCACTGCATTCCGCTTTATGTATGGTGGTGCCCAAAACTTACTTAATGTTGAACCGGATATGACGGCACTAGGAAAAATCATTGGTGGTGGCCTTCCAATCGGCGCATACGGTGGGAAACGCGAGATTATGGAACACGTTGCACCACTTGGTCCAGCTTATCAAGCTGGGACAATGGCAGGTAATCCAGCCTCTATCTCAGCCGGTATTGCGTGTCTTGAAGTTCTTCAAGAAGAGGGCGTCTATGATCATTTAGACAAACTTGGAGAACGTCTTGAGAAGGGAATCCTCCTTCATGCACAGGAAGCTGGTATCCAAATTACAATCAATCGTCTCCGAGGAGCTTTAACTGTCTACTTTAATAACGAGAAGGTTATTAATTACAAACAAGCTGAAGACTCCGATGGAGAGAAATTCGCCCGCTTCTTTAAACTAATGCTCAGTGAAGGTATCAACCTTGCCCCTTCTAAATATGAAGCATGGTTCTTAACAACAGAACACACTGAAAAAGATATCGATGATACGCTTGAAGCAGTAAAGCGCGTCTTTCATCAAATGGCTTAGCGAAAAGACAGAATGAAGTTCCTTCATTCTGTCTTTTCTACTATCTTTGTTATTATTGAAAATAGGGCTTGCTATCCTGACCATTCCGATGTATAACTAGAACGTCTCATATGTTTAAAAGAGGAAATAGAGGATACTCTCTATACTAAAAGTACTCGACGAAAGGACTTACAATAGAATGAAGTTTGGTGCCCGTATTTTTAAAACAGGGCTAGCGATTACTCTCGCACTTTATATTGCAACATGGCTTGGACTCGAGCCTCCGACCTTTGCTGGCGTAGCTGCATTATTTGCCATTCAGCCGTCGATTTACAGATCTTATCAAACCGTTATTGATCAATTTCAATCCAATATTATTGGAGCCGTGCTTGCAGTTATACTCGTTCTGCTCTTTGGAAATCAGCCAATCGTAATTGGTCTAGGTGCGATCATCATTATCGCCATTAATATTAAATTAAAAATCGAAAGTACGATTCCACTCGCAATCGTAACTGTTATTTTAATTATGAATGCTCCTCAGGAGGAATTCATCACTTTTGCGACAAACCGATTCTTAGTCATTATGGTCGGTGTGATCAGTTCTTTCTTTGTGAACTTAGTTTTCGTGCCACCGAGATATGAAACGAAATTATTCCACAAAATTGTGAGCAATACAGAATATATTTCACAGTGGATCAGGCTTGCTACTAGAAACGATGCCGAACATAAAGTATTGAAAGAGAACTTAATTAAGTTGAAAGAAGATACAGTTAAAAGTGATCAGTATTTTCTTCTATACAAAGAAGAGCGTACGTACTTCAAACGCAGAGATTTTGTAAAAGCACGTAAGCTCGTCCTATTTAGACAGATGATTGCTACAACAGAAAAGTCACTTGCTATACTAAAAATGCTTGATCAACTTGATGTGAAGATTTTGATCATGCCTGACGAGGTCAGGAAGATGATTCAGACTCATCTCGATGAGCTAACAAATTATCACGAACGCATCCATTTAAAATATATCGGAAAAGTGAGGAACCAGTCTCCCGAGGAAATGTTAAACACCGTTGGATCTGGGGAGTCTACCTTAACCGAACGCTATGTTGACTTATACGAAAATGGCGAATGTAATCGCGAGCTTTGGATGACAATATTCCCCCTAATCGGAATGATTATCGATTACCACGATCATCTTGAACACCTTGATTTACTTGTCGATAGCTTTCATTCCTATCACCAGGAAGAAAATGAAGTTGATATTCAGGAACTTCATGCCAAATAAAAAAATCAGCCGATACGGCTGATTTTTTTATTTCTTCATTTTTGGATCAAGCGCATCTCGAAGACCATCACCAAGTAGGTTAAATCCAAGAACCGTTAGCATAATCGCAAGTCCCGGAAAGAATACAGTCCATGGTGCCTGAATAATATACGAACGTGAATCTGCAAGCATTTTCCCCCACTCAGGCTGTGGTGCCTGTGCACCAAGACCAAGAAAACTAAGGGCCGCTGCCTCCAGAATAGCCGTTGCAATTGCAAGTGTTCCTTGCACAATTATAGGTGCAAGTGAATTTGGCAATATATGATGAAAAATGATTCTTGAATCTTTCATCCCAACAGCTCTAGCCGCCATAACATACTCTTCCTGCTTCACACTTAACACCCTTGATCGAACAAGCCTTCCAAAGTTAGGAATATTAATAATCGCAATCGCGATAAGTGCATTTCTTAGCGATGGTCCTAGTACAGCAACAACAGCAATAGCAAGAAGAATACTTGGAAACGCAAGCATAATATCAAATATACGTGAAATAATCGTATCCACTAGCTTACCGTAATAACCTGCTACCATACCTAGTAAACTCCCTACCGCCGCTGAACCTAGTACAGCAAAAAAGCCAACCCATAAAGAAATTCTTGCCCCATAAATTATACGTGATAAAATATCGCGACCGAAATCATCGGTTCCAAACCAATGACTGGCTGATGGAGATTGAAGTCGTTCACCTAATTTTTGTTCGTTAATCCCTTCAGGAGCGATGACCCCTGCAAAGATCGCTAGAAGAATGAAAAAAAGTACAATCCCCATGCCGACCATCGCTAGCTTATTTCTCCTGAATCCTTTCCAGGCTTCACGCCATGGCGATAATACTTCTTCATCTGGTTGCTTTTGAACATTCACTTTTTTTTGCGGAGCAATTTCAGCCATCTTAGAAGCCCCCTTTAGTTGTATTTAATTCGAGGATCAATTGCAGCGTATAACAGATCGACAATGAGATTAATAAAAACAAAGATGACAGCAACGATGAGAATACCAGATTGAATCACTGGGTAGTCTCTGAAATTAATGGCGTCGTAAATATAACGACCGATTCCTGGCCAACCAAATATAGTTTCAGTAAGAATAGCTCCACCTAGTAAGAGACCCATTTGAAGTCCAATAACAGTAAGTACAGGAATAAATGCATTTTTTAATGAATGCTTATACACAACCCAAAACATCTTTGTACCTTTTGCTCGAGCTGTTCGAACAAAATCAGAGCGCATAACCTCAAGCATACTTGAGCGTGTCATTCGAGCAATGATAGCCATCGGTATTGTTCCAAGAGCAATACCAGGTAGAATCAAATGCTTAACCACTTCTACAAATTGATCCATTCTTCCCTGAAGTAAGGTATCAATAAGATAAAGATGTGTGATAGCATCAACAGGGTTTCTCACATTTTCGCGACCTGTGGATGGTAGCCACCCAAGTTCAAGCGAGAATGCCCATTGTTCCATCAAACCAAGCCAGAAAACAGGCATCGACACACCGACTAGCGCAAGTACCATAGCCGTATAATCGAACCAAGAGTTTTGAAACCATGCACTAATAATCCCTGCATTGACGCCAATAAAAATAGCTATAACCATCGCCACAAGCGACAGTTCAAGAGTAGCAGCAAGATATGGCCAAATTTCTCCACTAATATCTGAACTTGTTCGAAGAGATGTGCCTAAATCACCTGTAAACAAGTTTTTAATATAGTCGATATATTGTAGATACCACGGCTGATCGAGGCCAAGCTGTTTGGTTAAACTTTTTATCGCTTCCTCTGTTGCCTGTTGACCTAAAATGACCTGGGCAGGATCTCCAGGAATAGCTCGAATCATAAAGAACACAATAAGTGTCATTCCAAATAAAACCGGGATAAGCATTAGCAATCGTCTAACTGTATAAGCAAGCATCTACTCACCTCTTCTTCCATCTGTAAAATCACATGCCGTTCTATATGTATAAAACTAATTTATTTTGAAGAATAAAAGGGGAGTTTATCACTCCCCTTCTTTATTTCCTATTGAAGCGTTACTTTCGTTAGCTTGTCAGAACCAGTTGGATGCGGTGAGAATCCTTTAATTGTACTAGAGCCACCAAGTGCTGGCTTAGAATGTACAAGAGGAATCCACGGTGCATCTTCATGGATGATTTCTTGAGCTTCTGCATAAATCTTATTACGCTCTTCTTCATCTGGAGTCGACTGTGCTTCGATTAGAAGATCATGAAGCTCCTGGTTTTCATAGTACGTATAGTTGTTGCTTCCAATGTTATCCTGATCAAGGAGTACATATAGGAAGTTATCAGCGTCACCATTATCCCCTGTCCAACCTAGCAAGAAGCTATCAGCTTCACCATTACGAGCTTTTTCAAGATAAGTTGCCCACTCGTACGATTTGATTTCAGCATCTACGCCAATTTCTGCGAAGCTTTTCTGAAGAACTTCTGCTACTTTTTGACCATCTGGCATATATGGACGTGGAACAGGCATTGCCCAAAGCTCCATTTCAAAACCATCTTCATAGCCAGCTTCTTTTAGAAGTTCCTTCGCTTTATCAAGATCATATTCATAACCTTCAATATCATCGTTATATCCACCGATTACCGGAGGCATTGGGTTTTTCGCTGGTTCAGCTTGTCCAGCATAGAAAGAATCGATAAGCGCTTGCTTGTCCACAGCGTGGTTCAGCGCCTGACGTACAAGCTTATCTTTTAATGGCCCACGATTTGTTGTCAATCCAACGTATCCAACGTTCATAGAAGGACGGAAGAAAGTTTGAAGGTCGCCATTGTCTTCTACCTGCTGAACATCAGAAGGGTTAAGGCCATCCATCAAATCGATTTCCCCAGCCATTAAGGCATTTAGACGTGCTGAGTTATCAGGAATCGCTCTGAAAATAACACTATCAAGTTTTGGATAACCATCCATCCAGTACTCTTCGTTTTTATTTAGAACGATTTTGTCATTTCTGTTCCACTGATCAAATACGAACGGACCAGTACCTACAGGATTTTCACCAAACTTATCGCCCTGCTTTTCAAGTGCATCTGGACTAGCAATCGCAAATGGAGACATCGCGATATTTTTTAAGAATGGCGCCTGTGGACGCTTCAATTTAAATTCAACTGTGTAATCGTCTTTCGCCGTTACACTTTCAATAACGTGTCCTTCGTCACCTTTAAATCCACCGAACATGGATTTATAGTAATAGAAAGCTTCTTCATTCCCATTCATCCAACGTTCGAAGTTGTAAACAACGGCGTCTGCATTAAAGTCTGTACCGTCATGGAACTTCACGCCCTCACGAAGTGTGAACGTATACGTCTTGCCATCGTCAGAAACTTCCCACTCTGTTGCAAGTGCTTCCTGTACATCTGTGTTATCATCACCGTAATCAAGGAGAGTATCAAAGATGTTCTTTGTTACTTTAAATGATTCCCCGTCTGTAACAGACGCTGGATCAAGTGATACGGAGTCACCACCGCGACCAAAGATCAACGTTCCACCTGCTTCTTCGCCTCCGTCTCCGGAGTCTCCCCCACCATTGCCATTCGTTTCGTTAGATCCACCGCAACCGGCTAGACCAATCGAAAGAAGCAATACAAACATTAATGAAAAAATGGTCTTCTTCATGTTCTTCCCCCTTAGTCATGTGTGTGATTTATACATGGTCTTCTTCATACAGATGACACGCTGTATAGTGCCCAGGTTCTATCTCCCTGAATTCGGGAACTACGGAGCTGCACACGTCCATCGCCTTAGGACATCTTGTGTGAAAAGGACACCCTGATGGCGGATTAGATGGACTTGGTACATCTCCAGTAAGAATAATTCTGTCTTTCCCATATTCAGGATCTGGAACCGGCACCGCTGAAAGAAGAGCCTGTGTATACGGATGTTTTGAATCCAAATAGAGCTTTTCACTATCTGCCATTTCAACAATGCGCCCAAGGTACATCACTCCGACACGATCGCTAATATGACGAACAACTCCTAAATCATGAGCTATAAACAAATATGTTAGTCCAAGCTCTTTCTGAAGATCTTCTAAAAGATTTAATACTTGAGCTTGGATCGAAACATCAAGTGCTGAAACAGGTTCATCCGCAATAATTAACTTCGGATTAACTGCAAGTGCACGTGCTATACCTATTCTTTGTCGCTGTCCACCACTGAATTGGTGAGGATAACGTTTGGCGTGGTAGGCACTAAGACCAACAATTTCAAGAAGTTCTCTTACCCTTTTTTTACGCTCTGCTTTATTACCAAGCTGATGAACGATAAGAGGTTCTTCGATAATTTTCTCAACTGTATGTCTCGGATTAAGAGATGCAAAAGGATCCTGAAAGACCATCTGAATATCTTTTCTAAGGTGACGAAGATCCTTTTTGTTTAAACTGGTCATTTCTTTTCCATCGAAGAGAACTTCCCCTTCACTTGGCTCAAGAAGTCTCATCAACATCCGACCAGTTGTAGACTTCCCACATCCGCTTTCCCCAACTAACCCAAATGTTTCTCCTTTATGTAAGGTAAAAGTTACACCGTCCACAGCCTTCACTGTTCCTACCTGCTGTTTAAGTACGCCTCCCTGAATTGGGAAATGCTTCTTAAGCTGTTTTACTTCAAGTAATGCTTCTTGCAAAATAGGCGCCCCCTTTAGCTTTTCACATTCTCTAATATAGCTGCTTTTTTCTCGTCTTCATGAAGCCAGCACCTAGCCTGTTGTCCTGGTCCTGCATCTAACAACGTTGGATTCTCTTCAAAGCATTTATCGAAAGCAAAACTACAACGCGGAGCAAAATGACATCCTTTTTGAATCGAACCTGGTTTTGGCACATTTCCAGGGATAGAATACAGCCTGTCTTTTCGAACTCTCACATCAGGTACTGATTCGATTAACCCAATCGTATACGGATGCTTTGGATGCTGAAAAATGTCACTTGTTTTTCCCTGCTCAACGATTTTGCCAGAGTACATAACAACAATACGATCACAAATTTCTGCGACTACACCCAGATCGTGTGTAATCATAATAATCGATGTATTAGTTTCTTGGTTCAATTTCTTCATGAGCTCGAGAATCTGAGCTTGAATCGTCACATCAAGAGCTGTTGTTGGCTCATCCGCAATGAGTACTTCTGGTTCACATGCCATCGCCATCGCAATCATAACGCGCTGCCGCATTCCCCCAGATAATTGATGAGGGTAATCATTCATAAGTTCTTCAGCCCGTGGAAGCCCAACTAGTTTAAGAATTGATATAGCATGCTCCCAGGATTTTTTCTTGTTCCATTTTTTATGTATTCGAATTCCTTCAACGAGCTGATTGCCGATTCTAAATACAGGATTAAGGGATGTCATCGGTTCCTGAAAGATCATTCCAATTTCATTTCCCCTTATTTTTCTCATCTCTTTCTCTGATTTCGTAAGAAGGTTTTCCCCTTTGTATGTAATTTCTCCTCCTACAACTTTTCCTGGGGCCTGAATAAGTTGCATGATGGACAATGAAGTCACACTCTTTCCAGAGCCAGACTCCCCAACAATCCCAAGTACTTCACCTTTATTTACATGAAAGTCAACGGAGTCTACTGCTGGAATCTCTCCATCATCAGTAAAAAAGTGCGTTTCTAATCCACTAACATTTAATACTGGATGTTCCATACACTCACCCCTTTCCGTAAATTCTGAATTTTTTAATTAAACTAAAATCTGCTTCTCATTATTACATTATTTTTGTTAGTTGGCAACGCTTATTGAGGTAATTTTCTGTCTTTTTTTGACGCTTTTACGCGATAATATGCATATTTAAACAAAAAAAGCACCTCAAAGAGATGCTTTTTGATGAATAACTATAAATTTTGTACTTGAAACAAGTTATGGTAGGACCCTTTCCGTTTCATGAGCTCTTGGTGATTCCCGCTCTCTGAAATTTGGCCGTTTTCTACCACCACGATACGGTCAGCATGCGTCACTGTTGCTAGACGGTGTGCGACAATAAAGGTTGTGCGATCTTTCGCAAGTACTTCAAGCGCTTCTTGAATAAGATGTTCACTTTCAAGGTCAAGTGCTGACGTTGCTTCATCAAGAATTAAAATAGGCGGATTTTTAAGAAATACTCTTGCGATTGCAATCCGTTGTTTTTGTCCACCAGACAGCTTCACACCTCGTTCACCAACGGGCGTATCATATCCGTCTTGAAGGTTCATGATGAACTCATGAGCGTTAGCAGCCTTTGCAGCTTGTATAACTTCTTCTTCAGAGGCATTTGGATTCCCCATCATGATATTCATTCGAACGGATTCACTAAATAGGATGTTATCCTGAAGAACCATTCCAATGTTATCTCTCAGGCTTCTTGCTTCATAATCCCGTATGTCTGTACCGTCAATTAGAATACTCCCACCCGTCACATCATAGAAACGTGGAATTAAGCTGACAAGTGAGGATTTACCGCCACCGCTCATTCCTACAAGCGCAATGGTTTCTCCAGCACGTACATTAAGATCAATTCCTTTTAGAACAGGTAGATCCTCTTCGTTATATTTAAATGAAACATTTTCAAATTGGATATTTCCTCGAACATTGTTTAACTTTTTTGCATCTTTTCTATCTACAATATCGTATTTTTCATCGACAAATTCAAATACACGATCCATTGATGCAATGGCTTGGGTTAATGTGGTAGACGAATTCACCAATCTTCTTAAAGGACTATAAAGCCGGTCCATATAAGTCACAAACGCAACCATTTCACCGATTTGAAGTCCACCCGAAATCACAAGATACGCTGAAAAGGCGATAACAATAAGAGGAGCTACATCCGTAATCGTATTAACGACAGCAAACGTTTTGGCATTCCACCTTGTATGATCAAGTGCTCGTTCTAAGAAATTCGTATTTCTTTTGTTAAATTGCTCTTGTTCATAATCTTCTAAGGCAAAACTTCGAATCACAGACATCCCTTGTACTCGTTCATGAAGATGACCTTGAACTTCTGCAAGTGCCTGTGAGCGATCCTTTGTTAAATCACGAAGACGCTTATAGAAAAATTTAACTGACAGTCCATACAGAGGAAGAAGAACAATTGCTGCAAGCGTTAGCCAAACATTCATAAATGATAATATACCGATAATGATGACGATGGTAATGAGATCAAGCCAAACATTCATCATCCCAGTAATGACAAATGTTTTTGTTTGCTCCACATCATTTATTACTCTTGAGATGATTTCCCCTGCTTTGTTATTAGAGTAAAACTTCAAACTTAATTGTTGGATATGAGAAAATAATTTATCTCGTATATCATACAGAATCTTACTTCCAATCCACTGAGCATAATACTGACGGAAGTATTCTACCGGTGGTCTGACAACGACGAATAGAAAGAAAGCTCCTCCCATCAACCAAAGAAGCTGCTCATACTTATCCCCAGCTGGCATTTCTGCATTGATAATGTCATCAATGACGTACTTTAAAATCAATGGAAGGAGAAGAGGAATACCAAACTTTAATATTCCAATTCCAATCGTTATCCCAATTTGTTTTTTATACGGTCTTACAAAGGTCATATACCTTTTTATACTACCCAGATGGCATCATCCTTTAGTTAATCACATGCTGTTTTTATATCATGCAAAAACCTGTTGAAAAACATTCAACAGGTTTTTCTTACCTATATTGAAGGAACTGTTCATACCACTGATCTACAAATCCAGGGGCAAACGGTCCTTTTCTTTGATGAATCCAGTTCATCAGTTCTTTTACATTTTGTTGTATAATACGATCGACTGCTTCGGGATAATTCATTTCTTCGCGGTGTGCTTCATACTCATCTTCATCTAATAACTTAAACGTCATATCAGGATAGATCTTAATATCAAGATCGTAATCAATATACTTCAATGCTTCTTCATCGTAAGTAAATGGAGTACCTAAATTACAATAATAATATAGCCCATCTGTTCTGATCATTCCAATGACATTGAACCAGTGGTTTGCACTAAAGTAGCAAATCGCAGGTTCACGCGTTCTCCATTGTCTTCCATCAGCTTCAGTCACAAGAATGCGATCGTTTCCGCCGATTATTTCTTTGGATGTGCCTTTAAGTACGATGCTTTCTTCCCAAGTACGATGTAGCGTACCGCGATGTTTATAGCTTTGAATTTGAATTCTCGTCCCGGTCGTTGGGAAACTCATCTTCTTCTCCTTTCCTAAGAAATTCCGGAAAACGATGAATGCCTTTTGCATACAGGCAGACTCACAGCATCCTTTCTTTCTTACCGTTCAATACATGGCTATTATCAAAAATCTTACATCTCATCTATATTCTTCTCTATTATAACGCTTAACAAAATAAAATTAAAATAAAAGCGCCACTCGAATAGAATGGCACCCAATTTCAGCTTAATAAATAGGGGTTTTTTCAAAGGTAGAGATGACGTCCGAAATAAGTCGTTCAAACTCATCCTCCATAAGTGATAGCATCTCTTTTCTTTCTACAATTATGGCATTTCTACCCTTTTCTTCATCCAGAATATCCTCTAAGCTTAGAATTTCTTCCTTCGTACGAATCATTTGATCGGCAAGCTTGAGCTGCTGTTGAATGAGCTCATCAAACTCCTTCATTTAACCTCTCCTTCCAAATTGTGATTTTTGACATTCCCATGGAGCAAGCTAATACCATTAGCGATTTCTAGCAAGCCTTCATCAAAAAAGAAATTCCATAAACTCATGTGAAATCCTTTGGGAACTTCTGTAGAGAAGTCAGGAGTTTTGTCATAAACTCCCTACAGGAGCAATACATTCTGGTTGTTCATTTCTAGGGGAATTCACAAGCGTCGAAACTTCATACGCATTCATTTCCTTAGAGGATATGGGCTTCATACAACTGCTTAAGATTTCACTATCACTTACTGTATCATCCAGCCAAATCCTCTCATCATCTCTTGTTAAAATGACGGGCATGCGATTATGTATCTCTTTCATAAATTCATTTGCTTCTGTGGTAAGTATCGTACATGTAAAATGATTTTTGTCGCCATCATTCCATTTTTCCCACAACCCCGCCATTGCAAACGGCTCACCCTTTCTTACTTGGATCCGCATCGGAATTTTTTGATCCTTCGTCTGCTTCCATTCATAAAAACCATCCGATAATATTAAACACCTTCGCTGCTTAAGAGCATGCTTAAAGCTCGCTTTCTCCTGAGCTGTTTCACTTCGCGCATTGATTAATTTATTTGAGATAGACGCATCCTTTGCCCAGAATGGAATTAGCCCCCAACGCAAGGTTCCCATTCGATTCATTTGATTTGTTCTAATCACAGCCGGGATTTGTTGAGATGGTGCTATATTAAATCGTGGTATATATTCATCCATGCTCGTTTGATCAATTTGAAACCTTTCAAGTAACACGTCGAGTTCTGTCGTTAGCGAGAATCGTCCGCACATAACCAACACCCCTTCCTATATTAGATTGTTTCTCCACTTGTCTTATAATCCCTACCAGCATTTAACTAACGAAAAACAGGGCTGACTAAGTCAGCCCTGTCCGGGAAGTTCGATTATTGTTGCTGCTGGTTCTTAGCAGATGCTTGCTGCTTATTTTGAGCAGACTTCGCGTTGCGAGCTTTCACTTGTTGTGCATCCGTTTCGCTTGCAAATTCAGCACCGTATTGTTGCTGAGCTGCTTGTCCTGCAGATGCTTGCTGCTTATTTTGAGCAGACTTCGCGTTGCGAGCTTTTACTTCTTGTGCATCTGTTTCATTTGCAAATTCAGCACCGTATTGTTGCTGACCAGCTTTACCAGCAGAAGCTTGTTGGTTCTGCTGTTTCGCTTGTTGAATGTTTGCACCAGCTTGTGTTTGTCCTGGTTTCTTTGCCATGGCTTATCACCTCCCACAAACAATAGAATATCCAGTAACATGATTCTTATGTATTGTTTTTAGAAAAACTTGTTTCGGGTGCAAATAAACAAAAATATCCCTTATAGGACTGTTACTTGATAGCTTATCAGGAATGAACATTTCATCATGCTTTCCATCTCTTCCCCTTCATACTGTTCAAATCAATGATACAAACTAAGAAGAAGAAGGAGGTTAAATGATGAATAATCGAGATATGACAGAGCTTTCTATGATGTCTAAAAAGGAGTGGGTGGACGAAGAACTATCTTTTTTTCACTATAGCCTTCAACAGGTTACTCCTTACTTAAATAGCGAAGGCGTAGCTATCCATCGAGAAATAATGAAAGAAATTGAACAGCGTGGTGGGCTCTCAGCATTTATGCCCGAATAAAATCCAGTTCTTCGTCAAAAAAACAACCTTCTGAAACTCTTCAGAAGGTTGTTTAAGTAAATGTTAGAAATTTGATTTCGATTGTCCGCCATCGACGTTGATTGTCGCACCAACAATCCATGAAGCTTTTTCAGAGGCAAGGAAAACAACGGCATTCGCCACTTCGTCAGTTGTCCCAAATCTTCCTCCTGGTATTTCTTTATCTACAAATTCAGCTATTTTCTCAGGATTATCATCAAGTCGTTTCTGCCAGTTCCCTGATGGGTGCAGAATGGCTCCTGGAGCAACCCCATTCACGCGGACACCGTCTTTAATTAGCTCATCAGCCATAGCTTTAGTAAAACTAATCATAGCCGATTTTGAATTATTATAAGTTGGTTTCCCACCAGATTCACGACCGAAGATAGAAGAAATATTGATGATTGCGCCACTTCCCTGTTGCTTCATGATTTCGGCAGAAAGCTGACTAAGGTGTACCGCTGAGTAGTAATTAAGCTCCATTGCTTTATGGAATTGAGATATATCCGTCTCCATAATTGTCGAACCACTGCTTCCCCCAGCGTTGTTTACTAAGATATCAAGTGAACCAAATTGCATGATGAAAGAATCAATGAGCTGGACGCGCTTCCGCTCATCCGTCACATCCGCTTCAAAAATGGCTAAGTCCTGACCAATTTCCTTCCTAGCCAATTCGAGATCATCACGATTTCTACCGCAAATCCCCACTTTCGCACCTTCTTCATAGAATACCTTCGCAATCGACTTTCCAATTCCCTTAGAGCCTCCTGTAATAAGAACGCGCTTGTTTTCAAGATTCAAATTCACTCTGCTTCATCTCCTTCTAAAATCAAATTGACAATTTTTTGGTGAGCGACAGGAAAGGCATAATCTCGCAACTCATTCTTACTAACCATTTTCGCCTTTTCATGATCGATATGGCCAATAAATGATCCTTTATAAACTGTTAATTGCCATTTTAAATGGCTAAAAATATGATTAAACGAGGATAATTCCTTCTCAATCTTAGAGTTAATTTCATAAGTATCTTGTAAATGGTGTTTGAGCTGATTTTCTTTCAAGCCACCTTCTGTTAATTCAACGTTTGGAAATTCCCACAAGCTTGCCAGAAGTCCTTTCTCCGGACGCTGTCGAATAAGAAATTTGCCTTCATTATTCTCAAGAGCTATAACTGCAATCGGTACGGGTCTGGGGGCTTTTTTCTTTGATTTAATTGGCAGCTCTTCCTGCGACCCTTCAGCAAAGGCTCTACAATGCTCTTGTACAGGGCAAAGAAGACACGAAGGGGATCTTGGTGTACATACAATCGCACCAAGCTCCATCATCCCCTGATTGAATGAGGATGGATCCTCATCGGAAATAATTCGTCGAGTTACTTCTTCAAACGTCTTTCTTGCTGATGGTTTGGCAATATCCTCCCAAATCCCAATAATTCGCGAAAGAACACGCATCACGTTTCCATCAACAGCTGGCTGTGGTATGTCATAAGCAATGCTTAAAATTGCCCCAGCAGTGTAGGGCCCTACTCCCTTAAGTTCAGATATTTGCTTGGGATTATTCGGCACTATACCGTTATAAGTCTCTGCTACTTCTCGAACAGCATTTTGAAGATTTCTCGCCCTTGAGTAATAACCAAGCCCTTCCCAGGCTTTTAATACATCTGCCTCTTCAGCATTTGCAAGTGCCTCCACAGTAGGAAAAAGGCTCATAAACCGCTCAAAATATGGGATTACAGTGTCTACTCTCGTTTGCTGTAGCATAATTTCAGATACCCATACACGATAAGGATCCTGATTCTCACGCCAAGGTAGTGTACGCTGCTCTTTTTTAAACCAGGCAATAAGGTCCTGTTGGAACTGCTTTTCATCGAAATAATGTAAAAGGTCTGTCACTTTCTCTGTCATGGATCAACTCTCCGATATGATATATTAAATGGTGTTAAAAGATTTATTTAAATTTACTAAGAAACTTCCTCAACCTTCGTCTATCACATATAATAACGCATCATACCTTTTCATTCACCTTTTAACTTTTCACATTCGTTCAAATTGGGTATAACTAAATAAAGAATGCAAAATAGACATAAATTCTTTTTGGTCTATTTACGATCGTTAGCTAAACGATCGATACGTTTCATAAGGAGGATTCTTAGCCTATGGATACTGGGACACATGTGGTCATGGGACTGGGGATTGGAGCTCTTGCAACGTTAGATCCAGCTATTGCACAGGACCCCATTACCGCTCAAAGCGTTCTAATTGGAGCGCTAATAGGATCGCAGGCCCCGGACTTTGATACTGTGCTTAAACTTAAAAATAACGCTGTCTATATCCGACACCATCGTGGAATTACTCATTCCATTCCTGCAGTTCTTCTCTGGCCAATCATTATTAGCAGCGGAATAATGGTGTTTTTTCCTGAAACAAATTGGCTCCACCTTTGGTTATGGACATTTCTTGCTGTCTTCATTCATGTGTTTGTCGATATTTTTAACGCATATGGAACGCAAGCCATTAGGCCATTTTCTAACAGATGGGTAGCCCTTGGCGTCATTAATATTTTTGATCCATTTATTTTTCTCAGTCATATTGGTGGATTAATTCTCTGGTATTTGGGAGTCAATCCTGGGTACACTTTCCTCACGATCTACGGCATACTTATTCTCTATTACGTTTGGAGAATAATTGAACAGAAGAAAGTGATTCATGCTGTGAGAAAGCGAATTCCAGATGCAGTCGAAGTGATCGTCTCACCAACAATTCGTTGGAGCAGGTGGCATATCGCAGTTAAATCTGAGACACAGTTTTATGTAGCTCGCGCTGAAGGAACTACGATCCATATTCAAGACGTATTTGATCGCGTTCCTGTTCCTAAAACACCAGTACTGGAATCTGCGAAGGAAGATCCTAACTTAAGTGCATTTCTTTCATTCTCACCAGTTTATAGATGGGAGATTGAAGAAAAAGAAGTTGGATATGAAGTTCGCTTTATTGATCTTCGCTATCGAAATAAAGGCCATTATCCATTTGTCGCCGTGGTACAAATGGAAGATCAGCTCGAAATAACGAGTTCCTATACTGGATGGGTTTACAGCGAAGATACGTTACGAAAGAAATTAGATCCCGCTCTTGATTAGTCGTTAACTTTATTTTATGACACAGAAAACCGACTGGGCACATAATGTGCCCAGCCGGTTTTTGTTTAATGTTTTATGCTTCTGTCATCTCCAAAATACCCTTTATATTTTGGATTATTCATCATGAAATCATGTAAAACAGGACCATAGTAGTCAATCCATTGCTTTACAATTTTTTCAGTTACATCCTGACCTTTATACTCTCTGCCTGCCTTGGCTCTTGACGATTCAAAATCCTCCCAAAGCAACTCCACCATTGTTCTCGCTTGACCATAAGAGAGGTGATCATTTTTCTCAAGAAGGTTATGAGTAAGCCTTTGAAATAAATCTTCCATGAGGCATTCTCCTTTCGTGGTGTAATTCAAATTCTGTCTAATAAATAACTTTGTTTGGCACATAACATTCCGACCGAATTCGCATACTAATGGTGTGCCTGATTCACAACACGATATTGGAAAGGGGCGCACGCTGATGAGAAATAAAAAAACCGGATTTCCAGATGCTAAATTTTCTGGTGAACCCCGCGCAAAAGAAGAATTCGCATCAAAACGTGCTGACGGGTCGATTAACACTCATCCACAAGAGCGGATGAATGCTTCAAATCGGACAGGCCACCGTCAGGGATAATTCTCTTATACAGGAGGTAGCATCTATGGGAAAAAATAACCGAGATAGACTTCATCCGAAATATGAGGATCCATTCCAATCTCCGCGTGCAAATCCAAAACACGCTCATAATCAGGTGAATGGAGAAACGCAGCAAACTTATAACGATATCGTACTACAGGTACAAACACGTAAACGATCGTAAAAATGATGAAATAAGAGAGCAGCGTTACTGCTGCTCTTTTTGAATTAACATCGAAATAGGGAATGCTTCAATCTCATCGCTACCGTCACGGTTTCCCCATGCAAACGTCCCATTCATATAATCGATAATAAACGTAGAACCTGGATCACCATCAATTTCATATTTATGGCCCGGTATAAAGTCATCCGGGTTTAATAAATACGATTTAGCAAGTGCAATCCTTCGTTCATGAACGGCGAATTCATTGACAATGCCCATTTGCTCCGCTCTACGTGCTTTTTCGCTTAAGAGGGCAATTTCATTTCTTAGTTCCTGCTCACTCATATCACTGAAACGCTTTTCCATCCTTGACCTCCATCATCATCAATTCTTCCCCAAGTATAGTTCATTTTCTACTTCCTGACAAAAATATGCTACGCTTACAGAAAGGAGTGATTTTATATGAAAACCATTTTAATTACGGGTGCCGGTTCTGGCCTCGGAGCTGAGCTTGCAAAACAGTGGGCAACTAAAGGACACCATGTCGTACTTGTTGGTCGAACCAAACAAAAACTTGAATCCATTGACCAGGAAATCAAAAATAATAAAGGTGTCTGTTCCATTTATGAATGCGATATAACTGATCCTGAAGAACTTAAAAAACTGAAACAAGCAATGGATCGGGATAATCTACAAATTCACATGCTTGTAAACAATGCTGGTACAGGAACGTTCGGGGCTTTAGAAGACATTACTATTTCTGATATACATAAGGTTATTGATACAAATGTGAAAGGCACCATTTTTGCAACACAAACGTTCCTCCCTACATTAAAAAGCATGGAAGGTCGCATCATGAATATTATTTCTACCGCTGGTTTAAAAGGGAAAAATCACGAAACCGTCTACGTCGCTTCTAAATATGCGATAAGAGGTTTTACTGAGAGCTTATGGAAAGAACTAGAGGGCACGGGTGTCAGTGCAACTGCTGTTTATATGGGA
Organism: Anaerobacillus sp. 63XJN7_5_ISO-PGPR-S23-430; assembly: GCF_056173695.1. NCBI lineage: Bacteria > Bacillati > Bacillota > Bacilli > Caryophanales > Bacillaceae > Anaerobacillus > Anaerobacillus sp. 63XJN7_5_ISO-PGPR-S23-430. Next base: position 494,546 of record NZ_CM149686.1, on the reverse strand, counting down.
GGGATGAATACTCCATTTTGGGCGAATTCCGATCATATTAATGATGTATCAAGACTTAAATCCCCATTTGAGAAAGCCCTCCAAATCATCGAGGAAGATGAAGGACAAAATGAGATATTTATTGATCGTTAAGTTCTTCTAGATATTTATTAATAAGCGGAAAAGGAAACCCTTTACGATATAAAAATTGCTTCATTTTATGATCGAATTCACGGCGCTCGAGTTTGCTATAGCGTCGTTCCGCTTTTTGGGCCTGAAGCACGAGCGCTTCCCATTCCTCGTCTTCTCCTTTTTCTAGATCGATTTGCTGCATCACTTCTTGAATGATGTCACGATCGAAGCCTTTGGCTCTTAGTTCCTGATTTACTTTCTGCCTTTGTTCCGTTGCTGAAGAAGTCTTTAGCTTTGATGCTTTTTTCTCAGCTAACTTAATTGCAATCTCAAGCTGTTGCTCATATGAGTATTCTTCAAGTGCTTTATCGGTCATCTTTTTATTAACTCCTTTTTGGTTGAGCTCTTGCGCGATGACAAATGGACCTTTTGCGCCTCCATTTACTTTTGTTCTAACAAAAGCAATAGCGAATTCAAGATCATTCACGTATCCATAGCGATGAAGCTTTTTGAAAATAGCTTCGAATGCCTCTTCAGGTATTTCCTTTTTAGTAAGGTATTCTTTCACCTCTTTTTCAGAGCGCATCCGGTAAGATAAATAATTTAACGCGTAATTCATGCCTTTTTTCACCTGGTCTTCAAAATGAATTCCTTCAAGCATCTCGTCGCTTAATTCGACGCCTTTTCGAAGACCAAAGCTGATCAGAACATCCTGGTCAACACCGAAACCAAATTCTTCACCTGAACCTTTATCTATAAATATCGAAAATCGTTCGTTATTGTTTTTTTGCGTTGTTATACGCGTAACCTTGACCAATGCACTCACCTCCACTCACATTGTAGCACTTTCTGAATAAACGAATGAAGTTAAAGCATTTGATTAGAGGAATATGAATATGGGTAAAGAACTAGTAGAAGTATATCGCGTACGCTTAGGAGGAAGATGATATGAACATTGCGATTACCGGAGGAACTGGTTTTGTTGGAAGTGAACTAACAGACTCTTTTGTTAATGACGGGCATTCGGTATTTATTCTAACACGGAACCCTGCAAACAAACCTATAAAAAAAGGGGTTACTTATGTAAAGTGGCTTCAGGATGATGCTGAGCCAGAGAAGGACCTCCCAAAGATTCACGCCATCGTGAACCTTGCAGGCGAATCAATTAATAGCGGCCGGTGGACAGAAGAGCGTAAACAGCGTATTCTAGACAGCCGCATTTCGTCAACGAGAGAGATCATTTCCATCATTCAAAAACTTGATCATAAACCACGCGTTCTTGTAAACGCTTCTGCTATTGGATTTTATGGTTCATCAGTTGATAAATCATTTACCGAAAATGATACAGAACCTGGTTGTGACTTCCTGGCAGATGTTACACGCAAATGGGAAGATGAAGCAATGAAAGCACAGAATCATGGAGTTCGTACCGTTCTTGCGCGATTTGGTGTTGTCCTTGGCGAAGAAGGAGCCCTTCCTTTAATGACCTTGCCATATAAATTATTTATGGGTGGTAAACTTGGTGATGGACGACAATGGTATTCCTGGGTACATATTATGGATGTAGTTGGGATGATCCGATTTGCTGTTGATCACGATTCTGTCCAGGGACCATTAAACGTAACCGCGCCTGAACCAAAGAGAATGAATGATTTTGGTAAAACAGTTGGAGAAGTATTAAATCGACCTCACTGGATGCCTGTTCCTGAAGCACCTGTTCAAGCAGCTCTAGGAGAAAAAAGTGGGATTGTATTAAAAGGACAGTGCGTTCTTCCACAGAAAGCTAAAGAATTAGGCTATCCTTTCCGCTACATTAAATTAAAAGACGCATTAGAGAACCTGCTGGTCTAAACCAGCAGGTTTTTTTCAAACCCTCTCTTCATTTGAATAGTTAATGAAAAAGTAGTATTTCAATTAATAATCCTTCGGCATGTGCACCTTCGATTAGGTAGTATCGATGATGGATAATGGCTATAATGAATTAACTAGCTATTTTCGACGATGCATAGTTATAAAACTAAAGGATGATAGGTGAATAATGTGACGATATTATTTAAGCAAGCTCGAGTTTATCCAGTTTCATCACCATTACTCCCATGTGCTGATGTTCTTGTAAAGGACGGCCTTATTCATGAAGTCTCCCCCTCTATATCTGAAGAAGCTGATATGACCGTAATTGACGGCAAAGGTTATCATCTTTTACCCGGTTTCATTGATGCACATACACATGTTGGCCTTTATGACGAGGGCACTGGCTGGGCCGGTAATGATGCAAATGAAACCGTAGAAGCTCTAACTCCCCATGTAAGAGCACTTGACGGTGTAAATCCACTCGATGTCGGTTTTAAAGATGCGATTGCATTTGGCGTAACTTCTGTCCAAGTTATGCCTGGAAGTGCGAATATTATTGGCGGTATAACAACTGTTCTGAAAACGCATGGAAAGAACGTAGAGAAAATGATTGTCAGAGAAACCGCCGGTCTAAAAATTGCATTAGGTGAAAACCCGAAACGGGTTCATAGTCACTCCAATAATGATTCCATTACCCGCATGGGAATTATGGGCCTTCTTCGAGAAGCATTCTATGATGCTGGGAGATCTAATCAGATCGAGCATCCACGAATTTCACCCATTATTGCAACACTAAATCGTGAAATTCCTGTTAGAATTCACGCTCACCGTGCAGACGATATATTAACGGCTGTTCGATTTGCCAGGGAGTTTAATCTTGATCTCAGAATTGAGCATTGTACAGAAGGGCATCTTATTGCAGATGAACTTAGTGGACAAAACCTTAAAGTAACTGTAGGGCCTTCTATGACGAGACGTTCGAAAATAGAATTAAAGAATAAAACTTGGGCGACTTATGGTATTCTGAATAGCCACGGGATTGAGGTGTCAATCACAACAGATCATCCATACGTTCCTATTCAGTACTTAAACATTTGTGCAGCGCTTGCTGTTAGAGAAGGGTTAAGCGAAGAAAAAGCGATTGAAGGAATTACACTAAATCCCGCTAGAAGCCTTGGAGTAGAACACCGAATTGGAAGTATAGAAGTTGGAAAAGATGCCGATTTAGTGCTCTGGTCTAATCATCCATTCCAGTACGATGCCCGTCCAATATTGACGATGATTAACGGGGAAATTATTCGTTAAAATCGCTTAAATTTCTTGTCACATAGACACTTACAATAACTTTACATTTAGAAGTGAAAAATACGCAAAAAACCAGTATCTTTTTTTAAATAAATCGAGTATGATACTTTTGTAATTACAATAAAATGAACTAACAACTTCATATCTGAATATGGGAAGGCAATTGGTGCGCCACCAGCAGTGACTGGTCCTAGTGGGTTCGATTCCCACCCCGAATAATAATTCAACATACTATTATTCGAGGGTGGGGATAAGTCTGCCCTCGACAGGAGGGAAACTCATGATTAAACATCGTGACCTGTCGGAATGTCATATGCTATTTGACTTGATGGTTGACCCAGCTGTCTTCCCATTCGTACGTCATAAAGCAAGCTCTTACGAAGAATATCTATTCTTAACAAAACAACTTATTGAAGCTGAGGAGCAGGGAGAATTAATTTCTAGGACCATTCTTGATGAATGGGGTGCACCTATTGGTACAATTAATTTGTTTGATATTGAACATCAAACTGGCTTTCTTGGAACGTGGATTGGTACCCCTTACCACGGCAAAGGTTATAATCAAATCGCGAAAGAAGCTTTCTTCAATGAAATGTTTTTTGATAAGCAAATTCATACAATTTTCATGAGAATTAACAAGGATAACATTCGCTCTCAAAAAGCTGCAGAAAAAATCCCTTATGTCGAGAAAGCTAATGAGAAATGGCCTGAAGTTTATAAGCAAATTAATAATGGAGAGAAATCATATCATTTATATGAAATTGAACGCGATAACTATCATCTTCATGTCATGCGTGAAGGTACAGAAGCAGTTGAAGTTCAATTAGAAGCATAAGTTCCTGTTAAAGGAACTTTTTTTATTGTTATTATTGCCTTATTTCTATTGGTTTTTTTCTATAGAGTGCCATAATCCACAGTCTTACTATCGGCGACCGGTCATTGCTTTTATCCACATGTGCATAGAACTTTATGTGATGGCAATGCTAGTAGCATCTTAAGGAAAAGAGGGATTATTGTGGATAAACGTAAAGGCAGAGAAAATAAGGAAGCAAAAATGACGCTAACGAAGACCCAAGATGTTCTTTTTGGAAGAGAATTCAAACGTGCTGACCGAGCTGGGCATAAATAAAGACGAATAATTAAACAAAAACAAGCCATTCTAATGAGTGGAGAGATCTTCTCCAAACACATTTACAGGAGCTGATTAAGATGGCAAAACGTCCAAATTTTTCAGAAGGTAAACAAAAGCGTCAAGCTAAAAATCCAATTCCATCAGCACAAAACCAGGATGTAGAATTCGCAAATGAATTCGACACCGCTGATGCGAAAGCAGCAGAAAGATCTAAGGCTGCAAACCAGCGCGCGAAGAAAAACAAATAACCAAAAAGGGGACCGTATCGGTCCCTTTTTGATTTCAGAAAAAAATAGCGATTCAGAAGTTAACAAGAAAGTTATGCACAAGCTGTTAACAATGTGCATAACGTGTTATCTTTCCCTTTTTAAAGCACATTTACTATAAACAACTCTTTTTGTTGATAACCTCGTATTAACTTGTGGATATTGTTGATAAACTTGTTAGTAACGCTATAAATACCTATTTATATTGTGCATAAGTCTGTGGAAAGTGTTAATGACTGTATTTAGCTTCCAGTCGGAAGTGATTAACTACTTCCACTATCCATAAATAAGCTTGTAACTATTTCTTATTCCCTGTGTTTCTTTTAAAAACAGACACTACTTCAATATGAGAGGTTTGTGGAAACATATCGACTGGCTGTAAATGCTGAAGCTCATATCCCTTTTTCATTAAATAGGAAGAATCTTTTGCAAGCGTTGAAGGATTACAAGATACATAAACAATTCGATCTGGCTTTGCTTTTACCATCGTAGCTAATAACGTCTCATCACAGCCAGTTCTCGGTGGATCTACCACAATCACGTTTGGTTTGAACCCTTCTTTTATCCACTTAGGAACGACCTCTTCTGCTTTACCTACATCGTAAGTCATCTTCTCCTGAAAACCGTGACTTTTAGCATTCTTTCTTGCATCATCAATCGATTCTTTAATGACATCCATCCCTCTGACTTCTCGCGCATTATCGGCAAGCCATAATCCAATCGTACCTACTCCACAATAAGCATCTATAATGTTTTCTTTACCAGTAAGCGCAGCAGCTTTTTTCACTTCATCATAGAGGTGAACAGTTTGCGTGGGATTTAGCTGGAAAAAGGCACGAGCAGATAATTCGAAATTTAAATCTCCTAATGATTCCTCTATTACTTCTTCCCCATCTAATACGAAGGTTTTATCACCGAATATTAGGGATGTTCTCTGCCCATTTACATTTTGAATAACCGACTTCACTTCAGGAAGCCTTTTCCTCACTTCTTTAATAAGTAATTCTTTCCGCGGAATGTTCTCTTCTGAAGTGACAAGCACTAATTGAATTTGTCCCGTTTCAAATCCAACTCTCGTTACGATTGTACGAACTAGCCCCTTCCTCTTCTTTTCATGATATATCGAAATATTTAAATCCTCGAGTATCTTCACAACTTGACGAGTGACTCTATTTGTTTCCGGGTGTTGTACTAAACAGTTTGTCAGTTCAACAAGCTCGTGTGACCCTGCTCCGTATAATCCTGCAATGACTTTTCCCTTTTGCTTTCTTACCTGAAGCTGACTTTTATTTCGATAGTTCCAGGGATCTTTCATTCCAATTACAGGCTTTATCGTTATATCCTTTTCACCCAATTTTGCATGTCGTTCAAACGACTGAATCACAATATCCCGTTTTTCACGAAGTTGTGCCTTATAGCTTAAATGTTGGAGCTGACATCCTCCACACTCTTCATATACCGGACATGGTGGAGTGGTTCTGTCATTCGATTTTTTTCGAAGCCTTTTTATTTTTGCTTCAGCACGATTTGAAAAAACCTTTGTGACTTCAGCTGTAATTTCTTCTCCTGGTAGTGCTCCCGGAACAAATACCACTGTCCTTTTAAAAAAACCGACGCCTTCTCCATTTATCCCCAATCGTTTAATTGTTAAAGGAATTGTTTGACCGTTCGTAAGCCCTGTCCCTTTCACATTTTTGTTATCCAAAAATATCTCTCCTTCTACTTAACCGCTTAAGCTTTCCCATAAATACATGGACACATAGCTTGAATACGGAGACCATTTCTCTTTATACTTAGCGACTTCTTCTTTCGTAGGCTTTGTTGGTAATTGAAACCATTTCATAATGGCATTTTGGATCCCAACATCACCTGCAGGTAATATATCTTTCCGTCTTAGTCCAAAAAGCAGTACACATTCAACTGTCCATGGACCAACACCTCTTATAGGAAGCAGTTCATCATATACTTCCTTAGTTGTTAATTTGTAAAGATTCTCTAAATCAAGCGCTCCTGATACAATCTTTTCAGCAATCCCAATCACATATTCAGCTTTTCTTTTGCTAAATTGTAAATCGCGTAATTCGTGAACAGTTAAACGACTAACCACCTCTGGTTTAGGATAGAACCACACGCCGTCCATTTCAGTTCCATAGCTTGTCACAAAACGATAGGTCAACGTATACGCAAACTTCATATTAAGCTGCTGATGAATAATATTCTTCAGTAGTGCACAATAAGCGTCAGGCTCACAAATAATTGGCATACCGAGGTAATTATTCATTAATGATCGAATATTTGTTTCTTTTAATACTGATGAGATCCCTTCAATGTCCATATGAAAGTCAAACATTTGACTAATCTGAGTAATCGCTTGTTCCTTATTACTTACATCATATCCGTATATCTCAAAGCAAGGGTATTTACGATTTCCAGTTGATTGAACTGTATATACGGCTTTTTCATTATTAATAATAAGAGGAATCTTAAATTGTTGCCTGTGACCATCGATATACTGAAGCGGATCCATGCTCATTCTTTGGAAAAGTCGATCTACGTCATATGGCGCTTTAGGATATAATTTCTCAACCCACATCATAACGCCTCCCTTTCTTAGGTCGTCTATATTATCGCAAATCCAAAACAGGATTACTAGTTACAGAATAGTAAGTCGTCCTTTCTTCTTTCTTCTTAAATCACGCAAAAGACTGCCATTTCTGGCAGCCTAGAATATTTATTAAGGAATAAGCGGTTCAGGAATTGTTTCAGTTAGGACAAGGTCATCCAAACTTTTAAAGGTATACCCGTCTTTCTTTAAATCCTTAATAACTTTCTGAAGAGCTTCAGCGTTATCTTTTGAGACTGTATGAAGAAGCAGTATCGCTCCCGGGTGAACTTGTTTCATAATCGAATCATAAGCATACTGACTCCCCTTTTGCTTATCCGTTTCCCAATCTTTATAGGCAAGTGACCAGAAGATGTTACGATACCCCTCTTCGTAAGAAATAGCGAGTGACCTTTCGCTAAAAACCCCACGAGGTGGTCGAACATACTGCATCGTTTCATCTCCAGTTAATCGGGTGTACTCCTCCTTCACTTTTTTTAATTCAAGTCTTATCTTTTCATCAGAAATGGCCGTCATATCAGGGTGACTCCAGGAATGATTCCCAACGATATGTCCCTCTTTTACCATTCTCTTAACGAGATCTGGCTGGTCCTTTAAGTAATGACCGGTAACGAAAAAAGTGGCAGGTACATCTTCTTTCTTTAGAACATCCAAAATATCGTCAGTAAACCCATTCTCATACCCATTATCAAATGTCATATACAATTCCTTCTGATCCGTTCGACCAATGAAGTAGCTGTCGTAGGGCTTTAGTAATTCCTGAAATTCAGGCTCTGTTGTGGCAGGTGCATGATTTTCACTTCGTTTAAAATACCAATCATGAGACGTGTTATCTATCGCATAGGTTCCCGTCACTGTTCCAATAAATATAACGATCGTCATTACGAGTATCCTCATTTAATCCCTCCTTTGTCTGTCCCCTTATTTAGTGTGTGAAGTTTGCACTGTTTTCTATCCTAATTCCATCTCTTTGGCTAAGGAAATTACTTCCTCGAACCGAATACCTTGTTATCCTCATAAGAAAACCAGCATTTCTGCTGGTTATTGTCGCGTATTAAATTCAAAACTAAGGTAGTCTTGAACCGGGATCCATGCACCAATTCCTTGCTGAGTCACGTTACGAACCTCAAGTTTCATTTTGCTTCCTTTTAAAACAAGATAAACTTCTCCATATGTTACTGTCCCTTTTTCATTTACAGCAGGAACATAGCTCGTTAAAGTACCATAGTTCTTAGCTCCCACATTATACACATTACCTTTTTTAGTATCTTTCCCAATCATTGTTTGAAAAGATAAAGAGAGCTTCGTTTTTTCAGAGGCCTTCATCATCATCATCTTCTTCACGTCTTCACTATCAGGAATTGAGGCCGTTAATCCACCATTCACCTTCTTCTCTTCCTCTTGGCGATACGTCATCTGAATTGGACCACTTCCACCTCGATTATCTACCCGATTTATATTTGCCTGCTTGTATTGCCAGTTAATATTTGTTTCTGCAGAATCATAATTCAACGCCCACTTACCTAGATAAATACTCGCACGATAACCGATCGCTAGCTTAGACGGTGAAATCGAAGAATCATTTAAAATCTGAATCAATTCAGGATTAGCAATGGGGACATCTGCAGATCCTGTTAACTCCTTCGTCAACTCACTCGGCTGCAAGGTAGGTAAATCCTGTGCGGGATTTGGATAAGTGTTTTCTTTCGAAATATTAACCGTAGAATCAGGAACTTTTAGCGATTGATCTTTCCCCGCTTTCTGCCCTTCTGCGGCTAGTGTGTTTAGAGGTAGAATAACAGCTAGAATAACGAGCATTAACAAGATTTTCTTCATACAAACTTCTCCTTTGTTAGCATTCATTTAAACGAATGGCTTCAAACTCTTATCAGTATTTTTTTCTAGAACCATCCGTTTTATCCAACAAATTTAGATATTAAAAGCGGAAACGAACGTTTAGAGCCGACAAGCGCTAGACATTTCCCACAAAAAAAATGAACGCTTAAGCGTTCATTTTCTCAAAAGTAGGATAGAAAAATTGGACAAGAGGTCCGATGCCAAATGTAATGGCAATCGTGCCCACACCAATCGGCCCTCCTAAAAGCAATGCAGCAAGTAGCGCAATAAGTTCACCAGCCGTTTTCGAAGTTCGAATGCTTAAACCGGTTCTATGATGAATCGCAAGCATTAAACCATCGATTGGGATCACCGCAAATTTGGCTTGAAGGTATATCGCAATACCAAGGCCGATGAATATCATTCCTATTATAAAAACCGCATAAGCAAGGAATACGTCCGTAATCGTCCAATTTGAAAATAACGTAAGTAGCCAAAAATCAATAAACAAACCTGTTACGATAATCGTGATAAGAGCAAAGAAATCTGGCCAGGCTTTCATCAGAAGCGCATTGACTATAATCAAGATGACTCCAACGAGGATTACCCAGGTCCCAACCGTAAAACCGATCTTCTCAGATAATCCTACGTTAAGCGCATCCCAAGCTCCTGCTCCGATATCAGATTTAATTGTTAATGTTATTCCAGCAGTTAATACGAAGAGCCCTATTACATAAAATAAGAATCGTTTTATTTTCACTGACCGCATCCTCTCTTTTACTATATCCTTTTCATTGTAACGTACGATGTAGTAAAAAGACGACACTTTCTAAGCCATTCCTTTTAAGCCTTACTTTGACTTGAGTCTTCTTCCTTTTGCTGATCGAATAATTCTATATCACGCCATTTTCCATAACGGTAATACCCAATAGCAAATACGCTCGAGATAATAAAGCTTACTCCTATACCGTACGCAATCCCTTCTGCTCCTAACCATTTTGAAAAAGCGTAAGTGAGCGGAACGCGAAGGATCCAGAATGAAATAATATTAAGTATAAGCACCTGAACCATAGCACCGGCAGCTTTAACCACTCCATTTAAAACAAAATTAATACCAAGAAACGGATAGAAAAAGGCAACGGTTTTTAAGTAGTTCTCACCGAAAGCAATTGTCTTAGGATCATCAATAAAGAGACGGATCATTGATTCAGCTGATAAAAAGATAATAGCACTAATTGTAAAAGAAACGGCAAGGATTAAAATAATCCCATTCTTAGATATCGCTGAAACCCTTTGCCACTTTCCAGAGCCAATGTTCTGTCCAGCCATGCTATTTACAGCGGCTCCAAGAGTAAACGCCGGTAACATGATAATGCGATCAAGTCTTTGCGCCGCACCAAAACCTGCAACAACTTGTGTACCAAAACTTGCAACAATCCCCATAATCGCCGTCACTCCCGCTGAAACAGTCATCATTTGTAAGCCAGCAGGAATTCCAAGCTTTGAAATACGTTTAAGTTCTTTCATGTCTGGCAGGTGGGGAACAGTAAACGGAATTTTAGACTTCCAGATAGAATAAACCACACCATATAGAAATGCTGAGCCTTGAGAAATAATCGTTGCATATGCAGCGCCTTCAATTCCCCAGTTGAAATAAGCAATAAACAACGGATCCAGTGCAGTATTTAAAATTACAGCAAAAAGGACAAATCGAATCGGAGTTTTACTATCCCCTAGAGCTCGTAATACTGTGCCGATAAAGTTATAACCAAATAAAAAGAGAATGCCTAAAAAGTTAATTCGCAAGTATACTTTCGTACTTTCAAATATCTCATCCGGCGTTCCAAGGAATTTAAGAATAGGGTCAGTAAAGAGGAAGCCAATAATTCCAAACGCAACCGATAAGATCGTTAAAGCGACAACAAATGCATTTAGCGACTCGACTAATCCCTTTTTATCAGATGCTCCTTTCCGCTGAGACAGTACTGTTAACGTTGCACTATTCACTCCGATGATGAAGGAGAGAACAGTAAAAATGACGGGAGCTGCAATTGAAATAGCGCCAAGTGCATTTGAACCGAGTAAGTTACCAACCCAAATGCTATCTATAAATTGATAAGACGTTTGCAGTAAATTAGTTAAAAAAATAGGCAATGAAAAATAAACCATTTGCTTCGTAATGTTACCTTGAGTAAAATCATAGCTCTTGTTCATCTGATTACCTTCTTATGTTCAAATTAGAATCTACATATGGCTATACCCCTAGTATCTGAATGAAAAACGAAGGAATGCGCTAAAAGCTCCCGTAGTAAATAATGGCATATTATCGCGTTTTAGAATTCGAGATTAGAGGAAGATTAAGATTAGAGTTAAATTCGAAAGGAGAATTTGTAATGGCAATGTCTCAATCAGAAATTAAAAACAAGGTACTAAGCATCTTTGATTCTCACTATGTAGGAACACTTAGCACAGTGAAGGAAAATAAGCCTCATTCAAGATTTATGACGTTCTTCCACGATGGACTTACACTAATGACTCCAACTAGTAAGGAAACTCATAAAGTAGAAGACATCGAGCAAAATAATAACGTGCACGTTTTGCTTGGATACGACGGCGAAGGTTGGCATGACCGTTACGTAGAAGTACAAGGTCACGTCACGATAGATGACTCAAAAGAAACAAAAGAAAAACTATGGGGTGACCAGCTGAAAAAATGGTTCGATTCACCAGAAGATCCAAACTATGTCGTTCTCAAAATCACTCCGGATACAATTCGTTTAATGAATGAGGGTGAAAACACACCAGAAACACTTGAGTTATAAAATAACCTCCCATTAGAGGAGTTTTACTACGCATAGATAGGTAAAATAAAAAAACGAAAAAAAGGGCCACTGCGGTGACCCTTTTTTTCGTTTCTTTATTTTGATACAATCTCGAAAGTTTCCTTCAATTCAATGCTTCCCAAAACAGACTGTGCCATTGAACAATGCTTTTTCGTTAATTCAAGCGCTCTTTCTACTTTCTGCTCGTTCAGCTCTCCAACTAGTGTGAAATGAAGATGAATTTCTTCAACACGATTTGCTTCCTTTTCATTACGAGTGACATCTGCTTTTATTTGAATATCTTCATAGTCCATTCGCTTTTTATCAAGAATTTGGCGTAACACACCACCACTACAAACTGCTATTGATGAAACAAGTAGTTGATATGGACGAAAACCAAACTGCTCGTCCCCTGAAATATGAAGCGTTCCATATTCAAAATCAGCTGTAAAACCAGTTTCTTCTTTCTTCATGTTAAATTCCAACATGACCACTCCTTTACTAGACGTTGTCCTTATTTTAGATCAGCTTTTAAAAAAATGCGAACGGTGGCTCTTTTCACCCCATTCCATTAAAATAAGCACTGATAAGAATTTCCTTTTTTGGCTAATTGGAGTGTGAACAAATTGTTTGAATCAAACCGTTACCGATTTCTGATTCTTATTTCAATCGTTTTTATTTCTGGGTATTCTCAAGGGATGCTGCTTCCTTTGTTATCTATTCTTCTAGAGGAGGCAGGCGTATCGTCTAGCATGAATGGACTTAATGCTTCGGCTCTTTACATAGGGATCCTTTTTGCCTCACCCTTTATTGAGAAACCCGTTCGAAAATATGGTTATAAACCAGCTATAGCCGTTGGACTTCTGCTTGTAATTGTTTCAATCACGCTAATACCTATATGGCAGGCCTTTTGGTTTTGGTTCATTTTAAGGATCATTGTCGGAATAGGAGATAACCTTCTTCATTTCGCAACACAACTTTGGATTACAACAACGACCCCAAAAGAAAAAAGGGGAAGAAACATCGCCATTTATGGATCTGCATTTGGACTTGGTTTCGCTGCCGGTCCCCTCTCGACTATTCTAGTTGAGTATTCTATGTACCTTCCATTTTTACTGGCATCAGGCATTGCTATGGTGACATGGTTGATGCTGACAAAAATCAAAAATGAGTTCCCTGATCCATTGACGCACGGTTCTGAACGAGTTCTATCTAAATATGCGCGCGTTCTGAAAGTTGGCTGGGTAGCCCTCTTACCTTCTTTCGGATACGGATTTCTTGAAGCATCTCTTCACGGTAATTTCCCTGTGTATGCACTTCGGAACGGAATTGATATAAAATCGGTTTCGATTTTACTTCCAGCCTTTGTGATCGGAAGTCTTGTGTTTCAAATGCCTCTTGGCGTTATCAGTGATAAATTTGGTCGGAAAAATATCTTACTCGTTAGTATTTTTATTGGCTGGGTTAGTTTTTCGTGTGCGATCTTCACCACATCAGTACCAATACTTTTTATCTTATTTTTCCTTGCAGGCATGATGGTTGGATCTTTATTTTCACTGAGTATTACCTACTTGGCCGATTTGCTACCAAATAGTCTTCTCCCAACCGGGAACATTCTAGCTGGCATATTTTTTGGCATTGGTAGTATACTCGGGCCCTATCTTGGTGGAGTTTTCATTGATTGGTTTACAGAAGGAAGCATTTTCTATGCGATTAGCGGGATGCTACTCTTCTTATTTACAGCAACAGCCGTTCATAAGAAACCCGAACCACATGCTCAGTATTCTACATCGTGAGTAAAGAAACCTTTTTATAGCCATCTTAATAATATAATACATGAACCCTTTTCATTGACTTATGATTTATATGTACTATAATAAGAATTGTGATTATCTGATAATGATTATAATTAATTCCGAACAAAGGAGTCGATACAGAATGAAACTACGCGAAGAAATGCCTGAACTAGAAGGCGCAAAAGAATGGTTTAACGGAGAAGTTAAGAAGAGTGACCTCGTAGGTAATAAACCACTTACTCTTATTCACTTCTGGTCCATTAGCTGTGGTCTATGTAAAGAAGCTATGCCAATGGTTAACGAATTCCGTGATGAATATAGTGAAGATATGAATGTTATTGCTGTTCATATGCCACGCTCTGAAAAAGACCTTGACCTTGAAGAAATTAAACAAGTAGCTGATCAACACGATATTAGCCAACCAATCTTCGTTGATAGTGATCACAAATTGACAGACGCATTCGAAAATCAATATGTACCTGCCTATTACGTGTTTGATTCAGAAGGTAAACTTCGTCATTTCCAAGCAGGCGGAGAAGGTCGTAAAATGCTTACAAAACGTATTACTAAACTTCTTGATAAAGCGAAGAAAGAAGACTAAATAACGAAATGATAAAGAGGCAGCGCAAGCTGCCTCTTTTATTTTGTCTTTTTCATTTTCCTATATAATGAAAGCACTATGCGATAGGCACCGTAGCCTACGATAGCTCCAAGAGCATTTAAGAGAATATCATCAATATCAAATATACGGTGAGCGACAAAGTACTGCAATAATTCAATAACAGTACTCGTTGAAAAACCGATCAGGCCAATAATCAGCACAGACTTTCCTTTTTTATAAACTAGCGGTGTTAAAAATCCTAGCGGCATAAACAACATAATATTTCCAATAATATTTTTTAAGATGAGCCAGTAGCTTCCGCTTTCCCACATTAACTTTATACTATCGAACAAAACAAGGTTAACTGATTTACCATATGGATAATAATTATAAATAAACAACGTCGCATAGAAAAGCGCAAGTAAGTAGATACCTAAAGCGAAGGACCCACCCCTCTTCACCCATTTCTGCGTTGACACACCTTCATTCTGAGTCTGCATATCCTACGTCTCTCCCTATTCTTCAGATGCCTTATGGGCTGTCTATATGCTATAGTATTCTATACAAAATATGTTCATGTAACAAAATTGAGGTGGAAAAATGCCAGAACTCCAAGAAAATGTCTTAAAGAACCTTTCTTCAAACCTAAACAATTATAACATTCCTTTTTTCTTTATAAATGAAACAGCTCTTTGGCTTCAAGGAGCAGTCGATGCCCCTCATTCTATAGCCGTTTCGATTCAATGGGATGCTTTTGAGTCCGTCGTAGATGATTTCAATCTTAAATACGGAGTAGCAAAACCCGATTACACTTCCGAAACTGCTTACGCTCTTTATGTGATCGATGAGTGTCCGGTACGAATTGAGTGCACATACAACACCGTTATCCGCACGAACCCTTATCTCATTGAAGTCTCACTAGGAGAACAATCAGTTCAATGCCTTTCACTCTATTACTATCAGAAGCTTCCAGAATGGCGGAATATAATTGATGCTCACCTAAAAGAAATACAAGAGAATGTGACAGCCCAGAATGCAAAATCTTGGAATCAACAAACTTACGAAGCATTGCTTAATCGATTTGGAAAACCTGAAGAAGCCGCAACAAAATTAAAAGAAAATCCAAAATCACGTCTTAAATCACTTCTACCGTATCTTCCTTCACTACAAGGAAAGAAAGTAGCCAACTTAATGGGATCACATGGTATGAAAGCGACAGCAATGAGTTTACTTGGTGCAAATGCAACAGTCATCGATTTTTCCTATGAAAATGAGCGATTCGCCAAAGAAATTGCAGAAGAGTGTAACGTGGACCTCTCCTATTATGTCACTGACATTTTAAAAATGAACCATGATCTCGATAGAAGTTTTGATATTATTGTTATGGAACTGGGGATTTTACATTACTTCCTTGATCTTCACCCTCTCTTCAAGGTTGTTTCACGTCTCTTGAAGCCAGAAGGCACCTTTGTAATCCAAGATTTCCATCCTATATCAACAAAGCTTATTTCGTCTAAAGGAAAGAAGCATAAAGTTGATGGTAACTATTTCGATCCGACAATCCACAAAACTAAAGTTGCTTTTGAGAAGCATTTAACGAACGAAACAGCAGAAAGCCTGGTGCTTCAGCGTAAATGGACACTTGGTGAAATTCTTACAAGCATTGCTGATGAGAACCTTATTATTAAACAGGTAACAGAGGAACCGAATATTAAGCTCCACGACAGAGGCATTCCGAAAATTTTCACTGTTAAAGCTGTCAAATAGCCCTAATATAATAAGGTAATGTTCATGAACATTCTAGATTTTTGCTCGTTCTGTGATGACCAATTGAATGAGTCAAAAATCGAGAAGCAACAGTGGAAGCTAACATAGCTCATAATAATAAAAGCACCCTCAAGGGTGCTTTTATTATTATGAGACTAGCGATTCGATCACTTCATCATCTCGCTTATCAGAATAATTCTTACCAACTACTGTAGCTTCCTTATTCATTAACTCATTTAATTCGCTTGCTTCTTCTTTTTCACCAGCCACGTAGATTTTTTCCCACTGCTGAGTTTTTGCTTTTTTATCAAGCTTTGCAGCCATCGATTTGTACCATCTTTCACGATTGGCTTTTACTCGATCTTCATATAGCTCTCGCTGTGCTGTACTTCCATTTCCAGAGATATTCTCATTTCCCGTTGTTCCCTCGTAAATTCTCCAGTTATCCTCGTCCGGATCCCAGGCATATTCTTCACTTTTGGTTAGAAAACCAAGTTCAGTTTCAATAATCCGAACATAATCATGATGGACAAGCACAATACCAGTATTTGGATAGTTGTTTTCAAGTTCTTCTACTACTTCTAGTTGAGGTTCTTCTTCCCAATAAAGGTTCGTTTCGACTGGAACTTGCGTACGCTCTACGAACCAAATCTGATCATCTGAAGAAGCAATAATAATAAGTCCGCGTTTTAAATCATTTTCTATACGATTAAGCTCATCTTGAATTTTCTCTTTTACTTTTTCATATTTTTCAAGATCTTCTTTATTATCACTTTGCTTTAAGTATTCCTCGAAATTTCGAAATCCGTTTTTCAATTGAATTTTCCATTCACCATTTTGTCGGTCCGCATCACGACGATCCGTATTTAAATACAGAGTAAACACTTTATCAGGCTTTTGGACACGAGCATGTTTCAGTTGTTCTAGCTTTTCTTTTAATAGCATTGTACTCCTCCTCATCTTTTCTTTGTTACAAATTCAATTCCCTGTTCATTCCCATTTTTAAACATAAAATCATTCCGCCCAATTGTTCTTTTTCTTATAGTCAAGATGAGAAGCATGTGATAGAATAAAATTATTAAAACATGATAATTATTCTAATCTACATGAAAAACATTCTCAATTCGATTTAGATAACTCCGTATTATCAGCTTTCTAATGCTGTGACCACTTTAAGTGGTCACAGCATTGCACGTTTAGTAAGGGAATGAAGATGACTATTATTCTCAATTAGAAAAAGGAGGAATGATAATGGAACAGGCAAATATTCAATCAAGTACTTACACTTCACATACTTCTTTCTGGTGGAATACTTTGAAACGTCATGGGGAGCTAACTGCTGCCCTAATAAGCGGATTAATCATCGCCTTTGCTTGGATCATGGAGGGCGCATTTTCACCTTCCGTTGAAGCTAGTCTCTATATCACGGCATTTGTTATTGGCGGTTTCGCTAAAGCAAAAGAAGGAATAGAAGACTCGTTTGCTGAGAAGGACGTGAATGTTGAGCTTCTTATGATCATCGCAGCGATCGGTGCTGGTAGTATTGGGTACTGGACTGAGGGAGCCATACTTATATTTATTTTTGCATTAAGTGGTGCCCTTGAAACCTATACATTGAACAAAAGTGAACGAGAGCTTCAATCTCTGATGGAAATTCAACCAGAAACCGCAACCATTATTTCAAACGGTTCTGAAATGGTTGTACCTGCTAGTTCGCTGTCTGTAGATGACGTTATTCTTATTAAACCAGGAGAGAGAGTTCCTGCAGACGGATTAATTATGAAAGGGCAAACTTCTCTGGATCAATCTGCAATTACCGGCGAGTCTATTCCTGTCATTAAACGAATGAATGAGGAAGTATTTGCTGGAACGTTAAATATATCAGGACATTTAACCGTTAAAATGACAAAGAGTAGTGAGGACACCGTCTTCCAAAAAATCATTGCCCTTGTTCAAGAAGCCCAAGATCAAAAAGCACCATCACAGCTGTTTATCGAAAAACTTGAAGGCTGGTATGTCAAAATCGTATTACTAATGGGCTCTTTACTTATGATCCTTCCCCACTTTCTTTTTGGATGGACGTGGGATGAAACGATCTATCGTGCTATGGTTTTTCTAGTTGTTGCTTCTCCTTGCGCCCTAGTTGCATCCATTATGCCTGCTACGTTATCGGCTATATCAGCAGGTGCACGAAATGGCATCCTATTTAAAGGCGGGGTTCATCTCGAACAACTAGGCTCCATGAAAGCTGTTGCACTTGATAAAACGGGAACATTAACGGAAGGTTCTCCAGTAGTTACAGATGTTTTCACTCGTTCAGATATGGATGAGACGACATTTATGAACATCGTAGCCTCTATCGAACGGCAGTCGACACATCCACTTGCAAAAGCCATTGTTAATCATTCAGGATCACATAACTGGCTTGAACCTGAGGAAATGATGGATCATTCTGGATGGGGTGTTGAAGCGAAAATTAATGGAATCAGTTGGAAGGTAGGGAAGTTAGATTTCTTTACTGATAAGGATGGATTTGATTCTTTTCAAGAAAAGTACGCCCAGTTGCAATCAAGTGGGAACACCATTGTACTTGCTGCGGATCAACATGGTTTTGCTGGTATGATAGCTTTAAAAGATAAAGTACGAAGTGAATCGCCAGCAATGATTAAAGCGTTGAAAAAACGCGGGATTGAGCCTATTATGCTGACAGGAGACAGTGAACAAACAGCAAAGGCGATAGCAGAAGAAGTTGGCATAAAAACCTATTTCGCCAATTGTCTTCCAGAAGATAAAGTAACCCACATGAAAGAATTAAAGAAAAAATATGCAACGGTTGGCATGATTGGGGACGGCATTAATGATGCACCTGCTCTAGCGGTTTCTGATGTTGGGATTGCTATGGGACAGGGAACAGATGTAGCTCTTGAAACGGCAGACGTTGTTCTAATGAAAAATGATCTTGGAAAGCTTACTCGAGCCGTAAATCTTTCTAACCGATTAAATCAAATTGTAAAACAAAACGTGATCTTTTCCATTGCCGTCATACTCATCCTTATTGCATCTAATTTCTTTCAATTCCTCACTCTTCCATTGGGAGTCCTCGGTCATGAAGGAAGTACCATTCTTGTTATATTAAATGGATTACGCCTATTAAAATAACAAAAGCCCAATAGATATAGCAGCATATCGCCGCTAGCTCTATTGGGCTTTTTTCCTGAAATAATTTGAGGTCGCGTTCACTTCGCCTCCTATGATAATCACAAGGCCAGTGAGATAGAACCAAAGCATAAGGGCAATAACCCCTCCAAGACTTCCGTATGTAGCAGAATAGTTGCTAAAGTTATTGATGTAGTAGGAAAAGGCTAATGATACAAGCTGCCAAGCTACCGAAGCAAACACAGACCCTAGCAACACATCTTTATAATTTAGCCGTTTATTTGGAGCATAGTAGTAGATAAACATAAAAACCACAATCATAATGGATAGGCTTAAAGTCCACCGGATGATCGCAAACATAAAACTTAATGATTCAGGTAATTCAAAGAACGATACAAAAAAACGCCATAGCGTTTCCCCAAATACGGGTAAAACGAGTGCCACAACGATTACAAAGATCATCGCTAACGACAATAGAATCGATAATCCTCTCGCTAGTAAAAAATGTCGACTTTCCTGTACGTTATATGCTCGGTTAAGTGACTTAATGATCGCATTGATTGCATTAGATGCTGACCAAATTGTTGCGATAATCCCAAATGATAAAAGGCCTTTGCGTGCTCCATCTTCGAGAATAAGATTTTCTTGAATGGTCACAAATGATTCCGAAGGTGCGTATTGCGCAATTAAATCAAGAATTTGATCCTGAGAGAAATCAAAATGAGTGAGGAGGGTAATCGCAAAGATCAGAAACGGAAACAGCGATAATAAAAAATAGTAAGCAAGCTGTGCCGATAAGTCGGTTACTTGGTGTTCTTTTATTCTTGAAAATAGCTGTTTCGAAAATTGCCCTAATGATGCATCCACCATATACCCTCCTGCGGCTCAATTAATGTGTCAATTTATCGTTAGTGTTGCCAGTTAATTCTTCACCAGCTTCCACAACTCTCGAGCCTATTTCTTTAAGATCGTCCTGTGTTTCTTTGACAAGATTAAACGCTTCAACCGAACTTTCTTTCAATCCATTGAATTTCTGAGACAGGGTTGAAATGTCATCTTGTACTTCCTTCATTAGCCCGCTTGCATCATCTACGGTTTGCTTCCATTTATCCGTATAGTATGATGGATTATTCTTAACATCACGCAAAATAGTGCCTGCTTTTTTTGATCCGTTTTGAATGGATTCTCTCGTTCCTCGATCGAACAGTGAAATAAGTGCGCCTGCTAATCCACCAATAAGGACTGCCTTAAACAGTTTATTTTGACTACCGCCTGAATATGTCTGACCCATTTGATTTCCTCCTTGTTATATAAAGATGCGATTTAATTCCCTTTATTCACGCTTATGAAACGCCTTTATAACATTCAGAGTGTGTACTTTTGCAGTATTCGATCTACCGCACTTCCATAGCTTTCCCCAAATAAGATCAAATGAACAAGAAGATAATATAACTGATAGATCGGAATTCGATCCTCAAATTCTTTCTCTAACGGATAATCAGCTTCATATTGCTCGTAGAACGTTTTTGAATAACCACCAAATAAATATGTAAATGCGATATCTACTTCTCGGTCACCAAAATAAACAGCAGGATCAATTAAATAAGGTTGCCCATTCTCACCATACAACCAATTACCACCCCAAAGATCACCATGTAAAAGTGAAAAAGATGGTTTATGTCCTATGATTGAATCAAGCCTCTGGCGGAGTTGGGTTAAGCGGCGGTCACGCTCCCTTGAGATCCTCCCCTTTTCAATTGCTAGCTCCTGCATGGCCCCAAGACGCAAATCTCTGTAGAACGTAACCCAATTGGAAGAAGGGCTGTTTAATTGAGTTAGCTCTCCTATAAAATTGGGCTCATTCAGACCAACCTGATTGGAATGCTGTTGATGCATTTTTGCAACAAGACTACCTAGTCTCCGATCGCCTGTTTCATCAGATGGTTTGGTACGAATCCATTCCATCAGAAAAACCATTTCTGTTTCATCACGCCCCTTAAGTAGAAGGGGATTTGGTACCATCAATCCATTATTCCGTAATCGTTCAAGGCCTTTTTTCTCAGCTAGAAAAAATTGTTCAGAAGCTGTTTTATTTATTTTCGCAAAGTATTCCCGCTCTTTCGTTCGAACGTAAAATGCCTGATTTATCGAGCCTCCTAAAACAGGCTGCATATCGACAATTGAAGTTCGATCACCTGTTTCTACAATCGCTTTTTCAATATCAAGCTTCATATGCCCTCTTCATCTCTAATATGTTCAAGTAATTTTGAACAGCCCTCTTCAACCATTTGGTAAACTTCTTCAAAATTCCCTTCAAAATAAGGATCAGGTACATCTTCAATCTCACTTTCGCTTACGTAGTCCATCAATCGTGAAATTGAGCTCGATGAGTTCATTCCCGCCATTTCATGAAGTTCTCCAAGATTACTTGCGTCCATTGCAATCACATAGTGAAATTGAGAAAGATCGGCTTCCTTCACTTGTCTTGCTTTCATTCCATCCACTGAAATTTGTTGCTTTAAAAGAATTTCCCGAGTTCCCTCATGAGGAGGTTCTCCTACATGCCAATCACCTATACCAGCTGAATCAATTTCAATCTGATCCGATAATCCAGCTTGTGCTACTTTCGACCTTAGGACTGCTTCCGCCATTGGTGAACGACAGATGTTTCCTAGACAAACGAATAAGACTCGGATCATCGTTATCCCTCCATTGTTTTGATATAAACGGTACGGTTACGTGGGCCATCGAACTCACAGAAATAAATGCCTTGCCACGTGCCAAGAATAAGACTACCCTCTTCTACAATGATCGTTTGCGATGCACCTACTGTACTTGTTTTAAGATGAGAAGCAGAGTTTCCCTCAGCATGTTGGTATTTTTCGTGCTCCCATGGATACACTTCATCTAATCGCATAAGCATATCGTGCTTTACATCTGGATCAGCATTCTCATTAATCGTAATACCAGCCGTTGTATGAGCGGAATAGACGAGAACAGTCCCCTGTTTAAGATTCTCATCACGGATAACCTTTTTAACCTCTGAGGTAATATCAATCATTTCATCTCGACGATTTGTTTTAACAGATATTTTTTTTAGCATCTGATCCCTCCTATAGCTACTATCTTACTACTACCCTTAAAAGCCTCTTTTCACTCTAGTCTTGCCACAAACTTTCTATATGACGCAAACCACGTGGAACAATGACTTTCTACGGAGCTTGTATTCACCACTCTCTAGTAGTCATCTCGTTCATAAAGATAGAGGTATGGTATATCTAGAAACAAGTAATAAGATTCATTTATAGGATAAGAGTAAGTCCGGATGAGCTCATTTGTTTCAATATCACTATATAGGTCAGACAATATCCCAACCTTTTCATGCTTCATCCTCACGATATTTTCGAGAAAATATGGACGCCAGCTCCAATTATCGCCTTCATATTCAGGCTGAAACTCCCACCCTCCTTCTCCATTTCTATAATAGTTAGACGAAACTTGATGACCGTCTTCATCACAAATGTAGCCTCTAAAACAAGCTTCACCAAGTGAATGGGCAGCTTCAGCTACCATCGTATTCCAATCATTTTGCCTGCTCCTTTTTATGTGCTGCTGCAAATGACGATTAAAGTCTTGAGACAGCTCATAAAGCGAGAGAAGACGCTTTCTCTCATGCGTGATAAAATGTTGAAATTCATTTGTTAACAAAAATTTATATTGGTTAACATCAAGATAATCTGCTCTAGGCTTACCAAGATAGTATCCCTGATAATAACGCCCGCCGTTCTCCCATGCATATTTTAGCTGACCTACTCCTTCAATTCCTTCAAATAGTAGAGTTGAACCAATTTTTCTTCCTAACATAGATAAGGCATACAAAACTTCTCGATATTCTGGAGGCATACCTTTATCTTTCAAATTCAATAAACCAACCTTAATAATATTGGGATTAAGAATAGCAATTTTTTCAATATTACTCATCGTATTACCTGCATGGCTAACAGCTACTTGTACACCAAGACTCTTATAATACGTAAGGATATGCTGAAGAGTCTGTAATGCTTCATCTTCAATATCATAATCAGAAACCTCTATGACAATTTGTTCATAAGCGATCCCCTTATTCGCATACTCTTCAAGATCGTTTGTGAATGTTTCACCATGGTCATAAAGAAGGTGCCTGGCACTCGAATTAAAGAATAGGCTCTGACCGTTTCCGCGCTCTAAAAGAATATCAATCGCTTGACTTCGAATATGTGAATCAATTTCTAATATGTACTCTTCAGGTATAGACTGATCTTGAAAAAAGAATCCGAGACTATCTATTCCTTCTTCTGTTCGAATTCTCCCGAGAACTTCATACCCGATAATTTGCTGCTTATCAGCACTAACAATAGGCTGGAAGTATGGGAAGATCTCTTCTTTTTTTCCCATAACATCAAGTGCATCCATTACATAACCCCTCCCGTTCAATCAAAATAAATACTTTTATTATAGCATGAATACTAAATATCCTTTATATCTCTATCTTATTTGTCTGATTTTTTCAGTTTATTATCTGAACATTTTTATAAGCTAGTCGAATAAATGGGTTTTCATTGGTTTTTCTACGAGAGCGATTTATACTAGTAGTACCATTCAATTTAAAAGGTGATGATCAAATGAGAAATATGACGTCATGGAGCTGTAAGCTATGAAAGTAAACAAAGAACAGCTTAAGCGTATGAAAAGAAATGAATTCGTTAGAACAGCAATAGAATATGTAGATACAGGAGTCGTCATTACAGATCCTGAGCTTCCCGATAATCCAATTGTTTATACAAATGAAGGTTTCGAGAAATTAAGCGGATATTCAACCGATGAAATTATCGGGAATAATTGTCGTTTTTTACAAGGAGCGGATAGCGATAAAGAAACGGTTGCTCAATTACGTTCCGCTATTCAAAATAAAGAGAAAATCAAAGTTGAAATCAAAAATTATAAAAAAAATGGAGAGTTCTTTTGGAATGAACTCCAAATTTACCCAGTCTACTTCGAA
The DNA here is from genome assembly GCF_056173695.1 of Anaerobacillus sp. 63XJN7_5_ISO-PGPR-S23-430. Lineage (NCBI taxonomy): Bacteria > Bacillati > Bacillota > Bacilli > Caryophanales > Bacillaceae > Anaerobacillus > Anaerobacillus sp. 63XJN7_5_ISO-PGPR-S23-430. Next base: position 470,242 of record NZ_CM149686.1, on the reverse strand, counting down.
AGTGAACATCAAACATTTTTTGTAGGGGTACAGCAGGATGTTACTAAACGCAAAATGGCCGAAGAACGATCTGAACATTATTTCGAACAGGTGAAACGTTTATCCACTCCTATCGTTCCAATTGACCGTAAAGTCTCGATCGTTCCAATAGTTGGGCACATTGATGACGAACGAATCGATCTCATTCTAAAGAACGTAAGTGCCCATATTCAGAAGAGCGGAGATGAATACTTAATTATCGACCTTTCTGGTGTCAGCCATTTCACTTCTGAACTTCATAAAGGAGTCTATCAACTCCATCAGCTCATTAAGCTAATGGGAGCTGAACTAATGCTAACCGGAGCTAGACCTGACTTTGTCTTAGAAGGTGTACAAGCTGACTTCTCCCTGTCTTCCGTCAAAAGCTTTCCATCTGTTCAGCACGCTCTCATTACAATCAATTAAAGGATTGAACTGAGCTAGCCATTTAGTGGTTTTTCTTCATCAAAATACTATGAACAGATTCTTTAACAATCTCAATAAATGGAGCCAAAAGCTTTCGAATAAACGCTTTTGGCTTTTTTATAATAGCTTACTTGATTAGAATAGAGGTTTTTTAGGAATGGAAACTTTTTTCTCCTGGTCGACAGACAACCGCTTTGCTCTTTTTTCTTTTCCTCATCTATCAGCGTTGTTTACTTTAGGGATTATGATGTTGCTTATCTTTTGCTTCAAATCAGTCTTAAAAGAAAATCGTGCAAATCTTGCGATGCGAATAATGATTGCCACTGCTTTATTACTGTCAGAGGGGAGCTTTCATCTCTGGTTTATTTACTATAGCGAATGGAGCATTACTACGACTTTACCTCTTCAATTAAGTAGCATTTCACTTCTTTTATCTGTTGCTCTTCTAATAACAAAACAGAGGGGATTGTTTGAAATAACTTATTTCGTAGGGACTTCTAGCGCCCTACTCGCCATGATCACCCCTGATCTTGGCTTCTATTCTTATCCACACTTTCGATTTTTTCATTTTTTTGTAGCTCACGGCGGGATTGTTCTAACATCATGGTTATTTATTGCCGTTGATAAATATATCCCCTCCTATCGCTCAATATGGACGGCCTTTACTACTCTGAATTTATATGTAGCTGTGTTATTTGCAATCAATCTTAGCATCGGTTCAAACTATATGTTCTTAATGAATAAGCCGCATAGTCATACCATTCTGGACTACTTAGGACCATGGCCATTATACTTACTTTCACTCGAAGGCATTACCATTATCGCCTTCCATCTTCTTTATCTTCCGTTCTATATACTGAAGAGCAACTCGTTTAATAGAACAACAAATAGGAAAAGTACTATATAGGACTACTTTGAAAGGATGAAGCCAGATGAAACGGTATCATTATATTGTTAAAGGAAGAGTTCAAGGTGTAGGATTCCGAGCATATACACAGCAAAAAGCAGCCCAATATGGCCTTACTGGCTATGTCATGAATCGAATGGATAGCTCTGTTGAAGTGGAAGCACAAGGAGAAGAAGCCACTATGACCCAATTTCACTCTGCACTAGAATCAGGTAGCCCCTATTCCGTCGTTGATAACGTGATTATGGAAGAAAAAGAAGTCAATGAGAATGAAAGGTCTTTTACTATTCGTTATTAATAGGCAATTGGTATGCTTTGAATTATAATATTATTAATATGTTAGTTAAATTTGCGGAGGTAATGAGTTGGCAGAAACGACTTTTTTTTCACATAGTGAGACAACAAGGGCGCTTAATAGTTTAGGCGATAATATATTTGTATGCGATTTAGATTTACGTATTGTGTGGTTTAATGAACGTGCAGAAATGCTACTTAAGTCACTTATACCCTATTTACCTATTAATCACCCTTCAGAACTAATCGGGAAAAGCATTGATGAGTTCCATCAAAATCCTTCACACCAAAGAAACATTTTGCTCTATCAGTTGCCATATGAAAGTACCATTACCTTATTTGACCGATTTGCAGCTAGTATCGTTATTTCTGAATACCTTAACGAATCAGGTGAAAAAACTGGTTATCTACTTGTCTGGCGCGATGTAACAGAAAAGCAAAAGGAGCTTCAGGAAAACAAAAAACTTGTTAGTGAACTATCTTCAGCGATTATTCCAACCATTATTGATAATGCTATCCTTATTCCTCTCATCGGCACCATGAATGAGGAAAGGTCAGAAAAGCTTATTGACAACACATTAAATTATTGTGCAGCTAACAATACGGATTATGTTCTGCTTGACTTCTCTGGGCTATCTGAATTGAATGCGAGCTCGGCACAAGCCTTATGCGAGACGATGACAAAGTCGCTCTCTTTGATGGGCATTCTTGTCGTTTATGTGGGAATCACGAAGCGGGTTGTGCAATGGTTAATGAATCTTGATCTTGATCCAAAAATTCCTACATTTTCAACGTTTCGTCAGGGTATTAACCATGTTGTTAATCTTGAAGGATATTCACTCATATTGAAAGAACGTTACTAGAATCACTAATATCACTTATCTTGGTGAAAGAAAAAGGACTTCCCAAACATGATAAGTTGGGGAGTCCTTTTTCTAGTGTGCTTCCGTATGGCTTTTAAAGATCTTTACGTTATCCACTCCAAGTTCTACATTCCTTTACTAGAAAACTGTTGGAAAACGGTATTTGTATTAACTTTGTATAAGGATCTTCCTGCTACGAAGTTCAACACGCGCTTGTTTCGCTCAACAGAAAGGGCAAGGTTTGTTGCTCCTGTTCCGTGAGAATGATCGAGATTTGTTAACGTAAAGATGTGGTTCTCTCTTCCATCTTTAAAGACCAGCTGCTGATCCATCTCTACTTTAAATCGATTCTCATCTTCCCATTCAATTTCGTCTTCTATCCGTCTAAACCATTCAGGGAAGTGAGGTTTATATCCAGTCGCAAGAACAACTTTATCCGTAGTCGTTTGGAATTCATGATTTTCTTGCCACTGTCTACACGCAAGTTCATAGTGCTTACCTCTCTTTTCAATACCATTTACCTCAGATAAAGGTTGTATCATCACATCTAGCGAACCCTCAGAGGATCGATGGTAAAGAAGGTGATAAATATTCTTTAATGTAGATGAATCTATGCCTTTTCTTAAAGTTCCAAGTGTTGAAAGAGCATCTTTCCGGTCGTCAAACGAAAGGCCGTGAAAATAGCTAACATAATCAGGCGAGAATACTTCCTGCCCTAGCTTAGCTGATTCTAATTGAAAAAAACCTGCTGATCGAGTCAACCAGTTCAAATGATAGCCGTACTTCTCCTGGTCATGAAGCAAATCATAAAACACTTCTGCAGCACTTTGCCCTGACCCGATCACTGTTACTGAACGTGATTTTTTCAACTCTTTCTCGTGATATAGATAATGATTTGTATGAAGAACATCTTCAGGTGGATATGAGTCGAAGCCATCAGGTATATTTGGCACACTTCCTGTTCCTAGGACGACATGCTTTGCTTGCAAGGTCTCTGTTCGACCCGTCTTTACCTCTTCAATCGTAACGTTATAGCATGCTTTTTCTTTATCATAAAGAACATCAATTACTTTTTGACCAAAGAAACAATTATTTAATTGTGACGCAACCCATTTAGTATAAGCGTTGTATTCTTTTCTCGGTATATCAAATTTATTAAAAAAATAAAACTGATAAAGTCGATCATGCTCATGTAAGTAATTAATAAAAGTATAAGGGCTTTTTGGATTTGCAATGGTAACCAAATCTGCAAGAAATGGAACCTGAAGATCCGCTCCATCAATCAACATCCCTGGATGCCAATTGTATTCTTCTTTCTGATCAAAATAAATCGCTTCTACTTCTGTCTCATCTGCAAGTGCAGCCATACCTAAATTAAACGGTCCAATCCCAATTCCTATAAGATCATATAACTTAGCTGTATTCAATGTCTTCACGTCCTTTAATCTCCATTCCAGATTCACTTGGTTTGCAGTATCGATTCAATCGAATGTTCGCATATCTTGGTTTACCCTAATCTCTGTAGTTTTAAATCCTAATTGATTATATTAACTTTTTCTCACTCTCTACATCTCCCCTGCTATAATGGTAATTAATAACAGGAGGGGTTATACGTGATAACAGATCAAGCATTTGAATTTCACCTTAAAGACATCGAAACACCGTTCTCAGGTTGGGATTTTTCTTATATTACAAATACAGAAAGAATGAACGGCGAACCGCTTCCGTGGTCGTACACTTCTTATGTTCTACACTATTTCCGCTCTAGCTACAGTGTACTTGATATGGGTACTGGAGGCGGAGAATTTCTTGAAGCATTAAAGCCATTTCCAAAGAAGTTAGCAGCAACTGAAGGCTATCCCCCTAACCTTCCAATTGCCAAATCAAGACTTGAGCCTGAAGGAGTCATTGTAAAAGGATTCGAGGATGACGATACTCTTCCTTTTTTAGATGCTGAATTTCAATTCGTGATGAACAAGCATGATTCCTACTCTCCAAAGGAAGTCCATCGTATACTATCCGCTAATGGAGCTTATATTACTCAGCAGGTTGGCGGGGAAGATATGAAAGAACTAAATCGAGTGTTGGATGCTCCAATGAAGTCTGAATACGATCATTGGAACTTGAATTACGCCGTTCAAGAACTGGAATCTTCCGGCTTTTCCATTGTAGATGCTAAAGAATCTTTTCCTTCTACACGTTTTTATGACATTGGTGCAGTCATTTATTATTTAAAAGCGATTCCATGGCAAATTCCTAACTTCTCGATCGACCGCTACCGAAACGCCCTTTATCGCTTACATAAAAATATAGAAAACAACGGATTTATTGATATACCTTCACACCGCTTTATTCTACATGCAGCTAAAAAATAGCCTATATTTTAAAAAAGCTCGCAATAAAATGCGAGCTTTTTTCTCTTAATCAGCACTTACCGCTTTGGAGGCACTTACCGCTGAGAAACTAATCGTAATAGCACATAACAGACCTATGACCAGAAATCCTCTAATAAGCGGCCAAGCTTCCCAACCATCAATAAACACGGAGCGCATCGCTTCAAATAAATACGTCGTCGGATTAATCGTTGCCGCCACTTTTAACCAACCTGCTTCAATCAATTCATAGGGAACAAAAGTTGTGCTAAGAAAAATAAGTGGAAAGAATACAAAAGTCCCTGCTTGTGCAGATTGAGCATTCTTTGTTCGTAACGCTACACCAACTGAATACCCTGCAAAAGCAAGCCCCCACCCAAGCGTTAATAAAAGAACGACGATTACTCCACCAAATCCTGCTGCAACTTCTAGACCAAGAAAATAAGCAACTACTAGAATTAACACCGTTTGAATGAGCAGCTGCAGCATTCCCACAATAATCGGACCAAGTACGATAGCAAGTCTTGAGGAAGGGGTAAGAAGAAGACGTGAAAAGTATCCATTTTCTAAATCCTTAACCAGCGCTTGCCCAGCTCCACCTGCTCCCCCGATCGCAGCTGAAACGATAGAGACAGGTAAAATAAAGGCAAGGTAGTTTGCTCCTTCAAATGCAGGAAGCTCTGAAATCCCACTTAATCCTCCTTCATAAACAAACAAAAAGAAAAGACTAATGATTAAGTTAGGAATGAAAATCAATGGATTTCGAATGATTGTTATGATACTTCTCTTTGTAAAAACCAGTGTATCTACAAGAAAAGAGCCTTTCTTTTGCTCCCCCATAGCTTCACGCCCTTTCCTTTTGCTCGTTCGTCACATTAATAAATACATCATCTAAAGATGGTGGCTTTACATTCAATGTTTTTGGTGAAAGGTTGTGTTCATCTAGCTTACGAACAAGCTCTGATAGAAGTTGTGTTCCATTCTTAGTGTAAAGTGTAATCTCTTCTTTTGATCGCTCAATATTCTCTGCAAGATCGGCTAGCGTTTTACTTGCTCGCTCCGCTTCATCAACTTCATCGAACACAAGTTGAATCGCATCAAATCCGAGCGTCCTTTTTAATTCTTCGGCACTACCAGATGCGACGATTTTTCCTTGGTTGATGATACTGATTCGATCAGCAAGTTGGTCAGCTTTTTCAAGATATTGGGTTGTTAGGAATATCGTCGTTCCTTCTTCTTTATTCAACCGCTTAATTCCTTCCAAATGGCTTTTCGATTCGATGGATCAAGTCCAGTTGTTGGTTCATCAAGAAAAAGGATTTTAGGCTTATGAACTAAGGTGAGCGCGAGGTCCAACCTCCGTCTCATTCCCCCAGAATAATTTCCACATGGACGATCTGCTGCATCATTTAAGTCAACAAGGGTAAGTAACTCTACAGCTCTTGTTTTGGCTTCTTTCTTACTAAAACCAAATAGTCTTGCCTGCATTTCAATTAACTCTCTCCCCGTTAACACTGGATCGATACCCGTTTCTTGTAGAGCCACGCCAATATTCCATCGCACCCGTTCAGGTTCTTCTCCAACATCAACACCACCAATGCGAATGCTTCCTGTCGTTGGTTTCACAAGCGTAGTAAGAATCTGAACTGTCGTAGATTTACCTGCACCATTTGGGCCGAGAAAGGCAAAAAATTCGCCTTCAGCTACCTCAAAACTTACGCCCTGGACAGCTTTCACATCACCTTTATACGTTTTAACTAGCTCATGTACTGATATAGACCCATCCATTCTCTATCCCCCTCTATTGTTGGAAGGCTTTTCTGCATGGAAACACGCCCGCGCTGTTATACTTACATTCGCCTTAGTATAAATTTCTCCTTTAATAGAGTGTGGTCGTTCAAATAAGAACCTCCTTAAATTGAATTCAAAGGGGGCAATTACCATTCGGTTAGTTTCTTTTGCACATTAGGCTGATATTCTTTAGTTAAACGGAAGCGTCTTTCCTAATAAAGCTTATTGTAACGAAGCTGCTTTTCTGAGATTCGCTGCTTTAAACGCTCTTTCTCCCTATCATCCTCATAATACTTAAGAAGTTTTTCTAGTGACAGTAACTCATTTTTTTAATCTACTTCTTCAGGGAGGTATCCACTATTCTTTAGAACTTTGTAGGCTATTCTAAGATCTTCTGAAATCATCGATAAACCCTCAAGATTCTGTCGTTTTCCTTTACCAGGAAGATTGTCAATATCACCATTTCTCAATGCCGTTTTAATCTTATCCTCTGCCAAAAACTAGGTAAAATCCATGCATATCCCTCTTTACTTTCATTATCTTTTTGCTTATATGATTTTTCATGAATCCTGTAACAAAATTCCTTCAAAAAAATAGACTTTTTCCCTTTTCATAGAGAGCAATGGATGATAACATGGTTCACGGTTAAGGTTTATTGAATACTCCTTATAGAATTTTCAATAGAGAAAGGATGGTTCGATGCATTACGGAAGCAAAGGCTGGTACGTTGAACAGCTTAAAAAACATGATGTACGTTACATTGAAGGACGCAAGACAGAGAAATTCAAGAAACACGTACTTGCATCTCTTCTTGAAAAGCAATAAAAACGAAATTCCAAAGGGGGATCACATCCCCCTTTTATTACATACTCTCTATCCAAATATACATAAAGATTGATACATAGGAACGAACTGGTTTTCTTTCCACTGAAGTGGTGTAGAAAGAAAACCTAGCCCATCCGCGTTATATCTTCCGATTACTCTCTGATAAACCAACAATTCATCAACTCCGTCACGCTGCAAATCAATGGGATATACGCCTCCAGGAGGCAAGACACTTCCCTTTATCGGGGCTTTTAATTGCCCATTCTCCTTATAAATTTCCGAAAGATACTCTTCTCCTTTATAAAGAAGACTTACAATATAGTTTTGATTTAACGTTTTATTTTCAACCTTCGCTTGATAATAATCAAGGTAGTATACATCATAAGTAAAAGCTTCATAAAAACTCTGTTGATCAAAAAGTAACCTCAGGGTTTGATTTAGATAGGAATACAAAAAGTCATACGTAATTCCTCCACTCCCTCCAGAATCAGAACGCACTAATATTTCCTTCACTTTGTTCCCGGTAAAATCACCCAAATAAAGGGTCGGGTTATAGCCACTACTACCCGGAAGAGCAAAAGAGACATCGATCGCTGTGGCATCGTTTTTGATCGTTAGAACCACGCTATCGACTAACGGTGAATCATCTCCAAATGGTTTATTACCAGTAAGGGCCACAAGATCAGGAATGCCGTTCCCTGTTACGTCTCCCACCTTCTGATCTAATAAAATGCGCGCTGCTCTCATTGCTTCCAGCCCCTTTCGCTTTATGTAACAGTCTATGTTCATAGACGAACGCTTTTTCGTTGTAATGATTTGGAAAGGAAGCTAAACTAGTGTGAAGTGATCTTATGGAAACGAGGAAAAACGATGAAATTTTCAGATAATGAACAAATGTTTGGGATACTTTCGGGTGCCGGCGCCTATTTCTTATGGGGTATTCTCCCACTATATTGGAAGCTCGTCGGGCAAGTACCATCTGAAGAAGTGTTAGCTCATAGGATCATCTGGTCCTTTGCTTTTATGATTATCATATTAATCGTGCTGAGGAAATTAACTTCATTTAAAATAGAGCTTCTCGGTATTTTTCGTCAGCCGAAGAAGCTAGCAGCGATCGCTTTTGCATCCGTATTCATCACTATAAACTGGTATGCATTCATATGGGCTGTCAATCATGATCACGTCATTCAAACCAGCCTTGGTTACTATATCAACCCATTAATTAGCGTTCTTCTAGGTATTCTATTCTTAAAAGAAAGGCTTTCCTTCTGGCAACTCATTTCATTTGCTCTTGCGACAATTGGCGTATTAAATCTCGTCTTTCGATTTGGAGAAATACCATGGGTCTCTCTCATCCTGGCCATGAGCTTTGGGCTCTATGGTTTATTGAAGAAAAAAGCGAGACTTGGTGCTTTAACAGGACTAACGATTGAGACGCTATTCATTACGCCATTTGCGTTAATTTATTTAATAACAGTGCGTACTAGTGTGGCAGATGCCATGTATTTAGAAGACGCCACTCTTTTCGGATTATTACTAGGCGCTGGAATTGTCACTGCTGTACCACTGTTGCTTTTTGCAAGCGGGGCAAACCGCATTTCGCTTTCGATGATTGGTTTTCTTCAATACATCGCACCTACTTTAATGCTCATACAAGGTGTATTCCTATATGGAGAGTCGTTTACTTCTGTGCACTTAGTCAGTTTTGCTTTAATTTGGGCAGCACTGGTCATTTTCACCCTTGCTCGCACGAAATTATTCCGTCGCATAGAACCCCGCTCATTTCAAAGAAAGCATTCACTAGAATCGTAATATCAAAAACCCCCTTACTTAATGTGAAGGGGTTTTCCTGTCTGGGTTACATTCTCAAATGGCCACAAATAAGTTGTCACCTTCTTAGAGAAATGAGTAACAACTTGATCAGAGTAGTGATATGGGTGTGAGAGTGTATCACGAAGAACAGCAACATCAACCTTTTGAAGTGGCCATCGATCATGCTTAATTTTCCCCTGAAATACTTTATTTCCTCTTACAATAAAAAGCCGATCTCTTTCTGTAAGCCAAAAATCAAGATCTCCATTTCGCGCTTCATAAGATGTTCCTAGTGGTTCATAAATAATATGGTAATCGGCTTTTTCAACACCCTTATGTGTTCTAGAAGACCAAAAGCTAATTTGCTTTCCATCACTTTTTTTACCCATTTTTGCTTGAAGGTAAGGAAGGTGAAAAAGATTTCTCGCCATCATAACACCTGCTCTATGACTAGCATCAAGGCTAAAGAAATACACGCCACGTTTCTGGCCATATTTCACATAAGTCCGCACATTAAGCTCAAGTAGTTTTGAAGCAAATGGAACCGAAGGTAAGCCACGAAACCGAATTTGATTCATTTCAAATGGAACGATTCCAATCCATGCCTCCCCTTCAAACGTATCTACTTCTAGCTGAGGTGGAAGCATGGATTGAAGCCAATAGCGATCAACAGACCAGTGTAGGAACAAAAGATCCTCCCACGTTTGTTTCATAATCCACCCGCTAGTTCTGGGACTCAATAGACCTTCCTCCTCTCTTTCGTATCATAACCAATTATGTCTATTCTTTTCAAAAAAAGAGAATTTGAATGTGTTGAAGAAGATGAAAAGTACTGTTTTTAGATGTGCTTATTTACAATGCGAATACTTTGATAAACTGTAATGTTTTGTGGTACCGTTTAGGTGGAACAGCTTAGATAAGAAATGAATGAGGCATCAATCATATAATGGAGGGATTATGAATGAGTAAACAAAGACAAATTCATCTAGCAAAACGACCAGAAGGTATGCCTTCAATGGAACACTTCAACATTGTTGAAGCGGACATTCCATCACCTAAAGATGGAGAAGTTCTTCTACGTGCACTATACCTTACAGTAGACCCTTACATGAGAGGGCGTATGAGAGATGCAAAATCATACGTAGCACCCTTCCAAATCAACGAACCATTAAACGGTGGTGTCGTAGCAGAAGTTGCCGAATCCAAATCTTCTCAATTTAATCAAGGTGATGTTGTTATTGGCCACCTAAACTGGGAAGAATACTCAGTTGTGAATGAAAAGCATCTTCGAAAAATTGATCCATCTATCGCTCCGATTACCACGCATCTTGGAATCCTTGGTATGCCTGGACAAACAGCTTACTTCGGACTTCTCGATATTGGTCAGCCTAAAGAAGGCGAAACAGTCGTTGTATCAGGCGCAGCTGGAGCAGTAGGCTCTGTTGTTGGTCAAATTGCCAAAATCAAAGGCTGCCGTGTTGTAGGTATCGCTGGTTCAGACGATAAAATCGACTATATCAAAAACGAACTTGGTTTTGATGAAGGAATTAACTACAAAACCCAGGACGTATACAAAGCGCTAAAAGAAGCTTGTCCAGACGGCATTGACGTTTATTATGAAAACGTTGGTGGCGAAATCGGCGATGCTGCCATTAGCCTACTAAATAAATTTGCTCGTATCCCTGTTTGCGGCGCAATTTCTTCTTACAATAAGAAAGAAGCGGATCTTGGTCCACGCGTTCAGACAAAACTTATCCAATCAAGTGCTCTCATGAAAGGCTTCGTTGTAGGCGATTATTCAGATCGCTTTAATGAAGGTGCTGAGCAATTAGGGAAATGGTTACAAGAAGGCAAGTTAAAATATGAAGAAACAATCGTGGAAGGATTTGAAAACGTTCCTGACGCATTCCTTGGTCTCTTTGAAGGTACAAACCTTGGTAAACAACTTGTAAAAGTAGCAGACCCTGAATATGCTACACTTCCTAATCGCTAATAACACTCACCTGCCCCTCAATTAGGGGCAGGTTTTTCTATGTGCTCATGCACATAAAAAGACGGTTATGTTTAAGATTAAGAAGGAATAGTATGTACTATAGACTTTATTTCTAGGAGGTCCTTATGGGTAAATTTCTTCTTAATCTCATTGCGTATATACTCGTCGTAACAGTAAATGGCCTTGCAAATGCACTACCGTTAAATGGGCAAACGACAGGAGAAATATCAAATAGACTGAACGTACTTTTTACACCTGCCGGCTATGTTTTTAGTATATGGGGGCTGATCTATCTTCTTCTAGGAATATGGGTTATTCGTCAATTTCCTAAAAGTCGGAGAGATTTGCCAATCTACCAGGAGACGAGTGGACTATTTGTTCTAAGTTCCATTCTAAATAGTCTTTGGATTTTCATGTGGCATTATGAATTCTTCGGCTTATCGGTGATCGTTATGCTTCTTTTACTGTTCACACTCATTAGGCTTTATACTAATTTGAAAGCAGCAGATGCTTCTTTCTTTGATTTGTTACCTTTTTCCGTTTATCTGGGTTGGATTAGCGTTGCGACGATCGCCAACATTAGTTACTACCTAACATACATTGACTGGGATGGATTTGGTATTTCCGATACGATATGGACATTCCTACTATTAATCATCGCGACAATTCTTGCTCTTTATTTCTTGAAAAGCGAGCAAGATTGGATCTACCCACTCGTTTTTGTTTGGGCCTTTATTGGGATTGGTGTCAAAAATCAAAATGGAGACGTACCATTAGTCGTTTACTCATCTTATGTACTGGCTGCTCTTATTTTGATCGTTACGCTTCTGTATGCTTTTAAACGTAAGAAATAATTATAAGTAAAAACCCCTTTTCCATTCTGGAAAAGGGGTTTTAAGCTATTATGCAAGAGATTTAAAATCTTGACCAAGAATTTCTTTCATACTGTGAACCGTAATAAAGGCTTTCTGATCAACAACACCAACATGCTTTTTCAATTTAAGAAGATCTTTTCTACCAAGGATTGTTGTAATCACTTCTTTTTCATCAGAAGTAAACGCCCCTCTAGCCGTGTGGATTGTTGCGCCTTTTCCAATCTCTTCAACAATAAAGGATCGAATTTCTTCACTTTCTTTACTGATAATCACAATCTCTTTCTTAGCTTCAAAGCTCTGAAGCGTATAATCAATGACAAGGCCATTTAGAATGACACCAAAGATCGCATACATTCCGATTTCAGGTCCAAACAAGACGACTGAGAATAGTGCAATTGAAATATCTGAGATTAGAACGGCTTTTCCAACCTCCATAGAGAAATACTTATTAAGAATCATCGCAATAATATCTGTACCGCCAGTAGAAGCTTTCTGATGAAAGACAAGTCCCATACCTGCTGCAGCAATACACTGACCAATAATTAATTGAATTAGGATATCCTGGCTAAATGGCTCAGTTACTGGTATAAAGCGTTCAAATGCCCATACAGCAAGCGATAAAGCGAAACTTGCATAGATCGTTTTAACACCGAATTTAGGACCGAGAAAAAGAATTCCAACTAACAAAAGTACTGCGTTTAATATGATCATAAACATTCCGACTGACAGGTTCGGGACTAGATGGTTCATCAGAATCGATAAACCACTGACTCCCCCCGTCGCAAGACTATTAGGAGATAGAAAGAAATGAACGTGGGTAGCAACACCGAGCGCACCCAAAGTAATTAGCAGATAAGTTTTGATGTGATGAAGCATCTATTATCCCTCCCGTTGTTTTGTTTTCGTTTCGTAAGCACAATCGGGATTATAATAGGGATTCAGCGCTTTGTAAACAGCCTAAACCTAAGATTTTTAATTGAAGCGGTTACAACTCATAAATAGGCCTTTATTACTATGTTATCTATTGAATTCGACACTAATATACAAGAATTTTCTTAATTTTTTGGTTGCTAAATAAGTAGAATCAACCTCTCTTCATTGTATTAAAAAAAGCAAAAACAGCTTCTGTTTTTGCTCATTTTACAAGGTCATGCTTAAACGCATAAATAACCGCCTGGGTTCGATCATGAACTTCAAGTTTTCCAAGAATGTTGCTCACATGAACCTTTACTGTTTTAAGCGCAATAAACAGTTCATTAGCAATCGTCTGGTTCGCCTTTCCCTGAGCCATTAATAAGAGAATTTCCATCTCTCGATCCGTGAGTTCTTCATGGGGCTGCTTTTGAATTCTACTTCTCATCCGCGACATCATTTTCCCCGTTACTTCAGGTTCAAGAACAGATTCCCCATGGTGCGTTTTTCGAACTGCATTTGCAATCTCCACAGCTTTCGATGTTTTCAGCATATAGCTTGTAGCTCCAGCTTCAAGTGCTGGATAGACTTTTTCGTCGTCTAAGAAGCTTGTTACGATAATGATTTTTGCATCTGGCCATTGTGTAATAATCTGTTTCGTTGCTTCAATCCCATCCATTTCTTCCATAACTAGATCCATTAATATGATATCTGGACGAAGGGATAGCGCGAGGTCTACCCCTTTCTTTCCATTATCCGCTTCTCCAATGACGTCAATATCAGCCTGAGCAGATAAATAAGATGAAACGCCAATCCGAACCATTTCATGATCATCGACAAACAAAACTTTAATCATTCTCTACCCCTCCCAACAAGTGGTACGCTTACTTCCAGCCTAGTCCCTTTATGTGGAAGACTGACCAATTTAAGAACCCCTCCGATTTCGAGTGCTCGTTCATGCATGTTTTGTAATCCATATGAAGCAGCTTTCTTCTCGTCCATCTTAAAACCAACCCCATCATCAACTATTCGTAAGATCGTACGTCCATCTCGATGAATAAGTAGAACATCAAGTGTCGATGCCTTCGCATGCCTTAGTGTATTGGATACACATTCCTGTAGTATACGAAACAGATGGTCTTCAACACCTTTATCGAGCTCAATGGCTTCAAGCTTCCAATTCACTTGTATTGGCACCTTTTGAGACAGTTCGTTCAATAGCTCTTTTATCCCTTCCTCGAGTGAGCGATCTTTCAATGCGGCAGGTCTAAGATGAAGTAAGAGAGCGCGCATTTCTAGTTGGGATTGATGAATGGTTTCTTCAATCATCTTAAGGTGCTTTGTTTCTAGATCATCCGCTACTTCACGACTTTCCGTTATCGTACTCATTAACATGGAAGCAGCAAAAAGTTGCTGACTCACGGAGTCATGTAGCTCACGAGCAAGACGATTGCGTTCTTCGGATACGACTTGTTGAACTCGCTTCTCATGATCCTCTGCTTTCTCGTTCGCAAGCTTCTGGGCTAGTCTTACTTGATCATTCATTCGGTTTTGCAATTTATCAATTTGTTCAAAAACGACATTTAGACTTGTACCACTATAGTTATGTAAAGCACGTCCCTTATCAAGTTCCTCTAGCGTATCTGCAATGTTTTGAATTTCTTTACTTGCATATAAACCTGACATTCCTCCAACAGCCGCTCCAATCATTACACATATAATTGGAACGATTAACCCGAACGGTAAGTCCATTAAATCTTTCTCAAATAAAAGGGAAAGAGATGCCGGTGGGAAAACAGTCAAATAAGCGGCAGAGAAAAGAAAAAATAGCAAGAGTGACAGTAATGCACCAAATAGCATATGACGCTTCATGACACTCATACTCGCTTCACCTCTAAATCTCCAGCAAACATCGAGGTGACTAGTTTTACCTTTTCAGTAGCATCATCATATCCATTCGTTTTATAAGAGAGAACTTGATTAAACACTCCAGGTTCTTCATGTTGTAACAACGTGGCAGATCCGATCATAGCTGAATGTTGAATATTCACTTCGAGTTCATAGGGAATGAGTATTTGCACTTTTCCTACGAAGTTTCGAATCATAATAACGGATTCTCCTTTAGGAAGAACCGTGTAACTTAAATCGATAATCGTTTCACCAAAACCAGCTTGAATGTTAATATCATTCCACTCGTACACATGATCATGTGTTTTCTGTCGACCGGACCACTTGTTTTGCAGCAATGGCTTTTGATGGATCATTCCTTCTTCAGACACTGAAGGTTTTTCAAATACCGGCCTTATTTTCTTCGGTTTTTGTTTGGACTGATAAAACTGGAAGCCAAGATAGACTAATAGAACAAGAAGAAAAAACTTCACGACTACCATATTCATAACGGTCGTTAGAAAGAAAAAGATACCGAGTCCAAGAAAAACTTTTCCTGAAGTTCGTGGAAGACGTTTTCTCCCCATATAAACAAATGCAGCGGAAAGAATTAATAAGAACAGGAGGCCGCCATTTAAAGAAACTTCTAATAGGATAAGAATAACTCCAATTATTAGAAGTCCATTAACAGTGTCAATATGTCTATTTTTCCACACTAGCGTCCCTCCATTCATCCCTCATTTATCGTCATTGCACCTTTTATACTCATGACTAAAAAAGGCGCACGCGCCTCTTTTAGAATACCACTATTTCTCTAAGAATTTGAATTGGTTTCTTGTTTTTTCGCCTTTTTCTCAAGTAAGTGGAACTTTGTATCAATAGTAGACATATCGTAATCTCTATTCACTTTCTTCTCAAGTTGCTCAATATAACTCTCCATCTCATCAAAACGATTAAATGGTTGATCTAGATTCCTTTCTTCCAGAACCAAATCCATCTTATGATGAGCCCTCACACTATTCTCTTTCCCCATTAATTCCATTCGCTTAATCGACATATCTTTAAGCTTATGCTTCATTTTCTCGTACTTTTGTTCAAGACGTTTAAGCTCAAGATCTGCCTCATCCATCAATTGTGATAAGTGGTTAGCTCTTTCTTCATATTGCAACTGCTCTTGTTTTGCGAACTCATACAGCTCAGCCTCGCCTGCTTCATTTGCTAAAACAGCTTGTCCAGCGCGTTTCTCAGCATTTCTTCGCGCTTTATCTAATTCTCTTCTGAATTCTAAAAGTAGCGTTGACTGCCGCTCGACAAGTTTTCTCGCCTTTTCCACTTCTCTTTCACACTGTCTTAAATAGTGATTTAAAAGGGAAATTGGATTTTTCTCCTCCTTCTGGTCAAGTATGCTATGAAAATCAGCTTCAATTGAGTTTTTGATGCGATTAAGTAAATTTGGCATGTCCATTCTCTCCTTTGTTTGATTAACTTTTCTTCAGTTCATCCCATTGCTTTTCAAAATTTGTGAATGGGTCATTGTCTTTCTTATCGTAACTTGCTCCATCCCACTTTTTATAAACGACATAAAGAATGTAGATAGCTACGAGACCAAGAATAGCTGGCATATTCGCCACGGCAGTACTTAAACCGATGAATCCTAAGATCCCCCAGATGACTTTACCAGTTGTTGAATCTGCCTGAATAAACTTCTTAAATGCAATGTAGAGGATGCCAAGGCTAATCATCATACCTACTAATGAACCAAGATTCGACAACAATACAATCGCAGCGATGATCCCAAGTAAAAGCAAACCTGCTTTCTTCATCATAATCGCCTCCTTTCATACTTTGATTCTACCTGCTTACCAAAGCCTCCATAATGAGCTAAAGCTATATATTTATATAGGACCAGCGACTTAGACAGATTAAGCTATATGACAACCCTCGTCAGATCATGTTCTATCATAACCGCGATAATCATGGTAAAGTGAAAGCAGACATCACGGAAAGGAGTTCGGGAATGGTTATTACGATAACAGTCATCGTCGTTGTCATTATGACGATTTTCATTGCCGCTGCTTTTGGAATGGCTGTATCAAAAGGATACAGTGTCAAACATACTGTCGATCCGTTGCCTGAGGAGCAGCATAACGAAACGACAGAGAAAGAGGTTACTGATGAACGGACAGAACAGAAGTAATATAGAACCAGGGAAAACTGTAGATATCGTCTTGAAACAAGATCAGCGTTCAGGGAAAACGACAAGAGGTGTTGTAAAAGATATCCTGACTAAATCCCCCACCCATCCGCATGGTATCAAAGTACGTCTAGAAGATGGACAGGTTGGTCGCGTCAAATCGATTTTATCGTAAGCTGAATTCATAAAAATAACCCCCGGCTGATTTTCAGTCCGGGGGTTCATCTTTATTATTGTTTTAACGCCATCCAACTATCAAGGTAATGTATGGAAAAACCTTGTACTGAAGAGGAATGCTCATATGCAGTCTTTACTTTGAGAAGTTCCTTTATCATGACTGCTTCTCCCTCTTCAAAGAATGAAATGTAGGAAGCTTCTGACGTTTGCCCTGTCTCTACACCAACGGAGATTTTCTTGCCATATTTTTCAGCTAAAGCTATCTCATTGCTAATAAGAGCAACAATTCCATTTGCACCATCAGCACGATCACGGTAAGCCATTAATGTAGTCACATCCGCCGTTTGAATAATCCACTCAGCTAAATTGCCCGATCCATACCGATTGTTGTAAGATTGTTCGTCAAACCAAAAAGGAGTGTCGACACCAAACGATAATCCAAGACTCATCGCACGAGTTTTTCCATCTGATAAACGGTCTTGATAGAAAGCAATCGTTTTTTGATAACTATTCGTCCAGCCAGAATGAAGATAAGGTTCTATATCAAGATGAACACCACTAAACTTTTGATTCTCTGTCGCATTAGCTTGATAGGAATCCAACCAGTTAAATAAGTTCGCCTGATATGTAGCACCATTTCTTGTAGCCCAATTTGGTGCCCCATCTAGAGCATGTACACGAATACCTTTGGATGTCGCATTTCCAATAAATGATTCATAAGAAGATGCCATTACTGAACGATTTATTTGCAAGTAAGCATCGGTTACTTGTTTCTCCTCCATAAACTGAAGGAACTCATTTGATTTCGTTTCAATGTCCCTTGTGTTCCAAATCCATGTAGCAAGAGAAGTGTCCATTTCTATCGCCTCAGCTTTCCCCTCAGGCAAAACCATTATCTGCACAAAAAAGCCCAGTATAAAAAAGAGAATTCCAACAGCAACCGATACATTCTTCACATGTACGCTCTCCTTTTTTTCAACCCAGAGCTCAAAAAGGAGCCTGGCGGTTTGGCAACCATTCGCATTCATGCGGGCAGGCCCATAACTTTGCGTCCCTGCTTTTCAACAGGTTTGCCTTTTTCAGTTTTATATTCCAACTACTTTTATTATCGGCAATAAATAATAAAGAGTTTAGCTTTTTTTGTAGATTGTGTGAAGTAAATGCTCAATGGTGCTAATACTTGAATGTACTAACAATCGCTCATTTCATGGTATGAAATAACAAAGGTAACCTTTAAACAAACGTTTGATTAAACTGGTAGCAATTGTGAAGGAGTATCAATATAAAAGAGTTTTAATTCATGCAATGCTCTTGTACATCCTACATATAGTAATTTCGCATCTGTTGCATGTGGACTATAATTATCTTCGTTAGCATTTGCCAATATAACTCCATCGAATTCTAATCCTTTAGTAAGATAGATTGGCACAATTGATAGTCCCCCTTCATAAGATCGATCATCCGCAGTAATGAGATGCAACTTCTCATCATACCTACTAAGATTGTCATACAAATCATGACATTCCTCTTCGCTCCTACCAACAATCGCTACTGTATTCATACCTCTCTCTTTCATTTCTTTAGCTGATTTTAACAAGCTACTAACATGCCTCTTCTTATCTATTTTGCTTATTTCGACTTTCTTTCCACTTCGAAAAACAGGCACAGCCGGTTGAACCGGTATATCCGCATGAGCTATCACTTCATTCGCAAATTCAATAATTTCTAAAGTCGATCGATAACTTTGTTCAAGTTCCATATAAAGGTCTTTACCGTTGAAAAGCACTCTAAATTCTTCCCAGCTATGAATGCCCTTATATGAATGAATGCCCTGTGCCAAATCCCCTAATATTGTAAAAGATTGACTTCGATTCACTTCTTTCAGAAGCGCCAGTTGAAAAGGTGAAAAGTCCTGAGCTTCGTCAATTACAATATGCTGAAACCTATGTTCTTTATCAATACCGTTCAATTGAAATTGAATGTAAAGGAGAGGGGCAAGGTCATCCGGCGATAATTTCTTCTTTTTTATTCGCTTTGCCGTTTCCAGCACAAGTTCTTCACTTATAACATCTGCTCTTTCTGACTGTGTTATGTAGCTAGGAACATTCGATTGAAAAAGTGATTGATAGAACGAAAGAGCAGTTTGCTTCGGCCATGTTTTAAAATAATTCTTCAGCTGATCGTTTGCTAGTTTGCGATATTCTTTCTTTAAATGGGCTCCCTCTACCGATTTGATCTCACCTTTTATCCAAATTTTAAAACGATTCATCATCATTTCGCGTTTACGGCCAACAGGATATGCAGAAAGGTCTTTTAACCATTGTTCGATCTTCGTTTCTGAAAGCTCTCTTCCTTCAAATGGGTGAAAGGAGCCAACCGGACCGACTGAGTTGCTATAACGATGTATAGCTTGATCAATCCATTTTTTAAATGTCAGTGATCCTTTTACTCTTCCTTCTGCAATTGAAAAATCGAATCGACTCTTCCCAAACCACTTTCTGAGGTCGTGTCCAGATGAATCAATCGTCATCTTTTCTTCAATCGTTTTTATTGTCCAATCTGTGAAGGTTGATTGTTGAATTCCCCCTACACCTAGCTCCGGAAGGACTCCTGAAATATAATCAAGAAACATCCTATTCGGTGCAAAGATAATCATTTTACCCGCTTGAATGGTATCTCTGTATTCATATAGTAAGAAAGCTAATCGATGAAGCGCAACCGTTGTCTTACCACTTCCTGCTGCTCCTTGTATGATAAGTGGCGTCGATCGCTCAGCACGAATAATATCATTTTGCTTTGTTTGTATTGTTGATACGATGTCACGGAGACGGTTATCTTTATTTTCACTCAGACGATATAGAAGAAATTCATCTGAGCCACTTAAATCATCGCTACCTTCTACATAAGTGTCTACGACTCGCTGAAGTTCTTTATCTCGAATCACAATATTTCGCTTCAGCTCTATGTTCCCTTCGATGACGCCATCAGGCGATACATAATAGACATCCTCTTCTGGGCCTGTAAATGCATAGAACATACTCGCAACAGGAGCTCTCCAGTCTACAACCAGAGAATCCTGTGAATCTCCATGTGCTACGCCAACTTTCCCAATATAATACGAATGTGATTCCTTCTCATCCTCTTGAAAATCCATTCGTGCGAAGTATGGTTCTTTTGAAGCTATGACAAGAGATTGACGATTCTCCTCTCGAATGCTCTCAAGAACTTGTTCTGTTACATTATCGCCAGAATACCTGGGGTAGTTCTCCAACACCTGCCGCTGTTTTGTAATCTCCGCAGCGATTTGATCGAGTTGCTGCTTCTCTTTCCGATAGGCACTTTGAGTCTTATTGTCCAAGATCAGTTACCTCCTTATGAGATTTGTCTCTAAATCAGACAGAAGTTTAATATTACCACAAATTAGGTAGTTCAACCAATTGTTTTTAGAATATTAAAATTAGTGTTTTTACCATTTTAAAAAACTTTATTAAAAAGTTTATAAAAAAATGATCCAACTATTCACTTTGAACGTTAGCTATGTGTAATCAAAATAAACGATAAAAAAAATCGAGGAGAGTGAAAAGTAAAATGAACATGAAAAAAGCATTCAAGAAATTAATGGTTCCCGCGTTAGGCTTAACCTTATTATTCCCAACAGTCGCTGGGGCAGCGGCAACTGAGCCAACAGCCAAAACGCCTGCTTCAGATCTACGCGCAACACTGGATCAGCTCTTATCCGAACATTTTGTACTAGCTGTTTCATCCATGACGAAATCATATGACGGGACAGAGGATGCAGAAGAAGTAACTGAAGCCCTGGATCAGAACGCAGCTGATATGACACCAGCGATTGCATCTGTCTATGGCGATGAAGCCGCTGCACAATTTGAAGATATCTTTCGAGGTCACAATGATTACTCCACTGATTTCGTAAAAGCAGCAACCGAAGATGATGCAGAACTTCGTAAAGAAGCTGAAGCTGAAGTAGACGAATTTGTTGAAGAATTCTCCACGTTCCTTGATACAGCTACAGAAGGTAATCTTCCTAAGGAAGCCGCTGCAGATGTTCTAGAAGTTCACGAAGATCAAGTCCTAACAACTTTTGATGAGTATACAGAAGGAAATTACGAAGAAGCTTACACAACATTCCGTGAAGGGCATAAGCATATGTTTGCGATCAGCAAAGCACTATCTAGTGCAATTGTAACGCAGATGCCTGATAAATTTGAAAATACAAAAGCTGATACTCCTGCTGCAGACTTACGTTCAACTCTAAACAGCCTTGCATCTGAGCACTTTGCTCTTTCTTCCCTTGGTCTTGAAAAAGGCTATGACCAATCAGAAGACTATGACTTTGTAAACTGGGCTGAAGACAGAAACACTGCTGACTTTAAAGCGGCTATCGGTTCTATCTACGGAGATGAAGGTGCTGCTCAGTTTGAAAAAATCTGGCAAGAAGATCATATTGCTGCACAAGCTGACCTTGTAGTCGCATCTCTATCTGAAGACGAGGAAGCTATGGAAATGGCGAAAGAACGTATGATGACAACATTCCCTAAGAACTTTGGAGCTTTCCTAGGAACAGCAACAGAAGAAAACCTTCCAACCGACGCTGCTACTGAAGCTCTTATGGCTCATGAAAAACAAGTAATTGGATCATTTGAAGCTTACATGTCTGGTGATTACGAAGGTTCAATTGAACAATTCCGTGAAGGATATGCATTCATGTTTGGTGTAGGCGAATCTCTTGGAGGCGCTATCGTTAAGCAAATGCCAGACAAATTTGCAGGAGAAGCAATGCCTGGTGATATGCCAAAAACAGGTATGGGTGGTGCGAGTGAGCAGTCATCTGACCTAACAGCACTTTGGATTACTCTAGGTTCTCTAGCTGCTGCTGGTTCAGCATTTGCCATTCGCAAGAAAATTGTTAATCAATAAAACACATGTCTTCCCCCCCTTATAATAGATATGGAAAAACAGAGAAGTCTCGAGCTTCTCTGTTTTTGTTGCATAAAAAAAGCCTCTAACTAATAGCTAGAAGCTTTTCTCTATGCATCATACAGTCAATCACAATACATTTAAAACCGAATCGATTTTCGCATGATCTTCTGGCGACTGATCGATATGATGCCAGATTAATTTCCCTCTCTCATCAAAAATCCACGTACCACCTTGAATATATACATCCTGCGTTTTCATCGACTTTAATACAAAATCCTTTTTCTTTTGTTCTTTTGGAATAAACCCATCCAATTTACGGGTGACAAATCCAATCGCTGCTTGTCCAAGTAATTTCCACTTCGGCATCGTATGATGTCCCATGCCACGGTATGCTTCTCTCTTCGGATCACCTGCAATGACAAAAGGAAATTCTCCAAAAGCCTCTGTAAACTGGCTAATATAAGTAGCATTTGAGGGGGCGATGGCTATAATCTGAAAGCCCTCATTCTCAATTTCATTTACGCGCTTACGCAACTGCGTAAGATAAGCTCGACAAACTGGTCAGCCAAGGTGACGGACAAATACGACCATCGATTTCTTTTGATTAATCAGTTGCTCCAGAGTAACAGTGGTACTTCCTGGAACTTCGAGTTCATAATTTAATTTATCCAATACAATCTCTCCTTACCTGATCAATGTTACGTTTGATCGGTGTTGAACACTTGTTTCTTACTATCGATTTTACACCTTTTACGATAGTAGTGATACCCAATTAACCCAATAACTGCCACTACAACAATTAAAAAGACATATTTCTGTATGCTCCCTAAAATCGCTTGAACTGATTTTATATTCCCATTCCGCCCAATCCACAACATAGCGATTGTCCAAGGAAATATACCGACAAAGGTAAGTGTTCCAAATATCCAGGGCTTGACCTTACTCATACCAGCCACATAGGATACATAGTTCCCTATCCCAAGTGGGCGTGTAATTGCAATACTCCATGATCCACATTTTCTAAACCATCTTTGAACGCGTTCAACCTTCTTCTTTTTTAATTTCCTTTCGACTTTATCCTTTACTTTCAAACCGATCCCATATGGAATAAAACTAAAAATCGTGTAAATACCGCTCGTTAGAAATGCAAAACCAACCATCTCGATCATCGAAGCATTCAATAAATAACCGTACGTCAATGTCATCATTCCCCCGGGAAAAGGTAGAGATGATGCTTCAATAGCATTGCTTATTAAAAGACCCCAGATTCCAAGCTCTTTCAGGAAATGAATCAGAAATTCCAGCATAGTGGATCCCCTCTCAATCTAAAACTATGTATTAAGTTCCCTGATCAGTGAGTCTGAAACCAATGTAACACTGTTTTAATGCGTAACAATGAATGGATATGTCGTTTTAACCCGCAAAGTTTGAAATATTTCCGCGGAAATGAAATGATTTACTCGATTAATTAGTTATATCCACGTATCTGTTAAAGAACAAAACCCCCATCACGTCCAAAGTGATGGGGGCTATTAAAACACTATCCTACAGAAACAACGTGTTTCTCTTGTTCATACTCCGTAACAGCTTCCTCAAAAATGCGGAGACCTTCATCAATTTGCTCTTTCGTAATAATCAATGGAGGAATCATTCGAATCACTTCTTGATGTTTTCCGCACAGATAGAAAAGCACCCCTTTTTCAAGAGACAGATCTAGTATCCGCATCATTCCATTTCCGTCTGGTGCGCCTGTCTCTGGATCAATAATTTCAATTCCAATCATTAACCCTACACCACGGACATCTCCGATCACATGGTGCTTTTCCTTTATAAGAGCTAATTTTTCTAATGCATAAGCACCCATATCCTTCGAATTGGACAGTAATCCTTCTTCTTCAATTACGTCGAGAGTAGCTAGCGCCGCTGAACAAGCAATCGGATTACCACCAAATGTTGTGCCATGTGTTCCCATTGGCCACTGACTCATTAGTTCTTTTGAAGCTACTGTGGCGCTAAGAGGCATCCCAGAAGCAATTCCTTTTGCGATCGCCATAATATCAGGTGTAACATCAAACGTCTGTGCAGCGAACCAATCACCAGTCCGTCCGAATCCAGTTTGAACTTCATCAAAGATTAGCAGCATGCCATGACGATCACAAATCTCTCTTACTTTTTGTAACCATTCTTTCGGTGGAATGATATAGCCACCTTCTCCTAGAACAGGTTCCACGATTACGCAAGCCACTTCTTCAGGAGTTACCTGATGATCAAAAAGCATTTCGAAATCTTTCTCAAGCTCACCAACACAATAATCTTCTACACTTTGCCCTTCTGGACAACTAGCAGCATCCGCATAAGGAATTTGATAGGTTAGTCCATTAGGCTGTAAAAATTTACGGTATTTGCTTTTTGATGTACTTACACCAAGAGCACCAAGCGAGCGTCCATGAAAGCAACCTGTAAAGGAAACAACATACGGTCGTTTCGTTACATATTTAGCAAGTTTCATCGCACCTTCAATGGCCTCAGTGCCACTGTTCGCAAAGAAAAAGCAATCTAAATCTTTCGGCATAATGCCTTGAAGACGTTCTGCTAGCTTTAGAATTGAATCATACATAATTACTCCTGAAGGCCCGTGCATAAGAGAGTCAGCACCGTCCTTTATAGCCTGTACTACCTTAGGATGACGGTGGCCCGTATTCGCTACGGCAATACCTGAAGTAAAATCTAGGTACGTTTGGCCATCTGCCCCATAGTAATAGCAACCCTCTTCTTTCACGACTGGTAAATTCGGATGATCCTTTGCCATACTTGGTGCAAGATAGTCTGACATGTTGTTGTATCTATGTTCAAATGATGTAGCCAATGTGATATCCTCCTTTAAATTCTGCTTTTATACAAAGAAATGGGCCATTACAACAATAATCGGAAGTGTTATAACCGTACGTTGCAAGAAAATAATAGCAAGTTCTAGAACTGAAATTGGAATTTTCGATTTCACTAGCAAAATACCAATCTCTGACATATAAATTAATTGTGTTAATGAAATAGCTGCAATAACAAATCGCGTTAATTCACTTTCAATCCCTGTTCCTATAACTGCAGGTAAAAACATATCTGCAAAACCAACTAACATAGCCGGCGCTGCTTTAGCTGCTTCAGGAATTTGCATAAGTTCAAGGACCGGTACGATCGGCATTGATAAATATGTGAAGAAAGGCGTAAATTCAGCAATAATAAGGGCAATTGTTCCAAGTGCCATCACAAGCGGAATAAGAGCAAAATAAATATCAAGAACGGTGTTAACACCCTGACCAGCTACATGCTTCACTCCTTTTACTTCAGATGCCTTCTCTAGTGCTTTTTGTATTCCCCATTTGAAGCTAGAGACACCCTCAGGTACATCTTCAGAAATTTGTTTTCCTGTACCCTCATAGTACGTGTCCGCTTTACGAGATAGCGGTGGTATACGTGGACAAACAAACGCAGCAACTAGCCCTGCTACCACAACCGTAAAGTAGAACGGAATAAACATATCTTCTAAACCAATGAAGCTAATTACAACAAGACTGAATGCGATCGAATTGATCGAAAAATTTGTTGCAATAACAGCAGCTTCTCTTTTTGTATAATAGCCTTCTTCATACTGTTTCGTTGTGATCAGTACCCCAACGGTTCCTGCCCCCATCCAGGAAGCAAGCGCATCTATGGATGAGCGACCAGGTAACTTAAACAAAGGACGCATCACATAACGAAGGGCTGTTCCGAAGAAATCCATTAACCCAAACTCTAGTAAGAGAGGCATTAACAGACCAGCAAAAAGAAACCATGCTGCAAGAACGGGAACGAGTGAGTAAAGCATTGTACCACCCGAAACATCCGAGATGATAAATTCTGGACCAAATTTAAACAGTGTCATTACTGCGAATAATGCACCGATTAACCTCGTACTAATCCAGAACCAATTCACATAAAATAATTGCTTCAGAAACGGACGAAGCATGATAGCTTTTGGTTCAAACGCTTTTGCAATAATAGGAATAATAGCAGATAAAATAAGAATGGCGGTCATAAATCCAGGCAAGATAGGCGCTAGTTTTATTTGTATAGACTCAGCCAAAATCCCGACCCCAATCGTCATTTTCCCATTAAAAGGAACGGGAACAAGAAATAATAAGATACCGATTAACGATGGAATAAGAAACCATGCATACGCTTTTTTGGTTTGAGATTTCTCTACTGATTGACCCGTACTTTCAAGAGGATAGGATTTTTCCTGTTTAACTTCCATTCTTCACTCTCCTTCGACATTTTTAATATTAATTCATATTCTTGCATATAAATCAGAAAAGAAGCAAGAGTAATTTTCACTTCTTGCTTCTTTTAATATGCAAGTATTATGCCAAAACCTATGGAATTCTGTATTTTTTAAGTTTTCTAACTACTGTTGGTTGACTCATCCCTAATGCATCAGCAATCCTTGTCGTCGTTCGAAACTGCCGTCTAGCCTGTTCAAGTCGTTCTTTCTCAACTCTTTCAACCGTTTCTTGTAAAGTTTCATTAAAATTATTCATTTCTGAATAGTCTTTACTCGAACTTTTATATGTTTGAGGGAGATCTTCCTCGTGTATAACGAATGCATCTGAAGTAACAATAAGACGCTCTATTAAATTCATCAGCTCTCTAACGTTCCCCCTCCACACATGCTGAGTTAACTCATGCATCACTATCTTATTTAGCATCCGCTTTCGTTTATATTGTCTAGAAAAATGATCGACAAACGATTGAATGAGCGGAAGGATATCTTCTTTTCTATCTCTTAGTGGAGGGATCATCAATGGGACGACATTCAACCGAAAAAATAAATCTTCTCGAAAGGTTTTCTCTTGCACAGCTTGTTCCAAATCCTTATTTGTTGCGCTGATCAACCGAAAATCAGAATGAATTTCTTTTGTTCCACCAAGTCGATAAAAGCGTTTTTCTTGAATTAATTTTAATACTTTCACTTGGTTTTGCAGTGAAAGTTCACCGACTTCATCTAAGAAAAGTGTTCCTGTAGACGCCATTTCTGCTAACCCCATACGTCCACCTTTTCTAGCTCCTGTGAATGCCCCCTCTTCATAACCAAACAATTCTGCTTCAAAAAGCGCTTCAGGAATTGCTCCACAGTTCACTTCAATAAACGGTCCATTTCTACGATCACTTTTGTGGTGAATGTATCTTCCCATTTCCGTCTTTCCTACTCCGGACTCCCCTAGAAGGAGAACATTAACATCCACACCTGCAACTTGTTTCCCTGTTGCCATCACTTTTCTCATTTCATGACTTCTAGCAATAAGCCCTTCATCATCCTGCCTTTGCTTAAGCTGCTCAAGCTCATTTTTAACACGCTCCATTTCGGAAGACATTTCTTCCATCCCGGCCTTTATTTCCATTAGTTCAGTAATATCATGAGAATAACTTACAATCCTTACTAGCTCTTTAGCATCATCAAACACTGGCAAACCTGTTACAAGCAGTTTTTTGCCATCAGAACCCGTTTGCACAAACGTAACACGCTTCTTATCCTTTACCACCAGTGGCGTTGCAA
This sequence comes from Anaerobacillus sp. 63XJN7_5_ISO-PGPR-S23-430, assembly GCF_056173695.1. Lineage (NCBI taxonomy): Bacteria > Bacillati > Bacillota > Bacilli > Caryophanales > Bacillaceae > Anaerobacillus > Anaerobacillus sp. 63XJN7_5_ISO-PGPR-S23-430. The sequence continues at coordinate 442,365 of NZ_CM149686.1, read as the reverse complement.
GTGGTGTGAATAAACCTTCTCGTTCCAATTCATATACTGATTTCCCCATTAAGTCATTTGCGTTAACACCATAAACCATCCCTGTTCCTTCACTAACTTTCACAATGATTCCATTAGGATCTGTGACAAGTATATCCTCCTGTAAAGAATGAAAGATTGCCTCATATTCATTCCATTTCGCCATACGCCCACCTCATCTATTCATTATTGAATACTTTTGCAATGTGTTATTAAATCCCTTATCTATCAAGTTATTCACTATTCATTTTTGAATAATCTCACTTTTGTATTTTATCACACTATTATAATCGCAAAGCAAAATTCTTTCCTGCTTAAAGCTAACCCTATAGAATAAACGTTGGAACTTAAAGTTAACGAGGGAGGAAACAACATGGTAGCTCTTAAAGGAAAAACAGCATTAATTACAGGTGCAGCTCGAGGAATTGGTCGAGCATCGGCAATTGCTCTTGCAAAAGAAGGCGTAAATATCGCAATGATTGCCCGTACAGAAGAGACACTTCAGAACGTAGCGAAAGAAATCGAAGCAGAAGGTGTGAAAACTTCCTTCGCTATTGCAGATGTTTCCTCTAATGAGGAAGTAACAACAGCTGTAGCTAAATTGAAAGAAGAACTTGGCGAAGTAGACATTCTTATTAATAATGCAGGTATCGCTAAAATGGGTGGCTTCATGGATCTCGAAGTTACAGAGTGGGAAAAGATCATTCAAGTGAATTTGCTAGGCGCTTACTATGTAACACGTGCTGTACTGCCAGATATGATTGAACGTAAATCAGGAGATATTATTAATATTTCTTCTACAGCAGGACAAAAAGGTGCACCAGTTACTAGCGCCTATAGTGCTTCTAAGTTCGGACTTATGGGTCTAACGGAATCACTAGCTCAAGAAGTTCGCAAGCATGATATCCGTGTAAGTGCGCTAACACCAAGTACCGTTTCTACGGATCTAGCAGTAGAAAATAACCTAACAGATGGAAATCAAGAGAATATGCTTCAACCAGAAGATATGGCTGAGTTTATCGTTGCTCAACTAAAAATGAACAAACGTGTATTCATTAAAACAGCAGGTTTATGGACAACTAACCCATAAGGTAAACTCTCACAAAAGTTACTCTCATTCTCATGATTAATTTAAATGAAAGAAGCAGCCAGCCTACTTATGCTGGCTGTTTCTATATTCTCTAAGTGATCCATAGTACTCGTAAGCTTCCCAGTGTGCTTCATTTGAATCAAAGTAAACCCAAATAGGTAAATTATCTAGTTCTGGATATGCTTGATATAAGTGTTCATCTCCTACTCTTATAGCCGATAAGGCTCCAGGTAACTCTTCTCGAAATATACGATTTCTTATACTCGACCTCCCCTCTTCTGTAGGATCGTCAATTAAGACATATACGTAAAAATAGAGTCCACAATCATTTCGAAAGCTTCCAAGCACCTCATCTCTTATGGAAGAAATGCGATCAAAGGCATATTCTTTTCCAATCGTTAAAAACAATTCTCCAGTTATATCGGAATGTGTTAATGTATATTTCCTTCCTAATACACAGTTCTTCTCTCTCATTCCATCACGATACGTCACCATCAGCTTCTGCTTCACTTATCTCTTCCCCCTCCTTTTTACAGACTATGGGTCATCACTCATTTGGGTTCATTTCATTCTTATCGACTATGACAACCTATACAGTGCGTAAATTAATATTGCTAAAGGACATTTTTGAGAGGATGAGAGAATTTGAGTCAACAACCCCAATTAATCAGTTCTGTAGATCCCTACGTCTATCAAACACTGATATCAATTGAAGGGAGATTGATTACAGTCCAAACAACAAATGGCTCACTCCAAGGAATGCTCGAATCCGTGATGCCAGATCATATTGTTTTACAAGTGAACGAAACCCCTTTTTTTGTTCGCATTCAACAAATTGTCTGGGTATTTCCTAATTAAAGGGGGGGATCGCATGTTTAAGCGAATCAATAAGCAGTTAATTGAGCTTCCGATACCAGATCATGGGGATGCAAACGCAGCTGCTGCCGTACAGGATTTACTTGGAGGACGCTTTGGAGAATTGTCTACACTAAATAACTACATGTTCCAGTCGTTTAGCTTTCGTGAGAAAAAAAAGTTGAAGCCTTTTTATGACCTTGTTGCCAGTATTACTGCAGAAGAATTTGGACATGTGGAATTAGTAACAACCTCGATCAACTTGTTGACCACAGGAAGTTCTTTTCAAGCGCCACCTGATTTAACTCCATTACAAAATGGTAAAGACGTACGAAATACAGCTCAGTTTGTCGCTACAGCACAAACAGCTCTTGCTGCAGATGGAATGGGCAACTCCTGGCGCGGAGATTACGTCTTCAGTAGCGGCAATCTAGTGCTTGACCTACTCCATAATTTTTTTCTGGAGGTTGGTGCAAGAACGCATAAGATGCGCGTCTATGAAATGACCGATCATCCTACAGCCCGAGAAATGATTGGCTACTTACTCGTACGTGGTGGAACTCATGTACTTGCATACGCAAAAGCGATCGAGATCGCGACAGGTACAGACTTAACAAAAATGCTTCCGATTCCGAGCCTTGATAACTCCAAATTTGACTATGCTCGAAAATTTGAAGAACAAGGATTAAACAACGTTCTTTATACTTGGAGTGATAGCGATTACTTAGGTATTAAACAAATATGGAAAGGGACTAACCCGGAAAATGGTGAAAAACTAATGGTGATTGAGGGGGCACCAGAAGGAGCTCCTATTCCTAATCTAGATGATCTTCCAGAAGAATTTGCGCCAGGGATTACTAAGGATCATTATGAACAGATCGCAAAACGTTTAATGCGAAATTTATAGAAAAAAGCACCTACCTAAGGGCAGGTGCTCTTTTCTTGCTACCAGATCGCTTCCACCCATTCTGGATGATCAATAAACGGATTGCGATTATGTTGGTACTGATCATAAATAACATTGTTTCGATTTTCTTCAAAAGAATCCACGGGATCCATTTCATTCCATGCCTTTAATACAGAAACTTTCCCAATATATGGTGATGAACCATTGTTTACAAGATTATTTACTTCAAGGTCCACTTCACCACTGTCCCCTTCGTAACGAACAGCCATGTAGAAAATCATTCGTGCTACATCACCTTTCACACTGTCACGAGGCTCCCAAGAATCACTATCATAATAGTTACCGGGTGCTTCTGATTGAGGCGATCCACCGTTATCAAAATCAAGATTACCACGTGAGCTATTGACTGTTACATCAGTTGGGCGTAAATGATGAATATCTGTTCCTGGCCCCATAGATGTCCCAAAATCCCCGTGAGACTTCGCCCAAACGTGTTCACGATTCCAGTCGTCAACGTTACCACCATTCTCATATTTGCTTTGAGATCTGCCACTATAAAGGAGAAGTACATTGTTCGGGTTCGCTGGGTCTTCATCCGTCACGCGTAGGGCATCCCAAACTTCACTGTAAGTTAGCTCATTGTGATCATCGATGATAAGATGCAGCTCAGATTTTAAGGCACTACCGGTTTTACCAACAGCCGAGCTATAGTATGTATCATCGTAAGGGGATGGTTCTCCATCACCTGGGTCGTTAGGATCCCCACTTCCTTCACCATCACTTAATTCCATATTGGAAACACTCTTCACTCCTGTATGAGCGAAATAATCTGTTAGGCTTCCACTGACCACAACAGCTTCACCTAGTAAACTAGGATTACTTTGCAATCCAAAATCATTTCTGAAAGTTGATGGAACCTGGACGAAAAGCATTTCATTTACATTTGTTTCATTCACTTGATCGGCAATCGCGATCGCATAGTCATCCGAAAAGTCAGACGTAGTTACGGAGGAAGTTGAGACTGGCTTTCCAACAATATACCCTTCAACTGACCCTGTATTACCTTGATTTGCTATTCCCTGATTAACTGAAAAAGGTGATAATGAATTTCCAGATCCATCAGCAAAAGATGGTGTAATCGTGAAATACATCATAATAAACGACACAACTAACATAAAAGCAACCGTTCCATAAACCCTACGACGTGTGGTATTCATTCATATTCCCTCCCCTTTAAAATAAAAGCTCCGTTTTATGAAGCCCCTCTAGTGTAAACGTACACTATTAAGCTAAATGAAACACGATGTAAATGTTCCTTTATTTATCATAGGTCAAATGCCTCATCACGCCTTATATTGTGTCTTTCTTACTATACGGCTGCTTTTTACGAAAATTCCCATCGTTTTCTCATCTTCCTTACTTTCATCCCAGCCCATAGTCCGATATAATCAATGAGGATTGTTAAACCATAAATAAAGGGTGTTTTCCTATGAGTATATTAACCGTGAAAAACCTAACACACGGATTCGGTGACCGTGCTATTTTTGATGATGTATCATTTCGTCTTCTAAAAGGCGAACATATTGGACTTGTTGGTGCTAACGGCGAAGGTAAGTCGACATTTATGAATATTATTACTGGAAAGTTAGAACCAGATGAAGGAACAGTTGAATGGTCGAAAAATGTAAGAGTCGGCTATCTCGATCAGCACACTGTTCTTGAACGAGGCATGACGATTCGTGACGCCCTTAAAGGCGCTTTTCAGTATTTATTTGATTACGAAGCTGAAATGAACGAGCTGTTTGCGAAAATGGGGGAAGCTTCTCCAGAAGAGCTAGAAAAATTGTTAGAAGAAACAGGAACAATGCAAGATATGCTCGCTAACAATGATTTCTACGTAATTGATGCAAAGGTAGAAGAAATTGCACGTGGGCTTGGACTAGATGAAATCGGACTTGAAAAAGATGTACAAGATTTAAGTGGTGGTCAAAGAACAAAGGTCCTTCTTGCTAAACTTCTTCTCGAGAAGCCTGATATTCTCCTTCTCGATGAACCGACAAACTTTCTTGATGAGCAGCACATCGTATGGCTCAGGCGTTACTTACAAGAATATGAGAACGCGTTTATACTCATTTCTCACGATATTCCTTTCTTAAATAGCGTAATCAACTTGATTTATCACATGGAAAATCAAGAGCTAACAAGATACGTAGGTGACTATGATAACTTCTTATCTGTATATGAAGTGAAAAAACAACAAGTTGAAGCAGCGTTTAAAAAGCAGCAGCAGGAGATCTCTCAATTGAAGGATTTTGTTGCGAGAAACAAAGCAAGAGTTGCAACGCGTAACATGGCGATGTCGAGACAAAAGAAGCTTGATAAGATGGATGTAATTGAGATCGCCAAAGAAAAGCCAAAACCAGAATTTCATTTTAAGCAAGCTCGGGCTTCTGGCAAACTCATCTTTGAAACAAAAGATCTTGTTATTGGGTACGATGAACCACTATCCCGTCCATTAAATCTTTCAATGGAAAGAGGGCAAAAAATATCCCTTATGGGTGCAAATGGGATTGGTAAAACGACACTTCTTCGCAGTATACTTGGGGAAATTAAGCCGATTGAAGGTTCAGTTGAGCTCGGTGACTACCTTTATACTGGTTATTTTGAACAAGAAATTAAGACAAGAACATCTAACACTTGTATTGAAGAGATGTGGAGAGAGTTTCCCCACTACAGCCAGGCTCAAATTCGAGCTGCCTTATCCAAATGCGGCCTAACAACGAAGCATATTGAGAGCAGGGTCGACGTTCTTAGCGGCGGCGAGAAAGCGAAACTTAGACTTTGTAAATTGATGAACACAGAATCAAACTTGCTCGTATTTGATGAGCCAACAAACCATCTTGATGTAGAAGCGAAAGCTGAATTGAAACGTGCTTTAAACGAATACAAGGGTAGCATCATTCTGATCTCCCATGAACCTGAATTCTATCAAGACATTGCAACAGATGTATGGAACTGTGAAGATTGGACAACGAAATTAATTTAGAACAAAAGGCTTATCCGATTATTCGGATAAGCCTTTTTCTATATCTTCAATCGAATAATCCGGAACTAGTATCTTACCGTTATTATTCTTGTTTACGATAGATTTAATCAATGATTTTGTAAGATTTTGAGGGGGATAAGGCTTAATAAGGTAGTCATTTGCCCCTAACTCAAAACCTCGCTGCTTCTCCTCACTTACTGTAGATACAAAGATTGGAATATCTTTCGTACGCTCTGATTCCTTCACGGCTTTCAAAACATCCCATCCGCTCATGCGGCCATCTAACATTATATCTAGCACAATTCCTTTAGGAGTCATTGTCTCAAGCATTTTGATCGCGGCTTCACCACTGCGGCAATGATGGGCCGTAAATCCACTTTCTGTAATTTCCTCCATTAATAAAAGGGCAAGGCTATCATCGTCCTCTACAATCAATACGCCTGAATCCTCCAATTCCCCTGATTTCGGTTCTATTGGCAACCTTTCTCTTATTAGAGGAAAAACAAGTGTGAATGTACTTCCTTTCCCAAGCTCAGAAGTAACTTCAACATCACCATCATGCGCTAACAAAATCTCTTTTGATATAGCAAGCCCAAGCCCAGTTCCACCAATTTGGCGTCGATCTGAATTATCAACACGATAAAACTTCGTAAAGAGTTTAGCTAGAGAGTCTTGTGGGATTCCGAGTCCCTCATCCTCAATATCCACATAAAGCTGACCTTCTCCTACTCTGAATCGCGTTAGTATTGCCCCACCTTCTGGAGAATACTTTACCGCATTGCTAATGAAATTATTGATGACCTGTTTGATCTTATCTGCATCGCCAATAATCTCATGTTCATCTGTTGTGTCTTCAATCATAAAAGAATGAAGCTGAGAATGAACGCGATAGTTATCGAGCACTTCTTCAATAATTTCTTTCAAATTCACTCTTGTTTTGTCATAATTTTGCTTTCCAGCTTCCATCCGCTGTATATCAAGAAAGTCATTAATCAGCGAGGTTAACCGCTTCGCTTCTTTATAAATCGTGCTTAAATATTTCTTTTGCTTTTCAGGTTTTAGCTCTTTTGAAAGCATAAGCTCTGTAAAACCAAGAACACTTGAAAGCGGTGTTCTAAGTTCATGACTAACTGTACTAACGAATTCATTTTTCATTTCATCTACCTCATGTTCACGAGTAATATCGCGGTGAACAAAAATCGAACCAATGAATTTATCACCATTATATAAATGCTCATAATACATTTGAATAAAGAGCGCTGGTTCTGTATTTGTTTGATAGATTAATTCACTTTGCTTAGGTTTAACACCCACAATGACGTCATGCACGTAAGACTTTACTGCATCGCGATCATCTAAATCAACTTGCAGAAGAAATTTCGAACTCCACTCAGCAAATGTTTTTTCATCTACGCCATCAGGAAAACAGGCATCCAACATTGTACACATTTGATCATTAACAGCACGCGTCGTTCCTTCCCTGTCTACAAGTAGAATTCCTTCTCGAATCGTGTTCAATATTTCTCTATTCACCTGTCGTTCATTCTCTGTTGTTTCGTATAATAGGATTTTATCTAAAGCAAGAGAAATTTGACGTGATAAACCATTGATTTCCGATACTTCTTCAGGCTTGTATTCTACCCCAGTTCTAGTAATGCACAATAAAGCTACTACTTCATTACTTGAAACTACAGGGATATACAGATCATTTGAGAGAACTTCATCACCATGATACCCTGCTTCTCCAACTGAGGCTGGTCTTTGTACAATGTGATATCGCTTTTGTTGAACTGCTTTTATTCCGGGTCCATCCGTAAGATGATCAATCCACTGATGTACCTTCTCCTGGCTGATGCCTAACGACGCATAATCTTTCCCTTGATTCAGCATCACAATAATCCCTTTATCTGAACTTAAGATATGAATCATGTTCGTAATAATACTTTGTAATAACTCATTCTTATTTAGCGTTGAAGCAAGTGAACGGTTTAATTCATTACGATGTTCTAATACTTGCTTCTGAACGTTCATTACTTTCACATTTTCTTCAAGGGTATTTTTACTACTTTGAAGTTCTTCGCTTTGCTCCAACAACGTTTCATTTGATGCAATGAGTGCTTTTTCGTTTTGTTGAATATTAGTAATCATTAAATTAAATGATCTAGCAAGCTCTCCAAGTTCATCTGATCTTCTAACATGTGGTACAGCTACATTTTCACCAGAGGACATTTGACTTGAGGCCAAAGCGAGCTCTTGCAGCGGTTTTCCAATACGGCGAGCCATTATCCCAGCAAGAATGGTAGCTATTAAGAGCAGGAACACTACAAAAAGAACAAATAGAATTTGTAAGTTTGCTAAACGATCAATTAAATTCTTCTCAGTTGCGGTTATTTCGTTGTCAACGTCAGAGACTAAATTTCTCGTTTGATCTCTTAAATTGTAAACGAGATTGCTGCCCCCTTGATTTTGAGATAAGATTTGTAATCCTGTTGTATTATCACTAGCTACCTGACTTTTCGCTTCTTCAAAAAGGTTATAATAATTTATTAATTTATCTTGAAGATATGTGAGATATTCTTCCTCTTCAGGACTCTCCAATTTCGGCTCTAGCTGATTGATTTTATCGACGATCGAATTCTTTTTGGCTTTGTAATTGTTGAGAAACGGCTCATCCAAACGAAAGCCTAGATAGCCTCGTGCTTCAAAAAACATATCATTCAAACTATCTTCTAGTTCAACAGCGTACTGCTGCTTTTCTCGAAGGTTAACAACTTTTTCCTCATACTTTTTTTCAATCGACTGACTATAGAGGCCCAATCCTACGGCTACTATTAAAATCAATAACAAAAACCCGCTCATAAACCAGACAAATTGACGTGATAAACTACTTTTCCATCTTCTATTCACCAAGGATATCCTCTACGACGCTCGCAAGCTCAACAGGACTAAACGGTTTTGAAATAAAATAATTCGCCCCAGCTTCTCTTGCAATCTCTTCATCTTTCTTTTGCGCTTTTGCCGTTAGCATCATGATTTTGACATCCATGTTCCCTTCAGAGCGAACTTTTTTGATAACTTCAAGGCCAGTCATCTCAGGCATCATGTAATCAAGTAATACTAAATCATAGTCATTATCTTGAATAAAATTGTATGCTTCCGCCCCATCTTCAGCCTCATCGATGTCATACCCATCATCTTCAAGTGTATCAACGATTAACATTCTTAGAATCTCTTCATCTTCTGCTATTAATAATCGAGGAGTCAAACCATTCACCCATTTCTTGTAATATTGATTAATAAGATTAAATCACGAACACCCTTTAATAATACCTTCATATTAAAGAGAGTAGAGGGAAATTCCCTCTACTACTTATATCGGCTAAACTCATCTTGCATAATATAGTACGATTGTTTTAATCTTTCATGATAGTCAGGTTCATTCCATTTGTCCCATGTGAATTTGTAGAATTGATTAACTGACAGGTTCCCGTTATCTATAGATGGCATTGATTCAGTAATAGATGAGATCGACAAATCCGAACCTTTTGAATCCCCCTCATACATCACCACTCCTACTTTAAAACCATCTGTTTTCTTCGAGCTAGTAAGTCCGCCATTCCACATATCGCCCATCATTTCCTTATCACTTGGATCTTTAATATTAAATAAAGCCCATGGTAATCGAATTTCAATAGAATTGTTTTTTACGATAAAATCTGAAAGTGAATTAAAGTTTTCACTGTCTGGATTAGCATTTCCATAGGTCAGACGACCCGTTTCATAATCTTCAAATGGAAGTATTTGTTTTGTGCTTGGAATTGTTAATTGTTTATTCAGGGCTAGTCGAATAGGGTGAAAAACATCATTATCCTTTTTGCTCGCATAATTCTTTTTCTCGATTAAACCAAGATCCTCACCATACTGGTAGTAAAACGAGTCATAGTAGCTATGAACGCTAAGTCTTGATTGATCTTTCCCGGCAAGGTTAAGTATAAAATCAATTCCAGACGATGCGTTTATTTCAGGGTCATCTTCAACCTGTTTACTCCCCTGACCACTGATCGTATCAAATAATAATAATGTTTTATCCTTTTTCAATTGTTCTTCGGACATCTCTTGATAATCTAGTCGGAAGTAGATATATTTCTCATCACTTGTCATGTAGAAGTTTTGTAAGTTCTGATCTTTATTATTTGATTCAAATAAAGGCTTAATCCCCGCCTCATTCCAATCCTTCACTTTTCCATCAACTTTAATCTTTTGCTTCTCACCTGGATCAAAACTTAATAACCCAAACTGTTGTTCATTTGTCTGGTCATTTGACCAAAAAGGACGACGATCCGAGTTATCGTAATCCATCGTATTCCACGTTCGTTTAAACCACTCATCTTGCCAAGAAAACACTAATCCTCCTGCATAGTCTTCAGAAACAATGTTTTCAAATAGCTTCGCATCCGTTAGTCCTTGCTCTTCTTCGGAATTTCCGCCCTGATTCATTCCATATACGTTCCGATGAGTCATACCTCGGGAGGCTGGAACACCAAATTCGGCTACAAGAACTGGCATAGTGTGAACTTTTCTAAGTGCATTTAAATAACCGGCATAGTTGTTTTTCTCACCGTTCTGGTCAATATAATTCACATACTCCTCTTCATAGTTCAAAAAATCCGGATAGTAAGGATAAATATGATAAGAAGCAAATTGACCCGCATAATAATTATCCTTCAAATCAATCACATTCGGATCCACTGAAACTAAATCTTCTTCTTCCGATGGTTCTGCTGGATGCTCAAGTAAGTCGGTTGTCACCCAGTTTGTAAAGCTAACTGGCCTTTGCCAATTGTACTTCTCCATTTCATATCCAATCGTGTCATCCATCATCTTCGCTATCCATATCTCAAAAGGGCTCGCTTCTTTTGTATTAAGATAGTCTCCATCATATTGCTCCATATCATTATTCTTCTCGTTCGTTGAAACAACAACTTTCGGATCCCATTCGATACCGAGAACCCATCCAAGTACATATGGTGAAACATCAGCTGTGTAACGCCCGTTTGCATGACCAACTTTCTCCTTAATCGTTGCATTACCATGTATTAGGTCGACCGTATCCTCCATTGCTTTCTTAAGCAGTTGAACGTTCTCATTAGCATATGCATCTTGAGTTTCAATAAGCGGTTCTTCTTCTACCCATACACCATGGAATATGTATAACGGTGTGTCAGCTTCTTGGTTATGTTCTAACAAGGCTTCGTAGAAAGCTGGTGGGTGAATTGTGTAGACACGAACTGCATTTGCATTCATCTCAGCAATTTGATTAAACCATCTTTTATACTCTGATTTCGTAATAGCTGCCTCACCAGGAAAATAACCTGGTTTTGCAATACCCATATTTACACCTTTAATAATGAGATCGGCCCATTCACCATCTTGAAACACCTGAATTTTGTCTTTTCCAACTTTACCTGCCACCTGGATACCTTCGATTGATTGAATATCTAAACTTTTAGCTTCCTGTTTTGTTTCAATATTTTTTAAGTTTTCAAGCACAGTCTCCATCATAGGGGTGTATATTTTCCAATAAAACGATTCGAGACTTTCATCATCTCCACTCAACAATAAACGATTAATAGAAGGAAGCCATTTATACTGATAGAAATTCGAATCTGTATCGCGATCTGCGAAATCTCCTGCAAAATAGTAAGATTGGTTATGCTTCATAACAGCGGGAAAAGAAAGCGGAATTCCAGTTTCCACCAACAAATCTTCTGCTTCTTGAGTAACATCTAATGTATAATTTGCAAGAACCTCTTCTTCGTTGATTGGCTCCACAATATCAAACCAGTAATGATAAGACATAGAGTCCTTTACTAAGGAATCTTCAAACCATTTCTTACCTTGGTCATTGAATGAGAATTGTACGGTATCATTTCCAACCTCATCTTTTTCAATAACAATGATCGAATCATCTTCATTCACAAAAATTAATCCTTGATCCGAAAAATCCCATTCTTCTTCATTCTGTTTTTCATAGTTACTAATAGCCCATCCTGGAACTTCACCATCTGCTGATAGGTCATCGAAATAACGACCGATCCACCCGGACCACTCCAGATTCAGAATAGAATATAGACCCTCTCTCGCCTTATCATCAGTCGGGCTACCAAATGCATTAAACTCCGCAACAAATGTAGATCCCTGCTGTACAGCTTCAGATATCAAACTAACTTCTTCTTGCTTCATTCCTCCGTAGATTATATCTGACCGATCACCCTCAGACGCCTTCCCAAACCATTCTTCTTCGTATACTCCATATGAATCAGCAAGATAAATTAAGTCCTGTCCTACAAGTGTTTCGGGGAAGGAATCAATCGTATAGTCTTCTTCATCTTCTGGTCGGAATCCTGTATAATCCTCTACTTCTGAGTAAGGAGTCCCATCCCCTTTCACCCACTTCTCGTGATTCATAACCCATGTTAGACCTTTGTGTTCACGATAGGTTTCATCAGGGATAGTTTTATCAATAATAAATACATCTTTCCTAGTCTCATCCTCCATATACCAATAAAGAACAGGAAACATTAGAATAAGTCCTAAAGCTAGTAACCCCACTACAAAACTAATAATTGTTGTTCGCTTTATACTACGCACTTATTTTGAAACCCCTTTTCTGCTCATTTCACCCCAGCTTGTGTTTCCACGAATCAGCTGAATAATACCTTCGACTCTCCAAAACACGGTCAATGGCCGAAACCAGAACGCTTCAGAAAGAGAATAGAAATACAACCGTACTAAATCTTGTACTCTTGTATATCGTCTTAAGCTCCATTCTTCTAGTAGCACTGCACTCATCGATAAGAGAGAACCATAGATGACTGCGAGCAAGAACAGAAGCACAGCAAAGGAAGTATAAATACCACCAACAAATGGTGAAATAACCATAATAATATACCCAAGTAATTCAATGACAGGCCCTAGAAATTCGACAATTAAGAAGTATGGCATTGAAACAGTACCAACAAGACCGTACTTAGGGTTTCCTAGCATTTTCTTGTTATGCCAAAGGCTCTCAAAAAGACCTCTATGCCATCTACTCCTTTGTCTCCTTAAAATCTTCGTAGATTCCGGTGCTTCAGTCCAGCAAACAGGATCAGGAACATAAACAATTCTCTTCCCTGATTTTTCTTCTTTGATTAATTTATGAAGCCTGACTACTAGGTCCATATCTTCTCCAACGGTGTCCGTTCGATAGCCGTTTACCTTAACAACACTCTCGCGATGGAAGACGCCAAACGCTCCAGAGATAATTAATAAGAGATTATGTTTTGAAAGGCCAATTCTCCCCATAAGGAACGCTCGGAAGTACTCAATAACCTGCATGACAACGAGAGGACTTTTAGAAAGGGCAACCTTCATGACTTCTCCACGTTCAATTGTACAACCGTTAGCTATTCTTACGCTCCCTCCTACTGCTACAATTTCTTCTTTAGAATCAATAATCGGTTTCATTACTTTAGCAAAAGCATCTCGTTCGATAATAGAATCGCCATCCAGAGAGCAGAAGTATGGATAATGAGCAACGTTTATTCCTGCATTGAGAGCATCTGCTTTTCCGCCATTCACTTTGTCAATTGCGTATAAGTTCTCATAAATAGTAGATTGATAGACAGAAATAATTTCACTAGACTTAATCTGTTTGCGAATCACTTTCTCAACCTTTACCATTTCAAATGATTCAATAACAGATTCTAATGTTTTATCTTTAGACCCATCATTAATCACTACTACTTCGTACTCAGGATAATTGATACTAAGGAGTGAACGAACGCTTGGCACAATTCCAGCTTCCTCGTTGTATGCAGGAACAAGAATAGATACAGGTCTCGTAAAGGAGGATTGAGCTAACTCCTCATATGGCTCAAATTGATCGAGCTTATATTCTTTGCGAAGTTGAACAGAAGAAATAAGAAAAAGGATGAAATAGAAAATGATAATTCCAACCATATAGATTGCCACAAAAATTGTAAATATAAGAAGTAATGTTGAAAAAATACTAGCGATAGACACTGTTTCTCCCCTTTCTAAGCAGCCATTCCTTCGCTGCATCACGCGCAAACCGATCGACATGAGTAGCGGCAACATCTTCTAAGATTGCCCCGCCGTTCTGCTGCACAATAATAGACTCGGCAGCAGTAGTTCTAACCCACCAGTTTTCATCAGTAAGAAGGATTAACAGATCATCTAAGAAGCGACTATCCTTTAATGGCTTGACCAATCTAGCAGCCATCATTCTCTCTTGCCAGCTTGACGCGTGCAAAGAGGGTTTGATTTTGTTCGCATTTGTAATATACCCGTACTTAACAAGAGATTTAAGAGCACGTATTCGAAATTCTGTGTCTTTAGAGTCTATGAAAGATTCAATTGTGGGCAAATACTTGTATTCTGCACTATCCCCCATGGCTTCAATAAGCGACAACTGAATCCATTGTGGAAACTCTTCTATTGTTCCAATAAAGCGGTCTAATAGATCTTCATCTAATCTTCCAAACAAGTCCAAATAATAAAAGGTAGGATATTCTTTTTCCTCATTTAATAGAATCGTATAGATGCGCTCATCCTGTAGATTCGCAAGTATGCGTAATACCTGAATAGACTCCAGTTCACTCGTGCGTTTTTCTTTATAAAGACTGACACATTGCTCAACTAGCGTGATCATACGAAACTTCTCAATCCGATGGAGGGTATTCATTCGTATACTCCATCGGTTATGAAGTAATCTTTTCTTGTAATAATCTTCAAGGGTTGTCTCAGCAAGTTCTTCAATTCTGCGTGAGGTATCGTTATCCCCTTTCATTAGAGAATAGTAGCGGGTCAGAACATCCTCAAAAGCTTCAATCATATAAGGTTCTTTCGGTAACTGGAGTTCTCCGTAGCCTTGCATATACGGGCTCATGTGCTCTAAGTAGTAAACTTTCCAATCTGCTTTCTTCTGTTCGAACCGGTTAGATCGAACTTTCTGACCTACAAGGAAGAGGAATAGGGCCGTTAAAGCAATAAAAAGAATTACAAACACTTGAAAAATAATAAAAACTGCACTCATATCTACATTCGCCTCAATCTTTCTCTTATAGCATTTTTTGAATTAACCTTCTAATTCTAGCTTCTAATTCGCCCATGCTAAATGGCTTTGTAATATAATCATCGGCACCAAGCTCTAAAGCTTTAACTATATCTTTTTCTGCTTTACGACCCGTCAGCATCATAACAGTGTATTGGTTTTGACTACTCTCCTTACGTAACTTGCGCAATACCTCAATCCCATCCATTCTTGGCATAATGCCATCAAGTAGAACAAGACAAGAAGAACCGGCTTTGTGCCAGCTATCTTCAAAGAAACTTTCTCCTTCACGATAGCTTTTCACTTCAATTTCATAATTTCCTTCTGGTTGAAGCTGTTGAAGTTGAGAAGTGAGTAATGTTCTGATAATTTCGTCATCATCAACAACAGCAATTCGAATCGTCTTAATAGGCTTTGTATTAGTTAAATCACTTTCATAAATAACCATTTGATTTCGCCCGTTTGCCTTTGCTCGATACAGCGCTTCATCCGCTTGATTTAATAGCTTTTTGTTGGAAGAAGAACCATCAATGTCAACGATCCCGCCAGAGAATGTAACAGAGAATCTTTCTTCTTTAACCCGAAATACTTTTGAACGAAATCCACTTAATAAACGTTGAAGAAATTTATCAGCCTGAATAGATGTTGTATCAGGTAAAATCAAGACAAATTCTTCACCACCGTATCGAATCAATGTATCAGTACGTCTTTTTTCATCCATAATAAATTTTGATAATTTTCTTAGCACCTGATCCCCAATTAAGTGACCGAAACGGTCGTTAATAGATTTAAAATGGTCTATATCAAAAATGGCTAATGAAGCTTTTTCCCCATTTCGGACAAGGTCATAGCGCATATAATTCAGTTGGCTATCAAGAAATTTCCGATTGTAGGCACCCGTCAATTCGTCTGTTAATACAGAATGAACAATGTTTTTTCTTTTGGAAATTTTCCCATTAACCCTTAATAAATATTCCTCTAAGGTTATATCTACATCAAAAAAGTCATCTGCTCCAAATCGATAACCGTCGATACGATTAGATATCGAATTTTCTGTATCTGTCATAATTAACGGAGTAAACTGTAGCTCTGCTTTTTCTCTAACTTCTTTGGCAATTCCTGATTTGTCTGTTTTGATTAAAAGATAATCTACAATAATACAGTCAGGGTGCATATCGTATAAGGCCGTTTGCGCCTTTTTAAGGTCCATCGCTGCAAAGACGATGTATCCTTCCTTCTCAAGCTGAGCTTTCCGCTCAATTAACGTCATCGGATTTTGGTTGATAAGCATAATCATCTTCTGAACATTTGCTTCTTCATCCTTACCTTTGTTCTCAACAGCCGCTTCGAGAATTTCCTCCATCACACTATTTAATAATTGAGTTGTTTCTTCATTTGTTAGGGTTCTTTCGCTTTCTAAATCCATCTTCATCAGCAACTCTTCCGCTTTATCAGCGGATACTTTATATCCAACTGTCCCAGCAGTACCTTTAAACGTATGTAAAAACTTATATAATTCCATCTCTGTTATACTCTCATTTGCTGCTATCATCTCGTCATATTTCTCTTTCATATTAGAAACAAACTTCTTTTTATATTTCTCCAATGTAAAGCCTCCTCTTTCAAATAAGAGTGAATTTTGTCGAATTACTAAATACTCTCATCATAATTTAGTTTTAGATGTTCCACAACAAAGATTGTGTATTTTTTCCACATTTTATAAACTTCTATCTTTCGATTCATACCTTTCTACACCTTTTTTTATCATCGTATATATCAAAGTGAATCTTCCATTAACTAACAGCGAGGTTATGTTAATAAATTTAATAGAGTCTTATCTCATTGCAAACGACATTTGTTTACAAAGTTTACTTCCTTAGGTACACTAGTATCTATGCGAATTATTTACCCAGGTAAACAAAAGGAGATTAACATGATTTCAACAAGCGATATTTTTCATTCGTTAAATCAACAAGTGCGACACATCACAAAAGAAGTAAACGAGCTATTGAAAGAGTATAACTTGTATAGTTCACAATGGACGATTCTCTATTGTCTTGATCAATTCGGTCCTATGAAACAGACAGATATCTGGAAATACTTAAATGTTGAAGCGCCAACTACCACTCGTACTCTTGTTCGAATGGAACAAAATAACTGGATTAATCGAATGGAAGGTTCCGATAAGCGTGAACGCATTGTTAGTCTTACTCATGAGGCAGAAGGGCTTTTGCCTACCATAAAAGATTCTATTAAAGAGATGGAAGAATCCCTCCTTCAACACCTATCAACTGAAGAGCAGATTCACTTTTATCATCTTCTAAACAAAATAGGGCAACAGAAAGGAGAGAAAACACATGTCTAATAAACAACCGATTTGGACAAAAAGCTTTTTAAATATCTCAACTAGTAATCTATTTATCTTCATTGTTTTCTATGCACTTCTAACCTTACTCCCTATATACGTTACAGAGGAACTTGGCGGAAGCGAATCTCAAGCAGGTCTTATTATTACGATTTTCTTACTATCTGCTATTATTGTTCGCCCTTTCTCTGGAAAATTGATTGATCGGTTTGGCAAAAAGAAAATGCTCGTAACGAGTGCTTCTCTATTTGCTGCGGCTTCTTTTATCTATCCATTAGTAGACAACTATTATGCTTTACTCTTACTACGATTCTTTCACGGTGTATGGTTTAGTATTGTTACCACGGCAGCCGGAGCAATTGCTGCAGACACAATTCCAAGAGAACGACGTGGAGAAGGTTTGGGTTATTTCGCAATGTCTATGAACCTTGCAGTTGTTACTGGTCCCTTCCTCGCCCTAACGCTTCTTCAATATGTTTCATATATAACAATATTCCTTGTATTAAGTACCATAATGGTGATAGGGGTTCTTTGCACACTAGGCGTAAAAGCCATAGAAAATACCGAACCTATACCTAAGAAAAAATTATCATTTGATGATCTTTTCGAAATAAAATCATTCCCAATTGCAATCGTTGGACTCTTTGTTGCTTTCTCTTATGCAAGCGTCATTTCATTTATCTCTCTATACGCGAAATCAATCGGTCTTCTTGAAGCTGCGGGATTCTTTTTCGCAGTATTCGCTGTAGCTATGCTTGTCTCACGACCATTCACTGGCAGGATGTTTGATTTAAGAGGACCTAATACTGTCATTCTTCCTGCATTTGTTTTGTTTGCTCTTGGTCTCGTAACTCTTAGTTTTACAACACAAGCATGGATGTTACTTCTTGCAGGGGCATTGATCGGGTTAGGATACGGTTCGATTGTACCAAGCTTCCAAACACTTGCTATCCAAGCAGCTCCCGAATCAAGAAGCGCGCATGCAACGGCAACTTTTTTCACCTTTTTCGATACTGGAATCGCAACGGGGTCATTCGTACTCGGCATCATTGTGACTTCTCTCGGTTATGCTAATCTCTACATGATTCTAGGGCTCTTTGTGATTGGTATTCTGTTCTTCTATCAATGGATTCAGAAACAAAAAAGTTCGAGAAAACAACTTCGATCACAAACTAATTATTAAGGAAATGTATACCATAGCGATTTAATGGGTTGAAGTATAGTGAAAAAGTAAGCTATTATGGGAGAATCTTATTTTTTCATGAGAGCGAGTTGACAACAGTGCAAGTAATAGAAGCAATTAACGCGGTTCTTTGGGGACCCATAATGATTTCCCTCCTCCTTGGAACTGGGTTGTTTTTCACGATACGTCTTGGTTTTATCCAGTTTACAGGCTTAAAAGAAGGATTTCGCCAAACATTTGGGCCCCTGTTTTCAAAAAAGAAACAAAAAGGTATTTCGTCTTACCAGGCCCTCTCAACAGCCATTGCGGCTCAAGTAGGGACTGGGAATTTAGCCGGAGTAGCCACTGCTATTGCAGCTGGGGGACCAGGAGCTATTTTTTGGATGTGGATCTCTTCCTTTCTTGGTATGGCGACGATCTTTGCTGAAGCTGTACTAGCTCAGAAATTTCGCGTAAAAGAAAATGGGGTCGTAAAAGGTGGACCCGCTTACTATATTCGCGACGGTCTAGGTAGTAAAAAATTAGCCGCCTTCTTTGCGATTGCGATCATTTGTGCGCTCGGTTTTGTTGGGAATATGGTGCAATCTAATTCAATAGCCGAGGCTTTTCAAACCGCATTTCAAATTCCACCAATTGCGATCGGCATAGGTGTAGCGATTTTAATTAGTTTAATACTATTCGGTGGTATCAATCGAATTGCTCGATTTGCAGGCAATGTCGTTCCGATTATGGCGTTACTCTACATTATCGGAGCTCTTATCATTCTTGTCATACATTTCGATCAAGTACTTCCAGCACTATCACTTATCGTTGAATCGGCATTCACTCCAGAATCAGCTGGAGGCGGAGTGCTTGGTGCCTCGATAAAAGAAGCGATTCGGTACGGGGTTGCAAGAGGGCTATTCTCAAATGAAGCAGGTATGGGGTCAACACCTCATGCCCACGCAGTGGCAGAAGTGAAACACCCTGCACAGCAAGGATTTGTAGCTATGGTCGGTGTTCTCATCGATACCGTGATTATTTGTACCGTTACAGCACTCGTGATTCTTGTAACGGACGGGGCAAGTTCTAACCTTACTGGAATTGAGTTAACGCAAGCTAGTTTCACTAGTGGCCTAGGGGGCTTTGGTGTTTACTTTATTGCATTTAGTCTTTTGTTCTTTAGTTTCACAACAATTTTAGGCTGGGCTTACTTTGGCGAAACAAATGTAAATTATTTATTTGGACAAAAAAGCGTCCCTTACTATCGTGGTGCTGTTCTTGTTTTCATCGTCCTAGGAACTGTTTTAAATGTGCCGTTCGTATGGCAGCTTGCCGATACATTTAATGCATTCATGGTGTTGCCCAACGTCATTGCCCTGATCGCTTTAAGTAGCGTCGTAAAAAAATCATATAAAGAGCTTTCTCAATAAAAAAAGCGATGCAGTTTGGTCCTACCCCTGTCAAGTAGACAGTCTAAAAAAACTAAGCTGCCAACGCGTGTCGATATTCAATCGGCGCGCGTTGCTTTAATTTCTTCTGGAAACGTCTGTAGTTATAGTGGTAGATGTAATCCTCGATTGCTTGTCTGATCTCGTTTTCTGTTTTACACTGATTGATATACAACTTCTCTGTTTTGAGATGCGAAAAGAAGGACTCAATGCAGGCATTATCCAGGCAGTTTCCTTTGCGAGAGTGGCTGCCCTTAACGCCGTATTCTTCTATTCGTGTGTTGTATGCCTTAGACGTATACTGAAAGCCTTGATCCGAATGGAGAACGGCTTTCGTTACGTCTTTTTTCTTTGTCCATTGCGCAACTGTATCTAGTACAAGCGCTAAATCGTTGCGTTTAGAAAGCTGCCAGCTTACGATCTCATTGTTGAATAAATCTTGAATCACAGATAAGTAATAGAATCGTTTACCATCTGATACATAAGTAATGTCCGTCACCATTTTCTGATTCGTTCCATTTGCTTTAAAGTTTCGTTTTAGCCTATTGGGATTGATCACAGATGGAGTGTATCCATGCCTTTTCCTCTTTCTACGAATCACCGATTGAATGCCCATCTCGCTCATCAATCGATACACCTTTTTGTGGTTGATGTGGTAACCACTTTCTTTTAATAAACGCGTCATAGTAGGGTAACCTGTTTCCGGATGAAGAAAATGAATCCCCATCATATGCATTTGGATGTCATGATCTTGATTGGCCCTTTCTTCGAGCTTTACTTTACTAGCTCTCCATTTGTAATAGCTGGATGGTTGGAGGGAAGCAATCTCTAACAACCAGGTAACAGGAGCTTTATTCCTTAAATCTTCCACGGTTTCATACTTTATTTTTTGCGTGATTTTCCCTCCTTTTCGAGATTTTGATACTGCTTTTTTAAGTAATCCACCTGCGCTTTCAGGTAATCTCTCTCTTCTTCAATCGTTTTAAAGTTTGTGCGTGGCCTACCATGCATAGGATTTACCTCACTGCGACTTCGAATATCAAACGGCTCACCGTTTTTCCACTTCCTCACCCAGACTTTCAGCTGTGTACTATTTTTTATTCCTAATTCTTCCGCTAAAGCTTTGTAACTTTGAGAACCATTAATGTATTTCATCACGGCGTTCTGTTTAAACTCGTCTGTATACTTCTCAAACCTCTGCCCTTTTTTAGCCATAGAAAAAATCCCCTCCAAGCATCATTCTTTCCTCCACCATATCATGGAGGTTTTTTTGAATGTCTACTTAAAGGGGATAATATCAGCTGCATCGCTTTTTTCTATCTATCTGCACTTAGATGAGAGTTGATATTCAGACTGCGGATCACGATTTCATCGCCAGCCACATCAAGGATATTTATTCCTGTATTATCTTGAAAGATGCGACGATAGTTGGCAAAAGGCATCCCAAGTACCCCTGCTAGAAAGAAACGAATCGTGTTGTTGTGCGCAACAACGAGCACCGTTTCACCGGAATGCTTTTCACTTATTTCCTTAAAAAAAGATGACGCTCTTTCATACATTTCACGAGCCGTTTCACCCGTTCGCCCCGCTCTTGTTTCCCATGGGTTAGCCATCCAATTATCCCATGAGTCAGGATCTTCTTTAATAAACTCCGCTTTCGATCGACCTTCCCACTCTCCAAAATCACCTTCATAGATCCGTTCATCTATTTGAATCGGCAAATCTCGTTCTCCTAAAATGAGTTCAGCTGTATGACGTGCACGTATTAATGGAGAAGCATAAGCTCGATCAAACGAAACCGAACTTAGAAAGTCGCCTGCATTCTTCGCTTGAGTGGCTCCCTCCGTAGAAAGTCCAATATCTGTTCGTCCACAATAAAGATCTCCTGCTGCATTCCATTCACTTTCACCATGTCGTACAAGATAAATACGCGTATGACTTTGTTTCGTTGCTTTATTTATACTCTTATTGGTCACTACTTGCTCACTCTCTCCTACACAAATTCTAACCTTCATTATGGATATCGTATCGAGAGGATGCAAGTGGAAGAAAATGTTTCTATTTCTCATTACACAAGAAATCCGCTAGCTATATGCCAGCGGATAATCATCTATAAAGCGGCCTGTAAACCAGCCTGATTTAGAAAGTTCCACGGTTTATTAAAATGTGGTTGGAAAAAGAAATCGATGTATCCTAATTCTTCTATAGTCATTTTGTTTTGAATACAAACAGAGAGTGTATTAATTGATTGCGTTACGTCTGCTTTAGAGATCACTTGAGCTCCAAGAATTCTCCTCGTATCCACTTCATAAACCACCTTCAGTGTGATCACTTCATAATCTGGCATAAACTCTGGACGATTGTTTTCTTTTATTGTGATTGTTTTCACATTCTTACCCACACTAATAGCTGCCCTCTCGGTTAAACCAGTAGAAGCCATACTGTGATCAAAAAGGTGTAAACCAGATGTCCCCTGAGTGCCCATATATCTGATCGTTGGTTTCATAATGTTCTGTCCAACGAGGGTACCCATTCGAACAGCATTTGTAGCTAAAGGAATATACGCATTTTCACCAGTAGGATTGTATTGTATAGCACAGCTATCGCCAGCAGCAAAAATATTTTCCTTACTTGTTCTCATATATTCATCTACAATAATGGCCCCGTTTGGCATCATCTCTATCTGCCCTTTAAGAAGATCTGTGTTCGGACGAAAGCCTACAGAAAGAATAACGAGATCTGCTTCATATTCTCCACGGGTTGTCACAACTTTAGAGACGTGTTCCTCTCCTTCAAAACGAGTCACTGTTTCGTTAAGCGCAAGACGAATGCCACGAGTCTTGAAGTCCTCTTCAATTATATCTGTAAACTCTGGATCAAGATACTTACTTAAGATACGGTCTTCTCCATCAATTAAGGTTACTTCTTTTCCATATTTCTGAAAAGCCTCTACTAACTCAACTCCAATATAGCCTGCCCCAATAACGGTAACGCGTTTAGCTTCCTTTGCTCGTTCGATAATTGTATTAGCTTGGGTATAGTTTTTTGATAAAAGGATATTATTAAGTTGAATTCCTTCAATAGGCGGAATAATCGGCCATGATCCTGTCGCCATCACAAGCTTATCGTAATCATCCTCAAACACTTCTTTTGTATTCAAATTCTTAACGCTAATACGATTGTTTATAGAATCAATATCTAATACTTCATGCTTCATTTTCATTGTGACACCCATCTCTTCTAACTTCTCAGGAGATGAATAGAATAAACCTTTTGGATCTTTTACAACTCCTCCAACATAAAGAGCAATTCCGCAAGATAAGAAAGAGACATTATCATTACGCTCATAAACCGTAATATCTGCTTCAGGATAACGTGTTGCTATATTCGTAACTGCGGCCGTTCCGGCATGTGTACATCCAACAACTGCTACTTTCATCAATAATTCCTCCTTGTATAATTGTGAATTATTTCACATAAAAGGACGCAATCATGTGATGTGTTTCACAATTTCTATATTGTAATTATATGTTCCTTTTGTATTAATTGCAATAAGTTTGTTCAATGTTTCACAATAAATTTTAAACACAAAGTCGTCTTACTATCACATACCTTCCTATCGCGTTACGATAATGATAGAAGGTTAATACTACTTAATAAAGCGGAAGGAGTCTGACCATGGTTACATTAAGCATTCTTGATCAAGTCCCTATACCTTCAGGGAGTGATGCCTATAAAACACTTGAGCATACGCGTGAACTCGCACGTACTGCAGAAGCTCTTGGATACTACCGATACTGGTTTGCAGAACACCATAGTACAAAAGGGCTTGCCAGCACCTCTCCAGAGATTATGATGTCTCACATCGCAGCCTCAACCTTTAATATCAAGGTAGGCTCTGGTGGTGTCCTGCTTCCACAATATAGTCCATTCAAAGTGGCAGAGAATTTCCGACAACTAGAAGCTCTTCATCCAGGACGTGTTGACCTTGGAGTCGGCCGTTCACCCGGTGGTACAGCAAAAACACGATTAGCTTTAACAGATGGCATTAATAAAAGCTTGAATGAATTCCCACGTCAATTAGAAGAGCTCTCCCACTACTTGACTGACTCTATGCCGAGAGGACACGAGTTTGCCGGCATAAAAGCAGCTCCTCAAACCGACTCACCCCCTTCTCTTTGGCTATTAGGTATGGGTGAGAATAGTGCTAAAAAAGCAGCAGAATTGGGCATTGGCTATGTCTTTGGGCATTTTATTAAACCTGATCGAGGTAAAAACGCCCTCCAAACTTACTATCAACTGTTCCAACCTACTTATTATAGTCCTTCTCCTTCAGCTATTATTGCCCTATTCGTCGTATGTGGAGAAACTGACGAAGAGGCGGAAGAACTTGCTTTAAGTCAGGATCTCTGGCTTCTGCGAGTAGAAAAAGGTCTTGATAGTCGAGTGCCATCCATTGACGAAGCTAAACAGCACCGTTATACAGTAACGGAAGAAGAACGAATAAAAAATAATCGAAAACGAATGATAATCGGATCTAGAGAAACAGTAAAGAAGAAAATCGACGAATTAGCCGAACACTATCAAACTGAAGAATTCATGGTTCTCACAAACATACATGATTTTGATGAGCGAAGAAAATCATATGAGCGTCTTGCACATATTTATTTATAAGGCGATTACTCAACATGTTTTTAGGTGTTACTCAAATAAAAGCCCCTACTTCTCAATGAAGTAGGGGCTTTTACCGTTATTCAGTTAATTCGGATCGATGCCGTATTCGATAAAATTCATAGAAATTCTTAACGATGACCTTAATGACGGAGTAAAGTGGAATAGCAATCAGCATCCCAATGAACCCATATAAAGCCGCTGCTACAATTAGTAGTAAAATGATGGTTAAAGGGTGTATGTTTAACCTTTTACCTAAGACAACAGGCGCTACCAGGTTTCCTTCTAACTGTTGAACAACTATCGTAATAATAATCACATACAAGGCTAACATCGGTTCTTGTGTTAAAGCGACAACCAGAGCAGGTATCACACCAATAATTGGTCCGAAAAATGGGACCACTGCTGTGATCATCACAAATAGTCCTAATATTAATGCATAAGGTAGTCCAATGATTAAATAACCAACATACATTAGGACACCGTCTACGATTGCTACAATAATTTGTCCGATAATATAGGCCGATAAAGTTTTATCAACCTTATGAAGGATCTGTTCTCCTTCACCCTGATGTTTATTTGGAATAAATCTTAGGAGAAATGGGCTTAATTTATGATCATCTTTAAGAAAATAGAATAAGACAAAAGGTACGATTACAAGGACTGTCGTAGCACTTGTTAATGCACTCACAACCTGCATAATATGATCACCGAGGCTTTGCGTTAAATTACCTAAATAGCTCGTTGCTTTTTGTTGAAGGTTTTCTACAGAAAGCATCCCCATATCATTTTTCTCCATCATTTTCTCAGCTTCTTTTGCTGATTCTTTCAGCTTCTCAGGCAACTCCTTCGAAAACTCTGAAACCTGACTCTGAATCGGATTTGCTAGAAAAGTGAATCCAGTATAGAGGATACCCGCAATCCCTATAAACACAATTAAAATCGCGACAATATCTGATACAAATGGAATCTTTTTTAATAACTTAACAATAGGCTTGATTGCATAATACAAAAAACCAGCAATTAGTACTGGATAAAACAATGTACCTATAATTGTTTTCACCGGTTTCAATAAATCTAATTCTGTCAAAAAGAAAAAACAGATTAATAATAGAATAATACCTGTTATATACTTGAAGAAATCATGTCTAATCCACATTGGCCGTCTCCTTTGTTTTTATTCATTTCACTCTCATCCCTATACCACTCAACACTCTTTTACTAACTTGATTTCCACAAAAAGTTTCCGATTCCAGGGGATCTAAAAAGGAACCTCTCTCGTAAATATTGTTTCTATAAGAGTGAGGGGTGATTCCCTCTCCAATCAGCTAAATGTGGTTTTAAATACAAAACTACCATCTTTTAGGAATGAACCAAAATATAACGATAAAATGTCTCACGACTAACAAAAGAGAGCCGGAATACTCCAGCCCTCTTTTCTGGTTATAACAACGTTAGGATTCCCCCTAGATTCTTGCTTGTTTCTTTACGATCTAATCTTGTTTGAGCTCTTTTTTGGGCTAGCTCGTTAAGCTGCTTTTCCCCTTCAGTTTCCGGCTGAATTCCAGGTACTTTCATTGGTCTACCGTCGAGAAGGGCTACAAACGTAATAAAACACGTCGCTGCTATACGATTGGCACCCGTTAAAAGGTGTTCGGCGTTTACTTTCACAAAAACTTCCATTGAGCTTTTACCTGTCCATATGACAAAAGCTTCATAATGAATCGAATCCTCTTCCGTTATAGGATGTAAAAACTCCACCGTATCCATAGACACTGTCACGCATTCTAGACGAGAATGCCTTGTCGCCGCGATTGATGCTAGCATATCCATATCGGCAAGGAGTTTACCCCCAAATAATGTTCCATGGCTGTTAAGGTCAGGCGGAAAAATACGGCTGCTCTTATACACTCTTGATTCGCTTACATTCTTTTTCATATCATCTCTCCTTTTCTAAACAATAAAAAATGCATACTCTTTTCATAAGAGCATGCATAACAAATAGACTTTTCCCAGTCTTCTCCGTTACACCCCCCTATCGTCCGTAGGTCAATCAGTGCTTTAGAAAAGGCAGGTCTCCTGGCTTGAAGCTTTGTTGAACGAATGCCCCTTCCCTATCATTGATAAGTGGGGTAACGCACCGTCCTTACTTCTTACAGTGGCGGGACCGCATTGGATTTTCACCAATTTCCCTATTAAGTACTGGAATCAGTACACCTTTTCCATTTTATTCAATTGTACTTCTCTATTCTTCATGCCGGGGATCCAAAAGTCAATACCATTCGTTAATCAAACGTTTGTTTAACTATTTATACCTTAAACAAACGTTTATTTAATGATTTTTCCGCCTGCAGAGGAACCAATTAATTAGAATGCAACAAAAAAAAGACGCCTTCACAGCGCCTTTATTTATTCGTCGGTTGAATCCTCAACCATTTGTTTTAATTCAGATAAACTAGTTCCGTCAAAACGCTTACCATCTACAAATAAGGTAGGCGTTTCTGAAACATTCTTTTTATTTGCATAAGCAAGGTCAGCTTCTACTCGTTTCTCACCTGCACCACTCTTATAGGCTTTAACAACTCTGTCCGTTTCTTCTTCACTAACTAGACCACTAAGGGTTTTCGTTAAGAAAGATTCAGTTAAAACATCTTTCGTCTCAGATCCTTTTTTATGTTTGTCATACAGAACATGATGAAATTGCCAAAATACATCATTACCTAATTCTTGATAAACAACCTCAGCAAATTCAGCAGCCCTCGTGGAATCTTTATAGAGGAACGGATAATGGACAAAGTAAAATTTTGCTTTCTCAGTTGCTAATAATTCCTCTTGGATTTTTGGAAGCAAAGATTCATTAAAGGATTGACATGAAGAGCATTTATAATCACCAAATTGCACAATTTCAACTGGCGCTGTTTCCTCACCCAAGTGCGGTTGAGAATCTAATTTAAATCCTTTTGTATTTGCAAATGGATGAAACAGAAAGTTAATAAACAAAAATAGAATAACGAGTCCCGCAAATAATAATAACCATCTGGCACCCGGTTTTAACTTCTTTTTTGGTTTAGCCATTCAGTCACTTCCTCTTTAATCCTTTGTTACTTTCTCCTGATCGATCTTAAACGACCAACCTTTTCTCTTAAGGTATGTTGAAAGACTATATGGACCGCCGCCTCCTAGAAATAAAGACACTGACATAGCTAGAAAAGCAATGTCTAGTTCATAACCGCCCAGCATTCCAGTTGATCTCTTTACAAAGAGAAGAGCTCCTAATAAAATCATGGAAAACAGTACGCTGACAATTCGCGTTCCTAAGCCGAGAATCATCAAAACTCCTCCAGTTAACTCAACTATAGCCACAACATAAGCAAGAAAACCAGAAATACCGATTGTCTCAAAAAAAGCTACTGTATTCGTGATCCCTTCAGAAAACTTTAAAAAACCATGAGCAAAAAAAAGCATACCTACGACCAATCGAATTGTTAACAACCCGAGATGGGGATAGGTTTTCATTATTGATCCTCCCCAGATACTAACATTATTTGACACCGTTCGACACAGTTATCCAACTAAACGTTATCATAATGAATGCCTACATTGCAAAAGGATGAAGACCTATTTCTGCCCCCTTGCGAGTGTGGAATGCCGTATGATTTGATTGATCACTTCCGAAAATACTAACCCTACTGCAATGGATCCCGATATCATAAATGCTCTGGCTGCAAGGTTAATGGCACTATTGTAATCATTTTGAACGAAATTCCTCATCGCATCGTAAGCCAGACCACCTGGAACAAGCGGAATAATCCCCGCTACACTAAATATAATGACTGGTGTCCGATACACCTTTGCAAAAACCTGACTAATAACAGCGATGACAAATGAGGCTGTTACAGTGGCGATGACAGCATCAATACCTGATGCCTCCATTCCGTAATAAATCATCCAGCCACACATGCCAACAAACCCGCCTTTAATAAGGGAGGATTTAGGAGCGTTAAATAATAATCCAAACGCTGCACTTGCCACAAAGCTCGTCAAAACCTGAGCAATAATTGTCATAATTGTCCTCCCTTTCTATAAAAATGATACAACAAGGGCAATGCCTGCTCCAATCGCAAATGCGGTAAGAAAGGCTTCTGCGCCTTTAGATAGGCCAGATATTAAATGCCCCGCCATTAAATCCCTTACAGCATTCGTGATTAATAGACCAGGAACAAGTGGCATCACTGAACCAATAATAATTTTATCAAGTTGCCCACCGATTCCAGTAGACACAAAAAGGACAGCGAGTAATCCTATGACAAATGAAGCAAGGAACTCTGAGAAGAATTTTATCGGTACAAGGCGGTTAAATAGTGAAACACTATAAAAGCCACCTCCCCCTGCAAGAACTGCCGGAAGAAAATCTCCCCACTCCCCTTGAAACATAATTAGAAAACAACCGCTTGCAATCGCAGCAGCAACTAACTGCTTAGGAAATGTATACCGCTCGGTCATTTTATCCAATTGGTCAAGCTCTTCATAAGCTTCCTTAATCGAAAGACCACCGCTGCTAATTCTCCTCGATATACTATTTACCTTCGTTACTTTATCTAAATCCGTCGTGCGCTCTGAAATGCGCATCAACTGTGTTTTGGAAGGTTCAGGACCTTCTAAAGAGAAAATAATCCCAGTAGGGGTTACGTAACTATTCGAATGCGTTGCCCCATAAGCGTCCGCAATTCTAGTCATCGTATCTTCTACACGGTAAGTTTCACCGCCATTTTGCAGCATTACCTTTCCAGCCAAAAGGCATACTTGAATAATGTCATAGGCATAACTCGTTTGATTTTCCATACGTCGCTCCTGACAACCGTGAAGTATTCATTGTTCGTTGTTTCTTAGTTTATATGAACCTACTTATGTTTATCAAATGTAATATAAAAAGAAGACGATCATTTTGATTGTCACTTTAACAAAAAGGCTATGTTAGCTTATACTGTTGATTCCCGATTTTAGGCTCATTAATATAGCCAAAAAAAATAGCGCTGGCATAAGCCAGCGCTATTGTTGAGACACTCTTTGCATTTTAGAATAAATCGACATATAGGTATTCGATTCCTCCACTTTACCCATCTCACGATATACCTTCGTCAACCACTGAACAGGGGTTGGGTCCGTTGGATGCAGCTCCATCTCCCAATCGAAGCAGGTAATTGCTTCATCATATTGTTTAAGTTTATGGTAGAGCTTACCTAGCTGAAATTGCTTATCTGGATCATCTTGAATATCCGCCATTGTTTGTAGCGTTGATAGGATAGAGAGATCTTGGTTTTTCTCGAATAAAGGCTTCACCCAGCTATAGACGTATCCCAATCCAAATTCATGCAGCATCCTAGGGATAAGTGCTTGAAGTAAACCATCTAGATAAGGACGATTTTCTTTACGTTCCAAACAGCTTTGAAGGGAAGGATAATCAAAGGTTTTGAAATTTGTAGTCTCATCTTGAAATGCACTTAGAAGAAGGTCATATTCACTTTGGGTGATTTCACCTTTTCGTTCTGTCATTAATTGAATGGCTTCACTTGTTTTATTTAAATACATTAGAGCTTGAAAAGCATTGTTTCTTAGAGTTTTATGGTGAGGTGCTTCTGCATACATCAATGATAGCAGACGGGCTCGCTCAGATTCAGAGAGCGTAACATCGATGAGAGATAGTGGGTCCAGATCATCCTCTTCAGGTGATTGGAGATAGAGGTAAAGGCGTAAAGCGGATCGTTCAATAACACGTTTTTCTTTACGAAGGATTGATTCAAGGTAGGCTTGATGTGCTTGAAGGTCATCATAAGCCTGAATTTCAGCAAAAAGCGGATCCACTTCTTTAAGACCATCATGATCTCCTTCATAGAAGCTTCTAACTTTTTGATATTCTAATTTCCGCGATAGTTCGATCGCCCATTTATTTGTTGGATCGAAATAAAGCATCACAGCTAAAATTTGAAACGCCATCCGTAATTGGCCATTTCTGCGGTAGTCATAAAAATGCTTTCGCATTAATTTAATAATGGTTTCGGTTGAGAGAAATGAATCAAAATAAGAAAAGATAAAGGATGTTTCTTGAGGGGTGTACCGTTTCTGTACAGATTGAAAGACTTGCTTTGTAGATTTAAGATGAAGTGTTCGATCAGATAGAAAGTGATCAATAAGCGGGTGAGGTGCTTGGAGTACGATCCCTTTCTGGAAAGCTTTCTCAATAAGAGATCCATTTTTAACTTCTGCCGTTTTCCCAGTAATGAAATCATCTTTATAAAAGAAAAGGTAGAAGTTACTTCCATCTGTCTTCTTAGCTTCTATAATCTTCATTCTTTGATGAATTACGAGTCGCTCAACACGTAATTGGACTTGTCGTTGATTCGAGATAACAGTAACACGTTGTGGTTGCTCGATCATTAAAATCCCTCCCGGGCAGAGCTGATTTTTAAACCTTCCACCTTTATTTTACCACTCCATTCATCAGGAAGAAAGTGATCATTCTTGAGCTTACAGAAGCTGCTAAAATAAACGATTAGTTAAACCTGCTTTAGACAATTTAAGGATGAAGCTAAAAATTCATTTGTTGAGGTTTCTTCTCCATATGCCTATCGCTTTTTTAACCATTCCGATACAAGTTCGATTAGCTCTGAATCTATAGGATGCTTTACCTGCTTCTTGTAATCATTGATGATACTCGAGAAACGATGTTCTACTTTCGTTTTTCGTAAAACATGAGTTAGGTCATCAACAATATAATGTTCACATTCACCTTTAACAAGAAGACAAACGTCTTTCACCTGCTCCTTCTTTACCTGAACATCTTTTGAGCCAGTAATTGCAATAACTGGACACTCTACCTCACTAAAATATTCGCGCAC
Source organism: Anaerobacillus sp. 63XJN7_5_ISO-PGPR-S23-430 (assembly GCF_056173695.1). Classification (NCBI taxonomy): domain Bacteria; kingdom Bacillati; phylum Bacillota; class Bacilli; order Caryophanales; family Bacillaceae; genus Anaerobacillus; species Anaerobacillus sp. 63XJN7_5_ISO-PGPR-S23-430. The sequence goes on along the minus strand of NZ_CM149686.1, from coordinate 410,786 downwards.
GTCAAACTTCTCATGTTCACGATTCCATTTCGCGTTTATTTTTTGACCATTGTATCGTATAGTTGGCGCATCAGTACTTTTTATTTTTCGGGTCATTTTATCATTCATCTTATCTAACTTTTTATCCGCTTTAATGAATCGAAGCAACCACCCCTGGAAGCCACTTAGCGTTTGCATATCTTCTTTCATTTGACTTCTTTGCCAAGCTGTCGTTTCTGCAAGCGGCTCAGCTGAGGGAGATAATAGAATCATTCCTTGCACAGTAGTCCTAGTGTGGACGACAGGTGACACAAGACAGCCCTCGCTATGCGCTAGAAGATAAATTCGCTCTTCATCAATACTTTCATGTGATTTAGCGAACTTTACAACGTCTACAGCATCATCAATTAGATCATAGTACCCTGTTTTATAATAATCCCCTCTACTTTCACCTATTCCCCTCTTGTCATACCGAAGAGTGGCGTACCCTTCACTTGTCAAAATAGTAGTGAATTCCTTAAACGCATTTATTTTTAGACTTTTGGCATTTTCATCACGATCCACAGGACCGCTTCCATGTATCATCACGATTACAGGATACTTCTCTTCTGAATTGGAAGGAAGAGTAAGAGTTGCACTTAAGTCAAATTCGCCTTTAACCATAACATCAATTTCCCTCATGCCTTTCGCTCCTTAAATCTGTTATTTAGTACTCACTTCTCATTTTCCCCAAGGGTTTTTATTTATTATATCGAATAACAAAAATAGGAAAGAATAAATAAGATGGTTTATTTTACAATGTGAGGTTATCTTACATCAAGTGTCCTTTTCAATCAGTACTACATGTATAATAAACAATTGTGTTGCTGCGTCTAACGTCATTTATTTTCTGAAAATACGATTTATTTTCCATTTTTATTAAAACACTTATAAAGTAAGTTAGATTCAGTTGAATTAAGGGAAGTGTGATCATATCTTACATTCTTCTTTCCTAAATCATATATAGAAGGGGCCTACATATGGATATTTTAAAAACAATTGTTGATGCTGGTAATGAGCTTATTTGGTCAAATGTTCTAATCGTCATTCTAATTGGTGTCGGACTTTATTTTACAATTCGTTCTCGATTCGTTCAATTTCGCTTATTCGGTGAGATGTTCCATGTTCTTTCTGAAAAGGACACAATGAAAGGAAGAAAAAACTCTGTTTCTAGTTTACAAGCTTTCTTCATTAGTACGGCTTCACGTGTTGGAACCGGAAACCTTGCCGGCGTTGCCTCAGCAGTTAGTATCGGTGGTCCCGGTGCTGTATTTTGGATGTGGGTTATTGCCCTACTCGGTGCAGCAAGTGGATTTGTTGAAAGCACACTAGCTCAAATTTATAAAGTGCGCGATGGCGACGATTTCCGTGGTGGACCTGCTTACTATATGCAGCGTGCACTAAATGCTAGATGGTTAGGGATTATCTTCGCCGTCTTAATTACATTCAGCTTTGGTCTTGTATTTAACTCTGTACAATCCAATACGATCGCACTTGCTTTCGAAAATTCATTTGATGTGAATCGCTGGGTATTAGGTGCGATCTTAACTGTTGCAACGGCGATCATTATTTTCGGTGGCGTTCGTCGAATTGCTGTTGTTTCTCAAATCATTGTACCAATTATGGCAGGGATTTATATCATTGTTGCTGGTTTTGTTTTAATCGTTAATTTCACTGAAATCCCAGCTATGATCGCTCTTATTTTCCAACATGCTTTTGGTTTAAAAGAAGTGACAGGAGGCGGTGTTGGTGCCGCAATGCTTCTAGGAATCAAACGTGGTCTTTTCTCTAACGAAGCTGGTATGGGTAGTGCTCCCAATGCTGCTGCAACTGCAGACGTATCACACCCAGTAAAGCAGGGACTTATTCAGGCGCTTGGTGTGTTCGTGGATACTCTACTTATCGCTACAGCAACAGCATTTATGATCCTAATGTCAGATGGCTATGTTGATTCAAAGCTAGATGGTGTACAGCTTACTCAGGAAGCGATGAACCAACACTTAGGAAGTGGCGCAGGTATATTCGTAGCAGTTGCCGTTCTCCTCTTTGCTTTTAGTTCAATTATTGGTAACTATTACTACGGTGAAACAAATATCGAATTTATTAAATCAAGCAAAACCGCTCTTCTTCTTTACAGACTTGCCGTTCTTGCCATGGTTATGTTCGGTGCTAAAGCCGGATTCGGTATCGTTTGGGGCATGGCCGACCTTTCCATGGGTCTTATGGCACTCTTGAACTTAATCGTCATCTCCATTATTGGTAAAGTGGCGTTTGTAGCATTGAAAGACTATCGCGATCAGCGAAAAGCAGGTAAAGACCCTCAATTCTACGCCGATACGATAAAAGGCTTGAAATCAGATATTTGGACAGATAAGCCTGTAAAAGACAAATCAAACTAATGTACTATTTTCTGCCCCTTGAAGCAAAATGCCGTTTGGCATCCGCCTTCAGGGGGTATTTTCTTTACTAGATAATCGTAAGAGAAAGGAGCGTTTTTGCAATGAGTGATCGCAAAGGACTAAGTGATAAAGTGAAAGGCGCTGTTTCCAAAACTAAAGGTGAAGTAAAAGATCAAATTGGTAATGCAAAGGATGACCAACACCTTCAAGAAGAAGGCAAACGTGATAAGTCGAAAGGTGAATATCAGGAACGATCTGGTAATCTCAAGGATAAAAATTAAACAAACTCAATTCATAAATAAAAGGAGAGCGGGAACCCGCTCTCCTTTTATTTATGAACGTTTAGCATTATTACCGATTTGCTTCATGTTATCTTGAAGTTCAAGAATTCGCTTCGTACCTTCATCTCGCAGACGTTTATTCTCGTCCTCAATGGCTCTCGTTTCTTCCATACCTTTAACGATTGTATTCCAGGATTCCTCAATCGTCTCAATCTTAACACTCGGTCTACCAGATAATTTAGCTATCTCAACGCTTTGATTCGAGATGTTCTGCGCATTGTTTTTTAACATTTCGTTTGTACGACGATCCAGCTCGTTCATTGAATCAGCAACAAGCTTCTGACGCTTCGCGGTCACAGCTTGAATGACACCGTTTTTAAAAACAGGAATGGTAATAATAAAGGCTGAATTGATCTTACCTATTAGCTTAGTGTTTCCACGCTGCAACAGTCGAATTTGTGGAGCTGTTTGAATTGCAACCATTCTCGCCATCTCAAGATCATAGATGCGCTCCTCTAGCGTCTGAATAGCATTATTCAAAGTATCAAGCTCCATTTGCGCCATTTGATCGCCACCACTAACTTTTTGTTGGATCGCAGGAACCTTATCTTGAAGTTCTTCTAACTTTATTTGACCTGCAACGACGTATTTCTCAAGTTCTACATAATAGTTCAGATTATGTTGGTACATTTCATCCAATGTCCCAGTAGAACGAGACATTTCATCTTTGTACTTGGAGATTTCAACGTGTACTTTCTCAATTTCTCCACCGAGCGTCTGATATTTACCAAAAATCTTTTCTACCATATCATTGCTTTTTTTGAAAAACTTAGAGAGAAAGCCCGTTTTCGGCTCTTCAAAATCTTTCTTATCAAAACGATCCATGATTTTCCCAAGTTGTTTCAGCATCTCACCTGAGTCCGTGACGCTAGTTGTACGCATCATAGATAAGATTTTATCTGAGAACTTCGAAATCTCTACCGCTGGTTCTTTACCAAATTCGAGTAATGCCATTTGGTCTTTTACATCAATTTCACCGGCAAGCTTTTGAACTTCTTGCTCTTCGCGAAGTTTTAAACGTACATCTTCAGCCTTCGCTTCTGTAATCTCTTCATTCTTATCGAGCGTAGTTAGGCCTGTATCATTCGTCATGGACGATCACTCCCTGATTATAATTTAATCGATTTAAATAGCTTACGAAATACAGAAGGTTCTTTAAAATCCTGCCGAAATGCCATTTCCTCTAACCAATGCGTATCAAACTGATTCGAATCAAGGTAGCGCTCAATACATTGATGACCAGGAGGATTATATAGAATGATATCAATACCGAACTCATTTAGCAGGTGTAACACTGCTGCATCTGATCGTGATAATGTACCGTTCATTTCTGTATTATATAGCACTACTTTCGGCACTTCCTGAGAATAATCAAACGTTTGCATTAAATGAACAAACTCCTCAGGGATTTTTGTAGTTTGAGAGAATAAATAAAGCTTAATATCTTCTTCCGTTTCATTACCTTCCGGAAGCAGCTTCGGATTTGCACACATTCTTGAGATAGCTTGTCCAATCGCTTTCTGTGTCTCATTTGGAAGGTGTTTATACTGCCACCAATTCCCCTGCATCATCAATTCAGGATCTAACATTCCTTCCCGATTCATCGTATGCTGGTAGTGAAATTTCTGATTCGCTCTCGCCTCTTGTGTGAAAGGAAACTGACGAATCATCGTAGTCGATTTTGCTTCACTTATATCTTGAAGTCGGTTCCAGTATTCCTTTTTATTCTCAGATACTCCCATGATCTTAGCAAATAAAGAGGGGATATGGACCGTGCCATCCTCTACTTTAAAATTAGGTCTAATAAATGCTTTTTCCTTTGCAATCAGAAATAATTCATCATAAGTCGTTTTTAGCGTAACAGACTTAGGGGAATAATTTCGTAACTGCCAAGGCTTAAAAAGTTGCGATCCTTCATGATGAAGCACCGTATCCATTTCCTTTGTTGCTCGATAAGCAACCGTAGAGCGTCTCTCTGGTTTTTCAATCGGAAATGGTTCAATTGCGACGGTAGTAGGTAATTTCCTTTTCTCCATCAATTCCCCATCGGGATCGAGTTCGTCAAACGAATCAACTCCTTCAGGGTGAAAATAAAGGACATCGCATCCAAGCTGAACAAGATAAAGTAAAAAGTATTGCTGACTTGTTGAAGCTTCACCGTACCATACAATACCAGGCATCTTTATTTCAAACTCCGCACCTTCTAACCATGGATCGAGATGATTCCAAGTCCATTTCATTAAATCAACAAGTACTCTGCGAAATTCCGGATGACTAAATCCCCCATTATGCTGTTTTTCAAACAGTTCAAGAATGGAGATTAATGATTTTCGCAAATGACGATGTAAGGCAGGATTTTTGTGTGAAGGAATAAGTTTGGCGCCTTCCAAAAAGGCTACAAACCGATTCGCAGAAAGTCCGTTTTCTTTTTGGTTAATGGAATGAATCGATTGAATCGCCTGAAGTCGTTCAGGACTTATTACCTTATTCAATTCTTCACTTAATACATGAAAATAGTTAGAATTCGATAGCTCATGCAGCTGAAGAAAATATTCATTCTCATCATAATAGCTCCCCAAAAATCTCCCCACGATTTGCGTTATAAGTAATTCGTTCCCGTTCTCATAAGGAGTTCGTTCAGGAAACGGCTTGAATAATAGTTCATTTAAATTCTCATCATCAAGTGGTGTTTTCTTGATAAGAATTTGATCATAGTGACTCATGATGTTCTCCCCGCTTTCTCATTCCTTTCCGGAGGATGGTCAGTTCCGATCAAGCCTCCCTACATTCATAATTTTATTATACTTTTACAAGTAAGAAGTAACCCTATTTATTTCTAGCCATTCTTTCATCAATATAACATCTTCTATCTTTCAGAATAACATACTATTTCTTCCATACTTAACTCTTTTGTTCTACCGATTCCTTTTTTAAAGATAAGTCGCCAACAATGGAGTCTAGAATTTCTTCTGAGGCCTTCATTCCATGGGCTGTCGTTTTGGGAAGATCGGGATAACTTTCGAGAACTTCACCATGTGCAGGTACATAGCCACAATCACCTTGGTGAACAAGTTCATAATCAAGAAGGGAGTCTCCTGCTGTATACACGTAAGATAATCCAATCTCTTTCTTCAAATAGTCGACGGCTTTCCATTTGTTTACTGGATTTGGAACAAAATAAAGCTTCCTCCCCTGAAGACTAGGTTGCCATCCCTGCTCACGTGACCACTCAAATAAATGATAGAGTTCTTCGGACGATACATGATCTCGTTTAATAATTAGGTAAACAAAAAGGGAGTCTGCATGACGAATTCGCTCAACCCAGTTTCCTGTGATAAGGTTCTCCAGTTGCCGAACAAAGGCATCAAGCGACAAGCACTCTTCTAACGAAGCATTGATTCGATTCGACCAGTCACTCAATACTTTTCCGTTCTTTAAAATTCGACCGCCATTACTTGTTATGGCGTATTCGGGTTGAATCGTTGTTTGAAAAAATGTGATACGACGGTATTGTTCAACTGTTCTTGTTGTAACAGGGATAAAATAAATCTCTTTATTTACCTTCTGTAATAACTCACTAGCATAGTTGGAAATATACGAAATTTCCTTTCCATCAAGTGTTTCAATTAATTCATAGTTTTGCTGGGTATCTTGCTCGATCATTCTACTAGAATAAATTAACGTGCGATCTAAGTCACTAGCAAATGCTCTCATGATTCTTTCTCCATAGGCTTAATCAGTCCGCAGCATGAATAAGACATGTTTGCGTACTCTTCAATTGGAACACCTCGGTCTCTTGCTAGAATAAGAATATGTTCTAAGTTCATTTCCGCATCTGGATGCACAAGAATTTTCCATGGAACACGCCGTAACAATACTCTCGTTGTTTCTCCAACACCAGGTTTGATGAGGTTACTGTTTGCTATTCCATAATCCCTCTGGATGTTTTCGATGGATTCAAGTCCTTTCCACTTCGGCTTGCGATCTTCCTTTGAGATATCTTGCAATCCATCTTCAACCTCTGTAGCGATCAAAGGATACTGTGTACAAATTGTATCGACGAATAAGTTGGAGACATCTTCTGCAGCAAGCTCCGAGTAGTATTTGCCTCCGTGAAAATCTCCCTCATGAATCCAATTATTATTAAGCACAGTACGACTGACAAGCCCTGATACGGTTGAATTTAAACAAGCACTTGGAATCAGAAAATCTTCACGAGTTCCAAAAAGAGAAGAACAGTCACCTGGGTCTGCTAAAACGGCTAATTCGCTCGATAGATTCTTGCCAGTACTAGCATTAAATTCTGCTACTGACTTTGTTAACTCCTTTGTAATCGCTCCTTTTCCAGTCCATCCGTCAATAAACGTAATAGACGAATCAGGATGCTGATTTAAAATAAATTGAAGAGCATTCTCATCAATGCCTCTGTCCCTAATAATAGAAATGCTGTAATGGGGAAGTTCTCGATCATACTTATAAGAAAGGTAACGCTTGATTAATACACCTATTGGCGTGCCTGCTCTAGCAAGCGAAACAAGTACTGTTTGAAAGCCTCTTTCCGCCACAAGCTGTTCAGCAACAATCCCTACTGCTACAGCCACTTTGTGCTTCGCCTCTTCGAGTGAAGTATAGAACAATTTCATATATTCATCTGTCGGCTTATACTCAATAGGAAGCATCTCAGAATAGTGTGTACCTTTCTGAATTGCCTGTTCTCTCTCCATCGTACTTTTTTCCATTGTGATGTCTGATAAATCTTTTAGAAGGAAAGTTACATCTTGATCAGGATAACTTCCCATTTTGGTAGTCTGTACAGTCAATTTGTTCATCCCTCTCTTCAAGAACACGTTACAATATGAATCGTTTTTATATCCCGTTCTTCTAATATTGCTATAATTTCTTTAAGGTCAGCATCTGGGACACTTTTTTCAAAAAAGAGAAAAGCTTGCTCATATTCACCTTCAGGAATGTTGTAGACGTAATGCTGAATTTGTTGATCTTCTGGATTCTGAAATGTGAATCCATTTGATATCGCATATCCTTCAATATCTACCGGCTGTATCGGACTTCTTGTCGTGGAATGATAATACACCTCACCATTTAGATAAGAGGCAATTTTCATCGGGATATACATAAACTCCCCAGTGCCAAGGCATAGAGTCTTCCCTTCGAGTGATTCTTTCTTTAAGAGATTCGATGCTTTCTGACATGAATCCTCTATCTTCGCCTTATCCGTTCCATTAATTCCAAACCTACCGCTATAAGTTAAATAGTCATTTTCATTACGTGAATCGAAACAAGATGATAAATCAATGCGATTAATCTCGGCTACATCACTAAGATATCGACTTGATTGAAAGTCATGAATCGGATGCTCAAGAGGCTTTCCTTCGAATTTAATAGTTCCTTTAAGCAAAGAAACAACGCTAATTGTAATCCCAAGTTCCATTTCTAATGCTTTATATTGTTCCATATGTTCATCAGATCGCCAGTCTAATAGAGAAAGAACAGCATAATGTTTGCGAGGATAGTTTGCGTGGAGTTCCCTGATGATATTTAGACAAGTCTTGCCAGTTGTTATTTCATCATCTACTAATACAACTGGATTAGACTTCATTAGAATAGACCGATCTGCATAACACCGTTGATCCACAGCATGAGAATGCTCTTCTTTAAAGTTAAATTCTGGATCTAAATCACTTACATTTTCTCTTGTTGTATGAATATAGTATCCTTCTTGAAAGCTATCAAATACAGCATGTCCGAGCGCTGTAGCCGTTTCAGCAAATCCAATTACTATTGGTGGTTCCTCAAGATAGAGAGGATTGTTTAGCAATCGCTCGTACGATTTCTTAACTTCTTCCAGGTGGTTGCTTAAAAACCCATCTCTTACTTCTGATAAATAATCGATGGACTCTCCTGTCACGCTCTCATAATAAGTGATTGCTAAGAGTCCTGAGGCAAGTAGCGATTTATGAGGATGAACCGGAATATGCTTGCCAAGCATTTTACTAACAAACAAAAAACCTCTTTTTTTATTAATTCTAGCTGCCATTTGAAAAAATTCCTCAACCGGTATGTTCAATTTATTTTGAGTAACCTCTAACTTAACGCTCATATCCGACAGGATCTGAAAATGGTACTGTTTCGGTAAGCATTTTGATGAAATTGTACTTGTCATGATACACCCCGTATATATTCGATTTCGTAATGATCTTCATCGCCCACTTATAATGCGGTTTAATCTCATTCATCTTATTTTGTGATTCGCTTTTCAGCACGCCTACATCCCCACTTACGTGATCCAAAATGCTAAGTGCATCAAGATATTCTTCTTTCGATACAATATTTACACACTGTACGACTTTCATATGAGTAGGGTGGATGACAGTTTTACCAATTAGACCATTCGTCAAATCAAGCAGCGTCTCGTTCAACAGTCCTGTGTTATAGTCCAGTATGGTTTCGTTCCCATGTGCACTTACTTCTCTTCTGCTATTAAAATACTCCCATACAGGACCCGAGATAACAAAGGTTCTACCAAAATAATTGACGACATCAGATATAAAGTCTCTCATTATCGATATATCGTATATTGTTGATTGGGCACTGCGGCGGATTCCATAAAGTCCACATAGATCAGTTGCTCCTATACGGACGTTAAGAATAGAGGATTCGTATTCTTTTAATAGCAAAGATATGCGTTGGAATTCTGTATAGCGTGATTCCTTATAGAAAAGCTCTGGCGACTCTAAAATCGGCATGCCATATAGAAGAGCACCTGCCGTTCGTTCTACTTTTTTGAGAGTATGTAAATACTCTCCACCATTCTTAGAGGAGAATTTAGGAAACACAAAACCTGTCAAATAGTGAATAGAAGCACCTAATTTATTTGCCACTTCGTTTAACTGCTCAGCTGACCGGACACGAATGAACAGTAGGGGCAGTGTCTCCCAACACAATTGACGATCATTCATAGCTTGCGCGATAGAAGAAAGGTGTTCTACCGTCTGATCGATCGCCTCATCCACACAGTTGTCCCCAATTGCATCTTCAAGATCAAGCACAATCGTAGTCAATTCTTGGTACTTGCCTTGGATCACGATCTCAGCAATATCTTTTCGAATCGCAGGCATATACAAAGCAGCACCAACCGCATACGATAGCTGTTCACGATCTATATGTTTATTAATAGGTGTTGGTTTTTTATAGAAAATTTGCTCCTTTTGCATTTCTGATAGATATTTAAAATATTCCAGCGTCTTCACCCCCTAAGTCCTAATTATTAGGTTATATTAGCTTCTATTTTTACTAAATTGAAAGTTTCATTGTATAAAAAAGAAGGAGAGCACCCGCGTCTCCTCCTCTTTATATTATTCGTTCTCTTTTGCTGATGCTGTTTCTTCAGCGTATGGTCGATTTTTATTGTTAATGTAATGAACAACAAACGTTCCAAGGAAGGCAAGCACGATAATACCAAAGAAAGCAACGTGCGGGATTTCAATATGGAACACGCTTAAGAACATTTTCACTGAGATGATTGCAATTAATACAAACGCTGTATTTTCCATTTCAGGAACTCTTTCAATCAACTTCAGAAATACACCCGCTACTGTTCTCATAAGAAGAATACCAATCATACCTCCGAGTAACAGTACCCATACTTGTTCTGAAATAGCTAGTGCAGCTAAAATACTATCAGCAGAAAACGCAATATCCATTAATTCTACTGAAATAACAGTTGCCCAAAATAAACCAAAGGTTCGAACAAGCCAGGTATCCTTTTTCATACCCTCCGTACCTTCTTCTTCACCTTTACTTCTAAAGTGTTGAATTACAATCCACGCAAGGTATGCGGCACCAAATACTTTGATCCACCAAAATTTAATAAGATACATACCAATACCAATAAATAAGAATCGGAAGAAATATGCCCCTATTAACCCATAGGTTAGCGCTTTTCTACGTTTTTCTGGTGGAAGGTGTTTAACCATAACGGCAAGTACTAGTGCGTTATCAGCTGATAGCAGCCCTTCTAAAAGCACCAGCGTACCGATAAGTCCCCATGAAACAGGGTCAGTTAAAACTTCTCCCCACATTTCCCAATCAAAGAAAGAGGCATATGTGTTTAGAATTTCTTGTAAGATTTCCACTTGATGTTTCCTCCTAATGTCAACTAGCTAAGCCTTAAACCTCAAGGCCATAATTTTTACAAAGGGATGCAAGTCCACCTGAGAACCCGCTACCTATTGCATTGAATTTCCATTCGTTACCGTGTCGATATAGTTCACAAACGACGACGGCTGTTTCAATTGAAAAATCTTCGCCAAGGTCAAATCGCAATAGCTCTTCTCCAGAAGATTCATCCGCAAGACGAACAAATGCGTTTGATACTTGTCCAAAGTTCTGGTGGCGTGTTTCAGCATCATGTATCGTGACGGTGATCCCAATTTTATCAACATGCGCAGGAATTTTTGAGAAGTCGACGATCAGTTGTTCATCATCTCCATCACCTTCACCTGTTCGGTTATCACCTGTATGAATGACTGATTTACTTGGATGCTCTAAGTTGTTATAAAAAATAAAATCCAGATCGTCCTGACAACGATTATTTGCATCAACTAAAAATGCCGATGCATCTAGATCAAAGTCAGAGCCTCCCTGGTATTTGTTCGTGTCCCAACCAAGCCCAATAAGTCCTTTAACGAGTCCTGGATTAGTCTTTGTTAAATCAATTCTCTGTCCTTTAGATAGTTGAATTCCCAATGTGATCCCCCAATTCGCGTTTATATTGGAATGGCAAGAGGGAGGCATCCCTCTTGCCAAAAAAGAAGAGTTTATCCGACTTGTAAACCAAAATCAGTTGCGATTCTAGCAAGTCCTCCCTGATAACCAGATCCTACTGCAGAGAATTTCCATTCGCCATTATGACGGTAAAGTTCTCCAACAATAATCGCTGTTTCAATCGAGAAATCTTCTCCAAGATCATAACGAATGAGCTCTTCGTTTGAATCTTCATTTAGAATGCGTACAAATGCATTAGATACTTGTCCGAAATTCTGATTACGCGCTTCAGCATCATGTATCGTAATGACGAAAGAAATTTTCTCAATTTCAGCTGGAACATCATGAAGATGAACTTTTACTTGTTCGTCATCTCCTTCTCCTTCACCAGTACGGTTATCGCCTGTATGAACAACCGAACCGCCGCCACCTTCTGTTTGATTATAGAAAACAAAATCTTTATCAGAAGAACACTTACCAGTGCTGTCTAATAGGAAGATACTTGCGTCAAGGTCAAAGTCATTTCCGCCATCGTATTTATTTGTGTCCCATCCAAGTCCTACAATAACCTTTGATAGACCTGGATTTGTTTTTGTTAAATCTACTTTTTGTCCTTTAGATAATGATACAGCCATGCTCGTCAACCCCTTTAGAATTTTAGTAGTTTAATATTTTTTTGCAATGTCGCTTAAGCCAGCATCGTTCGTTCCATTACCAATCGCGGCAAATTTCCATTCACTGCCGTGGCGATAGATTTCTGCTACAAAGAGGCTTGTCTTACCAGAATAGTTATCTGTGAGATTAAATTTAATCATTTCTTCTTGATTCGACTGGTTTACTACGCGAATAAACGCATTTTGAATCATACCAAAATCCTGTTTGCGTTTCACAGCATCATAGATATTTACTACAAAAACGAGTTTTGTAATACGCTGTGGCACCTTACTGAGATCAACCATAATTTGCTCGTCATCACCGTCTCCAGCACCAGTCAGGTTGTCACCAGTATGATTGATACTTCCGCATGCGCTTTTTAAGTTACCGAAGTAAATTAAATCTTTTTTAGAAGTTAATTTGTCGTCCTCGAGCATAAGGAGAGAAGCATCACAGTCAACGTTAGCGCCGCCGCTTCCGCCTCCAAAAAGACCGCCTAGAAGACCACCTTTCTTTTGCTCAACTGGATCCCAACCAAGGCCAACCATAATTTTCGATAAGCCGGCATTTCCTTTTGTTAAGTCAATTCGTTGACCTTTCTGCAAAGAAATTGTCAAATCGTTTCACTCCTGTTAGTAGATTTAAGTTAAATATGAGATGGTGCGTGTTAAGTTTAATAGTTAACTGCCTATTCTGTAATACGTGCCTAGATTCAGAAAGTTTCATGTTTCAACAAAAAAATTGTTTTTAACTAGAAAAATGAATTCTTTCTATTTAAAACTAACATATTTTCAGCTAAAATGAATCCTTTAACCATTGAGCAACAACGATAAAATGAAAAGATTTTGTCGATTCTGTTAACATAGGGAACTAGCTACTTACTGAATAACTCTTTTATCCTTTGCTTCCTCCAACCAATCAGGAAATTCATTTAGAAGATTATTGTACAACACTTCATCACTTGTCCGGTCAATATCTCCTATATGGAAGAAGTTGGCGTTATCAATGAACCGTCCCGTCATTGTGTCCAATTTCTCAAGTACATCGAAGTTTGAATCTCCTATACCAATAAACTGCCAAAAAAGAGGTTGGTCTGAAGATTCGACAATGGCTTTCTTAATTCCACGTTTACAGCCCCCATCATTAATAAATACAATGAACACGGGCTCTTTCGATGGATCTTCTTCTACGTATTTACTAATGACATCTTCCATAACGAGAGGTTCATCATTTCGACCAAATTTATGAACGAGATCGTTCGAAAGAATTTGACGATCCACGTAACCTTCGAAATCAAATTCTGTTACAGGCTTTAATCGACTAAACTCATTATCGTATACCCATACATCTAGTGAACCATCATCATCGAATTGACTTGCGACTGCAAGAACTCGCTCGACGACTTTTTGAACGACGCCTTCTTTGTATAGTTTCCGCATTGAACCACTAATATCAAGGACAAGACCTACTCTAGCTACAACTTGATCTAAATTCTTTTTCTTCAAAATAATACCAGCGTTTTTCTTCATTAATGTAATACTCATCAGAGTGCCTCCTTTAAATTAAGAAAGAATAACTTCTTTTTCTATATGGCTAGCGCGAACACCCATTTCTGGATTTAAATTAAGGAACGGATTACCACCATTTTGCAACAGTTTAATCGCTTCGTACGGGATGTTTACGCCCGATAAGCAGCTAATATTCAATCCCCCAGCCATCCTTGGGTTAATTTCAAGAAGCTTTGGAATTCCATTGCTGAACTTAACTTGAATATTTGAGATGTAATCAATGTTATATTCCTTATGAATAGCTCGTGCAATCTCTAGTAACTCTTCATTGTTCTCAAGTTCTCTTACTCTTCCCTCAACTTTCTTACGAGGGATAGCAAGATGCTGCTCTCCATCATACGCAAGACAATCGATACTATACTCATAACCATCTAAGTACTCTAAGACCATTAAGTCTTGGAACGAATCTTTCTGACTTAAAATAGAGCAAGCTTGCTCTATTGAAATTCTTCTAGATACCCCACCCGTAAGAAGTTCTTCAATCGTTTCCTGCCCCTCACTAATAACCCGAAAACCATTGGCACCTTCACCAATCACAGGTTTAAAACAGACAGTATGACCTTTTTTACGAAGATGTTGATAAGCTTTTTTGAATTCTTCTACATTGGTAACTACTGCGTAATCTGGAATAGGAACGAGCGATGTCTTTTTCTCTGCTTCCTTTGTAAGAATGGATTGGTACATAGCCGCTTTATTATCCATAAGAGCCATTAATTCTGCGTCACATACGAGAACTTTTACACCGATGCTGTGAAATTTCGAAAGGTTTTTCGAGATGAGGACATTTTCTTTACGAGGTATGAACAAATCGATGTTCTTTTCAGCACAAACTTGTAGACAATACGCAACGTACGCATCGCCACTAATATCAGGTTCAACAAAAGAATGATCGCAATACTGTAAATACAAAGCATCTTCGTTCGGGTGTGAACCATACACTTCAAATTCTGCTCCATCTTCGTTTTGTCGAATTAACTCTATGTAATGTGCCACAGTAGTAAACCATCTATTAAACCAAATTTTTGTCATGTTTGACTCCTTCTTTGCTGTGAAAGTTGTTTCTTAATTCAGCTAATATAGTTAGCTTAACATGAATACTTATCTCGAGATTTCACCCTCCCCGTTTATCATTTCATTCCAAATTTAAACATTCGACAGGTTTCGAAATTCTCCTCTATCTAGCAAAAAATAAAGTGCGAACCTTAATAGGTCCACACTCTATTCTTAATTAAACGTTTATTTAATTTCTAAGCTTTTATTATTTCGACAAAATTTGAGCTTAATCGGGCGGTGACAGGCACTAATTTAAACCTCCAATAAACTCATCAACAACTCGATTAAACTTATCAGCTTCTTCTATAAACGGACAGTGACAGCTTTCTTCAAACAATTCAAGTTTCGAGTTAGGGATCGCTCGATTTAAGTGCTCCCCTGCTGCTACTGGGATGAGCTTTTCTTCTTTTCCAAAACACAATAGCGTTGGTTTCGTTATTTGGTTTAAATAAGGGCGGCAGTCAATGATGGATTGATCGAAAAGAATCGCGCTTGCAATGGAAGCAGGCATTTTGGTTGTCTCTGCTAACATCCACTCGAGCTCAGATTCAGACAAATCTTTTTTAAACATCAATGGAATGAATCCTTGAAGCAAACCTTTTTGATCCGATTGAATCTCTCTCATCATTCCGGTGAGTGCCGGTAGATCAAATGCGCCTATTTCAAAATCTGGCCACTTAAAATCCGATGCTAGCTCATCAACAATAACTGTCCCCTTCACGTTATCCTCACCGAACTGCTGCAAGTATTCCCATATTACAAATGCCCCCATTGACCATCCAACTAGCATTACGTCCTTAAGATGAAGCTGGTCAATAAATTTCTTCAGATCACGAGCATAGTTTGCCACTGTGTGCCCTGTTTGAACGTGTGAGGATTGGCCATGACCTCTTAAATCTAGAGAAATCGCACGATACTTTTGTCTAAAGTACGGAAGCTGCTTTTTGAAAAAGCGGCTACTCATCCAAACGCCATGAATGAAAATCACAGGCTGCCCCATACCAACATCTTCATAATAAAGCTCTACATCATCTTTAATATTCAAAAATGGCATTGTTACCCCTCCTATAAATAAGAAATAATTGCCGTTAATCCTGATCGTATAGCTAACTCGTATTTATCACGAGCATCATACGATACGTATGCAAGAACCTCTTCTTTTATCCATATATTGCTCGACAGCATTCGAGCCCGTTCGGGTGGTGACAGGCACTACCTATGCTAGAATATGAGGGAGAACATAATACAAATGTGAAGGAGGAGTTACAATGGGTATTTTAAGCGGATTTATGGGGAATGCTTCAACGATGAAGAAAGAAGATGTGCAAAAAGAGCTATCTACCATTCTTTCAGAAACAGAAGAGGTGAATGCTGCATTTAAGCTTGTGAGGGATTTAATCGTCTTTACAGATAAACGCCTTTTGTTTGTGGACAAGCAAGGCATGACAGGTAAGAAAGTGGAATATCATTCTGTTCTATACAAGAGCATTTCGCACTTCAGCATTGAAACGGCAGGACACTTTGATCTTGATGCAGAGCTTAAAATCTGGATTTCCAGTTCACAGACTCCTACCTTCTCGAAGCAGTTTAAGAAGGATGATAGCATCTACACAATTCAAAAGATACTTACTGAACTTTGTGGATGAGTTCCAAAAAGATAGAAAAGCAGAATCCCTTTCAGAGGGGATTCTGCTTTTCATATTTTCCTTAAAATACCTAACCTATTATCCAACATCCTCTACCTTATCCTCATCCTCTACCCAATTCATTCTCTCTTCTTTCGTCATATAAGCAATTGTTAAACCACTCCACGCAAAGGCAATCGAAAGAATAGGAACAAGGTAATTTAAAATCGCATATGGCGCATAGTCAATTACAGACACTCCCAACGTACCAAATATAAATACAGCACATGTGTTCCATGGCACAAACACAGAAGTTAATGTCCCACCATCTTCAATCCCACGTGATAAATTTTTCGGATGAAGATTTAGCTCTCTATATCTCTTTACATACATTCTGCCTGGGAGTACGACTGAAATATACTGCTCTGCTGTTAGAACATTGGTCGCAAATGCCGACATCACCGTCGTCGTTAATAAGCCCTTTGCTGTCTTCGCTATTTTAATAATTTGAGTTACGATTGCATTAAGCATTCCCGTATTCTCCAGTATTCCACCAAACGTCATCGCACAAATAACGAGTGATACGGTGTACATCATGTCGTCAATACCACCACGATTAAAAAGTTCATCGATTGTTGCGTTTCCCGTCTCGATGGAAAAGCCGTTTTGTAATGTATTCACAGCTGTTCCAACATCGCCACCCTGTACAAAAATGTCTGCTAGAAATCCTAGTATAATACCAGCCATTAGGGACGGAATTACGGGTACCTTTTTGGATACCAATACGATGACGAGTGCAGGCGCTAAAAGCAACCATGGCGAAATAACGAAAGAATCTTGTAGCACTTTCATAATGGATTCGATTTTCTCAAAATCAATTTTATTAGAGGAAAACTTTGCACCTAGATACCAGTACACGCTAAGCGCAATGATAAACGCCGGAATGGTGGTATACGTCATATGCTTGATATGCTCGAATAAATTCGCTCCAACCGTTCCAGAAGCTAGATTCGTTGTGTCTGATAGAGGAGACATCTTATCGCCAAAATAGGCTCCAGAAATAATCGCCCCAGCGACCATACCTGAAGGAATCCCCATACTCATTCCGATTCCCATTCCCGCAATGCCGATTGTTCCCATCGTTGACCACGAACTTCCAGTCGCAATTGAGACAATCGCACAAATGACGGCAATAGAAACTAAGAAAAAAGCAGGCGAAATGAGCTTTAAGCCATAATAAAACATCGTTGCAACAATTCCCCCGCCAATCCACGCTCCTATGACAATCCCGACAAGAATGATGATAACCACCGCTGGCAATGAAAGACGGATACCTTTATAAATACTAGATTCAATTTCACCCCAGCTATAACCAACAAACCACGCTATGAAAGCGGATACAAAAGCACCTAAAATAAGAGGGATGTGCGCACTTCCTTCAAACACGACAATGGTAAAACCCATCACAATAATCATGGCTATAAACGGTATAATTGCTAAACCAAAAGTCATCTCTTTGCCGCTTTTCCTCATTCGCTTACCTCCAATTTGACTGCCCACGGTCTACTTATGTACCCTTTCCGCTTATACAGAAAAGGGTGTTGCGTTTCTATCACTTCAATCGCTCCCGGTTATTAACAAATCATCTCTCAATGTTCCTAGCACTGTAACAGGTGTAATCTCTTCTCCCTGACTCACTTCTATTGAAAGGAGATGTCCACTCGCCCCAACATTAACGTGTTCAAGTTTACCTTCTACTGTCTTAACTAAAAACAATGTTTCCCACTCATATACGTGATCCAATGGCTGTGTAACGACTTGCTCAATTGTTCCAGAGTAAGGACTGTTGATTGTATGAACGATCTCATTCATTTTTTTCATCCTCCCTTTCGTTACAGTCATTTAAAAGCCGCTCGACCTAAACCCAACCTCGAAACTTTGAAGCTTCTGCCATCTTTCGAATTCCTGCCATATAAGCTGCTAACCTTGTATCAACGTGGTAAGTTTTTGAGATTTCATAAACTTTCGCAAAAGACTCAACGATCACTTTTCGCAACCTTGCTTCTACTTCTTCCTCTGTCCAATAATATCCCTGATTGTTTTGAACCCATTCAAAATAGGAGACTATCACACCCCCTGAACTTGCAAGCACATCGGGAACAAGTAAAATGCCCCGCTTTGTTAAAATTTTAGTGGCCTCGATTGTTGTCGGTCCATTCGCAGCTTCCACTACTATGGAAGCTTTAATAGCTGAAGCATTGTCGATGGTGATTTGATTGGAAATCGCCGCCGGAACTAGGATATCGCAGTCTAGCTCAAGCAGTTCCTTGTTCGTAATCGTATTCTTAAACAACGTTGTCACCGTTCCAAAACTATCGCGGCGATCTAGCAAGTCATCAATATCTAATCCATCGGCATCATAGATCGCACCATAGGCATCGGAGATCCCAATAATTTTAGCTCCTGCATCATGCATGAATTTCGCTAAAAAACTACCAGCATTTCCAAACCCTTGAATTACGACGCGCGCTCCCTATAGCTTGATTCCTTTCTTTCTAGCAGCCTCTTCAATACAAATCGTTACGCCACGAGCTGTTGCTGTTTCCCTTCCATGAGAGCCACCAAGCACAACTGGTTTACCCGTAATGAATCCCGGAGAATCAAATTCACGAATCCGACTGTATTCATCCATCATCCAGGCCATAATTTGAGAATTTGTGAAAACATCTGGAGCAGGTATATCTTTTGTTGGACCAACGATCTGGCTGATCGCGCGAACGTAACCACGACTCAACCGTTCCAATTCTCGGAATGACATCTCACGAGGATCACAAATGATCCCGCCCTTTCCTCCGCCGTAAGGTAAATTGGCGATTCCACACTTTAAACTCATCCATAAAGATAAAGCCTTCACTTCATCTTCATTCACCTCTGGATGAAATCGCACCCCACCTTTTGTCGGTCCCACCGCATCATTATGTTGGGACCGATATCCGGTAAAAATTCGAACCTTGTCATTATCCATTCGAACGGGAATGCGGACAGTTAGCATTCTCATTGGTTCTTTTAAAAGTTCATACACCTCATCTGAATAGCCAAGTTGATCCAGTGCTTCCTTCACAACGATTTGAGTGGAGTAAAATAAATTCAGTGATTCCGTATCTTGTTTTTCAGCCTGCTTTAAATGTTGGCTAACTGCCGCTTCCATGTAGACACCTCATCTTATTTATTGTTCTTACTTGGACAACACATTTACGATTTTAGCTATGGCCCAATCAAGATCTTCTCTTGAAATGATAAGCGGTGGCGCAAATCGGATCACCGTATCATGCGTTTCCTTACATAAAAGCCCTTCTTCTTTTAACTTTTCGCAGTAAGATCTTGCTGGCTTTGTTAATTCAACTCCGATAAATAATCCTTTACCACGTACTTCTTTAATTAGAGGGTTATCGATTTCCTTTAATTTTTCTTGAAAATAGTTTCCAAGCTCGAGTGACCGCTGAGCTAACTGTTCGTCTTCTAAAACTTCAAGAGCAGCAACGGAAACGGCACAGCCAAGCGGATTCCCACCAAATGTGGATCCGTGTGAGCCAGGATTAAAGACACCAAGAATCTCTTCATTAGCAGCAATACATGAGATTGGGAAGACGCCTCCGCCTAGCGCTTTTCCAAGAATGTAAATATCCGGTTCAACATTTTCCCAATCGCACGCAAATGTTTTACCCGAGCGCCCAAGACCAGCTTGAATTTCATCTGCAACGTAAAGCACATTATTTTCTTTACAAACATCATAAGCTTCCTTTAAAAAGCCTTCTGGAGGAATGACAATCCCTGCTTCTCCTTGAATCGGTTCAAATAGGAAAGCAGCTGTATTTGGTGTAATGGCATTTCGTAGCGCATCAATATCACCGTATGGAATCAATTTAATTCCCGGTAACATTGGACCAAATCCTCTCTGGTATTCAGCCTCAGAAGAGAGAGATACAGCCGTCATTGTACGTCCATGGAAATTTCCGACACATGCAATAATTTCAGCCTGATTTTCTGAAACGCCTTTCACATCATAAGCCCAGCGTCGCACCGTTTTAATAGCGGTTTCCACTGCTTCTGCCCCAGTGTTCATTGGAAGAACTTTTGCTTTATTTGTTAGCTTTGCTACCTTCTCATAAAACGGAGCCAATTGGTCGTTATGAAAAGCTCGGGATGTTAATGTAATGCGATCTGCCTGGTCCTTTAAGGCTTGAATAATTTTCGGATGACGGTGTCCTTGATTAACTGCTGAATAAGCACTCAACATATCCATATATCGGTTACCTTCAGGGTCTTTCACCCACACCCCTTCTGCATCCGTAATAACAATTGGAAGCGGGTTATAGTTATTCGCTCCAAATTGGGTTGTTTTTTCAATCACATTCTCAGTCGTTGTTTGTGTCTTCATGTTCTTCCTCCTTTAAAAGTTCGCCTCACCTAGAGGAGCAAAAAGAACTTCGCTCTCCCTCTCCTTAGTAACAAGCAAGTTTTATGCCAACTTTTTAAAACGATTAAATCTTAGGAAGGACGGGGATTATTCAATTTCACCATGCAAAACCTCTTTGCATACAATTGATTTATTTTGCATGTGTGTGCAAAATAATATTGCAATCCATGTACTTCCATACATACAATAGCGGTAGTAACAAAGGAGGTACGTAACTTGGATAATGAAACGGAGAACGATTGGAAAGCACTTAAAACTATGAATCATGTATACAAAAAAATCATCGATGAAATCGACGTCGGCGTTCATGTGATTGATGAAAAAGGCAAAACGATCATTTATAATCCTAAAATGATGCAAATTGAAGCCATGGATCGTCAGGATGTTGTTGATAAATATTTATTAGATGTCTTTATGTTCTCAGCGAATGAGAGCAGCACGCTTGTTAAGGCACTTCAAAAAGGCATCGAAACGTCGAATGTGAAGCAAACGTATTTCAATAATAAAGGGAAAGAAATCACAACAATTAACAACTCATTTCCCATTTTAGAAAATGGAACTATTAAAGGCGCTGTCGAGATTTCTAACGACGTAACAAAGCTTGAACGGTTAATTCGTGACAATATGAATCGAAAAGGAAACACTCGATTCACATTCGATAGCATTATTGGAGATAGTCTTGCCATTCAAGAAGTGATTGAGAATACAAAACGAAGCACACGAACATCGTCGTCTGTTTTGATCGTTGGGGAAACCGGAACAGGAAAAGAATTATTTGCTCAAAGCATCCACAATGGTAGCCACCGTTCTTCCGCTCCGTTTATTTCGCAAAACTGTGCTGCCTTACCTGATAATTTGATTGAAAGCCTTCTGTTCGGTACGAAGCGAGGCGCATTTACAGGAGCAACTGAGCGACCAGGCTTATTTGAACAAGCAGAAGGCGGGACGTTATTACTTGATGAAATTAATTCTTTAAGTATGAATTTACAAGCGAAACTATTGAGAGTCCTACAGGAAAAAACAATTCGGCGCATTGGTGACACAGAAGATAAGGCCATTGACGTTAGAATCATCGCTACAATGAACGAAGATCCCATTGAAGCCATTGCGAAGGAACGAATGCGTAAAGACTTGTATTACCGACTTGGGGTTGTGACTCTATTTATCCCTCCACTTAGAGAAAGGAAAGAGGACATCTCTTTATTAGTGGATTCGTTTATCTCAAAATATAACGATCTCTTTCAAATGGATGTTAAAGGAGTAGATACGGAAGTCTCTGAATCATTTCAAGCTTACGACTGGCCAGGGAATGTACGAGAATTAGAACATATTATTGAAGGGGCAATGAATTTAATGATGAGCGAAGACATCATACACTATTCTCATTTGCCCATTCAGTATCGAAATAAATCGCCATTACAAAAAGAAAGGCATTTGATTGAGGCTAATCAACTTACCATACATCATTCCAATCAAATTATCCCATTGAAAGAACAAATGGAGAAAGCTGAAAAAGTTTATATCCAAAAGGTGCTTCAAGAAAACAAAAACAATATCTCAAAAACCGCAAAAGTGTTAGGTCTAAGTAGACAAAGCTTGCAGTACCGGTTAAGGAAATTTGATATTCAAACGTAAAAATAAGAGGCTAGATGAAATCGTAGCTTATGTGTGAGTGATTCGCCTTCTCTCTTCCATCCATTTTATCTCTTCATTAAAACACGTATAATAAGAAGTAACCGCTTTATCATTCGACAGAATTTGACTTAAACCGGGTGGTGACAGGCACCAGAAAGACCAGAAAGGAGCTTTCCCTCATGTTCGAACTCTTGCTTACGATGCTAGAGCGACTTGGCATTATCGTCACAATTGCGTTTGTGCTAACCCGCTTTCGCTTCTTCCGAGATATGATATACAGCGATCAGCTTGCTCGTAAGCAGCAGTATGTTGCGATTGGCTTCTTTGGTTTCTTTGGGATCATCGGAACATATACAGGATTAACATTTAGTACAGATTCACTCCAATTTAATTCATGGCCACTTGAAGTTTCTTCTGACGAAGCCATCGCGAATTCAAGAGTAATCGGAGTCGTTCTTGCTGGACTTCTTGGTGGAAAGAGGGTTGGATTTGGTGCAGGGCTAATTGCAGGGATTCATCGCTATATGCTTGGTGGATTTACAGCAGTAGCTTGTGGACTTGCCTCCATTATTGCTGGACTTATCGCTGGCTCTCTACACAAACGAAACCGTCATGTAAAACTTCGATCAGCCTTTATGATCGGTGCAGGTGCAGAAGCCGTTCAAATGCTCATTATCTTGCTTCTTTCAAAACCGTTTCAAAATGCCATGGCTCTTGTAGAAGTGATCGGAATTCCAATGATTCTCGCAAACGGAATTGGCTGTGCTCTCTTCCTCCTTATCATAAAAAATGTTGTAAACGAGGAAGAAAAAGCTGGTGCGCTTCAGGCACAGAAAACCCTTCGTATCGCAGATCAAACACTTGGTTATCTAAGACAAGGGCTTTCTGAGACTTCAGCTCATGAAGTCTGTCAGATTCTTCATCGAGAAATTGAAGGTAGCGCAGTAGCGATAACGGATCGTACACACATTTTAAGTCACGTTGGCCTTGCGAACGACCATCATCAATCAGGACACGAGATTCAAACGACCATTACAAAAGACGTGATTCATAAAGGTGAAATTGTTATAGCAAATGATCAAACCATTCACTGTGCTGAGAAGAATTGTCCGCTTGGAGCAGCCATTATTGCTCCCCTTAAACAGCGAGGTAAAACAATCGGCACGCTAAAATTCTATTTCCGATCGGAAAAAGAGATCACCCATATTATTACTGAGCTCGTTCTCGGTCTCAGCAATCTTCTTAGTAATCAGTTAGAAATAGCTGAAGCGGATAAAGCCTATCAGCTTGCAAAAGAAGCCGAAATCAAAGCATTACAAGCACAAATCAGTCCGCACTTTCTTTTTAATTCACTGAATACAATTATTTCGTTAATTCGTATTGAACCTGATAAAGCACGTAAATTACTCGTTTCCCTTTCACACTTTTTAAGACAAAATTTATCTGGTACTACAGCGAACATGACCTCGCTTAACCAGGAGTTAAAACACGTGAAAGCCTACCTTGAAGTGGAAGAAGCACGATTTGTAGACAGACTAACCGTTAAATATACAATCGATGAAAGTGTATTATCCGTCCAATTACCTCCACTCACGTTACAGCCGATTGTTGAGAATGCTATTAAACATGGTATCAAAAATAAGGAAAACGATTGTCTTGTTGAAATTGCAATTGCTCAAAATCCAAACGGGGTTACTGTTTGCGTAACTGATAACGGTGAAGGGATTTCCCCTGATCGTTTACCAGAGCTTGGTAGAGTACACGTGTCGTCAGAAATTGGTACAGGGCTTGGCCTCTATAACGTTAATCGTCGCCTAACAATGCTATTTGGAAGCGAAGCAAGCCTTGCCATTCATAGCGAGCCTTGCAACGGTACAACCATTTGCTTTTTGATTCCACTAATGGAGGACTAATAGATGAACGAAATGAAATGTTTAATCGTGGATGATGAACGATACAGCCGCCAGGAACTCGTTCATTTACTCTCACATTTTAAGTCGATAAATGTGATCGGTGAGGCTGATTCAGGTGAAACAGCAGTGATCAAAGCACTTCAACTTCAACCAGATGTTGTTTTTCTTGATGTTGAGATGCCCAAAATGAATGGGATGGAAGCAGCAAAAGCCTTATTGGAACTTAAGAAATCTCCTCTAATCGTTTTTGCGACCGCTTATCCTGAATTTGCTGCAGAAGCTTTTCGATATGAAGCGATTGACTATCTTCTGAAACCCTATGATGAAGAACAGCTTCATCAAACCGTACAACGTCTAGAGAAGTTGATGCAAGTATCTACTAAAGAAGAACCTCCGCCAAAGAAAGGCAAGCTCTCAGTTGAACTAGAAGGTGAGATTCATTACCTCGATCCCAATGATATCCTCTTTATTTTTCGCGATGAAAAAGTCTCACGGATCGTTGTAAAAAATGGCGAGTACGAAGTGAAGATGGCGCTAAAAGAACTTGAAAGCCGACTATCCTCCTTTTCGTTTTTTAGAATTCATAAAGGATATCTAGTTAATCTTCACTACGTGACGCGCCTGACCCCATGGTTTAATGGTGCTTATCAGCTTGAATTAGAAGGTGTTCGAGAAAAGCTTTCTGTAAGTCGTAATTATGTAAAAGCACTACGTACAGAACTTGAATTGTAATTCCGAGTGCATTTCAGTCTTTCATACAAACATCTCAATCCAACTTTCAGACATGTTAGAGCGGAATTAATCCATTCCTCCCTCTCATCTCTTATACTTTATGTAAACGCATACATTGTACGGAAAGGGATGGTTTCATGTATACATTTCTAGCAGGAATTGCACTTCTTATAATTGGTTATTTTACTTACGGAAAATTTGTTGAGAAAATTTTTGGCATTAAGGAAGCACGTCAAACCCCCGCCTATACGCATCAGGATGGCGTCGATTACCTTCCAATGAACACGAAGAAGAACTCCTTGATTCAATTATTGAACATTGCAGGAGTTGGTCCAATCTTCGGCCCGATTCTTGGTGCACTCTACGGGCCAGTCGCTTTTCTCTGGATCGTATTTGGCTGTATTTTCGCAGGAGCTGTTCACGATTACCTTACAGGAATGATCTCCATTCGTAACAGGGGCGCTCACTTACCTGAACTTGCAGGAAAGTTTCTTGGAAAAGTGATGAAGCACGTTGTGAATGCTTTCGCTGTGCTACTTCTCCTCCTAACAGGAACGGTGTTTGTCACAGCACCAGCTGGACTATTGAACAACTTAATGAACGGCTGGGCAACAATGGGTCTTATTCTAGGAGCGATTTTTGTTTACTATATCCTAGCTACATTGCTACCGATTGATAAAATCATTGGACGCTTTTATCCGATTTTTGGTGCGCTTCTTCTTATTAGCGCACTCGGCGTTGGTGCTGGACTTGTGTTCACTGGCGCACCGATTCCTGAAATCACGCTAAGTAATTTCCACCCTGACAACGCACCAGTCTTTCCGTTGTTATTCTTAACAATCTCTTGCGGCGCACTTTCTGGATTTCACGCTACACAAACGCCAATCATTTCGCGTACAACGCAAAATGAAAAACAAGGTCGCAACATTTTCTACGGAATGATGATTGCAGAAGGTGTCATTGCAATGATTTGGGCTGCTGCTGCTATGAGCTTATTCAATGGACCGGTTGGGTTAAATGAACTGCTTGCAAATGGTGGTCCCGCTGCGATTGTAAGTGAAGCTTCTACTCTCATGCTAGGTGCGATCGGTGGAACGCTTGCCATTCTTGGTGTCATCGTCCTTCCAATCACGTCCGGCGATACAGCCTTCAGAAGTGCTCGTATGATTATTGCAGATTACTTTAATTACTCTCAGCGTAAAGTAACAAATCGCCTCTGGATCGCACTACCGCTTTTCGTTGTCGCATTTGGGCTTACGAAAATTGATTTTACCCTTCTGTGGAGATACTTCTCATGGGCTAACCAGTCTACAGCGATGATTGCCTTATGGGTTGGCGCGATGTACTTGTTTATTGCGAAGAAAAACTACTGGATTGCCATGATCCCAGCAATTTTTATCACAATGGCAACGACAACTTACATTCTTAATGCACCAATCGGCTTTCGCTTACCAATGAATGTCGCCTACATCGGCGCAACCATCATTACGATCGGCGTTATTGTAGCTTTCTTCTACTCTGCTCGTAAGCAACGCGCTGCCAACATTCCACTAGAAATCGACATTTCCGGTTGGGATAAGGATAGCGTTGCTTAAAGGGATACATTGAACAGAGAATCCCCTTTGACGGATAGCGTATTAAACCGAAAAGGTGTGATGATATGGGCTGCTGCCAATCGAAAGATAAAACGACTCTTGAAGAGGAAGAAGAACGTATTAATGAGAAGGGAAAAGAACAGCTCCCTCTCTTTGGAAAAGTGATTCTTAGCGTTTTGTTTCTTTGCGGAATTGCGCTAATCACCTATTTATGAAATTTTAAAAAGGGAGCGAGATCGAATCCATGATCTCGCTCCCTTTTTACTACTCAATCGAAAGATGCCGAACTCTTTCAGGGTTATACTCATTTAGCCAATCATTCGCTTCTTGAATAAGCCATTTCCCATACTGATCCAAAAAATGAGTAATCTCTTCTCTTGAGGATGTAGGAAATACAGCGTATGTTAAGGCTTGTTTCATATAAGACTCTTTATGTGGATAAAAATTACTAAACAGCTTATAAGCTGGATAAAGGTCTCTTGTATACATTGGATCTTTCTCCATCACAAGCGCGAGACCGCTCCGGACAATGATTTTCATAATCCATCCGCAGCAATCCGCTATATCTTCAATATCTTCATTTCCAACAAGATCGCTTTTTGCCTGAACGATGTGGTTTTCTAGCTGAATCAGATGATCATTTGCAAGAGCTCTATGTGGCTTGAACCTAGGAATAGCTTTTGCCACATCTTTTCCATAAACACAGAGACTGGACGTTTTCAGCATGAATGGAATGATTGAAAAGGAAGTTAACCCCTCTAACTCTTTAGCTGAATAGAAACTTATCTCACACCCATTTAACCATGGAAATTCATCAACTAATTGTTGATTCAATAATTCAGCTACTTGCTCATTCCCGTTCTCTGTTAAAACAATGAGATCCAGATCAGACACACCTTCTATTCCTTTCCCCTTTGGCACTGATCCTCTTAAATAAATACTGCTTAAAGGCATAGCTATAGTTAAAATCTCCACAGCACGATCGATCGCGTTTCGATAGTTTCTATTGATTTTCTCCCAGGACGTATCATTTACAAGGTACCCCTTATGATCGACTTGATAGAAAGACCCAATTTGTTTAATACCGTCCATTTCATCCCTCCTTCTTTCTATCCTTATCATAGCTACTTTATTCCTTTTACAAAAGAGCCGTTATTTTGTTTCAGCTCCATTCCTGTCCAAACCCCATCTATCTGAATTTCATAAAGTAATAATGCACGATCTAAGAGTTTCCCGACTCTTACATTTAACAAGAAAAGAGGAATAACATGTCTTATCACGACGAATTCACTAAAAACGCTGGTAGGTGTATAGCCATTCGCTGTCATGATGGCAAAACGCATTACGGTTACATCGATCATTGTGACCGCGACAATGTCTATCTTCGACCAATGGATGGCCAAAACGATGGTCCAGGCTTTGGAAGCTACTTCTTTTTCGGAGCGGCTCTCATTGCAGTCGGTCTTGCCTCCATCGCCGCTTATAGCTGGTCACCTTTCTTTTTCTGGTAAAAAGCAAAACGCTCAGATTTTGAGCGTTTTTTTACATAGACTTCTCATGTAATCATATTTATTTTACCTTATAAAATTAATTTTTCATGTAAACCTTTTCATGTGATCTTTGTCACATATGAGCAATTAAATCCACGTTATATTATGTATGTGAAAGACATCACATACAATAGATTGGTGGAATTAATATGAAAAACGAACGATATACAACTAGAGTTGCTGTCATTGGAACTGGATTTGTTGGGACAAGCTATGCTTTCGCCTTATTAAATCAAGAAGTAGTAAATGAAATGGTGCTCATTGACTTAAATAAAGAAAAAGCTGAAGGAGAAGCAAGAGATTTAAATCACGGGATGCCGTTTGGATCAGCTATGAGAATTTGGGCAGGGGATTATGAAGACTGTCGAGATGCTGACATTGTCGTAATTACAGCCGGCGCAAATCAGAAACCTGGGGAAACGAGACTTGATCTTGTTGAAAAGAATGTAAACATCTTCAGGGGAATTGTTACTGCCGTTATGGAGAGTGGTTTTGACGGACTATTCATCGTTGCAACGAATCCAGTAGATATCCTCTCTTATGCTACATGGAAATTCTCTGGTCTACCGATGGAACGCGTTATTGGTTCTGGTACGATTCTTGATACCGCAAGACTTCGTTACTTAATCGGCGATCATTTCAAGGTCGATTCTAGAAATGTACATGCTTATATCCTCGGCGAGCATGGCGATACGGAGCTTCCAGTATGGAGCCACGCTACCATTAGTAGCCGCCCAGTAACGAAAATGCTATCAGAAGAAGAGTTGCCAGTACTTGACGAGATTTTCACGAACGTCCGCGACGCAGCTTACCACATTATTCATCGGAAAGGCGCAACTTATTACGGTATTGCAATGGGACTTGTACGTCTGACCAAAGCGATTCTAAGAAACGAAAGCTCTATCCTAACGATTTCAACATTGATGCAAGGTGAATATGGTCTTAATGACATCTATATTGGCGCACCTGCCATTATCGACAGAAACGGTATTCGAGAAATTGTAGAGCTTGATCTCACAGAGACCGAGATGAAACAACTGCATCATTCTGCAAGGACGTTACGCGAAGCAATGAAACCCTGTTTTGAGACGGTTAAATGAAACCCTACTATAACACATAAGAGGTGATCCCCATGGAAACATGGACACAAGTATATGACCCATTTAATAACATCTGGCTATCCGCTTTTATTGCTCTTATTCCGATTTTCTTTTTCTTTCTTGCTCTTACAGCATTTCGAATGAAAGGGCATATCGCTGCTACTGTTACAGTGATGCTCGCTATAGTGATTGCGATTCTCTTCTATGATATGCCTATTACGATGGTTGCAGCGACAACTGGTTACGGTTTTGCATTTGGCTTATGGCCAATTTCTTACATCGTAATTGGAGCTGTCTACCTTTATAAACTTTCTGTAAAAAGTGGGCAATTTGATATTATCAGAAGTTCCATTGTATCCATTACGGACGACAAACGAATTCAAATGTTACTCGTCGCCTTTTCATTCAATGCGTTTCTTGAAGGCGCAGCTGGTTTTGGCGCACCGATTGCCATTACAGCCGCCCTACTTGTCGGACTTGGATTCGAACCACTTAAAGCAGCTGGACTATGTTTAATCGCTAATACAGCTAGCGGTGCTTTTGGCGCAATGGGCATCCCAGTCATTGTTGCTGGTCAAGTAAGTGGACTCGCCCCAATGGAAATTGGGCAATTTCTCGGCACGTCTCTTCCCTTTATCTCTTTCACAATTCCATTCCTACTCGTCGTCATTATGGATGGTATGAAAGGCTTGAAAGAAGTATGGCCACCAGCTCTCGTTGCCGGTAGCACATATGCCATTACGCAATGGGCGACAGTCACATTTATTGGACCTGAACTCCCTAACATTACGTCTTCCATCGTTAGTTTAGTAGCCGTAGCTGTATTCGTGAAAATATGGCATCCAAAAATGCAACAAACTCAGGGAATTAACCCTGAAGTGGAGGCACAACTGGCTGTTTCTCTTGACCCTGATGCTCAACTAACCGCAGGTAGAATTTTAAAAGCATGGTCTCCATTTATTGCGTTAACAGGAATGGTAACAATCTGGAGTTTAAAACCTTTCAAAAATTTATTTGTAGAAGGCGGATTACTTGAAGCAACAATTCTTCAAATTCCTGTACCTGGACTCCATAATCTCGTCATTAAAACAGCACCAATTGTAAGTGAACCTACACCATATGGGGCGATGTTGAAACTTGATCTTCTTTCAGCAACAGGAACAGCCATCTTCATCGCTGCGGTCCTATCTATTTTCATTCTTAGAATGAGTCCTAAAGCAGCGCTAGAAGCTTTTGTTGAAACAATAAAAGAACTTCAAAAGCCCGTACTTACAATTATGATGGTGCTAGGATTTGCCTTCATTGCAAATTATAGTGGCATGAGCTCTACATTAGGTCTAGCTCTTGCTGCAAGCGGAGGTGTCTTCCCATTCCTTTCTCCACTCCTAGGATGGCTTGGCGTATTCTTAACTGGTTCTGTTACGTCTAACAATGCTTTATTCGGGAACTTGCAACAAATTACTGCTCAACAAATTGCTGTTCTTCCAATGGTTCTCGTTGCTGCGAATACTGCAGGTGGCGTGATGGCAAAAATGCTATCTCCTCAGTCTATCGCTGTTGCAACAGGTGCGGTTGGCCTAGTAGGACGAGAAGGAGATCTCTTCCGTTTCACTCTCAAATATAGCTTCGTCTTTTTACTCATCACCGGGGGCATCACTTTTGCGCAAGCGATTTTCATAAGTTAACCATTTATTTTAGGAGTCAGGAAACTGACTTCTATTTTTTTGCTTAACTAAATTTAGACGCTAATTTTAAAGACATGTCCACACCATTCAATCAGTTTGTCCATATACTGCTATCAGAAGATGGCTTTTGAGGAGTGAAATAAATGGGTTGTTTTATTAGAGGACAAGTGATCATTACAAACAATAGCGGAACGGTAGTCCAATGTGCACACACGATCTCCCCAATCTCCGTAAGTAATACGGTTAGTGGATCCGGTGGGGGCAATACAGGATCATTTATGATTGTAAATAATTTCTATAGCGTTGCAAAAGGAATAAAGTCCGGACAATAGGCATCATTATCCTTTTTATGAAGTAAAGCCAATCGATTAACGATTGGTTTTTTCAATTCCTAACGTAATGAAAGTGTCAGGAGATATGCGATAATGAAGAGGACTCTAATCCAATCAGAGAGGTGGTAAGTAACATGGAGAAATTTTTCTACGGAGATAACGAAAATCAATTTGGCGAACTACGACTTCCAGAAGGAGAAGGACCTTTCCCTGTGGCAATCGTTATTCACGGCGGCTTTTGGAGAAAACCGTTCACACTCGAGATCATGAGAAAAGTAGCGGAAGATTTAACAGCGAGTGGATTTGCCACGTGGAATATTGAATACCGTCGAACGGGACAAGAAGGTGGAGGTTATCCTGGAACACTTACAGATGCTGCAAAAGCAACTGACTACATAAGGACACTTGCAGAATCCTTTCCGCTCGATCTAAACAAAGTGGTTACGATTGGACATTCAGCTGGGGGCCATCTTGCTACATGGATTGCTGCGCGTCACCGTATAGATAAGAATAGTGAGTTATTCATTACGGACACCCCTCTTCCTATTCACGGAGTGGTTAGCCTTGCAGGTGTGAACGATCTTGAAATGATGCATGGTGTTCATGAGTACAGAGATCAAGTTCTCTCTCTTGAACCAAATAATCCTACCGCAGAACTACTAGGTGGTTCGCCTAGAGAATATCCAGAGCGCTACAAAAATGCTTCCCCTGTGGAACTTCTTCCGCTTGGTGTGCAACAAATTCTCGTTCATGGTGCGCTAGATATCAATGTTCCGATCGGGATTAGTGATTACTACCAGCGCGAAGGTGAAGGCGAAGGCGATTTTGTTAAATTGATCGAGCTTCCTTCAGCAGAACACTTTGTGCTGACCGATACAACTTCATTTGCATGGGAAACGATTAAAGAAGAACTTTCACTTTTAGTCGAATATTAAAATAAACGAAAAGCCGGGGAGCGCCCCGGCTTTTCGTTTATTTCTATACAGACTCTTTCGTCTCAATCGGTTTGCCAAGGACGTTCTGATTGTAATTCTTCCCCCACTCATACATGGAGTCGAGTATAGGCATTAATGTTTCACCTTGCTCGGTAAGGGAATACTCTACTTTCGGAGGGACAACAGGGTATACTTCTCGATGTACGATTTGGTCGTCTTCTAATTCTCGTAGCTGGTTCACTAGCATACGCTGTGTAATTCCCGGCATTAGTGACTTTAGCTCACCAAATCGCTTCGTTCCCTGCTTACCTAAATGCCATAAGATAAGCATTTTCCATTTGCCTCCGATAACCGCAAGCGTTAATTCTTTTTCACAGTAAAATGTTTTATCCTGGGTACGTGACATACGCATCACCTCCGTTTAAGCCCAGTATAACTCATAGTATACTTTTTGACACTATGTAAGTTTAATGTGCGTACTTACATTAATAGGTTGTAAGCAGTATACTTGCTACTACACCAACAGATCGATTATATTGGTGTCGGACAAGAGAGAGAAAGAAAAAATATGGACTGGGAGTGAAAGCATTATGAAATTACAGCTAGCATTAGATTTGGTAAACACAGAAGAAGGTATTGAACTAGTGAAAGAAGTTCAGGAGCATATTGATATCGTTGAAATCGGTACGCCGATCGTCATCAATGAAGGTCTTCGTGCTGTCAAAGATATGAAAGCAGCATTCCCTAACCTTGAAGTTCTTGCAGACCTTAAAATTATGGATGCTGCAGGATATGAAGTTATGAAAGCATCTGAATCTAACGCAGATATCATCACAATTCTTGGTGCTGCTGAAGATGAATCAATCAAAGGTGCTGTTGAAGAAGCGAAGAAACAAGGTAAGGAAATCCTTGTTGATATGATGGCAGTGAAAGATCTCGCAACTCGTGCGAAAGAAGTAGACGCACTTGGCGTTGACTATATTTGTGTCCACACTGGATACGATCTTCAAGCAAAAGGCCAGAATTCTTTCGAAGACCTTGAAACAATTAAAGGCGTCGTAAAGAATTCGAAAACAGCAATCGCTGGTGGCATTAAGCTTGATTCTCTTGAAGAAGTTGTAAAAGTACAACCAGACCTTGTCATCGTAGGTGGCGGTATTACTGGTGAAGACGATAAAAAAGCCGTTGCATCAAAAATGCAAGAGCTTATTAAAGGATAATCAATCATGCAGACTACTCACTATTTAGCTGAAATCATTGATGAGCTAAATCGTTCAGTAGATCTCATTGCTGACGAAGAAGCGGAACAGCTCGCTAACGAAATTCTGGAAGCGAACAAGGTTTTCGTTGCTGGCGGTGGTCGATCTGGCTTTATGGCAAAGTCTTTTGCGATGCGCATGATGCACATGGGAATTGATGCTTACGTTGTTGGCGAAACGGTCACACCAAACTTTGAAGAAGGTGATCTTGTCATCATCGGATCAGGTTCTGGTGAAACGAAACAGCTCGTTTCCATTGCTAATAAGGCCGCCAATATCGGCGGAAAGATCGCAGCTGTAACAATTAATCCTGACTCAACAATTGGCGAGCTAGCAGACATCATCGTAACATTACCAGGTTCACCAAAGGATCAGTCAGGTGATTATGAAACGATTCAGCCAATGGGCTCTTTATTTGAACAGACTCTTTTACTTTTCTATGATGCGATAATTTTACGCTTTATGGATAAGAAAGGGTTGGATACGAATAAGATGTATGGAAAGCATGCGAACTTAGAATAGTGTTAAACGCCTGAAAAACCTCTAAAGTAGAGGTTTTTCAGGCGTTTTTGCATGATAGCATACTCTATCTTCCTTTTATCCCCAACAAACCCATGACATTTATCATGGTTATGTCCTGACGTTTGTGTCTTACACCATGACACCAAATCCTCTATCATTAGGCTTAACGTTATTTCAACTATGCCTAACAAAGGGGTAACCATATGAATGAACAAAAACAAAAACAAAAAGAATTGAAAAAAAGTGTATCAACTTTCGCAAAACCCGACACGGTCGTAGGGGTACGACAGCTCTTGAACACCCTTCTTCCATTCTTATTGCTATGGTTTCTGGCTTATCAGAGCTTAAGCGTGTCCGCCTGGCTAGCCGTTCCACTTGCGATGATCGCAGGAGGATTTGTCGTTCGAATCTTTATTATTTTTCACGATTGCACGCACGGCTCTTTCTTCAAGAGTCAAAAAGCAAACCGGATAGTTGGTACGATCTCTGGGATCATCACTCTCTTCCCGTTTGAAAAATGGAAACGCGAGCATAATATTCATCACGCAACAAGTGGAAACTTAGATAAGCGTGGAACAGGTGATATCTGGGTGATGACAGTTGAAGAGTATGCTGCAGCTACATTCTGGGGTAGACTCGCTTATCGTCTCTACCGTAACCCGATTGTGATGTTCGGACTTGGTCCGATCTATCTTTTCCTTATCGCTAACCGTTTTAATCGCAAAGACGCGAAACGTAAAGAGCGTATGAGCACATACATTACCAACGCATCAATCGTTGCGATCTATTCCCTATTGATCCTGGCTATTGGATGGGAAGCGTTTCTAATCATTCAACTTCCAATTCTTTATGTTGCTGGTTCACTTGGAATCTGGTTGTTCTATGTTCAGCACCAATTCGAGGACTCTTATTATGAAGATGAAACAGAGTGGGACTTTGTAAAAGCAGCCGTGGATGGCAGTTCTTACTATAAACTTCCTAAACTTCTTCAGTGGGTATCCGGAAGCATCGGGTATCATCACGTGCATCACTTAAGTCCAAGAGTGCCAAATTATCATCTTGAAAAGGCGCATGAATCAACGCCTCCATTGCATAAGGCGACGACGATTACGTTATTATCAAGCCTTGAATCCATTCGATTCCGTCTATATGATACAAAGAATAAAACGTTCGTTACATTTAAAGAAGTAAAACCACTTCTTAAAAATCCTGCAAAGCTTGCGATGATGACTACGAAAAGACCAAGCTTCCAGGAAAAATAACATTACTGAAAAACCCATTCAGCCTGGATGGGTTTTTCAATATCTTTAAAGAGATTATACTAATGGTAGATAAGTGACAGGCGAATACTGATGGTATATCCTGTAATTAAAGCACCTCGAAAGGAGATCCCTATGCAAAGCTGGTATCATATCATTCCTAAGAACACTGGGATCAGTTCTTACGTTTGGATTATTTTTTGTTTGCTACCCTTCTTTTTTATTTTCCGATCTTCATCGGTTATAGAAATTACAATCGGCATCTTCGTCATTCTTTTATTTTTCTTATCCTATCGATTATCTTTCATATCAAATAGTAAATTAGTCTATTTATGGGTCAGCATTGAAATGGCCATAAGTATTGTGATGACGATCTTATTCGGTTATGTCTACTTCGCTCTGTTTTTAGCGTTTTTCATTGGTAGCATCGAAAATAAAGCAGGTTTTCTAACACTCTATATTGTTCATCTCACAACGACTATAGCTGCAACAGTCATTATATTCTTCACTCACGATGATACATTACTACCACAGCTCCCATTTATTTTCATCTGTGTGCTTGGAGTGGCTCTGCTTCCTTTTACCATTCGCTATCGAAACAAACAGCACCGCTTGGAGCAACAACTCCAAAACGCGAATGAGAAAATTTCGCAGCTGATGGTGATTGAAGAAAGAGAACGGATTGCGAGAGATTTACATGATACACTCGGGCAAAAACTATCGATGATCGGACTTAAAAGTGATTTAGCTAGAAAGCTAATTCCTGTTAAGCCTGATGCTGCTATTAATGAAATTCATGATATTCGACAAACAGCCAGAACCGCTCTAAAAGAAGTACGTGAAATGGTATCGAATATGCGTGGAGCCAGAGTTGAAGACGAGCTTTTACGCGTACAACAAATTTTACAGGCCGCAGAGATGGAATTTCATTTTGAAGGTAATCAACAACTTGAGAATACACCGTTACTCGTAGAAAATGTCTTAAGCATGTGTCTCAAAGAAGCTGTGACGAATATCGTCAAGCACAGTAACGCTTCATGGTGCAGAGTTCTGATTGAACAATCTCCAACAGATGTCCTCATTCAAGTCGAAGATAACGGTGATGGCATCCCAGAAGGAACAACTTCATTCAAAGGACACGGACTACAGGGAATGAGGGAGCGACTAGAATTCGTAAACGGCTCTCTTGATATTAATTCTTCAACAGGAACAACTTTAAATATTCGTGTACCAAATGTGATTCAACAAAAAGAACAGGAGGGATCGGTGTGATACGCATCGTGCTTGCGGAGGATCAGCGTATGCTACTTGGGGCGCTTGGCTCCTTACTCGATCTAGAAGAAGGAATGGAAGTTGTCGGTCAGGCGACGAATGGTGAAGAAGCGATTTCTTTAGTAAAAGAATTACAGCCAGACATTTGTATTATGGACATTGAAATGCCACTTAAAAGCGGACTTGATGCAGCTGAAGAGCTAAGCAGTCATTCATGTAAAATCATTATACTAACAACCTTTGCTCGTGCTGGTTATTTCGAACGTGCTCGTAAAGCCGGCGTTAGTGGCTATCTTCTGAAGGATAGTCCGAGTGATGAGCTCGCGAGCTCGATTCGAAAGATCATTGAGGGTCAGAGGATTTTCTCGCCTGAGTTAGTGGATCTAGCTTTCGGTAATGAAAATCCGCTAACAGAACGTGAGAAGCAAGTCATTCAGTTAATGGCTGATGGTAAAAACACAAAAGACATTTCAAGTGAACTTTACATTACCCCTGGAACGGTTCGTAATTATATTTCTGTCATTCTGGATAAATTAGAAGTAACAAATCGAATTGAAGCGATATCGCGATTCAAGGAAAAGGGCTGGTTCAAATGATGAACCAGTCCTTTTTTTTAGAAATGTTTTTTTATGTTAGTTACAAACTCTTTTCCTACTCGAGTTGCTTGTCCTTCTCGATGACGAACAAGGGCAAGATACACCCTTTCATGCTCTCCTTCTTCGATCTCTACCATGACGATATCACGTTCTTTTAGTTGCTAATTGTAGCGTCGTAATGGCTGATGAAGGGTATGCTTCTTTTAAATAGAAAGTACAAAATTCTGCTTTAGTAAAGCAGAATTTTGTTATTAGTCTTATAAAGATCTACCTAACTTTCTTCTACCTAGTCCATCACCTAAGCACGATTCATATCTCCTTCATACACTAAAGAAGATCCTATGAAAGGAGATGATTTCATGAGTTATGGTTACGGATGTGGAAACCAGGTAGGCGGCGCTGGATATGGCGGCTGTGGAAACCAGGTAGGTGGCGCTCGTTACGGGAATGGCTTCGCGTTGATCGTTGTTTTGTTCATTCTTCTTATTATCGTTGGCGCTGCGTTTGTTAAAGGGCAAGATTGCTAATTTTTTTATCACAACCATCAGGGAGAATTCCTGGTGGTTGTTTTTTTGTCCTTCTGTTCATATCCCCTTCAGAAATATTTAGAAAAAGGACATTCATTCTGGTTCGTTTCTGATAAAATACAATTGTTAGTAACTACCATTTAAAAGGAGAGCACCTGATATCAGGTGCTCTCCTTTTAATCTATTCCTATCGCTTCATTCACTGACTCATACATTTCTCAATTCAAGCCTCTGAAGCTTCAAACTTATGAGTATCGTGAGACGAGTACTAAGTCCCAAGCATAACCTTTCAATTACAGTGAACTAATTTCATCCTTAATTGAATTCGTTCCAGTTACAACCTGAAATTCTTTCCCAATGGTTGCATCATTTTCAAGAGTGGCCAAAATGACACTTGCCACATCTTCTCGAGGAATTTCATTTCTCTCTACTTCGTATGCTGCATTCACTTTGCCAATTCCATTATCATTTGTTAATAAACCTGGATGGATAATTGTATAATCCAAATCAGTTGCTCTTAACCATTTGTCTGCATAATGTTTGGCTACCACGTATGGTGAAAAGGAAGAAGGTGCAGACTGGATGGCTTCACGAGATGTATCAAAGGAACTGATCATAATAAAACGCTTCACACCAGCTTGTTTTGTAGCCTCAATTGTTTTTACAGCACCGTCTAAATCAACAAGAACGGTTTTGTCTGCTCCAGTGTTTGGTCCAGAACCTGCTGTGAAGACAACAGCATCTACGCCTTCAGCAGCTTTTGCTATAGCGTTAATGTCTTCTTCCAAATCAACTACCGCTGTTTCAGCACCTAAATCTTTAAAGTAGGAAGCTTGCTCCTCTTTTCGAATCATAACTTTCGCTTCTAAGTCTTTATGATCTTGAATAAATGAAACAAGATGCTTTCCAACCTGACCGTTTGCACCAACAATAAGTACTTTCATTCTTTACTACACCCTTTCTAAGTATATTAAGCTATCAAATGATCATTAGCACAATGTTATCAATTCTTATAAATGGTTTTGTAACATCAATGCTCTACACTATTCATATACCCGTTAACATGATGCGTAAAGCATAAGAGTTTAGCGAAATGGATATATCTTTCTATTTAATTAGCTTATAAGTATTCTAAAAGTGTGGGGACGGCTCACGGAATTGACCATGATCAGCCCATGAATTTAACTAGTCCTCTATTATTTCA
This sequence comes from Anaerobacillus sp. 63XJN7_5_ISO-PGPR-S23-430, assembly GCF_056173695.1. NCBI lineage: Bacteria > Bacillati > Bacillota > Bacilli > Caryophanales > Bacillaceae > Anaerobacillus > Anaerobacillus sp. 63XJN7_5_ISO-PGPR-S23-430. The sequence goes on along the minus strand of NZ_CM149686.1, from coordinate 371,751 downwards.
ATTATGATCTAACGTTCTATTCGTTACCTAATACACTAATTACTTTTTTCCATTTATTAATCCCTCCCCCTCTATCTCATTATTTCTAGTAAAATGGTAAAGGAAACTAGTAAGGAGATGAAAATCACATATGTCATATAAAATGATTGTATTAGATTTAGACGATACATTGCTCAATGCTGATCAAATGATTTCTGCTCGAAGCAAAGAAGCTCTTATGCAAGCCCAGCAAGAAGGAAACAAAGTCGTGCTTGCATCTGGACGCCCAACATTCGGAATGGTCCCATATGCTGAGGAGCTCCTGCTCGCAGACTATGAGAGTTATATTCTTTCTTTTAACGGCGGAAAGATTATTAACTGTCATTCCAAAAAGGATTTCTTCAGTCAGACATTATCTTTCGAAGCTGTTCAACGACTTTACGAAATCAGTCTTCGAGAGAACGTCTATATTCACACTTACGTCGAGGATGAAATTATTACCGCCGAAAAAAATCCCTACACAACGATTGAGTCTGATCTAACAGGTCTACCAATCACTGTCGTCGATTCGTTTATCGATCGTGTCACAGAACCAGTTGTAAAAGTTCTGATGGTCGGTGAACCGGAGCACCTGAAGAAAGTGGAAACTAAACTTCAAGCTGAGTTAGGTGAAGAATTCAGCGTGATGCGTTCTAAGCCTTACTTTCTCGAGTTTACTGATAAAGGGATTACGAAAGGCACGAGCATCGAGAAGCTTATTAACGAGCTCGGTGTTAAACGGGAAGAAGTCATTGCAGTTGGAGACAGCTACAATGATCAAGAAATGATTGAATTTGCAGGCCTAGGTGTTGCAATGGGTAATGCCCCTGATGACATCAAAAAGATTTCTGACTATATTGCAGATACGAACGAGAATGATGGTGTCGCAAAAGTGGTTGAAAAGTTTCTTTTGAAGGATCAGCTTATAACAAAATAGGTTACTAAAAAGAGAGGCGGGGATTACCGCCTCTCTTTTCTATTATATGATATGCCATAAACTGTTTTTTGAAAGAGGTAAACTCGTAATGGAATCGAAAATATATAGTAAGTGGATAAATAAACCCGAAACAAGGGTGACTATTTCTTTCCCGTTAATTGTAACCGCTTTATAAAACGAGTTATTAAAATTATTTTGTGAAAATTAGTGCATAACTCTTCCAAAATGATTATTAATTTATTATAATTATAATCTAATAGGAGTTATAATTAATTTTCTTAAATTCGGAAGGAGATTGAAATATGGATAAAAATGAAATGCATGACAGCCAAGCTGGGAAGTGCCCTGTCTCTCACGGCCAAACAAAGGAAGATAGCGCCATTACTACGACTAAAGTGAAGACTACAAATAAAGACTGGTGGCCGAACCAGTTAAACTTGCAACTTCTTCAACAGCACGACCGCAAAAGCAACCCAATGGGGGAAGACTTTGATTATGCTGAAGAATTCAAAAAGCTGGACTATTATGCACTGAAGCAGGATCTTCGTGACTTAATGACAGACAGCCAGGACTGGTGGCCAGCTGATTATGGACATTATGGCCCTCTCTTCATCCGTATGTCATGGCACGCAGCTGGTACATATCGTACTGGTGACGGACGTGGCGGTGGCGCTACTGGATCGCAGCGTTTTGCACCATTGAACAGCTGGCCAGATAACGCGAGCCTTGATAAAGCACGTCGCCTCCTTTGGCCAATCAAGCAAAAGTACGGAAATAAGATTTCTTGGGCTGATTTACTTGTCATCACGGGGAACGTTGCGCTTGAATCAATGGGCTTGAATACATTTGGTTTTGCTGGCGGACGCGAAGATGTGTGGCATCCAGAAGAAGATATTTATTGGGGTGCTGAAAAAGAGTGGCTTGGTGACAACCGTTATTCAGGCGACCGCGAGCTCGAAAGTCCGCTAGCTGCCGTTCAAATGGGGCTTATTTATGTGAATCCTGAAGGACCAAATGGCGAACCAGATCCACTAGGAAGTGCACGTGACATTCGTGAAACATTTGCCCGAATGGGAATGAATGATGAAGAAACGGTTGCTCTTATTGCCGGTGGTCATACATTTGGTAAAGGACACGGCGCAGGAGATGCTGAGGCTAACGTTGGAGCCGCACCGGAAGCTGCTGATATTGAAGAGCAGGGACTTGGTTGGAAGAACTCTTACGGAAGTGGTAAAGGTCGCGACACAATTACAAGTGGTATAGACGGCGCATGGACCGCTAATCCAACAAAATGGGATAACGGATACTACGACTTACTATTCGGCTATGAGTGGGAATTAACAAAAAGCCCTGCAGGAGCTCACCAATGGAAGCCAGTGAATCCTAAACCAGAGCACCTTGCACCAGATGCTGAAGATCCTTCAATTAAAGTGAATACTATGATGACAACAGCAGATATGGCGCTTCGTGAAGATGAAATTTATGAAAAGATTTCACGTCGCTTCCACGAGGATATCGAATATTTCGCTGATCAATTTGCACGTGCATGGTTCAAATTGCTTCACCGTGACATGGGACCGAAAGAAAGATACCTTGGCCCTGAAGTACCACAGGAAGATTTGATCTGGCAGGACCCGATCCCGAATGTGGATTACGAATTGACTGCTGCTGAAGTTGAAAACCTGAAAGCTAAAATCCTCGACTCCGGATTAAGTGTCAGCGAGCTTGTGACAACAGCTTGGGCTTCTGCAAGTACGTATCGCGGTTCTGATTATCGCGGTGGTGCTAATGGTGCGCGTATCCGCTTAGAGCCACAAAATAACTGGGATGTAAATGAACCAGAGCAATTATCAAAAGTACTATCCGTATATGAGAAAATCCAAAGCAAACTTGATAAAAAAGTTAGCCTTGCTGACTTGATTGTTCTTGGAGGTAGTGCAGCTGTAGAAAAAGCGGCAAAAGATGCTGGTGTTGACGTTACTGTTCCATTCTCACCAGGACGCGGGGATGCAACGCAAGAGCAAACAGATGTTGAAAGCTTTGACGTATTAGAGCCAATGGCTGACGGATTCCGTAACTATCAGAAGAAGGAATACACGTTAAGTCCTGAAGAGCTACTCGTCGACAAGTCACAGCTTCTCGGTCTAACTGCTCCTGAAATGACCGTTCTTATTGGTGGTATGCGCGTACTTGGGACAAACCACAAGGGTACGAAGCATGGCGTGTTCACTGATCGCGTTGGTACACTAACAAACGACTTCTTTGTAAACCTACTCGACATGGGAATTGAATGGAAGCCAGCTGACTTCAATGAATACGAAGGACGCGACCGCAAAACAGGCGAACTTATCCGCACTGCTTCACGCGTTGACCTCGTCTTCGGTTCAAACTCCATCCTCCGTGCTTATGCAGAAGTCTATGCACAAGAAGACAATAAAGAGAAATTCGTGCGCGACTTTGTGTCAGCATGGGTGAAGATCATGAATGCTGATCGTTTTGACCTGAAAATGAGTAAGGATAAAATGGCGTCTAACGCATAATAAATCATAAAAGCACCATCTCAAACGCTTAGAAGAGTTTGAGATGGTGCTTTTTTTCGGTCATCTTTCAGTTCCTGATGTTTTCACTCGTAAATCTAACTTATTTTTCTAATGGCAAACGAGAACTGAGAATCTCACTTTTGCTTTTTAACGTATATGCATTTCTTTTACTAGAGTAGTCAATGATCATATCTTCTTTGAAAAAGGATTCGTGCTTAACTCCTAAAACCACAGGCTTATAATTAGTCTCTAACAACTTCTCACCTGTCTGTGTTTCCTTGGAAGACAAAGCCTTAAATGTGATCCAATCCGCACCAATACTACATCCACCTAAACTAGGATTAAGCTGAAAAGCTACGTGATCCTCTGTATTTAAATGTTCAATTGCAGCGTCCGTAAACGTAATAGTCAAGATCCTCACTCCTTCAAGAATACAATAATGCTTCACGCCTAAACCATATCACACCACTATATGCGATTCAATTTAATTGCACTCTATTCGATTGCACAAAATATATTCTCAACAGTCATTACAATTATAAAGACGTATCTTCCTATAAATCGACCTCTTTATTGCAACTAATTAAAACCCCACCTTAACACTGGAGTTAAGGTGGGGTTTAGTGAAGTTTATTATAGCTCCAGTACGGCTACGCACTCGACGTGCGTCGTATGCGGGAACATATCAACCGGCTGAACTTCTTTCGTTTTAAAACCACCATCTTCTAAGATGCGTAGATCACGAGCGAGCGTAGCTGGGTTACATGATACATAAACGACTTTCTCAGGCTTCATATCAATAATTGTTTGAAGTAGAGCTTCGTCACACCCTTTACGTGGTGGGTCAACGACGATCACATCAGGCTTGATGCCCTGCTCTTTCCAGGCTGGAATGACGTTCTCTGCTTCACCTACCGCAAACTCTGCGTTTGTGATGCCGTTTAGCTCGGCATTTCGCTTCGCATCTTCAATCGCTTCTGGTACGATTTCAACGCCGTATACCTGCTTTGCTTTTTGCGCGAGGAATAGAGAAATCGTTCCGATGCCGCAATAAGCGTCGATGACCGTTTCATTCCCAGTAAGTCCAGCGTATTCAAGCGCCTGATCGTAAAGGACTTTCGTTTGATCCGGGTTTACCTGATAAAACGAGCGTGCTGAAATCGCGAATTTAATGTCGCCGATCGTATCGTAAATGTATGGTGAGCCCCACAGGACGCGGGTTTCGTCACCGAAAATCACGTTCGTGCGCTTGGGATTTACGTTTTGAACGATTGATTTCACTTTCGGAAGTTGCTCAGTGATGTCTTTGATGATGTTCTTTCTATTTGGTAAGTCTTTGTTTTTTGTAACGATGACGACCATGATATCGTCCGTTTGCTTTCCGTATTTTGCAACAACGTGTCTGAGCGTTCCGCGATGTGAACGCTCGTCGTATGCGCGGATGCCGTATTTTTCAGCGATCTCTTTTACGACGCGAAGAACTTCGTCGTTCTCCTGCTCCTGAATGAGACACTGGTCCATGTCGATAATCTGGTGACTGCGCTGCTGGTAGAAGCCAGCGACGATCTTACCATTCTGTTCGCCAACTGGTACCTGAGCTTTGTTGCGGTAGCGCCATGGGTCTTCCATGCCAAGCACAGGATGAACGGGTACGTCGATTTTCGCGATCCGCTCCATCACATCTTGAACTTGCTTATGCTTGAACTTCAACTGGCTATCGTACGTAATGTGCTGTGTTTGGCAGCCTCCACACTGATAGAAGATTGGACACGGCGGCGTGTTACGGTCTTCGCTCTCAACTTTCACATCAAGAATCTTTCCGAAGCCGTAACCTTTCTTCGTTTTGATCACTTTCACGTTCGCTGTTTCGCCAGGGATACCGTACGGGACGAAAAGCGTGTAACCATCTATTTTCGCAACGCCTGCTCCGTCATGGGAAAGGTCTCTGAACTCTACTTCAACAACGTCATTCTTTTTTACAGGTACTTCTTGATTACTCATTTGGTTTCCGTCCTTTTCCGTTCAATTTCATGTACAAAAATTGTACCACAGTGTGAATGGATCGCGAAATGTATCAGCGCGGTGCTTTTTGCATGTGAGGCAAGCTCGATTTCATGGTTTATTGGCCAAAATGGGATTATATTGGCTAAACTCACGATATATTGGCCAAATCTGAAATATATTAGCCAAAATCAATTTTTATTGGCCAAACCCAAATTTCCTCCTCCACTCCCAGATCCTCCACTACAACAGAAAAAGCCAGAGCTCTCAGTCTCTGACTTCTCCCATACACTTCACTTCTACTCACCTGAAATAGCGCGCTTGTGCGCGGCTTCTTCTTCGTTTGTATGTTTCTCGCTCGTTTCTTTCGGGACAATCATTGTGATGTGACGATATAAGTTCGTAAACTCTGCTGGAAGTGGGCCGCCGTACTCTCCGTCCAGGTTGAGCTGCATTTTATCGACTGATTCTACTTTGATGTGACTTGCTTTTTTATAGACAACATTTGGATCATTAATATGATCACCACGTAGCGCACTACTTGCGATCCGAATGAATTCTGCGATGTTCGTCTTTTTCAAAATCATGAGATCGAACAGTCCATCATTCAATGACGCATGAGGGGCTAGCTTTTCAAATCCGCCGATGGAATTTGAGTTAGAGACTAGAAAAAGCATAATTTCATCTTCAAAGAGTTTTCCATCATATTCAATCCGAGTCCTCGCCGGGCGTATGGATGGAAGCATTTCGATGCCTTTCATATAATAAGCTAGCTGGCCAAGCATTGTTTTAAGCTTACTAGGCACTTCATACGTTAATTCAGTCAGGCGTCCGCCACCTGCGATGTTGATAAAGTAATGTTCGTTTACACGACCAATATCAATTGGCATTTCAAGGCCGTTGCATAGGACATCCATAGCACCTTCAACTGTGCGAGGAACGCCAATCGCTCGTGCGAAATCGTTCGTTGTACCAACTGGAATAATCCCCATTTTTGGACGATACGGCTGCTCAGCGATGCCATTGATTACTTCATAAATCGTTCCGTCTCCACCTGCAGCAATAACAAGATCAAATCGTCTTTCTACAGCGATGCGCGCTGCTTCCGTTGCATCCCCTTCACAAGTGGTTGCATGGGCAGACGTCTCGTACCCATTTACTTCAAGGCGTTCTAAAATGTATGGCAGCGAGCGCTTCACTTGTTCTCTACCGGACGTTGGATTATAAATTAGTCTTGCACGTTTCATCCTTCATCATCCTATCTTCTCTATCTTAATTCTTTCATTCTGATTTGCATGTATGGTTACTTTTTTGATTTGGTTTGGACAACAATCGTACGCGTTCTCTTAAGTAATGTCTTCTTTTATTTATATGATAGCCGCAAACAAAAAACGCCCACATTCTCGTGACCGTTTTCCACCGCTTAACCTTCTGTTCTGATTATAGGCTTTTCCCTAAAAAAAAGCAAAGCCGAAAAAATGCGGATGAGGTATACAAGCTTGCACTTCTATATAGACAATAAAAAAACCCTCCGCAATGGGAGGGTTTCACAATTTATCGCTTATCCATTTCTTCAACAATGAGTTTGTTTACCATTGGAGGATTTGCTTTTCCTTTGGTTGCCTTCATCACTTGACCAACGAGGAAGCCGAGTGCGCGGTCTTTCCCGTTTTTGTAGTCTTCGATGGATTGTTCGTTCTCGTCAAGAATACCTGAAACGATTGAACGAAGCTCGCCTTCGTCAGAAATCTGCACAAGGCCTTTGTCTTTAACGATCTGTTCAGGATCGCCGCCTTTTTCGATAAGATCTTTGAATACTTTCTTCGCGATCTTAGAAGAAATTGTTCCTTTCTCGATTAGAGAAATTAGTTTGCCTAATCCTTCCGGAGTTAGGGCCACTTCATCAATTTCTTTATAGTTCGCATTTAAGTATGCCGATACTTCACCCATCAACCAGTTTGAGGCTTGTTTAGGATCAGCTCCCTGGTCAATCGCTACTTCGAAGAAATCTGACATTTTCTTGGACTGAGTGAGTACCATCGCATCGTACTCTGGAAGATCATATTTCTGCACATAGCGCTCACGACGAGCATCTGGAAGTTCAGGAATATCTTCGCGCACGCGGTCCATCCACTCTTTATTAATCGCAAGACGAACAAGGTCAGGCTCTGGGAAGTAACGGTAGTCGTCAGATCCTTCTTTCACACGCATCAGAATTGTTTTCTTGCCAGCTTCGTCATAACGACGCGTTTCCTGACCGATCACGTTTCCTGCTAGAAGTTCTTTCTCCTGACGTACTTCTTCGAATTGAAGACCTTTTTGTACGTTAGCAAATGAGTTCAAGTTCTTAAGCTCAGTTTTTGTACCAAACTCTTCTTGTCCATATGGGCGAAGAGAAAGGTTCGCATCGCAACGAAGAGATCCTTCTTCCATTTTACAGTCAGACACTTCCGTATATTGAAGAATCGCTTTAAGCTTCTCAAGGTAAGCATACGCTTCTTCAGGTGTACGAATATCCGGCTCAGATACGATCTCAACAAGTGGTGTACCCTGACGGTTGAAGTCAACTAGAGAATGGTTCTCTCCATCAACGTGCGTGAGCTTACCAGCATCTTCTTCAAGGTGAAGACGCGTAATACCGATACGCTTTGTTTTGCCGTTTACTTCAATATCAATCCATCCGTTTTCACCGATTGGCTTATCATATTGTGAGATCTGATAAGCTTTCGGATTATCTGGGTAGAAATAGTTTTTACGGTCAAACTTCGTATCTTCTGCGATTTCACAGTTCAATGCCATTGCCGCACGCATCGCAAAATCAACAGCTTGTTCGTTCATCACTGGAAGAACACCAGGATGACCTAGACAGATCGGGCAAACGTTCGTGTTAGGCGGCGCACCGAAATTCGTTGAACAATTACAGAAAATCTTTGTGTTTGTCTTCAGTTCTGAGTGAACTTCCAGACCAATAATAGTTTCAAAATTCATTTTCAGTCGTCACCCCTTACAGCTCTGGTTTAGCCTTATGATGATCCGTTGCTTGCTCAAATGCATGAGCTACGCGGTAAACGGTCTTCTCATCAAAGTGCTTTCCGATTATTTGAAGTCCAACAGGTAGGCCATTTGATAAACCACAAGGTACGGAAATCGCAGGAACGCCTGCAAGGTTAACCGGGATTGTGAGAATATCATTCGCATACATCGTTAGCGGGTTATCAATTTTCTCGCCTACTTTAAAGGCTGGTGTCGGCGTTGTAGGTCCGATAATCACATCGTAGTCCTCGAATACTTTTTCAAAGTCATTCTTGATGAGCGTACGAACTTTTTGTGCTTTCTTATAATAAGCATCGTAATAGCCAGAGCTAAGTGCAAATGTACCAAGCATAATACGTCGCTTCACTTCGTCACCAAAGCCTTCGCTTCTTGTTTTCTTATAAAGATCAAGAAGGTTCTCAGCTTCAGCACGAACGCCATAGCGGACGCCGTCAAAGCGAGCAAGGTTAGCTGATGCTTCTGAAGAAGAAAGAAGATAGTATGTCGCTACAGCATATTTAGAGTGAGGTAGAGATACTTCCTCCCAAGTTGCGCCGAGCTCTTCAAGCTTTTTAAGTGATTGAAGGACGCTGTTCTTCACGTCTTCATCTACACCTTCAGCAAGGTATTCTTTCGGTACAGCAATACGTAATCCTTTTACATCACCAGTTAGGCTAGAAAGGTAATCTGGAACGTCAACGTTCGCTGATGTTGAATCCATCTTATCGTGACCTGCAATAGATTGAAGAAGATAGGCGTTATCTTCTACGGTGTTTGTGATTGGTCCAATTTGATCGAGTGATGATGCGAACGCGATCAAGCCAAATCGAGAAACGAGTCCGTAAGTAGGTTTTAATCCTACAACACCACAAAAAGCAGCTGGCTGACGGATTGAGCCACCTGTATCAGAGCCAAGTGAGAAGAAAACTTCTCCAGCAGCAACAGATGCAGCTGAGCCGCCGCTTGAGCCACCAGGTACATAATCGGTGTTCCATGGGTTACGCGTGCCAAAGAAGCCAGAGTTCTCATTAGAAGAACCCATCGCGAACTCGTCCATATTCAATTTGCCCACAGTGATTGTTTCCGCTGCATTTAAACGTTCAACCACCGTTGCATTATGTAATGGGTCAAAGTTGCTTAGAAGCTGGCTTGACGCTGTTGTACGAAGGCCTTTTGTGACGATGTTATCTTTCACACCTACAGGGAGACCAAAAAGAAGCCCTCTTGCATCTTCTGTACCGAGCTTTTCATCAAGCGCTTTTGCTGCTTGCATTGCTCCTTCTTCATTTAACGTCATGAATGCTTTTACCTTTTCGTCGACCGTATGAATACGATCAAACGAGGTTTGAACAAGTTCACTGACGGATAATTCTTTCTTATGAAGCAAGCTGTGAAGCTCACTTATGCTTTTATCAAACAAGGACGTTGCCTCCCTTACTCAAATATTGATGGAACTTTTACTTGACCATTCTCTTTATCAGGTGCATTCTTCAATGCTTCCTCACGAGATAACCACGGCTGTACTTTGTCTTCACGAAGTACATTTTTTAAATCGAGAACATGCGTTGTAGGCTCAACGTTCTCTGTATCTAATTCATTCAGCTGCTCCGCCATTGAAATAATGTCATCAAGCTGAGTTGTAAACTTCTCGACCTCTGCCTCATCCATTTCTAGTCTAGCGAGGTTCGCTACATGCTTAACCTCTTCTTTGGTAATTCTGGACATCACTTTCACCTCCACAAATTTCGAACAACCTGCAATATATAGATGATACCAAAAACAAGCTTCATTAAGCAACAGAACGCCGTCTGTTCCAATTTTAAACAAACGTTTAATTAAGAAAATGTAATTAAACGTTTGTTTGACTGCGGTGCCGTACCCGCAGACTAAAACGTTCTCTACTATACAAGGCATTTCTCAATAAAAAGACTCACCCATCTCAGGGTGAGTCTTCAAAAAGGATAATATTAAAATTCAGATGTCTTAGCTGCTTCAAATTCATCTTCAATCTCTTTACCAGGTTCTTTACCTACAAAGCTGAATGCCATAACAGCGATCCACGCAAGAATAAAGCCTGGAATCAATTCGTAAAGGTCGAAGAGTCCGCCTGATAATTGAGCCCATAGAATAACGACTACTGCACCCGTGATGATACCAGCAAGGGCACCATTACGCGTCATACGTTTCCAGAATAGACTCAGTATAATTACTGGCCCAAATGCGGCACCAAACCCTGCCCACGCATAACTTACAAGATCAAGAACACTGCTATCAGGGTTGTAAGCAAGTAGAATAGCTAGTAACGCAATCGCAAGAACCGCGATACGACCTACCCATACAAGCTCAGTCTGACTAGCATTCTTACGAAGGATCGCTTTATAAAAGTCCTCCGCAACAGCACTTGAAGATACAAGAAGCTGAGAGTCAATTGTACTCATAATCGCAGATAGGATTGCAGCAAGCAAGAAGCCGGAAACCCATGGATTAAAGAGCACTTGTGTAAATTCAATAAAGACTGTTTCCGAGTTCGGAAGGCCCGCATCGAAATAGGCAATACCGATGAAACCAGTAAAGATTGCACCAAACAATGAAAGAACCATCCATGACATACCAACAAGGCGTGCTTTAGGAATCTCTTTTGAAGATTTAACTGCCATAAAACGAGTGATGATGTGAGGTTGGCCAAAGTAACCAAGTCCCCAACCAAGCAGGGAAATAATCCCCATGAAGCTCATACCAGTAAAGATATCTAGATAAGTTGTATCCGTTGCACCAACTTGATTAACTGTTTCGCTCCAGCCACCCATTTCATTTAGGGCAACAATTGGCACGACAACAAGTGCAAGGAACATAAGTATTCCCTGGAAGAAATCTGTCCAGCTTACCGCTAAGAAACCACCGAGGAACGTATAAGAAATAATAACAAGTGCACCGATCCACAATGCGCTTTCATAGCTCATTCCGAACGAGCTTTCAAACAGGATTGCGCCCCCAACAAGACCTGAAGACGTATAGAACGTAAAGAATACAAGAATGACAATTGCCGAAATCACGCGAAGTGCTTTCGAACCATCACGAAAACGGTTTTCAAGGTAATCAGGAACCGTAATCGAATCATTCGCCACTTCTGTATAACGGCGAAGACGCGATGCAACAAACTGCCAGTTCAGGTAAGCTCCGATTGCGAGCCCAATCCCAATCCAAATTTGACTCATACCACCTGCATACATTGCACCAGGTAGTCCTAGTAAGAGCCAGCTACTCATATCTGATGCTCCGGCACTAAGTGCTGCAACAGATCCACCTAATCTTCTTCCTCCAAGAACATAATCAGATAAGTTACTTGTCATTTTGTAAGCAATTAATCCAATTGCGAGCATACCGACAAGGTACACTATAAATGTGACTAACGTTGGCGTCTCAATACTCATCGAGTACTATTCTCTCCTTTCGGTAAAAAAAGTTATTATTGATAATACGACTAATAAAGGCATTGGTATAAGTAGCCAGAACCATGTTGCGGTAGTTAAGGTATATTCCACACTTTCACCCCCTCCAAAGTCAATATTCACAACTATGCATTTTCGCTGTGAATTCAAATTATTCAAGTAGACCATTAGTCCTTTACAAACCAATGATTACTATATCACAAAATATTTTTCTGAACAATGAAAATATTATAAGATAAACTTTTTAATGAATAAAAATACACAATAAAAGAGATTTCCCTTCTTTTAGCAACTTTTATGTCATAAGTATTCAGGAAAATTTATTTAAATTAATTCACCAATATTTGCCTCATCTACATACTCTAGTAACATTTACCCACTATTTTGTAATGTTAATCTTTAAATTGAAATATTTTTTATAGATTGCCGCGTTTCTCTTCTTTTCATACCTTCATAACGCTAATTATTATAACTATATTTTCCATGTAATTTTGAACCTTCCCACTTCAAAATCTTTTTAAGATTTTTCATTATATGAACGAAACTAATCGGAAAGATTACTGTTTGCAAAACGTAATGATTACGATATAATGAGTGGCAGAGAAACTTACGGAAGGGAAAATCATTTATGAATAATCGCTTTTTTAAATTAGCGCTATTATTATCTATATCTACGTTTATCCTTGTCGCTTGTGGTCAAGATGAGTCAGACTCTAAAACGGATGGGAAGCTCACCATTTATACAACACTTTACCCCCTTGAATACTTTGCAGAACGGATTGGAGGAGAAGGTGTAACGGCAGACTCAATCATTCCTCCTGGTAGCGATGCACATAGCTTTGAGCCAACAACTAGAACAATGGCCGAATTAGCTGAAGCTGATTTGTTTATTTATAATGGTGCAGGTATGGAAGGATTTGCTGATGCTGCACAGGATACGCTAAGCAATGAGGATGTCATGGTTCTTGAGTCTGCTAAAGACATCCATCTAGATGAATCAGAAGAAGAGCATGAAGAGCATGAAGAACATGAAGAGCACGCCGATCACGATCATGGTGATATGAATCCCCATATCTGGATCGATCCCATCCTTGCAATCGAGCAGGCTGAAAATATTAAAGATGCTCTAATCACGCTCGATCCTGATCAGAAAGAAACATTCGAAACTAATTTTAATTCTTTGCAAGAAGAATTATTAGCCTTGGATCAATCTTTTCAAGAAATGGCTGATCGTGCAGCTAAGAAAGAATTTCTCATCTCTCATGATGCTTATAGCTACTGGGAAAGTCGTTATGGCCTTGAACAATTAAGCGTCTCAGGTCTTTCTCCTTCTCAAGAGCCAACTCAAAAACAATTGGAAGAAATTATCGAAACAGCTAAAAGCCACAATTTGAAGTATATGCTTTTCGAACAAAATGCTACGCCCAAGCCTGCTAAAGCAGTTCAAAAAGAGCTTGGACTCAATACGCTTCGCATCCATAACCTATCAGTTTTAACCGAGGAAGATATCGAAAATAATGAAACATACTTCACATTAATGAAAAAAAACATTCAAACACTTCAAAAAGCCTTGTCTGAATAAACAAAAACCCTCTCAGTGTCCTTACACTGAGAGGGTTTTTGTTTATTGATAAATATGAACAAACGGTTCTTCTTCGTTAGGATCTTTCACAATCATACTTTCCGTTTCTCCGTTATTTGTAATGTAGATGGAGACCGGAAGCTCCTGAGGAAATGTATCATTTCGTTTCTTGACAAGACCGTTTACGAACTGTGTAAACGAAATGACCTCCGCTTTACTATAGAATTGAATTGGTATTTCAACCTTCAATTGTGTAAGCTCATCCTGTTTATAGAACCCGGTGCCAATGACACCAACAAAGTTTGGAAAGAAATCCTGGATTTCACGCGTGAAATCATCAAACTTCTCTGCTTCAGCAGGATACTCGTCGGAGGCTGCGGAAGAAGGAAAAGCAACGTACTTCTCATTCAAATCCTTCCATGAATCTGGGCTGGATTTCCCCTCTCCTACAATCGTGCTCGCCACAAAGTTTCCTGGGACAACTGATTGTCTTGGTTGCTCTAAAAACAGAGTGAACATGATAGGTACGTCATGCTCAGCACGAATTTTCTTCACAATTGGTTCAATCGATTCCTTCGCCTTAGAAATCACTTCTTCTTTCCCTAGTTTCACTGAACCAGTATATTTCAAGCCATTCTCATCAAGAACAGAGTAAGGATATTCAGAATAAAGCGATAAGGCAATCGAAATTCCGCCTAGTTGTAACTCGTCATCTTTGTTTTGAACATAGTAATCTTGTTCATGTATATAAGATAAGAATTTAGGGTTTTTCTTCTCTGCTTCAATTACTTGCTCATAATTAGCAGGATTTTCTTCCACTCCGAGCTGTGGATTAAGTCCCTCATTTACTTCCTTCTCTTTATCTTTTTCAGCTTCTTCTTTCGTTACACCATTATCTCGATACAGCCAGCTATGAATTTGCTCTGTATCAAAAAGCTGCCCTTCTTTAAAGAAATATTTCTCAGGATCAAATTGCTCTTGAGAAAGTCTGATTAAACCCATCTCAAGCGCATCAACATCGAGACGGTTATCAACGCCAGCCGTGATTAATCCCCTAACTTGTGAAGTATCAAGAGAATTCTTATCCCCATCCTTCTCAAGTACTGAACGATAATACGTTTCAGATGTTTTGATATCTTCACTAACAATCATTTCTTCGCTATCTTCGCCTTCTGAATCATTCACTTTCACTGTATCATCCTGATCGCCCTTCATAAAACTTGGAACACAACCGGATAATACGAGCGAAAGGGCCATGATACTAACGATGAACGTTTGCTTCTTTGGCATTACTTCCCTCTCCTCATTCGTTTAACTCTTCAAGGAACCTGTTCTCACTCCACACGTCAATGCCAAGAGACTCTGCCTTTTCAAGCTTAGAACCAGCATCTTCCCCTGCAATGACAAGATCTGTGCTCTTACTTACACTACCTGTCACCTTTGCGCCTTGTTCTTCAAGCTTCTTCTTTGCTTCCCCGCGACTCAACTGTTCTAACTTACCAGTGAGTACAATTGTTTTACCCGCAAACACGGAATCAATGTCTTCTACCGCAACTGGCTTAGGTCCTTTATAGGTCATATTAACGCCAGCTTCTTTTAATTCTTCAATTAGTTCATGCACTTCTTCGTTTTGAAAATATCGCACAACAGAATCAGCCATTTTCTGTCCCACTTCATTAATTGCTTCAAGATCTTCTATATTTGCTTGAACAATACTGTCCATAGAGCCAAATTGTTGTGCAAGAGTTTTCGCAGCTTTTGCACCGACATGGCGTATCCCCAGACCAAACAACAGTTTTTCTAATGAATTATTCCTTGAGACGCTTATCGCCTCAAGAAGGTTGGAAACTGACTTCTCACCCATTCGCTCTAACTCAATAAGTTGATCGTGTGTCAGCTGATAGATATCTGCTACATCATGAATTAATTCCTCACGAAACAGCTGAGTAATCACCCGTTCACCTAGTCCATCAATATTCATTGCATTGCGTGAAACAAAATGAATGAGTCCTTCACGGAGCTGAGCTGGACATTTTGGATTAATGCATCGAAGTGCGACCTCTTCTTCTAATCGAACGAGATCACTATCACATTCAGGACACTTCTCAGGCATAGAAAATGCTTTTTCTTCACCTGTACGACGGTCTTCGAGAACAGAAACAACTTCAGGGATAATGTCTCCTGCTTTTTTCACAACGACATAGTCTCCAATTTTAATATCCTTCTCACGAATCAGATCCTCATTATGAAGAGATGCTCGCTGTACGGTTGTCCCAGCAACAAGCACTGGTTCTAAAACAGCCGTGGGAGTGACCACACCAGTTCTGCCCACATTAAGCTGAATATCCAAGAGCTGCGTTACAACCTCTTCAGCAGGAAACTTGTATGCAATGGCCCATCGTGGACTTTTCGCAGTAAATCCTAGCTCCTCTTGTTGATTGAGGGCATCTACTTTCACAACAATCCCATCGATCTCGTATGAAAGATCAGGACGTTTCTCTGACCAACCACCGATGTAATCAATAACATCATCAATCGTGTTACATCGCTTCCATTCTGGATTGGTTTTGAATCCTAGCTCTTTGAGAAAATCAAGGCCATTTGAATGTGAACTAATTTCCCTGCCTTCAACCGTACCTACACCGTATACAAAAATAGACAAGTTGCGGCTAGCAGCAATCTTTGGATCAAGCTGGCGAAGAGAACCAGCCGCTGCATTTCGAGGATTTGCAAATAAATCCTGATCGTTCTTCTCACGTGCTTCATTTAATTTCATGAAGGATGGCTTTGGCATGAACGCCTCACCACGCACCTCCATGCTAACATTCTCGCTTAAACGAAGTGGGATAGCTGGAATGGTTTTCAAGTTCTGAGTAATGTCCTCTCCTACCGTGCCATCCCCACGTGTGGCTCCACGCACAAGAACTCCATCTTCATAAATAAGTGAAACGGCAAGACCGTCTATTTTTAACTCGCATACATACGAAAAGTTTTCGCCAATTCGATCACGTACACGTCGGTCGAAGTCCTTCAAGTCCTCTTCACCAAATGCATTACCAAGGCTTAGCATAGGTACTCTGTGTTCAACTTTTTGAAAGCCTTCAAGCGGCGGGCCACCGACGCGCTGAGTTGGAGAATCTTCCGTTTTAAGTTCAGGATTCTCTTCTTCCAGGTTAATTAATTCATTCATCATCCGATCATACTCGGCATCAGGAACGGTCGGCTGATCTAGAACGTGGTACTCGTAATTGTACTGATTTAAGAGCTGACGAAGCTCTTCGATGCGCTTTTGCTTTTCTTCCATCGTCAAACCTCACCTTCTAAAATGACTATTGCTTTTCAATAGGCGCAAACTTCGCTAACAAACGCTTAATTCCTACCGGGTTAGGGAAAGCAATATCAAGCTCAGTCGAGTCACCCTCACCCTTAACGCTAACGACCGTACCAACGCCCCATTTGCGGTGACTTGCTTTATCTCCTACTTTCCAATCGAGTGAATCTCCACCCGTTGAAGTAAGTTGAGGACGTCTAGGCGTCTTTGGAGTAGCAGGTCTTGAAGAAGGTCGGGAACTAGTTCCACCAAACGGTGTAGCTGGCTTTTCTTGACCTTGCTTCTCAAGTAATTCTTCTGGTATCTCTCCTATGAAGCGGGACACAGGATTCGCGTTTGTTTTTCCGTAAAGTGTTCTAAGACGAGAATTTGTTATGAAAAGCTCTTCTTCTGCTCTTGTAATACCGACATATGCTAGACGACGCTCTTCTTCCATCTCCTCTTCCTCAAATAGGGAACGACTATGCGGGAATACTCCTTCTTCCATCCCAATGAGGAAAACAACAGGAAATTCCAAACCTTTTGCTGAATGGAGCGTCATAAGTGTAACAGCTTCCTTCTGCTCACCTTCATCCTCATCTAACTTATCGATATCTGCAACGAGCGCAAGGTCTGTTAGAAAAGCGATTAGGCTTTTATCTTCACTTGCTTTCTCAAATTCTTGGGTAACAGAAAGAAATTCATCAATGTTTTCAAGTCGTGTTTGTGATTCGATTGTATTCTCGTTTCTTAACGCATCACGATACCCTGACTTATCAATTACTTCCTCAACAAGTTCAGATACGGCTAGGTATTCCTGCATTTGTGACCAGTTTGCCATTTGATTACCAAATGATTTAAGAGTTTTAGTGAAACGAGCGCTTAACCCGATCTGCTCGACTTCTTGAAGAGCTGTAAAGATAGAAATATCCTGATTAGCCGCATATTGTGCTACCTTGTCCATTGTCGATGCACCAACACCACGCTTTGGAACATTCACAATTCGAAGTAAGCTAATATCATCATCTGGATTAGCAATGAGACGGAGGTATGCTAGAACATCTTTAATCTCTTTACGGTCGTAGAACTTTGTACCACCGACAATGTTGTAATGGATGTTCGACTTATTTAAAATTTCCTCAATCACACGCGACTGGGCATTCGTACGATAAAGAATCGCTATTTGTGAATTCGTTCGCTGTCCGCTATTCACCATATCAAGGATTTTCCCTGTTACGAAACGGCTCTCATCATGTTCATCGTTTGCCTGATAGTAAGTAATATGTGGCCCATCATCATTATCCGTCCAAAGCTTTTTAGGCTTTCTGTTCGTATTATTTTCAATAACTACATTGGCCGCTTGTAGAATTTTCTTAGTTGAACGATAGTTTTGCTCAAGGAATATCGCGCGTGCACTTGGATAGTCCTTCTCGAAGGAAAGAATGTTCTGTATGTCCGCACCACGCCAGCGGTAGATCGACTGATCAGAATCACCTACTACGCAAAGGTTCTGATATTTCTCAGCCATGAGTTTAACAAGGATATATTGTGCTTTGTTTGTATCTTGATACTCATCAACATGAATGTACTGAAATTTACGCTGATAAAACTCGAGTACTTCCGGCACCTTTTTGAACAACGTGATCGTCCGCATAATCAAATCATCAAAATCAAGCGCCTGGTTTTTACGAAGCTGTTTCTGATATTGCTCATATGCATCAGCAACAACACTTTCGTAAGGCCCCTTTGCATTAGCTTTATAATCTTCAGGGGTTTCGAGTTCATTTTTTGCAGAGCTAATACTGCCAAGAATCCCTCTAGGCTCAAATTTCTTTGGATCTACGTTCTGCTCTTTCAAGATCTTCTTAATAACAGTCAGCTGGTCCCCAGAATCAAGAATGGTGAAGTTGCGGTTAATCCCAATCCGATCACCGTCTCTTCTTAAAATACGTACGCACATTGAGTGGAATGTCGAAATCCAAATATCTTCCGAGACTGGTCCCGTAATCGAATTCACTCGTTCTCTCATTTCTCGCGCCGCTTTATTCGTAAACGTAATCGCAAGAATATTCCAAGGAGATACCTGTTTCTCCACAAGAAGATACGCAATACGATGCGTCAGCACTCTCGTTTTTCCACTACCTGCTCCAGCCATAATTAAAAGCGGTCCATCCGTGTGCTTGACCGCTTCTTGTTGTTCGGGATTTAGCCCGTTTAGTAACTTATCAACTATTCGTTGCATGTTTTCGCACTCCTCACAAACGTATGTTCTTGTTTCTTATTTTACCTGATCGACAGGAGAGAATCAATTTCCTTTCACAGCAGCAACAGTTTTTATCGCCTGCTTCATATTATCGTATATGACGTTCCCGACAATAATCGTATCTGCAGAAGCTGCCATTTCTTTCGCTTTCTCAGGAGAGTCAATTCCGCCACCATAAAAAAGTTGCGTATCGTCAAGAACCTGGCTCACTTTCCGAACAAGTTCTGCATCTCCATATGTTCCGCTATATTCCACATAAAAAATGGGCAGTTTGAACATTTTCTCTGCCATACGAGCATAAGCAAGAACATCAGCTTCATCTAGATTAGTATGAGCAGAAGTTAACTGAGCAACCTTAGAATCCTGGTTTAAAATACAATACCCTTCCATCACAATTTCATCCCAGTTCATGATTTCGCCAAAATCTTTCACAGCCTCATGATGTAATCCGGTCACCCAACGGCTATCTTCCGTATTCAACACTGTCGGAATAAAATAAAAATCAAATCCTGGTGTCACTGCCTCAACAGTGGATACCTCAAGAGCACATGGTACCGCGTAGCGGCGAATTCTAGCAAGTAAATCTAAAGTCCGATCAAGCGTAACGCCATCACTACCACCAACAATCACCGCATCCGTCCCAGACTCACAAATCGCCTCAAGATCATAATCCTCTATCTCCTTATTCGGATCCAGCTTAAACACATGCTTCCACTCTCGAAAATCAAACATCCTAACCCTTCCTCCCACTTTTCCTCATAAATTGGATTATATCAAAGAATACATGAAAAGCGGAAGTGGGCGTTTAGACTCGAATGGCACTGGAACCTTTCAAATTGGACACGTTCTTTGTGTTCAAGGTGAAAGGTGAAGTGACCGAGAGTCTGCCCACTACAGCTGGATCTACGAAAAGCGGAAGTGGGCGTTTAGGTCCGACAAGCGCTGGGGGCATTTCATTTGAACACGTCCTTTGTGTTCGGATGAAATGGTGAAGCGATCGAGGACCTGCCCACTGCAGCTGGATCACCTAAAAGCGGAAGCGCCCGTTTAGCCCCCACAAACATCTGCAACCATTTAAAATCCATAATTCCGCGATTTCCTCGATAATTCCGCGATAATCTCATTTTATCCGCGAAATCGATCATTATTTCCGCGATTTCTCAAATATATCCGCGTAAAGGCAAATATCCATCAACACGCCAACCAAAACAAAAATGAGCCGGAAGCCGGCTCATTTTCTACTCTTTATTGTGAACACGATCAAGCGTCATTTGATAGCCATCGTTTCCATAGTTCAAGCTGCGCTTTACTCTGGAAATCGTTGCGGTGCTTGCGCCTGTTTCTGTTTCAATTTTATGATACGTAAACCCTTCACGTAGCATTCTTGCTACTTCCAAACGCTGAGCAAGCGATTGTATCTCATTTACAGTCGCTAGATCATCAAAGAACAAATAGCATTCTTCAAGATCTTTCAATGAAAGAATCGCTTCAAAAAGTTGGTCAAGTGTCTTACCTCGAAGTTTATCAATTTGCATTCTAAATCCACTCTCCTTACTTAAGTATGTTTCGTCTATATGTTGCATTCTGTAACGTTCATCTTGATGTGCTATTTTTACAGCTTTATATTCATTTTAACAATTCAACCGAATAAAATCATGCACTTCACTCCGTTAAGAGGTTACTTTGTTATAGTTTAACGCATTATCGAAGGAAAAAGTACCATTTTCCTTTTCACATCATAAATTCCTTGCTGCGTCAATCGAATAAAAGGTAAATGTGTTGAAGAAAAGAACAACAAGCTATAAACGGGATCTTTATATAAGTAGCCCCTATCTTCTAGTTCTTGTATCATTCTCTTTTCAACTTTGATTAGTTCTTCAAGTGGAAGATCAGACATTTTGCCCATGAGAGGAAGTTTAATTTCGGATATAACTTCTCCATCTTCTACAAGAGAGATCCCCCCACCAATTTCATTTATTCGATTAAAAGCTGTCATCATATCCGCTTTATTTTTCCCAATCAGAATAAAATCACCCGTATTCGAAAAGCTGCTTGCAAATCCTTTCACTTGATTAGCGAAGCCTTTAATGATCGTATTTACACGCCATTTCCCTTCACGACTGAGAAGCATCATAAAGCTTTCATCAGAACCTGAAGGTAACTCTTCAACTGACGTTTCGACAGATAGATTATAAGGCTTTGTAATAACAGCATTCACCATTTCAATTCCTGCCGGACCAGAGAAAGTTAAATCGTTTGATTGGATTTCCCACGAATTATCAAGTGGAGAAAGTCCATGATCTTCCCAATCAAAAGACCAATCCTGTTCTACTTCATCACGATCACGCTTTAACCATTTTCCACGCGCTAGAACAGAGACAGGGAGCGGATCTTCTTTTGATGCAAGAATATTAATGTGAGCCACTCTACCCGGTGCTATCATACCATGCGTATCGCTTATACCGTAATGGTTTGCGACATTATATGACACCATAGAATACGCATCTTCTGAAGGGACTCCTTTCTCAAGTGCTATTGCAATTAACTTGTCCGTTGTGCCATTTTCCAGGAATGAAGGCGTTGATCCATCTGTATTCATCATAACGCGGTCAAAGGAAGTAACTCCTTTTTTCAGCAATGATTCGAGAATGACAGGTAGATCAGGTCTTATCGAAGAATAACGGAGTGACGTCATCATACCCATCTCTAAGCGACGCAGCGCCTCCTCTCCTGTCATCGCTTCATGATCACACGAAACGCCAAGAAGCCCCATCTTCGTTAATGTTGCGAGAGAAGCACCAGGGAGATGTCCTTCCACTGGTTTACCGAGTCTTCTCGTCTCCTGCATCCATTCTAAAATTTCATCATCTCCCCCGAGAACATCAGGCCATGCGGTAAGCTCTCCACCCTGTATCACAAGTGGGTGTGCCAGCCATTCCTTCATATTTTTATTCGTAATGGCCTCCTCATCGAGAAGCTGTGTTTGTGAATCATATCGCGCCCACCAATACATCGAAACGGGATACTGATCTAAATCCTCAATCAATGTAAGCGCTTTCTCTTTTGTCAAACCTAGAAGGAATAAAAGGTTATCATTCATCATTGTTGTTGTTCCCCGCTGAGATGCATATCGCGCAAGCGTAAGGGGATTATATAGTTGAAATGGATGTGCATGTGGTTCAATATAACCTGGCACGAGATATTTCCCGTAACAATCAATCCACTCAGTTGACGGGTGCTTTTCAGGAAGATCATCGCCTACGTACACAATACGATCTTCATATACCCATATATTCGATGTAACCCATTTTTTAAGTCCATTATTTAAATATGTTGCATTGTAAAAAACGATCGATGGAGGCAGTTCTCCAGACACTACTTGAACGTGTTGTCGTAATTGCTGCTTTGTCCATAAATTTTTTCGTTTTGCCAAAACCATCACCCGCTTCAAGAAGTTTTCTTTATTTTAACATAATTTCGACACATTGCTACTTTAGATTTGTGAATGAAGAAAGGAGTTTTTCAATTGAAGCCAAACATTAGTATGATGAATGCCTTTGTTCGACTAGCTACCGGATTCACACTTCTTGCTTATTCAACCGCAAAGCTTTCTAAAGAAGAATCCAAATCAGCCTGGATAATCGCCGCAATCGGTGCCATGAAAGTAGCTGAAGGACATACGAGGTATTGCCCCATCGTTGACCTCATGACCCCCGATGAAAAACTTGATCCAGATGAAACGGCACTTGAAAGAGTGATTAATCCTTCTTAACGTTTTCATAAAAAAACTTCCCTGCATTCAGGGAAGTTTCATCTACCTTATCAAAAGGAGGTCTATTTATGCTCGAGTATATAACAGATACATGGTTAATTTATACGATGATTATTGGAAGTATCGTTGCGATTGCGTTCGCCTACATTAGGAAGAAACGTGTGAAATAGCGCGATGCCCAATGTCTGTTCGATAGAAGCCTTCCGTTACTTTTACATTTTCTAATTCTTTATATACCACCTGACTCGCTTCTCTCAAATCATCACCTGCAGAAGCAACAAGTAGTACACGACCTCCGTCTGTTACTAGCTTTCCACCGATTTGTTTTGTTCCGGCATGAAAAACAAGAGACTCTGATCCAACCTGATCAAGCCCAGTAATCGCCTTGCCTTTCTCATAGCTACCTGGATAGCCACCTGAAGCAACGACAACACCAATAACGGACTGTTCGCTCCATTCAAGCTTAGGTGTTTTACCCTCGAGGAGATCAAGGACAGCCTGGACGAAGTCTGATGTCATTCTAGGGAGAACGACTTGCGTTTCTGGATCACCAAAGCGCGCATTAAATTCAATCACTTTCGGTCCATCAACTGTTAACATAAGGCCAGCATAGAGAATTCCGGTAAAGGAGCGGCCATCTGATTTCATTCCTTTTGCTGCAGGACGTAAAATCGTCTCAACCGCATGATCCACAGTATCTTGAGAAATTTGCGGAACAGGAGAATAGGCTCCCATCCCTCCTGTATTTGGACCCTCGTCACCATTGAAAGCACGTTTATGATCTTGAGAAATAACAAGTGGGTAAACACGATCACCTTCGACAAGAGCCATTAAAGAGAATTCCTCACCCTCTAGAAATTCTTCTACTACAACACGTTCACTAGCAGCACCAAACTGATTGTTCTCCATCATGTCATGAAGGCTTTCGAGTGCTTCCTCCAGTGACATTGCCACCACAACACCTTTACCTGCAGCAAGTCCATCTGCTTTTAGGACGATTGGCGCACCGACTTTTTCAACATAAGCTTTCGCTTCGATATAGTCAGTGAAGGACTTAGAAAATGGGGTAGGAATGTTATGCGCAACCATTAATTCTTTGGCGAACGTTTTACTTCCCTCAATCAAGGCTGCTTCCTGTCTTGGGCCAAATACACGGAGTCCTTCCTCCTCAAAGCGATTTACAATACCGTCGAGAAGAGGTTGTTCAGGACCAATAAGCGTTAAATCAATGTTTTCCCTTTTTGCGAAGGCAACAAGTTCCTCATGATCACTCTCTTCAATTGCCACAAGCTGACTAACATCTGTCATACCTGCATTACCAGGAGCGACAAAGACTTGATCAACAAGGCTGCTTTCCGCCGCTTTCCATGCCATTACATGCTCGCGGCCACCGCGACCAATTACCAATACCTTCACTCGAAAAACCTCCTCTTAATGTTTAAAATGACGAATGCCAGTAAAGACCATTGTAATGCCATATTCATTCGCTTTCTTGATGGAGTCCTCATCGCGAATGGAGCCGCCAGGTTGAATAATAGCTGTTACACCAGCGCGACCTGCTGCTTCAACAGTATCATCCATTGGGAAGAAAGCATCTGAACCCATAACTGATCCCTTGCTCTTCTCACCTGCTTGCTCGATGGCAATATTCGCAGCACCGACACGGTTCATTTGTCCTGCACCAATTCCAATCGTTTGGTCATTCTTCGTTAGAACGATAGCATTTGATTTCACATGTTTAACAACTTTCCATGCTAACTTCAGTGCTTCCCACTCTTCTTCTGTCGGCTCACGATCGGTTGGAACCGAAATATCAGCTTCATCGAATCCATAACGATCACGCTCTTGAAGTAAAAGGCCACCATTTACGGAAGTTAACTGATGTTCAATCGCAGGAGAGGCAGAAACATCAAGCTTCAATAAGCGAAGGTTCTTTTTCTTGGTTAACATAGCTAAAGCTTCTTCAGTAAACGAAGGTGCCATAATAATTTCAAGGAAAATTTCTTTTAACTTAAGCGCTGTTGCTTCATCCACTTCACGATTAATCGCGACAATCCCACCAAAAATCGAAGTGGAATCAGCTTCATATGCTTTTTGATAAGCTTGTACAACCGTTTCACCAGTACCAACTCCGCACGGGTTCATATGTTTCACAGCTACAACAGCCGGCTGATCAAATTCCTTCACAATATTAAGCGCCGCATTGGCATCGTTAATATTATTGTAAGAAAGCTCTTTACCATTTAACTGCTCTGCTGAAGCAAGTGAAGCTCCAGTATATAAAGGTTTTTTGTAGAAAACAGCTTTTTGATGGGGGTTTTCACCATAGCGAAGCGTTTGTTTCCTTTCAAATGTTACCGTAAGTGACTCAGGCTCTTCTTCTCCTGATTGAGCAGTTAAATATTCCGAAATCACAGCATCATATGAAGCTGTATGGCGAAATACTTTTGCAGCAAGCTCACGACGAAGAATTCCGGTTGTATCACCATTTTCTTCAACTTGTCGCAAAACGCGATTGTAATCAGAAGGATCCACTACAACTGTTACGTCCCGATGATTTTTTGCAGCAGAACGAAGCATCGTCGGTCCACCAATATCAATATTTTCAATCGCTTCTTCATAAGTAACATCAGGTTTTGCGATTGTTTCCTGGAAAGGATACAAATTCACAACAACAAGATCAATTGGCTTGATATTAAGATCATCCAACTGTTTCTGATGAGCTTCATTATCACGCACAGCTAGAAGACCACTATGTACGTTTGGATGAAGGGTTTTTACGCGACCATCGAGAATCTCTGGGAATCCAGTTACGTCCGAGATGCCAATCACGTCTACACCAGCTTCTTCTAGAGCACGCTTTGTCCCCCCTGTTGAGATCACCTCAACCCCTTTGTCCGCAAGTCCTTTTGCAAATGCTGTAATATCTGTTTTATCAGAAACGCTAATCAACGCACGTTTAATAGCCATAATGATTCCTCCTACTACCTTTTGTTTTTTTCCTAAAGAAGGGAACGGATGACGGCAGGGTATAAAAGATGCTCTACTGCCTGGATTTTATTTGCCAGGTCATCCTTCGTGTCCCCCTCATCAATCCGAACACTGTCTTGATCAATGATTTTTCCGGTATCCATTCCCTCATCCACGAAATGAACGGTTACGCCAGTGATTTTAACACCTGCTTCAAATGCTTGTCCGATTGCGTCCTTTCCAGGGAAAGAAGGAAGAAGAGATGGGTGGATATTCACAATTCTTCCTTCGAAGCCTTGAAGCAATGTTGGACCGATTAACCTCATATAGCCTGCGAGAATAATCCACTCAACACCAGCATCATGTAACTGCTGAAGAATAAATGTTTCAAAGTCAGCTTTCGATTCATACGATTTAGGATAAAAGGAAAGGACAGGAATGCCAAAGCGTTCTGCCCTTTTTTCAACCTTAGCTCCAGGACGATCACAGACTACGAGGGCCACTTCTGCTTCAAGCTGCCCCTTTTCAATCGCTGCGGCAATCGCTTCAAAGTTCGAGCCGCTCCCAGATGCGAATACGGCTAGCTTCTTCACGACAAGTCACCGCCTCCGAATTCGATTCCTTCTCCCTTTACAACGCGTCCAATCATATAAGCACGCTCACCATCCTGCTCAAGTGCTTTGATGACATTAACCGCAACATCTTCTGGAACAGCAAGGACCATCCCGATACCCATATTAAATGTTGTAAACATTTCCTTACGAGCGAGACTCCCCTTCTTTTCGATCAAATCAAAAATAGGAGGAACCGGCCATGAACCATAATCAATTTGTGCAGCCAGCCCTTCAGGAAGCATACGCGGAATATTCTCTTCAAAACCTCCACCTGTAATGTGTGCAATCCCATGAACAGTGTTAGATTGAAGAACATTTAGAACAGGTTTAACATAGATACGCGTCGGTGTCAGCAAAGCATCTCCAAGGGTCATACCAAGTTCGTCATATGACGCTTTCAAATCCATATCATTATCCTTGAGAAGCACTTTACGTACAAGGGAAAAGCCATTACTATGAATACCGTTTGATGCAAGGCCAATGAGAACATCGCCTTCTGTCACATTCTCTGTTGTAATCAACTGAGACTTCTCTACAGCGCCAACTGTAAAGCCAGCAAGGTCATAATCATTCTCTTGGTACATGTCAGGCATTTCAGCTGTTTCACCACCAATAAGAGCACACCCTGCCTGTGAACAGCCTTCTGCAACGCCTTTCACAATTTGTTCGATCCGCTCTGGTGCAAGCTTACCTGTTGCAATGTAATCCAAAAAATAGAGCGGTTCTGCGCCTTGTGCGACAACATCATTTACGCACATCGCAACACAATCAATCCCAATTGTATCGTGCTGATCGAGTTGGATCGCAAGCATGAGCTTCGTGCCTACTCCGTCCGTCCCTGAAACGAGAACTGGCTTCTCATAATTGAGTTCTGACAGATCGAACATGCCACCAAAGCCACCAAGCCCTCCTATAACTCCCTTACGCATCGTTTTTTTTACATGCGGTTTGATCCGATCTACCGCTTCATAACCTGCTTCTATATTAACGCCTGCCTGCCTGTATGCTTGTGCCATAACGGCCTCCTTCAGTTAGACTTTTTCGTAAGGATGTACGGTATCAGGATAAATTTCAGTCGGATAATTTCCTGTAAAGCAGCCAAGGCATTGACCGCACGATGAGCCGTCTTCTTCTCTTCCAATCGCTGTGGTCATCCCATCCGTTGTCAGGAACGTCAGAGAATCGGCTCCAATTTCTTCACACATCTCATCTACACTCATCTTCGCCGCTATTAATTCACCCGAATTGGATGTATCAATGCCGTAGTAGCATGGGCTAATAATCGGTGGCGCACTGATTCGAACGTGAACTTCTTTTGCCCCCGCTTCTCGAAGCATCGTCACAATTCGTCTGCTAGTTGTACCACGTACAATCGAATCATCGACAATAACAACACGCTTACCTTCAACAACTCCTCGAACAGGCGAAAGCTTCATTTTCACACCACGTTCTCTCAACTCTTGAGAAGGTTGAATAAAGGTTCTGCCAACATAGCGGTTTTTAATTAATCCCATTTCATATGGAATACCAGATTCTTCCGCATAGCCAATTGCTGCTGAAATACTTGAGTCCGGCACTCCGGTTACAATATCTGCCTCAATCGGGGCTTCTTTAGCGAGTTGCTTACCAAGCTTTTTACGTGCTGTGTGAACGTTAATATTCTCAATGTTACTATCCGGTCTAGAGAAATAAATGTATTCCATTGAGCAAATCGCACGTGAGATTGAAGACGAGAACCTCTCTGATTCAAGTCCGTTCTCACTAATAATCAAAAGCTCACCAGGCTGTACGTCACGAATATATTCCGCACCGATTAAATCAAACGCACACGTTTCTGAAGCAACAACGTAAGCCCCTTCTAAAATACCAAGTGATAGTGGTCTTAAGCCATGTGGATCTAGCGCCACCATCATTTCTTTCTCTGTCATCATAATAAAGGCATAAGCACCCTTCACCATTGTAAGAGCATTCTTAACCTTTTCACGCTGACTCAAGTAGCCGCTTCGTTTAATAAGATGAGCCAATACCTCTGTGTCTGATGTCGTCTGAAAAATGCTTCCTTGTCCTTCAAGCTGATGCTTAAGAGCATTCGCATTTACAAGGTTTCCGTTATGCGCAAGCGCAAGGCCACCGTTCTGAGAGCGGAAAACAAGAGGTTGAACATTCTCATACCCGCCTCCACCCGCTGTCGAATATCTCACGTGACCAATGGCTCCATTACCTTCAAGCTGATCAAGATCACCAGGTCCAAACACATCATTCACTAATCCAAGTCCTTTATGATTATAGAGGCGATCACCGTCAGTTGTGACAATGCCCGCTCCCTCCTGGCCACGATGCTGTAAACTATGCAGTCCGTAATACGTTAGCGAAGCAGCATCAGGGTGACCCCAGATACCAAATACGCCACACTCTTCATTTAAGCCTTTGATTTCACCAAACATGGAATAGCTCCTTTCCAGGCTGCTTCAAGCTCTTGAACCGGAGCATCGAAGATATGTGTTTCATCTTCGTGCATAATCGTTAATACGCCAGTACCGGTTACTTCACCGATCAGCTTCGCTCCTGTACGCTGCTCAAATGCCTGCTGATGTTCCCCCTTGATGGTTACAAGAAAACGAGATTGTGTTTCACTGAAAAGATCTGTTGTCGTATCTCCGTCAATCCGTACATTCGCACCAAATTCTGTTCCAATGAGCGATTCCGCAAGTGCAACACTAAGGCCACCTTCTGCGAGGTCGTGAGCTGATTCAACAAGTCCATCTTGAATCGCTGTTAGAAGTTGGTTTTGACGTTCTTTTTCAATTTCAAGATTAAGTGTAGGAGCTTGACCTGAGATCTTACCATCAAGATACTTTTGAAGCTCACTACCGCCAAAATCTTCTCCCGTTTCACCTAGCAAATATATTAAGTTTCCTTCTTCTTTAAAGGCTTGTGTTGTCACATGATCTAGATCGTGGACAAGGCCAACCATTCCAACAACCGGTGTTGGATAAACAGCGATGCCGTTTGTTTCATTATAAAGTGAGACATTCCCACCAATAACTGGTGAGTTCAGCATACGACACGCTTCACTCATTCCGTCTGTCGCTTTCTCAATTTGCCAGAAGATCTCTGGCTTCTCTGGGTTACCGAAGTTTAAGCAATCTGTAATCGCTAGTGGCTCGCCACCCGAGCAGACAATGTTACGCGCTGCTTCTGCAACTGCAATTTGACCGCCTACTTCAGGATCAAGATATAAATAACGGGAATTACAGTCCGTCGTCATCGCTAACCCTTTGTTCGTTCCACGCACTCGAACAACAGCCGCATCTGACCCAGGTGCCACAACTGTATTTGTTCGCACCATATAGTCGTACTGATCAAAAACCCATTCCTTACTTGAAATTGTCGGCTGACTTAACAAGGTATAGAGCATTTCCTTCGCGTCTTCCACATTTGGAATTGGCTTATGAAGCTGCTGATTTTCAATATAATATTCTGGGATACGAGATGGTTTGTGATAAACAGGTGCTTCCTCTGCTAATGCATCGACAGGAACGTCCGCAACGACTTCTCCTTTATGAAGGAGACGGAATCGCTTATCTTCCGTTACTACACCAACCTCTTTCGCTAAAAGACCCCAGCGATCTGTTATAGCTTTAATTTCATCTTCATGACCTTTTTTCACAACAACGAGCATACGCTCCTGAGATTCAGAAAGCATCATTTCGTATGGCGTCATTCCTTTTTCACGCTGTGGCACTTCATCAAGATTCATTTCAAGTCCCATGCCTGCCTTACTCGCCATTTCGGAAGCTGAAGACGTTAGTCCAGCTGCTCCCATATCTTGAATACCGACAAGTGACTCGCAGTGAACAAGTTCAATGCATGCTTCAAGCAGAAGCTTTTCCATGAATGGATCACCAACTTGAACGGCAGGACGCTTTTCGTCAGAAGCATCTGTCAATTCTTCAGATGCGAAGGTTGCGCCGTGGATCCCGTCACGTCCCGTGCTCGCGCCAACGTACATGACCGTGTTCCCAGCTCCTGATGCGATCCCTTTCTGAATGTCTTTATGATCAATTAAGCCAACACACATCGCATTTACAAGAGGATTTCCATCGTAAGAAGAATCAAACTGAACTTCCCCACCAACTGTTGGAATACCAATGCAATTTCCGTATCCTGCAATTCCGGCTACAACTTCCTCAAAAAGATACTTCACTTTTGGATTGCTCAGCTCTCCGAAACGAAGTGAGTTAAGAAGGGCAATAGGACGTGCCCCCATCGAAAAGACATCACGGATAATGCCGCCAACTCCTGTTGCAGCACCTTGATACGGCTCGATAGCTGACGGGTGGTTATGGCTTTCAATCTTAAATACCACCGCCTGTTCATCACCTATATCAACGATTCCGGCTCCTTCACCAGGACCTTGAAGAACACGCTCACCCGTAACAGGGAATTTTTTTAACACTGGCTTTGAATTCTTGTAGCTACAGTGCTCCGACCACATAACAGAAAATAGCCCCGTCTCCGTATAGTTCGGTGTACGGCCGAGAATCGCTTCCACCATACCGAACTCGTCATCTGTTAAACCCATCTGACTATAGAGCTTTTGGTCTTTAATCATCTCAGGTGTTGGTTCATGCATGTGTGACATGGGATTCCCTCCAGTTACGTAGTATCGATTTAAATAGATTTAATCCATCTGCACTTCCTAAAAGCTCATCTACAGCTCGTTCAGGGTGAGGCATCATCCCGAGGACATTGCCCTTTTCGTTTACGATTCCAGCTATATCTTCCACTGATCCGTTCGGATTATCCGCGTATGTGAAGGCAATACGGTTTTCATTCTTCAGCATAGTAAGTGTTGTTTCGTCGCAATAGTAGTTACCTTCACCATGTGCGATTGGAATCGTTATTTCTTCTTCTTTTTCATAAGTTGAAGTGAACATTGTTTCATTGTTTTGAACGCGAAGTGTAACCGGTCGGCACATAAACTTCAAGTTCTTATTTCGTTTCATCGCTCCTGGTAACAGACCTGCTTCCAAGAGAATTTGGAATCCATTACAAACACCCAGAATTGGCTTCCCTGCTTCAGCTGCCTTCACGACCTCAGTCATAATCGGTGCAAAGCGTGCAATGGCACCACTTCGAAGGTAATCTCCGTAAGAGAAACCGCCTGGGAGAAGGATCGCATCATAGTTTGCTAGATTTTGCTCATCGTACCGGACATAAACCGCTTCTTCTCCAAGCTCATCTTTGATGGCGTGATACATATCCACATCGCAGTTAGAACCCGGGAACACAATCACCGCAAATTTCACTGTGCGACTCCCTCCTCGATTTCGTAGGTGTAGTCTTCAATAACCGTATTCGCAAGAAGCTTTTCGCAAATTTCTTTAATTCGCTGATCCAGGTTTTCCGTATCTTTCACTGTGAGTTCCATGTATTTCCCGATCCGTACGTCTTCCACTTCATGATACGAAAGACTGTGCAATGAATTCTTTACGGCACTTCCTTGTGGATCTAGAACACTTTCTTTTAACGTTACATAGACTTTTACTTTGTACATGATTCGGAGCCCCCCAGGCGAGTTAAAATTTGTTCGTACGCTTCTGTCAAATTTCCAATATCTCTTCGAAACACGTCTTTATCTAGTTTCTCATTCGTTTTACTATCCCATAAGCGGCAAGTATCTGGAGAGATTTCATCCGCCAACATAATCTTGCCTTCCGGTGTTACACCAAACTCTAATTTAAAATCAACGAGCTTTACGTCACGCTCAAGGAAGTATTCGCGTAATAGCGTATTGATCTTTAACGCGCGTTCTTTTAATTCTTGAACAGTTTCTTCTGTTGCAAGTTCAAGTTCTAACACATGATCAAGCGTAAGAAGAGGATCACCAAGGTCATCATTCTTGTAATAAAATTCAACGATCGGCTGTTTTAGTAACTTCCCTTCTTCCACACCCGTGCGTTTGGAAAAGCTCCCAGCTGCGATGTTTCGAACAACCACTTCGAGTGGAATGATCGAAACGCGTTTCACAAGCTGTTCAGTAGAAGAAAGCTTTTCAATAAAATGACTTTTGATTCCAGCACTTTTTAAATAATCAAAGAGCAGGCTTGTAATTTCATTGTTCAGGCGACCTTTGCCTGTAATTGTTGCTTTCTTCTCCCCGTTATAAGCGGTTGCTGAGTCTTTATACTCGACCCAGACAACCTCCGCTTCATCCGTTGCATAAATTCTCTTCGCTTTTCCTTCGTACAACAATGTTTGCTTTTCCATGGTGATCCCCTCCGATGCTTAATTAAAGTCCGAGACGTTCAAAAATCATATCCACCGGCTTTAGGTGGTAATTGTAGTCAAAGCAATCTTCAATTTCTGCTTCACTCAGCTGATCTGTAATCTTAGGGTCAGCTTCAACAAGCTCTCTAAATTGAATGCCTCTTTCCCAAGCATCCATTGCTTTTGGTTGAACAAGATCATAGGCAGCTTCACGTGCCATCCCTTTATCAATAAGAGAAAGAAGAACGCGCTGGCTATAAATCAAGCCGTATGTTCTTGTCATGTTGCGCTTCATGTTCTCAGGGAAGACCGTTAGTTTCGAAACAATTCCTGCAAAACGATTCAGCATATAGTTGAGCGCAATCGTTGCATCCGGAAGAATGACGCGTTCTGCTGATGAGTGAGAAATATCACGTTCGTGCCAAAGAGCAACGTTCTCGTAAGCTGTCGTCATATAGCCACGAATCACACGCGCCATGCCAGTCATGTTTTCAGAACCTATCGGGTTACGCTTATGCGGCATAGCTGATGACCCTTTTTGTCCTTTTGCGAAAAACTCCTCTACTTCACGCGTTTCGCTCTTTTGTAGACCACGAATTTCAACAGCAAACTTTTCAATGGATGTTGCCACAAGTGCTAGAGCCGACATGTAATGAGCATGACGATCGCGCTGAAGTGTTTGGGTTGAAATCGGTGCTGGTTGTAAGCCAAGTTTTTCACAAACATACTGCTCGATAAATGGATCGATGTTGGCATATGTTCCAACTGCACCAGATAGTTTGCCGAAACGAACGTTATCTGAAGCTGTTTTGAATCGTTCAAGGTTACGCTTCATTTCTTCATACCATAGCGCCAATTTCAGACCAAATGTTGTTGGTTCTGCGTGAACACCGTGCGTTCTTCCCATCATGACCGTGTATTTATGTTCCTGCGCTTTAGCCTTTAGGACTTCAATGAACTTCTCAATGTCTTTAATCAGAAGGTCGTTCGCTTGATTCAACTGATAAGACAGTGCTGTATCAACGACATCCGTTGATGTTAAACCGTAGTGAACCCATTTCCGTTCTTCTCCAAGCGTTTCAGATACCGCTCTTGTGAATGCCACAACATCATGGCGCGTTTCCTCTTCAATTTCGTGAATGCGATCGACATTGAACCCGGCATTTTCACGGATCTTTTGTACATCTTCTTTTGGGATAATGCCAAGTTCTGCCCACGCTTCGCATGCTAGGATCTCGACTTCAAGCCACGCGTTATAGCGGTTTTCTTCTGTCCAAATGGCTCCCATCTCGGGGCGGGTATAACGTTCAATCATTGTAAGTCCTCCTGGTCTCTTGTCTTTACTGCCATAACTTCCATAAGTTCATTCGCTTAATTGCTTCTTCTGTTGAAGGTGCAAGAAAGTTAATGTGTCCCATCTTCCGATTAGGCTTTGCTTCGTCTTTCCCATATAAATGAAGCTTTGCATCACCGAGCTCTTCTATACTGTCCATTAGCGGTGTGATGTGCTGACCGAGCAAATTTCCCATGACAACCGGCTTTAGAAGTTCAGTGCTTCCAAGTGGTAGTCCACATATTGCTCGAATATGCTGTTCAAATTGCGAAGTCTCACATGCCTCCATCGTATAATGGCCAGAATTATGTGGTCGTGGTGCAAGCTCATTTACATAAATCTCATTATCTTTAAGAAACAGCTCAACTGCAAGTGTACCGACAAGCTGTAGGGTATTTGCAATCTTCTTTCCGACCTCATCCGCTTTCGTTATGACCGCTTCGTCTACTCGAGCTGGAACGATGGTTTGATGAAGAATGTTGTTCACATGAACGTTCTCACCTACAGGGAACGTCGTTGTTTCCCCAGTTACGCTGCGTGTCACAATCACTGACAATTCTTTTTGAAACGGTACCCAACTCTCCAGAATGCAAGGTACATTAGGAAAAGAGAGAGCTTCAACATCATTTTCTGTTTTTAAAACCCACTGGCCTTTTCCATCGTAACCACCAGTACGTGTTTTAAGGACTGAAGGGAGACCGATCTTCTCGAGCGCACCCTTGAGATCTTGATGAGAATCGACTGCTTCAAAAGGTGCTACTTGAAGTCCCGACTTCTGAATCGCTGTCTTCTCAACATAGCGATCCTGCGTTACGCGAAGCAATTCTCCACCCTGAGGCATATACGCATTTTCTTCCAACCACTTTGCAGTATCGTGTGTAATATTTTCAAATTCATAAGTGATCACATCACTTAAATCAGCTAGCTTACGAGCGCCATCCAAATCATCATATCCACTAACCACTTCATGATCAGACACCTGGCCACAGGGAGAATCTTTTTTCGGTTCGAGAACGGCGATTTGATAGCCCATCTCTCTTGCCTTTAACGCCATCATTCTTCCTAATTGTCCACCGCCTAGAATCCCAATTGTGCTACCGGGTAAAATGGTTTTCCTCATAAGCTGTCACTACTTTCGAGTACTGTTTCTTTCATCAGATTTCGATAGTCGTTAAGCTTCTTCTCGATCGTTTCATCAGCTGTACTTAGTATTTGCGCAGCAAGTAGTCCTGCATTTTTCGCTCCCGCTTTTCCAATCGCAACTGTCGCAACAGGCACGCCACCTGGCATTTGCACGATTGATAGAAGCGAATCTAATCCATTTAACGTCCGCGATTGTACAGGTACGCCGATGACTGGCAGTGTCGTTTTAGCAGCGACCATCCCTGGTAAATGAGCGGCACCACCTGCTCCCGCAATAATGACGTTCAAACCGCGTTCTCTTGCTGATTCTGCATATTCAAACATCAATTCCGGCGTTCTATGAGCCGAAACAACTTTTTTCTCAAATGGCACTTGAAGCTCCTCTAGTATGTCACAGGCATGCTTCATCGTATCCCAATCCGAAGTGCTCCCCATGATGACGCCAACTTTTGTGTTCATGCTATTCCTCCTTAAATGAAGGTGCTAATTAATCTAAATAGTGTGAAAATAACAGAAAAGCCCGAGATAGAATTCTTCTATTTACTTAGAAGAAGCTTCTACCTCGGGCGAAAACACATCCATCCTGTTCTGCGCATATGCAAAACACGACTTTCCCCCTCATAGTCCGACGATTCATGGTCGTCAGGTAGAAACTTATGGGCCTTATTCCCAAGATTATATGAGGTATCCTTTTTGCTCCTCTTACATAGTAACAAGAGCGACGTTCAACTGTCAACGAAAATCGAACGATGCGTTTTATATTTAGTCTAATGTTCGGTTTTTACTTTAACTTTCCTTCAAAAACAATTTTCTGACCGCATAGCTCAGGTTCTTTAGAACCCTTACCTTCTTTAAAGATTGGTTCTTCCCGGCGTCTTACGGGCATGTATCCTTCATCGTCCATTCGTTTTAAGCAGTCAGAAAGTGATTCATTTTCTTTAACTTCAAACTTCTT
This sequence comes from Anaerobacillus sp. 63XJN7_5_ISO-PGPR-S23-430, assembly GCF_056173695.1. Taxonomy (NCBI): domain Bacteria; kingdom Bacillati; phylum Bacillota; class Bacilli; order Caryophanales; family Bacillaceae; genus Anaerobacillus; species Anaerobacillus sp. 63XJN7_5_ISO-PGPR-S23-430. Next base: position 335,558 of record NZ_CM149686.1, on the reverse strand, counting down.
TTTCTTCGCTTTCTTTTCCATACATTACCTCCGAATTTTTCTAACCCAGAATCCACCCTGGAAGGTACGGGGCTCATAAGAGATAACGAAGGCTTTAGGATCAAGTTCCTCAATAGCCTGATAAAGCTTACGCTCCGATTTACGCGATGTTAGAACTTGCATGACAAGACGTTCTCCCTGACGCCCGTGCGCAAGATAATGTGTAACACCGTAACCGACATCTCTTAATTTATTGGGAATATCATCTTCAAGCTTTGTTGTGATGGCATTCACTGTAATATAACCAAGCGCAAGGTATTCTTCAATCTTCATCCCAACGATAATTCCTACACCAAAACCAAGGGCGTATGCAATAACGTTTTGAATTTGCCCTAGATTATCGAGGACGAGACCAAGCCCTACAACATATATCGCAATCTCAATTGTTCCTGTAACAGCTGCAAGGTATCGCTGACCTTTAAGTGTAAGTATCGTACGCATCGTGAGAAACGATACATAAAAGATATTAATAACAAAAATGGTCAAAACCATGCCAAGACCTGTATCCAGCATGTCCATCCTCCTTTTCCCTTATCGTTCAAACTCGAACTTTCCCTAGCATAACACGAGGAAACCTGAAACCGCATGCGATATTTATCGAATTAGACTAATAATTTTCGACTATTTTTTCCAAACTTCCCCTATATCTTTCCCATTCACTTCTCAAAAGGGTTTAAACCAGCAGTACGTTCTTTTAACATTCCACTTCTCGGTGCATATACTGGCAAAAAGCCCAGGAGGTGACCTCATGGGAGACCATTGGGGACAGATGTATGACTGGCGCAATAAAATGAATAAATTTATGGGAGATGATTTTTGGACGGATTTTCAGGATATGTTCGTATCAAATGGACCTCTTGTTAATCTCTATGAAGCTGGAAACGAACTCATCTGCACAGTTTATCTTCCTGGCATTAAGAAAATTGATGATGTTGACGTGTATATCCATTATCGGACACTTAAGGTAAAAGGCCAAACAGCGATGAACCTTAAAGGTTATCGTAATGTTCAGGAAGAATATAAGCACGGTCCCTTCGAACGCATCGTTGAGTTACCATTCCCCGTTCGTGAAAAACCGATTGATGCGAGTTATAGTAGGGGCATACTCTTAATTCATCTTCACCGACTTATTGAATCGAAGGAAGAGAAAAAACGATTAAAGATTAAAGACGTAGAATCAGATGAAACCTAAAAACAGAGACGATCGATAAGCGATATCGATCGTCTCTGTTTATTATGAATCACTTTATAAGAAGCTAAATAATCCATCAGTTATACCAATACGATAAATATAATAGAATCCAAACCCGACTGAGAGAATCCCAGTCACTTGAGTTAATCGATGGTTGAGCTTTAACTGCTTCCTCGTTGCGACGAACGGAAGTCCAAGAATGGTTGTAAACCCGAGCATACCAACACATGTCCCTACACCAAACACTAGTATATAGATAGCTCCTTGAAACATCGTTTCAACCGTACTCATCGTTAACAAAATCATCGCGGCACTTCCAGCTAATCCATGGATAAACCCGATCACTCCAGACTGTACGTATGTATGGTTTCCTTTCAATCCTGTACTTTCCGTTTTTGTACGTAAGGCTTTTATCCCTAGAAATACGAGCATAAATCCAACAATCATCTCAAGCAACATCGCCCATGTATCTGTTATCGTCGTATTGAAGAGAAATAGAAGGATTCCTACTAGGAAAAGCGTGGTGGTATGTCCAATCCCCCAATACACTCCAGCTAATGAAGATTTCCACAAACTACGCGTTTTACTCGCAATGGTCGATACGGCTATTACATGATCTGGTTCAATAGCATGTTTGATTCCAAGTAGAAATCCAATAACTAAAATTGATAATAAACTAGCGTCCATTTTTTCCTCCTGTATACACTACTTCCGCCAGGATATCGCACTCCTCTTGTAAATGGTGTTATGAATAAACGTTTCGATAGCAGCAAAAACCGTCTCAATATGTGCCGTTCGCTTCGCAAGAATTCGGAAACAGCACCCCGGAACCTGCAACAACGATATTCCGTAATGAGTATCACCGAACGAAGCAAGGTACTCTCTTAACTTCTCTATCCACTCTCCTGTTACGTTCGGATGAATAAAGTACAATGAACCGATATGGGTGTTCCCCTCTAACTGAAGCAACCTCTTCATATCTTCTTCAGGCTTCAACCGTAAATGATCATATACTTTGAGATTCTTATTCTGATAGATTTTCACCTTAGAGGTTACACACTCATAAGGAAAGAGGACGCCATCCTTTGACCATCCCGGCGTTACAATGTCTGTCAAAAAGAAAACAGCACTTTCATCCATGTGTACTTCTGTTTCTTGCGTAAAGCGAGCATCCCGATAAGCAATGAGCGGATCCAGCTTCATATGTAATTCACTATGCTCTTCTAATTTATAGAACGCTTTTTGTATAACTTGCTTATTTGGTGTTTTGTAAACCTTAGTGGAAGCCTGCGTTGTAACAGCTAACCTAGCCTTCTCCTTCACAAGAATTTCCGTATAATACGTATCACCGTCTACATATCCTCCACCTACATGGATCATTTGCAACAGAGGAAGTCCTTCCTCATTGTAAGTAGGGCGTGAAATCTTAAAAACACCGTTATAGTAAGCATCCGAAAGCACGGATTTCCCATATCGATCAGATGCTTCTAACTTGAGATAACCTGTATAGGTCACTGCTCAAGTCCTACAAAAAAGGCCTGCTCCTTAATCCACTGTACAACATCACTAACGCCAGTTTCATCCTTTAAGTTAGTAAAGAAAAATGGACGATCTCCTCTTGATTTCAACGTATCCTCTCGCATGATATCAAGATTGGCGCCAACATAAGGAGCAAGATCCGTTTTATTAATAATAAACAAATCCGACTTAATCATCCCCTGACCGCCTTTACGGGGGATTTTCTCTCCCTGCGCCACATCTATAATATAAATCGAAAAATCAACAAGCTCAGGACTGAAAGTTGCAGCTAGATTATCGCCACCACTTTCAACAAAAATGAGATCAAGATCTTCATGACGTTCATTCAATTCATCAATAGCAGCAAAGTTCATCGATGCATCTTCTCGAATCGCCGTATGCGGACATCCTCCTGTTTCTACGCCGATGATGCGGTCCGAAGGCAAAATCCCGTTCTTATTCAAAAACATCGCATCTTCTTTCGTATAAATATCATTTGTGATGACAGCCATACTAAATTCGTTATTCATTGCTCTTGTTAAGCGATCCACTAAAAGCGTTTTGCCAGCACCAACTGGTCCGCCAATTCCTATTCGTATGGGTTCACTCATTTTTCAATCATCCTTTCTTCATTAACTCATAAATAGACGAACATTGATCGCCTCATGCTTCATTTGTGCAATTTCAAGGCCAGGAGCGCCTATCCCAAAGTCACTGTCTTCAAGAGACATAATCTGCTTCACACAATCTGTTAAAAGTGGCTGAATTGAAACAAGAATTTGCTGTCCTTCTGTTTGACCAAGCGGGACGCCTCGAACCGCGTTTTGAACGAGTGACGAAGCAGTTGCAAATCCGTAGCATGAAACCGCACTTTCAACATCAATACCAAGGTGATAACATACAATCGCAAATACTAGCGCCCCATGGCCGTACACCTTTTTCTCCTTCATTGCATCCATATACTGATTAAATATCGCGTTCGGATAAAGGGTGGAAACTACCTTAACTAAGCGATTACCAATTCTTCTGTTCCCTTCTCGGGTCTCCCTAGCCATCCCCAACGCATACAATGATTGATCCAGCTCCCATAGACGATTCGTGTCATCCATTTCTAAGGCTTCATACGCAAACCGACAGGCAAGTCCATCCGTATAAACTAGCTGATTCATTAGAAAAAGCTCAAGAACATGTTGAAATGAAGAAGAGTCATGAATTGTGCCATTTGTAATATATGTTTCTATTCCAAACGAATGCGAAAAGGCCCCTGAGGGAAACTGCGAATCACTTAGTTGAAGGATCGGAAAGAGCGCATTAGTCATGCCCAATGTATTTAAAAGCTTCTTTCATTTTTCGTTTTTCAATCACATGAGAAATATTTAGTTCTGTTAACAACTGAATAACTAGATAATCATGTTGCACAATCATCTCATCTCCTTCAAATTGTGCTGGCAAATGGCGATTGCCTAGCATATGAGCGACTTCTCCCATTTGTTTCAAAGAATTAGGATAAATGACGATCACTTCATCTTCCATCACACTGACAATAATCATATTGTCATCCGCACGATACAGAATATCACCATCGACTAAATCTTTCGGCTTAGAAAGTTTAATCCCAAGCTCTTTTCCGTGATCGGTCTTTACTCGCTGAATTCGTTTCACAAGTTCATCACTTCGAAGATAAACTCTTTCTACATGCGGTAGCGTATCCTTTTCGTCACGAATGTTTCCTTTTATCTCACTAATGATCATCTGTTTACCACCTCAAAATAAAAAGTATCTTTGTGCAAGCGGTACGCTCGTTGCCGGTTCGCACGTAACTAGCTCACCATCCACCACGACTTCATACGTTTGTGGATCCACCTGAATATCAGGAGTCTCACCGTTGTACTTCATGTCTTTCTTTTTTAGCTTACGAATATTCTGAACAGGACGAATGATTTTCTGCAGCGAAAGCTGGTTATGAACACCTTTTTCAATAGCCGATTGTGATAAAAAGGTAATCGAGGTTCTAAATTTCGCTTTCCCGTATCGGCCAAACATCGGCCTATAGAGAGCTGGTTGAGGAGTAGGAATCGATGCATTCGGATCCCCCATTACACTCCAAGCAATCATCCCACCTTTAACGATCTGTTCGGGCTTTACTCCGAAAAAACCAGGTTTCCATAGAACAAAGTCCGCTAGTTTCCCTACTTCTATGGACCCCACCTCGTCTGATATACCATGGGCAATGGCCGGATTTATCGTGTATTTCGAAATATAACGTTTCACCCGCTCATTATCGTTTTCTGAACCCTTTGGAAATGCCCCACGTTGCTTTTTCATTTTATCCGCCGTTTGCCACGTTCTTGAAATCACTTCTCCAACTCGTCCCATTGCCTGTGAATCCGAACTAATAATGCTGAAAACACCCATATCATGCAAAATATCTTCTGCAGCAATGGTTTCTTTTCGAATCCTTGAGTCAGCGAATGCCACATCCTCCGGTACGGAAGAATCAAGATGATGGCAAACCATCAACATATCAAGATGCTCCGCAATTGTATTTGTTGTAAATGGTCTAGTAGGATTCGTCGAGGATGGAAGGATATGCTCATAAGAAGCGGCCTTAATAATATCCGGGGCATGCCCCCCGCCTGCGCCTTCTGTATGGTAAGTATGAATGACGCGGCCATCAATTGCGTTTAAGGTATCTTCTACAAAACCACCCTCATTTAATGTATCGGTATGAATCGCGACCTGAATATCATATTCATCCGCCACGGTTAATGCCGTGTCAATGGAAGCAGCAGTCGTTCCCCAGTCCTCATGAAGCTTCAAGCCTATCGCACCCGCTTCTATTTGTTCGCGTAAAGCTTCTTCACCTGAGGCATTCCCTTTGCCCAAAAACCCAAGATTAACAGGGAAAGCTTCTGCTGCCTCAAGCATCCGGTGAATGTTCCACTCCCCTGGAGTACAAGTTGTCGCATTTGTCCCAGTCGCTGGACCTGTCCCTCCTCCAAGCATCGTCGTAATTCCAGACTCGATCGCAGTATCGATTAATTGTGGACATATAAAATGTATATGAGAATCAATTCCACCTGCTGTTACGATCATTCCTTCTGCGGCAATAACCTCTGTAGAAGCACCAATCACTATATCAATGCTGTCCATCAAATAAGGGTTACCTGCCTTTCCAATTGAAGCAATACGACCATCCTTCACACCGATATCCGCTTTATAGATCCCCGTATAATCAATGATCAACGCATTCGTTACAACAAGGTCTACAGATTCGCCTCTCGCAGCAAGTGGATGTTGACCCATTCCATCGCGAATCACCTTGCCTCCACCAAATTTCACTTCATCACCATAAGAGGTTTCATCTCGTTCTACTTCAACAAACAATTCTGTATCTGCTAACCGAACTTGATCCCCAACCGTCGGACCAAACATATCAGAATAGGCTTTTCTTGAAAGTTCAAAACTCATTGATCTACCTCTCTATCTAACGAACCGTTTGTTTTATTATTTAGTCCAAACACCTTTCGATCACCAGAAAACGCGACTAGCGTGACTTCTTTAGCGTCACCTGGTTCAAAGCGGACAGCAGTACCTGCAGCAATATTTAAATGCATCCCAAAAGCAAGGTCACGTTCAAACTTTAAAGCTTCATTTACCTCATAGAAATGAAAATGAGATCCAATTTGCACTGGTCGATCGCCAATATTGGTTACTTCAATTTCGATTGATTCTTTCCCAACATTACAACTAACAGAAGAAGATCTTAACTTATATTCACCTGGAATCAATGCTCAGAACCCCTTTCATATAATTGGATCGTGAACGGTTACTAATTTTGTTCCATCTTGAAAAGTAGCTTCTACCTGAATATCTGTGACCATTTCTGGGACACCTTCCATTACATCTTCTCTTGCTAAAATCGTTCTTCCATACTGCATCAATTCTGCGACGCTCTTCCCATCTCTCGCCCCTTCAAGTACTTCATATGTAATAATCGCAATAGCTTCTGGATAATTTAGCTTTAAGCCTCGAGCCTGTCTTCTTCTCGCCAAATCTGCCGCCACAACGATCATCAATTTTTCTTGTTCTCTCGCCATTAGCTTCAATGAAAGTTCTCCTCCCGCACATAGAAACCGAAAATTAAGATAATTCATATTATACATAAAATAGTAAGTTAAAAAATATGTTTAGATTATTTTTATATTGAAGTCTTATTTTAAGTTAAGCATTCCTTCTACCTAAAATCCTTAACATATAAGGTTTTGGTAACGCATACAATTTTTATGTTCTATATGAATCCATTTAAAAATAATATGTTAGATTAACTGACAATCAGCAAGATCAACAAAAAAAGAAGAAGCAATTCGCTTCTCCCATCATCCTACTTATGAAATATTACTCGCTAAATTTTCAAGTATTAATTTAGTTTTATGGAGATGCAGGACTTTTAATACGGGGATGGTGAATGAATCAGGTGAATAACTTAGAAATTAATGGTAATTCCGCGATATTTTATATAATTCCGCGAAAATCAGATTTATTCCGCGCTTTTCCATGATAATTCCGCGAATTTGAGATTAATTCCGCGAACGTAAAAACCATACAAAAAAAGCGAGAAACCCTCAGGTCTCTCGCCTTTCATCTTGTGCCCAGCGACGTCCTACTCTTGCAGGAGGAGATCCTCCAACTACCATCGGCGCTCGAGCTTAACTTCCGTGTTCTCATACGGGGCGCGATAAGCGGCGAACTTCTTCGTCAGCTGCGCGATGCCAGATCCTCATGGATCTCTCGAATATCCACTCCGGTCTGACATCACTTGCTTCCTCGAATTTCTTGCTTCTCCCACCCCTACGAAGCTTTCGAAGAAGTCTTTGATTGTCTTTCCTGCAGCTTTTTTCTCTTACGAGCTTACTACACTTTTTGAATACAAAAAAGCGAGAGACCTGAGGGTCTCTCGCTTCTCTTATGTTGCCCAGCGACGTCCTACTCTTGCAGGGGGAGATCCCCCAACTACCATCGGCGCTGAAGAGCTTAACTTCCGTGTTCGGCATGGGAACGGGTGTGACCTCTTCGCCATCATCACTAGACGATTCAGGTGTTCCCTGAAAACTAGATAGCACGCACAACTTTCCAATATGTCCAGCTACGTAAGCCAAATCCTCGATCGTTTCACCTTTTGATTCTGACTCAAAAGCCTCCAACGCTTGTCGGATTTAAACGGCTTACTTCGCTTTTCGTTTTTAGGTTAAGCCCTCGATCGATTAGTATTCGTCAGCTCCACGTGTTGCCACGCTTCCACCCCGAACCTATCTACCTCATCATCTCTAAGGGATCTTACCAGCTTCATGCTGTGGGAAATCTCATCTCGAGGGGGGCTTCATGCTTAGATGCTTTCAGCACTTATCCCTTCCACACGTAGCTACCCAGCTATGCTCCTGGCGGAACAACTGGTACACCAGCGGTGTGTCCATCCCGGTCCTCTCGTACTAAGGACAGCTCCTCTCAAATTTCCTGCGCCCGCGACGGATAGGGACCGAACTGTCTCACGACGTTCTGAACCCAGCTCGCGTACCGCTTTAATGGGCGAACAGCCCAACCCTTGGGACCTACTTCAGCCCCAGGATGCGATGAGCCGACATCGAGGTGCCAAACCTCCCCGTCGATGTGGACTCTTGGGGGAGATAAGCCTGTTATCCCCAGGGTAGCTTTTATCCGTTGAGCGATGGCCCTTCCATGCGGAACCACCGGATCACTAAGCCCGACTTTCGTCCCTGCTCGACTTGTAGGTCTCGCAGTCAAGCTCCCTTGTGCCTTTACACTCTGCGAATGATTTCCAACCATTCTGAGGGAACCTTTGGGCGCCTCCGTTACACTTTAGGAGGCGACCGCCCCAGTCAAACTGCCCACCTGACACTGTCTCCGCACCGGATCACGGTGCTGGGTTAGAATGTCAGTACAGCCAGGGTAGTATCCCACCGACGCCTCCATCGAACCTGGCGGTCCGACTTCTATGGCTCCTACCTATCCTGTACAAGCTGTACCAAAATCCAATATCAGGCTACAGTAAAGCTCCATGGGGTCTTTCCGTCCTGTCGCGGGTAACCTGCATCTTCACAGGTACTATAATTTCACCGGGTCTCTCGTTGAGACAGTATCCAAGTCGTTGCACCTTTCGTGCGGGTCGGAACTTACCCGACAAGGAATTTCGCTACCTTAGGACCGTTATAGTTACGGCCGCCGTTTACTGGGGCTTCGATTCAGAGCTTCTCCCGTAAGGGATAACCCCTCCTCTTAACCTTCCAGCACCGGGCAGGTGTCAGCCCCTATACTTCGCCTTACGGCTTTGCAGAGACCTGTGTTTTTGCTAAACAGTCGCTTGGATCTTTTCACTGCGGCTCCCCTGGGCTATAAACCCGAGGAAGCACCCCTTCTCCCGAAGTTACGGGGTCATTTTGCCGAGTTCCTTAACGAGAGTTCTCCCGATCGTCTTAGGATTCTCTCCTCGCCTACCTGTGTCGGTTTGCGGTACGGGCACCTTTTTCCTCACTAGAGGCTTTTCTTGGCAGCGTAGAATCAAGGACTTCGGTACTAAATTTCCCTCGCCATCACGACTCAGCCTTCATGGTGAACGGATTTGCCTATTCACCAGCCTAATCGCTTGGACGCGCATTTCCAGCAGCGCGCTCTCCCTATCTTTCTGCGTCCCCCCGTCGTTCAAACGGAAAGGAGGTGGTACAGGAATATCAACCTGTTATCCATCGCCTACGCCTTTCGGCCTCGGCTTAGGTCCCGACTAACCCTGAGCGGACGAGCCTTCCTCAGGAAACCTTGGGCTTTCGACGGACAAGATTCTCACTTGTCTTTCGCTACTCATACCGGCATTCTCACTTCTAAGCGCTCCACCAGTCCTTTCGGTCTGACTTCACAGCCCTTAGAACGCTCTCCTACCATTGTCGTAAGACAATCCACAGCTTCGGTGATACGTTTAGCCCCGGTACATTTTCGGCGCAGCGTCACTCGACCAGTGAGCTATTACGCACTCTTTAAATGATGGCTGCTTCTAAGCCAACATCCTGGTTGTCTAAGCAACGCCACATCCTTTTCCACTTAACGTATACTTTGGGACCTTAGCTGGTGGTCTGGGCTGTTTCCCTCTCGACTACGGATCTTATCACTCGCAGTCTGACTCCCGCGGATAAATCGTTGGCATTCGGAGTTTGACTGGATTCGGTAATCCGGTAAGGACCCCTAGTCCAATCAGTGCTCTACCTCCAAGATTCTTGCCGCGAGGCTAGCCCTAAAGCTATTTCGGAGAGAACCAGCTATCTCCAGGTTCGATTGGCATTTCACCGCTACCCACACCTCATCCCCGCATTTTTCAACATGCGTGGGTTCGGGCCTCCATTCAGTGTTACCTGAACTTCACCCTGGACATGGGTAGATCACCTGGTTTCGGGTCTACGACCACGTACTATTTCGCCCTATTCAGACTCGCTTTCGCTGCGGCTCCGCCTTCTCAGCTTAACCTTGCACGGGATCGTAACTCGCCGGTTCATTCTACAAAAGGCACGCTGTCACCCATTAACGGGCTCCAACTAGTTGTAGGCACACGGTTTCAGGTTCTTTTTCACTCCCCTTCCGGGGTGCTTTTCACCTTTCCCTCACGGTACTGGTTCACTATCGGTCACTAGAGAGTATTTAGCCTTGGGAGATGGTCCTCCCGGATTCCGACGGGGTTTCACGTGTCCCGCCGTACTCAGGATCCGTCTCGGAGGGCATCGGATTTTGACTACAGGATTGTTACCTTCTCTGATGGACCTTTCCAGGTCGCTTCGTCTATCCGTGCCTTTGTAACTCCAAAGAGACGTCCTACAACCCCAGAGGGCAAGCCCTCTGGTTTGGGCTGATTCCGTTTCGCTCGCCGCTACTCAGGAAATCGCGTTTGCTTTCTCTTCCTCCGGGTAATGAGATGTTTCAGTTCCCCGGGTCTGCCTTCCATTCCCTATGTATTCAGAAATGGATACCATCCTATTAAAGATGGTGGGTTCCCCCATTCGGAAATCTCCGGATCAAAGCGTACTTACAGCTCCCCGAAGCATATCGGTGTTCGTCCCGTCCTTCTTAGGCTTCTAGTGCCAAGGCATCCACCGTGCGCCCTTAGTAGCTTAACCTTCGATTTGTTAGGCATTACTGCCATAACGCATCAGTTATTACTAAGTTATTGCATAAAAAATAATTATTGGATGTCGTTGTTTGTGCTATCTAGTTTTCAAGGAACAAGGCTACTACTTGATTAGTATTAATCATTAGTAGATGTGTTGGTGGAGCCTAGCGGGATCGAACCGCTGACCTCCTGCGTGCAAGGCAGGCGCTCTCCCAGCTGAGCTAAGGCCCCAGGATCTTTTATGGTGGGCCTGAGTGGACTCGAACCACCGACCTCACGCTTATCAGGCGTGCGCTCTAACCAGCTGAGCTACAGGCCCACAAAAGAAAAGTAAATACCCCGACATAGCCATTAGCCGGAGGTGTTTCTTAAAAGAGACTTGCTCTTCTTCAAAACTTACCTTTTCAGTTGAAAGAAGTAAATCATTCTTTCAAAACTAAACGAAACGCTCATGTAAGGTTGGTAACGTAAGTTACCTTCGTAATTCTCCATAGAAAGGAGGTGATCCAGCCGCACCTTCCGATACGGCTACCTTGTTACGACTTCACCCCAATCATTTGTCCCACCTTCGGCGGCTGGCTCCATAAAGGTTACCCCACCGACTTCGGGTGTTACAAACTCTCGTGGTGTGACGGGCGGTGTGTACAAGGCCCGGGAACGTATTCACCGCGGCATGCTGATCCGCGATTACTAGCAATTCCGGCTTCATGCAGGCGAGTTGCAGCCTGCAATCCGAACTGAGAACGGCTTTATGGGATTCGCTTCACCTCGCGGTGTTGCTGCCCTTTGTACCGTCCATTGTAGCACGTGTGTAGCCCAGGTCATAAGGGGCATGATGATTTGACGTCATCCCCACCTTCCTCCGGTTTGTCACCGGCAGTCACCTTAGAGTGCCCAACTAAATGCTGGCAACTAAGATCAAGGGTTGCGCTCGTTGCGGGACTTAACCCAACATCTCACGACACGAGCTGACGACAACCATGCACCACCTGTCACTCTGTCCCCCGAAGGGGAACGTCCTGTCTCCAGGATTGTCAGAGGATGTCAAGACCTGGTAAGGTTCTTCGCGTTGCTTCGAATTAAACCACATGCTCCACTGCTTGTGCGGGCCCCCGTCAATTCCTTTGAGTTTCAACCTTGCGGTCGTACTCCCCAGGCGGAGTGCTTAATGTGTTAACTTCAGCACTGAGGGTGGAACCCCCCAACACCTAGCACTCATCGTTTACGGCGTGGACTACCAGGGTATCTAATCCTGTTTGCTCCCCACGCTTTCGCGCCTCAGCGTCAGTTACAGACCAGAGAGCCGCCTTCGCCACTGGTGTTCCTCCACATATCTACGCATTTCACCGCTACACGTGGAATTCCACTCTCCTCTTCTGCACTCAAGTCCTCCAGTTTCCAATGACCCTCCACGGTTGAGCCGTGGGCTTTCACATCAGACTTAAAAGACCGCCTGCGCGCGCTTTACGCCCAATAATTCCGGACAACGCTTGCCACCTACGTATTACCGCGGCTGCTGGCACGTAGTTAGCCGTGGCTTTCTGGTTAGGTACCGTCAAGGTACCGCCCTATTCGAACGGTACTTGTTCTTCCCTAACAACAGAGCTTTACGACCCGAAGGCCTTCGTCACTCACGCGGCGTTGCTCCGTCAGACTTTCGTCCATTGCGGAAGATTCCCTACTGCTGCCTCCCGTAGGAGTCTGGGCCGTGTCTCAGTCCCAGTGTGGCCGATCACCCTCTCAGGTCGGCTACGCATCGTCGCCTTGGTAAGCCATTACCTTACCAACTAGCTAATGCGCCGCGGGCCCATCCTGCAGTGTTAGCTCGAAAGCCAACTTTCAACATTGCACCATGCGGTGCGATGTATTACCCGGTATTAGCTCCGGTTTCCCGGAGTTATCCCAGTCTGCAGGGCAGGTTGCCCACGTGTTACTCACCCGTCCGCCGCTAAGATCAGGGAGCAAGCTCCCATCTCTTCGCTCGACTTGCATGTATTAGGCACGCCGCCAGCGTTCGTCCTGAGCCAGGATCAAACTCTCCGATAGAAAGCTCAATCTAGCTTTTAAAACAATGTTTTGTTTCCGTAGAAACAACTACTTACATGGCGTTTCGTTCAGTTTTCAAAGATCGATTTATTTCTTTCGTTGTCGTTTTCAGCGACCCAACTAATATAGCATGTTGTTTCGTTTGATGTCAACAACTAATTTGAAATGTTTTATTTAGTGTTACCTGCTTGTTTTAGCGGCAACGTTATTTATAATACATGAAGTGCAAAATGATGTCAATCACTTTTTTTCATGCGTTTGTTGTTGTTTTCTTAACAACGTTCTCTACTTTATCAGTAAAGAATGATATGGTCAATAGTATTTTTCAAATTAATTAAATCAATATGACATAGCTTGCTTAGAGAGACACATTAATATTAGTAGATATTCACGTCTAATTGATCCCCTATAATGAAGCTTCTTTTTTAACGGAGATTAAGAAGAACTATGTTTAAGGTTAAACAAACGTTTAATTAACCTTTTAACTAACAAAATGAATTTCCTCGCCTCACTCTACTTAAGCAACAGAAAAGTACCCTCTCACTTCGGTTACGAAACTTGATCTCACCTTAATAATGGAACAAACCGAAGAGTATCACTACATAACAAAAAGCAGCCGATTTCTCGACTGCTCCAAAACGAACTATGCTAAAAACACGAAATATGCGATAAATACAAAGAACAAACCATACATGATTGGATGAATATTTTTCCCCTCACCTTTTACGACCATAGTGATCGGGTACATTACAAATCCTAACGCAATCCCTGTTGCAATACTGTATGTTAATGGCATTGCAACAATTGTTAAGAATGCTGGAACCGCAATCTCAAATCGTTTCCACTCAATGTTACCGAGTACGCTCACCATCAGGACACCGACTATAATCAAGACTGGTGCTGTAACTGAAGGTGTGACCACTGCTAGTAACGGAGAGAAGAATAGTGCTAACAAGAAAAATCCTGCTGTTACAACAGATGTAAAACCAGTTCGACCACCTGCCGCTACTCCTGATGAAGATTCAATGTAGGCTGTCGTTGTTGACGTACCAAGTACAGCGCCAAGAACAGTTGCAGATGAATCAGCAAACAATGCTTTCCCTGCTCTTGGAAGTTTGTTGTCTTTCATTATGCCTGCCTGCGTCGCAACAGCTATTAAAGTACCCGCTGTGTCGAAGAAATCGACGAATAAGAACGTGAGAACAACGACAAGCATGTCAATTGTAAACAAATCACCAAGATGACCTAAAGCAACGCCGAACGTTGGTTCAAGACTTGGTACGCTACCCACAATCCCGCTTGGAATCGGCACCTGGTTAAAGATCATACCTACGATGGCTGTAATCACCATTCCGTAGAAAATACCGCCAGTTACGTTACGAACCATTAAGATAACAGTAATAATTAATCCGAAGACTGCAAGTAACGTCGGACCTGCGAGAAGATTACCTAGTTGAACAAGTGTAGAATCATTGTTTTGAACAATTCCTGCGCTTTGAAGACCGATAAATGCTATAAAAAGTCCAATCCCGCTCGCTGCCGCGTATTTTAATTCCATCGGAATCGCGTTGATGATCATTTCTCTAATTTTAAAAATGGTAATAATAATAAAGATAATTCCTGAAACAAGTACCCCTGCAAGTGCTGTTTCCCACGGTACGCCCATAACGGTGACAACAGAATAGGTAAAGAACGCATTCAATCCCATTCCTGGCGCCAGAGCGATTGGATATCCCGCTAGAACACCCATAATTAATGTACCGAGCGCAGCAGCAAGTGCTGTGGCAGTAAAGACAGCTCCTTGATCCATCCCTGCATCGGCCAAAACAGCCGGATTCACAAATAGAATGTAAGCCATTGATAAGAACGTCGTTAATCCAGCAATAGTTTCTTTTCTATATGTTGTATTATGCTCATGAAAACGAAAAAAACGATCCATTTCTTTAAGTCCCCCTTATTCCCCTTCATCCATCATTCTAACGGTTTAGTAACCTTTCTTTATTCTTGATTCATTTAGGTTAACTATTCATAAAAAGAAAAAAGCTCCAGGTTCTCTACCCGGAGCGGACTAATAGGAAAAGAGAAGGTTCTCCACGAGTCGCTACATGAGCAAGACGTTTCAATACTTTCTCTATTTCCTTCGTAGTCAGGTTATTTACGGTAACCTGGTAGAGACTTTCGGGCCTTATTCCCGATGTTATACGATGGATGGTCGTTCTATTTATTTACTTTTGTAGTGTATCAGCTTTCTCACAAGCCGTCAATACAAAACACGAACATTTTATCTATTTATTTATATTTCGTTCGTGTTTACTCCCACTCAATTGTAGCGGGCGGCTTAGAAGTAATGTCATACACAACGCGGTTAACGTGATCCACTTCGTTAACAATTCTTGTAGAGATAACCTCAAGGACTTCAAATGGGATACGCGCCCAGTCAGATGTCATGCCATCGATTGATGTTACAGCACGAACACCAATTGTGTAGTCATACGTTCTCGCATCACCCATAACACCAACACTACGGAAATCAGGAAGCGCGGTGAAATATTGCCAGATATCACGATCAAGCCCTGCTTTTTTAATTTCGTCACGAAGAATCGCGTCAGATTCACGTACAACTTTTAACTTTTCTTCTGTCACTTCTCCGATCACACGGATACCAAGACCCGGCCCCGGGAACGGCTGTCTCCATACAATTTCGTCTGGAAGACCAAGCTCTGTACCTACTTTACGAACTTCATCTTTGAAAAGCATATTTAAGGGCTCAATCAAATCGAGCTTCATATCTTCAGGCAGACCGCCTACGTTGTGGTGGGACTTGATGGTTTGAGCAGTCGCTGTTCCACTCTCAACGATATCTGTGTAAAGTGTTCCTTGTGCTAAGAAGGACATGTCTTCAAGCTTTTCAGACTCTTCCTCAAAAACATAGATAAACTCGTTACCAATGATTTTTCGTTTCTTCTCTGGATCAGTTACACCTTTAAGCTTTGTAAGAAAACGATCAGCAGCGTCAATTTTGATCAAATTCATATCGAAGCCTTCACCAAATGTTTTCATTACGCTGTCTGCTTCGCCTTTGCGAAGAAGACCATGATCGACAAACATACATGTTAGCTGGTCACCGATGGCTCTATGAATGAGGGCGGCAACTACAGAAGAGTCAACTCCACCACTAAGGGCGCATAGAACTTTTTTTTGCCCAACGGCTTCACGGATTTCATTAATTTGCTCATCGATGAAGTTTTCCATTGACCAGTTACCATCACACTCACACACTTTATAAACAAAGTTTTTCAATAGTTCATTGCCGTGCTCAGTGTGACGAACTTCCGGGTGGAACTGAACGCCATATAGGTGGCGAGAAGCATCGCTCATTGCCGCAACTGGACAAGATGGGTTTGTTGCGGCCACTTCAAATCCTTCAGGTGGAGCTTTAACAAGATCACCGTGACTCATCCATACAGATTGTTCTTCTGGTAGACCATCATATAATGGGGATTTGTCCTTGATTGTCAGCATCGCCTTACCATACTCACGGTGTTTCGCCGCTTCTACACTTCCACCAAAGTGATGTGTCATTAGCTGCATGCCGTAACAGATGCCAAGAACCGGAATGCCAAGCTCGAAAATTTCTTCATCGCAGCGCGGCGCGTCTTCACCATATACGCTGTTCGGACCACCTGAGAAGATAATTCCCTTTGGATTAATTTTCTTTACTTCTTCAGCAGTAATCGTGTTCGGGTGCAATTCACTAAACACACCAAGGTCACGAATACGTCTAGCAATTAGTTGATTGTACTGTCCACCGAAATCGAGGACAATAATGGATTCCTGTTCTTCTAACATCTAATTCCCTCACTTCTATTTAGTCTCTAGTAGCATTGCCGAAATCGAATCGAAAAACAGGGGATTAACAAGC
This sequence comes from Anaerobacillus sp. 63XJN7_5_ISO-PGPR-S23-430, assembly GCF_056173695.1. Lineage (NCBI taxonomy): Bacteria > Bacillati > Bacillota > Bacilli > Caryophanales > Bacillaceae > Anaerobacillus > Anaerobacillus sp. 63XJN7_5_ISO-PGPR-S23-430. Next base: position 318,674 of record NZ_CM149686.1, on the reverse strand, counting down.
TTTTCGATCTCTTTCATCCAAGGTCATATAAAAAAAGCCAGAACCCTGCCATGGTACAAAGGCAGAATCCTGGCTTATACTAGGAGTATCTGCCTTCATAGTCAGATCATTTACGGTGATCCGGTAGAGACTTCTGGGCCTTATTCCCAGGGATATACGAAGGTTACAACTTGTTGTTCAAACTATGGATTCATTCTATCAACCGTCTATACAGCGGTCAAGATTGCATCTTTTTAATTAAATTTTCCCATAATTCCTTCATTTCATCCCAACCATCACTGTTCGCTTTTCCACGATAGTAATTTTCTTCGTAGCGACGTGTTAATTCCTTCATATCCTCTGTTTGAAGCTTGCTGTCAACTTGAACAGCATATTCCCGCAAAGTCTGATTTTCCCCTCGCTTAATGCCATGTAAGTCTAACAACCATAGCAGTCGAAAATACGCTTCAGATAGCACCTTTCCGTCATCTCGTTTCTTATACCTTGAAATAACCAACCGCTTCAACCATTTCTTATAATTCTTAAATACGACGTATCCAAGTAACAACAGAATAAGCACAAGCACAACGGTATACCACACTGTCCATTCAAACGATACAGATGATGAACCTGATGATGCCTGTTCCTCTGGTGTTTGTTCCTGCTGCTGCGCCTGCTCTTCTTCAGTTTGTGCAGGATCAGGTGCTTCAGAATTTGTCGCTTCATCATCACTATAATCGCTAACAAAATCAGCCTGGTTAGTGAAGCCTCGAGTTGGTTCAAAAGGAACCCACCCCACTTCCGGGAAGTATGCCTCAACCCACGAGTGTGCGTTGTTATTTGTTACTTCATACTCTCGATAGTCTCCAGCAGCTGCCACAAATTCTCCCTCGGTAAATCCTTTGACCCATCTTGCTGGAATCCCGAGACTTCTTAAAAGAACGGTCATCGAACTAGAGAAATTATCGCAATAACCTAGCTGCGTTTCAAAAAGAAATTGATCGACATAATCATCATTATCCCCAGGAACGGCAACGTCCATTGTTTCATATACAAAACCATTCCCTACGAAGTAATTTTCGATCGCCCTCGCCTTATCATAAGGATTTTCTTCTTCTACCGTAATTTCTTCAGCAAGATCACTGACTCTCTCAGGAAGAGATTCCGGTAATTGAAGGTACGTATTTGCCAACCGATCTGAATAGTTAACTGGTGCTTCTCGTAACATCTTTTCAGAAAAGGTAGGGGATTCGTAATCTAAATTATAATTATCAAGCACAATAGACTCGCCAAGATTTTGTGTAAACACTTTTCCAGTCAGAGGATTTTCAAGTAGTTGAACTTCTGCTCCCGTTTCGATGTTTGTTACTTGTCCTGGATGGACAATAAAATCAAACTTCTCATTCCCAGTCATATTCATCTTCATATCAAAGGCTTCTAACTCAACACCATCTTCAAATAATGTTTCTGTGCTACCTTCAAAAATAACTCGATCTTGTACGGAAGATTCCCAGCCTTTGCCGGTATACACATCTTTCGTTTCAACACGCCAGTACCCTCTATCTTTAATTTGTGCAGTAAAAACAGGAGTGTCGTCCATGACGAAAGGGCCGCCAAGTTGTGAGTCATCTTCTCCGTATCCAATCTTACTAATTCCGTTGCCATTTCTCCCTGCGCCGTCACCATCTCCAGTCGTTTTCTTCAGGAAAGGTACCGGATCCGGCCATTGCGGATCAGCCTTCGGAGCGATATAACCGAATATAGAAGAAAAAGCAATAACAACAACTAGTGGCATAAGCCAATAGACTGGGAAGCGACCCTTTGAAAAAATAACTCCCTCTTGTTCTTGAATTCGCAGAATTTGAAGAAGACCTAGTAATACAAAACCAATGATCACAATACGAATAATCGCATTATCCGCTTGATAAGTTGTAAAGGTATCAATAACCGAAATGTAAACGATCGTCACTAATAGAAATAAGAAAATCCGTCTTGTTTGAATTAACCAGTATTGCATTAAATAACTTATAAGCCATAGCAATATGAAAAACAAGAAGGTTCGAAATACATTTGACAAACGATCAAAACTACCATCAAATAGAAAACCGACGTTCTGTGAAAAGTCTGATAGAAAGTAATCTACCCACAGAAATTCAAAGAACGGTCCCGGAAAAAACATGGCATGTAGAGCATATACTAACGCCACTCCTTTAATCGGGAAAGATAGCCAAAAAGGTAGCTGAAAATAAGATAGCAAAAATAAAAATGCCGTAAACAGAATAAAAATTTCTGTTTGACCTGTATCTGAAATGATCGAAAGAGGTCGTAGCCATTCCCAGAACAGAAGAAAACCCAATCCATAGAGGAGAAGCGCGTAAAGCCAATCTGTTTTTTCATTACCTTGTTGCACGCTTCCCACCCCCTTTTATTTCCTCATTAAACGAATCTCCCACAATCACGTGTGCTTTAACACCGTATAGAGTAAGCTGATTAAGCTCAGCCTGTTGCGCTAACGTAATGTGCTCAGTGACATAAAAGAATTCCACTTGAACCTTTCGTGCAACAAGCTCTTTTAACGTAGAAGTGAATGCCCCATCAAGCGAAGGACTAATGATCATAACACCTGTTCCAGCAGGGAAATGATGAGCCTCTCTTTTAACAACTGTATCAAACGTTGTTATCCCGTTAGCTTGAACTCGTGCGAGATGATGAAATACTCTCCTTCGTTGTGCTCTTCCACCATTAATATTCAGAACAGAATGATCTTTTCCTGAGGAAACAAGACCGATCATCGCATTCTGCTTTAAAGCAGCGTTTGTCACGGAAGCAGCTAGTCTTACACCCTTCTCGAATAAAGGTGAATCTACACGACCATAGTGATCGGTCTCTCGATCGAGGAAGACCATATAATCCTGGCTAATTTGTTGTTCAAATTGCTTGGTTAATAGTTTCGAACCTCGCGCGGTTGCTTTCCAATCAATCCATGACAATTTATCTCCTGGTACATAATCTCGAACACTAACTGCCGTAGAATAATCTAAATCTGCTTTACGTGGAGAAGGTCTCGTCCCAGAGAGCTGCTGATTATAGGGAGACCATGATATTTCTTGATATTGCGGTAGAACATAAACCGCTTGATCGTTCTCTATCATATTCTCATGTTGGACGAATCCAAAGAGGTCCCCCGTTCGACAGCGTAGTTTCTTAAAATGGTATTCTCCTCTCGGAATTGGCTTGATGGTATACCGATAAGTTAACTCTTTTTTGAACATGGGAAGAAGCAAGGCAAGTGAACGTTTTTGATACCTTGAGGAGGCTTCTCTAGCAAACGGAGCTAACCGATCAGGAAGCATATCTTCAACAACTAAATAAAAAAGAGGAAAGTGACTTTTCCGCTCTATCTGGATCGTAACAGTTAACTCCTGTCCATCTGTTAATTCTGTATGACTGATCAATCGCGTCATCTTGATTGCGCTCAAGGGATAGAAAATAAGAAGGATAGAATAGATAACGAAAGGTAAAAAACTATAGAACAAGAACCAGCTCACAAAACCTCCCTGAAACATCGCATACGAAAAAGTAATCAGGAAAAGCAGTGCTAAAAAGAAAAACTTTAACACTCTGTTATTCGCTAGCTTCTCTCTCATTTCACTTTCTCTTCCTTTTGAAGAGGAACTCTTACACGATGAAGAATCTCCTTAATAATCTCCTCAGGCTTCTGTCCTTCAAACGCAGCCTCTGATTTAAGAATGATGCGATGGGATAATACAAAAGGAGCTAAGAATTTCACATCGTCAGGTAGTACATAATCGCGATTGCGCATGAACGCATACGCCTGACACGCTTTCATTAGTGAGAGTGACCCGCGTGGACTAGCTCCAAGATAAATAGATGAGTTATTTCTCGTTCTACTCACGATATCGATAATGTATTGTTTAACAGACCCTTCAACAAACACAGCTTTCACCTTTTTCTGCATCTCAAGAAGGTCTTCCAGCTCAAGGGCCGTCCCAATCGAGTCAATTGGATGCGCGTGTTCCGTACGATTCAATACTTCAAGTTCTTCTTCAGGAGATGGATAGCCCATACGTAACTTCAATAAAAAGCGATCAAGCTGAGCTTCCGGCAGAGGATACGTTCCCTCGTATTCAATCGGATTCTGTGTCGCCATAACAAAAAACGGCTGTGGAAGAATGTGCGTTTCTCCATCAACCGTTACATTCCCCTCTTCCATTCCTTCTAGAAGGGCCGATTGTGTTTTAGGTGACGTTCTGTTAATTTCATCTGCCAAAATAATATTGCCTAATAACGGTCCTTTACGAAATTCGAATTTCATCTCACGTTGATTAAAAATGGATACACCTGTTAAATCAGACGGGAGTAAGTCTGGTGTGAATTGAATTCGATTAAACTTTGCACCTACTGATTTTGCAAGAGCACGAACCATCATCGTTTTACCAACACCCGGTACATCCTCCAGAAGGACATGACTTCCAGCAAGCAGCGCAACCAGGCTTAATTCTGTTACATCTCGCTTACCAACCATCACCTTCTCAATATTTTCAATCACTTGTTTGACAGCCGGGTGGTACGCATCAAATTGGTACGTTGAACTCATAGCTGATTCCTCCAATAGTCATTCTCAAATTTTTATTTTTAAAAAACAGGTCTCTTTACCTATCGTTTTCCAACAATTTAACAAGAGTAAATGTCTGAATTCTCATAACCTTATTGTAACAAAAAATACTTTAGGCACGTTAATAAGAAGCGAGTTTTCCTATAATTTCATTATTGATCCAAATAAAGATATGACTAGCTACATCGCAAATCGTTTCATACTGGATGAAAAAGGGAATACAATTTTCAGATGAAAACACCAAAAGAATCCTGAATCTTCAAACCATTATAATGAGGTGAGTACATAAGATTACGCTATGCCTCTCGTCCCACTCGTCTAAAACGAAAAGGAGGAAATTAAATGGTAGGTAATCGCGGTGTCGTTTATACAGGTGCAGGTCGTGTAGAAGTTCAGGATATTAGCTATCCGGATTTAGTTCTTCGTGAGGGTCCAGGCGTTCCCAAGAGTAATGTCGGCCGTAAATGTGAACATGGAGTAATCTTGAAGAATATCGTGACGAATATATGCGGGAGCGATCAGCATATGGTGCGCGGTCGCACAACTGCTCCTTCTGGTTTAGTTCTCGGCCATGAAATTACCGGAGAAGTGATTGAGGTTGGACGAGATGTTGAATTCATTAAAAAAGGAGATATTGTCTCTGTTCCATTCAATGTTGCTTGCGGTCGATGCAAAATGTGTAAGCGTCAGGACACCCATATTTGTCAAAACGTAAACCCTGAACGTCCGGGCGCAGCTTACGGATACGTTGATATGGGCGGCTGGGTTGGTGGCCAGTCCGAATATGTGATGGTTCCTTATGCAGACTTTCAATTACTAGCCTTTCCCGATAAAGAGAAAGCGATGGAGAAAATCCTCGACTTAACGATGCTATCGGATATTTTTCCTACCGGCTACCACGGAGCGATTAGTGCAGGAGTAACGACAGGGTCCACTGTGTATGTCGCTGGAGCAGGACCAGTTGGACTCGCTGCAGCCCATTCTGCTCAGTTACTTGGTGCTGCTGTTGTGATCGTTGGCGATTTAAAAGAAGAACGTCTCGCTCAAGCACGGAGTTTCGGGTGTGAAACGATTAATCTCAAAGAACACAACGATCCTGGCGAACAAATCGAACAAATACTCGGTATACCTGAAGTGGATTGTGCGATCGATGCAGTTGGTTTCGAAGCTTATGGTCATGGAACAGATAACGAAGAGCAGCCGGCAATAGTGCTAAATACGATGATGGATGTTGTAGAAGCTGGAGGAAAGATGGGGATTCCAGGGTTATATGTAACAGAGGACCCTGGAGCAGATGACAAAGATGCCAAGGAAGGCTCACTTAAAGTAAGATTTGGACTTGGCTGGTCAAAAGCCCACCATTTTGTTACAGGACAAACACCTGTCATGCAGTATCACCGTCAATTAATGATGGCGATTTTAAATGGAAAAGCGGATATCGCGAAAGCTGTAAATGCAACCGTTATCAGTCTTGATGAAGCTCCTCAAGGGTATAATGAGTTTGATAGTGGTGTATCAAAAAAGTTTGTCATTGATCCACATGGGATGTTAAGAAGGTAAATCAAAAAGAAGCCAATCCTTATCGCTAGGATTGGCTTCTTTTTTTAAGTTATATACTACTAATACGAAGCCAATAAATCCGGAAGGTGGTTTAAATGTCAGTTATTCTTAGACGAATTTATGGAGAAGATTACCCGCTTGAAGGGAATCGTATTCTAATTGACCGCGTATGGCCGAGAGGCATTTCAAAAGAAAAAGCCAAATTAAATGAATGGATGAAGGAAATCGCACCAAGTTCTTCGTTACGAAAATGGTTTGATCATGATCCTGATAAGTTTGAAGACTTTAAGAAAGCATATCAAGAAGAAATCAATGGAAGTAAGACGGCACAGACGAAATTACAAGAACTAAAGAAAATGGCTACAAACGAAAGACTTGTTCTTTTATTTGGGGCAAAGGATATGGAGCATAATCATGCGGTAGTGTTAAAAGAAATAATTGAAGGTTGAACAAGGATTTTCACTTATTCCACTAAAAAAGAGAGGATCTAATCCTCTCTTCCTTCATTCTATTCCATTATACTAGCTCACGATCCCAGTGACGATGCGTTGCAATAGCTTCACTGAACTCTTTCACGAATGTATTCATATCTTTACCAGTGACTACTCCTGGTTGACCTACTAAGTCGTTATTCTCTAGCCACTTCATCCCTTCATGCGTTCCACCGATCGGTTTAAAGTGTGAGAATGCTTCATTGATAAAGTAATTAGCGGATTGATAGAATCCTTTGCTTTCCTGATTTCCACCAACCGCATAAATAGCATCAAATAAAACGGATTCGCTTGTAAGGAACGTATGATCAATTTCAGCCTCGGCTCCGTCAGTGGCTTTTTTCACACCACGTTTGTCACTAATGAGCTCAGGCTTAATGCCTTTTTCTTTAAGCTCATTAAGCACTTGTATGAGTTCTTCTCCATTAAATCCATCGTCTACAATGACACCTACTTTTCTAGTATCCGCAGTAAATGTTGTATTTAGTTGGCTAAGCGCAGGTGATGTCTTCGTGATATCTGATCCACCTTTTGTAGGTTCTTTAGCTCCAACATTCTGAGCAACGGTTTGAGCAAGGTCAAGGTTGATATTCGAAAGCATATCGACCACTTGTTGCTGAACTGACTTACTCTTTAGCTTGCCGAGCTCAAAGCTAAAGGCATTCTTGATATGTTCTTTCTCCACATCACTCATGCTGTTATAGAAAAGAACCGCTTGAGAGAAATGGTCTTTAAAACTTTCACTGCGTGCGCGAACCTTATGACCTTCTACTTTCTCCTGATAATGAACATAGCCACCCTCTTCTTCTGTAGCTGGTTCTGGCTGATTATCTGCAAGAGAATTTTTGTGATAGCTTACTTGACCTTTGTTAATTGTTTGACGCATAAAGCCATCACGCTGATTGTTAAAGAACGGGCAAACAGGTCGATTAATCGGCAATTCATGATAATTTGCACTTCCGAAACGATTGATTTGTGTATCTGTATAAGAGAACAAGCGCCCTTGAAGTAGCGGGTCATTGGAAAAGTCGATGCCTTTTACGACATTACCAGGATGAAAAGCAACCTGTTCGTTTTCAGCAAATACGTTCTCGACATTTCGGTTTAATGTCATTTTCCCAACGATTTTTACAGGGATATCTTCTTCTGGCCAAATCTTAGTTGGATCAAGAACATCAAAGTCAAAGTTAAATTCATCTTCTTCTTTGATAATTTGCACGCCTAGTTCCCACTCAGGATAGTCGCCATTTTCAATGGACTCATATAAGTCTCCGCGGTGGAAATCAGCATCTTTGCCTGAGATTTTTTGCGCTTCATCCCACACGAGCGAGTGTACGCCCAACTTTGGTTTCCAGTGAAACTTAATAAACCGCGCTTCTCCTTTTGCATTCACAAACCGGAATGTATGAACGCCAAAACCTTCCATCATACGTAGGCTTCGAGGGATCGCTCTGTCTGACATTGCCCATAGCGCCATGTGTGCTGATTCTTGATTGTTAGCAATAAAGTCCCAGAACGTATCATGAGCAGAGGCAGCTTGCGGCATACCGTTATGAGGTTCAGGTTTGACCGCATGAATTAAGTCAGGGAATTTAATGGCATCCTGAATGAAAAAGACTGGAATGTTATTCCCAACTAAATCGTAGTTCCCTTCATCTGTATAGAACCGCGTTGAGAATCCTCTCACATCTCGAACCGTTTCAGAAGAACCTTTTGAACCTGCCACCGTTGAAAATCGAACAAATACTGGCGTTTTTCTGGAAGGATCTTTTAAGAATTCTGCATCCGTATACTCTTCCAATGAATCATATACTTCAAATTCACCATGAGCGGAAAATCCTCTTGCGTGTACGACACGTTCAGGGATACGCTCATGGTCGAAATGCGTCATTTTTTCTCTGAAATGAAAATCTTCCATCAATGTCGGTCCGCGTTCACCGGCTTTAAGGGAAAATTCATCTTCCGAAACTTTCAGGCCCTGATTTGTCGTCATTTTCCCTTTATCATTTGTGCTATATTGTTCTAGTTGTTCTTTTTTCTTATTGTCTTCACTCACAGTAATACCTCCCGCTAATATATGTAAAATCTTATATAGGAAGGTTCCCCTAATAAAGTAAGATCAAACCATATTTTAGATTATTAGCTATTCTTTACTATGCTCGATTATTCAATCTGATTGGTCTATAAAACCATACTCGCATTAATCTACATTTCTCAATTCATGATATTTCACATAGACGAAGCAAGCATACAGCACAACTAGAAACGCACCGCCTGACATGATATGTTGAATGCCAATACCTGCTGAGAGAAGAAGGGAAGTCATCGCATAGCTAACAGGAATAAGCCCCATTGAAGCTAAAGACAGCAAACCCATTACTCGCCCTAGCACTTTCTCTTGGATCAATGACTGAATTGCAGAAAATAAAGGGATGTTACTTCCAGAAAGACACACCCCAAAAATAACCAGCATGACAATACTTACCCATAGCTCCGTCGAGAAACTCAGACCTATAAAAGCACAACCAGAAATGATTAACGCAAGCAAAGCTACTTTTCCTCGTCCTTTCATTAGATTAAGAATACCGATTACTACTGCCCCAATTAACATTCCAATCGCCGCCCCGGCTTCCATTAAACTGAAAGCAAATGCATCTCCATTTAAGACTGTTTTCACAAAAAGAGGTAGCCCCATGGAAAGTGGTCCAACGAGAAATAGATTCATAAAGACCGTTGTTAGTACAACTACCACCAGAATCCTAGATTCTTTCACATAGAGAAGACCTTCTTTAAAAGTTTCAAAAAAAGTTTGGTCTTGATGATTCTGTTCTGCTTCTTGTTTGTTTATGGCATTCTAAAAATGTAAGGTTTGGCAGCTAATTTATGTAGGAGCTGAACATAAAAAAAGCCACTTGCCAATCACTCCCAATAACTTTAAACTCCTCGTTGGACCAACAACGTTCGACAGGAGGCTATTAGGAGATGTTAGCAGTGACTGAAATTAATTATATCAGATATGAAGCCAATCAAAAAGGCGATTCCTATGCGGATATAGGGCGACGCATGAAGATTGATGCACGTACGGTTAGCAAGTATGCCAACCAGGAAGAATTCAAGTCCAGAAAGAAGCAAACGCGCCGATCACCGGTAATGGATCCAGTTAAACCTATTATTGAGAAATGGATCAACGAAGACCTTAAGAAGAAAAAGAAGAACCACCGTACTGCCAAGCGCATGTACACACAGCTAGTAAAAAATCATAGTTTCACAGGTTCATATAGAAGTGTGCGTGACTATGTTTCAAAGAAAAAGAAAGAATTGAAAGCGTATGTAGAAGAGGCAGCACTCCCTCTTGAATCTATACCAGGGACTGCCCAAGTAGATTTTGGAGAAGCACCATTCATTTATCAATCGAAGGTGATTGACCTTCCATATTTAGTAATGTCATTCCCCTACAGTAATACGTTTTATTTTCAGGTTTTTCCTTCGGAAAACACAGAGTGTTTACTGGAGGGTCTTCAACGTATGTTTCATTATATGGGAGGCGTACCACATACAATAAGGTTTGATAACCTTTCGCCAGCTGTAAAGAAAATAGGAGCTAAGGGGGAGCGCGAGCTCACCAATACATTTGAACGGTTCGTGTTACATTATGGCTTTAAATATGAGTTCTGTAATCCAGGGAAAGGAAATGAAAAAGGGCATGTGGAAGCCATGGTGAAATATGTGCGAAATAATTTCCTGTTGCCTGAATGTACCATACTAGACCTTGATCACTTCAACGAGACATTATGGACATTAGCCAAAGAAGACCGTAGTCGTGTTCATTATGATAAGGGTATTTTACAAACACACCTTCACTCAGAAGATAAAGATGAGTGGTTGATACCCCCTGTTAAATCTTACGATTGCGTAAGGTATGAAACACTAACCGCAGATAAGTATGGGATGGTCTCGGTAGACAATAAGCTATATTCTACATCACCGCGTTTTGCCAGGCAGAAAGTAAATGTCCATATCACCTATAATTCTGTAGTCATTCTAAATGATCATAACGAGGTGATTGTGAGGCACAACAGATTGTATGGGATAAAGAGAAAGTCGATGATTTGGCAGCCCTATTTAGATTTATTGTCGAGACGTCCAAGAGCAATCAAATATTCAAGCTTGTATGAGCAGTTTCCACCAGTATGGACGGAATACTTAAACCGTTGCACAGAGCATGAACAGAAAGAAGCCTTACAATTACTCGGGAAACTGTTGAAGAATAACGACTTTGAATTATTGAATCAAGCACTTGAATTGGCCATGGGACATGGTCATCCTAAGGCAGATCACATTAAGCATTGTTTTTACTCGATCATCCAAGAAGACAACAGCTATCAAACCATTAAGCCAACGATGAAAGTTCCTATTGTGCCGGCAGCCACGAGGGGTTTGTCTCACTATGATTCCCTCATGGAGACTGGAGGTCGAATAAAATGAATCACCAAATAGAAATGTTGGCCAAACGTTTGAAGTTAAGCTGGATTCGAGAGCATTATCAGGAGGTCAAAGCCGAAACGAATGAAGAATTCCTTCTGGAATTATTCAAAAAGGAAGTAGAGAATCGGGAAGAAAGAAAAATCAACCTTTTACTTAGCCAGGCTCAACTACCTAAGACGGGTACTCAACGATTTTTGTGGGAGCATATTCAAATCCCACAAGGGATTAGCCGAGAAGCTGCGTTGAATGGCGACTTCATCCACGAAAAAGAAAACCTCATTTTATATGGAGGAGTTGGCACGGGAAAAACATATTTGGCGACATTAATTAGCTTAAATGCCATACATAGGTTTGGCAGTAAAGTAAAGTTCTTTACGGTGGCATCTTTGGTGAATCATCTCATAGAGGCCAACCAAAAAGGAGAACTTCAGAAAGTAATGAAGCAGATCAAAAAGCTTGATTTATTAGTGTTAGATGAATTGGGATATATTCCGTTGAATAAAGAAGGAGCAGAACTACTCTTTCAAGTAATATCGATGTGTTATGAAACCAAAAGTATTATCATTACAACAAACTTACAGTTTGGACAGTGGAATCATGTATTCGGAGATCCAATATTAACGGAAGCAGTAATAGACCGACTGATTCATCACTCCCACCTACTTTTATTTACAGGTGAGAGCTTTCGATACAAGGAATCTTTAATTTAATACGTGGAGTGGCAAGTGGCATACATTTTTAACTGCCATTTACAACATTTTGTAGTTGCCAAATACATCTTGTTTTGGGATTTTCATCAAATAAATCAATACGCTTCCAAGAAAAAGCATTAGCGCTGTTACAGCGAAGACGATTTCATAGCTTCCAAAAGCAATAAGTAATCCTGCGAGCATAGGTGCAATAATAAACGATGCCTGGTTAGTCATTTGAATAATTGAATTGCCTCGAGTCAGATTTTCTTTTCGAATAATCGATGGGATCACAGCGCTCTCTGCTGCCCAGAAAAAAGCATCTAAAATTCCAAAGAAGAAGGCAACTCCAACAAATGTCCAAAGAGTGATATCTCCAAATATAAACCAGAGTACTAAACCACTAAGAAGGACCCCTCTTGAAAAATCAGATAAGAACATGATCTTCGTCTTACTCATGCGATCCGCTACCGTGCCACTTATCACCATAAATACTAGTCTTGGAATACTTGAAGCAATGTAAATGAGTCCGAGTGAAGCTTCAAGATTTAAAACATTCACCACGTACCAGCTCTCAGCAAAAAGAAAGAAGGAAATGCCAAAGCTTGATAAAAACGCTGCCGCCCATAAAAGAAGGAAATTTTTATTTTTAAATATGGAGTCAATCTTGTCTGCTTTTACATCCGGCATTCTTTCCATAACATTTTCTTTCATCGCCATTACTAACACCCCTGCTGTTTTGATACTTTAAGTGTAGCGAATCATAGAAAGCTAGACGATGACCCTCAGTTTGATAAGTACTCCGTCTTAAGACTGATTTAGAAAAAAATCCCTTTTGGAACAAAACAAAAAGCATCCTCTTGGCTCATCACCAAGAGAATGCTTTTGAACTTCAATCCGGAAATACCGGACGGAAGGGGAGCATGAATTACATCATGCCGCCCATACCATTTGATATTAAAATAAGGAGAAATAGAGATTCTAATTCCTTATTTTATAGCTCTATCAAGTAATTTAAAGTATTTATTGATAAATAGGACACTGATACATAAGAATATCATCCAGTCAAAATCCAGTCAGTAAAAGAGTTTTAAAACCGCAGGAATAGATAGATAACCCCTTCTTGGCCATTTTCAAAATGATACTAAAAACTAAAACATTAAATCCCTTATTCGGCAACCATTTTTGAAAATCATTTGACCTACTAGTTAAATACCATTTTATTATCCTCAATATAATAATGCGCCCTTCACTTTGGGCTCCATCCTATTTTATATAGAGAAACCAAATCCTCTATTAGTTTCTGAGTGGATATGTAGTTCTTTAATTGCAAGAAAAGCAAAGGTGCTTTTTTATAGCGATTATGTAGACTTTGAAGCTCATTTAAGTATTTTATTTCTTCATTGTATATATTCAGACGTGCTTTCACTCTATTTTGATCTTTAAAATCATTTATTAAATTTTCCTCAAATATTCTTAAATATACAGTATTAAACTTAATAGAGTTTTCTTCCCCATATTCTACCAACTCTAAATTCATCTTCTTTAATAATGTTTTTAAATTTTCTTTTTTGGATTTAACTTTTCCTAAATTCTCTTCTTTAATAGGATCTCTTTCATATGTAGTAACTTTACCGCATATATATGGAGCTCCTATTATTTTTGCAAAAAGAGTTCTATGACTTCCCCCACTGCTCGTATAATATTCATCTACATCTTTATAATAGCTAAACCTTAAGTTATCGCCTGAAAATTGATTTTCATTAAAAGAAGTTTTAAAATTCTCTAAATTCGATTTGGTTATTTTCGACATAAAGCTCTCTACGGTTTCGTGTCGGAAGTTACATTGTGATGTATAAATAAAGTTATGCATCCATGTATATCCAGTAATTCCTCTTCCGGTTGAAATGCCTTTAATTTTACTTACAGAGAACTTAATTTTTTCTTCTTCCCCGCTCTTTGAATATGTATTATATAGATCATCTTCAGACTTCATAACTTCTGACTCTAAAAATGCAATGTGATATTTAGGAACCCCAGATTCATACAATATATGTTTAATTTGTTCACCCTTCATTATTATCCTCCATTTTCTAATAACCCTAATACTTTAATATTCTATTTTAGGTGGACATCTGAGATAAACTTTTAACTCTCATCTTTTACTCAAAATTACTTATATCTAGTTTACTTTTACTCTTATAATGCATTTTCCACGTTTCTTTTTCCATTTTCCCAGTAGCAATTAATTGCGTAAGGAATTCAACCCATGAATCTTGATATACATAATCACCATGAACTTCATCATAATGGCAATATAAAGTATTAGTATCGAATTCATCTCTATCACTATGTTTTGTCGGTCTTACCGAGAAAATATCATAAAGACACATATGATCATATTGATTAAAAATAGTGTTTGCTGCTTCACTAACCCTATTTACTACATCGCTTGGTTTAAGCCTACCAGGATTAATAACATCTTTTTTTACTACCTTGTCTTTTACTATTGCTACCAGTTGTTCATAGTTAGTTTTATCTTCATCGGATAAGTTATTCCAATTAACAAACTCCACAGACAAATCATTTCTGTTGGTATTAGAAATTTTAGGTACTTGTATTAGTTTTATACTAAATTCTTGTGAATTATATACTTCTTCATCTAATAAATTTCTGTAGTTTTCAATATACTCTTTTAAATCATTTACCTCTTTAGATAATAGTTTTCTATTTGATTGGCGTTGTTCTTCTGTCCTGAAGCTTGAAAATTGCAATGAAAAAGCCAGACTTTCATTGAGAGCGTACTTCTCCCCAAAAAAATGCATTAATGTATTTTCATAGTTGTAAAGTAAGGACTGACATTCTCCGAAAATGAGAATACCTATCTGATCTTTTTCAACATGCCTATGTTCTATTTTGTTACGCAAGCCTATAAAAAATGTTAAGTTATCTTTAATTGCATTATCTAGACCATCATATTTATTAATACATGTTTTTAATTCCCAAGCTTTTTTCTCACCATCTACTCTTATATACTTATTTCCATTTTTGTAATAATATTTATCCCCAATATTATGATTAAAGTATGCATGGAACAAACGGGTCCACGCCATTACCATTAAAGTAATATAATTCTCAACTCTAAAAAGTGCTCTAGGCTTATTGTAAACTTCTACTGCTAGTAATGCAGACTCAATAGAGCTCTCTAATAATGTCTTAGTTTTCCCTTGTCGTAACAACTAAACTCATCCTTTTCTTTAAGGGGGATTATTTAATAGATGACAAATCTTAACCATTAAAAAGTGGGCCATTGGAATAAATTACTTTTTTGGATTTCTCCACACTTTCATATTAACATATTTAGGAATTAGTATATTACGAAAAAATTTAAATAATAGAATTCATCGTTCATTAATTTTTTTCATTTACTAATCTTTAACACATTATCACTATTTAAAAAAAAGAAAAAACCCTTCTTGCATCCGCAAGGGGGTTCCATAGATGGAGCATACCAGGCTTAAACCGCTGACCTCTACAGTGCCAGTCACGATTTCTTAGTTTTATAGTTAATGATAAAGGATAAATAAGACTGGTTTAATTGAGTTTTTTAAAATAAGTATATGATTCATAATGATTTAGAAAAGTAGTTGTTGACGAATTTAGTCAACAATTCGTCAACAACTTAAATTCAACCTAGTTCTACGAATATCATCTTGCATAGTTAGGAAGTTTGAGTGGAAATCTCGCACATTCCTTGAGCAACATAAATATTTAAGAATGTAAGATAAAGTACCTTTATTATCTGTGATAAAACTTACTTGGTTAACTTTAGCAATATAAGATATCAATACTTCTGAACAATATTCAGGTAAAATCTAGACATAAATAGAATGTCAATCATTTTAGAAAGACATATTCAATAGTTTTTTAAGTGATCTCAATCCATCCAATCAACTTTGTTCTATAATCACTATTTTCAATTATCAATCCACGATGAAGTAATTCTCTTTGTAACATTGGTTCAATGATACTTTTTAAAAGCTGCTCCTTATTCTCATGTGTTTGTCCACATTCATCTGGTGGTAAGTTAAAGATCTCATCTAGTTGTTTTTCCCAGCTCGGGACACGTTCACCTTCATAATTTACAGCTAAAGGAATGAGGTAGGTTTTCACTTCTCTTTTTTCACCCTGAGTCTCAATATACCATATAGATAAGATTCCCGATCTCTCTCCATTTGATTTAACTCTTATACCAATTTCCTTAGGGCTAAAAGTTAAATATTGGTTTAAGTACTCCTCTATAATTTGATTATCAAGCCCTAATAAAAAAATCTCATCATTTTTTATTGATTCTTCTCTGCACGAAGTAAATGTGCCTTTAAAATTTCTAGTACAAATTTCAAACCCGTTATCTTTGATAGTTTTAAAGGTTCCGCCGTCTAATACAACTGCCTCTTTTACAAACTTTTCAATTTGATCCAATCCACTTTGGAGATTCGAAAATGGTTTATAGTCATCTAAGCTAAAATCATCAAGATCTTGGAACAACTCAAATACTGCCTTTCTCGCTTCTGTTGCATTAATCATGGCTTGTTCTAATTCAAATTTAGTTCTTATTAATGATGGATCATCCAAAGCGTTCATATATAACTTTTCATAATTTAAACGCTCTGACAATTGTCCTAAAATTTGTGATTGGAGATCTTCCGCAACATTTCCAAATTCATCTACTTTACCTAAGGTTCGTGCAATTTGTTGTAACTTTTCTTCTAAGAGTAAATATATTTTACCCTCTATTGTATCGGATAATACCAGATTATAAACTTGGGCAGTGTACTTTTGACCATATCGGTGTATACGTCCAATTCTTTGCTCTAGATCCATTGGGTTCCAGGGAAGATCAAAGTTAAACAAAACCCTAGCAAATTGTAGATTAATTCCTTCTCTTCCTGCTGCAGTCGAAATTAAGATTTTCGGGCCATCAGATCTTTGAAATCGTCTTTGTGCAGCAACTTTAGCTCCATGGTCTCCACCTTTTAAAATTGTTACACCTTGACCAGGATAAAACCTCTCTATTTCTATATTTAGCATTTCAACCGTGCCTAGATAGGTTGCAAATATAACTATTTTTTCTTCTGGATTAGCTCGCCACAGTGTACCTAATGCATTAAGTAACTTGTGAACCTTAGTTTCTTTATGTTTTGGCAATTTAGAAAGAACATGTAAAATACGCTTTCTTTCTTCAGGCAAAGCTACATCAACTGATCCTACCGCTGCCTCTTCCGCAAGAAACATCTCAATTTCGTTGGTCTCTAAGCTTGCAGCAGTTTGGAGTTTTTCCTCATCAATTTTCCTTAAAATTTTACGCTTATAATCAGCTAATATATGGTCTACCTCAATATTACCTTTTTGGTCATGCTGTAGTTGATACTCTTCACGAATTATTTTCTTTGCTTCTTTAAATGCTTCTTCTCTCGCTTCGATCTTAAGGTTTGAATCATGCACAATGCCTTCTTGAATCGTTAATGCTAATAATCGTCTTCTTAAAGTTCGATTTACAGCGGCGAAACTAGAAGCAGCTATTTTTTGAAAAATAGTCATTACAAATCCCAATGCTCTTCCTTTTCCACCTTGCCGTTTTGCTAATGCAAACCCATCTGTTATATAATCTTTTAACGCATTATAAAAATCAACTTCTTCTTCTGACATTACAAATGATTCAGTATGTACTAACCTCCTAGCAAATAAGGTAGAACCATCAGGCCTACACGCATCAGCTTTAGTTCGACGATATACAATTTCATTTAAGCGATGACGATTTTCAATCATTTCGTCAATATCATTAAAAAGTGTTGGATTTAAAAGTTGAGCCATCATCCAAAAACGGAAATTATCACCTTGATGTGGAGTAGCAGAGAGTAGTAAAATATCTCTTGTTAAATCCTTTAGTGTCTCAGCCAACTTGTAATTTTCAGTCTTTTTCACTTTACCACCATTCTTGTATGCACTTAAATGATGAGCCTCATCAAAAACTACTAAATCCCATAGAGGAGCTTCTTTCAACTTTTTAATTCTAGATTTTCTCTTTAGTGTATCAATACTCGCTATTAGTCGATCATGTTTTTCGAAAGCATTTGATCTTCTATCAGTTACATCTCCTTCACTTCCGAATACTTCAAAATCCAAATTGAATACTTTATTAAGTTCATCATGCCAATTATTAACTAGTCCAGCAGGAACAACTATCAGGGCTCTTGTAAGTTCTCCTCTGCTTGCTAATTCTCGTAAGATTAGAGCTGTTTCAATTGTTTTACCTAAACCAACTTCATCAGCTATTAGAAATCTTCTAGGAGAAGCAGTTGAAACATTATGCGTGAGAACAACTTGATGAGGTAATAAATCAATTTTGGCAGATGTCAAAGCAGCAGCACTTTCCACTAATGGTAGATTGTGTGCTTGATAGACTAGCCACGCTCTTTTATTGCGTTCCTCACCCGTAGTAGTATTTTGTATAATTTGTTCAGAACGACTCAAAATTGCGTTAATTGAAGAAATTGGTACTTGTCTTTCTCCACTACTAAAAAATACTTTAATAAACCCTTCAGATGACTTAGATATTATTATCCCTTCACCATACTCTATATGAGAAACACGTTGTCCAGAATGGTAATCCATTATTTCACCAACTTTATGAAATCCTAGGGTGATAAATACCTATACACCCATTATCAGCTATATCTGAGACACTAGAATTGCTAGCCAATAATTTTGCATCAGTAGCCGCACCATTCCACAAACAACGACTAAGTGGAATTTCTCTTCCTTTATTACTCCCACTACACTTCCAATAATAAATACTGTCAGTCATATTGTATTTCAACCGCAATTGACCATCAGATAGCCAAAAAACTAATCCGCATTGGCCTTCATACTCCTGTTGAAAAGACAATAAAGAAGCATATAAAACTTCTTCTAACCATTCAATTACTTTTGAAGGTTCCATAGCATCTAAGATAGTTTCTAAACCTGCTACAACCATAGTATTTCCACCTGCAGATAGCAGTTCGTCTGGCCAACCATCTTTATAAAACTGGAGATACTCTCTAACACTACAAACATCATCTGCATTACTTATTGAGCTTAGAGCGGATGCATCCCAGAGTAGCGATATGCCACTCCGAGTCCACCTATCAGTATAAATTACTGAAGACAATCCTCATTCCTCCTCCATATCAAAAAGAGCTAATTGATCATATTTCAACTTCGGATTGCGAGATTCCCAAGATGTATATATTTGGTAAGCTTTCAAAGCAGCCATTTTCATTTCTGAAGAATCACCATTATGTGTAAACCAATTTATTAATGGAGCAACTGCAGGATGCGGCTTGAAGTTTGGGTTATTTAAAGTTTCATTAACATTTATTCCACTTTCTTCATAGGAAGCCCCAATTAAAAACATAGCTTGTTCATAATCATGAGCCATACCTTTACGCGGCTTACCTTTCCATTCTTTTGCGATAGTCAAGGGTGGGGTCATGTGAAAAATACGATTTTTTTCTGTACACCAGTTTCGCGATATAAAGTCAGAAGCCGCAACGCCAGTTCCTCTTAAATAATTCTGCATCTCATTTCGAGGGATAGTACTTCTCTTATCAAATATTCTGAGAAACTGTCTAGTTAAACCTTCAGCTTCAACTGGAGGAGCTTCCGAATTCTTTTCGTATTCATCAGCAAGGAGTTGATTAATTGCAATTAGTGCTTCTTTTACTTTAAACTCCCGACCATCTTCAATATATACTTGTCCATAGTGCTTGGAAAAATATTCGAGTGCCTTCCCTCTTTTGATAACTTGCAGATCAGATTCAGGTAAGCCTGCTTCTGAATGGTTAGTCATAAGGTTTTGCAAATGACGAATATCTCGTATCACTTGCCTTCTCATCCTAGCCCAACTTACACGTTTAGGACTCTCAACTCTTTTGCGGCAAACATGAATTATGTCATACTCTATTTTTCTAGAACCGAATTGTCCGGCTTCTCCTTTAGTCTCATCACTACGAATAGGGTATGCTGCCTCCAAATAAAACCCTGCATCAAATAAACTTTCTAATACAGCTATCCATGGCTCATCCTCACTGTGGTGAAAGGTAAATGCTAGCGTGCCTCCAGGCTTCATTACTCGATAGGCTTCCTTCCAACATTCCGTTAAAAGCCGTTGGTAAAAATCGTCAGGATCTTCAGGGTGACGTGCTCGATTGGATACTGCCTCAAGTGCTTTCAGTGTATATTCTGTTGAAAATTCTTTAGGATATTTGTCCTTCAATGCTAATCTTAGCCAAACATAGAAGAAATCAGCTAACTCGGCGTATTGAACGTTATCTCCAAAAGGAGGATCTGTTATAACCAAATCAATTTCCCCATCAGTTATAGAATTAAGGTTTGTAGAAGATTCACATATTAATTTTGAATTATTTCTTACTGGGTCATTTGTAGATACTTTAAATCCTTTTGTAGAAATGGAATCATATAATTCTTTGGAGACTTCTTTTAGATATTCTTTGGAGACAATTTCATGGGGGTTCTCTTTCCACTTCAATCCTTTAATCATATTCCCATATGCTGAGCTCCAGTTTCCTCTTCCAAGGTTAGAAAATACACTATTTTCTACTATATTCATTTTAGGATAATAATTATTGTTGCTAAAATGGGGCTCTAACTTATCAGCTTTAGAATTCCAAATACAGAACATGTTTTGATTTCTTAAATACTGTTGGAAAGCACTTAATAAAACTTCTCTAGACTCCCAGGAAAAACCTTCTGTGTTAGATATCGTTTTTAACAATTGACTTAAAACAAGAAGTTGGCGATCGTTAAACATTTTCCACCAGTGTGTATAACCATGGTTAGGTAAATTATCTCTTTGATGTGTTTGATGACTATACGTTATTTCACTCTCAGGCCAATACCCTTTTAAATCCTCATTTTTCCTTGAATCCCATTCTAAAACAGACTCATTGTATTTTTTTACATCTTTAGCATTAATGAAGTATCTTCCATTATAAAGTTTTTTTTCATTCGCACAATCTGGACAATAACAATGATAAGCATATATCGAAACAGGAGCATCTTTTTTAAGTGAGGCTAAGCTTTTAGAAAGTACCTGTTGAGTACCACATGAACCGCAATTATATTTACCTCTACCTTTATTGGTACCAGCTTCTTCATTTGTTTTAAATTTAACTCCTGTATCCGGACACGTAATTTCATTAGGTAACTTTCCACGAACTTCAATTAATTTTAACTTATTAGCTCTTTCGTTATTCCATAATACTGTACTCCATGCGTCATCATCAGAACTTCCTCCCAAACGCTCACCATCTTCAGTAACGCTCGGAGACCCTTTCAACCACTCAGGATGTACGAGTAATGTTAATGTTACTTTTTTCTTCATATATTTCTGGTCTTTTAAATTAATAGAGGAGTGTATGTGTTGACATTCAGGGCATTTAAATTTTGATTCCTGCCCCAATATTACATAATCGGTTTCACTATCTGCTACTACCAAAGGTTCACTTGGCGCAATTCGAGCTTCTTTTTCCTCAATATCAAAGTTATGGTTACACTCTTCACATTTATAGTTAGACCATGTCTTTACACTTATATTCTTTTCTGTAATTACCGGGGTCGTCATAATAGGAGTTCTATGTCCGCAACCAGTTACTTGGCATGGACCATGTTTTGCCCAAAACGTATAAATTATTTCAGGTCCCCAATAACGAAAGTATGATCTCTCTTCTTGTGATGTTTCTAATTCATTGAAGCCATCTTCCATGATTTCAAATTCGTACCCTTGTCTTTTGTACCAGTTGGACCACCCTTCAAAAGTTGAAATTTCATCATTGAATTCCTTTATTTCTTGCTCATTGGGTTCAGTTAAAGTTGAATAATCAAAGAAAGGAGAGATTGGTACGTTAGGTATGTTAAACTTTAGCCATTTCCCTTTATGCCCTCGAGGGCATCCACCAGAAAAATATGGTGCAATCTGTGGTTTCACTTCTTCTTCAACTTTTTTTATAAGTTCTTCTACTTCAACTAAATTAACAGTAGCCATTTCATTTTTTACGCCTAACCATGCAACTGGGTTTAAATCATTTCCGTACATTTGCATTCCTAAACGAGACCCTTCTACTATAGTGGTACCTCCGCCCATGAATATGTCTGCAACTTTTAATTCTTCTAACCTTTTATTAGATTGGTGATCTGCATAATAAGCATCCCAAGCATTTTTCGCAGCATCCATTGGGTCTTCAGGAGCCTTCATTGCTGCGGATAATAATATAGAACGAAACACACTTGACCTCCGCCTAGCCCACCACTTAGACATCTGGTATATAGGTTTTCCGGCATTTCCTTCAATAGTTGCTATTTGATTTACATTTAATATTGGAAAATCAACTTCTAAAGCAGTTTTTGAACGATTGACATCTCCAAAATCAACCGTTTCTATTGAACTTTTATCTCCGGCATTTACTGTTTTAGAAACTTCTTCAGCGATGATTTCTTTTTTCGTTTTTCTATTACTCATGTTATTTCTCCCTTTTAGGTTCATCTATTTATTTCTATAAAAGGGACGGCTACCTCCATTAACGACAAACCTCCATGTGATAAAGTAGGATACCCTCCAGAACTTTTCCATTTCCTTCTACCAAGTACAAATCGATAAGAACCATAATTAGTTTGCAAGTGTAAATCTGTGGGAGGTACCCATGTATTTCCTTTATCTTCATGTTTTATATAGCGTCCACTTTTAAACATTTTTTTCAAATAATTACTTTGATCTTTACTGACAACATCAGAAAATAGACCAGATGCAGCATATCCGTGATCACTTGTGACAATAAGTTTTCGCCCAATAGTTAATCTTTCTATTAGTTCCCAAAAACCATCAGAGGTTAGATTATTCATAGAATCTCTCCCCATATCGCGTACACCTTTACCTGGACTAGATAAAGCATGTATTTTATCATCAGGCCAAGTATGCCATAAAAACCAGTTTGGTTCATTTTTGATCAGCAAGCTACAGTCCTTCCAAGGTAGATTGACACAATCAAACTTAGCATCCTTTATAACTGTTGAGGTAGCGCGATTATTTTCAAGAGAGGAACGTTGAGCAAACCCTAAACTCCTAGCAAAAAAAGTGGTTTCACTGGGTAATTCTGAACTAGTTACCTTAGACTGCATATCATATCCTCTTTTGATGCCTTCCTTTAACAATAAAGGAAGCTCTCTTAAAGATAATCCGTCTAGTATAAGTACTGCTTTACCATTTTTAGTATTATTCCAAAAATCAATTATATTAGTACTCGTTCTATCTGTCTCTGTTATAAATGATTTCCACAAGTCCCACGCTGAACCGGATAATAATGTATCAATATTTTCAACCATATTTTCACGCATTATTATCTGAGGTTCTATTTCCATATTATCACTATACGGTTTTGAAAATATCTCGTAAAGATTCTGATAGATATACTTCCAGGCACCTTCTCTCCCTTCAACTAAAGTATTCTGTAGCATTTTTGAGGATATCACCATTATTTTTCTTCCTCCTTATCAACACTTAAGCCATACTTTATTCCGTCAGGTAGAGATTTTAATAAGGTTTGGAGTTGTGCTCCCGTCAATTGTTCAATTTCAACAGAGATGTTCTTTACAGGTGTGGCAGTATTTATCCCCCATTGTTCCACCTTACCTATAAGGTTGAGATAAGAAGTTGGCTCACTTTTATAAGTTTTTATAGTACCGGATTTCGGATTATCAAATATATTTTCCCCAGGAAATGGGGAATTTTCATATTCAAAAGGATTTTTGGTGGATGTTGGATTATCTGTAGTATCGATAGATATAGGATTTTCATCTTTGTCATCTTGCAACCTTGCATTCGCAGTAGTTGCAACATTAGGTTTAAGAATATAGGTTTGATCAAGATGTTTCCCTGTACCAAGTTTTCCTTTCATCCTCTGCCAAGCTTCATCATATGTTTCATAAGCATTCACTCGTAATGTTTCTAAACCTCTATTATCAATTGCAATTTTTCCATTAGCGCACATACTAATAAGCCTTTCCTTTACTTCTGTTTCTCCTAACCAAGGGATACACTCTTCTCCAGAGGGGCGAGGTTCCTGTAGTTCTCGGATAAGCTTGCTAACTGGATCACTTTGTTCAGCAATAGTCATCACAAAATCATCAAAGTCTTCAGGGATAAAGATATGTTCCCTAATAACCTTTTCAATTGCTCCTGGAATTGCTGATCCTTTTGCCTGATGTGCATCAAAATGAAACTCACACTTTTTAGGTTCTTGAAAGTTCCAAGTATCTAAAATTGCAAAGCGTTCAAACAAAGCATTTATACGCTGTTGCAATTCCTTTCTATATTTCTTTTGTAATATTTGATATTCACTATTGTTTCCTTTCCATTCCCCGGCTTTTAAAATTACTCGAGCTAGAATAATTATTTCCTGATCTCTATACAAATTAGTAGTACCTGAACTTGGAAGTAAAAACCTAACCGTGTTCCGTTTTGCAGGTACATGCTTACTCAACCATTCACCTAGCTTTGACTCTATGTCATGTATCATTTGAGGAATAACAACAATTGGAATTCGGTTATCCCAGCGTGAAGGATGCTCATCTTCTTCAAGCTCACCCCAAGGATTATATTCCCAGTTGTTTTTCAAAACAATAATACGGTATTTATTACTTATATCTTCAGAACCACCAATTAAATAGCGAATTTCTTTTGCCAATTGATTAAAATCCGATCCATTTTGATAAAGTCGATCATTTCTAGCAAACGCTAAAAGTTTAGCATGAGGGTTTTCTTCTTCTCGAAAGACTAATTTGTTATCGACTTGATGAATATTAAAACTATTATTAACAATAGTGTTTAGCTCAAAAGTAAAAGAATTGTCGTCTATTGCTTTATCTTGAGTAATATCAACCTGAAGCGTTGAAGGCTCTGCGCCTGCCATTTTATCAATAGCCAATGAACGTAACCAAAGAGCACTAATTATTTGTGAAGCATGAACCGGTTTAGATTCTGCATATTTAACACCGTCTAATACAGCATCTAAATTTCTTTTTGCTTTTTCTCTCAATGTTTTGTGATACTCATTGGATACAGAGTCTAACAGAGCAGTAACCCCACCTTGATCATAATCAACTAAGAAGTTAGCAGCAGTAATAATATTTTTATTTTCATCATGATGTTTGTAAAGATTAGCCAAAATTTTAATAAGATCTCTTGTCTCTTGTGCATCAGTAGCAATTAAAACTTGGTCCTCCAATAACCTTAAAAGTTGAGGGGAGAATGGCCAAGCCTCAATAAATTTATTTATTTCGTTGGCTTTTTCTTCTTCAGGTATTTGATTTAACCTCACATACTCTTCTACATGCACATTAATTAATGAAAAAATATCCTTATTTGATGTATGTATTCTATTTTCAAATAAGCGATGCAAAAGCAAACGTTTTCGATCCCTTTTAGAATATTCACCCTTAAAATCAATCAGTACTGGATTATTTCTGTGTATTTGTTGATAAGCATCTGAATTACCATTTCGAACTGATACCACTAGTATTAATAACTCCGGATGGTTCTCAGCTACCTCTGATAATATTTGAATGAAGTTAAAAGCCCATTTTTTCCAAGGGTATTGTTTAGTGTTTGTCAGTCCGTCAAACCAAGTTTGGAATTCATCTAATATTATTGCAGTAGGTTGACGTTTGACCATTTCTAGTACTAGGTCATAACCAAGTATATCTGTTTGTTTGTTACCTTGCTCTTCCCACCTACCTCGTATATACTCACCATTTGGGTGACGTTCTAAGAGAAGATCCCACAAGAATTTATATTTTTGTCGTTGTAAACTTTCCGCTATTACAAACATATTGTGTCTGATTCTTATATTGGCAATCTCTGGCCTGTCCAACCGATCTGCCCACGATCTCAACCAATCTCTAGTAGTATCAGGATTAGTAAAGGTGTGGTAAAGAGCCCCCATTAGATGCGACTTACCTTGTCCCCGGGCTCCAATCATAACCACTGGCCTAGCTTGATCTGGTTCGACAGATTCAATGGTTTTTATTAAGTCATTGGATGGGTATGTAATATCAAGAAAATCAGACGCTTCTTGATTTACAACATTATTAAAATCAATCATAGTACCTTTTAGCCTTGTCTTTCTAAATTCTTCTCTTAATTTAAGTTCCAACATATTTTCCACTCCTATAAATTAACTATTTAATTAAAATCTATTTCAATACACCTAAGTAGTATCCAAGTAATGATGTTCAGATGAATATTAAAGTTCGAAATCATCTACACTTCCACCAAGTAATTCTGCGTTCACACCAATATAATCTAAAGTTTTTGAAGGAGAAGAATGCACCAATATAAGTTACAAAATACAAATATCTCTATATTTCTTTATAATGATGATACTCAAAAGTTTACCCTAAAGTATGAGTACCCATTGCAGAATATATCCCCACTTGTTCAGCTGCTACACGTATAATATTCCAACCTTGTACTCTACTTATAGGATATGGACCTTTTCGGGAAGGGAATAAATTGTCTGTGCTTGATTTAGATTAAATGTATTCTTTAATTTTCTTTTTCAAATGACTTTTTCAAATGATATGATATTTTAATCTTACGTGTTTTTTGTTCATTGTTCTGTTACTTCTAGATATACAGCA
Organism: Anaerobacillus sp. 63XJN7_5_ISO-PGPR-S23-430; assembly: GCF_056173695.1. Classification (NCBI taxonomy): domain Bacteria; kingdom Bacillati; phylum Bacillota; class Bacilli; order Caryophanales; family Bacillaceae; genus Anaerobacillus; species Anaerobacillus sp. 63XJN7_5_ISO-PGPR-S23-430. The sequence continues at coordinate 292,077 of NZ_CM149686.1, read as the reverse complement.
TCTCTAACATCAGACACCTTCAATTTAACAAGCCGCTTATTCTAAGTCCTGATTTATACCAAATACAAACAGAAAATAATTTTTATATAATTGATTCAATAGTACTGCTTTAAATTCCTTAATAACACCTTTATCCAGAATAGGGGACACTTTATTTGCTACTTTTGAAATTGACAAAATAGTCCCCCTTTCCTAGTTAATTGTTAGATTAAATATAACAAAACAAACCAATTTGTTAAATACATTCCCAAAAGCCTTATTGCTTTTGGACTAATACATTATTTATAAATAGTCTCTTTTGACACCCTTTTTTCCAATACTCTTCCAGCCTTTCATTATGGTCAAATAATATCCCCCCGTACCTTATAACTTCCCGATCTGCTCCACCCATCTTTATTTGCTGCTTCCACTTAAACTACATCCCAGATGCGAAATTGATATATATCTCCCCTCTTTTCAAGGTCTATATACTTTGCGATCTAGAAAATCTACAAAATAATCTTTACTAGCAGCCTCAACTTGCTCCGCGCTACATGTTTAATTCAACCAGCATTTCCTCCTTTCTAAATTTAGTTATAAAAAATATAGGAAATAATTCCTTACCTACCTCTCATCCTCTACCCTTTCTTTTCCATATGATGAACCTCCCTTACTCTCCTTACCATTCTTCTTTTCAGCCGTGGCACTTTCTTTTTCCATATCTTTATTGAACTCTCGCTCCAACTTTCTTTCAATTTGAAATAGTCGTTGCTCTCCACGATCTGTTAATGGAAGCTCTTTCAATTCTTGAAGAGAGTCCTTTTTAAGTTGATACACCTCAACTTTACTAAGAGTATTTTGAAAAGCACGTATCTTTCTTAAGCGTTCTTGACAATCATTATTTTCTTCTTTATCTAATCCTTTTCCGACCATTGGTTCAAAATAGTTCGTGACCTCTCTTTTATAAGCATCTTTGAAATCTTGATGAGAATAATGCTTTTCAAATTTTTCTTCCTTATTAAAAGGCCTGCTCAATTGGCTCCGGTACATTTCCGAAAGCTTTTCTGTAGGTGCTCCCTCTCTTTCTTGTTTACACTCTTCCATTTTATGTTTTGATTCACTAAAACTCATAGTATTATCTCCTTCCTTTTCTTGGTCCATTGATTCTTCAATTGTCGTAATAAATTCTTTAGCTGTTAACTGAACTTCTTGTAGCAAACTTTCATGGTCTTTAAATTCATGCCCTTTTGTCCAGTTATGCAGATAACCTAACGAGTAGTCACTGGTATCAATATTGAAATAAGAAGCAACAGTATAAGCTGTCATTTCCGCCTGGAATTCTTTCTCAGGTGTTGTGTAGGCGTTGAAACTGTCCTTTGTATGGAGTTTGGCGTGTGTAAGCTCATGGAGTAAAGTCTTCGCATCCTGACGTTCCGAATTCCGAGGATTAAGAGCTACCTCTCCTCTTTCTGTATAACTAACTCCTTTGGCTGCCCCAAGCTCTTCATAAGGCTCTACAATACGAATCTTATTCTTTTCTGCAATCGCCTCCATTCCCTTCCTTAACTGACGGTAGTTATCAACTTCTCCATCGATCCACTTGTTCGGAAATATTTGAGGTAAATCCTTTTGCGTTGCGCTCGTTTGAGAAATATCAAATATGCTTCCTGTAGAAAAAACAAGACGACCATCTCGTTTATCGAGTTGGCCGTCTTTCACTAGTTGTTTCTCTTGTTTGGTTGCTTTTTTAAGAGGGATCCATTCCCCCTCTTTATTCTGAAATTGCTCTCCTAATCGATTGGGCACAAGTATTTTAATGCTTTTTTCTCCTTTATTCACTGGAAAGCCTTTTTCCTTCCAAAATGCATATGAACCAACAGCTTCAGCTCCTTGGAATTGAGATTCAATGAGTGCTGTATTTCGAGGAGAATAGCGATAAAACTTTCCCATGAAGTCCAAGTACTCTTTTAACTGCTCCGGTGAATGAAAATGATTTGATATACGTTCTTCCATTCCAGACGTGAGTTTTTCAATTTCCTCTTTGACTTGTTCAGGTGACTTTTGTTGATAAGATCGTTTACTCTTCGTCATGATCATCAGCTCCCTCACTGATATTCATGAGCTCTTCCATTTCTTCTTCATCATAGTGCTGATCAAAATTTAACACCAACTGCTGCGTGTTTTTATTAAAAGGAATAAGTAAGTTCTCATGATGCATTAAGTGGTAGACAACATCAGCTATCTCATCTTTGTTTAACACAAGCACATATTCCTGAGATCCTACTTCAATGACGAGTTCATTTCGATCACCAAAACCTTTAAATACACCCATCTCATAGTTTTGATTAGACAACAACATGAATCCAACTCCTCTCAATAGTTGAAGGCAATGAAAAACAAAATAAGATAAGTTGATAGTCCCTTTCCTATTCGGCACTAATTCTTTTTTGCCGTTGATGACTGATCCGCTCTTCAACAGCTTCCCTAGCATCTTTCATTGCCTGGCTTTCAAAAAGCTGTGTGGTGACACAGCTTTCCAAGTTTTGATCCATCGCAAATCCATTCATCAATTCGAGAAGCACTTGCGTATTTTTGTTAGTGCTGTTTGCTGCTAAGTGTAACCGTTTCATCTCTCCAGAAAAGACCTCTTGAAAACGATTCGTCATCAAACTCATCACATATTCTAGCGAATGATCCTTCGCCTGTTGTTCTTCCCATTCCGCAATCATACGGTCCAACGCTTCACCGGGGTATCGAATATGATGTTGCTCCTGATATTCGTTTATTAAATCAATCGTTTCTTCATGTAGTGTAAGATTTTGGCGTTTCCGCATCATTTCCAACCTACCTTTCTCGTTCAATTTCACGTTCCAATTTCTGATGATCCAGATCGTTGATAAATTGGTCATAGGTCTGATCCATTGAGCGTTGAATTCTTCTCAACGACCTTTGTAATTGAAAACCAGGATGCATAGAGCGAATGGAAGGATGAGAGGCAGAAGTAGAGTGTGATTCTTGCTTTGAATTCGGTTGCCGGTCATAAAGTTTCATTTCTTGAAGAAAAGCATTCCCCATCCTTTTATAGAGATCGTCAAGCTTGTTCTGTTTATAATGCTGATATCTCTTTTTGTCTTTCTCCCCATCTCCATAAGCACGCTTTAACACCTCGACTTCTTGATCAAGTTTCTGATGCAAATGCTTCATATCTTCTTTATGAAATTTGTTTAAATAACTGGTGGTAAGATCATCCATTTTCCCACGAATCGGATTGAGTGTTTGATAGCCATATTGCCACTGTCTCTTATCATTGGGTAACTGATGATAGATTTCCAAGAATAACGGTTTAAATTCACGATTTTTCCATTTCAAGCTGCTCATTTCTTTTTTGGAATGAACCATATGATCTCGAATTAGAAAATTTATTTGATTCCGCTCTTGATCTCGATCGAGCAATCCGTTGACCACTTCACTCTTCATCGCATCTAACGTTTTCGGCTTGCGTTTGCCTCGCTCACGCGTGGGATTTGGTTCTACCGTTGCAACATGGATATGAATGTTATCGGTGTTATAATGGATGGCTGCGGACCAGATTGCGCTTTCTTGTAGTCTTTCTTTTTTCAACATGGTCTGCATCGATTTCCTGGTAACTTGCTTCAACCGATTCTCATCAAGAGTATGTGATTGGTCATCGTATACGCCTTGTTGTCGAAGCCACTCATTATCAAACGTAATAACATCCTGCCACATGAGGCTATTATTTTCTTGGGCTTGTCTAAATAATGATTTAATACCACTTTTTCCTTCCTTTGATAGATGATCTGATTGTTGGGTGAACAGAGCTGAGGTTTTGTCTGGGTCATCCATATAATCGTTATATAAATTGAAAACAGACAGGTGGATTTCTCCTTTTCCTTTGGCTTCTTCCCGATCCACATACTGAACGTAATCCTGGAATCCCTTTTGATTCGCAGTCACAAATTTTGTTTTTAAAACCACACCAGGTGGGACCGTTTCACTCATGTTTTTTCACCTGATTCTTCAAAATGTAAAATGTCATACATATCTCGTATCGCTGTGTAACAATGTGTCATCGTTTGAATGTTTCGATCAACCAATTGGTTTAACCGTTTTTCTCGTTCGTTCTCTTCACGAAAGACGGCTAATTGATGTAATTGTGTGTGTAAAAACTCTTGCCTACTCATTCCTTTTTCCTTGGCAAGTTCATCAATTCTTTGAACCATTCTAGGGTCCATATACCGAATCCGAATTTCCATTGAACACCCTCCAATTGATATAGTCTGTAAACCAATGCTTAGATAGAAAAGAGCATAAGGGGTTTTTGTTCCCACTTGGTGTGGGAATCCCGGCAGAGCCGGGCAAAACGATGGGAACAAGAAAACCGCCAGATGTGTCTTCAATGTGTTGCTAAAATAGCACCATACGTTTGCTTTCAAATGAACTGTGTGGCCATAACACAGGCGATGTGTCGCTAACGTGTTCATAAATGAAGCACATATCAGGGACATTAACCCTCAACCATATTTCGTTTTTCTTTTAACATCGTGAGCTTTTCTCTTGTCGTTTGTATGGCTAGTTCACCGTCCGAAGCTTCTCGATTTAACTGATCTTTCTCATTTTCCAATTGATTGATTTGCGCATTGGTTTGTTCCTTCTCTTCCTCCGTTTCATAGAATTGTTCTGACTCTAATTCAACCACTTTTTGATCAATCTCTTTTAATCGCTCTTCGATCGTTTGAATCAGTTCCTCCTTTTCTTTAATTGTTTTTTTCGCTTGGTTGATCTTTTGTGATAGTGAAGCAACTTCATATTCCTTTTCCGTTTGAACTCTCAATTGGGTGTCTACTTTCACTTTGCGTTCGTCTGTATAGATGCGAGCTAACTCGTTGCTCTTCTCACCTCCTTTAGGAGGAGATGGTTCTCCTTGTATGAGTGATCCATTGGTGTTATCACCTTTGTTGATATCTAAAGCCATGACTTCAAATGAAGGACTCACCTTCTGGATGCTAACGACATATTGGTTTCCATTTTGATACTCAACGGAAGTTGGAAGATCTCGTTTTGGATACTCTTTTCCTTGTGCTACAAAGAGCAAGTTTTTATCATTTATGGTAGGTGAATTCTCAAGGTTCAATGTCACGATCATAAAATTCTTAGCCGGATTATAGATCCAATCTTCAACAATCAACTCTCCATATCCACTAATGGTTAACGACTCTTTCAAAGGGGTCTGTTGTACTTTTGCATGATCGTTGTTTCCGAATACAAGCCCTGAAAACAAAAAGAATAGAAGTAACATAACACTCGCACTCAAGGCGATAAGATACTTGGTAGAAGTGTTTTCTGTAATCGAATCTGCTTGCCTTTTCATCCATCTCCACCTCTTTATATTTCAGTAAAATCCGTCACGATCCATTGGTCATTTTGACGTTGGGCATGTAATTCTATAAACACTGGGGAAACTTGTTTTTGTTCATTTTCCAAGGAATAAAGAGTGTGTTTCAACCTCACTAACACCGTCGCATGATCATTTGTGAAATTACTTGCTTCGATGAATACTTGGACATCATTAACACCTGTTCTGGTATCCCCCTTGTAGGTATCTGTTGGGAAGAATATATTCCGCAGTTCATCACTCATAATCTTTTCAGCTTGCTTTTTTCGTTCTGGATACGTCTCTTTGCTTTGAACAAAAGCTACTTTTACAAAAGTCGATATTTGTTTTAACAAAGGATTATACTGTGATTGAACCTCTACTGGTTCTTTTTGTATAAGAAGTTGTTTTAGCTTGTTATTTTCTTCTGAAATAGTCTTGTTTTCATGCTGTAATTGTTGAATTTCTGCCTGGAAGTCTTCATTCAAAGACACCTGGAAGTCATAGATGTTAAACGAGGTGATGACCATTAGAACGACTAGAAATAACACAAAAATGATTTTTTTATTCATCCTATCAACGTCCTTTATAAGCCAAGATAAGGGGCTGGATCGATATCCGAACGGTACTGATTTTTCGTCAATACTTCAAAATGCAAATGAGGACCAGTTGAGTTTCCAGTGGTCCCACACTTTCCGACAGCTTCCTTTTGTTGAACGACTTCCCCTTCTGCTACATGCAATGAATAGAGATGAACATAGTGACTATATAAGCCACTCTCATGCTTGATAATCACGCTATTTCCGTAGCCTGTATTGCCCTTTCTAACACTGACAACTTGGCCGTTATCAACAGCTCTGATCGGCGTCACGGCGTTCGTACAAGCAAAGTCCATTCCACGATGCATGGTCCTAGTTCCATCAAACGGATCAATGCGCATACCATAGTCAGAAGTTTGGATGAATGACCCTGAGATGGGCATCACCCAATCGCCTGTTGGTTCAATTTCTCCCTCGACCACGCCACCTTTCAGATAGCTTAAGACGGCTTCTACATACCCAATATCTCCGTAACAAGCACCGGTAGCTGCTGATTCAGGACGAATACAAGAATACAGCCCGGTATGTTTCAACTCCTGGTACTTCATTCTTGAAAATTCAATGGCTATTTCCTTGCTGTATTCACCACTGTTATGAGCATTGGCATAATCAATAAATCCTCCACCAAAGTTGTAGGCTTGAAGGGTGAGCTTCACATCTCCTTCAGCTTTTTCTAACATGTTTGAAAAATAGCGAACGCCAACATTAATGCTCCGTTCAGGATCCTCAATACTGTTGGGAGGCAAGCCGAGTGACTCGCTCGATTGCATGACATCATTAAGCAATCCACCTGATTCTTGCATTGTCTTTGCCATCAAAAGCTCCACATAGTCGGAAACGCCATATTTAGCCGCATATTCTTCAAACAGTGGTCGATATTGCTCTACAGCTGCTGACACTTGTGCCGTTCCATTTACCATATCGACTGACTGCACCTGGTCATTGGAATGATTTTTTTGAAACCCGATTAACGTGGTAATCGCTGAAGCAAACAGAACCATTTGTAAAATAAAAAGAGCCATGGCGATTCCTATCAGCCATAGCCATACTTTTCTAGGTACAAGATGTAATAATAGTGACCATGGCATTGTTAAGCACCTCCACCAAACAAAGCTAATTCTTCATCCGATACCTCCACTTTAAAACGAATATTTTCAACCGCCCTGATACTTAGCATCGTCTCACCTGTTTGGAGATACGGAATGTCCTGTAACTCACTCTGACTTAACTGCCCAGTGAAAATCTGTTGCATCATCTCAAGATTATTACTATCCTGTTGCATAATGATTTTGTATTGCGTTAGCTCAAACAACTTCTTAATCTCTTCTACCATGCTCTGATCCGAACCCTCTGGCACAAAGTCTCGGATCGTATGACTTGCGTAGAGTAATCCACCAAAATACTTCCGTGCTTCTCTGCTGAATTTCGTAAGAAAATCAAGCGCACTTTCGCTTTTCTTTTTCGTATTAATGATGTGGTGGGCTTCATCCATCAAAATCAAATAACGTATCGCGTCTTCAAATGCTAGCTCCCCTCGATCATAAGCTTCAAATTGAGGAGCGCCATTTGTTAACATCGAATCCCATAACAAGTTCAGCACATTAAATAACTGAGCTTGAAAGACTTCAGCTCTCATTTGAGACAAGCCACGTAAGGTGAATGTGACGACTTGTTGTGAATCGAAGTGTTCCATCGTGGAGACCCCATTGAAGAGATGAGCATATGTTTCAACGACATTTCGAATGTTCAACTCAATGTTTTCTAGCCGTCTTCTTCGTTCCAAACTGACATTCTCCCTTTGCTTTCCTTCGCTAGTATTTTCATAGAGTTGATCTTCTACAAACGCAAGGAAGTCCGAGAAAATAGGATAGTCCTGAACAGACTGCTTTGTAATGTTTGACTCTTCCTCTTCTTTCCAAAGACCAATCTTTCCATAAAGTTTTCTTAAGAGATTCTCGTACTCTTTCAATTCACTATCCTTAGCTTCTGGAGCTAAAAACTTATAAAAGGTCGTCAACTTAGACAAGTGCTGCGTAAATGACGTATACTCGTCCTCAGCTGTCCGATAGACTTGCAATGGATTAATGACTCCATCAGATCCATCTAACGCAATTTGCTTACCTCCCAGCGCCTCCGTTAATTCTGCAAATTCCCCCGTAACGTCGAACGTTCGTACTTTATATCCTTTGATTGCATTGTCCAGCATGATTTTCTTTAGAAAGGTCGATTTCCCAGCACCCATTGCGCCGACCATAACCCCATTAAAACTTTTTCGTTGATGGTCCCTGTGAAACAAATCAAAAAGGACGTTTCCGCCCGTCATGGTCGTGCCGTAAAACGTGCCATAAGGATCATTTAAACTTGTGAAATGAAATGGAAATCCTCCTGCTAATCCGATTGTTGGAATCGGTTGGCCATCACGCTTGTTTAGGTAGTGAGACTGATCACTGTAATTGGAAAGTAAAGCTTTCCATTCATATTCTTGCTCATTTAAAAAAATGGAACCTCTAAAGTTTTCATCTTGTAAAGTCGATAAAACCACTTTCACTTTATCTTCTAATTCTGCTTTTGTTGGGGCACTTACATAATGCCTCAGATGGATGCGTTTCACGACTTCCCCTTCCTCTGAGACCTGATTGTATAGCTCCTTTAAGTCGTCATAGTTGTTTTGGGCTTCAATGATCCCGGCGTTATCCCTTTCGTTCATGATTCTGGAACTCTGCTCTGCCATTCCTTTGTTTAAACCATCACGTACCTTTAACCGATCATCCGATATAACATCCATCGTCGTGATCACATGTTCCATATTAAAAATCGGTTCTAACCAAAAGTCCGAGACGCTTTTTGGAAAAGAATAGACATGAACGCACGCTTCATATCCATCTCCTTTTCTTATAAATGACTCTTGAAAGCTCATCCCACCTTGAGGTTGTATATGCGCAAGGAGGTAAGGGTTGTAACCGATTGACTTCGTTTTAAGCTGTTCGCTACTCTTGCTCGCAAATTTGAACAATTGTCGCTCACCTTCCTTTATAGTTTGGAATTCTGATTATAGAGCTTATAAATCAAATCAAGTTTTTTCTCTTCCGTTAATTCAATCAATGGAGCAACTCTTCCTAAGTAACGTCTACAGTTATTCCGATATTCCGATAGTTGCTTGAGGCTAGCCGCGTAGATAAATAAATAAAACTCTCTATTCGTCCGGTGCGTTTCTAAAAATTGAAGTTCCTGACGTTTTTTCAATAAGAATCTTTCATATAAAGGAGCTGAGTTCTTCTCGATTTTATGGTCGATTGCACGCAATTGTTTCTGTATATCAACTGGGAAATTCATTGAAACGATTTTAATGTCATATGAAAAAGACTGAAAGAATTTAGCCATCATCATGATGTCGTATTCCGTCTCATGAGTAGAAGGGGAGTAAATGTCTTTACTTTGGAGCTGCATGATGTCCATATAGCCCTTATTTTCTTGCAGTGCAAACGCCCCATCTGAAGTCATATCGCAAATTGAAAGAATGTCAGCAACGGAAGCTTTAACTCTTGCCCGTTTTGTCTTACGCCTCTTCTTCCGTTTATGTTTTTTCAAAGTGATATTTTCATCAAAAAGGGCTGGTTGCTCTAGCCTTTCTTCATGAAATATTACTGGACGATTTTCTTCTAAAGCCACTTAAGATTCTCCTTTCTCATTTGCCTGAGTATCCATTGAGCAGTAAGTAACCCGGTTCCGAATTACAGCCAAAAACAGGGCTTTACCCATGCGCAACCCTGGATTAGTTTTAGGTCTTATCAAACAGGACAGTGTCAAAATGATCCAAAAGAACGTGTAGTACCATACTAGGGAAGGATGTACCACATAACGGAAGGTAAAACCAAGTCCTCCAAGAATTAATACCACCAGTAAGTCCTTAAGGTAAAAAAGACGGTTGAGCTTAAGCTCACTTCCGATTTCTAAAGGGATTTTATATTGCAAAACAATCATTCCTCCATTAGAAAAGCGTGAATAAAGTCTATCCTTTATTCACGCTTCTTGAATTTATTTTTCCATTTTTCAGTTGTATTTCGTGATAAATCATAGGTGCGTTTTGCTCCTATAATCTTTTCATTCTGTTTCATTCGCTTCTCCACATTATCTTTCAAATATTGTCCAACCGTGCGATTTTCAATAGGTTGTTGCCTTGTTCGCTGTTGTCCTCCATTAACAGAAGAGGAAGGATTTGATTGCTGATTGTATCTGCTTAAAGACTGCATAGGGCTTGGCTCTTGCCTATCTTTAAGTTTATTTCCCTGAGTGGACGTGCTTTTCGTAGGACTAGGTGTTTGCTTGTTTTGTTGTGATCCATTGGACTTTCCTTTGCCTTGCCCTCCAGCTATTCCAGCCAAGGCACCTGCAGCACCAGCACTTGAATTCATCACGGCACTTGTTCCTCCACTCGCAATAGCGCCAACTGTTTTTTTCGTAACTGGGCCAAGCGTTTTAGTAGCAAGGTACCCTCCCATCGCTACATGCCAGGCATTTTTTAATCCTGCATCAATACCGAATAGTTTCTGGACAATGTTCGGTCCATCGATAACGGCTAAACTTCCTGCAATGAGAGCGATCAAATATCCTATCCCCTCTAAATTTTCGCCTATAAATACGGTGTAATACATATACACTCGTAAACTGAGGAAAATCATAATAATTGAAGCAAAAATACTACCGATGTTCTTAATGATGGCTTTCAGCCGTTGCCCAGTTGAAATATCAGCGTAGGCCATAATAAGAGCCACTACATGATTGAATCCAAGTTCAAAACATAGTTTGGCCACCTTAATAGAAATCAAGACCATGGTAAAAGCCATTACACCAAGCGTAACCATAGCAGTTAGCCAATCGACATGCCATCGATAATAATTTTCTGGTAGAAAATCAAATAACCCACTTTTGCCTAACTCGACTAACCCTTCTTCTCCATTCGATTCTAAACCCACTTTATTCATTATGATTCTTTTTCCTTGCTCAGATAACTGATCACCGTTTGCCTTCTCAAATTCTCGTGTAAGGGTTTCATTTACAGATATCTTATCGATATTATCTGAACTAACATAATGCTGTTTTTCTATATCTGGATTTTCCCAGTCTGTTTCATCATAGACTGCGATATCTGTAATGTAGTCCATCATTACCCGATCAGAAGTAGTAAAAGAGTCAGTATTAACCTGCGCAACATCTACAGCATCACGGGTAAATTCATTAACTTGTCCCATTCCAAAAGCTAAAAGAGTGATCGTCATGATAGAAATGAATATATTCATTGGTATATCTGCCCGGTTTTTTTCTTTATTAAAAATTAATCGAAAACCAATCATCGCCAGTGAAAAAGCTAACAAGATGTAAAGTCCAGGCTGGATCGTATCCAGAAAATCTTGTACTGGTTCACTCATAAAAAAATCGGTCAGCGTTAATACATTGTTTACCATGCCTTCTAAACCATCAACGATCATTTTCAAGAATAATAGAATGCCCCATCCCATAATTCGTAAACCTGATATAAATATATTATTGGTGGTCAAGACATCAGAAAACTGAAGCAGTTTTTCTAGGAGCTCTTCATCTGACATGTTTTTTCTCCTCCTTACCGGACTGAATTACACATAATTCTTTTCTTCCTCCTTTTCCGTCTCAGTTTTCAACTTATCAATCTGCTTTTGAATATGGCTAAATACTTGACGACTAATTTCGTGACCTTCACCTAAGAGTTGTAAATGGAATTGAAATGCCTCCATAGGCTCCTCTTTCATCTCTTGTTCACTGTGTTCTAGTAGAGGCGCAATATGCTTTACTATCATATGGAGCGTGCTCTTATCAAAAAATTGGCCTACATTCTTTTGGATCCATTGATCTCTATTAATGTCCGTTACTTCTAACCTTGCAGTTTTTTGACTTACCTTCTCTTCCTTTTCCTTTTCTCGATGAGAAACACCATAAAAATCGATAACCAAATCTTTAGGGTTAATGTAGCGATGAGGTGTATCAATTTCCTCCTCAGTAATGGATCGCTCTGTGTTAAAGTCAACACTCAAATACGTATGAGCATATTTCATGCTATGCTTCCCGGTGTTGTAAATTGGAAATGCGCGTATCTTTCTCCCCTTTTTGTCTCGTCTCATTAACACGCGACGAACAACAGTATCTCCTTCCTCCAATTCCTGTAGCTCATTGGCAGTTAGTAGATCTCTTCCTTCCGTACTCTCTGTTCTAGATTTATCTAAGGAAAAGGTAGTGCCTGATCGCGTTTGTGTGTTTAGTGTCCTTTTACCTAACTTGGAAGAAAAGGAGGATGCAGAGTCGTAATCAGCACTTAATATATAGATTTCATTTCCACAGTTCCCCCGGATTGTTGCCTGGCCATCTTCTCCATATAAATCTTTTAATTGAGCATATGATTGGATCACAAGGTGAAAGCGAATGTTTCTTCCTAAACAAACAGTGATTTTATTATCCATGTCAGCAATAGCCGGCATATTGCCAAATTCATCTAATAGAAAAACAACTTCACGCATACATTTCTGTCCTTTAGCAATAGCTGCGTTTTTAGAAAGGATATAATACAACTGACTTACAAAAATTGATGGGATGGCATGGGTCGAGGTATCATAATCTGGCGTAACCATGAATAGGGCAATTGGCTTCGTAAAGTAACAAATCCGTTCCACTGTAAAGTCGTTTTTGCAATTCGAGGTATAGGAGAAGGTGACTCCCCCCTTTTGTTCATCGATTTCATTTATCTGAATTGATAATTTCTTCTTTTCTCTTTTTTCATAGTTGACCTTTTGCTCATTGGACTGGTTTCTTTTTTGTTTCTCAGACAAAGGCACTTCATCTTGAACAATCGTGATAATGTCTCCAGTAGCTAATTGTGACGAAAAGTTAATATTCCAAGTGCCCCCTTCGCCCGATTGATTGGTTTCCGTTGTGCCATCAGGAAAGGTAACATACACTTTTGAGAAAGCACTTCCCCTCCCTTTAATAAATTGACCAAAACCTACTTTTTTCAAGTCTAATGAATTTCTAGCTGTCATTTTAGCTGTTTCACTCATCGTAAATTTAGTAAGACCATTCATTGCTGTAGTAAAGATACTTGATCTCGTATTTCCTTTGGAAAAGTTACTAGTGGCATACTGTTCTTTAGCAATGTGTGATTGCGGCAACTGTTGAAAAAACTGATCTAGTGCATTGTATTCTTGACCATTTTCATCCATCTCATTTTTAGTTCCCAACTCAGATAACATATTGGCAACAGTATACATCGTGATTTTTTCCTTTGTTCCTTCGGTAATACACTTTTCAGTTATGGCAAGAATCATTGCATTGACAAGGGACTTTGCTGAGTCATCCCACATGGGCTCCTTAGCTTGAGGGTTATGGTAAAGCATGTGGGTAATGGTTTCACAAAGCGTTTGAGCAGTGGAATAGTCCCCATCTAAATAAGCCTGTTTGACAAGTTCAAGTAAATTGAAACTCATGCTTTGCATTGGGTTCATTAAATTAAGAACTTCAACTTCATATCCACGTCTCACAAGTGTCTCCCGACTTGATGCAAAGAGCTCCCCTTTAGGATCATTGATCACGAGTGAAGGCTGCATTTCCGCCCGGGAATAAGCATCAATTGTAGGGATCACATACGTTTGTCCCTTCCCACTTCTTGTCGTACCGATAATTAAATTGCTCACTGGAGAAGGATCAATGTAGGCTTTCCGACCTTTTCTGGCTAATACTGGACCACCTTTTCCTTTATAAGCGTGCTTCCTATCTGGAATAATCTTGTATTGTTTTTGAATTTCCTTTCGTGTGGCAAAACGCTGGGAGCCCTTTTCATCGGTTCCAATCGCTTTAAAATTACTTTGCAATTTATAAACCATCTGAGCGATACCTAGTAAACTTATAAAAGCTAATATGCCATAGGCTAATGGAAATTTTTTTATCTGAAACTCCGTAAAATACGAAAGGTGAATGACTAACGGTTGGCTAAATTCAGGAAACGTTTGAATCGTATCCAACATGGCATATCCTAAATTCAAAATAAACGTACCGATCAACATCATCATAATAAAAAAACAGATGCTTAATGGTATAAGCACCCGTTTTCTAGCAAGGATCGCTTTCAAATTCATCGCTCCTTAGATATTTTTTTGCTCCTCCATAATCGCGTTTCTTTGCTCCTTTATTGATTTAATTTTCTCCTCGTCTTTATCCTTTGATTTTTCCTCTTCCTCTAATTGGCTATTAAGCTGCCTTAGTTGCTGATCGAGATCTTCATAAGTTGTGATTTTCTTATTCAATTCATCACTTTTTGCTTTACTGGCCATTTTCTTAGCTTCATCTAATTGATCTAGATTCAAATATGCCAATCCTTTTTCTTTATACCGTTCTGATGTCATAAGAACATCTTTTACCGCAACGGCCTTTGAGTAGTCTTCCGAATGATAAGCTATCTCAAATTCTCCTGCTGAACTCGGATAAGATTCTTGAAAGCTTTTCAGCTCCTCGATTCCATGGAGTTGCATAATCTGACTAGCTAGTATTGACACGTTTTCTTTTCCTGTCTCATTGACGGCTTCTTTATAGTTTTTGACCGACAAAAGAAAATGAATCAGAACTTCTTGTTCAGAGTCACTATGCTTTTCATTCGCCTGCAACTTAGTAATGGCCTCATTCACATCTCCAGTGATACCCTTTTCATAGATAGTTTTTATTGCTTTCACTTCAGCAACTTCTACATTTGCTTTTTCAAGTGCGTTATTTTTACTGGTTGCAATAGTAGCTAGCACTATTGATGACAAAATAGCTACAACTAACAGACTTGCGAGAGTACAAGTAAAAATCTTCACGCGATTACTTAATTGCTTCCAGCCGTTCGTTTTTACTGTATTCTGTTTTGCTAACTCAGTTAGATCCATTTGATAAGAAGCAGGGGTATTGGCATTTAAATTTTGAAGTAAATTATCACGCTCAGTTTCTTGTTGTTCATTCTCCATCGGTAGCTGCATGAGCTTCAAACAGATATGGTTATAAATATTCGTTGTATCATCAGATCCCAACACATAAGTGCCGGAATACAACTTCTCACCTTTGTCATTTGAAATCATAAAATCAAGAGGAATCGGTTCAGAATTTTTCTTTTTCCATTTCTTATCTAACACAGCTGTTTTCTCTACAGCCTTTTGAAATGAGTAAGAATGAAAACTAGAAATCTCTCCTTCTATTTTCGAGGTAAAAAACACTTTCATTTTTTTCACTCCCTTTAAAAGACCACCTGGCTATCAATGTATTGAGCAATGGCAGTAGCTCCCATTAAAACAACTAATCCAGCTGCACCACCGATAAACCACACGATAGAACTTTGTCGCCCTCGAACGCCTCCCCATATCAAATGATAGGCGCCAATACCAAAAGCGATAGCTGCAGATACAATACCGAGTAGTTGCATGGCAGTAAGAATAGCTGCACCTGTGGCTTTTAAATTACTAATTGCATCTAAAAGAACCAAGTCTGTAAACATACTCATAAAAAACACTCCTTTTACAATTTTCTATTGTGTTATTAATCATTCAATCTTTTATAATGGATAAGAGATTTCATAACAACCTGTTGATTTTCTTGAATGTATTCCTGATGTTTATCATGTAACCAATCGTTATATGATAGCTCCTGTATCGTAAGAAGCGTTTGAACAAGCTCTTTCGATTGTTTAAGCTCACGATTTGTTGCTCCCATGTTCATCACCTCCTGTTACTAGATGTAAGCATAAAAAAAGAAGCGATCTTTTTAGATCACCTCCTTTAGGATGCTGTAATTTCTATAAATTTTTGAATTGCTTTTTCTTTTTCATCTTCAGAAGGGAAGTCAACACTTCTTAAGGAAACATACTGTTTTAATATCCCATTTTCATACAAACCTAAGGTCTCAAATTGAATATTCTTCAAACCCAGGTCTTTTAATTCTAAATTGTTGTCTAGCATTTCAGGCGATTGGGAATTAATTTCTTTTACGTTTATATCGTCAATGTTTTCGCCCACAAATTTTATGTTAGCTTTACGTTCTTCCTCATCTTCCGTGCTGTTAATCAAGATATAAGCTGTATCGTTATTCTGAATATATTCTTTCATTTCTTCTGGTGATAAAGACTCGACTTGCCCTGTGGTCCATTGAGATCCGCAACCGGTAATAATAAATGCAAATATGAATGTAACCAAACAGCCGATCCAACGCTTTTTCATCAGATCATTCCCTTCTTGAGTGGTTGTATTAAAAACAATTCTAACACCTACCCAAACAGGAAACCACATTTTACCAAAACTAACATACTTCTTTTTTAGAGATTGTTTGTGGCTAGTAACAATCAACCCTATGCAGACTGCATTATATACTGACATGCTCTGCAATGCACAACGTTTTTAGCATAAACGAAGAACTTTATGTATCTAGGTCTTACTTTTGAAAGCTTCATCAGTATGAAACCTCACCTCCATAAAGCAAACCATCCTCAATACAACGCTTACCAGGTCACTAGATGCGTTTTACGTCACACGCATCAAACGGTTATCGACTACTAGAAAAGTTCTGCGACCAATTCCTTTCCTAGCATAGATATATGATTATCAATGTGCAATAAGTGCTGTTAATACACTTGAAAAATTCCTATTTTACTTTTTTTAAAGCACTTTCAGGATTTTTACGTTTGGCAATAGTTCTAAATTGTTTATCCTTTACGGTTCGAATGCGATAGTAGATTGCAGATAACTTCTCAACCATACCGTCATTATCAACCGCCCACAAACCATGTACATCAAACCTTTTTCCTTCGAACGTTTTAATAGAATATGCTTGAGAAGAAATATCATAAAAAGCGAAATGCCGTCGATTTGAAATGGACATAGAATCTCCTCCATTTTTAAAGCTTTCTATCACACCTATGGATCACCTACGACCCTCAGCTTTGTTTTTGATCGCAATACCTCTTCTGCAGTACTTTTACCGTCACGAATAGCGATGATGTCTTCTTTAGATAAGTCATAACCAAAACAATTTGCCTTTATTATTTCGTCTGGTTCTTTTTTATACTTAATTCTTAAATTGATAATTGTCGCAACATCTTCAAGTCTTGGTTGTTTCTGTTCTGTATGTTCTGCTGGATTGTATTCTTTTCTAATCCATTCTGGCGTAACTGACTTGGAATGTTGTTTAGAGACTGGACTCCTGTTGTATTTATTTCTTTGAAGCTGATGTTGAGATTCTTCAGACTTTGCCTGATCTAGCGTTCGTATCCCTTTGTTTACCCACGATTGTAGAATACTTTTCACATAGCCCCAATTTAATTTACCTCGATACAAGGAACGTTTCATTGCTTCTATTACCAGCTGATCTCCCAGTTCATCACTCCAAGTCACTATTTCCTTCATAAGATAAGGACGTATCACACCAAAGTTCTCCTCAAAAAAATGAATGGCTTCACTAGTTGATTTTTCAGAGGTAGTTGTATTTATCAATTCTTGTACATTCTTTACTTCTTTAAATTCTCTTTCATTCTTGTATGTGTCTATTTGCTGGTGTTGTGATGGTGATAAGCTGTCTTTTTGAAGGTCATTTCTTGGTGATTTGTTGTCGTATTCTTCACTAGTTGATTGATATAACCCCCAATTATCAACAGTTATGACGCTATATTTGTTGGTGGACTTGATGCTAATCACACCATCCTCTTCCAACATTTTGAGGTAGTCCCTGACAGTGGATTCCTTCATATCTAATTCGGACGCAGCCTTTTTTCTTCCAAAGATTAATTGCCCAGGCTTAAGCTCTATTATTTGTCTTCCGACTCTGACCTCATTGGTTTTATGACTTGATTTTGCTAGGAAATAGATAAATATTTTTAACAATTTTTCATTATGAAAAATTGCACTATGAAGGATTTTTCGATGAAGCTTTACCCATCCTTGCATTTCTCAACTCCTCCAATACTGAAATATAATGGAGTTATCTTACGTAACCCTTTGCCTTCATCTCAGTATGGTGGTCTTCCCATATCCTTTTCCATTCAATATTAGTTGAATCTGACAAGGTAGCTAAATACCATATCGAAAAGTGAATAACTTTAGCAAGTTCTTTCGTCAAAGTTTGAATCTCTTGTTCATGCCATGAATTTGTTCCTTTTTGAACCCTAGTAAGAACCTCTAAGACTATTTTTAACTGCTCATTGAGTTTTTCAAGAGCACAATTTTTTAGGTCTATAGCTGCTGGTCCATCCAGATCCTTGATACTCCATCCGAGATACTCATTGATCGCTTCTAATGCCAAGAAAGGATTATTATATTTCTCTATGAAATATTTTGTAGTGACCGGTGGTATCTTCCTTTCCCCACTCTCCTGCTTAGAAATGTATTCTCTCGATTGAAACATTTTTATTGCCAGTTGCTGTTGCGTTTTCCCTATCCCTTTTCTCATATTCTTCATTAATTGTGCTGATTTACTCTCTTTCACTGACTTCGCCCCCCTTCATTTGTTGTACCGTTTCCATTCATTTAATGATTTATACTAGATTTATCGAACTAGATTACTCCGAAATTTCTCTCAGGAGCTACTTTGTTAGAAACATCTACATTGTCTCTAATCCAATCAATCACAAGGTCTTTCGGATAAAGAGTACGACCTCCTACGTGAACCTTGGGAAAGTCTTTTCTTTTTAGTATATGGGCATCTAAGGACTGTACACTTACATTGAAGACGTGTTCAGATAGTTTTGTACGATCTAACAAGTAAGGTAATTCATTTTCATTACGGACATCTTCTTGAGCTTTCTTAGCAATATCATAAAAAATATCGTAGACCTTATTGTTAAAATCAGCTTCCGGTTGCAATTTAGCTTCAAACATTTAGATCAATTCCTTTCTTATAGTAGATTGAACAAAAGCTAAATCGTTTGTATGAGATTCTTGTACCTGTTGACCAAACAAATAATAGACATCCTCCTCTAACACTCTCGCTATTAATATAGCTACCTTCAGCGTAGGCGATGAATAACCATTCTCCCAGTTGGCAACACTTTGTCTACCCTTATATCCAAGATATTCTGATAATTGCATTTGGCTTAAATTTGCTTGTCTCCTTGCTTCCTTTAAACGATAATTCTTCATTTCTTCACCCCCTTCTGTATGAATACCTTGTACCAAAAGTATAAGTACAAGATTCTTGTATGTCAACACTTCTAAACAAGTTTCTTGTACATTTTATCGGAATATAAATAAATAACCGAAAAAATGGTACAATAATCTTGTACATGACAAGTGAAAGGATAATAATCATGCTCTCACAAAGACTTAAATCTTCACGGAAAGCAAAAGGACTTACACAAAGTGAATTAGCAAAAAAGGTTAACACCACAAAAGGTACAGTTAGTAACTATGAAAATGGCTATAGTACTCCCTCTAACGAGATGTTGGTCAGCTTAGCCAATGCATTGGATGTCAGCGCGGACTATTTATTGGGAAGAACAAATAACTTAATATTAAAAGAGGTTAAAAACGAATATGTGAATGAACCAAAGGAAATGGAGACTTTAAAAAAAATATTTAAGCTCATGCAAAAGTACGGTATTGAAGACTCTTCGTTTTTAGACATAGACAAATGGGGCTCTATGGGGCCGGAACAAATCCGTGAGTTAGAGAACTATTTTCAGTATTTAGTTCAAAAGTCAAAAGATCGTGATGATCACTCGGGAGAATAAAGAAAAAAATATGAGGAAGGTTTAATCCTCATATTTTTTCTTTATTAATTGAAGAGCTTCGGAAATCAACTCGACTATTGTTTTGTCTTGTTCATAAGATAGTCGTCTATACTCCTTAAAGTCTTCAGGATAAATTCTGACACTTTTATAATTACTTTTAAGACTCGTTTTAGAACTATTTTTAGAATCATTATTTTCAGTTGATATTTCTACATGCACTAGTTCGCTAATCTCTTCATATTTAAATCCATTGACATTTTTAAAGTAAATCTTTCTCGTAGTATCTTCTTCTTCTTTTTCTATACTAAAATGATCTCTATAAATTTTAATCTTGTCAGCTTTGATTTTTCTATTAGATTCATAAGCTAATATCGTTATTGTCTTAGAGAGTTTCCCCGTTTCTTCATCATAAGAAATATCCAATTTATTCAATGCATTATAGAATCTCTCTCGATTCGTCATAGTGACATGAACCTCCCAATTTTCATATTACGATTAAGATATATATTTCAATAATAAAATAACACAATAATACTCGTATTACATCATTTAAAATCTGAATTAAGATCCACAATTATAGAGTTGTTGTTATGTAGTTAAAAAGGCACTGACAGTAGAGGTGCGTGGGTAGAGATTAAAAGACTTAGGGAATTTAAAAAACAACAAGGTGAAATGTTAAAGAGGCAAATGGAATCACTAACTTATATTTGTGTTATAATTATCAAAAATAAATTTGGAGGCCTAGCTATGTCAAAAGAAAAAATGAGCGAAGAAGAACTTCAAAAAGAGCTTGAACGTTTATATGAGATTGAAGACAAGCAAAGTGAAATTTTAAAAAAGCAAACCGGAAAAGGATTGTATGAACGAGTAAAGACTGATGGTAAGGGTACGGTAATAGTTGATTCCGATGATCCAATACAAAAAAAAGTTTGGGAATTAGATGAAGAGTGAGTATTAATTCAATAATTGTACTGCCAGTTAGGTCAAAGATATACGACGGGAATGACAGAACAAACAAAATCTTCGTTTGTTGAATATCCCTCTTGAACTCTAACGCTGCTATAATGTTGCAGAATCGCTCCGATTTAATTCAATAAAGAGAATAACTTGGTTTCACATCACTTTCTGTATAAATGTAAACTAGCATTAAGACACGTAAAACATCATTAAATAAAACAGCCATTAAACCAGCGCTGTTGAAACCAAGATAAATAGCACCAACAAGTAACAATAGAACCAAGAGAAGTTTATCCATCATTATCCACTACCTTCTCCTTTTAATTATTTCTATTTACTCCATTTATCTACTCAATCATTTCAATACCAATTATTTCAAATTCCAATGACTAACTCAATCTTTATTTTATTCAAATTAGAGCTTATCCTAATTACAGATAAGCTCCGAAATAACGGAACAAAGGACGTGATCCAATATCCTTGAATTGCCTTCAAAAACTACTTAATTAATGGCACAGAATATGGGTTAGGTAGACCTTGAATATCACCTTCTTTCAAAATGCTTATGATCAATTGTCTTTTTCGTATAGGGATCCTATTTTCGCGATCTTTATAGGATAAGCCACAACTTCATCTTACATATATAGTTACATAAAGGATAAACTGAAGGTTAGACCATATTTGATTTGGAGTGAAGACAATGGAGTTCATTCAACGTACCGGTATCAAATTAACATCAGCAGAGATAACAACTTTATGGGCTACATACATGAATGACAGTGGTTCCATCTGCCATCTAAAATACTATCTTAATACAGTGGAAGATACTGAAATTAAATCTGTTATTCAATATGCATTAGACATTTCACAATTGCACGTGAACACAATAACACAGATTTTTACTCAGGAAGGTTATCCTGTTCCTCATGGTTTTGAATTAAATGAAGACGTTGATGTGACTGCCCCGAGGTTGTTTTCTGATACTTATTTATTAAATAATGTTAATTATCTTGGTAAAATTGGTATAAATGTGTATAGCACGGCAACAACTGTAGCAGTCAGAGAAGATGTTTATAGCTTCTTTAGTCAGTGTTTACGGGAATCAGACAATCTTATTAAACAAACGAATGATTTATTATTGGCAAAGGGGTTGTATACTAGGTCACCATACCTCCCAAAACCTGAATCCTATGATTTTGTAAAACAGAAAAGTTTTTTGGCAGGCTTTTTTGGAGAAAAAAGACCCCTTACTGGTACCGAAATCACAAACCTATACACCAATTTTCAAAGAAACGCATTAGGGGCAGCCACACTGATTGGTTATAGCCAAGTTGCACAGGATGAAGAAGTAAAACAATTTCTGTTAAGAGGAAAGGAAATGGCAAATAAGCATTGTGAAATATTTGGTTCATTTTTAAAAGAAAGTGATTTACCCTCCCCTATGACATTGGATACAGAGGTTACTGATTCTATTACGCACACTTTTTCTGACAGAATAATGATGTTTTATACAACAAGTTTAATTGCACTTAGTGTAGGATACTACGGGGGAAGCATATCCATGAGTCCAAGAAGGGATATTGGGGTTATGTATAGCCGATTAATTGCAGAAATATTAAAATACGCTGAAGACGGGGCTAAGATTTTGATTAAACATGGATGGATGGAAGAACCTCCACGGGCTTTAAACCGTGATGAACTATTAAAACAGTGACGCAGCAATGGATAAAAGCAAAGTTCTTGAAGCAATATTTTGGAGTAATACATTACCTGGCTTTGCACGTATCCTAAACGGAAAAATATTATAAGGGTTCTTGTTTATAGTTTTGGAAACCTTATTTAACGTTAAATCAAACATGATTCGCTCCGATTTAATCGATGACTTGAAACTGAGATAAATCGGTTGATATTCTTCATCTACTCAAAATTCATAGGTGGATCTCGAAAAAGATCCCTTTTTTTCATATACTCGCTAGCTTTAGTTTTATTACTTTGATTTGAAACATATAAAGCTTCGTTCCTCTCTCTATAATATGAAATGAATTTTTCCTTCGAAATAATTCCCTCATCAATCGCATTTTTCACAGCACAATTTGTTTCTTTCGTATGAGAGCAATTAGAAAACCTACATCTCTTCGATAATTCAATAATATCCCTATATCCATCCTCTAAAGTAGCTTGAAAATCAACTATTTCATTTAGCTTCTTTTTAAATGTCATGGATTAACCCCTTATTCTTTAGTTATGCTAACCTATTACTTAATTTCAATAAATTAAGATATTAATCCTTCATTCAGTATTATTAAGTTATCTCAAACCCAAACCTGGATAGAGCGCCTACCATTTATTCAGCAAGCGCTCCGAGATTGTTGAAGATCACTCAAGAGTTCTTTAGTCGTTATTATTAAGGTAACAGGATGACCACAAAAATTGATATAGAGATAGCATTTCTAAACCTTTTTATGGATTCGTAATATATATGGTTTCTTTTCGTTAATTAAATTCGGTGGAATCCTTACGTATCTTTGGTTACATCTTCAAGAATCTTTTGTCCCTCTAGTACTGTTATTCTAAATATGCGTAAATCTTATGGAGAGTTTTTACTCTGCAGCAGTTATATTAGTTATGTGTTATAAAGACCGGAAAAACGCTGGCGATGCGTCTATACTTGCTAAAAAGTCTTTCATATCTGCTATTGTATGGGGATTATAGTATTCATACCTTACGCACAAGACTCAAGAGAGAGAACTGGGAGTGATTAGGGCTTCGAAACGAAAAAGCTAATACTTGTAGAAATCGGAAAATAAATGTTCGATGACTTCATATTCTTGATCACTATAGAGCGGGTTACCCGTAATACTAAATTGGTCTCCACAGTTTGTGTTTGTTACGTGATGAACTTCATAGCTTTGACCTTCTTTTCCATCAAAATGAATACTACCTGAGCGACTCCGATAAATACAAGAATCATCAATCCTTGTTCTTTTGCCATCACTAGTAACGTAATAAAACTCATCATTTATCATACCTTTAGGCTCATCAGAAGATGTCTTTGCTACACCGTATTCTATACGATCTTCTACACTTGTATATTCTAATTCTTCTTTAGAGACTTGAATTACTTTTTTACCCTTTTCTTTTACCAGACGAGGTTCCTCTTCTTGGTTATATTTGACGACAATAACGCCTTCATACCCCTTAGGAATGAGATACTGCATATCAGTCTTTTGTTCTAAATCGAGTTGATAAAAACCCCATACCCCTGCAAACAACACTAGGACGAACAAGGTGTTGCTAATAAAAGATTTCGTTTGAAACTTTCTAAGTTTGCGATTCTGCCATTCTTCCGCTGTAAAGAAAAAGACCGCAGCTCCAACAGCAACAACTGATAAATCCTCAATTACAAAATATGTAGCAACCGCTAAAGAAAGATGAATAAATGCAGCGACGATAAAGCGATAGGATGATAATTTGTTCGAAACCCAATCAGATAAAAGAGATACGGGAATTCCAAATATTAAAGTACCAAAGGCTGTATAAGCCATAATGACCACTATAAACATGAAATCATCAATCCCAAATGGTTCACTTGAACCAATAAACCCACTTAGCATCCACAATAACCCCATAAATAACGTAGTAAATACAGCGGACAGAAGTTTATTTTTAATTGGTTTCTCCTCCCTTGTTAACCATTTAATAAAATGCTAATGTGAATTAATTCACATTAGCATTTTATCACAAATAGGGTTATTTCTAATACTCTTGTAGAAAAAGGTCTGATCCGATTAAAAGACTGAAATGCTTCGTAGCAAAGGAATGATTAAGAGAATCTGTCACAAAAAGTTACAGGAACGATCAGTTTTGGAAAGTTTAAAAAGTTTTCTCATTTTGATATTCACTATTGTATATGAAAACAGGGTGCAAGGTTGCGGTCCATTAGCGGTTGTTGATACTGGAGCTAAAAAGGGAAACCCGTCCAAAACTGGTTTCCCCACTTATTCAAAAATCGCTCCGAGTTTGTTTAATACTGAATCCTTATCCAACCAGCATCCTTGGGAAAGTCATCTCTAGTAAGTAATCGTTTTGAGATTAACTGGCGATAGGATGTGATCGTTCCATCGTGTGACACGACATAAATATTCCCTTTCTCTTCTTGCTTGCACCCTCTCAAGAATTCTTCTCCAATAATCCGAAACTCTTTCTCTGGTAAAGCATTTATACCATCTTTCCAAAGCTCTTCAGAAACCTGGTGATCTAAATTAAATTCAGGAAATACCTTTTCAATGTTTTCCCGTTTCATCATTATGTCACAAGGAAGCGTTCGCCATTCTTGTTTTTGTGGAAACATTCTTGGAGAAACCAGGGGACTAACAATTGCTTTAACTTTCGCACTTCCTATCCATATTTGAGCAGTTTCTAGCGTTCTTTGAGTAGGACTTATAATGAGCGTGTCTTCACTTTTCAGATGAAAAGTATCTCTTAATAAATATGCTTGCTCTTTTCCTTCTTTTGTTAGAGAAGGATTTTTCATATGTAAACTATTAGGTGTATCTAGTGTATGCTGTCCTTGACCATGTCGTACAAATATTAGTTCCATAATTCCCTCCCTAAACTTATTATTTACTCTTTAATCGCTCCGAGATTATGTAGTAAGCTATTTACAGCTTAGAATATCATTATTCAGAACCACTGGTCCCAACTTTCCAGTTGTAGAATTGGAAGCTCTCACTTGAACTTTAGCATTGTTTAATTTTGCGGTGATCAAGTCAAACCTTCCCGACCAGGTAGGACTATCTTCTTCTGGAGTAGGATAAAGTCTGAACCTCCAGCTTATTTCACCAGGTATAAAAGCAAATCCCTCATAAATATCATATTCGCCGTATGTAGAGGGTTCAGGTAGATGAACACTTAAGATACTGATATTAGTTCTGGCAAAGCTTGGTGGAATCAATTGAACTTTATATATTAGTGCACTTCCTCTTGCATTAGTAAGACCTTCATCGATTGGGTTTAACACCATACTGCAAGGCATTGAGATAGCATTTGATTCTTTAGGAAAAAGAAATACAGAAGCCAGAAGGGATGTAATCAATAGAGTTTTTTTCATATGTATACCTCTCTTTTTTTGATTAGCTTTCCCTAATGACTACTCAATATAAGAATTAGCTGCTTGATATTCTTCAGCAAACGCTCCGAGATAATGGAAGAAATACTTTCTACATCTACATTAATCACGCTGTCTTTTACCTATGTTATAACCAGTAATAATCCCTATTATTGTAAGAAATAAAATATCCTCTTCAAAGTCATTGAAAAATACCCCATATAATGCCCAAACTATTATAAAAGTAAATATTGAAATAAATAATCCTTTCATCTTCATTCCACCTTTTATACCTTCAATTCAATATCTAAAACTCTATTCCAATTGTTTCAAAGGAGCGTAAATAACTCAAGCATTTATTTGACAAAAAAAGCCTATCCTATTACAGATAAGCTCCGAGATTGCGGAAGAAAGAAAACCTTTAATGATGTGGGATTATAAAATTTTTGAGAACTCATTGGTCCATTTATTCAATTTGTTCAATTTCTTTTGTTTGAAAATCAATAGTATAGATCTTTTTTACTTTTACTTCGCCACTACTATGATCGTAAACTCTAATATAATATTTTGTTCCTTCTTCTTTAATAAAGTCTACGGTGTATTTCTGCTTTTCTTCGTCACTTAGTTTATTAAAAATCATAACTTCTGCATTATCCTTAGATAATGTGCCATTCTTTTCGGCTATTTCATCACTAACTGTTACTCCGCTCTCGACTTTTTTCTCAGAAACATTTCCAGCGCAGCTTACCAATCCAAATAGTAAAGTAGCCATTACAATGCCAAACGATGAGCTTCTCTTCATAGGAACACTCCTATCTTACAGCTTCTTTCCCTAAATCCAATATTAAGAAAACGCTCCGAGATTGTGGAAGATTGGTAATGAATATTAAGCTACATCTAACTTGCATATATCCCATGATTTAATTTATTTTTTTACCGTCTTTGCTTTTAACAACAATCTGATATTCATCTCCATTTACAACTTTCTTTATCTCTTTTGAGTTAATAAATGTGTTCATCTCATCTTCAATCTCATTTGCTAGCATTGAAGCATTAGGATTAGACTTATCAATTGAAGTGTCAACTGATAATGTATAAGGTTCTGAGTAGAATGTAAAACCAACTAATTCAACTTTAAGCTCTTTTTTACCAATTAATCCTTCTGTAAGAGTATCGATAACAGGACTCCATCTCACTTGTGCTTCTTCTCTTATAGGATCAAATGTATACACTTTTATTTTAAATTCACCTGGTTCTTTTTCTTCTGCAACTTTCCTTACAATATCCTTCATCTCTTCAACTCTTGTTTCTGAGACAGGTATTTCAAGTGGTATAAACCTCTCTTTGTCATTAATTCGAACATCAGCTAGTTGAACCTGATAGTTTTGCTCTTTTAGTTCACTCATGATCTTTTCGCTAAGAGCAAGACTTCTCTTCTCATAATCATCGTACTTCTTTTGCATTTCTTTTGTAATGCCATCATCGTATGGCTCTTTTTCTACTTGAGGATTGGTCACTTCAACAGTGTATGCTCCAAGACCATGCGCATCTAAAATGCTATTACTTTTTTCAATAATATCTTTTTGGTTTTTTTGATAATATTCGTTAGTACCTTCTATTCCTACGTAAATGGTTTTTTCCCTAAAATTAATATTTGTTCCCTGACTAACTTTAAAGTTGTCTTCTTTTAGTTCATGGATCAGGAGGTCGCCGATGGAATCGACACCGATGGAATCTTCCTTCTCCATCAATTCATTTAGAAACGGTATTTTAGAAACAACAGAAGCCATTGATGGTGAAACGAATGATAAACTGACAACTAAACCAAATAACAAGACTGCAGCACAGGATATATAGATAAGTTTATAATTGATATAGGGTGGATTATCACGTTCCCTAATCCTTTCTTTCACTCTTTCTCTAATTCTGTTTTCTCTTTCTAAAGAAAATTGCTCGTCTAATTCAATTTTCCCTTTTTGAACTTCACGTTTCATAGTTGCCTCCTTCCAAACCACTAATTTTTTCTTTTAAAAGAAGTCTCCCCCGAGATAATCTCGTTTTAACTGTATTCCTATTCAGCTTTAAAGCCAGCGCTATTTCTTCTGTATTGAAATCTTGAAAATAAAAAAGGATAATAACTTCTCGATATTTTGGCTGAAGAGACAGAACGATGTCCATCACACTTTGTCTATTCTCTTTCTCAAGAAACTCATCTTCTGAACTTTTCCTTTTAACAAGCACCTCCATAAGATGAGAGGGGGAATGAAATAAATTATATTTTCGTTTTCTCAAAAAATCTTTTGAAGTATTTACTGTGATACGAGAAATCCAAGTTTTTATTGATGATTCTTTTCTAAATTTATGTAGGTTTTTGTAACACTTATAAAAAACTTCTTGGGCTATATCCTCGGCTAAAGAATGATCTTTCACATATGAAAAAGCTAAAATAAACACTTGCTTTGAGTGCTCTTTGATCAAAAGATCAATCTCCGTTTCACTAGCTATTTCATCGCCAAATCCTTCCCTATCAAATAATGAATCTCTATTTTTCACTTTTCAACCTCCTTTCAACCTTCATCCTGCACCTTATAGACTATACATTTATCAAAGCAGTTTCATTTTCTTAAATATTTTTAATAAAGTAATATGACTTTAATTCAAGGACTAATTTACAAACCTCACACAAAAAAAGCTCGGAGTTCAATAACTCTGAGCTTAGCTGAAAATTGCTTGAGCTTATTTAATTTAGTTGCCTACTTAAAGGGTAAATTTTTTACGCAATTGCTCCGAGATTGTGGAATATCAAATTTACATTATTAGTTGTTTTAGTTTCAATATTACTGGATACTTTCCATCAATAATTCCAGGTCATATTTTAGTGAACTTCTAACCTCTTCCGTCGTTTCTCCCATTATCTCTCCCTTAACCTCTGATATTGGATAATTCTCCTTTTTAAAGAGATAATGCTTTAATTCCAAGAAAGTACGCAATGGGAAATCAGCAGTAACCCATTGTTCCCTGTATCCAATAATCCCGTGTCTCTTGATTAAAGAATCAAATTCAATTAACACTACCTTTAAAAAATCATCATAGGAATACTCCGTTTGTATTACTTTGTTACCGATATCTTTGTTTTCCAAGTCCTCATAATAGGTTGCCTCTATGAATAGGATGTTGCTCTCTTTTAATTCAAGAGTCCAAAGAATCCCTTCTGGTTCACCTTCCCATTCAAAAGACACTCTTTCACCTTTGGCGCTTCGTAATGGATTTAAACAAAATAATGATTCTACTAAATCACCTAAACAGTCAGTAAGATAACTAGCTGAGAACTCCAGTTTTTGTGAATTTAATTCCACAACACAAGTTGCCCAGCCAGTTTCATTAAGGTAGTATTTGAATTCCATTTTCTATCTCATCCTATTCCTTTTCATAATCCAAATCTACATTATCTCTTCGTATTCCTACTCAATACTTAAATTAGACAATTACTTAATCTATTTGGTTAATACACTATCGCTCCGAGATAGCAGAAGATTGGTTATCTTCTATTATTCTGCATAAAAGATTATCGATTTAAATGAATTCTTATTTATTATTGACTCTGCTTTTGTTATTCCTAGTTACTTTTATTATTCCTCTTATATTACGTATTACTTTAAACAGCCCCACTACAGTAGCGATAATAAATAAACCAGTTGTAAATGAATTCAAAAATATATCCACTTGACTAATAACAAAACAATAAAGAAGTATCCATACTACTAAGTCTATTACTTTGTTAGTAAGCTCTGACTTGAAAATATCACAACATCCTTTCAATAAATGTGCAGTAATCGCTCCGATTACATTGAATACTGAACACTACTCTTTATCTTTCAGGTTTTTCAGTTCGCTTTCAAGGTTTTGAACCTTTTCCTTTAATTCCTGATTCGGTTGTATTAACCTTCTTCCTATAATGATTAAAGTACCTATAACTGCAACAACTCCGCCAATAACAGCCACTACTCCTAATAAAATAAGATCCAAGAAACCATCCCTCCTAAATATAGCTAATTCCCTATACGAAAAAGTATGGTTTTAGTTCCAATAACCTCTATTATCTCGAATTCAAGTCTTCAAGAAACCTGCCCGATTCTTGAATACCAATTATTTCAAATTCGACTATAAAACTCAACAACTTATTCCATAATACAAGAAAAATAAAAATAGATTTTGTGCCGAACGATAAATCAAAAATAACCCTTTTGTATATATTTGAGGATTGTTATTAACGTTAGTCAACCCATTTATTGAAATTGTACCATTATGAACCTACTATTTAATTTACGATGTACATGGGAGGAATGCCAATGGCTTACTTAAGAAAAAGAGGGAATAAGTGGTCTTATCAAGTAGAATGGTTTGACCCTGTATCAGGGAAAAGAAAGACAAAAACAAAGAGTGGTTTCACTAGAAAAACAGATGCAAGAATTGAAGCAGAAGAAATTGAAAAGGAATTAAGAGATGGAACTTATTTCGAGGAGAATAGCATTAGCTTTAGTGAATTTGCAGATGAATGGCTTACGTTCTATGCTAAAAATTCTAAAGTCAGTTCCCATAGAGCTCGGACAAAGGAAATGAATCATTTCAAAAGATGTTTTTCCAAAATGAAGCTATCTGACATAACTAGAAAACAATATCAAGCACTACTAAACGATCTTCACGAGAAGGGCTATGCCCACAATACTCTCGATGGCATTCACACGACTGGACGTATGCTATTTAAAAAGGCATTAGAATATAACCTAGTTAAGTCAAACCCAAGTGAATTCGCAAAAACCCCTAAGAAAATTGAAACGGTAGAAGAAATTGAACAAAATGAAGAGGTTCTTAAATTCTTAGAAAAAAATGAGCTAATAACTTTTCTAAAGACTGCAAAGAACAGAGGCTTAGATAGGGACTATGTTATGTTTTTAACTTTGGCTTATAGTGGTATTCGTGTCGGAGAGTTACTGGCCCTAAAATGGAACGACGTTAATTTTGATAATGGCTCAATCCGAATAACTAAAACTTATTACAACCCAAGTAATAATACAAAAAACTATCAACTACTCACCCCAAAAACCAAGAGATCAATACGCACTCTTAAAATGGATAACCAGGTGATCAGTGAATTGAAGAAATACTGTATCCAACAACGGGAAATTAAATTAGCACTAGGGGATCAATATCATGATCTGGGATTTGTTTTTGCAAAAGAACTAAATAACCCTGGTTATCCTGATTTCATCAAAACGGTAGAGAATCGTATGAGGCGTCTATTAAAGCTTAGTGGCATTCATAAGCATGTAACGCCGCATTCCTTCAGACATACCCATACTTCTCTATTAATCGAAGCTGGGGTCGGTACAAAAGAAATCCAACAAAGATTAGGTCATGGAGATATAAACACAACGATGAACATCTATGCTCATATTACAAAAAATATGGAGCAAAAAGCCTCAGAGAAATTTAGTGAACTAATGAAAGGAGCATTTGACTAATTATTTATCAATTTATTTTTGTATTAAAACAATCCAATTTTATACAAACAACCAAATACAAGACGAGAAAAAACCTCTCAAAAGTTCAATAGAACTAATGAGAGGTTTTCAAGGTCTAGACCTTATTTCAAAGAAATCCAGTCAAAACCCAGTCAATATTCAATTAAAGGCGTTCAAACCCCTATACATCAAGAGATTCGAGGACAGCTTACATCATGCCGCCCATACCGCCCATTCCACCCATGCCGCCCATATCAGGCATGCCACCGCCGCCTGCATTTTCTTCAGGCTTATCTGCGATTACTGCTTCTGTAGTAAGAATCATAGCAGATACGGATGCTGCATTTTGTAGAGCAGAACGAGTTACTTTTGTAGGGTCAACGATACCAGCGTCAACCATGTTTACCCACTCACCAGTAAGAGCGTTAAAGCCAATACCGATTTTCTCGCCTTTAAGGCGCTCAACCACAACAGATCCTTCAAGACCAGCGTTGTGAGAGATCTGACGGATTGGCTCTTCTAGTGCACGAAGAACAATCTTAACGCCAGTTGCTTCATCTCCAGAAGCTTCTACAGCTTGAACAGCCTTAACGACGTTCACTAGCGCTGTACCACCACCGGATACGATTCCTTCTTCAACCGCTGCGCGAGTTGAGTTAAGAGCATCTTCAATGCGAAGTTTACGCTCTTTCAATTCAGTTTCAGTTGCCGCACCAACTTTGATGACAGCTACGCCGCCAGCAAGCTTAGCAAGACGTTCCTGAAGCTTTTCTTTATCGAACTCAGAAGTTGTTTCTTCTAGCTGAGCTTTGATTTGGTTTACGCGACCAGCAATTTTATCAGTTTCGCCAGAGCCTTCAACGATTGTTGTATTTTCTTTCGTTACAACAACTTTAGAAGCGCGACCAAGCTGAGTCATGTTCGCTTGTTTAAGATCAAGACCAAGATCTTCTGTAATCACTTCAGCGCCAGTAAGTGTACCGATATCTTCAAGCATTGCTTTACGACGGTCACCGAAGCCAGGAGCTTTAACTGCTACTGCGTTAAATGTTCCACGAAGCTTGTTCACAACGAGTGTTGCAAGTGCTTCACCTTCAACGTCTTCAGCAATCATAAGAAGTGGTTTACCTTGTTGAACCACTTGCTCAAGCACTGGAAGAACATCTTGGATGCTTGCAATTTTCTTATCAGTGATAAGGATATAAGGATCTTCTAGAACAGCTTCCATTTTGTCGGAGTCTGTAACCATGTAAGGAGATGCATATCCACGATCGAACTGCATACCTTCTACTACTTCTAGCTCAGTAGCAAATCCTTTTGATTCTTCAACAGTGATAACGCCGTCGTTACCAACGCGCTCCATTGCTTCAGCGATCAATTGACCTACTTCTTCGTCAGCAGCAGAGATTGACGCAACTTGTGCGATTGACTCTTTGCCTTCGATTGGCTTAGAAATGTTTTTAAGTTCTTCAACAGCAGCTCTAGTTGCTTTCTCAATTCCTTTACGGATAACCATTGGGTTCGCACCAGATGCTACGTTTTTAAGACCTTCACGTACCATAGCTTGCGCAAGAACGGTTGCAGTTGTTGTACCGTCACCGGCAACGTCATTTGTTTTGCTAGCTACTTCAGCGACAAGCTTTGCACCCATGTTTTCGAATGCATCTTCAAGCTCGATTTCTTTCGCGATCGTTACACCATCATTTGTGATAAGTGGAGATCCGAATTTCTTCTCGAGGACAACGTTACGTCCTTTTGGTCCGAGTGTAACTTTAACTGCGTTCGCAAGAGAATCAACACCGCGAAGCATTGCGCGACGGGCTTCTTCACTGAACTTAATATCTTTTGCCATTTGTTACCCTCCTAAATGTATGTAGTACTTTTTATTTTTGTTTTTACTTGCCTACGACTGCAAGAATATCGTTCTCACGAAGAATCAAATACTCTTTACCGTCATACTTTACTTCAGTACCAGCATACTTACTGTAAATAACAGCGTCGCCTTCTGATACTTCAAGAGCTACACGCTCTCCACCATCAGTTAGTGCACCGCTACCTACAGACACGACGCGACCTTCCTGTGGCTTTTCTTTCGCAGAATCTGGAAGTACGATCCCACTAGACGTTTTTTCTTCTAATTGAATTGGTTCGATGACTACTCGATCACCTAAAGGCTTTAACAACTCAAACACCCTCCTCAGATGGAAATTATGGTTTGATTCGTTTTTTAGCACTCACCATCATCGAGTGCTAACACATGTATATAATAAATAATTCACTATTCTTTTGCAAGTACTTAAGTTGATTTTTTTTTCAGTTTTTTCTTTTCTCCTTTACTCGTCACTATGTGACATAAACTGATAAGACTTATGGCCTGTTTTTCGATTATATTCGATATGGCTATATAAACCAGTTATACGAAGTCTTATGAACGGCATTCCCTTAAGAAAGTGTGTTAAACTAATACGAGTATGCAAAATGCCATTTACGGCATGCAAACCATTAAAAGGAGTTATGCTTCTTGGCCAAACATTATTGGACTATATTGATTACTTATATTGTAATGCAGCTCTCAGGATTAGTAGGCGTTCCCCTACTTCAGGAATTAAACATCCCTGATCCAGTCGTCACTTGGTCTGTCTTTAGTTTTCTGACAGCACTGATTATCATGCTATTTCTTCTCCGTTCCACTCCGGACGTCCCTTTTGAACGCTCAACGCGCGTCTCTCTTGGTCAGGCGGTTGGATGGAGCATTCTAGGCGTATTCATGGCTTATGCTTCCCAAATTATTGCTGCAATGATCGAAATGAACGTATTTGGGATTGATCCTGGTTCTGAAAACACAGAAATGCTGATAGAAGTCGCAAAAGCGGCACCTGTTTTTATTATTGTGACATCAATTATCGGACCAATTCTTGAGGAAATTGTTTTCCGAAAAGTTATTTTCGGTTCGTTATACAAACGATTTAATTTTTGGATTGCCGGCATACTCAGCTCTGTTATTTTTGCAGCGATTCATTTTGACTTTTCTCATATTCTTATTTATACAGCAATGGGACTCACCTTCGCCTTTCTTTATGTAAAAACGAAGCGTCTGATTGTACCAATCATTGCTCATATGACGATGAATACTTTTGTTGTATTAATTAACGTCTATTTTGCTGATGATATTATGGAGATGGAAAAGCAGCTGAACGAGATGCAATCGTTTATTGGAGGACTCTTTTCATGAAACTTTCACCAATTGTAATGGGTTTTTTCTACTTGGGACTTGGCTCCCTCTTCACCTACCTGGCGATTCAAAGCGCTAGTAGTAACGGGGAAATATGGAGTTTTTATACCATTCTGCTGATGGTTCTCGCTACGGTAGATTTTGTTTATGCTATTCGTTTCTTCGTCTTGAAAAGAAGGATAACGGAACTAAAGAAAAAAGATGATAACGAAAAGCGATAGGGGCTTCCCCTATCGCTTTTTATTTGCATTTAATTATTGCTCTCTTCCTGAGCTTCCTCAAGGATCCGTTTTGCTTCAGCCTGCAATCTTTTACGGTAGCCATATCGTGACACAATGATACTAAATTCATACAGAAGTAACAGCGGTACTGTAACCATAAGATGTGAAATGATTTCAGGTGGTGTAATCATCCCCGCTATAACAAGAAGGACAAAATAGGCATACTTTCGAATCTGTACAAGCATAGCTGGATTTAACATACCAAGCCTTGTAAAGAAAAGAACGATGACTGGCAACTGAAAAACAAACCCAAATGGGAGCGTTAATTGAAACAAAAAGCTGAAATATTGATTCGCTCCATACATTTCTTGAATGTTAAGACTTTGAGCAAGATTCCCTACAAAATCGATGACAAAAGGAAATAAAACAAAGTAGGAAAAGGATACACCACCAAGAAACAAAATAAACACTGCGGGAATATACGATAGTGTCACTTTCCGTTCGTGTTCAAATAATCCTGGTGAAATAAATGCCCACAGCTGATAAAGCGCCAGTGGAGATGTCATAATAAAAGCAATTAAAAAAGCGAAGCTGAAATACACTTTCAATGGGTCAGTCAGATGAAACGCGTTCATCGGTATACCCTGCGCTTCAGGAGCATGTTGCAAGAACACAATGACTGGCTTAGCCAGAAACAGCCCCGCAATAAAGGAAAGAATTAAGAAAACGACTGTAATAATAATCCGTTTTCTTAATTCTTCTAAATGATCATAGATGGATTGCTTCTGATCCTCCATTCACTATCCGTCCTAACCGATTACTTGTCGTTATTTTTCTTTTCGTTTGGTTCATCATCATCCGCTAAACCTTTTGTTGCATTTTTAAATTCACGAAGCGTATTTCCTGCAGCTTTACCAAGCTCAGGTAATTTCTTAGGTCCAAAAATAATTAAAGCAACCACAGCAACTAAAGCGATACTTGCGCCACCCATTCCCATGCGTGTCACCTCCTTAACATGTCGTTATACTGGATAATGTTTCATGAAATAAACTAGTGCTTGTAACTCAACTGCAAGATCAATATGATGCACTCGAATGTGATCCGGCACCGTTAATCGTGCCGGCGTAAAGTTTAATATTCCTTTTATTCCTGTTTGATCCATCTGATCGGCAATCGATTGAGCAACATGAACTGGTACGGTTAAGATAACGACGGAAACGTCATTTTCTCTCAGCCGCTTTTGAAACTCGTCGATATGATAGACTGGAACGCCACCAATCTCCTGTCCTACTTTTTCAGAGTCTGCGTCAAAAGCAAGTTCGATCTTTGTATTATTATTTTTAATGAAATTGTAGTGCAGGAAAGCCGTTCCAAGATTACCTACACCAATAAGCGCGACTTTTGTCGTTTCATCCTGATCAAGCGTCTTACTAAAAAAGGATAACAAATAATGAACATTGTACCCATAGCCTTTTTTACCAAGAGCACCAAAATAACTGAAATCTCTTCGAATTGTAGCAGAATCGACCTTGATGGCATCGCTAAGCTCTGCTGACGAAACGCGTTGTTTACCTGATGCACTTAAATTTTTTAAATATCGATAATAGAGCGGCAGTCTTTTTGCTGTCGCCTGCGGAATTTTTGTCTGATCAATATCCATACACTACCTCCATATTGATCTCCGCGCTCCATCGTCACGTTATTCGCGCGCATAATCCCCGCTTTTACCTCCTGTTTTAGTAACAAGATAGGTTTCCCCGATAACGATGCCTTTATCCACCGCTTTACACATATCATATACCGTCAATGCTGCTGCCGAGGCTGCCGTCAGCGCTTCCATTTCAACGCCAGTACTTCCGCTCGTCTTCACATGAGCCTCAATAATTAGCTCATAGGCTTGCGATTTCTCCTGCCAGTTAAAATGAAGGTCAACGCCAGAAAGCGCTATCGGATGACACATGGGGATGAGATCAGATGTTTTTTTTGCTGCCATAATTCCGGCAATTTGAGCGACTTCAAGCACATCGCCTTTCTTCATCGTTCCTGATTGAATACCAGAATAGATGTCTTCACTCACCTTTACGCTCGTTCGTGCTGTTGCAGTCCGAACGGAGGGAGTTTTATCAGAAATGTCGACCATTCTTGCGCGGCCTTCTTCATTAAAGTGAGTAAATGAACTCATATTTGCCCCTTTCCTCATCCGAAGATGATAGAAGGATAATGCTGCTACTTGTGACTATACACCATTTCTTTCGATTTTGCTGTTTTTTTGATGACTTTTTTTGTTAACTCATGCACATTCCTTTAGTTGCTCAGCTCGTCCTCTCTGCGGTAAACTTAAAGGAAACTCGGATAATGCCGAACTATCGGTGATACACCAGGAAATAACCTTTCCTTACTAACCGTTTTTCACGGATTTAAGGAAGGAAATAGAGGTGAAAGAACATGATCGTATTGCAAGTTAATGGACTCACCAAATCATTTGGTGCTGATACCATTTTATCGAATATTAAATTAGAAGTACAATCACGAGACCGTGTAGCACTTGTCGGACGTAATGGCGCAGGCAAGTCCACCCTTCTCAAGATGATAACAGGTCAGCTTTCCTATGATTCAGGAGACATTATTAAGCCGAAAGGTGTTTCCATCGGCTATATGGCGCAGGATACAGGTTTAGAATCAGATTTATCAATCTGGGAAGAAATGCTTGGCGTCTTCAATCGTTTGCGAAAAATGGAATCTGAACTCAGGAGTTACGAGCAGAAGATGGGCAATCCTGATGTTTACGAGAATGAAACTGAATATGAACGAATTTTAAAAGAATACGATGAACTTCAAGTCGCCTTTAAAGATCAGGGCGGATACAAATACGAAGCAGACATTCGTACGGTTTTACATGGACTCAACTTCAAAGACTTTGATTACAGCACAAAAATCTCAACGTTAAGTGGCGGTCAGAAAACACGCCTTGCCCTTGGTAAGCTTTTACTAACAAAACCAGAATTACTTATTCTAGATGAGCCCACTAACCACCTGGACATCGAAACACTTACTTGGCTTGAAGGCTATCTTCAAAACTATTCTGGTGCCTTATTAATCGTCTCTCACGACCGTTATTTTCTCGATAAAATTGTAAATAAAGTTTATGAAGTATCACGTCATCGTGCGGAAAGATTTGAAGGTAACTACAGTTATTACCTTGATGAAAAAGAACAACGGTATGAACAGCAATTGAAAGAGTTTGAGAAGCAACAAAAAGAAATTGCCAAACTTGAGGAGTTTGTTCAGAAGAATATCGTTCGCGCCTCAACTACAAAACGAGCCCAAAGTCGGCGCAAGCAACTTGATCGAATGGAGCGACTAGATAAACCAAAAGGCGACGAGAAATCTGCTAATATTACGTTCGGGATCGATAAGCAAACTGGTAACGACGTCTTAACGCTAAGAGAACTAGCGATTGGCTATCCAAATAACACCATAAACGACAACCTAACATTTGATTTGAAGCGCCAGGAGAGCGTTGCGCTTGTAGGGCCAAACGGAATTGGGAAATCAACTCTACTTAAAGCAATCGTATCAGGTGAAACTCTCCTCAATGGTGATATTCACTATGGCAGCAATGTTCAAATTGGCTTCTATGACCAGGAACAAACCAATCTTCACTCGAATAAAACCGTCTTAAAGGAACTATGGGATGACTTCCCACTAACAGACGAGAAAGACATTAGAGCAGTTTTAGGACGCTTTCTTTTCACTGGTGACGACGTTTTGAAGAATGTCTCTGATTTAAGTGGGGGCGAAAAAGGGCGCCTAGCACTTTCCAAGTTGATGATGCAAAAATCAAATCTACTAATACTGGATGAGCCAACAAACCATCTAGACCTAGATAGTAAGGAAATTCTTGAAGAAGCACTTATTCAATTTCCCGGTACAATCCTATTTGTCTCGCACGACAGATATTTTATTAACAGAATCGCGACGCGCGTCATTGAACTTTCAACTGATGGCGTAACACCTTATCTAGGTGATTACGATTACTATGTTGAGAAAAAACAAGAGCTTGCTGAATTAGCAGCTCTTGAGCAACCAAAGAACAATGTCACACAAGATGCTCCATCTGCCAAATCAACATTTCAGCAGGATAAGGAAACGAAGCGCCAGGAACGACAAATGCAAAGACGAATTGAAGAAATTGAAAAAGAGGTCGACAATGCTGAAGTTCGCATCGCAGAAATAGAAGAAGAGCTTTGCATTCCAGAAGTTTTTGAAGATCATGAAAAAGTAATGAAATTAAATGAAGAAATGGATCATCTTCGTCACCAAACGGAAACTCTCATGGAAGAATGGGAGCAACTACAAGAAGCATAAGAAAAAACAGTCCACTGTGGACTGTTTTTTTATTAGGTAAGAATTTTCCGACATATTCACACTATCCACAAACTTATGCACAATTAATCACCTGTTATGACTAATTCCCTAAAAACTATCAACATTATCCACAGGTCAATAACCGATTATCCACAAAATGACCACTTTCCAAGAAACGGCGAGGGAATCCCTTTCCTCTCCTTATATCCACATTATCCACCATCGTGTGGGTAACTGTTCTCATTAAAACACCTCACCTTAAACATGAAAAGAACGTCTGTTTAGCTTTCTGATAAATGGGTGGTTTTTCTTCAAATAAAAAAACCGGGATTAGATTCCCAGTTCTAATCCCGGATTTGCGTTAAGTTGTAAGCTAGATCTCTTCCCTTTACGATAAGCTATCGTTCCAGCTGCTGCAATCATAGCTGCATTATCAGTACAATAATAAAGTGGCGGAATCACAAGCTCTGTCTCACTGCCATTGAATGCTTCTGTTAGAGAACTTCTGAGTCCTCTATTGGCAGCTACACCACCAGCAAGTACAACCTGTTTCACACCATACTCTTTTGCTGCTCGTAAAGTTTTAGTAACAAGAACTTCTACGACCGAAGCTTGAAAACTTGCCGCTAGATCCTCAGGCTTTAACTCTTCGTTTCTTTGCTTCGCATTATGAACAGTATTAATAACCGCGGATTTCAAGCCACTAAAACTAAAATCATAAGAACCTTTTTCAAGCCAGGCACGAGGAAGAGGGACGGATTCCTCGCCTTCCGCGGCTAGTCGATCAATATGCGGTCCGCCTGGATAAGGTAGCTGAAGCGTTCTTGCTACTTTATCATAGGCCTCACCCGCTGCATCATCACGCGTTTCTCCTATTACCTCAAACTCACCTTCAGATGGCATATAAACAAGCTCTGTATGGCCTCCTGAGACGACGAGAGCAAGCAGTGGATATGTTAGCTCTGCTACAAGCTGATTCGCGTATATGTGCCCAGCAATATGATGAGTACCGATCAGCGGTTTTTGATGAGCGAAAGCAAGTGCTTTTGCTGTATTCACACCTATTAAGAGTGCCCCCACTAATCCTGGGCCTTCCGTTACAGCAATCCCATCAATATCGTCCATTGTAACGTTTGCCTCGTCCAATGCTTCTCCTAAAATCAGCGTCATCTGCTCTACATGATGTCTTGAAGCAATTTCTGGTACGACCCCACCAAACCGTTTATGACTTTCAATTTGAGAAGCCACGACATTAGCCAAAACTTCTTTCCCATTTCTTACAATCGCTACTGCCGTTTCATCACAGCTCGTTTCAATACCAAGTATTAATTCATTTTTATTTTCCATTAAAATTCACCCACATAACTAGCGCATCCTCATGATTATCAGTGTAATAATTTTTGCGGATGCCGCCTTCTTCAAATCCAAATTTCCGATACAAGTTTTGCGCAACTTTATTAGATACGCGAACTTCCAAAGTCATGGTCAACGCTCCACGTAATTTCGCAAAATGAATGGCTTTCTTAAGTAGTGCTTCTCCTAGCTTCATTCCTCTATAGTCCGGATGAAGCGCTATGTTTGTAATATGTGCTTCATCGATGATGACCCACACACCACAATATCCCGCTATTTCTTCCCCAACCTCGAGCAATAGATAAGTAGCAAAATGGTTAATTACAATTTCATTATAGAAAGCGGATTTGCTCCAAGGCGTAGGGAACGTTGCATGCTCAATTCGCATGACAGCTTCTATATCTTCAATCGTCATCGATCGAAACGATACCGTCTCATTCATCGTTAATCCCCTACTTTTTCTGTGAAGCCAGCCATTTCGCTTCAGCTTCAGCCATTCTTACATAGTTTGGTGTAAACTGATGGACATCTTCTACCGGTTCTTTACAAGACCCTAATCTTGCAAGATCAGAAGGACGAGCATTCAAGCTGCTACTCGGTGCAAAAGTTGCTTTCTCTCCTAAAATCGCTTCGATTTGTTCCTTGTGTAGATTTAAATCGCCACTAATAAATAAGAAGCGCTCATAGCGATCTTTATTCTCTTTCAACCAGTCTTCAAATAGGACGATATGATCGTGGGTTTCTCTCTCGACTTCTATTCCATTTGCTCGATATACGCTCATATAGACCTGTCCTCGTCTAGCATCAAAAAAGGGAATGATAGCTCCAGCAAAATAACGGCCGTTCTGGCCCAGAACTTCTAAACTCGAAACCCCCACAAGTGGAATGTTTAATGTCCAAGCAAGCGTCTTAGCTATACTAATACCAATACGAAGACCTGTATAAGAACCTGGTCCCTCCGCTACTACAATACGATCAAGGTCAATAGGCTTTAATTGAACTTCTTCTAGCAATTGCTCAATAGCAGGCATCAACCGAACCGAGTGGTTTTTCTTTATATTTGTTATGATTTCTCCAACAATCGTGCCCTCCACCATAACGGAGACACCCATACAATAATTCGAAGAATCAATGGCTAGTACTCTC
Organism: Anaerobacillus sp. 63XJN7_5_ISO-PGPR-S23-430; assembly: GCF_056173695.1. Lineage (NCBI taxonomy): Bacteria > Bacillati > Bacillota > Bacilli > Caryophanales > Bacillaceae > Anaerobacillus > Anaerobacillus sp. 63XJN7_5_ISO-PGPR-S23-430. The sequence goes on along the minus strand of NZ_CM149686.1, from coordinate 250,439 downwards.
ATGTTGCAACTCCTTACATAACGACTCATAAAAAGGACCAAAGGGTCTCAATATTAGCCGACGTTCTGATTCTCTTTGATGATAAATTTCAACTCTGAGTAGTTCCTTTGGAAGCATGTCCTGAATGAATTTTGCCCATTCCACTACAGTGACACCTTCCCCTTCAAAGTATTCGCTAAAACCAAGGTCTTCATCACTCTCTTCTAGACGATATGCGTCCATATGAAACAGAGGAATCGTACCTTCATATTCTTTTATTATCGTAAAAGTAGGGCTGTTTACCACTTTCGTAACCCCTAGTCCTTTTCCGATTCCTTTTGTAAATGTTGTCTTGCCAGCACCTAGATCTCCTTCAAGTGTTAATACACTGCCTGGCTTAAGCTTTTCAGCAAGCTTTCTACCAAACTCCATCGTTTCATCTGGAGACTTCATGATGAAAGCATATCCACTCATGGTCATCACCTATTCCTTAGACGAGAAGTGATTGTAACCCTTCTTGTCCAGTTTGAATTTTTGATCTTTATAATTCATCCATACACTTGTCCGCTTATCCTCTACATAACCAATCCGATAAATTTCTTCATCGTGCGCCTCGAAAAGTTCTACAACCTTTTCCCAATTCTCCTCAGCAACTGTTCCGATAAGTTCATAATCTTCTCCACCATTTAACATCCATTCTAACCGCTGAAAGGAAGAATAAGCATCGAAGCCCTCAGGAGCTGGAATCGTATCCTGATTCAGTATAATAGAAACGCCACTTGCTTCAGCTAACTCATGGGACTCACTTGCAATTCCATCACTAACATCATTTAATGAAATCCGGTACCCACTTTTGGCGAGAATACGTCCTTGCTTTATTCTCGGACTAGGTTCTTGATGATATTTTACATATGGGGCTTCATTCCCTTCCCCTTCAAGCAAAGAAGAAAGTCCAGCAGCTGATCCACCGACAGGTCCAGTAAGAAAGACAATATCTCCAGCTCGCGCATTACTTCTCAGAAGTTTGCGTCCTTTCTCGATTTTACCAATCACAGTAATTGCAATGTGAAGATCGCTTCGCGTCGAGACTGTATCTCCGCCGATCATATCTATTTCATAGTCATCAGCAATTTCTTTCATACCTTTATAAATTTCTTTCAGCTGCTTAGACGACCAGCCTGTCTGAGGTACTGATATCGATACAAGGTAAAACATCGGAATTCCGCCCATAGCAGCGATATCACTTATATTGACGGCAAGCGCTTTTCTGCCAATTTGAAAAGGGGAGAGCGTACTTTTTTTAAAATGGATTCCTTCCACCATTGTATCCGCACAGGCGATTTCATCCCAGTCTGATCCAATACGATAAAGAGCAGCATCGTCTCCAATCCCTTGAATCAATTCTTCACGAAATGTATAAGCTGGCTTAATGGATTGAATAAATGCAAATTCATCTTTCACCAAACTCATCTCTCTTTCTATTTTATAAAAAAACCTTAGGAATTTCATCCTAAGGTGCTTTTTCTATCAGTTTATCTTACTTAACGACAAATTCACATGTTTGTTTAGAAAAACTTCTATTTTCCCTAAGGTTTATAGAAAAAAAAACGATTTTAGAGTATAAAAAAAAAGCGATTCTATCGCTCTATTAGAAATGGCGGTCTCGACGGGAATCGAACCCGCGATCTCCTGCGTGACAGGCAGGCATGTTAACCGCTACACCACGAGACCAGTATGCAATGTTTGAACAATATACACTTACGATTGTGAGAAATAATACCAAGTTATCAGTTTAGGTTGCCCCTAAAGGGACTACAATAAAAATTTAACAAGGAAGATTAATCGACGTAGGTAAATTTTTGGTTGCGGGGGCAGGATTTGAACCTGCGACCTTTGGGTTATGAGCCCAACGAGCTACCGAACTGCTCCACCCCGCGACGATATAAAAAAATAATTTGTGCCTGCTTCTTTATGCAGTGCACTGTTTCTTCCTCTGCAAGATTATGCTACGATGCGTATCCGTCGAAACAACTCGATGTTGTTTCATTGAAGTAACGCTCGTTGCTCCACCCCGCGACGATATAAAAGAACTTAATATGTCTCTCGGACACAAATACTACTATACCAGATAAATGTAATGAATGCAACCTTTAGGAGAAAAAGAAAAATCCCTCCTATTAGAGGGATTTTTCCACAGCATTTTTGAATGCATCTACAATATCATTTTCGTTTTCAATTCCTACAGAAATACGGACGAGCTGCTTATTGATCCCCAGCTTCTGTCTAGTATCTTCAGGTACTGTTCGGTGGGAGGTGGCAATGGGATAAGAAACGGTAGTATCTAATCCAGCCAGAGTCGGTATAATCTTCACCCATCCTAGTGACTTGAAGAACGATTTCACATTGGTTTCTTCCTCTAATTCAATGGAAACCATTGCCCCAGATCCTCTTTCAGCTACATATGCTGGATAATATACATTCTTTATGCCTTTAACGTCTTTGAGTTGGCTTGCAAGAAATGCAGCATTCCTAACATGCCGTTCCATTCGTACACTCATCGTTTTTAACCCACGGCACCCTAGCCACGCTTCGAATGGACTAAGGTTAGCACCAAGGTTAATCACTTTGGCTTTTGCTTTAGCCATAAGATCTTCTCTGCCTACTAGTACGCCTGCTGTTACATCACTATGTCCGCCAATGTATTTTGTTGCGCTATGTACAACAAGATCAATTCCAACTTGATAAGGTTGAAGAAGATACGGAGTAGCAAACGTATTATCTATCATTGTAATTAGTTCATGCTTTTCACCAAGTTCTTTAAGAAGGGTTAGATCCTCTACTCTTAATAGCGGGTTTGTTACTGATTCCGTATAAAGTAACTTTGTGTTTGGACGTATGGCATGCTCAATTTTTTCTTTGTCAGTAAAATCAACAAAAGAAACTTCTATGCCGAAGTCAGGGAGTTCTTCATTAAAAAGAGAGTATGTACCTCCGTATAGATCTTCACAAGCCACAATGTGGTCGCCAGCCTTAACAACAGCAAGTACTCCTGCAAGAATAGCAGATAAACCTGAAGAAGTTGCAATGCCTTTAGGAGCCCCCTCAAGGTCTGCTACACCCATTCCAAGATCATCTGTATTCGGATTGCTAACACGCGTATACAAATAGTCTTTTTTACCTTCATAAAAAGATTCCAAATCATCGAGATCTTCAAAAACAAAGGCAGAGGTCTGATAAATCGGTTGAACCTTACTAACTGTATCTGCTTTCGTCTTTCGTGGAAAACGTACTGCTTTTGTATCAAAATGAAAATCCATTTATTTTCCCCTTCCTCTAAATAAAATTCTTTTTCATTAACTGTACGTGTTCTAGAGAGTAATTTCAAGAAATACGGTTCGAAATTTTCAATTAATTATTCTTATTAAGCACCACATTCTGGCTGGATAGAATTAAAATGCTTACTCGCATGCGGTTATTTCGCGATACCTTATATAATTCCGCGAAAATCAAATTTATTCCGCGCTTTTCCATGATAATTCCGCGAATTTGAGATTAATTCCGCGAACGTAAAAACCATACAAAAAAAAGCGAGAAACCCTCAGGTCTCTCGCCTTTCATCTTGTGCCCAGCGACGTCCTACTCTTGCAGGGGGAGATCCCCCAACTACCATCGGCACTCGAGCTTAACTTCCGTGTTCTCATACGGGGCGCGATAAGCGGCGAACTTCTTCGTCAGCTGCGCGATGCCAGATCCTCATGGATCTCTCGAATATCCACTCCGGTCTGACATCGCTTGCTTCCTCGAATTTCTTGCTTCTCCCACCCCTACGTAGCTTTCGAAGAAGTTTTGATTGTCTCACATGAAGCTTTTTTCTCTTGCGAGTTTTCTTCACTTTATCAATACAAAAAAGTGAGAAACCATTTGGTCTCTCACTTTTCTTCAATTGCCCAGCGACGTCCTACTCTTGCAGGGGGAGATCCCCCAACTACCATCGGCGCTGAAGAGCTTAACTTCCGTGTTCGGCATGGGAACGGGTGTGACCTCTTCGCCATCATCACTAGACTAACAGGATGTTAGCCGTTCGGTGTTCACCACAGGACGTGGTGGCACTTAATCGAACTTCCTTATTTCAGGTGTTCCCTGAAAACTAGATAGCACGCACAACGTATTCCAATTTAATCGGTTAAGCCCTCGATCGATTAGTATTCGTCAGCTCCACGTGTTGCCACGCTTCCACCCCGAACCTATCTACCTCATCATCTCTAAGGGATCTTACCAGCTTAATGCTGTGGGAAATCTCATCTCGAGGGGGGCTTCATGCTTAGATGCTTTCAGCACTTATCCCTTCCACACGTAGCTACCCAGCTATGCTCCTGGCGGAACAACTGGTACACCAGCGGTGTGTCCATCCCGGTCCTCTCGTACTAAGGACAGCTCCTCTCAAATTTCCTGCGCCCGCGACGGATAGGGACCGAACTGTCTCACGACGTTCTGAACCCAGCTCGCGTACCGCTTTAATGGGCGAACAGCCCAACCCTTGGGACCTACTTCAGCCCCAGGATGCGATGAGCCGACATCGAGGTGCCAAACCTCCCCGTCGATGTGGACTCTTGGGGGAGATAAGCCTGTTATCCCCAGGGTAGCTTTTATCCGTTGAGCGATGGCCCTTCCATGCGGAACCACCGGATCACTAAGCCCGACTTTCGTCCCTGCTCGACTTGTAGGTCTCGCAGTCAAGCTCCCTTGTGCCTTTACACTCTGCGAATGATTTCCAACCATTCTGAGGGAACCTTTGGGCGCCTCCGTTACACTTTAGGAGGCGACCGCCCCAGTCAAACTGCCCACCTGACACTGTCTCCGCACCGGATCACGGTGCTGGGTTAGAATGTCAGTACAGCCAGGGTAGTATCCCACCGACGCCTCCATCGAACCTGGCGGTCCGACTTCTATGGCTCCTACCTATCCTGTACAAGCTGTACCAAAATCCAATATCAGGCTACAGTAAAGCTCCATGGGGTCTTTCCGTCCTGTCGCGGGTAACCTGCATCTTCACAGGTACTATAATTTCACCGGGTCTCTCGTTGAGACAGTATCCAAGTCGTTGCACCTTTCGTGCGGGTCGGAACTTACCCGACAAGGAATTTCGCTACCTTAGGACCGTTATAGTTACGGCCGCCGTTTACTGGGGCTTCGATTCAGAGCTTCTCCCGTAAGGGATAACCCCTCCTCTTAACCTTCCAGCACCGGGCAGGTGTCAGCCCCTATACTTCGCCTTACGGCTTTGCAGAGACCTGTGTTTTTGCTAAACAGTCGCTTGGATCTTTTCACTGCGGCTCCCCTGGGCTATAAACCCGAGGAAGCACCCCTTCTCCCGAAGTTACGGGGTCATTTTGCCGAGTTCCTTAACGAGAGTTCTCCCGATCGTCTTAGGATTCTCTCCTCGCCTACCTGTGTCGGTTTGCGGTACGGGCACCTTTTTCCTCACTAGAGGCTTTTCTTGGCAGCGTAGAATCAAGGACTTCGGTACTAAATTTCCCTCGCCATCACGACTCAGCCTTCATGGTGAACGGATTTGCCTATTCACCAGCCTAATCGCTTGGACGCGCATTTCCAGCAGCGCGCTCTCCCTATCTTTCTGCGTCCCCCCGTCGTTCAAACGGAAAGGAGGTGGTACAGGAATATCAACCTGTTATCCATCGCCTACGCCTTTCGGCCTCGGCTTAGGTCCCGACTAACCCTGAGCGGACGAGCCTTCCTCAGGAAACCTTGGGCTTTCGACGGACAAGATTCTCACTTGTCTTTCGCTACTCATACCGGCATTCTCACTTCTAAGCGCTCCACCAGTCCTTTCGGTCTGACTTCACAGCCCTTAGAACGCTCTCCTACCATTGTCGTAAGACAATCCACAGCTTCGGTGATACGTTTAGCCCCGGTACATTTTCGGCGCAGCGTCACTCGACCAGTGAGCTATTACGCACTCTTTAAATGATGGCTGCTTCTAAGCCAACATCCTGGTTGTCTAAGCAACGCCACATCCTTTTCCACTTAACGTATACTTTGGGACCTTAGCTGGTGGTCTGGGCTGTTTCCCTCTCGACTACGGATCTTATCACTCGCAGTCTGACTCCCGCGGATAAATCGTTGGCATTCGGAGTTTGACTGGATTCGGTAATCCGGTAAGGACCCCTAGTCCAATCAGTGCTCTACCTCCAAGATTCTTGCCGCGAGGCTAGCCCTAAAGCTATTTCGGAGAGAACCAGCTATCTCCAGGTTCGATTGGCATTTCACCGCTACCCACACCTCATCCCCGCATTTTTCAACATGCGTGGGTTCGGGCCTCCATTCAGTGTTACCTGAACTTCACCCTGGACATGGGTAGATCACCTGGTTTCGGGTCTACGACCACGTACTATTTCGCCCTATTCAGACTCGCTTTCGCTGCGGCTCCGCCTTCTCAGCTTAACCTTGCACGGGATCGTAACTCGCCGGTTCATTCTACAAAAGGCACGCTGTCACCCATTAACGGGCTCCAACTAGTTGTAGGCACACGGTTTCAGGTTCTTTTTCACTCCCCTTCCGGGGTGCTTTTCACCTTTCCCTCACGGTACTGGTTCACTATCGGTCACTAGAGAGTATTTAGCCTTGGGAGATGGTCCTCCCGGATTCCGACGGGGTTTCACGTGTCCCGCCGTACTCAGGATCCGTCTCGGAGGGCATCGGATTTTGACTACAGGATTGTTACCTTCTCTGATGGACCTTTCCAGGTCGCTTCGTCTATCCGTGCCTTTGTAACTCCAAAGAGACGTCCTACAACCCCAGAGGGCAAGCCCTCTGGTTTGGGCTGATTCCGTTTCGCTCGCCGCTACTCAGGAAATCGCGTTTGCTTTCTCTTCCTCCGGGTAATGAGATGTTTCAGTTCCCCGGGTCTGCCTTCCATTCCCTATGTATTCAGAAATGGATACCATCCTATTAAAGATGGTGGGTTCCCCCATTCGGAAATCTCCGGATCAAAGCGTACTTACAGCTCCCCGAAGCATATCGGTGTTCGTCCCGTCCTTCTTAGGCTTCTAGTGCCAAGGCATCCACCGTGCGCCCTTAGTAGCTTAACCTTCGATTTGTTAGGCATTACTGCCATAACGCATCAGTTATTACTAAGTTATTGCATAAAAATAATTATTGGATGTCGTTGTTTGTGCTATCTAGTTTTCAAGGAACAAGGCTACTGTTTGAATCCGCCTAAGCTTCATCATTTCACCTGGTTTGAAAGAATAAATCATTCTTTCAAAACTAAACGAAACGCTCATGTAAGGTTGGTAACGTAAGTTACCTTCGTAATTCTCCATAGAAAGGAGGTGATCCAGCCGCACCTTCCGATACGGCTACCTTGTTACGACTTCACCCCAATCATTTGTCCCACCTTCGGCGGCTGGCTCCATAAAGGTTACCCCACCGACTTCGGGTGTTACAAACTCTCGTGGTGTGACGGGCGGTGTGTACAAGGCCCGGGAACGTATTCACCGCGGCATGCTGATCCGCGATTACTAGCAATTCCGGCTTCATGCAGGCGAGTTGCAGCCTGCAATCCGAACTGAGAACGGCTTTATGGGATTCGCTTCACCTCGCGGTGTTGCTGCCCTTTGTACCGTCCATTGTAGCACGTGTGTAGCCCAGGTCATAAGGGGCATGATGATTTGACGTCATCCCCACCTTCCTCCGGTTTGTCACCGGCAGTCACCTTAGAGTGCCCAACTGAATGCTGGCAACTAAGATCAAGGGTTGCGCTCGTTGCGGGACTTAACCCAACATCTCACGACACGAGCTGACGACAACCATGCACCACCTGTCACTCTGTCCCCCGAAGGGGAACGTCCTGTCTCCAGGATTGTCAGAGGATGTCAAGACCTGGTAAGGTTCTTCGCGTTGCTTCGAATTAAACCACATGCTCCACTGCTTGTGCGGGCCCCCGTCAATTCCTTTGAGTTTCAACCTTGCGGTCGTACTCCCCAGGCGGAGTGCTTAATGTGTTAACTTCAGCACTGAGGGTGGAACCCCCCAACACCTAGCACTCATCGTTTACGGCGTGGACTACCAGGGTATCTAATCCTGTTTGCTCCCCACGCTTTCGCGCCTCAGCGTCAGTTACAGACCAGAGAGCCGCCTTCGCCACTGGTGTTCCTCCACATATCTACGCATTTCACCGCTACACGTGGAATTCCACTCTCCTCTTCTGCACTCAAGTCCTCCAGTTTCCAATGACCCTCCACGGTTGAGCCGTGGGCTTTCACATCAGACTTAAAAGACCGCCTGCGCGCGCTTTACGCCCAATAATTCCGGACAACGCTTGCCACCTACGTATTACCGCGGCTGCTGGCACGTAGTTAGCCGTGGCTTTCTGGTTAGGTACCGTCAAGGTACCGCCCTATTCGAACGGTACTTGTTCTTCCCTAACAACAGAGCTTTACGACCCGAAGGCCTTCGTCACTCACGCGGCGTTGCTCCGTCAGACTTTCGTCCATTGCGGAAGATTCCCTACTGCTGCCTCCCGTAGGAGTCTGGGCCGTGTCTCAGTCCCAGTGTGGCCGATCACCCTCTCAGGTCGGCTACGCATCGTCGCCTTGGTAAGCCATTACCTTACCAACTAGCTAATGCGCCGCGGGCCCATCCCGCAGTGTTAGCTCGAAAGCCAACTTTCAACATTGCACCATGCGGTGCGATGTATTACCCGGTATTAGCTCCGGTTTCCCGGAGTTATCCCAGTCTGCAGGGCAGGTTGCCCACGTGTTACTCACCCGTCCGCCGCTAAGATCAGGGAGCAAGCTCCCATCTCTTCGCTCGACTTGCATGTATTAGGCACGCCGCCAGCGTTCGTCCTGAGCCAGGATCAAACTCTCCGATAGAAAGCTTAATCTAGCTTTAAAACAATGTTTTGTTTCCGTAGAAACAACTACTTACATGGCGTTTCGTTCAGTTTTCAAAGATCGATTTGTTTCTTTCAATGTCGTTTTCAGCGACCAAACCATCATACCATGATGACTTGAACAGTGTCAACAACTTTTTTCAAAAGATGGTGGGCCTGAGTGGACTCGAACCACCGACCTCACGCTTATCAGGCGTGCGCTCTAACCAGCTGAGCTACAGGCCCATCTTTAATGGAGCGGGTGATGGGGATCGAACCCACGACATCAGCTTGGAAGGCTGAGGTTTTACCACTAAACTACACCCGCGATATTGATGGTCGGGAAGACAGGATTTGAACCTGCGACCCCTTGGTCCCAAACCAAGTGCTCTACCAAGCTGAGCTACTTCCCGACATTTTATTAAGTAAATAAATATGGTGCGCCCGAGAGAAGTCGAATCCCTAACCTTCTGATCCGTAGTCAGACGCTCTATCCAATTGAGCTACGGGCGCATATTATATTTGGTGCGGTTGAGAGGACTCGAACCTCCACGGGGTTTCCCCCACTAGCCCCTCAAGCTAGCGCGTCTGCCATTCCGCCACAACCGCACATCGTTACTTGATGAAAACTTAGCATTTTAAAAGAATTGGTGCGGGTGAAGGGACTTGAACCCCCACGTCGTAAGACACTAGATCCTAAGTCTAGCGCGTCTGCCAATTCCGCCACACCCGCAAAAAGTGGTGAGCCATGAAGGACTCGAACCTTCGACCCTCTGATTAAAAGTCAGATGCTCTACCAACTGAGCTAATGGCTCAACATGGCTGGGCTAGCTGGATTCGAACCAGCGCATGACGGAATCAAAATCCGTTGCCTTACCGCTTGGCTATAGCCCAACAATTTATATAATCAGATTCATTTTAGAAAATAATGGCGGTCTCGACGGGAATCGAACCCGCGATCTCCTGCGTGACAGGCAGGCATGTTAACCGCTACACCACGAGACCTCTATAACTGATTACATATCATGTTGTTGAAACATTTTATTTTTAAAATTTGTTGGTGACCCGTACGGGATTCGAACCCGTGTTACCGCCGTGAAAGGGCGGTGTCTTAACCGCTTGACCAACGGGCCATAAAAATGGCGGAGAAGGAGGGATTTGAACCCTCGCGCCGCTCACGCGACCTACACCCTTAGCAGGGGCGCCCCTTCAGCCACTTGGGTACTTCTCCGTTTGGCTCCACAGGTAGGATTCGAACCTACGACCGATCGGTTAACAGCCGATAGCTCTACCACTGAGCTACTGTGGAATAGTGTTTAATTTGTTATCTCCGTTATCGGCGACATTTAATATAATAACTTATCCAGCAATCAAAGTCAACAGCTTTTTTGAAATTTCTTAAAGCGTTATGTATTCGATCTGGACTTGCTCTCCGAAGAGACTTTATTAATTTACCACATACAATCTAGGTCGTCAATGATAACTTTCAATAAACTTGTTTTAACTTTCCTCTACACTTTCCGCACACATATCGTAAGGTGTCCATCCTTCTCTTCCTTCTATACTTAGCATGGCATTGTTGACACTCGTAAAGGTACTTATATGATTCTACTCTTCTTTGCCCAGGTACTACCTGGCAGTAGCGTGACCCCCCCACTTTTTGAAGAAGTTGTTTGAAATCCTGGTCCTGATGTTTATAACCTTTCTTCTGAATGTGTAGGTGATAATGACATAGTTCATGCTTTATAATCCCTTCAAGTTCTGTTACACCAAATTGATCATAGTGCTTTTTATTGAATTCAAGATTATGTGACCTTAACAAATAACGTCCGCCAGTAGTTCTTAAACGAGCATTAAATGTAGCTTGATGAAGAAAAGGCATACCAAAATACCTCTCGGATATTGCTTCTACTAAACGCTGCAGTTCTTTCTCAGTCAACTCATTCATCCTTTCACTTTCCGAACATATACAAGCCGCTTTTCATAAACTAATTTACATCATCATTCACGCAGTGTCATCCATTAAAGGAGGAGATGGAGTTGCCTGTATGGTTTAAGAAACAACTGAAACAAGCTTACCTTGAGAAAAATCGCCGACAAATCAAGCTTCTTAATCAATGTTGGTTTTTTTACAGAAGAAAACACCGCCCCTAAGGGCAGTGCTTATGATGGCTTTAGCATAGTAAGAGCGATTCTTTCCCTTTTCAAATCAACTTCATCAACCCATACAGTAACAACTTGCCCTACATGGACAACTTCCATAGGGTTTTTCACAAAGCGAGTCGTTAATTTCGAGATATGAACAAGCCCATCTTGTTTAACCCCTATATCAATAAAAGCACCAAAGTCTACTACGTTTCGTACTGTTCCTTCTAACTCCATACCCTGTTCAAGATCTTCCATTTTCAAAACATCTGTTTTTAAAATAGGCTGTGAGAGTTCATCTCGGGGGTCACGCCCCGGCTTCTGCAGAGATGCCACAATATCTTGTAACGTGGGTTCCCCTATATTTAAAGCCTCTGCAGTTTCCTTCATCGGAATTGCAGACAAAGATTGCACTAGTTTTTCAGTCCCAATATCCTGCGGCTTACAATCAATGCGTTCTAAAAGTGCTTTTGTTACCTGATAACTTTCAGGGTGGATCTCTGTTTGATCAAGAGGTTGCTTCCCTCCCATTATTCGAAGAAATCCAATACACTGCTCATATGTTTTAGCACCAAGCCTTGGCACTTTCTTTAACTGCACCCTACTTGTAAACTTTCCTTCTTCATCTCGTTTTTTAACGATATTCATCGCAACTGCTCGAGAAAGACCAGCTACATATTGAAGGAGAGAGACAGAAGCTGTATTCACATTAACGCCAACCTGGTTAACAGCGGTTTCCACGACAAAGGTTAATTGATCATTCAGCTTTTTCTGAGACACATCGTGCTGATATTGTCCCACTCCTACTGATTTAGGATCAATTTTAACTAGCTCAGCAAGTGGGTCTTGAACTCTACGCGCAATGGAAACCGCCGAACGTTCCTCCACCTGTAGATCAGGAAACTCTTCTCTTGCAAGGTCTGATGCAGAGTAAACACTCGCTCCTGCTTCATTAACAATTAAATAGACCACTTTTACTTCCACTTCTTTTATCACATCTGCAATAAACTGTTCGGTTTCACGTGATGCCGTCCCGTTCCCTATAGCAACCATCTCAATATCGTAGTCTTTTATCATTTGTATCACTATAGCTTTCGCTTTCTCGACTTCTGAGCGTGGCGGTGTTGGATAGATAACAGACACATTAAGCATTTTACCGGTATCATCAACAACAGCTAGTTTACACCCAGTTCGAAAGGCAGGATCTACCCCAAGTACTCTCTTTCCTTTTAAAGGGGGTTGTAGCAAAAGATGTTTTAGGTTTTCTGAGAAAATATGAATGGCTTGGTCCTCAGCTCGCTCAGTTAATTCTTTACGTATTTCTCTTTCTACAGAAGGTTGAATAAGACGTTTGTAACTGTCAATAATGGCTTCCTCTAATAGAGTGACGCAACTTTGCTGCTGATTTTTTATTATTTTCCTATTTAAATAATCATGGATTGAATCAGTAGGTGGGGTGACTGATGTACGTAAAACTTTTTCCTTCTCACCTCTATTAATCGCCAGAACCCGATGTGGAACGATTTTTGAAATACCTTCCTGGTAGGAATAGTACATTTCAAATATCTTTTTAGGATCTTCTTCTTCAGATTTCACAGCGGTTTGAAGAATACCATGTTGAAATGTTTTTGCACGAATCCACTTACGTGCGTCCGCATCATCTGATATCCATTCAGCAATAATATCCTGCGCTCCTTGGATGGCATCTTCCACTGTAGGAACTTCGTTTTCTTTTGATATGTATTCTACAGCCGCTTCGGAGGCTTCTCCAGTTCCATCATTTAGAATCCAAAGAGCAAGAGGCTCCAATCCCTTCTCTTTTGCAATTGTAGCCTTCGTTCGTTTCTTTTGTTTATAAGGTCGATATAGATCTTCTACTTCTTGAAGCTTAGTAGCCTTCTCTAGTTGCTTCTTTAATTCATCTGTTAGTTTGTCTTGCTCCCGTATGAGACGAATAACCTCTTCTTTTCGATTGGCGAGATTTTGAAGATAAAGCCAAGCTTCCTGAATATCCCTCAATTGAACTTCATCAAGCCCACCTGTTAACTCCTTACGGTAACGCGCAATAAACGGAACCGTGTTACCATCATTTAAAAGTGTGATTACTTCTCGTACACTTCGTTCAGCAAGCTGCAATTTCTGCGCTACCTTATGAAAATGTTCCGCTTGCTTTTTATCTGCTGTCATTTCCAAAATAATTCCTCCTCGGGACTCATTCGATAATACTATTAGTTTACCGGATAAGTTGATTAGTTAAAAGCGCGCAAGCATAATCACTAAAACACTTCAGACGGTTTCTACTACTAGTAGTAGAAACTTAAACCAAAATAAAAAAGCTCTCCCTGATTTATCTGGAAGAACTTTTTATACCGTTTTCCCTACAAGGAGAGTAATGTCATCATTTGTAGAGGGAAGCGCGTCTGTTAAATGCTGAAAGGATTCCTTTACTGAATCAAATCGAGCAATCATTGAGTAGTTTTTAGAACTAATTTGAACACCGTCAGAATAAGTAACGAAAGAGGACCCTGAAGGATAATCAATTGATTGCACCTTCACCTTCTGAAGCTTTCCTGAGAGATACCCTGAATAAGAGATAGGACGAATAATCTTACCATCCGGTTGGTAAATAATTAAATTAATATTTCCTATACCACTATATTCGAGCTGTCTTGTCTTAAGATCAAGTTTAAAAATAGAAAGCACGCACCCACGTTTCCCTCTCATCTCTTCATTTGCACGTTTCATCAAAGTTTCTACATCTTCATCCTGATATTCTTTTACTACATTGATAGCGGCTAGGGAAGAATCTTTAGCCATATCTCCACTGCCAAGCCCATCCGCTACAGCGCAAATGAAATAATCAGATGTTTCAGCTACATAATAGCTATCCCCGCACATCTGATTACCTGCCTTAGGTTTCTGATAAGCTGCAACAGTAAGCTTTTTAAAATCATGATGATGAATCATGATTAAAAAGCCTCCGTTGGTTCAATACGAATTGCCTGTCTTAATTTTTCGAGAGCTCTTCTCTGCAAGCGGGAAACATGCATTTGTGAAATACCAAGCTTTTCTCCAGTTTCTTTCTGGCTCATATTTTCAAAATACGTACAATTCAAGATTTCTTGTTCTCGCTCAGTGAGTACTGCAAAAGCCTTTTTAAGAAGCATTTGCTGATCCACAAGATCAAACCCTTGCTCTTGATCACCAACTAGATCAAGTAGAGTAACTGTACTTCCTTCCTGATCTGCTTCAATTGAACTATCAACCGAAAGAGCTTGATAACTTTTGCCCATTTCCATCGTCTCAAGAACTTCTTCCTCAGATACATTAAGGTACTCTGCAAGTTCATCGACCTTTGGAGAACGCTGAAGTTCATTAGTTAATTCTTCAACCGCTTTTTTAATACGGGGTCCAAGCTCTTTTATTCTTCTCGGCACATGAACACTCCATGTTTTGTCCCGAATAAACCGTTTGATTTCACCGACAATCGTTGGAACTGCAAACGATTCAAAGCTTCTACCAAATTCAGGGTCGTAACGACGAAGAGCTGCAAGCAACCCAATCATCCCAACCTGTGAAAGGTCGTCATGAATGCTTTTCCCCTTCGAGAACTTACGAGCGAGTGACTGCACAAGATCCTGATACCTCTCAACAAGCTTTAGTTGAACAACTTCATCAGTCGGATCGTTTTGATATTGCTCAATCCACTCATATACCTCATTGTTGTTATTATTGCGGGGATGATGAGATTGTGTCGGCATCTACTTCCACCCCATCTCTGTGGAGGAACTTTGTCATCATGACTACTACTCCGTCCTCTCCACTGATTTCCACTTTGTCCATCAGTGATTCAATCAGAAAGAGCCCTAATCCTCCCTCACTGAGTTGTTCTACAGACTTGTCACTATCAACTGGTCCAAGCTTTTCGGAAACTTTTGTATAGTCAAAACTTTGACCGCGATCGAGCACCATCATCTCAAGTCGGTCTTCATAAATACCAAATCCAATTGTGATTTGACCCTTTTCATCTTCTTTATAGGCATGGTTCACTGCATTTGTACAAGCTTCTGAAAGAGCAATTTTGATATCCTCAATCTCATCATAGGAATACCCCATGCGATTCGCAATTCCTGAAACCGTTAATCTCGTAACGCCAACAAATTCTGCTTGTGCAGGGATTTTCATTTCAACAAAATCTGAAATATTGATCACTTCGATCCCCCCTTTACGTCTTCGATATCGATCACTTCGTCTAATCCAGTGATTTCAAAAAGACGCTGTACGCGTGAAGTCATTCCAGTCAACTTAATAGAGCTACCGTGCTCTTTAGATGACTTCAGTGCACCTACGAAAACACCAAGACCAGTACTGTCCATATAGTTTACGTCACCAAGATGAACAAGTGTCTCATGTCCTTCTTTTCCAGTTAACGGAAGCAAAGCTTCACGGAGCTGAGGTGCTGTATAAGCATCTATTTCACCAGCTATATGTAAATGATGTGTATTTTCATGGTCTTCTTGTTTGATTTGCAAATTCATAACATTACCCCCTGTAGGTTGCTTCTAATTATTAGTTAAATCCATTAATTCCTTATTCCACTTTTAGAAAGAAGTTAAACCTCACGACGCAAAATAACAAGGGTGAAATCATCTCTGAGTTCAAACTCCTGTAAGCGCTCAAGCTCTCGATAAACCTCATCGACAATTTCTTGAGCAGAGAGGTGGATGTATTTACGAATTAACGCAACAATTTCATCACGTTCAATAAAACCATTAGTGGAGCGGCATTCAGTTACACCATCTGAAAGCATGATAACCATATCATTTCCATTAAGGACACGTTGGTATTCTTGATATGACGTTTTCTTTGAAACCCCTAGGACAAGTCCCTTTGTAAATAGCTCCTCGAACTCATCTTTTTCTGCATCGTAAAAAAAGCCCGGTTCATGACCGGCACCAGCGTAATAAAATGAATGTACCCTAGGATCATATAATCCGTAAAACATCGTAATGAACATATTAGGGTCAACATTTTGTTCCACTACTCGATTTAGATTTTCAAGAACCGCACCCGGCTGCATTCGCTGCTCTGGCGCGCTATCCATTGTGTATTTAATCATACTCATGCACAAAGCAGCTGGAATACCTTTGCCTATAACATCAGCGATAGCTACACTAACGCAATTGTTCTCATCTTGAACAAAATGATAGTAATCCCCGCTCATTTTCTGGGCGGGTTTACTAATAGCACCAATATCAAGATCCTGAACTTCTGGCTTATCACCCGCAAGCAAGGTTTGCTGCATGTTTGCCGCGATCTCAATTTCGGATTCTAATTGTTGCTGACGACTACGAAGACTCTGATGCTCTCTGTATGCAAATCCATACCCGATCATCATCTCAAGTAGAAAATCATATGAATTTTTAAGCGGCTCAGGTATATCCGGGAACAGTTCCTCAAGAACGCTCACATGGAGACTGACAGCTTCTTCAGGAGATATCTTTTGTTCGATCATCTTTCGACTAAACTGCTGTCCCTTATATAAGGTTTGCTCAGACTGCTCCTCTAAATAATTCTCTAATATTGCTTTGTATTTTTGATATTGAAGATCTCGGTCGTCCATTATTGTCTATCCTCCTTAACGGAGCCATTTAATAGAAGTGATAACAGTTCCTTCATTTTCTTTCGAATCGATCGTAAACTCATCCATTAATCGTTTGACCCCAGGAAGACCAGCTCCAAGACCACCAGAGGTTGTAAAACCATCTTCCATTACTTTTCTAATATCTTTAATTCCCGGGCCAGAGTCAGATGCTTCGATTTTAAGTCCTAACTTCCCCCCGTTTTCTACCCGTTCAATGGCTACTTCGCCACTCCCGGCATAGAGGTATATGTTACGAGCGAGTTCAGAAATAGCCGTCGTAATACGAGCTTGATCAACAGTACCGAAGCCTAGCTCTTTTGCTATATTCCTACCAGACTGTCTCGCTTTCACAATATCCCATTCATTTCGTACTTCCACACAGGATTGGATATTCATAACTTATCCCCCCAATTCCTGTTGTAATTTCTCTAACCCCTGTTCTAAATCTAATGCAGTCGGGACATTTTTCATCATGATTCCTAAATCAATTAACGTAATAGCAACGGCAGGTTGAATTCCTGTCAGTACTACTTTTGCCCCCATTAAATTCGACATGCGCACTACATCACCTAAAACTTTGGCAATAAATGAATCAATCATATCGACAGAAGTTAAATCAATTACAACGCCCTTTGCTCCTGTTTCATGAATCTTCTCGAGCAAATCCTCCTGAAATTGAAGTGCTGTTTTGTCATCGAGGTCTATTTGTATGGTAATTAGTAAATACTCATTTAATTTTAATATAGGAATTCGCATTGTCTTCCCCCCTTACTCAATCTCAATCATCTGACGTTTTGTCATTTCTAATGCAGTTTTCATGCCTTTAAATAACGTACTTTTCGTTGGGAATTGTCCAAGGTCAATTCCTAGGTTAACGATTGTTTGAGCAATTTCTGGTCTAATCCCTACAAGAATGCACTGAGCGCCAACAAGTCTCACTGCTTCTGCTGCTTGTATAATATGATGAGCGACCATCGTATCAACAACTGGAACCCCAGTGATTTCAATAAGAACAACTTGAGACCTGTGTTTAATAACACCAGTTAACAAGTTTTCCATTATAAGTTTCGCCCGCTCAGTATCAATTGTGCCTATAAGTGGCATGACGCTAATATTCTCAAATACCGGGATGAGAGGTGCAGATAATTCTTGAAGAGCAACTTTTTGAATAGATACAGTGTTCTCCCAATTTTTTGCGCTCTCATTAATTAATTGATTAACAATTGGATCGATCCAACGATCGATTTCATCGTACATGCTAAACACTCTATCATTAGATTGATTCGCATCAAGAAGAACACCTAGAATAATTCGACGGAAGTTTTGTAATCCCTGAGTGACATAACTCAGTCTCCACCCAATCTTCATCAAACGCTCTGCAAACTCCGTCATTCGATCTGTTGGTTTATGAACGTTTTGTTCAATATGCGTGTAAATAATTTCGAACAACTCTTTGTTTGTTTCTATATAAGCATTATCTGTTATTGATTGAAGCCGATGTTCATCACGTACTCTCTCCATCTCATCCATCCATCTGGTGTAAATACGTTCTCGGCTTTCGTTCAATAATTGTATAACTAACTTGTCCATCGTGCTCCTCCCTACGATCTTTCTTCATTCATTTATCTTCTCATTGCAAGAAATCACTCGCAATTATTATGCCTTACTAGTCTTAGCGCATCACATCATTTTCATCTTAACACACTTTTCGACATAACTAGAAAATTCCCTGCTATGAGCTACACGAAATGTGGTGAATAAAAGGGGGAGCAGACCAAGAGTTGCAAGGAAGCACTCTACCTAAAAACAATTATATGATACAAAAAAACTGCTCATAGGAGCAGCTTCGTTTGGGTATTATACGTTTTCAAAAATCAATGAGTCCAAGGCTGATCTGCAAAGCTTCTTGCACTCTTTGCATCATACCCTCATCAAGGTGAGTGATTTTATCAGTTAGACGCTGTTTATCAATGGTACGAATTTGTTCTAGCAGGATAACCGAATCACGTTCAAACCCGTAACGCTTGGCATCAATTTCCACATGTGTGGGCAGCTTAGCTTTTTGGATTTGCGCAGTAATTGCGGCAACAATGACAGTAGGACTAAAACGATTCCCAATGTCGTTCTGAATAATTAAGACGGGTCTTACCCCACCTTGTTCAGAACCTACAACAGGAGAAAGGTCAGCAAAATACACATCACCTCGTTTGACAATCAAGCCACTACACCCCGCTTACTAAGCGGTCCACGGTGTGCTCTGCTTCCTCCTCAACAAGAAAGGCTTCTGCTGCAAGGTTCAAGTTAATCTTAGCCATCTCCATGTACCCCTGGCGCATGGCGTCACGAATTTGTCGCTTCTTTCGTTCGCGAATATACATTGTCGTGGCCTGTGATATGAACTCGTTACGATCAAGCTGTTCCTGTTGAATAATACCATCCACCTCATTTAAAATATGTTGTGGGAGAGTTACAACAATCGATTTTTTGTTTGCCTCTGACACAAACATACACCTCCGAAGCACTGCTACTCATATTGTATTCCACCATTAATCTTACCATTGCAAACGACGCATTGCAAAACAACTTTCCACAAGACTATTTCATCATATTCTTCCAAAATCCTTCTTTTATTTTACTATTTTTTTAAAATTGTATTCATTACGCCTTTTTTTTCTCCGTTTTCACGAAAAAGTCTCGGAACGCGCGGTCCTATCATACAAGGAATTTCATAGTTAATCGTCTCAAGTCGTTCAGCAATGTCATCTATTGTAATTTCCTCTGAACCTTGTACTCCAATTAGCGTCACATGAGTTCCTATTTCAACTTCAGAAGAAAGACGAACCATGAGTTGATCCATACAGATACGGCCCACAATAGGTGCACGCTCGCCATTTATGAGAACATAAGCATTACTTAGTTTACGTATCCATCCATCAGCATATCCAATAGGAACTGTTCCAATCCATTCCCCTTCAGCTGTGTGATACGTAGACCCATAGCTAATCGGCTCTCCTGTGCTCATTTGCTTCACGTTAACTAGCTGACTATGAAGACTAAATGCAGGTTTAAGCTCAAAAGGTTGAATGGACTTCATCTCTTGAGAAGGAATCAATCCATACATTGAAATACCGATACGAATTAAATTTCCAATTCGATCAGGGTAGCGAATCGCTCCTGCACTATTTCCAAGATGAACCCATTTAGGCTCAATACCTTCTCTTCGAAAATAATCTTTCATTTTTTTAAAAGTTGCTATTTGAGATTCAATGAAAGCATTATCCGGTTCATCCGCTGTCGCGAAATGAGTGTAGATCCCCTCAACGATAAAAGAAGTGTGCTTTCTTAACCTTTCTATAATCATGGTTGCTTCTGTTTCCTTTTTTATCCCAAGACGCCCCATCCCAGTGTCAACTTTCAAATGGATATTAAGTGGTAATTCCCCTAGTACTCTCGCAGCTTGTTCGATCCAATCTTTTTGGAAAGCAGTAAGGGTAATGTCATGTTCTGCTGCCATTTTCACATACTCAGGAGGCACCCATCCCAATACAAGAATGGGAGCATCAATTCCTTCTTCACGAAGTGCAAGTGCCTCATCAAGAATAGCTACCGCAAGGTATTTAGCCCCAGCGCTTAAAGCCTTCTTAGCTGTCGCAACAGCTCCATGTCCATACCCATTTGCTTTCACAACAGCCATGATGGAAACATCTTTCGGCACATATTGCTTATATGATTTTACATTCTGTTCAATGGCATCCAGATTAACCTCAGCCCAAGTTTCACGATAAAACGCCTGATTGTCCATTCCAACTTCCTCCTAAAACAAATCACTCTGCCCTCTATTTTAGGAGATTTCAAGAAAAGCGCAAGTGTCTCGTTTAGTTCCGACAAGCACTGGAAGCTTTTTTCCTGAACACGCCCTTTGTGTTCTGGGGAAAAGCTGAAGCGACTCGAGGAACTAGACACTGGAGCTAGACAATAAAAGCGCAAGTGTCTCGTTAATTCCGACAAGCGCTGGAAGCTATTAAATATGGTTTACTATAGCTATTTCTAAAAAAGGTTCAGCCATGTAATCATAGCTGAACCTCTTTGAAGTGTTATTTAATTTCCGTCATACCATACACTGACCTTGCCACAGACGCCATCTCTTCTTGAGTTAAATCATTTGAAGCCAGGAAGAAATCAACACCATTATGGTTCCAGGTAACTGTCGTATCTGTCATGACACCCATTGTAAAGCCTAAGTCCACCGGTTGACCCTCACCTACCGAGACAGGAGCACTTGTTTCGAGCACCGCCTCACTTTTCTCTTCTATTAACGTAAAGGACTTTTCACCAGTGAAGCTTAACATAACTTTGTTTGTGGCTACTTCTTTCTCATCTGTAAGACCTGTGCCTTGTGGTTCGTACATTGGATACACAACTTCAAACGGTTCATTTGTTGTAGCAATGACAGGTATTTCTAACTGAGCAGCTGTCATATTTCGTTCCATATCAAATGCACCCTTATCGAATGAAGCGTTGAATTTCATATTAGAGAATTCAATATCAACAAGAGGTTTCTGATCTTGATTCATAATGGTTACTTTCTCTGGCGCAAGGTCTTTCTTATTTAATTGGATAGACTGTTTTGATAAGTTCTTGTTCTGGTAGTTTGTTTTCGTTGTAAACACATAATCATTTTCTTTTGCTTCAAATTCTGCTCCAGAATCATTTAGTATATCTAGAACAAGCGTGTTATAGAGATAGGCCTGGCTACCATTCTCCGGCCAATCACTCTGGAATCTAAAACTTTTATTAAGAGCAGGAGTCAGAACAAATACCCCTTCATCGTTACGCAAGATAATTTGACTCTGTTCTTTTGAAGCGTTTTTTAACTCAACACGATAAAAAGAGGGCTTTTGGTACCAGATCTCTACATCATAACGCTGTGGTTCTTCACCTGTTTCAAGCGTCATTTTGGCATTTACTTTATAGCTCTCCATCTCATTCAACTTTTTGTCTAAAGCATCTACAACATCCTGCTGACTTTTCTGTCCGCATCCCGATAGTGCCACAAGCATCAGTACTCCGATAAGAAAAACGACTCCGAACTTTTTCACTCTATCCAACTCCTTTGCCTCATTTAAAACGACAAAGGAGGTTCCTGTCATGTGAAAAACCTATCCGTGATGTTGGTTAAGAAATGAATGCAGAACGGTTGGAATCGTAGCAATAACATCAGTCGCCAGTACGTCAAGAGTAGTGTGAGTCGTTTGAACAAGGGTATCTGCTGCTTGCCCATGTAGAAATACCGCATTGCTTATCCCTTCTTGGATGGACGAACTGTGCATAACGAAAGCAAGTACCATACCAGTCAGGACGTCACCGGTTCCTCCCTTAGCAAGCGCTGGATTACCTGTTGTGTTAACGAACTGACTTCCATCTGGGGAAGTTACAATCGTATTCGGGCCTTTCAATACAAGGTAAACACCGAATTCTTTAGCAAATGAACGAGAGATCTCGAATCGCTTACGCTGAATTTCCTCGATTGGCAAGTCAGTTAACCTTGCCATCTCTCCAGGATGGGGCGTTAGCACAGTCGGTGTTTCCCTTGCCTTCAGACATCCTTTCAATTCTGCCAGGTGGTACAAAGCATCTGCGTCCAGAATGAGGGGGGAAGTTGTTGATAACGCTGCTTCAACAACTGATTTACACCCCGGTTTTCTCCCAAGACCTGGACCAACAGCAATTCCATCGAAAGAAGAAAGGTCCTCCGGCACTTCTCCAGAGAAAAATCCTTCGCGAGATGACCACCCCTGGAAAATTGTTTCAACGACTGTTCCAGCCACCACAGAAAGAATTTCATCAGGTACTGAAGCCTGAATTAACCCCGCTCCGCTCCTATAGGCAGCTTTCGCTGTCATAACAGGCGCTCCAACCATTCCCTTTGATCCTCCAATCACCAGCCCTTTTCCATGGCTTCCTTTATGAGAGGACGCCGATCGATCAGAAAGCGTGCGATGTACATCTGACTTTTGCCAGAGTTCTCTATTGAATACAGATGAAAAAGCAGCCTGTGGTAGACCAATATCAACTACCTCTAAATCTCCATAAAAATCGGCATCTGGATAAAGGAAGGCTCCTAATTTTGGACACTGAATCGTATAAGTTTTATTCGCACGAACCGGAACGCCTTCGCCCACGTATCCTCCATTCGCATGTAGACCGCTCGGAAGATCAACAGATAAAACCGTTGCAGAAGACCGATTCAATTGCCTAATTACCTCATCGTATGGAGCACGAATTGCCCCTGATAAGCCAAGTCCTAGAAGACAATCGATAACTACAGAATAGTTTTGAATGTCCCGAGCGAATGCAACTCCGTCTTCATACGATTTGTAAGAATACGAGAGGCTACGATAAATATCGAAGTGAGTTCTAGCGTCTCCCCTTATCTTTGAATATGGTGGAATCAACCAGATATCTACATCATATCCATGCTCTTTTAAATATCTTCCCAGAACAAAACCGTCGCCTCCGTTATTCCCTGTGCCAATTAATACAGCCACACGCTTTTCTTTTTGAATTCTGCTCTTCATCGCCTCAAATAGAGCTTTCCCCGCATTTTCCATCAACATCACACCGCTAATCCCGATTTCCTCCATGGCAAAACGGTCTGCTTCATACATTTCTTCTCCGGATACGATTCTCACAACAGGTCCCTCCTGACCGTGGTAAATTATATGAGGCAAGTCTCCACCTTATGCAGACTAGCTTGACGAGCACTCAATAATTACTTGTGCAATAGCATGCTGCTTCGTATGTGAAATGGATATATGTATCTTCTCATCTTGATCGGCTGATTCAATATACGGCGCACCTTCTGGCGATTTCCGCACACAAATGTCTTGCCAGCTAAGTCTACCAATCCCAGTACCCCTCGCTTTTGCATACGCTTCTTTAGCTGCAAAACGTCCCGCCAAAAATTCCACACTTCTATGCCCACTTATTTGCTGATATTCTCTACGTTCACGTTCAGTTAGGATACGCCCAGCAAATGCAGCATTCCTCTGAACAACCTGTTTGATACGATCAATCTCAATCATATCTATTCCGATTCCTCTAATCATCTCTATACTCCTTCGTACTAATTCGTCACAAGCCTGCATAGTGTTTTCAATAGTGATTATACCTCTAGCTATGCTAAACTAATAAGAAAACGAGTGAGCTTAATTTACCAGCCACTCCTACAACATTCCATTGAACTGAATTGATAATAAATTCTCTGAAAAAGGTGGTCGAATTATGTTTGTGCGAAATGAAGATTTTCGCTCATTTATCCGTTATTATCCTATCATTTCCATACTTATTGGTATACATATCCTCCTCTTTGTTCTCGTAAACCTTTTTGGTTTGTATTCGATCTTAAGACTTGGGGTGGGCTACAATCGAGCGATTGAAATTGGTGAATATTGGAGACTCATTACGCCGATCTTCCTACATGGTGGATTTGCCCACGTTTTATTCAATTCCTTTTCACTCTATCTTTTTGGTCCGGCTTTAGAACAGATGTTAGGGAAAGCCAAGTTCTTGGTTGGCTACTTCGGGGCTGGAATTATCGCCAATATTGCCACCTTCTATTTGCAAGATAGTAATTTCAGTCACGTGGGTGCTTCTGGTGCAATCTTTGGGCTTTTTGGGATATATTTTTATATGGCTTTCTATCGCAAAGAATTAATTGATCAAGCAAATTCACAATTGATTTTAATGATTCTTGGAATAGGACTCGTAATGACATTTGTAAGTCCTAATATCAACATTCTTGGTCATCTCTTTGGGTTTATAGGCGGGGCAGCTCTGGCACCTATTCTTTTGATTGGAGCTAAACCATTTATCAATCGCGGCATTATTCGCGTCAGACGAACGGCAGACAGTGGAGAAATACGGTTTAAACCAAATCGTTGGCAACGGAGGAAAATCCGTACAGGGTCTGGTCGCGGCGGAAAAATTCTATGGGGAATTTTCATTTTCCTCGTCGTAATTGGTTTTATAGCAAGATTTGTTTAACGAAGTTCACACAAAAAAACCAGTGATTTTAACTAATCACTGGTTTTTTTACATGAAAGACTGTTTTAAATAATAATCTACAGCATCTTTTAAGCTTCCCGTAACCTCAAAGTTTTGATTTAATTCAAAATCATACTTCATTAATTGAAGCACATGATTCGGTTTTAACCCACATAAAACCACGGAAACGCCAGTAACTTCGAGCATTGAGCAAAACGATAACAGCGGAAGAACACCGCTATTTTCAATTTCTCCAATACCACTAAAGTCCAGAATCACACGTTCATACTTTCCATTGTTCAAAATTTGCAAAAGATTTAATTCGTTAACAAGAAAGAGCTCCTTTTCAAGTTCACCAAACAAAGGAATAATCCCCATATTATTAGATATTGGTAAGAAGGGGCTTGATAGCTGCTTTATTTTCAATAAAGCAGCTTCAAGCTCCTCCTTTTTATCTAATAAATCAAAGTTTGTATCTGCTAGTCTCTCCTGTTGCTTCTGTAGCATAGTGGACAACTTCTCAATACGATCATCCTGTCTGATACAAACTATCTGCCCGATCCCACTTGACCATTTTGCAAAAACCTGAAAAAGAGAATAGGGCGACTGAACCGTATTCATGACCAATTCTAACTCAACTTCATTTTGAGAGGGGCTCAACATACGTACCGCTTTATCTCTGCTATCAAGATCAACTAGATCTAAGAAAGACGAATGAAATGAGAAAGCTTTCACAGCATTTTCGGACTGTGAAAGGATCGTCAATGTCTCATCAATTAAAAAAGCTGGAAGAGGATGATCATTTATATCATAAATCATACTGTACACTATCCTTCCAACTTTCAAGCCATTCACGTACCTGATACAAATCAGCTACTAGCGTAGTTTGTTCAGAGCAGTAGCTAGACAAATCATATTGTGATGCAAGCCTACCTCCTACTATTATCTCAGGTGAATGTGGCAAATCTTCAAGTTCGGTTACATATCGATTTAAGCGCTCCGCATGGTAACGAATAGAGACTGAAATCCCTACTACTGATGCTTCCCACTTCTTAACTTGATCTAAAGTATACTCAAGAGGTAAATTTGCTCCAAAAAGCTTTGTTTGAAATCCGTATTCCTCAAAGAGCAATGAAATCATTTTCACTCCCAAGTAGTGCTGCTCTTGTTCGATACAAAGAAAAAGAGCCTTTGGTCCTTCTGAATTCCGATTCGCCATCTTTCTAAAATGCGCATATCGTGATAGAACATAATCACAAGTTGTTGTAGCTAAATGCTCGTCCGCTACAGATATTTTATTTTCCTCCCATAGTATTCCAATACGATGCATCGCTTTTGTAAGAACTTCGAAGGTTAAATAACTGTTTTCCAGCAACTCAGAATGCTCCATTATTCTTTCCCATGCTTGATTTTGATCACCTTCAAGAAAGTCATCTGTTAACATTTCAATATTGATCGCCATGTTCACACCCCTTTCTATAAGATGAATGATCCCTCTAAAAGTATTGCTATTTCATATGACGTGACATTCTGCAAGAAGAAGTTCACTCTTTATTATCCTTACTTTTATTTGAACGATAGGAATACCAATTTAACAGTTCTTCTGCATGAGAATGACCGATGTCTTTCACTCTAAACTGTTTTCCAGCAAGACTTGATAAAATCGATACCTTAAATGTAGCTAATTTTCGACGCTTTTGGAAGAAATTCGTCTCGATTTCCAGCGATTGAACCTTCTTACGAGAAACATAGACACGTGTTCTCCCAATTTGCCTAAATTGTAACAGCGCCACGTCATTTTTCACACCAGAAGCAGCATCTCGATAATGAAGATAACCAATCAGAGCAAAGAGCGGTAGCAACAATATCGACATAGCGCCATATGGAACAAAGTAACTAATGACACCTATTGGTAATAGAACGGGGATACAGAATCGAAAAAAATACCTTCTCCTAGCACGAACAGGCAAGGAGACATATTCTTCATGGATCGCTAATTCAGGTAGAATTTCTGCAAGCAACTCGGTAACTTTCTGACGCTTTATAAGCGGAAATAAAATCGTTGAAAACTGTTCATCTTTTCCACCGCCACCACCGCTCTCCACATAAAGCACAGAAAAGCCGAACGGTTGACGAAGAACCCCCTCTACAATGCGTATGGCCTGAATACGATGCACAGGAATCGTTAACTGTCTCTTCTCTAATATCCCTCTATTAATGATTAAATCATTCTCCATTCGAGTGAGAATGAACCCTCCGTACTTCAAAACAGTCCCCAAAACAGAGAAGATCCAGGAGACTAATAATAAAAAGGCAACAGCAAGTAATACAAATGGAAGGGTAGCCTCCATCACTCGCTCTGTCATACTCTCATAAAATGCATCAGGAAGAAGATCATCCACTTGGGAAGCAAAGGCTGCAACGAACGAGATCACTACGCCAATACCGCCCGACGTGGATGCCGCTATAAGTAACTCTTGCCATGAAAGCTTATATTCGAATGTCTTTGGATTTTTAAGTTCTTCCACTTCTTCATCTAATTTTGGTTTTCTTTTATCATAAAGTTCACTTCTTAATAGCTCTGCATCTTCACGTCTTAGAGCGGACATAACCACTTCAGGTTCGCCACCACCACCAGCGGTTTCAATTTGAACTTTCACAAGACTGAACAAACGTTGAATAAGACCTTCAGAAAAATCAATGGATTGAATTCTTTCACGTGGAATGAATCTTTTCTTTCGAAATATAAAGCCTTGATGAATTCGAAGCTCATTGTTTTCGACTTGATATGTATAAAAAAACCAACCAAGAACACCATTTCCGATCGTAAACAATAAGAGTGCCCCTATTGCTATAACGTGCCACCATTCATAGCCGCTTCCGCCCCCAACAAAAATAAAGAAAATAAGAGGGAGCGCCGCTTCTCTTGCGTATCTTAAAAGGGATAATAACATAGCCACTGGATGAAGACGTTTCTTATTAGACATCTTCTTCCGCCACCCTTGCAAGCACGGAGATACGGTCTCTTAGCTCATCTGCTATGTCATTTGATAGAGCTGGAATCTCGTGAGTCGTTGCTGCAGTAGAAATAGTCACAGATGATAGACGATAAGCTCTTAAAAGTGGGCCCTGTCTTGTATCAACGTGTTGAACTCGAACCATTGGAATCAACGTTCGCTTCACTACAATAACGCCATATTTAAGCTCAATTTCATGTTCTGTTACTTCATACCGCCATTTTGACCATCGTAATCTCGGTAAAATCCAGGTTTGTAATAGGAAAAAGAGCAAAGCAAGTATGCAGCTTATCACCAATGTCCATATAGGAATTGGTACTATCATTAAATGAATAACAAACAGGCCACATAGGAGAGCAATGGCTAGTAAAGAAGCCAGTCCACCAGTAATTTGCCAAACTTTCAATCCTTGTGGATCAATTTGTTTTGAAGGTTCCAGTCGCATTCTTTTCCCCCTTCTACCTCGTATCTTCTATTTTCTTTAAATTAGTATATCATGTTTATTAAGGTCCTCTATCACTAGTTCTAACTGTATTCTTTGTTCCTTCTTCATTCACCTTTTCATTTCATCAAAATCTCACAAAACAAAAAACTTGAGCGACATTCAGCTCAAGTTTTTTCTAAAATCAAAACTATATTAGTCCATAATATTGATTTTTCGATTCTGGCTCATTTCGAGCGAAAAGTCCTTATAAAGGATAAAGGCCCAATAAATTAATAACGTTTATGAGCATGACAGAATTAAAAATGCTTTGATACATATGGTCGTTCGGATTCTCTCATACTAATGATTTCTTTTTGTTCATGATCCCAAATCGATAGTATTTTTGAGTCAGCGTTGTAGAAAGTTAGATGTTGATCTGAACATTGAACAAGCTCACTACTTGGGATAGGGAATTTTTCTTGATGTCCTGTTTTGGAGCATATATAAACGAGCTGATCACTTTTCCCTGTTCGCCCATTGATGCCATGAACAATTAAGCTCCCGTTCCAGGAGTGAATCGTTCTTGGAGAAAAGTCGAGCTTAAAGGAATTTTTTATCTGATAAGAATCATTTAGAAGAAGAATCTGATCTTGATAAGAAGCTGAGATCGATAGTGCAGCAATATATATGCCTTCCTCTGCGATCATCATATTAACTGGAGAATATCCAGCTTCTAGCGGGATCACTTTTTTTCCTTTGTCACCGAATGTTGTTAAAAGAGCTTCATTTCCTTCAACATGGTAAGAAGAAACAATTAGCTGATTTCCTTTTCTTTTTAGATCACAGAAAATGCCATTCACATGCCACTGGTGTGTGATTCGCGGGTCTTCCTTTGCGAACTCATAAATCCATCCATTCCATTCTTCCCCTTCACAAGCAATGCAAACTGACTCAGGATATTCATAGAAACTTGGCTTCCCGTTTACTTGAAATGTTCTCAATTGAGCAAGGTGGTGAACAAAGACATAAACCTCGACATGGTTAGATGAAAGTTGCTTGGTAAACCAATAATTCTGGTTTGAATCCCTTACAACATTAGAAAAGCCTTCTTCACTTGCGATTGGTAGCTTGGGTACATTGACCCGCTCAGATGTTTTAGTATTGTGATGGGCATTTTCACCGGATTTAAGTGCTTTGTTCCCTTGCTCTAACGGCATTCTAAACTCTCCCTTCATAATCAGCTGCCTTCTTCCGTTTAGGCAAGTAGGAAAAAGGATAGATATTTATAACCGATCCTTGCTGTTAGTACTAGTTTAACAAACAATTCGTCAAGGGGGTATTGGGAAATAACAATAACTTTCGTCGGATTAATTAAGCGAATTGTTTCCTACTTTCCCAAGTATTGTGGAATGGACTAGGACTTTACTCCCTATTCAAGCCACTTAACCGGGACATGCTCTCTTTACTACTAGTGAATAAACAGTAGTAGGAGGACGACTTTTACCTTGACACCCTTTCTCTTCTGCATAACAATGATTACGAATCCACTAATTTCAGGAAGGATGAGATTCACTTGGCACGCAACCATGATGAGTATATTCGCAATTTATTTGGAAATGAAGACACAGCACTTCAATCAGTCAATGAAAGCATTCGTAGAAATGGTATGCCCGCAATCTCAATTAAACCTGAAGTAGGACGCTTCCTAGCTCTACTCGTAAGTATTGCAAAACCTCGAAACGTAATGGAAATCGGTGCACTTGGCGGTTATAGTGGCATCATGCTCGCAGGTGCTCTTGAGAAAGAAGGCTCCCTCACATCCCTGGAGTTAGAAGAAACCTACGCCAATGTTGCTAAAGACAACCTCACTAGAGCTGGACTTGGCGATAAAGTGAAGTATGTCATAGGACCCGCTCTTCAAAATATGGAATCTCTCCATAATGCCGGCCAGCAATACGATTTCTTCTTTATTGATGCTGATAAAGTGAACTATCCTAACTATTTTACTATGGCACTAAAATTAGCAACTCCCGGAGCAGTCATCGTAGCTGATAATACCCTTCAAGGTGATAAAGTTTTCGATGAAGATATTCATAGTGAGAATGTGGAAGCTATTCGAACATTTAATAAACAAATAGCAACTGATGATAGAGTTGAGTCCATTCTATTGCCTTTGTGCGATGGCTTAACGATTTGTAGAGTAAAACCTTAACTAGAAGAAATATACAAAAAAGAAGAGGCTGGGACAAAAGCCAGTAAATTAAAATAAGAGTGGCTCTGCGGACAAAGAATTTGTTCGCAGGGCCACTCTTTCTATTTTTCATCTTATTGTAATAATCAAATAAGGACACCTTCTGATAAAATTAAAGTTACCACACAATAACCATCGGAGGTGCCCTTATGTTTAAAAATTATAACATGAATCAAGTGATTTTGCCCCTGGATTTAGAAATGAAATTACAAGAAAATGATATCGCCTATGCCGTTCATGACTTGGTGGAACAAATTCCAGACGAAGCTTTTTCAGGCTTCTTACGTGATACTGGCTGTCCTGCCTATCATCCACGGATGATGATGAAAGTCATTTTGTGTGCGTACACGCAATCGGCTTTTTCGGGAAGAAAGATTGAAGGCCTACTCAAGGATAGTGTGCGTATGATGTGGTTGGCTCAAGGCTATGAACCGAGTTATCGCACAATCAACCGGTTCCGTGTTCACCCAGAAGTCAAAGAACTTCTCCGTCAGGGCTTCGTACAGTTTCGTTGTCAGCTCGTTCAAAAAGCACTCATTGATGATGAGGCCATATTTATTGATGGTACGAAGATTGAAGCGAACGCCAATAAGTTTACATTTGTTTGGCGCAAGGCTGTTGAAAGGTATAGCGAGAGTCTGATTGAGAAGTCGAATGCGATGTACGATGAATTGATAGAGAAAGAAGTGATCCCCGAAATCGAACGAGAAAGTCCAGAACAACTTTCCATCGAAGAGCTCTCTAAAATAGAAGAAAAGCTAGAAGAAAAAGTAGAGGAATATAGTAAGAAGATTGATGTGAGTGACGATGTCACTGAACGAAAAAGGCTGCGTTCAGAGCGAAAAGGACCCAAGCAATGCCTCAAACAGGTAAAGGATTTTGTGTTGCGCAAAACGAAATACGAAAACGATATGAAAACTTTGGGAGAACGTAACAGTTATTCAAAGACAGATCACGATGCCACCTTCATGCGCATGAAAGATGATTACATGAAAAACGGGCAACTCAAAGCCGGTTACAATCTCCAGATTGCCACGGAGGGGCAATATACTCTCGCTTACGATATCTTTCCGAACCCAACGGATACGCGCACATTTCTTCCCTTTCTAGATCGCGTAGAAAATGATTTCTTTAAACTACCAACCTACATCGTCGCTGATGCAGGGTACGGAAGTGAAGAAAACTACATAGATGTCCTGGAAAACCGGAATCGTACGCCTCTCATCACGTACAATACCTATCGTAAAGAGAAAAAGAAGAGCTTTACGAAAAATGCGTTTCACGTATCCAATTGGGACTACAACAAGGAAGACGATTTCTTCATATGTCCGAATGGGA
This sequence comes from Anaerobacillus sp. 63XJN7_5_ISO-PGPR-S23-430, assembly GCF_056173695.1. Lineage (NCBI taxonomy): Bacteria > Bacillati > Bacillota > Bacilli > Caryophanales > Bacillaceae > Anaerobacillus > Anaerobacillus sp. 63XJN7_5_ISO-PGPR-S23-430. The sequence continues at coordinate 218,699 of NZ_CM149686.1, read as the reverse complement.
AACAGTTGCCGTTCCGTTACGTCTCTCGCCGGACTGATCGAAATGGTTTTACTCGGAAATTTAAGGTCTATGAATGCGAAGACTGTACAGGTTGTCCGCTGCGTTCTCAGTGTACAAAAGCCAAAGATGGGGACAATCGGAAAATCAACTATAATGCCAAATGGGAACTACAAAAGAATATGGTTCGACAGCTGCTTTCGGAAGAAAAAACAGGTGAACTCTACGGTAAACGGAAAATCGATGTAGAGCCAGTTTTTGGATTTCTGAAGGCTATTTTGGGATTCACTCGAATGTCCGTAAGGGGTAATGACAACGTCAAAAATGAAGTAGGATTTGCGCTCATGGCGGTGAACTTAAGAAAGTACACTGCCGTGAGTGAAGAGTGATACAAAAACCCTGGGAACAACTAAACAAAAAAGGGTTCCGTTCATCAAAAAACGATGAACGGAACCCTTTTTCATTATTTCAGGCTAGTTATGTCCCAGCCTCTTCTTTTTGTTAGCTGAAAGGCGAAGAAACCGCCTAACATCGCCCTCTTATTTAGAATGCTACGATTGTTCTTCCACGTACTTTGCCATTTAGAATAGAACTCAACACATCAGGTAGTTCATCAAGTGTCACTTCATTTTGAATCGCTTCAAGGTGCTCAGACGGTTTATACTCGTCAGCGGCTTTCTTCCAAATTTCCTTCCGTTTTTCCATTGGACAATAGACAGAGTCAATTCCAAGTAAATTAACTCCTCTTAAAATAAACGGAAAAACAGTTGTAGGAACTTTAGCGCCTGCAGTAAGACCACTTACGGCAACTGCGCCACCGTACATTGTATTACTTAAAACAGCAGCAAGCGTTTCTCCTCCAACGGGATCGACTGCGCCTGCCCACTTCTGCTTGCCAATTGGCTTAAATCCTTCAGGGGCTACTTCTTCTCGACCGATTGTATGTGTCGCACCAAGTTGCTTCAGGTAATCGTATTCTGATTCTTTCCCTGTACTTGCTGCCACTTCATACCCTTTTTTAGCTAGAATAGCAACAGCCATACTTCCTACGCCACCCGTTGCACCTGTCACAAGAACTGGTCCTTTTTCAGGCGTCACACCAGCTTGTTCAAGTTGATACACGGAAAGAGCTGCCGTAAATCCTGCTGTCCCGTATACCATTGCTTCCTTAAAAGACAACCCTTCAGGAAGTGGGACGATCCAATCTGATTTCACCCTTGCATACTCGCTAAACCCACCGTAGTGTGACACGCCTAACTCGTAGCTAGTAACAATGACCCGATCTCCTTCCTTCCAATCTGGATGATCCGATTCAGCAACAACACCTGCAAGATCTATACCAGGGATGTGGGGATATTTCTTAACAATATTTCCCTTTGGATGAGTAGCTAACCCATCTTTATAGTTCACGCTAGAATAATGAACTTTAACTAACACATCTCCTTCAGGAAGATCGTCTTTCGTTAAATTCTTTATCGATACTTCTGTATTCTCATCAACCTTATCAACAACTAAAGCTTTAAATTGATCCATCTAGGATCCCTCCTTCAACTTTCTTTCGGACTCATCTTAACAGAAATTATTCTGACCGGTCAATTAATCTGAATTCTTTAATCACACATATGGTTTGTGTATAATGATCACTGTAAGGAGAGGAATGAGATGAAACGTAAAGCTGAGTTAAAGCGACAGCAGATTATTAAAGCAGCCTATCAAGCCGTCTCTGATAAAGGCTATGAGGCGGTTACACTTCAAGACATAGCTGATTATGCAGACGTAAGTAAAGGCGTCCCGAATTATTATTTCCAGAACAAAGAGGACGTACTTGCTCATCTGCTCGCTCAAATTACCGATCGCATATACGAAAAAGAGAAGCTGGCTGTTGAAAAAGAAACAACTTCAACTAACATGCTTCTGGCATATTTAAATACAGTGTTTGTAGGTCCTAAAGAAAATGAGAAATTCTACCGTGTATATTTAGATTTTCTTGCGCAGGCAACCAAAAACAAACGGTACAGAGAAATAAATGAACGCTTTTATCAAAATTGTTCATCCATCTCTAAAGTGATTCTCGAGCAAGGGAAGAAAGAGGGCGCCTTTCGTACGATTGATAACGAAGAGGCAGGGAGAACAATAAGGGCCATGATAGACGGTTATATGATTCAATGGATGATGACGGGTGACCATATACAACATAGCGCATATAAAACAGCTTGTTACAGAAGCGTGCTTTCCTATATACAAAACTAACTTTTGCTACTTTTCGACCCGTGCTACTTTTCAATGAAAAGCTCCACATTTCCTATTGAACTTCATTCTCTCAAAAAACAAGTCAGCCTTTCACTCTTATTAATAAAACAACTGAGAAAGGACAAGCTAACATCAAGTAAAGGAGGAATGACGTTTGCCTCAGGAGAAAAAACGCGGCATGAAAAAAGAGCTGTCTCAATCTGTTGAACATGCCAACCAAACAAAGCCTTCCACTAAACAAAAAAGCAAAAAAATCACAGAGTAAAACCGGGCCAAGCACGCCCGGTTTTACTTTAGTTTAAACGTAGATTGATCAATTAGTTCAACATCACTTCTTTGTCTAATTCTCTCCATCAGTTGAAAGAGCGCTGCATCTTTTTGCTTGGCTTCAATCATACAATCAATTTGGTCTGTGCTACCTTTGACTTCATTTAGAAAAGAAAAGAACCAATCAACATCTACATAATCAGCATGACTTCGAAAATCCTCTTCACTCTTAGGAGAAGAAATATGCATCTTAACAGGTAGTGAAGAGTCTCTCCAAGTATTAACCACTCTCCCCCATTCTGTCACCCAATCTTTTGTTTTATGACACGCCACATGATGATGATAATCAAAAACGAGCGGCACGTTTAACTTCTCACATAAATAAAGAGTATCTAGGAGCGTAAACGTTGTATCATCATTCTCTAAAATAATGGTTTGTTGTATTTTGTGTGGGGTATACATCCAATTATGGATAAACCGTTCAAGTGATTTCTCCTTATCATCATAGGCTCCTCCTACATGAAGGACACACCGATGTGTTGAAGGAAGTCCCATTTCTTCAAGAAGGCGCACGTGCAAAGAAAGCATTTGAATCGATGCTTGTAAAATTTCTTTCTTAGGTGAATTAAGTAAGACGAAATGATCCGGGTGAAAGTCCACCCTCATTTTTTCTCTAATTGCAAAATCACCTACCTGTTTCAACGATTTCTTTAGTGGAGAAAGATAATCCCACCCTTCAAGGGCTTCATGATTGGCAAGCGGGATTAGCCTTGAGCTAAAGCGAAAAAAATGAATCTCGTTCCCTTTATTGTGCTTAAGAAGACGTAGGCAGTTCTCAAGATTTGAAATTGCAATCCGCTCCAGTTTCCGAATAGCAGCTTCTCTATCTTGGATTTTTTGAAATTGAGCATATGTCATCGTCTGAGACGGAGAGCTGTTATTCAGTTCTGTACTCATTGCGACATACCCTAGCCGAATAATTGTCATTCCATTCTCACCTCCAAACATCTTTCTATTAGGCTCTCCATTCCATTCTTAATTCATTAGCCACAACTTACGTTCGATTAGACGTTGAAGCGTGGTACAATAGACATAATACCTGGATGCGGGTAATAACAAAAAAGGGGTAATTGTATGGCAACTCGAATCATTACTGACAGCAGCGTCGACTTCCCTGAAGAACTGCTAAATGAATTGAACGTAACGGTCGTTCCACTCAACCTTCTCTTTGGTGAAGAAGAATACAAAGCTGGAGTAGATCTTGATACGCAAACGTTCTACCAAAAACTAAAAAAATCGAAAGAACTTCCTAAGTCCTCTGCCCCAGCACCACAGGACTTTCTTACAAAATTTGAAGAAGCAAGTCCTGAGGACGATATTCTTGTTATAGCGCTGTCCGGAGCATTAAGCACTACTTATGACAATGCTGTACTTGCAAAGAAAATGTTTCATGAGGAACATCCTGACAGGAAAATCGAAGTCATCAATTCAAAAACAGCCTCATCAGGTCTTGGGATCATTGTTTATCACGTTGCAGAAATGGCTCGTGACGGCGAAACCTTTGAATCCATCGTTGAACAAGCATATGAATACACAGAAGATACGCTAACAATGTTTTTATTAGACACCCTTGAGAACGTTATCAAGGGGGGACGCCTCGATCGTGTAAGAGGAACGATTGCTTCTGCCTTGAATATTAAATTACTTATGAAGGCAAGTGATGACGATGGTTCACTTGAGGTCCTTGATAAAATCCGCGGAAACAAGCGAGCAGTACGCCAGTTCATACAAAAAATTGGCGAGTATGGGCATAATTTTGAGGATAAAGTCATTGCTGTAGCTCATAGTAATTGTGAGGATAAAGCAAAAGCATTAATCGAGCAAATTCAAGAACGCTATAAATTTAAAAACGTCATCCTTTCGACGATGGGGCCGCTTATTGGCACTTATGCTGGCGAAGGTGGCCTTCTTGTCGCATTCAAGAAAAATTAATATCCATTTAGGGAGCGCATTTTGCGCTCTTTTTTTTGGATAAATCTATGTTTGCTCATATTGTTGATTACTCAAATGAGCCAAAAATCAATAACATTCATTACCATTGCCTTGAATAAAATAAAAATTTAAAATAAAAAAACGCTTTCTTTACAGGAAATGAATGACCATTCATCGAAATGTGTTCAAAACAAAGAAGTGTGGTGAGCAGTTATGAAATGGGAAAAATTATTTAAACCAATTCAATTAAGGAGATTAACCCTGCCGAACAGAGTAATGATGGGATCCATGCACCTTGGAATGGAAGGTAATAAGGATCAAGAGGATGCTCTCATTTCGTTTTATACTGAACGGTCAGGAGAGAACGGGCCAGGTCTCATTGTCACAGGAGGGATTTCTGTTTCACCTGAAGGCGATGGTGGACACCATTTTCTAGGATTCTATCGAGACGATGATCTTCGAGTCATGAAACGATTAACAAGCAGCGTGCATACAGCAAATGGGCGTATTGCGGCACAGCTTTTTCATGCTGGACGATATGCTTACTCTGAGATGAACGGCATTCCGTCTGTCGCTCCATCTCCTATCAAATCGCCCATACACAGAGAAACTCCCCAGGAACTAAATGAACTTGATATTCTTAATTTACTTGAATCCTATGCAGAAGCTGCCAGGAAAGCGAAAGAGGTTGGATTTGACGCAGTAGAAATCATGGGCTCTGAAGGATATTTAATCAATCAATTCCTATCACCAAGAACAAATAAGCGAGCAGATAAATGGGGCGGAAACTTTGAGAATCGCACCCGTTTTGCAATCGAAGTCCTTAAAGCAGTTCGAAAAACAGTCGGAGAGGATTATCCAGTGATTTTTCGTATGTCTGGACTCGATTTAGTACCCGACTCCTCAACACCAGAAGAAACCGTTCAACTAGCTACAAAATTAGAGGCCCATGGCGCTGATATTCTAAACATTGGAATCGGTTGGCACGAATCAACAGTCCCAACGATTTCAATGATGGTGCCTCGTGCTGGTTTTATTGAACCCGCTCTACAAATTAAAGAAGCGGTGACCATCCCGGTGATTGGAAGTAATCGAATTAATGACCCGGTTCTAGCTGAAGAGTTACTTCAGAAACTCGATATGGTCTCAATGGCTAGACCTTTCCTGGCCGATCCACATCTATTAGTGAAGGCGAAGGAACAAGCACTTGATCAGATCAACACATGCATCGCTTGTAACCAGGCATGCCTTGATCATGCCTTCGAAGGCAAAGCCGTCTCTTGTCTTGTTAATCCCAGGGCTGGCAGAGAGCACAAGTGGACCATTAAGAAAGCTGAAAATATAAAAAAAGTTATTGTGCTCGGTGGAGGCGTCGCTGGCATGGAAGCTACAAGAGCTCATGCTGAATTAGGTCATAGCGTGATACTTTATGAGGCGAGCTCTGCGCTTGGTGGGCAGTTTAACCTGGCTAGAAAAATTCCAATCAAGAAAGAATTTGATGAAACCATTCGCTACTATACAACGGAACTAAACCGATTAGGCGTTAAGATTTATTTAAATCATAAACCAACAGAACAAGAGCTTTTAAATCATTCACCAGATCTTGTTGTGGTAGCAACTGGTGTGACACCACGGCAACCGGTTATTCCGGGTATTGAACACTCCATCGCTTATCCAGACGTTCTTTCTGGTAATGTGGCTGTGGGCAGAAATGTGATTATCATTGGGGCCGGTGGCATCGGATGCGATGTGTCTCATTTCTTAATCGAAAAAGGAATCAATAACATTCTCCTTCTAAGACGTAATGGAAAAATGGGTGAAGGCCTTGGCAAAACAACTAAATGGGCGATGTTGCAGGATTTAAAACAAAATGGTGTGAAGTTTCGAACGAATCTCTCATATGAAGAAATGACAAAGGATGGTCTTACAATCAGAAATGCAGAGACAGGCGAGAAAGAATTTCTCGAAGCCGACACCATCATTCTCGCAGCTGGGCAGGAATCGAATATACCCCGTGAATGCGAATTGCTTTCACAAAAAGGTGTTGATATCGCAGTTATCGGTGGCGCTCGTCTTGCTGGTGAGCTAGATGCGAAACGCGCCATTTATGAAGGTGCTAAAATCGCGTTTGAACCCGAAACCATATCGATTAACTAGCTAGGTCCCAAAACGAAAAGAAGAGACGCCAGAGAGCGCCTTTTCTTTTCGTTCTATATCAATTCCAAATCATACGTTTAAGAAAAGGCACACTATAAACCGTACCTTCTAACTGCTCTATGATCCAATCTTCCTCTTCCTTCAACCAGTTTCGAATAAACTTAGCAGATTTCTCATGCTCTTCAATCGTCATAAACTGAAAAATTTCTTTCGACTTCTCAACCTTTTTCTCTTTCAGTGTTCCATCCAATGCTTTTAAACCAAGCTGAGCTCGATCCGGATGATAACGGTGCAATATCACTCTTGAATAATGAAGCATAACTTGATTTAACATATGAACAGACCAAATATCGTTTCCTCTTCTTCTGGACTTCTCGTATTAAAATAAGAAAAAAGCTGTATCATCCACGTGATTGATAAACTCCTGCCTCGATAAGGTTAACTCCTCATTAAAATGACTCAACCGATTGTTGGGATCATAAATCACTTTGCAATAATCTTTCTCTACCAACGATTCCGCTGTCACTGTAAATAAATCAAGATGGAGCATATTATCGAACACAGCGATGATCTGTGGAGCAATAATAAAAATTTCATCATAAAAGAGAAGATTAGCATATGCTTCTAAATGATGCTTTCGATTCTTAAGAAACAACTCCACATCGTTCTCTTCTACAAGACAATAAAGATCAACATCCGAATTTTCATCATGTTCGTTTCGCCCCATAGATCCTTTAAGGAAAATTGCTTTTACGAGAGGATCTTGCTCCAGACTGTTAGATATCAGTCGAACTGCTTCTTCTTGCTTCACTCCCTCACCTCATTTTTACATTTTTTAGATATTAAATCATTATATAGGGATTGGAAGTAAATAGACAAGAAAAAAAGAATGCTTATATGCACTCCTTATCCTAATTTATCACCTTTTTTCACTTTTTGATCAGGCTGTATTAGCACGACTCCTTCATCTCCGTATACGCCTAATACAAGTACTTCAGACATATAATCTGCAATTTGCCGTGGGGGGAAATTCACCACTGCCATCACCTGTTTACCGATTAAATCATTCTGGTTATACAGGTCCTTAATTTGTGCACTGGACTTCTTGATACCAATTTCCTCCCCCAGATCTACCTTTAATTGATAAGCTGGTTTTCTAGCCTTTTTAAAATCATTCACTTCAATAATTTCCCCAACACGAATATCAAGTTTCATAAAATCATCAAACGTCGCCACTTCATCCACCCTGCCTTTTCATCTAAGTATAGTATCATTTTCTTTCAATACCTCTACCATTTGTTTCTCGAGATGATTTTAAAATCCTTCTTATTCCAATCTCTTCTCCATAAAAAGATGAATCCCGCTATGAATTTCATCCTCACTTTTGTGTCGCTCTCCAAATAAGAATGAAGAATAACACTCTACTAGGAAGCGATCGCTCTCTTCAAATTGTATAGCGTATAGTTCAGATAGGGTGAGGGGGTATTGTGAAGTCTTGAAGAACTGTTCGATGCGAAGGGCGTACATGATGTCATTTAATAATTCGTAGTGGTTGATTGGTGGCACACACTGTTGCAAGCGAGTATCAATAGACTGTAGCAGGCTCATAAGACCAACCTTGATTTTATTTCTTGAAGGAAGGACAAAAGGTGTTTCTCCAAATACATTTAATTGCTCAAAACAAGGAGCCACATACTCTTTTGACCCATCAGCCATTTCACTAAATTCCTGTAGACTAACTTCTCTTAGATCAAGTGAAATACCCGTTAGTTCAGGGAGACATGGCGACTTACTTGGGAGCTCCTTATAAAAACACCAGATATCCAGATCGGAATATGGACCAGCTTCCCCTCTAGCAAAGCTACCAGTCAAAACAATCCCAGATAACGATGGTTGTTTCAATCGGACAACAAGTCGTTTAGCGTATTTTTCAATCATTATTGGAGTAAGTAGTGGATTTCGCATCTCTTTTTCTCCTTTTCACCGAGACCCTAAGAAGGAGCTAGCAAGTATGAAGCTGTTCTTTATAGTTAAAAGCAAGTTCTTTGTTTTATAAACAATCATCCCGCTAGTTTGTAAGGAAACGGTACACCGTATGAATAACCTCATCCCGATCCTCCCCGTGGCAGATCAAATGCTTTGAATTCTCCATCAATCTAACCTGTTTCTCATCCGAACGAATCAACTGATAAATCGTATCAGCGGTTTTATAAGGTACCATTCCATCAAGCTTTCCCTGTAAAATGATCGTTGGAATAGAGACCTGTTCGAAGGATGGCTTGAGGTGTTGGACAAGCTTTCGAAATTCTAATGAAGCAAGGAGTGGCGTTGTCTTTACCTTTTTGCTATAGCGAATGAATAACTCATTCTGAAGAAGCTTTCCTCTGCATAGATCAGTCATCATTTCTCTTATATCCTTCACCATTTGAAAAGGATGGATATACTGTATAGCTGCACTTAATAATACTAATTTATCGATTTGGTACTTCGTTGCTAAATATCCTGCAAGAACGCCCCCCATTGAAAACCCAATGAGATAAATCGTGTCGCACCTTTCTAATAACTGTACTAAATATTCCTCAGCTGTATCTACCCACTGTTGAAAGGTAATCCCTTTAAGTGAATCGTTCTCACCGTGTCCTGGAAGTGTCGGTGATGCTACAACCCAATCCGTTTGACTTCGAAAATAATTTGCCAAAGGTTCAACCTCAAATGGTGACCCTGTAAATCCATGTATGAGCAAACAACCAATCATGTTTGTCCTCTCACCTTTCCTTCTGTCGTTACCACTTTATATTCCCATCAGAAGAAAAAGTTAATCGCTTGTTGCCCATACATATCATTCCTATTACTTAAATGATGTTCTTGAATCTTTCCGAACATGAACCTTTAGTGAAGGCGGTTCAAATTCTTCACGAAGAGATGTAGAGCAATTCGGACAAATCACCGCTTTCGAAGGTATCGGTGTACAGCAAAACGGGCATTCTTTTCTAGTCATAGAATTAATAGGATCCTGTCCTGGTTTTCGCCATCTATTCAACTGACGAACGACAAGAAACACCGAAAAGAAAATGATTAAAAAGCGAATGGACGTTGTAAGGAAAACTCCATAATTGATTGTTGCCGCCCCGGCTTCTTTTGCATCAGAGAGAGAAGGATAATAATGCCCATTTAAACTAATAAAAAGATCGGAAAAATTAATTCTCGCTAATAGTAGACCTACAGGTGGAAGTATTATATCTGAAACAAGCGAATCGATAAAATTACTAAACGCTGCGCCTAGGACAATTCCAATTCCCATATCAGCCGCGTTACCTCTAATAGCGAAATGACGAAATTCATTTAATAGACCGATGGAAATTCACTCCTTTATCCTCGCTCTACACAATATGTATGCTTCATTAATACAAGCTATGAATTTTTCTAATACTTGCAATTTTTCTTTAATTAATTTTAAAAGCGAAGAAAGTCACTTAGATGATATAATGTCTATTTGCGACTATAGTCTAACATCAAGGAGTGAACAATAATGACATTTGCACTAGCCTGGTCAAAGGCTAATCCATTAATTGAGGATCCGATGGCTGTATTTGTCTATCTAACGGTTGTAGTTGGAGCAATCTTCATGCTTGGCGAATCAAAAAACAACGTTCTGCAGAAGATATTTCATTATGCCCCACCGTTAATTTGGACATACTTTATCCCAATGCTATCAACGACATTTGCGATTATTCCGCAAGAGTCGACTTTATATGGCTTCGTTTCTACGTATATTCTTCCAGTTGGGCTCCTGCTGTTATTATTATCAGCTAACGTCCCAGCTACGTTAAGATTAGGACCAAAAGCCTTATTAATGTTCCTAGCAGGAACAATCGGTGTTATTATCGGCGGGCCGATTGCACTAGCCATCTTCCAACCTTGGCTACCTGCAGACGCATGGACAGGAGTTGCTGCTCTCGCAGGAAGTTGGATTGGCGGCTCAGCGAATATGGCTGCAATGATTGAAGCAGTGGGGACACCGAAAGAAATTCTTTCCCCAATTATTGTCGTTGACACTGTTGTCGGCTATAGCTGGATGGGGATTATGATTTTCCTAGCAGGATTCCAGCACAAGTTTAACAAATGGAACAAAGCGGACGATTCCGTTATTCAAAGTGTGAATAAGGAAATGAATGATATTCAACGTAAGAATGAACGCCCAATTCAAGTACCTCAGCTACTAGGATTACTTGGACTTGGCTTTGGTGTCTCTTATATTGTATTGAAAATTTCCGAGAATCTTCCACAATCAGCTGTTCTTTCTACAACAACATGGACAGTCATGATTATTTCTGCCATCGGTATTTTGTTCTCATTCACTCCTATTAAAAAGCTAGAGGGTTATGGCGCTAGTAAAGTCGGCTATACAGCCATTTATCTTTTGCTTGCAACAATAGGGGCAAGAGCGGATCTTACTTATGTAGTGGATTCACCACAATATGTTTTAATGGGCATTGTGTGGCTCAGTATTCATATTCTTGTTATTTTCATCGCAGCGCGCTTATTACGTGCCCCTCTTTTCTTTGTAGCCGTAGGTTCACAAGGAAATATTGGTGGGACAAGCTCGGCACCAATCGTTGCCTCTGTTTTCCAACCTTCACTTGCTCCTGTTGGACTTTTGATGGGAATTGTAGGTAATGTTGTCGGTAGCTACGCAGCGGTTCTCTGTGCGCAATTGGCCAAGATGGTCGCCACAATGTTGCTCTAGAACCTTAATCTAGAAAGTTAAAAACCGTTCTCCTAAATGGAGAACGGTTTTTTCATTATCCTTGGGATGTTGGACGCACTAGTACTTCATTGATCGATACACTGTCAGGTTGACCAACAGCATAATAAACGGCATCAGCAATCGCCTCTGGATCTAGTGGATCAAGACCATTTGGTCCGCGATTGTTCAACTTCTCTTGAACATCTTCATCTGTAATTGTGTTCGTTAACTCTGTTGCAACAGCCCCTGGTGATATGATCGTTGCACGAATATTTGTTGAAGGAGACATTTCCTTACGCAGTCCTTCTGTAATCGCTCGTACAGCAAATTTCGTACCACAATACACTGCACCAGCTGGCATAATTTCATGACCGGCAACAGAAGATACATTAATAATATGTCCAGATTTTCTTTCTTCCATATGTGGAAGAACTCCGGCAATACCGTAGAGGACACCTTTTATATTCACATCAACCATCTTATCCCACTCATCAATCTTAAGCTTATTCATGAATGATAGTGGCATCAATCCTGCGTTATTGATCATGACGTCAATCTGTCCATAATGCTCAATGGTTTTATCGGCAAGAGCCTGCATTTGTTCCCTTGAAGTTACGTCTGTTGTTTGAATAATTGCTTCTCCGCCATTGTTCGTAATATCGTTCTTTAATTCTTCAAGGCGGTCCTCACGTCGAGCTGCAAGAACAACTTTTGCGCCGTCTCCTGCAAGTTTCTTCGCCGTTGCTTCGCCGATTCCACTGCTTGCTCCAGTAATAATAACTACTTTTCCATTAATATGACTCATGATTCTCCACCTTTCGTTTTATCCTCACATCTCTAGTTCCCGGTTGAATGACGTGTAAACATTCCAATGTTTTATTGTATACAAAAAGCACCCTCATAGGGTGCTTTAGTATGTTAATCATTCTTTTCGATCCACTGTTTAAAAGTGTCTTCTGATTGCGTACCTACAATACGATCAACTTCTTTACCATCTTTAAATCGCACAAGAGTTGGCGTTGATTCAATTCTGTAATCATTCCAACCTTGTTCAAACTCAAGAACATTGTATTTTTTCAATTCAATTCCCATGTCTTCGGCAAGTGGTACAAGGACTGGGGAAGTATTTTTACAATGGATACATGTTGGACTATAGAAATAAACGAAGGCATCTTCTTCATTAGACAGGGCTTCCTCAAGCTCATCAGGTAAAATTTGATTTTGATATAATGGATCGTCAAGTTGCTCTATTGTAGCCGGATTTAAAGAGCTCTTCCCGTATGGATTCCCTTCTGTCTTCTCACTATTACTATAGTTTGTAACGAAGGCGAGTGCTCCGAATATTACGATGACAATACCAAGAAAGATAATAGCTTTCTTCACATGTTTTCCTCCCTCTTTGTTTGCTTATGTAAGGCAACCATTAGAATCGTAATGATTAGAAATGCAATAAGTGCAAGAAACGGTATCGTAATAAATCCAAGGTAATTAATATATTCACCTGTACATGGAACCCTACCACATGAAGGTGCCGCTTCTGCTAGAAAAGATGTTTTTTGTAGCAAATAATGATACAGCGAAACGCATGTACCAATGATCGACAATGGGAGAACATAAAATCGTTGGGATGCGTCTTTTCGCACCACAGCGATACCTAGAATTATAACTAGAGGATACATGAGAATCCTTTGATACCAACATAGTTCACAAGGTTCGTATCTAAGAACTTCAGAAAAATACAAACTTCCAGCAAGGGCAAGAACTGAAGCAGCCCACGCTCCAAATAAAAGATACTCACTTTTTTTCTCAGTATTCACAGCTGTACCTCTCTTCTTTCAAGCCAAAATATATTATTATTATACACTACTATTGATGACATGAAATAAACAGAATGATGACAATCCACCTAACTCTTTTTAAAGCCGGCTCTTTGAAGAGCCGACTTTATCTCACTTAATAATTTGTAGATCCTTCGGGTACTTTGTTAACGTCTCATAACCAGTCTCTGTTACAAGAACATCATCTTCTATACGCACGCCGCCAACATCTGGTAGATAGATACCCGGCTCAATCGTATACGTCATACCTACTTGAAGCAAGTCGTCATTCTTCTCGCTCATGGAAGGAAACTCATGTACTTCAATTCCAATACCATGTCCAATACGATGTGGAAAGTGTTCGCCATAGCCTGCATCAGAAATAACGTTTCTTGCTGCAAGGTCAATATCACCTAGTCGTGTCCCGGATTTTGAGATATTAAGTGATTCCGTTTGTGCACTTAATACTGTCTCATAAATTTCTCTTTGCTTATCGTTAGTCTCACCAAAAGCCACTGTTCTAGTAATATCAGAGCAATACCCGTTTAATACAACTCCGAGATCAAATAAGACGAGATCTCCTTTTCTTAATTGACGCTCTCCAGGGTTACCGTGTGGTTGTCCAGATTTCTCACCAAACAAGACCATTGTTGAAAATGACATCTCACGAATTCCTTTTTTCTTCAATTCAAATTCAATGGTAGCAAGGACTTCCATCTCTGTAACACCTTCTCGTAAAGCCTTAACACCAGTCTCTACACCAAAATCAGCAAGTGCTGCTGCTTCACGTAATACTTCAATTTCTTTCTCATCCTTAATTAGGCGCAATTGATTCAGTCCAAGCTCTGCTGAGTGATAGCTCAGCTCAGGATAACGTGCTTGCAGTTCTTCAGCTCGCTCATAAGCAAGCGTACCTTTTTCAATCGAAGCACTAGTTGGTTTATGGATGCCACGTTGTTTCAATGCTTCAAAAATGAAGTCAAATGGTTGTTCTGAATCACTATAGCCGATAATGTCATATTTCCACCCTGCGTCTCTAGCCTGTGAAACTTCCATTCCAGGACAGACTAGGAATGGTTCCTGATTCGGCACCACAAAAAGTCCAAGCAACCTTTCATGAGGCTCACAATGAAAGTTAGTCAAATAATAGACATTAGAAGGGGAATGGATGTAGGCAAAATCTTGATTCTGCTCAATAAGGTAATTCGTAAATTTCGATAAACGTTCGTTCATAGTGACACTTCCTTTTTTAAATTAACCTGTTCATTTTTTCATTCTATCAGAACACAGGCCTCTTGATTATTAAGAGCGTTTCCTCCCCTAGCTTATCATACGTGAAATCGTATACGTCATACAAAAAACTACTATGTAAAAAACCCTGCATTTAATATGCAGGGTTAAATTTCTCTATTCTAGTTCTTTCGCAAAGCTTGGCTTAATTAAATCAGCATCTTCAAATACTTTACCCATTTGATCTTCAAACATCGTAAAATGCTCTAATGCCTTCTCTTGCACTGAAGGATCATCAATAGCAGCTTGCTCTGCGCGAATTTCATAGGCTTCCGTTAGTTCATCAAGTGCGCTTTCAATTTCTTCTTTCGAGTCTTTCAATTCAGATGGAACTTCCAGGCTTTCAATACCTTCAACAGTGGCTTTGCTTGCTTCTACAGCACTGCCTTTCAGCTCTTTAAGTTCTTCAGTTGAAGGCTTTTCCTCTTCTGGTGTTTCACTGTCACTTACAGCAAACTTAGCTGACTCGTATGCTGCAATGTCTTCATTATTTTCTTTCAATACGCTAACAATTTCAGATTGAAAATCAAGTAGAACACTCTTCGTGTCCATCTGCTCTGCATCTCCGCTAGTTTCATTAGCACTATTTGTATTTGAACCGCATGCTGCTACGACGAGAAGCATTGATAAACTCAATACAAAAAAGACCTTTTTCATTGGTATAACCCCCATTATATGTGTACTTCCAAAAATTAGTTTAGCACGTTATTAAATTTTGTAAATGAAAATATATGGATAAAAACCCTTTCTAAATCACTGGTATAAAAGCATTTATGTATATTTATTAAAGGAGACAAATAAAAATAGCTGCCGGCGTTGGCAGCTACAATATTCAAACAATTGGAGAAGGGGGAACTTCTTTGGCTTTGTTTGAGCTATATAGGACAATTTGTGTCGGGGAACACCATGTCTCTTTTCTTCTATACCGATAATGATAATCTTTATCAATTAGAAAGTCAATAACTTTTCTTAAATGAAATTGGTGGTGTTGATTCAAAAGCACTCGTTTTCTTTTCACGTACATAACCACTTCTTAAAGCCTCTGCTCTAAGAACAAGTGCAAATGCTGTAAAGGAAAAGACCAGTATTAAGAAAAACATGGAGATTTGTAACGTTTCAACCATTTTACCCACCTCTTCGTTGACTATTTTTTTCATTATAGCACGCCTTAATGATAATGAGAAGCATTATCATTAAGGGTGAGCACATTTGCCAACTAATAAAGGTTCAACAAGTTGCGCAAACGATTTCATTACATTATGATAAGAAAAGTACATACAAAACCATTTTGGAGGTTTAATGATGCAGCGTATTCATCTAACAGCAGATTTATCATTCTCTCGTCTCGTTCATGGTCTCTGGCGACTGGCAGACTGGAATCAAACGAGCGGAGAAACACTTTCTTTAATAGAGCATAATCTCGATCGTGGCATTACAACGTTCGATCATGCTGATCTTTATGGAAGTTATGAGTGTGAAGAACTTTTCGGGAAGGCATTAGCACTCAAGCCATCTCTACGTGACCAAATGGAGATTGTCACAAAATGCGGGATTGTAATCGAGTCTCCCAATCGTCCCTCCCACCAATCTCATCATTATAATACAAGTAAAGATCACATCATCGCTTCTGCTGAACAGTCCCTTACAGCACTTGGGATTGAGCATATCGATGTCCTGTTAATTCATCGACCTGACCCCTTTATGGATCCAGAACAAGTGGCCGAAGCTTTTTCTGAATTAAAACAAGCTGGAAAGGTTCGTCATTTTGGAGTCTCTAATTTCAAACATCATCAATTTAACATGCTACAATCTTATGTGGATCAACCGTTAATTACAAATCAGCTGGAACTTTCAGCCTACCATCTTGAGAACTTCGAAGATGGCACGTTAAATCTTTGTCAGGAAAAGCGAATGAAACCAATGGCATGGTCTCCACTTGCAGGAGGAGATGTGTTCACATCGCAAGACGATAAAGCAGTTCGTCTCCGCAAGACGATAGAAAAGATAGCCTCTGAGACCGGTGCTGAAGGGATCGATCAAGTGCTTTATGCATGGCTACTTAACCATCCGGCAAACATTATGCCAATCGTTGGATCAGGAAAGCTAGAGCGAATTGATAGTGCTGTCGAAGCTCTTTCTTACTCCTTATCACGTGATCAGTGGTTTGAAATTCTAACAAGTTCTATGGGACATGATATTCCATAAGAGCATCGCTAACCGAGATATATTCTGAATTTTATCTGGATATGACACAAATAGAAGCGCCTCTCTACAGAAAGGCGCTTCTTTATTTTATTCTTCTTAAACAAACGTTTATTTAGCACTATTTAGAGCTATCTTGCTGTACAATATTTGTTGAAAAATCATCTCTTCAAAGATCGTTCTATTTCATCTTTTTATTTTTCACTTGAAATAACTTCAGATAAGGCCAACTTCCTACTACCTGTAAATGCTAATATAAGTGATAATCCAAAAAGGGAGAGTGGAAATTCGTAGCCTCCTATTAATCCCATAGGAAGCTTTGCAAAAACAATAGCACCAATCATCGTTAATCCTAGAAGGATCGCAGATGGGACAACGAAAATCCCCGCAATAAGAAACGCTCCTCCAACGGCTTCAATAATGGCTGTAGCATAAGCTAACCAGGCAGGTTGACCAATCTTTTCAAACATGGCAATGGTATCTCCTATTCCACCTAGTTTCTGTATTCCATGAGCTAGCATAATGAAACCGAGTATTACTCGCCCACCCAGAAAGCCCCATTCCATTCTGTTCTTCACAATGGACACCTCACTTGTATTGTTTCTTAGCTAACGTGTCAGATAGGGTCCTTGGATCACTTTATGCTTGAATCGGTCCCACTGGACTTTGTAAGAGCCTTGCTTCAATCAGACGTTTGCGAACAGTAATACCTAACCAACTTGCAAGAAATGCTTTGATTAAACCAACAAATAAGAAAGGATAAACTCCCGCAATCATCGCATCATGCCAGTTTAGATCTACAACAAATTTCAATTGAATCGTACCGATTAAAAGGATGATAATCATAGCCACGGTGTTCGCCAACATCGCATGTATCAAAGTATACGATGTTTTCTCTAGGATAAGGCCAGTAACATATGCCGCAATAATGAAGGCAAAAATATATCCACCAGTCGGCCCTAATAAGACTCCTAATCCACCTTTAGCCTGTGCAAACACCGGAAGACCAATCCCCCCTAATATTGTATAGCCTGTCATTGTAATGGCACCGTATTTACTACCAAGAATTGTGGCGGTTAAACCGACAGCTAAAGTCTGTCCACTAATAGGGACAAGTGGTAAAGGGATTTCCATTTGTGCAAGAATAACTGTAATGCCAATAAAGAATCCACATAAAATTATCATTCTAAGCTTTGATTTCTGCATTTTCTTCCCCCCCTCAAATGTTAACCTATATATAATAAATGTTAACATTTATTATAGAAAGGAGGAAGTTCTATTTAAGGCATGCTTTCATCAATCATTTCAAAACCTGGAATCATCTGTGAAAGAGGTACAATTTTTGCTTCGCTTTTGTACATTGGAATAAATTCATTTAAAACAGCTACCATCTTTTTCCCGGCGATTCCTACATGTCCAATTGCGATATGAGCCTCATCATCCTTCAGCTTTTCCGCCAACTCTTGAGCTTGTCTGCTCATATGTTGAATCGTATAGACATCGTCAAAAAACAGCTCATTCTCAAGGTAAGGTACCCCTATTTCTTCTGCTAGTTCAGGAATGACACTTTTGCCTGTTGTCTTGCTATCTAAATAATAGAGACCCTTTTCTCGACACACTTCAAGAACTATCCTCATCACTCGTTCATCAGCTGTCGCTTTTGAACCCATATGGTGATTCATTCCAACCGCATGAGGAACAGCCTCAATCGCTTCGTTTACTCGCTTTTGAATTTCTTTATTAGAAAGATCAGTTGTAATTGCGCCTGGACCTAGCCAGCTTCTCTTCCCTTTTACCGGTTCCATCGGAACATGAACGATCACTTCATGTCCATAACGATGCGCTTCCTCTGCGTCTCTTTCAGTCGTTTCAAGAAACGGCATAATGGCTACCGTTAGTGTAACAGGTAATCGAAGCATTTCATCTGTCCCACCCATGTCATTTCCAAAATCATCAATAACAATGGCCAACTCGCGATTATTCTCCGCATACACGTGACTTGGAAAAAGTACGATCAACATCATAAAACAAACCCACTTGTTCACGTCCACACACTCCTTTCACCCTTTACTATTCCCATACAAGGCTTCTTCATGAATGCCGAGGTAGATCAGTTGCGTTATCCATTCGACTGCATGAAAATAGAGAGAAGAAAGGAGCTTCAGTATGAACGTAGATGAGTATTTACTACGCATCTGTACAGAAAGTGGTCAACCGATCTTCTCTCTCTTCAATTACTTCAAAAAAATCACATACATCACATCCTTTTGAAAACCTCGATACATAAAGAAACACATGGATCGATTTAAACCTTGAGACAATTTATCAAAATGGGATTCAAAAACAGTCTTTGACGTGAACGAAGATGAGTGGGACGATTTATATAATCGCTACTTTAGGTAACTCCTCTACTCTTACATATTTGACAGAGGTTTTTCAGCTCCTAATCAAGGGCATAGTAAAGATAGACGACAAGAAAAGCATAATAAGGAGAGACGACTATGGAATCTAAATACATTCGCGAATCACGTGTTGTCAAAACAAGTCACGTATTCCCAGAAGCAACAAACAATCATAATACTTTATTTGGTGGCCAGCTGATGAGAGACATTGATGATATTGCATCAATCGCAGCAATGCGCCACTGTCGTAGTGAAGTTGTAACAGCCTCAACTGACTCTGTTGACTTCTTACACCCGATTACACCAGACGACTCTGTTTGTCTCGAAGCATACGTGACATTCACCGGAAAGTCTTCTATGGAAGTATTTGTGAAAGTAATTGCAGAACATCTCCTATCGGGCGAACGACATATAGGAGCTACAGCATTCCTTACATTTGTGGCATTGGATGAAAAGAAAAAACCACTACCCGTTCCAAAAGTCATCCCTGAATCAGAAGAAGAAAAAAACCTACACGAAACAGCTCCCGCCCGAGCAGAAAAACGCAAAGAACACCGCCAGGCCAGTAAAGAACTAGCCGGCCTCCTAACCACAGAAAAACCTTGGGAATAACAAAAGCGGAAGTGACTGGTTAGGCCCGACAAGCGCTGGAGCCACTCAAAAAGAACACGTCTTTTGTGTTCATTTTGAGTGGTGAAGCGATCGAGGGACTGGTCACTGCAGCTGGATGGTAACAAAAGCGGAAGTGACCGATTAGGCCCGACAAGCGCTGGAGCCTTATAAAAAGAACACGGTCTTTGTGTTCATTTTATGAGGTGAAGCGATCGAGGGACTGAAGCCACTAAAAAAAGCGACAGCCAATTTTATTGGCTGTCGCTTTTTCACATTAAATCCAATTGTAGCCGATTGAAATAATAACTAAAATAAGAACAATACATGCGATCCAAAGCATTTTTGTTGATTCGGCACGCTTTCTTCTTCCAACAATCATTTCCATAACCCCGATTAACACAACCGCCAGGATCCCTTTAAGCACATAGATCAGCGGAAAACCAAGGATAAAGAGCATCCCAATTCCAGTACCGAGCATAATCAAGTAAAATAATCGCTGAATCATAAGCGAGATCTTTTGCTTAGGAGCAAAGTAACTAACCACTAATAGCAAAACAAGAATCGCCCATGAACCTGAGTGAGACTGAAGTAATATATTGAACATTCGTGTTCCCCTTCCCATTGAAAATGAATATGACTAACGCCATACCTTAATAGTAGAATTGTATTGAGGTTGGCACAAGTCCTAATACGAAATCGTAACAAAATGATACGATTTAAGATATTATTTATCCCTAATAAATAATTCCGAAACGAACAGATTTCAAACAAATAAAGGGAAGCTCCATTTAATGAGCTCCCCTTCTGCGTAGAGATTACGCCATTTCTTTATAATGCTTGCTAATTAGATCAAATAGAGTTTCTCCTTCGGTTACTCCTGTAAAAGCAGTAATCGCACTAGAAAGACCTTCGTTTTTGATTTTACTCTGAATCGTTACAGCATCTTCATCTTCTTTAGGATCAAATCGTAATGCTGCTGCAATTCCTTTCGCAAGGTAGTTTGGTTCTTTGTTTAATTCCGCGAGCTGACGTGCCGGTCCAACAAGACGGTCGTCAGCTCCAATTTTACGAATTGGAGCTCGTCCAACGCGAGTAACTTCATCCACTAGATGTGGATTTAGAAAACGACCAAGAATTTTTGTAATATAAGCCTCATGCGCCTCTTTTTCGAAACCGTGCTTATGCTGAAGCAATTCACCAGACTCTTCAAGAGCTTTCTTAACATCATGATAGATATCTTCAGTGTCTAGTGCTTCCTTTATTGTCTCATACCCTGCTTGATAACCAAGGTAAGCTGTCACTGCGTGTCCAGTATTAACGGTGAACAACTTCCGCTCAATGTAAGGAGCAAGATCTTGAACGTACGTAAGCCCAGCAATATCCGGAACCTCTCCAGCCATCATAGTTTGATCGACTACCCATTCATAGAACGGTTCAACCGCAACCATTAATGGATCTTCGTGCGTTTGATTTGGAACAATACGATCCACTGCGGCATCTGGGAAACCAGCATATTGATCTAGCACTTTACGATCCGCTTCATCCATCTTTTCTTCAACAGCTTTTCGAAGCATTGTACTGCCACCGATCATATTTTCACATGCAATAACGTTAACGGGAGCCTTTCCATCTGCGATACGTTTTGAGATGCCTTCTTTGATAGCAGAAGAAATCAATTTCAATACGGTCGGGCCAACAGCGGTCGTAATAAGGTCAGCTTGATAGATCGCATCGACAACTGCCTCAGGATCTTGTTGGCTATTAATACCTTTCACACCCTCAACAGCAATCTTCTCCTTATCCTGACCTAATATTTCCACTGTATAACTATTTCGTTCATTAAGCTCGTTAATCACATTCTCGTTGATATCTACGAAGCATACTTCATATCCTGATTGAGAAAGAAGCTTACCAATAAAGCCTCTTCCAATATTTCCAGCACCAAAATGAACGGCAAGCATGATTAATTCACCTCGTTAAACATTGAGATTAACGTTTCTTTGGAATCCGCTTGAATCAACTCTTCTACATTTTCTTCTTCAGAACATACAATGGCAATTTGAGAAAGGATCTCTAAGTGTTCATTATCCTTACCAGCAATACCTATGATAATCTTCGCAATATTTCCATCTCCGAAATCAACGCCTTCTCGCAATTGGATGATGGATAGTCCAGAATGCTTCACAGCTTTCTTAGCATCCTCCGTACCGTGAGGAATTGCAACAGAGTTGCCCATGTAAGTCGTCGTGATCTTTTCACGTTCTTGCATTTGCTCAAGGTAGCTTTCATCCACATAACCGTTGTCTACAAGGATTTGACCTGCCATACGGATAGCCTCTTCTTTTGTTGCAGCCGTTTCGTTTAGTAATACGTTCTCAGTTGATAGAATTTCTTTTGCCATTTTAATCGTCTCCTTTAAATCCTAATTGTTTTTCTACATGACTTTTCATTTTGTTAGCGAGATACAATCCAATTGATTCTTGATTGCTCCCCGAAAAAAGCGCGATGCTTTCATTTGATTCAATGATAAGAGAACTAATGTAGCTCATGATCTCAATGCTTTCAATTGGCGAATCCTCTGGTGCCAGTTGTAAAAGAGCGGTGTCCATTTCAATAAATGAACCATCCATTGCCTTTCTCTGAACAGGTTCCATTAATCGAACAATTGTAAACACAGGCTTCTTAACTTCAGGTGTCCGCGTATGAAACAATGCAAGTGAAGTCTCAGGAATACCCACTCCACTAATGGTTTCGCGCTTTAGAAGTGCTTCTTTAACATCTGATGAATCGCTGATAGCATCAAGCATTTCTAGACGCATACACTCTTCTGCTAAAAGCTTCTCCACCTCTTTGTGTTCAGATTGATTTACTCGAAATAATTCCACTACTGAAGCTGCAGTCTTGGTATATAATTCAGCTTTACGAAACCAGGTACTCGCTTCATCATTTGAAAAAAACAAGGATTCCTTATCCGTCTTTGGCTTCTCGACCGTGCTTCTTCTTTTCATCATCGACTTCTTATGAAGAGTCGAGCGGATTCGTGTTGCCTCTTCCTCCGTTAAAAAAGGATTTACCTTTATATACTCTCCTTCATATTCAGGGAGAGGGATTGTAGAAACAATCAGATCATAATTCTCTGGATCTTCATCTTGTAGTTCAAATAATGAAGCGCTTTTGATAGTTTGGATTTCTGGTAACTCCTGCTTCAATCGAGTCGCCAGCATTTTGGATGTCCCGATACCACTTGAGCATACGGCAAGAATATTCACTTCGTTATGTTGAAAGCGACCTTCAAGGGCTGAACCAAAGTGAAGGACGAGAAAACCAACTTCTTCATCAGGAATGGATACCCCCGGAAAAGTATCTTTTAGCGCATCTTCAAGCAGTTGGAATAAGTCAGCATAATCTGCTTTGATTTTTGTAAGCAAAGGATTATGGATATTCATGTTCTGCCTAACACGATGCGTAGCAGGACCGAGGTGTGTCACTAAACCCTCTAGAAGTGATTCATTCGTTTCTAAATTCGCATTGAGACGCTTATCTACATAGCGGATTAACTCCTTGGTTTTAACAAGAATCGGATAATTTGTTTCTTCTAAATAGTAGTCTCCAGTGTTTCTTAATTTGGCTCCGCGTAAATGCATGGTGATATAACCGATCTCAGCTTCAGGTATTAAGACACTAAAAGATTCTTCAAGTTTTGTAGCGATTATTCTAGCAAAACCAAACTCTTTCGTATTCCTTAGCGTGCTTAAATAGTCTTCATCAATCTCGATCTTTTCACCCTTTTGAATACGCTCCACAGCCAGAGTCAAATGCACAATTAAACCAATATATGCACTATCAGCGATCATATAAGGTAACTCATTGTTAATATCATCAACGATTGTTTCAACTTTCAAAAGCTTATCTCGATCAACTAACCCTAGCAATCGTTCGGAAGCAGATTCGAGAACATTGCCTTGAGATTTCTTTTGAATCGACTTCTTTAACAACGTAAAAAAGTCTGAATCATTAAACTCAGAAGCAAGCAAGGAACTCATGGCGTGCCTTTTCAGGGCTTCAGTCCCTTCAACCTGCACACCATATCCCCGCCTTCGTATTAATGAAAGCTGCATTCTTTCAAGCCATTCTTCCGCTTTGTCTAAATCATGACTGACAGTAGCAACTGTCACTCTCAAGTCATTCGCTAGACCAATTAACTTAATAGGATCAGCTGATTCCAATAGCTTACATAGAATCAGCGTCTCCCTTTCTTGTTGCGTGTATTCCGTAATGGTTAGATCAACTAGATAGCTTTTCAACTCATTTCGGTTGGATTCTTCACCATCAATTCGAACCCCTACTCCAGCTTTCTTGTTTAAGGTTAAATCATACTGAGTGAGAATATCCTCTACGCCTACTAAATCACGGTGAACCGTTCGTTCGCTTACCTCAAGTTCTTGAGCGATTCCTTTGACCGTATAATAGTCATTACTCTCTAATAGAAGCTGAAGAATTGTTCGTTCCCTTGCTGAAATAAACACATGGTTCACCTCGAATTCTGGCTATACCTACTTTTTAAGTCTATCAACAAGCTCTTCGTATTTCGGGCTATTCATAAAGTTTGCCACTGAGATATGCTCAGCATCAGGACGTTTTGCTTTTGCTCGATCTGTTAAGTCCTGGTGCGTTACGATTAAGTCGGCATCATCTGGTAAGTTACTAATAGCCGTATTTGTCACATCAATGTCTTGAAGTCCAGCTTTCTTGAACTTATTGCGAAGGACTGATGCGCCCATTGCACTTGATCCCATTCCAGCATCGCATGCAAACACTACTTTATTAATATCTTTCTTCTCAACTTGCTCTACTTCTTCTTTCACTGGCACTTCACCTGCGGAAGTTAACTCAGCAACAAGTTCATCATATTTTGGGCTGTTCATAAAGTTTTTAACCGAAATGTGATTCGCTTCTGGAAGCTTATCCTTTGCACGATCGGTTAAATCTTGATGAGTCACAACGAGATCTGCATCATTAGGTAAATTGCTAATCGAAGTATTTGTTACTTCAATGTCTGTTAACCCAGCTTTTTTGAATTTATTACGTAGTACGGATGCCCCCATTGCACTTGATCCCATTCCAGCATCACATGCAAAGATTACTTTGGCTATATTGCCATAAGAAGATGTTGTTTCTTCTTTTGGCTCTTCTGCATTCGTTTTTAGGTTAGAAGATACGCTGCTCTTCTTCCCTTTCATTGCTTCCATTTTTTCAGTCGCTTCTGAAATATCTTCTCCGCTATCTTTTGAGCGTTTAAGGATTATGAAAGCGACCAGGAAAGAAACAATCGTTGCTACCACAACACCTGCAATGACGCTTAGATAACCACCCCGTGGTGACATAAGTATAAGAGAGACAATACTACCCGGTGAAGCTGCCGCTAACAACCCTGCATCTAGAAGTGTAAATGTGAACACACCACTCATTCCACCAAGAATGGCAGCTAGAAGAAGTGCTGGCTTCATCAAAATGTAAGGGAAGTAAATTTCATGAATTCCCCCAACAAAATGAATTAGTGCAGCTCCTGGTGCTGATTGTTTTGCTGACCCTTTACCCACAATCGAGTAGGCAAGGAGAATCCCTAAACCTGGACCAGGATTGGATTCAACTAAAAAGAGAACCGATTTACCTGTATTCGCTACCTGTTCAAGTCCAAGTGGGGTGAAAATCCCGTGGTTAATCGCATTATTTAAAAAGAGTACTTTACCTGGTTCAATTAGAATACTTACTAATGGTAATAGACCTGCAGCAATAATAACTTCTACACCTGCAGCAAGCGCTTTGTTTAAACCTAATACAACTGGTCCAATTGCTAGAGAAGCTATAATAGTTAAAGCCCCACCAATAATCCCAGCTGAGAAATTGTTAACGAGCATTTCAAAGCCTGATTTAATCTTGCCATGAATCGCTTCGTCGAATTTCTTGATTAAATATCCCCCAAGCGGCCCCATAGCCATAGCTCCAAGGAACATCGGAATGTCTGCTCCAACAATAACACCGATGGTTGCCGTTGCACCAACAACTCCGCCTCGACCACCGTATACAATTTTACCTCCAGTGTAACCAATCAAGAGTGGCAATAGGTAGTAAAGCATTGGTTCTACTAACTCGGCAAGGCTTGCATTTGGTAGATAACCATCTGGTATGAATAAAGCAGTAATCAATCCCCAAGCAATAAATGCGCCAATATTTGGCATGATCATACTGCTTAAGTAACTTCCGAAACGCTGAACTTTTACTTTAAATCCAGATTTCTCTGCTGTGTTCTGTTCACTCATTATATATCCTCCCTTTCTTCCGCACCGTTAAAGCGTTTTCATTTTTTTAGGAGACTTGTTGACATGATCTTATATTTCGCTTAATTGGAACCCCTATTCCCCGGCACGTATTGTTTGTCTTAATTACTTACTATCATAAAGGGAGACAAAGTCAGTTACAACGAAATCCAAACGCGAATTCGGCATAGCACTTGTTGACATGATTAAACAAAGCTATACTTCCTGTTAATTTTTATGATGAATAATCTAGAATGCCAGCATAAATAAAAAAACCCTCTAGACATCTAGAGGGTTACGAATGCTGTGGTTCTGCTTCATTATGAATATGTGTTTTTTCTTTTGTTTTCCGTTCCCATAGAATCGTTAAACTAATGAACGTCACGAGAATTGTTGCCCCCATATCAGACAGTATCGCAATCCATAGCGTTAATAACCCAGGAATAGTAAGCAGTAAAGCAATCATTTTTAAGCCAAGGGCTAACGCAATATTAACCCGTATCGTTCGATTCACTCGTTTAGCGATCGAGACCGCTTCAGGCAGTTTTCCTAAGTGATCCTGCATCAATACGATATCGGCTGTTTCAATCGCGCTATCTGTCCCTTTTCCCATAGCGATTCCAAGGTCAGCTGAAGCAAGAGCCGGAGCATCATTAATCCCGTCACCGATCATGGCTACTTTACCTTCTGTTGTTAATTCTTTCACCTTAGCCACTTTGTCTTCAGGTAAGAGACCTCCGAAATAAGAACGTACGCCAACACGTTTTGCCACTTTCTCAGCTGTTTTCTCATGATCTCCTGTTAACATCACCGTATTCTTAATACCTACATGATGTAAAGCGCGAATAACAGACTCACTTTCCTCTCTAATTTCATCTGCAACTCCAAATATCCCAAGAATATGTTTCTCATCGGCTACAAGGACCAGCGTTAACCCATCATGTTTCATCGCATCAATCGATGTTCTCACATCCTCAGAGATGGTTACATGTTGAACACTTTTTTCATTTCCTACCCAATGTCTTTTTCCATTAATGTCGGCTATGATCCCCTGCCCTGATATCGTTTCGATATTTGTTGCTTCGATTTCACGATAAGGAAAGCTATTTACTTTTGTCATGATTGCTTTTGCTAACGGATGTGAAGAATGTTTCTCAACCGCTGCCGCTACTGATAAGAAATGCTCCTGGTCATAAACTTTATATTTCTCCACATAAGGTAGCCCTTTTGTAAGCGTACCGGTTTTATCAAAAGCGAGCGTATCAATTTTTCCTAGCTGTTCAAGATAAACAGATCCTTTTACGAGAATACCGTTACGCGCATTTCGAGTAATACCCGAGATGTTGGCAATCGGTGATGAAAGAATAAGTGCACATGGACATCCTACAATAAGCACTGCAAGTCCCTGGTAAAACCACTCACTAAAAGCCCCTCCGAACAATAAAGGCGGAACAAGCATCACGAGTGCTGAGATAAGCATAATAATCGGTGTGTAATACTTTGAGAAACGATTAATAAATAATTCCGTAGGTGTTTTTGTTTCCTGAGCTTCTTCAACTAAATGCAATATTTTTGCTAGTGAGGAATCCTCATAAGCTTTCGTGATTTTCACACGAAGAATTCCTTCATTATTTATACTTCCGCCATAAACAGACTCATTAGCACTTTTTTCAACCGGCATAGCTTCTCCAGTAATAGCCGCTTCGTTCACTGAACTATAGCCAGATTCGACGATTCCATCTGATGGAATTTTTGCGCCAGATTTGACCAAAACAATGTCGTTCACTTTTAGATCCTGAATCGAAACGATTTCTTCTCTTCCCTCTCGAATACGAAGGGCTTCCTTCGGCGCAATTTCTAGTAAGGACTCCATAGACTTTCTTGCCTTCTCCATACCTAGGCCTTCTAAATATTCATTCAGTCCAAATAGGATTGCAACAAGCGTGCCTTCCTTCCACTCTCCAATAGAGACTGCACCTATTAAAGCAATAGTCATCAACGTCTCAATATTAAATGTCAGTTTTATTAAGTTCTGTAGACCTTTAATAAACGTTTGATAGCCACTTAAAATAATGGCAATTAAATAGAAAGGAATAGCTGGTATGTTTGTAAATCC
Organism: Anaerobacillus sp. 63XJN7_5_ISO-PGPR-S23-430; assembly: GCF_056173695.1. NCBI lineage: Bacteria > Bacillati > Bacillota > Bacilli > Caryophanales > Bacillaceae > Anaerobacillus > Anaerobacillus sp. 63XJN7_5_ISO-PGPR-S23-430. The sequence continues at coordinate 190,533 of NZ_CM149686.1, read as the reverse complement.
ATCTAAAAGAAGAGCAGCAGCGAAAATCGCTGATGAGATAGCAAGGAGCCACTTCCCGTTGTTGTCACCCTTACTATGTTCATGGGCATGTCCATTTCCGTTTTTAATCAATGATGCGTGATCTGAAGCAAGAATTTTCTCAACTTGTTCAAGATTCACTCTCTCATCTAGCTTTAATTTACCGGAATTATATTGAATTTGAGCGGATTCTCCGTATTCAAGTTTTTGAATCTGTTGTTCCATTCCCGCTGCACAATTTGGACAGGATAAACCTGTCAAACGATATTCTTCCATCGATGGGAACTCCTTTCTTATGTGGTTTATTTATTTTATTCAATATATGAGCATGTGTTCATATTAGTCTATGTACAATTTTACTGAATTTTATATATGTTGTCAAAAGAGTTTATGAGTCACCTCAAGGTAAATAGCCAGTAAAAGTATTCCCAGACTTGTATATAAGTACAACTCCCGATTTAAAACTCTTCCAACAACATGACCGATCATTTCATGAAGGGCTACATATGATAAAGATCCAATAGCTACGCCCATAAAGAGACCATTTAGTAGATGCGATTGATAAGAAACCATACCGAACCAGGCCGATAGCGTTAAAATAATTGTTACAGAGCTTGCTGCTAAGATCACAAACAACCGATGTAATCCGTTCATTCGAGTGAGTATATACAAAGCCACTCCCTCTGGTAAGTGATGGATAAATAAAGATAGCAGTAATGACATGCCAATTCCGCTACTAACTGACGTCATTCCAAGAGCGATCCCGACTGGGATATTGTGCGAGATGACAGCAAGAACGAAAGCAAACACTGGAAGGTAACTCTTGTCTTGAAACTTCCTGTGAACCACTTGCTCTGTCCAAATAAAGAAAAGAACAGAAAGCGACGCACCTGCAAGTAGTGCCCAAAACGAATACGAACGAACGCTTTCTGGTATCAGTTCAAAGGAAATCACGCCGATGAGCATACCACCACAAATCAGATAAAGAGCTTCCAAACGATGTTGATAATAGGTAAATGCCACCTTCCCTGCAGTAGCTCCTATCAAAAGACCCCCGAAGCCTATCATAAATAAACTTGTGAACAGTGAAGTGTTCATTGGCGTCTTTCCCTCCTCAAAGATAAGCTTATTCTTCCACTTGTCCTATTAGCGAATTTTATTATCAAGAAACGAAAGTTATGAATTTAAAAAGCCGAAGAAAGGATTCACTCCCTTCTTCGGCTTCTTATTTAGACAATGTCATATCCCTGTTCTTCAACCGCTTCATTCATTTCCGAAACGCTAACGCTAGAAGCATTGTAAGAAACTTTTGCCGTTCCTTCTTCTACGTTCACATTTACTTCTGAAACCCCTTCAAGTTCCTGTAAAGCAGTTGTTACTGCTGCTTTACAATGTTCACATGTCATTCCTTCAATTTTTAATGTTGTTTGTTCCATCGTGATTCTCCTCTCAATGAATTATAGTTTCACTCGCTTCAAACGAAGGGAATTGGTTACGACTGATACAGAGCTGAAGGCCATAGCAGCCCCCGCAACCCAAGGTGCTAGTAAACCAATTGCAGCAATTGGAACCCCAATTGAATTATAGAATAACGCCCAGAATAGATTCTGGCGAATATTCCGCATCGTTTTACGGCTTAAATGAATCGCCTTTGCAATGTTTTCAAGATCGCCTCCAACAAGTGTAACGTCTGCTGTCTCAATGGCGACATCTGTTCCGGTTCCAATCGCCATTCCTATATCGGCTGTTGCAAGAGCTGGCGCATCGTTAATGCCATCCCCTACCATCGCCACTCGTTTTCCTTGCGCCTGTAACTCTTTTACTTTAGTAGCCTTTTCCTCAGGAAGTACTTCTGCAAACACACCATTTAGGTTCACTTGCCGCCCGATAGCTTCAGCCGTCCGTTTATTGTCACCTGTAATCATATATACATCGATTCCAAGGGATCTCATTTCCTCAATAGCACTTTTCGACGTTTCTTTCACCGTATCTGCAACAGCGATAATTCCCTGTACGCGACCGTCAAATGCAACAAACATGGCAGTCTTCCCGTCAAGTTCATATGTTTTCATTTGTTCTTCATGAGTGGAATAAGGAATTTGCTCTCGTTCCATAAGTTTTCGAGTCCCAACAAGAACCTGATTTCCTTTGACAGTAGCAACAATACCGTGACCTGGTATAGTTTGAAACTGCTCAGCTTCAGCTAAAGTAACATTGTGATTCGCGCCATATTGAACAATGGACCTTGCTAGAGGATGCTCGGAAGCTTTCTCAGCGGCAACCAATTGTTCGAGCACCGTTTTCTCATCGAGGTCAAAAGCAACAAAGTCCGTTACTTCAGGCTTTCCCTTTGTGATTGTACCGGTTTTATCAAGTAAAATTGCATCAATTTTATGAGTGGCTTCTAAAAATTCGCCACCTTTAAACAGAATCCCTTGCTCAGCACCCTTCCCAGTCCCTACCATAATAGAAGTTGGTGTAGCTAATCCTAGTGCACAAGGACATGCGATAACGAGCACCGCAATCCCCGCTTCAAGTGCCTGTGGCAATTTGTAAGGATCGACTAGTAAATACCAAACTAGAAACGTAATCGCTGCGATCCCTACCACAATAGGGACAAATATGCCTGAAATCACATCTGCTAAACGTTGGATCGGTGCCTTTGAACCCTGCGCTTCTTCAACAATCTTAATGATTCCAGCAAGAGCGGTATCTTTCCCCACTTTTTCAGCACGCATTGTTAAAGTCCCATTTTCATTAATCGTAGAGCCAATCACACTCGCCCCTACTTCTTTCTCAATGGGAATGGATTCACCTGTAATCATGGACTCATCTACGGATGAATTCCCTTTTTCCACGATACCGTCTACTGGTATTTTTTCACCCGGGCGAACGACGATTCGATCAGCTACCTGAACCTGATCGACAGGTACTTTCACTTCAGCGCCTTCCCGAATGACGCTCGCTTCTTTCGCCTGAAGGTTTAGTAATTTGGTAATGGCCTGCGTCGTTCTCCCTTTCGCTAGATCTTCAAATAACTTCCCTACTAAGATGAGCGTGATCAGAATGGCGCTTGTTTCGAAATAAAGCGACGGATTGTATCCTTCTGTCAAATAACTTCTGATTCCTTCAATAACACTATAAAAATAAGCGGCTGAAGTCCCAAGCGCAACAAGAACGTCCATATTTGCGCTTTTATTTACTAAGGCACGATAAGCCCCAGTGTAAAATGGAGCACCTATTACAAATTGAACAGGTGTTGCTAAAAGAAACTGAAACCATGGTTCCATAAGAAGATGAGGCACAGGAATAGCCAACTCCCCAGGTATATGGGCAAGCATCGTTAACAGAAGCGGAAGAGAAAGAAGAGCTGAAATCAATAATCGACGTTTCTTCTTCATAATTTCATCATCTTTATGGCTTTTTTGATTTTCACGATTCTCTTTAATCACCGCTTCATAACCAAGTTTTTTCACCTTCTGGAGAATGTCATCTAACGTCACTTCTCCCGGCTGATATTCGACAACGCCAGACTCTGTTGTTAAGTTAACCGAAGCAAGCTCAACACCCTTCGTACGATTTAAGCCTTTTTCGATTCTTGTGGAGCAAGCTGCACAGGTCATTCCGTGAATATCAAGCTCCACTTTTTCTTTCCGAACCCCATAGCCTAGTTTTTCAATTTTCCCTACGATATCTTCTGTCTTCACTTGATCGTAATCGTACAAGATTGTTGCTTTTTCCATCGTTAAATTGACGTTTGCCTCGACACCATCCATTTTATTTAATACCTTCTCGATTCTTGATGAGCAAGAAGCACATGTCATCCCCGTCACATCAAGAGAGAGTTGTTTCTTCGAATCCATCTGACTCACCTCTTTATTTAGAGAACTGCTGAATCACTTTCATTAATTCCTCTATTTGCTCATCTCCATTACCTTCTTGTATGGAACTAGCAACACACGTTTTTGTATGACGTTCAAGCAACGTATAGCCAACCTTTTTTAAAGCAGCCTGAATGGCAGACAGCTGAATAAGAATATCCACGCAATAGCGATCATCTCCAACCATTTTCTGAATCCCGCGTATTTGGCCTTCGATTCGCTTCAATCGGTTCTGCAGCTGCTGTTTCTCTTCATCCGTTCTCGGTTCAGTTGGCTTTTTATCCGGCTGTAAAGGGATGTTTAGTTCATCTGTCAATCCGATCATCTCCTCTAATTTAGCTTACTATCAATATACCCCCCTAAGGTATAATAGTCAACCAAAACACATGTAAAAGAATCCCACAACTTTGCAGGATTCTTTATGAAATATATATTGAATTAGCCTTCAAGCCACTTTCTCTTATCCCCTCTCAAGTGGTAATGTCATACATCGGATTCCTCCACCACCGTTTTCTAATTCATCTACCTCTATCTCAATAAGCTTCTTTTTACGAAGGGTAGGATGATTCTTAAGAATAGATTTATTTGTTTTCGTACTAATCAATAGCGTCTCAGGATTTAAATTCAAGAAATTAATATCTGCAACAGTATGTTTGATCTCAGAGGTCCATTCGACTTCATATCCATGTCGCTCTAAAAAATCACCCGTCATCTCATATCGAAAATCATTTTCGGTCACAACCTGTACAGGGAGATACCTCATATAGCTTTTCGCTATAAATATACTCTCTCCCGCTACATTACAATTCATATCAAGATGCATCGTATCTGGACGTCGTGGTAGATCAATAACACCGATTTCCTGGAACCCCGCATTAAAAATACTCCCTTGCAGTGCTTCTATACTTTCAATGCTTGTCCGAATCCCAGAATTAATAAAAACAGCATCCTTATTAAGTATCATGACATCTCCATATTCCAATGCCTTTAACTGATTATTTGATTGCATTTGAAACGTCCGCTCATCAAACCACTGTTGAAATAACCTGTGGCTTTGAAAATATTCAGGTCGCCTCATGGAAGTTCCTGCTGCTCCCGGAAGAATCGTCTTGCCAAATACACAAGCAAGATCACGTACAAAAATACGATTGATTAATTTTTCATTTAATAAAAGGTCTTCTCGTAATAAATGAACGGAATAATCAATAACATGAACGCCAGCATCCTCCATTGCGCGAATCATTTCTTCATGATTTTCTTGCGCCTTCTTTTGTTTCACTGCTTTTTCCCACTGTACATCTGTAGCAGTTTGCTGATCTGGTACATCTAAGTGTGAAGGAGAACAAACGACAACCGTTTTTAATTCTCCATATTCATTCCAACAATTCGGATGGATGTTCATTCAACCAAACTCCTTTATCATACATAGTCTCCTTACTTTCTCCTCATCCGAAGAAAAGATTCTCCAATTCAAGAAACACACATAAACACTGCCAGTGATTCTCAAACTAAAGAAGATAAGAGGGGGATGCAATAATGAGTAAATCGACAAATCACGAAAAGAAATTAACCTGGTGGCAAATGTCGTTTATAGGGGTAGGGTGTATTATCGGGACCGGGTATTTCCTTGGTTCTAGTATCACGATTGAAAAAGCAGGCTATCTCGTTTTATTGGCTTATTTTCTGGCCGCGATCGGCACATGGATTGTTTATGAAGCACTTGCGAAATTAACTGCTGAACATCCAGAAAAAGGGTCTTTTCGCACTTATGCAAAACAAGCTTTTGGCCAATGGGCCGGCTTCAGTAACGGCTGGGTATACTGGTCATCTGAAATGCTTATTATGGGAAGTCAACTAACAGCCCTCGCTCTATTTGCACAGTTTTGGTTTCCGAAAGCTCCTTTATGGCTCACCGCATCTGTATTCGCTTCACTTGGCCTTATCGTTATTCTTATCGGTGTTCAACTCGTAGAAAAAATGGAGAACGTTTTTGGGGTAATGAAGATTGCTGCCATTGTGATGTTTCTCGCTATCGGAATCGCCGCCTTATTTGGATGGCTTGAACCACAAAAAGGTAACGCTGGAATTGAAATCACGTCAAAAGACTTTCTCACAGGTAGCGCAATGGGTCTCTGGGTTGCCCTTGTTTATGCGTTCTATGCATTTGGTGGAATTGAAGTGATGGGACTGATGGCGAATGAGCTTGAAGATCCCAAAAATGCCCCAAAATCTGGAAAGATCATGCTTTTAGTCTTAACGTTTCTTTACGTAATGTCTTTTTTCGTTGTGTTAAAACTTATTCCGATCAAAAGCATTGATCCGAATGAAAGTCCATTTTTAACAGCTTTAACTCAATTTCATCTACCCTGGATCCCGCACGTATTTAATGCGATCCTCATTATTGCCGGTTTCTCCACTATGGTCGCTTCCCTATATGCCGTAACGACCATGCTAGTAACACTTGCTGAAGAAAATGATGCACCTGCCCTCTTTGCAAAGAAAAGCAGGAAGATTCCTCTCCCTGCTTTTGGTCTCACGACTCTAGTCGTCTTACTTTCAATTGTTGTTGCACTACTTTTACCGGAGAACATCTTTGAGTATTTGACGACAGCTGCTGGTTTAATGCTTCTCTATAATTGGATGTTCATTCTTTTTTCATATCGGAAACTAACCAAAACTACGTTTAAAGATCATTTGAAAATAGGAATCGGCGTAGTCCTGATCGGTACAGCTATTTCAGGAACGTTATTTGACCATATTAGCCGGGCTGGATTTTTGGTTAGTTTATGCTTTCTAGTTCTCATTGCCGGGGCAACTTTTCTGAAAATGAAAAGAAAACACAGTTAAGAGCGAATGCTCTTCCACTTGTTTTTCATCGCCATAAAGGGACACTTGGAAAGAGAAGAATCATCATCAGATAGAAAATATTGCTCCCATTCATAATTATCTTGTTGACCGTACCACTTCAAGGCGGGGTGAGCTGGAATCCCATCGTAAGAAACCAACCGTTGCCGGATCGCTTTTTTAAGCTTTTGACCAAATGTTGTTTCTGCATTAATTTCATCAAAAACCCATCTTGGTTGAAAAGCAATCAGAAAAGATGGAAATTGACGACTCTTTCGAACTTGGTGAGCTGGTGTCGCACAGAATGCAAAATACGGTTCTCCATTGAAGCAGAACTCCCATTTAGGATCATGTGGGTCTTTAGGGATATGTTCTGGCCACTGCGCCTCATCAAGCTCATGTAAACTGTTTAGTAGCGACCAGAATAATTCCTGGTATTGATCTACTTCGGCTTTTTGTTTCTGTAACGTCGTGGAGTCAAAAAAAACAACAAGAGAGGCATATTTCCCCGTTTCCCTCGCTACTTCCCCGTACTGTTTCAACAATGTAGCTAACTGTACACTTGCTACGTCTGTTGTAGGATCTTCCGCAAATCCAAATCGTAAATTATCTTGATGGAACCCCTGCTTCCCAGGAATGCAAGGGTAAGGTTGTTCACGATCTGATAACATCGCTCCAAAATGAGCAAATGCAGTTCGCTTCCAACCTTCCATTCCTTCTCCATGTTCATCAATCCATGATTTCGTATATAGTTCCAAACGGAATCCCTCCTTAACACTACACGCGTTATCCTATTAGGAGGGACAAAAAGAGGTGCCAGTCTATCCAAGGAACAACCTAACAGCTTGCATACCGAAATAGAGTCCAAATCCGATTAACGTGATACCGGATAAGATCGATATTCGCTTCAAAATAAATGGATTTACCCACGCTCGTGCACCTGCTGATGCACTCGCCATTGTGAGATCCCATAGGGTGATACCTAAAAAAATGCCCGTACTATAAAGAAACAGTTGGGCGGCACCAAACATACTAGATGTTTGGGCTAGAATCGAACCATAAATGCCAAGCCAGAACAAAATGTTCAGCGGATTTGAGATTGCGATAAAAAAACCAGTTCGAAACGATTTGCGGTTCGTTTCATATCGACCACTTGTCTGCTTAAGTCCAATTGAATCAGCCTTCACGATATTTTCAATTCCTGTATACGTTAAAACAAAAAAACCAAACAGCCAAAGAAATGTTTTCATAAACGGCGTCTCAATGACATGAGCAAGTCCAAAGTAAATGAGCATCATAAATACGCCATCCGCTACCATCGCTCCAAACCCTACTAACCAGGCATTCATAAAACCAAATCGAATCCCCCTGTCCAGCTGTGCCGCATTAATCGGTCCCATTGGAGCTGAAAGGGAAAGTCCTAACAATATGTAGCTTACAAAGATACTCATACGCCTCCACCCTTCTTCGTATTCGTATCATTGTATTCGGACATGCTTTTAAGTAGTCGCAAAAAGAGAGGCGAGTCATTTTTTAACAATGATAACCAAAAATAAAACGGCCCTCCCTAGTAAGGAAAGGCCGTTCTAATCAATCTATGGTTACTCTACCGTAACTGATTTAGCAAGGTTTCTTGGCTTATCTACGTCGCATTCTCTGTGTAGCGCTGCATAGTATGCAAGTAATTGAAGCGGTACAACAGAAGCTAGCGGAGTAAGATGCTCATGTACTTCATCAAGGACGATGGTGTCGCCTTCTTCTTCAAGGCCAGCAAGAGAAATAATGCATGGTGATGCCCCACGAGAAACGACTTCTTGTACGTTTGAACGGATGCTTCCATTTACGTGCTTCTGCGTAGCAAGAGCAATAACAGGAGTACCTTTCTCAATTAGAGCAATCGTACCGTGCTTCAATTCACCGCCAGCAAATCCTTCAGCTTGAATGTAAGAGATTTCTTTCAGCTTAAGAGCTCCTTCAAGACAAACGTAGTAATCTACACCGCGACCAATAAAGAATGCATTACGCGTAACTGAAAGGAAGTTACGTGCAACTGTTTCGATCATTTCCTTCTGGTCAATCATGGACTCCATCGCTGTTGCAACGATTCCAAGCTCCTGAATTGGGTTGAAATCAAGCTTAATGCCTTTTGCCTGAGCAGTATCGACAGCAAGTAGTGTTAGTACAGCCATTTGTGCAGTGTAGGCTTTTGTTGAAGCAACCGCAATTTCAGGGCCTGCATGTGTGTGCAGCGTATAGTCAGCCTCACGAGAAAGCGTTGATCCTGGAACATTCGTAATCGTAAGAGATTTAAATCCTTTTTTCTTCACGTTCACAAGTACGCCACGGCTATCTGCCGTTTCACCACTTTGTGAAATAAAGATAAAGAGTGGATTCTGTGAAACAAGCGGCATATTGTATAAGAACTCACTTGCGATGTGCACTTCAACAGGAACCTCAGCGATGTTCTCGATCAGCTGTTTACCAACAAGGCCAGCATTGTAACTTGTGCCACACGCAATGATGTAAATACGATCCGTTTCTTTCATTGCTTCACGAATATCTTTATCAAGTTTGATGTTATCATTCTCATCTTTGTACTTTGTAATAATGTTACGAATCGCAAGCGGCTGTTCGTCAATTTCTTTAAGCATATAGTGAGGGTATGTTCCCTTTTCTATATCACTTGCGTCGATTTCAGCTGTGAATGGTTCGCGTTCCATTACTTTTCCACTCATATCTTTAATTGTGACAGAATCACGCTTCACAATCACTACTTCTTCATCCATAAGCTCGATGAATTTACTTGTTACTTGAAGCATAGCCATTGAGTCACTTGCTACTACGTTGAAATCATCGCCGATTCCAACTAGAAGCGGACTCTTATTTTTCGCTACGTAGAGCGTTTCTGGATTATGATTGTCAATAAGTGCAAGTGCATATGAACCGTGAAGTTCATTCAATGTTTGATGGAAAGCATCTTCAACAGACATATTTTGATCTTCAACAAGAGTAGCAATAAGTTGAACAACTACTTCTGTATCTGTAGCACTTACGAAATTAACTTCGGATAAGAAGTCACGTTTGATTTGTTGATAGTTTTCAATTACACCGTTGTGAACAAGCGTGAAGCGTTCAGTTGAGCTCTGATGTGGATGAGCATTTACCTGACTAGGTTCACCGTGTGTTGCCCAGCGTGTATGTCCAATACCTGCTGTCGCTTCCACACTTGTATCCACTTTTTTTCTAAGGTCAGCAATACGACCTTTTTCTTTAAAAAGGTGGAGTCCACCGTCATTAAGAAGCGCAATACCTGCTGAATCGTACCCTCTGTACTCAAGCTTCTCCAGACCTCGTAATAGAATTTCTTTAGCATCCTGATTTCCAATATATCCAACAATACCGCACATGTAAAAGTCCTCCTTCAATTGAAGGAGCAGGCATACAACGGGGCAGACCTGCCCCTTCTTTTCCGATTAATAGCTTTTTTGTCACCATAGTTTTGCTTTTGTTCAGAAAGTCACCTCTCTGTTTTTCACAAAACCATTCGATTGTGGTGGAGCAATCGAGAGGTATCCGCCGATGATCGATAAACCTCTTCCTCGTCAACTGTTTTCTACCGTTCGAAAACAGTCCAGGCGCTTTTATATCAAAAGTAACCCAACTTCCCTCTCTTTCCCTTTTAGAATAAAAACCAAACATACTTCTATATTATATCAATTGTAAAAAGCTGGTCAATTCTTTTTTCTAGAACAAGTCGTTCTCGCTATAATTTGCTCTATTTTGACTCATTTTAATGAGAAAATCACTTGTGAAAATTCCCCTATATATAAAAATATGCATGGGTAGCTTTTTCCGTGCTTCCCATGCATACCTTTCGTACAAACTTTTCATTTTTGTCGATTACGCTCCAAGTTCTTCTTTCACCATAGATACAACGCGATCGACGTACTCATCACATAGATCTTTTGTAGGGGCTTCAGCCATGACGCGAACAAGAGGCTCCGTTCCGGATGGACGAACAAGAATACGCCCTTCTCCGTTCATGTCGCTTTCTACTTGCTGAATCGTTTCTTGAATACGCTCGTTTGAATCTACCTTGTTTTTATCTGTTACCTTCACATTCACAAGAGATTGAGGGTACTTCTTCATTTCTCCAGCAAGCTCTGACAACGGTTTGTTTGTCACTTGCATAATGTTAGCAAGCTGAAGTGCTGATAGCATACCATCACCTGTCGTGATGTGATCAAGGAAAATAATATGTCCAGACTGCTCTCCGCCAAGGTTGTAGCCTTCTTTACGCATTTCTTCCATCACATAACGATCGCCTACCTTAGTTTGAAGCGATGTTACACCTGACTCTTCCATCCCTTTATGGAATCCAAGATTGCTCATAACAGTTGAAACAACCGTATCATGACGTAAACGCTTTTGATCTTTCATGAATTTAGCGCAGATAAACATAATCTGATCGCCATCTACAATATCTCCATTTTCATCAACGGCAATAAGACGGTCTCCATCTCCATCAAATGCAAAGCCTACGTTGGCATTCTTTTCTTTCACAAATTCAGCCAGTGTTTCTGGATGCGTCGATCCGACACCGTCGTTAATATTTGTTCCAGTAGGATTTGTACCTATAGTGGAAATATCAGCTTCAAGATCAGCGAATAAATGAGCTGCAAGCGAAGACGTTGCACCATGTGCACAGTCGAGCGCAATGTGAAGTCCAGAGAAATCTTCATCAATTGTTTGTTTCAAATACTGAAGGTACTTCTGACAACCTTCGAAGTAATCACTAACGATACCTAGATCAGCACCTGTAGGACGTGGTACAAGATCCTCATCGCTATCAATAAGCGCTTCAATTTCTTCTTCCTGAACATCTAAAAGCTTAAAGCCGTCCGGGCCAAAAAACTTAATTCCGTTATCCCCAACTGGATTGTGGGAAGCAGAAATCATTACTCCCGCTTGAGCACTTAGTGCCTTCGTTAAATGAGCAACTCCTGGCGTAGAAATGACACCAAGACGCATTACTTCAGCCCCAATGGAAAGAAGACCGGCAACTAGCGCCCCTTCAAGCATATATCCAGAAATACGCGTATCGCGTCCGATTAAAATCTTAGGTTTCTCGGTCTCTTTCGTTAAGACATACCCACCGAGACGGCCCAGTTTAAATGCAAGTTCAGGGGTAAGCTCTGTATTAGCTATCCCTCTTACACCGTCAGTACCAAAATATTTACCCATCGTTATACTCTCTCCTTTATTATCGCGCAGTTCCAACTATTAGGAAGGACTATTCTCTATTTGCAGCGTTACCTTCTTGGATGAACCGGACCAGCGAACATAAGACGGTCCGTTCCATTGTAATTCAAGTTCATGTTCTCCCTCGGAAAGACCACTTGCATCAATATAAGCCTGAAAATCATCATTCTGAATATTTTCAAGCACGCTAGATACACCATATATCTTCATATCCGTAGATCCCGTTTCAGGTTCTGAAATATTTGCTGTTAACCCATCAGATACTCCAGTTACTTTAATTGGTACATCTTCAAATGCTTTTTCATCTTCTTTACCAACTTTAATTTTTGCTTCAACCGTTTCTGGATCTACTTTTTTCATTCCGTCCGGAACTGGTACATCAAGCTCAACCGTTGTATCCTTTGTTATTTTTGATAGATCAAGTGGAATACCGTCCAGAAACTCTAGTTTGCCAAGTTCCTCTTCAGGACCAAAGACAGAAACCTCCGAAGGTTCAAGGTCAATCGATGAGATACTAACACCGTCAGGAAGCTTTCCTTTTTGATCTAGTTTAATCGGCACCTTTTTGTAAGGGGCAGTAATTGGTACTTTTACATCAACTACGGCAGGATCGATCGATACCCCCTGTATTTCTTCCATATTCGCATCATACACATTTAGTGTTATTCTTTCATTAACTTCTTCTTTTGCACCGCTCACATTTACATAGCCTCTAACAAATGCAATTTGCTCAAGCTTGGAATTTGCACCAGTAACTGTAACGGTTTTAGGTGAAACGATCGGTTCTTCTGTCGCATACCCTTCCGAAAGCTCATCTTCCTTCAACAAGTTAATTCCAGCTTGAAAGGTACTCGATTTTTTCTCTTCAATCGTCACAGAAACTCTAACTGGATCAATCGCGACATCTACATTTTCAGGAAAATCTCTGTGTTTTACTGTAACAAGATGTTGACCTGGTGTTAAATTGCGCAAATCGACATAGACCTCTTTATTCGTTAACTTTGATAGCATTAAACCATCTGTGCGGCCTTCAACAATGACATCTACGGTTTCAGGTAAATCAGAAACCACTACGCTATCTTCATCGTATAGCACTTCAAGCTCCATATCTGGTAAACGTTCTGTTTCTGTTTGTTGAGTAAGTAATCCATTAGGATCAGTAGTAGACCCATCAGGCATCGCAACAATCGTGTAAAGCATGAGAGCGAGAAGAAAAGAGATGATTTTGACAAACCAGTTGCTCGTTAACAATTTGTCCATTACTTTTTCCCCCTCCAATTACTAAAGCGGTTGGAAGTCTCAGTCTTAGACACAGAAGGATTTAGCTCAGCATTAAGAAGATCACGTAATACCTCTTCAGATAAATTTCGATGAAGTTCTCCGTTCTTTGTCAGGGAAATACTCCCTGTTTCTTCAGACACAATGAGTGTTAGGCTATCTGTTACTTCACTTATTCCAAGAGCAGCTCTGTGCCTTGTACCGAGTTCCTTCGAAATAAAAGGACTCTCTGAAAGTGGCAAATAACATGCTGCAGCTAAAATTTCATCCTTCTTTAGAATAACCGCTCCATCATGAAGTGGTGTATTCGGAATGAACACATTAATTAAAAGTTCAGAAGTTAATTTTGCATTCATAGGAATACCTGTCTCTACATAGTCATTGAGACCTGTTTCCCGCTCAATGGATATTAATGCGCCAATTCTTCTCTTACCCATATAGGATGATGACTTAATAATGGCTTCCACCATTTTATTCGTCTCTTCCTCTTCAACAGCGGAGCGAGCAAACAATCGACCGCGTCCTAACTGCTCAAGTGCTCTTCGAAGCTCAGGTTGGAAAATAATAATGATGGCAAGTAGTCCATAAAGAACGACCCGCTCTAGAATCCAATGTAGCGTGTTCAGTTCGAAAAAACTACTTAAGAACCATGCGGCAATAATGACCGTAATTCCCTTAAGAAGCTGAACAGCCTTCGTGCCGCGAATAAGCATAATAATTTTATATATCACATACGTAACGAGCAAAATATCAATAATCTCAGTTATGTAATCAAGTACATTTACATTTCCAACAGGCAGCACGGCTCTTCCTCCAAACGTATTGTATTTAGCCTGAAGTTCACTTCTAGTGCATTGCTAAAATACATTTGTAACTTTTTAATTATATCATATTTTTGACAACTTCAAAAAAAGCACATCTCAATTAGTATGACATTTCATATAATTAGTAACTCTGTGATCAAATGTTGAGTTCGGGGGAGAAGAATCATTTTTTTACTACAGCAATAATTCACAAAAATAAACCGCCCTATAGGACGGTTTATTTTTGTTCATCATTTGTAAATACACTACCTATATCTTGAAAAAGGTGTTTCAGCTGAAACCACGTCCAGTCAAGAATATGATCCACCTCTTCGATTTCACCAGTTACCTGTCCAGCAGAGGCCATATACTGTTCTCCATTGATCACAAGAACATCACCTTTAACCTGTCCTTCAATTTCAAGATTACGGTTTTTTACTGTTAGATCTCCTTCAATGACTTCACCCTCAGGAACAATAACCGTATTCGTTTCCTGGTCAAATCTTAAATTACCAGAGAGCGCAGATAATTGATCCTCACTCGTCCATGATGAATAAACAGATCCTGCCATTAATACTAAGAATAAAATCGCCGCTGTTACGAATGGATGAGATTTCATCCATCGTTTCATCCAGACCGTGCGTTTCTCCTGTGGTAGCTGTTGCATTACCTTTGATGTAAAACCATCGGGTGCCTTCATAGAAGGTGAGCTGAGGAGAAACGATTCCGTTTTCTTCAGTTCTTCATAATGCTCTTTGCAATCATGACATGTCTTTAAATGATCAAATAGCTCTTTACGCTGTTGATCTGTAGCTTCTTCATCAAGTACATCATGCATAATTGCAACTATTTCTGCAGGGCATTTCATAGCTTCTCCCCCTTTCTTACTGCTCTCGAAGCTTCTTTCTAAGCGCTTCTCTACCCCGATGTATTCGGGTTTTGACCGTTCCTACTGGTAAATCCAGAATTTCACTGATTTCCTTTAGCGATAACTCCTGAATATACTTTAAAGTTATAGCACTTCGATACTTAGCTGGCAAACTTAGAATAGCCTGATGTATCCCATCCTGTGCCTCTAACGATACAACTTCATCATCAGGTAATGGTTCATCAGTCGACACTTGAGAATACATTGTCAGACCTTCCGTTCCCGAAATTTCAGCATCGAGGTAATAATCCGGCTTTTTCTTTCGCATACGATCAATCGATAAGTTCGTGGCTATACGATATAACCAAGTAGAGAATTTTCGATCAATCTGATAGCGATCAATGTTCGTATAAGCACGAATGAATGCCTCTTGAGCCACATCCTCAGCTTCCTGCCTGTTACCAAGCATTCGGTATGTCAAAGCAAAGACTCGATCTTTATAGAGCTCTACTAACTCCCCAAATGCATTATGGTCCCCTTTTCTTACTTTCAACACGATTCTTTTTACGATTGCATCCATTTTTTCAACCCCCGCTGATTCCTGCGGCTATTATAGTTACGTATCAGGAAAAACAAAGTTTCACTTTTTCTAAAAAAACATTTTCTAATCTTTCCTTATTCTATCACGTTTGAATTACTGTTTTTAATGAAAATACATAATTTTCTAGTGAAAATAGTTTATTTTTTTAATATATAGGGTATAAAGCTATAAATTATTGAGAGGGTGGTTCGGCTCATGGAAAGGTTGAATCGAAAAATAAGCTTTCAAATAAAAAGCGAGAAAGATCATCTCCTTCAAGAAATTGAGGCTTCCCGCAATAAAATGAATTTATTAGCAAGGAACAAACCACTTAGTTCTTCCGAAATAATTGAAATTAGCACTTATCTGGACTATCTATTAAACGAATATGATCAATGTCGAAATAAAAAAACAGCGGCTTTATCTTAAGATAAAGTCGCTGCCTTTGTGTTTATTTTAATTTTTCCCCAAATAAAGATCCCATTAAAGCGACGGCAACAGTAGCCGTTTTATTTTTCTCGTCTAAAATAGGATTCACTTCAACGAATTCTGCAGAAGTTAAAATGTTTGATTCTGCAAGCATTTCCATCGCAAGATGACTCTCACGATAGCTAATTCCTCCAAGTACTGGTGTACCTACTCCAGGAGCATCGTGCGGATCAAGTCCATCAAGGTCAAGACTTAAATGCACCCCATCAGTGTCTTTCGATACATACTCGATAGCCTCTTCCATTACTTGCGTCATACCCATACGGTCAACTTCATGCATCGTATATACTTTAATACCTTTTTCTTTAATCAGTTTACGCTCACCATCATCAAGAGAACGAGCTCCGATAATCACAATGTTTTCTGGTTTAATTTTAGGTGAATATCCTGAAATGCTAGTTAAAGACTCATCACCAATACCAAGACTAACTGCAAGTGGCATTCCATGAATATTTCCTGATGGTGACGTTTCGGAGTTATTTAAATCACCATGCGCATCGTACCAAATAACGCCTAAATTTTCATAATTACGTGCTACACCGGCAAGAGTGCCAATAGCAATACTATGATCTCCACCAAACACTAGTGGAAAGCGCTTTCGATTAATCACTTCATTTACAACATTTGAAAGCTTTTCGCTAGCATCAGCAACTTCTTTCAAATTTTTAAGTTGATGATCCTGTTCTTCTGGACGCTTTTCTGGCCTTCCTATTTCAATATCCCCAAGATCTTCAATATCGTAATTCAAATTTGATAACCGTTCTACAATTCCAGCATATCTGATCGCACTTGGACCCATGTCTACCCCGCGTCTCATTTGGCCAAGATCCATTGGTACTCCTATAATCGAAAGTTTATTATTCATTATGTAGCCTCCTCGTATCCTAGTCTAGCTCTATTCTACCCATATTCCAGTAAATGACTCAACCTGACATAAAATACGAATAAATATTCATACAATTACGTAAATTGATGTTCTTTACGGATAAATATAAGGAACAGTAGCCTGGCCGTGGAGGATCTGAATCATATATCATCTGCAAGGCGCATTAGAAATAGAAAAGTTTCCTACTTCAAAATGATTTTATGACATAAAAAAAACCCTAAACATTGTTTAAGGAAAATGGTGGAGCCTAGCGGGATCGAACCGCTGACCTCCTGCGTGCAAGGCAGGCGCTCTCCCAGCTGAGCTAAGGCCCCATTTGGAGCGGGTGATGGGGATCGAACCCACGACATCAGCTTGGAAGGCTGAGGTTTTACCACTAAACTACACCCGCATATAAAGTTTGGAGCGGAAGACGGGATTCGAACCCGCGACCCCCACCTTGGCAAGGTGATGTTCTACCACTGAACTACTTCCGCATATGGTGAGCCATGAAGGACTCGAACCTTCGACCCTCTGATTAAAAGTCAGATGCTCTACCAACTGAGCTAATGGCTCTTACTGGTGGAGGGGGACGGATTCGAACCGCCGAACCCTGAGGGAGCGGATTTACAGTCCGCCGCGTTTAGCCACTTCGCTACCCCTCCACTGGAAAAATGGTGCCGGCCAGAGGACTTGAACCCCCAACCTACTGATTACAAATCAGTTGCTCTACCAATTGAGCTAGGCCGGCAAATATATAGTATTAACAAATAAAAAAGAGTGCACTCTACTGAGTACTCCTGAAGGTAAAGCAATTATTAAGAAAAATGGTGGAGGATGACGGGCTCGAACCGCCGACCCTCTGCTTGTAAGGCAGATGCTCTCCCAGCTGAGCTAATCCTCCACAGAGTATAGATAAATTAAATTGGTGACCCGTACGGGATTCGAACCCGTGTTACCGCCGTGAAAGGGCGGTGTCTTAACCGCTTGACCAACGGGCCATGTCCTGGAGCTTCCAACCGGATTCGAACCGATGACCCCTTCCTTACCATGGAAGTGCTCTACCTGCTGAGCTATGGAAGCATAATGGCTCCACAGGTAGGATTCGAACCTACGACCGATCGGTTAACAGCCGATTGCTCTACCACTGAGCTACTGTGGAATATTGGTCAGCCTGGCAACGTCCTACTCTTGCAGGGGGAGATCCCCCAACTACCATCGGCGCTGAAGAGCTTAACTTCCGTGTTCGGCATGGGAACGGGTGTGGCCTCTTCGCCATCATTACCAGACTAATCAAAGGTTGTTCCACTAGAAAGTGTTTAACCAAGGACAAGATATATCTTACTATATTTCTTTATAAAGATCAAGAAAAATTTTCATTCCTTGAAAACTAGATAGCACGCACAACGTTTTCCAATAACAATGTCTAGTTCCGCAGGCTACATTCTTGCCCATTTCACTCTTTCACTTCAGGCGAAAAGCGCCTTACGTTCAAGAGCTCCAATGGTCTACGAAAGTGACCAAGCCTGCTTTACTTTTCGTTTTTAGGTTAAGCCCTCGATCGATTAGTATTCGTCAGCTCCACGTGTTGCCACGCTTCCACCCCGAACCTATCTACCTCATCATCTCTAAGGGATCTTACCAGCTTCATGCTGTGGGAAATCTCATCTCGAGGGGGGCTTCATGCTTAGATGCTTTCAGCACTTATCCCTTCCACACGTAGCTACCCAGCTATGCTCCTGGCGGAACAACTGGTACACCAGCGGTGTGTCCATCCCGGTCCTCTCGTACTAAGGACAGCTCCTCTCAAATTTCCTGCGCCCGCGACGGATAGGGACCGAACTGTCTCACGACGTTCTGAACCCAGCTCGCGTACCGCTTTAATGGGCGAACAGCCCAACCCTTGGGACCTACTTCAGCCCCAGGATGCGATGAGCCGACATCGAGGTGCCAAACCTCCCCGTCGATGTGGACTCTTGGGGGAGATAAGCCTGTTATCCCCAGGGTAGCTTTTATCCGTTGAGCGATGGCCCTTCCATGCGGAACCACCGGATCACTAAGCCCGACTTTCGTCCCTGCTCGACTTGTAGGTCTCGCAGTCAAGCTCCCTTGTGCCTTTACACTCTGCGAATGATTTCCAACCATTCTGAGGGAACCTTTGGGCGCCTCCGTTACACTTTAGGAGGCGACCGCCCCAGTCAAACTGCCCACCTGACACTGTCTCCGCACCGGATCACGGTGCTGGGTTAGAATGTCAGTACAGCCAGGGTAGTATCCCACCGACGCCTCCATCGAACCTGGCGGTCCGACTTCTATGGCTCCTACCTATCCTGTACAAGCTGTACCAAAATCCAATATCAGGCTACAGTAAAGCTCCATGGGGTCTTTCCGTCCTGTCGCGGGTAACCTGCATCTTCACAGGTACTATAATTTCACCGGGTCTCTCGTTGAGACAGTATCCAAGTCGTTGCACCTTTCGTGCGGGTCGGAACTTACCCGACAAGGAATTTCGCTACCTTAGGACCGTTATAGTTACGGCCGCCGTTTACTGGGGCTTCGATTCAGAGCTTCTCCCGTAAGGGATAACCCCTCCTCTTAACCTTCCAGCACCGGGCAGGTGTCAGCCCCTATACTTCGCCTTACGGCTTTGCAGAGACCTGTGTTTTTGCTAAACAGTCGCTTGGATCTTTTCACTGCGGCTCCCCTGGGCTATAAACCCGAGGAAGCACCCCTTCTCCCGAAGTTACGGGGTCATTTTGCCGAGTTCCTTAACGAGAGTTCTCCCGATCGTCTTAGGATTCTCTCCTCGCCTACCTGTGTCGGTTTGCGGTACGGGCACCTTTTTCCTCACTAGAGGCTTTTCTTGGCAGCGTAGAATCAAGGACTTCGGTACTAAATTTCCCTCGCCATCACGACTCAGCCTTCATGGTGAACGGATTTGCCTATTCACCAGCCTAATCGCTTGGACGCGCATTTCCAGTAGCGCGCTCTCCCTATCTTTCTGCGTCCCCCCGTCGTTCAAACGGAAAGGAGGTGGTACAGGAATATCAACCTGTTATCCATCGCCTACGCCTTTCGGCCTCGGCTTAGGTCCCGACTAACCCTGAGCGGACGAGCCTTCCTCAGGAAACCTTGGGCTTTCGACGGACAAGATTCTCACTTGTCTTTCGCTACTCATACCGGCATTCTCACTTCTAAGCGCTCCACCAGTCCTTTCGGTCTGACTTCACAGCCCTTAGAACGCTCTCCTACCATTGTCGTAAGACAATCCACAGCTTCGGTGATACGTTTAGCCCCGGTACATTTTCGGCGCAGCGTCACTCGACCAGTGAGCTATTACGCACTCTTTAAATGATGGCTGCTTCTAAGCCAACATCCTGGTTGTCTAAGCAACGCCACATCCTTTTCCACTTAACGTATACTTTGGGACCTTAGCTGGTGGTCTGGGCTGTTTCCCTCTCGACTACGGATCTTATCACTCGCAGTCTGACTCCCGCGGATAAATCGTTGGCATTCGGAGTTTGACTGGATTCGGTAATCCGGTAAGGACCCCTAGTCCAATCAGTGCTCTACCTCCAAGATTCTTGCCGCGAGGCTAGCCCTAAAGCTATTTCGGAGAGAACCAGCTATCTCCAGGTTCGATTGGCATTTCACCGCTACCCACACCTCATCCCCGCATTTTTCAACATGCGTGGGTTCGGGCCTCCATTCAGTGTTACCTGAACTTCACCCTGGACATGGGTAGATCACCTGGTTTCGGGTCTACGACCACGTACTATTTCGCCCTATTCAGACTCGCTTTCGCTGCGGCTCCGCCTTCTCAGCTTAACCTTGCACGGGATCGTAACTCGCCGGTTCATTCTACAAAAGGCACGCTGTCACCCATTAACGGGCTCCAACTAGTTGTAGGCACACGGTTTCAGGTTCTTTTTCACTCCCCTTCCGGGGTGCTTTTCACCTTTCCCTCACGGTACTGGTTCACTATCGGTCACTAGAGAGTATTTAGCCTTGGGAGATGGTCCTCCCGGATTCCGACGGGGTTTCACGTGTCCCGCCGTACTCAGGATCCGTCTCGGAGGGCATCGGATTTTGACTACAGGATTGTTACCTTCTCTGATGGACCTTTCCAGGTCGCTTCGTCTATCCGTGCCTTTGTAACTCCAAAGAGACGTCCTACAACCCCAGAGGGCAAGCCCTCTGGTTTGGGCTGATTCCGTTTCGCTCGCCGCTACTCAGGAAATCGCGTTTGCTTTCTCTTCCTCCGGGTAATGAGATGTTTCAGTTCCCCGGGTCTGCCTTCCATTCCCTATGTATTCAGAAATGGATACCATCCTATTAAAGATGGTGGGTTCCCCCATTCGGAAATCTCCGGATCAAAGCGTACTTACAGCTCCCCGAAGCATATCGGTGTTCGTCCCGTCCTTCTTAGGCTTCTAGTGCCAAGGCATCCACCGTGCGCCCTTAGTAGCTTAACCTTCGATTTGTTAGGCATTACTGCCATAACGCATCAGTTATTACTAAGTTATTGCATAAAAAATAATTATTGGATGTCGTTGTTTGTGCTATCTAGTTTTCAAGGAACAAGGTTACTACTTGAATCCGCCTAAGCTTCATCACTTCACCTGGTTTGAAAGAATAAATCATTCTTTCAAAACTAAACGAAACGCTCATGTAAGGTTGGTAACGTAAGTTACCTTCGTAATTCTCCATAGAAAGGAGGTGATCCAGCCGCACCTTCCGATACGGCTACCTTGTTACGACTTCACCCCAATCATTTGTCCCACCTTCGGCGGCTGGCTCCATAAAGGTTACCCCACCGACTTCGGGTGTTACAAACTCTCGTGGTGTGACGGGCGGTGTGTACAAGGCCCGGGAACGTATTCACCGCGGCATGCTGATCCGCGATTACTAGCAATTCCGGCTTCATGCAGGCGAGTTGCAGCCTGCAATCCGAACTGAGAACGGCTTTATGGGATTCGCTTCACCTCGCGGTGTTGCTGCCCTTTGTACCGTCCATTGTAGCACGTGTGTAGCCCAGGTCATAAGGGGCATGATGATTTGACGTCATCCCCACCTTCCTCCGGTTTGTCACCGGCAGTCACCTTAGAGTGCCCAACTAAATGCTGGCAACTAAGATCAAGGGTTGCGCTCGTTGCGGGACTTAACCCAACATCTCACGACACGAGCTGACGACAACCATGCACCACCTGTCACTCTGTCCCCCGAAGGGGAACGTCCTGTCTCCAGGATTGTCAGAGGATGTCAAGACCTGGTAAGGTTCTTCGCGTTGCTTCGAATTAAACCACATGCTCCACTGCTTGTGCGGGCCCCCGTCAATTCCTTTGAGTTTCAACCTTGCGGTCGTACTCCCCAGGCGGAGTGCTTAATGTGTTAACTTCAGCACTGAGGGTGGAACCCCCCAACACCTAGCACTCATCGTTTACGGCGTGGACTACCAGGGTATCTAATCCTGTTTGCTCCCCACGCTTTCGCGCCTCAGCGTCAGTTACAGACCAGAGAGCCGCCTTCGCCACTGGTGTTCCTCCACATATCTACGCATTTCACCGCTACACGTGGAATTCCACTCTCCTCTTCTGCACTCAAGTCCTCCAGTTTCCAATGACCCTCCACGGTTGAGCCGTGGGCTTTCACATCAGACTTAAAAGACCGCCTGCGCGCGCTTTACGCCCAATAATTCCGGACAACGCTTGCCACCTACGTATTACCGCGGCTGCTGGCACGTAGTTAGCCGTGGCTTTCTGGTTAGGTACCGTCAAGGTACCGCCCTATTCGAACGGTACTTGTTCTTCCCTAACAACAGAGCTTTACGACCCGAAGGCCTTCGTCACTCACGCGGCGTTGCTCCGTCAGACTTTCGTCCATTGCGGAAGATTCCCTACTGCTGCCTCCCGTAGGAGTCTGGGCCGTGTCTCAGTCCCAGTGTGGCCGATCACCCTCTCAGGTCGGCTACGCATCGTCGCCTTGGTAAGCCATTACCTTACCAACTAGCTAATGCGCCGCGGGCCCATCCTGCAGTGTTAGCTCGAAAGCCAACTTTCAACATTGCACCATGCGGTGCGATGTATTACCCGGTATTAGCTCCGGTTTCCCGGAGTTATCCCAGTCTGCAGGGCAGGTTGCCCACGTGTTACTCACCCGTCCGCCGCTAAGATCAGGGAGCAAGCTCCCATCTCTTCGCTCGACTTGCATGTATTAGGCACGCCGCCAGCGTTCGTCCTGAGCCAGGATCAAACTCTCCGATAGAAAGCCTAATCTAGCTTTAAAACAATGTTTTATTTCCTTAGAAACAACTACTTACATGGCGTTTCGTTCAGTTTTCAAAGATCAATTTGTTTCTTTCAATGTCGTTTTCAGCGACTTTATTAATATACCATATTAACTCCGTCAGCGTCAATAACTTTTTTGAAATTCTTTTTGGCGTCAACCGCATTGTTGCGGCGACCTATATAAATATACAGGTAGTTGTACTATTTGGCAAGGGGTATTTTAAATTAATTTGTACTTTTTTTCAAAATCCGCCTATACTTCGAAATCTCCGCTTCTGTAGCCGTTCTTTTATAGATACCTAATAGAAGGTGATATCGTTCTTCCATCGCTCTTTTAATTAGTCCATCGATTCGATTGTTATCCAGGTCTAACAGTAGCTCTTCCATTTCTCTTTTAAGTAAGTATTCGATTTCCTTCATCTCTTTAAAGTTTACTAAGAATCCAATCATCTGAACCTCTCCTTCCTCAAACCAGTATGACCTAAGCTTTTAAGAAATATGTGTCTCCTCTAGAGTTTGTACATAGTTAAGAAACTTTTCGCATATGAATGGGACAAAGGGGGTGCATGATGAGGTTTTTTTGGATTTGGAATGGCATGCGAATAAAGCAAGGACTGATTATAGTTACAGCCGCTTTCTTTGCTGCAATTATTCTTTTTATTGAAGGTGGGGACCTCGCTGTATTTACAAATAACAACGTCCCGCTCGCAATTGATCACGTGAAAAGCGAGGATAAACGTCTTGCATTAACCTTTGATATTAGTTGGGGCGAGACAAAAGCTCTACCTATTCTTGAAGAGCTAAAACAAAATAAAGTGAAAGCCTCATTCTTCATTTCGGGAGCCTGGGCTGAACGCCACCCTGAAATTGTTGAGCAAATTGCAAAAGATGGACACGAAATCGGGAACCTTGGATATCGATATGAGAACTATACGTCAATGAAGGACGAGGAAATAAAAAAGGACATTATTCGTTCTAATGAAGCAATCAAAAAAGTAACAGATGACCAACCAGAATTACTAAGACCACCAAATGGAAACTTTGATAAACGTGTTCTTATTCTATCTGAGAAGTTTAATTACACAGTCATTCATTGGAGTCTCGATTCAGAAGACTGGAAAAACCCAGGAGTAGACAAAATTGTTCAGAATGTAACAACACAAGCTGATCCGGGAGATATCATTCTTATGCATGCATCTGATTCCGCTAAACAAACAGTTGAAGCCATTCCAGAAATGATCTCTCTTCTAAAAAAGGAAGGCTATTCTTTTGTCACAGTCAGTGAACTCGTATCTAATGCAAAAATAAATACCAAGGAAGTAAAATAAGCAGCCCTCCGATTAGGAGAGCTGCTTTTGTGTATTAAGCTTCTTTTCGAATTAATCGATGAAGTGTTAGCAATTGCCATACATTACTCACCAATAGCGGAATCAAAATAAGCCAGAGCCATTTTGGATCATTACTTTGCAGGCCAGGAATCCACTCAAGAATAGTTACAACAACAATAAAGAAAAGAGCTGGAATAAAGGCCTGCTTATTCGTTTCTTTTTGCTTAATATATGCTGTTACCAATCCAATAATCAAAATAAAAAGAGCGGTCAAGATATAACTTAGAATACTCTCTCCTTTTTCAGCAAAAACAGCATAGCGGAAGTAGACAAGATCGAATAGAGCGACCGCAATAAGTACGACTTGTATCGTATTCCAAAGCTTTACTGATTTAAAGATACCAAGACCAAAACGATGAATTGTTAAATAGGCAAAGAATCCCATCTGACTAATCAAACTAAAGATACTAGATACTCCCAGTAACCAGAGTATCACAATGAGGAACGAAACAAATTCTCCATTTTTCAGATCCGTCCAATACTGTGACCAATCTAAAACAATCCCTGTGAGCATACCTGCTGTTGATCCAATCAGAAGGGTTGTAAAAAATAAGTAAACAAGATTTCTTGTTTTCAAAATCAAACCCCCGTAAACGTTAATGGTGCTTCTATGTTGAATTGTACCAATGCCACTTTTAAATTGCCACCCTTCCTTTATTCACCGGGTATAAATTCACAGTTTCGCCTAATATTAAGGTTAACACCTCGAGAAAGGAGCACAGACTTATGAGTCATGGATTCAAACTGCTTGCTCTTGGATTAACCATTCTTTTAATAACCGGATGTGCCTCGGGTTCTGCTGAAGGATCTCAGGCTAATTACGAAGAAACGAAAAAGATGCTTGTCGATCTACTTAAATCAGATGATGGCAAGAAAGCAATTCAAGAAGTCATGTCAGATGAAGAAATAAAAAAACAACTTGTTATGGAACAGCCATTTGTGAAAGAAACCATACAAAAAGTACTAACAACTGAAGAAGGAAAAGATTACTGGCAAGAAATGCTGAAAGATCCTGCGTTCGTTGAGAACTTTGCCAAGAACATTCAAAGTGAAAATGAGAAATTATTTAAATCACTGATGGATGATCCAGAATACCAGGAAAAAATGATGGATCTCTTGCAAGATCCGGTAATGGAAAAACATTATTTACAACTACTCGAAAGTAAACAATCGAGACAGCAAATTAAAGACCTTATATCCGAAACATTTGAAAGTCCGTTATTCCAGGCCAAAATCCAGGAAATGTTAACTGGAATTACTTCTGAACAACTAAAATCATCTGAGAGCGGTAATATGAAAGAAGAAAACACAGACAATACCGAATCAGATAGTGGCGAAGGATCAAATTCTGGTCAGAAATAATCTGCATAATAAAAGGACATGCGCTCGCATGCCCTTTTATTATTATTTTGCTGTTCTTTTTAAGATTTCTTGTGCAATGTGAAGATATTGCTGTCCAATCGGATGATCTTCTTGATAAACAGAAGGTGCAAATTCTTCATCATTAAAATCTGGCTGCCCAAGAGGAAGTCTACCAAGAATGTCAGTTGTTAACTCGGAAGCTAACTTATCTCCTCCACCTTGACCAAACACATATTCTTTCTCGCCTGTTACTTTACTCTCAAAGTAAGACATATTTTCAACAACACCAAGCACTTCATGTTTCGTTTTAAGCGCCATAGCACCCGCTCTCGCAGCTACAAAAGCTGCTGTAGCATGAGGAGTGGTCACGATGATTTCTTTTGAAGCCGGAAGCATCGTATGAACATCCAATGCTACATCTCCCGTTCCTGGCGGTAAATCTAGAAGCAGGTAATCTAACTCTCCCCAATCTACTTCACTAAAGAAGTTATTCAGCATTTTCCCAAGCATTGGACCACGCCAAATAACAGGAGCGTTATCTTCTACAAAAAAGGCCATAGACATTACTTTAACGCCAAACCGCTCAACGGGATAGATTTTTTCGTTTTCCACTTTGGGTCTGGTTTCAATCCCCATCATATCCGGTACACTAAATCCATAAATATCTGCATCGATAATGCCGACCTTTTTTCCAAGACGGGCAAGTGACGTTGCAAGGTTTACGGTTACAGTTGATTTACCTACGCCACCTTTTCCACTTGCCACTGCGATAAACTGTGTTTTACTTTCTGGAGAAAGCAATGACGGGAGGTCAGGATTAGCAGATGTTCCTTCAGGAAGCTCTTCATCCGCCAACTGTTCAAATCGCAATCCCACTGATTCGGCCCCTTCGCCTTTTAAAGTGTTGACGATTTCTTGCTGCACCTTCATCTGTTCAGCTGATTCAGTTTGAGCAAGAGCAACCTTAACACTGACATAGCCTTCTTTCGTTTTCACATCACGAATCGTGATACTTTTATGTAAAATAGGATCTTGCACCTTTTGTAGTAATTCAACGACTTGATCTTTCGTTAACATGGAGGCACCACCTTCTCTGAATTCGATTACATTGCTAGTATAACATATCATTCAGAGAGTTTTGACTTCGGTGCTTGAAGGATATACCAAATCAATGAAAGAGTATAGAACGTACAATAAGCCAGTGTTTTCTTTATTCCTCGGGTACTGGCTCATTTGTCGTATATCGTATAATGCCCTGATAAATAGAGGCTGCGACTTTATTTTGATACGTTTCAGTATTTAATAACTCCCTCTCAGTAGGGTTAGAAAGGAAGCCAACTTCAACAAGAGCTCCTGGAACTTCAGCCTCTCTTAGTAAATATACACTATCCATGTTTTTAGCCAATCGATTTGTGTTTTCAAGGTTTCGCTTAATTTCAGCCTGAATAAAACGAGATAAGGCCTGGCTCTCATCATTAACTGGATTATAAAACGTTTGAGCGCCACTCCATTTAGAAGACGGAATCGCATTTAGATGAATACTCACAAAAAGATCGTTACTTCCCTCATTAATCAACTCAACTCGTTTTCTTAAATCTTCAGCTTTTCGATTGCTAAGTCCCTTAGTTCCTTCTGCTGCTAAATCTGTATCCGTCTCACGTGTCATAATAACAAGCGCTCCCGCTTCTTGGAGATAATCCCTTAACTTAAGAGAGATCGTTAACGCAATATCTTTTTCAACCACGTTATCACCAACAGCTCCTCCATCAGCCCCTCCATGTCCAGCGTCAATGACAATGACCTGTCCTGATAAAGGAAGATGCCAGGCATCCCAAGAAGAATCAATAGCGAATTTGTAATTAATAATAAATAACAGCACGATGATTCCAGTGGCAACACCAAATCGCTTATACCACTTTTTCATATCCCACTAACACCGCCCCTTATTTTGTCCTATCTTATCTATATGGGACGGGTAGCTGAATTAGTCATGGAACTTAATCAATTTATTGTAATCGAAGTCGACGCCTCATTGTTCCTTTTTCATAGCCTGCTTTCCACCAATTCGAAACAAATACATCACACGTAATTTGTAATGATTCTTCGTAAACCGCTGACGTTTTCCAGAAAAGCCAGTAATCAAACAACGCTTCAATTAATGCTTTCTCTAATTTGAAGCACCGTTTATGCGCTGTCGACATTGATTCTCCATAATAAGAAAACTTGCTATACTCAGCACCAAGTAAATATGCTTCGATCGCAATGTCCATACAAACATTCTCCACATCACCTTTATACAGAATAGCCTCTGAGAAAAATGGAGAAAACAGTTCTCTTATGTTATCCGATAGCTCTTTCAATGAAATTTCAATCAACACCCTTCGTTCGAATTCAAGGCGTTTATGACGCTGACGTTCCTTGAATACAGTAATAACGTTGTCCATCTCACCCATCCTCTCGAATCATATTGTTTTAGTCTCACTCAAGAGTTGGGGAGTATACAGCAAATAAATTGGTAATTCATTCAGGCTTCAAAATGAATAATTCTCAAGTCTTTTGTTAAAAAGACCATAGTAGCAAATCTTTTCTAAATACAAAAAAACCCCTGGCCATAGGCCAGAGGTTTTGAAAAACCATATTAACGTTTTGAGAACTGAGGTGCACGACGTGCTGCTTTAAGACCGTATTTTTTACGTTCTTTCATACGAGCATCACGTGTTAGGAAGCCTGCACTCTTAAGTGTAGCGCGTGATTCCGGATCAGCTTGAAGTAGTGCACGAGCGATACCGTGACGGATTGCGCCCGCTTGTCCAGTGAATCCACCACCGTTAACATTCACGAAAATATCGTAAGTGCCTTCAGTACCAGTTTCAACTAGTGGTTGCTTAGAGATTAGCTTAAGTGTTTCAAGATCGAAATAGTCATCGATTTCACGGTTGTTAATAACCATACGTCCGTTACCAGGAAGTAAACGTACGCGTGCTACAGAGTTTTTACGTCGGCCAGTGCCGTTGTATTGTACTTGTGCCAAGTTAATTCCCTCCTTTTAATTATCCTCTTAGTTCGTATTTTTCAGGCTGTTGTGCCTGGTGATTGTGCTCGCTACCAGCGAATACATGAAGCTTTTTAATCATTTGGCGACCAAGGCTGTTCTTTGGAAGCATACCTTTGATTGCAAGTTCAAGCATTTGCTCAGAACGGTTAGTACGCATTTCAAGAGCATTTCTTGATTTCAAACCACCTGGGTGTCCACTATGACGGTAGTACATCTTGTCATTAAGTTTGTTACCAGTTAGTTCAATTTTCTCAGCGTTAAGGATGATCACATGATCACCAGTGTCAACGTGAGGTGTGAAAGTTACTTTGTTTTTACCGCGCAGGATCGCTGCTACTTCACTTGCTAGACGGCCAAGTGTTTGACCTTCAGCGTCAACGATGTACCATTTACGTTCTACTTCGTGGCCTTTAGCCATAAATGTTGTACGCATGAGTTTCCCTCCTAAAATCAATCCAATTTATTTTAAAACTAGCACAGAATTTTCATTGTCAGTTGTCAGTCAGATTTCTAAATCCGGGGCAAGTGGATGTAGAAATACCAAAGAATATCTTATAATACTGGGGCGAAAATGTCAAGTGTTTGGTAACTTTCTTTCCTTTTTTACCTATAAGAGACTTCCAATAAATAAAGCCCATGTGGTGGTGCCGTCTTTCCCGCTGTGTTTCGATCCTTTGCTTCTAAAATGGACACCATTTCATTCGCTGAGCGCCGCCCTCTCCCTATCTCAAGGAATGTCCCCATTAAAATGCGAACCATATTGTATAGGAACCCGCTTCCTTCAAAGGTAAAAACGAGTTCATCCTGAATTCGCTCAATTTCTATTCGGTAGATGGTCCTCACTTTATTCTTCACATCAGTCTTACTAGCACAAAAGGATGTAAAGTCATGCTCCCCAATGAGGTGAGCGGCTGCACGCCTCATCTCTTTAACATTGAGCGGATGAGGTTCATGTACGGCATAGTTTCTTCTAAAAACATCTGAAGCTGCACGATTATGCACTCGATATTGATAGGTTTTGCGAACGACATCATACCTCGCATGGAAATCGCTAGGAGCGGTTTCAGTGTGTAAAACCCTCACATCCTGTGGGAGCTGAGCGTTTAATGCCCGTGTCCAATTTTCAGAAGGAATCGAAAGCGGGGTGTCAAAATGAATAATCTGCCCGTGAGCATGCACCCGAGCATCCGTTCTTCCTGATCCGGTAATCGGAATAGAGGCGCCTTTATGCATCTGCTTCAGGGCGCACTGCACTTCCTCTTGAACTGTGCGGCCATTTGGCTGAATTTGATAACCATTAAAAGCCGTCCCGTCATAAGAGAGGGTCATTTTTATTCGTTGCATCACATTCTCCCCTAACTTCTTAGAAGCAGCAAACTAACACATAGAAGGAGGAGGATAAGAAATAAGGCTGTATCTTTTCCTGACCACTTCAGTAATCGGATGCTAGTTCTTCCTTCTCCTCCACGATATCCTCTAGCCTCCATTGCCATAGCAAGATCTTCAGCACGCTTAAATGCACTTACAAAGAGAGGTACTAGCAGAGGAACAATACTTTTCAATCGTTCTTTAATTGGTCCACTAGAAAATTGCGCACCTCGTGCAGATTGTGCTTTCATAATCTTCTCAGTTTCTTCCAGAAGCGTCGGAATAAACCGAAGAGCAATAGACATCATGAGAGCAAACTCATGAACAGGAAGACCAATTTTTTTCATAGGTCCAAGTAACGTTTCAATACCTACTGTAATATCAATAGGCGTTGTCGTCAGAGTTAACAAGGAAGTAATCATGATTAAAAACAATAGCCGGAGTGAAATAAATACACCTTGCTTCAAGCCACCTTCATAAACGTCAAGAAAACCAAAATCAAACAGCAGCGGTCCCTCTTTCGTTAAAAACACATGAAGAAGAAACGTTAAAATGATAACAAGTAAAATTGGTTTTAAACCATTATAGATATAGCGCAATGGTAATTTGGATACCAGGATCGCTAGAAGTGTAAAACCACCAAGTAATGCGTAGGTAATCCAATTGTTAGCCAAGAAAACGATAATAACAAATAGAAACGCCGTTAGCAACTTCGCTCTTGGATCAAGTTTATGAATGAAGGATTGACCTGGGACGTATTGACCAATAATAATATTTTGCATCAAGAATCATCTCCTTTCTGCAAAATAGACAGGGCTGCATCAACTGCCGCATCGAGAGTAAATACACTCTTTGGCAGACTGAGATTAAAGCGTTCTTCTAGCCGATGAATGAACTTAACAGTTTCTGGTACATCAAGACTTAGTTTCTTTAACGCATCGGAATTAGCGAAAATTTCCTCAGGTTTCCCCTGAAGTGCCACACCGCCCTTTTCCATTATGACGATCTCATCGGAATACTGCGCTGCATCTTCCATGCTATGGGTCACTAGAATCGTAGTGAGGCCCTCCTCCTGATGTAAACGATAAAAGAGACTCATAATCTCCCGTCGCCCTTTAGGGTCTAGTCCAGCAGTAGGTTCATCGAGAATTAGAATAGATGGTTTCATCGCTAGTACTCCTGCAATAGCTACTCTGCGCATTTGGCCACCACTCAAATCAAACGGAGAACGGCTAAGGTATGATTGATCAAGTCCCACTTGTTCAATTAACCTCGCTGCACGCTGTTTCGCTTCTTCTTCTGATACTCCAAAATTACGAGGACCAAAGATAATATCTTTCTCTATAGTCTCTTCAAACAACTGATGTTCTGGATATTGAAAAACGATCCCTACATGCTCTCTTAGGGCTTTTAGGCGTTTTTCTTTCTCACCAGCTCGAATCAAAAAGTCGCCAATCTGAATGCTTCCTTTTGTAGGTTTAAGTAACCCATTTAAATGCTGGATCAGCGTTGATTTGCCTGAGCCTGTATGCCCAATAATCGTTTGGAAAGTACGTGCTGGGATAGATAACGATATTTCAGAGAGCGCTTTTCTTTCGAAAGGGGTCCCTCTACCATAAGAATGCTCTAAATCTTTGATTGTAATGTCCATAGCTCATTCACCAGTTCCTCTTGAGATAAAGTAAGCTTTGAGAAATCATAGCCTTTCTCACTGAGTGCTCGCTGCACCTGAAGTGGAAACGGCAAATCTAAACCAATTTGCTCAAGCATGTCACCTTTCTTAAACACATCAACCGGAAGACCTTCATCAATGACCTCTCCTGCATTCATGACGATCAATCGATCAGCTTGTGCAGCTTCTTCGAGATCATGGGTGATAGAGATCACCGTCATGCCTTCTTCGTCTTTAAGCTCACGCATTGTTTGAAGCACTTCTTTACGACCAGCTGGATCTAGCATAGAAGTGGCTTCATCTAGGATGACAATGGATGGTCTTAAGGCAATAATCCCAGCAATCGCTACACGTTGCTTTTGACCACCTGAGAGACGGTGTGGCTCTTGATCAAGGTAATCTGCCATCCGCACCTTATTCACACTCTCATGGATGCGCTCCAACATTTTTTCGCGTGCCATTCCGTTATTTTCAAGACCAAAAGCTACATCATCACGCACAGACGTACCTACAAACTGATTGTCTGGGTTTTGAAATACGATCCCCACTCTTCTTCTAATTTCCCAAATACTTTCCTCATCTCTACTGTTATATCCTTCTACGGTAACATCGCCTTTTTCAGGAAGTTGCAGCCCATTTAGAAGCTTTGCAAGTGTCGACTTCCCAGAACCATTATGTCCTACGATCGCTAGCCATTCACCCTTATGAACAGATAATGAAACATCATGCAATACATGGGGTTGCTCTTCCTGATACCGAAAGGATACATTTTGAACGGTGATTAGTTCTTCCATACTCGTTCCTCCTGCCTCTGCTAATTTCAAGCGGTGATCGCTTCAGGCAATATACTGGTGCGAAAAAAAGGCGGGCAGATGGAACCGCCGCTTTTTCCTATCAGTATAATAAGCTTTTTAATGCGTGATATTAACTGTACTTATCCTATAAAAAAAGCCTGGCAGATGCCAGGCTTTTTTTAATGGCAAGCAGCAAATAACCACTTGAATTTGTGCGATTCAAACAAAAAAACGCACGAAAAAAGGGCATAGAATCAGTATCCAATGTCGAGATCCTGTCCCGCCCTTTTAATCAAGTGCGTCTTATACTAGCTCGATGATAACCATTTCAGCACCGTCACCGCGGCGTGGTCCAAGTTTACGGATACGAGAGTAACCGCCTTGACGCTCTGCATAACGAGGAGCGATATCGCTGAATAGTTTTTGAACTGCATCTTGACCGCTTTCTTGATCCGCTACTTCGTTACGGATGAAAGAAGCTGCTTGACGACGTGCGTGTAGATCTCCGCGTTTACCAAGCGTAATCATTTTGTCGATGAAAGAACGAAGTTCTTTCGCCTTTGATTCTGTCGTTTCAATACGTTCATTGATGATCAAATCTGTAACAAGGTCACGGAATAGCGCTTTACGCGTATCACTAGTACGACCTAACTTTTGGTATGCCATGAAGTATTCCCTCCTTTGTTGTTTATAAAATCAACAACTTTAAATATCTATTCTTCGTTACGAAGTCCAAGCCCAAGCTCTTCAAGCTTCTCTTGTACTTCTTCAAGTGACTTACGTCCAAGATTACGAACTTTCATCATGTCTTCTTCAGACTTCTGAGTCAATTCTTGAACTGTATTAATGCCAGCACGCTTCAGGCAATTGTATGAACGAACTGAGAGATCAAGCTCTTCGATAGTCATCTCAAGCACTTTCTCTTTTTGATCCTCTTCTTTTTCGACCATGATTTCAGCATTTTGAGCCTGGTCCGTTAAACCAACAAAAATGTTTAAATGTTCATTTAAAATCTTTGCACCTAACGAAACAGCTTCTTCAGGACGAATGCTTCCATCTGTCCAAACATCAAGGGTTAGTTTGTCATAATTTGTTACCTGGCCAACGCGAGTGTTTTCAACCTGGTAGTTAACACGAGAAACAGGTGTGAAGATCGAGTCAACCGGAATTACACCGATTGGCTGTTCATCATTTTTGTTTCCTTCCGCTTGTACATAGCCTCTTCCACGAATTGCAGTAACTCGCATCTGGAAACGCGCACTAGCAGAAAGGGTAGCAATATGAAGGTCAGGGTTTAAGATCTCCACGTCGCTGTCATGAGTAATATCTCCTGCTGTTACCGTTCCTGGTCCTTGTACATCAACAACCAATGTCTTCTCTTCTTCAGAGTAAACTTTCATAGCTAACTTCTTAAGATTGAGAATGATAGTTGTTACATCTTCATGTACGCCTTCAATTGTAGAGAACTCATGGAGTACTCCTTCAATTTGTACGGATGTGACAGCAGCACCAGGAAGTGAAGATAACAGGATACGACGAAGGGAGTTACCCAGGGTAGTTCCATAACCACGCTCTAATGGTTCTACAACAAACTTACCGTATTTTGCATCCTCGTTGATAGCTACCGCTTCAATTTTTGGCTTTTCGATTTCGATCATCCAACAAACCCTCCTTCAAAACGTCGAACTTCGGTTAGACATGCTGTCTAACCGAATAATCCCCTTAGGTGGTTCAAATACCAACAACCTAATTATGATTCGTCAACCGTCAACAATTTATACATTATCATTATTGACATGTTCATCAATTGTATACCGATAGATTGAATCTTTCCATAAGAGATTGTTCAAAACCAGGCATTCTCCCGAAGGGAACATCTACGTTTTTGAACTCTCTACTACCTTAGACTCTACGACGTTTTGGCGGACGGCAGCCGTTATGAGGTACTGGAGTTACGTCACGGATCGCAGTAACCTCTAGACCTACAGCTTGAAGTGCACGAATTGCAGCTTCACGACCAGCACCAGGGCCTTTAACAGAAACTTCTACAGTTTTCATGCCGTGCTCCTGTGCAGTTTTACCTGCAGTTTCAGCAGCCATTTGAGCAGCGAATGGAGTAGACTTACGAGAACCTTTGAAGCCCATGTTTCCGGAAGTTGCCCAAGAAATCGCATTTCCGTGAGTATCAGTAATCGTAATGATTGTGTTGTTAAAAGTGGAACGGATATGAGCTACTCCACTCTCAACATTCTTTTTCACGCGCTTTTTACGTGTATTTGCTTTACGTTGTTTAGCCATTTGTTAATTACCTCCCTTACTTCTTCTTGTTAGCTACTGTACGGCGAGGGCCTTTACGAGTACGAGAGTTGTTCTTCGTATGTTGACCTCGGACAGGAAGACCACGACGGTGGCGGATACCACGATAAGAACCGATTTCGATTAGACGTTTAATGTTAAGTGAGATTTCACGACGAAGATCACCCTCAACCTTAATTTTGTCTACTACTTCACGGATTTTTCCGAGCTCTTCTTCAGTTAAGTCGCGTACACGAGTGTCTTCAGAAACACCAGCGTCAACTAGAACTTGTTTCGCAGTTGTTTTACCGATTCCATAAACGTAAGTTAACGCGATTACGATGCGCTTTTCGCGTGGAACATCAATACCAGCAATACGTGCCATTACGTTGCACCTCCTTATATATTAGCCTTGTTTTTGCTTATGCTTTGGATTTTCACAGATAACCATGACTTTCCCTTTACGGCGAATAACTTTACATTTTTCACACATTGGTTTTACTGACGGTCTTACTTTCATTATTTTAACCCTCCTTATATACGGAGATTAATTTCTTATTTATATCGATACGTGATACGACCACGTGATAAGTCATATGGAGAAAGCTCAACAGTTACTTTGTCACCTGGTAGAATACGGATGTAATGCATACGTATCTTTCCGGATACGTGAGCAAGAATCTTATGACCGTTTTCGAGTTCTACTCGAAACATTGCATTCGGTAGAGGTTCGATAACCGTGCCTTCCATTTCAATTACTTCTTCTTTAGCCATCTACTTGCTCTCCCTCCTTTAAATCAATGACGTGTTCATTCATATACTTTGAGATCGCGAAACGTAGCTTGCCATTTGTGACACGGCCCGTTTCTTCAAGACTTCGCTTTACCTCAGGAGATATATACTCTACCAGCTCAAGGTGTGCGAGGTTCTTCCGCTTAGGACGATCAAACTTTCGTTTGTCACCATCGGCTAAGAAAACATAACGTTCATCAACAATCCCTACAATCACGCTATATTGATCAGCGTCTCTTCCCCGTCTATTCCAAACGATCTGACCGATCTCGGGAACGGTATCCGACTCTTTCACGAACCATCACCTTCACTTAGGCTTTTGTTAGTATTTCATATCCTTCTTCTGTAACGGCAATCGTATGCTCGAAATGAGCACAGTTCTTACCGTCAGTTGTTACTACAGTCCAATTATCCGAAAGTGTTCGAACGTAGCGAGAGCCCAGATTCACCATTGGCTCTACTGCAAGGACCATCCCCTGCTTAAGCCTCGGTCCTTTTCCTGGAGGACCGTAATGGGGAATTTGAGGATCTTCATGAAGGTCCTGACCTACACCATGACCAACATATTCTCGTACAATCGAAAAACCCTCAGCTTCGGCATATGCTTGGATCGCATGAGAAATATCAGAAACCCTCCTACCGGCCTTCGTCTCATTCAACCCTTTATATAACGATTCCTCGGTAACTTTTAACAACCGTTCGTCTTCTTCTGAGATAGTGCCAACAGGATAGGTCCAGGCTGAATCGCCATGATAACCATTATACTTAGCACCAATATCAATGCTAATTATATCTCCCTCCGCCAACACGCGATCTCCTGGAATACCATGTACAAGCTCTTCATTGACTGAAGCGCATATACTTCCAGTAAATCCATTGTAACCCTTAAAGGAAGGAATTGCACCAAGCTGACGAATAAACCGATCGGCAATCGTATCCAGCTCTTTTGTCGTAACTCCAGGCTTGATGTGCTTCTGTAGTTCTTGATGTGTTAACGCGACAATTTTGCCTGCTTCTCGCATGATATCAAGTTCACGAGGAGTCTTGCAAATAATCATTACGACAACCCTTTTAGGAGTTGGTCGACATCTTCAAACACCTCATTGATGTCTCTGTTGCCATCAATCGTTTTAAGATAGCCCTTGCCTTCATAAAAGGTCAACAATGGCTGCTGTTGCTGCTTGTTGACTTCGAGGCGAGTTCGCACAGTTTCTTCCTTATCATCATCACGTTGATAAAGTTCTCCACCGCACTTATCACAAATTCCATCTTCTTTAGGTGGATTAAAGATTACGTGATAGGTTGCTCCACAATTTCGGCAAACGCGACGTCCAGTCAAACGCTGCATGAGTTGATCTTCCTCGACTGCAATGTTTACCACGTAGTCAAGTTTTTTACCAAGATCGGCTAAGATCGTTTCAAGCGCATCAGCCTGTGCGACGGTTCTTGGAAAACCATCGAGGAGAAATCCTTTTTCGCAATCATCTTTTCCTAAACGCTCCCGTACTATACCGATAGTTACTTCATCAGGTACGAGGTTTCCAGAATCCATGTACTCTTTTGCTTTTAGACCAAGAGGCGTTCCTTCTTTGATCGCTGCTCGGAACATATCTCCAGTAGAGATATGAGGGATACCATACTTTTCGACAATCTTTTCTGCCTGGGTTCCTTTTCCGACACCCGGAAGCCCCATTAATACTAGATTCATCTAATCCCTCCGCACGTCACCCAATCGAGGATGAAGGAGGGGAAGAAAGCTCTTCCCGGTTTATCCTCAAGATTTAATAAAGCCTTTATAATGACGTTTAATTAATTGACTTTCAATTTGCTTCATCGTATCAAGCGCTACCCCAACAACGATCAGCAAGCTTGTTCCGCCGATTTGCAGCGTCTGCGGCAGTCCTGCTACGGTTGTGAAAAATACCGGAATAATCGATATAACAGCAAGGAAAAGTGCTCCTACAAACGTTAAACGGTAGAGAATTCGTGTAATGTACGTTTCAGTAGCATTACCCGGACGAATACCAGGAATGTATCCACCCTGTTTTTTCAGATTCTCAGCCATTTTCTCCGGATTTACCTGGACGAACGTATAAAAATACGTAAATCCAATGATGAGTAACGCATACACGACCATACCAATAGGCTGTGTATAGTCAAACACCCTTACGATCCATTCCGTTACCGAATTATCTCCGAACAACCTGGCGATCGTTGGTGGAGTAATGATCAGTGATATCGCAAAAATAACTGGAATAACACCTGCTGCATTAACTTTAATCGGTAAGTGTGTGGATTGACCACCAACTTGTCTGCGGTTAACAGTTCTTTTTGCATATTGAATTGGAATTTTACGAAGACCTTGTTGAACAAAGATAACAGCGACAACAATTGCAAGTGCAGCTAGTGCAATAATAACAAGTGTAACGATGTTAATGAACAACTCATCCTGAGAACCCTCAAACATCTGAGCATAAAGCTGATTAAGCCCTGGAGGAATTGCAGCTACAATCCCAGCAAAGATGATGATTGAAATTCCGTTTCCAACGCCTTTTGCAGTGATCTGTTCGCCTAACCACATCAAAAAAGCCGTTCCGGCTGTTAAAACAAGAGAAATATTAAGATACGTTAGTACACCGGGATTACTAATCAACTGACCTCCAACAATATTGTTAAACCCGATGGAAAGTCCAACACCTTGGACAAGTCCAAGTGCGATCGTTCCATAACGAGTAACTTGTGTTAGCTTTTTACGTCCGGCTTCGCCCTGTTTAGACCATTCGGTAAACTTAGGAACGACGTCCATTTGTAAAAGCTGCACAATGATAGAAGCAGTGATGTAAGGCATAATTCCCATGGCAAAGATGGAGAAGTTTTGCAACGCTCCACCGCCAAAGGTGTTGAGAACTCCGAAGAGACTCATTTGATCTTGAAATTGAAGTACATCTCTGTTCACACCAGGAACCGGTATGAATGTTCCGATACGGAACACGACAAGCATGAGTAGGGTGAAAATAACTTTATTTCTAATATCACCTACGCGCATAATGTTGGAGATTGCTTGGAACATTAGATCACCTCAGTATTTCCGCCTGCCGCTTCAATCGCCTCTTTTGCAGAAGCAGAGAACTTGTGGGCTTTCACGGTAAGCTTTTTCTCAAGCTTACCATTACCTAGAATCTTAATTCCAGCTTTTTCTTTGCTAACTACGCCAGATTCTAAAAGAAGCTCTGGAGAGACTTCAGTTCCATCTTCAAAACGGTTCAACGAATCAAGATTAACAATCGCGAACTCTTTACGGTTCATGTTTGTAAATCCACGTTTCGGTAGACGTTTAAAGATTGGAAGCTGTCCTCCTTCGAAACCGACGCGTACACCGCCGCCAGAACGAGCTTTTTGACCCTTTTGACCACGGCCAGATGTCTTACCGTTACCAGTAGCAATACCGCGACCAAGTCTGTTGCGTTCTTTACGAGAACCTTCAGATGGTTTTAGTTCGTGTAGTTTCATTGTGGGCACCTCCTCAATGTATAGATTTTTTACGCATCAATTTCGTTAACAGTTACAAGGTGAGATACCTTGTTGATCATACCGCGAATCGCAGGATTGTCGCTATGAACAACCGTGTGATGCATCTTTTTAAGTCCAAGTGTTTTTACCGTCACGCGTTGGTCTTGAGGGCGACCAATCACACTACGTGTGAGGGTGATTTCTAATTGCTTAGCCATCTAATTTCCCTCCCTTAACCTAGTAGCTCTTCTACAGATTTTCCACGAAGCTTCGCAACGTCTTCAGCACGCTTAAGGTTTTCAAGGCCATTAAGAGTTGCACGCACCATGTTAATCGGATTGTTAGATCCAAGAGACTTCGATAGAATGTCACCTACACCAGCGAGTTCAAGTACCGCACGAACAGGTCCGCCAGCGATAACTCCTGTACCTTCAGAAGCAGGCTTCAATAGTACGTTACCAGCTCCGAAGTGGCCTGTGATTTGGTGAGGAATTGTTGTTCCAACGACTGGAACAGTAATTAAGTTCTTTTTCGCATCTTCAATAGCTTTGCGAATAGCTTCAGGAACTTCCTGTGCTTTACCAGTTCCGAATCCAACGTGACCGTTTTTATCTCCGACAACTACGATTGCTGCAAAGCGGAAACGACGTCCACCTTTTACAACCTTCGCTACGCGGTTAACGGTAACTACGCGTTCTTCAAGTTCTAGTTTGTTAGCATCAATGCTAGGCATGAGTTAACCTCCTTTTTATTAAAATTTCAGTCCTGCTTCACGCGCTGCGTCTGCAAGAGCTTTCACACGTCCGTGATAGAGGTATCCTCCGCGGTCGAAAACCACTACAGAATAACCTGCTTCTACAGCACGCTTTGCAATTGTTTCTCCGACCTTCACAGCTGCTTCTGTGTTACCGCCGTGTTTAACGTCAATTCCTTCTTCCATACTTGAAGCTCCAACGATTGTAACACCTTTAGTGTCATCGATAAGCTGAGCATAGATGTTCTTGTTAGAACGGAATACGTTTAGACGCGGACGTTCAGTAGTACCGGTAACTGTGCGACGAACACGAGCGTGTCTTTTTTGACGCGCTTTGTTTTTATCGGCCTTAGTGATCATTAAAGTCACTCCTTTCCGCTAGGTTTTTACCTATTTACCTGTTTTACCTTCTTTACGACGTACATATTCGCCTTCGTAACGAATTCCTTTGCCTTTATAAGGTTCTGGAGTACGGACAGCGCGGATGTTTGCTGCAACAGCTCCAACGCGTTCTTTATCGATTCCTTTAACAACAACTTTTGTGTTTGAAGGAACTTCAATGTCAATACCTTCTTCAGGTACCATCTCAACTGGGTGAGAGTACCCTACGTTAAGGATTAGTTTCTGACCGGATTTACTAGCACGGTAACCAACCCCGATGATTTCAAGACCTTTTTCAAAGCCTTTAGTCACACCTTCAACCATGTTAGCGATCAGGCTGCGAGTTGTACCGTGAAGTGCACGGTGCTCTTTATGATCTGAAGGACGAGCTACTGTTAGCACGTTCTCTTCAATGTTTACTTTGATATCAGAGCTGAATGAACGAGAAAGTTCCCCTTTAGGTCCTTTAACCGTTACAACGTCTTCTTTGATATCAATTGTTACACCACTTGGGATTTCAATCGGTTTAAGTCCGACACGTGACATAATTACACCTCCATTCTGCTTTAAGAATTACCAAACGTACGCTAGAACTTCTCCGCCTACTTGCTGTTGACGAGCTTCTTTGTCCGTCATAATTCCTTTAGAAGTAGAAACAAGAGCGATTCCTAGACCGCCAAGTACACGTGGTACTTCGTCTGCTTTAGCGTATACGCGAAGACCAGGTTTACTGATTCGCTTTAATCCAGTGATAACTCGTTCGTTATTTGAACCGTATTTTAAGAAGATACGGATGATTCCTTGTTTGCTGTCTTCGATCATTTCAACATCACGCACAAAACCTTCACGTTTGAGGATTTCAGCGATGCTTCTTTTCGAATTAGATGCAGGAAACTCAAGTTTTTCGTGACGAACAGTGTTCGCATTACGAATTCTTGTAAGCATATCTGCGATTGGATCAGTCATGACCATTAGTAATTACCTCCTTCCCTATTTCGGGTTTACCAGCTAGCCTTTTTAACGCCTGGGATTTGACCTTTGTGTGCAAGTTCCCGGAAACAAATACGGCAAAGTTTAAATTTACGAATAACAGAGTGAGGACGTCCGCAACGTTCACAACGAGTGTATTCTTGAACTTTAAACTTAGCTTGACGCTGTTGTTTCGCGATCATTGATTTTTTCGCCACAATTTTCCCTCCTTACTTACTTTTGAAATGGCATACCTAGGTTAGTCAACATTTCACGGCTCTCTTCGTCCGTATTAGCTGTTGTTACGATAACGATGTCCATTCCGCGTACTTTATTTACTTTATCGTAATCAATTTCAGGGAAAATCAACTGCTCTTTAATACCAAGTGTGTAGTTACCACGACCATCGAATGCTTTCTTAGAAATACCTCTGAAGTCACGTACACGTGGTAGTGATACAGAAATAAGTTTATCTAGGAATTCAAACATACGAGTTCCGCGCAATGTAACTTTTGCACCAATCGGCATGTCTTCACGAAGCTTAAAGCCAGCGATAGACTTCTTAGCACGAGTGATAAGTGGTTTTTGACCTGAGATTAACTCAAGTTCTTCAACAGCTGTATCAAGAGCTTTCGGGTTCTGTACAGCATCACCAACACCCATGTTGATTACGATTTTCTCAAGTTTTGGAACTTCCATAACAGAGGAATAGTTAAATTTCTCCATCAATGCAGGTTTAGTTTCATTTTGATACTTTTCTTGGAAACGATTCATCGGATTGACCTCCTTTCGCTACGAACTACTTATCGAGTACTTCACCGGATTTTTTTGAGATACGAACTTTCTTCCCGTTGTCTACTTTGTATCCAACGCGAGTAGGTTCACCAGACTTCGGATCAAGCGCCATTACGTTAGAAACATGAACCGCAGCTTCCTGTTCGATGATTCCACCTTGAGGATTAGCCTGGGATGGTTTCGAATGTTTCTTAACAAGGTTGACACCTTCAACGATAACTCTATCTTTTTTCGGGTAAGCTTCAAGGATCACACCTTGTTTACCTTTATCCTTACCAGAAATAACTTTTACTTTATCTCCCTTTTTTACGTGCATAAGGTCGCGCACCTCCTTACAAGGCATCTATTTTCAAATGATTAAAGAACTTCTGGAGCAAGAGAAACGATTTTCATGAACTGGTTGTCGCGTAGTTCGCGAGCAACTGGTCCGAAAATACGTGTTCCGCGCGGTCCTTTGTCATCACGGATAACAACCGCTGCGTTTTCGTCAAATTTGATATATGAACCATCTTGACGACGAACGCCAGATTTACTGCGTACAATAACAGCTCTTACGACTTCACCCTTCTTAACAACGCCTCCAGGTGTTGCCTGTTTCACCGAACAAACAATTACGTCACCGATATTAGCAGTTTTGCGACCGGAGCCACCAAGAACTTTGATACATAGCAATTCGCGTGCACCAGAGTTGTCTGCTGATTTCAAACGAGATTCCTGTTGAATCATCTAGAAAGACCTCCCTTCGGACATTATTCAATGATCCGAGTTCATTTAGATAATAACTGCTTCTACAACTACTTCCATAAGACGGAAACGCTTATCTTTAGAAACTGGACGAGTTTCCATGATAGTTACCACGTCGTTGATTTTTGCAGTGTTGTTTTCATCATGTGCTTTAAACTTCTTAGAATACTTAACGCGTTTACCGTATAACGGGTGCATTTTGTATGTCTCAACCATAACAGTAATTGTCTTATCCATTTTGTCAGAGACTACACGCCCAGTGTATACTTTGCGATTATTGCGTTCGCTCATTTCGCAAACCTCCCCTCATATTAACCGTTTGTGATTCCTAACTCTCTTTCACGCAAAACAGTGTTTGCGCGAGCGATTGATTTACGGACTTC
The DNA here is from genome assembly GCF_056173695.1 of Anaerobacillus sp. 63XJN7_5_ISO-PGPR-S23-430. Lineage (NCBI taxonomy): Bacteria > Bacillati > Bacillota > Bacilli > Caryophanales > Bacillaceae > Anaerobacillus > Anaerobacillus sp. 63XJN7_5_ISO-PGPR-S23-430. The sequence goes on along the minus strand of NZ_CM149686.1, from coordinate 147,096 downwards.
ACGAATGCGGGCTGGGTTTTCCAGTTGACCTGTAGCAAGTTGAAAGCGAAGATTGAAAAGTTCTTCTTTAAAAGATTTCGCTTTCTGCTCGATTTCGGCAGTGGTCAAGTTACGAATTTCCTCAGCTTTCATTTGTGTCACCACCCACTTCTTCGCGTTTTACGAACTTAGTTTTAATAGGCAATTTGTGAGAAGCAAGACGAAGTGCTTCGCGCGCTACTTCTTCAGATACGCCTGCAATTTCAAAACAGATTTTCCCTGGCTTTACTACAGCTACCCAACCTTCAGGAGCACCTTTACCGGAACCCATTCGTACTTCAAGTGGTTTAGCAGTGTAAGGCTTTGATGGGAAAATTTTAATCCAAACTTTACCGCCACGTTTCATGTAACGAGTCATAGCGATACGAGCTGCTTCGATTTGACGGTTAGTGATCCAGCTAGCTTCAAGAGCTTGTAGACCATATTCACCAAATGCTACTTCAGTGCCACCTTTAGCACGTCCGCGCATTTTTCCGCGATGTTCTCTGCGGTATTTAACACGTTTAGGTAACAACATGATTTATTTTCCCCCTTCCTCTTTTTGCGTTCCTTTCGTTGGAAGGACTTCACCACGATAGATCCAAATCTTCACACCAAGCTTACCGTAAGTAGTATCTGCTTCTGCAGTACCATAATCGATGTCAGCACGAAGTGTGTGAAGAGGTACAGTACCTTCACTGTATGATTCAGAACGAGCAATATCAGCACCGTTTAGACGGCCAGATACTTGCGTTTTAATACCTTTTGCTCCGGATCTCATTGCACGCTGAATTGTTTGCTTCATAGCGCGACGGAATGAAACGCGGTTTTCAAGTTGACGAGCGATGTTATCAGCAACTAGAGTTGCGTCGATGTCAGCTTGTTTGATTTCGAAAATGTTAACGTGAACTTTCTTACCTGTTAGTTCCGCGAGAGACTTACGAAGAGACTCAACTTCAGAACCACCTTTACCGATTACCATACCAGGTTTAGCAGTTTTCACTGTAACATTCACTCGGTTTGCTGCACGTTCGATTTCAACAGCTGAAACAGATGCATCTTTCAAACGTTTTTCAATATATTCACGAATTTTAATATCTTCGTGTAAAAGGTTAGCGTAATCTTTGTCTGCGTACCATTTAGACTCCCAATCACGAATGACACCAATTCGAAGTCCTACCGGATTAATTTTCTGACCCACTCGTTATCCCTCCTTCTTTTCTGATACCACGACTGTGATATGGCTAGTACGCTTGTTAATGCGGCTAGCTCTACCCATAGCGCGTGGGCGGAAACGTTTCATTGTTACTCCTTCGTCCACAAACACTTGAGAAACCGTAAGATTGTTCGGTTCTAGCTCAAGATTATGCTCTGCATTAGCGATCGCAGAGTTAAGCACTTTCTCAACTACTGGAGAAGCAGCTTTGTTTGTGTTGCGCAAAATCGCAATAGCTTCACCGACTTGCTTTCCTCGAATGAGATCTACGACTAAGCGTGCTTTACGAGGAGCAATACGCACGTGTTTTGCAACAGCTTTAGCTTGCATTCGTTGTACCTCCCCTCAAATTAACGTCTAGTTTTTTTGTCATCTGCAGCGTGCCCGCGATATGTGCGAGTTGGAGCAAATTCACCAAGTTTGTGGCCGACCATGTCTTCAGTAACATAAACCGGTACATGCTTGCGTCCATCATATACTGCAAAAGTGTGTCCAATAAATTCTGGGAATACTGTTGAACGACGAGACCAAGTTTTGATAACTTTTTTGTCGCTCTTTTCATTTAAGTCTTCGACCTTTTTCATTAAATGATCGTCGACAAAAGGTCCTTTTTTCAAACTACGACCCATTTGTGAACCTCCCTTTTGAGATTATGCTACGGCTCCATGGAACCGTAGGAAAATCTCGTTATTTTTTACGACGTCGTACAATGTACTTGTCAGAGTCTTTGTTTTTCTTACGTGTCTTAAATCCAAGGGTTGGTTTGCCCCATGGTGACATTGGTGATTTACGTCCGATCGGCGCACGACCTTCACCACCACCGTGTGGGTGATCAACTGGGTTCATTACAGAACCACGAACTGTAGGACGAATGCCCAACCAGCGAGAACGACCAGCTTTACCAATATTGATAAGCTCGTGCTCAAGGTTACCAACCTGACCGATTGTAGCGCGGCAAGTAGATAGAATCATACGAGTTTCTCCAGAACGAAGACGCACTAGTACGTATCTGCCTTCTTTACCAAGAAGCTGAGCTTCTGCGCCAGCAGAACGAACAAGCTGTCCGCCGCGGCCTGGTTTAAGTTCGATGTTGTGAATAGTAGTACCAACTGGGATGTTGATTAGTGGAAGAGCGTTTCCTACTTTAATGTCAGCTTCAGCGCCAGACATGATTTCAGTTCCTACTTTAATTCCTTTTGGAGCAAGAATGTAACGCTTCTCTCCATCAGCATAGTTGATAAGAGCGATGTTAGCAGAGCGGTTTGGATCGTACTCGATCGTAGCAACGCGTCCTGGTATTCCATCTTTGTCTCGTTTAAAGTCGATAACACGGTATTTACGCTTGTGACCGCCACCTTGGTGACGAACTGTCAAGCGACCTTGGTTGTTACGACCGCCTTTTCTATGAATCGGTGCAAGCAACGATTTTTCCGGCTGGTCTGTTGTGATTTCAGCAAAATCAGATACTGACATACCACGACGACCGTTTGTGGTCGGTTTATACTTTTTAATCGCCATTCTTATTTCCCTCCTTCACTATTAATTTTTAGCCTTCAAAGAAGTCCAATTCTTTGCTTTCTGGTGTAAGCGTCACGATAGCTTTTTTGCGACGTGGTGTAAATCCGCTGTGGCGGCCAACACGTTTCTTTTTACCCATATAGTTCTGAGTGTTAACTCCTGCAACTTTAACTCCGAAGATTTCTTCTAGAGCACTCTTGATTTGAGTTTTGTTAGCACGAGTATCAACTTCGAAAGTATACTTTTTGTCTGCCATTACATCTGTAGTAGCTTCTGTAATAACGGGGCGCTTGATGATATCACGAGCGTTCATTACGCTAGCACCTCCTCTACTTGTTCCACAGCGTCTTTTGTCATAACTAGTTTGTCAGCTTTAAGGACATCAAGGATGTTAAGTCCAGCTGAAGTTACAACAGTAACACCAGGAATATTGCGTGCAGATAATGCAACTGCTTCGTTATAGTCTCCTGTAACGATAAGCGCCTTGTTTTCTGCAGATAAGCTTGATAGTACTGATTTCATTTCTTTTGTTTTTGGAGCATCAAAAGAAATGCTGTCCACGATGACCATATCCTCTGTTTGTACTTTAGAAGACAAAGCAGAACGGATTGCCAAACGGCGAACTTTTTTAGGTAGCTTGTAAGAATAGCTTCTTGGTGTCGGACCAAATACTACTCCACCGCCAACCCATTGTGGTGAACGGATTGAGCCCTGACGAGCACGACCTGTTCCTTTTTGGCGCCATGGTTTAGCTCCACCACCGCGTACTTCTGAACGATTTTTTACGTCATGATTACCTTGACGCATAGATGCTTGTTGCATGATAACCGCATCATACATAACACTTTCGTTTGGTTCGATGCCGAAGATTGCTTCAGCGAGTTCGATGTCGCCGACCTGTGCTCCGGTTTGGTTGAACATTGTTACTTTAGGCACTTGGATATCCTCCCTTCTTACTTAGCTTCTTTTGCTTTAACCGCGCTTTGGATAGTTACGTAGCTCTTCTTAGCTCCAGGTACGTTACCTTTTACTAGAATGACGTTACGTTCTAAATCTACTTTAACGATCTCAAGGTTTTGTACAGTTACACGTTCGCCACCCATGCGACCAGGTAGAAGTTTACCTTTCATAACACGCATTGGATCGATAGGTCCCATTGAACCTGGACGACGGTGATAACGAGAACCGTGAGTCATTGGTCCGCGAGATTGGTTGTGGCGCTTAATTGCACCTTGGAAACCTTTCCCTTTAGACGTACCAGTTACATCAACTACGTCACCTTCGTTAAAGATATCTACCTTGACTTCCTGACCAATTTCGTAACTACCTTCTGCGTTACGAATTTCTTTCACGAAGCGCTTAGGTGTTGTGCTAGCTTTTGTAGCATGGCCTTCTTCAGGCTTGTTGAAGCGAGACTTCTTCTTGTCAGCAAAACCAACTTGGATTGCTTCGTAGCCGTCTGTATCAACCAATTTCTTTTGAAGGACAACGTTTGGTTCTGCTTCAATAACAGTTACCGGGATAATATCTCCGTTGTCAGCAAAAACTTGCGTCATGCCTACTTTTCTTCCTAAGATTCCTTTGGTCATTCGTCACACCTCCTAATTGTTTTTAAATGATTTATTTAGCGTTATATTAAAGTTTAATTTCGATGTCAACGCCAGACGGTAGGTCCAAACGCATTAACGAGTCAACCGTTTGTGGTGTAGGCTCGATGATGTCGATAAGACGCTTATGCGTACGCATTTCAAACTGCTCACGAGAATCTTTGTACTTGTGTACAGCACGTAGAATTGTGTAAACAGATTTTTCCGTCGGCAACGGGATTGGTCCGGATACTTGAGCACCTGAACGTTTTGCTGTTTCTACAATTTTCTCAGCAGACTGATCTAGAATACGATGATCATATGCTTTTAAACGAATACGAATCTTTTGCTTTGCCATTATTTCCCCTCCTTTATCGCCCATATTGTTATAGACAGTTCTCCGTGAAAATAAACCCAACACACTCGCCATGGCAAAGGGGCCGGGTGTGTCAGCAACCTTCCACATCATCGCTGTTTATGACCAACATTCTTATTATACTAAATTAAGCGCCTATATGCAAGGTTAAGCTCAATTAGAAAAGTATGTCGATCGCACACTCTTGATAGTATAACGGCCTGCGCCGAAAAATGCAAGGTCTAAAAGCAATTTCAGACTATTCAATGAATCGGTTGTAATTTCAAATGGTTCTGATCGAACCCATTTGTCTAATCTAACATAGATTCAAAATAAAAAACACCCGGAAAAATCCGGGTGTTTTGTTAAATCAATGAGATTACTCAGTGATTGTTGCTACAACGCCTGCGCCTACAGTACGTCCACCTTCACGGATAGAGAACTTAGTTCCATCTTCGATTGCGATTGGAGCGATAAGTTCAACTGTCATTTCGATGTTGTCTCCAGGCATAACCATTTCTACGCCTTCAGGAAGAGCGATTGTACCAGTTACGTCAGTTGTACGGAAGTAGAACTGAGGACGGTAGTTAGCGAAGAATGGAGTGTGACGTCCACCCTCTTCTTTAGAAAGAACGTAAACTTCAGCTTGGAACTTAGTGTGAGCTTTTACAGTTCCTGGCTTAACAAGAACTTGTCCACGCTGAATGTCGTCGCGGGATACACCACGAAGAAGTGCACCAATGTTGTCACCAGCTTCAGCATAGTCAAGAAGCTTACGGAACATTTCAACACCAGTAACTGTTGTTTTCTTGTTCTCTTCAGCAAGACCAAGAATTTCAACTTCGTCACCGACTTTGATTTGTCCACGCTCAACACGGCCAGTTGCTACTGTACCACGACCAGTGATTGAGAATACGTCCTCAACTGGCATCATGAATGGCTTGTCAGTGTCACGTGTTGGAGTAGGGATATACTCATCAACAGCGTCCATAAGTTCATAAATCTTAGCTTCGTAGTCAGCGTCGCCTTCTAGAGCTTTAAGAGCAGAACCTTTGATTACTGGAACTTCATCGCCATCGAAGTCGTATTCAGAAAGAAGATCACGAACTTCCATTTCAACTAGTTCAAGTAGTTCTTCGTCGTCAACCATGTCGCATTTGTTCAAGAATACAACTAGAGTTGGTACACCAACTTGACGAGCAAGAAGGATGTGTTCACGAGTTTGTGGCATTGGACCGTCAGCAGCAGAAACTACTAGGATTCCTCCGTCCATTTGTGCAGCACCAGTGATCATGTTTTTAACATAGTCAGCGTGACCTGGGCAGTCAACGTGTGCATAGTGACGGTTTTCAGTTTCGTACTCAACGTGTGCAGTTGAGATTGTAATTCCACGTTCGCGCTCTTCAGGAGCACCATCAATTTGATCATAAGCCATAGCAGTACCGCTACCTGAACGCTTATGAAGCACTGAAGTGATCGCAGCTGTTAGAGTTGTTTTACCATGGTCAACGTGTCCAACTGTACCAACGTTAACATGGGGCTTGGAGCGGTCGAATTTTTCTTTAGACATTAGTGTTTCCTCCTTTGATTACCAAGAAATTATCTATGCCAAGATAGGCGTATGAATGAATCAATCTCGCCTATCTTAGATTACAACAAAAGTTGGTTTGCTACAATTATTCGCCTGTAGCTTTTTTAATGATTTCTTCAGAAATTGATTTAGGTACTTGCTCGTAGTGATCGAAAGTCATTGTATAAGTACCACGACCTTGTGTACGTGAGCGAAGCGTAGTTGCATAACCAAACATTTCTGATAGTGGTACGAACGCGTTAATAACCTGAGCGTTTCCGCGTGCAGTCATACCTTCAACACGTCCACGACGGCTAGTTACATCGCCCATGATGTCTCCCAAGTATTCTTCTGGAACTACAACTTCAACTTTCATCATAGGCTCAAGAAGAGCAGGGTCACAAACAGTCTTAGCTTTTTTCAAAGCCATAGATGCTGCGATCTTAAATGCCATTTCGTTTGAGTCAACGTCATGGTAAGATCCATCAACAAGACGAGCTTTCACGTCGATTAGTGGGTAGCCTGCAAGCAGACCGTTGGCCATTGAATCGCGAAGTCCTGCTTCAACTGCAGGGATATATTCACGTGGAACAACACCACCGACAATTTTGTTTTCAAATTCAAATCCAGCGCCTTCTTCGTTAGGTTCAAATTCAACCCATACGTGTCCGAATTGTCCACGACCACCGGACTGACGTACGAATTTACCTTCAACCTTACCGGCTTTACGGATTGATTCGCGATAAGCAACCTGAGGTGCACCAACAGTTGCTTCAACTTTAAACTCACGACGTAAACGGTCAACGATGATATCAAGGTGAAGTTCACCCATTCCAGAAATGATCGTTTGGCCAGTTTCTTCGTTTGTTTCAGTTTTGAAAGTTGGATCCTCTTCAGCAAGCTTAGCTAGAGCAACAGCCATTTTATCCTGGTCACTCTTAGTCTTAGGCTCGATTGCTACTGAGATAACCGGATCTGGGAAGTCCATAGACTCAAGGATAACAGTATCCTTTTCATCACATAGAGTGTCACCAGTAGAAGTATCTTTCAGACCAACTGCCGCTGCGATATCTCCTGCGTAAACAGTTGAGATTTCTTCACGGGAGTTAGCGTGCATCTGAAGAATACGGCCTACACGTTCGCGCTTATCTTTAGTCGAGTTCTTAACATAAGAACCAGAAGAAAGCGTTCCTGAGTAAACACGGAAGAATGTAAGCTTACCAACGTAAGGGTCAGTCATTACTTTAAATGCAAGTGCAGAGAAAGGACCATTATCGTCAGCTGTGCGAATTACTTCTTCTTCAGAATCTTTTAGATGACCTTTAATTGCTGGAACATCAAGTGGTGAAGGTAGGTAGTCAAGTACAGCATCAAGAACAAGCTGAACGCCTTTGTTCTTAAATGCAGAACCACAAAGTACAGGATAGAATTCAACGTTACAAGTTCCTTTACGGATTGCAGCTTTGATTTCTTCAACTGTCAATTCTTCACCTTCAAGATATTTCATCATAAGGTCTTCTTCAAGCTCAGCTACAGCCTCAATAAGCTTCGTGCGGTACTCTTCAGCTTGTTCCTTGTATTCAGCAGGAATTTCGCGTGATTCTGTACGTGAACCAAGATCATCAAGATAATAGAAAGCTTCCATTGTGATGAGATCAATGATTCCTTCGAAGTCATCTTCAGCACCAATTGGTAGCTGAATAGGGTGTGCATTAGCTTGTAAACGCTCAGTTAGTGTACCTGTGGAGTATAGGAAGTCTGCTCCGAGTTTATCCATTTTGTTAATGAATACGATACGCGGTACGCCGTAGTTAGTAGCTTGACGCCAAACAGTTTCTGTTTGTGGTTCAACACCAGATTGTGCATCAAGTACTGCAACTGCTCCATCCAATACACGCAATGAACGTTCAACTTCTACTGTGAAGTCTACGTGACCAGGCGTGTCAATGATGTTAACACGGTGGTCTTTCCACTGGGCAGTGGTAGCAGCAGAAGTGATCGTGATTCCACGCTCCTGCTCCTGCTCCATCCAGTCCATCTGTGATCCACCCTCGTGAGTTTCACCAATTTTGTGGATACGCCCTGAGTAGAAAAGAATACGCTCAGTAGTTGTTGTTTTACCAGCATCGATGTGAGCCATGATACCGATATTACGTGTATCTCTTAAGGAGAATTCTCTTGCCATTAGTATTTCTCCTTCCTTTTATAAAGGGATTTGGGTTGTGTGCTGATTACCAACGGTAGTGAGCAAATGCTTTGTTAGCTTCAGCCATTTTGTGCTGTTCTTCACGCTTCTTAACAGAAGCACCTGTGTTGTTAGCAGCATCCATAATTTCGTTAGCAAGTCTTTCTACCATTGTCTTTTCACCGCGAAGACGGGAATAGTTCACAAGATAGCGAAGACCTAGAGTTGTACGACGATCTGGACGTACTTCAACTGGAACCTGGTAGTTTGCACCACCAACACGACGAGCGCGTACTTCAAGTACTGGCATAACGTTCTTCATCGCTTGGTCAAATACTTCCATAGCCTCTGTGTTTGTGCGTTCCTGAATAAGATCAAATGCTTTGTATAGCACCTGTTGAGCTTTACCTTTCTGACCGTCTACCATAAGGCGGTTGATCAGGCGAGTAACTAGCTTGGATTTGTAAATTGGATCTGGTAATACGTCACGACGTTCTACTGGACCTTTACGTGGCATGGGTTGACCCCCTTTCATGTTTTAGTTAATTAATAGCTATTATTTCTTAGCTGGTTTCGGTCTCTTAGTACCGTATTTAGAACGACCTTGTCTACGATCGTTAACACCTGCAGTGTCAAGCGCACCACGAACAATGTGGTAACGTACACCTGGTAAATCTTTAACACGTCCTCCGCGGATTAGCACTACACTGTGCTCCTGAAGGTTGTGACCGATACCTGGGATATAAGCAGTTACTTCAATTCCGTTAGTAAGACGAACACGAGCGTATTTACGCAATGCGGAGTTCGGCTTCTTAGGAGTCATCGTACCTACACGAGTACACACACCACGTTTTTGTGGAGATGAAAGATCAGTATGAGACTTTTTGAAGCTATTATATCCTTTGTTCAATGCTGGAGAATCGGATTTCTTTGTTCTAGAAACGCGTCCCTTGCGAACAAGTTGGTTAATAGTTGGCATTTTGTTTTCCTCCCTTCTTTTGTTAATAGCAAGCCCACACATCCAGGTGGTTCATGTATAGATAAAAGGAAAGTTTTTGCCTGACAGGGCATGCCTTGCCCGGCAAAAACGGTTATGCTTTTATCGTAACTGTTGCTGCGCCTACTTCGATTCCACATGCCTTACCTAGCTTCTTCATAGAATCCACTCGGTAAACTGGTATGCTTTTCTCTTCGGCGAGTGCAACAACTTTAGAAGTTACCCTGCGATCAGCGTCGTCAGCGATGAAAACTTCCTTCGCTTCTCCAATCTGGAGGGCCTTTAGAGTTTGTTTCGTTCCGATAATCAATTCATCTGCCTGTGATACTTTTTCATAAGACAAGAACATATCCTCCAAAGTAACAGGATTATCGGAAGCACCTTGGATATAATATCACCCTGTACTTCCGATGTCAACACTTCCCCTGTTTATTCTTGACTAACTAACGCACTTTCTTCTTGTTCTAAAAGCTCTTCAGCCTCTTGTGCTTCACCTGCTACGTTGATTCTACGGTAACGTTGCATACCAGTACCTGCCGGAACAAGTTTACCGATAATAACATTTTCCTTAAGACCAAGTAGCTCATCACGCTTACCTTTGATAGCTGCATCAGTTAGGACACGAGTTGTTTCCTGGAAGGATGCTGCTGATAAGAATGATTCAGTTTCAAGAGACGCTTTAGTAATACCAAGAAGAACCGGACGACCAGTTGCAGGTAAGCCACCTTGTTTAAGAACTTTACGGTTAACACCTTTAAACTGGTGAATATCGATAAGGGATCCTGGCAACACTTCAGTATCGCCCGCATCAATAACACGAATCTTACGCATCATCTGACGAACCATAACTTCAACGTGTTTATCGCCAATTTCAACACCCTGCATACGGTAAACCTTTTGCACTTCTGCAAGTAGGTATTCTTGAACGCCGTCAATACCACTAATTGTTAGAAGTTGTTTAGGGTCAATCGAACCTTCAGTTAGAGGTTGACCAGCCTTCACTTCATCTCCTACAACTATTTTCAAACGAGCGCCGTATGGAACAGGGTAGTTTCTTGTTTCAGTTTCACCTTGAACGACAATCTCTTTCTTCTCTTTCACCTCAGCCAAATCAATCACTTTACCATCAAGTTCAGACACAACAGCCTGACCTTTAGGGTTACGTGCTTCAAATAGCTCCTGGATACGAGGAAGACCCTGAGTAATATCGTCTCCGGCAACACCACCTGTGTGGAATGTACGCATTGTCAACTGTGTACCTGGTTCACCGATTGATTGAGCAGCGATAATTCCAACTGCTTCACCAACTTCTACACGAGTACCAGTTGCAAGGTTACGTCCATAACACTTCTTACAAACGCCATGACTAGTGCTACAAGTAAAAGCAGAGCGGATATAGACGTTCTCAATACCAGCTTCTACGATTTCAGTAGCAATGTCTTCTGTAATTAGGTTATTTTTCTCAACAAGAACTTCGTTCGTGTCAGGATGTCTAACTTTCTTAAAGGCAACACGGCCAACAAGACGGTCAAACAACCCTTCGATTAATTCATTTCCATTCTTAATCGCACTAACTTCAAGGCCGCGATCCGTACCACAATCGTCTTCACGAACAATAACATCCTGTGCCACGTCAACAAGACGACGAGTAAGGTAACCTGAGTCAGCTGTTTTAAGGGCCGTATCGGCAAGACCTTTACGAGCACCGTGTGTTGAAATAAAGTACTCAAGCACTGTTAGACCTTCGCGGAAGCTGGATTTGATTGGAAGTTCAATGATCTGTCCAGATGGGTTTGCCATCAATCCACGCATACCTGCGAGCTGAGTAAAGTTAGATGCGTTACCACGAGCACCTGAATCACTCATCATAAAGATTGGGTTATCTTTTTCGAGTCGATTCATTAGTTTTTCCTGGATACGATCTTTCGCACTACTCCAAATCGCAATAACACGATCATATCGCTCGTCGTCAGTAATAAGACCACGACGGAATTGCTTAAGAACTTTTTCGACTTTCTCTTCAGCCTCATGAACAATTTCTTGTTTCTCAGCAAGTACCACTACGTCAGCTACACCAACGGTAATACCAGCTTTAGTTGAGAATTTGAAACCAAGATCTTTCATGCGGTCAAGCATACGAGACGTTTCAGTCACTTTGAATCGCTTAAACACTTCGGCGATGATTTTACCAAGAATACCTTTCTTAAATGGTGAAATCAATTCGCGCTGAGCAATTTCTTCTTTCACATTCACTCCGTGAGGAAGGAAGTAATTTTCCGGTGTGGCGATTTCAAGGTTATTTGTCGTCGGTTCATTAATATATGGGAATGACTCCGGAAGAATTTCGTTGAAAATCAACTTACCAACCGTTGTCACAAGCAATTGCTTGTTCTGCTCTTCAGTAAAGGCAGATTTATTCAATGATGCAGCAGGGATTGCTACGCGAGAATGAAGATGTGCAAATCCATTCTGGTAAGCAATTAATGCTTCATTTGTATCTTTGTAAACAGAACCCTCACCGATTGCTCCTTCACGTTCCATAGTAAGGTAGTAGTTACCTAGAACCATATCTTGTGACGGCGTAACAACTGGTTTACCATCTTTCGGGTTAAGGATGTTCTGTGCTGCAAGCATTAAGATACGTGCTTCAGCTTGTGCTTCAGCAGATAACGGTACGTGGACGGCCATTTGGTCACCATCGAAGTCAGCATTGTAAGCTGTACATACGAGTGGGTGAAGACGAATCGCGCGCCCTTCAACTAGAATGGGTTCAAACGCCTGAATTCCAAGTCTGTGAAGCGTTGGTGCACGGTTTAAAAGAACTGGATGTTCTTTAATTACGTTTTCCAAAACGTCCCAAACTTCAGGGTGAACTTTTTCTACTTTACGTTTCGCACTCTTAATGTTGTGTGCAAGACCTTTTGATACAAGCTCCTTCATTACGAAAGGTTTGAACAATTCAAGCGCCATTTCTTTTGGAAGTCCACATTGATACATCTTCAAGTGAGGACCTACAACGATAACGGAACGACCTGAATAGTCAACACGCTTACCTAGTAGATTCTGACGGAAACGACCTTGCTTCCCTTTCAGCATGTGAGAAAGAGATTTCAAAGGACGGTTACCAGGACCTGTTACTGGACGACCACGACGGCCGTTATCAATAAGGGCATCGACAGCTTCTTGAAGCATACGCTTCTCGTTCTGCACGATAATACTAGGAGCACCAAGATCTAACAAACGTTTCAAACGATTATTGCGGTTAATTACACGACGATACAGATCGTTTAAATCCGATGTCGCAAATCGTCCGCCGTCAAGCTGTACCATAGGACGAAGCTCTGGAGGAATAACCGGAAGAACATCTAAAATCATCCATGACGGGTTATTTCCTGAACCACGAAATGCCTCAAGTACTTCAAGACGTTTAATCGCACGAGTTCTACGTTGACCTTGTGCAGTTTTAAGCTCTTCTTTAAGGATATCTACTTCTTTATCAAGGTCGATATCAAACAGTAGTCTGCGGATTGCTTCCGCACCCATTTCTGCAGAGAATGTTTTACCATACTTTTCACGGTATGCACGGTATTCTTTTTCAGAAAGAAGTTGTTTCTTCTCAAGCGGTGTGTCTCCAGCTTCAGTGACAACATAAGAAGCAAAATAAATAACTTCTTCTAGTGCACGCGGAGACATGTCGAGAACAAGTCCCATACGACTTGGAATGCCTTTAAAGTACCAGATGTGAGAGACAGGAGCAGCAAGCTCGATGTGCCCCATTCTCTCACGACGGACTTTTGCACGTGTTACTTCAACACCGCAGCGATCACAAACGACTCCTTTATAACGGATACGTTTGTATTTCCCACAATGACATTCCCAGTCTTTTGTGGGTCCAAAGATTCGCTCACAGAAAAGACCATCTTTCTCTGGCTTCAAGGTACGGTAGTTAATGGTTTCTGGCTTCTTAACTTCTCCTCTTGACCAAGAGCGGATTTTAGCCGGTGACGCCAGACCGATTTTCATATACTCAAATTTATTGACATCTATCAAGGGGCCTACCTCCCTTTAGAATTCAGGTTTAACCCTTACTCACTCGCCTGATTTGACCCAACATTCAAGTTTAATTTCTCACTGGATTGGTCTTCTTCATCGTCTAACTCTTTCATTTCAATTTCTTGCTCATCACTTGCTAGCATTTTGACATCCATACCAAGCGACTGCAATTCTTTGATTAGAACTTTAAACGATTCTGGAATACCAGGCTCAGGAACATTTTCGCCTTTTACGATTGCTTCGTAAGTCTTAACACGTCCAACAACATCATCCGACTTCACAGTCAAAATCTCTTGAAGGGTATATGCAGCACCATATGCTTCGAGTGCCCATACTTCCATCTCACCGAAACGCTGTCCACCGAATTGTGCTTTACCACCAAGCGGTTGCTGCGTAACAAGTGAATATGGTCCAGTAGAACGTGCGTGAAGCTTGTCATCGACCATGTGAGCAAGTTTGATCATATACATGACACCGACAGAAATGCGGTTATCAAATGGTTCGCCTGTGCGACCATCGTAAAGAACAGTTTTACCATCACGTGGCATTCCTGCTTCTTCTAGTGTTTCCCATACGTCTTCTTCACGAGCTCCATCAAATACCGGTGTTGCTACGTGAATTCCAAGTGCACGTGCGGCCATACCGATATGCAACTCTAGTACCTGTCCAATGTTCATACGAGAAGGAACACCTAGAGGGTTCAACATGATATCGATCGGAGTTCCATCAGGCAAGTATGGCATATCTTCTTCAGGAAGAATCCTAGAGATTACACCTTTGTTACCATGACGTCCCGCCATTTTATCTCCTTCATGAATCTTACGCTTCTGTACAATATAAACACGAACAAGTTGATTTACTCCCGGAGGAAGCTCATCGCCGTCTTCACGGTTAAAGATCTTCACATCAAGTACAATACCATCTCCGCCGTGAGGTACACGTAGAGAAGTATCACGAACTTCACGAGCTTTTTCTCCAAAGATTGCATGAAGTAGACGTTCTTCAGCAGTTAGCTCTGTTACACCTTTAGGAGTAACTTTACCTACAAGGATATCTCCGTCTTTCACTTCAGCACCCATGCGAATAATTCCGCGTTCATCAAGGTTACGCAATGCGTCTTCCCCAACATTCGGAATGTCACGAGTGATTTCTTCAGGTCCTAGCTTTGTATCGCGAGCTTCTGATTCGTACTCTTCGATGTGAATTGAGGTATAAACGTCATCTTTTACAAGACGTTCGCTCATAATAATAGCATCCTCGTAGTTGTAACCTTCCCATGTCATAAACCCGACTAGGACGTTACGCCCAAGGGCCATTTCACCTTTTTCCATTGAAGGTCCGTCGCCAAGGATTTCTCCTTTTACAACGCGATCGCCTTCAACAACAATAGGCTTTTGGTTATAGCACGTTCCCTGGTTGGAACGAATGAATTTAAGCAATTTGTAACGATCAAGATCGCCTTTCACTTCCTGTCCATCAATGACGGAGATACGACGAACATGAATTTCTGCAGCAGATGCAAACTCGACTAGACCGTCATGCTTACAAATAACAGCAGCACCGGAATCTTTTCCGTTAACATGCTCCATACCTGTTCCGACAATTGGTGCTTCAGGAACCATCAAAGGTACAGCTTGACGCTGCATGTTCGCACCCATAAGCGCACGGTTGGAGTCATCATTCTCAAGGAACGGAATACAAGCCGTTGCGGCCGAAACTACCTGTTTCGGTGATACGTCCATGTAATCAATTTTTTCACGAGCGATGATAATGTTTTCGCTACGGAAACGAGCAACAATATCTTCGTCTTGGAATGAACCATCATCGTGTAGCTTAGCATTTGCCTGTGCCACAACGTAGTTATCCTGTTCATCAGCAGTTAGGTAGTCAATAAACTCCGTCACTTTACCTGTTTCAGGATCTACTCTGCGGTATGGCGTTTCAATAAAGCCAAATTTATTAACTCTCGCATAAGAAGACAATGAGTTAATAAGTCCGATGTTTGGTCCCTCTGGAGTTTCGATCGGACACATTCTGCCATAGTGGGAGTAATGTACGTCACGAACTTCAAAGCCAGCACGCTCACGTGTTAAACCACCAGGTCCTAGAGCAGATAAACGACGCTTGTGAGTTAACTCAGCTAGCGGGTTTGTCTGATCCATAAACTGGGACAACTGAGAGCTACCAAAGAATTCTTTAATAGAAGCGATAACAGGACGAATGTTGATAAGCGCCTGAGGCGTAATAACGTTCGTATCCTGAATAGACATACGTTCACGAACGACACGTTCCATACGAGATAAACCGATACGGAATTGGTTCTGAAGTAGTTCACCTACAGAACGAAGACGACGGTTACCTAGGTGATCAATGTCATCTGTGTTACCTACTTGATGTAGAAGGTTAAAGAAATAGTTAATAGAAGAAATGATGTCGCCAGGTGTGATATTCTTCACGCCTGTTTCAACTCCACCATTACCAATTACATTAATGACTCTTTCCCCTTCTGGATCATCAGGTGCGTATACCTTAATGGATTGCAGACCGATAGACTCATCTTCAATTACTCCACCGTGAGGTTCAACGTCTTTAAATCCAACGTTAGTCTCTAGAGCAGGAAGGATTCTGTCCAGTAGACGACGATCAAGGATCGCGCCTTCTTCTGCAATCACTTCGCCTGTTTCAGGATCAACAAGCGTTTCCGCAAGACGTTGATTGAATAGACGATTTTTAATATGAAGCTTCTTGTTAATCTTGTAACGTCCTACGTTCGCAAGATCATAGCGCTTTGGATCAAAAAAGCGAGAATCAAGTAAGCTTTTGGCGTTATCGACAGTCGGAGGCTCGCCAGGACGTAAGCGTTCGTAGATTTCTAGAAGCGCTTTTTCCGTGCCGTCCGTGTTGTCTTTTTCCAGGGTATTGCGAAGATACTCATCTTCACCTAGGAGATCTATGATTTCTTGATCAGACCCAAACCCTAACGCTCTGAGCAGCACCGTAATTGGTAGCTTTCTAGTACGATCAATTCGTACATAGACAATATCTTTGGCATCAGTTTCAAATTCCAGCCATGCTCCTCGGTTTGGAATGACAGTAGCTGTATATCCTTTTTTGCCGTTCTTATCGATCTTTTCACTATAGTAGACACTTGGAGAACGCACGAGCTGAGATACGATTACGCGTTCTGCCCCATTAATAATAAACGTACCTGTTTCAGTCATTAATGGGAAGTCACCCATGAACACTTCCTGTTCCTTTACTTCGCCTGTTTCTTTATTGATCAAGCGTACTTTTACACGTAAAGGCGCAGAATAGGTCACATCTCGCTCTTTGGTTTCTTCCACGGGATACTTAGGTTCACCGAGGCTGTAATCAATAAATTCCAGCACAAGATTACCAGTGAAATCTTCGATTGGAGAAATATCCTGAAACATTTCTCGTAAACCCTCATCAAGAAACCATTGATAAGAAGCCGTTTGAATCTCAATTAGATTTGGCAAATCCAACACTTCTTTGATTCGCGCGTAGCTTCTTCTTTGGCGGTGGCGTCCATACTGAACTAGTTGGCCTGTCAAATGATTCACCCCTCAAATCCAGCGTATTTATTTTCTTAGCCCAATGATATTCTGTTTTAAAAAGAATCTATCGTTGGACAAAAAAGAAAAAGGGCATTGATAAAAATTCCCCTTAACTATAAGCGATTATATTAGTTTTTCCAGACGACGGCATTTTATACCTCTTTGCACACGAATGTGAAAAAGGCCTGGAAAATCCATCATTGGCATTATATTATATTAGCATAGGCCATCCATGAAGTCAAAGGATATTTTCATATTTTACTTGACTGCTTTAAGAATATAGTATCCTTTCTTTTTCACGACGGTTTCAACATGCTCAAACATTTCTTCGAGTCTGGTTATTGCAGATGGGGCCCCTTGCTTCTTTTGGATCACTACCCAAAGCGTCCCACCTTTTTTTAAAACGTCATAGGCCTCTTCAAGAATTCCATGAACAACTTGTTTACCTGCACGTATAGGAGGGTTCGTAAGGACAGACGCGAACGTTTTATCTTTTACGGCATTCAACTGATCACTTGCCATAACGCTCAAATTATGAACGCGATTCTTAATGGCATTGCTCATCGCAAGCTCTGTTGCGCGTTCATTTATGTCTAGCATATAAAAATAACGATTTGAAAATTCAGAAGCAAGTGAAATGCCGATCGGGCCATAGCCACATCCAACATCAACAATATCCCCTTCAAGTTCAGGTTCTTCAAATGATTCGATTAGAAGTTTACTCCCAAAATCGATTTCCTTCTTTGAAAAAACACCAGAATCAGTCGTGAATTGAAATTTACTTCCCCGTAAATCCGCATCAATTTTGTTCGGACTGCTTTTCACACCCGGATTCTTCGTATAATAATGTTCACCCATTGCTTTCCCTCTTTTCAACGTCATTTCTATAAGCCTAACCCCTATAACCAAACCAAAAATAATAGCGTCAAATAACAAAAAGCTCGCTTTTAAAAGCGAGCTTTTGTTTCAAACGACTACTTAACTTCGATTACTGCGCCAACTTCTTCAAGCTTGCCTTTAAGCTCTTCAGCTTCTTCTTTAGCAATGCCTTCTTTAATCGGGCTTGGTGCGCCATCAACTAGTTCTTTAGCTTCTTTCAAGCCAAGACCAGTGATTTCGCGAACAACTTTGATGACCTTGATTTTGCTGCTTCCAGCACTTTCAAGAACTACGTCAAATTCAGATTGCTCTTCAGCAGCACCTTCTGCTGCGCCACCTGCTGCTGCTACTGGAGCTGCTGCAGTTACACCAAATTCTTCTTCGATTGCTTTAACTAGGTCGTTAAGCTCAAGAACTGTCATTTCTTTGATTGCTTCAATGATTTGCTCGTTACCCATGAGTAAATCCTCCTTAATTTTTGTTTTATTTATACCAATTGATAGGCCGTGCGTTTACGCGCCTTGTTCTTCCTTTTGATCAGCCACAGCTTTTGTAGCAAGTGCCATATTGCGCATAGGTGCTTGAAGCACAGATAGCAACATAGAAAGTAGTCCATCGCGGTTTGGTAGGTCCGCAAGTTCTTTGATCTTTTCTACTGATACAACGCCGCCTTCGATTACGCCAGTCTTGATTTCAAGAGCTTCGTGATTCTTAGCGAAGTTGTTCAAAATTTTAGCAGGAGCAACAACATCTTCATTGCTGAACGCGATTGCCGTAGGTCCGACAAGGTGTTCATTCAAATCAGTAAGTTCAAGCTCTTCTGCCGCGCGACGAGTCATTGTGTTCTTGTAAACACGGAACTCAACGTTTGCATCACGCAATTGCTTACGAAGCTCAGTTACTTCAGAAACATCAAGTCCACGATAATCAACAAAAATTGTTGATTGGCTATCACGTAGTTTGTCTGCAATTTCCGTAACTAGTTGCTTCTTCTGTTCAACTATACTGCTCATAGTTCCACCTCCTAAAGAAATGTATCTATACCGCCCTGGAATATGAGGTCATATAAAAAGCCTTCACATCCGAAGACATGAAGGCTTTACGATTACATACGTATCGAATCACTTCACACCTCGGCAGGATATTAAGTGCAAGAACACCCCTGCTGTCTACGGTACAGAAAGTATTAATTTATCAAACAACATTTACAAGTATATTTAATAGCTACGCAAATGTCAACAGCTAATTTAATTAGCGGTAAGTTGATGCGTTAACTTTAACACCAGGTCCCATTGTAGATGTAACCGAAATGTTTTTAAGGTACGTACCTTTAGCTGCTGCTGGCTTAACTTTCACAAGTGTTTCTACAAGTGTGTTTAAGTTTTCAACAAGCTTGTCAGCTTCGAAAGATACTTTACCGATCGGTGCATGGACGTTACCAGCACGATCAACGCGGTACTCTACTTTACCAGCTTTGATTTCGTTAACAGCTTTTTCAACGTCGAACGTTACTGTTCCAGTTTTCGGGTTCGGCATTAAACCTTTTGGTCCAAGTACACGACCTAGTTTACCAACTTCGCCCATCATGTCTGGAGTTGCAACGATTACGTCAAACTCAAACCAACCTTCGTTGATTTTAGCGATATAGTCTGCTTCTCCTACATAGTCAGCGCCAGCTGCTTCAGCTTCTTTAGCCTTTTCACCTTTAGCGAAAACAAGAACGCGTTGTGTTTTACCAGTTCCGTTTGGAAGTACAACCGCGCCACGAACCTGCTGGTCGTTTTTCTTAGGGTCTACTCCAAGACGAACTGCTGCTTCAACTGTTCCATCAAAGTTTCCTACAGATGTCTTTTTCACAAGTTCAACTGCTTCTTGAGGCTCATAGAAAGTTGTACGTTCAACTAGCTTGGCAGCCTCCTGGTATCTCTTACCTCTTTTTGCCATTTTGTGTTCCTCCTTGAATGTGGTTTAGCGGATTAACCTCCCACTATTTATGACGCCAAAATGTCGACATCATAATAAAAGTTGCGAACCTGTATAACACAGGCAGGAATCCCTTTTAATCGCAACGGCTTGTGTAACATTAATCTTCGATCGTAATTCCCATGCTACGTGCAGTACCTTCAACCATACGCATTGCAGAATCAACATTCGCTGCGTTAAGGTCTGGCATTTTTGTTTCAGCGATTTCACGCACTTTATCACGCTTCACAGTCGCAACTTTGTTGCGGTTTGGTTCACCAGAACCTGACTCGATACCTGCTGCTTTCTTAAGAAGAACTGCAGCTGGTGGAGTTTTAGTGATAAATGTAAATGAACGGTCTTCAAAAACCGTAATTTCTACTGGAATGATCATACCAGCTTGGTCAGAAGTACGAGCATTAAACTCTTTACAGAATCCCATAATGTTAACTCCAGCTTGACCTAGTGCAGGTCCTACTGGCGGTGCAGGATTCGCCTTCCCAGCCGGGATTTGCAATTTAACAACCTTGATTACCTTTTTAGCCACGCGACACACCTCCTTAAGTCCGTGATGTGGTATTTGGGTGTTTTACACCCTCCCACCTTATATATCAATTGAATGTCTCGATTAGTATGAGACTCATGAAACATTAAAATTCTATCATTAATCGAAAAGTTAAGCAAGGACTTTTCAATTAGAACTTCTCAACTTGTCCGAAATTAAGTTCAACAGGCGTTTCTCTGCCAAACATATTTACGTGCACTTTGACCTTTCCTTTGTCCGTATCGATCCCTTCAACAGAACCTACGAAATCAGCAAATGGACCTTCTTTCACTTTAACTTTCTCTTTAAGTTCAAAGTCTACATCTACTTTTGGTTGCTCCATACCCATTTGCTTAAGAAGTGATTCCACTTCTTCCGGAAGCAATGCAGTCGGTTTAGACCCAGCACCACTAGACCCTACGAATCCAGTAACACCTGGTGTATTCCGAACGACATACCATGAATCATCTGTCATGACCATTTCTGTAATAACATAGCCAGGAAAGACTTTTTTCATAACTGTCTTTTTCTTGCCGTTCTTCTCTTCTGTTTCTTCTTCTACCGGGACGAGAACACGAAAGATCTTATCCGTCATGCCCATTGTCTCAACCCTTTTCTCAAGGTTGGTTTTTACTTTGTTTTCATACCCCGAGTACGTATGAACAACATACCATCTTTTTTCCATATTTGCAGGACTGCGTCCTTCCCTCCCCAGCTCATTTACTCTCTCATTCTAACCTTCTGAATGAAAATTTATAACGAATTATCCTAAAATGAGGCGGATTATCGAGGAAATACCCTGGTCAATCAATGCGAAGAAAACAGCTATAAAAATAACCGTTGTAACAGTTACAATCGTATAGCGTGTTAATTCCTTACGCGTTGGCCAACTTACCCGCTTCATTTCACTTGCGACATTACGAAAGAACTTACCAGAACGTTGAACAATACTTGCCATTACTTGTTACCCCCAATTAATCTGGTGGAAAACTCCCCCGAGAATCTATTTTGATAAGGTTTGCCTCAAGAAGCAAACACCCTTCGAGGCATTACTTTGTTTCACGATGGACAGTGTGAACATCGCAGTATTTGCAATACTTCTTAACTTCCATGCGGGCCGGGCTCGTCTGTGAGTTTTTCATAGTTGTATAGTTTCGGCTATTGCATTGAACACATGCTAGTACTGCCTTTTTTCGCATAATGACACCTTCCTAAGCCGCGCAGTAGTGAAGTTTGTAATTTATATAAGCTATATTATTTCAAAAAAGAGCAAAATAAAAAAACGTTCAGCTACCCTGTGACGTTCTTACAAACCTAACAAAAAATTGACATTCTTACTTTTATCACTTTATCACAGCGTGTTTCAGCATGTCAATAAAGCGTCGGATAGGTACTCATAAGAAAAGAACAGGGAACTCGCCCCTGTTCTTTTCCCTAACCATCTTAGGTTTGTCCATATTAAAGGCTGACTTCACGTAGTTCGAGATAACGCTCTAACTTGCGTTTCACTCGTTGCAATGCGTTATCAATTGACTTGACGTGACGGTTTAGATCAACCGAAATTTCTTGGTATGAACGTCCATCGAGATAGAGCATTAGCACCTTTCTCTCTAAATCGCTCAAAATTTCTGACATTTTAAGTTCGATGTCATCAAATTCTTCCTGATTAATAATTAATTCCTCAGGATCTGTTACTTTCGTGCCGCATATAACGTCTAGAAGCGTACGATCAGACTCTTCATCGTAAATTGGCTTATCAAGCGATACGTAAGAGTTAAGCGGAATATGCTTCTGTCTTGTAGCGGTTTTGATAGCTGTAATCATCTGCCGGGTGATGCATAATTCGGCAAACGCTTTAAAAGATGAGAACTTGTCTCCTCTAAAATCACGAATGGCTTTGTAGAGACCGATCATCCCTTCTTGGATGATATCTTCTCGGTCTGCTCCAATGAGAAAATACGACCTCGCCTTAGCGCGTACGAAATTTTTGTACTTCGTAATCAAATGTTCCAACGCTCTACTGTGACCTTCATGAACCATGATGACGAGCATTTCATCATCAAGTTGATCGAATGCTACGTGTTCCAGGTGTCTTTGGTCTACTGACAGTTGTTCTTGATTTACCGTGCTTTCTTTGAGGTCTACTGTACTCAATATGCGTTCCCCCCGACCAGTACGCTATATAGAAATATTATACAGTACGTGTCGAAAAATCGTCAACCGCCTATTTACCGCCTCTTCGCCATTTTTCAAATATTTCGCTAATTTCTTCTGATAAATGCAGGCCACCAGAACGATTGCGACGATTTTCAGTATTTACACTTTTTTCAATTCCTTTTTCAATTCCTTGCATTTCGTTGTAAAGTTCACGCGCAGATTTCCTAAGTGCACCTTGGCCAAAGATAGCCCATTGCTCTGTAAAATCTGATGTTGCCACATGTATTTGCGTTCTTATACCCTTCAGTTCCCTCGCCATTTTCTCAATCCGCTCATCTGCTGTTTCATTTTCTCTCGTATAAATAACATCAATTCTGTATTGGCTATGACGTTTTTCAATACCATGAGAGAGGTGAGCGTCAAAAACGACGATCACCTGATACCCGGTATAAGCTTGATATTCGGCCATTTTTTCAATTAGAAGCTCACGTGCTTTACTGAAATCTCTCTCTTTAAGTGTTCGCAATTCTGGCCATGCACCAATAATGTTATAGCCATCAACTAACAGCACGTCCATTATTTACTCCCCCAAAGGATGACGTTGTCGGTAAACCTCATACATCATTAACCCTGCAGCAACTGAAGCGTTGAGAGAGGTTACTTTTCCGGCCATTGGAAGACTTACTAAGAAATCACATTTATCCTTAATAAGACGTCCCATCCCTTTACCTTCACTTCCGATGACAAGTCCGATCCCCATATCATAGTCTGCCTGACGATAGTCCTGCCCCCCGGTTGCATCAGTGCCCACAAACCACAAGCCGCGGTCTTTCAACTCGTCCATTGTTCTAGCAAGGTTCGTTACTCGCGCAACCGGGATATACTCAATCGCTCCTGTAGAAGATTTGGCAACGGTAGAAGTTAAACCAACCGCTCTTCTTTTTGGAATAATAACTCCATGAGCTCCTGCAGAATCCGCTGTTCTTAATATAGATCCTAGATTATGAGGATCTTCAATTTCATCAAGAATAAGGAAAAACGGCGGCTTCCCAGAATCCTCTGCTTTCTTAAATAAATCCTCAAGATCAGCATATTCATACGCCGCAATTGAAGCGACAACACCTTGATGGTTACTTTCCCCGGATAGTTGTTCTAGCTTTCGTTTCGGCACGAACTGCACGAGTACATTTTGTTCCTTTGCTTTTTGTATCAAGTTTTGAAGAGGGCCTTTTTGAGACCCTTCATTTATCCAAATTTTATTGATTTCGTGTCCCGATCGTAATGCTTCAAGAACCGAATTTCGTCCTACAATAAATTCTTTATCCATCTGACTTCACTTCTTTCTTCGGTTGTTCTACGAATTCATAAAGCTTTTGTAACAATTCATTTACTCTCTCTTCATTTCCCTTTAAATGATGGTACCCAAACAAAGCTTCAAGGGCTGTTGAATATTTGTACGTACTTACGCTCGTATTCTTTGGGACAGTTCCCGATTTAGCATTTCTTCCTCGGCGCACAACACCAGCTTCTTCCTCTGTCAGCCATTCTTTGTTTAATACATGGTGCAGGAACGCTGCCTGTGCTTTTGCAGAAACATACGTCGTTGCTGTTCGGTGCAGCTGATTAGGTCGAATGTGACCAAGTGAAAGCAGCCGCTTCCGAACGTTGATTTCAATAACAGAATCTCCCATATAAGCAAGCGCAAGTGAATTAAGTAGTTTTGCATCGATTTCCTTCATGCGCTACATCCTTTTCCAGCGAACGCCTTGAGGTGTATCCTCAAGAAGAATTCCCTGTTCTTTTAATTCATCACGAATTTCATCTGCTCTTCCAAAATCACGTTGCTTCCTTGCTTCATTTCGTTCTTCTATCAGTTGATCCACATCTTCATCAAGTAGAGCTTTTTCTCTTTTGAAGGAAATGCCAAGAACGGAACCAAAGTCTTCAAAGCGCTCCATAAATAGTTCAAGAATCTCCATGGATGAATTTGTCCCCTGGAGGTAGAGATTAGCTTCTTTAGAAAGTTCAAATAAAATGGAGATCGCATTCGCCGTATTAAAATCATCGTCCATTTCTGTAACGAAGCGTTCACGATATCCCTCAATTCTCTCTTGCCATTTCTCAACTTCTCCATCAAGGTCAGCACTGTGTTGAAGGCGGTGCTCAAGGTTTTCTACCGTATCCTTAATGCGATCAAGTCCTGTTTTAGCACTTGCCAGGAGCTCATGGTCAAAGTTAATGGGATTACGATAATGAACAGACAACATAAAGAATCGAATCGCTTCTGGGTCATGCTGTTTAATCAAGTCATGAACAAGGACAAAATTACCTAGTGATTTAGACATTTTCTCGTTGTTAATATTGATATACCCGTTGTGAAGCCAATAATTCGCAAAAGTATGCCCAGTTAACGCTTCCGTTTGCGCTACTTCATTTTCATGGTGAGGGAATGCCAGATCTTTTCCTCCCGCATGAATATCAATTGTATCTCCTAAATATTTCTTCGCCATCGCCGAGCATTCAATGTGCCAGCCTGGTCGCCCCTCTCCCCATGGACTCGCCCATGAAATTTCACCTTCTTTTGCAGATTTCCAAAGTGTAAAATCAAGAGGGTCTTCTTTCTTTTCACCCACCACAATTCGAGAACCGAGCTTAAGCTCATCGATGGACTGGTGTGAAAGTTTTCCATAACCTTCGAATTGACGAGTTCTAAAGTACACATCTCCTTCAGACTCATATGCGTAGTTCTTTTCAATAAGAGCTGTGATAAAATCAATGATTTCCTGCATGTTCTCTGTTACTCTTGGATGTTCGTCTGCTTTCTTAACGCCAAGCGCACCCGTATCTTCATGATAAGCACCGATAAATCGTTCAGCCACTGCCGGTACATCTTCACCCAATTCATTGGCCGCTCGAATCAATTTATCATCTACATCCGTAAAGTTAGAAACATACTGCACATCATAATCTCTGTATTGAAGATAACGACGGACAACATCAAAGACAATAGCAGGGCGCGCGTTACCAATATGAATATAGTTGTATACGGTCGGACCGCACACGTACATCCGTACTTTACCTTCTTCAATTGGTTGAAACGTTTCTTTTTTCTGTGTCAATGTATTATATAGCTTAATCGCCATAACTTTCACTCCTCTTCCTTAACGTTCGGACTTCCTCTGTTAACTCTCGCAATTCTTGTTCCATTTGCTTAAATTTATCAGCCACTGGATCCGGCATCTTATGATGGTCAAGATTATGTGGAACTTTCACTCCATTTTGGATAACGACTCTTCCAGGTATACCTACCACAGTTGAATTAACAGGCACATCCTGCAAAACAACTGACCCGGCACCTACTTTGGAATTCTCTCCTATCGTGATGGAGCCTAGCACCTTCGCTCCCGTCGCAACAAGCGTATTATCCCCAAGAGTTGGATGACGTTTCCCTTTTTCTTTACCAGTTCCCCCAAGTGTTACGCCTTGGAATAACGTCACATTATTTCCAATCTCACATGTTTCTCCAATAACAACACCCATACCGTGATCAATAAAACAACGTTCTCCAATTGTTGCTCCTGGATGAATTTCGATACCTGTGAAAAATCGACTGATTTGCGATACTGCTCTAGCAAGAAAGAAAAACTTCTTTTTCCAAAACCAGTGTGCCACTCGATGTGACCATATTGCGTGAAGGCCAGCATAAGTTAGAATAACCTCAAAATAACTTCGTGCTGCTGGATCTTGATCAAAGACCACATCGATATCCTGCTTCAACGTCTTCCACATGTCTTCACCTCTCTCCGTATACTCCCATAAGATCAACTAGAATGTAGGTTCACCATCTCTGCGTTCCAAAGAATAATAATTATTAAAAAAAGCGCCCCTGTGTGATGACTCCATCACACAGAGACGCTATTTGCGTGGTTCCACTCTGCTTCGAACATTTTTACAAATGTTCCTATCACCGATAACGGCGGCACCGCTCCTACCTAATAACCATAAAGGCTTTCTGTAGAAGACTCAGAGGGGCATTTCAATGAGTAAATACTTAAGCTGCTTTCAGCCGAGGACAGCTCTCTCTATAAAGAATTACACTCATTTACTTTTCCTCTTCAACGTTTGTTGTCAATTCGCTTATTATTATGCTTTACTCATCGCAAGAACTTGATTCAAACGAGCATTAACTGCTTCCCTTCCAAGTAAGGCAATCGCCTGCGGAAGTTCAGGACCATGTGTTTCACCTGTCGTAGCCACACGGATTGGCATAAAGAGTTTCTTCCCTTTATGACCAGTTGCCTTTTGAGTAGCCTTGATAGCTGATTTAATTGCAGCTGGCTCAAATTCTTCAACTTCTTTAAGTTGGTCTATGAATCCTTGCATCACTTCAGGAATTTGCTCTTCGTTTAGTACTGTCATTGCCTCTTCATTATACTGAATTTCTTGCTTAAAGAACAACTCAGTAAGCTCAACAATTTCTCTACCATAGTGAAGTTGTTCTTGATAAAGGGCGATTAGTTCTTGAGCCCATTCCTTTTGTTCCGCTGTCATTTCAAGAGGGAACCTTCCTGCTTCAACAAGATGTGGAAGAGTCAGTTCAACCACTCGATCAAGACTCGCCTGTTTAATATATTGATTATTCATCCAGTAGAGTTTTTGTGAATCAAAAACTGCCGGCGAAGTGGACAAGCGTTCTGGATCAAAGATTTCGATCAATTGCTCTTTCGTAAACAGCTCTTCTTCTCCCTTAGGCGACCAACCAAGTAGTGTCACAAAATTAAATAACGCTTCTGGAAGAAAACCTAAGTCATGGTACTGTTCAATATACTGCACAATTGATTTATCCCGCTTACTAAGCTTCTTCTTCTGATCATTAACGATCAGTGTCATATGACCAAATTTAGGTGGTTCAAAACCAAATGCTTCGTAGATCATTAACTGCTTAGGTGTGTTTGAGATATGATCATCCCCACGAAGAACGTGAGAAATCTTCATATGGTGATCATCGAGAGCAACGGCATAGTTGTAAGTCGGAATACCGTTCTTCTTAACGATAACAAAGTCGCCAATTCCATTCGATTCAAAGGATACGCGGTCTTTTACAACATCGTCAAACGAATATTCTTTATCACGTGGAACTGCAAAACGAATGCTCGGTTCTCTACCTTCTGCTTCTAACTTTTCACGCTGGTCTTCTGTAAGATGTCGACATTTTCCAGAATATCGCGGCATTTCTCCTCGCGCACGCTGTGCTTCTCGCTCTGCCTCAAGCTCATCTTCTGTACAATAACATTTATATGCAAGTTCTTTATTCAAAAGCTCTTTTGTATGTTCAGTATAAATATCTAGACGTTCCATTTGAGTATATGGACCGTATTCTCCCTCTTTATCGATACTCTCATCCCAATCCATTCCTAGCCACTTTAAGTAATCAAGCTGATTCTCAACGCCACCTTCAACATTACGAGACTGGTCCGTATCTTCAATACGAATGATGAACTTACCGCCTTGATTTCTAGCAAACAAATAATTAAATAACGCCGTTCTTGCATTCCCAATATGTAAATAACCTGTTGGGCTCGGCGCATAACGTACGCGTACTTCGTTTCCCATTATATCCACCACCATTAATTATTATCTTTAACTGTCTTATTATTTTACCATTACCGTCAAATTATCGGTCAAGCTTTTTGAAGCAACACGACAACTTCAGCCGCAATTCCTTCCCCTCTACCAGTAAATCCAAGCTTCTCTGAAGTAGTAGCCTTCACATTTACCTGGCTAATGTCACACTCAAGTAAATGAGCAATCACTTCACGCATAGCTGAAATATGAGGAGCCATTTTGGGAAGCTGCGCAATAATTGTGCAATCCACATTACCGAGCGTGAAGCCTTTTTCCTTCACAATTCCAAATACATGTCGAAGAAGTTCCTTTGAATCAGCATCTTTAAAAGCTTCATCTGTATCGGGAAAATGTTTTCCTATATCGCCTTCTCCAATAGCCCCAAGACAAGCATCCGCAACGGAATGTAGGAGTACGTCAGCATCGGAATGACCAAGCAAACCTTTCTCAAATGGAATGGTAACCCCTCCAATAATACACGGACGGTCTTCCACTAACTTATGTACATCAAAGCCATGACCAACTCGCATTAAACTCCACTCTCCCTCTTCTCTCGCAAGATCGCTCTCGCAAAAATTAAATCTTCAGGTGTTGTTAATTTCACATTCCAATAATCCCCCGGGATCACTTGGACTGAGCGTCCATTCATCTCTACTAAACTGGCGTCATCAGTTCCAATCACACCGTTCTCCTCAGCCCATTTATGAACTCCTTTGATGACCGAAAGACGAAAAGCCTGTGGAGTTTGCACGGCCCACAAGCTTGAGCGATCAATGGTTTTCTGCACCTTCAGTTCATCCACTTGCTTCACTGTGTCCTTAACTGGAACAGCTACAATCGCACCATCGTAATCTTTAGCTGCTGTCGCCGCTTGATTTGCAACTTCATGTGTAAAAAATGGACGGGCACCATCGTGAATTAAAACAATTTTATCCCCTTGCAATGCTTTAAGTCCTTCATAAACACTTTGCTGACGTTCATAGCCACCTGTTACGACATGACTTACCTTTGTTAGTCCATATTCCTGAATAAGCGAGTGAAAATCTTCATGCTCACGTTCATTTACAGCGAGCACGATCTCCTCGCAATGTGGGTCACTCTGAAAAACCGATATCGTATGAACGATAATCGGTTTTCCTTCAAGCATAATAAATTGTTTGTTTTTCCCTGCGTTCATCCTTTTTCCCTGTCCGGCAGCAGGAATGACTACTGAATATTTCAAAGCTAGAACCCCCGTCGCCTATCACTTAAAGTGCTTTTTCGAGTAGTTTGGGTTTGGCAAAAATCATGCGTCCAGCTGATGTCTGCAATACGCTCGTTACAAGAACATCAATCGTTTTGCCAATATAATTCCTACCTTCTTCCACTACTATCATTGTACCATCGTCTAGATAGGCTACGCCCTGATTATATTCTTTTCCATCTTTGATGACTTGAACATTAAGCTCTTCACCAGGGAGAACGACTGGTTTAACCGCATTAGCTAAATCGTTGATGTTCAACACTTGAACCTTTTGAAGTTCGCATACTTTATTTAAGTTAAAGTCGTTTGTAACAACCATGCCATTAACAAGCTTGGCAAGCTTAACCAGTTTACTATCAACTTCTTGAATTTCTTCAAAATCACCTTCGTATATTTCCACATTCACCGCAAGCTCTTTTTGTATCTTGTTTAGTATATCAAGACCTCGACGACCACGGTTTCGTTTCAAAACGTCTGATGAATCAGCAATATGCTGCAATTCCTCTAGTACAAATTGTGGTATAACGAGTGTTCCTTCAAGAAAACCAGTTTGACAGATATCAGCAATTCTTCCATCAATAATTACGCTTGTATCAAGGATCTTCAATTTGGATGAACCAGAATCAATCTCATCCTCATCGTTATCCTTTTTCTTATCTTTTCCTTTGGTGTTCGAGAAAAGATTAATAAGCTCATCACGCTTTTTAAATCCAACCTGGAATCCAAAATACCCAAGCAAAATGGTAATGAAAATCGGCAGAATGTTACTCACAACTGGAAAGTTAATCTCAGCCAGAGGTACGGTTAGTAAAAATGCAATTATAAGTCCAATAATCAGTCCAATTGCCCCAAATAGTACGTCTCCAACCGGTGCACTAACAACCTTTTCTTCAACCAGACGAATGAAATCGACAATATAATCTGTCACCCAAAAAGTTGCTAAAAAGAATAACACCGCTCCTATGACAGCACCTGCATAAGAATTAGTAAATACTGCTGGAAGGTCCCCTATATTGAGTAATTGTATTAAATCTGGTAAGTATACTAATCCCAGTGCTCCGCCTAAAATGATAAAAAATAACTGTACAATCCACTTTATCATTGACGTTTTCACCTCCTTTTAACATTATAAACAAATTCTCAGAATTGAAACATAAATCCTTGAAGTTTGTGAATTTTATAGTATGATTATAGGTTAGCTTGCATGACTATAAATTAATTATAGATTAGCACACCCCCCTATGGAATGTCTATTTCACAGCCCTATATGTGGCGATCTACAAAGAGTTGCTCCTGAATTCGTTTCAATCCATCTTTAATCTTCTTAGCTCGAATGGCCCCAATTCCATCTACATGATCGAGTTCTTCAATAGAGGCTTTAGAAATAGCGTTAAGGTTTTCAAAACTATCTACCAAGTTCTCAATTATATTTGATGGCAGTCTCGGAATTTTATGCAAGATCCGATACCCTCTCGGTGCTACATTCTCATTTTGATCATGATAACCCAGAATTCTCATAATGGCATTGTCTTCTAGTAAGTCATCACTTGAAAGCTTCTTTAAACGTTTCATAACATCAGCTGGAGATTCATCCACATCTTTTACGTAATCTCCAATCAGCCACTTTGCTTCCGATTCAAGATTCGAAACAAGCTCTTCCATCTGCATACTAATCAGTCGACCTTCCGTACCAAGCTCATTAATGTAGTTAAGGATCTCTTTTTTGATGCGCAAAACCATCTCAATACGATGGATAACTTGAGCAACTTCCTGAAGGGTTACGAGTTCTTCAAACTCAAGAGCTCCGAGATCGGTAATCCCTTGATCAAGAACTGATTTGTATTTTTCAAGTGTTTGCATCGCCTGATTCGCTTTTGTCAGTATAACGCCGATTTCCTTTAATGAATAACGAATACTTCCTTGATAAAGTGTAATAACGTTGCGACGTTGTGAGATCGAGATCACTAGATTACCTGTTTGCTTGGCGACGCGTTCCGCTGTTCGATGTCGGATACCCGTCTCTGTAGACGGGATCGAAGTCTCGGGTATTAACTGTGTATTAGCATAAAGGATTTTAGAAGCTTCTTTGTTCAAAATAATGGCTCCATCCATTTTCGCAAGCTCATACAGGTAAGCAGGGGTAAACCGACACTCTATTGAAAATCCACCATCAACAATATCCTGCAATTTCCCATCATACCCCACAACGATTAAACCGCCAGTATTGGCTCGTAGTATATTATCGATTCCATGCCTTAACTGCGTACCGGGTGCAACGATTTTTAGAATTTCATTTATGATTTCCTGCTGCTTATCGATCTCCATCTTCTACCCTCCTAGCGCTTCATTTAATGCTTCATCTACGGTTTGAACGCCAATAACCTGAATACCTTCAGGGAAAGTCCAACCACCTATATTTTTCTTTGGAATAATAGCCCGCTCAAAACCAAGTTTGGCAGCTTCAATCACTCGTTGTTCGATCCGTGATACCCTTCTGATTTCTCCTGTTAGTCCAATTTCTCCTACCACAATATCTGATGGACGTGTTGGTTGATCTCTAAAACTGGACGCGATTGATACTGCAATAGCAAGATCAATTGCCGGCTCATCAAGTCGCACACCACCTGCAACATTTAAATAGGCATCCTGATTTTGCAGGAGAAGTCCTACTCTTTTCTCAAGAACTGCCATCAATAGAGAAACGCGGTTATGATCAATTCCTGTCGCAGTTCTTCGTGGATTCCCAAAGCTTGTTGGTGATATTAATGCCTGGATCTCAACTAGAACAGTTCTCGTTCCCTCCATAGATGCAACAACTGTTGAACCAGCTGATCCAGATGATCGTTCTTCTAGAAAGATTTCTGAAGGGTTAAGTACTTCTTCAAGCCCCTCTTCCTTCATCTCAAAAACACCTATTTCATTTGTTGACCCAAAACGGTTCTTTACTCCGCGTAGAATTCGAAACGTATGATGACGTTCCCCTTCAAAATAAAGCACAGCGTCAACCATATGTTCTAAAAGTCTCGGACCAGCAATTGATCCCTCTTTTGTCACATGTCCAACAATGAAAATAGCTATTCCTCTTGTTTTAGCTATACGCATAAGTTGAGAAGTACATTCCCGCACTTGTGAAACACTACCTGGTGCAGACGTAACTTCTGACCTGAAAATGGTTTGAATCGAATCGATGATCACAAGCTGGGGGTTTATTTCTTCAATTGCTTTACTAATATACTCAAGATCAGTCTCTGCTAATACATATAATTTTTCTGCATCGACCCCTAGACGATCTGCACGAAGCTTCGTCTGCTTGACCGACTCTTCACCAGAGATATAAAGAACCGGATGATCTTGGTCAGCAAGCTTTGATGACGTTTGGAGCAAAAGAGTTGACTTACCAATGCCTGGGTCCCCTCCAACAAGCACGAGGGAGCCTGGTACTACTCCGCCGCCTAACACGCGATCAAGCTCTGTAATATGAGTTAAAATCCTAGGCTCCATTTCTTTTTGAATACGTCGTATGGACGTCGGTTTACTTGCAGTTTCATTACTTGAAGTAACAAAGCGTCTTCGGTCATTGTCACCTGGTACAACCTCTTCCACCATAGTATTCCATTGATGGCACCCCGGACATTTCCCCATCCATTTTGCAGATTCATAGCCACAATCCTGACACATAAATTTCGTTTTTTTCTTTGCCATTTAACATCCTCACCTTCACGATCAACCGAACAAATTACTGTCTTTATTTTATCACAACTTATAAGTTCCTATGAACTCATAATGATTGGCAGATTCAAAAAGTTTTCTAGGACAAATAAACCGTCCTGTTTATTGAAATAACCTGCTTTTCAACTCTTTTACACTAGCATTCCGAAATAAGACATAGTCATTATCTCAATACCTTTCCCTTAAGTATCTCAAACCACTCCTCAAATATAAAAAAAACCGGAAGACATTTGCCTTCCGGTTGTTATTCTTAAGATGAAGTTGCTTCAGAAAGGGTCTCGACAACAAAATCATTTTCTTTATAATCGATTTTCACTCGTTGGCCTTTTTCGATGTTACCTCTAAGCAACTCTTCAGAAAGGCGATCTTCAATATGGCGCTGTAGAGCTCTTCTAAGCGGTCGAGCACCATACTCTGGATCATAACCTTCTTCAGAGATCTTATCGAGAGCCGTATCCGTTAATTCAAAATCAATACCATGATCTGATAGACGAGCTTTAAGCTGGTTGGCCATCAGAACAATGATTTCCTTCAAGTGTTTCTTTTCAAGCGAATGGAATACAATCGTCTCATCAATTCGGTTTAGGAACTCTGGACGGAAAGTCTTCTTAAGATCATCCATCACTTTACCTTTCATATCGCTATATTCCTGACCTTCAGAGCCTGTCGAAAAGCCAACGTATTTATTACGTTTAAGCGTGCTAGCTCCAACGTTTGAAGTCATAATAACGACAGTATTACGGAAATCGACTACGCGACCTTTAGAATCAGTCAATCGTCCATCTTCTAGTACTTGAAGAAGAATATTAAAGACATCTGGATGTGCTTTCTCAATTTCATCTAGCAAGATAACAGAATAAGGTTTGCGTCTTACCTTCTCAGTTAACTGGCCGCCTTCTTCATATCCAACGTAACCTGGAGGTGAACCAACAAGACGTGACGTTGAGTGTTTCTCCATGTACTCAGACATATCAATTCGGATAACAGAATCTTCTTCACCGAATAGTGTTTCAGCAACAGCACGAGCTAGTTCAGTTTTACCTACCCCTGTTGGCCCAAGGAAAATAAATGAACCAATTGGGCGCTTAGGATCCTTTAATCCAGCACGAGCACGTCGTACTGCTTTTGAAATAGATTTTACGGCTTCTTCTTGACCGATCAGGCGATTATGAAGAATCTCTTCCATTTTCAATAGACGTTCTGTTTCCTGCTCTTCTAGCTTGGAAACCGGGATACCGGTCCAATTGGCAACGACAATCGCAATATCCTCCGGTGTAACCTCTTGATTCTCTTTTCCTTGCTTTTCTTTCCATTCTTTCTTCGTCTGCTCTAGCTGCTCGCGTAAGCGTTGTTCAGAATCACGAAGAGAAGCGGCTTTCTCAAACTCCTGGCTTTGAACAGAAGCATCCTTTTCTTTTCGAACCTCTTCAAGCTTCTTATCAAGTTCTTTTAAATTTGGTGGTGCAGTATAAGAACGAAGGCGAACTTTCGAAGCGGCTTCGTCAATTAAATCAATTGCTTTATCCGGTAAGAAACGATCCGAAATGTAACGATCTGAAAGTTTAACCGCGGCTTCGATCGCATCGTCAGTAATCGTAACGCGGTGATGAGCTTCATAACGATCTCTAAGTCCCTTTAAAATAAGAGCGGACTCATCACTTGTCGGTTCGTTAACTTGAATTGGTTGGAAGCGACGTTCAAGGGCAGCATCCTTCTCAATGTATTTACGATACTCATCAAGAGTAGTAGCACCAATACATTGAAGTTCTCCTCTTGCTAGTGCAGGTTTAAGAATATTTGAAGCATCAATTGCTCCTTCTGCACCACCAGCGCCAATTAGTGTATGAAGTTCATCAATAAACAGAATAATGTTACCTGCCTGACGAATTTCATCCATTACTTTCTTCAAACGGTCTTCAAATTCACCGCGGTATTTCGTACCTGCAACGACAGTACCCATATCTAGCGTCATAACGCGCTTATCACGAAGCGTTTCAGGTACTTCATTGTTAATAATTTGCTGAGCAAGGCCTTCTGCAATTGCAGTTTTACCAACTCCTGGCTCTCCGATTAGGACAGGGTTATTCTTTGTACGTCGGCTAAGCACTTCAATCACTCGCTCAATTTCTTTGCTTCGACCAATAACAGGATCCAGTCCGTTGTCTCGAGCGATCACAGTAAGATCTCTTGCAAGACTATCTAGTGTAGGAGTATTTGCGCTCGCTCCTCCAGCTTGATGACTAGAAGAAGAGCTTTCATTACTACCTAACAATTGTAGAACCTGCTGACGAGCTTTATTTAAGCTTACCCCTAAGTTATTAAGTACGCGTGCAGCAACACCTTCACCCTCGCGAATTAAGCCAAGTAGAATATGTTCAGTACCTACATAGGAATGGCTCAACTTACGTGCTTCATCCATCGATAATTCAATCACTTTTTTAGCTCGTGGTGTATAGTGAATGGATTGAACAGAATCCTGCCCGCGTCCAATTAACTTCTCTACTTCTTTTTGAATCTTGTCTGAGCCAAGTCCAAGTGCTGTTAACGCTTTGGCTGCAATACCTTCACCTTCACGGACTAACCCAAGTAAGATATGTTCAGTACCAACGTTGTTATGGCCAAGTCGGATCGCCTCTTCTTGTGCTAAAGCAAGTACTTTCTGGGCACGTTCTGTAAATCGTCCAAACATCATTGTTCATCACCCTCCAAATTCTTCGTTAGTTGATCTTCAAGTTCAAGTCTTTCTCTAATTAAAGTAGCACGTTTGATATCTCGTTCCGTAGGGGTAAGACTTGCCCCAGCATACTGCTGTAAGAAACCTGGTTGAGTTAGGATAAGCAATTCATTCAATATCGATTTAGATAAGCCTTTTACAAGACCTGAATCAATACCAAGTCTTACATCTGACAAACACTTAGCTGCTTCTTTTGATTGAATAATTCTGCTGTTCTGCAGAACACCAAGGGCACGATAAATACGATCCTCTAACTCAATTCGGGAGTTATCTAGAAGTGCCCTTCTAGCAGCACGTTCTTTTTCGATAACTTGCATAACCACACCTTGTAAATCTTCGATGATGTCATCTTCTGTCTTTCCAAGAGTGATCTGATTTGATATCTGAAAAATATTACCTAGCGCTTCGCTACCTTCCCCATAGCTACCTCTTACGACAAGACCGAGCTGGTTGATAGCCGGAATAATATGGTTTAATTGCTGTGTTAATACAAGCGCAGGGAGGTGTAGCATAACAGAAGCTCGCATGCCGGTTCCCACAT
Organism: Anaerobacillus sp. 63XJN7_5_ISO-PGPR-S23-430; assembly: GCF_056173695.1. Lineage (NCBI taxonomy): Bacteria > Bacillati > Bacillota > Bacilli > Caryophanales > Bacillaceae > Anaerobacillus > Anaerobacillus sp. 63XJN7_5_ISO-PGPR-S23-430. The sequence continues at coordinate 110,606 of NZ_CM149686.1, read as the reverse complement.
TAGTAGGACAACTTGTTAAATATCCTTTTCTTTCATCAAATGCGTAGTCAACTTTTCCTTCAATCCAGTTATCTAATGAATTTGCAATGGTTAGCGCCTTCTTCAGTTCGAACCCTGCAACTAGACATTGAATACGAAAATGATCTTCTTCATTAATCATTATACTAACCGTTTCATTCTCGCTCAGAAGCACACCGCCGTTATTTGAGTGTTCGATAAGGTTAGGACTAATCAAGTGCTTCTCCACAAGAACTCTCTTCTCGATAGGTTTTAACTCATCCATTTCAATTAGTTCAAGTTCACCAATCTGGTCGTCTGGAATATCTGTAAACTGTTGTCGAACTTCTTTTATAACTTGTAAATTATCCTCACTGTTTGAAACGATCGGAAAAACATAATTCTTTAAGTTACGTGCAAATCGGACCCGACTGCTCATGACAATATCAGAATCTGGCCCCTCATCTTTCATCCATGGGCTTACGGCTTCACTGATAAAATGCTGAAGTGACATTATGCTCCCCCTTCCCATTTGCTCTTTTCTTCAAGGGAACGAATCAAATCTCTAGTTTCTGCAGCTTTTTCAAATTCTTCATGCTGGATATACTCTTTCATTTTGCTTCTTAAGTTCTGAACTTTGCGTTCAATTTCTATCGCTGCTCCAGCCCTCTTCGGAACTTTTCCAGCGTGAACAGTATTGCCCCCATGAACTTTTTTAAGTATAGGATCCAAGTTATCCGAAAAGGTTTTGTAGCACTCAGAACACCCAAATCTTCCAATCTTAGTGAATTGTTGATAGGTCAACCCACACTTTGGACAGTGTATTGGCTCTTTTTTATAAAAAGACTGAGCTGGATTCTCCTCAATAGGGGTATCGAAATTTAGTAATCCCGATAATAAGTTATGGATAGAAAAATGGTTAGTGCCTGGCTCAACCTCACCTTTTTCCTTAGCACACTTCTCACAAATGTGAAACTCTGTTTTTTCACCATTAATAATCTTAGTGAAATGAAGCGTAGCAGGGCGCTCACCACATTCCTGACAAGTCATAGGGCAACCCTCCTTCTCTACCCTAAAAAGTATAAAATTTATTTATATTTTAAAGCAGTTAGCATGGCACGCAACATATTCGCACGCAGATGATCTCTAACTGGTAATTCTATAGTAATCACAGTACGATCTAGTACGCTTAACATTAACTTCGCTTCTCGCTCCGAAATTACCTCTTCTTCATGTAAACGAAGAATAATATTTTCTGAAACTACTTGTGGCACTTGATTTTTGACGATCTGTATCATTTCGTCTATTAAATCAGCGTGGGTTTCGGGTTTAACTTTAACGATCCGTATATAACCCCCTCCACCTCTCTTACTTTCCACAATATAGCCTTTTTCAATCGTAAAGCGGGTATTTATTACATAATTAATTTGCGAGGGAACACATTGAAATTTATCTGCTATTTCACTTCGCTTTATTTCAACAGCATCCCTTCCATCCACCATTAAAATTTTCTTTAGATATGCTTCAATAATATCGGAAACATTCCTCACGTAGTTCCCTCCTCTCCGTCCCCATACTGACTTTGACTATATTTGACGTTAAATATATTATAACGTTTTTATCAAGGATTGCAAAGCAACAAGCCTATCGTAGTTCTTCTGTATAAAGCATTACCATTTAAGATAAATCCAAGACTCTTTTTTCTCTAGTTTTCACCTTTTAATAGAGCAACTATAATTTTCTTCAGAAAACTATTAAACAAAAAAATACGATTAGACTCGAATAATTCATTTGCTACATAAGGGTAGCAAAATTTTTCATTAAAAGTTTCTTAACCCTGCAATATGAATTGCTTATATTTCTCTATTATATAGAGTGCTTAGATAGAGAATATATCCGATCAGGTATTTAGATGCTTGAGGAATTACTCTGCGATAGTAAGGCAAAACAATTATGCAAACAGAAAAATTAATTCCGCGATCTTTTAAAACAGAACTAGCTATCTAAAATTGTTGAGAAAGAAATACAAAAAAAGCGAGAAACCCTCAGGTCTCTCGCTTCTCTTATGTTGCCTAGCGACGTCCTACTCTTGCAGGGGGAGATCCCCCAACTACCATCGGCGCTGAAGAGCTTAACTTCCGTGTTCGGCATGGGAACGGGTGTGACCTCTTCGCCATCATCACTAGACTAACAGGATGTTAGCCGTTCGGTGTTCACCACAGGACGTGGTGGCACTTAATCGAACTTCCTTATTTCAGGTGTTCCCTGAAAACTAGATAGCACGCACAACTTTCCAATATGTCCAGCTACGTAAGCCAAATCCTCGATCGTTTCACCTTTTGATTCTGACGCATAAAGCGCGTCTGACTCAAAAGCCTCCAACGCTTGTCGGATTTAAACGGCTTACTTCGCTTTTCGTTTAGGTTAAGCCCTCGATCGATTAGTATTCGTCAGCTCCACGTGTTGCCACGCTTCCACCCCGAACCTATCTACCTCATCATCTCTAAGGGATCTTACCAGCTTCATGCTGTGGGAAATCTCATCTCGAGGGGGGCTTCATGCTTAGATGCTTTCAGCACTTATCCCTTCCACACGTAGCTACCCAGCTATGCTCCTGGCGGAACAACTGGTACACCAGCGGTGTGTCCATCCCGGTCCTCTCGTACTAAGGACAGCTCCTCTCAAATTTCCTGCGCCCGCGACGGATAGGGACCGAACTGTCTCACGACGTTCTGAACCCAGCTCGCGTACCGCTTTAATGGGCGAACAGCCCAACCCTTGGGACCTACTTCAGCCCCAGGATGCGATGAGCCGACATCGAGGTGCCAAACCTCCCCGTCGATGTGGACTCTTGGGGGAGATAAGCCTGTTATCCCCAGGGTAGCTTTTATCCGTTGAGCGATGGCCCTTCCATGCGGAACCACCGGATCACTAAGCCCGACTTTCGTCCCTGCTCGACTTGTAGGTCTCGCAGTCAAGCTCCCTTGTGCCTTTACACTCTGCGAATGATTTCCAACCATTCTGAGGGAACCTTTGGGCGCCTCCGTTACACTTTAGGAGGCGACCGCCCCAGTCAAACTGCCCACCTGACACTGTCTCCGCACCGGATCACGGTGCTGGGTTAGAATGTCAGTACAGCCAGGGTAGTATCCCACCGACGCCTCCATCGAACCTGGCGGTCCGACTTCTATGGCTCCTACCTATCCTGTACAAGCTGTACCAAAATCCAATATCAGGCTACAGTAAAGCTCCATGGGGTCTTTCCGTCCTGTCGCGGGTAACCTGCATCTTCACAGGTACTATAATTTCACCGGGTCTCTCGTTGAGACAGTATCCAAGTCGTTGCACCTTTCGTGCGGGTCGGAACTTACCCGACAAGGAATTTCGCTACCTTAGGACCGTTATAGTTACGGCCGCCGTTTACTGGGGCTTCGATTCAGAGCTTCTCCCGTAAGGGATAACCCCTCCTCTTAACCTTCCAGCACCGGGCAGGTGTCAGCCCCTATACTTCGCCTTACGGCTTTGCAGAGACCTGTGTTTTTGCTAAACAGTCGCTTGGATCTTTTCACTGCGGCTCCCCTGGGCTATAAACCCGAGGAAGCACCCCTTCTCCCGAAGTTACGGGGTCATTTTGCCGAGTTCCTTAACGAGAGTTCTCCCGATCGTCTTAGGATTCTCTCCTCGCCTACCTGTGTCGGTTTGCGGTACGGGCACCTTTTTCCTCACTAGAGGCTTTTCTTGGCAGCGTAGAATCAAGGACTTCGGTACTAAATTTCCCTCGCCATCACGACTCAGCCTTCATGGTGAACGGATTTGCCTATTCACCAGCCTAATCGCTTGGACGCGCATTTCCAGCAGCGCGCTCTCCCTATCTTTCTGCGTCCCCCCGTCGTTCAAACGGAAAGGAGGTGGTACAGGAATATCAACCTGTTATCCATCGCCTACGCCTTTCGGCCTCGGCTTAGGTCCCGACTAACCCTGAGCGGACGAGCCTTCCTCAGGAAACCTTGGGCTTTCGACGGACAAGATTCTCACTTGTCTTTCGCTACTCATACCGGCATTCTCACTTCTAAGCGCTCCACCAGTCCTTTCGGTCTGACTTCACAGCCCTTAGAACGCTCTCCTACCATTGTCGTAAGACAATCCACAGCTTCGGTGATACGTTTAGCCCCGGTACATTTTCGGCGCAGCGTCACTCGACCAGTGAGCTATTACGCACTCTTTAAATGATGGCTGCTTCTAAGCCAACATCCTGGTTGTCTAAGCAACGCCACATCCTTTTCCACTTAACGTATACTTTGGGACCTTAGCTGGTGGTCTGGGCTGTTTCCCTCTCGACTACGGATCTTATCACTCGCAGTCTGACTCCCGCGGATAAATCGTTGGCATTCGGAGTTTGACTGGATTCGGTAATCCGGTAAGGACCCCTAGTCCAATCAGTGCTCTACCTCCAAGATTCTTGCCGCGAGGCTAGCCCTAAAGCTATTTCGGAGAGAACCAGCTATCTCCAGGTTCGATTGGCATTTCACCGCTACCCACACCTCATCCCCGCATTTTTCAACATGCGTGGGTTCGGGCCTCCATTCAGTGTTACCTGAACTTCACCCTGGACATGGGTAGATCACCTGGTTTCGGGTCTACGACCACGTACTATTTCGCCCTATTCAGACTCGCTTTCGCTGCGGCTCCGCCTTCTCAGCTTAACCTTGCACGGGATCGTAACTCGCCGGTTCATTCTACAAAAGGCACGCTGTCACCCATTAACGGGCTCCAACTAGTTGTAGGCACACGGTTTCAGGTTCTTTTTCACTCCCCTTCCGGGGTGCTTTTCACCTTTCCCTCACGGTACTGGTTCACTATCGGTCACTAGAGAGTATTTAGCCTTGGGAGATGGTCCTCCCGGATTCCGACGGGGTTTCACGTGTCCCGCCGTACTCAGGATCCGTCTCGGAGGGCATCGGATTTTGACTACAGGATTGTTACCTTCTCTGATGGACCTTTCCAGGTCGCTTCGTCTATCCGTGCCTTTGTAACTCCAAAGAGACGTCCTACAACCCCAGAGGGCAAGCCCTCTGGTTTGGGCTGATTCCGTTTCGCTCGCCGCTACTCAGGAAATCGCGTTTGCTTTCTCTTCCTCCGGGTAATGAGATGTTTCAGTTCCCCGGGTCTGCCTTCCATTCCCTATGTATTCAGAAATGGATACCATCCTATTAAAGATGGTGGGTTCCCCCATTCGGAAATCTCCGGATCAAAGCGTACTTACAGCTCCCCGAAGCATATCGGTGTTCGTCCCGTCCTTCTTAGGCTTCTAGTGCCAAGGCATCCACCGTGCGCCCTTAGTAGCTTAACCTTCGATTTGTTAGGCATTACTGCCATAACGCATCAGTTATTACTAAGTTATTGCATAAAAAATAATTATTGGATGTCGTTGTTTGTGCTATCTAGTTTTCAAGGAACAAGGCTACTACTTGAATCTGCCTAAGCTTCATCACTTCACCTGGTTTGAAAGAATAAATCATTCTTTCAAAACTAAACGAAACGCTCATGTAAGGTTGGTAACGTAAGTTACCTTCGTAATTCTCCATAGAAAGGAGGTGATCCAGCCGCACCTTCCGATACGGCTACCTTGTTACGACTTCACCCCAATCATTTGTCCCACCTTCGGCGGCTGGCTCCATAAAGGTTACCCCACCGACTTCGGGTGTTACAAACTCTCGTGGTGTGACGGGCGGTGTGTACAAGGCCCGGGAACGTATTCACCGCGGCATGCTGATCCGCGATTACTAGCAATTCCGGCTTCATGCAGGCGAGTTGCAGCCTGCAATCCGAACTGAGAACGGCTTTATGGGATTCGCTTCACCTCGCGGTGTTGCTGCCCTTTGTACCGTCCATTGTAGCACGTGTGTAGCCCAGGTCATAAGGGGCATGATGATTTGACGTCATCCCCACCTTCCTCCGGTTTGTCACCGGCAGTCACCTTAGAGTGCCCAACTGAATGCTGGCAACTAAGATCAAGGGTTGCGCTCGTTGCGGGACTTAACCCAACATCTCACGACACGAGCTGACGACAACCATGCACCACCTGTCACTCTGTCCCCCGAAGGGGAACGTCCTGTCTCCAGGATTGTCAGAGGATGTCAAGACCTGGTAAGGTTCTTCGCGTTGCTTCGAATTAAACCACATGCTCCACTGCTTGTGCGGGCCCCCGTCAATTCCTTTGAGTTTCAACCTTGCGGTCGTACTCCCCAGGCGGAGTGCTTAATGTGTTAACTTCAGCACTGAGGGTGGAACCCCCCAACACCTAGCACTCATCGTTTACGGCGTGGACTACCAGGGTATCTAATCCTGTTTGCTCCCCACGCTTTCGCGCCTCAGCGTCAGTTACAGACCAGAGAGCCGCCTTCGCCACTGGTGTTCCTCCACATATCTACGCATTTCACCGCTACACGTGGAATTCCACTCTCCTCTTCTGCACTCAAGTCCTCCAGTTTCCAATGACCCTCCACGGTTGAGCCGTGGGCTTTCACATCAGACTTAAAAGACCGCCTGCGCGCGCTTTACGCCCAATAATTCCGGACAACGCTTGCCACCTACGTATTACCGCGGCTGCTGGCACGTAGTTAGCCGTGGCTTTCTGGTTAGGTACCGTCAAGGTACCGCCCTATTCGAACGGTACTTGTTCTTCCCTAACAACAGAGCTTTACGACCCGAAGGCCTTCGTCACTCACGCGGCGTTGCTCCGTCAGACTTTCGTCCATTGCGGAAGATTCCCTACTGCTGCCTCCCGTAGGAGTCTGGGCCGTGTCTCAGTCCCAGTGTGGCCGATCACCCTCTCAGGTCGGCTACGCATCGTCGCCTTGGTAAGCCATTACCTTACCAACTAGCTAATGCGCCGCGGGCCCATCCTGCAGTGTTAGCTCGAAAGCCAACTTTCAACATTGCACCATGCGGTGCGATGTATTACCCGGTATTAGCTCCGGTTTCCCGGAGTTATCCCAGTCTGCAGGGCAGGTTGCCCACGTGTTACTCACCCGTCCGCCGCTAAGATCAGGGAGCAAGCTCCCATCTCTTCGCTCGACTTGCATGTATTAGGCACGCCGCCAGCGTTCGTCCTGAGCCAGGATCAAACTCTCCGATAGAAAGCTTAATCTAGCTTTAAAACAATGTTTTGTTTCCGTAGAAACAATTACTTACATGGCGTTTCGTTCAGTTTTCAAAGATCAATTTTTCTTTCAACGTCGTTTTCAGCGACTAAACCATCATATCATGATTCATTTGTCAGTGTCAACAACTTTTTTAAAAAATAATTGGTGGAGCCTAGCGGGATCGAACCGCTGACCTCCTGCGTGCAAGGCAGGCGCTCTCCCAGCTGAGCTAAGGCCCCGTTGGTATGAATGGTCGGGAAGACAGGATTTGAACCTGCGACCCCTTGGTCCCAAACCAAGTGCTCTACCAAGCTGAGCTACTTCCCGTAAAAAGAAGAAAACCAACAAAATAATGGTGCGCCCGAGAGAAGTCGAATCCCTAACCTTCTGATCCGTAGTCAGACGCTCTATCCAATTGAGCTACGGGCGCAAAATCTAATTTAGTTAATGGAGCGGAAGACGGGATTCGAACCCGCGACCCCCACCTTGGCAAGGTGATGTTCTACCACTGAACTACTTCCGCGCAATTGGTGCGGGTGAAGGGACTTGAACCCCCACGTCGTAAGACACTAGATCCTAAGTCTAGCGCGTCTGCCAATTCCGCCACACCCGCAAATGCATGGTGAGCCATGAAGGACTCGAACCTTCGACCCTCTGATTAAAAGTCAGATGCTCTACCAACTGAGCTAATGGCTCTTTTCGATAAGAAAAGCTGGTGCCGGCCAGAGGACTTGAACCCCCAACCTACTGATTACAAGTCAGTTGCTCTACCAATTGAGCTAGACCGGCGATATATGTACCCTTTCGGGTTATAAGAAAAATATGGTGGAGGATGACGGGCTCGAACCGCCGACCCTCTGCTTGTAAGGCAGATGCTCTCCCAGCTGAGCTAATCCTCCACTATATAAGCCTAGCGACGTCCTACTCTTGCAGGGGGAGATCCCCCAACTACCATCGGCGCTGAAGAGCTTAACTTCCGTGTTCGGCATGGGAACGGGTGTGACCTCTTCGCCATCATCACTAGACTAACAGGATGTTAGCCGTTCGGTGTTCACCACAGGACGTGGTGGCACTTAATCGAACTTCCTTATTTCAGGTGTTCCCTGAAAACTAGATAGCACGCACAACTTTCCAATATGTCCAGCTACGTAAGCCAAATCCTCGATCGTTTCACCTTTTGATTCTGACGCATAAAGCGCGTCTGACTCAAAAGCCTCCAACGCTTGTCGGATTTAAACGGCTTACTTCGCTTTTCGTTTAGGTTAAGCCCTCGATCGATTAGTATTCGTCAGCTCCACGTGTTGCCACGCTTCCACCCCGAACCTATCTACCTCATCATCTCTAAGGGATCTTACCAGCTTCATGCTGTGGGAAATCTCATCTCGAGGGGGGCTTCATGCTTAGATGCTTTCAGCACTTATCCCTTCCACACGTAGCTACCCAGCTATGCTCCTGGCGGAACAACTGGTACACCAGCGGTGTGTCCATCCCGGTCCTCTCGTACTAAGGACAGCTCCTCTCAAATTTCCTGCGCCCGCGACGGATAGGGACCGAACTGTCTCACGACGTTCTGAACCCAGCTCGCGTACCGCTTTAATGGGCGAACAGCCCAACCCTTGGGACCTACTTCAGCCCCAGGATGCGATGAGCCGACATCGAGGTGCCAAACCTCCCCGTCGATGTGGACTCTTGGGGGAGATAAGCCTGTTATCCCCAGGGTAGCTTTTATCCGTTGAGCGATGGCCCTTCCATGCGGAACCACCGGATCACTAAGCCCGACTTTCGTCCCTGCTCGACTTGTAGGTCTCGCAGTCAAGCTCCCTTGTGCCTTTACACTCTGCGAATGATTTCCAACCATTCTGAGGGAACCTTTGGGCGCCTCCGTTACACTTTAGGAGGCGACCGCCCCAGTCAAACTGCCCACCTGACACTGTCTCCGCACCGGATCACGGTGCTGGGTTAGAATGTCAGTACAGCCAGGGTAGTATCCCACCGACGCCTCCATCGAACCTGGCGGTCCGACTTCTATGGCTCCTACCTATCCTGTACAAGCTGTACCAAAATCCAATATCAGGCTACAGTAAAGCTCCATGGGGTCTTTCCGTCCTGTCGCGGGTAACCTGCATCTTCACAGGTACTATAATTTCACCGGGTCTCTCGTTGAGACAGTATCCAAGTCGTTGCACCTTTCGTGCGGGTCGGAACTTACCCGACAAGGAATTTCGCTACCTTAGGACCGTTATAGTTACGGCCGCCGTTTACTGGGGCTTCGATTCAGAGCTTCTCCCGTAAGGGATAACCCCTCCTCTTAACCTTCCAGCACCGGGCAGGTGTCAGCCCCTATACTTCGCCTTACGGCTTTGCAGAGACCTGTGTTTTTGCTAAACAGTCGCTTGGATCTTTTCACTGCGGCTCCCCTGGGCTATAAACCCGAGGAAGCACCCCTTCTCCCGAAGTTACGGGGTCATTTTGCCGAGTTCCTTAACGAGAGTTCTCCCGATCGTCTTAGGATTCTCTCCTCGCCTACCTGTGTCGGTTTGCGGTACGGGCACCTTTTTCCTCACTAGAGGCTTTTCTTGGCAGCGTAGAATCAAGGACTTCGGTACTAAATTTCCCTCGCCATCACGACTCAGCCTTCATGGTGAACGGATTTGCCTATTCACCAGCCTAATCGCTTGGACGCGCATTTCCAGCAGCGCGCTCTCCCTATCTTTCTGCGTCCCCCCGTCGTTCAAACGGAAAGGAGGTGGTACAGGAATATCAACCTGTTATCCATCGCCTACGCCTTTCGGCCTCGGCTTAGGTCCCGACTAACCCTGAGCGGACGAGCCTTCCTCAGGAAACCTTGGGCTTTCGACGGACAAGATTCTCACTTGTCTTTCGCTACTCATACCGGCATTCTCACTTCTAAGCGCTCCACCAGTCCTTTCGGTCTGACTTCACAGCCCTTAGAACGCTCTCCTACCATTGTCGTAAGACAATCCACAGCTTCGGTGATACGTTTAGCCCCGGTACATTTTCGGCGCAGCGTCACTCGACCAGTGAGCTATTACGCACTCTTTAAATGATGGCTGCTTCTAAGCCAACATCCTGGTTGTCTAAGCAACGCCACATCCTTTTCCACTTAACGTATACTTTGGGACCTTAGCTGGTGGTCTGGGCTGTTTCCCTCTCGACTACGGATCTTATCACTCGCAGTCTGACTCCCGCGGATAAATCGTTGGCATTCGGAGTTTGACTGGATTCGGTAATCCGGTAAGGACCCCTAGTCCAATCAGTGCTCTACCTCCAAGATTCTTGCCGCGAGGCTAGCCCTAAAGCTATTTCGGAGAGAACCAGCTATCTCCAGGTTCGATTGGCATTTCACCGCTACCCACACCTCATCCCCGCATTTTTCAACATGCGTGGGTTCGGGCCTCCATTCAGTGTTACCTGAACTTCACCCTGGACATGGGTAGATCACCTGGTTTCGGGTCTACGACCACGTACTATTTCGCCCTATTCAGACTCGCTTTCGCTGCGGCTCCGCCTTCTCAGCTTAACCTTGCACGGGATCGTAACTCGCCGGTTCATTCTACAAAAGGCACGCTGTCACCCATTAACGGGCTCCAACTAGTTGTAGGCACACGGTTTCAGGTTCTTTTTCACTCCCCTTCCGGGGTGCTTTTCACCTTTCCCTCACGGTACTGGTTCACTATCGGTCACTAGAGAGTATTTAGCCTTGGGAGATGGTCCTCCCGGATTCCGACGGGGTTTCACGTGTCCCGCCGTACTCAGGATCCGTCTCGGAGGGCATCGGATTTTGACTACAGGATTGTTACCTTCTCTGATGGACCTTTCCAGGTCGCTTCGTCTATCCGTGCCTTTGTAACTCCAAAGAGACGTCCTACAACCCCAGAGGGCAAGCCCTCTGGTTTGGGCTGATTCCGTTTCGCTCGCCGCTACTCAGGAAATCGCGTTTGCTTTCTCTTCCTCCGGGTAATGAGATGTTTCAGTTCCCCGGGTCTGCCTTCCATTCCCTATGTATTCAGAAATGGATACCATCCTATTAAAGATGGTGGGTTCCCCCATTCGGAAATCTCCGGATCAAAGCGTACTTACAGCTCCCCGAAGCATATCGGTGTTCGTCCCGTCCTTCTTAGGCTTCTAATGCCAAGGCATCCACCGTGCGCCCTTAGTAGCTTAACCTTCGATTTGTTAGGCATTACTGCCATAACGCATCAGTTATTACTAAGTTATTGCATAAAAAATAATTATTGGATGTCGTTGTTTGTGCTATCTAGTTTTCAAGGAACAAGGCTACTACTTGAATCCACTTTTATGCTGCCTTGCACCGAGGAAGCCAACATCGTTAGCATTACTCGAAGACGCAGGTGCATATTTGTTTCATTTCATTATAGTAGATGTGTTGGTGGAGCCTAGCGGGATCGAACCGCTGACCTCCTGCGTGCAAGGCAGGCGCTCTCCCAGCTGAGCTAAGGCCCCAAATGATCCAAATGGCATTCAACCAAGAGGAATAGATTGAATCAACAAAACTTTTATGGTGGGCCTGAGTGGACTCGAACCACCGACCTCACGCTTATCAGGCGTGCGCTCTAACCAGCTGAGCTACAGGCCCATAAAGGCTTGTTAACTATATTTAATTGAAAGAATAAATCATTCTTTCAAAACTAAACGAAACGCTCATGTAAGGTTGGTAACGCAAGTTACCTTCGTAATTCTCCATAGAAAGGAGGTGATCCAGCCGCACCTTCCGATACGGCTACCTTGTTACGACTTCACCCCAATCATTTGTCCCACCTTCGGCGGCTGGCTCCATAAAGGTTACCCCACCGACTTCGGGTGTTACAAACTCTCGTGGTGTGACGGGCGGTGTGTACAAGGCCCGGGAACGTATTCACCGCGGCATGCTGATCCGCGATTACTAGCAATTCCGGCTTCATGCAGGCGAGTTGCAGCCTGCAATCCGAACTGAGAACGGCTTTATGGGATTCGCTTCACCTCGCGGTGTTGCTGCCCTTTGTACCGTCCATTGTAGCACGTGTGTAGCCCAGGTCATAAGGGGCATGATGATTTGACGTCATCCCCACCTTCCTCCGGTTTGTCACCGGCAGTCACCTTAGAGTGCCCAACTAAATGCTGGCAACTAAGATCAAGGGTTGCGCTCGTTGCGGGACTTAACCCAACATCTCACGACACGAGCTGACGACAACCATGCACCACCTGTCACTCTGTCCCCCGAAGGGGAACGTCCTGTCTCCAGGATTGTCAGAGGATGTCAAGACCTGGTAAGGTTCTTCGCGTTGCTTCGAATTAAACCACATGCTCCACTGCTTGTGCGGGCCCCCGTCAATTCCTTTGAGTTTCAACCTTGCGGTCGTACTCCCCAGGCGGAGTGCTTAATGTGTTAACTTCAGCACTGAGGGTGGAACCCCCCAACACCTAGCACTCATCGTTTACGGCGTGGACTACCAGGGTATCTAATCCTGTTTGCTCCCCACGCTTTCGCGCCTCAGCGTCAGTTACAGACCAGAGAGCCGCCTTCGCCACTGGTGTTCCTCCACATATCTACGCATTTCACCGCTACACGTGGAATTCCACTCTCCTCTTCTGCACTCAAGTCCTCCAGTTTCCAATGACCCTCCACGGTTGAGCCGTGGGCTTTCACATCAGACTTAAAAGACCGCCTGCGCGCGCTTTACGCCCAATAATTCCGGACAACGCTTGCCACCTACGTATTACCGCGGCTGCTGGCACGTAGTTAGCCGTGGCTTTCTGGTTAGGTACCGTCAAGGTACCGCCCTATTCGAACGGTACTTGTTCTTCCCTAACAACAGAGCTTTACGACCCGAAGGCCTTCGTCACTCACGCGGCGTTGCTCCGTCAGACTTTCGTCCATTGCGGAAGATTCCCTACTGCTGCCTCCCGTAGGAGTCTGGGCCGTGTCTCAGTCCCAGTGTGGCCGATCACCCTCTCAGGTCGGCTACGCATCGTCGCCTTGGTAAGCCATTACCTTACCAACTAGCTAATGCGCCGCGGGCCCATCCTGCAGTGTTAGCTCGAAAGCCAACTTTCAACATTGCACCATGCGGTGCGATGTATTACCCGGTATTAGCTCCGGTTTCCCGGAGTTATCCCAGTCTGCAGGGCAGGTTGCCCACGTGTTACTCACCCGTCCGCCGCTAAGATCAGGGAGCAAGCTCCCATCTCTTCGCTCGACTTGCATGTATTAGGCACGCCGCCAGCGTTCGTCCTGAGCCAGGATCAAACTCTCCGATAGAAAGCTTAATCTAGCTTTAAAACAATGTTTTGTTTCCGTAGAAACAACTACTTACATGGCGTTTCGTTCAGTTTTCAAAGATCAATTTGTTTCTTTCAATGTCGTTTTCAGCGACTTTATTAATATACCATATTAACTAAGTCAATGTCAACAACTTTATTGAAATTCTTTTCGGCGTCAACCGCGTTGTTGCGGCGACCTATATAACTATATCAGGGTTACTTTAGATACGCAACCCCTTTTTTGAATTCTTTTTAGAAAAACTAAAAAGAATGAAGTTCGATAAACGAACTTCATTCTAAAGGCCTTTACCTTCTATCGTTCCGTATTTCTCATTTGAGGGAATAGAAGAACATCTCTAATAGAAGGAGAATTTGTTAGAAGCATTACAAGCCGATCAATTCCAATACCTAAACCACCGGTTGGTGGTAAACCGTACTCAAGAGCTTCGATAAAGTCATGGTCCATCATGTGGGCTTCGTCATTACCTTGCTCTCTCTCCACAAGCTGCGCTTCAAACCGTTCTCTTTGATCAATTGGATCATTAAGCTCAGTAAATGCGTTGGCGTGTTCACGAGCTACGATAAACAACTCAAAACGATCTGTGAAACGGCCATCTTCAGGATTTTTCTTAGCTAGAGGCGAAATAGCCACCGGATGTCCATATACAAAAGTAGGTTGAATGAGCGTTTCTTCAACTTTCTGTTCAAAGAATTCATTTACGACATGTCCGAATTCCATTGTCTCTTTGATTTCGACACCATGTTCCTTAGCGATACTGCGCGCTTCTTCATCCGTCATCTCTTTCCAGAAGTCGACACCTGTTGCTTCTTTAACAGCCTCAACCATATGCACTCTTTTCCACTCTGGTTCGAGGTTAATCTCATAATCACCGTACTGAATCGTTGTAGAGCCTGTTACCTCTTTAGCGATGTGAGCAACCATTTGCTCTGTTAAGGACATGACGTCTTTATAATCCGCATAAGCTTCGTATAACTCAAGCATTGTGAATTCAGGATTGTGTCGTGTAGAAACACCTTCATTTCGGAAAACTCTTCCGATTTCATATACACGCTCCATGCCACCTACAATCAATCGCTTTAGATGTAGTTCAATGGCAATACGCATATAAAGCTCCATATCAAGAGCGTTGTGGTGTGTAACGAAAGGACGTGCTGATGCGCCGCCAGGAATAGAGTGCATCATTGGTGTTTCAACTTCTAGGAAACCCTGGTCATCAAGATAACGTCTCATCGATTGGATGATGCGACTTCTTGCGATGAACGTTTCTTTAGAGTCAGGACTCATTATTAAATCAAGATAACGCTGACGGTAGCGTTGTTCTACATCTTTCAAACCATGGAATTTGTCTGGCAATGGACGTAGTGATTTTGAAAGCAAATGAAGGTCACTCACTTTAACAGAGAGTTCTCCGACTTTTGTTTTGAACGCTTCACCACTTACACCAATGATATCTCCAATATCCATTGAGTCAAAAAGATCATACTGCTCATCTCCAACAGTGTCTTTACGAACATAAAGCTGAATTTGACCAGTTAAATCTTGAATATGCGCGAATCCTGCTTTTCCTTTTCCGCGTTTAGTCATAATTCTTCCAGCTAAGGATACTGCCTTGCTTTGTTCAGCTAATTCTTCCTTTGAAAAAGAATCGAACTCTTCTAGCATTTTGCTAGCTGAGTGAGAACGATCAAACCGATGTCCGAATGGATCAATATTATTCTCTTTCAGAACGTCAAGCTTTTCTCTTCTTACTTTAAGAAGGTCATTCAGTTCAAGCTCCTGACTCATCTCTATCACTCCTGTCAAATCTATGTTTATCCCGCTATAACTTTATCGGAAAGCATCATGAATAGCAAGCATTCACTTATATAAAACTTATGACAAACGCGCCGGGTGTATCATGGCAAAGGTGAAGCGCTAGTTAGAAAGTCAAACTGCCTGTCTAGATTCAAGCTCTGCAATAAACCCGCATAGTAATTCAGCAAGACCATCTCTCGTAGTCGTTACATTGATTTGATAAAGAACCTTATCGTTACCGCGAAGTTCTATTGAGTATTATTCAACATGTTTACCTATTTCGTGAACGGTGACTCTTTCTCCTTTAAGCTCTAAAAGGCGATTAAGATGAAGCATTGCTACATCAATCTTCTCTTTAACCATAGGATACCCAGAATCTTTCCGGTTTCAAGGTATTGAGCCGTGCGATAAAGCAACATCACCAATCGTTAACACGCTTCACTTCATTTTTTAGTTGTGTTCTAAAGGAAAAAGTTCCTCAAGCGGAACTCTGAGCTGCTTAGCTACTAGCTGCATAAAATCATTTGTAGGTCTTCGGTTCCCTCGCTCGATCTCTCCTAGTACAGATACCGAAACACCGAGTTCCTTCGCAAGCTGTTCCTGAGTATAACCTTTCAACTTTCGAAAAGCGCGAATACGTCTTCCGTAGATCTCCGCTTCCATAGACGTACACCTTCTTTATCTTCTATATG
Organism: Anaerobacillus sp. 63XJN7_5_ISO-PGPR-S23-430; assembly: GCF_056173695.1. NCBI lineage: Bacteria > Bacillati > Bacillota > Bacilli > Caryophanales > Bacillaceae > Anaerobacillus > Anaerobacillus sp. 63XJN7_5_ISO-PGPR-S23-430. Next base: position 94,674 of record NZ_CM149686.1, on the reverse strand, counting down.
ATTAAAATAGGAATCAATTCTCTTATTGGTAGTTGGAATAATAATATCAGGACTCAATTCGTGAAGAGGTATAACCACAAATCCTCTTTGAATGAGACGAGGATGAGGAATGACCAGACCTTCTGCTACAATATTCTCATGATTATAGAGCAAAATGTCAAGGTCTATTGTTCTTGGGCCCCATCGAATGTCGCGCTCTCTACCTAGAGACTGCTCAATCCCTTGAAGAATTTCGAGCAGCTGAAATGCATTCAATTCTGTTTCTAGCAAAGCCACCATGTTAAGAAAAGCACCCTGCTCTGTTACGCCTACAGGAGCGGTTTCATATAACGAGGATGTAGATGTGATCTCTACACCCGGGTACTCTTGAAGTCTTAATAAAGATGTTTTGATATAGTTTTCTCGATCCCCTACATTGGATCCAATACCAACATATACACTATTCATTACGTTCCCTCTTCATCTCGATTGCAACAGAATCATATTGACCATCGATTGGAGGATCCGGTTTAGTCACTTTCACCGTACAAGCATCGACAATCTCAAATTCTTGAAACATCTTTTTTGTTATTTCCTCAGCAACAGTTTCAACTAGTTTTCTTGGCGTTCCTTCAACAATTGATTTGATTGAATTATACGCGTCTGCATAATTCACAGTGTAATTTAAATCATCAGAGTTACTAGCCTTGGATAGATCTGTTTCGAGGGCCAAATCAACATAGAAACGCTGACCAAGCTTATTTTCTTCAGGAAAAACGCCGTGATAACCGTAAAATTTCATTCCGTTTAGATAGATCTTATCCATATCATTCACTCTCCTGTTGTTTAATTAAGCTGTGGTTTAAGCATAGCGTCCATCATACGAGCCATACGTACCATTGGTTTTACATCATGAACTCTGATAATTTGAACGCCTCTTTCAATCCCGAGACAAACTGTCGCTCCAGTACCTTCTACTCGATCATTCGGCGGCGTATTCAATGTTCTAGCAACAATCGATTTTCTTGATGTACCAAGCAAAACAGGATATCCAAGAGAAGAAAATTCATCGAGTCTCCTCATAACTTCAAGATTTTGCTCATGAGTTTTTGCAAATCCAATTCCAGGATCGAGAATGATGTTTTCAGTCCGTACACCTGCAGAACGAGCTATCTCAATACTTTCTTCAATGTCAGACTTGATATCAAGCATGATATCCGCATAATTCGTGTCGTACCGATTATGCATAAGAATAATTGGTACATTATGTTCCGCTGCCACCCTTGCCATATCAGGGTCCGCCTTAGCTCCCCATACATCGTTAATAATATCCGCTCCTGCTAATATTGCTTGGTTAGCCACTTCCGCTTTATAAGTATCAATAGAAATAGGAACATCCACAGTATGACGCACAGCTTTGATAACTGGAATAACACGGTTCAACTCCTCATCCATCGGAACTATTGTAGCCCCTGGGCGGGTAGATTCACCGCCAATGTCGATGAGGTCCGCGCCATCCTCAACAAGTTGGAGAGCATGCGCTACTGCTTGAACTGTGGTGTTATATTCTCCACCATCAGAAAACGAATCGGGGGTAGCATTCAGAATACCCATAACCCAGGTTTTTTCATTCCAGTCAATGAATCCATTCCGCCATTTCATCATCATTGGGTGTTTTTTATGATTATCTATTACCGTCGACAAACGGCTCACTCCTTTTCGTACATATGTTCTCAGCTAGCATTCATTTCGACTCATTAACGAAGTGCGGTGTTGTTCATATTGAAGGATGAGCTCATTTGTCGCATGACCCTCAAGTCCGGGTAAAGATTTATGCTCAATCTTAGATAATGGCACGATCTCTTGAATAGAATTTGTAACAAACACTTCATCTGCTTCGAGAATTTCCTTTTTCTCGAAGTTACCTTCCCTAACTAAAATCCCTTTTTTTCTTGCTACGTCCATCACATATTGTCTCGTAATGCCATTTAAAATTCCTGTAGTAAGGTCCGGGGTGTAAAGAATGCCGTTTTTAAACCAGAATAAATTTGAAACAATTCCTTCAGCAAGCTTTCCTCTTTGTGAGAGAAAAATCCCTTCCACTGAAGGATCATTTCCAACTTCTCTTTTCGCAAGAATATTATTTAAATAATGGTGTGATTTAATTCTTACAGGGCCTTCAGGCGTATTTCGCCTAAGCGAAAGAATCACACCACGCTTTTCTTTTCGCACTGGTTCGCCTATTTCTTTCAAATAAATAATCACCGTTGGACTAATGTAGGGTTCCGTCCTCAGACCAATCTCTCCTTCTCCAGCAGAAACATTTAAGCGAACATATGCGTCTTTAATGCCATTTACATCAATCGTTCGCCTTATCTCAAAGAGAAGCCCTTCTTTTGTAAAAGGTAGTGCGATTTGAAGTTCATTTAAGGAATCACAAAGTCGATTATAGTGATCTTCAAATAGAAAGGGATGTCCATCGTACGTTCGAAACGTCTCAAAAACTCCTACGCCATAGAGATAACCGTGATCATAAGCTGGTATAACTGCTGATTTTTCATCGATAAGTTCTCCGTTAACGTTTATAAACATGGCTCTTTTCGATGCTCATCTATAAAGTTCTTAAGCAAAGCTTTCCCTATACCAGTCATAATCGATTCAGGGTGGAACTGAACCCCTTCAATCGCAAGCTCTTTATGTCGAATTGCCATGATTTCGCCTTCCTGTGTCCAGGCGCTGATCTCAAAGCAGTCCGGTAATGTCTCTTTTTTGACAATTAATGAATGATATCTCGTTGCAGTAAACGGGTTCTCAAGCCCCTTAAAGATTGATCGTCCATCATGATGCATCGGGGATGTTTTCCCATGCATAAGTCGATCGGCTTTAATAACATCTCCACCAAATACCTGCGCAATCGACTGGTGACCAAGACAAACACCGAATATCGGTATGCTACCGGCAAAGTGCTGAATAACAGACATACTAATTCCCGCTTCATCAGGACTACACGGTCCTGGAGAAACCATAATAAATGACGGACGAAGCTGTTCAATTTCTTGAATAGTTATCTCATCATTTCTTTTTACAACTAGCTCTTCTCCCATTTCTCCAAGGTATTGCACAAGGTTATACGTAAATGAATCGTAGTTATCAATCATTAAAATCATTTTGTTTCCTCCTCTAAGCTAATCTCTTCACTTAACTCTTTCGCTTTCCATAATGCTCTTGCTTTCTTTAATGACTCTTTGTACTCCGCTTCGGGATTAGAGTCAATTACAATTCCAGCACCGGCTTGTACGTGAGCAATATTATCTTTAATGACCATAGTTCGAATAGCAATATTTAATTCCATATCATCATTGAATCCAATCCATCCGATAGATCCAGTGTAAACCCCTCGGCGAACAGGCTCAAGTTCTTCAATAATTTCCATTGTTCGAACCTTAGGGGCGCCCGTGATTGTCCCCCCTGGAAAAGTGGCTTTAATAGCATCAAATGCTGTCGCCTCAGGCGATGAAATACCACGAACGTTTGAAACAATGTGCTGCACATGAGAATATTTTTCGATCACCATAAACTCATCTACTTCTACCGTTCCATAGGTACAAACGCGCCCCAGATCATTTCGCTCAAGATCGACAAGCATCACATGCTCGGCGCGTTCTTTCTCATTCTCAATAAGGGTCCGTGCCAATTCTTCATCCTCATCGTCATTCTTTCCCCGTGATCTCGTCCCCGCAATTGGTCTTGTACTTAATTCTTGTCCCTTTTTCTTAATAAGTAATTCTGGTGACGCACTCACAAGATCAAATGAGTGAGTATGAATAAAGGACATATACGGAGATGGATTAATCGTTCTTAGCGTCTCGTAAATAGAAATAGGGGCTGTGTGGAGACTTCTTGACTCTCTTAAGGAAAGATTGACCTGAAAAACATCTCCAGCTGAAATATACTCCTGTACTTTTCGAACGGCAATCGAGAATGACTCTTGACTCATTGAAAAGGTCTGTGTTGTTGCTTTTGAATAAGAATCAGACACAGAAGAACTTGCTTCACTTTGTTGTACCCACTTCTCCTTATAGGCTTCGAGACGCCGCTTACCTTCTTCTTTATTTCCCTCTTCAACTTGCGCAATAAACCATAGTGTTTGCGTAGTGTGATCATATACGCCAACATCTTCATACACAACAAAGAAAAGTTCAGGAAGCTCCAGATCATTTGATGCTATATCAGGAAGTTTTTCAATTTGACGCGCAATATCATAGCTCAGAAACCCCATTGCCCCACCCTGAAAGTCAGGTAAGCGTTCATCCATGATCGACACATTCCGTTCCATCCAGTGTTGCATCAACTCAAGTAAATTACCCTCTAACGTTTTCGGTTCTTTTCCTACTTCATCAATCGTAAGAAAAGTGCCGTGTCCATACAGGCTCGCAATAGGCTTAATACCAAACATGCTATATCGACCACCACGTGTACTATCCAATAAAATATGTTCATCGCGGCCTTCAATAAAAGATTTATACCCTGAAAACCACTCATCCGCACTTAATTCGAGAGTTTCAAAAATTGAAAACCGTGTTGTTTTCTCTAGTTGTTCCGGCAAATTTTTCACACCCTATCAAAAGCTAAGCGTACGCCCTGTTTATGCCTCTATTCTACATGAAGTCTTTCGTTGCTTCATCCTTTTTATATTCCCCAAACTCTTCCGAACACCCTTTTGGAAAAACTCACCTTTTCATTTTGCTTTTCGTTGTCTCTAATAAATAAATTAATAGACGGTCTAATTTAATTAGCGTTCGTTTAGAATAGTAAAAAATCAACACTTCAAAAAACTAAAAAGAAAAACAGCCCGTTAAGGACTGTTTTTAGAGTTGCTTAATCTTCATCAAATTGAAAAAGAGGTGTGCTGAGGTAACGTTCCCCATTACTTGGAATCACAGCAAGCACTTTCTTTCCTTTACCCAGTTTCTTTGCTACCTCAAGCGCTGCATAAATCGCCGCGCCTGAAGAAATGCCTCCAAGAATACCTTCTTCTCGTGCAGCTTTTCTAGCCCATTCAAAAGCCTGTTCATTTTGAACCTGAACAACTTCATCATATACATCCGTATTCAAAACTGACGGTACAAAACCTGCACCAATCCCCTGAATTTTATGTGGGCCAGGCTTGCCTCCGGATAGAATAGGTGAATCTGTTGGTTCAACCGCGTATAGCTTGATTGAAGGGAAATGCTTTTTTAACACTTCGCCTGCTCCAGTAATTGTCCCACCAGTGCCAATACCTGCCACAAATCCATCAAGCTGGCCCATCTGATCAACAATTTCTTGACCAGTCGTACGACGGTGCACTTCCGGATTTGCTTCGTTATTAAATTGCTGAGGCATGAAATAACCATGTTCCTTCGCTAGTTCTTCTGATTTACGAATCGCTCCGCCCATACCTTCAGAACCAGGAGTAAGGACAAGCTTTGCTCCATACGCCTTCAGCAGGTTACGACGTTCCATGCTCATAGTATCTGGCATAACAAGAACAGCCTGGTAACCTTTTGCAGCCGCAACCATAGCAAGACCAATACCTGTATTACCACTTGTTGGTTCTACAAATGTATCACCAGGTTTCAATTCGCCTTTTTCTTCAGCTGCTTCGATCATTGCAAGTGCAATACGATCTTTAACGCTGCTTCCAGGGTTCATGAATTCAAGCTTTAAATATACCTCTGCATGATCCTCGTTAGTGATGCGATTTAGTTTCACAATAGGTGTTTGACCGATTAAGTCAGTAATAGAATTTGCTACCCTCATCATCACGCCTCCTCAAACCCGAGTGTTTTTATAGGAATTCTCTTTCTAAAAGAATATCACCGTAGGTCAAAAGTGTCAATTTGAACCTTATTAAACTTTGCTCTCAGCGTGTAATTCTTCAAGCTCTTCTTTCGAGAAGTGATAATGTGCATTACAGAAGTGACAAGTTGTTTCCGCTTCACCGTCTTCTTCAATCATACTGCTGATCTCTTCTTTGCCAAGCCCCATAATGCCATTCGAAAAGCGCTCTTTGGAACAACTACATTCAAATTGAACAGGCATATTGTCGATAATTTTAATGTTTTCTTCTCCGAGAAGTTCATTCAAGATTTCTTCAGGTGTTTTCCCTGCTTCAATCAATTTAGAGATTGGAGGAATCGCTTCAATACGTTTTTCAATAAAACGAATCGTTTCTTCACCTGCACCAGGAAGTAATTGAATCATAAAACCACCTGCTGCAAGGATCGTATTATCTGGATTAACAAGCACGCCCACTCCAACTGCAGAAGGGACTTGTTCTGAAGTCACAAGATAGTACGTAAAGTCTTCTCCTAATTCACCTGAGACAATTGGAACTTGCCCTGTGAATTTTTCACGCATACCAATATCTTTTACAACGGATAGGAAACCATCTTGTCCAACGGCACGCGCAACGTCCAATTTCCCACTATCATTAAGATCAAAGTGCACATGTGGATTGCTTACGTACCCGCGCGTTTCACCATTCGCGTTAGCGTCTACAACAATGGCTCCGATAGGACCACCGCCCTCAATTTTCACAGTGATTTTCTCTTCACCTTTTAATCCTGTTGCTATCATTGTGGAAGCAGTCATAGCACGACCAATTGCAGCAGATGCAGTAGGCCAAGTAGTGTGACGTCGCTGTGCTTCCGCAACCATTTCAGTACTAGATATCGCATAAGCCCTTACATTGCCATCGAACGCAAGTGCTTTTATTAAATAATCATTCATTTGTTTGTAGCTCCTTTCACTAATGGGCCATTGCCCAATTACACGATACAATATTTTTTTCAAGAACTTCCATTATGAGAAACTAACTTGCTCTCCCTTTAGTATCTTTCGTTAAATAAATCTGTGGCTTGCGACTTACTTTTTAAATGCTTTTTTAACTAAGTCTAGATATCATTATGGGAAACGGTACATCCATCCATAAAACAAGAGATAAAAAGAGTATCTATTTTTATTTTCCCCCAAAACGCAAAATGAAAAACGCACCCCGTTTTATCGGTATGCGTTTAATTCTTCTTTGTTCTTATTATAAATTATGTGTAATCCCTTTAATGTTAGAAACGAGTCAACCACATCGATAAGATCGCATTCTTCTGCTATAAGTGAGGCAAGTCCACCAGTCGCTATTACAGTAGGTTCCTTCGGAGAATGTTTCTTCATCCTAGAAACAATCCCTTCCACTTGTCCTACGTATCCATATAGCGTGCCGCTTTGCATGGCGCTAACCGTATTCTTTCCAACGATATGATTTGGCTTCGCAATTTCAATTCGTGGAAGCTTTGCTGCATGCATGTATAGAGCTTCTGTCGAAATGTTAATGCCTGGTGCGATGGCGCCCCCAACATACTGTTTTTGCTCATCAATGTAGCAGTAAGTTGTAGCTGTTCCAAAATCCACAATAATTAGCGGTGCTCCATATAATTGAATCCCCGCCACGGCATTCACAATACGATCCGCTCCTACTTCTTTCGGGTTATCATATTTTATATTGAGGCCTGTCTTAATTCCTGGACCAATCACTAACGGTTTATGATGAAAATATTTCTGGCACATACGCTCAAGAGCGAACATAATAGGTGGCACTACAGACGAAATAATGATGCCTTCCACATCGTCAAAAGAAAGTTCTTCATGAGAGAAGAGTCCTTTAATAACCATTGCGTACTCATCTTCTGTCTGTTTTCTGCTTGTTCCCATTCGCCAGTGATGCGTTAACTCTTCGCCTTCGTATACACCAAGAACAATATTTGTATTTCCTACATCAAGCACAAGTATCATATTATCACCTTATTAAAAAATTTTAACTTTCATCATGCTCTCTATAGTTATACCACACAATGGAATTAAAAACGAAGTTCTTTTTTGAAAACGATTACCATAGATATCGATTTCACAGATAACATGGATTTATTATAAATAAAAAAGCAGGACGTCCTTAAGACATCCTACTTTCAATCTTACTTATTCTTGTTCTTCATCTGTTTCAGGCTTATCTTCCTTTTTAGAGATGTTGACTTTCACATCTTCTGAACTACCAGTTGCATGGTGACCTTCAGGAAGTTTTCCTTCTTCAACAAGAGAACGAATTTGTTCAGCATCAAGCGTTTCAATTTCCTTAAGCGTTTCAGCAACAAGATTTAACTTATCCTGATTTTCAAGGAGTATTTCACGACAACGCTCATAAGCTGATTTGATGATCTTTTGAACTTCAAGATCAATTTCATTGGCGAATGAATCACTATAGTTCTGTTCATTTTGGATATCACGTCCAAGGAAGACATTTCCTCCCGAACCTGATCCAAACTGCATCGGACCTAGCTTTTCACTCATACCATATTCTGTAACCATACTACGGGCAATGGCTGTCGCACGTTGGAAGTCATTACTTGCTCCGGTACTTGCTTCACCGAATGTAATTTCTTCGGCAACACGCCCACCGAGTAAGCCTATGATTTTATCGACCAATTCAGGCTTTGTCATTAAGTAACGGTCTTCTTTAGGAAGTGTTACAGCATAACCGCCAGCTTGTCCGCGCGGAACAATCGTAACCTTATGAACAACATCTGCATTATCAAGCTGTGTACCGATGATTGTATGACCAGCTTCGTGATAAGCAACGATATTTTTCTCTTTTACAGAGATCACGCGACTCTTCTTAGCGGGCCCAGCAATAACACGGTCTGTCGCTTCATCGATATCGTTCATATCAACCTTCTTCTTGTTATGACGAGCAGCAACAAGAGCAGCTTCATTCAACAAGTTTTCAAGATCTGCACCAGAGAACCCTGGTGTACGCATTGCGACTGTTTTCAAATCGACTTCATCACTAAGAGGTTTGTTACGTGCGTGTACTCGAAGTACCGCTTCACGACCATTCACATCAGGGCGATTTACCGGGATTTGACGGTCAAAACGTCCAGGACGAAGAAGTGCCGGGTCAAGAATATCAGGACGGTTTGTTGCCGCAACGATAATGATACCTTCGTTTGCACTAAAGCCATCCATTTCAACGAGAAGTTGGTTAAGCGTCTGCTCACGCTCATCGTGACCGCCGCCAAGACCTGCACCACGCTGACGACCAACTGCATCAATCTCATCAATAAAGATTATACAAGGTGCGTTCTTCTTCGCATTTTCGAATAGGTCACGTACACGAGATGCACCGACACCTACGAACATTTCTACGAAGTCAGAACCAGAAATTGAGAAGAACGGAACGCCTGCTTCACCAGCAACCGCTCGTGCGATCAACGTTTTACCTGTACCTGGAGGTCCTACTAATAGAACACCCTTTGGAATACGGGCCCCAACTGCAGCAAACTTACGAGGATCCTTCAAAAACTCAACGACCTCAACAAGCTCTTGCTTCTCTTCATCTGCACCAGCTACGTCTTTAAATGTAACTTTCTTTTTCTCTTCGCTGTATAACTTCGCCTTACTCTTACCAAAGTTCATGACACGGCCACCGCCGCCTTGAGCCTGGTTAAGTAGGAAGAAGAACAGAATGAAGATAATAACGAAAGGAATGATGCTTGTTAGAAATGTAACCCACCCACTTTGTTCAGGGGCTGGTTCTGTCGTTAATTCTACAATCCCTTCGTCAGCTGCAGTTAAGATATTCTCTACAGCTTTCTCTGAGTCAGGTACATTCGTTACGAATGCATTGGCATCTTCGCTGTCTTCATCGCCACCAGCTAATTGACCAGTGACAGTGTAAACCCCACGCTCAGGTTGTAACGTTAACTCTTGAATCTCACCATTATTCAATTTGGACTGAAATTCGCCGTAATCGAGGACATTCGTGTCATTATTTGTTCCGTTAAAGAAACTGACTACACCTACTACGACGAGGAATATTAACAAATAAAATATTGTATTTCGGAAGATACGATTCATTCCTTACCTCCTCCCACGAACAGGAAACCATAGATTATCTTACCATACTGGCACAACTGACTACAACAAATTAACCTTGATAAATCTCGGGTTTAAGAATCCCGATAAACGGAAGATTACGATACCTTTCAGCAAAGTCAAGACCGTATCCGACTACAAACTCATCAGGTACGATAAATCCTGCCACATCCGGCTTTAAATCAACTTTTCTTCCAGTAGGCTTATCTAGAAGCGTTACAATCTTAATCGACTTTGCTTTACGGTATTTTAGAAGGTCGATCAAATAGCTAAGCGTTAACCCACTATCTATAATATCTTCGAGAATAAGAACGTCTCGTCCTTCTACGGAAGTATCAAGATCTTTAATTATCTTTACTTCACCAGAAGAAACGGTTGAATTGCCATAACTTGATACGTCCATAAAGTCCATCTCAAGATGACAAGTCATCCGCTTTGTTAAATCACCCATGAAAGGCATTGCACCTTTAAGGACGCCAATTACAAGCGGAAAGCGATCCTCGTATTCATCTGAAAGCCGTTTCCCTAACTCGCGGCATTTCTCTTGAATCTGTTCTTCACTAATTAGTGTTTCTTGAATTTCATTTAACATCAGTGGTATTGCCCTCCCAACCTATGTAAGTGTTTTTTTCTCATAGTGCACGTGCACGAGCTGATTCTTTTTTGCAGACAGTGTTGCCTTTTCAGAACGAGTTACTCCAGCGACCCAGATTGTGTGGCCCATCACATCCTCAACGATTGGCCATACATCGCGTTCTGAACGGTCTATTTTACGGTCGATAAAAATATCTTTTACCTTTTTCGTCCCTATCATGCCTTTTGGCTGAATTCGATCACCAGGACGCCTGGAGCGCACAACCGCAGGAAGCAATTGCTCCTCAATAATAAGATCATCACTTGTCAGGTGTTGCGGAACGTCGTTAACTGGAATGGCCGTAATCGTTCCAAGTGGCGTTTCGACAGTACCCCATAAAGGGAGATGATACTTATACGGTTCTGGTTGCAAAAAGGTTTCAAAAGAAAAATAACAGGTGGTATAAGATTTTACCGCCCTCAGTTCCAGGGGTAGATTAAGGGAAGCAGAAGGGTGCTCAGAATCGAGCATTAACCGCAAATCCTCAATATGTATAGAAGAAAAAGGAGCATTGCCTGTATAAAGATAATTTAATATTAGATGAATCACTCTTCTTTGTAAAGGAATAGGAAGGCAATCATACGCCTTGTTATCCAACTTCACAAATTTGTCATATTGATCGATGATCACATCATCGAGATATCCCTTAGCTAAATTCATTAAAAATGCTTCGTCACTTTGAGCTCGCTCGCTATATAATTGGTATCTTGTATGGACATTGGGATTTTCTTCTTTAAGAAAAGGTAACACATGATTCCGAAAACGATTCCTCATATATTGATTGCTCTCATTAGATGGATCGAGCCTATACCCAAGTAAATGCTCCTTACAATAGTTCACGAGATGCTCCTTTGTAACGCATAGAAACGGACGAATGATTTTTCCAGTTGAGAAGGGACGTTGGACCGGCATCCCAGAAAGTCCAGAACCTGAGCTACCGTGAACCTGTCTCATAAGCATTGTTTCAATCTGATCGTCTCCATGGTGAGCAAGGGCCAGAGCGCTAGCATGATGTTTTTCCATTACTTTTCGAAAAAAATCATAGCGGCAATCTCGTGCTGCAACTTGTGTAGAGAGGTTTCGCTCCTTTTTGTAAGCATTCACATCTACCGTAGAAGCTTCAAAGATGATCCCTTCTTGTTCACAATAGCTCTCCACAAACGCTAAATCCTCAGCAGATTCCTTTCCCCGTAAACTATGGTCCACATGCGTGGCAACAATTGATAATTTTAATCGGGGAGCTAAACTTACTAAGTAGTGAAGTAGCGCAACAGAGTCTGGTCCTCCAGAAACTCCAATAACTAGCGTATCCCCATGTTTGATTAAATCATGCTTGTGGATAAAACGTTCGACATCTTGCAACAAACTCTGTCTTCCTCTCACTCACTGTCTCGATAAACAGCATTTCATTTTAGTACTAATAACCCAACTACGTCTTTTTCAAACCTTTCTTTTATATAGGCTCTGTTAAAAAACATGACCAACTAAGTATAAAGTATAGAAGAATAGAAGAAAAGCAACTATTAGTACGGTTTCAATCCATTTTGAGCTCTTTTGTTTCACACGTTTTGGAGGCTTCTGCCTTGAGGCTACCCTTGAGTTAGAAGGTGCTTCTGGTCGTTTACGGACCTTTGACTTATCTCCTTGCAGTAGGGAAAAAAGCTCCTGTCGCATATCTTGAGCATGTATATACTTCCCTAGTAGAGCCTTTCGAAGAATTGGCTTATACTCCCTTAGCAGATGACTTTGTTCCATTTTATTGAGCAAATAGGTTTCTGAGTCTTTTTTAGGACGGTCAAATCGCTTAGGGTAAGCGGCATTTATTACGATCATAGCTACAGAAAATAAATCATACGACGGCTCTGCTACTCGGTTGCCAAGCCCCCAGTATCCTCGATCGAAAAACTCCGTAAACTCCTTCACTGACCTTCCCATTGAAGTCGTCCCTCCCACATCAAGCCATCTCATAGTTGGAGGCGATCCTTCTACTAGAAGATTGTCTGGTTTTAGATCACCAAAAACCCAGCCTTCTTTATGAAGGGCTGAAAGATCACGGAGCAATTGAAGCATTAAAATCCCAATCCATTCTTTTCCTCTACGTTCAATGAAAGTAAAAAGAGGTTCACCATCAATATATTCCATCACATAAAACGGATAACGCTTCCCATTTATCTCCCAGTCATCCACCTCATAGAAAAACGGCCCAAGAACTGTTCCCTGGACCACCGAAAGCTGTTTTAGAACATTCACTTCTGACGTAATGGACATACTATCAGTACCTAATTTTAATGCGACTCGCCCCCTTGCAGAGTCAGCTAAGTATACTGTACCAAGTGCCCCGCTACCTAATTTCCTCATAATTTGGTAGCTTTGCTGATTCCATTTCCCACTTAGTCTTGTTCCACGAGAAACATCAGCTGCCTGATTCTTCGAAGTACCCGTCATCTAATAGCCCTCTCTTTGAGCGTTTTTTCTGATAAGCTTCGATCGCTTCTTTTAATGCCGGACCTGTTGGCGTAATGCCTCCAGATGTCAGCTTTGGAAAAATGGTATGAATATCTTTCAACATTGGCGTCCAATCCATTAGACGTTCTACTTGCTTTCGTTTCCCGGGAAATGCATATAGAGAATATTCGTTTTCACCGATTCTTGAATGAAGGCTAATTGAAAGATCAAGAAGGGCATCTTCTACCGTAGGAAGTTTATGCTGCATACTCGCACTTGTATCGATCATAATCAACACTTCGAGATCCATCGTTTCCCCCAGTTCATCGACCACTTCCACGACCTGCCCCCGTTTGTCAGGTGGTAAATCTTCTATTTCTTTTTCGCTACCCAAGATCGATTGCAATTCTTTATGAATGAATCCTTGAATCGTCTGGGTCATCGCTTTACGTGTAACCATTTGTACCGTATGCGATAGCTGCTTAGCATAAACAAGCTGGTGGATGCCCCCGCCAGATAATGCAATATTCTCAATTTCTTTTAGTCCATGATCTGTCCGCTCGTTTTCGTCTAGCACTCCAATTACATTCACTGTCATTCCATGCTCCCGTGCAAGAGCCGCCATTGCAACCGGATCTTCCCCCTGATTTGAACATCCGTCTGTGATTAATAGAATCTGTCTTAGCGTTCCTTTCTTCATCTCGACTCCTCCTTTTTTGCTGTTACAAGCATCGCCTTTAGGAGGAGAGTTTATACTTACCTACTGCGCTTTTTTCTTCCTGAATGAAGGAGCTGAATAGATTGGAATAGTTGACCATTTAGGCACATTACGTTTTATTCTTGCCACTACAATCGTCATGTCATCATCAATTCTGCCATACTCCGTCCTAATTACTTCTTCCATGATGAGGTCTGCAATTTCTTGTGGCTTATCTGTTGAAAGCTCTCTAATTTTCCGCTTCATCCAGAACTCCGGATTCTCTATATTTTTAACCCCTTCATAAATACCGTCGCTCATCATGATCAAGAGATCCCCAGCTTTTAATTGTTCACTTACGACCTCTACATCAAATTCTGGAATAATCCCCATCGGTAGATTACCAGATTCCACCATCATGACTCGATCGCCTCTTTTTATAAAGCTTGGAATTGATCCAATTTTAAGAAACTTGGCTGAAGCATCCTGTAAGTCAATCATGGCTAAATCAAGCGTTGAGAATATTTCGTCGGTATTTCGTAAAGATAGAACAGAGTTAACCGATTTAATCGCCACCGTCTCATCAATTCCTGAATGTAGAATTTTTTGAAGGAGTTGAATGGTTTCCGTGCTTTCCTGATGCGCTCTCTCTCCATTGCCCATTCCGTCACTTATCGCAATAGCATATTTGCCTGCACCTAGCTCAATCGTAGAATGACTGTCTCCAGATATCCAAGCTCCTCCTTTCGCTGCATTTGCTACGCCTGTTTCGATCACAAAATCTTTAGCTGAACCAAAGTAAAGGTGACATGTGTCGTGCTCATGTTCTGCACACACTTCTCTTTTCACGACGATGTTTTCCTTTAGAATATCTGACAGCATTGGAGCGATGACCTTTTCTCCTTCTCCTCTCCCTCCGCAGGCAGGTATCTTCATCTCAATGTCGACGTTTCCCTCTTCTAAGCTGTAGATTTCCACCTGTCCTACTTCCAGACCCATACTTTGAATGGCATCCATGATTTGCTCTTCTTGTTGGTGGAGGTTATCACGCTCTTTTTGTATTTCTTTCGCGAAATCCCCCATAACATGCGACACTCCACGCAATTGATCGGCAACGATCTTCCGGCTTTCACGAACTTGTTTTTTTAACATTCGATTGGCGTGATAGTGACTCATCTCCTTTCCAATAAGATCAATCACCTTATTTGCCTTAATGCAGTGCTTATCGAAATCTCTCTTCAGACTATAGTTAGTCAATTCCGCCGTTTGTTCCAGTTCCTCCATTATCCCTGTCATATACCCATAGGTGGCATCGAAGTTTTTCGCCCAGCAAGTTTCTTTCTTAAAACAATTTTGACAAGTCTTTTCTGTAACGTGACTTAGAAAATAATCAACTTCGCGTTCTGACTGTTCTTCACCTTGAAGATCGGCATCTGTAAAGCTACTAGAAAGAGCCTGAAATAAGCTTGAAAATTGTTCGACACGATTAGCTGTAACGTCGCGTACTTTTCTTAAGTATTGTTGCTGCTCATTCGCATGTTCCACCGTTCCCGGGATATATTTAGAAAGCTGTGAAGTAACTTTAGATGGTGTGAAGAAAAAGAGTAATACGGCAATCACAGACTCCATCAGATTAGGATATAGAAACTCAGGACCACTCCCATATAAAGCGATTAATAACGTACCGATCAGTAAACCCATACCAACTCCAACTTTTCTACCATCTTTCAATAACCCACCAAGTAATCCCGAGAACGCAAGCATACTCATCTGATAGAGACTAGCTACATTAGCGAGGGCCAGTATCAAGCCAGTAACCACGCCAACTGTTGAGCCAATCGCTGCTCCACCTACATATGCGAAAATTAATACGAGATACCGAGAAAGGATATTTTCAATTGAGAAACCATATACAACCCAACCTATTGTTCCTGTTAACATCGTTGCTAATAAAATGATAAAACTAATGATCTCTTCATTTTTTAGAGCCTGAGTTCTTTTCTTAATAGATAATACCGGTATACTCTGAATAAAAATAATGGTTAGTATCATTCCAAGAGCACCTTCAACAGCTGCTAGGATCCAATTTGTGTTAGCTAATGAACGTTCAGTAAGTAAACTTAGGATCAGACGTCCCAACATACTCGTTGAGAACACAAGTATGGGTAACGTCTTAACAAGAGAAAGGGAAGATAACTTCACAAAACGATTAATGAATAGAAAAACAAGAATGCCACACATTATAAATGCTGTATTCTGCAAATTAGCCGTTGATACCGCTCCAGCTAATAAAGCAACGATAATCATAGGTGCACGTTCTCGTCTCAGGAAGAATACTGCGCCAAAAAAAGGAATAGCGAAAGGAGTAACCTGAGTAAGGATAACAGCTCGTCCAAGTAGGAACCCAATCACAAAAAGCAGAAGACCTCGCTGGAATAGAATCGTTTCTAATCGACTCTTTGTTCCGTGAATCCATTTGCCCACCTTCGATTTTGACCTTTCCATCACTAGTTCGCTTTGCATTCCCCCACCTGCTTTCTTTCATTCTTTTTTTCACCGATCTGCTTGAAGCAGTTTGTGTTAATCATTAAAACACAATAGAAATTCGCTTTTTGTCAAAAAAAGAACAGGTATGATATAAACTTCTCGACTTCTTTCAGTGAAGCTTGTCAATCACTTGTAGACAGAACAAGAAACCTGTAAACAACTGGAACGATCCATATTATAGGAGAGTATGAATTTTCATTAGAAAGATAAAGCTTTTTCATGCTTTTCTATCTAAAAAAGCAACTAGAAATAAAAGGTCGAAATGTTAAAGATAAAAAAGAAAAGAAACTCTCATAAAACCAATAAAAGAATATTAATAACGTTTATTTTCACTATGAATCCTAGGACTCATAGTGAAATCATGAAAGACAAGACAAAAAAACACCCTGCATTAATAAAATGCAGGGTGTTTTTTAGCAGACTATGTATATAACAAACATTCAAATGAATAGTTATTACTAATAAGTGGTGACCCGTACGGGATTCGAACCCGTGATACCGCCGTGAAAGGGCGGTGTCTTAACCACTTGACCAACGGGCCAATTAATAAAAATGGTAGCGGCGGAGGGGATCGAACCCCCGACCTCACGGGTATGAACCGTACGCTCTAGCCAGCTGAGCTACACCGCCATAAGACTGTTGCTTTCTTAAGCACAAGATATATAATACATTGCGAGAAAGTTTGTGTCAACTTCTTTTTAATATTTTTGCATAAAAATCTTATAATCTTCTTCAGAAACTATAAAAGATTCATTTCGTATAATCCTATACTGCAACTTACTTAAGAAAATTAACCAAAAACATTTACTGAGATGACAGGGAATACATCTTCACATATAACAAACCAGGCATGCGAATGCATGCCTGGTTTGTTATAGAATATAAATAGTAGACAACAAGCCCTAGCCGCGACGAGCGCCGCGACCACCGCGTTTTGACTCTGTTTGTTTCTTCAAAGTTGAAAGGCGGTCTTCACTGTCTTTAAGGAACTTGCTCATTTTATCCTCAAATGACTCTACCGGTGGACGTCCGCCACCACCGCGTGGCTTACCTTTAAAACCACCGCCTCCAGGTCTTCCACCGCCTTGTGGACGGCCTCCTCCACCTTGAGGGCGACCTTGTGGACGGCCCTGAGGACGCTCAGGAGCAGGTCGATCTTTTGCTTTCTTAATCGATAAACCAATTTTACCGTCGTTTTCAACCTGGATGACTTTTACCTCAACCTGATCGCCAACTGAAAGAAAATCATTAATGTCCTTAACATAATTGTCTGCAACTTCACTAATGTGAACGAGACCTGTTTTGCCGTCTGGTAGTTCAACAAACGCGCCAAAATTTGTAATACCTGTTACCTTTCCCTGTAACTTGCTGCCTACTTCGATTGCCATGTAAAAAAAGCTCCTCCTTAGAATCTTTAAAAGATCAGTCGTACGCTAATTATACCCCTTCAAAAAACAACGTGTCAATTTGAGGAAGAAGGAAGCTTAAAGATTGTCTCTCCGGGTTTTGACATAAAGTAGTCTCTTCTTGCCAATTCACCGATATAATCAAGGTCATTAAGTTTCTCAATTTCTTCCGTTAAATATTTTTCCTGGTCTTTCAGTTTCGTTAATTCTTCTTCAGCCTGCTTTTGCTGTAAGTTTTTTTCTTCGATCGTTGCTGCCTGTGAAGTGAATACGGAGATGAATAGAATAGCTATGGCTAAAGCAGCTACCGCGAAGGCTGTCAGACGCCGTACAAGACCTCTCTTTCTTCGTTCTTTCACTTTGTCCTGTAGCTGTTTCTCTTGATGATATTCCGAATGCACTTCCGTAACTTTAGGCTTACGCTTATTCGCAGTAACCAAGCTTTTCCCTCCTCACTTTCGTATTTTAGTTAACCAATGGTATATGTAGTTCTTTATTTTATCGGCAACTCCTGCTAATTTTATTAGTGGCATTTGTACCGATTGTGGTATTAATCGCCAGATCAACGAGAATCCCCACTTTAACGGTACCCAAAAAAACTTAAAGATAAACCAAAAAATGGTTGTCATAATACTCACTATCATCATACATAAGCTAAATACAACTTTCAATATGAACCTTATCGGCTGATAAATAAGATAAATAAATAAAGACTTCACAAAAC
The DNA here is from genome assembly GCF_056173695.1 of Anaerobacillus sp. 63XJN7_5_ISO-PGPR-S23-430. Taxonomy (NCBI): domain Bacteria; kingdom Bacillati; phylum Bacillota; class Bacilli; order Caryophanales; family Bacillaceae; genus Anaerobacillus; species Anaerobacillus sp. 63XJN7_5_ISO-PGPR-S23-430. Next base: position 76,276 of record NZ_CM149686.1, on the reverse strand, counting down.
GAATAATAGCAATAGTTATTAAAATGATTCGTTCAAGTAAACGGCGATATAACGGTTGAAAAAGGGACCGATATGCTGCATAACCACATAATATGGCCAAAAAGACATAAAATCGTAATTCACCCTCGTTAACAAGATAGAGAACATAAAAGATAATCAGCCCTTGTAGCAACCAGAAAACGATATCGTTCGCATAGAGCCACAAACTTTTACTTCTATCTGGATGAAGAAAACGGCTATAGGTATCCATGGCTATACCAAGCCACACCCCCATAGCCACCATGGCTACCATCGTATAAAATTGCACCGTTAGCGTCATTTGAACAGCTTGCTAAAGAAACCTTTAGCTTTTTCCCCTTCGTGATGATCGAGATAACTAAGATCAAAGATTTTCCCTTCGATCGAAACACGACCTTGCTCGACATTTAAATTTTTCATTTTCAAATGCTGCCCTCTGATCGCAAGAAATCCCATTGCTGTTTCTAGAAGAAATTCTTCATTATCGAAGCTATCGACGTGCTTCACACCTGTAATTTCAAGCGACTTTCGCGACTTCATAACTAAATCATGCTCTGGGGTGTTAGAAGCCTTATCGTATGTGCCATATTCATAATAATTATCCATCGCTCTCCTCCTCTTCTCGATACATGTCTATGAGAAGAAGAGATCATTTAGAACAAGCTGTTCTGATGGCTAAAACGATTCAAAAAGTAGCCCATTCCCTTCTCATTAAAAGAGAATTTCAAAATGAACATCAATAAAAAAAAGACCCTCTCGGATCTTTTTTATTCACCTGCAGCTTCTTCTTTTAAAATGGTAAACATATTGCTAGCTTCTTCTTTCTTCGTTGTTTCTTTAATTTCATCAACTCGGGCCGTCACTTTCTTATGACCAAAGGAAATCACCAGTTCGTCGCCGGCCTTCACATTTGTTCCAGCTTTAGCTTTATTTCCATTCACTTCAATTCGTCCTTTATCACAAATTTCTTTTGCGATTGAACGACGTTTAATTAAACGCGATACTTTCAGAAATTTATCTAATCTCATTTGTTTCAACGCTCCCTATTAAATTCCTTTTTCTTTTGCCTCATCCCAGAAGTGATCAAGTTCCTCAAGTGATAAATTCTCGATCTCAAGTCCCTTTTCCTTTACCCGATTCTCAATATATTGAAAACGCGAGAAGAATTTATGATTCGTGCGATGGATCGCCACTTCCGGATCAACTTTATAGTACCGAGCTAAATTGACGACAGCGAACACTAAATCGCCTAATTCGTCTTCTCGATCATCAAAAGATTTTTCATTTACAGCTTCTTTAAATTCGGCTAGTTCCTCATAAATCTTTGCCCAAATCGGTTCAACTTCGTCCCAGTCAAACCCGACTTTCGCAGCAGCCTTCTGGATTTCATTGGCGCGCATGAGACCTGGAAGCCCTTTTGGTACCTGATCAAACTGTGATGGTGCAATTTTCTTTTCTTCTTCTTTCACTCGCTTCCAAACACCAGCTACTTCCTCGGCTGTTTGCACATTTTCGTCGCCGAATACGTGTGGATGCCTCCGTATTAATTTGTCGTTTAGCTTATGAATCACATCATCCACAGAAAACATACCTTCATCTTCACCTATCTGAGCATGAAGCATAACTTGAAGCAGCACATCACCAAGCTCTTCTGCGAGATGCTCTTCATCTTGATCATCAATAGCTTCTAATACTTCATAGGCTTCTTCAATCAAATATTTTTTGAGAGACTCATGCGTCTGCTTTCTATCCCACGGACACCCCCCAGGTCCTCGCAGTGTTGCAACCACATTTCGTAACCATCCGAAATCCTGGTAGAGAAGATTTTCTTCTTTTACTGGAGGAACGTAGACAGCGGTTAAATTATTTACTTCCATCGAACGATCTAATTCAAATAGGGGAACAGAGACGATTTTCTCATCCCGACTTCCCGCTGCTTGCAGTACAGTAATTTCATAATCGTCAGGTAAGAGCTCCATTAATGTGAGTTTTACACTCGATGCTGTAAATTGATCATAAACTTGGACAAAGATTAAGTGATTACGTACCTGAACCTCAGACTTTGTAAAACGCGTGGCATCTAGAATTTGACAACCTTCAATAGGATCGATTCGAACTGCAGTAAAAAGCGCATCAAGAAAGCTTTGACCTCCAGCAACAGTCACTTCAACACCATGTTGAGATTGTTCTTCCAACAGGAGCTGTACGGTTGCTTCAGCCATCATTGGATGACCAGGTACTGCGTAAACAAGCGATCCTTTTTGTGCTTCATGAAACAGCTGATTAACAATGGTTCGATAAGTCTCCTCGAAAGATTCATTCGCTTCATATACCTCATCAAACCCTGTCATCGATAGCCCATCATCCATCAATTCCCTAAGAACGGGATGATCAAGCGTCCTAGCAAATATCCGTTCAGCTGACTGAAGCGTGCGGTAACTTCCTAGTGAAAGCTGACTGAGATCTCCCGCTCCAGTTCCTACAATTGTTATACGTGGCATCGCTTATGCCCCTCTCCGTAATTTATTTTGATAGATCGTAATAATTTCTCCTTTTGGCAATTGCATTAATTCTTTCTCTGTAAACACCCGCAGCGCTAATGTTGCAAACCCAAAAACGATGCCTCCGAGTAATGCGCCTCCAAGTGCTGAAACGCTTGAAAGCCCCCTAGAAAGGAAGGAGGGGATAAATAGTTGCAGAATGATTACTGCTGCACTCATGAACATAACGGCTGTTACTGCACGCCTTAAATGAAATTGGTACTGGAGAAGCCCTACTTTGTAATATACGGCAAGAATGGCGAGCGTAGCGACAACGACAAAGCCAAAAACCGTGGCCACTGCCGCCCCATTAATACCGATAAGCGGGATTAGAACAAGGTTTAACAATCCCTTAACTAGTATTCCAATTCCAGCATACCGAGCAGCGTTTCTCGCTAAGCCTACTCCTTGCAAAACACCTGCTGCCGTCATGCTAAGCGAACTAAAAAAGATTGCAATGGCAAGGATACTGAGCGTAGCAGAAAGGGATTGATCTTTAAATAACATCATGTTTGTCTCACTCATAATAATGGCCAATCCCGCTGCAGCAGCAAGCCCTATTACAAAGCTCACTTTAAGAGCAAGAGCTGTTTTTTCGCGAATCAATATCTCATTATTCTCTGCAGCCGCTTTAGAAATGACTGGGACAATCGATAATGAGAGAGATGTGGCCAGAACGGTACCGACCTGCATTAATGGCTGTCCTCGATCAAATACCCCTTTCATTTCACGAGCTTCTAAAGAAGAAAGACCATGCTCAGTTAATCCCGGCACAATCGTTAAAGCATCCATTAACTGAAATAGCACCAATACAAGCGCACTTACACAAATTAACGTCCCTTCTGTTAGGAGCCTACGCGCAATGCCAATGAACCGAAAAGGCTCAAATTTGATTTTCGTTATTTTAGCTACTCGTTTTTTAAATCGAAGCACTACAAGAAGCAATAGCGCAGCGACTCCTCCTAATATTGACCCTAGCGCTGCACCTGTACCAGTCGCATATGCATCCGCTCCGCCCGCTACAAGACCAATTGAAATAGCAAGAATAGCGATAACACGAATCGATTGTTCTGTCACTTGAGACCATGCAGTAGGTACCACATTTTCCTGCCCCTGAAAAAAACCTCTGATTGAAGCAATGCCAGGCATAATAAGAAATGAAAATGCCGTCATTCGCAGAGGACCAACTAAATTTCGATCCGCCATTAAAGCCGCCACCGCTGGCGCACCTGTATAAAGCAAAATAAAGCCTGTAATGCCTAGAATCACAACCACGCAAAAGCTATACCGTGAAAGCTCCTCAGCCTTCTCATACTCACTTTTTGCAATTTCTTCTGAAATAAGTCGGGAGATCACGACAGGAAACCCATATGTAGCAAGTATTATCGCGATTGAGTAAAATGGATAAATTTGTTGATACACATAAAAACCGATGTCACCAGTTATATTTTGATAAGGAATTCGATAGCCGACGCTGAGGACTTTCATAAAAAGGGCTACTGCAGTTAGCAGAAGTGCGCCTTGCCAAAATCCTTTTTGATTTTCTTCTTTTGTCATATACACCTGCCAAATGAAAGTACCAGTTTATGTACGAATTATATCACATGAATAAAAGTGGGAAACTTTTCAAGCTTCATAAAACGAAGAAAATGGAGGCATTGGCCTCCATTTTCTTCTATACTTATTGTTCCATTTGTCTTGCTAGGAAACCAGCTGCCGTTTCAGACAGCTTTTGTTCCAATTCAGTCACTTTTTCATCTTCTTTTGCAAGTAGAATCACCGTACCAATTGGATCGCCATTCGCTATAATTGGAGCTATCACGTGACCTGTATCAACAGGAACACCTTCAATGAGCTCTGACTTACTTTCGTTCAGTAAACTTCTTCGCTCATTCATTGCTTTTTCTACAGAATCGCCAATGCTTTTGTTCAAATACTCTTTCTTTGGTCCCCCCGCAGCTGTAATATAGACATCTCGGTCAGATATGAGAGCAATGTGTCCCGAATGTTCTGCAAGAGACTCGGCATACTCTTTGGCAAAGTCACCTAGTTCACTAATGGGAGAATACTTCTTAAGAATAACTTCCCCTTCGCGATCAACAAAAATTTCTAATGGATCTCCTTCTCTAATCCTGAGGGTTCTGCGAATTTCTTTCGGAATGACAACACGACCCAAATCATCAATACGACGAACGATACCTGTTGCTTTCATCTAAGTTGCCTCACTTTCTGGAAGTTGTAGGTGATTGCTCCAATCACTTTTACTATTGTTTGTTCTACAATATGTTTCCATTAGTATCCTTTCGAGGTATCAGTTCTATTCACAAACCTGTCAAAATTATGAGATTCATCCAAAATCGACTTTAATTCGCATTCATTGGCTGTTTTACTGCTTGCTTCACTTTCTTTAAGACTTTCTCAACAAGCTGTAGGTGAGCTTTTGTATCAAGACCTCTTCCTTTCACCGTTACCTTCACTTTATTTCCATCTGCTCCTAAAGCTAACTTATTTCCAAATTCATTCGCTACTTCAAAAATTGTTTCCCCACCAATCGTCTCTCGAGCCGATTCATGGAATAGAAGTTGTATATCTTTTTTACTTCGGCCAACTTTCTCAACCTTAACTTCTTTGGCAATCTCTTTCATGCGGGAGACCTGGAAAAGATAGTCCACTTCTTCAGGAAAATCACCGAAGCGATCCATCATTTCATCTTGTAAGTCCATAATATCTTTCAACGATTCAATTGATCGGAAACGTTTATACATATCGATTTTCTGTTTCTCATCGTTAATATACGTACCAGGAATATAGGCATCTACTTCAAGGTCAATTTCAACGCTAAATGCCTTCTCTTTCGGTGCATCACCTTTTCTTTCTTCGATGGCATCTTTTAACATTTGAGAATATAAATCAAAACCAACTGAATCAATAAACCCATGCTGTTCCGCACCTAGAAGGTTACCAGCACCTCGAATCGAAAGATCTCGCATCGCAATTTTAAATCCAGAACCTAGCTCAGTAAATTCCTTAATCGCTTGAAGACGTTTTTCCGCTACTTCGGTTAAAACCTTATCCCGTTGATAAGTGATATAAGCATAAGCTACTCGGTTGGAACGCCCAACGCGACCACGTAGTTGATAGAGCTGAGAAAGCCCCATTTTATCCCCATCATATACGAGCAGTGTATTGACATTCGGAATATCAACGCCTGTTTCAATAATCGTTGTACTTACAAGAACATCGTAATTCCCATCAAGAAAATCAATCATCACAGACTCAAGCTCCGTCTCAGTCATTTGACCGTGTGCAAAGCTGACTCTTGCTTCAGGCACTAGTGTACGAATTTGGTCTGTCATGTATTCAATTGATTCCACTCGATTATAAAGGAAATAGACCTGTCCCCCTCGAGCAAGCTCTCTTTCAATTGCCTCTCGTACAAGCGTGCCGCTATATTCAACCACATACGTTTGAACTGGGAAGCGATTCTCAGGCGGGGTCTCGATCACGGATAGGTCCCTCACACCTAACATCGACATATGAAGCGTTCGTGGAATTGGCGTTGCAGTAAGAGTAAGCACATCGACATTCGCTTTTAACTTTTTAATTTTCTCTTTATGTGTTACTCCAAAACGCTGTTCTTCATCCACAATAAGTAATCCAAGCTCGTTATAGGTGACGTCCTTTGATAAAAGACGGTGCGTACCAATAACAATATCAACGGTCCCATTTTTCAATCCTTTTAACGTCTCATTTTGCTCTTTACGTGAGCGAAAACGACTTAATAAGCCAATGTTAATCGGGTGATCTGCAAAACGCTCTTGAATCGTTGCAAAATGCTGCTGAGCTAGAATTGTAGTTGGAACAAGCAAGGCTACTTGCTTTCCGTCCATTATAGCTTTAAAAGCGGCACGGATACTTACTTCTGTCTTACCGTAACCAACATCTCCACAAAGCAATCGATCCATCGGACGTGTTTTTTCCATATCCTCTTTAATTTCTTGAATGGCTCTAAGCTGGTCGTCTGTTTCTTGATAAGGGAAGGCAGCTTCAAATTCTCTTTGCTCTTCCGTATCTTTCTCAAAGCTGTGGCCAACGCTTGCTTCACGTTCTGCATACAATTTAATTAAATCGTCTGCAATATCTTCAACGGAAGATTGTACTTTACGTTTAACTTTCTTCCACTCTGTTCCACCAAGCTTATATAGTTTTGGTTCTTTTCCTTCAGATCCAACGTACTTCATCACCTGATCAATTTGTTCAACTGGTACATACAAGTTGTCATTACCAGCATAGCTCACATACAGGTAATCCTTATGAATACCACTCACTTCAAGGGTTCGGATACCGAGATACTTTCCTATCCCATGATTCACGTGAACGATATAATCGCCTACTTTTAGTTCTGAATAACTCTTGATTCGCTCGGCATTAGACATCTTTTGAGAGCGACGCGGTTTTTTCGACTGTTTCGTAAACACTTCCGCCTCTGTTAGAACGGCTAGCTTTTGCATCGGCAGTTCAAATCCACCATTAAGACTTCCGATTAATATCTGTGGCTGCTGATGAGAGATCGGCGTATCTTGTTCGACCATCATCGCATTAATTTCATAATCCTCTAGTACACGTTCAAGTCGTTTACGTCTTTCTTCCGTTGCTGCAAGAAAGACAATCGCCATACCGCTTTTCTTCCATCGTTCAATCTCAGTACTTAATACTTTCATCTGACCATGGAAATTTTGCATCGCTTTACTTGAAGCATTAATGATATTCTCAGGATTTGTATAGGGAACATGTCGTAAGAAAATCGATAAATAGATAGTTGAGTGTACAGGCTTAGCGAATAACGTATCATAAGATCTCGACAGGGAAACAGACGAGACAATCTCTCCTTGATTGAGAAGAGCTGTTTGCCATTCTGCTTCTTCCTTATCCAGATCAGATGACATTTCCTGAATGCGACTCACTTCATCAAAAACGACCAGACCATCATCGGGTAAATAGTCTAGCAAACTCGCAGGCTGATCGTAATAAAAGTCCATGTATTTGATAACACCCTGGAAATTTTGCTGGCTTTTTAATTGATCAATTTCGTAAGTAATGTTTTCATGCATTGCTTCTTTTACTTTCTGATCCTTCACTTTCTTTAAAGAACTCTGAAGTTCTTTTTGAAGACGTTCTGCCCCTTTTTCATAGTGCTCAGGGAATAAAACAACTTCGTCTGCTGGTCCTATCGTAATTCGTTCTGTTTTGTTAGCAGAGCGCTGAGACTCGATGTCAAAAAATCGAATCGAATCAACTTCAGTATCAAATAACTCAATTCGTATTGGGCTATTTTCAGTCAATGGATAAATATCTATGATACCACCACGCACACTGAACTCCCCCGGTGAAGATACCATTGGTACTCGTTCATAACCCATCGCTACAAAAGTAGCGAGTGTTTCATCCAAAGGAATATCGTCGCCTACTGCAAACGAAATCTGACTTCTTTCCCAGATACTCTTCGGTGGTAAATATCTTCTTACTCCCGAGATCGGGGCAATCACAATACCATTGTTATTTTTCATCCAATAATTTAAAGCTTCCATTCGCTGCCCTCTTAATTCCGGGCTAGCAATCGCGATTTCCGAAGAAATGAGTTCATTAACTGGGTATAAGTAAACTTCGTCTGGTGAAACAAGCTCACACATGTCTTCATATAGCTTTTGAGCTTGATATAAATTATGGGTAATAATCAGCTGGGGGCGCTTTGTTTCATGATAGAGAGAAGCCATTAGGAACATCCGAGCAGAACCAGCTAGCCCTGCAACAAGTTGTTCTTTAAGACCCTCTTTCACCCCGGTAAAAACGGATTGGAATTCATCGCCCTTACTAAAATATTCTCTTAAGCCTAACATCGGTAGGTTATTCTCCCCTCTCACTCTGAAAAGCGCAAGCGCACATGTAGTCCCAAGAAGCGCTTCCACCAATTAGTCAAAACAGATCTTGATTGTTTTGAAAAAGGCGAAGCAGCCCAAGGGACCTGGCACTGAAGCTAGACTTCTCTTAAATTTATATTCTATAACACAAACTAATGTTTATAATCATTCTGTTAACGCAAAAATGCTTTGGACGAACTCCCAAAGCTTCTTACTGAATAAATGTATCAAGCTCATGAAAAGAAGGCGTACGCTCCATAGCTTCATGACAATCTTCACAAATGGCTTTCACTTCAATTGTACCATCGTGGTGGTAATGAACCATTGCTTGCCGCTCCTCTTCAGTGAGCTGCTGAAATCCGAGTTCATCAGCTGTGTGATTCATCTGTGACAGTCTTCCAATCTCAGCTCTACAGTGACGACATACGTAATGAATATCCATAACAGATCCTCCCTGTTCCTAACTTTTACTAGTATGGACGGGAGAATAGAAGGATATTCACGTGTTATATTGATTCATTACTTCTGGGAACGACGTCGTTGTCCATGCTTCACAAGCTTTGACCGTCTGTTCAATGGCAAGCTGAATTGGCTCTGCCTCTTCTTTAGAGAATGGCTTTAGAACGTAGTCAATAACGGACTGTCTGGCAGATCGATCAATTCCTATCCGCACTCTCTTAAAATCTTGAGTATGAATGTGCGTGATAATCGACTTCATCCCATTGTGACCACCGGCGCTACCTTTTTGACGAATTCTCACTTTACCAGTAGGAAGGTCCAAATCATCGTAAATGACTAGCAAATCATTCACTTCAATATTAAAGTATTCCATCAAAGGACGTACCGATTCACCTGACAAGTTCATATATGTTTGCGGTTTTAAGAGGTACACTACTTCTCCGTTTACTATACCTTTCCCATAGATCCCTTGAAATTTCTTCTGATCTAAAGATATGCCTAAGTCTTTCGATAGCTGATCAATAGCCATGAATCCTACATTATGTCTTGTATTATCAAATTTCTTCCCCGGATTACCGAGGCCTACAATTAATTTCAACAGCTGACGCCCTACCTTTCATTACTTTTATTCTATCCTATCAAAAATGCGACCACTTATTCACCTGTTAGCTCATTATCTTGAAAAAAAGACGTAACCCGTTCGGTTACGTCTTCGAAGTTTATTCGGTTTTCGTTGTTTCATCATCAGTTTTTTCTTGATCTGCTGGTGGCTCTTCAGCCACTTCATCAGCTTCTTCTTCGTCTTCAGCAGGTTCTTCCGTCGGAGGAACAATCGAAGCAATTGGCTCTTCAGCGTCTAGAAGAATTTCGTATTTATCTCCTTTTGGAAGATCTCCCGCTTGAATAGCGTCTCCAATGTTAAGTTCAGCAATACTAACGTCGATGCTATCAGGGAAATCGTTCGGCTTCGCTTTTACGAGAATCTCGTGAAGCATTTGCTGAACAACGCCACCCTCTTTGCTACCTGCAGCTTCGCCAGTCAAATGAACTGGAACCTCTGCTTCAACTTCCTTGTTAAGGTCAACTGAATAGAAGTCTACGTGAAGAACTTGATTCTTAATTGGGTCAACTTGCATGTCGTAAACCATGACTGGGTAAGTGCCTTGTCCTTCAAAGTTCAATTCAATAACGCCGTTTTTTCCGACCTGACGATATACTTTAATGAACTCTAAAGCGTCAACCTGTACCGGTGCGCTTTTGCGGTCTTTACCGTAAAGAACAGCCGGAAGACCTTCTTCTGTTTCGCGTAATGTTCTAAGTTCACTTCTTTTTTTCGTATTACGATCTAATGCTTTTAATGTTGCTGCCATTTGAAATCACCTTCCTGATTAGGTTTTACTCTTCTATATGGATACCCATAATCACGAGGCAATAAACATAAATTATTTAATCAAATAATTTACTTACAGAAAGTTGCTCATGAACACGGATGATTGCTTCACCAAGAAGAGGTGCAACAGATAGTTGTGTGATTTTATCGATTTGCTTATCATGCGGAAGCGGAATCGTATTTGTGATAGCAAGTTCCTTAATTTTAGATTGATCGATGCGTTCAATAGCTGGTCCTGATAAAACAGGGTGCGTACAGCATGCAAAGACTTCTGTCGCTCCATTTTCGATCAATGCATTGGCTGCTAAGGTAATTGTACCGGCCGTATCAATAATGTCGTCAATAATGATTGCCGTTTTCCCTTCAATATTACCTACAATATTCATGACCTCTGCTACGTTTGGACGTGGACGACGCTTATCAATAATAGCAATTGGTGCCTTCAGTCGCTCAGCAAGCTTGCGAGCACGAGTTACACCGCCATGGTCTGGAGATACGACAACAATATCTTCAAGGTTCTTTTCTTCAAAGTGTTTAGCGAGAGTCGGAACCCCCATTAATTGATCAACAGGAATGTCAAAGAATCCTTGAATCTGAGAAGCATGAAGATCGAGTGTAATGAGTCGAGTTACTCCAGCAACTTCAAGTAAGTTTGCAACTAACTTCGCCGTAATGGGTTCACGAGACCTTGCTTTACGATCCTGACGTGCATATCCATAATAAGGGAGTACAATATTAATTGTTTTAGCTGAGGCTCTCTTTAGCGCATCAATCATGATAAGAAGCTCCATAATGTTTTCGTTTACTGGAGCACAAGTTGATTGGATAACGTAAACGTCACACCCACGAATACTCTCTTCAATGTTAATCTGGATTTCCCCATCGCTAAAGCGAACAACAGAACATTTCCCCATCGGAACACCAATATGTTCTACGATCTCTTCTGCAAGATCAGGATTCGAGTTTAAACTAAACACTTTCAAGTTTGGATCTAAATAATTAGCCATTGGCCGGTACCCCTCCATTAATTAGTAAGAAAAGCGCGAGCGTCTTAATCACTTCAAAACGATTATGCATTGTAGTAAGACACCAAGAGTTCAAGCTTTCTTATCTTCTTAAAATTAACTATCCTTCTTTTTCGTTGCGTAGTCTTCTTTATTCGTCTGACGAGAACGAGCAATTGATAGCGCCTGTTCAGGAACATCATCTGTGATCGTCGATCCAGCAGCAACAGTTGCACCTTTACCTACCGTTACAGGGGCAATCAAATTCACATTACATCCAATGAACGCGCCATCTTCAACTTTTGTTAGGTACTTTTTCTTACCATCATAATTTACTGTAATAGAACCACAGCCAAGATTCACATCTTTACCAATTTCAGCGTCGCCAACATAGCTTAGGTGAGAAGCTTTGCTACCATCACCCATAACGGATTTCTTTACTTCAACGAAGTTTCCAATCTTCACTTCGTTCCCAATTTGTGAAGCTGGACGAACGTGTGCGAAAGGACCAATATTGACAGCATTTCCCACTTCGCTATCATGAATAACCGATTGTTTCACAACGCTCTTATCTCCAACTTTACTATCCTTAATTTCAGAGTTAGGGCCGATCTTAGCTTCATTACCAATAGTGGTTCTGCCAGTTATAGTGGTTCCTGGATAGATAACAGTATCTTGACCAATCACTGCTTCTGAAGAAATATATGTTTGATTGGGATCAATTAACGTAACGCCATTACGCATATGTTTCTCATTAATTCGTTTTTTCATCGCAATTTCAGCTTTTGAAAGCGCGACTCGATCATTTACGCCCATTGTTTCATCAAAATCTGCTGTTTGATAGGCGCTTACGACCTCACCTTGCTTTTGAAGAATTTCAACAACATCTGGAAGATAATACTCTCCCTGAGCATTTTCATTCTTAACGAGCTGAAGCGTCTCAAAAAGGGTTTTGTTATCAAAACAGTATGTACCTGTGTTAATTTCCGTTACTTTCTGCTCAGCTTCACTTGCGTCTTTCTGTTCGACAATTCGTTGAACACTTCCATTCTCATCACGGATAATTCGACCGTATCCAAATGGATTATCCGCATCTGCTGTTAGAATCGTGGCTTTTGCACCCTGATCTTCATGATAAGTCAATAGTGCATCCATTGTTTCTTTCGTAATTAAAGGGGTATCTCCACATACGACAAGGGTGACGCCATCCTTATCGGATAGGGTGTCTTGAGTCTTCATCACAGCATGCGCTGTACCAAGCTGTTCTTCCTGGAGGACATAATTCACTCGACTACCAAGCTGGTCACGAACCTTTTCAGCGCCGTGACCGACGACAGTTACAATGTTTTGGAGCTTAAGTTCATCAAGTTGATCAACAACATGCTCTACCATAGGCTTCCCACAAACGGGGTGAAGCACTTTATAAAGCTTTGATTTCATCCGTGTTCCCTGACCTGCTGCTAGCACAACTGCAAATCTATTCATGTATATGGTTCCTCCATTGTATCCTATTTTTCCACTTTGACTATATCTCAAAAACCCCTCATTTTCAAGGAAGTTCCCTAAATCCTCAGCATATAAAAAGTTGGAAAAGAAAGGTCTATGACTTTTTTCTAAATGAAGCGAAATTTCTGGTCAAATAAAAAAGCCCGGTCAGTTGACCAGACTTTTACGATTAGGAAGCTCCAGCTTCCTCATAAGCAGCTTCCATTTCACCAACACGGTGATATTCAGCTAACACAGCTGTTTGAATCTTTTCCCTTGTATTCGAGGAAATTGGATGAGCGATATCGCGAAACTCTCCATCTGGAGTTCTTTTGCTTGGCATCGCTACAAACATGCCGTTATTCCCATCAATGACGCGAATATCATGAACGACGAATTCATGATCCATTGTGATGGAAGCGATTGCGCGCATGCGTCCTTCCGTATTCACACGACGTAGGCGAACATCTGTAATTTCCAACTTGAGTGCACCACCTTTTTCCATTAATTAGAGCATATATGCACTATTCAACTTCTAGTTATTAATTCCTTCTTCTAAATATAAAAAATGTTATAAAAATTTAGTTGCTTTCATCCTAAGATTCTATTCCAGAATAAAAAATCGACTGAAACAAGCTAAATTAATCACCCTAGTGACATTCACTCCAAAAACTTAAATAAGTCAGAAAAAAGTTTCATAAATAAAAAAACCACTCAGCGTGGTCCTACCCCTGTCAAGTAGACAGTCTAAAAAAACTAAGCTGCCAACGCGTGTCGATATTCAATCGGCGCGCGTTGCTTTAATTTCTTCTGGAAACGTCTGTAGTTATAGTGGTAGATGTAATCCTCGATTGCTTGTCTGATCTCGTTTTCTGTTTTACACTGATTGATATACAACTTCTCTGTTTTGAGATGCGAAAAGAAGGACTCAATGCAGGCATTATCCAGGCAGTTTCCTTTGCGAGAGTGGCTGCCCTTAACGCCGTATTCTTCTATTCGTGTGTTGTATGCCTTAGACGTATACTGAAAGCCTTGATCCGAATGGAGAACGGCTTTCGTTACGTCTTTTTTCTTTGTCCATTGCGCAACTGTATCTAGTACAAGCGCTAAATCGTTGCGTTTAGAAAGCTGCCAGCTTACGATCTCATTGTTGAATAAATCTTGAATCACAGATAAGTAATAGAATCGTTTACCATCTGATACATAAGTAATGTCCGTCACCATTTTCTGATTCGTTCCATTTGCTTTAAAGTTTCGTTTTAGCCTATTGGGATTGATCACAGATGGAGTGTATCCATGCCTTTTCCTCTTTCTACGAATCACCGATTGAATGCCCATCTCGCTCATCAATCGATACACCTTTTTGTGGTTGATGCGGTAACCACTTTCTTTTAATAAACGCGTCATAGTAGGGTAACCTGTTTCCGGATGAAGAAAATGAATCCCCATCATATGCATTTGGATGTCATGATCTTGATTGGCCCTTTCTTCGCGCTTTACTTTACTAGCTCTCCATTTGTAATAGCTGGATGGTTGGAGGGAAGCAATCTCTAACAACCAGGTAACAGGAGCTTTATTCCTTAAATCTTCCACGGTTTCATACTTTATTTTTTGCGTGATTTTCCCTCCTTTTCGAGATTTTGATACTGCTTTTTTAAGTAATCCACCTGCGCTTTCAGGTAATCTCTCTCTTCTTCAATTGTTTTAAAGTTTGTGCGTGGCCTACCATGCATAGGATTTACCTCACTGCGACTTCGAATATCAAACGGCTCACCGTTTTTCCACTTCCTCACCCAGACTTTCAGCTGTGTACTATTTTTTATTCCTAATTCTTCCGCTAAAGCTTTGTAACTTTGAGAACCATTAATGTATTTCATCACGGCGTTCTGTTTAAACTCGTCTGTATACTTCTCAAACCTCTGCCCTTTTTTAGCCATAGAAAAAATCCCCTCCAAGCATCATTCTTTCCTCCACCATATCATGGAGGTTTTTTTGAATGTCTACTTAAAGGGGATAATATCAGCGGATGAGTGGGTTCAATTGATTAGCCTACTAGGGCAATTACTTCTATTTCGATAAGGGCATCTTTTGGAAGACGCGCAACTTCAACACAAGATCTTGCGGGTTTATGTGCATTGAAATATTCACCATAGATTTCATTGATCGCGCTAAACTGGTTCATGTCTTTAATATAAACTGTAGTTTTTACGACATTCTCGAGTGAAGATCCGGCAGCTTCTAGTACAGCTTTCACATTTTGAAATACTTGATGAGTCTGGTCTTCTATCGCTCCATCAATGAGCGTTCCATCTGCTTTAAGAGGAATTTGGCCAGAGCTATAAAAGATGTTATTCACGATCATTCCTTGTGAATAGGGGCCAATCGCTTCTGGTGCTGATTTCGTATAGACTGTCTTCATTCGTTCTCCACTCCTTCTGTTAATGGCGTAAGAAATTTCTTGTAATTCCCTGGCGCAACCTGAATCGATCGCTCTTTCATATCGACTCCACCAAGGTTCATCATAGATACGTACTCTTCAACTAGTCGTTCTTCGCCTTCACCCTCAGCCTCAACAAGCACTCCAATTCCAGCAACGTCTGCTTGAAATTCTTCAAGCAAATTAACCATTCCTTGAATTGTTCCACCAGCCTTCATGAAATCATCTACAATCAAAACGTTCGCTCCTGGTTTCAAACTTCGACGAGCAAGCGCCATTGTTTGAATTCGTTTTGACGATCCTGATACATAGTTAATACTTACTGTTGAGCCTTCAGTGACCTTGCTATCGCGTCTAACAATGACAACCGGAACGTTAAGATGACTTGCAGCAGCATACGCAAGGGGGATTCCTTTCGTAGCAACAGTCATCACACAATCAATTTTACGATCAGCGAAAACAGACGCAAATAAGCGGCCAACCTGATTCATAATTTCCGGATTACCGAGGATATCTGTTAAATACAAATAACCACCCGGAAGAAGACGATCAGGACTTTCTAGAAAATCGCATAGTTCACCAACCACACGATCTGCTTCTTCTTCACTAATAAGCGGCATGTATCTTACGCCTCCAGCTGCACCTGGAACGGTTAACAACGATCCCACACCCTGTTGTTCAAAATTCTCTTTAATGATGACCAAATCCTCACTTATAGATGATTTAGCCGCCCCGTATCGCTCTGAGAAATAAGTTAGTGAAACTAACCGGTGTGGATGCTCTAATAAATACCTTGTCATATCCACTAGCCGAGAACTTCGTTTCATCTTCATAGAAGAACCTCCAAAAAATCCGAATAATTAATCATAATATATCACTAATGTACGGATTTATTCAAGGGTTCTTCTCACCTAATAGACGTACCGCATAAACTTGACCACAAAAACCTCTTAAACCGTTATAAATTCGTTGCATGCGCGATTCATGTCGTGTAAGACCAAAGACAGTTGGCCCACTGCCACTCATCAGCACACCGTCTGCTCCGAGGCTTTCCATCTTTTCTTTAATTTGACGTACTTCAGGATGAAGTTTCAATGTAACATCCTCGAGAACATTACCAAGGCGCTGACATATCGCTTCATAATTTTTTTCCTCTATTGCTTGCATCATTCCTCTTACGTCTGGATGGTTCATCTCTGCTGTTCTAAGGCGTCGATATACATCTGCTGTCGATACCCCAATAGAAGGCTTAGCAAGAATCACCCAACAAGGAGGTGGTGCATCCATTGGCTGAATAATTTCTCCACGTCCTTTTGCAAGGGCGGTGCCACCATATACACAAAATGCAACGTCTGACCCTATCTCAGAACCAATATTAGCAAGCTCATCATAAGTTAAACCTAATTGCCAAAGCTCATTAAGTCCTCGTAATGCCGCGGCAGCATCACTGCTTCCTCCAGCAAGACCAGCAGCAACTGGAATTTGCTTATCAATCTTGATCGATAAACCCTGCCGAATGTTGAACTTTTTCTTTAATAATGCTGCAGCTTGAAAAGCTAAATTCCTTTGATCGTCTGGAACAAAACCGCTTGTTGACTCAATAATGATTTCATTTCGTCTCAATTCCGTTAACTCAAGTCGATCTGCAAGATCGACATTCGTCATAACCATTTCTACTTCATGAAAGCCATCAGGTCGTTTATGAAGCACATCGAGTGCTAAATTTATTTTCGCCGGTGCTTTCACACTCAGTTTTCTTTTCATCTCGTTCACCTACATTTTCGTCCTACCGTTCGACATTTTAACTTACTGTGAATTATTGTAACACAACAAGCCTAAAAGAAAGAAACGGAATAGGATGCAACCACGGGAGAGTTTAACTTCTCTGCAACAAAAAAAGAACCCTGACTATTAGTCAGAGTTCAATCGTCACAGGGTTCAGTGTTTTTGTTGGTTTGCAAGTTGCTCCTCAGCTAGTTGAATAGCACGCTTCACGATGTTACCTGCATCGCGAGCTTTTATTCCTCCCCAACCTTCTTTCTGAACCGTATCATAAAAACCAAGCTCTTTCGCAATTTCTTCTTTCAATTGATCAGACATAATCCCTTTACGTCTTGCCATGCGAATCAAGCTCCTTTCTATCCTGTAACTCTCTTAGTGTGAGGATCGAAAGCCATCGCTATACTGCCAATATGTAACCAAAAGAAGGAGAAAAATTATTTATTCCCAAATAAAGCAAAAAAGCAGTTAGACCATTTGCCTTAACCGCTTACTGCCGCTTGTTCTTCATTAAATGTAATTTGTACTGTATCTGTTAGAATATCTGTGTAGCTGTATGACACACGCTCAAATGCGTTCGTGTCCTGATCCAGCTTAACAATGAACACTGCCGGGTAGGTTTCTTCAAGGATGCCTGAACGTTGAATTGTCTTTCTGCGACCTCCGTTTGCCTTTAAGGTCAACCGTTTGCCAACCTGAGATTGTAACGTTTGTTTGATCTCAATAATCGTTTTTGCCATCGGAACCTCCACCTCACTTAGACAAATTATAACATCTTTTGCATCATCTTGTCAAATAAAACTTAAATTATAACAACGAAGCAAAAACAATGTCAATTGTTATTTACTGATGATGTGTATTTTTATTGTTTCTTAATTTGTCGAAAAATATGTATACTCATTGAAATATGCTGGTTATCTCAGGTTTCGCATAAGAACATTTCTCTATTCTAGCCCCTTTCAACGAGCTTATTTTTTTATTAAAACTGACGTAAAAAAGCGAACGGATGGATATGTATTCCACCCGTTCGCTCACTCTGAATAATCCTCCTGGTCCTTCATAGGCATACCTGTGCGTAGAATTCCTCTTGTTTCTACTCCACCAAGTCCATCTTCACCAGTCAACGTGTTTCTAAGAGCGTCCCAAACATTAACGTGATCAGTAAAAGATGTGAGTGCAATTTTGGATACGATAAAAACTGGATCAAGCATGTGAATGTTGATTCGAGCTGGAGAGCTTGCAAAATTAGCCCCTGCACGAATGAGTGACTCAAAATGAGACTGACACGCTCCAGCAAAAATTACAAGGTGATCAAGATTCGGAAAAACACTTCTCACTTCTTTTACAGCTCGAACAAAGTACCGTGAATTTCGGTACGATTGAAGATCCTTTTTCTCGCCTTTATGTTTTGTATACGCATCATGCCCTGTGATAACCAAAATATCTGGTCTAACATTGTTAACTAATTTGATAATATTCTCCGGTATTTCGCTTTCCTTCATATATAGCCCATAAACCGGGACGCCAAGACGCTTATACATTTCCAAACATTTACTAAGGTATAGTGGATCCCCGTCAATATGAAGAATTTTCCCCGGTAGTTCAAAAAAACTTGTTTCTTTCTTAAAATGACTAGTTGCCGAATATTCTCGCTTCATTCGCAACAGTTGATAGTCTTGTCGAAACAAACGAAAGGAATAGTCTTCTTTCTCTTTGGACTGCTCCCGTCTCATTTTGTGTTCATTGGAGTCAATTACCACCAGGTCGTCAAACGGGGCATCTGCGATTAGCCTCATATCCTCGCCCACGAGCTCCGCTGACTTACTTGACTCATTCATCCTTGTTACTCGAAAGATTAAGTCACAGCCATATGAACGCCTGGCAACGATATCTCCTTCTTTCATCGTCATTATCTTCCCTCCACACCGCTTGACCTGAAAGACTAAACAGCATCTCCTTTACCTACTATATGAGAACTTTAAGAAAAGATGATTTATATAGAAATGAGAACTTGGTTTACCTTCACTGATTATTAGGAAGATGTTCGAATCATGAAAACTAAAAAAACACCCCGGAAGTTAGTTTATAACTCTAACGTTCGGGGTGCACCACAATCAAGGTGTTTTTTTAGTTTCATTTTTTCTGCTATAAAAAGCATTACTCAACGCCGCGAATTCTTCCATTGAGAGCGTTTCGCCCCGACGTGTTCCATCAATCCCTGTCTCTTGTAATACTTCCTCAATCATTGGCTTTTGCTCTTTACTTAAAAGATTATTTTGCAAATTGTTCAATAAGGTCTTTCTACGTTGACCGAAGCTTGCTCGAATCACTTCAAAGAAATAGGCTTCATTCAAAAGATCGACAGGAGGCTCCTGACGCAGCTCCAAGTGAAGAACGGATGAATCTACATTGGGCTTTGGTACAAAAACGGTTTTTGGTACTGTGAGAGCCGTTTTAGCCACTGCATGGTATTGCACTGCAAGTGATAATGAGCCGTATTCCTTAGAACCAGGCTTTGCAGCAATACGCTCTGCTACTTCTTTTTGAATCATAACAACGATCCCACGTACTGGTAATTTTTCTTCCAATAACTTCATGAGAATAGGCGTCGTCACATAGTAAGGAAGATTCGCTACTACCATCAAATCCTGACCCTCTTCAAACTCTTCTTCAATCACTTGACGAACATCGGCTTCTAACACATCACTATGACGTATGTGAACGTGTGGATAAGGAGAAAGAGTGTCTTCTAGAATAGGGAGTAGACGCTGATCAATCTCAAATGCCACGACCTTTTTAGCTTGTTTTGCTAGTTTCTCTGTTAAGGCTCCAATACCTGGTCCGATCTCGATAGCGCCAGAATTCGGTGATAACTTAGCCTGGTCAACAATTTTTGTTAGGACATTCGAATCAATTAAAAAGTTCTGTCCAAGACTTTTCTTAAAAGTAAAACCATGTTTAGATAAAATTTCTTTTGTTCTAAAAGGGGTTGATATTTCTTTATTCATTTCTCTTCCTCCTGTAACACTTCTTCCAAAGCCTGACTAAACTCTTCTCTTGAAATTTGAAACATTTGTAGCCGTTTGAAAAGCTGCTTTCCATTCATATAGCCCATTTGCAACCGATCTCCTAAAGCTTTTCTTCTCTCCTTAGAACGATCGCCTACAACCAGACCAGCAGCGATAAGATCCTCCCATTCAATCAAAACATCTGGAGCTTCTATCTCTTCTCTTACTGAAAGAATGGCTTCTTGAATATCCTGAATAGAGGCATGTTCAATTCCAACTTTCTTTCCATTAGATGAGATGGCACGTTTTTTATTTAGAAAGGCGTGTTTACAAGAAGGCAGTCGGTCACTAATGATTTGACGAATTCTTGTACCAGGATAATCTGGATCTGTAAAAACAATTACGCCTCGTCTCTTCCAAGCAAGCTCAATACGTCTAAGCGTCTCTTCGCTAATCTCAGATCCATTCGTTTCTAGCGTATCCGCATCAAGCGCTCGTTTCACAGCCAATGTATCGTTTTTGCCTTCTACGATAATGATTTCTTTTACTTTCACTCTGTTTCCTCCATAATACATAACCGATTCTACCCTGTTATTATAACTACACGTGAATTTTTATAGTTTCTCTCATAAATCTTTTCTTTATCATACAAAAAACACAGAGAGAGACTTTCCCCACTCTGTGTTATTAGCATACCATATCTCGATCACTAATCGAGAATTGTAATTTGAACAGTCTTGTTTCCCCATGCGTAAGCTGCAGACTTCGAAGAGAAAAACACATCAATCTTGTTACCTTTAATCGCACCACCCGTATCAGCCGCAATAGCCGTTCCATATCCTTCTACGTGAACTTTTGAGCCGAGGGGAATCACACTAGGATCAACCGCAATGATTTTCGCATCAGGATTAGATTTTAAGTTAAAGCCCGTAGATGTGATACCTGAACAGCCAGCACAATTTGCCGTATAAGCTGTCGTCGATACGTTCATTACCTTCCCTGACGACTTACTTTCAGGTTTAGATGGTGATTTTGAAGTTTTTGTAGCAGGCTTACTAGCTGTCTTTGTTGATTTAGATTGAGTTGAAGGGGCACTGCTAGTTTTCACAGCTGTTTGTGTAATAACCTGGGTACCAACAGCAACGATTTTGTCACTGCTTTCCTTCACTACATCGGTTTTCTTAAGCTCACGGGAAACCTCTTTACCATTTTCTAAAACAACTTCGTAATGTTTCTCCCGCTTGCCTTCTTGTCCGTCTTCTAGGACTGTTTCTTTACCTTTTTGAATTGAACTATCATTCTTCTTAATCGTTGCATAGTCAATCGTCTCTTCCACTACATCGGTGACCTTTTCCACTCGAATCACGTTGATTTCCGAGTTCGCTGTAACGTCCTCATCTTTTTTGGGTTCTACGCGATCAAGTTCTCCAAGTTGTATATTCTGCTGTTCTAAAAAGCCAGCGACCGTAGTCGAAGTTGTCCAAATCTCTTTTTGTTTCCCACCGTCGTTTACCGCAACTTTGAAAGCTTCATCAACGGCAATCGTCATATTTTCTTTCAATTCATCATCGAGTGATACAGACATTTGATCATGCTTACCGAGCTCCATGTTTTGATCTTCAAGAAACCCTTTCACTGTATCTTTGGTGGACCAAACTTGTTGGTTATCCCCATTAATCGATAGCGTTACTTGAAAAGCCGGTTTCCATTCAATCACATCTCCAGCCTCAACCTTGGCTGATAAATCGTGACTTAAATAATCATGAGAACCAGGATTCAATTCTTCATCCTTTAATAACTCCGCAACTGTATCTGCATGTGTATCTACCGGCTTCTCTTCCCCATCAAGGACAAGCGTGACCGAAGCTTTTGTAGTTTCAAACACGATAAAGCCGGAGACTAAACCTAGTACAATTACACTTAAACAAATCATGAATACGTTCTTTCCACCCTTAACGCGAGCAAAAAAGTTTTCCATGTTCGATTTCATTGTCATAGTTACCCCCTGAACCGACTGTGTTTCAAAAAGAAAAGCTTCTTACTTATCCCCAATTGCTAGTTTAGTAGAAAAGGCATCTACTTTGATCTTGTATGATGGGAGAAGTTATTTTTAAAAGCATCCTATCATTTCTTTTCAACGACAACGGTCTTTTTTATTAGCGACTAATACCGAATAATGTCATAGCATTTTCGGATGTTCTTCTTGCTAATTCTTCATAATCCATTTCTTTCAAATCCGCAATTTGTTCAGCGATGAGCTTCACATATGAAGGTTCATTTCGCTTCCCGCGGTTTGGGTGTGGTGCTAGAAAAGGACAGTCCGTTTCAATTAGCAAACGATCAATTGGTATTTCTTTCGCTACTTCTTTTGGTAGTTTAGCGTTCTTAAACGTTACTGGTCCACCTAGAGAAATGTAGAAATTCATATCAAGGCACTCATTAGCCTCTTCTACAGTTCCAGCGAAACAGTGCATGATGCCACCTACCTCAGCTGCATTTTCTTCTTTCAATACATCAATGACATCTCGCGTCGCTTCACGATTATGTATGATGATCGGTAATTTCACTTTTTTCGCAAGTTGAATTTGCTTACGAAAAACATCTTTTTGTATGTCATGAGGTGATTTGTCCCAATGATAATCAAGTCCCATTTCACCGATTGCTACTACTTTTGGATGACCAGCAAGTTCTTCAATCCACTCAAGGTCCTCTTCTTTCATATCAATCGCATCAACAGGATGCCAACCTACGGCTGCATAAAGAAAATCATACTGTTCAACAAGTTCCATAGCATGTGTTATCGTTTCACGATCAAAACCAACAACAACCATCTTGCTTACTCCCGCTGCCTGGGCACGCTCAATTACTTCTTTTTGATCTTCGGAAAATTGTTCAACATTCAAATGCGTGTGTGTGTCGAATAACATGTCAAAACTCCTTCTCCGCTCTAGTACGATGCTAGTGTACCAAATGTCCTAGTTATTTTCTAAGTCTAAACAGTTTCATTTTAATTACATTTTGTTTACAATGCTCACAAAATAAGTTAGAATATTCTGTATATTAAGGTGTTTTGGTTCTTTTTTATATACTTATCTTGCAACTCAAAATGGAAGTTTAGTCACAAATAGCAAAGTAAATGGCAGGGATTTATTGTGAATTAGAAAGTAAAAAAGACCCGGTCTATTTTAAGACCGAGTCATGAGTCATTATTTGATTTGTGTTCCATTTGGCAAGCTTTCAGCAATAGTCGACAATTTCAGCTCGCCGTCATGCTCACCTGCTAGAATCATACCTTCAGATAATTCTCCTCTAAGCTTTACTGGCTTAAGATTGGAAACACAAACAACTTTTTTGCCGATGAGTTCCTCTGGTTTATAATGTTTTGCAATTCCTGAAACAACTTGTCTCGTTTCATAACCAAGATCTAATTTTAATTTCAATAACTTATTGGCTTTTTTCACCGGCTCTACTTCAAGTACTTGGGCGACTCTTAAATCAACTTTTGTAAAGTCATCAATTGAAATTTCATCTAAATCTGGTTTTTCAATTGGCGGTGCTTCCTTAACGACATTGCCACCCATTTGTTCAACTATATATGCAACCTCTTCTTCACGGTCAAGCCTTGGGAAAAGCGGAGCATCTTTTTGAACCGTTGTACCACCGAATCCTTTTTTGAATCCTAATGATTCCCAGCTTGTTTTCTCGCCTTCTTCAATACCTAGCTGTGACCAGATCTTTTTAGGCGTTTGCGTAAGGAAAGGCTGCAATAGAATACCCACTTGTCTCAATGATTCAGCGAGGTGAACCATTACAGCACCAAGCTTGTCTTTATGAGTTTCTTCTTTAGCAAGAATCCATGGTTCTGTTTCATCAATGTACTTGTTCGTTCGACTAATGAGCTGCCAAATCGAAGCAAGGGCAACTGAAAACTCCATGTTTTCAAGAGAGGTCTCTACTTTGGAAATTGTTGAATCTACCATCTCTACAAGAGTATCATCAAAATCTGTGACCGATCCTTCATACACAGGTACTTCACCGTCGAAGTACTTAGCGATCATCGCTACTGTTCGATTTAACAGGTTGCCGAGATCGTTCGCCAAATCATGATTGATTCGCTCCACAAAGCTCTCAGGTGTAAAGACGCCATCTGAACCGAACGGTACTTCACGCAATAAATAATAGCGTAAAGCATCAAGTCCATAGCGATCAATTAAGGTAACTGGGTCAACCACATTACCTTTGGATTTAGACATTTTTCCATCTTTCATTAACAACCAACCATGAGCAAAAACTTTCTTTGGTAACGGCAGGTCTAGTGACATCAGCATAATTGGCCAGTAAATCGTATGGAAACGAACGATTTCTTTCCCAACAAGATGCACATCCGCTGGCCAGAACTTATTATAAAGCTCATCATTTTCAGTGCCATACCCAAGGGAGGTGATGTAATTGGACAATGCATCGATCCAAACATAAATGACATGTTTCGGATCTCCTGGAACTTTAACACCCCAGTCAAAAGAAGTTCTTGATACCGCAAGATCCTCAAGACCAGGCTTGATAAAGTTATTGATCATTTCATTTTTTCGAGATTCCGGCTGGATAAACTCGGGATTGTCTTCATAAAATTTCAATAGACGATCGGAATACTTGCCCATTTTAAAGAAGTAGGACTCTTCCTTTACTTTCTCCACCTCACGTCCACAGTCGGGACATTTCCCATCGACTAACTGGCGTTCAGTAAAGAAGGACTCACATTGTGTGCAATACCAACCTTCATATTGGTCAAGGTAGATATCACCCTTCTCATACATCTTTTGAAAAATCGTTTCGACAATTTCCTCGTGACGCTTTTCGGTTGTACGGATAAAATCATCGTAACTAATGTCTAACTTATCCCACAAATCTTTAATGCCAGCAACGATGTCATCAACATACTTCTGAGGAGTAACCCCCTGCTCGTGTGCTTTCTTTTGGATCTTTTGCCCATGTTCATCCGTTCCTGTTAAATACTGAACATCAAAACCTCTTAAACGCTTGTAACGTGCCATAGCATCTCCTGCTACAGTTGTGTAGGCATGACCTATGTGGAGCTTTCCACTAGGATAATAGATCGGTGTCGTAATATAAAACGTCTTGTCACCCATGTTGCTTCCTCCTTGATTAAAACAGTGATAAAGTGAAAAGCTTAATTCGTTCTTTAGAACAGTGAATCCCCCACCTTAACGCAAAATTGACTCACGTTTAGAGGTGGGGGCTACTGGATAAAAAGCTCCCGCCCCATGTAGGACGAGAACGTTAGCAACTCTCAACTACAGCCCGCGTTTGCGTATCGCTGTGTAACGTCATTTTGTTCATTCAAGTACAATTCTTCTTCATCAAAATATAACTAATTTAAGGAAGAAATGCAAGGAAGCGGAGCTTAAATCGCGTAACCTACACAAATTTACAATTAATGTCGAAGGATTTACAAGAAAATTGTCGAATCATTTATTTAAGGAAGTCAGGTTTTGGTAATAATATAGTACTTCGAATCCCGTAACAAACCTATTATAGGAAATATTTACCCGATTAAAAGGATTGACGCTTATGGGAAACACTGGTATTATATAGAACATAAATAGAGAAATTTGTCGAATCCTGACGTAATTAATAAAAAATTGGGAATAGGGGAGTATAAAACATGAAATCTACTGGTATTGTACGTAAAGTTGACGAGCTTGGCCGTGTTGTTATTCCGATCGAACTACGCCGTACACTTGGTATTGCAGAAAAGGACGCTCTTGAAATCTACGTTGACGATGAGCGCATCATCCTAAAAAAGTATAAGCCTAACATGACTTGCCAGGTAACTGGTGAAGTATCCGATGACAATCTTGCCATCGGTAACGGCAAACTAATCCTTAGTCGCGAAGGTGCGGAGCAAGTATTGGAAGAAATCCAAAAAGCTCTTGCTAAATAATGAACGTATAGAAAAGCTCCTGCCAATAAAGGCAGGAGCTTTTTTTGTACTCTAAGATTCTACATGATAGGCCTGATACACTTCTCTTTTTGGTAGCTCGCGATCAATCGACACTTGTTTGATCGCATCCTTACTTTTCATTCCGTCATTAATATAGTGTTCTACATGATCTCGTAAGGTGAAATCTTCCCACCAAAGCTCTTCATTCACTTCTTCGGCTATGCCACCTTCGACGATCACACAAAATTCACCACGGATTTCATTTTCTTCAAACCAGCGAAGCACCTCTTCAACTGATCCCCTAATAAACTCTTCATATTTCTTCGTTAATTCTCTTGCTATAATAATTTCTCTGTTTCCCAGAACTTCAAGAACCGCTTTCATCATTTCTTTTAAGCGATGAGGAGCCTCATAGAATAGAACTGGTGAAGGAATTGTTTTTAGCTGTTGTAATTCAATTTTCCGCTCTTTCTTTTGTCTAGATAAAAAACCATAATAATAGAAATGCTGTGTTGGCAAACCTGATGCCACAAGAGCAGTAATTGCTGCATTCGCGCCTGGTAAGGGAATAACAGGGATTTCCTCTGCCACACATGCTGACACAATTTCATAACCAGGATCTGAAATAGCGGGCATTCCAGCATCGCTAATAAGGGCAATACTTTGTCCTTCCCTTAATCGCTCCAGAAGTTTATATCCACTCGATTCCTTGTTATGTTCATGATAGCTAATCAACCGTGTCTCAATCTCAAAATGATTCGTTAGCTTTTTTGATTGTCTTGTATCTTCTGCAGCAATAAGATCTACGTCTTTTAACGTCTGAATAGCGCGGAAAGTCATATCATTCAGGTTTCCGATAGGGGTAGGTACGAGATAAAGTTTACCTGTCTCGCTCTCTTTGTAACTCTTCTGACTCCACATGAACTTGCCTCTTTTCTTTTATTATCTTTTCTTTTTGAATACGAGATAGTTGTTTGATCCGATATTCTTCTTGCATTGCTTCACTTTTTGTCTCATATTCCGCTTGATAAACGAGGCGTAGTGGACCTCTCCCCCTCGTATATTTTGCACCTTTTCCACATTCATGTTGAGCTAATCGATGAGATAAGTCCGTCGTATAGCCTGTATAATAACTACCATCTCGACATTCGAGCATATAGACAAAATGACTATAGTTCTTCATAAACATTTCTCATCTCGTCACTATACGTATTATCTTTCTGATAAACGATGAACGGCGGCAACACTTTTAAATCAGGCTTCCCATCTTTAATTCCTTCTATTAATAGCGTATTTGCTTCTTTACCAGCTTTCGGATAAACGAGCTGCATTCTCTTAGGTTCAACACGGTATTTTCTCATTAGCGTCACAATATCAAGTAACCTCTCAGGACGATGAACAAGTGATACCTTCCCACCCTGTTTCGCTAAACGACTGCAAGATTGAATAACATCTTCGAGAGTACACATAACTTCATGTCGGGCGATGGTAAGGTGTTCATTTAGATTACGCTGTTCATTTCGCTTACTTTGAAAATAGGGTGGGTTGCATGTTACTGCATCATAAGATTCCTTTAATAACCCAGCAGGTAGGTCCCGAATATCCCCATGATGTAGGGTAAGCTGATCATTAAGGTCATTTAAATCCACACTTCTCGTCCCCATGTCATATAGCCGATCTTGAATTTCGACCGCATCAATCGGAACCTGACTTCTTCTCGATAATAGAAGTGGAATAATGCCATTACCTGTACAAAGATCAATTATTTTACCACGTTTTATCGGCACCCAGGCAAATCGTGCAAGTAGAACGGCATCTAGAGAAAAAGAAAATACCGTTGGGCTTTGAATAATTCTTAATTCATTTTCAATGATGTAGTCAATCCGTTCATCATCATATAAATGCATGATGCTTTTCTCCTATCTATTTTAATTCTTTAGTGAACAAGTTATATAATTGTAAAAAAGGTCTTTCCAGATGTGGAAAGACCAAATCACTACTTTTTATTTAAGAACGACAAGCAAAAAAGACAATCTCCCTCTGTCCGGATGCTACCGTAATGGAGATTACAAATATGAAAACCTTCTTGATATAATCTCGCAAGATTATCATATCCTTCTCCAACTTCTGGTTTACCGCGCTTCTTTTTGCCAGATGAATGACTCTTCGGCTCGGAAGTTTGTTCTAACCGCTCTCGCAAGTGGTGATTCTCAATTTCGAGATGGTGATTTTCTTCCAGCAGTCCTGCAAGATGTTCTTTTAGTTCGCCTAATTGTTTGTATAAGTCACCAATCTGTTCTTCCATTGAGCTTACACGTGAAAAAACTTCTTTTTTCTCCACTTCCGTTCCACCTCAATCAATCTGTGGCTTGCGTAGATACTGCGCCGTCTTGTATCAATTCATCAAGCGTATATTCTGTCACGCGGTTGAGTTCAAATAATTCGACCTGAACAAGACGTTCCAATATATTCAACCCAACAACTTTTCCTTTACCTTGTCCGGTTTGAATCGTCTTCCCAACGTCTGGAAGCTCTTTTTTGCCGGATTCGTATGCATCGTTCTCATATTTCAAGCAGCACATTAACCTGCCGCAAAGTCCAGAAATTTTAGCAGGATTTAAAGATAGATTTTGATCTTTAGCCATCTTAATCGAAACAGGTTCAAAATCGCCAAGCCATGTTGAGCAACAAAGCATTCGGCCACATGGTCCAATTCCACCAAGCATCTTCGCTTCATCTCTTACACCAATCTGACGAAGTTCAATTCTTGTTCTAAAGATGGATGCGAGCCCTTTCACAAGTTCGCGGAAATCTACTCTTCCATCTGCTGTAAAGTAAAAGATGATCTTATTCCGATCAAATGTATATTCAACATCAACAAGCTTCATATCAAGCTTGTACTCTTCAATTTTAGAAACACACACTTCAAAAGCTTCTTCAGCTGCGTGTTTATTATCTTCTACCGCAATGCGATCTTTTTCATCAGCTATGCGAATTACTTTCTTAAGAGGAAGTACAACATCCTCTTCATCAACTTGCTTGTTTGCTAATACGACTTTGCCAAATTCAACCCCTCTTGCAGTCTCCACGATAACAAATTCTTTGTTGGACACCTGGAGGCTACTCGGATCAAAGTAATAGATCTTCCCCGCTTTCTTAAAGCGAACGCCAACTACTTCATACACAAACTTATCCCTCCCGTAACCTGAGTACTAGCTGTTCCATCACAAACTGCGGGTTTGTGTTTGCACTCAGACGTCTTTTGGCATCAAGTATCGCCATCATATGCTGACTTATCTTCTTTCTTCCGAATTGAAGGGCATAACGTTCGAGCTTATCCTTCTGATCTGCATAGACAATCCGATTATCCTGCAGTTGTATTTTCATTATATCCTTATACCAAAAAAGCATAAGATTAAGTCCCATATCCTGCTGCGTTTTATCCTTAAAATGAGCTAGCCATTTGTCATGGATCGTTAGGAAAACCTGATGAGGTCTTTCCTTCAACTCTTCAGTCAATTGTATCACTATCGCTCTAGCCTGTGCAAACCACTCATCAAGCGCCAACTCCTTTGCTGCACGCTGATCATTCGTTAATTGAGCAGCTAATTTAGCAAGGTGTGGTGTTACTCCGTCATTCACTAAGGCTTGTTCCACCCCATTTGTTGAAAGGGGTTGAAATGTAATAACCTGGCACCTCGAATAAATCGTGGATAGAATATGCTGCTTTTGCTCTGTTAAGAGAATAGCCATCGTCATTTGTCCTGGCTCTTCAAGAAATTTAAGTAAACTATTAGCAGCTTGAGTTGTCATTCGATCTGAATGATTCAATATATAAACTTTCTTTCGAGATTCTACCCCAAGATAAGAGAATTCCTTCTGAAGCTTACGAATTTGATCGATTTTAATCGATTGTCCATCAGGTTCTAGGAGATGAAGATCGGGATGATTTCCAGAATCAATCCTTTTACAGTCTCTGCAGTTTTGACACGGATCGATTCCTGTTCTTTCCTGACAAAAATACGTTTTCGCCATATGAACCGCAATATCTTTTTTGCCTGTTCCTGCCCCACCGTCAAATAAATACGCATGAGAAAGACGTTCTTTCTTGAAACTATTTATGACCATTCTAACAACCGTGGGTTGCCGGTCTTTTAATTCATTCCAATCTGTCATTGCTATCACTCATCCTACCGTGCATATTAAAAATGATGGAAGGCCTCTACTGGAAGAACAAATACCGTTGCTCCTCCAACTGACACTTCAACAGGATACGGTACATAAGAATCTGCATTTCCTCCCATCGGAGAGACCGGTGCCACCATCTGTTCTCTACTCTGACAATTGTCTTTAATAATATCAAGAAGCTTTTGTACACGATGATCTTCCGTACCTACTAGAAATGTCGTATTTCCTGCACGTAAAAATCCACCTGTAGTCGCAAGCTTTGTCGCCTGGAAATTATGATCGACTAGGGCATTGGATAACCGATTACTATCCTTATCCTGAACGACAGCCATTACTAGTTTCATGTATATCCCTCCCCGGGCGGCAAGCATGCACCCGTCAATTAGTTATTACTACAATAGTTATCCCACAACACTGTAAAATCCTTTTTTATTGAGGAAAAAATCTCATCGACAGCATTTTCACCATCAATCAAATGAATCCGTTCATTATTATTTTTATATAATTCCAGGAAAGCTTCTCTCACCTTTTCATGATAAGCGGTTCCTTTTTGCTCTATCCGATCAAGTTGATTTCTTGCTGCCATTCTTTCTTTACCAACAGAAACAGGAAGATCAATCATATAGCTTCGATCAGGTGTTAGTCCTCCTGTTGCAAATTCATTGATGACCTTTATCGTTTCTACATCTAATCCAAGGCCAACCCCCTGATAAGCGATTGATGCATCAACAAAGCGATCACACAGTACAAGATATCCTTCGTTTAATGCTGGAAGAATCTTTTCTCTCACATGCTGAGCTCGGGAGGAAGCATAAAGAAGTACTTCCGTCTCATCCACCATCTCTTCATGTTCTGGATTAAGGATCAAAGATCTAATTTGATCGCTTATAGCTGTACCACCTGGTTCTCTTGTATGAATAAAACGAATGCCTTCTTCGTTTAAATAATCGGCTAGTTTCTGAACCTGTGTTGACTTACCTGCGCCATCCGGTCCTTCAAAAGTTATAAATAATCCTTTCAATGCCCTACTCCTCTTCTCTTGCAATCTCAATCATCTCACCATTCATCCCCTGT
The DNA here is from genome assembly GCF_056173695.1 of Anaerobacillus sp. 63XJN7_5_ISO-PGPR-S23-430. Classification (NCBI taxonomy): domain Bacteria; kingdom Bacillati; phylum Bacillota; class Bacilli; order Caryophanales; family Bacillaceae; genus Anaerobacillus; species Anaerobacillus sp. 63XJN7_5_ISO-PGPR-S23-430. Next base: position 45,014 of record NZ_CM149686.1, on the reverse strand, counting down.
ATGTGTCCTCCGCCATACAACACTGTTTCTACTAGTTGGATCTTACCTAAAGTTATGCGCTCTCCTGGCAGAACGATAGGGATCCCTGGGGGATAGGGGATAATGGCTTTCGCTGCAATTAAACCAACAGCGTTTCTAATACTAACTGTATTGGTATTCATCGTTTCCAACTTCGCAAAAGAATAAGCAGGAAATGTTATCTCTTCATGATTCAACTGATTCAAAGACACTCTAAATGTGGATTCATCCCTATGAACTGCAATCCTTTTGAACGCCTGTAACGTTCGCTCATAAGCCTCACCATTAAATGCTATGGGACAAATGAGCAAAATGTTTAATGGGTCACTAAGCTCAACAAATATACCTTCATTCTCAAGCTTTTTTGCCAAATCATATCCTGAGGTGCCAGATAACTGGACCGTTATTTTTATTGGATCAATCTGCTTATAAGCATGACTTACATCTCCAATAACGTTTATACCAGGAATCTTATTCAGCCGGTGCTTAAACTGAAGAATCTCTTCTAAAATTTGACCAAGTTGTTTATCAGGAAGTGAAGAAATATAGTGTCTTGCTAAATCGAGCGAAGCCATGATCGGGTATGAAGGGCTGCTTGATTGAAAGACTTGTAAATAATCGTTTATTGCATTCCTATATTTCGGATCACCTATATGTAAGTATGAGCCCATCGTCATGGCAGGGAGTGTTTTATGTGCTGATTGAACAACAACATCTGCTCCTTGTTTCAAAGCACTTTCAGGAAAAAACCTTTCTTTTACAAAATGTGCACCATGTGCTTCATCAACAAGAACCGGAATTCCTTTCTCATGAGCATAAGAAATGATCGGTTTTAGATCTTTCGTCATTCCGTAATAATTGGGGTTTGTCAGTACGATTGCTTTAATATTCTTATATCTTGTGATCGCTCGATGGATGAGATCAACTGACACACCTGTTGGCACCTGACTTTCCTCATCAATGGAGGGAGTAAGAAAAATAGGATGTGCTTTCGATAAGCGAAGTCCATTTAGTACTGATTTGTGACAGTTGTTTTGAACAAGAACAATGTCCCCTTCAGAACATAATGCCATGATCATCGCAAGGTTACCAGCTGAAGATCCCCCTACCAAAAATCGGCTTTCAACACTTCCATAAAGATCAGCAGTAAGCTGCTCTGCCTTCTTAATTGGACCGTCTGCATGATGAAGATCATCTAGTCCAGAAAGTTCTGTGGCATCTATATTCAATATTTCTTTAAATGAGTTATCCGCACTTCTATAAGTTGAAAAAACCTTACCGTTTTTATGACCTGGTACATGAAATGAGAGGGGGTTCTGTTCCTTCCACATAGTTAATGCTTCATATAAAGGTGCTTGATTTGCTTTATTCATAAAACCAACTTCTATCTATCGAAGATTCATTACTTATACTAGTATTCTATCATTATCTAGACTTTCGGAGAAGTAAAGGCGCAAGTAAATCTGTATCGTCTCTTCCTACTTACTGCCGCTTCACATTCTTCCGTAAAAAAGCAGATAGCCTATAAAACAGCTATCTGCTTATGCTAATCGACTAAGTCGTAGTTTTCGTAGTTTTTCAAGATAAAATTGATAGTTTTCATGACTGGTATCTGTTTGAATTACCTTTCGCTCACACTCATAACAAATAAATCGGTCGCAAATATGAATACCTTTTAAACTGTGTTCTTCGCAAACAAGGCAGCACTCACTTAAGCTATACCTGATTGTCTTCTCCATCTTCCCACCTCCATGGTAAAAGCTTTGCCCAATTATAGTGGATCTATACCGATTCACTTCATTTTAGCCTATTTTTTTCTTCTTTCTATGGATATGTGGCTTTAACTTATCCCGTGTCAGTGATTTTAAAAAAGAAAGGAAATTTCATAAGTATATTATCCTTGTAGCTTAAGAAGGTAAAAAAATACCGATTTTATTCCGCTATATTTTAGATATTTCCGCGAAAATCGGATTAATTCCGCGCTTTTCCATGATAATTCCGCGAATTTGAGATTTATTCCGCGAACGTGAAAAAACCATACAAAAAAGCGAGAAACCCTCAGGTCTCTCGCTTCTCTTATGTTGCCCAGCGACGTCCTACTCTTGCAGGGGGAGATCCCCCAACTACCATCGGCGCTCGAGCTTAACTTCCGTGTTCTCATACGGGGCGCGATAAGCGGCGAACTTCGCCAGCTGCGCGATGCCAGATCCTCATGGATCTCTCGAATATCCACTCCGGTCTGACATCACTTGCTTCCTCGAATTTCTTACTTCTCCCACCCCTACGAAGCTTTCGAAGAAGTTTTTGATTGTCTTTCCTGCAGCTTTTTTCTCTTACGAGCTTTCAACATTTTTTGAATACAAAAAAGCGAGAAACCCTCAGGTCTCTCGCTTCTCCTAGTTGCCCAGCGACGTCCTACTCTTGCAGGGGGAGATCCCCCAACTACCATCGGCGCTGAAGAGCTTAACTTCCGTGTTCGGCATGGGAACGGGTGTGACCTCTTCGCCATCATCACTAGACGATTCAGGTGTTCCCTGAAAACTAGATAGCACGCACAACGTTTTCCAATTTAATCGGTTAAGCCCTCGATCGATTAGTATTCGTCAGCTCCACGTGTTGCCACGCTTCCACCCCGAACCTATCTACCTCATCATCTCTAAGGGATCTTACCAGCTTAATGCTGTGGGAAATCTCATCTCGAGGGGGGCTTCATGCTTAGATGCTTTCAGCACTTATCCCTTCCACACGTAGCTACCCAGCTATGCTCCTGGCGGAACAACTGGTACACCAGCGGTGTGTCCATCCCGGTCCTCTCGTACTAAGGACAGCTCCTCTCAAATTTCCTGCGCCCGCGACGGATAGGGACCGAACTGTCTCACGACGTTCTGAACCCAGCTCGCGTACCGCTTTAATGGGCGAACAGCCCAACCCTTGGGACCTACTTCAGCCCCAGGATGCGATGAGCCGACATCGAGGTGCCAAACCTCCCCGTCGATGTGGACTCTTGGGGGAGATAAGCCTGTTATCCCCAGGGTAGCTTTTATCCGTTGAGCGATGGCCCTTCCATGCGGAACCACCGGATCACTAAGCCCGACTTTCGTCCCTGCTCGACTTGTAGGTCTCGCAGTCAAGCTCCCTTGTGCCTTTACACTCTGCGAATGATTTCCAACCATTCTGAGGGAACCTTTGGGCGCCTCCGTTACACTTTAGGAGGCGACCGCCCCAGTCAAACTGCCCACCTGACACTGTCTCCGCACCGGATCACGGTGCTGGGTTAGAATGTCAGTACAGCCAGGGTAGTATCCCACCGACGCCTCCATCGAACCTGGCGGTCCGACTTCTATGGCTCCTACCTATCCTGTACAAGCTGTACCAAAATCCAATATCAGGCTACAGTAAAGCTCCATGGGGTCTTTCCGTCCTGTCGCGGGTAACCTGCATCTTCACAGGTACTATAATTTCACCGGGTCTCTCGTTGAGACAGTATCCAAGTCGTTGCACCTTTCGTGCGGGTCGGAACTTACCCGACAAGGAATTTCGCTACCTTAGGACCGTTATAGTTACGGCCGCCGTTTACTGGGGCTTCGATTCAGAGCTTCTCCCGTAAGGGATAACCCCTCCTCTTAACCTTCCAGCACCGGGCAGGTGTCAGCCCCTATACTTCGCCTTACGGCTTTGCAGAGACCTGTGTTTTTGCTAAACAGTCGCTTGGATCTTTTCACTGCGGCTCCCCTGGGCTATAAACCCGAGGAAGCACCCCTTCTCCCGAAGTTACGGGGTCATTTTGCCGAGTTCCTTAACGAGAGTTCTCCCGATCGTCTTAGGATTCTCTCCTCGCCTACCTGTGTCGGTTTGCGGTACGGGCACCTTTTTCCTCACTAGAGGCTTTTCTTGGCAGCGTAGAATCAAGGACTTCGGTACTAAATTTCCCTCGCCATCACGACTCAGCCTTCACGGTGAACGGATTTACCTATTCACCAGCCTAATCGCTTGGACGCGCATTTCCAGCAGCGCGCTCTCCCTATCTTTCTGCGTCCCCCCGTCGTTCAAACGGAAAGGAGGTGGTACAGGAATATCAACCTGTTATCCATCGCCTACGCCTTTCGGCCTCGGCTTAGGTCCCGACTAACCCTGAGCGGACGAGCCTTCCTCAGGAAACCTTGGGCTTTCGACGGACAAGATTCTCACTTGTCTTTCGCTACTCATACCGGCATTCTCACTTCTAAGCGCTCCACCAGTCCTTTCGGTCTGACTTCACAGCCCTTAGAACGCTCTCCTACCATTGTCGTAAGACAATCCACAGCTTCGGTGATACGTTTAGCCCCGGTACATTTTCGGCGCAGCGTCACTCGACCAGTGAGCTATTACGCACTCTTTAAATGATGGCTGCTTCTAAGCCAACATCCTGGTTGTCTAAGCAACGCCACATCCTTTTCCACTTAACGTATACTTTGGGACCTTAGCTGGTGGTCTGGGCTGTTTCCCTCTCGACTACGGATCTTATCACTCGCAGTCTGACTCCCGCGGATAAATCGTTGGCATTCGGAGTTTGACTGGATTCGGTAATCCGGTAAGGACCCCTAGTCCAATCAGTGCTCTACCTCCAAGATTCTTGCCGCGAGGCTAGCCCTAAAGCTATTTCGGAGAGAACCAGCTATCTCCAGGTTCGATTGGCATTTCACCGCTACCCACACCTCATCCCCGCATTTTTCAACATGCGTGGGTTCGGGCCTCCATTCAGTGTTACCTGAACTTCACCCTGGACATGGGTAGATCACCTGGTTTCGGGTCTACGACCACGTACTATTTCGCCCTATTCAGACTCGCTTTCGCTGCGGCTCCGCCTTCTCAGCTTAACCTTGCACGGGATCGTAACTCGCCGGTTCATTCTACAAAAGGCACGCTGTCACCCATTAACGGGCTCCAACTAGTTGTAGGCACACGGTTTCAGGTTCTTTTTCACTCCCCTTCCGGGGTGCTTTTCACCTTTCCCTCACGGTACTGGTTCACTATCGGTCACTAGAGAGTATTTAGCCTTGGGAGATGGTCCTCCCGGATTCCGACGGGGTTTCACGTGTCCCGCCGTACTCAGGATCCGTCTCGGAGGGCATCGGATTTTGACTACAGGATTGTTACCTTCTCTGATGGACCTTTCCAGGTCGCTTCGTCTATCCGTGCCTTTGTAACTCCAAAGAGACGTCCTACAACCCCAGAGGGCAAGCCCTCTGGTTTGGGCTGATTCCGTTTCGCTCGCCGCTACTCAGGAAATCGCGTTTGCTTTCTCTTCCTCCGGGTAATGAGATGTTTCAGTTCCCCGGGTCTGCCTTCCATTCCCTATGTATTCAGAAATGGATACCATCCTATTAAAGATGGTGGGTTCCCCCATTCGGAAATCTCCGGATCAAAGCGTACTTACAGCTCCCCGAAGCATATCGGTGTTCGTCCCGTCCTTCTTAGGCTTCTAGTGCCAAGGCATCCACCGTGCGCCCTTAGTAGCTTAACCTTCGATTTGTTAGGCATTGCTGCCATAACGCATCAGTTATTACTAAGTTATTGCATAAAAAATAATTATTGGATGTCGTTGTTTGTGCTATCTAGTTTTCAAGGAACAAGGCTACTGTTTGAATCCGCCTAAGCTTCATCACTTCACCTGGTTTGAAAGAATAAATCATTCTTTCAAAACTAAACGAAACGCTCATGTAAGGTTGGTAACGTAAGTTACCTTCGTAATTCTCCATAGAAAGGAGGTGATCCAGCCGCACCTTCCGATACGGCTACCTTGTTACGACTTCACCCCAATCATTTGTCCCACCTTCGGCGGCTGGCTCCATAAAGGTTACCCCACCGACTTCGGGTGTTACAAACTCTCGTGGTGTGACGGGCGGTGTGTACAAGGCCCGGGAACGTATTCACCGCGGCATGCTGATCCGCGATTACTAGCAATTCCGGCTTCATGCAGGCGAGTTGCAGCCTGCAATCCGAACTGAGAACGGCTTTATGGGATTCGCTTCACCTCGCGGTGTTGCTGCCCTTTGTACCGTCCATTGTAGCACGTGTGTAGCCCAGGTCATAAGGGGCATGATGATTTGACGTCATCCCCACCTTCCTCCGGTTTGTCACCGGCAGTCACCTTAGAGTGCCCAACTAAATGCTGGCAACTAAGATCAAGGGTTGCGCTCGTTGCGGGACTTAACCCAACATCTCACGACACGAGCTGACGACAACCATGCACCACCTGTCACTCTGTCCCCCGAAGGGGAACGTCCTGTCTCCAGGATTGTCAGAGGATGTCAAGACCTGGTAAGGTTCTTCGCGTTGCTTCGAATTAAACCACATGCTCCACTGCTTGTGCGGGCCCCCGTCAATTCCTTTGAGTTTCAACCTTGCGGTCGTACTCCCCAGGCGGAGTGCTTAATGTGTTAACTTCAGCACTGAGGGTGGAACCCCCCAACACCTAGCACTCATCGTTTACGGCGTGGACTACCAGGGTATCTAATCCTGTTTGCTCCCCACGCTTTCGCGCCTCAGCGTCAGTTACAGACCAGAGAGCCGCCTTCGCCACTGGTGTTCCTCCACATATCTACGCATTTCACCGCTACACGTGGAATTCCACTCTCCTCTTCTGCACTCAAGTCCTCCAGTTTCCAATGACCCTCCACGGTTGAGCCGTGGGCTTTCACATCAGACTTAAAAGACCGCCTGCGCGCGCTTTACGCCCAATAATTCCGGACAACGCTTGCCACCTACGTATTACCGCGGCTGCTGGCACGTAGTTAGCCGTGGCTTTCTGGTTAGGTACCGTCAAGGTACCGCCCTATTTGAACGGTACTTGTTCTTCCCTAACAACAGAGCTTTACGACCCGAAGGCCTTCGTCACTCACGCGGCGTTGCTCCGTCAGACTTTCGTCCATTGCGGAAGATTCCCTACTGCTGCCTCCCGTAGGAGTCTGGGCCGTGTCTCAGTCCCAGTGTGGCCGATCACCCTCTCAGGTCGGCTACGCATCGTCGCCTTGGTAAGCCATTACCTTACCAACTAGCTAATGCGCCGCGGGCCCATCCTGCAGTGTTAGCTCGAAAGCCAACTTTCAACATTGCACCATGCGGTGCGATGTATTACCCGGTATTAGCTCCGGTTTCCCGGAGTTATCCCAGTCTGCAGGGCAGGTTGCCCACGTGTTACTCACCCGTCCGCCGCTAAGATCAGGGAGCAAGCTCCCATCTCTTCGCTCGACTTGCATGTATTAGGCACGCCGCCAGCGTTCGTCCTGAGCCAGGATCAAACTCTCCGATAGAAAGCTTAATCTAGCTTTAAAACAATGTTTTGTTTCCGTAGAAACAACTACTTACATGGCGTTTCGTTCAGTTTTCAAAGATCGATTTGTTTCTTTCAATGTCGTTTTCAGCGACTTTATTAATATACCATATTAACTCCGTCAGCGTCAATAACTTTTTTGAAATTATTTTCGGCGTCAACCGCGTTGTTGCGGCGACTTCTATAACTATATCAGGGTTAACTCTGTTACGCAACCCCTTTTTCAAAAGTTATTTCAGAAAAACAAAAAAGGACTCTTTTAGTTACATGAGTCCTTTTCATTCAACCTATCAAAATCAGTTCAATTGCAGCCAGAGCTATAAGGCCAGGAACGCCTAGAAAACCGGTGATCACTGCTGTCCCGGGATTAATAGGAACATGGAGGTCAAATGGAGTGCCGAATGTATTGAGAAAGAATAGAAGTAATGCACCGATTGCTAACTTGATTAACCCCTGCCCAATCCAACGCATCGGCTTCAGTGGTGCCCCCACAAAAAGAAGCAAAACAATACTGAAGACAAATAAGCCAATAATAAGTTTAGGATCCATAATAGGCCTCCGCTCTTTTTTTCAGAATTACTAAAGCATATGTCTGTCCAAATAAAAAAGAACGGGAGGTTTATCCCATTCTTATCTTTCTTCGTTTTGCTTCTTTTAATAGAAAGAAGTATTTTGCTTCATCCACTTTAAGCTTCGCAAGAACGGCTCCAGAAGGCTCAACACTGCGCTCTACGATTTCTTTTTGATTGTTCCATACATCTTTTAATTCGTATAGCGTCTGAATCAAACGCTCATCAGCGTCTTTCCGCAAATAGCCTTTACGTTTGAAGAACATTTGCTTCCCTCCTGATGCTACAATTCACGACGTCCTTCCATTGCTTTTGAAAGGGTGACTTCATCAGCATACTCAAGATCGCCCCCAACAGGGAGACCATGAGCAATACGAGTAATACGAATACCTGTAGGCTTAACCAGGCGAGCAATATACATCGCTGTTGCTTCTCCTTCAATCGTCGGGTCCGTCGCTAGTATAATTTCTGTTACCTTATCATCCTGCAGACGTTTCAATAACTCTGGTACCTTGATATCTTCAGGCCCAATACCTTCAACAGGAGAAATAGCACCATGAAGAACATGGTATAAACCTGTGTAGTCTTTCATTTTTTCGATAGCAATAACATCTTTAGCATCTTGAACGACACAGATAATCGTCTCATCGCGATGGCTATCTGAACAAATACGACAAGGGTCGGTGTCTGTAATGTGATTACACACAGAACAATAAGTTAACTGACGCTTTGCATTAACTAACGCTTTTCCGAAATCAAGGACATCATCATCATTCATTTCAAGAACGAAAAAAGCCAGGCGGACCGCCGTTTTTGGTCCGATTCCCGGCAATTTCATAAAACTGTCGATCAGTTTTGATATTGGTTCAGGATAATGCACCTGCGTACCCCCTAAAACATTCCTGGCATATTAAGACCCTGTGTAAATTTGCCCATGTCTTTGTTTACCAATTCATCTACATTACGTAGTGCATCATTCGTTGCAGCAAGCACAAGGTCTTGTAGCATGTCGATATCATCTGGATCTACGACTTCTTCTTTTACAATTACTTCAAGGATTTCTTTATGACCATTCGCTTTAACTAGAACCATACCGCCGCCAGCTGTACCTTCAACGATTTTATCCTTTAGTTCTTCTTGAGCTTTCGCCATATCCTTTTGCATTTTTTGCATTTGTTTCATCATGTTATTCATGTTTCCTCCGCCACCCATGCCACGTTTCATAAAAAAATTCCTCCTTAGTTATTGTTCATTTTTATGTTTGAATATCTAATAAATCATCGCCGACAAGACGTCTTGCTTCAGCGATCAATGGATCTTCCGCCGGTTCAGCCCCTTTTTGATCAGGTTCTGGTTCATCTCTTGTTTTCAAGAATTCTGTGCGAATTTCCTTCCATTCTTGTTCCACAATTGCAACCATTTCTAACTGTTTACCAAGCGTTCGTGCTAATACTTGTTCAAGCGTACCACGAATGTTGTCCTTCATTGCCATCTGGCAATGCATGTCATACTGAAAAGATAAAAGAAAAGTGTTGTCTGTAGCGGCCACCGGCTCACTATCTTTCAACCAGGCATGTGCTGAGACTTTTTCCTGACGAACGTTCTCCATCACTTCTCCCCACACGCTTTTTACTTTCATTAAATCTTGCTTAGTAGCTTTCTTCAGCATCTCTTTTATTCTACCATGAGATACGCCGGATTTCTGTCTGGAAGGTTTAAATTGTTTCTTCTGTTTTGGTTCAGAACCTTCTTCTTGTTGCTTAACCGTAACGCCTTGCTCCTTGAGTGTTTTCAACTCATTTTCTAGCTTTTGAATACGATCAAGTAGTTCATTTTGGTCTTCTCCACCTTGTATAGGCTGACTACTCGTCTCTTCCTGGCAGATTTGAACAAGCGCTAATTCCAGAAAGATTCGTGGATGGTTCGTCCACTTCATTTCCTGCTGCGATCGATTCAATGTCTCAATAACAGTATAAATCCATTCTTTCCGAGAACGATCTCCCAAGTGCTGAAACGTTTCGTCGATTTTCACCCGTTCAACTACTTCCTCAAGCTGAGGCGCGGTTTGATATAGCAGTAAATCTCGGTAGTAATAAATTAAGTCTTCTAGAAAACGAGCAGCATCCTTCCCGTGATCCATTAATTCTTCTACTGCGTTCAAAGCTTCTGCCACATCTTTATTGTAGAAAGCCATCGCAATTTTCGAGATCATTTTTTGGGACACGCTTCCTGTTACTGCAAGCACATCATCTAATACAACTTCAGCCTCACTATATGAGATTGCCTGATCAAGAATACTTAACGCATCTCGCATCCCACCATCTGCTGCTCGAGCAACTTGATAAAGCGCATCTTCTTCTACCTCTATATCCTGCGCTTTAATAATTGTTTGTAACCGTCCAACGATGTCCTGCGCCGTAATTCTTCTCATATCAAAACGCTGACACCTGGAAATGATGGTTAATGGAATTTTATGCGGCTCAGTGGTCGCAAGAATAAATACTACATGCTTTGGTGGCTCTTCTAACGTTTTCAGAAGGGCATTGAACGCTCCAGTTGAAAGCATGTGAACCTCATCTATGATATACACCTTATAAGAAACAGAACTCGGCGCATACTTTACTTTATCGCGAATATCACGGATGTCATCAACACCTGTGTTAGAGGCAGCATCAATTTCAATAACATCTGAAATCGAACCATCCGTAATCCCGAGACATGCTGAACATTCATTACATGGTTCAGCAACAGGTGCCTTCTCGCAGTTAATGGCCTTCGCAATAATTTTCGCAGCACTCGTTTTTCCCGTTCCTCGAGGTCCTGTAAACAAATAGGCGTGAGAGATTTTTTGCTGCATGAGTGCGTTTTGAATTGTTCTTGTTACATGCCCTTGACCAACCACATCTTCAAACGTTTGCGGTCGCCAAACGCGGTATAGCGCTTGATAACTCATTCGCCTACTCTCCTCCTAACCTCTTCATACATTTCTATTATACCTTTTCACCGCTTCTAATTCAAAAGACAATCAGATAAAACGATACTAAAAAACTCACCCTATTAGAAGAGTGAGTTTGAGCATTTAAATTAAGTAAACCGTGCACCTTCCTTTGATAAAGCAACCACAGGCGTTACCTGAACAGTTAGCTCGATCCGGGCACTCCCGCGGCACACAGAGGGTACCTACTTACTGCTGCTTCCTTCCGGACCTGACAGGGTTCATAGGACTCTGTTGCGCAGGACCCGAATGTCAACACCACTTATTCAGGGCAGACCCCGCAGTAGCTAAACCTCGGGAAGGGATTCAGTCTCGCTGTAGCGGATTGCGAGTACAGGGCACCGCTAATTCCCCACCTAGCACGGCAAATTTGATAACATTGTTGTGCACTCGAATGGTGCAAGATAAAGTATATCGTATTTCGACCAATTTAGCAACAGGTCTACTACACCGATAAATGTAACTGGCGGAGGCGAGAGGATTTGAACCCCCGCGACGCGTGAACGTCCTAACTGATTTCGAGTCAGCCCCCTTCAGCCAGACTTGGGTACGCCTCCATCTAACGTTGTCTCTTTGACAAAAAAACTATATCACGTCTCTTTCTGATTTTCAATGATTGACGATCGCTGCTTTTCTTCTTTTCGTTTTCGTCTTAAGTCACGAAAAAAAGCTGATAACATGTTTCCACATTCCTCTTCACAAACACCTGGCGTTACAGCTGCTTGATGATTAAAACGTGGATCCTCCAATAAATTCATTAATGTCCCAGCACATCCACCCTTTGGATCGTAGGCACCAAAGACCACACGCTCTACTCTAGAAAGAACAATCGCTCCACTACACATAGCGCAAGGCTCAAGGGTTACGTATAACGTGCAGTCAGTTAAGCGCCAAGACCCCACTTTACGACATGCTTCATCAATCGCAAGCAACTCTGCATGGGCTACAGATCGTTGTTCCGTTTCTCTAAGGTTATATGCAGAGGCAATCACTTCATTATCTTTTACAATGACTGCGCCTATGGGTACTTCACCTATGGTTGAAGCTTTCTGTGCTTCCGTTATAGCAAGTCGCATAAACTGCTCATCTTTTTCAATTTGGTCCTGCATTCATTTCCATCCTTTACAGTCGTTTTATCTATTAATCGTTTGGGTAAACTACATATTATTCCAATTCATTTAAAGGAGAGGAGTTCATATGAGTAAGAAACACATTGAACATAGCCATCAAACTACTTCAGCCGCTCTTTTATTAATTGATGTGATCAATACAATGGATTTCGAAGATGCTGAACTTCTTGCTAGATACACAGAGAAAACAGCAGACAATATACAATCTTTAAAAAAAGAAGCGAAAGCAAAAGGGATGCCTGTTATCTATGTTAATGATAATTACGGCTTATGGCAATCTGACTTCAAAAAGGTCATCAACTATGCAGCCGAAGCAAATGGACAACATCTTGTTGATCGCCTTGAGCCAGAAGACGATGATTATACTGTTGTGAAACCGAAGCATTCTGGCTTTTTCTCAACCCCACTCTCAACGTTGCTCAAATTCTTGAACGTCAACACACTTATTCTAACTGGTTTTGCAGGAAACATTTGTGTGCTCTTTACTGCGAATGATGCTTATATGAGGGAATACGATCTTTATATACCATCTGATTGCTGTGCCTCTAACGTTAAGGAGGATAATGACTATGCCCTCCGCTTAATGGAAGGAAACTTAAAAGCCATTACACAAGCTTCAACTGAATTGGATATTGACAACCTTATTGAAAAAGCGAATCAGCGAAATACAACAACAGCTTATGAAGGATAACAAAATCCCCTCTTCCATAGAAGAGGGGTCATTTGTTATGAGCTTGTTTGAAAATAAGCCGGTCTTTGTTCAAAAGCAGCATTTAAATACGTAACCATTAATTTATCATCGAAAAGCTTGCTACCTTTACGAAGACTCTGACAGTAGCCGTCTCTAAACTCAAGACGATCGATTAAAAACGAATTGCCGAATCCGCTATTTACTGTAACTTCAATCACACGTTCTTTAGCCGCAAAGGCAAGGGTCGTATCATTGATCTGGAAGCGAACTTCTTCAAGATATTTTGAATGGTAAAGACAGGTCATGCAGCGAACAACTTCATAATATCCCCCGTCAGTTGTCACACGCTCTGTTTTATATCGCTTTAAATCAGAATCGATGTACATCATCACATCCTGGACCTTTTTTGTCGAAATCGCCAGTTGGACGCTAGTATCCAAAGACTGATAGAAGCGTTTCTTAATACCAACCTTATAAAACACGAGACCCATACACCATATAACAAGGAGAACTGGTAACAAAATGGTCAGAACTTCCTTTTCGAAAATCGTCCAATCATAATACCAGATTAGAAAAAGAATGCTCACCGAAAAAAGGGTGCCAGCAAAAAAAGTCTGTGGTCGATAATCGCGGAAGTCTTTTTCTGCTGTTGCAAGTTCCGCTTTCAGCCATTCCAATTCATATAAATCAAAGCGCTGAAGCTCTTTTTGTTGCCAGGCTGCGTCTCTCATCCAGCCTTCTGAACGCTTATGATGCAAAAAACCCTTAAAAAAATTATGTAGATGTGAATTCGTCTCCATCTTCCGCTCAATCGTTTGCCTGAAAGCACGATCATATTGCCGAGCAATCGCGCTCATACCTTGAGCAATGATGAGAAGGATAAGCAATAATAAGAAAAGCTGTCCCCACGGATTATCTGAGAAAACAGATTTTATACCATCAACCACGGGAGAAAGCTCTGATTTAAGATTGATGCCAACAGCACGAAATAGTTCTGCCAAAGTCCCTTTCCAATCGTCCAACTTGAAAGCCTCCCAACTCTCCATACTATTTCTATCATATCACCTTTACGTTGCTTTAGCTTGCATTTTTTAACAATGAGCATTACTCATTCGGAGGTTTGATTAACCAGTTTGTTTTCACATACACGGGGAGATTCGTTAATTTAACTTGAATCATTTCAGACCGTTCATAAAACCCACGGTCAATCTTAAACGTCAATCGATCTTCTTCATCCCCAAGTAATCTCAAGTGACGTTTCTCATTCCTCTCATTGACGGTTTCTATCAAGATCTGATCTTTATACAACAAATTTAAGGAAAGACCTTCCGTAGCAATTTGATTCACTAGTAAGTGAAATGTAACTCCATGATCATCATAATAGAGAGTCTCCTTAACAATTTCAGCACCATACATCGTAGTGATAGGTTCATCTACTCGATGCGTGTAAGTCGATTCTTTAATCTGCTTATAAATTTCATATTGATTCGGATCAACTTCGAAAATGATTTCCTTTGAAGTTGCGCCAATCAGCCCATAGAGTTGGATGGCTTCGGGTAGCTCGGTTCCACTTGGAAAAGATACTGAGTATTGACCGCTGATCTCTTCTACTATTAGCGGCGCTATCTCTTTTTCATTGGTTGAGATCTTCAAATCCATATCAACAATTTTTGAAAGAGGAGAATTGATATTTAGTATGAGACGACTATCAGAGGGCGTCTTCTCCCATTGAGAAACAGTTACAATTGTTTCTACAAATTTCTTTGTTTCATTTATTTGTCTTGTGATCTTTTCTTCCTTTTCGTACTCATAAGACACAGGCACTTCAACGGTAGCAGATCGCTTTCCACTTACGATTGCCTTTAGTGCTCCATTCCATTTTTGAAGAGGCTCGTTTGTCTCAGAATGAGTAACAGCTTGAAACGTTCCCTTCATATAATAGTCATCTTCAAACAGTACACCTTCACCTGTTTCGACGAGTTCCAATACAGATGCTTTACCCGAACCATCTTCCATCACAAGTTGATCAATTTTAGGGAGATCTTCTCTATCTCTTGTTATGACAAACTTACTATCCGACACATCAACATGATAGAAAACAAAGACATTGTGTCGAGAGTACCAGAAGCTATCCACGTTTATTTTAAAATCTTTTGGTAGTGAAGGACCTTCATATGCTTGATAATCTCCTGACTTTATTGCTAGTTCAAGTCCAGGAGTGATGCTTTTAAAGTAAGGGACGATATCATCAGCCTTTTCCACAGTTAAAACATCATCGGAAATCTTCTTTTCCTTTCCGATAAATGTAAACGTGATAAAAGCTGCTCCTAAAAGAACAATGAGCATAAACCATTTACGCTTCCCCATCATCAGCTCACTCATTTCCAGTGAATCGTTCGTTACTCTTTCGCTAAATGGATTGGTGTTTCCTTTTATGAAGTTGGCTTTATAAATGATAGTGTTAAAGTAAAAAAAAGGGTGAGATGGATAATCGTAGAAAACTGAGGGTAAAAAGAACAAAATAAAAAACCCTTATCATATAAGGATTTAAATGGTGGCCCCGAGAGGAATCGAACCTCCGACCTGCGGTTTAGGAAACCGTTGCTCTATCCCCTGAGCTACGGGGCCGAATGAATAACATTATACATGAAAATACATAAAAGCAAAAGCATCGTGCAACATAATCATCGCGTGATCAAGTGATCACGCGACTGCCGTTCATTTCCCCAATTCGTTATTCTGTGACCCAGCTTTTCATATAATTCTCATCTTCATATTGCTGAACGTGTTCAATGACCTTAAGTGGTCGGAATGTATCGATCATTACAGCAAGCTCAAGCGTTTCTTTTTTGCCGATGCTTGCCTCAATTTTTCCTGGATGCGGACCGTGTGGGATACCTGAAGGATGAAGGGTAATCGACGCTTCCTCAATACCTTTCCGGCTCATGAAATTCCCCTCAACGTAGTAAAGCACTTCATCACTATCAACGTTGCTATGAAAATAAGGTGCTGGAATGGCGTCTGGATGATAGTCATAGAGCCTTGGCACAAATGAGCAGACGACAAAATTATGACCTTCAAAGGTTTGATGCACTGGTGGCGGCTGATGCACTCGCCCTGTAATCGGCTCAAAATCGTTGATATTAAACTTCCATGGATAAAGGTAGCCATCCCAGCCGACAACATCAAGCGGATGATGATCGAACATATGGCGGTGCAACCCCCCACGTGTTTTCGTTACTACTTCAAACGATCCTTTTTTATCAAAAGATAGAAGACGATCTGGCCCGTTGAAATCTCGTTCACAGAATGGACTGTGTTCCATCAGCTGCCCATATTCGTTTCGATATCTCCTCGGAGTCGTAATGGCACTGTTTGCTTCTAAAACCAACCAGCGATTATCCTCCCCTTTTGGAATAACGCGGTAAATGGTTCCAATTGGCATGACAATATAGTCGCCAGCTTCATAAGAGACTTCCCCAAACATCGTCTCGATTTTCCCTGAACCGTGATGAATAAAGAAAAGTTCATCGCCATCCCCATTACGATAAAAGTAATCCATTGTCTTCGTAGGATTCACGATCCCGAGAATCACATCTTCATTCCCTAGGAAATAACATCGATCGACAACCGCATCACCTTTTTTGTCGCACTGTGCTGTTCGGAAATGACGATGGCGAAGGGCGCTTTCTGTCTCATACTCTGGTGCTATATTCTTTAGAAAGGTCGCATCTGTCACCGCTGTTGGAAAATGGTGATGATACAAGATCGATTGAACACCCGAAAATCCTTTCGTTCCCATCACTTGTTCCCTGTATAAGGAACCATCTTCTTTTTTAAACGTTGTATGTCGTTTAGAAGGAACCTCTCCCATTTTTCGATAGTAAACCATACTCTTCCTCCTCCCCCACGACATTTGAAAGCGTGCCAAGGTTCGTAATAGCTAAATCAACTTTATCGCCGGACTGTAGAAAGATACGATCTGTCTGTTCAAGAATACACCCGCTTCCCACCGTGCCTGAACCGAGTACTTCTCCAGGATATAAGGTAACATTGCGGGAGGCCTGTTCAATGATCTCACCAAAGGAATAGTACATATCTTTCGCATTTCCCAAGGAATAACGCTCGCCATTTACGAATGCCTCCATTTGTAAATCAAGCTTCCCATGTTCCATAGGAAGCTCATCAATCGTTACTAGAAAGGGACCGAAGGAAGTAGCAAAATCCTTTCCTTTCGCTGGACCTAGGCCGACTTTCATTTCTTGTGCTTGAAGATCACGCGCACTCCAGTCATTCATAATCATAAAACCGAAAATGTAGTCTTTCGCCTGATTTGCTTTTATGTTGCGCCCTTCTTTTCCAATGACACATGCAATTTCTAATTCATAGTCTAGCTTTTCACATGCTTTAGGTCGTAGAATTACATCCCCTGGTCCTTTGACCGCAAGATGATTTGAAAAATAGAAGACCGGAAGCTCATACCATTCTTGCACAACACCAAGCCCTCTTTTCCCTCGTGCAGTGACCACGTGTTCTTCAAAGGCATAAAAATCTCGGATGCTCAGTGGACGCGGAAGAGGCGCATATAGAGTAACGTTTTCGAGTTCATAATCACCATTTATACATGCTTCAATAAGCGGTTGATAACGCGGGTAGTCGACAATGATCCTCATGAGATCTTCTGGAATAACACCATTAGAAGCCTCATGTAATCCGATAATACGCGAGTCCTTATAAATACCAGCTTGTCTTCTACCCTCTACTTCGAAAGTAACGAACTTCAACGGCCTCAGCTCTTTCCATCAGGAGATGTTTTTCGTCTCAATGTAAATGTATCTGTTATAGATCTCGTATACTCCTGACCCGCTAAACGCCCAACTGGTTGGAGCATCTCCGTATCTATCTTGCCATCTTTATATAACTCATCACGCACGTGAACCATCACAACTTTTCCGATAACGAGACTACCTGAGCCTTCATGCTCACCAAACTCAACGATTTGATCAAGAACACATTCGAGCTGAACGTCACTCTCCTTCACTCTAGGAGGACGAATTAGCTCACTTTCTACTTTTGTAAGTCCAGCCTCCAGAAATTCATCCTTACCTTTTGGAAAAGGCGTAGCACACTCATTCATTTGTTCAGCAATTTTCTCACCAACGATATTGATCACAAACTCCTTTGATTCTTCAATGTTTAAGAGCGTATCTTTCTTATCTCCTGCACCAGCCTTTCGCATCGGAGAAAAGCAAACCATCATAGGATCCGCACATATCCCTGTAAAAAAGCTAAAAGGAGCAAGATTCGTCTCACCGCTCTCATCTATACTGGATACAAATGCGATCGGCCGAGGTAGAATAGATCCAATCAATAATTTATAGGCATCTTTCCATCCCAAAGTATTCGGTTGAACTTTCATGAAAAAGGCAACTCCTTCTTAAAGCAGATTGAAAATAATCTTCTATAAGTTGCCTCTTCGTTCCTGCTCTCGTTCAATCGCTTGGAACAACGCTTTAAAGTTTCCTTCTCCAAATCCTTTCGCACCCTTACGCTGAATAACTTCAATAAATAACGTTGGTCGATCGACAACAGGTTTTGTGAAAATTTGAAGTAAGTACCCTTCGTCATCACGGTCCACTAAAATTTTTAACTCGCGTAGTTTGCTTATCTCTTCATCAATCTCACCTACTCGCTCAGTAAGCGCATCATAATAATCATCTGGTGTTTCAAGAAACTCAACTCCACCCTCACGAAGTTTTGCAACTGTATCAACAATATCATTCGTCAGGACAGCAATATGCTGCACACCAGGACCATTGTAATAATCGAGGTATTCTTGAATTTGTGATTTACGTTTCCCATTTGCAGGCTCATTGATCGGGAATTTAATGCGTCCCCCATTGTGCATCACTTTCGACATTAACGCAGAGTACTCTGTGCTAATGTCTTCATCATCGAAATGAATCATTTGCTTAAAGCCCATCACATTTTCATAGTAAGAAACCCACTCTTCCATTGATTCCACGTTCCCAACGCAGTGGTCGATACCAAGTAACCCCGTTTCCTTTGAAGGGATTTTCCCTTCAAACTCCTTAAACCCAGGAAGAAAAAGCCCGGAGTAGTTTTTTCGTTCAACTAATGTATGAATGGTATCACCATAAGTACCAATAACCGCCATCTTCACTACGCCATGCTCATCTTTATATTCTTTCGGTGGACTTAGTTCAATCGCTCCTCGCTCAGCAGCTTCTTTGTAAGCGTTATCAATATTCTCTACAGTAAGAGCGATATCCTTAACGCCATCTCCGTGCAATTTGACAAACTCCGCAATTGGGTGATCATTCGACAGTGCACCTGATAAAACGAGACGAATGTTATTTTGCTGCAGCACATAAGATACTTTTTCACGATCCCCTGTTTCAAGCCCTGAATAAGCTACCGGCGTAAATCCAAACGCCTTACAAAAATAGTGACTAGCCTGTTTCGCATTTCCAACATAAATCTCCAAATAATCCACATCACGCACCGGGAAAAAATCAGCCGTTTCCTGTTGATTTTGATTCATCATTTGCTCCTGCACAATCATCCCTCCAAATATAGTTTGTCACTCAGCTTAAACGTATAGTTTTTTTCCAAACATTTCAAGAACATATGCTAAAGCCATAACGCAGTAAATGAAAAGCGAAGACGAGCGTTTAGAAACGGCGCCTTCTCTATACCGTGGAAATAAATGCAGTTTTCGCGGGAAAACTAAAATATCGCAGAATTCGCTTACACCACAGGTCATTTCGCTTTTTTCTCAAAATAACTAGACATCGGATAGATCGTCACGCTTTGAAAAACAAGAGATAGCAACACAGCCCCAAACGTGAGAGAGATAAGCGTACTATCTCCTGAACCATACTCAGATTCCAAACTTAGAAGAAGTGCAACCGACATCGTTCCCCGTATGCCGGACCAGGTAACAAGCGAAATGTCTTTCCAATTAAATTCATTACGCCAGGCTGTAAATGATTTAATAATACCTGCAAGCACAAGGAAACGAACAACTACAGATGCGAGAAAGATCAATCCTGCAAATACCCAGTAGTTAAAATCAAGATAGTTTGTTGATTCAATCCCAATCAATAGAAAAATCAATGACAGAATACTTGGCTCAACAACTTCCCAGAAGCTATTAAGGTATTCTCTATAGTGTGATTCTTTAATAAAGCCATCAAGTTCATGTGAAAGCATGATTCCAGCTGCAACGACGGAGAGAACTCCTGACACACCAAGATTTTCTGCTACATAAAAACTTCCATAAGCGAGCACGATACTTAGCATCACCTGATATTGTCGCTGGTGTGTAAAAGAAATGGCTCGACAGACAATCCAACTAAATATCGCTCCGATCGCAATTCCTCCAATTGACACAAGAGCAAAGTCATAAATAAACGAGCTAATAGAAAAGCTCTCATCACCAAGATACATGCCAGCGAACACTGTAAAAAGAACGATACTCGTTCCATCGTTCACCATCGATTCACCTTCGACCACATCTGCTATTTTTGGATCTTTTGAAGCCTGCTTTAAAATCGAGACCACAGAGACGGGATCAGTAGGTGTAAGAATAGAAGCAATTAATAAAGCCCCAACAAATGATAATGAAAGGAACGGCCCGCTCATAATAAATAATAAACTACCGAGGAGGAGAGCACTCAATAGTAATCCCAGCGTGCTTAATGCGGCAATAATACCCGCGTGCTTTTTTAGATGAGCAAACGGAAACTGATACGCAGAAATAAAAAGAAGAGCAGGTAGAAACCATTCAAAGATAATGTCTTTCGTTATATGTACGGAGCTGAAGAACGGAAGAAAAGAAAGTCCTATTCCTAAACCTAATAAGACCAGTGGTGCAGGGAAGTTTTTTTGCTTTTTATCAATCGTATAAACTAAATAACCGATGAACAGTAAAATTAAGATCTGATTAGAATCCATGATTTCACTCCTTTGTATTAGTGTCATTCCCTACTCCATTTAGGCTTCAAACAGGCAGGCTTTATTTACCTCTAACTTGCTTCCTTTAACCCTGTCAACAGTTCGTGGTGTATGCTACAATAATCTTTGTCTATTCAAAGATAAGCAAGGTCTGCTATAGGAAACGACGGAGGAGGATACGTATGAACCAGACCCCATTTATTGCCGTCGAAGGCCCCATCGGAGTTGGAAAGACCTCCCTATCTCGAGCGATTGCTGCTCATTATCAATTTGAACTTTTTCAAGAAATCGTAGAAGAGAATCCCTTTCTCGGTAAGTTTTACGACAACATTGAAGAGTGGAGCTTCCAAACCGAGATGTTTTTTCTCAGCCATCGATACAAACAGTTAGAGGAAATGGAGAAGCATCATTTATCAAAACAGCTTCCCGTTATTTCCGATTACCACATCTTTAAGAATAAGATATTTGCCCAACAGACACTTAGTGACAAGCACTTTTCTAAATATATGAAGATTTATGACATTCTAACCGAAGGAATGCCCGAACCGAACGTCATTATCTATTTAAATGCTAGCCTTGAAACGCTGCTTAACCGTATTTCACAACGTGGAAGACAGATTGAAAAAAGCATCGATCCCGCTTACCTTGAGCGTCTTTCATCTGACTATGAACGGTTTATGCAAGAATTTGAAGCACATCATCCTGATATTCCCGTGCTCCGTTTCAATGGTGATGAGATGGATTTTGTGTCCAATCAAGATGATTTACACACCATCTTCCAATCCCTCGAAAAAACATTGAAAGAAGGAGACCCTGTTAAATGAATCTCAGAGAAAAATACAACATCCCACAGGATGCCGTCATTACAATCGCTGGTACGGTAGGCGTCGGGAAGTCTACCATTACGAGCTCACTTGCTAACGCCTTACAATTTAGGACTTCTCTTGAAAAAGTAGATAACAATCCATATTTAGAGAAATTCTATAATGACTTCTCACGTTGGAGCTTTCACTTGCAAATTTATTTCCTTGCTGAGCGCTTTAAAGAACAGAAGAGAATGTTTGAATATGGTGGAGGATTTGTTCAGGATCGTTCCATTTATGAAGATACAGGCATCTTTGCAAAAATGCATTATGAAAAAGGAACAATGTCAGCTGTTGACTATGATACTTACACGAATCTGTTTCAGTCTATGGTGATGACGCCTTTCTTCCCCCATCCTGATTTAATGATCTATCTTGAAGGATCATTTGATGATGTCGTTGATCGCATTAAAGAGCGTGGCCGTCCGATGGAGCAGCAAACGCCAACTGCTTATTGGGAAGAAATGTATGAGCGCTATACAAATTGGATTGACAGTTTCAATGCCTGTCCAATTCTCCGCTTAAATATCAATGAGTATGATCTAGTTAACGACCCATCCTCTGTTGAACTTATCTTAAAGCGTATTGAACAGAAATTTCAACAAATCCCTTCTTTAAGTAGATAATCTAAAAAAAGCTATCCGTTGGATAGCTTTTTTCTTATCGTAAAATATGAGTACATAGAAAAAACCGCTGTCGGCGATGACAGCGGTCGAAATATAATCTCCAAATTATATGCGCGTTGGTTATTAATTAGTAAATGGAGGAGGAAGAGGGATTCGAACCCCCGCGGGCGACTAAGCCCCTGTCGGTTTTCAAGACCGATCCCTTCAGCCAGACTTGGGTATTCCTCCGTGTGAAGAAGTTATTAACTAACTGCGACAAGTAATATAATATCATCGTCTTATAATAATGTCAACGATATCTCAAAACTTTTTTAAAAGAATTTGAATTACTTACTTATGTTGATCATTTCAGTTAAACCGCGCCGAAAATCAACACCCCTTACTATACACGATTATATCCTAAAAATAAAGAGCAGAGATGCCTCTGCTCTTTATCATTTTCTATTTAATGATTTCACGACCACCCATGTATGGACGCAGAACTTCAGGAACAATTACAGAGCCATCTTCTTGTTGATAGTTCTCTAAGATTGCAGCAACTGTTCTTCCGATTGCAAGACCAGATCCGTTTAACGTATGAAGGAATTCTGGCTTACCGTTCTTTTCTCGACGGAAGCGAATACCTGCGCGACGTGCCTGGAAGTCTTCAAAGTTACTGCAAGAAGAAATTTCACGATATGTGCCATAGCTTGGAATCCAAACTTCAATATCGTATTTCTTTGCTGCTGTAAATCCAAGATCACCTGTACACATGCTCATCACGCGGTAAGGCAGGTTCAACAGCTGTAACACTTTCTCTGCGTGGCCAGTCAGCTTTTCAAGTTCATCATAAGAATCTTCAGGCTTAACGAAGCGAACAAGCTCTACTTTGTTAAACTGATGCTGACGAATCAGCCCACGTGTATCACGACCAGCAGAACCAGCTTCAGAACGGAAGCAAGCACTATATGCGGTGTAAGCAAGTGGAAGATCTTCTCCGTCCATAATTTCATCACGATGAAAATTTGTAACAGGAACTTCCGCTGTCGGAATTAAGAAATAGTCTTCTTCCCTAATTTTGAACGCATCTTCTTCAAATTTAGGTAACTGACCAGTCCCAGTCATGCTCTCACGGTTCACAAGGTAAGGAGGCAGAATCTCTTCATAGCCATGCTCTGATTCATGTAAGTCCATCATAAAGTTAATCAATGAACGTTCAAGACGAGCTCCAACACCTTTATAGAATGCGAAGCGACTACCCGTTACTTTTGCAGCACGTTCAAAGTTAATAATATTTAGATCAGTTGCGATGTCCCAGTGTGGCTTCGCTTCAAAAGCAAAATCATTTTTCTCTCCCCACGTACGGATTTCGATATTATCGTCTTCCGTCTCACCAACAGGTACACTGTCATGCGGAATGTTTGGAATTTGAAGAAGAATTTGCTCAAGCTCTGTCTCAACATTGCGAAGCTCTTCATCCATTGTTTTAATCTTATCGCCAACTTCACGCATTTCTTTAATAAGGTGATCAGCATCTTTCTTCTCACGTTTAAATGCTGCCACGTTTTTAGAAGCTTCATTCCGCTGTCCTTTTAACTGTTCCGTTTCAGCGATAAGGTCTCTTCTTCGCTGGTCAAGCTCTTCAAAACGATCAAGACCTACTAGATCTTCCCCACGCTTAGATAGCTTTACTTTTACTTCTTCAAAATTCTTACGCAAATACTTTAAATCGATCATGCTTTTTCCTCCTTTTTTAATGAACAATAAACGAATTAACGGAAGGGATAGTGGTGTAGAGACGTGTATTTAAATACAAAAAAGCCCCCGTCCCCTATAAAGGGACGAGAGCTACCCGCGTTGCCACCCTGATTGCAGACGATTGTCTGCCTCTTAACAGAATAACGGTCTGCTCCGAGAAAGCCTACTTCATTCAGCATTCTACTCAAGGATGGATTCACAGGGTTCAATGATCGATTCGCACCACACATCGACTCTCTTGGCATTGAACATCTATTACTAATTCCCGTCAACGTTTTCGTTTATCATTCGTCTTATGCAGAAAAAGAATTCTCTTCTTCTTGGTACGTAATAATTTACACGAAAAATTACTCTGTTGCAAGTCCTTCTTTCTTAAACTCCAAAACCATATCAATAAACATCTGATGCATGCGATCATCATCTGTTAGTTCTGGATGGAAGGCACACGCAAGAAAACGTCCATGACGTGCAGCTACGATTTTTTCATTAAACGTAGCAAGCACTTCAACATCTTCTCCAACTTCTTCGATATACGGAGCTCGAATGAAGACACCGATAAAGTCATCTTCTAATCCTTTAACAGGTAATGGCGCTTCAAAGCTTTCGCGCTGACGTCCGAATGCATTTCTTTTTGCTTTTACATCCATAACACCAATATGCGATCCGTCTACTCCTTCAATATGCTTTGAAAGCAGAATTAGCCCAGCACATGTCCCGAAAATAGGCTTCTCAGCTGCAAAAGCTTTAAGTGGCTCTAAAAATCCATATTGATCAATTAATCGACGCATTGTCGTACTCTCTCCACCAGGTAGTACGAGGCCATCTAAATCCTTAAGTTGTTCTACTCGTTTCACAACAATGATTTCTGCTTCTTTTGTTTCAAGTGCTTTCACGTGTTCTCGGATTGCACCTTGCAGTCCAAGGACCCCAACTCTCACCATGCTTCTCTCGACTCCTTCTCTTTATCTAAGTAAGAACCCCACCTTATGTTGCACAGGTGGGGAATCAATGTTTTACCAGCCGCGCTCTTGCATACGGTCTGATGGCTTAAGTGAAGAAATTTCAATACCTGGCATTGCGATACCAAGGTTCTTAGAAATATTCGCGATCAATTCATAATCCTGATAGTGAGTTGTTGCTTCCACAATAGCTTTAGCAAATTTCTCAGGATTATCCGATTTGAAAATTCCAGATCCAACGAAGACGCCGTCAGAACCAAGCTCCATCATTAGTGCTGCATCTGCAGGAGTTGCGATGCCACCAGCAGCAAAGTTAACAACCGGAAGACGTCCAAGCTCTTTAATTTGAAGAAGAAGCTCAAATGGCGCCTGAAGGTTTTTCGCTTCAGTCATCAGTTCGTCTTCAGACATGCTTGAAATTTTACGAATTTGGGATTGAATAAGACGCTGATGACGTACAGCTTCAACAACGTTTCCTGTTCCTGGTTCACCTTTCGTACGAAGCATTGCAGCACCTTCACCTACGCGGCGCAGTGCTTCACCAAGGTTACGCGCTCCACATACAAACGGAACAGTGTACTTGCGCTTATCAAGGTGGAATTCTTCGTCAACTGGAGTAAGAACTTCACTTTCATCAATGTAGTCAACGCCCATTGATTCAAGAACGCGTGCTTCTACAATATGACCAATACGGCATTTTGCCATTACTGGAATCGATACGGCATTCACAACGTCCTCTACGATTGTAGGGTCAGCCATACGCGCTACGCCGCCTGCTGCACGAATATCAGATGGCACTCGTTCTAGTGCCATTACTGCTACTGCACCAGCTTCTTCTGCAATCTTAGCTTGCTCTGCATTGACAACGTCCATAATCACGCCGCCCTTTTGCATTTCAGCCATACCACGTTTTACACGATCTGTACCTGTTTGTTGATTCATCTATATTCCTCCCATATCTATACTTAGAAACGTCTTTGTTACACGACATCTATCAAACGCTTTTATTGTAACATTTTTTCATGACTTGTCCTATCACATGTGCAGTGATTTCATAAAAGATTTAGAAAAATACTCCTCGATGAACGCATCGAAGAGTATTTTTTCCAAGTATACTTGATATTATTAATTAAAACAGACCTTTCACAGCATCTGCTACGCTAGTCCATACACCAGAGAAGAAGCCACCAATCGCTCGCATAGTAAGTGTAAACCAACCTGCTTTTTCAACAGATTCAGTTGCTACAAGAGGTACTGAAGAACCCTTGTCACCTGTTATGTAACCGAAGTCTTCACCGGTTGATTTTAAGACGACTTTTCCAACTTGATCGCCTTCTTTAATTGGTGCAGTTAGTTCTCCATCTTCTGTTAGAAGAGATTGATCGTATTCATAGCTTAGTTTAAATGGTTCTTTCGTATTCGTCACTGTTACTGCATTGAAAGATTCTCCTGCAGCGACCCCAACTTCTTTCTCCTTACCTTTGACAACTTTAACCGTGGAATTACCATCAGCTTTATCACCTTTAGTAACAATTGTTTGGGACTGGAATTGATCAAATCCATAGTTCAGAAGCTTAGCTGTTTCTTCAAAACGAGCTTCATACGAATCAGTTTTCATAACAACAGAAATTAATCGCATATCACCTTGTTTAGCTGTTCCTGTAAAAGCAAAACCAGCAAGGTCTGTAGAGCCGGTCTTGAGACCATCTATGCCTTCTACTTTATATTTATTAGCATATACAAGTGAAGGAAGAAGCCAGTTCCAGTTCTTCATTGTAATTTCATCATCTGTACCTTCGCGGAATTTCTTTTCTGGAGTACTAGTGGTTTCTATTACTTCAGGAAAATCTTTAAGAAGGTTATAAGCAAGAAGTCCAGTTGAACGAGCGGACATCATGTTCTCTTCATCAGGGTCTCCAGCAGGATGATTACCAAGTAGGTCTTTGTTGTTCAGCCCTGAACTATTAACAAACTTGTATTCCTTCATACCCATTTCTTTTGCTTTTGCATTCATCATTTCGACAAACTTCGCTTCTGTTCCAGCAACGTGCTCAGCCAGCGCCATTGTGGCAGCATTTGCCGAATAAATGGCCATTGCTTCATATAATTCCTTAACTGTATACTGTTCACCCACACGAAGTGGTACGTTTGAAAGAGAACGGTTCTGTGATAGCTTTTGGATCGTATCACTTACTGTAACTTTTTCATCCCAACTTATTTCGTTTTTATTAATTGCTTCAAGTACTAAATATTCCGACATCATCTTTGTCATACTTGCAGGTGAGAGCGTTAATTCAGGATTTTTCTGATATAAAATCTTTCCTGAATTTGCATCAATTAAGATTGATGCTTCTGCTTTGATGTCGGGCGCCTCTGCTGCTTCTGCAGTATTGCCTCCACCAAATGTTCCTGCTAGTAATAATACCATCGCCATAGTTACGATCATGGCTTTCAAACCAAGGTTTCTCAACCCCTACACCTCCAAATAAGTCTCACATAACCGCTATTCTATCACACCTAAAATTAAAAAAATAGATAGAGGAAAGTCCCCTATCTACTTTTCGAAAGTATTAAGCTATTTTTGTCACACACCTGTTATAACTTCAGTCTAAAGCACTATTTAAACAGAGTAATTTGGTGCTTCTTTCGTAACCTGAACATCGTGTGGATGACTTTCGCGAAGGCCTGCACCCGTTATTCGAACGAACTGGCTATCTTCACGAAGTGAGTTAAGTGTTCTTGTCCCACAGTAACCCATTCCAGAACGTAAGCCACCGATTAACTGATGAATTGTATCAGTTAGTGGTCCTTTGTAAGGAACACGTCCTTCAATTCCTTCAGGAACGAGTTTAGACATATTTTCCTGGAAATAACGATCTTTACTTCCCTTTTCCATTGCTCCAATCGAGCCCATTCCACGGTATACCTTAAACTGACGACCCTGATAGATTTCACGTTCGCCTGGACTTTCATCAACACCTGCAAGGATACTACCGAGCATCACTGCATGGCCACCTGCAGCGAGCGCCTTTACGATATCTCCAGAGAACTTAATGCCACCATCAGCAATAATACTAATACCATGTTTGCGTGCTTCTGTTGCACATTCATACACCGCTGTGATTTGAGGTACACCAACACCAGCAATAACGCGAGTCGTACAAATTGAACCAGGTCCAATTCCTACCTTCACAACATCGGCTCCGGCTTCAATTAACGCTTTAGTCCCCTCAGCAGTTGCGACATTACCTGCGATAATTGGAAGATCAGGATAGGCGCTTTTGATTTCACTCACCTTTGTCATAATGCCTTCTGTATGGCCGTGAGCAGAATCTAATACAATAACGTCAACACCAGCCTCCACTAGTTTTTCAACTCGCTTCAGAGCATCTGTTGTATTCCCTACAGCAGCGCCAACTAGAAGACGGCCTCTGCTGTCTTTAGCAGACTGAGGAAACTGAATAACTTTCTCAATATCTTTAATTGTTATAAGACCTTTAAGTGTTCCATCATCATCAACCAATGGAAGCTTTTCAATGCGATGCTTTTGAAGAACTCGCTCAGCCTCTTTTAATGTTGTACCTACAGGAGCTGTTACAAGATTTTCTTTTGTCATAACGTCTTTAATTTGTATAGAGTAGTCTTCAATAAAACGAAGGTCACGATTAGTAAGGATACCAACGAGCTTGCGTTCCTCATTAACAATCGGAACACCGGAAATACGATACTTGCCCATCAGATGTTCAGCATCGAATACCTGATGTTCTGGTGTGAGAAAGAAAGGATCAGTAATAACACCACTTTCAGATCGTTTAACACGATCAACGTGTTCAGCTTGTTCCTCCATCGACATGCTTTTATGAATAATACCTAATCCACCCTGTCTTGCCATCGAAATAGCCATAGGCGCTTCAGTTACTGTATCCATACCAGCACTAATAATCGGTACATTTAATTCAAGATCTTTCGTTAATTGAGTTTTCACCGATACTTCTCTTGGTAGTACATCGGAAAAAGCTGGTGTTAATAAGACATCATCGAAGGTTAACCCTTCTTTAGCGAATTTTGTTTCCCACATCCCTTTCATCCTCCTCTAATCGAATTGTCCGAAATTTTATTAGTAGCTTATCAATTGGTTAAACTACTGTCAAGAAAGATAGAATAAGTTTGAATAATCAAACATGGAGGGCTCCTATGGGATATTCTGGACATTATCATTCAAACAACTTTGCATATCACTCAGCCTCATATGTTCAGCAATATTTAAAGGAATGTTATTCTAACATCGAACTTCCGGATGCCGAACGTAAAAGCTACGATTCCTGTTATCGATTTATGTATTTTATCGAATATGGCGAACGCTATTATCGGCATGCTTCAACTGCTGATGCAGAGCTAAAACCAATCCTTCTTTTTTATGGGATGATTCAACTGTTAAAAGCTTGTCTTATTACAATTGATCCAAATTATCCGGGTGACACACATGTTCTTGCACACGGCGTTACGTCTCGAAAAAGAAAAAAACGCCATTATGCTTTTTTGCAAGATGAAGTAAAAGGTCAAAAAAATGGACTCTTTGAATACTTTTCAAGGAAAATGTTTCATGTGAAACAGGTAGAAGGGGAGAAATATAAAATGGAAGATCTTCTTACCCTTATACCCGAAGTTTGCCCATTATTTGAGAAGCTGACTCGTAAAGTAACGAGCTATAAAATGATTTCTCTTACCTCCACTTCTTTCACTATTCAGGCAAGTATTCTTGATACGTTAAATATGACTGCAGAACGTTTTGAATCCTACCTTCAGCAGCATGGGGATACTTCAATAAAAGTTCTTACTCATAATCGTGATTTCATTACTTTGCAGTTCAAGGAAGACCCCGTCGCAGGTTTACAGAGACGCCCCTTCCTATATGATAGGAATACTCTTTACCTCCCGGCAGAACGTAGTCAGTACAATCCTATTGCTGAGGTAATGGCTCACTATCTAATTTTATATAACCTCAGTATGATTTGCCGATACGAGACAGAATGGTGGGGAGATCTTTTTCATACTCAGGAGTCATTAGATCTACCTTTTATTCTACAATTTCTTGAAGTAACTTCTGAAAAAATACCGCATTTACTATATGAGTTTTTAAATAAGAGAAGTAAAAGTTGATCGCAGTACGTTGGTAAAGTAAAGGGAGTTGAAACAGGTAGTTCGTATTTATTCGACGAACGTGGTGGACCTAGGTATTCAGCTAGGTAATACACACCGAAAAAACCATACAAAAAAGCGAGAAACCCTCAGGTCTCTCGCTTCTCTTCATTGCCCAGCGACGTCCTACTCTTGCAGGGGGAGATCCCCCAACTACCATCGGCGCTCGAGCTTAACTTCCGTGTTCTCATACGGGGCGCGATAAGCGGCGAACTTCGCCAGCTGCGCGATGCCAGATCCTCATGGATCTCTCGAATATCCACTCCGGTCTGACATAGCTTGCTTCCTCGAATTTCTTGCTTCTCCCACCCCTACGAAGCTTTCGAAGAAGTTTTGATTGTCTCACATGAAGCTTTTTTCTCTTGCGAGTTTTCTTCACTTTATAGATACAAAAAAAGGCGAGAAACCCTCAGGTCTCTCGCCTTTCATCTTGTGCCCAGCGACGTCCTACTCTTGCAGGAGGAGATCCTCCAACTACCATCGGCGCTGAAGAGCTTAACTTCCGTGTTCGGCATGGGAACGGGTGTGACCTCTTCGCCATCATCACTAGACGATTCAGGTGTTCCCTGAAAACTAGATAGCACGCACAACTTTCCAATATGTCCAGCTACGTAAGCCAAATCCTCGATCGTTTCACCTTTTGATTCTGACGCATAAAGCGCGTCTGACTCAAAAGCCTCCAACCGCTTGTCGGATTTAAACGGCTTACTTCGCTTTTCGTTTAGGTTAAGCCCTCGATCGATTAGTATTCGTCAGCTCCACGTGTTGCCACGCTTCCACCCCGAACCTATCTACCTCATCATCTCTAAGGGATCTTACCAGCTTAATGCTGTGGGAAATCTCATCTCGAGGGGGGCTTCATGCTTAGATGCTTTCAGCACTTATCCCTTCCACACGTAGCTACCCAGCTATGCTCCTGGCGGAACAACTGGTACACCAGCGGTGTGTCCATCCCGGTCCTCTCGTACTAAGGACAGCTCCTCTCAAATTTCCTGCGCCCGCGACGGATAGGGACCGAACTGTCTCACGACGTTCTGAACCCAGCTCGCGTACCGCTTTAATGGGCGAACAGCCCAACCCTTGGGACCTACTTCAGCCCCAGGATGCGATGAGCCGACATCGAGGTGCCAAACCTCCCCGTCGATGTGGACTCTTGGGGGAGATAAGCCTGTTATCCCCAGGGTAGCTTTTATCCGTTGAGCGATGGCCCTTCCATGCGGAACCACCGGATCACTAAGCCCGACTTTCGTCCCTGCTCGACTTGTAGGTCTCGCAGTCAAGCTCCCTTGTGCCTTTACACTCTGCGAATGATTTCCAACCATTCTGAGGGAACCTTTGGGCGCCTCCGTTACACTTTAGGAGGCGACCGCCCCAGTCAAACTGCCCACCTGACACTGTCTCCGCACCGGATCACGGTGCTGGGTTAGAATGTCAGTACAGCCAGGGTAGTATCCCACCGACGCCTCCATCGAACCTGGCGGTCCGACTTCTATGGCTCCTACCTATCCTGTACAAGCTGTACCAAAATCCAATATCAGGCTACAGTAAAGCTCCATGGGGTCTTTCCGTCCTGTCGCGGGTAACCTGCATCTTCACAGGTACTATAATTTCACCGGGTCTCTCGTTGAGACAGTATCCAAGTCGTTGCACCTTTCGTGCGGGTCGGAACTTACCCGACAAGGAATTTCGCTACCTTAGGACCGTTATAGTTACGGCCGCCGTTTACTGGGGCTTCGATTCAGAGCTTCTCCCGTAAGGGATAACCCCTCCTCTTAACCTTCCAGCACCGGGCAGGTGTCAGCCCCTATACTTCGCCTTACGGCTTTGCAGAGACCTGTGTTTTTGCTAAACAGTCGCTTGGATCTTTTCACTGCGGCTCCCCTGGGCTATAAACCCGAGGAAGCACCCCTTCTCCCGAAGTTACGGGGTCATTTTGCCGAGTTCCTTAACGAGAGTTCTCCCGATCGTCTTAGGATTCTCTCCTCGCCTACCTGTGTCGGTTTGCGGTACGGGCACCTTTTTCCTCACTAGAGGCTTTTCTTGGCAGCGTAGAATCAAGGACTTCGGTACTAAATTTCCCTCGCCATCACGACTCAGCCTTCACGGTGAACGGATTTACCTATTCACCAGCCTAATCGCTTGGACGCGCATTTCCAGCAGCGCGCTCTCCCTATCTTTCTGCGTCCCCCCGTCGTTCAAACGGAAAGGAGGTGGTACAGGAATATCAACCTGTTATCCATCGCCTACGCCTTTCGGCCTCGGCTTAGGTCCCGACTAACCCTGAGCGGACGAGCCTTCCTCAGGAAACCTTGGGCTTTCGACGGACAAGATTCTCACTTGTCTTTCGCTACTCATACCGGCATTCTCACTTCTAAGCGCTCCACCAGTCCTTTCGGTCTGACTTCACAGCCCTTAGAACGCTCTCCTACCATTGTCGTAAGACAATCCACAGCTTCGGTGATACGTTTAGCCCCGGTACATTTTCGGCGCAGCGTCACTCGACCAGTGAGCTATTACGCACTCTTTAAATGATGGCTGCTTCTAAGCCAACATCCTGGTTGTCTAAGCAACGCCACATCCTTTTCCACTTAACGTATACTTTGGGACCTTAGCTGGTGGTCTGGGCTGTTTCCCTCTCGACTACGGATCTTATCACTCGCAGTCTGACTCCCGCGGATAAATCGTTGGCATTCGGAGTTTGACTGGATTCGGTAATCCGGTAAGGACCCCTAGTCCAATCAGTGCTCTACCTCCAAGATTCTTGCCGCGAGGCTAGCCCTAAAGCTATTTCGGAGAGAACCAGCTATCTCCAGGTTCGATTGGCATTTCACCGCTACCCACACCTCATCCCCGCATTTTTCAACATGCGTGGGTTCGGGCCTCCATTCAGTGTTACCTGAACTTCACCCTGGACATGGGTAGATCACCTGGTTTCGGGTCTACGACCACGTACTATTTCGCCCTATTCAGACTCGCTTTCGCTGCGGCTCCGCCTTCTCAGCTTAACCTTGCACGGGATCGTAACTCGCCGGTTCATTCTACAAAAGGCACGCTGTCACCCATTAACGGGCTCCAACTAGTTGTAGGCACACGGTTTCAGGTTCTTTTTCACTCCCCTTCCGGGGTGCTTTTCACCTTTCCCTCACGGTACTGGTTCACTATCGGTCACTAGAGAGTATTTAGCCTTGGGAGATGGTCCTCCCGGGTTCCGACGGGGTTTCACGTGTCCCGCCGTACTCAGGATCCGTCTCGGAGGGCATCGGATTTTGACTACAGGATTGTTACCTTCTCTGATGGACCTTTCCAGGTCGCTTCGTCTATCCGTGCCTTTGTAACTCCAAAGAGACGTCCTACAACCCCAGAGGGCAAGCCCTCTGGTTTGGGCTGATTCCGTTTCGCTCGCCGCTACTCAGGAAATCGCGTTTGCTTTCTCTTCCTCCGGGTAATGAGATGTTTCAGTTCCCCGGGTCTGCCTTCCATTCCCTATGTATTCAGAAATGGATACCATCCTATTAAAGATGGTGGGTTCCCCCATTCGGAAATCTCCGGATCAAAGCGTACTTACAGCTCCCCGAAGCATATCGGTGTTCGTCCCGTCCTTCTTAGGCTTCTAGTGCCAAGGCATCCACCGTGCGCCCTTAGTAGCTTAACCTTCGATTTGTTAGGCATTGCTGCCATAACGCATCAGTTATTACTAAGTTATTGCATAAAAAATAATTATTGGATGTCGTTGTTTGTGCTATCTAGTTTTCAAGGAACAAGGCTACTGTTTAAATCCGCCTAAGCTTCATCACTTCACCTGGTTTGAAAGAATAAATCATTCTTTCAAAACTAAACGAAACGCTCATGTAAGGTTGGTAACGTAAGTTACCTTCGTAATTCTCCATAGAAAGGAGGTGATCCAGCCGCACCTTCCGATACGGCTACCTTGTTACGACTTCACCCCAATCATTTGTCCCACCTTCGGCGGCTGGCTCCATAAAGGTTACCCCACCGACTTCGGGTGTTACAAACTCTCGTGGTGTGACGGGCGGTGTGTACAAGGCCCGGGAACGTATTCACCGCGGCATGCTGATCCGCGATTACTAGCAATTCCGGCTTCATGCAGGCGAGTTGCAGCCTGCAATCCGAACTGAGAACGGCTTTATGGGATTCGCTTCACCTCGCGGTGTTGCTGCCCTTTGTACCGTCCATTGTAGCACGTGTGTAGCCCAGGTCATAAGGGGCATGATGATTTGACGTCATCCCCACCTTCCTCCGGTTTGTCACCGGCAGTCACCTTAGAGTGCCCAACTAAATGCTGGCAACTAAGATCAAGGGTTGCGCTCGTTGCGGGACTTAACCCAACATCTCACGACACGAGCTGACGACAACCATGCACCACCTGTCACTCTGTCCCCCGAAGGGGAACGTCCTGTCTCCAGGATTGTCAGAGGATGTCAAGACCTGGTAAGGTTCTTCGCGTTGCTTCGAATTAAACCACATGCTCCACTGCTTGTGCGGGCCCCCGTCAATTCCTTTGAGTTTCAACCTTGCGGTCGTACTCCCCAGGCGGAGTGCTTAATGTGTTAACTTCAGCACTGAGGGTGGAACCCCCCAACACCTAGCACTCATCGTTTACGGCGTGGACTACCAGGGTATCTAATCCTGTTTGCTCCCCACGCTTTCGCGCCTCAGCGTCAGTTACAGACCAGAGAGCCGCCTTCGCCACTGGTGTTCCTCCACATATCTACGCATTTCACCGCTACACGTGGAATTCCACTCTCCTCTTCTGCACTCAAGTCCTCCAGTTTCCAATGACCCTCCACGGTTGAGCCGTGGGCTTTCACATCAGACTTAAAAGACCGCCTGCGCGCGCTTTACGCCCAATAATTCCGGACAACGCTTGCCACCTACGTATTACCGCGGCTGCTGGCACGTAGTTAGCCGTGGCTTTCTGGTTAGGTACCGTCAAGGTACCGCCCTATTCGAACGGTACTTGTTCTTCCCTAACAACAGAGCTTTACGACCCGAAGGCCTTCGTCACTCACGCGGCGTTGCTCCGTCAGACTTTCGTCCATTGCGGAAGATTCCCTACTGCTGCCTCCCGTAGGAGTCTGGGCCGTGTCTCAGTCCCAGTGTGGCCGATCACCCTCTCAGGTCGGCTACGCATCGTCGCCTTGGTAAGCCATTACCTTACCAACTAGCTAATGCGCCGCGGGCCCATCCTGCAGTGTTAGCTCGAAAGCCAACTTTCAACATTGCACCATGCGGTGCGATGTATTACCCGGTATTAGCTCCGGTTTCCCGGAGTTATCCCAGTCTGCAGGGCAGGTTGCCCACGTGTTACTCACCCGTCCGCCGCTAAGATCAGGGAGCAAGCTCCCATCTCTTCGCTCGACTTGCATGTATTAGGCACGCCGCCAGCGTTCGTCCTGAGCCAGGATCAAACTCTCCGATAGAAAGCTTAATCTAGCTTTAAAACAATGTTTTGTTTCCGTAGAAACAACTACTTACATGGCGTTTCGTTCAGTTTTCAAAGATCGATTTGTTTCTTTCGTTTTCGCCGTTGTTTATCGGCGACTTAAATAATATATCATGTAATGCGTTATCTCGTCAACACTTTTTTATAAGTTTTTTAAAACCAATTTTAGAAGGTTTTGGAGACCCCGTCAAAGCGACGGAATTACATCTTATCATCTGCTTATCAGTATTGCAATAGAAAAATAAAAAAAGAAGAGGATTTCTCCTCTTCTTCTAACTTGTTACTCTTCTTCAGGCTTTGAATCGTCGTTATCATCATTCTCGATGATCTCTTCAGCATCAACATCAATGATTTCTTCCGCACTTACTTCAATAGTAGGTTCTGTATCTTCGATGTCCTCACCTTCGATACCCTCTTCATTGATCTCTACCTTCGCAACCGTTGCGACAGAGTCACCTTCAGAGATACGGATCAATCTCACACCTTGCGTGTTTCTTCCGGTTTGAGAAATATCCTGTACATCAATACGAATAATGACGCCACTCTCAGTAATAATCATACATTCTTCATCAAGCGTGACAGTCTTGAGAGCTGTTAACACACCATTACGTTCAGTAAGGTTACACGTCTTGATACCTTTACCGCCTCTTGTTTGCACGCGATACTCTTCAACAGGTGTTCGTTTACCGAATCCTTTATCAGTCACAATAAGTACATCCTGGTTTTCATCTAGAATGCCTATACCGACAACTTGATCGTTCTCCTGAAGGGTGATCCCCTTAACACCAGTAGCTGTTCGACCCATAGATCTAACGTCTTCTTCATGAAAGCGAATCGCCATTCCTTGTTTCGTTCCCATAATAAGCTCTTTCGATCCATTCGTTAGACGAACGCCCATTAGCTCATCGTCTTCTTTAAAGTTGATGGCAATGAGCCCACCCTTTCGAATATTCGCAAAGGCAGATAATGGAGAGCGTTTAACAACACCCTGCTTCGTCGCAAAGAAAACGAACCAATCATCAACAAACTCTTCTATAGGAATAATTGCAGTGATATATTCATCTTTTTCTATTTGAAGGAGATTAATAATTGGAATCCCTTTCGCCGTTCGACTAAGCTCAGGTACTTCATACCCTTTAAGTCTGTAGACCTTCCCTTTATTCGTAAAGAAAAGAATCGTATTATGCGTCAGAGTAGTGAATAGGTGTTCAACAAAGTCACCATCATTTGTACCCATCCCCTGAATTCCACGACCACCGCGCTTTTGACTACGATACGTATCGATTGGCAGACGCTTTATATACCCTTTATGTGTGAGGGTAATAACAATATTTTGTTTAGGAATTAAATCTTCATCCTCGATCATATCGAAGCCAACCGTTATTTCGGTACGACGTTTGTCTGCGAACCTTTCTTTTACTTCCGCTAGCTCTTCGCGAATGATTTCAAGAACTTTCTCTTCATCAGCAAGGATCGCTTTTAGTTCAGCGATACGCTTCATTAATTCTTGATATTCTGATTCAATTTTATCACGCTCTAGACCAGTTAAACGCTGAAGTCGCATATCAAGGATCGCCTGAGACTGATCATAGCTTAGCGAGAACTTTGTCATAAGGCCTTCTCTAGCAATATCTGTTGTTTCAGAAGCTCGAATTAATTTAATCACTTCATCTAAATGATCAAGTGCAATTCGCAAACCTTCTAATATATGTGCTCTTGCTTCCGCTTTGTTTAGCTCAAACTGCGTTCTTCTTCTAATAACAACCTTTTGATGCTCTAGATAATGCTCAAGACATTCTTTTAGCGTTAATACTTTTGGTTGTCCATCTACTAGAGCAAGGGTGTTAATCCCGAAGCTAGTTTGAAGTGCAGTTTGTTTATATAAGTTATTTAGGAGAACATTCGCATTTGCATCTTTACGCACTTCAATGACAACACGCATTCCTGTGCGGTCAGATTCGTCACGAAGATCTGTGATACCCTCTATCTTTTTATCGCGAACAAGCTCTGCGATTTTTTCGACAAGACGTGCTTTATTAACCTGATAAGGAAGTTCAGATACAATGATCGTCTTTTTACCATTGCTAAATTCTTCGATTTCAGCTTTTGCCCGCTGGATAATTGATCCTCTACCAGTCATATAAGCTTTGCGAATACCCTCACGTCCAAGAATCTCAGCTGCAGTCGGGAAATCTGGTCCTGGAATAAACTCCATTAATTCAGGTATCGAAATCTCTGGATTCTTACTAAGTTCCAAAATCCCTTCAATGACTTCCCCAAGGTTATGCGGTGGTATATTCGTAGCCATTCCTACAGCGATACCTGAAGCTCCGTTTACTAGTAAGTTAGGAAACCTTGCAGGGAGAACAATTGGTTCTTGTTCAGAGCCATCATAGTTGTCCTGGTAGTCTATTGTGTCTTTGTTAATGTCTCGCACCATTTCCATAGCGATTTTAGACATTCTCGCCTCAGTGTAACGCATTGCAGCTGCTGAATCTCCGTCAATAGAACCAAAGTTACCATGGCCATCTATTAACATATTACGATAGCTAAAGTCCTGAGCCATGCGCACCATTGTGTCATATACAGCTGAATCACCGTGTGGATGGTACTTACCAATTACTTCTCCAACAATACGCGCAGACTTCTTGTAAGCTTTATCAGAAGTCATACCCAGGTCATTCATGGCATACAAAATACGGCGATGCACTGGTTTTAAACCATCTCGTACATCAGGAAGAGCTCGACTTACAATAACGCTCATCGCATAATCCATGAAGGAGGTGCGCATTTCCTGACTAATATTTATTTCCTTAACTCTCGATCTTTCCATATCAGACATACGGAAAACCTCCAATTATACTCTTGTTCATCTCATAACATTTAGCTGTATTGCCTTATTAACCCTTGAACAGCAGAAAAGGGGGGATTCCCCCCTTCAGTTTATTTCTTAAACATCTAGATTCTTTACATAATGGGCGTTGTCTTGAATAAAGTTCCGTCTCGGTTCAACACGATCTCCCATTAACATATCAAAGACTTCATCCGCTTCGATCGCATCTTGTAGTTCAACTTGCAGTACTGTACGCGACTCAGGATCCATCGTTGTTTCCCAAAGCTGAGTTGGGTTCATTTCACCTAGACCTTTGTATCGCTGAATACCGGGCTTAGGAGCTTTCGGAATCTCGTTCAAAATAATATCATGCTCGCGGTCATTATAAGCGTAAGTAACTTTTTTTCCTTGTGTAATCTTATAAAGTGGCGGCTGGGCAATGTAAACATAGCCATTTTCAATCAACGGACGCATATAGCGATAGAAAAATGTTAATAGAAGCGTTCGAATGTGGGCTCCATCAACATCCGCATCAGTCATGATAATTAATTTGTGGTAGCGAGCTTTTGATAAATCAAAATCCTCACCTATACCTGTTCCAAGTGCTGTGATAATCGCTCTAATTTCGTTATTTGATAGTATTTTATCTAAACGTGCTTTCTCGACGTTCAGAATTTTACCTTTTAGAGGCAATATTGCTTGGAAATGACGATCACGTCCCTGTTTAGCTGATCCACCCGCTGAGTCACCCTCAACAATATAGAGTTCAGAAATAGAAGCATCTTTAGATGAGCAATCAGCTAATTTACCTGGGAGAGCGCTCACTTCAAGAGCACCTTTCCTTCTTGTTAACTCTCGTGCTTTCTTTGCTGCAGCACGAGCGCGTGAGGCCATAAGACCTTTCTCAACTATTTGCTTAGCAACGAGGGGATTTTCAAAAAGGAAAGTAGAGAACTTTTCTCCAAAAATAGACTCGGTAATTGTACGAGCTTCTGCATTTCCAAGCTTTGTTTTCGTCTGACCTTCGAATTGAGGATCAGGGTGCTTAATTGAAATGATTGCAGTTAATCCTTCTCGTACATCATCCCCTGTTAAGTTAGGGTCGGTTTCACGGAATAAACTATTTTTTCGTGCATAGTCATTAATAACGCGAGTAAGGGCTGTTTTAAAACCGTATTCGTGACTTCCACCCTCATGTGTATTGATGTTATTGGCAAATGAGTAGATACTACTCGCAAAACCATCATTGTATTGAACAGCGATCTCGACAGAAATCCCTTCACGTTCTCCTTCTACGAAGATTGGTTCTTCGTGGAGCGCTTCACGTGAACGATTTAAATGTTCAACGTATGATTTAATACCGCCCTCGTAATGATATTCATTACGCTTAGTTTCTTCAGGACGCTTGTCTTGCGCAACAATCTTAATTCCGCGATTTAGGAAAGCAAGTTCTCTTAGACGATGAGCAAGAATATCAAATTCATATTCTATTGTTTCAGTAAAAATTTCGGTATCAGGGATGAAGTGAATGGTTGTACCCGTCACATCACTATCACCAATAACCTTAAGATCTTCATCAGGTACACCGCGTGTATAACTTTGGTAATAAACTTTGCCTTCACGTTCTACCGTAATTTCAAGTTTAGACGACAAAGCATTTACTACTGATGCACCTACACCGTGCAGTCCACCGGAGACTTTATATCCACCGCCGCCAAACTTACCACCGGCATGCAGTACAGTCATAATAACTTCGACTGCAGGACGGCCCATTTTCTCTTGAATACCGACTGGAATGCCTCGTCCGTTATCCTCTACTTTAATGCTATTGTCTTTCTCAATACTAACTGTAATTTGTGAACAGTACCCTGCAAGAGCTTCATCGATACTGTTATCTACAATTTCCCAAACAAGATGGTGGAGACCTCTGCTACTTGTGGAACCGATGTACATCCCTGGGCGTTTTCGAACAGCCTCAAGTCCCTCAAGGACCTGAATCTGACTTTCATCATAACTTTCTTTATTAGACTGTTGCTCTAATGTCATATTGTTCACCTACATTTCTCTATCAAAGA
The DNA here is from genome assembly GCF_056173695.1 of Anaerobacillus sp. 63XJN7_5_ISO-PGPR-S23-430. NCBI lineage: Bacteria > Bacillati > Bacillota > Bacilli > Caryophanales > Bacillaceae > Anaerobacillus > Anaerobacillus sp. 63XJN7_5_ISO-PGPR-S23-430. Next base: position 4,563 of record NZ_CM149686.1, on the reverse strand, counting down.
TAGACTCAATTAAGCTTGCTGATTGCCAGCCAACCTGGTTTTAAGATGATTCTCCATTCGATGTTACTTCTACACTATCCGATACTGTGTAAGCACGTCTTTTTAGTGTAAGTGAAGATAAAGGGGACAGATAGACCGTATCAGTTGTGATAACGATTGATTTCGTTAAATCACCACCAATATCTTCTACTAGCTTATCTTTTTGATGGCGGTGCAAGAATTCATTCGTAATCTCCGCTTCCTCCATAACTTGCCAATCAAAGATGCCAACAACATCTCTCGATTGAACAACTACGTCCTCTCCTAAGTGTATAAACACCACTTCACCTCATTTCACCTTTTCGATTAGTCCATCTTGGACTTGAAAAGTCGTCGCTTTCTCAAGCGTTTCATGATGGATGCCTTCGACGCTAGTCGTTGTGACAAACGTCTGGACCTTTCCCTGAATTGTATTTAAAAGATGAGACTGCCTGTAATCATCTAACTCCGACAGAACATCATCAAGCAGAAGTAAAGGATATTCGCCTACTTCACTATGAATTAATTCAATTTCAGCAAGTTTTAGTGATAAAGCCGTGGTACGCTGTTGCCCTTGAGATCCATAGGTTTGAACGTCCTTCCCATTTACAAAAAACGACAAATCATCTCTATGGGGGCCCGCTAGCGTAACACCACGCTCAACTTCTCTCTCTTTAATTTTATCAAACTTTTGCTTATATCCATCTACTATTTTCGACAAATCGGTTGGTTCTGATACCTCTACAGTTGGATTATAGTGAATTTCAAGTTTTTCTAGCCCTCTACTAATTCCATAATGAATTGGTTCAGCCCATTGTTGAAGGAGTTGAACAAATCGAACTCGACGTATATAAATATTCGCAGCAGCTTCAATTAATTGTTCGGTCAGGATATCCAACATTACATAATCGGGATTTTTTTGATATCGCAAGGTCTTTAACAAGCTGTTACGCTGCTGAAGAAGCTTCAGATATCGACCAAGATAATAGAGATAGACTGGTTGTACCTGGCCAATTTCAATATCGATGAATCTTCTGCGAACGCCAGGATTGCCTTTAACCAGATTGAGATCCTCTGGTGCAAACATGACAACATTCAGTGCACCAATGTAGTTGCTCAGTTTCTGCTGTTCCAATTGATTTAGTTTGGCTTTCTTACCTTTTTGGGAAATAACCAGTTGGAGGGAGAGGGGACCATTTCGTTTTTCTATTCTACCTTCTATTTTAGCATATTCCTCGTCCCAATTGATTAATTCTTTATCTCTTGGTGTACGATGGGATCTCGCCATAGCTAGTACATAGATAGCTTCCATGATGTTTGTTTTCCCCTGAGCATTTTCACCGAGAAAAACGTTCACGTTATTTTCAAACTGCAGTTCTTGCTTCGTGTAATTTCGATAATTCGTTACTTTCAATGTGTTTAGATGCAACGGGAAACCCCCATTCAGCTAGATACAACAAACTCCCCGACTCCAGGAATCATCACTTTATCCTGATTGTAGAGTTTTCTGCCACGTCGGTCATCTAATTCTCCGTTTACATAGACCTCGTACTCTGACAGAAACCACTTTGCCATTCCGCCTGTATTAATCACTCCAGCTTCTTGAAGAAGTTGGCCAAGAGTGATGTATTCTTTAATTAATTTGATTTCATTCATCTTCGTTCACCTCATTTTCCTTCTACTCCATTCAACGATGACGAGTTTGAAGGATGACAATAGTTTATTATAACTCTTTTTTAACTAAAACGCATGACTTATAGAGTGGAAATTTCACAATGGCAAGAAAAAAGAGAAAGCCGCTGGAAGAATTCTTCTCAGCAGCTCAATATTTTTGCATGAATTTTAACTAAAATTAATAAGTTCGTACCGGTAGAATTAACTGCATAATAGCAGCTCCTTCAATAGGCTTGATTAAGAATGGACGCATCGCACCAGTAAAGCTAATATTCACTTCATTGGAATCCATCGATCTCAACGCATCCATCATGTATTTAGCACTAAAAGAAATCTTAAGCTCTTCTCCATCAAAGAATTGAGATTGTACCTGTTCAATAACTTTACCGATTTCAGGAGAGTTTGAGGAAATTTCTAACGTTGATTCCTCTATGCTTGCGAGCTTGACTACGTTATTCCTTCCTTCTCGTGCAAGAACTGAAGCTCGATCAATTGCTTGTAATAGTTCTTTTGCTGATACCGTTACGTTTGTTTTACTTTCGTTAGGTATAAGTCGACTTGTATCAGGATAATTTCCGTCAAGAAGTCTTGAGAAAAAGAGAATGTGATTTGATTTAAATAGAATTTGATTCTCTGTAACCGTAATATCTACAAGTTCTTCGTTATCATCAATAATTTTAGAAAGTTCACTTAAACTCTTTCCTGGGATAACGACATTTGAGAATGAAAGGTCATTACCATTAGGTTCAACCTGCACTGTTCTGAGAGCAAGTCGGTGACTATCTGTCGCAGTACAGTTTAATTCGCTATTCTCAAGCTTCCAGTTTACACCTGTCAACACCGGTCTAGTTTCTGAAGTAGAAACAGCAAATACCGTTTGTCTAATAATGTTTTTTAGGAGATCTGCTTGAATTTGAAATCCTTCTTTGGATTCTACTTCTGGTAGACGTGGGTATTCTTCAGGATCTAGACCGTTAAGGTTAAACTCTGAAGATCCAGAACGGATTCTCGTTGTTAAGCTATCGTGAACTTCAATTTCTACTTGATCACCTGGTAGTTTTTTAACGATATCAGAGAAGAAACGTGCTTGAAGAACAATACTTCCCATCTGAGAGATTTCAACAATTTGTTTATCATTTTCCTCTGCGGGAATGAAACATTCGATTGAAATATCTGAGTCAGAGCCTGTTAATGTTACACCTTCATCGCTTGCCACGATTTTAATACCAGTCAGTATCGGTATCGTTGTTCTTGAAGATACTGCTTTCATGACATCAGATACGCTTGATACTAGATAATCTCTCTCGATTTTGAAACGCATAATTTACCTCCTAAATAAATGACCCTGATTATATATTTATTACTTAAAAAAAGTCGTAGTCTTACTAGTAGGGGCTGTGAATGTGTGGATAAGTGTTATTGAACCTATATCACGCAAGTTATCCACCTGTGGATAGTGTGTTAGTAACTCTGGATAATTGTACACACTCTATCAACTAATATCCACAAAAAAGGTAACTATCCATTTTTCAGCTGCTCTACTATATCTTGCAGTTTCTTCTGAAATGCTTGATCAGAATCCACTAGTTTTGAAATCTTCTCATGAGCGTGGATCACAGTTGTGTGATCTCGGCCTCCAAATTCTTCCCCAATCTTCGGAAGAGAAAAATCGGTCAGTTCTCTTGATAGATACATCGCAATTTGACGTGGGAAAGCGACTGATTTCGTTCTCTTTTTAGCCGCAAAGTCTTCTAGTTTTACTGAGAAGTGATCACCTATAACATTTTGAATATCATGGATGGTGATGACTCTAGGTTTTGATGATGGAATAATATTTTTTAGAGCTTCAGCTGCTAAGTCCGCATTCATGTCTTGATTAATTAGTGAAGAATAGGCCACCACTCGAATAAGAGCACCTTCTAGTTCACGAATGTTCGTATCAATTTGGTTAGCGATATAGAGCATCACTTCATTTGGGATATCTAGACCTTCAGCTTTCGCTTTCTTTCTAAGAATCGCAATCCTTGTTTCAAGATCAGGAGGCGTAATATCAGTAATTAATCCCCATTCGAAACGTGATCGTAGCCTGTCCTCTAGCGTTGGTATTTCCTTAGGTGGTCGATCACTTGAAATCACAATTTGCTTACTTTCTTCATGAAGCGCATTAAATGTGTGGAAGAATTCCTCTTGGGTTTGTTCTTTACCAGCTAGAAATTGAATATCATCAATCAGTAGTACGTCTACATTTCGATATTTATTGCGAAAATTAACGGTCTTGTTATCGCGAATGGAGTTAATAAACTCATTAGTAAACTTCTCGGATGATAAATACACCACTTTTGCATTCGGATTATGCTCAATGACATAGTGACCAATTGCATGCATCAAGTGTGTTTTTCCTAGGCCAACCCCCCCGTAAATAAATAAAGGATTATAAGCTTTAGCTGGCGCTTCAGCCACTGCTAGGGAAGCTGCATGAGCAAAACGGTTCCCCGATCCAATAACGAAAGTATCAAACGTATATTTGGAATTAAGCACGCTCTGCGGATGTTCTTCCTGAGCGGGATTTGCTTTTGGTTTTTTCTTCATAGATTGTTCAAGATCCAAATCAGTATCGGACTGATTCTGGGGAATAATGAACTTTGCTTTGAGTTCACTGCCTGTTAGCTCAAGTAACGTTTCCGTTATTAAACTTGAGTATCTAGATTCGAGCCAGTCTCTAGCGAACTCGTTGGGGGCAGTAATAATAATGGTGTCGCCTTCCATTCTGTTAGCAGAAGTGGACTTTAACCAGGTTTCGAAACTCGGCTTACTTAATTTTTTTTCGATTTCGGATAATGCCTGTTGCCAGAGATCCGTGATGTTATCCAA